>CAWGTP010000006.1:0-599376 GCA_963825535.1 uncultured Solirubrobacterales bacterium | reverse complement strand
TTGTCGTTAGGTGCAAACCGCTCGCCGGAACGTCCCACAGCCTCGCACACGACCACCGCTTTTCGCGCAAAGCGCGAGCGAGCGACTCTGTCGTTAGCGATCCTGCCGATTCCTCACTGGCTGTTTGATGTCTGGCCCCTGGATCGAGCGCAAGGGCGGCAGCTTACGACGCGCTTACGCACCGCCCGCCCTCACTGCCGCGCCGCCGGCCCGGGGGTATGCTCGCCACGGCATTCAGCGAGAGGGGTAGGGCAGTGACGGGCCATGGGGTGAGCATCGATCTCGACGCGTTCGATCAGTTCGAGGCGAGTGCGTGGGAAGAGCGAGTGGAGGGGTACGCAGGCTTCTTCGGTGCCGTCACGGGCCGGCTGGTCGAGCCGCTGTTGGATGTCGCCCGGGTGGGTCCTGGGACGCGCGTGCTCGACATCGCGACCGGCCCCGGCTATGTGGCGGCGGAGGCGGCTGGCCGGGGGGCGACCGTGTGCGGCGTAGATGTGGCCAAGGCGATGGTCGACCGGGCCAGTGCGGAGCACCCGGACGTCGAGTTCAGGCGGGCAGACGCGCAGTCGCTCCCGTTTGAGGAAGGCTCCTTCGACGCGGTGATCGGCAACTTTGGGCTGCCCCACTTCGGCCGTCCTGAGCTCGCGGTCGCCGAGGGGGTACGGGTCCTCGCGCCCGGGGGCTGGCTGGCGCTGACGACCTGGGACGTTCCCGCGGAGATGCGCATGTTCGGCGTGTTCCTCGAGGCGGTTGGGGAGGCCGGCGCGGGCCCGCCCGACGGCCTGCCCCCGGGGCCCGATGTCTTCCGGTTCTCGGACGAGGGGGAATTTCGGCGCCTCTTCGAGGCACAGGCCCTCGTCGACGTGGACGTGCGACGCATTGCATTCACGCATCCCGTGAGGTCTTTCGAGGACTTTTGGCGCGCTCTGCAACGCGGGACGGTTCGAATGGCCTCGCTCGTGCTTGACCAGTCCGAGGAAACCCGGGAGCGCATCCGGACCGCCCTCGAGCGTCGCCTGGGCGCCTACGACGCCAGCGGGGTGTTCGACGTCCCGGTCTCGGTGAAGCTCGCCGCCGGCCGCAAGCCCGGCTGAAACCCTGCGCGCCAGTAGCAAGACGCGCGGTTCGGTGCCACGCGACCGGCGACGCGGAGGAGGACCGGAGGCCCCACCCAAGCCCGAGCAGAGTTTCGCTTCCGCGTGGCAGCGGCCAGACCGCGTCGTGGATGACTTCGTTCGATCAACGCGGTCCCGACCGGGGACCGTCGAACGAACGGAGAACTCATGCTCGTCACCGAAGAACGCCTGCTCGACGCCGCGGGCCGACCACGCTCACCAGCGACCCTGCCGGGATACCACGCCGGACGCCCACCCCGAAATAAGGGGGTCCGCTACCCGGCCGATCCGCCCCGCGTCGAAGAGATCGTCTCGGTCATGCGGCAGGCCGGACCTGGGATCCACGGGGCGCGGCTTCGAGGACTGATCGTCGTCCTGTGGCGTGCCGGGCTTCGGATCTCAGAGGGTCTCTCTCTAGCTGAGCGAGACCTCGACCGTGCCCGCGGGGCGCTACTCGTCCGCAACGGCAAGGGCGGCAAGCGGCGTGAGGTCGGGATGGACGAGTGGGGCTGGGAGCAGCTTCGCCCGTGGCTCGACCTTCGCGCTCGGATGCCGATCGGCGCGCTCTTCTGCGTCGTCAACGGGCCGACTTGCGGGCGCCCGTGGTCTGGCCCGGCCGCACGAACACAGCTTCGGCGGCTCGCCCTCGGCGCCGGAGTGAGACGCCGTTTCGCTCCTCACCAGCTCTGTCACGCCCATGCCGTCGAGCTGGCCCGGGAGGGTGTGCCGCTGAACGTCATCCAGCGCCAGCTCGGCCACGCCGACCTCGGTGTCACGTCTGTCTATCTGCAGGGAATTGACAACACCAAGGTCATCAGCGCGGTCCACTCGCGCCGAGCGCCGACGATGCCCGCGAGCGCTGGGTTGCTCCTCTAGCCATCGGCTGCTCGTGTTCGCGCAAAGCGGTGGCGACTCGCTGACATTCCGTACGCTCGATACAGAGTGACCCGTAGCGGCGATTTCTGCTGATGGCCCGGCTGAGCCCTTCGATGGGTCAGAAGGTGATCCTGGAGTTCGCCCTTCTTGAGCAGCTGGAGCGGCGTGCCGGAGAGGTCATCGATGAGTACTGCCGCACAAGTGAAGCGACATGGCTGATCCAGACCAACGACGCCGTCGAGGTTCAGGGCGTCGCGTGGCGGTACTTCCTGGTCCCCTCGCCCGACCCCGGCCTTCAGCATGGCAGCCGTGTTGCGGGCCCGGTTAGGTGCGTCCCTTCTTCCGCGGTTATCGACGGTTCCGTCGGGCAAGTTCCTGCCACTGACCGCTACCAAACCGCTCAAGCCGTTCTAACCCTTGACCTATCGCCATCCCTGACAGAAGTCATCGACCGGCGCGCCGCTTTTATCCTCCGCTGGATCGGGCGATGGATCGGGCGGGCCTGATCGGTACGGCCGCTTGCGCGTGGAAGCAGGAGCACTACGAGTTCGGCCAGAACCCCGATCGGCGTTTAACCGACGCTGCCCACCATCTCGAGCTGGATCAACCGGTTGAGCTCGATGGCGTACTCCATCGGCAGCTCCTTGGTGACCGGCTCGATGAACCCGTTCACGATCATGCTCGCGGCCTCTTCCTCGGTCAGCCCGCGGGACTGGAGGTAGAACAGCTGCTCGTCGGAGATCTTGCCGACCACGGCCTCGTGGGCCACGGTCGTGTGGGGGTTCTGGATCTGGATGTCGGGCCACGTGTCCGAGCGCGAGTAGGGGTCCATCATCAGGCCGTCGCACTGGACGTGGCTCTTGGAGCCCTGCGAGTTGTGGCCCATCCGGACCAGCCCGCGGTAGCCCATGATGCCGCCGTCCTTGGAGATCGACTTGGCGAGGATGTTGGAGGTGGTGTTGGGGGCCAGGTGCACGACCTTGGCGCCGGTGTCCTTCCACACGTCGCCGGAGGCGACGCCCACGTTGAGGTGGTCGGCGCGGGCGTGCTCGCCCATCAGGAACGAGCCGGGGTAGAGCATGACCTTCTTGGCGCCCATCGAGCCGCCGACCCACTCGACGGTGCCCTCGGCCTCGACGATGGCCCGCTTGGTGTTCAGGTTGAACACATCCTTGGACCAGTTCTGGACGGTGGTGTAGCGCGCCTTGGCGCCCTCCTTGACGAAGATCTCGACGACGGCGGAGTGCATCGAGTTGGCGCTGTAGGTCTGCGCCGTGCAGCCCTCGATGTAGTTCACCTCCGAGCCCTCGTCGGCCACGATCAGGGTGTGCTCGAAGGTGCCCTCGCCCGAGCCCTCCATGCGGAAGTAGGCCTGCAGCGGCAGGTCGACCTTGACGCCCTTGGGCACGTACAGGAACGAGCCGCCGGACCAGACCGCGCCGTGCAGCGCCGAGAACTTGTTGTCCTGCGGCGGGACGCACTTCTTCATGAAGTACTCCTGCACCAGCTCGGGGTACTCGGTGATGGCGGTGTCCATCGAGCAGAAGAGGATGCCGAGGTCGGCGTACTCCTTCTTGAGGTTCTCGTAGACCGGCTCCTGGCGCCAGGTGCCCACCACGCCGGCCAGGTGCTCGCGCTCGGCCTCGGGGATGCCGAGGTCCTCGTAGGTCTTCTTGATGTCCTCCGGGACGTCGTCCCAGGAGTCGAACCTGCCCGCCTCGGGCGGGCTGTAGAGCACCAGCTCCGAAAGGTCGAGGTCGCTCAGGTCCACGCCCCAGGTGGGAACGGGCTTGCGCTCGAAGATCTCGTACGACTTGATGCGCATGTCACGCATCCACTGCGGCTCGCCCTTGACCTTGGACAGCTCCTCGACGACCTCGCGCGAAATGCCCTTCTTGGCGATGAGCTGGCCCTGCTCATCTTCGGTGATCGGGCTCTGCGTGGGGATTCGCGTCTTATCGGTGGCGGCCATGAGTCCTTTGCGTCGGGTCTGAAATCCGCTCGGGTGAGTCGGATATCCGATTGTATCGACGTCAAGCCCGAACGCCCGGCGCGGGAGCCGGATTAGGGTAGCCTAAGCACTCGTGTCCAGACGCTCTTTGATCCTCGTCCTGGCGCTGGCCGGGCTCGTCGTGGCCGGCGGTCTGGTGGGCGCCGTGCTGGCCACCTCGGGCGGCGACGACAAGCTCACGATCTACACCGCACGCTCGCACTACGGCGAGGAGGCGCCGTTCAAGACCTTCGCCGGCGACGAGGACGTGAACCTGACCCTGTTCGGCGGGTCCGCGTCCGAGCTGTACGAGCGGCTGAAGAGCGAGGGTGCCAACACCAGGGCCGACGCGCTGATCACCGTCGACGCCGCCAACCTCCATCGCGCCGTGGCGGCCGGGCTGCTGGCCGAGAACCGCGATCCCGAGGTCGAGAAGCACGTGCCCGCCAACCTGCGCGATCCCAAGGGACGCTGGTACGGCATCACGGTGCGCGCGCGAACGATCATGCGCAGCACCGAGCGGGTCAAGCCCGACGCCGTGACCACCTACGCCGGCCTCGGCGACCCGCGCTGGAAGGACAGGCTGTGCCTGCGCTCCGGCACCTCGGAGTACAACATCTCGTTCGTGGCCGATCGGATCGCCAAGTACGGCGCGCCCCGGACGAAGGCGATGCTGGAGCGCTGGATGGCCAACGAGCCCGCGATCCTGGGCTCGGACACCGACGTGCTCAAGTCGATCGCCGGCGGCGCCTGCGACGTCGGTTTCACCAACTCCTACTACCTCGGCCGCGAGCTGGAGGACGACGAGAACTTCCCGGTCGCGCCCGTGTGGGCCGATCAGAACGGTCGCGGCACCCACCTCAACCTGTCCGGGGTCGGCGTGGTCAAGGGGGCCGACAAGGCGGACGAGGCCAAGGCGCTCGTGCGCTACCTGACCGAGCCCAAGGAGCAGCGCGTGTTCGCACAGAACAACCACGAGTTCGGCGTCGACTCGCTGGCCGACACCACGCCCGAGATCAAGCAGTTCGGCGGCTTCAGGAAGGACCCGATCGACGTGCCTGGGGCCGGCGGGCACTTGGACGACGCCGTGCAGATGATGAACTCCGTCGGGTGGCGCTAGTCCGGACTCGTCTCGACGGCTGGTCCGGCCTCACGCTCGCGGCCGCGGCGCTGGTCGCCGGCCCGCTGCTGGTGCTGCCCGCCAGCTTCGTCGTCGCCCCCGACGCGCTCTCGGACTTCACCGGCCTGCTGCCCGACGCGGCAGTGGCGACCGTGTACCTGCTGGTCGGCGTGGGTCTGGGCACGCTCGTGCTGGGCACCGCGCTGGCGGCGCTGGTCTCGTTCTGCGATTTCCCCGGCCGGCGCTGGCTGGAGTGGGCGGTGGTGCTGCCGCTGGCGATGCCGGGCTACGTGTTCACGCTGTTCGCCCTCGGTGCGCGCGACGACCTGGGTTGGACCTGGCTGCCGCTGCGCTCCGCCGGTGGCGCCGTGGCGGTGTTCACGCTGACGCTGTATCCGTACGTGTACCTGCTGGCGCGCAACGCGTTCCTGAACCAGGGGGCAGAGCTCGTCGAGGCGGCGCGCGGGCTGGGGCTGGGGCCGCTGGGCGCGATCGCCCGCGTGGCGGTGCCGATCGCCCGGCCCGCGATCCTTGGCGGCGTGGCGCTGGCGCTGATGGAGTCGCTGGCCGACTTCGGCAGCGTGAACCTGCTGGGCGTGCAGACATTCACCAACGCCATCTACAAGGTCTACAACGGGGCGTTCGACCGCGACGCGGCGCTCCAGCTGGGCACGCTGCTGGTGTCGGTCACGCTGACGCTGCTGGTGATCGAGCGCGCGACGCGCGGACGCGCCCGCTACGCCGCCGGGGGCGGCCGCCGGTTCACGCCGATCCGCCTGCGCGGACCGGCGGCGGTCGCCGCGGTGGTGTTTCCGCTGGCGCTGGTGGCGCTCGTGGTGGTCGCGCCGGTGGCCCAGCTGGCCGTGTGGTCGGCGCAGTCGATCTCGGACGGCCTGCTGGCGCCCGAGTTCGGCGCCGCCGCCCGCAACAGCCTGCTGCTGGCGGTCATGTCGATCGCGCTGGTGGTCGGCGCGGCACTGGTGATGGCCTACGGCCGCCGGGTGTCGCGCTCGGCGACAGCGGGCCGGGCGGTGCGGGTGGCCACGATCGGCTACGGCCTGCCGGGCTCGGTGGTGGCTGTGGCGGTGCTCGTTCCGCTGGGCTGGATCGACCACCGCCTCGACGACGCCGCCGGCGTCGGCCTGGTCCTGACCGGCACGGTGATCTGCCTGTTCGTGGCCTACACCGTTCGCTTCGTTGCGCTGGCGTTCCAGTCCGTGGACTCCGGCCTCGAGCGCGTGCCGCGTTCGCTGGACGACGCGGCGCGTGGCCTCGGCGGCGACCGGCTGGACGTGCTGGCCCGGATCCACGTGCCGCTGATATGGGGGGCGATGGCCACCGCCGGCCTGCTGGTATTCACCGAGGTCATGCGCGAGCTGCCCGCCACGCTGCTGCTGCGCCCGCTCGGCGGCGACACCCTGGCCGTGGCCGTCTGGCAGGCCACGACCGAGTCGCTCTACGTGACCGCCGCGCTGCCGGCGTTGATGATCGTGCTGGTCGGCCTCGGCCCCGTGGCCGTGCTGATCCACCTGTCGCGGAGGCTGGCATGAGCGGCCTGCCGTCGGCGGTCCTCTCGGCCAACGGCTGGCTGGGTAGGGGCCGGCCGGTTACGTTCCCGTCACACCCGGCCGCCGCGCGGGACCGGAGGGGCGGTGCCGCTCCACTTACGCACCTAATAGGTACGGAAGTGGAGTCGCTGGGCCTTGCCCCGGTCCGACTGCTTCACGACCACGTTACGAAGGTGACGAAACGGTCCCGGTCGCCCTACCCAGCCGGCCGTTTCGCCGGCAGCGCCCCGGACGCCCGGAGGGGCGCCACACGATGAGCGTCGCCCTCCACGGCGTCGCCAAGTCCTTCGGCGCCACCCGCGCCGTTGCCGGCGTGGACCTCGAGCTCGCCGGCGGCGAGCTGGTTTCGGTGCTCGGGCCCTCGGGCTGCGGCAAGACGACGCTGCTGCGCCTGATCGCCGGCTTCGAGGCCCCCGACGCGGGCACGATCGTGGTCGGCGGGCGGACGGTCGCGGGGCCGGGGGAGTTGGTGCCGCCGGAGCGGCGGCGGATCGGGATGGTGTTCCAGGACTATGCGCTGTTCCCGCACCTGCGCGTGCGCGACAACGTGTCGTTCGGTCTTGTCCGGCGGCCGGCGGCGGAGCGCGAGCGGCTGACCGCCGGCACACTCGAGCTGATCGGCCTCCAGCACAAGGGCGACCGCTATCCGCACGAGCTTTCGGGTGGTGAGCGCCAGCGAGTGGCGTTGGCCCGGGCGCTGGCACCAGAGCCCGAGCTGGTGCTGCTCGACGAGCCGTTCTCGAGCCTGGACGCCACGCTGCGCGCCGACCTACGGCGCGAGGTCGCGCTGATCCTGCGCGAGGCGGGCGCCACCGCGCTGCTGGTCACGCACGACCAGGAGGAGGCGCTGACGCTGGGCGACCGCGTGGCCGTGATGCGCGACGGCGTGCTGGTGCAGGCCGGCGCTCCGGCCGACGTGTACGCGCGCCCCGCCGACCGCTGGACCGCCCAGTTCGTCGGCGAGGTGAACGTGCTGGCAGGGGTGGCGGAGGGCGCATCGGTCCAGACCGAGGTCGGGCAGCTGACGCTCGCCGCGCCCGCCAGCGGGCCCGTGCACGTGGCGCTGCGGCCCGAGCAGATGCGCCTCGAGGCCGGCCACGACCCCAACGCGCAGGTCGTGGACCGGGACTTCCGCGGCCACGACGTGCTCTACCGCTTGCGCCACCAGACGGGCCTGACGCTGTTGGTGCAGCTCCCGTCGCTGGAGCTGCACGAGGTGGGCGCCGAGGTGTTCGTAGGCCCGGTCCCCTCGGCGGTGGCGCCGGTGGTGGACTAACCGCGCGTTCAGGCGTCGGGCAGCCGGAACGAGTTGAGCGCGGCGTCGGTGTCCGGGCCGCTGATCGCCGCATACGCGGAACCGGCCAGCACATGCACGGCGGTGACCTGCTCGATCCCGCTCTCGAAGCGCAGGAGGGCCACCACCTGCCCGGCTTCGATGTCGACCACCCACACGCCGCACTCGCCGTCGTCCCGGTCGCGGTGGGCCGAGACGCCCACGAACGCCAGCGACCCATGGAGGGCCAGCGCGCGTGGGAACCCCGGCAGCTCGGCCACGGCCTCGAAGGCCCCCGTTCCGGCGTCGACCGTCCCCAGCGTTCCGCGGCCCGACTCGAGCAACCACAGCCGGTCGCGGTGCCAGCGCGGGGCGTGGGGGAGGTCCAGCCCCGAGGCCACAACCTGCCCGCTTGGCACGTCCACCACCACGCCGCCGGCGCGGTCCTGCTTCCAGCCCTGCTGGACGTCGGTGACGCCCAGCGCGGTCACGTACCGCGGGGCATCATCCACCATGCACAACCCGTTCAGGTGGCAGCGATCGTCCCCAGCCAGCTCGGTCACGAACGGAGGCATCCAGCGCGGCACGAAGGAGTTGCGCCCGTCCAGCGTGGCCAGGCACGAGAAGCGGCCCGCGACCAGCCACAGGCGGCCCTCGGCGAAGGCCAGGTCGCGCACGCCGATCTCACCCGTGTGGTGCATGCCGAGCGGGATGAAGCACGCGTCGTGGGCCATCGTCCCGCTCAGGCGCTGGCCCGCCGCGGGCACGTCGTGGTAGGTGCTCACACCGGCGCGGGTGCCCACGGTCAGGACGCCATCGTGCACGGCCAGAGCCGTGGGCCGGGAGAAGTCGGCGAACGCCGTGTGCACGAGCTGCCCCGCGCGCCGGACGGTGGACACCACGCCGGCGTCCGGCGCCGCGAGCAACAGCGTGGCGCCGATCCGCGCCAGCACCTGCGCCAGGCTGGCGCTGGCCACCCCGGTCGGACGCGGGGTGGCCGTCTCCCCGGCGGCCGTTGCGGTAGGGGCTCCCACGGCGCCTGCCGGGGCCGCGGCGAACAGCGATCGCGCCACCTCCGCGGTGTCCCGGGTGCGCTCCAGCGCCGCCTCGACCTCGGCCTTGGGCGACAGCGGCAGGTTGTCCGGTGGGGGCGGCAGTGTGGGCTCGCCGTCCGGCGCGGCAAAGCCCCCGAACCGCGACAGGCGTTCGAGTTCGGCGCCGGGGTCGGCCGCGAACGTGGCGTGATCGACCACCGACCAGCGGTCCGCCGGCAGCACCCGCAGGTCGCGGACGAGCGCGCGTGTGATGGCCTCCCACTGGGCCGCCACCACGTCGGCCAGCGGCGCGCCGCGCAGCGCGGGCCAGTTCGGCGTGAGCGCGAACGACCACGGCGGGCCCTCCCAGCCCGGCAGGTCGGGATACGACGCGTCCCAGCCCGACTCCCACGCCGCCAGCGCAGCCGGCACCGCCTCGGAAGGGTCGCGGTAGAGGTAGACGAACACGGCCTCGGGAAAAGCGGCGTGCAGGAAGGGCACCCTCAGCGCGTCGGCGGGGTGGTGGCGGACCGGGCGCCCATCGGCCAGCGCAGCGCGTAGGGGGTCGACTGCCTCCGCCGTGGCGGCCTCGGCTCCCAGGCGGTCGTCCACCCACCCGCGCCCGGAAGGGTGTGGTCCCGGATCCGCGGTGCGCAGATCCAGGTCGGGCGACTCCGCAAGCGCGTCGCGCAGCACGACCCCACCCGATCCCGGTGGCGCCAACACGAACACCGGGCCGGTGGTCTCCGCGGCACCGGTGGGGGCCGGCGTGGGGCGCCGGGGAGCGGTGCGCGCCGGGCGCGCCGGCGGCGGCGCTGCCGTCGCGCCCGGGAAGTAGAAGACCGACAGCGGGTGCCCGCCGCGGTTCAGGCCGACGAAGGTCCAGCCGTCGGCGGCCGGCTGGCGGTACGCGCTCAGCAGGGCCTTGTTCTGAAACTCGAGCATCATGCCCGAGGCGCGGCGGTCCTCACCCGACTCCCAGCGTTCCTGGAGGTGGTGATGCGCCATCCAGGTCAGGGCCGTAGCCACGTGCCTGCGCCGGTGCCGGGCGCCGACGACCGACGCGAAGTTCCAGAACGACAGGCGCAGCTGGCGGCTGCGCTGCAGGCTGACGGTGCCCACGCCGGCCACGTCGTCCTCCGGGCCAAGCGCCACGAACAGGGCCTCGTGGACCCGGCGGCCCGCGGCCTCCGGGCTCAGGATCTCCTCGTCAACCCAGAAGGCGATCAGGGCGTCGCCGTCCGGGCAGCCCGGCTCCCCGAAGCGCTCGACCCTGTAGCCCTCGGGCAACTCGATGCCGGCGAAGACGGGGCTCACGAGGGTGGCGGCGGGGCGGACGCGCCCTCGAAGTAGCGCAGCCGGAAGGGCAGGCCGCGATCGCTCAGGCCAAGGAAGATGGCTCCGGTCAGCGGCCATACGGCCATGGCGCGGTGGCGGAGGCCCCCGTGCTCGATCTCCATGGCCATTCCTGCGCCGCGGGTGTCGGTCCCGTTCACGAAGCGCTGCTCGAGATGATCGTGGGCGGCGCGGGCGAGTGCGGCGGCAAGCCCGGCCATCCGGTGCTCGAGCGCGGTGAACACACGCAGATACCAGAGGTCGAGGCGCAGCCGGTCGTTGCGCTGCAGGTACACGCTGCACTCGGCCACCGGCCCCTCGCGCTCGTGCAGGCCCACGAAAAGCACCTCGTGCAGCCGGCGCGCCTCGCGCTCGCGCAGTGCCAGGCCCTCCGCGAGCCACAACGCCCGCACGGCCTCGGGGCTCACCGCGCCGGAGCCGTCGCCGAACGGCTCGATGCGGTACCCGGGGAGCACGACCGCGCTCAGACCGTGGCGCCGGGGAAGTAGCCGATGCGCACCTGGGTCCCGCCGGGCAGGTAGCCCGCATACACCATCTCCGGGTCCTCCCAGCGCGCTTCGGGGCGCCGCTCCATGACCGCGCGGTCGCGGAGCATCAGGCACAGCCCGAGCGGCCCGCCGTCGCCGGGCACGTGGCCCGCCTCCAGGTGCGCGTAGGTGTGCGCCAGGAGGGCCGGCGCCGCATCGCCGGCAGCCGCGTCCAGCACGCTCTGGTACATCCAGAAGGACAGCCCGGCGATCATCTCCACGGCGTCGGGGTAGGCCCAGCTGACCCCGCGCGAGCGCGCCGGACTCGTCCCGGTACAGGCAGACCACCTGGCCGAGCCGGGACCGGGCGGCCTCTCCGGTGAGCATCCCGCTCTCGGCCCACAGCTCCAGCACCGCGGCGGCGTCCGTCTCGTCCAGCCGTCCGCCGACGGTGACGATCCTGCCTGTGGGGGGTTCGCGCATGAGGCGCGTCGATGCTATCCGCGGCACGCGAACGAGTGGCGAAATCCGCGGATCGGTCCTACGGTGGCCCCCGCGCCGGTAAGCAAGCTGGCCGATCACCTTCACGGACGAGCGGGGGAGCGGTCAATGTCACAGCGTCGGTTCGAGCGGGCGGCCCAGAGGCGGCAGGCGGCGGCCGAACGACGCCGCGATGTGATTCGCCGCCGTCGCGCCGGCCTGGCTGCCGGCGCCGTGGGCGCCGCGGTCCTGATCGCCCCCAGCGCGGCCGGCGCCGCCACCTTCACCGTCGACCAGGCGGGCGACGCCGCACCGGCTGGAGCGTGCGACCCGGGCATCGCCGCGGACTGCACGCTGCGCGATGCCGTGAACCAGGCCAACTCCAGCCCGGACCCGGACACCATCGCCTTCGCCGCGGGGCTGCCCACGATCGAGCTGACCGAGGGTGAGCTGATTCTGGACACCGATGAGGGCGACATCACGGTCGCGGGTCCCGGCGCGTCGGCTCTGACCATCTCCGGCACCGACAACTCGCGCATCTTCGACGTCGTGGGCGGCGGGGTCGCCGAGATCTCCGGGCTCACCCTGATCGACGGCAAGACCACCGAATCGGGCGGCGCGATCCGGTCGCATTCCGAGCTCACGGTCTCGGGCACCGTGGTCAAGGACAGTTCCGCCGCCTCCGACGGGGGCGGCATCGCCAGCTTCGCGCCCCTGGACGTGGTCAGCTCGACGGTGGTCGACAACGACTCCGGTAACGCGGGTGGCGGCATCTCCCAGCGCTCCGAGCCGGCTCTGGACAAGTTCGACACCCGTGGGCTTGGGGAGGACTGCGAGGAGCTCCCCTACCCCCTTGACCTCCTCTGCGAGTTCGGGTTCGGTATCGACACCACCGACCCCGGCGACCTGACCGTCGAGGACTCGTCGGTGTCCCGGAACGTCTCAGGCCAGGGCGGCGGCATCTACGCGGACTACGCGAGCTACAAGGGCGAGCAGCCGCTGGGCGACGTCTCCATCACGCGCACCACCGTGGACGCCAATACCGCCGAGTCCGGCGGTGGGGGCATCGGCCTGGGCACCTTCACCTCCGAGAACACCTTCGACCTCGTCGACAGCACCGTCTCGCGCAACCGCGTCGAGGTCGAGGAGGTCGGGGAGGAAGAGGAGTCGCTCGACACGGAGGAGCTGCTTCGCCGGGCCCGCGCGGGCGAGCCGCTGACCGTGCCCAACGGCACCGGCGGCGGAATCGAGTTCGGCGTGTTCGCCGGCGTCGCCAAGGTCAGCAACTCCACGGTGTCCGGCAACTCGGCGGCCCAGGGTGGCGGGATCCACGCCGGCGGCCAGCAGGTGCCCGTCGTGATCTTGGGCGTGTCCTCGCGGGACGAAGTGGAGGAAGAGCTTCCGCCCACGGCGATCGAGGTGGCCAACACCACCGTGGCGACCAACGACGCGAGCCGGACGGGCGGCGGCGTCAGCCTGGGTGAGAACGCGACCCCGGGCAGCAACGTGAAGCTCACCAGCACCATCGTCGGCGCCAACACGGCCCCCGCCGAGCCCGACCTGGAGACCCAGACCGAGTCGCCCGGTTTCGACGCCACCCACAGCCTGATCCAGAACCTCCCCACTATCCCGGTCAACGCCGACGCGACCAAGCCGAACGTGACCGGCCAGGGCCCCAATCTGGGCGGCCTGACCAACAACGGCGGCCCCACGGAGACCCACCTCCCCGCCGAGGCGAGCCCGGCCATCGACCAGGGCAGCAACGAGGACGGCCTGGAGAACGACCAGCGCCAGGCGCCGCGGAACCGCGTGGTGGACCTGTCGCCGCCCAACGCGACCGGTGGGGACGGCACCGACATCGGCGCCGTCGAGATCGCGAAGCCCACGCCGGCGACCACGCCGGGCATCACGCCGGGCAACTCCGCGGGGCCATTGACGCCGAGCTCGGCGCCCAGCATCTGTGGCCGCCGCGCCATCAGCCTGGTGCGAGCCGACCGGCGCGGTTCCAAGGTCAGGCTGAGCGGCCTGGTGGGAGCGGCGCTGTACGGAAAGACCGTGACCATCCAGACCGACCCGAAGGGGGTCAGGGCCGGCGCCTTCAAGAAGACCACGACGGTCAAGGCGTCCCCCACCGGCGCTTTCACCGCCACGGTGCCGGCGCCCGACAGGGCTGACTACGTGACCGTGCGCTACCGGGCCAAGGCGGGCAGGAGCACCTCCCCGGCGCTGAAGTTGCCGCAATCGCTGAGCTCGAGGTCGGTGAAGTCGAGCAAGGGCACCATCACTGTGACGGGCAGGGTCAGGAAGGCGGTGCTTGGCAAGCGCAACCGGGTCAAGATCCGGCGTTTGGTGTGCGGGCGCTACCGCACGGTCGGCTCGGCCAAGCCCGACGCCGAGGGCAAATACAGGATCACCTTCAGGGCCACGGAGATCCGCGGCGTGTCGCTGTACCGCGCCGAGGCCCGGGTCCTACGCAAGGCCGGTTCCAAGGTGTACGTGACCCAGTACGCCCGGGCGATCGCCATCAAGACCACGTCGCAGACGGGCTGAGCGCCCGGAGCGTAGGCTCCGGGCATGAAGCTCTACGTCTGTTACGGCTTCCTGAAGAACGTGACCACGACGGGTCGTCCCGGCGGCCACCCGTGCGGCAACGCGCTCAAGGCGCTCAAGGAGGCGGGTCACGACCCGGAGGTCCAGCCGGTCGGTGGCCTTGGCGTGCCGCTGCTGGACCGCACCAGCGGGCGTCAGGAGGTCAAGCAGATCACCGGCCAGACCACGGTGCCGGTGCTGATCACCGATACCGGCGAGCCCGTCTACGACTCGAAGGCGATCATCGCCTGGGCCGAGGCGAACCCGCTCGCCTAGGCCGCGCCGGCCAGCAGTCCCGAGGCCTCGACCGACGCCAGCGGCTCGATGCGCGCCATCAGACTGCGCGCGGCACGCACCGCCAGGTCGCGATCGTGGGTCAGCTGGAAGTCGAACCTGCGCTCGAGGTCTGCCCCGCCGACATCGCCCAGGTCGCGTGCGGTGAAGGCGGCGGCGAAGTGGGGCGCCACCACGACGATGTCCCACTCGGCGGCCAGGGCGTCGTCCGGCGCCAGGTTGGCCCCTCGGACGCGGGCCGAGGGAGCAGCCGGCATGTCCTCGCCAAGCGCTCCGACGAACGCAACCGAGCGTGCCAGCGCGGTGTAGAGCTCGGCCTGTCGCGGCGTGAAGTGGCGTGCGTGCTGGAAGGTGCTGATCAGGACGGCGCTGTCGCCGAGGATCTCGGCCTGGCGCTCCAGCTCGCGTGAGATCTCCAGGAGCAGGCGTTTGCTGCCGCGGCGCTGCGGGCGCGCGCCTTCGATCATCGAGAACGGGGTCTCGCCGGTCGACTTGCTCGACGTCTCGAAGATCGGTACGGAGCGCGTGCTGCGAGCGGCTTGGCCGGGCATCGGCCCGGGACGCCCGAACAGCCACCCCTGGCCGACGGTGGCCCCCATCGCGCGGGCGCGCTCGAGATGCTTGTCGGTCTCGATGCCCTCAGCCACGACCAGCGCGCCGGTACGCTCGGCGTGCGCGCTGACTGCGTTGTGCACCTCGGCTACCTGTTTGGACGGGCGGTCCTGGACGAGGCGCAGGTCCAGCTTGATCACGTCCGGTCGCAAGAAGGGCATCAGCGCGAGCGAGCGGCGGTCGGCACCCACGTCGTCCAGCGCGATGCCGATGCCGAGCCCGCGCACCCGCTCGACCATCCGCAGCAGCTCCGCGGGCCGCGAAGTCAGCGCGCGCTCGGTGATCTCGGCGATCACCCGCATGTCGCCCGGGAGGTCGTCGGCGTCGCGATGCCCGCCCATGCCGATCGCCTCGGGCTCCACGTTCACGAACAGCGTCGAGGGCGAGCGCATTCCCGCTGCGTACGCCCGGGCCACGGCCTGGCGGCGACAGACGCTGTCCAAGTCGGCCAGGCGGCCCTCGCGGCGGGCCGCTGCGAACAGCCGGTCGGGACGCTCGAGCTCCCCCCTCGGACCACGCGCCAGCGCCTCGTAACCGACCACATCGTCGCTGTAGAGATCGACCAGTGGCTGGTAGACGGGCTCGATCAGCCTGTCCTCGATGATGCGCGTCAGAAGGGACTCCACGAGTCCATGATCGACTCCCCGCGCCGGGCGCTTTATACCCCGATCGGGGGACGGCAGCGCTATTGCGGCCAGGAGGCGTCGCCGCCGGCGGCGCCGCGCATGACCTTCAGGCTGAGCAGGGCGCACTTGCGCCGCGTGGGGGAGATGTCGATGCCGAGCAGCTCGAAGACCCACTCGGCGCTCAGGTCCGGGATCTCGTCGGCCTTCATCCCGATCAGCTCCTCGGACGCGATCGACGCCGACGCCTGGGAGATCGCGCAGCCCTGGCCGTGGAAGCGCAGGTCGGTGATCGTGCCGTCGCCGTCCACCAGCACGTGCACGCCGAGCTCGTCGCCGCAGAGCGGGTTGTGGTCGTGGTGCTCGAGGTCGTGCGGCTCCAGCGTCCCGAAGTTCCGCGGGTTCTTGTAATGGTCGAGGATGTAGTCGCGGTAGAGGGCGTCCATGGCTAGAGCGCGAACACCTCGCGCGCCTCGTCCAGCGATTCGATCAGCCGGTCGACGTCGTCACGGCCCGAGTAGACGTGGAACGAAGCGCGGGCGGTGGCGGAAACCCCGAGCTCGCGCATCAGCGGCTGGGCGCAGTGGTGGCCGGCACGGATGCAGACGCCGCCGCGATCGCAGATCTCGGCCAGGTCGTGCGGGTGGATGCCCGCGAGCTCGAAGCTGACCACGCCGCCGCGCGCGTCGGGGTCGGTGCCGCCGAAGATCCGCAGCCCCTCCACCTCGGGCAGGCGCTCCAGGGCGTAGGCGGTCAGGTCGCGCTCGTGCGCGCGCACGGCGCCCATGCCGATCGCCTGCAGGTAGTCGACGGCGGCACCCAGGCCGACGGCCTCGGTGATGGCCGAGGTGCCGGCCTCGAACTTGCCCGGCAGCTCGGCCCACGTGGAGGACTCCAGGCCCACCTGGCTGATCATGTGGCCGCCGCCGAGGAACGGCGGCATCGCCTCGAGCAGCTCGCGGCGGCCGTGCAGCAGGCCGAGACCCGACGGCCCCAGCGCCTTGTGTGCGGTCCAGGCGTAGAAGTCGGCGCCGAGCTCGTGCACGTCGACCGGCATCTGGGGCACCGCCTGCGCGCCGTCAACGACGCAGACCGCACCGGCCGCGCGCGCCCGCGCGGCCACCTCGGCCACCGGGTTGATCGTGCCGAGCACGTTGCTCACGTGCGTCAGCGCGACGAGCTTGACGTTGCCCTCGGCGAGCACCGCGTCCAGCTCGTCGAGCGAGATCCGGCCGCCTTCGTCGACGTGCAGCCAGCGCAGCGTGGCGCCGTTCTCGGCCGCCACGATCTGCCACGGCACGATGTTCGAGTGGTGCTCCATCTGGGTCAGGACGATCTGGTCGCCCGGCCCGATGTTCCGCCGCCCCCAGGTGTAGGCGACCAGGTTGATCGACGCGGTGGCGTTGGCGGTGAAGATGGTCGTGTCGGCCTCCCAGCCGACCAGCGCGGCGGCCTTCCCGCGAGCCTGCTCGAACAGCTCGGTGGAGCGCTCGGCGAGCGCGTAGACACTGCGGTGCACGGTGCCGTACGAGCCGCGGTTGAAGCCGGCCATCGCGTCGATGACCGCGTCCGGCTTCTGCGACGTGGCGGCGGAGTCCAGGTATGCCAGCCCGCGCTCACCGGCGCCCGGACCGTCCCGCAGGACCGGGAAGTCGGCGCGCACGTCGAGCGTGGGCCGGACGGCGCTCACGCGGCAGCGTCCTCCTCGAGCTCAACGCGCTCGCCGATGAACTCGTTGACCTGGTCCTCGGCGGCCAGGAGCTTCTGCGCGATGCGGCGCCGCACCAGCGACTCCAGGCCCTCGTCGTGCAGGCGCTGCACGACCTCCTCGAAGTAGCCCTCGACCAGCACGCGCACGGCCTCACCGCGCGGGATGCCGCGGGTCATCATGTAGAAGATCTGCTCCTCGTCCAGCTCGCCGACGGTGCCGCCGTGCGAGGCCGACACGGAGTCGGTCTTGACGATCAGCGACGGGATCGCGTCACCCTTGGCCTTGGAGCTCAGCAGCATCTGGTGGGTCTGCAGGTAGGTGTGCGTCTCCTGGCAGTCCTCGATGATCTCGATCAGGCCCTCGTAGGACGCGCGTGACGAGCCCGTCAGGGCGCCCTTCCAGACCGTGTCGCCGCCGGTGTGGCCGGCCTCGTGGCGGTCGGTCGTGAACAGGTCCAGGTGCTCCTCGCCCTCGGTGAAGTACATGCCGGTGTGGCGCATGTCCGACCCCTGCTCGGAGGTGATGATGTCCAGCGTCTGCTTGGTCAGCCGCCCGCCCAGGTGGATCGGAACCCACGACACGAACGCGTCGCGGCCGACCTCGACCCGCTTGGTCGAGATGTCGTACACCTCGGCCGGGCCCCAGTCCTGGAAGTGGGCGACCTCGGCGCGCGCACCGCTGCGCGCGAACAGCTCGAAACCGCCGGCGTGCAGTGCCTGGCCCTCGAACGGGGTACCGAGGTCGTACTCGCGGATCGACACCTCGGCGTGCTCGCCGACGACGACGAGCGTCTGCGCGTACTGGGCGATGCCCGGCTCGTCGATCAGGTAGACGATCTGGATCGGCTTCTCGACCTTGACGTCCTTGGGCACCCAGACGAACGCGCCGCCGGTCCAGAAGGCCAGCGACGCCGCCGGGAACTTGCCCTCGGACGGGTCCAGGCGCTTGCCGTACCACTCCCGCACGAGGTCCGGGTGCTTCTCGGCCGCCTCCTCCAGCGAGCAGACGATCACGCCCTGGTCGGCGACCTCGGGGTCGATCCACGACCGGATCGTGCTGGCGCCGCGCTGCACGATCAGCCCGCCGAGCGGGGCGTCACCGATGTCCTCGGCGACCACGCCGGGGAGCGCGTCATCGTCGGCGAGCGGCTCGTAGCGGCGCGCCTCGAGCGCGTCCAGGTCAAGGCCGCGCAGCGAGGTGGTCCAAAAGCCCGAGCGGCGCCAGGTCGGCACCTCCTCGGCCTCGTAGGCCTCCAGCGCCGCCTTGCGCGCGTCGTCCAGCCAGCTAGCCGGCATTGGCGGCTACCTCCTCGCGGATGAAGTCGTAGCCCTTCTCCTCGAGCTGGTCGGCCAGCTCGGAGCCGCCCTCGCGCACGATCCGGCCGTCGAGCATGATGTGCACGAAGTCGGGCTTGACGTAGTTCAGGATGCGCGTGTAGTGGGTGATGATCAGCGAGCCCATGTCGGGGCCGCGCAGGTTGTTCACCCCGTCCGCGACGATCCGCAGGGCGTCGATGTCCAGGCCCGAGTCGGTCTCGTCCAGCACGGCGATCTCGGGGCGCAGCATCGCCAGCTGGAGGATCTCGGCACGCTTCTTCTCGCCGCCGGAGAACCCCTCGTTCAGGTACCGCGACACGAACTCCGGATCGATCTTCAGCAGCTCGACGTTCTCGCGCATGTACTTGCCGAAGTCCTTGACCTTCATCGGCTCGTCGCGGCGTGCGTTCACGGCCATGCGCAGGAAGTTGGCGACCGAGACGCCGGGGATCGTGGCCGGGTACTGGAACGCCAGAAACAGGCCGGCGCGGGCGCGCTCGTCGGGGTCGGCCTCGGTCAGGTCCTCGCCGTTGAACAGGATCTGGCCGTCGGTGACCTCATAGACGGGATTGCCCATCACCGTGTTGGCCAGCGTGGACTTGCCGGAGCCGTTGGGCCCCATCAGGGCGTGGGTCTCGCCCTTCGCGACCTTCAGGTCGACGCCGTGGAGGATCTCACGCTCTTCCGTGCGGACATGCAGGTTCTTGATCTCGAGGCTCATGCGTTTGCGGTCTCCGGAGTTCGGGGTGCGGAGGGCTGGGCCAGCTCCGCCAAGGTCATGTCGGTGAGTGTGCGGACGATCGAGCCCTGGACTCGGGTCCACAGGAGCTTGGTGGGGCAGGGCTGGTGCGAGGGCTCGCCCTCACGCACGCACGTGAGTGCCCCGTCCGCGTCGCTGGTGATGCACTCGATCGGGGCGATGTCGCCCTCCAGCGCGCGCACCACCTCGGCCATCGTGATGTCCCGCGCCGGCCGCGCCAGCGTGTATCCGCCGCGGGCACCGCGGTGGCTTTGCACCAGATCGGCCTTGCGCAGCCGCGCCGCAAGGTGCTCGAGGTAGGCCTGCGGCAGCCCCTCGGCCTCGGCGATCGCATGCAGCGACACCGGCCCGTCGCTCCCGGAGCGACCAGCCAAGTGCGCCATCACGCGCACTCCGTACTCAGCTTTGGTTGAGAACATCATTATCCGACCGGCCGACTAGGTTATCGCCCTGCGGCAAGGAGCCGCAGATCATGTGCGACCCGCTCCGGGGTGACCTTGTCCAGCGGGTAGCCGACGCGCTGGACGCCCTTCGGGTCGACCAGCACGAAACGGGCGTTGTGCTCGCGATCGTCGCGCTGGCCGGTGGCGGCGTACGCACTCCAGACCGGGTTCAGCTGCGCGCGCGTGCCCAGCACCCAGGTCAGCCGGCCGGTCATGCGCTGCTCGCTGTTGAACGCCGCGGCGTTGCGAGCCGAGTCGTTGGCCGGGTCCACCGACACCGCCAGGGCCGGGTAGTCGCGCCCGAGCTCGTTCAGCGCGCCCTTGATCTGCTGCGCCTGGACCGGGCAGCTGTCCTCGCAGGTCGTGTAGAGGAAGGCGACGATCACCGGCTTGCCGCGCAGCGAGCGCATCGTCACCCGGTCGCCGTCCTGGTCGCGCAGCGAGAAGTCGGGCGCCTTCAGGCCGGCGGGCAGCGACGCGCCCTCGAACCGGTCGGCGGCGCCCGACGCCGAGTCGTCGCGGGGCCAGGCCAGCGCGACGACGCCGGCGAACACGGCCGCCGCGGTCAGCATCAGTGCGATCGTCACACGCGGGTTCACGCACCCGAGGCTAGATGGGCGTGGGGTTAACCGTAGGGCGCGAGTAGGGCTATCTCGATCGACCCGGACCCCGCTGCCGGGCTACTTTGCCCGCATGCGCAACCTTGCTGCCTGGTGCCACGACCGACGCCGCACCGTTCTCGGCCTGTGGCTGCTCGCCTTCGTCCTGGCCGTGGGCCTGTGGGGCACCGCCGCCGGTGAGTTCGTCAACAGCTTCAAGCTTCCCGGCACGGAGTCCCAGCGGGCGTACGACCTGCTCAAGGACCGCTTCCCCGAACAGTCCGGCGACACCGCAAACGTGGTCTTCGCGGTCGACAAGGGCCGCGTCCTGACACCCGCCAGCCGACCGACGATCGAGCGCGCGCGGGCCGAGATCGAGAAGTCGCCCGAGGTGCTCGGCGTCGGCGACCCGTACAAGAGCGGCGCGCCGGTCTCACGCGACGGCCGGATCACGTTCGCCCAGATCCAGTTCCGCAAGGGCGCTGGCGACGTGGACGTGGACAAGGTCAAGACGATGGCCGAAAACACGCTCGAGCTGGACGGCAGGGCAGGCGTCCAGGTGGCGCTCGGCGGCGACATCATCCACTGGTCGACGGCCGAGCAGGGCGGCGCCGGGGAGATCTTCGGCATCATCGTCGCGGCGATCGTGCTGTTCCTGACGCTCGGCATCGTCGCGATGGGGCTGCCGCTGCTGAACGCGCTGTTCGCGATGATCATCAGCCTGTCGCTGATGGCCGTCGTCGGGACCCAGCTGCTCGACGTGGTCGACTGGACGCCGCAGCTGGCGGCGATGATCGGGATCGGCGTGGGCATCGACTACGCGCTGCTGATCCTCAATCGCTTCAGGCTGGAACGCGGCGCCGGGCGCGACGTGCGCGACGCCACGCTGGTGGCCATCGACACCTCCGGGCGCGCCGTCCTGTTCGCCGGCGTGGTGGTGGTGATCGCCCTGCTTGGAATGATGCTGCTGGGGATCTCGTTCCTCTACGGGCCCGCGATCGGCGCGGCGTTGTCGGTGCTGTTCACCATGACCGCCGCGCTGACGCTGATGCCGGCGCTGCTGAGCAAGATCGGCGGCCGGATCAAGGTGCCCGCCAACGGCAACGGCAACGGCACCGACCTGGCCGAGCGCGAGCGCGGCTTCGCCGCGCGCTGGAGCCGCTTCGTCGCCCGGCGCCCGCTGCCGGTGGGGATCGCCGCGCTGGCCGTGCTGATCGCCCTGGCGCTGCCCGCTACGCACATGCGCCTGGCCACCAGCGACGCCAGCACCTACCCCAAGGACGACACCACGCGGATCGCCTACGAACTGCTCAAGGAGGGCTTCGGGCCCGGCTTCAACGCACCGCTGCTGCTGGCGGTCGAGCTGCCGCGCGACGGCGACAGGGCCGCCCTGAGGGAGATCGGCGCTGCGCTGAGCGGCCAGGACGGCATCGCGCGTGTCCTCCCGCCGCAGCTGAACGAGCGCGGCGACACGGCGACGATGATCGCCTACCCGGCAACCACGCCCCAGGACGAACGCACCGACGAGGTCGTCGAGGCCGCGCGCGAGGAGACGCTGCCACCGATCACGCGGCAGACCGGCACGCGCGTGTCGATCGGCGGCGTGACCGCGACCAACCTCGACTTCGCCCAGACGATCCGCGACAAGCTGCCGCTGTTCATCGGTGTCGTCGTCGGCCTGTCGCTGCTGCTGCTGATGGTCGTCTTCCGCTCGCTGCTGATCCCGTTGAAGGCGGGTGTGTTCAACCTGCTGTCGATCATGGGCGCGTTCGGCGTGGTCACGCTGATCTTCCAGGACGGCCACGGTGCCGGGCTGTTCGGCGGCTCGACCGGGCCGATCGAGTCGTTCCTGCCGATCATGGTGTTCGCGATCGTGTTCGGGCTGTCGATGGACTACGAGGTCTTCCTCGTATCGCGCATGCACGAGGAGTGGACGCGCACGCACGACGCGCGCTACGCGGTGCGCCACGGCCTGGCCATGACCGGGCGCGTCGTGACCGCCGCGGCCGTGATCATGATCGCGGTCTTCGGCGCCTTTGCGATCGGCAACGAGCGTGCGCTGGCCATGATGGGCGTGGGCTTCGCCTCGGCGATATTCATCGACGCCTTCATCATCCGGCTGCTGCTGCTGCCCGCGGTGATGCACGTGGCCGGCCCGGCGATGTGGTGGATGCCGGCGTGGCTCGAGCGGCGCCTGCCGCACCTGGCGATCGATGCCGAGGAGCGCTCGCGCTCCGACGACGACCCGCCGGCCCCCGGCACGCCAGGTGGCGAGCGGGAGCTCGCCGCGTCGGGGTGAGGGCCGGTGCGCCCTAGGGCTCGACGAGACCGCGCCGGATGGCGTAGCGGACGAGCTCGACCCGGTCGCGCATGCCGAGCTTGGCCAGCACGTTGCCCCGGTGGGATTCGACCGTCTTCTCCGACAGGTGCAGCGCCTCGGCGATCTGCTTGTTCGTGTGCGCCTCGGCGATCAGCTTGACCACCTCGAGCTCGCGCGGGGTGAGCTGGTCGTCGGGGGCGCCGTCGTCCAGCCACTGGCGCATCAGCGTCTGCTGGGTGCGCGAGTTCAGGAACGTCCGACCGTCGGCCACGGTGCGGATGGCGCCGATCAGGTCGGTGTCGGCGCCGCGCTTGGACACGTAGCCCGCCGCCCCCGCCTCGAGCGACTCGAAGAAGTAGGCGTCGTCGTCGTGCATCGAGAGCATCAGCACCTGGATGTCCCGGTTCTGCGCGCGGATCTGGCGCGCCGCGTGTAGGCCCGTCAGGCGCGGCATCGACACGTCGAGCACGGCGACGTCGGGCTTCTGGGCCAGCGCGTGCGCGACCGCCTCGATGCCGTCCTCGGCCTCCGAGCACACCTGCATGTCGGCCTGGCGGTCGATCAGCATCGAAAGGCCGGAGCGCACGATCCCGTGGTCGTCTGCGATCAGGACGGAGATCACGGCAACCTCAGCGTGACCTCGGTGCCCGCGCCGGGCGCCGATCGCAGATCGAGTTCGCCACCCACCAGCTTCGCGCGCTCGGCCATCCCCTCCAGGCCCAGCCCGCCGCGGCGGGCGGCCACCGGGTCAAAGCCCGCGCCGTCGTCGGCCACGCGCAGATTCGCTCCGGCGCCCGCCGTCGTGAGCGAGACATCCACGCGTGAGGCGGCCGCGTGGCGGCCCGCGTTCGCCAGCGCCTCCTGGGCGATGCGGTAGATCACCGTCTGCTTCTCGCTGTCCAGCGCGGCGGGATCGCCCTCGGTCTCGAGGTGGGCATCGATTCCCGTGCGTTCGCCGAAGCCGCGCACCTGCGCCTCGATCGCGGTCACAAGACCGTGGTCGTCGAGCGCGGTGGGACGGAGCTGGCGGGCCAGGTTCAGCAGCTCGTCCATAGCCTGGATCGTCAGCCGCTTAAGCTGGGCGACGTCGTCGTGTTGTTCGGGCGGCACGTCCTGGGCGAGCGCCTCGAGCCGCAGCAGCACGGCGGTAAGAGCCTGGTTGACCTCGTCGTGCAGGTCGCGTGCGACCCGCCGCCGCTCCTCTTCCTGGGCGCGCAGCACCAGGTGCGACGAGCGCCGCCGCTCGGACTCCACGCGCTCGAGCAGACGGTTGAACGACCGGCCTAGGCGATCGATCTCCTTGACCGGATCGCCGGCCAGCTGGACGCTGGTGGGCATGGCGGGGTCGACCGCCTCGATCCGGTCGATCAGCCGCTCCAGCGGGCCGAACCGCTTCTGGAGCATCCACAGGTTCACGCAGAAGGTCAGGATGAGCAGCAGGACCAGGACCACGAGCTGGACACCGCTTTCGCCGCCGGAGCGGTCCAGGCTGGCCACGAGGCTGGCCCCGATCAGCGTCAGGGTCACCAGCACCACGTTGGCGGCCACGATCTGCCCGATGAGGGAGTCGCCTCGGCGTCGTTTCCTTGGAGAGCGCATGAATGGGGTCTGCACCCCATATCGGCAGGAAGCCCGGAGAACGACACTGTTGATCAGAAGCTTTCTGTCGGGCGGGACCCCGGCGGTCTTCTGGGCAGGTCTGGGATTCGAGGGAACGGGGCGCCTACGGGCGCCCCGTTTTCGTTTGTGGGGGCGCTATCCTTTGTGAAGTAATGCATGAAACCCGACCGGCTTTAGGAGACTGATGGCAAGCGGCGCAGAGCTGATCAAGCGGGCGAAGGAGCGGATCAGCGAGATCGACCCGACGCAGGTGCACGACAGCCAGAACGGCGCCGTGCTAGTCGACGTGCGCGAGCAACAGGAGTTCGAGCAGTCGCACATCCCGGGCGCCAAGCACGTGCCGCGCGGCCATCTGGAGTCGCGCATCGAGGCGGCCGCCAAGCAAGACGACCACGTGGTCCTCTACTGCGCCTCGGGCAACCGCTCGGCGCTGGCCGCCAGGACGCTCCAGGACGAGCTGGGCTACCAGAACGTCGAGTCGATGACCGGCGGGATCACGCTCTGGAAGGACCGCGGCTACGACGTCGAGGTCCCGCGCAAGCTCACCGACGAGCAGCGTGAGCGCTACTCGCGCCACGTGCTGGTCCCCGAGATCGGGATCGAGGGCCAGATGAAGCTGCTGGACGCCAAGGTGCTGCTGCTGGGCGCCGGCGGGCTCGGCGCCCCGACGGCCCTCTACCTGGCCGCCGCCGGCGTCGGCACGATCGGGCTCGTCGACGACGACGTGGTCGACCTGTCCAACCTCCAGCGGCAGGTCATCCACACCACCGACCGGATCGACACCCCCAAGGTCGACTCGGCCGAGAAGGCGATCCACGACCTCAACCCCGGGGTCGAGGTCGTCAAGTACCAGACCCGCCTCGACGCCTCCAACATCATGGAGATCATCGGGGACTACGACATCATCGTCGACGGCGTCGACAACTTCCCGACCCGCTACCTGCTCAACGACGCCAGCGTGCGGCTGAAGATCCCGGTCGTGTCGGCCTCGATCCTCGGCTTCGACGGCCAGCTGTCCGTGTTCGCTCCCTACGACGGGCCGTGCTACCGCTGCCTCTACCCGACGCCGCCGCCGGCCGAGCTGGCCCCCTCCTGCGGCGCCAACGGCGTGCTCGGCGCGCTGCCGGGGATCATGGGCGTGCTCCAGGCGATCGAGGTCGTGAAGCTGGTGACGGGCGCGGGTGAGCCGCTGATCGGGCGGCTGCTGCTGTACGAGGCGCTCGGCACCACGTTCACCAACCTCAAGCTCCGGCGCGATCCGGACTGCCCGATCTGCTCGCGCGATCCCGGCGAGATCTCCGACGAGGAGATGGGCGTGTTCCCGGACTACGACGCGTTCTGCGCCGCAGCGGGCTAGTAGGGTCCGCGCACCGATGGCCACCGCCAAGATCCCACCCGTGCTGCGCCCCTCGACCGGCGGCGAGAAGGAGGTCTCGGTCCAGGGCGCAAGCGTCGGCGAGGCGCTCAACGCGCTGGCCGAGGCACACCCCGAGACCAAGGGCCAGCTGTTCGGCGACGACGGGTCGCTGAACCGATACGTCAACGTGTATCTCAACGACGAGGACGTGCGCGTGCTGGACGGCCTGGAGACCTCGGTCGGGGAGTCCGACACGTTGGTGATCCTGCCGGCGATGGCCGGTGGATAGCGCCGCCGGCCCTCACTACACTTTCTGAAGCGATGGTGCCCCCCGGCCTCGACACGCGTCCCTGTGGCGGCAAGTACGGCGACATCGTGCAGGCGATCGGCAACACGCCGCTCATCGAGCTCAAGCGCCTCTCGCCCAAGCCGGGCGTGCGTATCTACGCGAAGATGGAGTCGGCCAACCCGACCGGGTCGGTTAAGGACCGCGTCGCGCGGGCGATGATCGAGGACGCCGAGGAGAAGGGCGCGATCGCGCCCGGGCAGACGATCCTCGAGCCCACCAGCGGCAACACCGGCATCTCGCTGGCGATGATCTGCTCGCGCAAGGGCTACCCGCTGAAGGTGGTCATGCCCGACAACGTGACCAAGGAGCGGACCCAGCTGCTCGAGATGTACGGCGCCGAGATCGTCTACTCACCCGGCGAGCAGGGCTCCAACGGCGCGGTGGCGATGGCGCGCGAGATGGCCGCAGGCGATGCGCGGTACTACATGCCCTACCAGTACGGCAACGAAGCCAATCCGCTCGCCCACTACAACGGCACGGCGCTGGAGATCCTGGAGGAGCTGGACGAGGTGGCCGCCTTCGTGGCCGGCCTTGGCACCGGCGGGACGCTGATGGGCAACGGCCGCCGGCTCAAGGAGCACGACCCGGACACGCGCGTGATCGCCGCCGAGCCGCTCCAGGGCGAGCTGGTCCAGGGGCTGCGGTCGCTGGACGACGGCTTCATCCCGCCGATCATCGACCTCGAGCTGCTGGACCGCAAGATCTTCGTGTCCAACCGCGACTCGGTCATCTGGACCAAGAAGCTGTTGGAGGAGGAGGGCCTGTTCGTGGGTGTCTCGTCCGGCGCGATCGCCGCAATCGCCACCCGCGTGGCCGGCGAGCTGGATGAGGGCAATGTGGTGTTCGTCGTCTGCGACGACGGTTGGAAGTACCTGAGCTCCGGCGTCTACTCGCGCTCGGTGGACGAGCTCGAGGCGGACGGCACGCTGGAGTCGGCGTCCTTCTGGTGATCCTCCGCGGCCGGCTCGTCTGAGCCGGCCTCGTCGTCGAGCGGCTCGAGCTCGGGCACGTAGTCCTCGTCCTCTTCTTCCTCGTCCGCGAACTCGTCGTCCTCGTCCTCGGGGTACTCGTCGAGCTTCTCGTTGCCGTCGGCGGCGCCCTGGAACGAGTCGCGCATCTCGCGGAAGCCCTTGCCAAGCGAGCGTGCCGCCTCGGGCAGCTTCTGGGGCCCGAGCACGATCAGCGCGATCACGGCGATCACGGCGATCTCCATGGGGGAAGGACCAAAGCCCATGGCGGTCAGGCTAGCGGGGTGGTGGACATCTCCGGAGGTCTGCGCGCCCCCGGGGCCAGTGGATCACCTCGCGTACCCTCAGGGGCGATGAGGATGACCCGCGATCAGTGGGACCAGCTGGTCCAGCACGCCCGCGACGAGGTGCCGAACGAGTGCTGTGGTCTGCTCTGGGGCCGCGACGGCACGGTCGAGCAGGTCGAGCGTGCCGAGAACAAGCGCAACTCGCCCTACGGCTTCGAGCTGACGGGCGCGACGCTGATCAAGGCCAACGACCTGGACGACGACGGCTACGAGGTCGCGGTCTACCACTCGCATCCGCGCAGCCCCGCCGAGCCGTCGCAGACCGACATCAACCTGGCCCAGTACCCGCACTGGCTGTGGCTGATCGTGTCGCTGGCCGAGGAGCCGGTCGTGCGCGCCTGGCGGATCGCCGGCGGCAAGGTCGACGAGGAAGCGATCGAGGTCGCGTGAGCGGCGCCGGCGCGACACTCGTCTGCCCGTCGTGCGAGCGCCGCCACTCGCCCGAGCAGCGGTTCTGCCAAGCGTGCGGCACGCCGCTGACGTTCATGGGCGCCGACGTGGTCCAGGGCGCCGTCAGCGCCACCCACGAGCGCGCGCGCAAGGTCGATCCGCGCTTCACCGAGGGCGACCTGGTGCGCGTGGCGGGCGGCCGTCACCAGGCCGAGGCCGAGATGATCCAGGGAATGCTGCTCGAGGAGGGCGTGCCCTCGGTGCTCAAGCGCAGCCCGGGCTTCGACGTGCCCGACTTCCTGGCCGCCGGCCCGCGTGACGTGATGGTGCCCGAGGGCGGCTACGAGGCCGCCCGCGAGGTGCTGCTCCAGGCCGACCTGGCACCGCGCGAGGGCCCGGGTCCCGCGCGCGCCGACGGGCCGCGGGCCGCGAAGCTCACCGCGGTCATCGCCGGCGGCGCCGCGCTGGCGTCGCTGGCCGCCTGGGCGCTCGTCGAGTTCGGTGCCTGAGCGCGTCACGGCCATGAAGCCCGAATGGGGTTTCTGAGCGCCGCGGTCATGATCGACGGGGCTATCGCCCCCTGAATCGTGACCGCAGGCCGTGGCTGGCGATGACCTCGAGGATCGTTCGGCGCGTGTAGGGCGCCGAGTAGGTGATCTGGTGGTGGGTGAACCGCAACGGGACCATGCCGCGCGCCAGGTGGGTCTGGTCGCGTAGATGATCGCCCTGCTGCTGGGCGACCGTGCGGTGGTACCGAAGCGAATCGGCTTCCACCACCAGACCCAGCTCGGGCCAGACGAAGTCCGTGCGAAAGGAGTTCACCTGGCGGCGCGTCTGCGGCACCGGCAGGTCGAGCGGTCGTACGAGCCGCAGGAACCGTTGTTCGAGCTCCGAGTCGGTCAGGCGGAACGTGTACTGGTCGATCAACGCCCGTACCCGCCGGACGCCGGGCTGGCCGCGCATCCGCCGCACCTCGATCGCCAGCGCATCCGGATCGAGCACGTCAAGGCTGTCGGCGAGGTTGATCCGCCGCTCCAGCTGTTCGGTGCTGAGACCGGGTGCGGTGTCGACGATGGTGCGGGCTGGGCTCGTGACTGGGATCCGGTACAGCTCATCGCGGTCCGCGGCGGTCAGGATGCGCCGCCGGTGGAGGTGGATGCCGGGGCGCCCGCGGGCGCGCTCGGCAACGCCGGTGACGTGGATCGGCCCCGGCGGGAGGTCCTTGCGAAGGCCCCACAGGAAGGCGGCGCTCTCGTTGCTGACGAGCACGTCGCCGCCGGCCGCCAGCACGGCCACCATCAGCTGGCCATGCACGCTCAGGTGGGGACGGCCGACCGCGTAGACGCCGCGTGCCACGGTGAACAGCCGGGCTGTACTCAGCCGGTGGCGAACGGCTTCACCGCTGAAGCCGAGCGCGAGCAGCTGGGCGCGGCTGATCGCATCGTGCTGGCGGGCGCTCAGCGCCCACGCCGCGGTCATCATCGACGGTGCCATCACCCCGTCAAGGGCGACAGCGGTGGATCTTCGCCCCCTGGACAGGTTTCCGAGATGGCCTCGGCGATAGTGTCCAGCACATGGATTTCTCTCCTTCGGACCGGGTCGCAGAACTGAGGGAGCGGGTCCGCTCCTTCATCGACGAGCACGTCCTGCCGGTCGAGGCCGAGGGCCTCGCGGCGCTCGACAGCGAGGTGCGGCCCGGGGTCGCCTACCCCGAGGTCCTGGTCGAGCTGCGCGAGCGCGCGAAGGCCGAGGGCCTGTGGAACCTGTTCCTGCCCGACGAGGACCACGGGCCGGGGCTGACCAACTGGGAGTACGGCATGTTGTGCGAGGACATGGGCCGCTCGCCCTACTTCGCGCCGATGGTCTTCAACTGCGGCGCGCCGGACACCGGCAACATGGAGATCCTCGCCGAGTACGGCACCGACGAGCACAAGCAGCGCTGGCTGGACCCGCTGCTGAACGACCACATGCGCTCGTGCTTCTCGATGACCGAGCCCGAGACCGCCGGCTCGGACCCGACCGGCCTGGCCGCGCGCGCCGAGCTGGACGGCGGCGAGTGGGTGATCAACGGGCACAAGTGGTTCACGTCGGGCTACAACGGCGCCGAGGTGGCGATCGCGATGGTCATCACCGACCCCGACGCCGCGCCGCACAAGCGCGCGAGCATGATCCTGGTGCCGATCGACACCCCCGGCTTCACCGGCGTGCGCCCGGTGCCGGTGATGGGCCACGACGAGGGCCCGGGCCACTGGGAGGTGACCTACGAGGATGTGCGCGTGCCGCAGGACAACCTGCTGGGCCCGCGCGGCGAGGGCTTCACGATCGCCCAGGCCCGCCTCGGGCCCGGCCGCATCCATCACTGCATGCGCGCCATCGGCTCGGCCGAGCGGGCGTTCGAGCTCATGTGCGAGCGCGCCCACCAGCGCGAGGCGTTCGGCGGCAAGCTGGCCGACAAGCAGTTCATCCAGGACTTCGTGGCCAAGTCGCGGATGGAGATCGATGCCGCCCGCTGGATGGTCCTGCACGCGGCCTGGAAGATGGACACCGAGGGCAAGCGCGCTGCGCGCCAGGAGATCTCGATGACCAAGGTCGTGGCCGCCCAGATGCACCAGGACGTGCTCGACCGCGCGATGCAGGTGCACGGCGCGATGGGCATGTCCGACGACACGCCGCTGGCGGGCCTGTGGCGCCAGGGCCGCTGGCTGCGGATCGCCGACGGGCCCGACGAGGTGCACAAGATGGTCATCGCGATGCGCGAACTCAACAAGCACAAGCCGCCAGCGGGAGGAGCGGAGCCGGACGTTGTCCGGCGAGCACCGCACCGAGCCAATCCTGCCGCCGCGGTCTAGGAGGGAGATCATGGAAGCGGGAACCGCACCGCCGGCCTCCGGACTGACCGACGAGCAGACGGACTTCGTCGCCGCGATCCGCGACTTCGCCGAGCGCGAGACGTTCGAGATGCCCGAGGACGACCACCACTCCGACGAGGTGGCGGCCAAGATGGCCGAGCTGGGCTGGTACGGGCTGCAGATCGACGAGCAGTACGGCGGCTCGGGCGGCAGCTTCCTTGACGCCTGCCTGTTCCTCGAAGAGGTGGCGCGCGGTCAGATCCCGATCGGCGGCTATGGCGTGACGTTGATCGTGGTCGGCGCGCTGAACAAGTTCGGGACCGAGGGGCAGAAGGCCGAGCACCTCGGCCACGTGACCAGGGGCGGCACGCTGGCGATCGCGATGTCCGAGCCGGATTCGGGCTCGGATGTGGCGTCGCTGAAGTGCAAGGCGCGGCTGGAGGACGGTGAGTGGGTGCTGTCCGGGGCCAAGATGTGGTGCTCGTACGCGCACAAGGCCAGCCACACGCTGATCGTGTGCCGCACCGAGGAGGGCTCGGAGCGCCACGAGGGCCTGTCGATGATCTTCGTGCCGCACGACGCCGACGGCTTCACGATCACGCCGATCGACACGATGGGCGGGCGCGAGACCAACGAGCTGCACCTCGATGACGTGCGCGTGCCCGAGAGTGCGCTGCTGGGCAGCGCCGGCAACGGCTGGATCCAGCTGATGTCGGGGCTGAACTACGAGCGCACGATCCTGGCCGCCTCCGCGGTCGGGATGGCCCAGCGCGCGTTCGACGACACGCTCGAGTACGTCAAGGAGCGCAAGCAGTTCGGCCGCCCAGTTGGCAGTTTCCAGGTGCTCCAGGCGCGGCTGGCCGACCTGGCCACCGAGCTGATTCAGGCGCGGCTGCTGGTGCGCCACGTGGCCCGGCTGACCGATGAGGACCCGACGCGGATGCTGCCCCAGGAGGCGTCGATGGCCAAGCTGGCGGCCACCGAGCTTGCCAAGAAGGCGGCGCTCGAGGCGGTGCAGATGGGAGGCGGCTACGGCTATGCCACCGAGTACCCGATGGAGCGCCACCTGCGCGGGGCGGTCGTGACTACGATCTACGGCGGCACTTCCGAGATCCAACGCAACATCATCGCCAAGACGCTGGGGCTGTAGGGCACAGGCGTGGCGGCCGATATCTAGGCGATGGCGCCGACGGAATCGGAACTGGAGCCGGGCCGCTCGCCGAAGGAGCATTCGCGCCGCCTGGGCAGCGCCCGTGACGCGATGCTGGCGGTGACGCGCCTGCTTTCGGCCGACGGCGACCTTCAGGCGCCGGACGCGGTGCGCGAGCGGCTGGTGAACGAGGCGCGCGAGTTCTTCGGCGTCCAGCGTGTGGTGCTGCTGCGCACCGAGGGCGGCGGTCGGCTGCGGATCCTGGCCTGCAGCCCCGAGGCGCGGGTCCCGCGTGGCACGATCGGCGTCGAGGAGTTCCAGGCGCTGCGCGATCCGGCCGAGAACGACACGGTCGCATTCGCCTCCGGCGACGCCGCGCTGGCGCTGGACACGGCGCTCGGCTCGATGGACCCGGCCCGCAGCGTGCTGGCCCTGCCGATGCAGATCCAGACCCGGCGCGGCCACGTGCTGGTGCTGGCCGACGCCGAGGGCCGGACGTTCGCCGAGGAGGAGGTGCAGGTGGCGCAGGCGTTCGCCGCCGCCACGTCGGCGACGCTGGCGCAGCTGCGGATGGCCGGCGAGCGCGCTGTGCAGATCGCGCAGCAGGCGGCGCTGGCCCGCGCCGCGAAGACGCTGAACGAGAGCCTCGACCTGAACCGCGTGCTGGTGCGGATCAGCCACGAGGCGGCCAGCATCCTGGATGCCGACAACGCGACCGTGTACCGCGGCAGCGCCGAGGACGGGATGGTCGTGGAGGCCACGTTCGGCATGCCCCCCGAGGTGATCGGCTACCGGATGCCGACCGGGCACGGCCTGGCCGGCAAGGTGGCGGCGAAGGACCGCTCGCTGCTGACCAACGACTACCAGGGCCTGCCCGACCCGTCCGACTTCCCGCTCTACCGCGAGACCCGCAGCGCGCTGGCGGTACCGATGCACTGGGACGGCCAGCTGCGCGGCGTGCTGACAGTGGCCTACCGGCGCGAGCACGTGGTCACGAACGACCAGCTCAAGCTGCTCGAGGCGTTCGGCGAGCTGGCGGCGGCCGCCTGCCGCAACGCCAGCGCCCACGCCGGCCTGGTGCTGGCCGCCCGCACCGACGGCCTGACCGGCTGCCTGAACCACGCCGCCATGCACGAGGCGCTGCGGCGCGAGATCGTGCGCTGCGAGCGCACCGGCCACCGGCTGGCGCTGGTGCTGGTGGACATGGACGACTTCAAGCAGGTCAACGAGGAGCACGGCCACCTGGTGGGCGACGAGGTGCTGCGCCGCGTGGGCCACGCGCTGCGCCAGGCCGTGCGCCCCTACGACCTGGTCGCCCGCTACGGCGGCGACGAGTTCGCCGTGGTCACGATCGACGCCGACGAGGAGGAGGCCTCCGAAGTGGCCGGCCGTGCCCTGGACGGCGTCCGCCGCTCGCTCGACGACCTGAGCGCCGCGCCGGGCGCCACCGGCGCCAGCGCCGGCGTGGCCGAGTGGTCCCCGGGCCAGAGCAGCACCGAGCTGATCGAGGCGGCCGACCGCGCGCTGCTGTTCGGCAAGCAGGAGGGCGAGCGCGGCGAGGTCACTACCCGGCTGCCCGAGGATTACCGGCCGGGCCGGTCGCGACGGCGGGGCGACAACGCCCAGGAGCGGCCGCTCGAGCCGATGCCAGAGCCGGTCGCTCCCGTGGACGACGCCGGCGCGGCGTGGCCCGACCACGGCCGCGAGCAGACAGAGCGGCTACGCAAGCGCACCCAGCAGCTGTCGATGGCGAACGCCCTGGGCACGCGCCTGTCCGGGATGACCGCGCCGCAGCCGATCCTGGAAGCCGCCGTCGAGGAGCTGCACCGGGCGTTCGGCTACTACCTGTGCGCGATAGTGCGGATCCGCCAGGACGGCTACGTGGAGAGCGCGGCGGGCCGCGGTGAGCCGTACGCCACGCTCGGCGACGAGCGCGTCTACCAGCCGCGCGACGCCGGCCTGATCGGCCGCTGCCTGCGCCGCCGCGCGCCGGTGCTCGAGAACGACGTCCAGCGCCTGTCCGACTACCAGCCCACGCCGGGGACGGAGCAGGTGAAGGCCGAGCTGGTGGTGCCGCTGTGGGTCGGCGACGCGCTGTGGGGCGTGATCAACATCGAGGAGACGGGCGACGAGCCGTTCGAAGAGGACGACGCCCGGCTGGTCCAGACGGTGGCCGACCAGGTAGGGGCCGCGCTGCGCTCGGCCACGCTCTACCAGCAGCTCGACAGCGCCTACATCGGCACCGTGCAGGCGCTGGCCAGCGCGCTCGAGGCCAAGGACAACTACACCGCCGACCACTCGCACGCCGTGGTCGACCGCGCACACGCGGTTGGGGTGCGCCTGGGCATGAGCGAGAGCGAGCTGCGGACCCTGCGCTTCGCCGCGATCTTCCACGACATCGGCAAGGTGTCGGTCCAGGACGAGGTGCTGGCCAAGCGCGGCCCGCTGACGCCGGCGGAACGGACCGCGATCGAGGGCCACACCGCGGTCGGCGAGCAGATCCTCTCGTCGGTGGACTTCCTGTCCGAGGTGCTGCCGCTGATCAGGCACGAACACGAGCGCTGGGACGGCGGCGGCTACCCCGACGGGCTGTCGGGAGAGTCGATCCCGCTGGGCTCGCGGATCGTGCTGGCCTGCGACGCCTACGACGCCATGACCTCCGATCGCCCCTACCGGGCGGCCATGACCGACGCCCAGGCGCGGGCCGAGCTGCTGGCCGGCGCCGGGAGCCAGTTCGACGAGCGCGTGGTGGCCGCCCTGCTCCAGGTACTGGACGACGGGGTCGGTCAGCCGGCTGCGAACCCGGCCAGGTAGTCCTGCCAGCGGCGCGCGCTCGCCGGGCCGAGCGCGGCCATCGCGTCCTCGGGGGTCCGGCTCAGCGCCAGCGCGTCGGCGGCCTGCGGGCCCGCCTCGCCGGCGATGAAGTCGAAAACGGTGCCGCCGAGCACGAGCGCGTCGCGAGCCGCCGGGGGGAACGACGGCCGGCCGCCCTCGCGCAGGCGCCGCGCCACCGCCGCGCGCATGTGCCGCACCTGCCCGGCCAGGTAGGTGGCCGCCCCCTCGCTGACCCAGGCCATGCGCAGGTAGCGGCGAAAAGTGCCCGGCGTGAATGGCGGCGGCAGGGAGGGGTTGTTGGCGCCCACCACCAGGTGCGCGTACTCGTGCCGCGGAGACAGCAGCATCGCCTCGCGCGAACCCGCGACCTCCGACGCCCGTGCCTCAAGGACCGACGGCGCCAGCACGTGGATCTCACGCCGGTTGTAGAAGCCGGCGAAGTACCGCCGCCCCGCCGGCGCCGAGACCATCCGCGCCGCCGGCAGCCACGGGTGCGCCAGCGAGAGCATCAGCGAGCGCGGGTGCACGATCACTGCGATCTCGCCGGGGACCGTCTCGAAGCGCGGCTCAAGCGCCGACCTGAACCGCTCGAGGTCATCGAGCAGACGCTCGACCGGACCGGTCTGGCCCGACTCGTGGCGGGCGGCGAACGACAGGCTCTCGGTCTCGACCCAGGGCATCAGATCGGCCGGGATGGTGTCAGGGACCGAGGCCGACCGACTGCTGCCAGGTGCCGCGGTCGAAGAACGGCAGCTCGGGCGTGTCGGCGGCGCCCTGGGCGGTCACGTCGTACATCCGCCGGGGCTCGCGCCAGGAGCGCGGCTCGCCACTGCCGAAGCGCTTGACCAGCGCGGCGTGCGTGCGCTCGGCCGCCAGCCGCAGCGCCCCTGGCTTGAGCGTGCGCAGCGCGTAGGCCTCACCGTTGGAGATGTCGAACTCGTGCGAGCTGCCCGGCTTGCCGGCAAGCGAGAGGGTGCCGGCGCCGGGCGAGCGCCTGGTCAGGGCGAACAGCGCGATCGCCTCGGCGCGATCCTTGAACTCCTCCCACGTGGCCACGCCGGCGGGCACCGTGCCGCGCTCGTCGGTGCGGGCGTAGTTGCCGTCCCAGCGCACCAGCGTGTCCAGGACGGCCGCGGCGCCGGGGCCGGCGCCGCGGCGGGCCGCCACCAGCCGCTTGCCGAAGAACGGCCGCTGCTGGGCGGTCGTGCCACTGGTGCGGTCGATCGCGCGCGAGGCGGCGTAGCTGGGCCTCCGCGCGGCGCGGCCCACCAGCAGCTTGAGCAGGCGGGCGCGGTGGTAGGGGCCCGACAGACGTTCGGTGGCCTCGGAGTCACCGGCCGTCCAGCCCTCGGACGGCACGTTGTTCCAGTTGAACAGGTAGCCCTGGCGCGGGTTGATCACGTGTGGCGTCTTGCGGCGGTCGAGCAGGCCGCGCCACTCGGCCTCGCCCGTGCCGGGGTAGGGCAGACGCTCGTCGTAGCCGGTGGGTCGCAGGGGGTGCAGACCGGGGTGCCAGAAGCCGATGTCGCCGTTCTCGTCCGCGGCCATCACGTTCTCGTTCCAGGTGACGCCCTGGAGCGCGCTGTCGGCCTGGCGCACGGTCCGGGCGTCGTTGAGCGCGCTCAGCCCGGCCAGCGTCTCGAGCTCGCGGCCCCAGATGGCGTAGCGGCGCGCGTACGCGGTCCCGCCCGCGCGCTCCTGCACGGGGCCGTGGACGGTGCGGCAGATGCGCTCGGTGCGCGTGCCAGACAGCCGGCTTGGCGATCCGGCCAGGTCCGGCAGGTCGGTGACCGGCGCCCTGAAGTCGAACCGCTCGCTGCGACAGTCCATCGACCGCGACGCGCCCTTGTGGCGGTAGGACTCGCTGCCGCTGAGCGTTTCGGCGTACAGGTCGTCCTCGTCCGAGAGCCCGGAGGTAAAGCCCCACGCCAGATGGCCGTTGTGGCCGATGCCGATCACGGGGATCCCGGCCGCGGTCACGCCGCGCACGTCCTGCGTGGGCGAGTGCAGCTCGAACTCCACGAACAGCTCGGGCACCGAGTAGCCCAGCTGGGGGCCGTTGAACAGGTAGGAGTTGCCCTTCGACCTCGGTCGGCGGTAGACGGTGCGGCAGCGCCGCTTGCCCTTGCGCCGCTTGCACGAGCGGCCCTTCCTGGCCGGCCGGCCGATCGCCCACATGTAGGAGCCGCCGCGCGGGATCACGGCGGACCGGGACGTGGCGGCTGCGGCTGCCGGCTCGGCCTTCGGCTGCGGCAGCGTCAGGCCGCGGATCCACCGCTGCGTGCGCTTGAACGCGGCCGCCTCCTGCTTGCGTGTCCGCCCCGGCTGGGACCGGAAGATGCCGCTCGACGCGGGCACGGTGGGCACGGTGCCCTCGGTGCGCAGCGGCAGGAGCTTGTCGAAGCCGGCTGCGCCCAGCTCGCGCAGGGCGCGCGCGTTCTCGATCTCGCGCCCGTCGCCGGAGGGCACCGTACGGGCCAGGAAGACGCCCACCCGGGCGGTGTCGCGCAGCGTCCAGGTGGGCGGCGTGGCGCCGAGCGCGGCGAACTCTCCCGGCAGCAGCGTCGGGTCCGAGCGCACCTTCGCGGACCAGGCGTTGACCCCGTCGCGGTAGGCCTCGGCGCGCTGTCGTAGCCGGGCCGGGATCCGCGCGATCATCTGGTCCAGCTCGGCGTCGGTGTAGTAGTCGCGGCGCGCAATCAGGTCGTCGTCCAGGTAGGTGTCACCGAGGATCTCCGCCAGCCGGCCGCTGGTTGCGCGGCGGAACAGTTCGAGCTGGAACAGCCGGTCCTGAGCCACCGCGTAGCCCGCACCCCACCAGGCGTCGCCGTCGCTGGCACCCGTGATGGCGGGCACGCCGTAGCGGTCGCGGACGATCCGCACCCCCGGGCGCGGGAGCTCGGTCTGGCCGCCCTGATTGAACAGCGCGCTCTTGAAGGCGAACGAGGTGAACAGCGATGTCTGGTCGTTCAGGTGTGGCGAGCCCGTGCCCGCCAGCACGCCCGGCACGGATACATAGCCGCTCTGGCCCGGTGGCAGAACCGATTCGGCCTGCAGCACCTTGGCGTGCGCCGGCGCTGCCGTGCACGCGGCCGCCAGGGCCAGCGCACAGGTCAGCCGCATATGTCGTCGGGCCCCCGCCACGAGCGGGGGTCAACCTACACCCCGCGTCGCCCCTCGCGCCTCAGGCCAGGACCGGGACCGCGTCCGAGGCGATCGCCTCGATCTCCGCGGCGGCGCGCTCGAACTCGTCGTCGGAGAGCACCGGGGTGCCCTCGAACGGGAGGTCGCGGTGCAGCTCGATCCACGAGCGACAGCCCTGGTACTCGGGCCGCACCTTGATCGTTACCGGGCGCGGGATGCGGTAGGTGCGCAGCAGGATCACGTGCATCGGATGGCGTCGCTTCCACTGCAGGCGCTTCTCCGCGTAATCGGTGGTCCAGATGTAATACGGCGACAGGGCGTCGACGGCGCGCGGATCGGTGATCAGGTAGCTGGCGGCGACCTCGGCCCACGCGCGGATGCGAACGCGGTCTGGCTGGGGGATGCCGCCGTCCTGGAGCAGCGCCCTGGCGGGCGGCTCGGCGTCCGGCCACACACCCTCCTCGAGGGCGCGGCCCAGCTCCGGAAGATGGGAATCGCGCACCAAGTCGTTCTGCTGGTGGTCGAACGTCGGGTACAGGAAGAACCGGTCGTGCTCGATCTCGAAGTGCTTTTGGCCCTCGCGGATCCCGCCCTTGCGAAGCGTGAGCAGCTGCTCACCCTCCGCGAGGGCGCGCACGGTCACAGCCCATTCCTTGAAAGCGTCTGGCATAGAAAGAAAACCTCCACCCGCGCCCAGGAAGAATTGGCTCAGTACCGGGACGGCACGGGGCCATGCACTATGCATGACTGCAACCCCTATTTCAACCCGGATTTCGTGGCAATCGCCTCGATCACCGCCGCGAAATCGCTTCCCCCGTAGCCCGCGGAGTCGGCCTCCTCATACAGCCCGAAGGCGGTCTGCGCGACCCCCGTCGGGATCCCCATTTCCCTGCTCTCGGCAAGGAAATAGCGAACGTCCTTGAGCATGTGCTCGAGCTTGAACAGAGGTGCGTAGTCGGACTCGATCATCGGCCCCGATTTGATCTCGCTCATCGTCGAGTTTCCGGACCCCGAAGCCACCACCTGCATCGCCTTGTCGAGGTCGAGCCCGGCCCGGCGGCCGACGCTGATGCCCTCGGCCAGGGCCGCGGCGTTCACGGCCGCAAGGGTGTTGTTGATCAGCTTGATGGTCGATCCGTGGCCCTGCGGGCCCATGTGCAGCACCAGCTGGCCCATCGCCTCGAGCAGTGGCCGCGCGCGGGCGAACGCATCCTCGGGCCCTCCGACCATGATCGTGAGCGTGCCGTCCTCGGCCTTGGGCCGCGAGCCTGTGACCGGCGCATCCAGGAAGGCGATGCCGCGATCGCCGAGGCGCCCGCCGAGGTCGCGGCTGGCGGAAGGCGAGACGGTGGACATGTCGATGGCCAGGCCGCCGTCGGGCAGTCCCTCGGCCGCGCCCTCGGGGCCGAGCAGCACCTCCTCGACCTGAGGCGCGTCGGGGACCATCGTGATCACGGAGCCGGCCGCGGCGGCGGCCTCGGCGGGCGAGCCCGCCACGGTCACGTTGTCGTATCCGGCCGCCAGCTCCTCGGCCTTTTTCGCGGTGCGGTTCCACGCCACAACCTCGATGCCCTCCCGCGCCAGGCTGGCGGCCATCGGCGCGCCCATGATGCCCAGGCCCAGGAAGGCGGTCTTGTGCTCAGTGCTCACCGCGTCCGCCACCTCCGGGGGTCTCGATCCTCAAACGGTCTCCAGTGTCCAGGGTGCCCGAAGCCTTTGCGGGCAACTCCTGGCCGTTGACGCTGTTGCGCCCGCGCTCGCCCGGCTCGCCGCCGTCGGCGCCTGGCGGCGGGTGACGGCGGCGCTCGGTGATCAGCGAATAGCGCATCGGCTCCTGCGCCTCGAGCTCGCGCACCACGCCGTCGCCACCGCCGTGGCGGCCGCCGCCGCCGGAATTGCGCCGCACCGAGTACTCGACCGCCCGGAGCGGGAACTCCAGCTCGAGCGCCTCGATCGGCGTGTTGAGCGTGTTCGACATCGCCACGTGGACCGCGCCCGGGCCGTCCGCATCGGCGCACGCACCCTGGCCGCCGCCGAGCGTCTCGTAGTAGGTGAAGTCGTCGTTGCCGAGCGTGAAGTTGTTCATCGTCCCCTGACCGAGCGCGTGGCCGAACGCGGCCAGCACGAGGTCGGCCACGCGCGACGAGGTCTCCACGTTCCCGCCGGCGACGGCAGCGGGGGATGCGGCGTTCAGCAGGCAGCCCTCGGGCGCGATCACCGCCAGCGGCCGGTAGGCGCCGGCGCATGCCGGCACGTCGGGGTCGGTCAGCACGCGCAGCGCGAAGTAGGAGGCCGACAGGGTCACGGCCAGCGGGCAGTTCAGGTTGCCTTCGTGCTGGGCGGCGGAACCGGTGAAGTCAAGGGTCATCTCGTCGTCGCGAACCGTCGCCTTGAGACGCAGCTCGAGGTCGCCCTCGCGTGCCTCGAGCACGTCGGTGGCGGTGTGCTCGCCATCCTCCAGCGCGGCGATCCGGGCGCGGGTGCGGCGCTCGGCGTAGTCCAGCGTCTGGGCGAACGCGCCCCGCACCGTGTCTGACCCCATTCGGCGCGTCAGCGCGAGCAGCCGCTCGGCGCCGGCGCGGTTGGCGGCCAGCTGGGCCCGCAGGTCGGCCTCGCGCTGGCCGGGGTTGCGCATGCGCGCGGTCAGGTCCGCGAGCAGCCCGCGGTCCAGGTCGCCGTCATGGGCCAGGCGGGTTGGCGCGATCACAACGCCCTCGTCGGCCAGCGTGCGTGAATCGGCGGGCATAGAGCCGGGCTCGGGCGCGCCAACGTCGGCGTGGTGGGCGCGGCTGGCCGCGAAGCCCAGCAGCTCGCGCTCGTCGAAGACGGGCGAGACGACGGTGATGTCGGGCAGGTGCGTGCCGCCCGCGAACGGGTCGTTAAGGATCCAGGCGTCGCCCGGCGCCTGCTCCTGGTCCAGGACCGCCGCCACCGCGCTGGGCATGGCGCCCAGGTGGACCGGGATGTGCTCGGCCTGCATGACCATCTGGCCGTCGCGGTCGAACAGCGCGGTGGAGGCGTCGCGGCGCTCCTTGATGTTGGCCGAGTGGGCCGAGCGCACCAGCACGACTCCCATCTCGTCGCAGGCGGCGCGGAGCGCACCGAGCATCACCTGCAGCTCGATCGCGTCAAGGCTCATGTGCGCATCACCACCGCCTCGCCGTCCGCAGTGGCCGACCATCCGGGCGGCACGACCAGCGTCGACCCGGGCAGCTCGAACACCGCCGGGCCGTCCACATCGGCAGCGCCCGGCCCCAGCACCGCCGCATCCAGAACCTCGTCGCCGAAGCGCGCCGCGCGCTCGCCACGGCGGTCCGCATCGCCCGCGGTGGCAGGCTCGAGCTCGGACCCGGGCAGGGCGATCGCCACGCGCACGGTCACCAGCTCCAGGCGGGCATCGGGGTCGCAATAGCCGTAGCGCTCCTCGTGCGCGGCATCGAAGCCCTTGCGCAGCTCGCCCGGCGCGGGCTCGGGGCCGGCCTCCACCGGCAGCTCGAACGCCTGCCCGGCGTAGCGCAGCTCGTAGGTCGCGCGGAGCTCGGCGTCGGGGGCGCCGAGCTCGTCGCGGCCACGCTCGGCAAGCCGCTCGACCGCGCCGGCAACCGCTTCCGCGCTCAGCTCGTCGCCGGACAGCAGCACGCTCTTTACGAGGTCGCGCCGACGCTCGGACACCGCCAGGCCCAACGCCGACAGCACACCGCCGACCACCGGCGCGATCACGGTTTTCATTCCCAGCTCCGCCGCGATCGCGGCGGCGTGCAGCCCGCCGGCGCCGCCGAACGACACCAGTGCCAGCTCACGCGGGTCAACGCCGCGCTCCACTGTCACGACGCGCGCCGCCTGGGCCATCTCGGTTGCCGCCACGCGGACGATCCCGGCAGCCAGCCCCTCGACCTCCAGGCCGAGCTCGCGGGCGAGACCGCCGAGCGCGTGCGTGCTGGCCTCGCGGTCCAGGTAGACGCCGCCCGCCAGCGGCGCGTCGGGGTCCAGGTAGCCGAGCACGAGGTTGGCGTCGGTCACCGTGGGCTCCGTCCCGCCACGCCCGTAACAGGCGGGGCCGGGGTCGGCACCGGCGGACCGCGGGCCCACGCGCAGCGCGCCGCCGGCGTCGCGCCATGCGATGCTGCCGCCGCCCGCGCCGACGGTGTGCACGTCGATCATCGGCAGCGCCAGCGCCCGCCCGCCCACCTCGCGGCCGCCGGTCACGGCCACGCGGCCGTCCAGCACCAGCGACACGTCGCACGAGGTGCCGCCCATGTCGAGGCCCACCGCGGCCGGCGACCCGGCGGCGGATGCCGCCCGCGCCGCGGCCACCGCGCCGCCCGCGGGCCCCGACAGCACCGTCCACGACCCGTGTGCAGCCGCCGTCGCGGCGTCGGCCACGCCGCCGCTCGACAGCATGATCTCGGGATCGGGCAGGCCGGCGTGGCCCGTCCGCTCGGTCAGCCGCCGCAGGTAGCGCCGCAGCAGTGGCGAGACCGCGGCGTCCACGGTGGTCGTGGCCAGCCGCTCGTACTCACGAAACACCGCCGCGGTGGCATGGGAGGTCGAGACGTGTGCGTCCGGCAGCAGCTCGGCAACCAGCTCGGCGACTCGCCGCTCGTGCTCTGGGTGGCGAAAGCCCCACAGCAGGCACACCGCCACCGCCTCGACGCCGTCGGCGGCCAGGCCGGCCAGGCGCTCGCGCAGGGTGTCCTCGTCCAGCTCGCGGAGCACACCGCCGGGGCCACAGCGTTCCGGCGCCGCCACGCGGAGGGTGCGGCCCACCACCGGCTCGGGCCCGCGCGCGCACGGCCGGTACAGCTCGGGCCGGGCCTGGCGGCCGAGCTCCTCGAGGTCGGTGAACCCCTCGGTGGCCACCAGCGCCGTCCGCGCCGTGGTGCCCTCAAGCAGCGCGTTGGTGCCCACGGTCATGCCGTGGACCAGCCGCTGCACGTCTCCGGGCCCGGCATCGGCTGCGGCGAGCGCCTGCTCGATCGCGGCCATGACGCCCTCTGACTGGTCGCCGGGCGTCGACGGCGCCTTGCCGGTTACCACGCCGGCGCCGGTCAGCAGCACGGCATCGGTGAACGTGCCGCCCACGTCGACGCCGAGGATCATCCCGGCGACGCTAACGCGTCGCTGCTATCCGGTGCGACTACGCAGCGGCTATGACGCCGAGCTCATCGAGGTGCTTGTGCGACGGGCAGTACTTGCTGCCGGGCAGCGGCACCCGCTGACACGAGGTGCCCTTGCGGGTGGTTGCGTGGCAGCACAGGGGGCTGCCGTCGAACGTGACGCCTTCCCTCGCCTGGCTGTCCACGTACTCGGCCGCCACCGTCACCTGATGCTCGATCACGCGGTACACGTGCATCTGGCTGCCCATCGGAAACAGGCAGCGGACGTCGTTGAACAACGTCCGGACCGGCTTGGCGAAGTAATGCCGGTCGGTCGCCAGGCGCTCCATTGCCGCCTCGCATTCGGCCAGCAGGCGCTGGCGCGCCACGCAGAGCGCCATGTCGTTCCCCGGCCCCACCTCATCGACAAGCTCGCGATAGATCGCGCGACTGAACTGATACATGCTTCCTCCTCCGGCGACCTCCCGCGGTCACCCCACATCGTCGGCTGGCCTTATACCCAGACCCCTCGGATATGAGAACTCAGAAGACGTTAAAAGTGCATTAATCCGTGCGTATCGTCACGAGGGTGGCGCATCCGATCCGCCCTCAGAGTGGGCCGTCGCCGGGCTGGAGCGCCCAATCCATGCGCCGCCGCGCGTAAAGCAGCGGCTCGCCCGATCCGACCCGGACGCCGGCGATGTCGCCGATCAGGATCGTGTGGTCGTAGCGGGTGAAGTTCTCGGCGCGCCGGCAGCGCAGGTAGGCGAGCGAGTCGGCCAGCTCGGGCACACCGTCGTCCCAGCGCCAGTCGAGCGCCCCGAACTTGTCGTCGCCACGGCCGGCGAACGTGCGCGCCACCGCCTCCTGGCCCGAGCTCAACACGTGCACGCCGAAGTGCTCGCACACCTCGAGGTGCGAATGGCACCGGGAGACGTGGCCGATCGACACCAGAAGCGAGGGCGGGGCGCCGCTGTAGGACGCGACCGCGGTGGCGGCAAGCCCGCACGGACTGCCGTCGTCGCGCTGCGTGGTGATCACCGCGATTCCCGACGCCATGTGCGACATCGCCTCGCGGAACAGGTCGGTTACGCCGGCGGACACGGCCGGCAATGCTACGCGGCGTCAGGAGATGGCCATCGATGGCCATCGCTCGGGGCTCAGCTCCACGCCTCGATCGCGACCTGGCCGGCGGGGCCCAGGAGCACGTGGCGGCCGTCCAGCTCCGGGTCGGTCTCGGGGTGGTCCACGCGCTGATGGGCGCCGCGGCTCTCCTCGCGCGCCAGTGCCGCCGCGGCGATCAGGCGGGCCAGAGGGAACGGGTCGCCGGCCAGCTCGCGTAGCCCCTCGGGAGTGCGGCGCAGGCCCGCGTGGCGCCACAGCGCGGCCCGCGTGGCGTCCGACGGCGGGGCGGGCAGCGAGGCCGGCTCGGTCGGGCCGAGCGCCGCCACGCCGGCGCTCGAGTCGAGCACGGCGTGCGCGGCGCGCCGCCCGAGGACGAAGCACTCCGCGAGCGAGTTCGATGCCAGGCGATTGGCGCCGTGAAGGCCGGTGCAGGCGCATTCGCCCACGGCCAGGAGGCCGTCCAGGGACGCGCGGCCGTTCAGATCTGTGGCCACGCCGCCCATCGTGTAGTGCGAGGCCGGGGCGACAGGCACGAGGTCGCGCGCGGGGTCGATGCCCTCGGCCGCCAGCACGTCGGCGATGTTGGGGAACCGGGCCAGGTCGACGGGACGTAGGTCGAGCCCCACCGACCGGCTGCCCTGCTCGCGCAGCCGCTCCTCGATCGCCAGCGCGACCTGGTCGCGCGGGGCCAGCTCGTCGACGAACCGCTCGCCGCCGCCGTCCACGAGCAGGGCACCCTCGCCGCGCACGGCCTCGGTGATCAGGAACCCGTCACGGGCGCCGTCACTGACCAGCGCGGTGGGGTGAAACTGCATGAACTCGAGGTCGGCAAGCCGCGCGCCCGCCGCGTGGGCCAGGGCCAGGCCCACCCCCACCGAGCCGGCGGGGTTGGTCGTGCGCGCCCACAGCGCGGCCGAGCCGCCGGTGGCCAGGACCGTGCCGCGAGCGCCCAGCGCCGGCGCCCCGGACCTGGAACGGGCGGCCACGCCTACGCAGCGCCCGTCCTGGACCAGCAGGGCGGTGGCCGTGGTGTCCTCCAGCACGCGCACCCGTTCATGGCGGGCCGCGAGCGCCGACAGCTCGCGGGTGATCCGCCGGCCCGTTGCCGACCCGCCCGCGTGCACGATCCGCCGCGCCGAGTGGCCGCCCTCGAGCCCCAGGGCCAGGGCGCCGTGGCGGTCGGCGTCGAAGCGAACGCCCATCCGCTCCAGGTCACGGACGCGGCCGGGGGACTCGCGGCAGAGCACCTCGACCGCGCTCGCGCGCGCGACGCCGCGCCCGGCGGCGATCGTGTCGGCCGCGTGGCGCTCGGGGCTGTCGTCCACCGCCAGCGCGGCGGCGATGCCGCCCTGCGCCCAGTAGCTCGCCGACCCGGCAAGCGGCGTGCGCGACACCAGCGTCACCGAGGCGCCGGCGTCGGCGGCCACGAGGGCGCAGAACAGACCTGCGGCGCCGGCGCCCACAACGATCATGTCTGAATCGGTCATCGCGAGAGGCGGATACCGTAGACCCATCGCCGCCCCGCTCTACCTGCGCCACCCCGCGAGCCTGGACCACGACACCGGCCCGCACCCCGAGCGCCCCGAGCGCATCCGGGCGCTCGAGGCGCTGATGGACAGCCGCGACTGGCTGGGCTGGGACGTCCGTGAGGCGCCGCGCGCGACCGAGGAGCAGCTCGAGGCGGTGCACTCGCGGGCGTACGTTGCGGCGGTGCGCGAGCACTGCGAGGCCGGCCGCGCTTTCGACGCCGACACGCCGGTGGTTCCGGCGTCGTGGGAGGCCGGCCTGCGGTCGGCCGGCGCAGCCTGCGCGCTCGTTGACGCGCTGCTGGACGGCTCGGCTCCGACCGGGTTCTGCGGGCTGCGCCCGCCGGGCCACCACGCCGAGCCGAACCGCGCGATGGGGTTCTGCCTGTTCGCCAACGCCGCGATCGCCGCCGAGCACGCGCTCACGCGCGAGGGCGTCGAGCGGGTTTTCATCCTGGACTGGGACGTCCACCACGGCAACGGCACGCACGCCGTATTCCACTCGCGCGCGGACGTGCTGTTCGCCAGCCTTCACCAGTGGCCGTTCTATCCCGGCACCGGCGCGCTGGGCGACAGGGGCTCCGGTGAGGGGGAGGGGTTCACGATCAACCTGCCGCTGCCCGCCGGCTCCGGCGAGCCGGAGTGGCTGGGCCTCGTCGAGCACGTGGTCGTGCCCGCCGCGCGCGAGTTCGGCCCCGACCTGGTGCTGGTCTCGGCGGGCTTCGACGCCCACCGGGACGACCCGCTGGCCGACTGCAACCTCGATACCGACAGCTTCCGTCAGCTCGCCCTGCACGTGGCGGCACTGGCCTCCGAGCTGGCGGTCCCCGCAGGCGCGGTGCTGGAGGGTGGCTACGACGTCGACGCGCTGGCGGAGTCCGCGGTAGCCACGATGGAGGCGCTCGAAAGTGGCGGGAAGCCGCGGTCCGTGGAGCCGGGACCGCTGGTCGAGGTCGCTACCGCTGCACTGCCTGGGTGAAGGCGCCCTTGTACTTGACGGCCAGGCGGGCGGTGGCTCTGTCGGCTTTCGCGCGTGAGTCGTAGAAACCGGCGAACACCACGAAGAAGCCCTTCGGCAGAGTCTTGAAGTCGTCGGCGCTGATCACGCCAAGCTTGGCCGCCTTCGACCCGGCCGCCGAGCGGGCGAAGGCGATGGCGCTGACGCGGTCCTCGGTGGAGTTGATGACCACGGTGAAGCCCTCCAAGCTTCGCGGCCAGCGATAGAGCGCGCCGTCCCGGACGATCGCCTCGGAGCCGGCCTCCGTTGCCTCCGCACCGGTCTCGGCCTCCGTACCGGTAGCCGCGCTCTCGGTCGTCGCCGGCTTCGGCCGCGGCGGCGCCGCGGCCACCTCGCGGTCGGCCTCGTCGCTCAGTGCCGAGACGGCGGCGAAGGCCGCCCCGCCTAGCAGCAGCGCGACCAGGGCGGTGATGGCCACTGGCACCTTCCAGCTCGGCGGCCGGCGGTAGACCAGCGCGATCCGGGCGCCGCACTCCAGGCAGACGAGCTGGCCGCGCTCGGCCTCGGCCGAGCAGCGAGGGCAGCGCACGCCGGTCCGCGAATCGCCCACTAGTCGTCCTTCGGCCGGCCGCGCAGCGTGCGTTCCAGCCGTCCCATCTTGCGTTTGACCTTGACCGGCTGCGGGGCCGGGTCACCCTGCTGTTGCTCCTGCTCTTGGTTCTGAAGCCACGGCGCGACGGGGATCGCGTCCCGCGCCACGGTCCGGGGCTCCGGCTCCGGTTCCGGCACGGGCTCCGTTTCCGGCTCTGGTTCTGGTTCTGGTTCTGGTTCGGGCTCCGGCTCGGGCTCTGGCTCCGGCTCGGGCTCTGGCTCGGGCTCGGGCTCTGGCTCGGGCTCCGGTTCTGGCTCCGGCTCGGGCTCCGGTTCTGGCTCGGGCTCGATCGCCTCCGCGAGCTCGGGCTCGTCGTCGAAGTCCTCGGGCGCGACCGCGTCCCACTCCTCGGTCGGAGCCGCGACGTGCCGTTCGACCGGTACCTGGGCAGCTTCGCTCCGGTGGGCTTCGAGGCCGGGCTTGGTGGCTACCCCGCATGCCGGGCAGAACCGCGTGTCGGTCGACAGCAGCGCGCCGCAGCTCGGGCAGCTGCCGGCGATCCCGGCCGCCACCAGCTCGACCACGCCGAGGTCGGCTTCCAGCGCCTCGCTGAGCCCACGAACCTCGGCATCGACCTGGCTGAGCTCGGACGCCTTGGCCTGCAACAGCTCGGGCTCGCGCCGGCCATGACGGTGCAGCTCGAAGACCAGCGCGCCGAGGTCCAGCAACAGCGCCTCGCGCACCCGGCGTTGCTCGCGAAGGCGGCGGCGCATGCGGCCCCGTTCCCGCGCCCCCGGGCGCGATGACGCTTGCGTGGGTTGCTCCGGACTCGGTTCGCTCATTCGGTGCGCGGGACCATACCCAGGGATTCCGCGGTCACGGCCAGGATCCGCTCGCGCCGCTTCTCCATCGGAAACTCGTCCAGCACGCGCCGTCGGGCGGCGCGGGCGCCCTCGGGGCCGCGCGCCAGCGCCTCCCGGATGCCGGCGGCGACCGCCTCCGGATCCTGGGAGCCGATCAGCACGCCGGCGCCGTCCACCACCTCGGGCATGGCGGTGACGTCCATGACCACCGGCACGCAGCCCGCGAGCATCGCCTCGGTCACGGCCAGGCCGAACCCCTCGTGGCGCGAGGGCTGGACGTATACGGACGCGCGGGCGTACAGGTCGGTCAGCTCCGCGTCCGACAGCCAGCCGGCGAACTCGACATTCTCGCCCGCTTCGGCCCGCAGGCGCTCGATCGCGTCATCCAGCGGCTTGCCCACGAACACGAAGCGGACGTCGGGCAGCTCGCGCGCCGCCTGCACGAACGGCAGGTGTCCTTTCTGGATCAGCGTGCCGGTATCGATCGGCCCGACCGTCAGCGCCAGGCGCTCGCGCGGGCGCGACTCGTCCAGCGCCCCAAAGGGGTCAGGCACACCGTGGTGCACGACCGTCACGTCCCCGGCAGGGATCGGGGTGTTGGCCACTATCTCGCGCTGGGAGGAGTAGGAGTTGGTCACCAGCCGGCCGGCGCGCCTCATGATCCAGCGGCTGGCCCAGCGACGCAGGCCGCCCTGCTGGTAGCCGAACCCGATGTCGGGCATGTTCGCGGTATCGAATCCGCCGACGATCTGGATCGAGGGCTTGCGCATCAGCCAGGCCAGCGTGATCGGGAGGAACGTGTGCCAGGAGGCGAACCAGCCGAACACGAGATCGGCGCGGCGGACGGCGCCGATCAGCCGCGGCAGGTTGCCCCAGTGGCCGGGCTGGTACCAGTCCTCGATCTCGTAGCGCTCCGCCAGGATCGCGCGGTCGATCGCCACGAAGCTGGCCTTGCGTGAGTGCACGTACAGGATCCGGGGCCGCGACACGCGGGCCATCCTTGCGTACGAGGGATCCTCAGGGCTGCGTCAGCGTGCGCTCGTGCGCGCGGTGCAGGGCCGAACCCGCATGGCGCAGCAGCACCGCGGGGTCCTGGCCGTCGCTCGGTGCGGTGGCCACGCCGACCGCCGGGTGGGGCGCCGGCAGCTCGGTGTCGAGCGCCGCGGCGTCGACCGTCTCGGCCAGGTGGCGCCCGTAGCGGGCCGCCTCCTCGCCGCTGCGCACGTCGTCGAGGGCCACCAGGAACTGGTCGTCGCCGAGGCGCGCCACGTAGCCGGCCTCGCCGACCTCGTCCCGCAGGCTCTCCGCCACCGTCATCAGCACGCGATCGCCCACGTCGTGTCCGAGCATGTCGGTGATCCGCGTGAACGCCTGCAGCTCCAGCATCAGCACCGCGACCGAGCGGCCGGCCTCGAGCAGCATCTCGACGTGGCCCTGGAAGGCGAGCCGCCGGGGCAGCCCGGTCAGGGGGTCGTCCGAGCCCGTCGTCGGCACGGCGGGCGCCGACGTGGTCACCACGGAGGGATCGACGGCCAAAGGCCGGCGCGCGGGCGGACCCAGGTAGAAGCCCTGGCCCAGATCGGCGCCGAGCGCCCGGGCGCAGCGCAGGTCGGCCTCGGTCTCGATACCGACCACGCCGACCGCGCTCCCCAGCTCCTGCGCGTAGGCGATCATGGTCTCCACCAGGCGGCGGCGGGCGCCCTCGCGCTCGAGGCCCGCTGTCATCCGTCGCTCGAGCTTCACGACGTCCGGCCGCAGCTCGAGCAGGTAGTCGATCCCCATGCACTCGGCGCCGAGGTTCTGCAGTGCTACCTGCGCGCCCTCGCTGCGGAAGCGCTCGATGATCCGCCTGAGGAAGTCCAGGTCCGGGCAGCGCTCGATGTCCACGAGCTCGAAGCAGATCCGGTCAATGTGGATGCCCATCCGGCGCGCGGCCTCCCAGGTGGTGCGCAGGCACACCTCGGGGTCGTACACGGACATCGGGTCGACGTTCACGAACAGCCGGGTCCCGCGTCCCAGCCCGTCGGCTGCCTGCTCGAGCGCGAGCGTGCGGCCACTCTCGTCAAGCTGGCGGACACGGTCGTGGGCCCGCGCGGCGGTCACGATCTGGTGGCCCGCCACCACCTCGTCGTCGTCCAGCGCCCCGCGCACGAGGGCCTCGTATGCGACGGTGGCGCCGGACGCCAGGTCGACCATCGGTTGGTAGGCCATGAACAGGTCGCCGCCGTCGAGCAGGGCCGGCAGCCAGGGCGAACGGCCGCGCTGGAGGGCGTCTTCGGCGCCACCCTCGTGACCGTCGGCGTCCACGGCGCGGACCGCCGTGCGCTCGGACGGCGTCATCGCGGTCAGGGTCTCGTACAGCTCGTCGACCCACATCGGCCCGGACAGCCGCGGCTCGGGGTAGCCGAGCATCACCGCCAGCCGCCGCCTGACGTGTGGCTGTGTCGCGCGGAGGGTCACACCCTGGGAAGAGCTCACGAGCGATGTCTCGGGCGCGGGCCGCTGCGGTGTGAGCGCGGACGCGTCTAACTGGACGTCTGGACGGCCTCGCGCGGCCGCACGAACGCCTGGTGCCAGTCGGACAGCTCGAGCAGGCAGTAGAGGAGGTTCTTGTGGTCGCTGCGACCGGCGCGATGCTCCTCCACCAGACGACCCACGGTGGTGGGGTCGACCAGGTCGCCCAGATCGGAGCCACGGCGATATCGGCGCCCCACCTCCTCGCCGAGCGAGCTTCGCAGCCAGTCCTCGTAAGGCGTCGAGAACCCGTGCTTGGGCCGGTCCACGACGGCCGCTGGTACCAGCCGCGACATCGCCTTTCGATGCAGGCGCTTGCCGTCGCGGATGCGTACGCGCTCGCGTGCCGGTATGCGCTCGACGAACCGCATCAGCTCGACGTCAAGGAACGGCACACGCTGTTCCAGCGAGGCGGACATCGACATCTTGTCGGCACAGATCAGGAGGCTGTCCGGGAGGTGCAGGTGGGTGTCGAGGTAGAGGGCCTGCTCGACCAGGCCGCGGTCGCCGACGTCGGCCAGCACGTCGTCAGCGCGAGCGCGCCGCTCGGCGGCCGCTTCCTCGCCGGCACCGCCGGTGAGCTCGGTGCGCAGATCCTCGCCGGTGATCTCCAGCAGCCGAACGAGCCGGTCGGCCGGCTCCAGGTCGCCGAGCAGGCGGCTGGCGCGGCGCACGCGCTCGTTCCCGCCGGCCACGCGCGCCGCCAGCGCGCCCAACGGCCCCGCGGCGCGGCCTGCAACGCCGGCGGCGCCGAGCGCCGCGGCGGCCTGGTGGCGCCCGTAGCCGCCGTGTGGCTCGTCTGCGCCCTGGCCCGAGAGCACCACCTTCACCGACCCCGCTGCGAACCGCGACAGCTGCATCAGCGCGCCGGCGGAGGGCAGCCCCACCGGCTCCTCGAGCCGCCGGACGCAGCGCTCGAGCTCGCCGAGGAAGTCGCCCTCGGCCATATCCGTCTCGTGGTGGTCGGTGCCCAGCGCCACGGCGGTCTCGGCCGCGTAGCGGCGCTCGTCCAGGATGTCGCCGTGGCCGGGGAAGCCAATCGTGAACGTGGTCGGCGGCCGCTCGCTGCGGCGCGCCATCGCTGCGACGATCGCGGCCGAGTCCACGCCGCCCGAGAGGAACGCGCCGTAGGGCACGTCGGACATCATCTGGCGCTCGACCGCGTCGGTGAAGCGGCCTGCCAGCTCGCCTTCGAGATCGGAGCCGTCAAGGTCGTCGAGCGTCGCGCCCGGGGCCTCGCGGTAGCTGGTCACCCTCGGCTCGCCGCCTTGCTCGATCACCAGCATGCTCGCGGCCGCCAGCTTGCTGACCCCGGCGAACAGCGTGCGCGGTGCGGGAACGAAGCGGCAGGCCAGGTAGTGGTCCAGCGCAACCGGGTCGAGCTCGGGCGTGACCAGACCGGCGGCGATCAGCGCGCCCACCTCCGAGGCCAGCGCCGTGCGCGTGCCGTCGCTGTGCCAGTACATGGGCTTGACGCCGAACGGGTCGCGCACCGCCAGCAGTCGCTCGCGGCGCTCGTCGTAGAGGGCGAAGGCGAAGATGCCGTTCATCCGGCGGACGAAGTCGGGCCCGTGCTCCTCGTAGCCGTGCACGACGACCTCGGAGTCGGAGTGCGTGGCGAAGGTGTGGCCGCGCCGCTCGAGGTCCGCTCGCAGCTCGAGCTGGTTGTAGATCTCCCCGTTGACGATCGCCGTGACCTGGCCGTCCTCGCTGACCAGCGGCTGGTCGCCCCCGGCGGGGTCGATGATGGCCAGGCGCGTGTGGGCAAGCGTGGCCGGGCCGATCTGGACCACGCCCTCGCCGTCGGGGCCGCGATGGCGCAGCGCCTCGCACATGCGCTGGCCCGCGCCCTCGGGGGCGGTGGCCTTCGGATCCATGATCGCGGCGATCCCGCACATGCCGTCCATCTTGGCGCACGGGCCTGTCACCGACCGGGCGCGCAATCGTCACGCCCGCGTCTGGAGGCGTGACCCGCCGCACCGGACGATCGGTCCACTCACAAACCGACGGAGGTGGATCGATGTATGGCTTGATGGGACTGGCCCATGCGCGGCTGTGGCGCGCGCTGGCCCGCGAACGTGGTCAGGGAACCGTGGAATACGTCGCGCTGATCCTGCTGGTGGCGCTGGTGATGGCGGGCGTGGTGGCCGCGATGAAGGGCTTCAAGACCGACGACGGCAAGGAGCTCGGCGATCTGATCATCGCCAAGATCAAGGAAGCGGTCCGGAAGGTGCAGTTCTGATGCGGCCCAGCCGGCCCCGCCCGCCGCCCGGCGTGCGCCCGCGGGCATCGACTCCGGCAACGCCTCGTTCTCCACCTGCGACCATGGCGCCCGTGCTCGCGCAGCCGCCAGAGCTTCCCGTCGCCATGTTCGACTCCGGTGTGGGCGGGCTGACCGTGCTGCACGAATGCCTCGTGTCGCTGCCCCACGAGGACTTCGTCTACCTGGGCGACACGGCCCGCTTTCCCTACGGCGAGCGGACCCAGCAGCAGTTGCGCTCCTATGCGCACGAGCTGTCCGCGACGCTGGTGGACCGGGGCGCCAAGCTCGTGGTGATCGCGTGCAATTCGGCGACCGCGGCGGCGTTCGAGACCGTGCGCGCCGAGCTGGAGGGCATCGTGCCGGTGGTCGGGGTGGTTCGGCCCGAGTCGCGCCTGGCCGCCGAGGCCACCCGCAACGGCAAGGTCGGCGTGATCGCAACCGAGGCCACCGTCGCCAGCCGCGCCTACGACAGCGCGCTGGCCGACGCCTCGGGCGGCGCGGCGCAGCTGACGTCGGTGTCCGCGCCCCGGCTGGCGCCGCTGATCCAGGCCGGCGGCGAGGTGGACGAGGCCACCGTCGCGTGCGTCGAGCAGGCCTGTGCTCCGCTGCAGGCCGCCGGCGTCGACACCGTGATCATGGGCTGCACGCACTACCCACTGGTGCGACCGCTGCTCCAGCGCACGCTCGGTCGCGGCGTGCGGCTGATCAGCTCGGGTGAGGCGATCGCCGAGGAGGTCGAGGCCGAGCTGGACGCGGCGGGCCGTTCCGCGCCGGTCACCCGTCGCGGCGCCTACCACTTCCTGACCACCGGTGAGCCCGAGGATTTCCGAGCGATCGGCACGCGCTTCCTGCAGCTGCCGATCGCCAAGGTCGGCCACGTGCAGCCCCAGCCGACCCAGGTCTCGCGCGCGTGAGCCGCCACGACGGCCGCGCGCCCGCGGACCTGCGCGACGTCCAGATCGAGCCGGGGTTCGTGCGCACCGCGGACGGCTCGGCGCTGATCGCGGCGGGCAAGACGCGCGTGATCTGCACCGCGTCGGTCGAGGAGTCGGTGCCGCGCTGGATGCAGAACAAGGGCCGCGGCTGGGTCACGGCCGAGTACTCGATGCTCCCCGCCTCCACCGGCCGGCGCAAGCAGCGCGACGTTTCCAAGGGCCGGCCCGACGGGCGCACGGTCGAGATCCAGCGGCTGATCGGCCGCTCGCTGCGCGGCGTCGTGGACTTCGAGGCGCTTGGCGAGCGGACGGTGTGGATCGACTGCGACGTGCTCGAGGCCGACGGCGGTACCCGCTGCGCGGCCATCACCGGCGGCTACGTGGCGCTGGAGCTGGCGCTTCAGCCGCTGGTGGCAAGAGGCGTGCTGGAGTCGATGCCGTTGAACCAGTCGGTGGCGGCGGTGTCCTGCGGCGTGGTGGACGGCACGCCGGTGCTGGACCTCGACTACCCCGAGGACTCGAACGCCGAGGTCGACATGAACGTGGTCATGACCGGCGACGACGGACTCGTCGAGGTTCAGGCCACCGGCGAGCGGACGCCGCTCAGCCGTGCCTCGCTGGACGAGCTGCTGGCGCTGGCAGCGGACGGGATCGCCGAGCTGCGCGGGCACCAGCGCGCTGCCACGCAGCGGGAGGAGCCAGGACAGGCGCCGGCCGTCGGGCACGGCCCCGACGACGTCTCCGCGTGAAGCTGGTCCTGGCCTCACGCAACGCGCACAAGGTGCGCGAGCTGGACGAGCTGATGAAGCCGCACGAGGTGGTCGAGCTGCCGCCCCACGTAGAGCTGCCGCCCGAGACGGCGGAGACGTTCGAGGGCAACGCGCTCGGCAAGGCGCGCGCCGCGGCGGCGGTGCTGGACGCGGTCGCGATCGCCGACGACTCCGGCATCGAGGCCGCCGCGCTCGGGGGCCGGCCGGGGGTGCGTTCGGCACGCTTCGCCGGCGATGACGCCACCGACGAGCAGAACCTGGACAAGCTGCTTGCCGATGTGCCCGCCGACGGCGACACCCGCGTCGCCTACGTGTGCGCGCTCGTGGCGGTCTGGCCCGATGGCCGCGAGCTGGTCACCGAAGCGCGCTGCGAGGGCCGCCTGGACCACGATCCGCGCGGCGACGGCGGCTTCGGCTACGACCCGGCGTTCGTGCCGGTGGACTACGACGACGGCCGCACGATGGCCGAGCTGTCGCCGGCGGAGAAGGACGCGATCAGCCACCGCGGCCGCGCCGCGCGGCAGCTGCTGGCGATGCTCGGCTAGCTGCTGCCGTGATCGCCGGCGGATCCGGGAGCTTCGAACGGCGGCTGCGGTCAGGCGGCGCTGTCCTGGATCGACCTCCCTGTGACGGTACAAGGCTGGACCGGCCGGCCCTGTACCCAGCCGCCGTCCGCCGGGGTCACCGAAACGCGCCCCGGCTAGCGCAGGTTCACGGCAGCCGCCGCGCCGACCGCGAGCAGCACGCCGGCATAGCCCTGGTAGTCGTTGATCAGCAGGAGCAGCGCAGCGATCGCGCAGATCCCGACGGTCACGATCCACGCGATCCGAGACAGTGGCACGCGGCTATTGTGGCTTGCGTGGCAGTCGACCAGCGGTCCGCCCCTTCGCACCTGGTGGAGATGTCCGCCGATGTGCGCGCCGCGGTGCTGGCCGATCCGGCCGGCGGCCTGATCAGCGCGTCGGACGAGCTCGACGGGACGCGCGGGCGCGAACTGGCCGGCCTGGCCGGGGACCTGTTCGACGCCGCCGATCGCGCGCTCGGCGACCCGGCCCAGCAGGTCGAGGCGCAGGTGGCGGGCGGATCCGTGTACGCCGTTCGCAGCGCCGATCACCTGCTCGCGTGCGTCGCCCGCCGCACGGCCCTGCCCGCGCTGGTCCTGTTCGACCTCCAGCACGTGCTGACCGAGACGCGCGCGTGAGGGAGAAGCCGAAGAGCGCGGTGGCGCGCGCCACGTACGTGGCCGAGGGAGTGGCGACGGCGATGCGCCGGCGCCAGCGCGACAAGGAGCCGCGTGTGCTGCTGTACCGCCGGCCCGGCGACCCACGCGTGCTCGCGCCCGGCGCCAAGGGCCAGGACGCCGTGCTCGAGGTCGCGGAGAAGATGGTGGTCCTGGTCGACGAGGTGCTGCCCACACCGCGTGAGGCCCGCCGCGCCCAGCGCCGCGAGGCGCGCGCGACCGGCCCGGACGAGGACGAGCAGTGAGCCTGGTCGCCCCCGAGCTGGCGGAACGGGTGATCGCTCGCGCGCTGGCTCACGGCGGCGACCTTGCCGAGCTGTACGCCGAGGACCGCCGCGGCTTCTCGCTGTCGCTGGACGACCGCAGGATCGAACGGCCCCAGGCGGGCAGCGAGCGCGGTGCGTCGGTGCGCGTGGTCCGCGGCCAGGCCAGCTACTTCGGTCACGTGGACGGGCTGTCCGAGCAGGCGTTGATCGAGGTGGCCGAATCGGTGGCAGGCGCGGTGCGCGGCGACGCCCGCGAGCCGGCGGCGCTCTCGGCGCCAGAAACCGCCGGCGGGCACCACGTCGAGATCCGCCCCGAGGACGTCCCCGCCGAGCGCCCGGCGACGATCCTGCGTGCGCTGGACGAGCGCGCCCGCGCCGCCGGCCCTGAGGTCACCCAGGTCGGCGTCGGCTATGTGGACGAGCGCCGGATCGTCGAGGTGTTCAACTCCGACGGCCTGGCTGCGGCGGACGACCGCACACGCGTGCGGCTGTCGACCCAGGCGGTGGCACGGCGCGGCGATCGTGTCGAGACGGGCACCCAGACGCGTGGCGGCCACGCCGGCTTCGAGCTGCTGGAGGAAGACCCGGAGGCGGTCGCCGAGGATGCCGCGCGCAAGGCGCTGACGCTGCTGGACGCCGTGGACGCGCCGACCGGCCGCCTGGCGGTGGTGGTCGGCAACGGCTTCGGCGGCGTGCTGCTGCACGAGGCCGTCGGCCACGGGCTCGAGGCCGACGCGGTGCACAAACGGGCCAGCGTCTACGCCGGCCGGCTGGGCAAGCAGCTGGCCGAGCGCGGCGTGACCGCCTACGACGACGGCGCCAAGGCCGGGGCCTGGGGCAGCGACGGGATCGACGACGAGGGCACGCCGACCCAGCGGACCACGGTGATCGACGACGGCGAGCTGGTCTCGTACCTGTATGACATCCAGAGCGCGCGCCAGGACGGCGTCGATCCGACCGGCAACGGGCGCCGCCAGTCATTCCGCCACCTGCCGATCCCGCGCATGACCAACACCTACTTCGCGCCCGGAGACGCGACCGCGGATGACCTGATCGCCTCGATCGACCGCGGCCTGTACGCCGTCTCGTTCGGGGGCGGCCAGGTGGAGCCGGCCACCGGTGACTTCGTCTTCGGCGTCAGCGAGGGCTACCTGATCGAGGACGGCAAGGTGACAGCGCCGGTGCGCGGGGCGACGCTGGTGGGCAACGGCCTGCAGGCGCTGGCGGCCGTCGACGGCATCGCGCGCGACCTCGACATCGCCACCGGCTACTGCGGCAAGGCCGGCCAGAGCGTGCCGGCCGGGGTCGGGCAACCGCACGTGCGGATCCGCGAGCTGACCGTCGGCGGCACCGGATGAGCGACCTCGAGGCGCTGGCGCGTGACGGGGTCGAGGCCGCGCTGGCCGCCGGCGCCGGCGACGCCGAGGCGTGGGTCGAGCGCTCGGTCGGCCGTCAGATCCGCGTCTACGACGGCGAGGTCGAGAGCCTCAGCGACTCGGGCGGGCGCGGGATCGGCATCCGCGCGTTCATCGACGGCCGCAGCGGCTACTCGTTCGGCACCGACCTCGAGCCCGCGGGCCTGAAAGCGGTCGCCGAGCGCGCCCACGCGCTGGCCGCGGTCGCCGATCCCGACGAGCACGCGGGCCTGCCCGACGAGACCGGGACCACGGACGTGGACGGCCTCCTGTCGGCGGCGATGGGCGACTGGGACACCGAGCGCAAGGTGGAGCTGGCGCTGGCGGTCGACCGGGCCGCGCGGTCGCGCCCGGGCGTGACTCAGGTCGAGAACACCGTCTACTCCGACGGTGAGGGCACCGCGGCGATCGCGAACTCGCGCGGGTTCGCCGCCAGCACCAGCTCGACGCAGGCGTGGGCCTACTCGTCGGCGTTCGCGGGCGAGGGCGAGGACCTGATGACGGGCATGGGCATCGGCCTCGGCCGCGACCCGGGCGCGCTGGACGCCGACGCGATCGGCCACGAGGCAGCCGACCGCGCGCTGGCGCTAGTGGGGGCCCGCCAGCCCTCGAGCCGGCGCTGCCCGGTGGTCCTCGACGCGTTCGTGGCCGCGTCGTTCGCGGGCTTCATCGGCGCGATGCTGTCGGCCGACGCGGTGCAGCGCGGCCGCTCGCTCTTCGCCGGCCGCGAGGGCGACGAGGTGGCCGAGGCGGCGTTCGCACTGACCGACGACGGGCGCCATCCCGACGGTCCGGCCAGCGCCCCGTTCGACGGTGAGGGCGCGGCCACCCGGCGGACGGCGCTGATCGACGGCGGCCGGCTGGCCGGCTACCTGTACGACTCGCGCACCGCGCGCAAGGACGGCCGCGTGACCACCGGCAACGCGGGCCGCGGGTCGTACCGCTCGCAGCCGTCGGTGGCGACGCACAACCTGATCGTCGAGCCGGGCAGCGGCAGCCTTGACGACCTGGTGGCCGCGGCGGGCGAGGGCCTGTACGTGACCGATGTCTCGGGCCTGCACTCGGGCGTCAACCCGGTGTCGGGCACCTTCTCCGTGGGCGCCTCGGGGCGGCTGATCGAGGGTGGCGAGCTCGGTACGCCGGTTCGCGAGATCACGATCGCCAGCGACCTCGTCGGAATGCTCAAGGCCGTTCGCGCGGTGGGGGGCCAGCCGCGCTGGATTCCGCTCGGAGGCAGTGTTCAAGCGGTTCCGCTGCTCATCGGTGAGATGTCCGTTTCGGGCAGCTGACCCCGCAATTTCCGGCCTTCGCGACCCGGAAATCCCCTTCTGAAGCCAAATCCGGGCGGGAATCGTCCGCAGACGCCGATATGTTCGCCGCGATGTCGAGTTCCCCGAAAAGGAGGAGAACATGACGAAGTCGGAGTTCGTCGACCAGGTGGCCAGCGAGTCTGGCCTTTCGAAGGGCGACGCCGGCGATGCCGTGGACGCCGTGCTTGGCGTCATCGAGGGCACGCTGAAGCGTGGTGGGGAGATCAACTTCACCGGCTTCGGCAAGTTCTCCGTGGCTGACCGCGGTGCCCGGCAGGGCGTGAACCCGCAGACCGGCGAGAAGATCCAGATCGCCGCGAGCAAGGTGCCGAAGTTCTCGGCGGGCAGCGCCCTGAAGAAGTCCGTCAAGGGCGGCTGAGCAGGCCGGCTGGGGCCGAGACGTAAGGTCCCAGCCGTGCCTGAGCACTTTGCCGACCGGCTGGCGGCGCTCGTGGAAGAGCGCCGCAGCCGCGTCGTGCTCGGGCTGGACCCGGACCCGGCCAAGCTGTGGCCGGGCGCCGTCCGCGAGATCGAAGCGGGCGGCGCACCGGGCGACGCTGCGGCCGAGGCCGTGGCCGCGCACTGCCGCGCCGCCATCGAGGCGGCGGGACCGTCGTGCGTGGCCGTCAAGCCCCAGCTCGCCTGCTTCGAGCGATTGGGTGCGGCCGGCTGGGCGGCGCTGCACGCCACTCGCGACGCCGCTCACGAGGCCGGCCTGCTGGTGCTTGCCGACGGCAAGCGCGGCGACGTCCCGATCACGGCCGCCGCCTACGCCCAGGCGCTGGTGGGCTCGACGCCCAGCCCGTATGGCCCGGTCCAGGGACTCGGCGCCGACTGCTTCACCGTGAACCCCCTGCTGGGGCGCGACTCGCTCGAACCGTTCGTGGACGCCGCCGCCGAGCACGGGGCCGGCCTGTTCGCGCTCGTAAGCACTTCGAACGCCGGCGCCGCCGACCTCCAGGACCTCGATGCCGGCGGCCGGCCGCTGCACGAGCACATGGCCGCGCTGGTGGATTCGATCGGCGCGGGTCATGTGGGCGACTGCGGGCTGTCGCTGGCCGGCGCGGTCACCGGGGCCACCCGGCCCGAGCGGCTCGCGCGGCTGCGCGAGCTGATGCCGCGCGCGATCTTCCTGCTGCCCGGTGTGGGGGCCCAGGGAGGGGATCCGGCGGCGTTGGGACCAGCCTTCGGCCCACACCCGGCGGCGGGGCTGGTGACCGCATCGCGATCGATCGTGAACGCACATGCCGACCTCGGCGGCGATCCCGCCGCCGCCGCGCGCGACGCGGCAAAGGAACTGCAGACGACCACGTGGAACCTCTAGATGCCTATTCTGCGCCTCAGTCATGGCTCATCAACCGTCACGGAGCCCGCTTCGCCTGTTGGCGCCCGTGGCGCTGGTGGTGACGTTCGCCGCGTTCGCGCTCGTGATCCTGAGCTCGCGCTCGGATGACGACTCGTCGCCGTCCGCTGACACCGCCACCCAGCCGAAGACCGACACCAAGGCGCGCACGGCTCCGAAGCCCAAGCCCCAGGCGACCACGTACACGGTGAAGACGGGCGACAACCTGGGCTCGATCTCCGAGAAGACCAAGGTCCCGATCGAGGACCTCCAGGAGCTCAACCCAGAGCTGGATCCGCAGGCGCTCGTGTCCGGCCAGAAGATCAAGCTGAAAGAGTGACCGCCCGCGCCTTCCGCGCCGCGCTTGCCGCCGTGGCGGCACTGGCGCTGGCGGCCACCGCCCCTGCCCAGGCGGCGGACCCGAAACCCGACCTCGACGCGGCCGCCAGCGCGATCCTGATCGACGCCCGCGACGGGTCGGTGCTGTTGGCCAAGCGCCCCGAGGCCGAGCGCTCGATGGCCAGCACCACCAAGCTGATGACCGCGCTGCTGACCCTGGAGCGCACGGAGCCGGACCAGGTGTTCGCGGCATCGAAGTACCGCGCCGCCCCGATCGAGTCGAAGATCAACCTCCGGCCGGGCGAGCGGATGCGAGTGTCCGACCTGTTCGAGGGCCTGATGCTGGAGAGCGCCAACGACGCCGCGGTCACGCTTGCCGAGGGCATCTCGGGCTCGCGGCCCGCGTTCGTGCGCGACATGAACGAGCGGGCGGCCGAGCTTGGCCTGCGCAACACCCGCTACTCCAACCCGATCGGGCTCGACGAGGGCGAGAACCACTCGAGCGCGAACGATCTGGCCGCGCTGGCGCGGCGGCTGATGGCCAACAGCCGCTTCGCCTCCGTGGTGGGCCAGCCGTCCGCGATCCTTGAGAGCGGCGCGCGGCGGCGCGTGGTGAACAACCGCAACGACCTGGTCGGGCGCTACCCGTACGTCAAGGGCGTGAAGACCGGTCGCACGCGCGAGGCGGGCTACGTGCTCGTCGGCGCCGCCTCCAACGCCGCCGGCGCGCGGGTGATCAGCGTGGTCATGGGCACGCCGACCGAGTCGGCCCGCAACGCCACCTCGCTGGCGCTGCTCCAGTACGGCCTGAAACAGTTCGAGCGCCGCAAGGTGCTGGATGCCGAAACGCCGGTCGCCTCGGCCAAGGTCGGGTACCGCGACGAGCGCACCCGGCTCGCCCCGCGCAACGACCTGCTGGTGCTGGCCCGGCGCGGCGAGAAGATCCGCACGCGCGTGAACGCGCCGGACGAACTGGGCGAGACCCCGGCCGGCCGGCGCGTTGGCACGATCGCGGTGCTGCGCGAGGGCAAGGTGATCGATCGGGTGGCCCTCGTCACCCAGGCCGAGGTGCCGGGGGCGGGCCCGTTGCGGCGGCTGGCGCACGCGCTCGGCGGCGTGGTGCCACTGGTAATGGTCCTGCTGCTCGTTTCCGTCATAGTGGTAGTGGCGATGCGCCAACGATCCCGTCGCCGTGAACGCCAGCGAGCGGAGCGCCGGAGGGAACGAAACAGGGCCAGGGCACGAGCGGAGGGGCAGATCGAATGATCATCACCGTCACACTCAACGCCGCGATCGACAAGACGCTTGCCGTGCCGAACTTCCGGCTCGGGCGCCGCCACCGGGCCGTGGAGCAGACGTCGATGGCAGGGGGCAAGGGCGTGAACGTGGCACGCGCGCTGAAGGCCCTCGGCCGCCCCGTGATCGCGACCGGGTTCGTCGGCGGCCCGACCGGCACACGCATCATCGAGCAGCTGACCGACGACCACATCCTCAACGACTTCGTGCGGATCCGCGAGGAGTCGCGCATGTCCAGCGCGGTCGTGGATCCAACCTCGGGTGAGCAGACCGAGATCAACGAGCGCGGGCCGACCGTGACCGAGGCCGAGCTCGACCTCTTCGTCGACAAGCTGCTGTACCTGGCCCAGGGGGCCGCCATGTGCGTGTTCAGCGGCAGCCTCCCCGGAGGAGTCGACCCGGGCCTGTACGCCCGGCTGGTCGGCGAGCTGCGCAAGATGGACGTATTCACGGTGATCGACGCCGAGGGCGAGCCGATGCGCCTGGCCACCCGCGCCGGTCCCGACGTCGTCAGCCCGAATGAGCTCGAGGCCGAGGAGCTGGTCGGCCACGAGTTCGCCGACGCCGAGGACCGTGCGACCGCGGTCACCGAGATCGTGGACATAGGCGCACGCGAGGCACTGATGACGATGGCCGACGGGGCCCTGGCGCTGCTGGGAACCGACACCGACGCCACCCGCCCGCGGGAGCTCGTGCGGGCCACGCTGGACCCGCTCGACGCGGTCTCGTCGGTGGGATCGGGCGACGCGTTCCTGGCCGGCTGGGTCGCGGCTCGCTACGAGGACCGCCCGGCACACGAGTGCCTGCGGTTCGGCGTGGCGTGCGGCGCCGAGTCGACCCAGCACTTCGGCGCCGGTGTGCTGGATCCGCGTGAGGTCGGCCGCCTGCTCAACGACGTCGAGCTCGAGGTGCTGGACCGCCAGGCGCTGTCGCTCGGCCGGTAGAGCGCCGGCGCACGCGGCGCTAAGGTCCGCCGCCCGATGAGTTCGCGCCCCGGAGGAGCTCCGATCAAGCGCCGCGACGTCTACCCCGACGCGGTCGTGGACGGGCAGGAGATGCCGCAGAACCTGCCTGCCCGGCTGCGCTCGCGCTGGCAGTCGATGATGGTCAGCAAGGGCGAGCGCGACGAGGCCGAGATCGAGGAGCAGATCCGCGCGGTGCCCGGCGTGACGCGCGCGAACACGGTCGCCATGATCAGCCCCAAGGGCGGCGTCGGCAAGACCACCTCCAGCTTCGTGGTAGGCAACCTGCTGTCCAACCACCTGCGCATGCGCACGGTCGTGGTGGACGCCAATCCGGATTTCGGGACGTTGGCCGCGCTGGCGCCCGACCGCCTCCGGCCCGACCGCAACCTGGCCGACCTGATCGCCGACCTCGAGAAGGTGCACACCGCGGCCGAGCTCGGCCCCTACGTGTCGCGCCTGCCCAGCGGGCTGCACCTGCTGGGCGCGCCCACCGACGCCGAGCTGATGGCCAAGCTCGGCCCCGAGGCCTACGGCAACCTGCTGGCCTTTCTGTCGATCTTCTACGAGGTGATCCTGCTCGACCTCGGCACCGGCATCACCGACCCGCTGGCGCGGTTCGCGGTCGAGCGCTCGGACCAGCTGGTGCTGGTGACCACGCCCGAGTTCATCACCTCCCAGAGCGTGGCCGGCGCGCTGCGCTACCTCGCGCACGAGCGCGCCACGCTCGTGCTCAACCAGGCCTCGGGCGGGCACGAAGCCGACATCAAGCAGATCGAGGCCCACTTCCGCGAGCAGCGGCTGCGCCGGTCGGTCACGATCCCGCGCGACGACCAGCTGCGCACGATGCTCGACACCGGCACCTACAGCCTGGACGCGCTCGGGCGCGACACGCGCGTCCCGGTCAAGCTCCTGGGCCTCGCCGTGGCGGAGCAGCTCGTCTGATGTCGGCGATCCGCGAACGCCCGCGCGTAGTTGCCGCCCAGGTGGCGGGCGTGATCCTGCTGCTCGTGATCGGTTTCGTGGCGGGCGGCGCGGTGGAGGGCGACACCGAGCCCAAGACCCCGGTCGCGGTCGAGCAGCGGCTGGACCGGCTGGAGCGCACCGGCGCGAGCCAGGCCAGGGAGCTGAAGGCCGAGAAGGCACGCGCCGACAAGGCCGAGGCGGCGACCGAGCGCCAGGCGCGCGGCTTCAACCGCCGGCTGCGGCGGTCCGCCATCCGCAACCGCCGCCTGCGGGCGGCGCTGCGGCGCGAGCGCGCGAACTAAAGCCGCGCGGCGTTCCGCCCGATACGAGCGGCATGGTCACGATCGTCGTCTGCCTGGTCGCGTTCCTGATCGCGGGCATGGCCCTCGGCCGTGCCCGCTGGACCGTTCTGGTGCCCGCCGCGCTGACCCTCTACATCTTCCTCGGCACCCTGTTCGAGGGCGTCGAGGACGCCAGCGACTGGGTCTACTTCCTTGGCGTGGCGTCGGCCAGCCTGGTGGCCGGGCTGTGTGGCGTGATGTTGCGTGAGCGCGCCACCCTGGCCATTGATCCGAGTTGACCGCCCGGCGAGCTTGCGCCCACTGGCTGACGGGCGTACGTTCGCCCGATGAAGAGACTGGCGCTGGGCTCGATCCTGATCATCGCGTTGCTGGCTTTCGCCCCCCCCGGCGCCCAGGCCGACGTCCGGTTCGAGCTCAAGGGCAGGTGGACCTGCAAGGACGGCAATGACGTCAAGCCGCTGTCGGGTGCGCGCGTCGAGCTGTTCCGCGAGCGGACTCTGTGGAGGGACGAGAAGATCACCAGCCGCCACACCAACGGCGACGGGCGCTACTCGATCCCCATCAAGGCCAGCGGCAACTTCGATCTCTACATCAAAGTGCTGCTGCACGACGACGACGGCGTCGAGCTCGAGAACTGGTACTCGCCGTTCACCTGGGAGACCAGCACCTCGACACGGCGCAGCCGCTCGGGCACCGTCGACCTCGGCAATTGGCAGATCTCCAAGGACGGCTCGGGCACGCCCAAGTGCGCGATCTGGCAGGGAGTGCACAACGCCTACAACGACTTCCGCCAGGTCACCGGCGCACGGCCGCCGTCGCGCAACATCAAGGTCGAGGGCGAGTTCCCGTGCTGCGGCACGCCGTTCACCACCACGAACACGATCCGCTGGCCGGGGGGCTATGCGGTGAGGGCGAACTACTCGGTGCCGTTCCACGAGTTCGCCCACTCGTTCCGGCACAGCTACGACGGCAACATCTTGCACTTCACCGCCGACGCGGCGCGGTACCAGTACCCGCAGTTCCACTCCTCGTGCAAGGTCACCAACCGCGGCTTTGCGTTCAACGAGGGCTGGGCCGAGTACTGGGCGCGTGACTTCTCCACCTGCAACCCGGCCACCAACTACGACCAGGAGGGCAACGTGGCGGCCGAGCTGACGCGGCTGGAGAAGTGCTCCAGCCGGCCGGCGATGGTGCGCGTGCTGCGTGAGAGCGCCGGGCAGATCCACAGCATCGAGCAGTTCCAGACCCGCTTCAACCAGATCCTCGGCGGTTGCGCGCAGCCGCTGACCACGGCCACCGGCGCGGCCGAGCCGGTGCTCACCGCCCAGCAGCAGATCACAGAGCTCCGCCGCCAGATCACGGCGCAGCGCAAGCTGATCGCGTCGCTGAACGGCCAGGCCTCCGCGGCCAAGCGGCGCGCCCGCAACCCGGGCCGCTGTACCGCCGCCCGCTGCACCGCGGCCATGGAGAAGCTGATCGAGCCGTCAGCCCTGGCCGCTCAGGCCCAGCAGGCCAAGCTGGTGCTCGACCGGCTCGAGGCCGGCCTGGCGGCGGCCCGCAAGGCGGGCTTCGACCCGGCCAAGCAGGTTGCGGTCGGCGATTCGCTGATCGACGGCGAGGACTCGTTCGAGAAGGCCAACCAGAAGATCCTGGCCGCCGGGCTGCGGAAGGGCCTGCGCGAGATCAAGACCGAGCCCGGATTCAACCGCGGCGAGCGCTCCGGCCTGTACAAGACGATGGACAGGCGCGCCGACAGCCTGAGCCGCGCCCGCCGCCGCGGCCTGGACACGCCCGCCAGCCTTGAGACCGTGTTCGCCCCCCCGGTCTCCCAGCTCGAGGGCGCGGACAAGGTCGCGAGCCGCTAGCTCGTCACAATCGCGGGCGATGAAGCCCGCTGTCATTGCGCTCTCGCTCGCCGTTGGGGTCGTGCTCGCCGACTCCGCGGTCGTCACGCTGGCGCTGCCGGACATCCTGCGCCAGTACGGCACCACCGTCGGTCGGGTGTCGTGGGTGCTCACGGCGTTCAATCTGATGCTGGCGCTGGCGGCGGTGCCCGCCGCGCGGCTGTGCGTGCGCCGCGACCCGGGTGCGCTCGGGGCGGCCGGCCTGGCGGCGTTCGCGACGGCATGTGCGGCGTGCGCGCTGGCGCCGTCGCTCGAGGTTCTGCTCGCGGCGCGGGTGGGGCAGGCGGCCGGCGGCGCGGTCGTCGTCGCCGCCTGTCTCGAGCTGCTCGTCGCGGCCAGCGGCTCGGAGCAGCGTGGTGCCGCACGCTGGGCGGGCGCCGGCGTGGCCGGCGCGGCGCTCGGGCCGGTCGCCGGCGGCCTGCTCACGCAGACCATCTCGTGGCAGTCGATCTTCATCGTGCAGGTGCCGATCGTGCTCGCCGCGCTGCCGGCGGCGCTGGCGCTGCGCGGACGAGCGGGGGCCGACCACGACCCGTCGCTGCCGGCCGACCGGCCGCACATCGCGGCCAACGCGGCGCTGGCGCTGATGTCGGCTGCGCTGACCGCGGCGCTGTTCCTGCTCGTGCTGCTGCTGGTCGAGGGCTGGCGCCGCTCACCCGCACAGGCGGCGTTCATCGTCACCGTGATCCCGCTGTCCGCGCTGGCCGCCGGACCGCTGGCGCGCGCGGTGCGGGCAGGGACCAGCTCGGAGGCGGTGGCCGGCGCCATCGCCGTCGCCGGCGGCCTGGCGGCGCTGGCGCTCCTGCCCGGGGCAAACGGCGCCTGGACGCTGGCGCCGCAGGCGTTGGTCGGCCTGGGCCTCGGGCTGACCGTGGATGCGCTCACGGCGGTCGCGCTGCGCGACCGCGTGCCGCGCGCGCTGCACGGCGGCTGGACGATCGCCGCGCGCCACGGCGGCATCGTCGCCGGCCTGCTGATCCTCACGCCCGTGTTCACGGCCGACCTGCGCGACGCCCGGGGGCCGGCGCAGGAGGCGATCGCGGCGCAGGTGCTCGACTCGCCGCTGTCGGCGTCAGGGAAGCTGGCGCTGGCCGACGCCCTCGGCGACCAGCTGACCGACGAGGGTGGCCGCGTGCCCGACCTGAAGCCCGCCTTCGAGCGTGCCGACCTGCCGGCCGCGCAGGCAGAGGCGCTTGAGAGCGGGCTCGACGACCAGCTCGAGCGCGCCGCCACCGGGGCGTTCAGCACGGCGTTCCTGCTGGCCGGCGTACTCGCGCTGCTGGCCGTGGTGCCGGCCCTGATGCTGCGCGGGAAGGCCGAGCGGTGAACGCGCGCGCCGTCGCTCTGCCGCTGGCCATGCTCGTGGCGGTCGCCGCGCTGCTGGGGGCCTACGCGGCCGCGGGCGGCACCGACTACGCGGAGGTGCAGGGTGCGGCCGACCCGTGCCGCGAGCGCCCCGGCGCGGGCCGGCCGATAGCGGCGCGGATCGAGCCGCTGGCCGAGCGGGTGGTGTTGCTCGGGCTCGACGAGACGGCCTGCCGGCTCGAGGTCAGCCGTGAGCGGCTCGTGCTGGCGCTGCCGGTGGCCGAGGACCGGCGGGCGCTCGCGGCCGAGCTGGGCTTGAGCGAGGCGGAGCTGGCGCGTCAGCTCAGGGCTGGGCTGGGCAGGGCGGTGGCGCGGCTGGACCGGGCGGGCCGGCTGCCGCGCACCTCGGCGCTCCTGCCCTCGTTGATCGCCGAGCTCGACCTGCCCGGGCCGGTCGAGTCGCTGGTCGAGGCGATCCCGGCCGACACCGTCGACTCGGTGGCCCCGAGCGGGCCCATCCTGCGCCGCGCCGTGCGCGGCCTCGACGTCCAGGCACTCCTGACCGACTTCACGAACTCCCAGCGCCTCGAGGACGAGCTACGCGACGCCGTGGCAGAGGCCGCGCAGGAGGAGATCCGCGAGCGCGTGCTCGACGAGCTCCCCGGCAGCCTGCGGGAGTTGCTGGGCGACTGACGCTCGCTGCCCGGGCCGTGGGGCCGCGGGTCCTGTCTCCGGTTCGGCTTTCGTCTCGAACCGCTCCGCTCGACGCGCTAGGCCTCCGCGGGAGTGGCCATTGCGCTGTTCCCGGCCTCGCGGACTTTAGGCAGAGCGCTCGATTGGGTATAGAGCCATTTGAATCGAGCCGCCGGAGTGAACCGAACCGTCAGGCAAGGCGCCAGGGGGCGCAGGAGAGCCTCGAGATCCCGGGGTGGTTCGACCTGGTGGGACGAGGCCGAGCGCCTCACCGGCCTCGAGGGGCTGGTGGCGATCGAGGCGGTGGCGTGGCGGCCCTGACCGACCCCCGATCCGACGAGCAGGCCTACCGCGACCACGAGCGGAGCGTGCTTGCCATGCTCTCTACGCGTTACCGAGATCTCGATCCCGACAGTCGCCGCGAGCTGTATCACGAGGCCTGGGCCAGCGTGCTCAAGCGCCGTCGCGAGGGTCTCGAGATCGAGAGCCTGCGCGCCTACCTCATCGGTGCGGCGGACAAGCTCGCCGCCAAGCGCGTCTACGGTGCCGACGCCCGCCGGCGTCAGACGTTCGATCCCGGCGCCCCTGGCTACGCCGGGCTCGCCGATACCGCCGAGCAGCCGGACGAGACGGTCCTGGCCGCCGACGAGGCGCGCCGCGTCCACATGCTCATCGATGAGCTCGACGAGGCGGAGCGGGCGCTGCTGAAGTTGCGCCTCGACCTCGGGCTAGACCCGCCCGAGATCCGTGAGCGCCTCGGCCTCACCGACCGCCAGTACCGCCGCACGGCCGAACGGGCGCGCAAGTCCCTGCTCGCCCAGTTCCGAGCGTTCGACCGCGGTGAATGGGCGCGCGGCAAGCGCAGCCTGCTCTGCGCGTGCGTGATGGGGATCGCATCGGACACCCAGCGCGCGCGGGCCCAGCGGCTGATCGATGAGGACCCCTGCTGCCGCGCGATGATGAGCGAGCTGCGCGAGCTCGGCGGCAACGCCGCTGCGATCCTGCCGCTGCCCGCCACCACGGTCGCGGTCGGCACCGGTCACGACGGGATCGTCGCCCGCGCCGCCGAGCTGTTCGGCGACGTCAAGACCTCCGTTGCCGAACTCGCCGCACGCGCCGGCGAGGGAGGGGGGGCGAAAGACCGCTCGCTCGGGACTCTCTCCAACGTGAAGCGCCAAGCCGGCGAGACCCTCATGGGGGCGAAGCAGCATGCCAACAACATCTACGTGCGCTCGCGGATCCGACTCCGATCGCCGGTGCCCGCCCGGGCACCGCTGCCGCGATCGTGGTCAGCTGCGTCGCTGCGGGCGGCGGCGCCTACTGCGTGGCCGAGGGCGTCCCCGAGAGCCTCAGGGTGCCGGTCGGCCTCGATCAGACCCAGTCCGACTCCGAGCCAACTCCCAAGCCGGCCGATGCCGCTGCAGCCGACGACCCGTCACCGACACCGCCGCCACCGGTTCTGCCAGCCGACCCGCCGACCGCGCAACAGCCCGCCGTCACTCCGTCGCCGGTGGACACCGCCCCCGCCTCCCAGCCCGCCACACCACCCCCGCCCGTCGCCGAGAACGAATTCGAGCCCGTGCCTCAGGCGGCGTCGCCCGAGGCCCCGGCCACCGCGCCAGCCCCGAGCACGCCCGGCACGCCGGCGTCCGCCGAGAAAGGGGGAGGAGAGTTCTCGCCATGAACCGTCCCGTGACCGCAGTGAGTCCAGGAAAGGCCTGAGATGAGCAAGCGAGTGTTGATAGGCGTCCTGGGTGGACTGATCGTCGCCAGCTTTGCCCCGACTTCGGCCCAAGCCGGGTCGTACCCCGTCGTGGCGTGCCTGTCCGATGCGGGAAGGTTCCGGACCCACGCGTTCGCCGAATTCCACACACCCGGCATGAGCGTGAAGCGCAAATGCCAGCCGGGAGTCCAGGGCACGCGGGGCCTGTACGTCGGCAACACCGTGCGTGGGAGGGGCGTCCCGCGGAACTCGCGCGCGGTCGCGACTCTGAACCCGCCCCCAGGCATGAGCTTCGTGAACCTCAACTGGACCGGAAGTGCCCGACGCACGGACTGCCGCTACGAGATCGAGATGTCAGCGATCGGCCCGAACGTCGGCGAGCGCCTGATCAAGATCCTCGCCGGGAAGAAGTGCCCCAAGCGCAACAGGGCACAGGTCGCTGGAAGGCGGGTGCGCGGCCAGGGTCCGCGCAACATCAGGGGCGCCAACCAGATCGTCCTGCGCGTGATCTGCCGCGCCAGGTCGGGCAAGCGTTGCTCGGCCCGGAAGTCCAACTTCGCGCGCCTCGGAGTAGTGAGCGCCACGGTCGAGGACTCGACGCCCCCGGCGGTGAGCATCACGGGTGGGGAGCTCGTAAGCGGCCGCTGGGTGCGCGGTGAGCAGCCGGTTTCGTACACGGCGAGCGATGGGGCGGGTGTAAGCAGAGGCGTCGGTTGCTGCTTAGCGGCGTTAACGCGGGTGGCAAAGGCAATCCGTGTGACAGCTCGTTGCCCGTTCCCTGCCCCAACGGGCCCGACTCGCTCAACGCCAGCACACGGACCAGGTCCGCGACGGGACCCACGAAGCAGTCGTGGTCGCTGCGACCGATGCCGCGGGCAATGAGGGCACATCAGCGTCCAGTGACTTGCACGGGTCGATAACACTGCGCCATTGCAAGTACCGGTCGTTGCTCAGGGTGGCGAGGCCTGGCGGTCTGCCAATGCCTTCGGCGCGACGTGGTCCAACCCGCCGGAGGGCGATGCGGCGCCCATCGACGCTGCGACCTACCAGGTCTGCCGGGCCGGGGGAAGCTGCCAGGACCCGCAGACGAGTACGACGAGCACGACAAGCCTGTCATCCGTGACGGTGCCTTCGCCGGGCGAGTGGACGCTTCGGATGTGGCGGCGTGATGCGGCCGGCAACACGAGCCAGGACAACGCCTCCGACGCGGTCACGCTCCGCTACGACCCGGAGGCGCCGAGGCTTGCGCTGGCTCCCGTGAGCGCCACCGACCCCACGTTGATGTCCGCGCCGGTCGCGGACCCATTGTCCGGGGTGTCGTCGGGACAGATCGAGATCTCCCGTGCGGGAAGTGGCAACTGGCAGAGTCTTTCGACCAAGCTGGAGGGCGAGCGACTGGAAGCGCGGGTCGACGATGCGGCCATGGCGCCCGGTCGGTACCTGCTCAGGGCCAGTGCCGCGGACAACGCAGGGAACACGGCCGTCACCGACAAGCGCGCCGACGGATCGGTCGCCACGGTCGATCTTCCGCTGAGGCTCGAGTCCAACCTCAGTGCAGGCTTCGTGGGCAAGAAGACCGTGCGCAAGGTGGTCAAGCGCAAGGGCAAGCGACGCGTGGTCAGGCGCAGGTCGACGGTGCTGCGGCAGAAGGCGCGTGCCCGTCTCGGGCGGGCGGTGCCGATCACGGGCCGTCTGCTCACCAAGGACGGCCGCGCGCTCGCGGGGAGCCTCGTATACGTGTTCTCGCGTGGCGCGGACGCCGTCGAGCGCTACTCGGGGACCGCAACGACCGACGCCGCGGGGCGTTACCGGTACATGGTCCGCGCCGGCGCGAACCAGCAGCTCAAGCTGTTCTACCTCGGTGCCCCGTCCGTGCAGCCCGCGATGCGACTTGTCGAACTGGAGGTTCCAGCGCGCACGCGCTTTTCCGCCAGCGACCGCAGGCTGGTCAACGGCCAGAGCATCACCTTCAGTGGACGCCTGTCGGTACCGCCGACCGGTATCGCCGCCGGCAAGCTCATCGAGCTGCAGACAAAGCTCAGCGGCCGCTGGCAGACCTTCCGCACGATCAGGTCCGACGCCGCGGGGGTCTGGCGCTCGGCCTATCGCTTCCGCCGTACCCGCGGACTGGTCCGGTACCGGTTCCGGGCTCGGCTGCCACGCGAGGCCGCCTACCCCTACGGCACTGGCGTGACCAAGTCCATCCGCGTTACCGTCCGGGGCCGCTGATGCGCAAGCACCTTTCCTTCGCGAACGTGACCTCGCTGCTGGCTCTGTTCATCGCGCTCGGCGGCACGTCTTACGCGGTGGCCACGATCGGCACCAAGCAGATCAAGAACAACTCGGTGCGATCCGTGGATGTCCGCAATGGACAGCTGAGGAGCCGCGACGTCAAGCGCGGTTCGCTCGGGGGCCGCGCCATCAAGGAGTCCGCGCTTGGGACGGTCAAACGCGCCAACAGGGTCGGAGGAAAGTCCGCGTCACAGCTCACGCTCAGGTGCCCCGGCGGGATGGTGCCGAACATGGATAGCTGCATCGAGCCTCGCCCTCGTCCCGCCCTGGCGTACGGGCTTGCGCGGGTTGCCTGCGAGTTCGCCAGGCGTCGGCTCCCGAGCTACCAAGAGTTGACGGCCTTTACGGATACCGCGTCGGGTCAGCTCGCCGCCTGGGGGGAGCTCACTGCGCAACGTTTACCCGCCGCAGAGCCCCGAACGAGACCGTGCGGGCGCTGATCGTCGTCATCCCCCGGCGGCTCGGTCGACACCGTCCCCAACACCTTCGCCGGCGGCAAGGGGTTTCGCTGCGCGGCCAACGCCATCAACGGATGAGCGAGCGTTCGGTACGGGACCCGAGGGCCAGGCTTCGCGGCGGGGCGATCGTCCTGGCTGCCCTGCTGGCGCCTGCGGCAGAGCCGGCTGTCGCCGAAACCAATGATCTGCCTGAACAGCCGGGCAGTGGTGGGACCGGGGAGCTCACCCCACGTCAGCCGGATACGGGTGACGTGGAGGATGAGAACACGCCGCCGCTCGGAGCGCCCGGTGACAACTCCGATCCGAACGAGGGCGAGAACGAGGACGGGCCGCTGGAACCTGGCGCCACCGGTCGAGCCGCCGCAGGAGGGGGAGCCGCCACCCGTGGCCCTGCCCACGCCTCCGGTCCCGCCCGCCGGCGCGCCGGCTCCGTCGCCGGTCGCCCCCCCGAACACCCCTTCGTCTGGCCCGCCGGCATCGATCCCCGCGCCGCCAACGAAACCGCCTCCAGTACGCCGGCGGGCCAAGGCGGAGCCCGAGCGCAAACCGGCCAGGCGTGGCGCGGTTCGGCAGACGACCCAGGACTTGGCTGCGCCTCGTCCAGCGACCTCTGCGAAGCCGAGCCCGCCCCAGACGACGGTGGCCGCCCCGACCGCCACCGGCCCGACCCACACGGTCCGTCCAGGCGAATCCCTGTGGGCGATAGCGAGCACCCGCCTGGGCCCCGCCGCAAGCGCCGGTCAGATCGCGCGTGAGGTCCAGCGGCTGTGGGACCTGAACGCGCGAGCGATCGGCACAGGCGATCCGAGCCTGCTGCGCGTTGGCGTGCACCTCCGGCTGCGCTGAACGCCTGCGGCCAACGTGGCGCGCATCCCCCTAGGAGAAACGGTCCGGCGGGAGGAGGATGTGTGTCCGCCCCCTTGAACCACCTGTCCGCCCACCTGCGCCGATCAGGCAGCCACGACGCGCTGCCGTTCCACCGGGACTGCCCCGCGTGCGTGCGCGAGCGCATGCGCGGAACGCCCAGGGACGGCGCGGTGGTGCCTGCTCCTGCGCGGGCCGGCCTGGCGGCGCTTGTTCTGGCCGTGACGGCCGCGCTGGCCGGCAACCGGGCGACCGGCCCGGCGCAGGCTCAGACCGAGACCGTGCCGCCCGTGGACGAGACGCCGCAGATGGTCTCGCCCGAAGAGCTTGACGAGCAACTGGCCAACCCGGACTCCGAGCCGCCCGAGCCGGACGACCAGGGCCGCGCGGACTCGCGTGCCGGCGCGCTCAAGGGCGGCATCTACGTGGTCCGCCCAGGCGACTCGCTGTGGCGGATCGCGGGCGAGAACCTGGGCGGGTCGCCAAGCAACGCCCAGCTGGCCCGGGAGGCGGAGCGGCTGTGGGATCTCAACGGCGTGACGATCGGGACCGGCAACCCGGATCTGATCTACCCCGGACAGCGGATCAAGCTGCGCTGACCGCATCGTGGGCGCCCGCGCCGGGTTGCGGGATCGAGACCTGACGACGACGACGGGAGCAGCACGATGCGACGACTCCGAGGACGGACGTTCCACCCGAGCACGGCGATCTCGCTGCTGGCGCTGTTCGTGGCGCTGGGCGGCACCGCGTTCGCCGCCACCGGAGGCGAGCGGTCGAGCGTGGCCGGACGGGTGGACACCGACGAGCTGAGGGTCCGCCAGGCGTCCGTGCGTGTCGACGGCGGCGCCCTCAACGGGAACTACAACAGCCGCACGGTGAGCGTGAAGTGCGCGCGCGGCGAGGTGGCGCTGTCGGTGAGCACCCAGTGGGACGGTCCCGACAACACGGAGCTGGCGGTTTCCTTCGCGCGCCTGACCACGTCGCGGTCGGGTACCCCGAACGGTGGCGTGGCACGTGGCAGCTCGGATCAGCCGGGCGCGACGCCCTTCCGCGTTCAGGTGCTCTGCGCGCGCTGAGGCGCTCGGCTTCCGGCTGCGACTCTGGTTGCGAGTCCAGGAGGAGCGCAAACGGAGTCGCGGGGCTCGCTAGGCGGGCTTGGCCAGCGCCAGCCGCGCCAGCTCGCCGATGCCCTCGCGCGTGCGCGCGACGCACAGGAAGCGCTTGGCGTGGCAGAACAGCGCATCCTCGACGCCGGTGAGCGCGGCAAGGTCCGGGCCGTCGAGTCCGGCCCAGGGCTCCGGCAGGTCCCGGCGGTTGTCGAACGAGCCCAGTTCGCGCGGCACCGCCTCGAGGCCGAACCCCTGGCGCTTGGGGTAGATCACGTACAGCGCCTCGGGCGCCTCCGGCACGACCACGGACTTCCACGGCACGTTGTCGGCCAGCTCGACCAGCCGCGGATCCTCCGCCGCCGCGATGCCCTCGCGCACCAGCCGCGCCGCGCGCAACCCCGACCCGGCCGAGGCCAGTTCGCGCTCCAGCACCCCGGCGGCAAGCGCCACCGCCTGGTCGAAGCGCGCCCGCTCGGCCGCAGCCGAGAGCTGTTCGTCCCAGCGTGGGTTGAGCGCGCCGACCACGCCGTTCACGGTCAGCGGCCGGACGCCGTCGATCACGGTCTCGAAGACCTGCTGCCCGCTGTCGTTGGCGTCGATGGCGGCCACGAGCGACTGGTCCAGCTGCGCCGCCAGCTCGTCGTCGCCGCCGCACACGCGCGCGCCGAACTCGCGCCAGATCAGACCGAACGACGCGTAGCCGATCCCGTTCGGGCGCACCTCGGAGAACTCGCGCTGGTGGTGGTCGAAGTCGCCGGAGGCGGGGTCGTAGGCGAAGCCAACGTCCACGCGCAGGTCGCACCCGGCCATGGCCTCGCGGTCTCGCGTGCGCACGATCTCGACCGGCTCGTCGAGCAGCGTCAGGACGGCCAGCGCGAACACCTCGTCGGCGTGGAATGACCCGTCATGGGTGGCGACGCGCATCCAGGCAACCTACTCTCGCGGCGTGACCTGCAATCGCGTCGCGCTCGCACTGGCCCTGTCCACCGCCGTCCTGGCCGCAGGACCCGCCGCCGCCGGGGCCAAGACCGAGACCGACACCGACGGCGCGGTCACGGCAACGTTCGGCTACACCGCCAACAAGGACCGCACGCAGTTCAGGAACCTGAAGGTGGAGATCAGGCGCGCCGGCGCGACGCTGCTGAGCACCAAGCTGCCCAAGTACAAGGACTACTGGCCGGGCGGGGTGGTCGACGACTCCTCCGTCGACGCGCGCGACCTCGACGCCGACGGTGAGCCCGAGGTCGTCGTCAAGCTCTACTCGGGCGGTGCCAACTGCTGCCTGGCCGGCCTGGTCTACCGCTACCGCGCGGCAACCAACGACTACACGGCGGTGTTCAGGGATTTCGGCCGCTACGGCTTCACCGCCAGGCAGCTGAACCGCACGGGCCCGCTGGAGCTGGTCACCGCCGACATCCGCTTCTCGGGGGCGTTCGGCACCGTGACGGCCGACGAGCGCGCCCCGGTGCAGATCCTGCAGTACCGGAAGGGCCGCTTCGTGAACGTGACCCGCGCCAACCCGGTCTCGTTGCGCAAGGACCTGCGGCAGCTGCGAAAGGACTACCCGCGATACGTCAGGGCGAAGGCGAACCGGAGGGGCATCCTGGCCGCGATCGCCGCCGACCAGCTGATGCTGAACGATCGCGCCGGCGCGGCGAAGACCTTCAGGCGGATCAAGGTCGTCTACGGCAGCGAGTTCACCAAGCGGCTGAAGCTGTTCCTGGCGCGGCGCGGGTACAAGCTGCGCTGAGCGCGCGTTCCCGCAAACTGCGGACAACCTGACTCGGAGGTCTCCATAACCCCGTTGGTAACGTGATCTTTCGTCCGCAGCCGAACCTAAGGTGGCCGCCATGGAAGTCGAGATCGGTCGGGGAAAGCGGGGCCGTCGCGCATACGGCTTCGACGACATCGCAATCGTGCCGTCGCGGAGAACGCGCGACCCCGATGACATCGACATCACCTGGGAGCTGGGCCTGTACCAGTTCAAGCTGCCGCTGCTGGCCTCGGCCATGGACGGCGTCGTCTCGCCTCGCACCGCGGGAGTGATCGGCAAGCTCGGCGGGCTCGCCGTGCTCAACCTCGAGGGCGTGTTCACGCGCTACGAGGACGCCGAGGAGCAGCTGGAGCGGATCAGCGGATTCGAGAAGGACGAGGCGACCGCGGAGATGCAGCGCATCTACCAGGAGCCGATCAAGCCCGAGCTGATCGCCAAGCGGATCCGCGAGATCAAGGACATGGGCGTGCCCGTGGCCGCCTCGCTGACCCCGCAGCGCGTGCGTACCCACTACGAGGCCGCGCTGGAGGCCGGGCTGGACATCCTGGTGGTCCAGGGCACGGTCATCTCGGCCGAGCACGTGTCGACCGACGAGGAGCGCCCGCCGCTGAACCTCAAGGAGTTCACGCGCGAGTTGCCGATCCCGGTCGTGGTCGGCGGCTGTGCCTCCTACTCGACCGGCCTGCACCTGATGCGCACGGGCGCCAAGGCCGTGCTGGTCGGCGTTGGCCCGGGCGCCGCCTGTACCACCCGCGGCGTGCTCGGCATCGGCGTCCCGCAGGCGACCGCGATCGCCGACGTGGCCGCGGCCCGCTCCCAGCACATGCTGGAGACGGGCGAGTACGTCAAGGTCATCGCCGACGGCGGGATGCGCAACGGCGGCGACATCTCCAAGGCCGTCGCCTGCGGCGCGGACGCCGTGATGATCGGCTCGCCGCTGGCGCGTGCCTACGAGGCGCCCGGCCACGGCTACCACTGGGGCATGGCAACCTTCCATCCCGAGCTTCCGCGTGGCGCCCGGGTGAAGACCACCCAGAACGGCAGCCTCGAGCAGATACTGATGGGGCCGGCGCACGAGAACGACGGCACGTTCAACCTGATGGGCTCGCTGCGTACGTCGATGGCCACCTGCGGCTACGAGGACATCCCCTCGTTCCACCGCGCGGAGGTCATGGTGGCGCCGTCGCTGCAGACCGAGGGCAAGCAGCTCCAGCGCGACCAGGCCATCGGCATGGGCGCCCAGTCGGCCGCCAAGGCCGCCCCGGCGTCCGACGGCGTGACCAACGGCGGCGCCCCCGCGCAGCCCGAGGCCGCGCTGGTCGAATAGGTGGACCGGCCCGCGGCCATCTCCAAGGTCCCGGCCGCCGATGCCGAGGACGCCGAGCCGCAGGCCACGGCGGCCGTCCACGACGAAGTCCTTGTCCTGGACTTCGGCGGCCAGTACAGCCAGCTGATCGCCCGCCGCGTGCGCGAGTGCGGCGTGTTCAGCGAGCTCCTGCCCCACAGCGCGCCGCTCGAGGAGATCCAGAAGCGCAAGCCCAAGGGCCTGATCCTGTCCGGCGGTCCCGCCTCGGTGTACGCCGACGGCGCCCCGGCGCTGCGGCCCGAGCTGCTGGAGCTGGGCGTGCCCGTGATGGGCATCTGTTACGGGATGCAGGCGATGGTGCTCAACCTCGGCGGCAAGGTCGAGGCGGCCGAGGTCGGAGAGTTCGGCCGCTCGCGGCTCACCGTCACCGAGCCCGGCCGGCTGCTGGCCGGCCTGCCCGCCGAGCAGGCGTGCTGGATGAGCCACCGCGACACGGTCTACGAGGCGCCGCCCGGCATGACCGCGCTGGCGTCGTCCTCCGAATCGCCCGTCGCGGCGTTCGAGGACACCGACAGGCAGCTGTACGGGATCCAGTTCCACCCCGAGGTGGTACACACGCCGTACGGCACCCAGATACTGACCCGGTTCCTCGACGACATCTGCGGTTGCGACATGGCGTGGAACGCCGCGTCGGTGGCCGAGGAGCAGATCCGCCGGATCCGCGAGCAGGTGGGCGACGGGCAGGTCATCTGCGGCCTCTCGGGCGGCGTCGACTCGTCGGTCGCGGCGTTGCTCGTGCACCGCGCGATCGGGGACCAGCTCACGTGCGTGTTCGTGGACCACGGGCTGATGCGAAAGGGGGAGGGCGAGCAGGTCGTGGCCGCCTTCCGCGACTACTTCAAGGTGCCGCTGGTGGCCGTGGACGCCGAGGAGCGCTTCCTGCAAAAACTCGCCGGTCAGACCGAGCCGGAGGCCAAGCGCAAGATCATCGGCAACGAGTTCATCCGCGTGTTCGAGCAGGAGGCCGCGAAGCTCGAGAACCCGCAGTACCTGGTCCAGGGCACGCTCTACTCCGACGTGATCGAGTCCGGCGGCGACGGCTCGGCCGGCGCCGCCACGATCAAGAGCCACCACAACGTGGGCGGGCTGCCGGAGGACCTGCAGTTCGAGCTTGTCGAGCCGCTGCGCGCCCTGTTCAAGGACGAGGTGCGCCAGGTCGGCCTCGAGCTGGGGCTGCCCGAGCGGCTGGTCTGGCGCCAGCCGTTCCCGGGCCCGGGGCTGGGCATCAGGATCGTGGGGGGCGAGGTCACGAAGGAGCGCCTGGAGATCCTGCGCGACGCCGACTACGTGCTCCAGGACGAGATCCGCGGCGCCGGCCTGTACCGCGACCTGTGGCAGTCCTTCTGCGTGTTGCCCGGCGACCTGCGCACCGTCGGCGTCCAGGGCGACGAGCGCACCTACGGCTACGTGGTCGTGATCCGCGCCGTGACCAGCGACGACGCGATGACCGCCGACTGGGCGCGGCTGCCGTACGACCTGCTGGAGCGGATCGCCTCACGGATGATCAACGAGATCCGCCAGGTCAACCGGGTGGTCCTGGACGTCACGTCCAAGCCTCCGGGCACGATCGAGTGGGAGTAGAGCGTTAGAGCCGTTCGCCACGCAGCACACGCGGCCGCGTGACGTCGTGAGGTTCGACATGATCCGCTCGAGCGCAGTCGCCGCCGCCTTCCTCCTGGGCCCGCTGATGCCCGCTGCCGCGCATGCCCAGGGTCCGAGTCAGGCCTGCGCCCCACAGGTCGCGCAGGCCCAGCGCGCGCCCACCGCCGAACTCCGCCGCGCGTATGCCAGTCCGCGGCCGAGCTGAGGCGCTGCTGGCCTCCAACTACAGCGGCGCCGATCGTTGTCCCCGCGGGTCGGACTGGACCCTGCAGGGCACCATCCGGCTCCGATCGGCGGGTCCGCCTGCTCGGTGTTCGCGGGCCGCTCGGCGCGCGTCCGGTGCTGCGGCAGGCGCAGGACACCCACCCGCTGTTCTCGACCGAGGGCGCCAACGACGTCCGGATCGAGGGGCTGCAGCTGATCGGCCCGCGCCGCACCAAGGACCGCTTCAAGAGCACCAACGGCGACAAGGCCGGATACATGTGCAGGTCACCCCAGGCACCACCGGGCTCAACATCGCGATCGCCAACAACGAGATCGACCATTGGAGCGTGGCCGTGCGGGGTCGACGGCGATTACCAGGCCGACACCAACCGCGACTACAACGCCCTGTGCGAGGGAGGCAGGTGTCCCAAGCTCTTCCCCAGCGACGCGGGCCAGGTTCGCGTCGAGCGCAACTACGTGCACGAGAACGTCGCCAAGGGCGCCGGCTACGGCGTGGTGGTCGGCGGCGGCGCGTACGCGACGATCGAGGGCAACGTGTTCGAGTACAACAACCACGCGATCGCCGCCAGCGGCCGCGCCTTCAGCGGCTACATCGCCCGCTACAACTACGCGCTGCGCGGAGTGCTCACGTTCGGTGACGACCGCACCAAGCCGCACAACTTCGACGTCCACGGCCGCGGCGGGGCCAAGGACAAGAAGTACGCCGGCGGCTTGGCCGGGTACTACTTCGACGTCTCGCAGAACACGCTTGCTGGGCTCGCAGGACTACGGCTTCGCGGGCCGGTCTGACCCGCGCAGCGTTCGCACTGCGCGGCCGGCCCACCTTCGGTGCGCGCTTCACGCGGCAACGTGCTCACCCACGACGACTTCGACGAGGCGATCAAGCTCCGCGGTGGTGACGACTCCTCGCTGGACGACGACAAGCCGAAGACGTTCGGCCTGCAGCACCGCGAACACGAAGTACGAGCACCGACTACTCGAAGGAGATCGCCGCCGGCGACTTCGACGGTGACGGGCGCGACGACGTGTTCGTTGCGAACGGGACGGGCTGGTTCCTGTCCCGAGCGGGTATCGGTTCCTGGGAGTTCCTGACCCCCTCCCGCCTACGCATCCAGGATCTGAGCTTCGCCGATGTGGACGGCGATCGGCGCACGGACGTGCTGTCCGGCGCTCCCGGCCAGGTCGGCTATCACAGCGCGGGAACCGGCCCGCGCCGAGGGCTGCCCGGCAGTCCCGTGGCAGCGTGGAACCTGCGTCCGGGGGACTTCGACGCGGATGGCCGCACCGACCTCTTCGCCACCGCCGGCGGGAAGTGGCGCATCCGCTCCGGGCGGACGGGCGCGTGGTCCGAGGTCGGAAGCTCGCGCGCGCCGGTCGACAAGCTCCTGTTCGGGCAGTTCGACCGGGCCGGTGCTACCGACGTGCTGACCATCGTGCGCGGTGATTGGGCGATCTCGAGCGCCGCGCGGACGCCCTGGCGGCCGATCGGCGACAAGCGCTCGGATTCGCTCGGCGGCGCCGTGGCGCACGATTTCGACGGTAACGGCATCACCGACATCGCCTTCACCAAGAGCGGCGCCTGGCGCCTCAGCCGCGATGGGCGCCGGTCGCTGCAGGTCATCCGGGGTGACACCGACTCGCGCCTGGCCGACCAGGCGATCGGACGCTTCGACGGCGGCAGCCGGGTCAAGGTCATCGGCTTTCGCTCGGACAAGCTGGCTCTGTGGAACGGGCTCGGCTCGGGCCGGGCGATGCCCGCGCGGTCACCGCAGAACATGCGCTAGGGCGAGGGCGGCGGCGCTAGCCCACCGGGCGAAAGCCCGAGCACACCAGCCGTATCCAGCCGATCCGGCCGTCCTGCACGTCGAGATACGCCTGCTGTTCCACCAGGAATCGGCCCTCTGGGTTGGTCACGCTGAAGCGGTAGCCCACCCGCTCGCGATCGGCGAAGGCGTCGGTCTCCACGTGCTCGACCGCGTCAATCCTGTCCTTGTCCTCCAACCAGCTGCCGAAGACGATCTTCACGACGTCGTCGGCCGTGGCAGCACTCCAGTGCCTGCGCGGGGTGATGGCGGTGAAGTCGACGTCGGGTGCAAGCACCGCCCGGAGGCCGTCCGCGTCCTTGTCGGTGATGGCCTGGGCCAGCGCTAAACCGATCTCGCTCATGGTTGGAGTCTGACCCGTCCCGCGCCCACGCGCACCACGGCGGGCACGTCGAGCCCGCCGCCGGCTGCGGCGAACCCGTTCGCGAGCTCGTCGAACTGCGCGCGCACGCGCGCCTGGGTCGCCTCGTCTTGGGCCGCCAGCGCGGCGGGCGCGCGGACCAGGCCGCCGGTGAGGCCGCGCCACAGCTCGTCGGCGCCGTCGGCGTGCACGGTCAGCTCGACCGTGGTCACGTCGACCTCGTCGAGGCCGGCGCCCTCGAGCAGATGGCGCATCCGGCCGGTGTCGGCGTAGCGGAAGTCATCCGGACCGTCGGGCACCGCGGCGTCGCGGTCGGCGCCGGCGGCGGCCAGCGCCTCGCCGAGCAGCGCGATCAGCCGCGATCGCGCGGGCCGGTCCCACACGGCGAACGCCACCCGGCCGCCGGGCACCACCACCCGCGCGCACTCCTCGGCAGCGCGCGCCGGATGGGGCAGATGGTTGAGCACGAAGCCGCCGATGGCGGCGTCGAAGCGGTCGTCGGGGAAGGGCAGCGCTTCGGCGTCGGCCACGCGGAACTCGACGCCGGGCAACGCGGCACGGGCCGTGTGGACCATCGCCTCGGCAAGGTCGACGCCCACGGGCGAGGCGCCCCGCCGAGTGGCCGCGGTGGACAGGCCGCCGGTGCCGCAGGCCACGTCCAGGAGGCGGTGGCCCGCCATCACGTCGGCGGCGTCCAGCAGCGGGCCGGACACCCGCGCCGTGACGCGGCCGGTCAGCAGGTCGTACGAGGAGGCCCGGTCGTTCCAGCCCTCGGTCTCGAACGCCTTCAGCGAGCTCACGCCAGCTCGGCCACCAGCAGGACGTAGCCGTCGGGATCTTGGAGGCGCATCTCGCGCGTGGGCCGCGGCGCCTCGTGATCCAGGATCGGCCCCGCGGCCAGCCCGGGGGTGGCCCGCACGGCATCCAAGTCGTCCACGTAGAGGTAGAACAGCACGCCCTGCGCATGATCGTGTATCGGGTCGGACGCCAGCGACAGCATCAGCTCGGCGTGATCGCGGCGCAGCCGGCACCACAGCAGCCAGCCCTCCTGCTCGTAGCGCTCCTCGACGGCGAAGCCGAGCAGCTCGTAGAAGTCGACCGACCGCTGGACGTCGGCCACATGGGCCAGCGGGACGAGCGCGGCAGGGCTCAGGAGTAAGCGTCCCAGGCCTTCAAGAGCGGCGTGGGGTCGAGCACCCGCCCGCCGGTGTACCACCCCGGCGCGCTCCAGGCCTCGAAGTGCAGGTGGCAACCGCTGGCGCGCCCGGTCCGGCCGACCTGGCCGATCTGCTGGCCGGTGTAGACGCGGTCGCCCTTCTCGAACGGCGAGGGTGCGGCCAGGTGCATGTACGCGTAGTCGTTGCCGGTGCCGTCGCCGTCGATCACCAGATAGTTGCCCGCGCGCGACTGGAAGGCCTTGGCCTTGACCGTGCCGCCGCGGGCGGCAACCAGCGGGGTGCCACAGCGGGCGAACACGTCCTGGCCCTGATGGCCGCGGCCATCGCCAAGGCCGCCCTCGTACTTGTGCGCGCCCCGGATCGGGAACTGATCCTGGTAGAGGTCGAATGCGTCGCGGGTCCCGTTCGAGGCCTGGGCGCTGCGGGCCACGGCGCCGGACCCGGCCGAGGCAGTCAGCCGGAACGCGTAGCGGCCGGCGGGTGCGGCCGTCCTGTCCGGCAGGTCGCCGTTCCACACCACGCTGGCCACCGTGCCGGGTGCGGGCGGGGCGGGCGCCCAGGTGCGCACCACGCTCCCGTCGGCCACACGCACCAGCTCCACCTGCAGCCCGGCGGCGGCGCCGTCGGTCACGCGATAGGAGAACGTGACGGCGCGGCGGGCGCCGAAGAAGACCTTGACGCGGCTGGTGCCCGTCTCCAGCGCGGGGGCGCCGCTCTGGCGCACACCCGGCACCGGCGTCAGCGTGGGGTTGGGGCTGGGCGGGAGCGGCGGCAGCAGCGAGACGATCTTCGTGGCCCTCGAGGCGCGGCCGGTCGGGTTCACGGCGACCAGCGGGCCCGAGGAGGCGGCGGCGGGCACGATCACACGGGCGCGGGCAGCGGACTTCCGGGTCACGGGCGCCTTGACGTCGTCATCGTCCCCGGGGACCCCCTGGAAGGTCACGCTGGTGACCCCCGAGAGGCCGCTGCCGCGCAGCACCAGCGTCGAGCCGGCACGTGGGCGCCTGCGCTTGGCGCACGCCTTGGCGCAGGTCACCTTCTTGACCACCGGCGTCTCCTCGAACTGGGTGCCGCCACCGGTCTGGGCGCCGGCCGCGGCCGGAGAGCCGGCCACGCATGCGGCCACGACCACGCCGGCGGCGCAGATGCGGCTGTACGGACGGCTTTGCGCTGAGGAGGGGTTCCTCGGCACTGGCACTGCCTCTCTTTTCTCAGGCCTACGGGGTTAGCTGACGGGCTCGGATGCCTTCGCTTCGCCGGACATCCCGTCCGGCTCAGAGACTGCGCCCTACGCTCGGCTCTGCGAGCGATTCGCCCCTTGGAACCTGCCGGTTCCACTGGTTCCCCCGTTCCCGGCACTCGTCCGGGATTCGGCAGACGTTCGAATCGCGAGCAGCATAGCCGCACCGCTGGTCGTACGCCCCGGACATCTGCCACACTGTTCGACCGGCCGCGTCCCGCGCGGCCGCTTGCACGTATGAAGACGTTCGTAGCCACCCCTGAGAACCGCCAGCGCGACTGGGTCGTCGTCGATGCGACGGGCCAGACGCTGGGTCGTCTGGCCACCCAGATCGCCGATCGGCTGCGGGGCAAGCTCAAGCCCGAGTACACGCCGCACTGCGATGTCGGCGACTTCGTGATCGTGGTTAACGCCGAGAAGATCGCCGTCACGGGCAAGAAGCGCACGGACAAGCTCTACCACCGCCATTCCGGCTATCCGGGCGGGATCCGCACGCGCACGCTCAACGACATGCTCGAGCGCCAGCCGGAGGAGGTCATCCGCAAGGCGGTCAAGGGCATGCTCCCCCGCAACAGGCTCGCGCGCCAGCAGCTGCGCAAGCTCAAGGTCTACGCCGGGGCCGAGCACCCCCACGCGGCGCAGCAGCCAACCGAACTGGAGATCACCACGCGATGACCGACGACGAGCGCCAGGACAGCCCCGAGGAGGAGGCCGCGGCCGAGCAGACCCCCGCCGCCCCTGAGACCCCGGAGGCCGAGGCGCCCGCCGAGGCCGGCGAACCGGAGGAGGCCGCCGAGGCCCAGGAGCCCGTCGCGGAGGAGGCCACCGAGGAGGCGCCCGCGACCGAGGCCGAGGAGCCGCCTGCCGCCGACGCCGAGGAGGCGCCCGCGGCCGAGGCCGAAGAGGCGCCCGCGGCCGAGGCCGAAGAGGCGCCCGCGGCCGAGGCCGAGCGGCCGCCGCGCAAGGAGCGCAACCCCAAGAAGGGCGATGACGCCGAGGCCATCCCCGGCGCCCACCTCGAGCCCGACCTGGTGCTCGAAGCCCCGGCGGAGGCCGATCCCTACGCCGAGGAGGGTGAGGAGTCCGAAGGCGGCGAACAGGCCGAGGAGTCCGCTCCGGAGCCGATCTCGACCACGATCCTGGAGCTGGCCGCCGACGCCCGTTACCTGGCCACCGGCAAGCGCAAGAGCGCCGTGGCCCGGGTGACGATCAAGCCGGGCACCGGTGTGTACACGGTGAACGACAAGGAGCTAGACGTCTTCTTCCCGCGCCCGACGCTCCAGCGCGTCGTGCGCGGCCCGCTGGAGACGGTCGGCCAGCAGGAGCGCCTCGACGTGGTCGCCAAGATCCACGGCGGCGGCGTGTCGTCGCAGGCCGGAGCCCTGCGTCACGGCATCGCCCGCGCGCTGGTCGAGGCCGACCCCAACCTTCGCGGCGAGCTCAAGCGCCGTGGGTTCCTCACGCGCGACCCGCGCGTGAAGGAGCGCAAGAAGGCCGGCCTCAAGAAGGCCCGCAAGCGCCCGCAGTTCTCCAAGCGCTAGCGCCCCGGTGGGGGCCCTGTTTGGCACCGACGGTGTCCGCGGGGTAGCGGGCGAGTTCCTCACCGCCGATCTGGCGCTGGCGCTGGGCCGCGCGGCCGCCGCGTCGTCGCCGGCCGAGACGCCGCAGGTGCTGATCGTGCGTGACACACGCGAGTCGGGCGAGATGCTCGAGGCCTCCCTGGCCGCGGGAGTGGCCGCCGGGGGCGGGCACGCCCTGCTGGGCGGCGTGCTACCGACCCCGGGGGCCGCGCTGGCCGTGCGCCGGCACGGGTTCGACCTGGCCGCGGTCGTGTCGGCGTCGCACAACCCGTACCGCGACAACGGGATCAAGTTCTTCGGCCCCGCGGGAACGAAGGTCTCCGACGACCAGGAGGCTGCCATCGAGGGCATCGTCGCCAGGGGCGCCGAGCCGGCCGCCGCGGTGGGGCGGGTGCGCGAGCTTCACGGCGCCCCGGGCGACTACCTGCGCGACCTCGAGCTGCGCTTTCGCGAGCTCGACCTGAGCGGAGTCCGCGTGCTGCTGGACTGCGCTCACGGCGCCACCTATCGCGTGGCGCCCGAGATCTTCCGGCGCCTGGGCGCCGACGTGGACGCCGTCGCGGCCGCGCCCGATGGCCGCAACATCAACGCCGGCGTGGGCTCCACGCACGTCGACGGCCTTGCGGCCCACGTGGTCGACGGGTCGTACGACGTCGGCTTCGCCTTCGACGGCGACGGCGACCGCGTGCTGGCCGTGGACCGCACTGGCGCCGTGGTCGACGGCGACGAGCTGCTGGCGCTGGCCGCGCTGCATCTGCGCGGCGCCGGCCGGCTCCCGGGCGGCGGGGTGGCCGTCACGGTGATGACCAACTATGGCTTTCACACCGCGATGGAGGAGGCCGGCGTGGACGTCGCGATTACGCCCGTTGGTGACCGCCACGTTCTGGCCGAGCTGCTCGAGCGCGGCTGGGCGCTTGGCGGCGAGCAGTCGGGCCACATCATCGACACCGGCTTCGTGCCCTCCGGCGACGGCACCGCGTCGGCGCTGTTGACCCTCGAGGCCCTGGCCGGGACCGACCTGGCCGATCGCGCCGGCATGCGCAAGCTGCCCCAGAAGCTGGTCAACGTGACGGTGGCCGAGCGCGGCGTGCTGGACGGCGCCGCCGCAGTCTGGGCGGCCGTCGAGGCCGAGCAGGGCAGGCTCGAGGGCCGCGGCCGCGTCCTGGTCCGCGCCTCCGGCACCGAGCCGCTGGTGCGCGTGATGGTCGAAGCGCCCGACCAGGCCGAGTGCGACGAGGTGACGGCCAAGCTGGTCGCCGTGGTCCGGGCCGAACTCGGCGCCTGAAGGGGCGAATCCGGCCATCGTCCTGACTTTGACTGGTGATGCCAGTCAAACCCAGGACCGTCGAGCAGGCCGGAGCAACGCCTGACCGTGGAGCTCGACTCCTACCGCTTCCACAACTCGCGCCACACGTGGGAGCGCGACCACCGGCGCGAGTGCGAGGCATACGCGCGCGGCGACGCGTTCAGGCGCTACACCTGGGGCGACGTGTTCGAGGACCCGCGCGCGATGATGGCCGAGCTGCGCACCCTGCTCTAGCCTGTCTGCCCTCCCATGTGCGGCATCATCGGATACACCGGCTCGCGCCCCTGCCAGGAGATCCTGATGGCCGGGCTCCAGGCGCTGGAGTACCGCGGGTACGACTCAGCCGGGTTGACGCTGCTGCAGGACGGTGACGCCCAGACCACACGCGCGGTCGGGCCGCTTCAGGCGCTGCGCGACCGCGTCAACGGCGCGGCGCCGGCGGCCCACAGTGGCATCGGCCACACCCGCTGGGCAACCCACGGCCGCGTGACCGAGGCCAACTGCCACCCGCACGACGACGCCTCCGGCCGCGTGCACGTGGTCATGAACGGAATCGTCGAGAACTGGGCCGACCTGAAGAAGGCGCTGACGGCCGACGGGGTGCAGTTCACGTCCGAGACCGACACCGAGGTCGTGGCTCACCTGATCGCCTCGCTGTACGACGGCGACATCGTGACCGCCACGCGCCAGGCGTTCAAGCGTCTCAAGGGCCACTACGCCTTCGTCGTGGTGCACGCCGACGAGCCCGACATGCTCGTGGGCGCCCGCAACGAGTGCCCGCTGGTCGTCGGCCTCGGCGACGGCGAGAACTACATCGCGTCCGCCATCCCGGCGTTCCTGGCCGACACCCGCCGGATCCAGCTGATCGAGGACGGCGAGATCGTCGTGGTCAGCCCCGGCGGTGTGACCTTCACCGACGCCGACGGCAACCCGCTCGAGCGCGACGTCGAGGAGGTCGACTGGGACGCCGAGGCGGCCGAGAAGTCGGGCTACGACACTTTCATGCTCAAGGAAATCCACGAGCAGCCGCGCGCGGTGGCCGAGACCGTGGTCGACCGGCTGGCCCACGGCCGTGCCGAGCTGGGCGAGATCGGCATCAGCGACGACGAGCTGCGCGGTCTGCGCCGCGTCGTGATCGTGGCCTGCGGCACGTCGTACCATGCGGGGCTGATCGGCCGCTATGCGATCGAGACGTGGTCACGCGTGCCGGTGGAGATGGACGTGGCCTCCGAGTTCCGGTATCGCGACCCCGTGATCGACGACCGCGACCTGGTCATCGGCATCACCCAGTCCGGCGAGACGCTGGACACCCTGGCTGCCATGCGGCTGGCGCGCGAGAAGGGCGCCAAGGTCATGGCGGTGACCAACATCATGGGCAGCCAGGCCACGCGCGACGCCGACGGCGTGCTGTACACCCGCGCCGGGCTCGAGATCGGCGTCGCCGCGACCAAGACGTTCGTGTCGCAGGTGGCTGCGATGTATCTGTTCGCGCTGAAGCTGGCCCAGGTGCACGACATGCTCGAGACCAAGCGCCATCGCGAGCTGGTGCGTGACCTGCGCGATCTCTCGCACAAGGTCGAGGCGCTGCTGGCGACCGTGGACGAGCCGGTCAAGCGGATGGCCGAGCACTGGAAGGAGTCCGGCTTCTTCCTGTACCTGGGCCGCCATGCGGGCCTGGCGGTGGCGCTCGAGGGCGCGCTCAAGCTCAAGGAGATCTCCTACGTGCCCACGGACGCCTACGCGGCCGGCGAGATGAAGCACGGGCCGATAGCGCTGCTGGACGAGCGCACGCCCGTAGTGGTGTCGGCCACCGATTCACCGGTGCTGGACAAGGTGCTGTCGAACATCTCCGAGGTGACCGTGCGCGGCGCCCACGTGCTGGCGGTGGCCACTGAGGGCTCGACCGAGGTCGCCGAGCACGCCGAAGAGGTCGTCTACGTGCCGCGCACCGACTGGCTGTTGCAGCCGCTGCTTGCCGTGATCCCGCTGCAGCTGCTGGCCTACTACATCGCCCAGCACAAGGGCCTGAACGTGGACCAGCCGCGCAACCTCGCCAAGACGGTCACGGTCGAGTAGCCGTGATCGGGCTCGACCTGCTCGAGATCGAGCGGTTCGAGCGGGCGCTCGAACGCCGGCCGCGGCTGGCCGAGCGGCTGTTCACCGATGCCGAGCGCGAGTACGCCGCGGCCAGGGCGCGGCCGGCTCAGCACCTGGCCGCCCGATTCTGCGCCAAAGAGGCGGTGGCCAAGGCGCTGGCGCTTGAGGGCTGGTCGTTCACCGACGTCGAGGTGGTGGCTACGGGTGGCGCGCCCGGCGTCCTCCTGAGCGGCGGCGCGCGCGCGCGGGCCGATCAGCTCGGCGTCGAGGTGCAGCTGTCGCTGACACACACCGAGTCCACCGCCGGCGCGGTGGCGCTGGCGCTGCAGGGGGCCGGCCGGCTCGGCCGGCCGCGCAGCCAGGCATGACCGCGCTCCCGGGCTGGCTCGACCCGCTGTTCGAGGCGCAGGAGATGCGCGAGGTGGACGCCTGGGCGATCGATACGCAGGGCGTGCCTTCGCTGGACCTGATGGAGCGCGCGGGGGAGGGGCTGGCACGGATCACGGCCGCCGTCTCCCGGCCCGGGCCGATCCGCGTGGTCGTCGGCAAGGGCAACAACGGCGGCGACGGGCTGGTGGTGGCGCGGCTGCTGCGCGGCGAGGGCCGCGAGGTTGACGTCCTTGCCGTTGCCGACATGGGCGAGATGAAGGGCGACGCCAAGCAGAACCTCGACCGGCTGCCGGGCGAGCCGCCGGCCGAGTTCGCCGCCGATGCTCTGCGGGGCTCGGGGGCCGTGGTCGACGCCATGCTCGGCACCGGCTTCAGCGGCCGGCCGCGCGAGCCGATCGCCTCCGCGATCGCCGCGATCAACGATCAGGACGCGCCCGTGGTGGCGTGCGACGCGCCGTCGGGGGTCGACGCGAGCACCGGGCGGGTCGAGGGCGAGGCGGTCGCGGCCACCGTGACCGGCACGTTCCACGGGCCCAAGGTCGGACTCCATGTGGCCCCCGGCGCGCTGCACGCGGGCGAGGTCGAGGTGATCGCGATCGGCGTTCCGCGCGGCGCGCCGAGTGCCGAGCACGCCGGCCTGATCGGCGACGGCGTGCTGGACCTGTATCCGCACCGCGCCCGCGACGGCTCCAAGTTCACGTCCGGCGTCGTGGTCATCGCCGGCGGCGGCGAGGGCCTGACCGGGGCGCCAACCATGGCGGCGCTTGCGGCCCAGCGCGCGGGCGCGGGCTACGTGCAGGTGGCGGTGCCGAAGGCGGCGCAGGCCACACTCGAGCTGCGGCTACTGGAGGCCATGACCCGCGGCCTGCCCGACAGGGACGGCGGCCACACCGAGGACGGCGTCGAGGCGCTGGCCGAGATGGCCGAGCGCGCCGGCGCCGTGGTGCTCGGCCCGGGCCTGGGGCGCACCGAGGGGGCAGTTGCCTTCGCTCGTGGAGCGGCCACGGCGGTCGCGGCGCCGCTGCTGATCGACGCCGATGGGCTGAACGCCCACGCCGGAGCGCTTGACGAGCTGGCCGTGCGTGACGGAGCCACAGTCCTGACCCCGCACGAAGCCGAGCTCGGCCGGCTGCTGGAGCGCACGCCCGAAGCCGTAGCGGCCGACCGGCTGGCAGCCGCCCGCGAGGCCGCCGCCACCAGCGGTGCGGTCGTGCTGCTCAAGGGCGACGACACCATCGTCGCGCGCCCCGACGGGCTGACGGCGGTCAGCCGCGGCGGCACCCCGGCGCTGGCCACGGCCGGCACCGGCGACGTGCTCTCCGGCCTGATCGGCGCGCTGCTGGCCAAGGGGGTTGAACCGTTCCCAGCGGCCGCGCTCGGCACGCTGGCACACGCCGGCGCGGGCCGCGCGGCTGCCGAGCGCCACGGCGCCGACCACGTGGTGGCCGGCGACGTGATCGAGGCGCTGCCCTCCGCGTTCGGCGACAGGTAAGTCCTCGTGCGCAGCCGCCGGCTGCTTCGCAGTAATGTCACGCGCCATGGCGAGCACGGTCGCAGAGATCATGGACACGGACCCGGAGACGGTGACGGCGGACACCGACGTGAAGACGGTGATCGAGGTCATGCGCACGAACGAGCTGCCCGGGATCCCGGTTGTCAACGAGGGCGGCCGCTGCGTGGGCATCGTGACCGAGACGGACATGGTCCTTCCCGACGACGACGGCGACCTGCACCTGCCCCACTACGTGAACATCTTCGGCGGCACCGTCTTCCTGGAGCCGCTGCGCAAATGGGAGGACAAGATCAAGAAGGCGTTTGCCTCCACGGCCGCGGACATGATGACCGCGGACCCGGTCACGGTTGAGCCGTCCACCTCGATCGACGAGGCCGCCGGGATCATCCACGACACCGGCCACAACCGGCTGCCGGTGGTCGAGCACGGGCGTCTGGTCGGGGTGGTCACGCGCGTGGACGTGCTCGGCGGCCTCGTCAGCGACTAGGTGGGCCACTGACGTGGCCGTACGCGCACTCGCGCGGATCAGCACCGGCGCGATCGAGGCCAACTGCCGCCTGCTGAACGAGCGTGTGGGCGGCGACACCGCGCTGTGCGCGGTGGTCAAGGCCGACGGCTACGGCCACGGGGCCCTGACCGCCGCGCACGCCGCCCTGGCCGGTGGCGCCGAGTGGCTGGCCGTGGCGACCGCGGCCGAGGCAGCCGCCCTGCGCGCCGACGCGATCGTCGTGCCGATCCTGGTGATGGGTGCGCTGTCGCGTGACGAGGCCGACCTGGCGCTGGACAGCGACGCCGACGTGGTGGTGTGGACGCGCGGATTCCTGGAGTCGATCGCCTCACGCCGTCCGCGTGTGCACGTGAAGCTGGACACGGGGATGGGGCGGCTGGGCACCAACGACGTGGACGAGGCGCGGGCGCTGGTCCGCGCCGTGGACCTGGACCAGGACGCCATCCTGGCCGGTGTGATGACCCATTTCGCCACCGCCGACGAGCCCGGCGACGATCACTTCCCACGCCAGCTCGAACGGTTCAGCGCGTTCGCGGCCGAGGTCTGCGGCGACCACCCCGGCGTGATCGCCCATGCCGCCAACAGCGCCGCCACGCTGCGCGACCGGGCATCGCACCTCGACATGGTCCGCTGCGGGATTGCGGTCTACGGCATGGACCCGTTCCAGCAAGACGCTGCCGCCCACGGCCTGAGGCCCGCGCTCGAGCTGCACAGCTACGTGGCCGCCGTCAAGCGGTTCGAGGCCGGCGACAGCGCCGGCTATGGCCGCCGCTGGAGCGCCGAGCGGGCAACCTGGGTGGCTGCGCTGCCGATCGGCTACGGCGACGGCTGGCGGCGTGCGCTCTCGGGCGACTGCGACGTGCTGATCGGTGGCCGCCGGCATCCGCTCGTCGGGGCGGTGAGCATGGACAACGTGACCGTGGAGCTTGGCCCCGACACCGACGTCGAGGTGGGCGCGCCCGCCGTGCTGATCGGGCGCCAGGGCGAGCAGGCGATCGCCGCCGAGGAGGTTGCGCACCGGCTCGGCACGATCAACTACGAGGTCACCTGCGGCCTGAGCGCCCGCGTGCCGCGAGTGGAGGTCTGATGCTGGAGGGCGCGGAGCCCGTACGCGAGCTGCGCGCCGCGCTGGAGGGCGGGCCGCCCGCGTGGCTCGTCGGAGGCGTCGTCCGCGACGCCCACCTCGGCCGTCCGCTGGCCGACCTTGACCTGGCGGTGGCGGGCGACCCCGAGCAGGTGGCGCGCCGGCTGGCCAGGGCGCTCGGCGGCCCCGCGTTCTCGCTGTCGGAGGCATTCGGTTCCTGGCGCGCGCTGGACGGCGAGCGCCGCTTCGAGGTCGACGTGTCGGCGCTACGGGGGGAGACGATCGAGCAGGACCTGGCACGGCGCGACTTCACGATCAACGCGATGGCGGTGCCGCTGGCCGGCGGCAGCACGCTCGACCCCCACGGCGGTCGCGCCGACCTCGATGCGGGCGTCCTGCGGGTGCTGGGCGAGCAGGCCTACGCCGAGGACCCGCTGCGGCCGCTTCGGATGGTGCGCCTGGTCGCCGAGCTCGGCTTCGCACCGGACGCGGAGACCGAGCGGCTGACCGTGGCCGCCGCCCCGCGGCTCGACGAGCCCTCGCCCGAGCGCGTGTACGCCGAGCTGCGCCGCGCGGTGGTCGCGCCGCACGTGCTTGGCGCGCTGGCACTTGGCGAGCGGGTGGGCGTGCTTGGCGCGGTGCTGCCCGAGCTCGTGGCGCTGGAGGGGATCGAGCAGAGCCGCTTTCACCACCTGGACGTGTACCACCACACGGTGGAGGTGTTGGAGCGGTGGATCGAGCTCGAGGCCGACCTCGGGCCTGTGTTCGGCAAGCACGCCGGCGCCGTTCGCGAGCAGCTGGCCGAGCCGCTCGGTGACGGCCTGACGCGCGGGCAGGCGATCCGCTTCGCTGCCCTGTTCCACGACATCGCCAAGCCCCAGACCCGCGCCGAACGAGCCGACGGGCGGCCCACGTTCATCGGCCACGATGCCCAGGGCCAGGAGCTGGTCCGGGACATCTTCACCCGCCTGCGGGCGAGCGACCGCGTACGCGCCTTCGTCGGCGAGCTGACCCGCCACCACCTGGCGCTCGGCTTCCTGGTGCACGAGCGGCCGCTTCGGGCGCGCTCGCTGCACCGGTACCTGAGCCGCTGCGACCCGGTCGAGGTCGAGGTCACGCTGCTCTCGTGCGCGGACCGGATGGCCACGCGCGGCGAGGGCCAGGACCACTGGATCGCCGCGCACCTGGAGCTGGGGCGCGAGGTCATGGCAGCAGCCCTGGCGTGGCGGGCGGCCGGGCCGCCCGCGATGCCGATCCGCGGCGATGAGCTGGCGCGCGAGCTGGACATCCCGCCCGGGCCCGAGCTGGGCCGCCTTCTGGCCGAGCTGGAGGCCGCGGTATATGCGGGCGAGGTGGACGGCCGCGACCAGGCGGTCGATTACGCCCGGCGCATCGTGGACACTGACTGACGGGATGATCGTCGACTGCGCCGCGTACGCGGACGGCAAGCGCTGCAACGAGGAGTCGCTGGAGATCGACCACGCGCTGGAGAAGGCCGCCGGCGACGAGGCGTTCGTGTGGATCGGGCTGTTCGAGCCGACCGAGGAGGAGTTCGACGCGGTCAAGCGCGAGTTCAGCCTGCACGAGCTGGCCGTCGAGGACGCCATCCACGCCCACCAGCGGCCGAAGCTGGAGCTGTACGGAGACACGATCTTCGTGGTCCTCAAGACCGCGCGCTACGTGGACTCGGACGAGGTGATCGAGCTCGGCGAGATCCTGATCTTCATCGGCGACGGCTTCATCGTGACGGTCCGCCACGGCGCGCCGACCGAGCTGCACGGCGTGCGCGAGCAGGTCGAGTCCGACCCGGCGATGCTCAAGCACGGCCCGGCGGCCGTGTTGCACGCGATCGTCGACAAGGTGGTCGATGACTACGGGCCGGCGCTCGAGGGTCTCGACGAGGACATAGCCGAGGTCGAGGACGAGGTGTTCTCCGAGGTCTCGAGCAACCGCGCCGAGCGGATCTACAAGCTCAAGCGCGAGGTGCTCCAGTTCCTCAAGGCCGCCACGCCGCTGACCGAGCCGATGCAGCGCCTGGCCCACCGCCAGCACCCGCTGGTACCGGATGAGGTGCGCGCCTACTTCCGCGACGTGACCGACCACCTGGCGCGGGTGCAGGACCAGCTGGAGGGCTACCGCGATCTTCTGACCAGCGTGCTCGAGGCCAACCTGTCACAGGTCGGCGTGCGCCAGAACGAGGACATGCGCAAGATCTCCGCCTGGGTCGCGATCGCCGCCGTGCCGACCATGATCGCCGGCGTCTACGGCATGAACTTCGAGCACATGCCGGAGCTCGGTTGGACCTACGGCTATCCGGCGATCCTGGTGCTGATGCTGCTGGTGTGCGGAACGCTGTTCCGGACGTTCAAGAAGTCCGGCTGGCTGTAGAGCCCAGCAGCCGGCGCACGACCCGCGCGCAGTCCGCGACCGTCGAGTAGTCCAGCCGGTCCGCCGTGTCGGTGGGCCAGTGGTAGTTGGACGGCAGCTTGTACTTGTCGCACGAGGCCAGCGTCGCGGTCGGGTAGCCCGCGCGCAGCGGGATCAGGCCGTCGGTTGCGTTGCGAAAGCGCAGCCCCGGCCATAGCTCGACGCCCTCCTCGCGGGCGGCGGCGTGCACCAGCGCAAGCATGTCCTCGGGGTAGTCGTTCATCCACACCATGCCCTCGCCCTCGAGCGTTAGCAGGTGCGGCGACCCCACCGTGTCCAGGCAGACGAACGTGGTCTGCTCACGCGGGAGGTCTGCGAAGTGGCGGCGGGCGAACGCCTGCATGCCCTCCATGAACGACTCCTCCGAGCCGGCCGACAGCAGGATCACACGCAGGCCCGGGATCGGTTCGTCGCGCAGCGAGCGGGCCAGGCTGAGCAGCACCGCCACGCCGCTGAGGTTGTCGTTGGCGCCCGGTACAACCCGGCGCGCGCCGATGTCGGTCATGGCCGCGGTGTAGCCCACGCACAGGAAGATGCCGGCGCGCCTGAGCCGGCGCACGCCGAGCAGGGCGCCCAGGGCAACGAACGCGGGCCCCGCGACCGCGCCCCACATCGTCGGCGGGGTGGTGTTGGCCTTCTCGGCCAGACCGGGGAAGCGCTTCAGCAGCGCGCGTGGCGGCGCGCCGTCGAACACCAGCCCGGTGTGCGCGGCGTCGTGGTGGGCGTGCACCACCACGGTGCGGGTGGCGCCGGGGTCGCCGATCGTGGCCAGCACGTTCGTGGTCATGCCGAGCGGCAGGAAGCGGCGCCGAAACCACTGCCGCCCGCCGCTGATGTCGTCGGTAACCGCCCCGGCCGCGAAGGTGCCCGCCAGCATCGCCTTCCAGCGCCCGCGCATCAAGCCGGCCAGCCCGGCGCTGGCGCACAGCAGCCCGACCGGCCACCAGTACGTGCCGTGCGCGCGCTCGTGCTCCACGGTCACGTCCGCGCCCGCGTCGCGCAGCTCGGTGGCGATCAACTCGGCGGCACGGGCCTCGCCCGAGGACGCCGAGCCGCGCTCGATCGCGGCCAGCCGTTCGACGCGTTCGCGGAGCTGGGACTGGTCGAGCAGGGCCAAGGCGGGCTGTAGGGTAGTCGCCGCATGAGCGACCCAGACTGCATCTTCTGCAAGATCGTGGCGGGCGAGCTGCCGGCCGAGCGGGTGGACGAGGACGAGCACACGGTTTCGTTCATGGACATCAACCCGTGGACCCGCGGGCACGCGCTCGTGATTCCGCGAAACCACTCGAAGAACCTCTACGAGGCCGAGCCCGCCGACCTGGGCCACACCGTGGCCGCCGCCCAGCGACTGGCGCTGCGGGTGCGCGACAACCTCGGGGCCGCCGGCGTGAACCTGCTCAACTGCTGCGAGCCGGCCGCCTGGCAGACGGTCTTCCACCTGCACGTCCACGTGATTCCGCGCTATGAGGACGATCCGTTGCAGCTACCGGGCGCGCCGCAGCAGCCGGCCGAGGGCGAGCTGGCCGCCGTGGCGGCCGAACTGCGCGCGTGAGCAGCGTCGCCGGTTACACGCGCAGCGGCGACGTGGGCGCGATCACGGTCGAGAAGCCGCCGCTGAACCTGTTCGACCGCCGGCTGGTCGAGTCGCTCGAGCAGGCGGTCGCCGACGCCGCCGACGACGCGCCGCGCGCGCTGATCGTGCGCGCCGAGGGCAAGGTCTTCACCGGCGGGGTCGACGTCAAGGAGTTCGACGACCTCGGCGGCGCGGCGGCCCGGGAGTTCGCCTCCCAGCTGCTGGCGCTGACCCACGCGATCGAGGACCTGCCGTTCCCGACCCTGGCCGCGGTGCACAACCTGTGCCTGACCGCCGGGCTGGAGCTGGCGCTGGCCTGCGACATGATCTGGGCCGGGGAATCGGCCCAGTTCGGTCTGGTCGAGCGCGTCGTGGGCGTGACCCCGTTCATGGGCGGCACCCAGCGCATGGCCGAGCGCGCCGGGCCCGCCCGGGCGCGCGAGTTCGTCTACAGCGGCAGCCTCTACGCGGCGGCCGATTTGGAGCGCTGGGGCGTGGTCAACCGCGTGGTCCCCGACGAGCGCCTGCACGAGGCCGCGCTGGAGTTCGCGACCCACCTGGCCGCCGGCCCGCCACACGCGCATGCCGCCACCAAGCGGATCGTGCGCGCACAGGTCGACGCGGGCACGCGCGCCGCCGACGACATGACTCCGGGCGAGGCCGAGCGCCTGTTCGAGACCGAGGACCTCAAGCGGGCGGTCAAGACGTTCCTGGCCGAAGGGCCCGGGAAGGCCACGTTTACAGGGGAATGACTGCTAGCTTCTAGCCGCTGGTTTCAGTCCTAGAGCAGCAGGAGCAGACAGATGGCGACCGGAACGGTCAAGTGGTTCAACGACGACAAGGGCTTCGGCTTCATCACGCCCGACAGCGGTGAGCGCGACCTGTTCGTGCACTTCTCGGGCATCGAAGGCGATGGCTTCAAGACGCTTGCCGAGGACTCCAAGGTGGAGTACGACGAGGAGGCCGGCGACAAGGGACCCAAGGCGGTGAACGTCCGCAAGCTGTAGCGCGGACGCCCATGCCGAAAGAAGAGAAGATCGAGATGGAGGGCGAGATCCTTGAAGCCCTCCCCAACACGATGTTCAAGGTCAAGCTGGACAACGACCACGAGGTCCTCGGCCACATCTCGGGCAAGATGCGGCGGCACTACATCCGCATCCTGCCGGGGGACCGGGTCAAGATCGAGCTGTCTCCCTACGACCTCGACCGCGGCCGGATCACGTATCGCTACAAGTAGGTCGAGGCAGGAGGCCGCAACTCTGCGCCGTACAGCGGTGTTGAAGGCTCTGATATGAAGCGAATACTGGCTATAGCAACCCTGACCACCGCGCTCCTGGCGCCTCAGGCCGCATCCGCCAAGGTCGTCGAGCTCGGCTCGAAGATCCCGAAGGCCGCGGTCAGCTGCCCGGAGAACTGCCAGGCCGTGGGCCGCGTGACCGGCTACCAGGGCCGCGGCGCCACGGTGGCCAAGCCCTACGTGATCCCGCGCAAGGGCAAGATCATCGCGTTCACGGTGCGTCTGGGCAAGCCGGACGCCAACCAGGTCAAGTTCTTCAACGACCTGTACGGCAACGACCCGCAGGTTCAGCTGACCGTTCTCAAGCGCGGCACCGGCAGGAAGAACCTCGAGCACACCGTCGAGGCCCAGAGCCCGGAGTTCAAGGTGTCCCGGTTCTTCGGCTCGGCCCCGACCTTCACGCTCGACAAGCCGCTCGGAGTGCGTGCCAAGTACATCGTCGCGCTGACCGTCCCCACCTGGGCGCCCGTCTTCGCCGTCGGCCTGCAGCGCAACCAGTGGTGGCGGTCGTCGCGTGCCAAGGGCAAGTGCGACAACGTCAGCCAGATGGCGCCGCTGACCAAGCTCGACTCGATGAAGGTGTTCGGCTGCACCTACTTCACCGCACGGCTGTACTACACGGCCACCTACGTGCCGGACAACAAGCCGACATCGAACGCCTCGGCGTCGGCGTCCCGCAAGGGCTCGGCGGCGGTCGGCGCCCGCACCGCCCGCGGCGGCTGAGCGGCACGGAGCGGCCGGTCCCGAGGCCGGGATGGCCTCTTCCGGATCAAGGCGCGGCCATGAATGGCTGCAAGGGCGGGACTTCACCGACACCCCCTTTTCGCGATCAGCTCACCGGGGTACTCTTTCCCTGTGAGTGCGGAGGCATGGATCTTCATGGTCGGCTTCCGAGTCTTCGACGTCGGATTGCTGATCATCTGGCTGGTGTGGTTCTTCAGGCTGCGCGACGACGGGGAAGATGCGGCCGAGGAGGGCGGAGGCGACGGCGGGGGCGGGAGCCCCAAGCCCAAGCCGCCGCGGACCGGGCCCGGCCCGGGCGGCCTGCGCCTGCCGCTCGGCCCCTGGTCCAGCGGCGGCCACCTGCGCGGTTCCAAGCGTCCCGCGCGCACCCCGCTGCGGCGGCGACCGGCACCCGCGCTGCCGGACCCGCTGCCCGCGCGCGTGCGCTCCCCGAGAGCGCCTAGCCGCGTTCCGCGCCGCGCCTGACGGGTTATGAAGGTCGTGCGGCAGGTCGGCGAACGGCTGGCTTGGGTAGGCCCGCCTGTCACGTTCGTAACCGCTGGCCTTACCCGCCCGTCCATCCTGATGTCACGCGACGGCACGATGTAGCCGCGTGACCGCATATGGACAACAACGTCCAGATTCATGCCACGCGGCGAGACCGGTGGCCCGTGTCCCACGTTATGGCCCGTCCCGCAACCAAGCGGCAAGTCCCCTCTCCGTACCCAGCCAGGCCGCCTTGCCGGCTCCCACGCGAGCGCCGGCCGACCGCACAACCCGCATCAAGGCGCCTAATCGCCGCAGGTCTGCGGGTTGCGCTCGCACTGCTGCTCGAACCGCTCCGCGGGCGAGCCGGGCTCGGGCGGCAGGTCGTTCTCGGGCCCGTCCTGGGGAGCGCTGCGCGGAGTCGTGCGGGGAGCGATGGTGCCGCCGGAGTTCGGGTCCGCCGGTGGCGCCGGGGTGGTTCGCGGGGAGGTCGGCGCCGGCGTTGTCGCCGTTGCCGCCGTCTCGGTGGGGGCGGTCTCGGTCTCGGTGGTCACCGTAGGAGTGGTCTCCGAGGCCTTTTCGTCGTCGTCACCGCAGGCGACGGCGCCGGTGGCCAGCAGCACGCCCGCGGCGAAGGCGGTCAGGAAGCGCTTCATGCGCCGGGCTTCGGGGAGGACCGCGCTAGCCCTCCACCGCGGGCAACCGCCGGCCGCAGTGGGGGCAGTCGTTCAGGTCCTTTGGCGCAAGCTGTTCCAGCGAGCAGCCGCACAGGCGCAGGTTCTCCACGGCCCACGGCAGGCTGCTCGGTGAGGGTGCCAGCGGGATGGTCTTCCCGACGACCTCGAATGGCTCGCCCGACTCGTGGTCGAAGTAGGTCTTGCCCGGCTCGACCTCGCGGATGACCTCGCGATCCGAGCGCGTCCGTAGGCGGTAGGTCTGACGATCGCTCACGTGCGGCAATCTACCAACCGGATGCGCGTCCTGATCTTCCACGGCTACCTGCTCCGCGGCACCGGCAGCAACATCTACAACACCAGCCTGTGCCGCGCGCTGGCGGGCCTCGGGCACGAGGTTCACATCTGCTGCCAGGAACGCCACCCCGAGGACGTGGGACTGCCTGACGGCGTGACGGTGCACAACCCCGACATCGGACGGACGCTGCCCGTCTACGTGCCCGACACCTACGAGGGCTTCGACGCGGTTCCGTTCTCCGAGCTCAGCGACGACGCGCTCCGGCGCTACCTGGACGCGAACGTGGCGGCCGTGGCGGCGCTGGCCGCCGACGTGCGCCCGGACGTTGCGCTGGCCAACCACCTGATCATGGGCCCGGTGATCCTGGCCCGCGCGCTGGAGGAGCGGGTGCCATACGCGGTGAAGGTCCACGGCAGCGCGCTGGAGTACACGGTGCGCCCGCACCGTGAGCGCTTCCTCCCGTACGCCCGGGAGGGACTCGAGCAGGCGCAGGCGGTGCTGGTCGGCTCCCGCCACACGGCCGCGAGCCTGTGGGAGGTCATGGACGACCCGGCGCTGCCCGATCGCACCCGGCTCGGGCCGCCGGGGGTCGACGTCGAGCGGTTCGCGCCCGCGGCCCCGGACGCGGCAGCCGCGTCGCTCGGCGAGCTGGCGGGGCGGCTGGACCGCGGCGCAACCGCGGGCTGGGGCGGCGAGCCGGGGGCGGGCGCCGCGCTGCGCAGCCTGGACCCCGCGCGCGAGCCGATCGTCAGCTACGTCGGCAAGCTGATCGTGTCCAAGGGCGTCGACCTGCTGCTGGCCGCCTGGCCGCTGGTGGTCGGCCGGGTGCCGGAGGCACGCCTGTGCGTCGTCGGCTTCGGCACTTACCGCGACACGCTGCACGCGTTCGTCGACGCGCTGGCCGCCGGCGACCTGGGTGCCCTGCGCGCCATCGCCGCCCGCGGTCGCGAGCCCGAGGGCGGCCCGGCGGGCGAGCTGACCTACCTGGCGGCGTTCCTGGACAAACTCGACGGCCAGCGTCGCGAGGACTACCTGGGCACCGCGCCCGCCGCCGCCGGGCGGGTGGTGTTCACCGGCCGGCTCGAGCACGACGACCTGCCCGCGCTCCTGCCCGCCTGCCAAGCGCAGGTGGTGCCCAGCACGTTCCCGGAGGCGTTCGGGATGGTGGCGGCCGAGGCCGCCGCCTGCGGCGCGCTGCCACTGTCGGCCGCCCACTCGGGGCTGGCCGAGGTCACGGCTGCCCTGGAGCCGGCGCTGGAGCCCGATCTGCGGCCACTGCTGTCGTTCGCCCGCGGTCCGGGCGCGGTCGAGGAGATCGCCCGAAAGCTGACCGCGTGGCTGCTGACCGATCCCGCCGAGCGCTCCCGCGCCACCGGCGCACTGGCCCGGACCGCCCATGCGCGGTTCGGCTGGGACGCGGTGGCCGAGGGCGTGATCGCCGCGGCCGGAGGGCAGCTCGACGCACTGGCCAGCCCGACCACCTGAATAGATAATGTTCCGCCCCGTGAGGAGTGCTTCGCAGCGCCTGGCCCTGATTGCGTGCGGCGCCCTGCTGGTCACAGCGGGTGCGGCCGGCTGCGGCCGCTCCGGCGACGACGACCAGATCGCGGGCAAGACGGCCTTCATCCAGAAGTGCGGGTCCTGCCACACGCTTGCCCGCGCCAAGACCCAGGGCGTGCAGGGCCCCAACCTCGACGAGGCGTTCGGGCCGGCCCGCGCGGCCGGGCTCGGGGCGGGCACCGTAGAGGGCGTGGTGCTCGACCAGATCAAGAACGTGCGCAAGGGGAGCGCGATGCCGGCCAACCTGGTCACCGGCCAGGAGGCCCGCGACGTGGCCGCCTACGTCGGCGAGGTCGCGGGCCAGCGCGGAAAGGACGAGGGGCTGCTGGCCACCGCCGGCCCGAAGGCCTCGAACAAGCTGATCAAGGCCGATGACGGCGTCCTCATGATGCCCGCCGATCCCAACGGCGGCCTCCTATACGCCTCCAAGCGCGCGCAGGCGAAGGCGGGCACGCTCAAGGTCGAGAGCAAGAACGCCTCGTCGACCGGTCACGACATCGCGCTCGAGAACTCCTCCGGCAAGGAGCTGGCCGGAGGCAAGGTCGTATCCAACGGCGGCGTCTCCGAGTTCACCGCCGAGGTCAAGCCCGGCAAGTACGAGTACCTGTGCACCGTCCCGGGCCACGAGGCCGGCGGGATGAAGGGCACCCTGACGGTCCGATAGGCGTCGCCCGCCGGCGTCCTCGGTGACGTCGCCTGCGATGCAGGCTTCGTTCCCTGCGTCCTTGGCAAGCTCGCTTCTCGACCCGTCAGGGGCGCGTGCCGGCGTTGAACCTCAGGCCACGAGCGCGTACAGCCCGTCGGCGATCTCCGGCGCGCTCGCCATCAACCCGAATGGCTCGCCGGGCAGGTCGCGCACCTCGCCGCCGGCCTCGCTCACCACGAGGCTCGCGGCGGCCCAGTCCCAGTGGTTCAGGCCGCGCTCGTAGTAGGCGTCCACGCGGCCGGCGGCCACCCAGCACAGATCCAGGGCGGCGGCGCCGGCGCGGCGGATGTCACGCACCCGTGGGAGCACGCGCGTGAGCAGGTCGGCCTGCGCGGCGCGGCGCTCGGGTGAGTAGCCGAAGCCCGTCGCCACCAGCGCGGTGTCGAGCCCGGATGGGGCGTGGACCTCGAGCCGGCGCTCGCCCAGCCACGAGCCGGCGCCACGGATGGCCGTGAACGTCTCGCCGCGTAGCGGATCGTGCACCACGCCCGCCAGGCTGCCGTCCGCATCTTCGAGCGCAACGCTCACGTTCCATGCAGGGAAGCGGTAGAGGTAGTTGGTGGTTCCGTCGAGCGGGTCCACGACCCAGCGGCGGCCGCTGGCCGCCGTGCTGGCCGAGCCCTCCTCGGCCAGCAGGCCGTCATCGGGGCGCTCGGCGGCCAGCAGGTCGCGCACGAGCGCCTCGGCCTCGCGGTCGGCGTCGGACACCATGTCGGTGCGGGAGGACTTCTGCTCGACGCCGCTGGCGGGTCCCTCGTAGCGCTCCATCAGAAGCGCACCGGCCGCGACGGCCGCGCGGCGCGCCAGGTCCAGGTCGTCCGCGGCGCTCAGAGTGCCCGCACCACGACGACGACCACGGCCAGCACGAGGCAGAAGGCTGCCACGTACAGGAAGAAGCGAAACGCCTCGCGTTCGGAGCGGAGGGGGTTGAGCACGCCTAAATGATGTACACGGTGGTGTAGACCACGATCCACATCACGTCCACGAAGTGCCAGTAGATGCCGGGGATCTCGATGCCCATGTGCTTCTTGCTCGAGAAGTGGCCCCGGAAGGCGCGGGTGGTCGCGAACAGCAGCAGCGTCAGGCCCACGAACACGTGGGCGCCATGAAGACCCGTGAGCCCGTAGAAGATCGTCGACTGGGAGGTGTCCGAGATGGCGAATCCCAGGTGCACGTACTCGTTGATCTGGATCAGCAGGAACGTCAGGCCCAGCAGCAACGTGGTGAGCATGCCGGCCTTCAGCGCGCGCCGGTTCTCGTTGCGCGCGCCCTCCAGCGCCCAGTGCATCGTGAAGCTGGACGAGATCAGGATGGCGGTGTTCACGCCCGCGATCAGCTTCGGCAGCTCGGTGCCCTCGGCCGGCCACGGATCCCCGTTCACGACCCGGATGAAGAAGTAGGCCGTGAAGAACGCTCCGAAGAGCATGATCTCGGAGATGATGAAGAGCAGCATCCCGAGCGTCATCGGGTCCACGCGCGAGCTCTGGTTGGCCGCCGGCGGGCCGTGATGCTCGTGCTCGTCGTGTGACTGGCCGCCAAGGGCGACGGACGCCGACTCCATCAGGCGCTGGCCTCCTGCGCGTTGCCGGCGTCCTCGGACACCACGTGGTGGACGGGCTTGGACGTGGAGTTGCGCACCCGGCCGATGAGGTCCGCCCGCAGCCAGCCCGACTGGAGCTCTGAGAAGGTGGAGATCACGATTTCGTCGATGCCGTAGAACTCGAGCGCGTTGTGGATCGCGGTGTACGGGTCGGGGTGGGTGACCTGGCCGATGGCCTGCAGGCCCTCGTCCTGGAGCCGGTCGAGCGTGCGCGCCAGCCGGTCCGCCGCCTCCTCGCCACCCTCGCCCGACTGCGGCGAGATCACCACGAATCGGCGCGGTCCCTCGGCCGCCAGCGCCTTGAGCTGCTCGATCAGCGGCTGGCCGCCGACCGTCTGGTTGGCGACGACCAGCGTGCGCGTCGCGCTGTCCTTCTCGGCGTCGAGGTCCACGACCACGTGCTCGACCGGCCGGCGCGTGGCCTGCTCGACGCGCTGCACCAGGTCCTGGCGTAGCCAGCCCGAGCGCGTCGAGGGGTGGGTCGAGATCACGATCTCGTCGAAGTCGCGCTCGCCGAGCGCATCCATGATCGCCGAGTACGGGTCGGGGTCCATGACCGCACCGGTGGCCTCGATCCCGGCCTCGTCCAGCTGCGCGATCGTCATCGCAAGCCGGTTCTCGGCCGCGCCGCGGACGGTCTCGTCATAGATCACGTAGCCGTGGCTGGGCTGGCTCTGGGGCGAGATCACGTGCACCGAGGACTCGCCCTCGGCACGCCGGCGGACGGCGTCGATCAGGTCGGAGCCGACGACCGTCTCGTTGGCCACGACCAGGATGTCCTTGCTCATTGGACCTGGCCTTCCGGCGGGGGCTGGGCGCCGCCGCCGCCGGCGGGCGCGGGCGCCGCGCCCGCGGGCGCCTTCTTGTCGCCGAACACCGCGTGTACGGCGCCGGGCACGCCGTACTCGTACGGGCCCCCGACCACGGTCGGGATCTCGTCGAAGTTGAAGATCGGTGGCGGCGACGACACCTGCCACTCGATCGAGTGCGCCCGCCACGGGTTGGCCGCCGCCTTGGGCCCGCGCAGCCAGCTGGTGATCATGTTGTAGAGGAAGATCAGGAACGACAGCCCGAAGATGAAGCTGGAGACGGAGATCAACAGGTTCATCGTGGCGAACTGGTCCGCGTAGTCGGCAACCCGGCGCGGCATGCCGTCGATGCCGACGAAGTGCATCGGGCCGAACGTGAGGTTGAAGAAGATGAACGACAGCCAGAAGTGGATCTTGCCGAGGCTCTCGTCGTACATCCGACCGGTCATCTTCGGGAACCAGTGGTACAGGCCGGCGAAGATCGTGAACACCGAGCCGCCGAACAGCACGTAGTGGATGTGGGCGACCACGAAGTAGGTGTCCGACACGTGGATGACCACCGGGATGACGGCCAGCATGATGCCGCTGATCCCGCCAAGGGTGAACATCGTGATGAAGCCGAGGGCGAACAGCATCGGCGTCCTCAGGTGGATGACGCCCTTCCACATCGTGGCCAGCCACGAGAAGATCTTGATACCCGTGGGGACGGCGATGAGCATCGTCGTGATCATCATCGGCACGCGCAGCCAGCTGAACATGCCCGAAACGAACATGTGGTGGGCCCAGACGGTGAAGCCAAGGATCACGATCGCCACCAGCGAGAACGCCATCATCCGGTAGCCGAACACGGGCTTGCGGGAGTGTGTGGACATGACCTCGGAGATGATCCCGAAGCCGGGCAGCATCATGATGTAGACCGCTGGGTGCGAGTAGAACCAGAAGACGTGCTGGTACATCAGCACGTCGCCCCCCGCCCCCGGGTCGAAGAAGTGCGTTCCGAGCGACCGGTCCAGCAGCACGAAGAACTGCGAGCCGGCGATGAACGGGGTCGCGATGACCACCAGCAGCGAGGTGGTGAACTGGGCCCAGACCATCAGCGGCATGCGCCAGAACGTCATGCCCGGGGCGCGCATCGTGATGATCGTGACCAGGAAGTTCAGCGCCGTCGCGATCGACGACGCGCCCGCGAACTGCACCCCGATCGTGAAGAACTGCTGGCCGAGCGGCGTCTCGGTTGACAGCGGGGCGTAGGCGGTCCAGCCGGTTGCGAAGGCGCCGCCCTCGACGAAGAACGAAGCCACCATCATCACGCCGGCGGTCGGCAGCAGCCAGAACGACAGCGCGTTCAGGCGCGGGAACGCCATGTCCGGCGCCCCGATCATCAGCGGGACGACGTAGTTCGCGATGCCCGCGAACACGGGGATGATGAACAGGAAGATCATCACCGACGCATGCACGCTGAAGACGCCGTTGTAGGTGTTCGGATCCACGAACTGCGTGCCCGGCTGCGCCAGCTCGGCGCGGATGACCATCGCCAACAGCCCGGCGATGATGAAGAAGAAGAACGTGGTGACGATGTACTGGATCCCGATCACCTTGTGATCGGTGTTCACCCGGAAGTAGTCCTTCCAGCTCGTGGCGCCGTGGCTCGAGTGGTCCTCGGGCCGCGTCGGCTTGCCCGAAGCCCAGTAGAACCAGTAGTCGAAGCAGCCGATGGCCACGAGGAAGGCCAGCGGCATCGCGATCAGCGCGACGGTGGTGACCGCGGTCATGTCCAGGATCGGATCCCAGCCATACAGGGCGCGAACGCCGGCCACCAGGCCCATCGCGAACAGGTAGGCCAGCGGTACGGCCCACGCGACGCGGTACCAGCCGGGGCCGCGGAGCTTGGCTGCCATCGTCATTGCTGTCCACCTCCCTGCTTCTCAGCGATCCAGGTGTCGAACTCCCCGGCTGGCACGACCTTGACCCGCTGGCGCATCGTGCTGTGCCCGATCCCGCACAGCTCGGCGCAGACCACGGAGTAGGTGCCGGTCCTCGTGGGGGTGGTGCGGATGTGGGTCGTGATTCCCGGCACGGCGTCGGTCTTGAGCCGGAACTCGGGCACCCAGAAGTCGTGGATCACGTCGTCGGTCCTGACGCGGAAGTCGACCTGGCGGCCCTCCGGGAGCACGAGCTGGTTGACGCGCACCTTGCCCTCGCCGGGATAGTTGAACCGCCATGCGAACTGCTGGCCGGTCACGTTGACCACCAGCGCGTCTGACTCCTTGGCCTCGATGTCGTCGAGCACGACCCAGCCGTAGACGGCCAGCGCGGACACGATGATGAACGGGATCGTGACCCAGATGACCTCGAGCCGGGTGTTGCCGTGGATCGGCTCGCCGTCGCTGAGATCGCCGGGCTGGGCCTTGAACGCGACGACGGAGTAGAAGACGACCGCCATGACCAGCACGAAGATCGGAACGGACGCGATCAGCAGCACGTCGTAGAGCGTGTCGATGTCCGCGGCGGCCGACGAGGCCTGGACCGGGAACCAGTCGATCTGGAGGCAGATTGCGATGCCGACGATGGTGGCCAGGACGCCCAGGACCACGGTCCAGAGCATCGGCCGCCGCCTCACTCTCGCCACTGAAGACCACCCTCGCGAAACACGGGTCGCAACCCTACAGATAGAGGCGGGGGCTTGGCACCCGCTGGGCGCCGGATCTGGGGTCAGGCAGCCAAGCTGGCGCCCGCGGCCTCACGGAAGCTCGAGGGCGGCGTCCCATGGTGGCGGCGGAAGGCCTTGGCGAACTGGGCCGGCTGGCGGTAGCCGACCGCGCTGGCCACCTCGTTCACCGGTGACGTGCCGGCCCGGAGCAGTCGCGCGGCCTGCTCCATTCGCACCCGCTGCAGGAAGCTGCGGAAGCTGGTCTCACCGGCTTCCGCGAACGCACGCTGGAGCTGGCGCCGCGAAGTGGCGACGCGGCGGGCGACGTCGTCGAGCGCGAGCTTGTACTCGTACTCGGCCTCGATGATCGCCGCCGCCTCGCGAAAGAGCTCGGCACGGCGTTGGACGGTGGCTGGGCGCTTGGCTTCGTTGAGCATGGTCACTTGGTGCTACGCGCCAGGGGCGCAAATGGATAACACCGTCCATGCATTAGTTGACTCGGTACCCGGATCGGCTGTCTGGCACCGTGTGCAAAGCTGTCGCTAGCGTCAATTGTCACATAACCCTTCAGGGAGGGATGGATGCAGGTCAAGGACGGAATGAGCACGCTGGTCCTGACGGTCGGCCCCGACCACACGCTCGCCCAGGTGGCCAGCGCGATGAGCGACCGGCGCGTCGGCGCCGCCGTGGTGGTCGATCCCGAACAGCCCGGCCCCGGGATCATCACCGAGCGCGACATCCTCCAGTCGCTCGGCGCGGCTCAGGACCCCGCGACCGAGAGGGTCGGTTCTCACCTCTCGACCGGCATCACCTTCGCCGAGCCCGGCTGGTCGCTCGAGTACGCGGCCGAGGCCATGGTCCGCGGCGGCTTCCGCCACCTCGTCGTGGTCGACGGCGGCGAGCTGGTCGGCGTGCTCTCGATGCGCGACATCGTCCGATGCTGGGTGAAGGAGGGCGCGACTTCGGAGATGACCGGCTGAGCTGGGGAACAGGAGCTTCTACGGCGTTGCGCGACCGGCGAGCCGCGCGCTAGTGCTCCAGCGGGAGCTCGTCCATCTCGGCCCGGGTCTGCGAGACCCAGCGGAGGGTCGAAACGACCGCGATGGCCAGGCCGATCCCGCAGACGTACCAGTTGAGGACCACGCCGACGAGCGCGATCGTCGTTCCGAACGCGACCAGCACCGGCAGGTAGGACGGACCGGGGAGGTGGATCGGCTCACCGGCGGGCGGGACCTGGCCGTTTGCGGCCCGGGAGTCGGTCTCGTCGGCCATCAGTAGACGAACGCGACCACCCACGAGGCCGCGAACACCGCCAGTGCGATGACGCTGGCAATGAGGGCGGTGCGAAGGTTTCGGCGGGCGAGCTTGCGGTCCACGACCCCGGTTTTCTACCAGACCGGCAGAATGCCTCGGCGGATGGCCTCTGTGCTCGGAATCGATGTCGGCGGCACCAAGGTGGCCGTGGCCCGCGTGGACGGCGCGCGGGCGGAGGGCAAGGTCGAGCAGGCCACCGAGCTCGATCACGCCGATGCGCTGCTCGACGGGATCGAGCAGGCGGTCGGCCAGGTGGTCGGGGACGGCGAGGGCATCGATGCGATCGGCGTGGGCGTGCCGTCGCAGGTCGACTTCGCCACCGGCACCGCGCTTGCCAGCGTGAACATCCCGCTCGAGGGCGTGCCCCTGCGCGAGGAGCTGGGCAAGCGCTTCGAGGTGCCGGTGTTCGTGGACAACGACGCCAACTGCGCCGCGCTGGCCGAGGCACAGCTGGTGCCGGATCCGCCCGCGCAGCACCTGCTGATGCTCACGCTCGGCACCGGCGTGGGCGGCGGCGTGATCATCGACGGCCGAATCGAGCGCGGACACACCGGGCTCGGAGCCGAGCTCGGGCATGTGATCGTCGACGGGCCGACGGCCCTGGCCGAGTCGGGCGGCGGCTTCCCGCGGCCCGGATCGCTGGAGTGGCACTGCAGCGGGCGCGGCCTGGAGCGGGCCATCACCGAGGCGGCGCGGCTGGCCGGTGAGGGTCCGCTGGCCCGCAAGCTCGAGGACGACGGGCGCGTCTCCGGCCGCGAGGCGGTGGCGGCCGCGCAGGAGGGCGACGCGATCGCGCTCGACGTGTTCGCTCGCTTCGCGCGCTGGCTGGGCCTTGGCATCGCGGGCTTCATCAACACATTCGAGCCCGAGCGGGTGGTGCTGGGCGGCGGCTTGTCGCGCGCCGCCGACCTGTTCCTCGAGGGCGCGACCGCGGAGGCCGAGCGCAACACCTTGCCGGCGCTCTGGAAGCGGGTGTCGATCGACATCGCCCGTGGCGGCGCCGACGCCGGCGTGATCGGCGCCGGCGTGCTGGCGGCGCAGGAGCTGGAGCGCCTGGATTCGCCGCAGCGTTCCGGTTAGTGTCGGCGCATGGAGCGGTTGGTCACTTCCAACGAGGAGGCCATCGAGGCCTGGGACGGCGTTCTGTTCGACCGTTTCGTGGAGTTCCGCGATGTCGTCACGGCGGGACTGGGAGTGCAGGGCACCACGGGACTGGAGCTGACCGCGCCGAGGCCCGGTGAACGGGTGCTGGACCTCGGCTGCGGGTTCGGCGACACGTCGCAGCAGATCGCGGCGCTGGTCGGCTCGGCCGGCTCGGTGCACGGGGTCGATGCCAGCAGCCGGTTCGTGGCCGCGGCCCGCGAAGAGGCCGAGGCCGCCGGCCTGGACAACGTGACCTTCGAGGTGGCCGACGTCGAGGCCGCCACCTTCCCGGCCGAGTTCGACCTGGCCTTCTCGCGGATGGGGACGATGTTCTTCGCCAATCCGGTGGCGGCGCTGCGGCACGTTCGCGGCGCGCTCGTGCCGGGCGGACGGCTGTGCATGGTCGTCTGGCGCCAGAAGGTCGAGAACGACTGGATGTACCGCGTTGAGCGGGCGGTCGAGGGTTTCGTCGAGGAGGAGGAAGACTCCGACGAGCCGACCTGCGGCCCGGGGCCGTTCTCGATGGCCAACGCCGACACCACCAGCGGCATCCTGAAGGCGGCCGGCTTCGAGCAGATCGCGCTGCAGCGCTCGGACCTGCCGTACCGGATCGGAGCCGACCTCGACGCGGCGGTCGCGCTGGCGCTGGCGATCGGCCCCGCGGGCGAGGTCATGCGCCTGGCCGGTGACGACGCGGTCCGGCTGCGGCCCGAGATCGAGGCCGCCGTGCGCGAGCAGCTGGCCGAGCTCGAGACCGCGGACGGCGTCATCGCGACGTCGTCCTGCTGGATCGTGACGGCGCGCACCCCCGGCGTTTGACGCGCCGGTCACGGGTAGGGGGTCCCAGTGGGCGATACTGGGAATTGACGACGAGCGAAGGGAACCGATGACGCTGACGAGGGACGAGACCGAGGTCGACGCACTGGCGATCGACACCATCCGCACGCTGTCGATGGACGGGGTGCAGAAGGCCAACTCGGGCCATCCCGGGGCACCGATGGCGCTCGCGCCGGTGGCCTATCAGCTCTTCGCGAAGACCATGAAGCACAACCCGGCCGACCCGGACTGGTTCGACCGCGACCGGTTCGTGCTCAGCGCCGGCCACGCATCGATGCTCCTCTACTCGATCCTGCACCTCACCGGTTACGGGATCTCGATGGACGACCTCCGGAGCTTCCGCCAGGTCGGCAGCCCGACGGCCGGTCACCCCGAGCACGAGGCCGACGGCGCCCCCGGCATCGAGGTCACCACCGGGCCGCTGGGCCAGGGGGTCGGCAACGCGGTGGGCTTCGCGCTCGCCGAGCGGCTGCTGGCCGCGCGCTTCAACCGCGACGGCCACGAGGTGATCGACCACCACACCTACGCGATCGCCTCCGACGGCGACATGCAGGAGGGCGTGGCCTCCGAGGCGAGCTCGCTGGCCGGGCATCTGGGCCTCGGCAAGCTGACGATGTTCTACGACAACAACCAGATCCAGCTGGCGGGCCCGACGTCGATGGGCTTCTCGGAAAAGGTTGGCGACCGCTACGAGGCCTACGACTGGCACGTCCAGGATCTGGGTGAGGACCTCAGCACGCACGCGCTGGCGGAGGCGATCGAGGCGGCGCACAACGATGACCGGCCGTCGCTGATCATCGTGCAGAGCCACATCGGCTTCGGCTCGCCGAACAAGCAGGACTCTCAAAAGGCCCATGGCTCGCCGCTGGGTGAGGACGAGGTCAAGCTGACCAAGGAGGCCTACGGCTGGGATCCGGACAAGACGTTCTTCGTGCCCGACGAGGCGGCCGAGGCCTACGCCGAGGTGCCCGAGCGCGGCAAGCGCCTCCAGTCGGAGTGGGACGAGCGCCTGTCCGCCTTCCGCGAGGCGCATGGCGAGCTCGCGGCCGAGCTCGACCAGTTCATCTCGGGCGAGCTGCCGTCCGGCTGGGACGCCGACCTGCCCCGGTTCGACCCCGGGGACGATCCGATCGCAACCCGCAAGGCTTCCGAGCAGGTGATCCAGTGGGCCGCCGCGGCGCTGCCGACGCTGGTCAGCGGATCGGCCGACCTGGAGCCCTCGACCAACACCGAGATCGAGGACGGCGGCTCTGTCACACGCGACGACTTCAGCGGCCGCAACGTGCACTACGGCGTGCGCGAGCACGGCATGGGCGCGATCGTCAACGGCCTGAACCTGCACGGGGTCAGGGCCTTCGGCTCTACGTTCTTCAACTTCCTGGACTACATGAAGGGCGCCGTGCGCCTGGCCGCGCTGATGGAGCTGGGCGTGATCCACGTGTACACGCACGACTCGATCGGCCTTGGCGAGGACGGCCCCACCCACCAGCCGGTCGAGCAGCTGGCGCATCTGCGCGCCACGCCGAACGTGAACTGCGTTCGGCCCGCCGACGCCAACGAGACGGCCCTGGCCTGGAAGTTCGCGCTCGAGTCCAACGACGGGCCGACCGCGCTCGTGCTCTCACGCCAGGGGATCCCGATCCTGGACCCGGACTCGATCCCGGCCGACGCCGTCGAGAAGGGCGCCTACGTCCTGCGCGCCGGCGACGACCTGATCCTGATCGGCACCGGCGCGGAGGTACAGGTGGCCCTGGACGCGGCGGACGAGCTGGCCGACAAGGACGGTCTCGGCGTCCGGGTCGTGAGCATGCCCTGCTGGGACCGGTTCGCCGAGGCGGACCAGTCCTATCGCGACGAGGTGCTGCCGCCCGCCATCCGCGCGCGGGTGTCGGTCGAGGCGGCCGCCACCATGGGCTGGGAGAAGTGGGTCGGCGACGCCGGCGCGTCGCTGGGCATGACCGGGTTCGGCGCTTCTGGCCCGGCACCGGAGCTCTTCGAGAAATTCGGCCTAACGTCAGAACACCTAGCCGAGGTTGCGCGGCGCACCCATCGGTCGATCCAGGAGGCATGAAATGGCACAGAACGAGCGATTGGCAGCACTGACCGACGCGGGTGTGGCGGTCTGGCTGGACCAGATCCACCGCCAGATGATCGAGTCCGGCGAACTCAAGTCGCTGGTGGACGAGAAGTCCTTGCGCGGTGAGACCTCCAACCCGGCGATCTTTGAGAAGGCGATCTTGGGCGGCGACGCCTACGACGACAAGATCGAGAGATTTGCCGGTGAGGGCCTCGATGCGCGCGAGACCTACCTCAAGATCGCCATCGAGGACGTGCAGGCGGCCTGTGACGTCATGCGTCCCGTGTACGACGAGCTGGATCACTACGACGGTTTCGTTTCGCTCGAGGTCGAGCCCGCGCTGGCGCGCGACACCGACGCCACGCTCGAACAGGCCAAGGAGCTATGGGCGGCGGTGGACCGGCCGAACGTGATGATCAAGATCCCGGGCACGCCCGAGGGCGTGCAGGCGATCGAGGACGCCACCGCCCACGGCATCAACGTGAACGTGACGCTGCTGTTCAGCGTCGAGGGCTACGAGACGATCGCCGAGGCCTACATCCGCGGCATGGAGCGGCGCAAGGAGGCGGGCGAGTCGCTGGACGTGCACTCGGTGGCGTCGTTCTTCGTCTCGCGCGTGGACACCGAGGTCGACAAGCGCCTGGAGGCCGACGCCAAGGAGGACCTGATCGGGCTGGCGGCCATCGCCAACGCGCAGTCCGCCTACCAGTCGTTCAAGGGCCTGTTCCACGGCGACCGGTTCGCCGCGCTGAAGGAGGCGGGCGCGCCGGTACAGCGGCCGCTGTGGGCCTCCACGGGCGTAAAGGACGAGCGCTACGACGACACCAAGTACGTTGCCGGGCTGGTGGCGCCGGAGACGGTGAACACCATGCCGCTGGACACGCTCGAGGCGTGCGCCGAGCGGCTCGACGTGGAGGGCGACACCGCCGACCAGGATCCCGCCGCGACGCTGCAGAAGCTGGCCGACGCCGGGATCGACATGGGCGATGTGACCGAGACCCTGCTCGACGAGGGCATCGAGAAGTTCGTGGAGCCGTTCGACAAGCTCATCGCCGGCATCGAGGAACAGATGTCGAAGGTGGGCCAGAACGCGTGACCGATCCGGTAAGCCAGCGCATGGCCGCGGCGCTCGACGAGGGCGTCGTGCGCCGCGTCTGGGAGCACGACGAGGTGCTCTGGGGCGGCCCCGGCCCGGAGATCGGCAACCGGCTCGGCTGGCTGGACATCGCCGACCGGCTGCTGGCGGAAGCGGACGACCTGGCCGCCTTTGCCCGGGCCGCGCGCGATGACGGCTTCACGCACGCGGCGCTGCTGGGTATGGGCGGATCGTCGCTTGGGCCCGAGGTCATCCGCCGTTCCTACGGCAAGCTCGACGGCGGCCTCGAGCTGCACGTGCTGGACTCCACCGACCCGGGCGCGGTGCGCGCGCTGGAGGCCGCCATCGACCTCGAGAACACCCTGTTCGTGGTGTCCTCGAAGTCGGGCGGCACGGTGGAGACGCTGTCCCACATGAAGCACTTCTACGAGCTCGCCGGGCGCAACGGCGACCAGTTCGTGGCGGTGACCGACCCGGGCAGCGGGCTCGTCGACATCGCCGCCGAGCGCGGCTTCCGGCGGGTGTTCGAGAACGACCCCGACATCGGCGGGCGCTACTCGGTGATGTCGTACTTCGGTCTGGTCCCGGCGGCGCTGGCCGGCGTGGACGTCGCGCACATGTGCCGCTCGGCCGCCGAGGCGGCCGCCGAGTGCCGCGACGAGAGCGACTCCAATCCAGGCCTCTCGATCGGCGTGATGCTGGGCACGCTGGCGCTGGAGGGACGCAACAAGGCCACGTTCGTCGTCGGCGAGCGAATCGCGGCCTTCGGGCTGTGGATCGAGCAGCTGATCGCCGAGTCGACCGGCAAGCAGGGGCGCGGGATCCTGCCGGTGGCAGACGAGCCGCTTACGCGGCCCGACTTCTACGGCGACGACCGCGTGTTCGTGTACCTGCGTGACGCCGATGCGGTTGACGCCGATCTGGACTCACGCGTGGACGACCTGCGCGCGGCGGGCCACCCGGTCGTCACGCTCGAGCACGGCGGCCCCGACGACCTCGGCAGGATCTTCTTCCTGTCCGAGTTCGCCACCGCCGTGGCCGGCTGGGTGCTGGACATCAACGCGTTCGACCAGCCGAACGTGCAGGAGGCCAAGGACAACACCAACAAGGTGCTCGAGGCCGATGCGCCGCCGCGCGTGGAGCCGGCCGACGACGCCGCGCTGTCCGAGCTGCTCGGCCACGCCGCGCCGCCGCACTACGTGGCGATCATGGGGTACGTGCCGCCCACCGACGAGTTCGACGACGCCGTGCTCGACCTGCGCCGCACGATCCGCGACGCCACCCGCGCCACGACCACGTTCGGCTACGGCCCGCGCTTCCTGCACTCGACCGGCCAGTTCCACAAGGGCGGCCCGCCGCAGGGGCTGTTCCTCCAGCTGACCCACCACCCCGACGGCGACGTGCCGATCCCGCAGGCGGACTTCGGCTTCGCCGAGCTGATCGCCGCCCAGGCGACGGGCGACGTGCTGACGCTGCGCGACCACGGCTTGCCCGCCGAGCGCGTGGTGCTGGACGGCCCGGACCCGGCGCGGGCGCTGCGGGCGCTGACCGAGAAGGTCAGGGAGATGCTGGCGAACTGATGTTCGCGCGCATCTCAGCTGGCGAACTGATGTTCGCGCGCATCTCAGCTGGCGAACTGATGTTCGCGCGCATCTCAGCTGGCGGGCTGATGTCCGCGCGCATCGCAGCTGGCGAACTGATGACCGTCACGATTGGAGGCAGCGCATGCAGCTTGGGTTCGTAGGGCTGGGGAAGATGGGCGGCAACATGGTCCATCGCATCCACCGCGACTCGGATCACACCGTGGTGGCCTTCGACTTCTCCGACGAGGCGGTGAAGAAGACCGAGGAGTTCGGAGCCACCGGCGCGTCGTCGCTGGAGGATCTGGTGAGCAAGCTCGAGGCGCCGCGGGCCGTCTGGATCATGGTCCCCGCGGGCGACCCGACGCAGGAGACGGTCGACAAGCTGGCAGACCTCCTGGACGAGGGCGACGCGATCATCGACGGCGGCAACTCGCGCTGGACCGACGACAAGCTGCGCGCCGAGGCGCTGGCCGAGAAGGGGATCGAGTATGCCGACGTGGGCACGTCGGGCGGCGTCTGGGGCCTGGAGGTCGGCTACTGCATGATGGTCGGTGGCACCGAGGACGCGGTGGCGCGCCTCACCCCGATCCTGGACGTGCTGGCGCCGCCCGAGACGGACGAGCACGGGCCCGGCTGGCAGCACTTCGGTGGCCCCGGTGCGGGCCACTACGTGAAGATGGTCCACAACGGTGTCGAGTACGGCCTGATGCAGGCCTACGCCGAGGGCTTCGACATCTTCGACAAGTCCGAGTACGACCTCGACAAGGCGAAGATCGCTCACCTGTGGATGCAGGGGTCGGTCGTGCGCTCGTGGCTGTGTGAGCTGTCGGCGCGGGCGTTCGAGGAAGAGGGCAACGAGCTGGCCAACCTGGATGCCTACACCGAAGACTCCGGCGAGGGTCGCTGGACGATCCAGGACGCGACCGACAAGGACGTGCCCACGCCGGTGATCACGGCCGCGCTGTACACGCGGTTCTACTCACGCGGCAACGGCGAGTTCTCGGAGAAGATGCTTTCGGCGCTGCGCAACCAGTTCGGCGGCCACTCGGTCAGGACGCGCGCCGAGCAGGCCTCCGACCCCTCCGACGTCTGATGGCCACCGAGCCCGGCCACGCCGACCACCGCCACGCGGAGGAGAACCCACTGGCCGAGGGCCTCGAGCGCCAGCCCGTCCACCCGACGACGCTGACGATCTTCGGCGCAACCGGCGACCTGTCCAAGCGCAAGCTGCTGCCGGCGCTGTACAACCTGGCCCACGAGGGCGCGCTGCCGGAGCGCTTCAACCTCATCGGCAGCTCGCGCAGCGACCTGTCGGCCGACGACTTCCGCGAGCTGGCCACCGACTCGATCAACGAGTTCTCGCGCCGCGAGCCGGACCCCAAGGTGCTGGAGGCGCTGCTCTCCGACGTGAAGTACGTGTCGGGCGCGTTCGACGAGGACGACGTCTACGAGCAGCTCAAAGCGGAAACAACGGCGTTCGACGAGGACGCCGGGATCACGTTCAACCGCGTCTTCTACCTGTCCACGGCGCCCAGCTTCTTCCCGGTCATCGTCCAGCAGCTGGGCACACACGAGCTCGACCACCACCGCGACTGCGACGTGCGGGTGGTGATCGAGAAGCCGATCGGGCGCAACCTCCAGGAGGCCAAGGACCTGAACAAGGCGGTCCTGGACGTGCTGGACGAGGACCAGGTGTTCCGGATCGACCACTACCTGGGCAAGGAGACGGTCCAGAACATGCTGGCGTTCCGGTTCGCGAACGGTCTGTTCGAGCCGATCTGGAACCGCAACTACGTGGACAACGTGCAGATCACCTCGTCCGAGGACATCGGCATCGGCAGCCGCGCCGGCTACTACGACAGCTCCGGAGCGCTGCGCGACCTGGTCCAGAACCACATGCTCCAGCTGCTGTGCCTGCTGTGCATGGAGCCGCCGGTGAACTTCTACGCCGACGAGGTGCGCGACGAGAAGGTCAAGGTCCTGCACGCCATCCACCCGCCGCAGCCGGAAGACGTCAAGGAAATGGCCGTGCGGGCCCAGTACACCGCCGGCATGGCGGCCGGCGAGGACGTCAAGGGCTACAAGCAGGAGGACGACGTGCCCGAGGACTCGGTGACCGAGACCTACGCGGCGCTGCGGCTGGAGGTCGACAACTGGCGCTGGGCCGGCGTGCCGATCTACCTGCGCACCGGCAAGCGGCTGGCACGCAAGGTCACCGAGATCGCTGTCACGCTCAAGCCGGTGCCGCATCTGGCGTTCAAGGAGAGCGGCTCGGTGGGCGTGCAGCCCAACCAGATCGTGATGACGATGCAGCCCAACGAGGGCGTGTCGATCTCGCTCGGGGCCAAGATCCCGGGAAGCACGATGCGGATCCGGCCGGTGAACATGGAGTTCCTGTACGGGACCGCGTTCATGTCCCAGTCGCCCGAGGCGTACGAGCGGCTGATCATGGACGCCATGCGCGGTGAGGCCACGCTGTTCACCCGCGATGACGAGGTCGAGGCGCAGTGGGCCATCTGCGACCCGATCCTCGAGGCGTGGGAGGCCGACGACGCGCCGCTGTACGAGTACGAGGCTGGCTCGCCCGGCCCGGAGGAGGCCGACCAGCTGCTGCGCCCCGGCGAGAAGTGGCGCACCATTGATGATGCCCGCGTCCGGCAGCCGTCGACGTCCATGAGGTGGCCACGGGATGGCCACCGAATCGGCGGGCTCCATGAGCGAATCCGGCGACGTCTGGCAGGCTCAGGACACCACCCCGGGGGAGGTGGCGTCCGCGCTGCGCGAGCTGCTCAAGCAACGCCACGCCGAGGCCGAGGCGTTCGTGCCCGCGCGGGTGCTCAACCTGGTCGTGATCGTGGACCGCGAATGGCGCGGCGAGATCCAGAACCGGCTCGACAAGGTCGGCTCCTACCACGCGTCGCGCACGATCCTGGTCAGTGTCGAGCCCCGCCGCACCACGATCGACGCGTCGGCGGCGATGACGGCCGAGGAGGAGGTCGAGCGCGGCGAACTGGCCGTGGCCCACGAGCACGTGGTGCTCGACATCGGCGAGAAGCACCTGAAGGCGCTGGACACGATCGTAGACCCGCTCGTGGTAAGCGACCTGGCCACGCTGCTGTGGTCGCCCCACGGCCACCATGACGGCGTCGACGCGATGGCCAAGCTGGCCCAGATCATCCTGATCGACTCGGTCAGCACGGATGGGCCGGAGTCCGCGGTCCGGCGCTCGAGCGAGCTTGCCGAGCGCCACTACGTCGTCGACCTCGCCTGGCTGCGCTCCACGCCGTGGCGCGAGCGCGTGGCATCGACCTTCGACCCCGCCCAGTGGCGGCCGGACCTGGGCTCGATCGACGCCGTGACCGTTCGCCACAAGCCCGACTCGGCGATGGCGGGACTGCTGCTGCTGGGCTGGCTGTCATCGCGGCTTGGCTGGGAGCCCGGCCAGATGACCGAGCACAAGGGCGGCGCGCAGGGCAAGGCCAAGGCGCGCAAGCACGAGATCAAGCTGGCGCTGGAGCCCGACGAGACGATGACCGCGCCCGGCCTGGCCGGGATAACGATGCGTTCGGCCACCGGCATGACCATCTCGCTCGACCGCGGTCCCGGGGGCCTGACCGCCCACCGCACGACGACCGACGGGGAGGAGCGCAGCTGGACCGTCACGGGCGCCTCACGCGGCGAGTCGGGCATCCTCGGCGAGGGCATCCGCCAGGCGCTGCTGCGCGACCACACGTATGGCCCGGCGCTGGCTGCCACGCAAAAGATGATCGCCTGATGCCCGACCGCGGGATCGCGATCGTCGACGACGTCGCCGGCGCCGCCGCCGAGCGGATCGCCGCGCGCGTGCGCGCCGGCGGCCACATCGCGCTCTCCGGGGGCTCGACGCCGAAGGCGGCGCACCAGCTGGTCGCGGCGATGGGGCTCGACTGGTCGCGGACCGAGTTGTGGTTCGGCGACGAGCGCGCGGTGGGCCCCGAGCACGAGCACTCCAACTACCTCATGGCCAAGCAGAGCCTGCTGGACCGGATCGAGGGCACGCAGCCCGCGGTGCACCGGATCCAGGGCGAGCTCGGCCAGCACGACGCGGCGGCGGAGTACGAGACCGAGCTGCGCGCGGTTTTCGGGGATCGCGAGCCCGAGCTGGACCTGTTGCTGCTTGGGTTGGGGCCGGACGGGCACACCGCCTCGCTGTTCCCGGGCGACGACGCGCTCGGTGAGCGCGAGCGGACCGTCGTGGGCGTGGACGTGCCGGGCATGGCGCCGCTGGTCCCACGCGTCACACTTACGCTTCCCGTTCTCGACCTGGCCCGCGAGGTGGTGTTCCTGATCTCAGGTGAAGACAAGGCAGAGGCAGCGGCGCGCGCGTTCGGCGACGCGCCCAGCCCGGCCACGCCCGCCTCGCTGGTCGCGCCCCGGCACGGCGCGCTCACGGTCCTGATCGACCCGCCCGCCGCCGCACGGCTGGGGGCCGCCCAGTGAGGAGCTTCACGCCCGACCAGGCGGTCGGCTCCAGCGCATTCCCGCCGATCGCCGACTACGGCTTCCTGTCCGACTGCGAGACCACCGCGCTGGTGGCGCCCGACGGCAACGTCGAGTGGATGTGCCTGCCGCGGATGGACTCGCCGTCGATCTTCGGCTCGGTGCTGGACCGCGACGCCGGCGGCTTCAAGCTCGGGCCCGCCGACGTGGCCGTGCCCGCCGCAGCGCCGCTACCTGCCCGGCACGATGGTGCTGGAGACCAGCTGGGGCACCAAGGGCGGCTGGATCGTGGTCCGCGACGTGCTGCTGATCGGCCCGTGGCATCACGAGAACGAGCGCTCGACGACGCACCGCCGTTCGCCAACCGACTACGACGCCGACCACGTGCTGCTGAGGATGGTGCGCTGCGTGAACGGTGAGGTGCAGGTCAACCTCGACTGCGAGCCGGTGTTCGACTACGGCCGCAAGTTCGCCACCTGGGAGTACGCCGGTGGCGGCTACCACGAGGCCGTCGCGCGCGCCGAGGGCTCCGACATCGAGCTGTGCCTGACCACCGACATGAACCTCGGCATCGAGGGCCCGCGCGCCACCGCGCGGACGATGATGCACGAGGGCGACACGCTGTTCTGCGCGCTGTCGTGGTCCGAGCACGCGCCCCCGAAGAGCTACGACGAGGCGTACGACCGGATGACCTGGACGGCCCACCACTGGCAGCACTGGCTGGACCACGGCGAGTTCCCCGATCACCCGTGGCGGACGTTCCTCCAGCGCAGCGCGCTGACGCTGAAGGGGCTGTCGTACGCGCCGACCGGGGCGATCATGGCCGCGGCCACGACGTCGCTGCCGGAGGCCCCGGGCGGCGAGCGCAACTGGGACTACCGCTACACCTGGATCCGCGACTCCACGTTCACGCTCTGGGGGCTGTACACGCTCGGCTTCGACTGGGAGGCCAACGACTTCTTCTACTTCGTGGCCGACGTCGCCGAGGCGGAGGAGGGCCAGCTGCAGATCATGTACGGCATCGACGGCGAGTCGGAGCTGGTCGAGGAGGAGCTCGATCACCTGTCCGGGTACGAGGGGGCCCGGCCGGTACGGGTCGGCAACGGCGCCTACAACCAGGAGCAGCACGACGTCTGGGGCGCCGTGCTGGACAGCTTCTACCTGCACACCAAGTCGCGCGACCACCTGCCGGAGCGGATCTGGCCGATCCTCAAGAAGCAGGTCCAGGACGCCATCGACCACTGGAAGGAGCCCGACCAGGGCCTGTGGGAGGTGCGCGGGGAGCCGAAGCACTTCACCTCCTCCAAGCTCATGTGCTGGGTCGCGCTGGACCGCGGCGCGCGGCTGGCCGAGATCCGCGAGGAGAAGGAGCTGGCCGAGCAGTGGCAGGCGGTCGCCGACGAGATCCGCGACGACATCTGCGACAACGCGCTCGACGAACGCGGCGTGTTCTGCCAGCACTACGACACCGACACGCTCGACGCCTCGGTGCTGCTGATGCCGCTGGTGCGCTTCCTGACGCCCGAGGACGAGCGGATCCGGGCCACGGTGCTGGCGATCGCCGACGAGCTGACCTCGGACGGGCTCGTGCTGCGCTACCGGACCGACGACACCGACGACGGGCTGAGCGGCGAGGAGGGCACGTTCACGATCTGCTCGTTCTGGCTGGTGTCGGCCCTGGTCGAGATCGGCGAGCTTGTCCGGGCCCGCGAGCTGTGCGAGAAGCTCTTGTCCTACTCGTCGTCGCTCCAGCTCTACGCCGAGGAGATCGATCCGCGCTCGGGCCGCCACCTGGGCAACTTCCCGCAGGCGTTCACGCATCTAGCCCTGATCAACGCGGTCATGCACGTGATCCGCGCCGACCAGGACCTCGAGGAGAGCTCCTTCGAGCGCGAGCTCCAGCGCAGCCGCCTGGTCCGGTGACCGAGAAGGAAGATCGCGAGAAGCGCGGGCGCCGCGTCCTCGAGCGCCTGAAGGCGGCGGACAGCCAGCCTGGCCTGCTGAAGGCGGCTGCCGCCGCCCGCAAGATGCTCCCCGGTGACGACGAGCTCGGCCGCGGCGGCCGCGACTCGCTGGCGCGCGAGGCCGGGCTGACCGCGTTGCAGGTGTGGCAGTCCGTGTCCGAGGCCCAGGGGCGAGGACGGGGCGAGGTCGACCTGACGATCCTGTTCACCGATCTCGTGGACTTCTCGGCGTGGGCGCTGGAAGCCGGCGACGAGGCCGTGATCGCGTTGATCGGGGAGGTGGAGGAGGCCACCGAGGAAGCGGTGACCAAGCACGGCGGCGAGGTGGTCAAGACGCTCGGGGACGGCACGATGGCGGTGTTCCCCGAGCCCGGCGATGGTGCGCGTGCGGCCCTGGCGGCCCTGGCCGCCGTCGGCGAGCTCGACTGCCAGGGCTACTCGCCCCGGCTGCGCGCAGGGCTGCACCTGGGCCGCCCGCGCCGCGTGCGCGGCGACTACCTGGGCGTGGACGTGAACGTCGCGGCGCGAGTGGCCGAGGCGGCCTCCGCGGGCGAGGTGCTCGTCTCTGACGCGGTCCTTGGCCAGCTGGGCGACGTGGACGCCAAGCGCAAGCGCCGCTTCAAGGCCAAGGGGGCGCCGAGCGAGCTGGAGGTCTACGAGCTGAGGGCGGTATAGGGCGAGTCGCTCCGCGCCCCGCGGCGCGACGCCTACAGGCTCAGCTGCCGGTCCACGACCATCGCCGCGAACAGCAGTGCCAGGTACAGCAGCGAGAACAGGTAGAGGCGCAGCGCGGACTTGCGGTCGGCGCGGCGATAGAGCCGCACGGCGCCGTAGATGAAAAAGCCGCCGAGGGACATCGAGGCCACCAGGTACTCGACGCCGAAGCCGCCGGCGCAGAACGGCAGCTGGGTGACCGCGTAGAGCAGGATCGAGTAGAGGAGTATCTGGCGGCGCGTATGGTCCTCGCCGCGCACCACGGGCAGCATCGGCACGCCGACCTTCTCGTACTCGGACCTCATCAGCAGCGACAGCGCCCAGAAGTGCGGCGGGGTCCAGTAGAAGACGATCGCGAACAGGTAGATCGCGGTCCATGACAGCGAGCCGGTCGCGGCGGCCCATCCGACCAGCGGCGGTACCGCCCCGGCGGCGCCGCCCCAGACGATGTTCATGGGCGTCGAGCGCTTGAGCCACACCGTGTAGACCAGCGTGTAACCCAGGAAGCCGGAGAACGACAGCGCCGCCGCAAGCGGGTTCACGAACATCCCGAGGACGAGGAGCGCCAGCGCCGCCAGCGTCAGCCCGTAGGCCAGCGCCGCGTGCGGCGAGACACGCCCCGAGGCCACCGGCCGGTCGGCGGTGCGGGCCATCGCCGCGTCGATGTCGCGGTCGTACCAGTGGTTGACCGCGCCGGCGCCGCCGGCGGACAGATAGCCGCCGAGGCAGGTCAGCGCCACGAGCCCGACCGACGGGTCGCCCGCCACGTACATGGTCGCGACCGTGGTGAAGATCAGCAGCGACTGGACCTTCGGCTTGGTCATCTCCACGTAGTCGGAGACGAGCTGGCGCGCGCCGGTGAGGGCGGGCGCGGAGGCGGTTGCGTGCGTGCCGCTCACGTTCCCGTGGCCACCGGCTGCGCCACCGACCCGGCCGCCGCGGCCGTACCCTGCTGAACCTCACGGCGGATGTCCTTCATCGGCTCGACCGAGCGCACGCGCGGGATCACGTCGAAGTTGTTGTCGGGCGGGGGCGACTGGGTGAACCACTCCAGCGTGTTGCCCTTCCACGGGTCGTTGCCGGCGCGCTGGCCGTGCTTGATCGACCGCAGGACGTTGACCACGGTCAGCAGCACGCCGATGCCGAGCATGAACGAGCCGATCGTGGAGATCATGTTGAACGCGGCCCAGCCTGCGTCCTCGGGGTAGTCGTAGATCCGCCGTGGCATGCCCGACATGCCGGCCGAGTGCTGGACCAGGAACGTCAGGTTGAAGCCCACGAACATGACCCAGAACGAGGCCTTGCCGAGCCCCTCGGACAGCAGCCTGCCCGACATTTTCGGGAACCAGTAGTAGACGCCGGCGAAGATCCCGAACACCGACCCGCCGAACAGCACGTAGTGCAGGTGCGCGACCACGTAGTAGCTGTCGTGCAGCTGCCAGTCGACGGGGAAGACGGCCAGCATCACGCCCGAGATGCCGCCGATCACGAACAGGGCAGGCAGAGCGGCCGCGAAGTACAGCGGCGTCTTCATCACGATCGAGCCCTTCCACAGGGTTGCGATCCAGTTGAAGATCTTGATCCCGGTCGGTACCGCGATCAGGAACGAGCTGAGCATGAAGAAGATCAGCACCACGGTCGCGGTGGGCGTGGTGAACATGTGGTGTGCCCACACCAGCAGGCCCAGGAACGCGATCGCGACGGTGGCCGCGGCGATGGCCTTGTAGCCGAAGATCGGCTTGCGGCTGAACACCGGCAGGACCTCGGAGATGATCCCGAACGCGGGCAGGATCATGATGTAGACCTCCGGGTGGCCGAAGAACCAGAACAGGTGCTGCCACAGGATCGGGTCCCCGCCGCCGGTCGGGTCGAAGAAGTCGGTGCCGAAGTGGCGGTCGGTCAGCAGCATCGTGGCCGCCGCCGCGATCGCCGGCAGCGCCGCGATCAGCAGGTAGCTGTAGACGAGGATCGACCAGATGAACAGCGGCATCCGGCCCCAGCTCATGCCGGGCGCGCGCATGTTGTGGATCGTGGCCACGAAGTTGATCGCGCCGACCAGCGACGACAGGCCGGTGAGGTGGATCAGGAAGATCCACGCATCCACGCCGCCACCGGGCATGTAGGCGTCGTCGGAGAGCGGTGCGTATGAGGTCCAGCCCGCCTCCGGCGGCTCGAAGAAGAGCGAGCAGTAGAACGCGATTCCCCCGAATGCCAGCAGCCAGAACGACAGCGCGTTCAGGCGCGGGAACGCCATGTCGCGGGCGCCGATCATCAGCGGCACCATGTAGTTGCCGAACGCCGCCATCACGGGGACGATGAACAGGAAGATCATCGTGGTGCCGTGCATCGAGACCAGGCCGTTGTAGGTCTCGGGATTGATGGCGGTGTTGTCCGGAACCGCCAGCTGGTAGCGCATGATCAGCGCCTCTACGCCACCGAGCAGGAAGAAGAAGAAGGTGGCGAAGAAGTACATGATCCCGATCTTCTTGTGATCGGTCGTGGTCAACCACGCCAGCCAGCCCTTCTCCTCCCTGGGCATTCCGTGCAGGACGACTTCGGGCCTCGGGTTGGTCGCAGTGGCTGCCATGGTCAGTTCGCGTCGCCCTCGTTCGTGGCTTCGGTGACGGCCTCGCGCTGCTTGCGTTCCGCAGCCAGGCCCTGCTCGGCGGCACGCAGCTGGCGCTTCTTGTTGGCGATGAAGCTCCGGTAACGGCCAGGGCTAACCGCCTGCACCACTCCGCGCATGTCGGCGTGCCCGGAGCCGCACAGCTCGGCGCACTGGCCCTTGTACGTGCCCTCCTTGGAGATCTTGAACCAGGTCTCGTTGATGTGGCCCGGCACCGCGTCGGCCTTGCCGCCCAGCTTCGGGATCCACCACGAGTGCTGCACGTCCGAGGAGGTGATCCTCAGGACCACGGTGGTGTTGGTCGGCACGACCATCTTGTAGTAGCTGATGGCGTCGCCGGGGTAGTCGAAGCGCCACAGGTACTGCTGGCCGTTCACTTCGATCGTGAGCGCCTTGCGCCCATCCGGTTCCGGTGGCGCCGGCTGGTCGATCGAGGCCACCTGCACGCCGGTCGCGAGGCCACCGGGGTTGCTGGCCGGCGGGTTCTTGATGTCGCCCAGGTACAGGAACGTGACCACCGCGATCAGCACGACGACCACGCCCGCGCCAACTGTCCAGCCCAGCTCAAGCCGGTCGTTGCCGCGGATCTGGGCCGGCTCGGGGCCGCCCCGGCGGGCGCGGTATTTGACGAGCGACCAGATCAACACGCCCTCCACGATCAGGAAGATCGGGATCGAGATGTAGAGGACGATCTTGTAGAGGTCGTCGATCGTGTCCGCGTTGGGCGAACCGCCCGACTCCGGAGTGAACACGTCGGCCATCGCCCCGGGGGCCAGCACCAGCAGGGCCAGGACGGCGGCAGGGACGATCAGCCACAGGTTGGTACGACGCGAGCGCAAGGCCGCGGCATCATATCCGCCGACGGCGGCGCGAAGCCACTTCGTGGCGGCTGTCACTGACCCTTGAACTCAGGGGCGCGCTTCTGGAGGAACGCCATCACGCCCTCCACGAAGTCGTCGCTGCGGGCGAGCGCGTGCTGGAGGTCGGCCTCGAGGTCGAACTGGCTCTCCAGGTGTCCGTAGATGCTGGCGTTGAGCGCCTTCTTCGAGCCGGCATACGACAGCGTCGGCCCGTCGGCCAGGCGCTCGACCAGCTCGTCCGCCGCGGCGAACAGCTCGTCGTCGGGGTGGACGGCGTTCACGAGGCCCCACTCCAGCGCCTGGGACGCCGGTACACGCTCGCCGAGCAGCGCCATCTCGAACGCGCGCGCCTTGCCGATGGCCGCCGGCACGAACAGCGTCGAGCCGCCGTCGGGCATCAGGCCGATGCCGGCGAAGGCCAGGCTCATGAACGAGGACTCGGCCGCGAGCACGAGGTCGCAGGACAGCGCCAGCGACAGGCCGATGCCGACCGCGGGGCCGTGGACGGCGGCCACGACCGGCTTCGGCAGCTCGCGGACGCCGCGCAGCACCGGGTGGTAGTTCTCGTGGAGCTCGTGGAGGATGTTCGGCTTGCCGTCATCGGCGGGGGTGTGGCCGACGTCCTTGAGGTCCGCGCCCGACGAGAAGCCCTTGCCCGCGCCGCGGATCAGCACGGCGCGCACCGAGTCGTCGGCGGCCAGCGCGAGCAGCGCCTTCATGTCATCGGCGAACTGCTCGTTCCAGGCGTTCACGGTCTCGGGCCGGTTCAGGGTGATCCGGCCGATCCCGCCGTCCTGCCGCCACTCGACGGTTTCGTAGCTCATGGGCGCGAAAACTATCCTCAATCGCGTGTTGCTCGACTCGCTCCGGTGGCTCGGCCATTCTGGCTTTCGCGTCGAGGCGGCGGGCGCGACGGTCTACATCGACCCCTACCGGGTGCCCGACGGACCGGTGGCCGACCTGATCCTGGTCACCCACGGCCACTACGACCACTTCAGCCCGCAGGACATCGAGCGGCTGTCGGGTGACGACACGTGGCTGGTGGCGCCCGCCGCGGTGGCCGAGCGCGCCAAGGGGCGGGTCACCTCGATAGCGCCCGGGCAGGCGCTGGAGCTCGAGCCGCTCCCGGGGATCGAGGTGGCGGCCCTGGCCGCCTACAACACCTCCAAGCGCAACCCCGAGGGCGAGGTCTTCCACCCGCGCTCGGCCGGCTTCGTGGGGTTCGACCTGAACGTGCGCGGCGAGCGGCTCTACCACGCCGGTGACACCGACGTGATCCCCGAGATGGACGCCGTGGTCGGCACCGACGTTGCGCTGCTGCCGGTCAGCGGCACATACGTGATGACGGCCGAGGAGGCGGCCGAGGCCGCGCGCCGGATCCAGCCGCGGGTGGCCGTGCCGATGCACTGGGGCGAGCAGATCGGCAGCCGCGAGGACGCCGAGACGTTCGCGGAGCTGGCGCCGGTCGACGTCCAGATCATGGAGCCCGCCTGCTAGCCGTACCCGAGCCGGGCCGGCGAGCCGGTAGCTTGCGCGGGCGTGCGGTCCTCGCGTGCGCTCAGAACGATTGCGTGGGGCGCGGTGGCCGTCGGCGTCGCCGCGCCGCTGGTGCGGCACCGCCTGCGCCTGCGCGTGCCGGTGGTCACGGCGCTGAGCTTCAGCGCGCCGCTGGCGCTGGCGCTGGCCGCCCCGCGCACGCGCGCACGTGATGCAGGCATCTACGCACTCCAGATGTGGGCCTACTACGCCCACTACGACATGCCCGACGACCAGCCCGAGCGGCTGCTCGAGCGCACGCGGGTGGACTACCCGGCGCGGATCGACCGCGTCCTCGGCCGTGGCCGCCTGCCCACCCACAGGCTCCAGGCCGCGCTCGGCCGGCCGGATGAGATCAGGCCGCACGATCTCGCCCTGTCGGCGGTGCACTGGAGCTGGTTCCTGGTGCCACACGGGACTGCCGCGTACATGCTGCTGTTCCACCACGACACTTTCGTGCGTGCAGCGATCCTGATCGCGGGCACGTTCGACGCCGGATTGCTCGTCTACTGGAGCCTGCCGACGGCGCCGCCGTGGTACGCAGCGCAGACCGGCCGGATCGAGCCGGTGCGCCGGATCATGGTCGAGGCGGGCGAGCGTTTCTGGAAAGGCCTCTGGCAACACCTTTACGATGGGCTGGAGGGCAATCCCTTCGCTGCCATGCCTTCACTGCACTTCGGTACCTCCGTTATGGCTGCCCACGTCCTGTCTGGGGTCGGTCGCATGCATGGAGCGGCGGGCTGGGCGTACGCCCTGACGCTGGGGTTCGGCCTGGTGTACCTGGGCGAGCACTACGTGATCGATCTGATCGCCGGCCTTGCGCTGGCCGAGGGCGTGCGGCGCGCCGAGCCCCGTGCGCGCCCGCTGCTGCTCGCAGCCGGGCGGCAAATCCAGCGGCTGGAGCCGGGGGTCGCGTGATGTGGCTCGTTCCGCACCCGTCCAACTTTCGTCGCCGCGACGACGAGGACCGGGAGCCGGACGAGCTGGACACCGACGAGCATCTGGCCGAATACGAGGAGGACGAGGAGGAGGACCACCGGGTTGCGCACCTGCTGTCCGACCACCGCCAGCTGGCCAGCGTGGCGGCCATCTTCGTCCTGGGTGTGCTGGCCATCTACCTGGTGCTACCGAAGGTCATCGGCTTCGACGAGAGCCTCGACCGGATCGGCAACGCGAAGTGGTACTGGGTCGTGGTGGCGGTCGGCTTCTGCGTGGCCCAGTTCGTGGCCTACGTGGCGCTCTTCCGCGGCGTGCTTGGCGGTCGCAGCGACAGCGACGTTCGGCGCCGGCTGGACACGAAGGCCTCGTACCAGATCACGATGGCGGGGCTGGCGGCCACGCGCATCTTCTCGGCCGCCGGCGCCGGTGGCATCGTGCTCACCTACTGGGCGCTGCGCAAGGCGGGCATGCCGCGCCGCCGCTCGGCCTGCCGCATGGTCGCGTTCCTTGCGCTCACGTACTCGGTCTACCTTGCGGGCCTGATCGTGGTCGGGGTGCTGCTGCGCGTCGGCGTGCTGCCAGGCGACAACCCCGTCGGCGGCACGATCGTGCCGGCCGGCATCGCGGCCGCGGTGGTGCTGGTGCTGGGTCTGGTGGCGTTGATCCCGGGCGATTTCGAGCGGCGGCTGTCCAAGGCCAGCGACGACACCCGCCCGGGCCGGCTGGCCGCCAAGCTGGCGACCGGGCCGGCAACGCTCTCGACCGGGATCCGGACCGCGATCGACTACATCGCCCACCCCAGCCGCGGCGCGCTCGGCGTGTTCGGCGCCGTGGGGTTCTGGGCGGCCCAGATCGGCATTCTGTGGGCCTGCTTCGAGGCCTTCGGCGGCGACGTTCCGTTTGCCGTGCTGGTCCAGGGCTTCTTCGTGGGCATGGCCGCCAACCTGATCCCGTCGCCGGCGGGCGGCGTCGGATCGGTCGACGCCGGCATGATCGGGGCGTTCGTGCTGTTCGGGGTGCCGGGCTCGATCGTGTTCCCGGCGGTGCTGACCTATCGCATCATCGCGTTCTGGCTGCCGATCCCGCCGGGGGTGGTGGCGTTCTTCCAGCTGCGCCGCACGGTGGCGCGGTGGGAGGCCGAACGCCGCAAGGGGAGCTATACTTCAGAAAGTAAAGTAATGACGGAGGCACTTTGAGCGAGCGCAAGATCGAAGACGTGATCATCATCGGTAGCGGCCCCGCCGGCTACACGGCCGCGCTGTACACCTCGCGCGCCGACCTGCAGCCGCTGGTCTTCGAGGGCTTCGCCTGGGGCGGGCTGCTCCAGCAGACGACCGACGTGGAGAACTATCCCGGCTACCGCGACGGGGTCATGGGCCCCGAGATGATGCAGGAGTTCCGCGATCAGGCCGAGCGTTTTGGCACCCGCTTCGTGACCGACGACGTCACGCGCGTGGAGCTGTCCCAGGACGGCGGGACGCACAAGGTCTACGTGGGCGACGAGGAGCACCTGGCCAGGGCCGTGATCCTGGCGATGGGCGCCGAGCCCAAGAAGCTCGGCGTGCCCGGCGAGGACGAGCTGGCGGCCCGCGGGGTCAGCTACTGCGCCACCTGCGACGCCGCCTTCTTCCGCGACAAGCCCACGATCGTGGTCGGCGGCGGCGACACCGCCATGGAGGACGCCACCTTCCTGGCCAAGTTCGCCAAGGACGTGAAGGTCATCCACCGCCGCGACGACTTCCGTGCCTCGGCCGTGATGCTCAACCGCGCCCGCAACACCGACAACATCGAGCTGCTCACGCCGTACGTGATCGACCGCTTCGAGGGCGGCGGCGACAACGGCGCGCTGAAGAAGGTGATCCTGGACAACACCGAGGGCGGCGAGGACCGCGAGCTCGAGATCGACGGCGCGTTCATCGCGATCGGCCACAAGCCCAATTCGGACATCGTGCTGGGCCAGGTTGACACCGACGACGACGGCTACGTGGAGGTCGAGGGACGCTCGACACGCACGAGGATCGCGGGCGTGTTCGCCGCCGGCGACCTGGTCGACCACACCTACCGCCAGGCCGTGACCGCGGCCGGCTCGGGGTGCGCCGCCGCGCTCGACGCGGAGGCCTACCTGCGCGACCGCCCGATCGACGCCGAGGCCCACTGGGAGGGCGATCCGGACAAGATGGAGGCAGCGGCCGAGAGGGCTGCCAGCTGACCGAGATCTGGACCAACTGGGCGCGTCAGCAGCGCTGCGCCCCGGTTCGGATCGAGCGGCCGGCGTCGGAGGAGCAGCTAACAGCCGCGGTCGCCGCCGCGGCGGCCGAGGGGCTGCCCGTGCGTGTCGTGGGCTCGGGCCACTCGTTCACCGACGTCGCCTGCACCGACGGGGTGCTGATCGACATCGCGGCGATGAACCGCGTGCTCGATGCCGACCGCTCCAGCGGCCTGGTGACCGTGCAGGCCGGAATCACGCTGCACGAGCTGGGCGAGCGGCTGGCGGAGCTCGGCCTGGCGATGGAGAACCAGGGCGACATCGACGCGCAGACGCTGGCCGGCGCGATCTCGACCGCCACGCACGGGACGGGCGCGACCTACCGCAACATCTCGTCGCAGGTCGAGGCGGTGCGGCTCGTGACCGCTGCCGGGAAGGTGCTGGACATCGATGCCGGCGACCCGGACCTGCTGGGCGCCGCGCGGGTGGGGGTCGGGGCGCTGGGCGCGCTCAGCGCGGTGACGCTGCGCACGGTGCCGATCTTCACGCTCGAGCGGCGCGACACGCCGATGCCGCTCGAGGCGGTGCTGGACGGCTTCGAAGGCCACGCCGACGGCGCCGACCACTTCGAGCTGTACGTGTTCCCGTACACCGACGTGGCGCTGACGCGGACGTCCACGCGCAGCGATCGCGAGCCCGAGCCCGGCAACGTGCGCGTGGAGGTGGTGCAGGAGCGGCTGGTCGAGAACGGGGCGCTGGCCGTGCTCGGCGCGGTCACCGCCCGCCTGCCGAGCGCGATCCCGAAGCTCAACCGCACGCTCATCAAGGGCATGAGCCCGTCGGTGAAGGTGGACCGCAGCCATCGCGTGTACGCCACCCGCCGCGATGTCCGCTTCACCGAGATGGAGTACGCGATCCCGCGTGAGCACGGCCCCGAGGCGCTCAGGCGGGTGCTCGAGACGATCGAGCGGCGCCGGATGCCGATCGCGTTCCCGATCGAGATGCGCGTGGTCCGCGGCGACGAGGCGCCGCTGTCGACCGCGCACGGCCGCGACAGCGTGTACATCGCCGTGCACCAGTACCGCGGCCAGGAGTTCGAGACCTACTTCCGCGCCGTCGAGGCGATCATGGACTCCTACGGCGGCCGCCCGCACTGGGGCAAGCGCCACTACCAGTCGGCGGCCACGCTGGCCGGGCGCTACCCGATGTGGGATCAGTGGCAGGAAGCGCGCGAGCGCCTCGACCCGAGCCGCACGTTCGCCAACGACTACACCCGCCGCGTCCTGGGTGAGTAGGTCCGTTGACGTTCTACGGACCGGCCATGGATGGCCGGTCCGTCAGGGAAGTCATAAAAACGTCTTGCCCTCGCCGCGGTAGGTGGGGACCTCGCCGACAACCTTTTCGCCGCTGACCAGCAGCAGCGAGTCGAACCGCTCGCACAGCTCGCCGGCCTTGGCGTGGCGCAGGTAGACCCGGTCGCCCAGCGCCAGCGAGCGCGCGGCCGTGCCGCTCACGGGCGTCTGCACCTCGCCCGCGCCCTCGAGCGGGTCGAGCTTCAGGCCCGCGGGCAGCCACGGCTCGGGCAGCCGGTCCTTGCCCGCGGCGCCGGACGCGTGGTAGCCGCCGCCCAGCAGCGTGACCGTGTCAGCGCCCGGGCGGCGCACCACCGGGAGCGCGAACCCGGCGGCGGGGCGCAGCGTGAACGCCGAGTAGCGGTCGAACAGGGTGGGGGCGTAGAAGCCCGAGCCGGCGGTCAGCTCGGTCACTGCGGGCTCGCGCGAGGTTGTGTGCAGGCTGCCGGTGCCGCCGCCGTTGACCAGCGCCAGCGGGGCGATCGCGGTCACGGCGGCCACGACCGCCGCACGGCGCTCGGCCAGCTCGGCGGCCGACGCTGACTGCATCCGGCCGATCACCAGCCCCTGCAGTGGGTTGCCGCGCGGGCGGTCGCCCACGCCCGCGATGTGGCCCTCGTAGGCCATCAGCCCCACCAGCTCGAAGCCGGGCCGGCGCACCACCTCGCGCGCCAGCGCCTCCGCCTGCGGCGGCGTTCGCACGCGCGAGCGCTTGGGACCGATCTTGACCCGCCCGCCCGCCATGTGGAACCCCGCGTCCATGTCCAGGCACACCCGGATCGGCGCGGCGGGGGAGGGAAGGGCACGCTCGATCAGGTCCAGGTGCTCGGCCGAATCGACCATCACGATCGGGCGCCCGTCGCCCTCCAGCGCACCGAGCTGCGCCAGCGCGTCCCGGTCGGCGGTGGGGTAGGCCAGCAGCAGGTCGTCGAAGCCGTGCGCGCGCAGCCACAGCGTCTCGGCAAGCGTGAACGTCATCAGCCCGCGGAAGCGTGGGTCGTGGGCAACGACGCGCTCCAGCAGCTCGCGGCAGCGCAGCGACTTGCTGGCCACCCGGATCGGCTTGGGGCCGGCGCGGCCGAGCATCTCGTGCGCGTTCGACCACATGGCGTCGAGGTCCACGAACGCGAACGGCGCGTCGCGCCCGGCAAAGGCGGTCTCGAGGCGGTCGTAGGGGGTAGTCACGGGCAGGGGAGCGGGGGGTAGTCGGCCACGCGGCCGTCCACCATGGTCACACGGACCAGCGCGTCCCTGCTCGCGAGGCGGCTTACCCGGATCTTCTCCCGGCCGCCGACCGACAGCTCGCCGTCGCACGAGCGCACCCGCAGTCTCGGCCTGCTGGCCTCGCACGCACGTTGTCCGCGACAGCGCTGCAACTTGCGCAGGCGCCGGTGCATCAGGATCCGCGCGCGCCGGTGGCGCTTGCTGGTCACGAGGTTGCGCAGCTGGAACGGGTCGCGCCTGAGGTCGTAGAGCTCACGCTCGCCGGTGCGGTCGTGACGGATGTACATGTAGCGGTCGTTGCGCAGGCCGCGGTACTGCGACTGGGTGCGCAGGCCGCGGCCGTTCTCGATCACCAGCTCGCGGCCCGAGCGGTCGGCCGGGTCGGCCGCCATCGCCAGCAGCGAGCGCCCGTCCATCGGCCGCCCTGCGCGCGCGTCGGCGGCGTCCAGGATCGTGGGCGCCAGGTCGATGTTGGCCGCCTGCTGGAACACCCGCGCGCCCGCCGGCACGCCGGGCCCGCGCATGAGCAGCGGCACGCGGATCGACTGCTCGTAGGGGAACACCTTGGCCTGGCGGATCCGGTGCTGGCCGTACATCAGGCCGTTGTCGGAGGTGAAGATCACGACGGTGTTGGCCAGGGTGCCGGTCCGGCGCAGGGCTTCCATCACCTGCGCGACGCCCTCGTCGACCGACAGCAGCGACTCCAGTTGCCGGCGGTAGGCGGACGCCACCACGCCGGCCTCGGCCAGGCCCATGCGCGAGCGGCGGCGGATGATCCGCGGCTTGTCGCGCACATCGGCCTCGTTGTAGCCCCGGTCGACGGGCAGCGGCACGGTGTCGAACAGGCCGCGGTGGCGCGGCGCCGCGGTCGAGGGACGGCCCACGTGCGGCGCGGGGTAGGTCAGCGAAAGGAAGAACGGCTGCCCGGTGGGCGCGGCGCGCTCGATCAGCTCGCTGGCGCGCCGGCTGAGGTAGTCGGTCTGGAACTCGCCCGGCCGGTCCAGGCCCGGCAGCTCCAGGATCTGCCCGTTCTCGTTCATCCGCCAGCGCTCGTACTGGTAGACCGTGGGCTCAACGGGCGCCAGCCAGTCGTTCCAGCCCGGCGGCAGCCCGGTGATGTCCGGCGTGTCGGTGCCGTAGCCGTTCAGCGTGCGGCCCACGTGCATGGTCCGGTAGCCCGCCTGCTGGAGCCACACCGGCAGTGAGTTGGCGAAGTTGAACCGGGTGTAGCCGCCGAACGGGGGCACGTTGTTGACGACGCCGTGGTTGTGCGCGTACTGGCCGCTCATGTACGTGGACCGCGACGGGCAGCAGAGCGGGAACGTGGCGACGGAGTTGGTGAAGGTCGTGCCCGGGGCGCCGATCAGGGCGCGTGTCCGGTTCATGACCTTGATCGACTCCTGCGTCTGGTCGTCGGTCATTACCAGCACCACGTTCGGGCGTGCCCGGGCCGAGCCGGCGCCGGCCAGCAGGCCGACGATGGCGATCACAAGGGCTGCGCGCAGGACGGGCACCCGGCGCACTGTAGGTAGCGTGGCGGCGGTGAGCGACCGCCGCGCGACCGACACCGTGCCCGCGCCGGTGTTCGTGCTCGGCGGCATCGCCACCACCCAGCTCGGGGCGTCGCTGGCCAAGCAGATCTTCGACGACGCGGGACCCAGCGGCACAGTGTTCCTGCGCGTGGCCCTCGCCGCCCTGCTGCTCGCGGTCGTCTGGACCCCGCGCTGGCGCGGCCACAGCCGACGCGAGCTGGGCCTGGCGGTTGCGTTCGGGCTGTCCCTTGCGTTCATGAACCTGTCCTTCTACGAGGCGCTCGACCGGATCCCTCAGGGGGTTGCCGTGACCATTGAATTCGCGGGACCGCTGACAGTTGCGGTGCTGGGCTCGCGGCGGGCGCTGGACCTGCTCTGGGTCACGCTGGCGGCGGCCGGCATCATCCTGCTGGCGAACGCGGGCGGGGCCGGCATCGACACCACCGGCGCGGCGCTCGCACTGGCCGCGGGCGTGTTCTGGGGCGCGTACATACTGCTGAGTGCTCGCGTGGGCCAGGCCTTCCCCCGGATGGAGGGGCTGGCGCTCGCGATGGTCATCGGCGCGGTGGTGCTGGTCCCGTTCGGCGTGGCGGGCGGCGGCGCCGCACTGCTGGAGCCGCACGTGCTGGCCATCGGGGCGGGTGTGGCGGTGCTGTCGTCGGCGATCCCCTACTCGCTCGAGTTGGAGGCGCTGCGGCGGCTGCCCACCGGTGTCTTCGGCGTGCTGATGAGCATGGAGCCGGCCGTGGCGGCGCTATCCGGCCTCGTCGTGCTCGGCGAGGTCCTGCAAGCGCGCGAGTGGGCGGCGATCGCGCTGGTGGTCACCGCAAGCGCGGGCGCCGCCCGCTTCGCGACCCAGGAGACCGTCCCGCGCGACTGAGTCAGCAGCCGCCGAGCCTCGCCTGCACCAACGTCCTGGCGGACGCCGATAGGGTTTGATGCGATGGCGAATCCCGACAGCTTCGGCGCCAAGGCCACCCTCGAGGCAGGCGGTCATGAGCACGAGATCTTTCGCCTGGATGCGCTCCAGTCGGAGTTCGACGTGGCGCGCCTGCCGTACTCGCTGAAGGTGCTGCTGGAGAACCTGCTGCGCAACGAGGACGGCGAGTTGGTGACCAAGGAGACCATCGAGTCGGTGGCCAAGTGGGTGGCCTCCGACGAGCCGTCGATCGAGATCGCCTACTCGCCCAGCCGCGTTCTGATGCAGGACTTCACCGGCGTGCCCGCGATCGTGGACCTGGCCGCCATGCGCGACGCGATGGACGAGCTGGGCGGCGATCCAACCGAGATCAACCCGCTTGTGCCGGTCGAGCTGGTAATCGACCACTCGATCCAGGTCGACAGCTTCGCCGAGAAGATGGCGTTCAAGAAGAACGCCGAGCTGGAGTTCGAGCGCAACCAGGAGCGGTACGCGTTCCTGCGCTGGGGCCAGACGGCGTTCGACAACTTCAAGGTGGTGCCGCCCAACACCGGCATCTGCCATCAGGTGAACCTCGAGTACCTGTCCCAGGTGGTCACCGCCCGTGACGGCCAGGCCTTTCCCGACACCCTGGTGGGCACCGACTCGCACACCACGATGGTCAACGGCCTAGGCGTGCTGGGCTGGGGTGTCGGTGGCATCGAGGCCGAGGCCGCGATGCTCGGCCAGCCGGTGTCGATGCTGCTGCCGCAGGTGGTGGGCTTCCGGATGGACGGCGAGCTGCCCGAGGGCGCCACGGCGACCGACCTCGTGCTGACCGTGACCCAGATGCTGCGCGAGCGCGGTGTGGTCGGCAAGTTCGTGGAGTTCTTCGGTCCCGGGCTCGCCAACATGCCACTGGCCGACCGCGCCACGATCGGCAACATGAGCCCGGAGTTCGGCTCCACGTGCGCGATCTTCCCCGTCGACGCCGAGACGCTGCGCTACCTGGAGTTCACCGGCCGCCCGACCGAGACGCTGGAGCTGGTGGAGGCCTACTCGCGCGAGCAGGGCACGTTCCACGACGAGGGCGCCGAGGACGCCACCTATTCCGACACGCTCGAGCTGGATTTGTCCACGGTCGAGCCGTCGCTGGCCGGCCCCAAGCGCCCCCAGGACCGAATCTCGCTGTCCAACGCCGCCAGCGACTTCCTCGGCGAGCTCGCGGACGGCGGCAAGGACCACGGCGGCAACGGCTCGCGCGAGAGCTTCCCCGCGAGCGATCCACCGTCGACCTCGTCCGAGGAGGGCGACGGCGAGCCGGCGCATCAGCACGGCGACGTCGCCACCGAGGTCCAGAAGAAGAGCGCGCAGGTCAGCTACAACGGCGAGGAGTTCGAGCTCGAGGACGGCGCGGTGGTCATCGCCGCCATCACCTCCTGCACCAACACCTCGAACCCGGCGGTCATGCTCGGCGCCGGCCTGCTGGCCCGCAACGCCGTCGAGAAGGGGTTGACCAGCAAGGCGTGGGTCAAGACCTCGCTGGCGCCCGGCTCGAAGGTGGTCATGGACTACTACGAGCGCGCCGGCCTGATCGACCCGCTGAGCGCGCTGGGGTTCGACCTCGTCGGCTACGGCTGCACCACCTGCATCGGCAACTCCGGGCCGCTGCCGAAGGAGATCTCGGCCGCGATCGAGGCCCAGGACCTGACGGTGTGCTCGGTGCTGTCCGGTAACCGCAACTTCGAGGGCCGGATCCACCCCGAGGTGCGCAACAACTACCTGGCCAGCCCGCCGCTGTGCGTGGCCTACGCGCTGGCCGGCAGGATGGACCTCGACCTCTACGAAGACCCGTTGGGCCAGGACCAGGACGGCGACGACGTCTACCTCAAGGACATCTGGCCCTCGCAGGCCGAGATCCACGCCGAGATCGAGTCCGCCGTGGAGTCGGACATGTTCCGCAAGTCCTACGGCGAGGTGTTCGAGGGCGACGAGAACTGGGAGAACCTGGACATCCCCGAGGGCGACCGCTACGCCTGGGACGAGGAATCCACCTACGTCAAGCGCCCGCCCTACTTCGAGGGCATGGACGCCGACGCGCCCGAGGGCTTCGCCGACATCGAGGGCGCGCGGATCCTGGCCAAGCTGGGCGACTCGGTGACCACCGACCACATCTCACCCGCCGGCGCGATCAAGAAGTCCACTCCCGGCGGCCAGTACCTGCTCGACAACGGCGTCGAGCAGAAGGACTTCAACTCCTACGGCTCGCGCCGCGGCAACCACGAGGTGATGATGCGCGGCACGTTCGCCAACGTGCGCCTGCGCAATCAGCTCGCGCCGGGCACCGAGGGCGGCTACACACGCCGGTCCGAGGACGGCGAGGACGAGTTCATCTTCGACGCCGCCATGGACTACCAGTCCGACGGCGTGCCGCTGGGCGTTCTGGCCGGCAAGGAGTACGGCTCCGGGTCGTCGCGCGACTGGGCCGCCAAGGGGCCGCGCCTCCAAGGGATCAAGTTCGTCGATCGCCGAGAGCTTCGAGCGCATCCACCGCTCCAACCTGGTCGGCATGGGCATCCTGCCGCTGCAGTTCCCCGACGGCGAGTCGGCCGAGTCGCTGGGGTTGACCGGGATTCGAGACGTTCGACCTCGAGCCGCTCGAGGACGGCGCGCGCGAACTCAAGGTCACGGCCAAGCCGGAGGGCGACGGCGACCCGATCGAGTTCACCGCCCGGGTGCGGATCGACACTCCCAACGAGTGGCTCTATTACCGCAACGGCGGCATCCTGCACTTCGTGTTGCGCGGCCGGGCCTAACCCCGCTCCACCGCCGCGATCAGCGCCCCTCCGGCTTCGGCCAGCGAGCTGAGCCGTCGCGGCCGGCGCAGCTCGAGCATCGGGGCCTGCGCCAGGTCGAGGATGGCGTCCCAATCCGGCGGGCCCAGAGGTGGATGCATCTGCGCCGCGAGTCGGGCCAAGCGCTCGCCGGCGCCGACCCTCACCACCTCGAGCTCCTCCGACCACGAAAGGACGATCCAGCCACGCAGCGGTAGCTCGGGTTCAACTTCGGCGACGGCGAGCCGCCGCCGGAACCCACCCCGGACTTCCGGGGCCAAGCCGTCGAGGCCGAGATGCCTCGCCATGTCCGGAGCCAGATCGATCGTCCGCGGCCCCGCGCACGCGAGGCCTCCGTCGATCACGACGAGGTCGTCGGCGAAAATCGGGTGGCCTGCGCGCGCCAGCCAGCCGAGCGTCGAGCTCTTTCCCGCCCCCCGCTCCCCGAGAAGCGCCCACAAGCCGCCGTCGGACACAACGCCTCCGGCATGGAATGCGTGGCGACCCAGCCAGCCGGCGAAGGCGGTCGCGATGTAACCCAGCAAGGGATGAACCAGCGCGTCGTCATCGATCGGAGTAGGCGTCTCGAGGGTGGCGGTGGAGTTCGTCCGGTCGAGGACGGCCAGCCCGTTGCCGGGCACTCGAATCACGCCGCCGTCAGGTCCCAGCTCGAACTCCGGACCCGGCCCCGCCACGTCGCCGGGCCGGCGTGCGACTCGAACGGCGGGCCAGTGTCGCGGCACCGACTGGAGCGCGCCGCCGTCACGAGCGGCGTCCCCCACTCCGGAGAACGCGAGTCCGTATGCACCCCGCGCAGACGGGCTCGGGCTCACGTGTTCACACCCCTTCCGGGCGGGTTACCGGTTGACACGGGGCGTCAATGGGAGTCTTATGGTCAGAAGCGATGTGGGTAGAGGAGGTGAACGTGGAGCAAGCAAGCAACAATGAGACGGAAGCGCCGCAGGGGTATGAGGCGCCGCAGTTGACTCCTCTGGGGTCGCTGGAGGAGTTCACGCTGATCCGTCCGGTAGGCAGCCAAGGCGACCTCTGGCACGAGTAGCCGGGGGACTGCTTGCTCGCGTCGACGAGCGTGTCGACGCGAGCCAGGCGGCCTGCAGCGACCAGACCGATCTAAGATCCCCTGCCGCCCACGCGGCCTTGAGCGCCTCGGCGTCGACCAGACCCTCGTCGACTCCGTTGCCCGCCCACGTCTGACCAAAGTGCCGTGCGCGCTCCCTCCACAGCAACGGCCCCAGGTCTGGTCGATGCGAGCGGGTGAGGATCGCGTCGGGAAGCAGATCGCCGGCGAGCGTGATCATCGATGCGCTGCGCCCACCGAACCCGGTCCTCCCGCCCGCTCGCGCGAGGGCCGCCAGGAACCCGGGGTCGGCGAACGGATGCACCAACCTTGCGTCGACTGCGGCGCCGGCCGCGGCGACGCCCGTGATGACTGCGCAGCGTCCGCGCCGGCCCGCGCACCACGCCATTCGCCGGTCCCAACGGGCGGGCTCGCTTGCGGCGTCCTCGACGCGAACCCGCTCGAAGGCCTCGCGCGCGGCGGGCCGCAGCCATGGCGGCGCGGCGGCAGATCCCCTGCGGGACAGGGCGCGGCGGCGCGCCGCGCGAGGCAGGACGGCAAGCCCCATTCGTAGCGCGTCACGTCGGGTAGGACGCGAGCGACCGGTGGTCACGTCCGCCACCCGCTGCCACCGCCACCGCTCGAACAACAGGTTCGCGAAGAACCCGGTGACCAACGACCCACCGCCTGCCCCACGGAGCAGCCGCGCCTGGACGTGCATCAACGGCGTCGGAGGCAGCCCGTGGTCTCGCAGCGCTTGACATGACTCTTCGCCGAGCAGCTCGAGCTCGTCGTCGATTTCCTGAAGCAGCCAATCGTCGAGCGCCAAGTGGCGGATCACAGCCTCCTGCCACGGGCGTTCGTCGAGCGAGGGGTGCGCCGGGAAGGAGAGGCTGGCGGGTACTGGTAGCGGGAGCTGCTCGCGCCGGGCCACGTCGACGGCCACGGCGAGCAGCGTCGACGAGTCGCGGCCCCCCGAGAAGCTGACGAGGCAGGGGGGACGCTCGAGGGCTGGAAGCAAGGCGAGCTCCAGAGCCCGCCGCGGGGTTGCGTCCCCCGCGACCGGGAGGAGGGGTGCCGAAGCGCTGCCGCCGAGCCACTGTCCCGCGGCGATCTCGAGCGGTGTCGGCACAAGTGGGGCCGCGAGGCTCATCGGGCTGCGGGGTGCCGATGGAGCTCCGTGAACTCGTCGCTCTCCGACGCCGGGTCGCCATCGAGCCAAGCGTGGGCCTTGAAGTCGCGCGAACCGGTGACGCCTATCACCAGGTCGCGACGGTCACCGTGGGCGGCATTCCACGCCTGCATGACGATCGCCCTCACCAAGCAGGTGTCTTCGCGCCGTCGCAGGACCGCCTCGACCCCGCGTTTGCCGCCAGTGGGGACGTCGGGAACCCGAGGCAGCCGCGCGATCGCCGCGTCGAGGGGCTCGCGCCGGAGCGCCAGCCGAGCGCGCCGTGTCGCCCTGAAAGCCCAGAGGGCGGCGCGCAGCGTCGACGGGGAGAGGCGGCCCACCTAAGTCTCGAGGAGGCCTTGCGCCTGAAGCGAGGCGATGAACGCCCCGACGTCTCGGCGCGCAAGTTCGGGGCTCAGATCAAAAGCCTCGGCAAGTCGGGCCTCGAGGTCGTCTGTCGTCGTCCCAGTGGCGAGTTCTGGCCAGATGACGGCCCCGGCGCCGTTGACGGCGAAGTACGTCGACGTTCGGAGATCCAGGACCATCACCTCGCCGTCCACGATGCGCCACTCGACCGCCTCGCCCCGCAATTTGAGCGTGGAGCTCACCTGGTCTCCCTGCGGGCGCGCCGCCAGGCGTGAAAGCCGCCCCCGGCGTGCTGGACCAGCCACGGCAGCCGGCGCAGATAGGCGAGAGCAAGGCCGGCCCTGCCGCGACGCGCGAGCCGTGAGCTGTGCCGCATGAATACAGGCGGCGGGAAGAGCTCCCCCGCGATGAGCGCCAGCCGTGCGCGTAGGCCCCGGGTCGACGCGAGCCGCTCGAAGCCGAGTGCCATCGGCGGCATGCCCGCGGCGCGTATCGCGACCTCGACGTGCGCGGCGGCCGGCAGCCCCAGGGCGTCTGCGAGTGCCGCCCCCCGCGGCCGGAGCCGCAGCCCGGTGGCCAGCAGCTCGACCGCGTCCAGCCGCACAGCCAGGTCCGCGGCTCGGCGCCACAGCGACTCGGGCAGGCACGTGGCCGCGCGGTCGAGGTCGTCGAGCGACTTCTGCTGGCTCGTCCCGTTCCAGGCTGCGTGCAGGGCAACGACGAGCGCCCGTGCTTCCGGGGACGGCGTCTCGATCGGTACGTCGCGCAGCTCGCGCAGCTCGGCCTCGGCGGCGAGCACGTCCCATACGGTCTGCCGGTCCGTGCCGACGCCGTGAAGCGTGTGGTGAAGATCGATCGCGACCCTCGACCCGGGGCGAACCCAGGTGAACGCATGAGGCGCGAGGTCGTTGAGCTCCAGGAGGCGCTCGACCTCACTGGCCGACAGGTCCGCATCGAGGTCATGAAACCCGAGTCGCGTCAGCGTCCGTCGTGCCGCATCGTCGTCCTGTGGAGCGACGAGGAGGTCCACATCGCCGTAACAGCGGTGCACCGAATCGTCGTAGAGCCAGGCGCCGATCGCCGGCCCCTTGAGCAACAGACTTCGGATACCGGCCGACCGGAACGCGCCGACCACCTCCGCGGTGACGGCGTCGACGCGCATCGCCTTTGCGACGTCCAGCTGGGTGTCCGACAGTGAAGGGGTCGCCATCATCAGTAGTGGGCGAGGGTTCCCATCTGGCGTGACCGCCTGAGCCCCGCCTTGAACAGCAGCAGTGCGCAGGGGATGGCAACGGCGTCGAACGCGACGAGATAGGCGAGACGGCTGAGCTCGGCGTCGCCTTCCAAGAGGGCTCCGCGCAGCACGTCGACGGCCCAGGTGAAGGGGAACACGTCGGCCAGCGCGTGCAGCGGGCCCGGAAGCTCCGAGATCGGGAAGTAGGCGCCGGCCATGAGCCCGATCGCTGCCGCCAGCAGGCCGAGCAGCGCCGTCGTCTGCTTGAAGACGACGGTGAAGGCCGCCACCGCAACCCCCAGCGCGGCAAAGAGCGCGAGGGCGGCGGGAAGGGCGACGGCGGCGGTAAACAGCGCCGCGGCATCGGTGTCCACCTTGAAGTCGAACAGGATCGCGGCCGCGACGATCAGAGCGATGCCCGAGACGGTTGCCCGCAACAGGTCGTACGCGCCGGCGCCGAGTATGAGGAGCGAGGTTCGCGTGGGCGTTGCCATGAGCGTCTCGAACGTCCCGGTCATCTGTTCCTCGTTGAGCCGGCTCCCGAACGAGGTGAGCCCGCTCTGCAGCATGCGAATGAGGGCCAGGCCGACCACCACGTAGGCGAAGTAACCCTGGTCCATGCCGGTGGCGGAGTCCAGCTTCTCCTCGTCGATCAGGCCGCTCAGGTAGTAGAACAACGCAAGCGTGAAGAGGATCGAGACCAGCTCGAGCGCGTAGGCGAGCCTGTAGGAGAGGGCGATCGACCAGTCGCGGCGAACGAACGCGGCAAGCGTTGCCAGCGCAGTCATGACCCGGCCGCCGCGACCATGGTGGACTCCAGCTCGAAGGCGTCTGTCCCCGACGGCTTGGTGCAGAGCACCTCGCCCGAGGCGAGCAAGACCGTTCGCTGGGCCAGGGCCGCAGCCTCATGGAGATTGTGGGTGGCAAGTAGCACGGCGCTTCCCCGCTCGGCGGCAAGGCGCAGAATCGTGACCCGGAACTCCGATGCCGCAACCGGGTCGAGGTTCTGCGTCGGCTCGTCGAGCAGCAGAGCGGGAGGCTCGCGAAGAAGGGCGCGGGCGAGGGAGAGGCGGGCGCGCATGCCCGACGAGTAGCCGGACACCGGCCGGTCCGCGGCCTCCTCGAGACCGGCGTCAGCCAGCAGCTCGGACGCACGGGTGGCCGCTGTGCGCCGTCGCATGCCGTAGAGAGCCGCGAAGAAGTGAAGGTTCGCGCGCCCGCTGATGCGCCAGTACCACGAGCGCTCATTCCCGAGCATCAGGCCCAAACTCGCCCGTGCCGCCGCCGCGTCCGTCTGCACATCGTGGCCCATCACCGAAGCGGTGCCGGAGTCGGGCAGCACCGTGGTCGCGAAGATCCTGATCAGGGTGCTCTTGCCGGCACCGTTGGCGCCCAGCAAGGCCACCACCTCGCCGCTTGCGACTTCGACATCGACGCCGCGCAATGCAGCAACCTCGCCGAAGCTCTTGGCGAGCCGCCCTGCTCGAATCGCTCCCACGACGGAATCGTAGATCCCGTTCGGGGATCCCGCTAGGCGCAACCGCCGCGTATCGTCAGCTTCCCTGTGCGATCGGCCGCGACCGGTAGCGTGCCCAACCGATGCGGATGCCGATCGTCGCCCTCCCGGTCTTGGCCGCGCTGGCCGCAGGGGGTTGCGACCTCGAGAGCGGCAAGGACCGATACGTGGCCGACTACCAGCCGCTCAACGACCGGGTCGTGCAGTTGAACGAGCGGCTGGTGAAGACGCTCAACACGCCCGGCAGCCCGGGCAGGCTGGCCGGTGAGCTGGCGCCGCTGTCGCGCCAGCTCGACCGCTTGAGCCGGCAGGTCGCGGCGCTGGACACCCCCGAGGACCTGCGCGAGGAGTCGGCGGCGCTGAGCCGGTCGCTGGCCCGTACCGGCGCGGGCGCCGGCCGTACCGCCACGTTTGCGCGCAGCGCGGACCGGCCGGCGCTGGTGGCGTCCACACGGCGGCTGGCCGACGACGTGAACCTGCTGGCGCAGCGCACCAAGCGGCTCGCGGACGCGGCCGGCTAGGGCGCGGCCTCCGGCAGCGGAGGCAAACGGCGCCACATAGGCACCGGATCGATCGTGCGAACCGGCCGCTTCGCTACCCAGCCCTCGGTTCGCCGGGCCCGTCGCCCTCCAGCCGCCGCTGCACCGACTCGACCTTGTCGTCAAGCGTCTGGTCCGGCCTGTCGCGGCGCTCGTCGAGCTTGAGCACCGTGTACACGCGTGGGACGCCCTGATCGAACGGCAGCGCGTGCAGCTGGCCGACCACGGCCAGGATGTCGGCCACGGAACCCTCCAGTGAGGTGCCCATCGCGTGCATCCGGTAGCCGACGCGGTCCTGGGTCGCGAGGTGGCGCTGGATCGCCGCGATGTAGCCGGAAGCGGACGGGTCGGGGCGGCCGAGCGCCAGAATTGTCAGGTCGGCGGTTGCCATGCCGCTAGCGCCCCTCGAACCGCGGCTTGCGCTTCTCGCGGTAGGCCTGGAACGCCTCGACCCGGTCCTCGGTGGACATCGCCTGGCGGTACAGCCGCCGCTCGGCCTCGAAGCCCGACGTCTGCGGCAGTTCCCCGGCGCTCAGCACCGCCTGCTTGACCAGCCGCGCCGCCAGCGGCGCGCGCGCCGCCACGAACCGCGCCACCTCCATCACCTGGTCGAGCCAGTCGCGTGAGCGCACCGACTGGTTGACCAGGCCCAGCTGTACGGCCGCCGCCGTGTCGATCCGCTTGCCGGTGAGCACCATCTCCATCGTGCGCTGGCGCCCGATCGCTCGCGTCAGGCGCTGGGTCGCGCCGCCGCCGGGGATCAGCCCCAGCGCGATCTCGGGCTGGCCGAACTGGGCGTCGTCGGTTGCGATCACCATGTCGCAGCTCAGCGCCAGCTCCCAGCCGCCGCCCAGGGCCTGGCCGGCCACAGCGGCGATGGTGGGGGTCAGCGGCTCGCGCAGCCGCCGCCACAGGTCCGCCGGGTCCTGGCGGTCGGCGTCGGCCACGTCGCCACCGATGGCGAACACGTCCCCGGTTCCGGCGATCACCACGCAGCGCACCGCGGGATCGGCGTCGAAGTCCTCCAGCGCCTCCACCACGAGCTCCAGCATCGGCGCAGTGAGCGTGTTGCGGCTTGCCGGGTGGTCGATCCGAATCAGCCCGACGGCGTCGTCGCGCTCGCTGCTGACGGGGAGGTCGGCCATCAGGAGAGATCCTCGCTGCGCATCCGGCCGAGCCGGTTGCTTGCGCTCACGACATCGCGTTCACGCCGGTCATGGCGCGACCGATGATCAGCTTCTGGATCTGTGACGTGCCCTCGTACAGGGTGGCAACGCGCGCGTCGCGCAGGTGGCGCTCGACCGGGTAGTCGTCCACGTAGCCCGAACCGCCGTGCACCTGGATCGCGTTGTTGGCGGTCCGGATCGCGGCCTCGGTGGCGAACAGCTTGGCGGTCGAGGTCTCCAGCGTGTTCGGCTTGCCCTGGTCCTTGAGCCAGCCGGCCTTCCAGACGAGCGAGCGGCCGGCCTCGGTGTCCAGGACCATGTCGGCGATCAGCGCCTGCACCAGCTGGAACGCTGCCAGCGGGCGGTCGAACTGGGTGCGCTCCTTGGCGTAGGCCACCGACGCATCGAGGCAGCCCTGACAGATGCCCACGCAGCCCGAGGCCACGCTGAAGCGGCCCGAGTCCAGCGATGTCATGGCCACCTTGAAGCCGTCGCCGACCTCGCCGAGCAGCGCGTCGTCGCCGACCTCGACGCCGTCGAGCGCCAGCTCGGCGGTGTCGGAGGCCTTGAGCCCGAGCTTGCCGTGGATCTCGCTGCTCGAGAACCCGTCGGCGTCGGTCGGCACCACGAACGCGGCCAGGCCCTTGTGTGCCTTGCTCGGATCGGTTTGAGCGAAGATCAGCGCCCACCTGGCCACGTTGCCGAGCGAGATCCACTGCTTCTGGCCGGTCAGCTTCCAGCCGCCGTCGGTCTTCTCGGCACGCGTCTTCAGCGACGCGGCGTCGCTGCCGCTGTCGGGCTCGGTCAGGCCGAAGCAGCCGAGGCCGGTGCCGTCGGTCAGCCCGGGGATGATCCGCTGCTTCTGCTCCTCGTCGCCCCAGCGGGCGATCGCCGAGCCGAACAGCGAGGTGCAGACGCTGATCACGGTCCGCGCGGACGAGTCCACCCGCCCGATCTCCTCCACGATCAGCCCGTAGGTGCGGTAGTCGATCCCGCGGCCGCCGTACTCCTCGGGCAGGATCGGCCCGATGAAGCCCAGCTCGGCCATCTTGGCCGTGAGCTCCGCGTCGTACTTCTCGGCGCGGTCGTTCTCGCGTGCGCGCGGGGCGATCTCGTTGTCGGCGAACTCGCGCGCCGTGTCGCGGATGAGCTTCTGCTCGTCGGTCAGCTCGAAATCGATCATGCCGCCGGGTTCTCTATCACCGTTGCCATGCCCTGGCCCACGCCGATGCACATCGTGGCGACGCCATAGCGGCCGCCGCGGCGGCGCAGCTCGCGCGCGAGCGTGCCGATCAAGCGCGCGCCGGAGGCGCCGAGTGGGTGGCCGATCGCGATCGCGCCGCCGTTCACGTTCAGCCTGTCGTGGTCGATCCCGAGCTCGCGCTGGCAGGCCAGCAGCCTGGGAGGCGAAGGCCTCGTTGAGCTCCACGAGGTCGATGTCGTCGAGCGACAAACCGGCGCGTTCCAGCGCCAGCCGCGTGGCGGGGATCGGCCCGACACCCATGTACGCAGGGTCCACGCCAGCGGCGCCGGTGGCCACGACTCGTGCCAGCGGCTCGGCGCCCATCTGCCGAGCGCGCTCCTCGCTGGCCACCACCACGCACGCGGCGCCGTCGTTGATCGGCGACGAGTTGCCGGCGCTGACGCTGCCACCCTCGCGGAAGATCGCGCGCAGCTTGCCCAGGCGCTCGATCGAGGAGTCCGCCCGCGGGCCCTCGTCGGCCTCCACGTCCTCGACGGCCACCAGCTCGCCGTCGAAGAAGCCGGCCTTGGCCGCGGCCACCGCGCGCCGGTGCGACTCCAGCGCGAACGCGTCCTGGTCATCGCGCGAGACGTCGTAGCGGTCGGCCACGTTCTCGGCCGTCTCGCCCATCGAGTCGGTGCCGTGCAGCTGCTCCATCCGCGGGTTCACGAACCGCCAGCCGATCGTTGTGTCCTGGAGCTCCATGCCGCCGCGCGGGAAGCCGCGCTCGGGCTTGGCGGTGACCATCGGGGCGCGGGACATCGACTCCACCCCGCCGGCCAGGATCAGATCGCCCTCGTGGCAGCGCACCGCGCGCGCCGCCTGGCTGACCGCCTCGAGCCCCGAGGCGCACAGGCGGTTCACGGTCGCGGCGGGCACCTCGACCGGGAAGCCCGCCAGCAGAGTGGCCATGCGCGCCACGTTGCGGTTGTCCTCGCCGGCCTGGTTGGTCGCGCCGAGCAGCACCTCGTCGACGCCGGCGGGGTCGGCTTCGATCCGGCGCACCGCCTCGGCGACCACCGTGGCAGCCAGGTCGTCCGGGCGCACACCGGACAGCGCGCCCGCGTAGCGGCCAAAGGGCGTGCGGACGTAGTCGATGATCACCGCCTGGCGCACTCGTCCGAGCCTATCGGCGGCGTCTGGACACGCTTGGCGTCGCCCTCGCCTGCCCACGTGCAGAGCACGCCAGGGAGGCTGCGTTCGCGCCAGGCTCGCGCAGGGGCTCGCCGACGGCGTACCCGGCTAGGCTCCGTCAATGGACGAGTTCAGCCTGTTCGTGCTCGGGGCCTTCGTCGTGGTCTTCCTGATCTTCCTCGCCATCGGCAAGTACTACCCCGGCTCGGGCGCCGAGCAGGTGGACTGGAAGCCGACGCGCTCACCCGAGCTGGAGGCAGAGCTGGAGGTCGAGGACGTGGAGCAGATGATCGAGGCCCAGAACGCGCGCAGGCGGGCCAGCGGCCGGCCGGAGATCAGCGAGGAAGGCGTGCAGGCCCAGGTCCAGGAGGACGAGCGCTGGCGCCGCGAGCAGGCCGGCCTCGACGAGTAGCTCGGCGGTGGCGCGTGTCCTGATCGTCGGCTGCGGCTGCCGCGGCCAGGAGCTGGCGCGCCAGCTGGCCGACGCCGGCCACGCCGTGCGCGGGACCACGCGCGATGCGAGCCGGCTGACCGAGATCGAGGCCGCCGGTGCCGAAGGCGCGGTTGCCGATCCCGACCGGCTCGGCACACTGCTGCCGCTGTTGGCGGGCGTGACCGTGGTCTGCTGGCTGATGGGCACCGCCTCGGGCGACGATGTGGCGCCGCTGCATGGCGACCGCCTCGAGAGCCTGCTGGCCAAGCTGGTCGACAGCGGCGTACGCGGCCTGGTGTACGAGGCGGCGGGCGGTGTCGATCCTGAGCTGCTGGCCGCCGGCGCGGACCTGGTGCGGAGCGCCGGGCCCGTGCACGCCATGCCGGTCGCGGTGGTGGACGAGCCCCCGGCCGATCGCGCGGCCTGGGTCCAGCGCGCCCTTGGCGCCGTGGACAGCGTCCTGTCGGGCTAGGAGGCGTCCCAGATCTTGACCTGGTTCGCCGCGAGTGGCTGCGCCGGCGGGCCGGCGGGGTCCGCGCGCCCCGCCCGGTCACGGCCAGCACGCCGCCACCGGCCATCAGTAGCGCACCCGCGAGGGCGATGTACGCGCCGGCGGCCGGGTGCAGCAGGTCTGCGCCGATCGGGACATCGGCGCCCGGCGGGCTCGCGATCCGGAACACCACCACGACGGCGGCCACGAGGCCGGCCAGCACCAGCACTCCGTCAAGCCGCGGCAACAGCGCGCCGACGGCGTTCAGCAGCACCAGGCCGAGCGTCAGGCCGGCTGTCACCGCGAGCACGGTGTCGGCCTCTTCGAAGACCTGCCAGGCGGTCACGGGGAACGCGCCCTGGGCCTGGAGCTGATCGATCCCCTGCTGGGCATAGGGCCCGAGCTCACCCATCCGCGAGGTGAAGGCGCGGGCCTGGGCGATCAGCTCATCGGGAATCCGCAGCTCGTACCAGGGACGCCACAACGAGACCAGGAGCGCCAGCGCGCCGGCGCCGGCGACCAGGTCGCCCAGCGAGAGGCGCGGTTGCCCGCTGCGCGGTTCCATGGCCACCCCATCGACGCGGGGGCGGGCGAGCATTAGCCGCCGGTCAGCCCTGCTGCAACTCAGCCGCCGCGCCCGGCACCCGGCCCGGACCCGCCTCGGGACCGGCGAAGCGCTCCTGCACGAACGCGTCGGCCAGATGCTCGACCAGTCCCGGGAGCCTCCGCGCGCGGCGGGCGACGTTGAGCTGACGGCGGGCGCCGGGCGCCTGGGCCATCCACGCGATCGGCTCCAGCTCCGCGTCGCAGCCCAGGTCCTGTGCGTGCGGGCGGCAGCGCTCGAGCAGCGCGTCCAACAGGTCGGTCACCGGCACGCAACGCTCGCCCACCGGGTCGATGTGGGCGCCCTGCATGCCGTCGCGGGCGGCGATGAACCGATTCTCCGTCAGCACCTCGTCGGTATCGACCAGGATGTCCGGGGCGTATCCCTCCAGCGTCTCGAGGCGCGCGATGCACTGCACCAGCGCCACCAGCGCCGCGGTCTCGGGCACGGTGATCTGGGCATCCATGATCCGCACCTCCACCGTGCCGAACTTCGGTTGCGGGCGCACGTCCCACCACAGGAAGGTGGGCTCGGAGAAGGCCTGGCAGCGGATCAGCAGGTCCACCGTCGCAACCCAGTCCTCATAGCTGTCGAACGCCCGCGGGATGCCGACCCTGGGGAAGGCCTGGAACACGGGCGTGCGGGCCGACGCCAGGCCGGAGTCACGCCCCTGCCAGAACGGTGAGTTCACCGAGAGCGCCAGCAGCAGCGGCAGGTGCGAGCGCATCCGGTTGGCCAGCCGCATGGCGGTCTCGGGGTCGGGCAGGCCCACGTGAACGTGCATGGCAAAGGTCGGCTCACGCCGCGCCAGCTCGCGCATCGAGCCGTAGACCTGCTCATAGCGGGAGCCGCTGGAGATCACCGTGTCGTGCCAAACCGTGAACGGGTGGGTGGCCGAGCTGGCGCAGCGCAGGCCCAGCGGGTCCAGCTCTTCGCTCAGCCTGCGGCGCAGACCCAGGAGCTCACCCGCCATGGCGGAGACGGTCTGGTGGACTCCCGTGCCCAGCTCCAGCGCCGAGCGGTGCGTCTCGGGCGTCACGTGCTCCGAGAGCTCTCGCGACAGGGTCGGCAGCACCCGGTCCATCTGCTGGGCCAGCGACCAGTCGTCGGGGTTGAGGAGCATGGTCTCCTCCTCGACGCCAAGCGTGTACTCGCTCCCGGACTTCCATTCGGCCCAGTCCGGGAGTTCGGTCATGCCGCGCTTCGTACCCGGCGCGGGCGCCGGGCGAACCGCACGAGCCCCTCGAAGAGGGCGGCGTGCTCCGGCCGGTGGGTCAGCGTCTCGGCGTGCCACTGCACGCCCACGAAGAAGTCCCGGCCGTCGTCCTCCACGCCCTCGATCAGGCCGTCGTCGGACCAGGCCACGGGCCGGAGCCCGTCGCCGAGGCGGTCGATGACCTGGTGGTGGAAGGAGTTGACCTGCGCCGTGGTCGCGCCCATCAGCTCGGCCAGCCGGCTGCCTGCCTCGATCGTGACGGCATGGGTGACCTCGGTCCCGGGCTCGGTCTGGCGGTGGTCCTCACGGTGCTGGTGCAGCGTGCCGCCGCGCGCAACGTTCAGGGTCTGGGCGCCGCGGCAGATGGCCAGCACGGGCAGGCCGAGGGTGCCGGCGTGGCGGGCCAGCGCGACCTCGAAGCGGTCGACCTCGGAGTCGACCGGCCCGGCGTTGGGGTCAAGCTCCGCCCCGTAGAGGGCGGGGTCCAGGTCCGGTCCGCCCGACAGGCAGACGCCTGCGACCTGCTCAAGCAGCGGCGCGATCGTCTCGGCGCCCATGGGCGGGACCACGAGTGGGATGCCGCCGGCCGCCTCGACCGAGCGGGGATAGCTCAGGCCCAGGGCCAGCTCCTTGCTCGGGGGCTCACCGTGTGGGGTCTGCTCGTGCCCCTCCTTGCCGCGCATCTCCGAGGTCGTGACTGCGATCAGCGGCCTCATCCCATCACCCACGTGTCCTTGCCTCCTCCGTCGCGAGAGCTGTTGACCACCATCTCGCCCTCACGCAGGGCGACCCGGGTCAGGGCTGCCGGCGCGACGGCGGATTCTCGGTCACCTCCGAGCACGAACGGTCGCAGGTCGACATGACGAGGTACCAGCCGCCCGCTCACAACGGTGGGGTGCGTGGACAGCGCCACCATCTCCTGGGCCACGAACGAGTCCGGCCGATCGCGGACCATCGCCTCCGCCTGGCGCAGCTCCTCGGCGGAGCAGAGGGGGCAGAGCACCACGCCCTCGCCGCCATATCCGTCGCGGGGCTTGACCACCATCTCGCCCAGGCGCTCGAGCGCCTCGGCGCGCTGGCCGGAGTCGCCGAGGTCGAAGGTGCGCACCGAGTGCAGCAGGGGCTCCTCGCCCAGGTAGAAGCCGACCATCGCCTCGACGTAGGCATGCACGAGCTTGTCGTCGGCCACGCCCGAGCCGAGCGGGTTGGCCACCGTGAGCGTGTCCGCCCGCACCGCCGGCAGCAGCAACTCGTACAGCCAGGTGGGCCGTCCCTGGCTGTCGTGCAGGCGGTCCTCGTCGGTGCGGCGGTAGACCACGTCCACGTGCCGGGGCCGGTCACCCTCTACACGCGCGCACAGCCGATCGCCGCGCAGGCTCAGGTCCGCGGGGGTGACCAGTGGCAGTCCCATGTGGACGGCCAGCTGCCGGTGCTCGTGCCAGGCGCTGTTGGACGGGCCGTCGGAGACCACGACCACGAACGGGTCACCGGCGGCGCCGTCGGGCGCGCTGCGTACGAGCAAGGAGGCCGCGAGCGCGAACACGTCGGTTGCCGGCAGCCGTCCGCGCGGCGCGACCTCGCCGAGTACCCGGTCGACCGCGCGGCGGGCGCCGGTGGCGTACGTGACACCCGACGGGGTTCGCGTGTTGTCCTCGAGCACGCGCAGCTCGCCATCGTCGCCGCGGACCAGGTCCAGGCCCGCGAGGAAGCCGGCCGGCCGTACCTCCACGCCGTGCGCGTCGGGTTCGTGGTAGGCGGCCAATTCGATCACGCGCGCCGGCACCACGCCGGCGTCCATGATCCGGCCGTCACCGCAGACGTCGGCCAGGAAGGCAGCCAGGGCGCGGGCGCGCTGGGTCAGTCCGGCACAGGTGGCGGTCCACTCCTCGGAGCCGATCAGTCGTGGCACCGGGTCCACCTTGAACGGACGGCGCTCATCGCCGGCGCCGAAGGCCACCCCGTCCTCGGCCAGCGCGGCCGCAACCGCGCGGCCGTCCGCCTCCAGGTCGCGCTCGGCCAGGGCCGCCAGCAGCGGCTCGTACAGCGGGCGTGGTGCGCCGTCGGGGCCGTAGGCCTCGTCCATTGTCCGTGGGTACCCGGCCGGGGGCGTGTCAGCCCAACATGGGCGCCAGCCGCTCCAGCAGCAGCTGGACCATGCGGCCCGTCGCGCCCCACACCAGCGTGCCGTCGACGGTGTACGTCGGCGTCTTGATCGGCACGCCCTTGCGCACAAGCCGCTTCATCTCGTGGCCCGCCACCAGCTCGGGCAGCGAGAACTCCAGCACCCGTTCGACCTCGGTCTCCTGCGGCGCCCACGTGTGGCCGGGCTCGATCAGGCCCACGAACGGGTAGACGCGGTAGCCGGTCACGAACGTGCCCACCGGGGGCAGCGCGCCGACGAGCTCGACGGCGTCCTCGGGCAGGCCGATCTCCTCACGCGCCTCGCGCAGCGCCGTCGCGCGGAGGTCCTCGTCGGGCTCGTCCTGGCGGCCGCCCGGAAACGAGATCTCGCCAGCGTGCTTGTCCAGGTCGTGGCGACGCTCGGTGAACACCGTCACCAGCTCTCCGCCGCGCCAGTAGAGCGCGATCAGCACCGCCGCATCGGTCTTGCCGGGCGCGTCCATCGCGGCCGCGGCCTCGGGTGTCAGCAGCAGGTCGCGGAGTTCGGCGGAGGAGGGCACCGGGCGTATTATCGGGCGGTGCAGGACGGCCGGCTCCTAGCCCAGACCTACCAGGGCAACCGCTCCTTCTTCGCTGCCGTCGCCGAGCGCGAGCTCACGGGGCCCGGCTACAGCGCCGCCATCATCGCTGCCTGCCCCGACCGGTCGGTGCTCAACAGCCTCTCCTATCGCGACACCGCGGCGCTGGAACAGGCGCTCCCCGCCGCGGCCGCCGCCTACGAACGGGCCGGGGTGCGTGCCTGGACCGTGTGGGTCCCGGAGGCCGACCGGGTCGCGGCGGAGCTGCTACGCGCGGCGGGCCATCGCCTGGACGGAGCGCCGCAGGCGATGGGCATGTCCCTGGACGCCGCGGCGGAGGCCGTGGTGGCCGAGGAAAGCACCGACACCACTCGCGTCGGCCCCATCAACGACGCCGCCTACGGCTATGAAGGCTCGTTCACCGTGGCGCTCGCTGCCGGCCTCGACCGGCCCGGCTTGCGCACCTACATGGCAGCTGACAACGCGTGCGCGGTCACCCTTGACGTCGGCCGCGACTGCCACGTGGGCCTGGTGGCCACGCGCCCCGAGGCCCAGCGGCAGGGGCTGGCGGGAAGGCTTCTGGCCGGCGCGTTGGCGGCCGCACGCGAGCGCGGGCAGCGCACCACCACGCTCATCGCCTCGGCCGCCGGCCGTCCGGTGTACGAGCGCCTCGGATACCGGCCGCTGGGCGCGATCGAGATGTGGGAGCGGCGCGCGAGCGCCTAGACCAGCGAGACCTGCTCCTCGAACATGACCTCGCCCTCCAGCGTGCGATGCACGGGGCATTTGGCCACGATCTGCATCAGCTTGTCGCGCTGGTCCTCGGGCAGTCCTGCCGGCAGCTTCACGTCCATCGTGAACTTCGTGGGCGAGCCGCGGTGGGCGGGCTCGTACTCGACTTCCACGACCACGTCGCCGACGTCCCAGCCCTTGCGGTTGGCGTACATCTCCATCGTGATCGCGCTGCACGAGGCCAGGCTGGCCGCCAGCAGTTCCTCCGGACTTGGGCCGGCGTCGGTGCCGCCCTGCTCGGCGGGCTCGTCGGCCACCAGCCGGTGGCCGCCGATCTCCAAATGGTGTTTCAGGGTGCCGCCGGAGCGGTGTGCGGTTGCTCTCAACTGGGCGAGTCCTTCCTGTTCGATGCGTCGCGGCCCTTGAACAGCTCGGGGTTGTCGTCGTCGGTGAAGCGGGCCATGGCGTACACCGCGTCCGAGCAGCGGTTGAGGTACGTCAGCACCGTATCGTCGGCAAGCTCGCCGGCGCGGTTCAGCGACTCGACCCGCCGCTCGGCCCGGCGCACGAACGAGCGCGCCACGTCCAGCCGCGCCGACAGCTCCGACCCACCGGGAATCACGAACTTCGGCGGCAGGTCCACGCGGTCCATGTAGCGGTCGATCAGCTGCTCGAGCCGCGTCACCATCTCCGCCGTCAGCTTCGACACGCCGGCCTCGAGCCGCTCGGAGGCCTCGGGCGCGGTGGCCAGCTCCGCGCCGGCGATGAACAGCTCCTCCTGGATCAGCAGGATGTCGAGGTAGACCTCGGATTCGCGCTCGGCCGCGGCGCGCGCCACTCCAAGCGCCGACGCCGCCTCGTCGACAGAGCCGTACGCCTCGGGCCGCGGCGAGTCCTTCTCGACGCGGCCGCCGTACCAGAGCCCGGTGGTGCCGTCGTCGCCCTTCTTCGTATAGATCTTCACAGCGGGTTGAACAGTAGGCCGGTCGGCACCTTTGGATAGAAGTACGTCGACTTCGGCGGCATCGACTCGCCGGCCTCCGCAACCTCCCTGACCTGATCGACCGGCGTGGCGCGCATGAAGAAGCCGGCGTCGGCGCGGCCGGACTCGACCGCCTCGCGCGCGTCGGCGAAGTCCTTCGAGTAGCCCAGCCCGTGCAGGTGCGAGATGTCGTCCTCGCTCATGCCGAGCGCGCCCTTGAGCACCAGCGCCTCCAATACCGCCGTGTCGAGCCGCCGGTAGGGGGCGGGCTTGTCGGAGAGGACCTCGTCGGCGATCGACTGGTCCTTCAGCGCCAGCGCGTACGCCTGCTTGTGAAACGAGTCCATGTAGCCCATGCGCACGCGCTCGTCGTCGGCCTCGGGCTCCAGCCGCTCGGCCGGGATCTCCTCGAGGTCGAAGTCCTGAGTCAGCGTGTCGCGGATGGCCTCCTGCTTGAGCGCGTCGTCCTTGAGGCCGGTCAGCAGCCGGTGCGTCGGGAACACCAGCAGGCCGGGGTCGCTCAGCGAGACCAGGAACATCATCACGTAGCGGTGATCGCCCTCGCCGCCGATCTCGTCCGCGTACACGCGCGCGGTCTCGTAGCGGTGATGGCCGTCGGCGATCAGCAGCTCGGCCTCGGCCAGCGCCGATTCCAGCTCGGCGACGGCACCCGGGTCGCTGACCCGCCAGAGCGCGTTCCGGGTTCCCTCGTGGTCGGCGGCACGCGCGAACGGCTCAGCGGCCACCACAGCCTCGATCACCTTTCCGGCGCGCTCACCGGGGTCGGGGAACAGGCTGAAGATGGGGGACAGGTTGGCCTTGGTCGCGCGCGTCAGGCGCAGCCGGTCCTCCTTGGGCCCCGGGTGCGTGCGTTCATGCGGCCGGATCCGGCCGGGCCCGTAGTCCTCCACGCGCACGCGCGCGAAGAAGCCCCGCCGCCGGCGCTCGGAACCGTCCGGCGCGGTGTAGTCCTGCTCGAGCACCCAGTACGCGGGCTCCTCGTCCTGGACCACGGTGCCGTCGGCGCGCCACCCCTCGAGGGTCTGCGCCGCGTGCTCGTAGATGTCGCCGCCGCCGGGCGACTCGGGCAGGTCGATCTCGACCACGTTCTTCGCGCTCTGGCCGAGCAGCTGCGTCCGCAGCTCGGCGTCGATCACGTCGTAGGGCGGCGCGATCACCGCCTCGAGCGAGCCGACGATCGCGGGGTCGTAGTGCAGTGCGCGGAGCGGTTTGACCTCGGCCATGGGCGCGCACCCTAATGCAGCGACGGGGTCTACAGTGGGCTGCTCGGGGTGTGGCGCAACCTGGTAGCGCGCGCGCTTTGGGGGCGCGAGGTTCCCGGTTCGAATCCGGGCACCCCGATGCCTACAGCAGGTCCTCCAGCGCCGGCACGCCGAGCACCGCCGCGAACAGGAAGCACACGGTGGCGTTGATCGTCTGGTGATGCGCGGTCACGAACCCGTTCAGGCGCGCCAGCCCGGACTGGCCGCGCTCGCCAAGCGCGGCGACCGCCAGCGGCGGCCCGGCGGCCGGGATCAGCACGATCGCGAAAGCGATCGCGAACACCGCGAGCCTGGTTGTCAGAGAGGCGTCGTCGGTGCTGATCTCGTGGACCATCGGGAAGTACAGCGCCAGCGTGGTCACGTTGGTGGCCATGAGCACCACGCCAAGGCCGAAGGCGCGTCCTCCGCCGGTGCCGCGTTCGGGTGCGTCCTCCTTGGGCGGCGCGGGCGGCTTCCTGAGATTCCGGACGGCGATCACCAGCAGCGCGATGGCGGCGGCGAGCTTGACCGCGGACTTCCAGTCGGGCGTGGTGCCCGAGCCGCCGGTGCTCACGGCCAGCGATGCCGCCAGCACGGCCTCGACGGCCAGCACGAGCGCCGCGCCCGCGGCGATCGCCCAGGCGCGCTTCAGCGACGATCCGCCCTTGGCCAGCGTCAGCAGCTGCAGCGTCAGCAGCGCCGGGCTTACGGCGGCCCCGGCCGCGAGGGGGAGGACCTGCGACAGGAGTGAGTCCACGACCCGGCGAGCCTACCCGGCGAGGCCGTCGATGCCGGTGGTGGTCAGGTACACCGCGAAGCCGAGGCAGGCAACGATCGTGACCACGCGGCTGTTGCGGGTGACGAACCGGTTCAGGGCGGCGAGGGCCGGCCGCGCGCGGTCGCCGAGCAGGGATACGGCCACGGGCGGGCCGGCAACCGCCACCAGGGCGATAGCGGCGCAGACGACGAGTGCACCCAGCTTGCCGGGCGCGGAGACCCCCGAGCGGGCGATCTCGTGGGCGGCCGGCACATACAGCGCCATGTTCGGCGCGATCAGGGCGGCGCCGAGGCCCGCGGAGGTCGTGTACAGGCCGCCGCGGCGGCGGTCGGCGTCCGGGCGCTCGGCATGCCGCTCCGGTGGCTGGGCCGGTTGCCTCAGCTCGTACGCGGCCACGCCGACCAGGACGACCGCGGCCACCAGCCGCACCACGTCCCGGAGCGCCTCGTTGCGGCCCAGGTCGCCAAGGCCGACGGTCACGAACAGCGAGCCGATCGACACGAGCGCCACCACGGCAGCCGCGCCCGCGAGCACCGACCAGGCCCTCGCCATCGGGGCGGTGGGTCGCGAGAGGTTGAGCATCTGGAGCGCCAGCAGCCCCGGGCTGACGGCGGCTCCGGCCGCCAGCGGCACGACTTGCGCCAGGAGCGAGCCCACGGCGGCGAGGCTACCGGCGGTCCCGGGCGGCGTATGGGAGGCTGCGCGCGTGCGCGCCGTCGCCACCACCGTGGCCCTCTTCGTGCTCCTGCCCGCCGCCGTAGGAGAGGCTGCCACGCCGGCGGCGATCGCGGCCGCGTTGGCCAGGGACCCGGTCTACGTGGAGGACGGCTCGCAGCCTACGCTGACCGCCGCGGAACAGGGCCGGCTGCGGATCCAGATCGCGCGCCAGGACGTAGGCCGCGTGAAGGTGGCGGTGGTGCCGGCGGCGACCGCCGAACGCGCCGGCGGGCTGACCGAGCTGGCGAAGGCGATCGACCGCGACCTCGAGGCCAAGGGCAACCTGATCGTTGTCGGCGGCCCCGGCATCCACCTGATCACCTCGTACGCCCCGGTCGAGCCGGCCACCGACGCGCTGCGCAAGGGCGTGCAGGACAACAACGACTCCAGCCTGGCCGACCGGCTGTCGGCGGGCATCGAGGGCATCGCCAAGGTCGACCCGGGCGCGTCCGGCGACCTCGGCGCCGGACGTACCCGGTCGGCGCCGTCCACGTCGCTGCCCGATCTCGACGAGTCCACGGACTCGATCGTGGGCACCTTCAAGCTCGTGCTGCTGATCATCGCCGCGGCGGTGGCGCTGCCGTTCGTGATCGGGGCGGGGTGGATCGTCCTGCGCATCCGGCGCCGGCGACGCGAGGAGGCCGAGGTGCTGGCCGAGGAGCGCGACGCGTTCCGCAAGGAGGTCGTGGCGCTGGGCGACCAGATCCGTGAGCTGGACCTGGACGTGTCGATGCCCGACGCCGACCCCGAGGGCCGGGCCGCGTATGAGCGCGCCCTGGCCGTCTACGACGAGGCCAACGCGGCGCTGACCATGCGCCGCAGCCCGGCGTCCCTGCAGCGGGCCCGGGCCGCCATCCAGGAGGGCAACCAGCGAATGGCAGATGCCAAGCGCCTGCTGGAAGCCCAGCTTGCGGCGCGCGACGCAGGCCCCGCGCCCGACTGACCCGCCTCAGCGGGAGCCTGCGTGGCGACTTCGTGTGCGCGAACCGTCACGCGGTGCGCGCTTACCGCCGACGTGGCGCGATAATCGGTGGCGCGCCCCCGTAGCTCAGGGGATTAGAGCGGCTGCCTTCTAAGCAGCGGGTCGCAGGTTCGAATCCTGCCGGGGGCATTGCCGGACTCCGACCGCCAGAGCTGGTTCGTGCCACACGATCTGGCGGCGCCGGTCGCCGGCGCGGCCGGCGGCCCGCTCGCCGGGCTGCGCGTGGGGGTCAAGGACTCCTATGACATCGCGGGCGAGCGCACCGGCGCCGGAAGCCCCGAGTGGCTGGCCGAGCAGGAGCCGGCGAGCGGGCACGCCGCCGCGGTGGCCGCCCTGCTGGACGCCGGCGCGACGGTGGCCGGCAAGACCGTCTGCGACGAGTTCTTCTACAGCCTGAGCGGCATCTCGGCGCACTACGGGACGCCGGTGAACCCGCGCGCCCCGGGGCGGATCCCCGGTGGCTCGTCCAGCGGGTCGGCGGCCGCGACGGCGGGCGGGGCGTGCGAGATCGGCTTGGGCACCGACACCGGTGGCTCGATCCGCGTCCCGTCGGCGTTCTGCGGCCTGTACGGACTAAGACCAACGCACGGCCGTGTGCCGATGGGCGGCTGCCGGCGGATGGCGCCGTCGTTCGACGTGGCGGGGTGGATGGCCGCCGACGCCGCCACCCTGGCAGCCGCCGGGCCCGTGCTGCTGCCGGGAGACGGCGCCGTGTCCGCGGACGTGGTGCGGGTGGTCGTCGCCGAGGACGCGTTCGACGAGGCCGACCCGGAGGTGGGGGAGGCGGCGGAGCACGCGCTTGAGTCGCTTCCGGCGCCCGACCGTGGGGCGATCGCCCGGGAAGCGGGCCTAGACGGCTGGCGCGGCGCGTTCCGGGTGGTCCAGGCGTACGAGGTCTGGCAGACCTACGGCGAGTTCGTCACGCGCGTGCGGCCGGCGCTCGGCCCGGGCGTGCGCGAGCGGATGGCCGTGGCCGCGACGGTAACGGAGCAGGACGCCGCGCTCGCGCGCGAGGTGGGCGCCGAGGCCAGCCGCCAGGTTCGCGCGATCGCCCGGCCGGGGACCGTGATCGCGCTACCCACCGTTCCGTGCGGCCCGCTTGAAATCGACGCGGGTGAGGCGGAGGTCGAGTCGTTCCGCACCCGCACCTTGCGGCTGACCTGCGTCGCGGGCCTGTCGGGCCTGCCGCAGGTGACCGTCCCCGCGGGGCTGTCGCTGATCGGCTGGCCGGGCGGCGACGAGGCGCTGCTGGACCTGGCGGTTGCCCTGGCCGGCTAGCGGCCGGTGGTCAGCACGACCTTGCCGGTGGCGCCGCGGCCGTCGATCAGCTCCAGCGCCTCCGCGGCCTGCTCGAGCGGGAATGACGCGCCCACGATCGGGCGCACCGCACCGGAGGTGACCAGCTCGTCCAGCTGGGCGTTGATCGCCGCCGTGGCCTCCGGCTTGGGCATGACCCATGCGCCCCAACCGGCGCCGATCACCTCGGTGTTGTTCAGCAGCAGTCGGTTGACCTTGACCTCGGGGATCGAGCCGCCAGTGAAGCCCACGACAACCACGCGCCCGGCCTCGCGCAGGCAACGCAGGCTGTCGGTGAAGCGGTCGCCGCCGACCGGGTCGAGCACCAGATCGACGCCGCCGGACTCCTTGACCGCGTCCTTCCACGCATCGCCGGAGCGGACCACGAGATCGGCGCCGGCCCGCTCGGCCACCGCCGCCTTCTCGTCGCTGGATACCACCGCGACGGTCTCGGCGCCCAGGCCCTTGGCCACCTGGAGCGCGGCCGAGCCGACGCCGCCCGCGGCGCCGTGCACCAACACCCGCTCGCCGGCTTGGAGCCGGCCGCGGATGGTCAGCGCGAACACCACCGTGTGGTAGTTGAAGATCAGGCTGGCGCCCTGCTCGAAGTCCAGCGCGTCGTCCAGCGGGAACGTCATGTGCGCCGGCGCCACGGCCACGTCGGCGAAACCGCCGAGGTAGGTGCAGGCGGCCACGCGGTCGCCTGCGGACACGCTCGCGCCGGCCGACGCCTCGCGTACCACGCCGGCCACCTCGGCGCCGGGCACGAATGGCAGCGGCGGCTTGAACTGGTACTCGCCGCGCGTCTGGAGCACGTCCGGGAACGCCGCCCCGGCCGCGTGCACGTCGATCACCACGCCCTCGCCGGGGGTCATCTGGTGCTCGGGCCCCGGGTCCGGAAGCTCGGTGACGGTCAGGCCACGGGGGCCGGTCAGCTCGGAGATCTGAAGCGCGCGCATGCGCGGGACACTGCCACACGCGCCCCCCGCGATGTGGGGTGGATTGACGGTCACTATGACCGTCAATCCACCCCACATCGCTAGCCGGGGACGCCGTGCTTCTCGATTCCGCGGTCGTAGTTGAGCCGCAGCATCGCGATCACGTCGTCAACGTCGCCTTGGTCGGCGATCCGCCTGGAAGCCCAGCCGACCTTGCCCGGAAACACCGGGTGGTAGTCGATCCGGCCCTGATCGTGCAGCTCGTGCCAGACAGCCTTCGGGAACCCGATGTGCAGTGCGTGGTCGCCATGCAGGTGACCGATCTCGCGCTTGCCCAGCTTGAACGAGAACTCGCCGCGGTTTCCGTATCCGGCGCTCACGCCGGGCCAGGACGTGACCTCGTCGGTGATCTGCTCGCTGGCTGTCCTGGCCGTTGTGGTCATGCCCGCCACCGTAGGGCCTCAAGCACGGTTGAAGTCAAGGGCCTGTCGTACGCTTGCGGCATGGAGATCTGGCGCCTGGCCCAGGAGGAGCTGGAGCCGCACCATCCGCGCATCCTGCGGACCGACCCCGGCGCCAACCGGGTGATCGCCCTGGCGCTGCCCGCCGGAGAGCTGCTGCAGGACCATGAGGTCCGTGAACGGGCGCTGGTGTTCCTCGTCGAGGGCGACGCGGTCGTGCGCGCCGACGGCGAGGAGATCCGAGCTTGCGGCCCCCGCGCTGGTGCACTTCGACCCCACCGAGCGACACGAGGTCCAGGCGCGCACCGACGCGCGCCTGGTCCTGTGCCTGGCGCCGTGGACCGAGGGCTACCACGACCGCCACCCCCAGCCCGATTAGCTCCTAGAGCGCCTCGATCACCATCGCGTTGGCCAGGCCGCCGGCCTCGCACATGGTCTGCAGGCCCCAGCGCTTGTCGCGGTTTCGCAGCGCGTTCACCAGCGTCGTGGTCAGCCGCGCGCCGCTGGCGCCGAGCGGATGGCCGAGCGCGATCGCGCCGCCGTTCACGTTGACCTTGTCCAGCGGCGCGCCGGTCTCGGCCTGCCACGCCAGCACCACCGGCGCGAACGCCTCGTTGACCTCGAACAGATCGATGTCGGCGATCGTCATGCCGGCCTTCTCGAGCACCTTGGCGGTGGCGGGGATCACGCCGGTGAGCATCATGATCGGGTCGTCGCCGGCCACCGAGAAGGCGTGCAGGCGCGCCTTGGGCTCCAGCCCGAGCTCGGCGGCGACCTCCGGCGTGGTGATCATCACGGCCGCGCTGCCGTCGTTGATAGGGCTCGAATTGCCTGCCGTGACCTTCCAGTCGATCTGCGGGAACCGCTCCTTGACGGCCGGGTCCTCGAACGCCGGCTTGAGGGCGGCCAGCGTCTCCAGCGTGCTGTCGGGCCGCACCGACTCGTCGCGGTCCAACCCGTCGAGCGGCACCAGCTCGTCGTCGAACGCGCCCTCGGCCTGCGCCGCGGCGGCGCGCTGGTGGCTCTCCAGCGAGAACCGGTCGAGCTCGGAGCGCGGCAGCTCCCACTTGGCGGCGATCAGCTCGGCGCTGACGCCCTGGGGCACCAGCCCGTCGGGGTATCGCGCGGCCACGCCGGGGCCGAACGGATCGGCGCCGCCCGACACGTTCGACCACATCGGCACGCGGCTCATGCTCTCCACGCCCGCGGCGATGACGATGTCGTAGGCGCCGGCCATCACTCCCTGAGCGCCGAAATGGACGGCCTGCTGGGACGACCCGCACTGGCGGTCCACGGTCGTGGCCGGAACCGACTCGGGCAGCCCCGCGGCGAGCACCGCAGAGCGGGTGATGTTCATGGCCTGCTCGTCGACCTGGTCGACGCATCCTCCGATCACGTCGTCGATCCGCTCGGGATCGACTCCCGTGCGGTCGACCACCGCACGCAGCGAGTGCGCGAGCAGGTCGACGGGGTGGGTCGGGTTCAGGGCGCCCTTGCCGGGCTTGCCGCGGCCGACGGGGGTGCGGACGGCATCGACGATCACTGCTTCGCGCATTGCTTCGGCTCCTTTGTACGAACGGTCGTGCTTTTAGATTAACGCACGGTCGTGCTAATTTCTTGGCAATGGCGTCCGAAGCCGGGACAGAGCACGAGGATGGCCGCCGCACGCGCGGCCGGCGCACCCGCGCCTCGATCCTGAACACGGCGGCCGACCTGGCGTCCGTTGACGGGCTCGAAGGGCTCACGATCGGCCGGCTGGCGGCGGCCACCGGCATGAGCAAGAGCGGCCTGTTCGCCCACTTCGGCTCGAAGGAGGAGCTGCAGGTGGCGACCTATTTTCACGCGCGCGAGCGCTTCCTGGCCGAGGTGGTCCTCCCCCCGCGCGAGTACGAGCCCGGCCGCGAGCGGGTGGACGCGCTCGTGGCGGGGTGGCTGCGCTACATGCGCACGGACGTCTTCCGCGGCGGGTGCTTCTTCAGCGAGGTGCGCACCGAGTTCGGGTCGCGTGACGACGGCCCCGTGCGTCAGGTCGTGGTCAAGGGCACGCGCCGCTGGCTGGACCTGCTGGCGCGCGAGCTCAGTGCCCTGACCGGAGTGCGTGACGTCGACCAGCTGGCGTTCGAGATCGACGCGCTCGGCACTGCCGCCAACTACCGCTTTCAGCTGCTTGGTGACCCGGCGGTGTTCGACCAGGCGGCCGCGGCCATCAGCGCGCGGCTGGACGCCGGCCGCTGATCCTCCTGCGAGGTCAGCCCAGCCGGAAGTCCAGGTCGGCCTCGACGTCGTCGATGTCCATCTGCGCCTTCTGGAGCTTGCCGGCGTAGTCCCAGTTCATCGACTGCCAGCGGGTGAACTGGTCCAGCACCCAAATGCCCGACAGGCGCGAGCCGTTGCCCGAGCGGCCGTTGCCGCCGAACGGCAGGTGGGCCTCGGCGCCCGAGGTCGAGTTGTTGACCGACAGCATGCCGGCGCCGACGCGCTCGCGGAAGCGCAACGCGTCGGTGGCGTTGCCGGTGTAGATCGCCGCCGACAGCCCGTAACCGTGGCCGTTGGCCAGCTCGACCGCCTCGTCGAAGTCGCCGAAGCGGGCCACGCCCACCAGCGGGCCGAACGTCTCGGTGGCGTAGATCGCGTCGTCGGAGGTCACGCCGGCCGCGATCGTGGGGTGGTAGTAGAGGCCACCGGCCGGGTCGCCCTCGAAGCCCTCGCGCGGGTTGTCGGCGGTGATCCGTCCGGTGGCGGTCGAGCCCGACACCGCGTGGTGGTCCTCGACGAGGCCGAGGAACTCCTCGAACCGGTCCGCGAAGCGCTGGCTGATCATCGGGCCGTAGAGCACGTCGCCGAAGGGATCGCCGACCACCGCCTGCTCGGTGGCACGCGTGAAGCGCTCCAGGAAGTCGTCGTAGACCGACTCGTGGACGATCGCGGTTCCCATCGATGTACAGCGCTGACCGGCGGTTCCGAAGCCGCTGAACAGCGCGCCCTCGACGGCCAGGTCGAGGTCGGCATCGGCCATCACCACCAGCGGGTTCTTGCCGCCCAGCTCCAGGCAGGGCGACTGCAGGTGGCGCCCGCACAGCTCGCCGATGCGCGCGCCGACCGCGCTCGAGCCGGTGAAGCCGACCTTGTCCACAAGGCCTCGGTCGAGTGCCTGCTCGAGGCCGGCGAAGCTGGCCTCGCCGTCGGTCACGACCATGTTCAGCACGCCGTCGGGCAGGCCGCCGGCCTGGAGCAGTGCGGTCAGCGCCGCGCCGGTCTCCGGGGTGTACTCGGCGGGCTTCCAAACCACGGCGTTTCCGCACAGCAGCGCCGGGATGATGTACCAGGCGGGTACCGCGGTCGGAAAGTTGCCGGCGGTCACGATCGCGGCCACGCCGACCGGGTTGCGGAAGGTGAACAGCTGCTTGTCGGCCATCTCTGACGGCACCGTCTGGCCGTACAGGCGCCGGCCCTCGCCGAGGAAGAAGTCGCAGGTGTCGATCACCTCCTGCACCTCGCCGCGCGACTCGGCGATCGGCTTGCCCATCTCGCCGGTCATCACGCGCGCGAGCGCGTCCTTGTTGGCCTCCACGATCCGGCCGATCTGCTGAATCGCGCGGCCCCGCCGCGGGGCCGGTGTAGCGGCCCAGTCGCGCTGGGCGTCGCGGGCACGGGTGCAGGCGGCTACGAAGTCGGCGGCGTCGGGCATGGCCCGGACTCTACGCCCGCCGGTACCACCGTGGTGACGTGCTCGGCGGGGGCGGCAGCTCGGTGCGCGCCACAATCAGCGAGGGCTCACGCGAGGCCAGCCGCCTGCGCAGAGCCTCCGCCAGGCCGGCGCCCGGCTCGGCCTCCTCGCAGTCGATCCCGAACGCTCCCGCCAGCTGGTGCCAGTCGGGCGTGGCCAGGTCGACGCCGAACGGCGCCGTGCCCGCCTTGCGCTGGTCAAAGCGCAGCATCCCGTAGCCGCCGTCGTCCACCACCAGCACGGTCAGCGGTGCGCGCTCCTGGGCCACCACCGCCAGCTCGCCCGCGGCGAACATGAACCCGCCGTCGCCGCACACGCACAGCACCGGGTCGTCCTGGGCAAGCGCGGCGCCGATCGACGCCGGGAACGCGAACCCCAGCGTGCCCCAGCCAACCGGATATGCCAGCCGCCGCGGCCGGCGGAACGGGTGCATCGACGCCAGCCAGTAGCCGGGGATGCACATGTCGGCGAAGACGACGGTGTGCTCGTCGAGCGCCTCCTCGATGACATCGAGGAACGCGGTGCCGGCGGGCTCATCGTGGCGCAACCGCTCGCGGGCCTTCGAACGGCGGGCTTCGAGGGAGGGTGGCTCGGCTCGCTCGGGCAGCGCCTCGGCCAGTGCCGCCGCGGTCCGGGCGGCGTCGCCCTCGATCACCACGTCGGCCGCGTAGTTCTTCGTCGCGTCACGCGCGTCCACGTTCAGCGCCACCATCCGCGGCGGCTGGGGCTGGGCGAAGTTCTGGGTCATCATCCCGTCCAGGTCGCTGCCCACGGCCACGACGAGGTCGGCCTCGTCCCAAAGCGCGCCGATCTCGGGCAGATGCGGCGGCAGCCCCAGCCACGACGGATGCCCGGGGTCCAGCACCCCGCGGGCGCCGTAGGTCTCGATCACCGGCGCGCCGAGTCCGGTGGCCAGCGCGGCGACGCCGTCGCGCGCGTCCTTGGCGCCGCCGCCGACCCACAGCAGCGGCCGCTCGGCCGCGGCACACAGCTCGATCGCCTCGTCCGGGATCGTGAGGACCTGCTGTCGCGTGGACGACGTCAAGTCCTCACGATTCGCCTCGGCGCGGAGGAGGTCGGTCGGGATCTCCAGGTACACCGGGCCGGTCGGCGCCTCCAGCGCGACTGCGCCCGCGCGCGCCACCGCGCCCCCGATCTCGTCCGCCGCGCCGACGCGCACGACCTCCTTCACGACCGGCGCGAACATGGCAGCCTGGTCGCGCGTCTCGTGGAGCACGCCGCGGTAGACGCCGGGGCGGCGAAGCGTGGTCGGGATGTCGGTTGCGATCACGAGTACGGGCGACCCCGACGCCCACGCCTCGCCGGTGGCGCCGAGGGCGTTGGCGGCGCCCGGGCCGGTGGTGGTGAGCGCGACCCCGAGCCGCCCGGTCGTGCGCGCGTGGCCGTCGGCGGCGTACACGGCCGTCTGCTCGTGGCGCACACCGACGAGGCGGACGGCCGACTGCTCGAGTGCCTCCCACGCCGGCAGGTTGTGCACGCCCGGGAGGCCGAAGCACAGGCGAACGCCGATCGACTCCAGTGATCCGACCAGCGCCTGTCCACCAGTTGGCACGGCCACAGCCTAGATGCGCTATTCGGCGGCTCCGCTCGCGGCCGCGAGACCACCCATCTAGGGTCCGTGCCAATGCGCGCAGCGCCACTGCCCGGCAGCGCCGAAGTCGTGGTGATCGGCGGCGGCGTGATCGGCACGAGCATCCTGTTCCACCTGGCCGAGGCGGGTGTCACGGACACCGTGCTGGTGGAGCGCGGCCAGCTGGGCAGCGGTTCGTCGAGCAAGGCCGCGGGCGGCGTGCGCACGCAGTTCTCCGACGCGCTGAACGTGCGCCTGGCCAAGCGCAGCCTGGCGGCTTTCGAGGACTTCGGCCGGCGGCCGGGGTGGGAGATCGACCTGAAGCAGGTCGGCTACCTGTTCCTGCTCACGCGCGAGGACGACGTGCGCGCGTTCGAGGCGGGGGTCGAGCTGCAGAACGGCCTCGGCGTGCCGAGCCGGATGCTCACGCCCGCCGAGGCGCACGAGCTCTGCCCGCCGATCGATCCGTCCGGCGTGCGCGCCGCGGCGTTCTGCGCCACCGACGGCCACCTGACGCCCGAGGCGGTCGTGGCCGGTTACGCGTTCGCTGCCCGTTCGCTGGGCGCGCACGTGCAGACCCGCTGCACGGCCACCGCGCTGGAGCCGGGCGTGGTTCGCACCGACCAGGGCAACGTGGCGGCGGGGGCCGTCGTGTGCGCCGCAGGCGCTTGGTCGGCGGAGGTCGGCGACATGGCAGGGGTCCACCTGCCCGTGACACCGCTGCGGCGCCAGATCGTGTTCACCGAGGCGATTGCGGGCCTGCCGCACGAGCTGCCGATGACGATCGACTTCGCAAGCAGCTTCTACTTTCACCGCGAGGGCCCCGGGCTGCTGATGGGTATGTCCCACGCCGGCCAGGAACCCGGCTTCTCGACCGAGCAGAGCGACGACTGGCTGCCCGAGCTTGGCGCGGCGCTCGAGCGGGTCGCGCCGGCGGTGGCAGATGCCGGCATCAAGGGCGGGTGGGGCGGTCTGTACGAGGTCAGCCCCGACCACAACGCGCTGATCGGCCGCGAGGGCGACTTTCTCTACGCCACCGGCTTCTCCGGCCACGGCTTCCTTCAGGCCCCCGCCGTTGGCGAGGTGGTGCGCGACCTGTACCTGGGCCACGAGCCGTTCGCCGACGTGGCTGCATTCAGCGCCGCGCGCTTTGCCGCGGGACGCGAGCGGCCCGAGCGCAATGTGGTCTAGTGGCGAACCGTCACGCCGACCGCGCGCGTCGCGGCGGACCGCCCGCGCGGCCCATCAGCCCGCCACCAGCCGGTCGGCGCTGGGGCTGGCCGGCTCCTCGGCCGGGCTTGCCAGCGGCCGCCCGGCGGCGGCCCACACGTGCACGAAGCCGACCCAGGTCAGCGTCGCCAGCGCCACGTGGACCCACACGATCTCGGACGGCAGCTCGAGCTGGAACTGGGCGATGCCCACCACGCCTTGGAGCGCCATCAGCACGGCCGTCAGCTTCAGCGTCAGCAGCAGCTCGGCGTTGCCCTTGCGCGCGCGGGCCAGCAGCCAGCAGCTCACGGTGCCCACCCCGAGGATCGCCGCCAGCGTGCCGTGGGTGTTGATCAGGTTGGACAGCGTCTCGCCGCCCCAGAAGTCGAGCCGGTGCACGAACTCGCCGGTGCCCGCCGAGCCCGCGTGCGGGCCCGCCGCCGTTGCCCAGGTTCCGGCCGTTATGGCCACGAACGCGAACACGCACAACGCGCGCACCGACCACGCCAGCGCCGGCTCCGAGCGCACCGCGGCGATCTGGTCCGGCTCCAGGCGTGATCGCCACCACAGCGCGAAAGCGGCGATCAGCAGCACCATCGACACCAGGTAGTGCGTGATCACCCAGCCGGGCGCGAGCTTGTAGAGCACGGACAGCCCGCCGATCACGGCCTGGACCAGCACCCCGAGCGGCAGCAGCACCCCGATCCACGCCAGGTCGCGCCGGAGCGGGTGCAGCGGCCGGCGCAGGAAGCTGCCGAGCGCGGCCGCGACGGCGCCCGCCGACACCAGCGACGTGAGCACGCGGTTGCCGAACTCGATTACGCCGTGGGTGGAGAGCTCGCTGTGGATCGACGTCTCGGTGCACTTGGGCCAGGTGGGGCAGCCGAGGCCAGAGCCGGTCAGCCTCACGGCGGAGCCGGTGAACACGATCAGCACCAGCAGCACCAGGGCGGCGAAGGCCAGCCGGCGGTGGGTCGCTGCGCTGATCGAGAAGCGCTGACGGAGGTGCTCGATGCGCTCCATGGGGCCGTTCAGCGTACAAGTCGAGCGCCTTTGCGCCACCGTGCAAGAACAAAGTTAGCCGTGACTAACTTTCTGTTACGGTTGTCCTGTGCTGAAGTTCGCGACAGCCGTCCTCTGTGCCCTCGCGGCCGCTGCCGCTAGCGGTTGCGGATACCAGTCCCAGGCCGAGGCGGGCGGCAAGCCGCTGGCGCTGACCACATTCACCGTGACCGCGGACATGGTCCGCAACGTGGCCGGCAACCGGGTCGAGGTGGCGTCGATCACCAAGCCGGGAGCGGAGATTCACGGATACGAGCCCACGCCGAGCGACCTCAAGCGCGGCGCCCGCGCGGACATCGTGTTCAACAACGGGATGGGCCTGGAGCGGTGGTTCGACCAGTTCATCGACGAGGTCGATGCGCCCCGGGTCACGCTGACGACCGGCGTACGCTCGATCCCGATCGCGGGCGCCAGCGACTACGAGGGCAAGCCCAACCCACACGCGTGGATGTCGCCTGCCAACGCGCGCGTCTACGTGGAGAACATCCGCAAGGGCCTTACACGGCTCGACCCCGCCGGCGCCGCGTACTACCGCCGCAACGCCGAGCGTTACTCGCGGCAGCTGACGCGGGTGCACGAGGATCTCAAGCGCCAGCTCGAGTCGGTCCCGCGCTCGCGCCGCGCGCTCGTCAGCTGCGAGGGCGCGTTCTCCTACCTCGCCCGTGACACAGGGATGAAGGAGCACTACCTGTTCCCGGTCAACGCCGAGCAGGAGGGAACGCCGAAGCAGATCGCCGCCGTGGTCGACGCGGTCCGCCGCGACCGGATCCCGTCGGTGTTCTGCGAGTCGACGCTGAGCGACAAGCCCCAGCGCCAGGTGGCGCGCGAGTCAGGCGCCCGCTTCGGCGGCGAGCTGTACGTGGACTCGCTGTCCAAGCCCGACGGCCCTGTGCCCACGTACCTGGAGCTGCTGCGCCGCGACGCGCGCACGATCGTGGACGGCCTCACGAACGGCGGGCAGGTATGAGCACGCCGGTGGTCCAGGCCACGGACGTGGCCGTCAGCTACGGCGAGAACGTGGCGCTCGAGGGCGTGGACCTGCGACTGGAGGTCGGGCAGGTGCACGGGCTGATCGGCATGAACGGCTCGGGCAAGTCTTCACTGTTCAAGGCCCTGATGGGCCTGGTGCGGGCCGACCGCGGACGGGTCGAGCTGTTCGGGGGCAGCTCGGCCCACGCACGCGCGGCCGGCCGCGTGGCCTACGTGCCTCAGAGCGAGGAGGTGGACTGGGCGTTCCCCGTCTCGGTCCGCGACGTGGCCACGATGGGCCGCTACGGCCGGATGGGCCGGACCCGCCGCGCGCGCGAGGAGGACCGGTTGGCGGTTGATGAAGCGCTGGCGCGCGTGGACCTGACCGACCTCGTCGACCGCCAGATCGGGAGGCTGTCCGGCGGCCAGCGCAAGCGCGCGTTCCTGGCTCGCGCATTGGCCCAGGGCGCCGAGCTGCTGCTCCTTGACGAGCCCTTTGCGGGTGTGGACAAGCGCAGCGAGGCAACCATCACCGGCCTGCTCGGTGAGCTGGCGGACGAGGGCCTGACGATCATGGTCTCCACGCACGACCTGGTCAGCGTGCCCGCGCTGTGCGCGACCGTGGCCCTGCTGAACCGGCGCGTGATCGCCCACGGCCCGCCGGCCGAAGTGCTGGTGCCCGAGCTGCTGGCTGACGCGTTCGGTGGCTTCGTGCCGCAGGAGGCGCTGGGCACCCGGGGCGAGGTGGCGGCGTGATCGGCGACATCGTCGGCTGGTTCTCCGACCCGCTCCAGTTCCAGTTCATGCAGCGGGCGCTGCTGACCGCGCTCGTCGTAGGCATCGTCTGCGCGGTCCTGTCCTGTTGGCTGACGCTGATCGGGTGGTCGCTGATGGGCGACGCCGTTTCGCATGCGGTGCTGCCAGGCGTCGTGGTCAGCGCACTGGTCAGCGCGCCGTTCGCCATCGGGGCGTTCATCTTCGGCGTGAGCGCCGTGGCGCTGATCGGCGGCCTCAACCGGACCAGCCGCGTGAAGGAGGACGCCGCGATCGGGGTGGTGTTCACCGGCCTGTTCGCGGCCGGGATCGTTTTGGTCAGCGTGGTGCCGTCACAGACCGACCTGTTCCACATCCTGTTCGGCAACGTGCTGGGCGTGAGCGACGGTGACATCATCCAGGTCGTGGGCCTCGGCGCGCTGGCGCTGGCGCTGCTGCTGTACAAGCGCCGCGATCTGGTCCTGTACGCGTTCGACCCCACGCACGCACATGCCATCGGGATCTCGCCGCGGCGGCTGGAGATGCTGCTGCTGGGGCTGCTGGCCGTGACCGTGGTCATCGCTCTCCAGGCGGTGGGCATCGTGCTCGTGGTTGCCATGCTGATCACCCCGGGCGCCACCGCCTACCTGCTGACCGACCGGTTTGACCGGATGCTGGCGATCGCCAGCGGGGTCGGGGTGTTCTCCACGCTGCTCGGGACCTACCTGAGCTTCCACCTGGATGCCTCGACCGGCGGTTGCATCGTCTGCGTGCTGTCGCTGGTGTTCGTAGCGGCTTACCTGTTCACCTCGCGCCAGGCGATCGTGGCGCGGCTGGCGTTCTCCGGCCCGTAGTCCGGCGGCCGCCGGCCCGCGGTAGATTGCGCCCGCATGCGCGGGGTGGTCCTGACGCTGACGATGTGGCTGGTCCTGGGGGCGGGATCGGCCGCGGCCCAGATCGTCCCGGGGCTGGAGGTGTTCCCGCCCGCGGCCGATCCCGGGCCGCCGGCGCCGGCTTCGGACCGGGGGCGTGCACCGTGCCGGCCCGACGACCACGCCGGGTCGGCGCTGTTCTCGCTGCCCACGTTCGGGTGCGACTTCCCGGACCCGATGGTGCTGCGTGTCGGCGATGGCTACTACGCCTACTCGACGGCCACCGACTGGCAGCGCCGCCAGGGCACGTTCCCGATCCTGCGCTCGAGCGACCTGCGCCGCTGGACTCCGGTCGCCGCGGCGCTCCCTGGTGTCCCGCCGGCCTGGGCCGACGGCCACTTCTGGGCGCCGAGCGTGCTCTCGTACCGAGGCCGGTTCATCATGTACTACAGCGCCCGGCGGGCCCGCGACGGCGTTCACTGCCTGGCCGTGGCCACCGCCGCCGCACCGGCCGGGCCGTTCGCCGACCGCGGCCCGATCGCGTGCGGCGACCGCCGCACGCGCGGCTACATCGATCCCGCCCCGTTGGTGCACCGGGGCAAGGGCTGGCTCTACTTCTCGGTGGACGGGCCGCGCCACTCGATCTCCGTCCTGCGGCTGACCGCCGACCTGCTGCGCACACGCGGCGCGCGCCGCACCCTGGTCGGCGTGCCGAGCCGCTTCCGCAGGCTGGCCGACCCCACCGTCGAGGCACCGTGGCCGCAACGCCGCGGGAAGCGGTTCTACCTGTTCTACTCGGCCGGCTGCTGGTGTGCCGACTACCGCATGAGCTACTCCGTCGCGGACAGGCCGGATGGTCCCTACCGGCACAGCCGCGGGCTGGTGCTGGAGGGTGCGCCGGGCGGCTTCGTCGCACCTGGCGGCGGATCGCTGGTCAGCGACGTCCGCGGTGGGAGCTGGCTGGCTTTCCACGACTGGACCGGCCTGCCGGACTACGACGACGGCGGCATCCGCACGCTGCGGACGGCGCCGCTGGCATGGAACCGCGGCCGGCCGCGGTTGAGGTTCTGAGGACGCGCCGACGGAGCCGTGCGGCGAGCTATCGCTGGGCTCGGCCATCGTGGCCGACGAGTGGATCGACGCCCACGACCGGTTCGGCCGCAGCCGGCTCCGGCGCCGAGAACACCCAGCTGCGCAGCGCCACGAAGCGCGTCACGGTCGCGGCGGTGCTGGCTGCAACCAGCACCGCCAGCTCCAGCGGCCGGCTTGGGGCGGGGGTCGCGGCGTGCAGCACGCCGAGCGCCCCGCTGGTCAGCCCGAGGGTTATCAGGAAGACCACGAAGCCGAGCACGTGGTGGCGCACCAGCCGCTCGCGCCCGCGGACGCGGAAGCTGAACAGGCGGTTGGCGGCGGTGTTGGCGATCGCCGTTGCCGCCAGCGCAAGCGCGTTGGCCCACGCCGGGCCGACCGGCCCGCGCAGCGCCAGGAACAGCGCCACGTAGGCCAGCGTCGAGCACGAGCCCACCGCCAGGAAACGAACGGCGGCGGTGCCCGATGCCAGCCGGGCGATCCCCTTGAGGTCATCGATCGCGGTCGCCACGATGTCCACGCGCGAGTCGGGGTCGTCGGCCCAGTCAACCGGGACCTCGTGAATCCGCAGCCCGGCCCGTTGCGCGATGACCAGCAGCTCGGTGTCGAAGAACCAGCCCTGGTCGCGGACCAGCGGCAGCAGCTTCGGCAGCGCCGTCGCACGCACGGCCTTGAATCCGCACTGCGCGTCGCTGAAGCGGGTGCGAAGGGTGGCGCGCAGCAGGTGGTTGTAGCGTGCGCGAGATCAGCTCGCGCTTGGGGCCGCGGACGACCTGCGAGCCGACCGCGAGGCGGGTGCCGATCGAGACGTCGCTGTGGCCCGAGAGCAGCGGCGCCACCAGCGGCAACAGCGCGCGCAGGTCGGTCGAAAGGTCGACGTCCATGTAACAGACGACGTCGGCGTCGCTGGCCGACCAGGCGGAGCGCAGCGCGCGGCCGCGGCCCTTCTCGTCCATCCGCAGCGCGCGCACGCCGGGCAACCGCCGGGCCAGGCCGCGGGCGATGTCCTGCGTCGTGTCGGTACTTGCGTTGTCGGCGATGACGATCTCCCAGCTGAACGGGAAGTCGCCCGACAGGAGGCGGTGCAGGCGCCCGATGCTGCGCGCCAGCACCGCCTCCTCGTTGTACACCGGTACCACGACCTCCACCTGCGGGCCCCGGCGGAGGGAGTGGGCCGGGGCGGGGAGGAGGGCTTCGTCGGGCATGACCGGCACTGTGCTGCGCCTCTGTCGGAGGGACCTAAGACGGCGGCCGGCCTTTTGTTGCTCTTACGGAGCGGGGCCACGGTGACCGCCATGAGCGCATTCGAACTCCGTCGTCCCGCCCTGAACCCGCCCCGGTCGCTGCGCCTGCTCGCGGTCGCAAGGCCCGAGCTGATCGCGCTGGTCGTGGTGGCGGCGGCGCTCAATCTCTGGGGCCTTGACCGCAACGGGTTCGCCAACGAGTACTACGCGGCCGCCGTGCGGTCGATGGGGTCCAGCTGGCACGCGTTCATCTACGGCTCGTTCGACGCCGCCGGCGTGATGACGGTGGACAAGCCGCCGCTGGCGTCGTGGATCCAGGTGGCGTCGGTCAAGGTGTTCGGCTACGGCTCCTGGGGGCTGCTGATCCCGCAGGCGCTGATGGGTGTGGCCGCAGTTGCGCTCGTCTACGACCTGGTGCGGCGCCCGTTCGGCCGCGCCGCCGGCACGGTGGCCGGCCTGGTGCTGGCGCTGACGCCGATCGCGGTCGCTATCTCGCGCCACAACAATCCCGACGCGCTGCTGGTGCTGTGCTCGCTCGCCGCCGTGTGGTTCTGCGTTCGCGCGCTCGAGGACGGTCGCACGCGCTGGCTGGTGCTCAGCGGTGTGGCCGTGGGGCTCGGATTCGAGGCAAAGATGGCGGTGGCGCTGATGGTGGTTCCAGGCATCGTGGCGGCCTACCTGTGGATGGCTCCGCGCGGGTTGCGCGCCGCGGTCGGACAGGTGAGCGCGTTCACGGGCGCCGCCGTCGTGGTCGGCGGCGCGTGGCCGCTATTGCTGGCGCTGACCCCGGCGGCAAGCCGCCCGTGGGTGTCGGGCACCGCGGACAACAGCATCTGGTCGCTGATCTTCGGCTACAACGGCCTCGGCCGGCTGGTGGGCCAGTCCGGTGGCCCCGGTGGCATGACCGGCGGGCCTGGCGGCGGCGCCGGCGGCGCCGGCTCGGTGTTCGGCGGTCCGTCCGGCGCGACCCGATTGGTCGAGGCGAGCCTCGGCGGCCAGGTTGGCTGGCTGCTCGGCGCGGCGCTGGTCGGCGGCGCAGTGGTGGTGGCGGCCAGCCGCCTGCGCCGCAGCGACGCGCGCAGCGGCTGGGTGATCCTGGTCGGCGGCGCGTTCCTGACCTGCGCGGTCGCGTTCAGCACCGCGACGGGCATCTTCCACCCGTACTACGTCTCCCTGCTTGCGCCGTTCGCGGCCGCCCTGGTGGGCGCGCTGGTGCCGCATGTGACCGGTGGCGACGCCCGCGCCCGCCTGCTGGCGTGTCTGGCCGTGGCGGGGGCGGTGGCCACGGAGCTGATGGTGCTCGGGAATCTGCCCGGCGAGCTCACGTGGCTGCGCCCGGCCCTTTTCGTGGCCGGCGCCGGACTGGTGGCCATGCTGGCCGCCGGTTTACCGGGGCGGGCACGCAGGCTCGTGCTCGTGGCCGCGCTCGGCCTGGTGCTGCTCGCGCCGGCCACCTGGTCGGTTCAGACCCTCGGCCATGCCACCAGCGGCACGTTCCCGGCCGGTGGCCCGCAGACGACGGCGCTCGGTGGCGGGCCCGCGGGCGGCGGAGCCGGCGGGCCTCCCGGCGGCGGGGGTGGCGGCCCGCTCGGCGGCAACAGCCGGTCGCTCGCCGAGTCCGTGGCCTACGCGCGCGACAACGGCGGCGGCACGCTGGTGGTCGGCGGCCAGCAGGCCGCGGCCGGCACGATCATCGGCTCCGGCGCCGACGTGGCGGCGATCGGCGGCTTCTCGGGGCGCGAGAGCCAGGTCAGCGCCGCGTGGCTGGCCGACGCCCTGCGCGACGGACGCGTGCGCTGGGTGCTGGCGGAGGAGAGCGGGTTCGGCGGCCCACAGGACAGCCGCGTGGGCGACCGGGCGGCCATGAGCGCGGTCGCCGCGACCTGCAAGCCGGTGTCATCGGTGAGTGGGCTCTACGACTGCGGCGGGTCGGCGGAGGCGCTGGAGCGCGCGGCCAGCTGATCGACGGCGCGTGGGGCGGGACTAATCCGCCTGCGGCGGATCGTCCGAGAACCCCGGTGCCTCGTCGTCGGCGTCAGGGTCCACGCCGGGCGGGTCGGTGGGCGCTTCCGTGCCGGCGGGGTACTCGTCGTCGCCGGCGTCGGGCTCGGGCAGTGTCCGGTCGGCGTTCCATGTCGCATCCAGCTCTACCCGTAGGCCATCCGCACAAACCCGATCGGGGCTGGCGCACGGACGCGCGCCCCCGGTTAGGGTGCCCGCAGGCAGGGCGCTGCAGGCCGGGAGACTTGCATGGAAGCTGGGCAGGTGAAGGCGAACAGCACGGCAGTGCGAGGCCCGTCGGGCGTCGCACGAATCGCTGCGCTGACGGCTGTCCTGGCCGCTGCGGTGCTGAGCGGGCTGCTGCTGTTCGGCGGCGACGGCGGCTACACGGTCACCGCCCGCTTCATCAACGCCGGACAGCTGGTCAAGGGCAACCTGGTCGACGTCGGCGGCACGAAGGCCGGCGTGGTCAAGGACTTCGAGATCACCGCCAACGGCCAGGCCGACGTCGTCCTCCAGATCGACGAGAAGTACGCCCCGCTGCGCCGGGGCACGCGCGCGGTGATCCGCCAGGGCGGCCAGGCGTCGCCGGCCAACCGCTACGTGCAGCTGATGCTCCCCGCCGAACCCGACGCCGGGAACCGGATTCGCGACGGGGGGCGGATCGGCATCGAGATGACCACCACGAACGTGGACCTGGACCAGTTCTTCAACATCTTCGACCGGCCCACTCGCAAGGCGCTCCAGGACTTCTACAAGGGTGGTCAGCGACAGTACGCCGGCCGCGCCGAGGCCGCCAACCGCGGTCTGCGCTACCTGAGCCCCCAGCTCGCCGCGTCAAGCCGCCTGTTCCGCGAGCTCCGCCACGACCCGCCGGTGCTGGAGCGCTTCCTGGTCGACAGCTCGCGCTTCGTGACCGCGCTGTCGTCACGCCGCGACGACCTGTCGGCGCTGATCGCCAACCTCAACTCCACCACCCGCGGCCTGGGCAGCGACGAGGCCGCGCTGTCAGAGGCCGTGCAGCGCTTCCCGCCGTTCCTGCGCCAGGCCAACTCCACGTACGTGAACCTGCGCGCGGCGCTGGACGACCTCGATCCGTTCGTCGAGGCGTCCAAGCCGGTGGCGCGAAAGCTGCGGCCGTACCTGGGCGAGCTGCGACCGCTGGCACGCGACGCCGTGCCCACCGTACGCAGCCTGCGCCGCACCGTTCGCCGGGCCGGCGGCGCCAACGACCTGCGCGAGCTCCAGCAGACCTACCCCAAGCTCGAGCAGGTGGCGCTGATCGAGCGCCGGCGCAACGGCGCCAACCGCCGCGGCGCCTTCCCCGAGCTGTCGCAGGCGCTGCGTGACAGCTCGCCGATCATCGCCCACGGCCGGCCGTACACGCCAGACCTGTTCGGCTGGTTCGACGACTTCTCGCACACCGGCGCCGGCGACGCGCTCGGCAGCTTCTCGCGCGTGCAGACCTACTTCAACGCCTTCACGATCCAGAACGGGCTGCCCACGAACCAGATTCCGCTGGCCGACCGCACCAACGCGTTCAAGTCGATGGCCAGGCTGCGGCAGGTCAAGCGCTGCCCGGGTGGCGGCGAGGTGCCCGCCGCGGACGGGTCGAACGTGCTGAGCTCTGCCGAGCAGGCCGCGCTGGACTGCCGCGAGTCCGACCGCGCCGCGGGGGACCTGCCCTGATGCGCCGGCTACTGACCGTCGTGGTGCTGATGGCCCTCGTGGCCGCGCTCGTCGTGCTCGCCGGGAGCGGCGGCGACGGCGCGCGCAAGACCTACGAGATCGAGTTCGACAGCGGCTTCGGGCTTGTCGAGGGCGGCGACCTGAAGATCGGGGGTGTCAAGGCCGGCCAGACGACCTCGTTCGAGATCCAGCGCAAGGAGCCCTATCGCGTACTGGTCACCGCCAAGGTCACCGAGCCCGGCTTCGACTCGCTGCGCGACGACGCACGCTGCGAGGTCCGCGCCCAGTCGCTGATCGGTGAGTACTTCGTGGACTGCGAGGCCGGCCGGTCCGAGCGCAAGATCCCCGATGGCGGGCGCGTGCCGGTGGCCCGGACCGCCTCGACGATCCCGCCCGACCTGGTCAACACGATCATGCGGCGTCCGTACAGGGAGCGCTTCCGGCTGATCCTGTCCGAGCTCGGCACCGGCCTTGCGGGCCGGCCCGAGGAGCTCAACGAGGTCATCCGCCGCGCCCACCCGGCGCTGCGCGAGCTGACCCAGACGGTCGCCATCCTGCGCGGCCAGAACACGATCATCCGTGACTTCATCCGCGACGCGGACCGGGTGTCGGTGAACGTGGATCCGGTCAAGGAGCAGGTCGCCAAGTGGGCGCGCGAGGCCGAGGACGTGACTTCGGTCCAGGCGTCGCGCAGCGAGGAGCTCGGCCGCTACTACAACCGGCTGCCGCGCTTCCTGGCCGAGCTGCAGCCGACGATGGCCGAGCTCGAGCGCACCGCCGACGCCCAGATCCCGACGCTGCGCAAGCTCCGTGGCGCGGCACCCGAGCTGACCGCGTTCCTGCGTGACGCCGAGCCGTTCGCGCGCGCTTCGCGCAACTCGATCGACGACCTCGGGCGCGCCGCGGGTGCTGGACGGGCGGCCATCCGGCAGTCGTCCGACGAGGTGCGCGAGCTGCGCCGGGTCGCCGGCTTCGCGCCTCGCCTGGGCAAGCCGCTGCGCCAGTTCCTGCAGACGATCGACAACCGCAAGCGCTCCACCGAGTACGACCCGCTGGCGCGCACGACCGCGCCGCCGGCGCCGGACAAGACGGCCTACCAGGAGGGCCAGGGCTTCACCGGCATGGAGGCGCTCCTGAACTACGTCTACTACCAGACGCTTGGCGTCAACGGGTTCGATGAGTTCGGCCACCTGCTGCGCATCACCGCCTTCACCGCTGGCCCGTGCTCGCCGTACTCGACCAACCCCACCGAGGCCGTGCGCAAGCAGTGCGCTTCGCACCTGGGCCCCAACCAGCCCGGGCTGACGACGCCCGACACCACGACCGACGGCACCGCTGCCAAGGAGCGCGCCCAGGCTGCTGAACCGGTCAAGCGAGCGGAGCCGCAAGCGCGCAGGCCGGGCGAGCCCGAGGCGCCGCCGGTGCAGGGTCAGCGGGACATCTCCAAGCCCCAGGTCGTTCTGCCCGACAACGTCAAGCAGTTGCTCGAGCAGCTGCGAAAGCCGGTCGAGGGCGTCCCTCAGCCGGCGGTGCCCGACCAGCTCAGGGGCGCCACCGAGACGCAACTCCTCGACTACCTGCTGAGCCCATGAGGAGGCGCACCGCACAATCCATCACGGCCAGCCCCGTGCTTGTCGGCGCCGTGACCGTGCTGGTCGCGCTGGTGGCCGTGTACCTGGCCTACAACGCCAACGCCGGGCTTCCGTTCGTGCCCACCTACGACGTCAGGGCGCAGATCCCCGGCGGGTCGAACCTGGTCGAGGCGAACGAGGTGCGGATCGGCGGCTTCCGCGCCGGCGCGGTGGACCGGATCCGGCCCGGGATCGCCCGCCCGGGGCGGCGCGCGGGCGGCCAGGATCGCGACGCCCGCTCGGTGGCGGTCATCGAGATGAAGCTGGACAAGCGCTTCCAGCCGATCGCGCGTGACTCACGGATCCAGATCCGGCCGCGCTCGGCGCTGGGCCTGAAGTACGTGGACCTCGTGCCCGGCAGGTCGCGGGCCAAGCTGCCGCCCGGCGGCATGCTGCCGCTGGCGCAGTCGCTGAAGCCGGTCGAGCTCGACGATTTCTTCAGCACGTTCAACGATGACTTCCGCGTCAACCAGCGAACGGTGTTCGAGGGCTACGGCAACGCGCTGGCGGGCCGCGGCCAGGACATCAACGTGGTGATCCAGGACGCCGTGCCGTTCCTGCGCAAGCTCGAGCCGGTCATGCGCACGCTGTCGGACGACGGCACCGAGCTGAACAACTTCTTTCGCCAGGCCGGCCGCACGTCGGCCCAGCTGGCGCCGGTGGCGGCCACCTACGCCGACCTGTTCGTGAACATGGGCACCACCTTCGAGGCGCTGTCGGCCAGCGAGACGCGCCTGCGCCAGACCGTCGAGCGGCTGGCGCCCACGGCCGAGGAGGGCATCCGCAGCTTCCCCGTGCAGCGCCCGTTCCTGCGCGACTCGGCCGAGCTGGCGCGGCGGCTGGAGCCGGTGGCCGAGCAGATCGAGGAGTCGCTGCCGGTGACCGGCGCGGCGCTGCGCACCGGCACACCGGTGCTCACAAAGGCGCCGCCGTTCTACCGACGCACGCGCGAGGTGTTCCGCTCGCTCGACGAGCTGACCGAGAATCCCAACACGCTGCTCGCCCTGCGCGACCTGTACAGCACGGTCCAGGTGACCACGCCGCTGATCGAGCACGTGGCGCCGTACCAGACGGTCTGCAACTACTGGAACTACTACTGGACGGCGATCTCCGAGCACGTGTCCGAGGAGGTCCGCGGCGGCACCGCCCAGCGCACCAACCTCAAGTCCGACAACCGCACGCAGGACAACCGGCTCTCGGACACCACCGCCGACAAGCCGGTCAGCCCGCCGGCGGGCCAGGACCCGATCACCGGCCGCACACCCAACGGCGAGCCGTGGCAGGCGCTGCGCCGGCCCGCCTACCAGCCCGCGATCGACGCGCAGGGCAACGCCGACTGCCAGGTCGGCCAGGGCGGTTACCCGCGCGGGTCGCTCACCACCGGCAACCGCTACGGCCCGGACGAGGACGGCGGCCGCGCCGTGCGGCTCGACGGCGACGTCCCCGGACTGTCGGGCGGCACGTTCAAGTCGCGTGAGCTTGGGATCGACAACCTCAGGGACGTGCCGTGAGATTCTCCGACATACCCCGCGGCAGCGCCCAGCGCACCGGCATGCGGCCGTTCGCCGCCGGCCTGATCGCCGTGATCGTGGTCGGCCTCGGCACGTTCTTCGCGTTCACCAAGGCCAACCCGCTCGCCAGCCCGTACGAGCTCGAGGCCGTGTTCGCCAACGCCAACCGGGTGGCCGAGCGGTCGCCGGTGCGGATCGCGGGAGTGAACGTCGGCGAGGTCACCTCGGTGGAGGCCGTCGAGAAGGGCACGGGCTACGCGCGGGTGAAGATGGAGATCGACGACGAGGGCCTGCCGATCCACGAGGACGCCGAACTGAAGGTCCGCTCGCGGCTGTTCCTGGAAGGGAACTACTTCATTGAGCTGCGGCCCGGCACCCCTGGCAAGCCAGAGCTGGCCAGCGGCGCCGTGATCCCCCCGCAGCAGACCGCGGCGCCGGTCCAGTTCAACCAGGTTCTGACCGCGCTGCAGTCCGAGACGCGCCAGGACCTGCGCACGCTCCTGCGCGAGTACTCGAGTGCGCTCAAGGGCCCGGGCGCACGCGGCTTCAACGAGGCGATCAAGCACTGGGAGGACGCATACAGGGACGGGTCGCAGGTGGCCGACGCCACCCGTGGCCAGCAGGCGCATGACCTGTCGCGGCTGCTGCGCGGCCAGGGGCGCGTGTTCGGCGCGCTCTCGCGCAACCCCGACCAGCTGGCCGACCTCGTCACCGACCTCAACGACACGATCGCCGGCTTCGCACGCCAGGAGGACAACCTGCGCCGGACCGTGCCCGAGTTGCGCGACGTCCTGCGCGAGGGCCGGCCGGCGCTGGCGTCGCTGAACTCGGCGCTGCCGCCGATACGCCGATTCGCACGTGATGCGCTTCCGGGCGCGCGCTCGTCCAACGCCACGCTGGACGCCCAGCTGCCGTTCATCCGCCAGGCACGTGCGCTGATTTCCGAGCGCGAGCTGCGTGGCCTCGCGCGCAAGCTCCAGGCCACGCTGCCGCCGCTGACGCGGTTGAACACCCGCACCCCGGCGACGCTCGAGGAGTACCGCGCGCTGGCCTCCTGCCAGAACCGGGTGCTGCTGCCGTTCGCCAAGGAGCCGATCCCCGACCCGTCGTTCCCCTGGCACACGGGCCAGCCCTTCTTCAAGGAGTCCTCGCGCGCGCTCGTGGGGCTGTCGGGCGAGAGCCGGCTTGCCGACGCCAACTCGCCCTTCTTCCGCGTGCTTGCCGGCGGCGGCGCCACCACGCTCGTGCAGACGGGCGAGAGCGGACAGCAGCTGTTCTCGTCCGCGCTGCTGCCGCTGGACGGCGTCCGCCCGGCCAAGCCGGTCAAGCGGCCGGTGTTCCGGCCCGCCGTGCCGTGCGAGACCCAGGAGCCGCCCGACCTGAACTCCACCACGGGGGTCGGCGAGCAGACGGTGAACCCCAGCGCCACCCGCGCGCTGCCCGCCAAGCAGCGCGCCCAGCGTGACGACGGCCTCGAGGCCCTGCGCGAATACACGCGCGACTCACGCGCCGGACGCAAGGCCGTGGACCCGCTGGTCGACCCGTCGGTGATCGGTAAGGACGACGCGAAGCCACGGGAGGACGGCGAGTGAAGCGCGCCATCACAGCCCACCTGCGCGACATGATTGCCCTGGTGGCGATGGTCGCGATCGGTCTGGGCGTTGGCGCGTACATCTTGGCCAACCAGCGGCTGCGGTTCCCGCTGCTCGAGGAGAAGCCGGTGCCGATGTGGGTCGAGCTGCCCAACGCCCAGGGCGTGACCCCCGGTCAGGGCCAGACCGTGCGCGTGTCGGGCATGCGCATCGGCGACATCGGCAAGGTCGAGCTGAGGGACGGCCGCGCGCGCGTGCGAATGGACGTCGAGCCCGGGTACGCCGACATGGTGCGCCGCGACGCCAGCGTGCTGCTGCGACCGCGCACCGGCCTCAAGGACATGTTTCTGGCGCTGGACCCGGGCACGCGCAAGGAGCCGGCGCTGGGCCGCGACGGCGTCGTCCCGATCAACAACACGGTGCCCGACGTGAACGCCGACGAGATCCTTTCGGCGCTGGACACCGACACGCGCGACTACCTCAAGCTGCTGATCAACGGCGCCGGCAAGGGCCTGAAGGGCCGCGGCGGCGACCTGCGCGAGGTGTTCAGGCGCCTCGGTCCGCTGCACCGCGATCTGGCCGCGCTGAACGGCGAGGTGGTCAAGCGCCGCCGCAACCTGGCGCGGCTGGTGCACAACTACGGCTCGACGGTCGACCGGCTCGGCCGCGAGGACCGCGACCTGGCCGCGCTGGTCAGCGGCGCCAACCGCGTGTTCGGCCGTCTCAGCCGTGAGGACCAGAACATCTCCGAGGCCGTCAGCCGGCTGCCGGGCACGCTCGCCCAGACCGAGCGCACACTGCGCCGGGTGCGTGTCCTTGGCCAGGAGGCCGGCCCGGCGTTCGAGGCGCTGCGGCCGGCCGTGCGCCAGATCGACTCGACCAACCGCCAGCTGCGGCCGCTGGCCGAGACCGCCGAGCCGGTGCTGCGCAAGCAGGTGCGCCCGTTCGTGCGGGCGGCACGCCCGTACGTCGACCAGTTGCGCCCGGCCGCCACCAACCTGGCCAAGGCAAGCCCCGACCTGCGCGAGTCGTTCTTCGAGCTCAACCGCTTCTTCAACATGGCCGCCTACAACCCGGGTGGCCGCGAGCGGCTGACCGGCGACGGCCAGAAGGACCTGGCGCGCGACGAGGGCATGCTGTTCTGGCTCGGCTGGGTGGCGCACAACTCCAACCTGGTGTTCTCGACCGGCGACGCGCAGGGCCCCTACCGCCGGATCATCCTCAACGCCACCTGCACCACCTACCGGCAGATCCTTGAGCAGCTGGGCGCCGCCGGGCCCGCCGCCGCGACGATCGTGGGGCTCCAGGACCTGCTGGCCGACACCGACCTCTGCCCGCCGTCGTGATCAAGGAAGCGCCAAGCCTCGGACGGATGCTGGCCATGGGAGGCTTCGCCCTGTCGTGCGTCTGCCTACTGCTCTTCCTGTGGCTGCAGTTCGGCGGCTCGGTGCCGCTGCGCGCCGAGTCGTATCGCTTCAAGACCCAGTTCGACGAGGCCGCGCTGCTGGTCAAGCAGGCCGACGTGCGGATCGCGGGCCTGAACGTGGGCAAGGTCGTGGCGCTCGAGCCCAAGGACGGCCGCAGCGTCGCCACGATCGAGGTCGAGCCGCGCTACGGGCCGATACCCAGGGACACGCGCGTGATACTGCGCCAGAAGGCGCTGCTCGGGGAGACGTACATCGAGCTGACGCCGGGCGACAAGTCGGCCGGCACGCTTCCCGACGGCGGCACGCTGTCCTTCAAGGCCACCCAGGAGGCGGTCCAGATCGACGAGCTCGTGCGAACCTTCGACCGGCCGACGCGACGTGCGTTTCAGGGCTGGATCCGCGAGTTGGCGGGGGCGATCGAGAAGGGCCGCGGCGAGGACCTGAACAACGCCATCGGCAACCTGCCGGACTTCGTGGCAACAGGCGACGACGTGCTTGCCGTTCTCGACGACCAGCGCCCGGCGCTCAAGGCGCTGATCCGCAACTCGGGCCGAACGCTCGAGGCGGTCAACGAGCGCGAGGGCCAGCTGCGCCAGCTGGTCGTGAACGGCGACCGCTTCTTCGGTGCCCTGGCATCGCGCAACGAGGCGCTTGCCGACACCGTGTTCGTGCTCCCGACGTTCCTGGACGAGACCCGGGTGACGGTCCGGCGGCTGCGGCGGTTCTCGGTCAACGCGCGGCCGCTGGTGCGCGACCTCCAGCCGGTGGCGACCGACCTCAAGCCGACGCTGCGCGACGTCGGCCGGCTGGCGCCCGACCTGCGCGCGCTGTTCCGCGACCTGGACCCGCTGATCGACGAGTCCGAGGACACGCTGCCGTCGGCGGCGCGGTTCCTGCGCGGCGCCGAGCCGCTGTTCGAGGGCCTGCACCGCTACCTGCCGGAGCTCAACCCGATCCTGTCGTTCGCCAACTTCCAGCAGTCGCAGCTGTCGGACTTCATCATGAACGGCGCCGGCTCGCTGAGCGCGACGCTGCCGCCGATCAACGCCAGCGAGGGCCCGCGCCACTACCTGCGCCAGTTCGGCGCGATCAACGCGCGCGGCCTCGGGCTGGCTTCGAAGCGGCCCGACTGGGAGCGCGGCAACGCCTATCCGGGGCCGAACTACCTGAAGCGCTCGCGCCGGCTCGGCATCATCGAGGCGTTCGACTGCAAGCCCGCCGGCGGCACCAAGCGCACCGCCTCGGAGGGCCAGCCGCCGTGCTACGTGCAGCCGAAGTCGCTGTTCGACGGGCGCCAGTTCCCGCGCCTGCGCAGGGGTGGCTCGCCGCTGCGCAACCCGCCGCCGGAGAACCTCGGCTCCGCCCCGGCCGATCCGTGAGCGCATGACCAGCGTCGCCGTGGTGGGGGCAGGCCCCGCCGGACTGACCGCGCTCGTGGCGCTGACGCGGGCGGGGCTTGATGTGACCTGCTTCGAGAAGGGCGACCGCCCGGGCGGGTTGTGGGCCTACGGCGCGCCGCTGTCGGGCGCCTACCGCTCGCTGCACCTGAACACCAGCCGTGCGCGCACCGAGCTGGCCGGCTTCCCGATGCCCGCCGACTGGCCCGACTTCCCGTCGCATGAGTACATCGGGCGCTACTTCGCCGACTATGTCGACCACGCGGGCGTCGGCGACCGGATCCGCTACGGCGCCGCGGTCGAGCACGCCGAGCGCGGCTCCGGCGGCGGCTGGACGGTCTCGGCCGAGGACGGTTTCAGCGATCGCTTCGACAACCTCGTCGTGGCCAGCGGCCACAACTGGGAGCCGCGCTGGCCCGACCCGCCCTACCCGGGCGAGTTCGCGGGGACCCAGCTGCACGCGCACGACTACCGCGAGCCGGACGTGTTCGAGGGCCGCCGGGTGGTGGTCGTGGGCATGGGCAACAGCGCGATGGACATCGCCGTGGAGGCGTCCGCCGTGGCCGACCGGGTGCTGCTGTCCACACGCTCGGGCACGCGGATCGTGCCGAAGTACGTGTTCGGCAAGCCGGCCGACCAGGCCACCTCGCCCGCGATGGCGCGGCTGCACTGGCGGCTGCGTCAGCCGATCACCCACGCCATGCTCCGCCTGGCCGTGGGACGTCCTGAGAGCTATGGGTTGCCGGCTCCGGCGGGCGGCTTCCTGCGCTCACACCCGACGATCAGCGACTCGGTGCTGTCGCGGCTGACGCACGGCGAGATCGAGGTGCGGGCGGGCATCGACTCGCTGGCCGGCGACGGCGTCGTGTTCTCCGACGGGCGCCGCGACGACGTGGACGTGATCGTGTGGTGCACGGGCTACCGGGTCACGGTTCCGTACTTGGACGAGTCCGTGCTGGGCAGCCCGCCGGACGAGCTGCCGCTGTTCAAGCGGATCTTCCACCACACGCACGACGACCTGTTCTTCATCGGCCTCGTGCAGACCACCGGCTCGGCGATCCCGGTTGTCGAGCGCCAGAGCGCGCTGCTGGCTGACCACCTGACGGGGCGCTACAAGCCGCCCGCGGCGCCCCGCCGCCGGGCCGACGCCGCCCGCCGCAGGCGCGGCGCCGCCCGCCGTTACGGCGCGCACAAGCGGCCCCACCTGAGGGTCGAGTTCGACGGCTTCATGCGTGAGCTGTCGGTCGAGCACAGGCGCGGCCGGCGCCGGGCCGGGCGCGGATGACACGCGTCCTGGTCACCGGCGCCGGCGGCGCCTTCGGGCGTGCCGCCACACAGGCCCTGCGCGATCGCGGCGCCGCCGTGATGGGCCTCGACCTCGACGCGGACCCCGGCGCCGGGATCCTGGAGTGCGACATCACCGACCCGGCCGCGGCCACACGCGGGGTGGGGGAGGCGGTGGCCGCGCTCGGCGGCCTGGACGTGCTCGTCAACAACGCCGGCCTCGGCGGGCCCGCGTCAGCGGGGGTGGCGCCCGACGAGCGCGCCCGCCAGATGGTCGAGGTCAACCTGTTCGGCGCATGGAACGTGACTGCCGCCGCCATCGACGAGCTGGTCGGTGCGCGCGGGCGGGTGGTGTTCGTGGCGTCGCGGATGTCGTTCCTCGGGCTGCCGCTGGCCGCGTCGTACGCGGTGTCCAAGCGCGGCCTCGTGGCCTACGCCGACTGCGTCCGCGCGGAGTACGGCACGCACGTGTCGGTGTCGTGCATCCATCCGGCGATGGTCAAGACGCCGATCCACGACAGCACCGCGGCCGCCGGGCTGAGCCTGGACGGGGTGTCCAGCGAGGAGCCGCTCGAGGGGGTTGTCGCGCGGATCGTGGGGGCGTCGCTGGACCCGCGCCCGCCGCGCGACGCGGCCGTGACGCGGGCGGGGCGGGTGCAGCTGTTCGTCGCCCGGCACCTGCCCGGCGTCGTGGATCGCGTGGTGGCCCGCCAGGTGTCAAAGCAGGTGGCGGCGGGCGCGTTCGACCAGGCGCCGCTGGCCGCGGGGTTGCGCGCCCGTCACGGGCGCGGCGGCGGCCGGTAGCCTCTTTCCGATGCCGACTTCACTCGTCACCGGCGGCGCCGGGTTCCTGGGCTCGCACCTGTGTGACTACCTGCTGGCGCGCGATCACCGGGTGATCTGCGTCGACAATCTGGAGACCGGCTCGCTCAAGAACATCGCGCATCTGCGCGACGACGCCACGTTCTCCTTCAGCAACGTGGACATCACCGAGCACTTCGAGATCGACGAGCCGATCGACTTCGTGTTCCACATGGCGTCGCCGGCGTCGCCGATCGATTACGCACGTCTGCCTCTGCACACGCTGCGAGTGGGGGCGTACGGGACCCACAACTCGCTCGGACTGGCGAAGTTCAAGCGCGCGCGGTTCCTGCTGGCCTCAACCTCGGAGGTCTACGGCGACCCGCTGGTGCACCCCCAGCGTGAGGACTACTGGGGCAACGTCAACCCGATCGGCCCGCGCGGCGTCTACGACGAGGCCAAGCGCTACGCCGAGGCGCTGACGATGGCCTACCTGCGCCAGCAGGGCGTGGACACCGCGATCGTGCGGATCTTCAACACCTACGGCCCGCGGATGCGGCCCAACGACGGCCGCGCCATCCCGGCGTTCATGAGCCAGGCGCTGACCGAGAAGCCCGTGACGGTGTTCGGCGACGGCTCCCAGACGCGCTCGTTCTGCTTCGTCGAGGACCTGATCCGCGGTCTCGTGCTGCTGGCCGAGTCCGGTGAGCACCAGCCGGTCAACATCGGCAACCCGTACGAGATGAGCCTGCTCGAGATGGCCGAGCAGGTGGTCGAGGCCACCGGCTCGCGCTCGGAAATCGTGTTCGAGGCGCTCCCCGAGGACGATCCCAAGGTGCGCCAGCCCGACATCGCCCGCGCCCGCGAGCTGCTCGGCTGGGAGCCCGAGGTCGAGCTGCGCGACGGGCTACCGCGCACGGTCGACTACTTCCGCGAGACGCTCGGAATCAAGGCGCAGGTATGAGCACCGCGTCCGAGGCCAAGAACCTCGAGGTCATCGTCAAGGCGATCGAGCAGCACGACCGCAACTGCGAGTACCCGGCGGTCGCCGTGGCCATGAACCCCTACGAGGTCGAGCGCCTGGGGTGGGAGACCATCAAGGGACTGCCGATCCGCACCGACCCCAACCTCGGCACGGGCCGCTTCGACGTCATCTGCGCCGGCGACGAGAACGAGGACTCCGAGGAGCAGCAGGAGGCCGTCGACGCCGTTGCCGGCCGCGAGGCCGCCGAGCCGCTCGTGGTCCCGCTGAACAACTAAAACCCCTGAAGCCTGGACGGGATTAGGCAGTTTGCGCTAGGGTGGCCGCCGTGCCCACGCTCTCCGCGCCTGTCGCCTCACCCCGCAAGGCGGACCTGATCGCCTACGCGCGTGAGCAGCTCCAGATCCTCGAGACCGTCGGGCCCGTGGCCCTCTTCGGCGCCTCCGCCCACCGCTTCACCGAGGACCTGGGCGCGCAGCGCCTCGACGTCGAGGATGTCGTGGCGGTCGGCGGCAAGGCCGTCGCCCTGCTCGTCCAGCGCGGCCGCGGCACCGATGACCTCTGGGTCGAGCGCCGCCTGTCCGCCGTGTTCGACGCCGGCGCCGAGCCCGTGCTGCACGGCTCCTGGGTCGACGGCCTCGATTCGGCCAGTCGCAGCTGAGCGCCCCCGGGCCGCCGGTACACTGACCCGCACCTGGTGGGCGTAGCTCAGTTGGTAGAGCTCCTGGTTGTGGTCCAGGCGGTCGCGGGTTCAAGTCCCGTCGCTCACCCCTTATCGACGTAACTCGAACCCTCCCCCGAAAGAACGGCATCGGGCTCGCGCTCGGAACGGGGAGGGGCGGGTTACGCGGTTGTGAAGCCAGGCTAGAAGAAGCGAACCGGCGTTCGGGTTCGAGTTAGGACCCATCAGGGACCTTCACGGTTGCTTGCTTATCGCCGAAGCGCGGGTGTAGTGTGGGTCGCGGTTACTGAGCGACGGTCGAGTCGATTTGGTCGCGCAACGGTGTTCCGCAGGATTCTGCCCCGGGCTGGCCCCGCGGGCTCGAGCGAAGCGAGAGGGAACCGATGACAGCAGAGGAGAACGTTGCGATCATGCAACGTGCCTACGACGCTTTCAACACAGGCGACGTCGACACGGTTGGCGAGATCTTCGACGAGAGCATTGCGTGGCACTTGCCGGGGCGAAGCTCTTACGCCAATGACTACCAGGGGCGCGAGGCGACCTTGACGTACTTCGGCCACCTCGCCGAGGAGACGGGTGGGACCTTTCGGGCCGAGCTGGACCGTCTGATCGGCGACGATGACGACCGCGTGGTCGGCATCCAGCGCAGCACCGGCGATCGAAATGGCAAGCACCTGGATGTCGGCAACTCGATCGTCTTCCAGCTGAAGGACGGCCGGGTCATCGACGGTCGTGAGCACTTCCACGACCTCTACGCGTGGGACGAATTCTGGTCTTAGGCGAAGAGTCGTAAGCGGATCTGAAGGCCCGCTACGGCGGGCCTTCGCATGGACACCCTCACCAGCGTTTGCCGGGGCGGAGTTTCGGGTGCAGGCTGGAGATGCGGTCTTTGATCTCGCGATCGTGAAGCCACGCCAGAAACGGACCGCCGTTCGGTTCGAGTCACGACCCATCAGGGACCCCTCAGGGCGTCCGAGGCGCGATGCCTGCGTCCTCGGTCGGCCGTCTGCGGGGCGCTACGGCTGTGGCCGGGCCGCGTAGCTAGTGCGGCGCGTCGACCGGCTCGGCTGTCGTCTCGGGCACCTTCGGCGTCGCCGGAGCGGGTTCGGCCGGGGAGGGCGCCCGTCCCGCCTCTGGCTCGGCCAGACCCGCTTCGGGTAGCGGCGGGGCGGTCGGGGCCGGGGTCTCCGGCGGCGCGGGTGTCGCCGGGGCCTCCGCAGCCGGAGCCTCCGCCGCCGGTGTCTCCGGTGCCGCCGGAATGGCCGCGGCCGGCGGGGCCGGCGGGGCCGGCTGGGCGACCGGGGACGCCGGGGCCGGCTCAACGACCGGGGCCGCCGGGGCCGGCTGTGCGACCGGAGCGACCGGAGCCGGCTGTGCGACCGGGGCCGGCGGCGCGGGCTGTGCGGCCGCGGCCGGCGCTTGCTGTGCCACCGGCGCGGGCTGTGCGACCGGAGCCGCCGGTTGCGCCGGCGCCGCCGGGCCGGCCTGTGTCACGTTCGCGGCTGTTCCGGAGCCCGCGGCCGCCGTGGTGCGCGCGGGCGTGCCGCCCTGCACCGCCGCCGTCATCTGCGACTTTGGCCTGGAGGCGGGCTTCGGCGAGCCGGCTGCAGCGGCCGTCGTCTTCGCCACCTTCGGTTTGCCCGGGACCGCGCCGCCGCGCAGGTAGGGCTCGGGGTCGCGGGCCCGGCCGTTGACCCTGGTCTCGAAGTGCAGGTGCGGCCCGGTGGAGTTGCCGGTGCTGCCGACGTAGCCGATCACCTGCCCCTTGCGCACGGTCTGGCCGTTCCTGGCCGCCGTCCGGGACATGTGTGCGTAGCACGTCTGGAGCGCGCTGGAATGGTCGACGCAGACCATGTTGCCGTAGCCGCTCTGGACGCCGCTGAAGCTGACGACGCCGCACTCGGCGGCACGGATCGGCGTCCCTGTCGGCGCCGGGATGTCGACGCCGTCGTGGTTGCGGCCACCGCGTGGGCCGTACGGGGAGGAGTGCGATCCGCCGACCGGCGCGGCCAGCCTGAGCGGTCCGCAGGCGCCCGCACCGGGGTCGGCGGGCGGCTCGGGAGCGGACACCCGCCGGGGGGCGCTCTGGCGCTCGCGCGCCGGCTCCGGGGCGTCGGCCGCCGGGGCGGCGCCGGTTTGGGCATCGTCGCCACCGGCCGGCGTCGACCGCTCCGCGGCAGCGGCAGCGGACGCGCGCCCGGCGCCGCTCGCGTCGGCGGCCGGCGCGGTGGCGGCGCCGGGGCGCTGGCGCACGATGACCGCCACGTCTCCCTTGCCGGCGCCGGCACGCATCGCGGCCTTGCCGAGCCCCATCAGCTTGGTCCACGTGACGGGCCCAACGATGCCATCGACCTCGAGGCCCGAGCGCGCCTGGAAGTCACGCACGGAGCGCTCGGTGCCAAGGCCATAGACGCCGTCGGCGGGGAGGCCAAGCCGTGCCTGGATCTCCTTGACCGCGGCGCCCTGGCTGCCCGGCCTGAAGAACGTTCCGGCGGGCGCCTGGCCAATCGACCGCGCGGGCGCGGACCGGGGCCCGGCGGTGGCCCCGCCGGCGGTGACCGCGGCAAGCACCTGGCCCGCGGGTCCGGCGACCATCAGCGTGCTCAGGGCCGCCGACGCGCGCCGGCGCCGGTTCTGCCTGCGCCGGAGCGCGGGAATGATCGCGCGCTTGCGGCGCGAGCGGGCGAGCGATGTCTCCCAGTGCTGGGGCTCTGCGAGGTCACGGTACGCGGGAATCACGGACGGGCTGCTCCTCTTCCTAGGCGCCTACGGGGTTAGCTGCCGGGCTCGCGCTGGAAGTGCGCGCCACAGCTCTCTGGCTGTGATTAGCCCCTGCGATCGGTGATCGCGTGGGTCCCCCGTTCGTCCGGCTGTGCGGCCGGACGACTCGGCTGGTTAGCACGTGTATGCAGGATTAATGCAAAAAAGGCCGACGGCCGCGTTGGCGGGGCGGGTCGCTGCTAGCGTCCCTGCCGTACAAGCCGGGCATCGTGTCCGGCGCAAGAAGTGTTTCGCGCCCGTTGTCGTTGCTTTCCAGCACCTCCACGTTCGCAGGCACAAAGCTACGGAGGTAGCAACATGGCAACAGGAACCGTCAAGTGGTTCAGCGACGAGAAGGGCTTCGGCTTCGTCACCCCCGACGACGCCGGCAAGGACCTCTTCGTCCATCACAGCGGCATCGAGGGCGACGGCTTCAAGTCGCTCGACGAGGGCGCCAAGGTGACCTACGACGCCGAGGCAGGCGACAAGGGTCCCAAGGCCGTGAACGTCCGCCCGGTCTAGAGGACCGAGGCGCTCGGGGCCGGCCCCTGCGGCCGGCCCCGTGGCGTTCGAAGAACGAGCAGTGCTCGTGGTCCGCTAGCGCCGGTCGAACTCCAGCACCTGCTGGAACGTCGGCCGGTTGGTGGTACGCATCGTGTTCTTGATCAGCCCCGGTACGAACCCGGTGCGGTCACCACGCTTCAGCCACTTGGTCGGATCGGGGCCCTGGCGCGCGGCCAGCTTCGCCGCCGTACGGTCGAGCGTCCTCCACAGCGACTTGCGGCACGTGGACAGCTTGCCCTTGCCGCAGTAGCGGAGGCTGAACTTGCCACGCACCCTCCGCTTGAGCAGCGTGCGCAGGTCCTTGTCGACGTATGACACGCCGGCCAAGCTGCCCAGCGAGCGGATGTCGTCGAGCCTGCCGAGCAGGCGGCCGAAGCGCGGCCGCATGACCGTCTTGGCCATCGGCTCCCACAGCGCGTCCATTATCGTGGGCCCGGACTCGTCGAACGTGCCGTCGTTGTTCGCGTCCAGCCGCGGCGCGTCACGACCGACCCAGCCGTCCAGCACCGCCTTGACCCGCGCGGCGCGGGCGTTGGGCGCCTTGCCCGACGCCAGCACACGGCTGATCGACGGCCACGCCGGCGAGCGCACGTCCTCGGTGGCAGCGCGGTTCATCGTGCCGACGATGCTGGCCAGCGTTGTCTTGCCGGGCACCTTGTCGAACAGCTCGACGCGCTGGACCGAGCCGTAGGGCTCGTCGTCACCGTGCATGAAGCCCGGCGCCGAGCGGTTGTTCCAGTTCAGCAACAGGCCGCGCGGCCCGCCGGTGTCGTTGGGGTGCCTGCGCTGGCTGAGGTAACCGCGCCACTCGTACTTGCCGGTGCCGAGCGTGGGCAGGCGGCGATCCAGCCCGCGTGGGCGGATCGGCAGCCGACCGGACGAGAAGTTGGCCGTGCCGGTGCGGTTGACGTAGCCCCAGTTGAACGTGAAGCCGAACTGGTTGGCCGAGCGCATGAAGCTCGCCGGCGTGCTCCCGCGGCCCTCGGTCATGTCCTTGAGCGCCGCCAGGTTGAGCGCGTCGCGGCCGAACGTGGAGCGCTTGCGCGCCAGCGCGTAGGGCTTGCGCCTGACGGTCGCGGTCCCGATCACCGGGCCGTGCACCGTCTTGCGGAACTTCAGCGACTTGTCGCCCAGCTTGCCCGCGTCGAAGTTCTTGAACGCGCGGCACTTGCCCTTGTAGCGGTAGCGCTTGGCGCTGCGCGACTTGCCGCACAGCGGCACCGCGTACACGTCGCGCACGTCGTGGCCGGCCGAGGTCAGGCTCCAGGCGTAGTTGCTGGTGCGGCCCAGCAGCATGTACATCGCCAGGCCGGGCACGAACCCGCCCTGGGCGTTGATGCCCGCACCCTGGAGGTGCATCTGCTGCACGATCTCGGGGTAGTAGTAGCCCAGCTGCGGCCCCATCACCGCCTGTGCCTTGCCGGTCGCGCTCCGGCTCGGCGCGGCCAGCAGGAAGTTGGACGCGCGCCGGCGCGCAGGGGCGGCGGTGGCGTCCGTCTTGGCGGCGCTCGACGAGCCCTTCAGCGGGTCGAACGAGCGCAGCGAGCCGGAGTCCAGGACAACCGAGCCGCGGAGCTTGCCGCCCGTTCGCGGACCGTAGCTGAAGCGCCTGCGGATCGTGGTCGGCGCCTCTGGGTCGTCGGCCAGCATCACGTCCTTCCACGCGCCGGTGCCGCGCTTCTTGCCAAGCCGCTTGCGCAGGCCGGCCAGCAGGTCGGAGTTCTGCGCCTCGCCGCCGCCGCCGGCGCCGAAGATCGAGCCGATGAACGCCGTCGTGGCGATCACGTCGTTGACGGTGTAGGTGGCGGCGCGGCCCTTCGAGCGCTCGAACGCGTTGGCGCCGTCGATGTAGGCCTGCGCGTCGGCGAGGATCTGACGCCCCTTAGCACCGAGCTCCGTGGCCAGCAGGCGCTTTTGCCTGGTGACCAGTGCCTCGGCCTGCTTGCTGGGTGCGAAGCTCTTGCCCGCCGTCACGAGGCCGAACGCGTCGATGCCCGGGACGTCGGCCACGGCCACGCGCGCAGGCCCGCGACCCAGGTTGAGCAGCAGGCCACGGTCACGGGCGGTGACCCAGCCGGCGCCGAACGAGAGGTCGTTGCGGGTGTTGCCGTAGATGTGCGGCACGCCGTAGCTGTCGTAGGCGATCCGCAGCCCGGCGCGACCGGTCGGCTCGTCCGTTGTGGCGCCGATCGGGTTGAAGTCCGCGCGCAGGAAGAAGCGGTCGATGTCGGCGGCGGTGACGTTCCCGCGCAGCGGGGTCAGGCCGTCGTACAGCGGAAGCTGGTCAAGGGAGTTGGGCGTGGTGGGGAGCCCGCCGAAGTTGCCCGGGGGAAGGATGTAGCGGGCGGTCTCGGCGGATGCGGCGGGGACGGCAACAAGACACGCGGCGATGCTCGCCACGACCAGCTTCAGACTGCGACCCATGCGGGCTCCCTCTCTCCCCAGCGCCTCCCTGGCCCTGTGGCACAGCACTGTTTCATATTCTTGGCCGCGCAGCCAGAGCCGGACGACGGTGAGCGCGACCCTGCCGCCGGACGACCTCTACGCGCGCTCGGCGGTCTGGCGGTAGCGCCACACGGCGAGCGGTGCGAACACGGCCGTGATGATCAGCGCCCACGCCACCGATTGCCACAGGCTGCCGCCGGGCACGCCGAGCCACAGTCCTCGCATCTCATCGACCACGACCGTGAACGGGTTGACCTCGGCGAACCATTGAAGCCAGTCGGGCATTGTCTCCGGGGCCACGAACGCGGACGAGATGAACGTCAGCGGGAAGACGATCATGAAGCCCAGCGCGTTTGCCGACTCCGGGGTGGACACCAGCATGCCCAGGAACGCGAACACCCACGAGAAGGCGTAGCCGAACAACAGCAGCAGCAGGACACCGAGCAGGATGTCCCCGATCCCCGCGTTGAACGAGAAGCCGATGATCAGCCCGGTGACCAGCAACACGGCCATCGAGATGAGGTTCGTGACCACGTCGGCGAACGTGCGGCCCGCCAGCAGCGCGGCACGGGCCATCGGCAACGACCGGAACCGGTCGATCAGGCCCTTGTTGAGGTCCTCGACCAGGCCGATCGCCGTCACGAAGCCGCCGAAGGCGATGTTCTGGACGATGATCCCGGGGATCAGGAAGTCCTTGTAGTCGTCGACGCCGCTCGCGCTGACGTCGATCGCGCCACCGAAGACGTACACGAACAGCAGCACGAACATGATCGGCTGGATCGTGAACGCGCTCAGCAGGTCGGGCTGGCGCGGCAGGCGGATCAGGTTCCGCTCCGCGGTGATCATGGTGTCGGTGACCAGTCGCCTCATGCCGCCTCCGCCTCGTCGTGCTGCTCCTGTTGCTCCTCGGCCTCGACGGCCCGCCCGGTCAGGGACAGGAACACGTCATCCATGGTCGGTGTGCGCACCCCGATGTCGCTGACGCCCACGCCGGCGTCGTTCAGGGCCGTCACGGCCCGCACGATCGTGCCCTTGCGCCCGGCCACGGCCAGCGTCACCTGGTCATCCTCGGACTGCGGATCCTCGGTGCACAGCGATCGCAGCGCCGCAACGGCCTGCGGCGCCTGGGACTTGTCGTCCAGCGTGACCTCCAGCCGCTCGCCGCCGACCTTGCTCTTGAGGTCGGCCGGCGTGCCGTGGGCAATCACCTTGCCGTGGTCGATCACGGCGATGTCGTCGGCCAGCCGGTCGGCCTCGTCCAGGTACTGGGTCGTCAGCAGCACCGTGGTGCCGGCGGCCACCAGCTGCTCGATCATCGCCCACAGGTCCAGCCGGCTGCGCGGGTCGAGCCCGGTGGTCGGCTCGTCAAGGAACAGGACCGGCGGCTCGGCCACCAGCGCGGCGGCCAGGTCCAGCCGCCTGCGCATGCCGCCCGAGTACTTCTTGACCATCCGGTCGGCGGCGTCGTCCAGGTCGAACTGCTCGAGGAGGGTGACCGCGCGGACGCCGGCGTCCCTGCGCTTCATCCCATACAGGCGGCCGACCATGACCAGGTTTTCCTTGCCGGTCAGGCTCTCGTCGACCGATGCGTACTGACCCGCCAGCCCGATGTGCTCGCGCAGGCGCGCAGGCTCGCCGATCGCGTCGATGCCGTCGACCACGATCTCGCCCGAATCGGGCTTCAGCAGTGTGGTCAGGGCGCGCACGGTCGTGGTCTTGCCGGCGCCGTTTGGCCCAAGCAGCCCGAGCACCGTGCCGGGCGTGACCTCGAAGTCCACGCCGTCGACGGCGCGCACGTCGCCATAGGTCTTCACGAGCCTGGACACCTTGATCGCGGGCTCGGATTTCGAGGTACGTCTGTGTGCCGTTTCTTCCACGGCCACATCATCCGGATTCGTCGCGGTGATTGACATGCGGCTAACCGTACGACGGGTTTAGGCCAGCATCTGACCTCAATACATGGGACCCTGGCTTCATGACGCTGACGTCCGGACGCCTGCTGCGGCTGCTCTCGCTGCTCCAGGCCCGCCGCTACTGGCCCGGCGACGAGCTGGCCGAGCGGCTCGAGGTCTCGGGCCGCACGATCCGGCGCGACGTCGAGCGGCTGCGCGAGCTCGGCTACCCCGTGGACGCCACCACAGGCCCCGACGGTGGTTACCGGCTCGAGGCCGGCGCGGCGATGCCGCCGCTGCTGCTCGACGACGACGAGGCGGTGGCGATCGCGGTCGGCCTGCGCACCGCGGCGGGCGCGTCGGTCACCGGGATCGAGGAGACATCCGTGCGCGCGCTGGTCAAGCTCGAGCAGGTGCTGCCACCGCACCTTCGCCGGCGTGTGAACGCGCTCGGCTCGGCCACCGCCACCCTCAGCGGTTCGCAGGGCGGGCCCCAGGTCGATCCCGAGGCGCTGACCGTGATCGCGGGGGCGTGCCGCGATCACGAGCGGCTGCGGTTCGCGTACAAGGCGCGCGACGGCACCGAGACCCGCCGCCACGTCGAGCCGCTCAGCCTGGTCAACCTCGGCCGGCGCTGGTACCTGGCCGGCTGGGACTGCGGGCGCGAGGACTGGCGCACCTTCCGGCTCGACCGGATCCCGAAGACGCCGACCGCCGGTGGGCGGTTCGAGGCGCGCGAGCTGCCCGGCGGCGTGGACCCCGCCACGTACGTCAGCCAGAACCTCTCCGGCGTGCAGTACCGCCACCAGGCCGAGGTCACCCTCCACGCGCCCGCGCACGAGCTCGAGGCCCGCCACCGCTGGGCGCGCGGGCAGGTGTCAGCGATCGACGAGCGCTCGTGCTCGTACACGCCCAGCGACGATTCGCTCGAGTGGCTGGCGCTGCGGATTGCGTTCCTGGGCGTCGACTTCGAGGTCCACGGCCCGCCCGAGCTGGCCGAGCAGTGCGCCGCCCTGGCCAGACGCTTCGGCGCAGCGGCTCAGTCCTCGGAGACCACGCGCACCGCGTAGCCCTGGTCGGCCAGCTGGTCCACGAGCGCCACCGCGTGGTCGGCGCCCTGGGTCTCCAGCGTCAGCTCGACGCCGGTCTCGCGTACGGCCAGGTCGATGCCGTCGCGCACGTGCTCGATCTGGATCAGGTTCGCGTTCTGCGCGGCGATTGCCGACAGCAGCGCTGCCAGGCCGCCGGGCTGATCACGCAGCCGGGTGAACAGGCGCACGCGGCGGCCGGCGGCGGTCTCCTGGCGGGTGGCGAGCGCTGCCAGCAGCGCCAGGTCGATGTTGCCGCCGGACAGGATCGCCACCGTCGCGCCGACCGGGGCGGGGACGACCACGTTCGCCATCAGCGCCGCCACCCCAACCGCGCCGGCGCCCTCGACCAGCAGCTTCGACCGCTCGAGCAGGAACACCATCGCCTCGGCGATCGGCCCCTCCTCGACGCTCACGATGTCGGCAAGCCGCTCTTCGAGCAAGGGGCCGGTGATCTCGCCGCGGCCCTTGACGGCGATGCCGTCGGCGATCGTCTGATCCGGGTTGGCAGCGCGCACGCCGATGACCTCCACATCGGGGAGTGCGAGGGCCACGCCGGCGGCCAGGCCGCCGCCGCCAACCGGCACGATCACGCGCGCCAGGTCGGGCACGGCCTCGGCCAGCTCCAGGCCCACGCCGGCCTGGCCGGCGATCACGTCCCAGTCGTCGTACGGGCTGACGAACGTCAGACCGTCCTCGTCGACCGCCGCCCGGGCGGCCTCCAGGCAGTCGCCGACGGCCTGCCCGCCCCTGTGCACCGTCGCCCCGAACGAGCGCACCGCGGCCACCTTCGCCAGCGGCGCGTCGTCGGGCACGTAGATCTCACAGCGCAGGCCACGCGAGCGCGCTGCGTACGCCAGCGCCTGGCCGTGGTTGCCGGCGCTGCCCGCCACCACGCCGGCAGCGTCGCCGGGCAGCGTGCGCACCTTGCCCAGCGCGCCGCGGAGCTTGAACGAGCCGGTGCGCTGGAGGTTCTCGGCCTTGACCGCGATCGTGCCGCCGCAGCGCTCGGACAGGCTGCGTGACGTCAGGACCGGGGTCGGGCGCACCAGGTCGGCGTTGGCTTCCCGGATGGCCTCCAGCCGCTCGCGTTCCACGGTTCAATCGTACGCCGCGATCGGCACTACCCCGGGAACTCCGTGTGACCGAGCCCCCGCATGCCATTGCCATTGCACCCGGCCCATCCTTGCGAGCCGGTCAACCGCGCGATATAGATCGCTTCAACGACCTGAGAGGAGTGCTCATGCATGCACGCGTTGTCAGGTTCACGGACGTCGATCCCGACCACCTCGCTGGACGCGTTGAGCAGGTGGAGGGCAGTGACGGACCGCCCGTGGACATTCCCGCAAAAAGCATCCAGATCCTTCACGATCCGGACCAGCGCACCGCGGTGGTGATCCAGCTGTTCGAGAACGCCGACGACATGGCGGCCGCCGAGGGCCCGCTCGACGACATGGACCCGGGGGACACACCGGGAACGCGCGCCTCGATCGACCGCTGCGAGATCAAGGCCGACATGGGCATGGACTGAGCCGGCCACAGTCAGGCGGCGGTGCCTCGCGATGCGCTTGCTGGCAAGGCATGAGGTCGAGCGGCTTCTCGATCTAGACGCGCTCATCGAGGCGTTGGCCGGGGCAATGGCCGATTTGAGTGCGGGTCGCGCGTCGGTGCCGCATCGCGTCGGGGCCATGGTCGGCGAGCGCGACGGGCTGCTCGCTGCGATGCCCGGATATACACCTTCCGTGGGCGCTCTCGCGAGCAAGCTCGTGACCCTGTTCCCTCACAACACGGGTACCGCGGTGCCTACGCACCAGGCGGTGATTGTCGTGTTCGATCCAGCGAACGGACGTCCGATGGCGTTCCTCGATGGCACAGCGATCACGGCGATCCGTACGGGTGCCGGGTCGGCTCTCGCGACCCGGCTGCTTGCGCGAGATGACGCCGAGACCGTTGCGATCCTCGGAACCGGTGTCCAGGCTCGCTCGCATGCGCGTGCCGTGACCCGGGTGCGGAGGTTCAAACAGATGCGGGTTGCGGGTCGTGACCGCGCGAAGGTCGATGCGCTTGTCGAAGCGCTGGACACCGAACTCGACCTCGACGTGCGCGCGGCGGCGTCCTGGGAGGAGGCCTGCAGCGGCGCAGACGTGGTCTGCGCCGCCACGCATGCGCTCGATCCCGTGGTGCGGCGGGAGTGGCTGGGACCGGGTGTGCACGTGACGTCCGTCGGTTACAACCCGCAGGGACGGGAGCTAGATGACGCGACGGTCGTCGATTCGGTCGTCGTGGTCGAGTCCCGTGCGGCCGCGCTCGCCCCGTTCCCAGCCGGCTCGAACGATCTTCTTCAGCCGATAGACCGAGGGCTGATCGAAGCCGATCACGTCCGCGCCGAGATCGGCGAGCTGGTCAGCGACAGCGGGTCGGGTCGCACGTCTGCGGAGCAGATCACGCTCTACAAGTCGGTGGGCGTCGCGGTGCAGGACGGGGTCGCGGCGGCGCTAGTCCTGCAAGCCGCGCAGGAACAGGGCGTCGGCGTCGAGATCGATCTCTAGCAAGATCTGGGGCTACAGTGCCTCAGTTCAGCGTTGCGCTCGAATCGCGACCAGGCGAGATCGGGGCCGGGGTTTGCATGGGCTGACGATTCACGCCGGCACCGATCCGGACGAGGCGTTTCGGCGGGTCGTCAGGCGATGGCGCGTGTTCACCCGGGCGGCCCTGGCCATCGCCGACGGAGCCAGGAAACGCCGCACCGGGATCGATCGCGTGGCAAAACGCTCGAACAGGCGTGCGCTGGCGGGGTCCCTGGTCGCCGCCGCCAGGATGGTGCGGACCGGGAGCGGCGGGCGTTTGCCACGGGCACCGTCGGTGAGCACCCGTGCATGGCCGGCCAGCCGGCGCCGGTGCTCTTTCCGGTAGCGCCGTAGCCCGCGCTCGAGTGGCTCGTCCCCGCGCAGTGCCGGCGCGGCCGCGTCGACGAGCCATGAGGCCGACTGCAGCGCCCAGCCACAGCCGATGGCGAACAGCGGGTCCATCGTGAGCGCCGCGTCCCCGGCCAGCGCCAGCCCGGCCCGGGGCACCGGTGGCCGCGACACGATCGTGTAGTCGGTGTAGCCGACGAACTTCGAGATCCGTTCGACCTGCCCGGGGACCGGTGCTCCGGGAGCGGCCCACACCAGCTCCTCGAACGCCGCCTCGCGATCGCCCTTGAACCGAGACAGGTGCCGCTTGTGGGCGAACAGCGCGACGAGCGTGACGCCGTCGTCGTTCGGCGCTGCGATGACCACGTCCGGGTCGAGCATCCAGAACCGCGCTTGTCCGTCCCTTCGCTGGTCGATGCCGGTGTAGTAGGCCATGTAGCAGAAGCGGTTGTTCGGCCTCGTTCGCTCCGGCGCCTTCGCGAGCTTCGCCACCGACGAGTTCCTGCCGTCCGCGCCCACCACCAGGCTCGCTCCGACATGCACCTCGCGGCCGCGGCGATCGCGGCCCACCACCCCGGTGATGCGATCCCCGTCGTCGAGCAGCTCGTGTGCCCTGACGCCACCCAGGTAGGTCACGCCATCGGTCTCGAGGGCCAGGCGCCGGATCATCGGATCGAGCTTGGAACGCCGGATGCTGAATCCGAACTCCCGCCCGGCGCCGGCCTCCGGTCGTGGCTCGATCCACCCCCAGCGCGTCCACGCATCGGCGCCGTTGCGCACGCCGCCGGCGGCTTCGATCTGCTCGGCCAGTCCCAGCCGTTCGAGCACCGGGGTGGCGCTCGCCTGGATGAAGTGGCCGCAGAGCCGCTTGTACGCAGTGGGGTCGGAGTGCTTCTCGATCAGCGCCACCCGCAGGCCCTCGCGGGCGAACAGTCGCGCGGCCGTGCAGCCGGCGAGGCTGCCGCCGACGATCGCGACGTCCGCTGAAAGCGTGCTGTGCTGCTCCTTTGCTTCGAACATCCTGCTCGCTCCTCTCGATTCGCTGCAAGGAGCGTCGCTCGGCTGCGCGCGCCCCGCATCGTTCGACCCCCCGAAGACTTTTCGCGGCACCGCGAAAGGAAAGGGCCGTAGACTCGGCGCCAGGGGAGATGGCCGATCAGGCGTCATTCGCCGAGACGGACCCGGGCGCTCTGCTCGAGCGCGAGGAAGAGCTCGATCGGCTGCGGGAGCTGATCGAGGCCGCGGCGCGGGGAAGTGGCGGTGTCGCCGCCGTGGTCGGCCCGGCCGGGATCGGCAAGACCAGCGTGTTGGCAGCGGCCAGGGACATCTGCGGCCAGGCGGGTCTGACCTGCCTGTCCGCGCGTGGCGGCGAGCTGGAGCGCGATTTCCCCTACGGCGTCGTCCGGCAGCTGTTCGAGACCGCCGTCCACGGCCTTCCCGCCCGCGAGCGGCGGACCGTCCTGGAGGGCGCCGCCGGGCGCGCGGCGTCGGTCGTCGGCCTACAGCCGCCCGATGTGGCCGAGGCGGGATCGTCGTTCGCGGTCCTGCACGCGCTCTACTGGCTGTCGGTGAACCTGTCCCAGTGCGCCGCGCCCGGCGGGGCACTGGCACTGCTGGTGGACGACCTCCACTGGGCCGACACCGCGTCGCTTCGGTTTCTCGCGTACCTGGGACGACGCGTCGCGGAGTTGCCGATCGTCGTGGTTGGCGCCAGTCGCCCACCGCTGGACGTCACGCGGTCCGAGCTGGTGCGAAGCGTGGTTTCGGAGGCCGGAACGCTCGAGCTCTCGCTCGATGCGCTCAGCCAGGCCGCGGTCGGCCAGATCGTCGAGCGCTGGCTCGGCAGGGCGCCCGAGCACGAGTTCGTGCGCAAGTGTCATCACGAGACCGCCGGAAATCCCTTCCTCTGCGCGACGCTCGGGTCCGCGCTGGCCGAGGAGGGCGCCAAGGGTGAGGCTGCGGAAGCGGCCCGGGTGAGCGCGCTCGCAGCGTCGACCGTCTCCACCGTGATCGTCGCTCGGCTGGGCCGGCTGTCGCAGCCCGCGCTGGCGCTCGCGCGCGCGGTGGCGGTACTCGGCACCGACGCCGAGCTCCGCCATGCGGGGGCGCTGGCGCAGCTCGAGGAGCGCACGGCCGCCGCGGCCGCCGACTCGCTCGCAGCCCAGGGCATCCTCAGGGTCCGTCCCCCGCTCGAGTTCGTGCACCCGCTGGTGCGGGCCGCCGTCAGCGACCGCATCCCCCCGGCCGAGCGCGCGCTGCTGCACACCCGCGCGGCCGGCCTGCTGGCCGCGGAGGAGCCGGCGCCGGAGCGGATCGCCATCCACCTCCTGGCCGCCGCGACGGCGGGCGACCCGTGGGTCGTGAGCGCGCTGCGGACGGCGGCCCGCACGGTCGCCGCGCAGGGCGATCCCGAGACGGCGGTGTCGTATCTGCGTCGCGCGCTGCGGGAGCCTCCCGAACCCGCCACCCGGCCGGCCGTGTTGCACGAGCTTGGCGTCGCCGAGCTCCATGCGGGTGAGTCCGAGCCGGCGGCGACCCATCTGGCCGAGGCCCATCGCTTGACCGAGGATGCCGTCGAGCGCCCGCAGCTGGCGCGCGAACTGTCGCTGGCGCTGCTCACCCCGGGTCGCTACAACGAGGCCGGGGCGCTGCTCGAGCGCGCGATCGAGGAGCTCGCCGATGACGAGCCGGACCTCCGGCTGCGGCTCGAGGCCGAGCTGCACCAGACGGCGATGATGGAGCCCTCGCTGTACGCGGCGGTCAAGGACAGGCTCGATCGTTTCAGCCCCGAGGTAGGGGGAGCGACCCCGGGAGAGCGAGCGTTGCTGGCCGCCCTGGCAACGGAGGGATGCCTACGTGGCGACTCGGCTGCGCAGGTGCGCGAGTGGTCGGTACGGGCGATAGAGCGGGGACTCCTCGACGACCAGACCCCGTACTCGGCAGTGTGGGCCAACGCGGCCTTCCCGCTGGCCTTCGCCGATGGCCTGGCGGAGACGTTGGACGCCTCCGCCACGGCGATCGAAGACGCGCGCAGGCGTGGATCGCCGATCGGCCTGGTGCGTGCACACTCCGTGCGCGCGGCGGCGCAATTCCGCGCGGGCGCGCTCCGGGATGCGGAGAGCGACGGGCGGACCGCGGTCGACCACGGGCTGGAGCTGGGCTTCATGATCCGGTTCCTCCCGCTGGGCATCGTCGTCGAGGCGCTGGTCGAGAAGGGTGAGCTCGAGGCGGCTGAGGCCGAGCTCCAGAAGGCGGACCTGGCCGGCGAGATCCGCAACCTGTTCCTGACGACGTGGATCCTCTACGCGCGCGGCTGGCTCAGGCTGGCGCAAGGGCACCCGCAGCAGGCGGCCGCCGACTTCGAGGAGGTCGGGCGCAGAGGCGAGCGTGGCTGGCGGCCCTGGAATCCCGGCATGTTCGCCTACCGCTCGGGGCTCGCGCTTGCGCTCGCACGCCTTGGCGAGCGTGAACGAGCGCTGGGGCTCGCCGGTGAGGAGCTCGAGCGCTCGCGCCGCTGGGGAGCCGCGCGGGCCGTTGGACTGTCGCTGCGAACGCTTGGCCTGGTCGAGGGTGGTGAGCGCGGCCTCGCGCTCCTGCGTGAGAGCGTGCAGGAGCTCGACGGGTCGGGTGCCGAGCTCGAACACGCGCGCTCGCTGGTGGAGCTTGGCGCCGCGATCCGCCGGAGCGGCAAGCGCTCCGCGGCCCGCGAGCCCCTTCACCGCGGGATGGAGCTGGCCCACAGCCGCGGCGCCGCGCCGCTGGCGGAGCGTGCACGGGAGGAGCTGGTCGCGACCGGAGCGCGGCCCAGGCGGATGATGCGGACGGGTGTCGACGCGCTCACCCCGAGTGAGCTGCGGGTCGCCCGGATGGCCGCGGACGGTATGACCAACCGTGAGATCGCCGAGGCCCTGTTCGTCACGATGCGGACGGTTCAGGTCCACCTGGGCCACGCCTACCAGAAGCTCGACATCTCCTCACGCGAGGAACTACCGTCCGTGCTGGCGGGCAGCTGACGCGCGCGCCCCATGAGACCGCTCAGCCGCGCAGCGCCGCGGTCCGGCCCAGCGCTTCCTCCGCCTCGCTCATCATCCGGCGGACGATCTCGCCCGCCGGCAGGACGTCACGTATCTGGCCGGCGGTCTGGCCGGTGAACGGGACGACCTCGTGGGGTGCGTGCCGTCTTGCCGCGTCGAACACCTCCGAGCGCAGATCGTCCGCGCGCGCACGTGCTTCCTCCGGCCTGCCCAGCCAGCGCTCGACGAATTCCGTCCGCAGCACCCGCGGCACGACGTCGTAGGCCGCCGCGCGCGCGGGCGGGAAGAACTCGCTCCAGGTCTCGAAGCGCACGGCGTCCTCGGCCTCGGCGGCGATGATCTGCGCCCTCCAGGCCGGATCGCAGGACGCCTCCTCGGATGCGAGGAATCGCGTGCCGACGTTCGCTCCCTGGGCACCGAGCGCCAAGGCCGCCGCCAGGCCACGGCCATCGGCGACGCCGCCGGCGATCACGACCGGGATCGGCTCGACGGCATCCACGACTTCGGGCACGAGCGCCATGGCCCCGACGCCGGCAGCCATGCCCTGCCCTCCGGCCTCGCTGCCCTGGGCGATGATCACGTCCACGCCGCGCTCGGCCGCCTGACGCGCCTGGCTCGTCGTGTGTACCTGGTGGATCACCGTCGCGCCGACGGCGTGCGCGCGTTCGACCAGGCCTGCCGGATCGCCGAGCGCGAACGAGATCGCCGCGGGCCTGGCGTCGATCGTCGCCTGGAAGGCGCCCTCGTCGAGCTGAGACACGACGTGGTTGACGATGAACGGGCGGTCCGTGCGCGCCCTGATCGCCTCGATCTCGGCGGTCACGGCGTCCGCGGAGCCGAAGACGGTCCCCAGGCTCCCGATCGCCCCGGCCTCCGCCACCGCTGCGATCAGCTCCGGAGAGGTGGCGGGCCAGATCGCTGCCTGGATGATCGGAGCCTCGATATCGAGCAGCTCACACAGCCGGGTAGTGATCATCGGACCTCCCGTGACTGGACTCTCGGTCACACGAGAGCCTACATCGTGCGGCGAGCGTCTCGAGCCCGCGATCGGCCTCGCGAATCAGGCGGCGGTCGCCACCGCCGCGCCGTCCTTGTAGGTCTCGCCGGCCTCGGCCTTCGCCACCAGCGAGGCGGGCGGCTCGAAGCGCTCGCCGTAGGTCTCGGCCAGCTGGCGGGCGCGGTCGACGAAGCCGGCGACGCCGCCCTCGTAGCCGTTGATGTACTGCAGCACGCCGCCGGACCAGCCCGGGAAACCGATGCCCATGATCGAGCCGATGTTGGCATCGGCGACCGTCTCGATCACGCCCTCGTCCAGGCACTTGACCGTCTCGATCGCCTCGATGAAGAGCATCCGCTCCTGGAGGTCCTTGAACGGCACCTCGGAGTTCGCGCCGCCGAACGCGTCCCTCAGGCCGTCCCATAGGCCGGTGCGCTTTCCGTCCTCGTAGGAGTAGAACCCCTTTCCTTCGAGCTTGCCAGGACGGTCGAACTCGTCGAGCATCCGGTCGATCACCGCGATCGAGGGGTGGTCGTCCCAGCCGCTGCCGCCGCTCGCGCCGGCCTGCTCGGCCGCCACGCGGATCTTGCGCATCAGCTTCAGGTTGAGCTCGTCCGAGAGCTGGAGCACCGGTGCCGGGTAACCGGCCTGCGACGAGGCCTGTTCGATCGACGGAGCGGGCACGCCCTCGGTGAGCATGCCGATCGCCTCGTTGATGAACGTGCCGATCACGCGCGAGGTGAAGAAGCCGCGCGAGTCGTTGACCACGATCGGCGTCTTCTTGATCTGCTTGACCACGTCGAGCGCCCGGTAGACGGTCTCGTCGGAGGTCTTCTCGCCCTTGATGATCTCGACCAGCGGCATCTTGTCCACAGGCGAGAAGAAGTGCAGGCCGATGAAGTCGTCGGGCCGCGACACGCCCTCGGCCAGCTCGGTGATCGGAAGCGTCGAGGTGTTCGAGCACAGCAGCGCGTCGCCGGCCAGGTGCGGCTCGATCTCGGCGAACACCTGCGCCTTGACCGTGGGGTCCTCGAACACCGCTTCGATCACCAGATCGGCGCCGTCGGCGTCGGCGGGGTCCACGGAGGGCTTGATCCGCGCAAGCAGCGCGTCGCCCTTGTCCTGGGTGACCTTGCCACGCTCGACGCCCTTGGCCACGAGCCCCTCGGAGTAGCCCTTGCCGCGCTCGGCGGCAGCCTGGTCGACGTCCTTCAGGACGACCTCGATGCCCGACTTCGCGCACTGGTACGCGATCCCCGCGCCCATCATGCCCGCGCCAAGCACCACGACCTTCTTCGAAGCGAACGGCGGGATGTCGGCCGGGCGGTCGCGATCGCCGCTGACGGCCTGAAGGTCGAAGAAGAACGCCTGGATCATGTTCTTCGACACCTGGCCGCAGACGAGGTCGGTGAAGTAGCGGCCCTCGATCTCGATGGCCGAGTCGAAGTCCACCTGCGCGCCCTCGACCGACGCCGACATGATGTGGTGCGGCGCGGGGTAGTTGGCGCCCTTGATCTGCTTGCGCAGGTTGGCCGGGTAGGCCGGCAGGTTCATCGCCAGCTTGGGGTTGGACGGCGTGCCGCCCGGAATCTTGTAGCCCTTGACGTCGTACGGCTGTTGCGCCTCGGGGTTGTCGGCGATCCACTTCTTGGCCGCCGGCAGCAGGTCGTCCGGGCCGGCCACGATCTCGTCGAGCAGGCCGAACTCCTGCGCCTGCGCCGGTCGGTAGCGCTTGCCCTGGAGCAGCCACTGCATCAGGGCGTTGGTGATCCCAAGCAGGCGCGTGGTGCGCACCACGCCGCCGCCGCCGGGCAGCAGTCCCAGTTGCACCTCGGGGAACCCGAGCTGGACCTTCGGCGAGTCGATGGCGATCCGGTGATGGCAGGCCAGCGCGATCTCGAGCCCGCCGCCAAGCGCGGCGCCGTTGATGGCGGCCACGACCGGCTTGCCGAACGTCTCCAGCCGGCGCAGCTGCGCCTTGATCTCACGGACCTCCGCGGCAACGCGGGGCGCGTCGGCGGGCGTGGCCTGGATCAGGTCGTTCAGATCGCCGCCGGCGAAGAAGGTCGACTTGGCCGACGTGAGGACCACGCCGGTGATGTCGTCCTTCTCGGCCTCGAGCCGGTCGACGGTGGCGCCCATCGAGGCCTTGTAGGCCGCGTTCATGGTGTTGGCCGACTGGTTCGGGTCGTCCATGGTCAGGACGACGATCCCGTCGTCGCCCTCGTCCCACTTGATGGTGGTGCTCTCGCTCATCTGAGGATCTCCGTTCGGAAGCGGGCGACTAGATGCGCTCGACGACGGTGGCGATGCCCATGCCGCCGCCCACGCACAGGGTGCAGAGGCCGTAGCGGCCGCCGGTGCGCTCGAGCTCGTCCAGGATCGTGCCCAGGATCATCGCGCCGGTCGCGCCGAGCGGGTGGCCCATCGCGATCGCGCCGCCGTTGACGTTGACCTTCTCCATGTCGAGGCCCATGTCGCGCACGAACCGCAGCACGACCGCGGCGAACGCCTCGTTGATCTCGACCAGGTCGAGGTCGTCCACGGTCAGGCCGGCCTTCTCCAGCGCCTTCTTCGACGCCGGCGCGGGGCCGGTGAGCATGATCGTCGGGTCCGCGCCCGACAGGGCGGTGGCCAGGATCCGGCCCTTGGCCCTGAGGCCGAGGTCGTCACCGGTCTTCTCGTTGCCGATCGTGACCAGCGCCGCGCCGTCGACGATGCCCGACGAGTTGCCGGGCGTGTGCACGTGGTTGATCTTCTCGACCCAGTGGTACTTCTGAAGCGCGACCGCGTCGAAGCCGCCCATCTCGCCCATGGCCTCGAACGAGGGGTTGAGCTTGCCGAGCGCCTCGACCGTGGTGCCGGGCCGGATGAACTCGTCCTTGTCCAGCACGACCTGGTCGTTGATGTCCTTGACCGGGATCACCGAGTTGTCGAACTTGCCGGCGTCGCGCGCGGCGGCCGCCTTCTCCTGCGACCGGGCGGCGTAGGCGTCCACGTCGTCGCGTGAGAACTCCTCGACGGTGGCGATCAGGTCGGCGCCCACGCCCTGCGGGATGAACGACGTGTCGTAGTTGGTCTCTGGATCCATCGCCCAGGCACCGCCGTCGGAGCCCATCGGCACGCGCGACATCGACTCCACGCCGCCGGCGAAGACCAGGTCCTCCCAGCCCGATGCGACCTTCTGCGCGGCGATGTTCACGGCCTCGAGGCCGGAGGCGCAGAAGCGGTTGAGCTGCACACCGGCGACGGTGTCCGGCAGGCCGGCCTTGATCGCGGCGGTCTTGGCGATGTCGGCGCCCTGGTCGCCGATCGGCGAGACGCAGCCGAGCACCACGTCGTCCACGCGCGCCGGGTCGAGCTCGACGTTGCGGCCCAGCGTCTCGTGCATCAGGCCCACCACCAGGTCGACGGGCTTGGTGGTGTGCAGCGAGCCATTGCTCTTGCCCTTGCCGCGCGGGGTGCGGATCGCATCGAAGACCAGCGCTTCAGCCATTGGTCGTGAGTCCTCTCGAATCGGAAGGTGGTCCGGCCATTCTGCCTGAAATCGAGCTTGGCTGACTGGCCAGTCGGTTCAGGCGAAAGCGGCGACCCCGGTGATGTCACGTCCGACGATCAGCGACTGCATCGTCTCGGTGCCCTCGTAGGTGTGGATCACCTCGATGTCGCCCATGTGGCGGATCACGTGGTTCTCCAGCAGGAGGCCGTTGCCGCCCATCAGGTCGCGCGCCTCGGCGATCACCGCGCGCGCCTTGCGCGTGTTGTGCAGCTTTGCCAGCCCGGCGATCGTCGGCGTCAGCCGGTCGGCGTCCTCCAGCCGCGCCATCTGCATGCAGTAGAGCTGCATCGCGGTGACCTCCGACAGCATCCGCACGAGCCGGTCCTGGATCAGCTGGAAGCCGGTCAGCGGCTTGCCGAACTGCTCGCGCTGGCCGGCGTAGGCCAGCGCCGCGTCGTAGGCCGCGACCGCGTGCCCCAGCGCCGACCACGCGCAGGCGGTCCGGGTGGACATCAGCACCGCGCCGGTCTGCTTGAACGAGGCCGCCTCGGGCAGGCGCATCTGCTCGGGCACACGCACGCCCTCGAGCGTGATATCGGCCTGCCAGATCGCGCGTGAGGCGCCCTTGCCGGTCATCGTCGTGGCCGTGAACCCGGGGTTGTCGCCCTCGACCAGGAAGCCCTTGACCTGCTCGTCCTCGGTGTCCCGGGCCCACACCACGGTCACGTCGGCCACCGACGCATTGCCGATCCAGCGCTTGGCGCCGTCCAGCACCCACTCGTCGCCCTCGCGCCGGGCGGAGGTCTCGAGCGCCACCGAGTCCGAGCCGTGCTCGGGCTCGGTCAGCGCGAACGCTCCGATCTTCTCCAGCTCGGCCATCGGCGGCAGCCACGCCTGCTTCTGCTCCTCGGAGCCGAGCATCGCGATCGACTTCATCGCCAACCCCGACTGCACGCCGAGGAACGTGCCGAGGCTGCCGTCGCCGCGGTGCAGCTCCATGTTCACGAGCCCGCGCGTGAGCGGGCTCATGCCGGGGCAGCCGTAGCCCTCGATGTCCTCGCCGACCAGACCGAGCTCGGGCAGCCGCCGGATCAGGTCCCACGGCATTTCCTCGGCCACCCAGTAGTCGTTGATCGCTGGAAGGACCTCGGTGTCCACGAACCGGCGCGTCTCGATGAAGTGCGCCCACTGCTCGTCGTCGAACTGCTCGCGAACGAAGAAGTAGTCGGTGGCGAGCGCTTCGCCCAGGTGCTCGTAGGGCATCGGATCGGTGGGCATGCAGCTTGCTTGCCCCGGGCGGGCGCACTCGACGCATGACCTGGCGCATCGACGGGTACGGGCGACCGGGGCAATCGGAAGAGGGAGACGAGGATGAGGGAGACGTTCGACTGGACGGCGATCGAGGGGTCGGCGGAGTTCCGCGAGCTGACCAGGGGCCGGCGACGGTTCTCGGCGGTGGCCGGCGGCATCGGCATCGGTGCCGGCTTGCTCTACATCGTCCTAGCCGGCTTCGCCCGTGACTTCATGGGGACCGAGATCATCGGGTCGATCTCGCTGGCCTTCGTGGGCGGGGTAGCGCTGATCCTGCTGACCTGGCTGATCACCTTTCTCTACATGCGCCGCTCCGCGCGCGAGTGGGCGCCGATGGAAGAGCGCATCCGCCAGTCCGCTTCCTCCGGCCGGGAGCAGCCATGACGCTGCTGGCGATCGGTGACGGCACCAACACCCTGGCGCTCGTTGTCTTCGCGATCGTCCTCGCGATCACGCTCGGCATCACCTACTGGGCCTCCAAGCGCACCAGCACCGCCACCGAGTTCTGGGCCGCCGGGCGCGGCATCTCGGGCCTCCAGAACGGGTTCGCGATGGCCGGCGACTACCTGTCGGCGTCGACCTTCCTCGGCTTCGCCGGGCTGATCTTCCTGTTCGGCGTCGACGGCTGGGTCGGGCTCGCCGCCGCGGGCGCGTCGTTCCTGCCGGTCGTGCTGCTGCTGGCCGAGCGGATGCGCAACTCGGGCAAGTTCACGATGGCCGACGTGCTGGCGTTCCGCCTGAACGCGCGGCCGGCGCGCAGCGCCGCGGCCATGGGCACGCTGGTCGTGTCCTTCATCTACCTGGTCGCACAGATGGTGGGTGCGGGAGTGTTGCTGCAGGCGCTGGCCGGGATCGACTTCGTCTTCTCCGTGCTGATCACCGGCACGTTCATGGTGGTTTACGTCGTTGCCGGCGGCATGTTGGCCACGACGTGGGTCCAGATCATCAAGGCCGGGCTGCTGATGTTGGCGGGCGTGCTGCTCACGATCCTGGTGCTCAACGAGGTGTCGTTCAGCCCTACCGAGCTGTTCGAGCGGGCGGCCGGCGAATACGGCAAGGGCGCGGACGCCTATCTCTCGCCGGGGCAGCAGAACCCGTCGTCGTGGAGCTCGGTCTCCTTCGGGCTGGCGTTGCTGCTTGGCACCGCCGGCCTGCCCCATGTGCTGATGCGCTTCTTCACCGTTCCCGACTCGGCCGCTGCGCGGAAGTCGATCGCCTGGGCCGTCGGGCTGATCGGGGCGTTCTTCCTGATGACGATGGTCGTGGGCGTCGGCGCCCGGGCGATCCTTGGCGCCGGTGCCGAGGAGGCCAGCGCGGGCGGCAACCTGGCCACGCCGCTGCTGGCCGAGGAGCTGGGCGGCGGCGCGGGCACCACCGGCGGCGACCTGTTTCTGGCCTTCATCAGCGCCGTTGCCTTCGCGACGATCCTGGCGGTGGTCGCCGGGCTGGTGATCGCGGCGTCCGGCGCGGTCGCGCACGACCTGTGGACCGGCGTCAGGAACAGGGGCGTCGAGAACGAGCAGGAGGAGGTCAGGGTGGCCCGCGTAACCGCGGTCGGGCTCGGCGTCGTGGCCATCCTGGTCTCGATCGCCGCGGGCGAGGAGTTCAACGTCTCGCTGCTCATCGGACTGGCATTCGCCGTGGCCGCCAGCGCCAACCTGCCGCCGCTGTTGTGCGCGCTGTTCTGGCCCCGGTTCAACACCATGGGCGCGGTTGCCGGCGTGATCGGTGGCCTGACCGTTGCGGTCGTGCTAATCGTCCTGAGCCCGCAGGTGTGGCCCGGCGCCGATGGCGAAGGTTCGCCGGTCAGCCTGACCAACCCCGCGATCATCTCGGTACCGGCCGGCTTCCTGTTCTGCGTCCTCGGCAGCCTGCTGAGCAGCGAGAAGAGCGACCCCGGCAGCTACCACGAGCTGTACGTGCGCTCGGAGACCGGGTTGGGGGCGGCGGAGTAGGACCCGGTACGCGGGACTCACGGGCGAGTTCGACGCGTCGGGCCACCTCGTAGCATCGGTCGAATGGGGCATGACCATGCGGGCCACTCCCACGGCGTAGACGCCAGCTCGAACCCGCGCTGGCTGTGGGTGGCGCTCGGGCTCAACTTCGCGTTCATGGTCGTGGAGGTGGTGGTCGGCCTGATCGCCAACTCGGTCGCGCTGCTCTCCGACGCGGCGCACATGCTCACCGACACCGCGTCGATCGGCCTGGCGCTCGCTGCCATATCGCTGGCCGCGCGGCCGCCATCGGGCAGCTTCACGTTCGGGCTCAAGCGCTCCGAGATCCTGAGCGCCCAGCTCAACGGCGCGTCGCTGTTGGTGCTGGCCGCGTTCCTGGCCTACGAGGCCGTCGGGCGGCTGACCGATCCGCCCGCCGTCGAGGGCGGGCTGGTGATCGCCGTCGGCGCGGTCGGCGCGCTGGTCAACCTCGGTGCGGCGCTGGCGATCGCGCGCGCCAACCGCAGCAACCTCAACATCGAGGGCGCCTATCTGCACAACCTGGCCGACCTGTGGTCGTCGGTGGCCGCCATCGCCGCCGGCGTGATCATCGTGACCACCGGCTTCGACCAAGCCGACGGCATCGCCGCGCTCACGGTCTGCGCGCTGATGCTGTGGGGCGGCTTCGGGCTGATCCGCGACTCCGGCCGGATCCTGCTGGAGGGCGCGCCGAAGGGGATGGACCCGGACCGGATCGGTCGCACGCTGGCGTCGCAGGAGGGCATCGTCGAGGTGCACGACCTGCACGTGTGGGAGGTCACGTCGGGCTTCCCGGCGCTGTCGGCCCACGTGCTGGTGGCGGCGGGCGACGACTGCCACGCGCGCCGGCGCGAGCTCCAGCGCGTGCTCGAGCGCGAGTTCGGAATCGAGCACACAACGCTCCAGGTCGACCACGAGCGCGAGCGCCAGCTGATCGAGCTCGAGGAGCCGGGCCCGACCTGGCGCTGACGGGCGCCTCGGAGAATCGTGCAGCCTTCAGGTGGCTATGGCTACCTCAAGGCTTCACGATCTTGAGCCACGCGAACGAGGCCGGCCTACCAGTTCGCGAGCGACGCCCTGACGATGTCCGCCAGGTCGTCCTGCGAGGGCTGGCGCGGCGCCACGTCCAGCAGCCGCTGCTGCTTGAGCGCGCCCTCGACGATCGCCGGCACGTCGTCGTCGGTGTAGCCCAGCTCACCGACTCCCGACGGGGCGCCGACGTCGCGCATCAGGTCGCGCAGCGCCTCCGGCAGCGAGTCCGGGCCGGGATCGGACAGGGCCTCGCCGAGCAACAGCTCGGCGGCGGTGTGGTGACGCTCGGGGTCGGCCTCGTAGGTGAAGCGGAACGCCGCGGGGGCGGTCACGATCACCGAGTGCCCGTGTGGCACGAACGGGTGATCGCCGGGGTAGCCCGGCGGCGAGTACTCGTGCCTGAGGCCCGCGATCGGGTACGCGCACGCGTGCGGGATGTGCACGCCGGCCGAGCCGAAGCCGACGCCGGCCATCGTGGCGCTGAGCATCATGTGCCCGCGCGCCTCGGTGTCGTCGGCGTCCGCGACGGCGCGGCGCAGGTAGCGCCCGCCGAACTCCATCGCCTTGGACGACCACACGTCGGCGACCGGGTTGGCGCCCTGGTAGGGCGGGCGGTCGCCGGGGGACTGCGGCCGCTCGCGCTGGTCGTAGGGCTTGGAGATGAACGACTCGGCTGCGTGGCAGACCACGTCCAGCCCAGCCGATGAAGTGACCTCTGCGGGCAGCGTGCGCGTGAGCTCGGGGTCGACGATCGCCTGGGTGCAGCGCAGGTAGCGGTGCGAGATGCCGCTCTTGACCTTCAGCTCGGGCAGGTCGAGCACGGCAACGGTGGTGGCCTCCGAGCCGCTGCCCGACGTGGTCGGCACGGCCAGGTGCGGCGCGAGCGGGCCGGGCGGCTTGCGGCCGTCGCCGACGGGCGGGTTCACATACGCCATCACCTCGGCCGGGTGGGTCACGATCAGGTTGGCCACCTTGGCTGTGTCGATCGACGAGCCGCCGCCGACCGAGACGAACCCGTCGACCTTCGCGTCCAGCGCGAAGTCGGCCGCCTCCTGGAGCGAGTCGATCGTGGGCTCCACCCGCGCGCGGTCGTAGACCACCACCTCGATGCCCTCCGCCTCGACCGACTCGCGCACGCGGTCCGGTACTCCGAGCCCGGCCAGGTGGGGGTCGGTGACCAGCAGCGCCCGCTTGACGCCCAGCCGGGCCAGCTCCCAGCCGGCGTCGTCCACGGCGCCGGGGCCGAACTTGACGGGGGTCGCTTCCAGGCGTGAACCCGTCCACGGTCTCGTGGCCGGGGGGCGATGCCTGCACGCTCGCTCCGGGCACGCCCATGCTCGGTTCTCGCTCGCCGCGCCACGACCGACCGGTCGGACAACCGTGCTGATCGAAGACCTGATCCGGGCCGTTGGCGCCGATCACGTGCTCACCGACCCCGGCATGCGCGAGCGTTACGAGCGCGACTGGACGGGCCGCTTCGGGGGGCAGGCCGCGTGTGTCGTGCGGCCCGGCGACAGCGCCGAGGTGGCCGCGGTGCTGGCCGCCTGCCGCGCCAACGCGGCCGCGGTGGTGCCCCAGGGCGGCAACACCGGGCTGGTGGGCGCGGGCGTGCCGCGCGGCGGCGAGGTGCTGCTGTCGCTCGCGCGGCTGGACCGCGTCGGCGACGTGGATCCCGCGACGGCACAGGTCGGTGTGGGCGCCGGCGCGACGATGGCGGCGCTCCAGGACGCGGCGCGCGCCGCCGGCTTCGACGCCGGCATCGACTTCGCCGCGCGTGACTCGGCGACGGTCGGCGGCCTGGTGGCATGCGACGCGGGCGGCGCGCGGGCGCTGGCCCACGGGACCGCACGGGCACGCGTGGCCGGCCTCGAGGCGGTGCTGGCCGACGGCACCGTCGTGGACAGGATGCAGGGCCTGCTCAAGGACAACGCGGGCCTGCCGCTGGGGTCGCTGCTGGTCGGCAGCGAGGGCACGCTCGCGGTGATCACGGCCGTCCGCTGGCGGCTGGTGGCACAGCGGCGCGCGCGGGTGGCCGCGCTGGTGCCGCTGGCTTCGCTGGACGCAGCCGAGGGCACGCTGGCCGTGTTGCGGCGCGAGTTGCCGTCGCTCGAGGCGGCCGACTTCTTCACCGACGACGGCCTGTCGCTGGTGCTCGAGTACACCGGCCGCGACGCGCCGGTCTCCGCGCGCGCGCCCGCGTACGTGGTGCTCGAATGCGCGGCGCGCGGCGACCCCACCGAGGAGCTGGCCGCGGGGCTGGAGGCGGCGGGGATCGAGGACGCCGTCGTGGCCGACGACACCGCGTCGCGCCGGGCGCTGTGGCAGTTCCGCGAGGCGCATACGGAGGCGATCGCCGCCCAGGGCGTGCCCCACAAGATCGACGTCGGCGTGCCGCTCGCGCGCCTGGCCGAGTTTGTCAGGCGCGTTCCCGCGGCGGTGGGTCACGGGCGGCTGATCCTGTTCGGCCACCTGGGCGACGGCAACGTGCACGTGAACGTCCTCGGCCTCGATCCCGGCGACGACGCGGTCGACGTGGCCGTGATGGAACTGGCGGCCGAGCTGGGCGGCACGATCAGCGCCGAGCACGGCGTCGGCGTGGCCAAGGCCGCCCAGCTCGGCCTGGTCCGTAGCACCGCGGAGATCGAGGCCATGCGCGCGGTCAAGCGCGCGCTTGACCCCGGCGGGATGCTGAACCCCGGGGCCGTGCTCGGGTGAGAGACTGACCGCCGTGCCGACCGTCCGCGAAGCCGCCTTCGACCTGCTGCGCGCCCACCGGATGACCACGATCTTCGGCAACCCGGGGTCGACCGAGCTGCCGATGCTGGCCGACTTCCCCGACGACTTCACCTACGTCCTGGCGCTGCACGAGGCCGTCGCGGTTGGCATGGCCGACGGGTTCGCGCAGGCCTCGGGAACGGTCGGCCACGTGAACCTGCACACCGCTCCGGGAGTGGGCAACGCGATGGGCGCGATCTTCAACGCCCAGGCCAACAAGGCGCCGCTGCTGGTCACGGCGGGCCAGCAGGTGCGGGCGCAGATGACCTACCAGGCCAACCTGACCAACCGCGACGCCACCCGGATGCCCCACCCGCTGGTCAAGTGGAGCTATGAGCCACCGCGCGCCCAGGACGTCCCGGCCGCGCTCGGGCGGGCGATCCACCTGGCCGGTCTGCCTCCCGCCGGACCGGCGTTCGTGTCGCTGCCGATGGATGACTGGACCGCCGCGGCCGACGCGGGCGACGCCGAGCGGACCATCGCCCGCCGCGTCAGCGGCGCGGCGGGCGCCGATCCCGAGGTGGTCGCGACGCTGGCCGCGCGCCTGGACGCTGCGTCCAGCCCGGTGATGGTCGCCGGCGGCGACCTGGACGCCTGTGGGGCGTGGGACGCGGGCGTCGCGCTGGCCGAGAAGGCCGGCCTTGCGGTGTGGGCCACGCCCGCCCCGGGCGGGGGGCGGATCGGCTTCCCCGAGGGGCACCCGCACTTCCGTGGCGTGCTGCCGCCCGCCATCGGGCCCGCGGGCCAGGCGCTCGAGGGGCATGACCTGGTGCTGGTTGCCGGCAGCTCGGTGTTCCCCTACTACCCGTACATCCCCGGTCCGCCGCTGCCCGCGGGGACCGAGCTCGTGGCGATCACCCGTGACCCGGACGAGGCCGCCCGGGCGCCGGTCGGCGACGCCATCGTGGCCGATCCGCGCCTGACGCTGCAGGCGCTCGCGGACGCCGTCGCCGCGCGGCCGGCGCCCGAGCCCGCCCCTGCGCCGCCGGCGGCCGAGGCGACAGACCCGATCAGCGCCGGTCAGGTGCACACGGTGCTGGCCGGCGTGCTCCCGGACGACGGCATCGTGGTCGTCGAGTCGCCCTCCAGCACGGCGGCGCTGCGCACGCGGCTGCGGATCTCCCGCCCGGGCAGCTACTACTTCAGCGCCGGCGGCGGCCTGGGCTTCGGGCTGGCCGCGAGCATCGGCGTCCAGCTGGCTCAGCCCGACCGCAAGGTCGTGTGCGTGCTGGGGGAGGGTTCAGCCCAGTACGCCGTGACCGGCTTCTGGACCGCGGCCGCCTACGGCGTGCCGGTCACGTTCCTGGTGCTCGACAACTCCGAGTACTCGATCCTCAAGTGGTTCGCGGGCATGGAGCAGGTCGAGGGCGCGCCCGGGCTGGACCTGGCGGCGCTCGACACCGCAGCGGTGGCGGCCGCGTACGGCGTGAAGTCTCGGCGTGTCGACGATACGGACGGACTGCGCGAAGCACTGACCGCCGGGTTGTCGTCGGGAGCGCCGAACCTGGTCGAAGTCGGCGTTGCTGCGGGCATGGCCCTCCTCTAGCTCTGGCGGACCGCATCGAGGCGCCGCCGCGGCTGTTACTAGCCTGCGAGCCGTGCCGAAGACCGTGATCACAGCCGTCGCGCTGGCGCTTGCCTGCGCCCTCGCCCCGCCCTTGGCCCAGCCGGCCCAGGCCCAGCAGCCCCCGGCCAAGAAGAAGAGGGCGAAGAAGCCCAAGCTCAAGACCCGCTGGCTATGCGGCCCGCGCGGCCCCAAGGCCAATCCGTGCCACGCCAGCCAGACCGCCACCGTGCTGGGCCGCGGCGGCGTGAACGGCGGGGTGCGGCGCGGCGGTCTTGCGCGCAAGCCGCGCGTGGACTGCTTCTACCTCTATCCGACGGTCAGCCCGCAACGGGGTCCGAACGCCGACCGGCGCATTCGTGCCGAGCAACGTGCCGCTGCGGAGATCCAGGCGTCCCGGTTTTCCGGCGCCTGCCGGGTGTACGCGCCTATCTACCGCCAGCTCACCCAGGCGGCGTTCGTGAACCCGGCGGCCAACACCAAGGCGGCGCGCACGGTCGCCTACCGGGATGTGCTCACCGCCTGGCGCGAATACCTCAAGTACGACAACGACGGCCGCGGTGTCGTGCTGATCGGACACGACCAGGGCGCCCAGATGCTCACGCAGCTTCTTGCCAAGGAGATCGAGCGCAAGCGGTCGGTGCGCGACCGGCTCGTTTCGGCGATCCTGCCGGGCGCCAACGTGACCACGCTCCGCGGCCGGCGTACCGGTGGGTCGTTCCGGGTGGTCGAGCCGTGCCGCTCCAACAAGCAGGTGGGGTGCGTGATCGCGTACTCGACCTTCGGCTCCCAGCCGCCCGGCGACGCGGTCGTCTCGCGCGTGTACAGCCCGGTGTTCAAGCGCCCACCCGACCGCACCAAGCGCGTGGTCTGCACCAACCCCTCGGCGCTGGTCGGCGGCGTGGGCGAGATCAAGCCCTACTTCCCGACGCGCGTCCTCCCGGGGCCGCTGTCCGCCATGTCGCCGGGCCTGCCGCTGGCCACGCCATGGGTCTACTACCCAGGCCTGTACACCTCGCGCTGCACCGCGCGCCAGAACGCAACCTGGCTCCAGATCACGCCGACCCGCAACACGGCCGACCCGCGCGTGCGCGTGACCGACGTCCAGGGCCCGCGCTGGGGCTACCACCTTGCCGACATGAACCTGTTCATGGCGCAGCTCGTCACGCTGGTCAAGATCAAGGCCGGCCAGTACCCGAAGGTCGTTCGCGAACGCGAGAAGGAGCGGGCCGAAGAGGAACGCGAGCGCTAGGAGACGGCGGGATAGCCTCCCGCCGATGAGCGTTCTCGATCGATTCAGGCTGGATGGCAAGGTCGCGCTGGTCACCGGCGCGTCATCGGGGCTGGGGGTTGCGTTCGCGCAGGCGCTTGCCGAGGCCGGGGCGGACGTGGCAGTCGCCGCCCGGCGCGCCGACCGGCTCGAGCAGACGCGGGCTCAGGTCGAAGAGCTCGGCCGCAAGGCGATCGCGGTCTCGTGTGACGTCGCCGACCCCGACCAATGTGCGCGCGCGGTGCAGGAGACCGTGGACGGATTGGGGCGGATCGACGTGCTGGTCAACAACGCCGGCATCGGCACCGCCGTCCCCGCCACGCGCGAGTCGCCCGAGGAGTTCCGGAAGGTGATCGACATCAACCTGAACGGGTCGTACTGGATGGCGCAGGCGAGCGCCAGCGCGATGGAGCCCGGCTCGGCGATCGTGAACATCGGCTCCGTGCTCGGCTCCACGACCGCGGGCCTGCCGCAGGCCGCGTACGCCGCCAGCAAGGCCGCCGTCGAGGGGTTGACGCGCGACCTGGCCTCGCAGTGGACGTCTCGCAAGGGCATCCGCGTGAACGCGCTGGCGCCAGGATTCTTCCCGTCGGAGATGACCGAGCAGTACCCCGAGGGCTACCTGGACATGATGATGCCGCGCGTGCTTGCCGGCCGCAAGGGCGACCCCGAGGAGCTGGCGGCTGCGCTGGTGTTCCTGGCCGGCGACGCGTCCGGCTACGTCACCGGCGAGGTCCTGCACGTCGACGGCGGCATGGTGGCGACCTAGAACCCCTTGCGGCCATCGTGGCCGCGCTCCGAGCGGGTTGGCGCCTTCCAGGCGTCCAGACCCGCCGGCTTCGCCGGTCTCTTTACGCTCTGTTGACGGTGGAGCGCCTACTTTCCAGGGCGTGACCCCACCCTCCGACCTCTGGGCCGGCGGCGCTCCCGACCGCCCGCGCCCCCGCCGTCCGCGACGGCCCGGCCGCACCCACCTCGGCCTGCGCCCGCCGGAGCCGCCCGGCGGCCAAGAACCCGACGACGACGACCGCTGGAGGCGCTGGCGGCCGGCGGTGGTCGCCTCCTCGGTGGCCTCGGTGCTGGCACTGTCGGTCGGGCTGGTCCTGGGCGCCGGCGTGTTCGACCGCGGCGGCGATTCTGACGCCGTGGTCGTGGGCGGCAAGGCCGGCCAGGCCGGCAGCGCAGGCAAGGTCTACGCCGCCGCCGGGCCGGCGGTGGTTTCGGTGCGCGTCCGCCAGGGTGGCCGGCAGGCATCGGGGACGGGCTTCCTGGTCGACGCCGACGGCTCGATCGTGACCAACTCGCACGTGGTCGGCGAAGCCGAGCGCGTGACCGTTCGCTTCGACGACTCCGGCCAGGAAGTCCCCGCGCGCGTGCGCGGCACCGACCCGTCCTCGGACCTGGCGGTGCTGGACGTTGACCGCTCGGACGTCGGCACGCGGCGGCCGCTGGCGCTCGCACGCTCGTCGTCGGTCCGGGTGGGCGACCAAGTGGTCGCGATCGGCTTCCCGCTCGGCCTCGACAAGACCGCGACGGACGGGATCGTGTCCGGGCTGGAGCGTGACATCCAGGCCCCCAACGGCTTCCAGATCGACCGCGTGATCCAGACCGACGCGCCGATCAACCCGGGCAACTCCGGCGGCCCGCTGCTCGACACGCGTGGGCGTGTGGTCGGGGTGAACTCCCAGATCGCCACCGCGGGCGCGCGCGGCAGCATCGGCATCGGCTTCGCCGTGCCCGCCGACGCCGTGCGCAACGTGCTGCCGCGGCTGAAGGCCGGCGAGCGGATCGAGCGACCGTTCATCGGCGTGACCAGCACCGCCGACCCGCGCGGCGGCGCGCGCGTGCGCGACGTGACAAGTGGCGGGCCCGCCGACCAGGCCGGGCTGAGCGCCGCGGGCGACGTGATCGTCGGCGTCGACGGGCGGCCGGTCCGCAACCCGAGCGACGTATCGGCCGCGGTCTCGCGCCTGAAGCCGGGTGACTCCGTGCGGGTCACCGTAAAGCGCGGGGGAGACCGGCGCACCGTGCGCGTGCGCCTGACCCAACGGCCCGAGCGGCTGCCCGGGGGCCCATGAGCTTCGGCGCCCCGTGGTACCTGCTGGCGCTGACGGCGGTGCCGCTGGCGGTGCTCGCCTACCTGCTGCTGGACCGGCGCCGGCGGCGCGCGGCCGCCGCGTTCGCCACGCCGGCCACGATGCCCTCCGTCGTCACGAGCCGGCCGGGCTGGCGCCGCCACGCGCCGATGGCGGTGTACGCGCTGGCGCTGATCGCGCTTGCGCTGGCGTTCGCCCGTCCTGAGCGCACCGTTGCTGTCCCCGACGGCCGCGCCGCCGTCGTGCTTGCCACCGACCGCTCGAGCTCGATGCGCGCCACCGACGTTAGCCCCAGCCGGATCACCGCGGTGCGACGCGCGGCCAAGAGGTTCCTTGGCGACGTCCCGCGCGAGGTGCGGGTGGGCAGCGTGGCCTTCAACGACCGTGTGACGCGGATCGAGAGCCCGCGGCTGCCACGCGCCGCCGTGCGCGAATCGATCGACGCGCTCGCGGCCGAGGGCGGGACCGCGACCGGCGAGGCGATCGCGGCGTCGCTGCGCTCGTTGGAGCGCGCGCGGGGCCCGCGCGGCAAGAACCCGGCGGCGATCATCCTGCTGTCGGACGGGTTCTCGACCAGCGGCCGTGACCCGCTCGAGGCCGCGCGCGAGGCACGGCGCAAGGGCGTACGCGTCTACACCGTCTCGCTGGGCACCCCGACCGGCACGATCGACATCGAGCGTCGCGACGGCACAGTCTCACGCCGCGAGGTCCCGCCCGACTCGCAGTCGCTGCGCGAGATCGCCCGCATCACCAAGGGCCGGGCCTACCGCGCCGGTGACCGCATCAAGCTCGAGGAGGTATACGACCAGCTCGGCGAGGAGGTCGCCACGCGCAAGGAGAAGCGCCAGGTCACGTCCGCCTTCGCCGGCGGCGCGCTCGTGCTGCTGGGCGCGGGCGGCCTGATGTCGCTGCGCTTCTTCGGTCGGCTGCCCTGACGCCACTGGCTATGGTCATGGCATGAGGATCAAGCTCGCCTTGGCAGCCGCGCTCGCTACCGGCGTGGCGCTCGTGGGTGCGGGCGTCGGCGGGCTCGTGGGAGTCGACCGCCAGCTCGAGGCGGCCACGCCGCAGCAGGGCGACACGCGTGTTGTCTCAGAGGGTGACGCCACGCGCGGCGACTGCCCGGCCGACAAGCCGGTCAAGCCCCAGCCCAAGCACTCGCGCAAGCTCTAGCGCGCCGGTTCGGCGGGCAGCAGCACCTCGGCGTCGAGGCCGCCCCCGTCGCGCGCCGCCAGGCGCACCTCGCCGCGGTGGGCCTCGGCAACCGAGCGCACGATCGAGAGGCCGAGTCCGGCGCCGCGCGCGTCGGCGGGGCGCCCGAGCCGCTCGAACGGCTCGGTCAGGCGCGCCACCGCCTCGTCGGGCAGCGCCCGGCCGGTGTTGACCACGCGGACCGCAGCGTGCCCGTTCCGGGTCGCGGTGGTCACGTCGACCGTTCCGCCGGGGCGGTTGTGGCGTACCGCGTTCTCGACCAGGTTGGCCACCAGCCGGTCCAGCAGCCGCCGGTCACCGACGGTGGGGGCGGCGCCGGCGTCCAGCCGCACGCGCACGTCCACCGCTCGCGCCTCGTCGGCCACCGCCGCCACGGCGGCGCGTGCGCCGGGCGCCAGGTCGGTTGGCTCGCGGGCGACCAGCGCGCGCTGGCTGCGCGCCAGCGCCATCAGGCCCTCGAGCAGCGCCTCGGTGCGCCGGCAAGCCTCGACGACCGCCTCGCCCATGGCCCGCAGCTCCGCGGGCGAGGCGTCGGGATCGGCCAGCGTGACCTCGGCCTGCGTGCGGATCACCGTGAGCGGGCCGCGCAGCTCGTGGCCGGCGTTGGCCACGAACCGGCGCTGGGCGCCGAAGGACTCCGACAGCCCGTCGAGCATCGCATCGAGCGTGTCGGCCAGCTCGCGCAGCTCGTCGGCCGGCCCTTCGAGCGCCAGCCGCTCGTCCAGCCGCTCGCCCGACACCCGGCGCGCGAAGGCGGTCATGCGCCCGATCGGCGCCAGCGCGCGACCGGCGATGATCCAACCTGCCGCCAGCGCCAGGATCACCGTTCCGCCGAAGGCGAGCAGGTACTGCAGGCCCACGGCGTCGAGGGCGTCGCGAGCGGCGGCTTCGGACAGCGTGCGGTCGAAGTGGCGCGAGAGCAGCCAGTAGCTGGCGCCGAGCAGCACGCCGACCGTGGCGCAGAAGAGGAGCGCGTAGGCGGCCGTCAGCCGGGCTCGGACGGAGAGCCTACGCAGCATCGTGCGTCCCTGCCCGATCCTGCCCGGCGTGGACCCTGTAGCCGGCGCCGGTCACGGTCTCGATCGCCGCCGGGTCGCCGAGCTTGCGGCGCAGCTTCATCATCGTCATGCGCACGGTGTTGGTGAACGGGTCGGCGTGCTCGTCCCAGACCGCGCGCAGCAGCTCCTCGCCGCTGACGGTGGCACCATCGGCCCCGAGCAGGATCTCGAGCACGCCGAACTCCTTCGGGCTCAGGTCCAGGTCGCGGGCCGCGCGCGTGGCGGTGTGACGGGCCGGGTCCAGCTCGATGTCGCCCGCGCGCAGCACCGCCGGGCGAGCCTCACCGGCGCGGCGACCGAGAGCGCGCACGCGCGCGACCAGCTCCTCGAACGCGAACGGCTTGCCCATGTAGTCGTCGGCGCCGAGGGCGAGCCCGTCGACCAGGTCGTCGACGCCCGCCGAGCCGGTCAGCATGAGCACCTTCGTGGCCGGCAGCTCGCTGGAGATCCGCCGGCAGACCTCGTCGCCGTGCAGCTCGGGCAGGTCACGATCCAGCACCACGACATCGTGGCGGTGCAGGCGCGCCTTGTAGAGCGCGTCGGCACCGTCGCCGGCCACGTCGACCGCCATGCCCTCGCGCCGCAGGCCGCGCGCGACCGCGTCGGCGACCTTCGATTCGTCCTCGGCGACGAGCACTCGCATGCACCTGGAGGGTAGGGGGCGGGCCGGGTAGGGCGGCGTTCGCCGCGATGCGGCAAGGCGCACATATTGGCCCCCGACGATCGGCCGCCATCGGTGGCCATGGATCGGGCCCTGGACGCGCACGGATGCGCCCTCGCGCCCACCTGTATCACGTTCCCGCGTTCGGGCCACCTCGTCACCCCGTCCTCGCCGACCATGCCGACGCTTTATCCCGGCGTTACGCGCTTGCGCCTACCTTCTCTGACATGACCGACGCCGACAGCACGCTCGCCGAGCCCGACCCCCGCGAGGCGCTGGAGGAGGCGCTGTACGAGGTCAAGCGGATCATCGTGGGCCAGGACGCGATGCTCGAGCGCGTGCTCGTGGCGGTCCTGGCCGGCGGCCACGTCCTGCTCGAGGGTGTGCCCGGCCTGGCCAAGACTCTGACGGTCAAGACGCTCGCCGACGTCACCGGCGGCGCCTTCAGCCGGATCCAGTTCACGCCCGACCTGGTGCCGTCGGATCTCATCGGCACCCGTATCTATCGCCCCGACAGCGGCAGGTTCGACGTCGAGCTCGGCCCGGTCTTCGGCAATTTGCTGCTGGCCGACGAGATCAACCGCGCGCCCGCCAAGGTGCAGTCGGCCCTGCTCGAGGTCATGCAGGAGGGTCAGGTCACGATCGGCGGCGAGGCCTACAAGGTGCCGAACCCGTTCCTGGTGCTCGCCACCCAGAACCCGATCGAGTCGGAGGGCACCTACCCGCTGCCCGAGGCGCAGGTGGACCGGTTCCTGATGAAGGTCGTGGTCGACTACCCGACGCCGACCGAAGAGGCGACGGTGGTCGAGCGCGTGATCGGTCTGCCCGCCCAGGTCGAGCAGCGCCTGACGATGGAGAAGCTCCTGGACTACCGCGAGGCCGTGCGCCAGATCTACGTGGACCGCGAGGTGGTCGACCACGCAGTCGAGCTGGCCGACGCCACCCGCCGCCCCGACCGCTTCGGCCTCGACGACCTGCTGCACCTGGTGGACTACGGTGCCAGCCCGCGCGGTCCGATCTCGCTGGTCCAGTCGGCGCAGGCGCTGGCGCTGCTGCGCGGGCGCCGCTACGTGCTGGCGTCCGACGTGCGCGACCTGGCCCCGGATGTATTGCGCCACCGGCTGGTGCTCAGCTACGACGCGCTCAGTGACGGCGTGGACGCCGACGACGTGCTGGACCGGGTGCTGGCCTCGATCCCCGAGCCCGGCACCGAGGCCGAGCCTCCCGAGGAGTACCGGGAGGCGTCGGCCGCTTGAGCCGCCGCCCCCCCGGCAGCCAGGGCCCGGGCCCGATGCCAGGTGCGGTTCTGCGGCCCCTGGAGCTCGAGATGGCGCGCCGAACCAGTTCGCCGCTGTCGGGCGACCGGCCGTCGCCCGGTGTGGGGGAGGGCACCGAGATCTCCCAGTTGCGGCCCTACCAAGAGGGCGACGACGTCCGCCGGCTCGATCCCGCGGCCACGGCCCGCACCGGCCAGCCGCATGTGCGCCTGCAGGTGCCCGAGCGCCAGCTGACCACGTGGATGGTGCTTGACCTGTCGGCGTCGATGGGGTTCGGCACCGCCGACCGGTTGAAGTCCGACGTTGCCGAGGGCGCGGCCCTGACCGTGGGCCGTATCGCCACCCGGCGTGGCGGCCGGCTGGGCATCGTCACGAGCGGCGGCGCGCACGACCGGCGGCTGCCCCCGCGCGGCGGGCGCACAGGCTACGTGGCGCTCACGCGGGTGCTCGACGAGGGCATCGGCCCCGATGGCAGCGGTCACGACGACGCGCTGACCGTGGCGCTCTCGCGCACCGGCAGGCTGGCATCGCGGACAGGCCTGGTGTGCGTGATCTCCGACTTCCGCGGGCCGCGCACGTGGCGGCGCGCGATCACCTCGCTCGGCCACCGCCACTCGATCCTGGCGGTCGAGGTGCGCGACCCGCGCGAGGGCGCACTGCCCGACGTCGGCCAGCTGTCGCTGGTCGACCCCGAGACCGGCCGGCACCTGCGCGTGGACAGCTCCGACCGGCGCCTGCGCCAGCGCTACGAGGCCTCCGAGCGGCGCCAGCGCGAGCAGGTGGCCGCCGACCTGCGCCGCGCCGGCGCGCGCCACGTCGTGCTGCGCACCGACCGGCCGTGGCTGCGCGACCTCGGCCGCGCGCTGCACGCGGGGGCACACCGGTGAGCTTCGCCAGCCCGCTGTTCCTGCTGGCGCTGCTGGCGCTGCCCGCTGCCATCGGCCTTCAGTACCTGATGCGCCGCCGCCAGCGCCGTCACGCGATCCGCTTCACCGGCGTCTCCACACTGGCCGGCGTGGTGCCCAACGTCAGCAAGGTACGCCGGCACATCCCGGTGGGACTGTTCCTTGCCGCGCTGGCGGTGCTGGCGGTGGCGCTGGCAAAGCCCGAGCGCAGCGTCGGCGTGCCGGTCGAGCGGGCATCGGTGACGCTGGTCACCGATGTGTCGCGGTCGATGAAGGCCGACGACGTCGACCCGAGCCGGCTCGAGGCCGCGCGCAAGGCGGGCGAGCGGTTTCTCGACCAGGCGCCATCCCAGCTGCGGATCGGCTCGGTCACCTTCTCGGACACGCCGCAGATCGTCGAGAGCCCCTCGGAGGACCGCAACGAGGCGCGTTCGGTACTCGACGGCCTCGTGGCCGACGGCGGCACCGCCACCGGCGACGGCCTGCAGGCGGCGCTCGACTCGCTCGACCGCGAGCGCGGCAAGAACGGCAAGCGCGAGCCCGCCGCGATCCTATTGCTGTCCGACGGCGAGTCGACCGTCGGCCGCGACCCCGTCAGCGTCGCCCGCGAGGCGGGCCAGCGCGGCGTCCCGGTGTTCACCGTGGCGCTCGGCACCGAGAGCGCCGTGGTCGAGGGCCCCAACGGCGAGCTGCTGCCGGTGCCGCCCGATCCCGAGACGCTGAAGCGGATGTCCGAGGTCTCGGGCGGCCAGGCGTTCACCGCCACCGAGTCCGACCAGCTCGACAACGTCTACGAGAAGCTGGGCTCGAGGATCGGCAAGAAGCAGGAGAAGCGCGAGATGACCGCGGGCTTCGCGGGCGCGGGCGGCGTCCTGCTGCTGGCGGCAGCCGCCGCGGCCATGCGGATGGGCGGGCGGCTGCCGTAGGCGGTCAGCCCGAGAAGGAGACCGTCCTGCTCTTCTTGGCCTTGCAGCTCTTGGTGGCCTTGACCAGCGCGTAGTACTTGCCGGCGCGGCTGAGGCTTACCTTGTACTGCGAACCGTCCTGGTTGGGCGTGGCGGTGTCGCTCCCGGCCTTCTTGTCCGGGCCCGAGACCTTGCGGTAGATCGTGACCTTGCGGCCGGAGTGACAGCTTCCCTTGCTGGACTTCACGAAGCCCGAGACACCGTCCTGCTCAACCTGGATCGAGAGCGTGGCGCCGGTCTTGGCGGCGCTGACGGGGCCGGCGAGGGCCGCGGACGCGGCGAGGGCGAGGGCGAGGGCTGAGATCGTCGCTTTGGCGCGCATGTCGGCGAGTATGTGGCCGATTCCGCTCGCGCGCCCAAAGTTCGGGGGAAGTGGCCCGAAATCTCAGGGGTGTCACCTCTGGCGGAGCGCCTGATACGCACATACGGTGATCGCATGAACCGCTTGATCGTGCTCAGTGCCCTCGCCCTGGCCCTCTCCGTGCCCGCCGGGGCGCACGCCAACGTCAGGGTGCTGAGCCCCGCCGGGGACCAGATCGTCTCGTTCAAGTCCGCGTCGTGCAAGAAGGCGTCGAAGAAGGGCGCGTTGCTGAAGTTCATCGCCACCGCCAAGAGCGGGGGCTACAAGCTGACCGTGAACATCTACCGGCTCTCGAACAACATCGGTCTCAGCTACGGGGGCGACGGCCCCGCCGACTTCACGGTCCGGGGCCCGGGCGGGTCGTGGACCAACCTCAACCGGCCGCCCAACGCACCGCCCGGCGGCGGCGCGATCGTCTTCAACGCGAAAAAGACGCGGATGGGACTGGGCTTCTCGCCGGCGTTCGACGACGGCCTCGCGTCGACGGTCGGCGTGGGCGGCGCGCTGACCTGCAAGTACCCCAAGAAGAAGAAGAAACGCCGCTAGCGCTCCTCGACGGCCAGCGCGCCGTCGGCTGTGACCGACACCTGGCGCCGGCCCTCGATCAGGTCGACGAGCTCCTGGCCCACCAGCTCGCGGCGCCAGCCCGCCAGCGCGCGCACGCCGTCGCCGTCGCGCTCGCGGCGAACCGCGCCGACGAGCGCGGTCAGCTCCGACTGGGTGGCGATCAGCTCGGTGGCCACGCCGCTCTCGCGCGAGCGCTGACGTACCACCGCCTGCGCAAGCGACACCAGCGGCGCCTCTGACGAGTCGCGCTTGGCCGGGGAGACCGGCGGCGGGGGCGGCTCCTCCGCGCGCCCGCGTGCGATCTGCTCCACCAGCTCGGCCCCGCGCCGGTGCTGGGTCTGCTGCGGCAGCCCGCGGATGTTGTCAAGCGCGGCCCGGTCCTTCGGCGTGCGCTTGGCCAGCTCGACGAGCACCTGGTCGGGCAGCACCGATGCGGGCGGGCGGTCGAGCTCGCGCGCGATCCCGTCGCGCCAGCCTGCCAGGCGCATGGCAACTGCCCGGCCCTTGTGGTCCAGACGGCCGAGCTTGGGCAGCCGCTCGTAAGCCTGCTGCGGCGAGCGTACGTCGTCGGAGGCCTCCACAAGCCGGCTTTCCTCGCGCGCCCAGGCCGCGCGCCCGCGCTCCTCGAGCTGGCGCTCGAGCGCCGAGCCCAGGGCCAGGAGGCAGCGGGCGTCGTCGGCGGCGTACGAGATCTGCTTGTCGGTCAGCGGTCGCTTGTCCCAGCGGGTGAAGCCCTCGCCGCCGCGCAGGCGCACCCCCAGCACGCGCCGGACCAGCTGCTCGTAGCCCTCCTGGTTGCCGAACCCCAGGAATCCGGCGGCCACCTGGGTGTCGAACACCGACGTGATCGCGGTCCCCCACGTCCGGCGCAGGATCGCCACGTCCTGGCGGCCGGCGTGCATGATCACCTCGACCTCGGGGTCGGCGAGCACGCGCGCCAGCGGCCCGGGGTCGAGCTCGCCGGCGATCGGGTCCAGCACCTCGGTCCGGACGCCGTCCTTGCCCTGGTCATCGGGCACCGCGACCTGGATCAGGCACAGCTGCGCCTGGTAGCGGCGCTCGGAGACGAACTCCGTGTCGATCGCCAGGCGCCCGTGCTCCGCGGCGCGCTCGGCCAGGTCGGCGATCACGGTGACTCTTCGCGTCGCACACGCGCGACGATCCGGTCGAGGCGGTCCACGCCGCGCTCCATCGGGCCCGCCATGGCGATTACACGCGCGGCCTGCTCGTTCGCGCGCTCGAGTTCCGCCTGGGCGGACTCGAGCGTCTCGCGGGCGTCGGAGGCGGTGGCCAGGATCCGGTCGGCCTGGGCGATCAACCTCTCGGCCTGCGCGCTGATGGCCTCCGCCCGCTCCAGCGCCTCGCGCAAGGTGCGGTTCGCCTCCTGAGCCTCCGCCAGCAGCTCCGGCAGGATCGAGAAGCCGTCGATCACGGCCTGCGGCAGGGCGAGCGGGTTCAGCACGCCGTCATCGTAAGCGCCGCCAGGCCGAGCGCGCGCCAAACACGGAGAGGTCCGCGAGCGCGCTCCAGAGGTGCCCAAGCGGCCCGCAGATGAGCCAGAAGCGCGCCTGCTCGATGAGTCGAGACACGCCCGAACGCTATCGTCCCGCGCCTGCCATGAGCGCTGTCAAGACCGATACCGAGGAGCTCGAGAACTCACGCGTGCGCGTGAGCGTCGAGGTCGATTCGCAAGCCCTCGAGAGCCAGCTGGCCAACGCCGCGGGCCAGATCGGGCGCGACATGCGCGTGCCCGGCTTCCGCAAGGGCAAGGTGCCGCCGCAGGTGGTGCTGCAGCAGGTCGGCCGCGAGGCGGTCATGGACGAGGCGGTCCGCAGTGGGCTGCCCGAGTGGTACGAGGCGGCGGTCCACTCGGCCGGCCTGGCCGTGGTCGGCAGCCCGGACCTCAACCTGGCCGACCTGCCCGAGAAGGGCGACCCGCTGATGTTCAGCTTCGAGGTCGCGGTTCGCCCCGAGGCCAAGCTCGGCAAATACAAGGGCGTCGAGGCGCCGCGCCGTGAGCCCGAGGTTGCCGAGGACGACGTCGAGGCCGAGATCGGCCGGCTACGCGAGTCGCTGGCCTCGCTCGAGACGGTCGACAAGGCCGCGGCGATGGGCGACTACGTGGTGATCGACTTCGTGGGCACGGTCGACGGCGAGGCGTTCGACGGCGGCGATGCGCGCGGCTTCCTGCTCGAGCTGGGCTCGTCGCGGCTGGTGCCCGGTTTCGAGGAGCAGCTCGAGGGCGTCTCCGCCGGCGACGACCGGACCGTGAACGTGACCTTCCCCGACGACTACCAGGCCGAGCACCTGGCCGGCAAGGACGCCGCCTTTGCGGTGGAGGTCAAGGAGGTCAAGGCCAAGCAGCTACCCGAGCTGGACGACGACCTGGCGGTCGAGGCCGGCGGCTTCGACACGCTCGACGAGCTGCGCGAGGATCTGCGCCGGCGGCTAAGCGAGGCCCAGCAGGAGGCCATCGACCGCGATTGGCGCGAGGCCGCCGTCGACGCCGCGGCCGCGAACGCCGAGGTCGAGATCCCGTCCGACCTCGTGCACTCCAAGGCCCACGACATGTGGCACCAGACCGCGCACCGCCTTCAGCACCAAGGGCTCGACCCGCAGCAGTACCTCCAGTTCGTGAACAAGACCGAGGAGGAGCTGGTCACCGAGACCGAGCCCGACGCCGAGCGCGCCCTGCGCCGCGAGGCCGTGCTGGCCGCGGTGATCGAGGCCGAGGGCATCGAGGTCGACGACGACGAGATCCTGGACACGCTGCGCCAGTCGGCGGCGGCCGAGCCGGGCGGCAAGGAGCCGTCGGAGAAGGCGCTGCGGCGCTCGCTCGAGAAGGCGCGCAAGCGCGGCCAGGACGAGGCACTGCGTGAGGACATCGCCATGCGCAAGGCCGTCGACGCGATCGTGGACGCCGCCACGGCGGTCGCGGCCCCCAAGGAGGACGCCGAGAGCGAGATCTGGACCCCGGAGGGCGAGAAGTCCTCGGGCAAGAAGGAGATCTGGACGCCGGAGGGGTAGCGCTCGCGGCCACCGATGGCTGCGCCGCGCCGCGCCGTGAAGGCGCCGTCCCGGCGCCGAGACCCGGGCGGGTCCGCCGCCCCTCCAAAGGACCTCATCGACCTGTTCCTGTTCCTGCTGCGGATCACCGGCCGCTCGCGCTGATCGGGGCCACAGATCGGCAGCGCCGACCGCCCCGCTAGATTCACGCCCATGAGTCCACTAGTGCCGATGGTCATCGAGCAGACCTCCCGCGGGGAGCGCTCCTTCGACATCTACTCCCGCCTGCTGAACGAGCGCATCGTGTTCCTCGGCACCCCGGTCACCGACGAGATCGCCAACCTGATCGTGGCCCAGCTCCTGCACCTGCAGGCCGAGGACCCCGAGAAGGACATCTCGCTGTACATCAACTCGCCGGGCGGCAGCGTCTACGCCGGGCTCGCGATCTACGACACGATGCAGTACATCAAGCCCGACGTGCAGACCATCTGCGTCGGCATCGCGATGTCGATGGGCGCGCTCCTCCTTGGTGGCGGGGCGAAGGGCAAGCGCATGAGCCTGCCCAACTCCAAGATCCTCATCCACCAGGTCTCGTCGGGCTTCCAGGGCCAGGCATCCGACATCGAGATCCATGCGCGCGAGATCATCGACACCCGCACCCGGCTCGACAAGATCCTGGCCCACCACACCGGCCAGGACTTCGAAAAGGTCACCAAGGACACCGAGCGCGACTACTTCATGAGCGCCGAGGAGGCCACCGAGTACGGCCTCATCGACCAGGTCATCGCGCCCGCGGGCGAATGAGAACCTGCGCCTGAGAAGGGCATCGTGCCCTTCTCAGGCCCGGCACGCCCGGGAGAACCGACCCGGCTAGAGGACTCCTCGGCGGTGCCGAGTAACTAGCGAGGGGCCCCTGTCCGGGTCACCCAACCGTTGCTACTCTCGATCGTCCGAGGGAGACTGAGACGCCCATGGCGCGACCCACCGACTCCAACGAACAGCTTCTGTGCAGCTTCTGTGGCAAGTCGCAGCGGCAGGTGAAGAAGCTGATCGCGGGGCCCGGCGTCTACATCTGCGACGAGTGCATCGACCTCTGTAACGAGATCATCGACGAGGAGCTCACGGGCACCTCGACCTTCGATCTCGAGAACCTGCCCAAGCCGATCGAGATCAACTCGGTCCTGCAGGAGTACGTGGTCGGCCAGGACCCGGCCAAGCGCGCGCTGAGCGTGGCGGTCTACAACCACTACAAGCGCGTGCAGATGATGCAGTCCGAGGCCGAGCAGGAACTCGAGCTGCAGAAGTCCAACATCCTCCTGCTCGGCCCGACCGGCTGCGGCAAGACGCTTCTGGCCCAGACGCTGGCCAAGATCCTGAACGTGCCGTTCGCGATCGCCGACGCCACCGCCCTGACCGAGGCGGGCTACGTGGGCGAGGACGTCGAGAACATCCTGCTCAAGCTCATCCAGGCCGCCGACTTCGACGTCAAGAAGGCCGAGACCGGGATCATCTACATCGACGAGGTCGACAAGATCGCGCGCAAGGCGGACAACCCGTCGATCACGCGCGACGTTTCCGGCGAGGGCGTACAGCAGGCGCTGCTGAAGATCCTCGAGGGCACGACCGCCTCGGTGCCGCCGCAGGGTGGGCGCAAGCACCCGCACCAGGAGTTCCTCACGATCGACACCACCAACATCCTGTTCATCTGCGGCGGCGCGTTCGCCGGGCTGGACAAGGTGATCGAGCGCCGCACCGGCCACAAGGGCTTGGGCTTCGGCGCCGACACCACAGCGCGCGCGGACAAGGACGCGGGCGAGATGTTCGAGGAGGTGCTGCCGGAGGATCTGGTCGAGTACGGGCTGATCCCGGAGTTCATCGGCCGCCTGCCGGTGCTCAGCATCATCCACCAGCTCGAGCAGGACGACCTGATCACGATCCTGACCGAGCCGCGCAACGCGCTCGTCAAGCAGTTCCAGCGCTTCTTCCAGTTCGACGGCATCGAGCTGGTGTTCGCAGAGGAGTCGCTGGCCGCCATCGCCGACAAGGCGATCGAGCGCGAGACCGGCGCGCGCGGCCTGCGCTCGATCCTCGAGGAGACCCTGCTCGAGGTCCAGTTCGAGCTGCCCTCGCGCCGCGACGTGAAGAAGTGCGTGGTCACCAAGGAGACGATCTCCAAGGGCCTCAAGCCCACGCTGGTCACCGAGGCCGCGGATGACGAGGAGTCGTCCGACGCCGCCGCCTCGGCGTAGGCTCACGCGATGAACGCCTTCCGCGCGGCCGTCGAGGCCAAGGACGTGGGCGCCATGCGCGCCGCGCTGCACCCCGACGTCGTGTTCCGCTCGCCGGCGGTGTTCACCGCGTACGAGGGCGCCGACGACGTGATCGGCCTGCTCCGCCACGTGGTCGAGGTGTTCGAGGATTTCGAGTACACCGACGAACTCGAGGGCCTGGGCACGCATGCGCTGGTCTTCCGCGCGCGGGTCGGCGACAAGCAGATCGAGGGCCTCGACCACCTGACGCTCGACGCCGACGGGCTGGTCACCCAGCTGGTGGTCATGGTCCGGCCGCTGTCCGGCCTGATCGCACTGGCGCAGGCGATGGGCGGGCGGATCGAGGCGGCCTCGTGAAGCAGGTGGCCGAGGACGTGTCGCTTCTGCGCGGGCGGATCCCGATCCCGTACGCGATCAACACGTACCTGGTCGGCGACGTGCTCGTCGACGCCGGCGGGCGAACCGACGCCGGGGTGATCCTCAAGCAGCTGCGCGGGCGCCCGCTGTCGGCGCATGCCATCACCCACGCCCACCCCGACCACCAGGGCGCCAGCCACCGCGTCTGCGAGGAGTTCGGGATCCCGTTCTGGGTGCCCGAGGCCGACGTGCCGGCCGCCGAGAATCCCGAGCTGATCGACAGGCTCCAGCCCGACCACCCCATCGCCCACCTGATGCACAAGGTCTTCACCGGCCCCGGCCACAAGGTCGACCGGGCGCTGGCGGAGGGCGACGAGGTGGCGGGGTTCGCGGTGCTGGACACGCCCGGCCACTCGGCGGGCCACATGTCGCTCTGGCGCGAGTCCGACCGCACGCTGATCCTCGGCGACGTGCTGAACAGCCAGGACCCGCTGCTGGGCATCCGCGGGCTGCGCGAGCCGAAGCGCTTCTTCACCCCGGATCCGGCACGTAACCGCGAATCGGCCAAGCGCCTCGGCGGGCTGGAGCCGCTGCTGGTGCTGTTCGGCCACGGGCCGCCCGTCCGCGACACGCGCAAGTTCGTGGACTTCTGCGCGCGGCTCTAGGCTCAGCGGCCGTGTCGGACGACCGCCTCAAGCAGCTACAGGAGCGCACCCGCTATCAGCCCGCCGAGGTGGAGTCACGCGTGTTCGAGCGCTGGGAGCAGGCGGGCGCGTTCAGCCCCGACCCCGACGGCGAAGCCTCCGAGAACTTCTCGATCGCGGTCCCGCCGCCCAACGTGACCGGCGCGCTGCACATGGGCCACGCGCTCAACGGCACCTACCAGGACCTGTTCATTCGCCGTGCGCGGATGAAGGGCCGGCGGGCCAAGTGGATCTTCGGCACCGACCACGCGGGAATCGCAACGCAGGTCAAGGTCGAGCAGGCACTCGAGGCGGAGGGCACGACCAAGGAGGCGCTGGGCCGCGACGGGTTCATCGAGCGCGTCTGGGAGTGGCGGTCGGAGTACGGCGGCCAGATCAACCAGCAGTTCCGCAGCCTTGGCGCGTCGCTGGACTACGCGGACGAGCGCTTCACGATGGACGAGGCCTACGCCCGCGCGGTGCAGGAGGTGTTCGTCCGCCTGTACGAGAAGGGCCTCGTCTACCGCGACAACTACATGGTCAACTGGGACCCGGGCACTCGCTCGGCCATCTCGGACCTGGAGGTCGAGCAGCGCAGCGTGGACGACACGCTGTACGAGATCGACTACCCGCTCGAGTCGGGCTCGGGCTCGGTGACGGTCGCCACCGTGCGGCCCGAGACGATGCTGGCCGACACCGCGATCGCCGTGAACCCCGATGACGAGCGCTACACCCGCCTGATCGGCGAGCGGGCCAAGCTGCCGCTGGTGGGGCGCTCGCTGCCGATCATCGCCGACGACTACGTGAAGACCGACTTCGGCACCGGCGCGCTGAAGATCACGCCGGGCCACGATCCCAACGACTTCGAGATCGGTCGCGAGCACGGGCTCGCGGAGATCTCGGTGATCGGCGAGGACGGGCTGATGACCGAGGCGGCCGGCGAGCGGTTCGCCGGCATGACCACCGAGGACTGCCGCCGCGCGGTCGTCCAGGCGCTGCGCGATGAGGGCTGCCTGGCGGGGGCCGAGCCGTACACGCACGACGTGCCCTACTCGCACCGGTCGGGGCAGCGGATCGAGCCGCTGATCTCGCTGCAGTGGTTCTGCGACATGGAGCAACTGGCCGGCCCGGCGATCGAGTGTGTGCGTGACGGCCGCGTGCGCTTCCATCCCGAGCGCCCGCACACCCAGGTCTACCTCGACTGGCTGGAGAACATCCGTCCGTGGTGCGTGTCGCGCCAGCTCTGGTGGGGCCACCGGATCCCCGCCTGGTATCGCGGCGACGAGGTCTACGTGGGTGGCGAGCCGCCCGAAGGAGACGGCTGGGAGCGCGACCCCGACGTGCTCGACACCTGGTTCTCCTCAGGCCTGTGGCCGTTCGCCACGCTCGGCTGGCCCGAGCAGACCGGCCAGCTGCGCGCCTTCTATCCGACCGACGTGCTGACCACGGGCCGGGACATCATCTTCCTGTGGGTCGCGCGCATGGTGATGCTGGGGCTCGAGTTCACCGGTGAGGTGCCGTTCACCGACGTGTCGATCAACTCCACGATCATGGCGCCTGACGGGCGCCGGATGTCCAAATCGCTCGGCACCGGCATCGACCCACTCGACGAGATCACCGAGCACGGCGCCGACGCGGTCCGCTTCGGGCTGGTCGCGATGGCATCGACCCAGGACGTACGCTTCTCCGCCGACCGCGTGCGCCAGGGCCTCGACCTGGCCAACAAGCTGTGGAACGCCTCGCGGCTGATCCTGCTGGGCGTGCGCGAGGGGGTCGAGCCGTCTCCCGACCTCGCGCAGCTGCCCGAGGACCGCTGGATCCTTTCGCGGCTCGAGCGCGTGACCGCGCGCGCCGACGAGCTGATCGCCGGCTTCGAGCTCTCCGCAGCGGCGCTCGAGCTGTACGACTTCTTCTGGTCCGAGCTGTGTGACTGGTACCTGGAGATGGCGAAGGCGCGGCTGCGCGACGGCGACGAGGCCGTGTCGGCCACGCTGCTCTACGCGCTGGACCGCACGTTGCGGCTGCTACACCCGCTGATGCCGCACGTGACCGAGGAGATCTGGTCGTTCATGCCCGGTGAGCGCGACCTGCTCACCGTGTCGGCGTGGCCCGAGCCCGACACGGCGCTGCGCGACGAAGCCGCGGAGGCCGAGGTCGGCGGCGCGATCGCTGCGATCACCGCGGTGCGCCGCTACCGCGACCTCGTCGGCGTCAAGCCCTCCGCGAAGCTGCCGGCCCGGCTGGCGCTGGAGGCGGCCGACGGATTGTCGGCGCAGATCGCGCAGCTGGCACGCCTGGAGCTGGCCGACACCCCACAAGGGGGCACAGGCGGCGATGTCGCGGCGAGCGTCCCCGTCCAGGGTGGCACCGTGGAGCTGCTGGCCAGCGCCGACTTCGACGCCGAGGAGGCCGGGCGCCGGATCGAGGGCGAGCGTGAGCGGCTGCGGGGCGAGATCGAGCGCCTGGAGAACAAGCTCGGCAACACCAAGTTCGTGGAGCGCGCCCCCGCCGACGTCGTGGAGGGCGAGCGGGCGAAGTTGGCCGAGTACAGCGGCGCGCTCGAGCGGCTCTGATGACCTCCTGGACGCCGGCCCGTGCCGAGGAGTACCTGCTGGGCCTTGAGCTGTTCGGCATGCGCTTTGGCCTGGAGCGCATGCACCGGCTGACCACCGCGCTCGGCATGCCCCAGCGCCGCTTCGCCTCGATCCACGTGGTCGGCTCCAACGGCAAGTCGTCGACGGTGCGGTTCACGGCGGCGGTGCTCGAGCGCCACGGCCTGCGCACCGGCAGCTACACCTCGCCGCACCTGGCCTCGTTCCGCGAGCGGATCGAGGTTGGGGAGGAGCCGGTCTCCGGCGAGCGCTTCGCCGCCGCCGTGGAGCGCGCCGCGAAGGCTGCCGCGATCGTGGAGCGCGCCAAGGCCGACGACGACGACGCGGTCACGCAGTTCGAGGCGCTGACCGCCGCCGCCTACCACGAGCTCGCGGCCCGGAAGGTCGAGGTCGCTGTGGTCGAGGCGGGGCTGGGCGGGCGCTACGACGCCACCAGCGTGATCCCGTCGAAGGTCGCGGTGCTCACCGGCGTCGGCCTCGAGCACACGCGCTGGCTGGGGCCCACGATCGCCGACATCGCCGAGGAGAAGCTGGCCGTGGTGCGCGACCACTCGACGCTGGTGACCGCGCCGCTGGACCCGGCCGCGCGCGCCGTGGCCGAGCGGGTGGCCGCCGAGCGCCACGCGCACTGGGTCCAGTCGCCGGCACTGGCCGACGTCGCGCTGCGCGCCGCCGGAGCGTTCCAGCGCCAGAACTTCGCGCTCGCCTGCGCCGCCGCCGAGGCGTTCCTGGGCCAATCCCTGGACCCCGGCGCGGTTGCCGACGCCGCCGCGCAGACGCGCATCCCCGGCCGGCTCGACCCCGTATCCGAACGGCCGCTCGTGCTGCACGACGGCGCCCACAACCCGGCCGGCGCGCACGCGCTGGCCGAGGCGCTGCCAGAGCTGCTCGGTGACCGCCGCCCGCGCGTGCTGGTGGCCAGCGTGCTGGAGGACAAGGACGCCGCGGCCATGCTGGACGCGCTGCTCGGCCAGTTCGACGAGGTGGTGTTCACGCGCTGCTCGAACCCGCGCGCGCTGTCGCCCGCGACGCTGGAGTCGCTGGCCGCCCGCACAAAAGGGGGTCAGGCACCGAGCGGTGCACGCACGGTCCCGGACCCGGCCGCGGCCGTGCGGGCGGCGTCGGCGCTGGCGGGTCCCGGCGGGGCGGTCGTTGTCACGGGCTCGATCTACCTGATCGCCGACCTCGTGCGGCCGGACGCCGTCGCGCGCGCTTCAACGATGTAGCGCTGGCGGCCGTCTGGCAAGAACCGCCAACCCGTGGCATCGTTCTGCGAATGGAACGCGGCGACGGACCCCGCTTCGGCGTGATGATCGGCCTCGTGGCCCTCGTCGTGGCCGGCGTGATCCTGCTGTTCTTCGGCATCGGCTACCTGCTCGGCAACCTCTTCCTGTAGCCGTACCGGCCGCAACCGCCGCTAGACTCCCCTCGCTCAATGGCCCCCCTCGCCGTGTTCGGCATCACGAACGACGGGTTGAACCTCGCGGTCAACCTGCTGCTGCTGTTCCTGGTGGTCATGTACTTCGCGCTGGTCTGGTGGACCTACTCGGACGCCCAGCGCCGGATCGAGGACCCGATGATCGTGGCCTGCGCCACGGCCGCGTCGCTGTTTCCGTTCGTCGGCACGGTCGTCTACCTGATCGTGCGGCCGCCCGAGTACCTGGAGGACGTACGCGAGCGCGAGCTCGAGATCGCCGCCGCGGAAGCACGCCTGGCGGGCGCCGAGCACAACACCTGCCCCTACTGCAACTACGAGATCGAGAAGTCCTTCCTGGTCTGCCCGAGCTGCATGCACAGGCTCAAGGAGCCGTGCACCACGTGTGGCAAGCCGCTGGACCCGCGCTGGAAGGTGTGCCCCTACTGCGAGGCCGAGGTTGGCGCCGCCCCGGCCCAGCAACAGCCCCGGCGTGAGCGCCGCCCGCGCCGCGAGCGCCCGGCCGCCGCGACAGGCGAGTCGCCGACCCAGGTCGCGGGCGCGGAGCCGCCGCCGCGGCGCAGCAAGCAGCGCCCGCCGCGCGAGGATGGCCAGCGCCGCGACGCCGCCCCGGCGCGCAAGGCACGCCCGGCCGCGGAGCGCGAGCGTCCGCCGGCCGAGGCACAGCAGCCGCAGTCCCAGCAGCGCGAGCGCCCCCCGCGGCCCGCTCGCTCCTAACGAAAGGAAACACCAATGGCACGGACCCTGATCCTGGTCAAGCCGGACGCCTTCGAGCGCAACCTGACGGGTGAGGTGCTTGCCCGCTTCGAGCGCAAGGGCCTGACGATCGTCGCGCTCAAGCACATGACCGTCGAGCGCGCCCAGGCCGAGGAGCACTACGCCGAGCACGAGGACAAGCCATTCTTCGGCGACCTGGTCGACTTCATCACCGGCGGACCACTGGTGGCGGCGGTGCTGGAGGGACACGAGGCCGTCAAGGCCGCGCGCCAGGTCATCGGCGCGACCAACCCGATCGAGGCCGCGCCCGGCTCGATCCGCGGCGACTTCGGTCTCGAGGTCCAGACCAACCTGGTGCACGGCTCGGACTCCGACGAGTCCGCCGCGCGCGAGGCGGGGATCTTCTTCCCGGAGCTCTGACGACGCTCGTACTCGCATCCGCTTCGCCGCAGCGGGCGGCGATCCTGACCCAGCTGGGCGTGGGGTTCACGGTCCAGGCAGCCGACGTCGAGGAGATCGACTCCGGCGAGCCGGCCGAGCTTGTGGAGCGGAACGCGCTGACCAAGGCCCGTGCGGTGCAGCGCACGGTGCCTGACCCCGAGTTGTGCGTACTGGGTTCGGACACCACCGTGTCCCTGGACGGCGAGGTGCTTGGCAAGCCCGCCGACGAGGCGGAGGCGGGCGCCTTTCTCGAGCGCCTGTCCGGCGCCGCCCACGGCGTCTGGTCGGCGGTTGCCCTGATCGAGAGCGGCGCGGAGCGCACCGCGGTCGATTGCACCGTGGTCACCTTTCGCGCCCTGAGCGACGCCGAGATCGACGCATACGTGGCCACGGGGGAGTGGCGCGGACGCGCCGGCGGGTACGCCATCCAGGGTCGCGGCGCGGCGCTGGTGGAGCGCATCGAGGGCGATTACAACTGCGTCGTCGGACTGCCCGTGGCAGCGCTTATCGGGCTGGCGCCCGACCTTGCAACCCGTCCTTGAAGGGCGGGATTGCCGCTACACTGGCGTCCTTCGGGAGCCGTCCGGCTGGATGAGCCACGGGCGGTCCCGGATACCTCCACCCATGGGCTTCTTCTCTTACCTCACAGGCATGGGCGGCCGCGACATGGCCGTCGACCTCGGCACCGCGAACACGCTCGTGTACGTGCGCGGCCGGGGCATCGTGCTGTCCGAGCCGTCGGTCGTCGCGATCGACTCGCGTACCGCCGAGGTGCACGCCGTTGGCATCGAGGCCAAGCGGATGCTGGGCCGCACGCCCGGCACGATCCAGGCCATCAGGCCGCTCAAGGACGGCGTCATCGCCGACTTCGACGTGACCGAGCAGATGCTGCGCCACTTCATCCAGAAGGTGCACCAGAACCGCTGGGCGCATCCGCGCGTGGTGGTGTGCGTGCCGTCAGGCGTGACCGGGGTCGAGAAGCGCGCCGTCGAGGAGGCCTGCCTGTCGGCGGGCGCCCGCACGGCCTACCTGATCGAGGAGCCGATGGCGGCCGCGATCGGCGCCGGCCTGCCGGTCGGCGAGCCCACCGGGAACATGGTGGTGGACATCGGCGGTGGCACCAGCGAGGTTGCGGTGATCTCGCTGGGCGGCATCGTGGTATCCCAGTCGATCCGCATCGGCGGCGACGAGCTGGACGACGCGATCATCAACTACGTCAAGCGCGAGTACAAGCTGATGATCGGGCAGCAGACGGCGGAGGAGGTCAAGCTCGAGATCGGCTCGGCCAACCCGCTCGGCGAGGAGATGCAGGCCGAGATCCGCGGCCGCGACCTGGTGTCGGGCCTGCCCAAGACCGTCGTGCTGACCAGCGAAGAGGTGCGCCTGGCGCTGGAGGAGCCGCTCCAGGCCATCATCGACGCGGTCAAGGAGACGCTGGACCGCACTCCGCCGGAGCTGGCCTCGGACATCATGGACCGGGGCATCATGCTGGCCGGCGGCGGCGCGCTGCTCCAGGGCCTTGACGAGCGTCTGCGCGAGGAGACGCAGATGCCCGCCCACCTGGCGGAGTCGCCGCTCACGTGCGTCGCAGTCGGGTCGGGCCGCAGCCTCGAGGAGTTCGAGGCCATCCACCGCGCCAACAAGAATTCCCGAAACAGCCGGCGTCGCTGAGACCGGCGCCGCAGAGGCGGCACTGAATGTTCGACAGCAAAGTGGTCCGCAGGCGAAGGGCGGCCCTGGCGATCTTCCTCGTCCTCTCGATGGTCATGCTCACCGCATCGTTCGGCGAGTCCGGCGGCCCCTTCGGCGCGCTCCAGCGCGGCGCCCAGACGGCGTTCGCGCCGCTGGAGACCGGTGCCGGCAAGGCGCTCAAGCCGTTCCGTGACCTGTTCGGCTGGTTCGGCGACACCGTCGACGCCAAGGACGAGAACGAGAGGCTGAAGGGCGAGGTCGAGGACCTGCGCGAGCAACTCGGCCGCTCCGCCACCGCCGAGCGCGATGCCGCCCAGCTGCGTGGCATCGTCAAGCTCAACCGCGCCACCGGTTTCCCGCAGGCCACCCGCCCGGTGGCGGCGCGCGTGATCGCCCGCTCGCCGACCGTCTGGTACTCGTCGGTGAAGATCGACGCCGGCTCGGACGACGGCATCAAGAAGAACCAGCCGGTGATCGCCGCCGGCGGCCTGGCCGGCAAGGTCAGCCGCGTGACCGGCGGCACCGCGGACGTGTCGCTGATCACCGACGGCACCAGCGCCGTGTCCGCCCAGGTCATGCCCAACGGCGCCAACGGCATCGTCAAGCCCGAGGTCGGCAAGCCCGACGACCTGCTGCTGGACTACGTGGAGAAGAAACGCCCCGTCACCGAGGGCACCACGGTCGTGACATCGGGCTTCAAGTCGGCCGAGGTCGAGTCGCTGTTCCCGCGCGGCATCCCGATCGGCCGCGTCACGCGCGTCGATGCCGGCGAGGTCGAGCTCTACCAGCGTGTGCACATCAAGCCGTTCGCCGACCTCCGCCGGGTCGACTTCGTGCAGGTGCTGACCGCGCGCGGGCGCACCGCGACCGAGCAGGCCGGGGTGCCGACACCGTGAGGGCCACCCCCGGAGCCTTCGTGCGCGTCGGCGCGATCGCGCTGGCCGCCGTGATCCTGCAGCTGGCGGGCCTCGGCCCGATGCTCTTCTTCGGCGTCACGCCCGACCTGATCCCGCTGGTGGTGGCCGCGGTGGCCATCTACGCCGGCAGCATGTCGGGGGCCGCCATGGGCTTCGGCACCGGCTTCCTGCTCGACCTGGCCGTTGGCGGGACGATGGGCGTGTCGTCGCTGGTGCTGACGGCCGTCGGCTACGGCGTCGGGCGTTACCGCGAGGTGCGCGATCCCGCCCACGGGCTGATGCCGATCGCCGTCGGCGCGCTGGCCACGCTGGGCTTCGAGCTGGCGTTTGCCGCCGTATCGTTCATGCTCGACGTCGGTGCGACGGTCAGCCCGCTCGTGTTCCGCGACATGGTCGTGACCGTGGCGCTGAACGCCATCATCAGCCTGCCCGTGTTCTGGATCTGTCGGCGCATCCTGCGCCCGGCGCTGGCCAGGGATCCGCTCGACACCCGCCGCCGCCGCCAGGGCCCGCGTGAGGCGGGCCCGATCGGCCTGCGCGGGCTGGAGATCTGATGGCGGCGCGTCTGGCAACCCAAACGGCCGGCTGGGTAGGGAGAAGCCCACGCCGCGGTTCCCTCCCGTCTCGCCGCGACTACAGAAACGTACCGTCACGGGGCGTTTCTGTAGTTTCGTCCGGGTTCGGGTTGCGGGAGGCCGCGGACGGTTACAGCCCGGTTCCGCTACCCAGCCGAATTTCATCGCGCGCCAGCGCCGAGGCGGTGACCGCCTGATGTACATGGACGATCAAGGGCGCCGCCCGTCGCTGACACCTCAGCTCGCGCTGCGGGTGGCGATCGTCGGCGGGATCGCCCTGGTCGCGTTCGGGGTGGTGTTCTTCCGCCTCTGGTACCTGCAGGTGCTTTCGGGCGACAAGTACCGCGCCGAGGCCAACGACAACCGTGTGCGCGAGATCAAGGTGCAGGCCCCGCGCGGCGAGATCGTCGACCGCAACGGCAAGGTGCTGGTGAACAACCGCACCGGCCTGGCCGTGCGCGTCACGCCGAAGACGCTGCCGGCCAAGCCCGAGGACCGGCGCGACATCTATCGCCGGCTGGGACGGGTGCTCAACCTGTCGGTGGACCGGATCGAGCGGCGGGTGAACCGCCAGCTCAAGGCGCTGCCGTACTCGCCGGCGACGATCAAGCAGGACGTGCCGCAGGCCACCGTCAACTTCCTGTTCGAGAACCAGGAGGACTTCCCCGGCGTCACCGTCGAGCAGGAGTTCCTGCGCGAGTACCCGCACCGGGAGGTGGGGGCGCAGCTGTTCGGGTTCGTGCGCGAGGCCACCAAGGAGCAGCTCGAGGACAAGCAGCGCTACCGCGGCGTCGGCCTCGGTGACCGGGTGGGCCAGTCGGGCATCGAATCGCAGTACGACCGCTTCCTCCGGGGCCGCAACGGCGCCAGCCGCGTCCAGGTCGACGCTCTCGGCAACCTCCGCGGGCAGTTGCGCAACCGCCGTCCCGAGCAGGGTCGCCAGCTGCGCCTGTCGCTCGACCTCGGTGTCCAGGAGGCGGGCCAGCAGGCGCTCGGCGGCGCTCGCGGCGCCTTCGCCGTGATGAACGTGCGCGACGGCGAGGTGCTGGCGCTGGGCAGCTCGCCCTCGTTCGACCCCAACCAGTTCTCCAAGGTGCTCCCGCAGTCGGCGTTCAAGCGGTTGACGTCGAAGGAGAGCGGCGAGCCGCTGACCAACCGCGCCACCTCGGCGGGCTATCCCACCGGCTCGACGTTCAAGCTCATCACCGCGACCGCCGCGCTCCAGGGCGGGCTGATCACGCCCGACACCGTTCAGTACGACGGCGGCTCGCTGAGGGTCGGCAACCAGGTGTTCAAGAACGCAGGCGACGTGGTCAACGGCCCGGTCGCCCTGCGCAAGGCGCTGTCGGTCTCGAGCGACGTGTTCTTCTACCGCCTCGGTCAGGAGGCCAACGGCAAGGGCAACGGCCTCCTGATCCAGGACTGGGCGAAGCGGCTCGGCCTGGGCCGGCGCACGGGCATCGACCTGCCCGGCGAGAACCCCGGCCTGATCCCAACGCCGAAGTACCGCAACGAGGGCTTCGCCAGCTTCCAGAAGTGCAAGGCGCGCGAGAAGCCCACGCCCGAGCAGATCGCGCTCGGCGAGTGCGGCTTCCTGGACCGGCCGTGGAGCGTGGGCGACAACGTCAACCTGTCGGTCGGCCAGGGCGACCTGCAGGCCGACCCGCTGCAGATGGCCGTCGCCTACGCGGCGATCGCCAACGGCGGCCGCGTGATCCGGCCGCGGCTGGGCCAGCGGATCGAGGACGCCACCGGCCGCCCGCTGCAGGAGCTGGAGGCGCCGCCCGCACGCAAGCTGGACATCAAGCCGGAGTTCCGCCAGGCGATCATGGACGGGTTGCGCGCCGCCGCCAGCGAGTCGGGTGGCACCTCGGCCGAGGTCTTCCAGGGCTTCAAGATCCCGATCGCGGGCAAGACCGGGACCGCCGAGAAGGGTGCGGGGCGACCGGACCAGTCGTGGTACGTGGCGCTGGCGCCCTACCCCGACCCCAAGTACGTGGTGGCCGTGACGTTCGAGCAGGGTGGCTTCGGCGCCGACACCGCGGCGCCGGCGGCGCGCAAGATTCTCGGCCAGCTGTTCGGGGTCAACGAGGACGGGCCGATCCAGGGCGGGGGAGCCCCGGACTGATGGCCCGCGCGACCAATAGGCTGGCCCGCATGAGCGCAAGTACCCGGGATGGCGTTCGCCATCAGGGCACAAGCACCCGGCTCGGCCGGATGCGCAGCGAGGTTCTCCCGTGAACGCCGCTCCCTACGGCACGTCGGTCAAGGGCTTCCGCGACGCCCGTCCGAGCGCGGGGCGGATCCTCGGCGGGCTGGACCCGGCGCTGCTGCTGGCCACGCTCGGGCTCGTGGCGTGCAGCATCTACACGCTGTCGACCGCCACCAAGGCAGACATCCCCGGCGACCCCAACTACTTCGTCTTTCGCCAGTCGCTGTACGTGGCCGTCGGCATCGTGCTGATGCTGGCCATCGCGCGCGTCGACTACTCCCGGCTGCGCGAGTGGAAGGCCGGCCTCTACGGCCTGCTGATCGGGCTGATCGTGGTGGTCTATGCGTTCGGCGGCGTCACGCGCGGCTCCAAACGCGCGATCCAGCTTCCCTTCTTCGAGATCCAGACCTCCGAGCTGGGCAAGATCCTGCTCATCGTCACGCTCTCCGCCTTCGTGGTGGACCGCATGCGAAAGCTCGGAGACCGCGAGACCACCAGCAGGATCATGCTGCTGGCGCTGTTCCCGGCGATGCTCGTGATCGCCCAACCCGACCTCGGGTCGGGCCTCGTGTACATCAGCATCGTGCTCGCCGTGCTGTTCGTGGCCGGCACCAAGTGGACCCATTTCGCCGCATTGGGCGCCGTGGCCGCCACCGCCATCGTGACCGTCCTCGTGGCGGCGCCGGCGATGGGGGTCGAGCTGCTCAAGCCGTACCAGGTGGACCGGCTCACGTCGTTCGTCAACCCGGCCGATGACCCGGCGGATGAGGGCTACCAGCAGCAGCAGTCGCTGGTGGCCGTCGGCGCCGGGGGGAAGACGGGGCGCGGCGACGAAGCCACACAGACCAGGCTGGACTTCCTGCCCGAGCACCACACCGACTTCATCTTCAGTGTGGTGGGCGAGGAGTTCGGTTTCATGGGGGCGGCACTAGTCTTGTCCCTATACGCCTTACTGATCTGGAGATGTCTGCGAATCCTGACCATGTCGAAGAACCTCTACGGCACGTTGATCGCCGCGGGGATCACCGCCATGTTCATGCACCAGCTCTTCATCAACGTTGGCATGGCCATCGGGATCATGCCCATCACCGGAGTGACGCTGCCGCTGCTCAGCTACGGCGGCTCCTCCGTGTTAGTCACCTTCCTGGCCCTTGGCCTTCTTCAGTCGATCCACGCGCAAGCGCGCGAGACGGCATTCGCCAAGGGCCGCGACATAGCTCTATGAGCATGAGAGGACCCTTTGAGAAAGCAAGTACTCGTCACGGCGGACCGTGGCGAAACCCGTGTCGCGATCCTCGAGGCGGAGGGCACGCCCCCCGCTGAGGCCGGCAACAACAGCAAGAACCGCTCGTCGGACAAGAGCGAGAGCAACAACGCCAACGCCAACTGGCGCGTAGGCGAGCTGTACATCGAGCGCCGCGGCGCGCGCTCGATCGTCGGCAACATCTACAAGGGCAAGGTCGACAACGTCCTGCCCGGCCTCGAGGCCGCGTTCGTGGACATCGGCCTGGAGAAGAACGGCTTCCTGCACGCCGACGACGTTGTCATTCCGGGCGTCGAGGTGGCTCGCCGCGGCCGTACCGGCGGCAAGGGCAAGCGCATCTCCGAGCTGCTGAAGCCGGGCCAGGAGATCCTGGTCCAGGCCATCAAGGACCCGCTGAAGACCAAGGGGCCGAGGCTGTCGATGCAGCTGTCGATCGCCGGCCGCTACCTGGTCTACGTGCCCGATGGCGAGGGCGTCGGCGTCTCCCGCCGCCTCGACGACAAGGAGCGCGACCGCCTGCGCAAGGCCTCGAAGGGCCTCGCGCTGGGCGACGGCGGCGCGATCATCCGCACCGCCGCTCAGGGCGCCAAGCGGGCCGACTTCGAACGCGAGATCAAGTACCTGCACAAGCTGCACGAGGTGCTGACGCAGCGTTCCGAGGAAGCCACCGCCCCGGCGATGGTCTTCCAGGAGGCCGACCTGTCGGTGCGCGTGGTGCGCGACATCTTCTCGAAGCAGTTCGAGCAGGCGATCGTGGACGACCCCGGCCAGCACCAGCGGCTGCAGTCCTTCTTCAGCCGGACCGCGCCCGAGCTGCTGGAACGGCTCGACCTGTACGAGCACCCCAAGCCATCGCTGTTCGAGCGCTACGGCATCGATCGCGAGATCCGCTCCACGCTGCACAAGCGCGTCGACCTGCCCTCGGGCGGCTACCTGATCATCGACTACGCCGAGGCGATGACGGTGATCGACATCAACTCGGGCTCGTTCACGGGTCGCGGCAAGGGCGCCCGGCTCGAGGACACGATCACGAAGACCAATCTCGAGGCGGCCGAGGAGGCCGTGCGTCAGCTGCGGCTGCGCGACATCGGCGGCATCATCGTCATCGACTTCATCGACATGAGCCGCGCCAGGAACCGCGACGCGGTGCTCAAGGTGCTGCGCAAGTCGCTCGACGAGGACCGCACCAAGACCTACGTGGTGGAGATCTCGCCGCTGGGCCTGGTCGAGATGACGCGCCAGAACGTGACCGAGGGCGTGCGCGAGATCCTGACCAAGACCTGCCCAACCTGCGAGGGCGAAGGCGTGGTGCTGTCCGAGGAGACCGTCGCCCTGGACGTCGAGCGGCGCCTGCGCGAGCTTGCCGGCGAGCGGCCCGGAACCGAGGCGTTCCTGATCCGCGCCAACTCGCGCGTGGTCGAGCTTGTCGCCGGCGGGCCGGGCCGGCCGCTGCTGGAGATCGAGGAGGAGACCGGCAAGTACTTTCACTTCGAGGGCTCCGAGGGCGTGCCCGTGGACCACTTTTCGCTGGTGCTCGAGGGCTCGAACGAAGAGGTCCAGGAGCGCGCGCTGCCGTTCAGCGAGGGCGACGAGGTCCTGGTCACGATCGAGGAGCCGCACATGTACGCCGAGGACGACGCCGTCGCCAAGTTCGACGGCTACGTGATCTCGGTCGCCGGCGCCGGCAGGCTGGTCGGCAAGAAGACCCTGGTGCGGATCGAGGACGTCGGGCGCTCGGCCGCCTCCGCAGTGCTGGTCGAGGGCGCCGACGTGGTCGACGCCCCGGTCGTCTCCGACAGCACACTGGGCGGCAGCCCGGCCAACGGCGCCAAGCCCAAGCCCCGCCGCCGCGGCCGGCGCGGGGGCCGGGGGCGGCGCAAGCAGTCCGAGGGTGCCAGTGAGTAGGTGCGACGAAAACCGGCATCCATGCCGGTTTCGTCAACGTCAGGTGGCCGTGTCACCGGCATGTCTATGGTCCGCGCAATGAACTCCCCGCGCAACATTGCCGCCCTGGTCCTGACCGGCCTCGCCCTCGGCCTCGTGGCCTGTGGGGGCGAGTCCGACGAGGACCAGGTCAAGACGGTGGTCAATCAGCTGGCCAACACCGACGAGAAGGTCTGCGACAAGGCAACGGACAAGTTCCTGAAGGCGGTCGGCGGCACCAAGGAGCAGTGCAAGAAGTCGGCCCGCGAGGACGATGGCTCGACCAAGCCCAAGGTCGGCAAGATCAGCGTAGACGGCGACAAGGCGACCGCGGAGCTCAGCGCCGACGGCAGCAAGGCCACGTTCGAGCTGGTCAAGGACGGCGACGACTGGAAGCTGGATTCCGTGCGATGAAACGGGATGCCGCCGGTTCGCCGGCCATCCATGGCCGGCTCTCATACGTCAACGGACCCTTCGGTCGCCGACCGCTAGGATGACCGGCTGCTCATGTACGCAATCGTGAAAGTCGGCGGTAAGCAGTACCGCGTCGAGAAGGGCGACTCCCTGCTCGTCGACCGCATGCCCGAGGACGAGGGGGCCAAGGTCAACCTGGAGCCGCTGATGTTCCGCGGCGACAAGGCCGACGACTCGGTCTTCTCGGGTGACGCGCTCGGCAAGGTCAAGGTCACCGCCACCGTCACCGGTCACGAGCGCGGCAAGAAGATCCACGGGCTGAAGTTCAAGCCCAAGCGCGGCTACAAGGTGCGCTACGGCGCCCGCGCCGACCTAACACGTATCGAGATCGCCGACATCAAGAAAGGCTGAGGACCGGCAATGGCTCACAAGAAGGGGCTCGGCTCCTCACGCAACGGCCGCGACTCCAACGCCCAGCGCCTGGGCGTCAAGGTCTTCTCCGGCCAGGCGGTGACCGGCGGCGAGATCATCGTCCGCCAGCGCGGCACCCGCTTCCGCCCCGGCGAGGGCGTGGGAATCGGCAAGGACGACACGCTGTTCGCAGCGCGCGCGGGCACGGTGCAGTTCCGCACCGGCCACCGCGGCCGCTCGGTTACGGTGGAATAGCCCTTGCGGCCAGCCATGGCCGCGCTCTGAGGGAACGGGGCCATCCTGGCCCCGAGACCGGGCCGGCTCCGCCGGCCCTCCTACCATTCTTGACGTGTTCCACGACCGGGCGACCATCCACGTCTCCGGCGGCGCCGGCGGCGACGGTGCCGTCTCGTTCCGCCGTGAGGCGCACGTTCCCAAGGGCGGCCCGGACGGCGGTGACGGCGGTCGTGGCGGCGACGTCGTGCTGGTGTGCGACCCGTCGAAGCGGGATCTTGCCGAGTTCCACCGAGGCGGGCACTTCCGCGCGCGCCGCGGCGGCCATGGCGAGGGGGCCCAGCGCCACGGCGCCGACGCGGACACGCTCGAGGTGCGGGTGCCGCCCGGCACCGCCGCCGAGGACGCCGAGCGCGACGTTCGCTGGGACCTGGTCGAGGCGGGCCAGCGCGCGGTCGTGGCAAGGGGCGGCGGCGGCGGCCGCGGCAACAAGTCGTTTGCCTCCTCGACCCGCCAGACACCGCGGATGGCCGAGCGGGGCCTGCCCGGCGAGGAGGGCAGGCTGGCGCTCAGCCTGCGGCTGCTCGCCGACGCCGGCCTGGTTGGGCTGCCGAACGCCGGCAAGAGCTCGCTGCTCGGCCGCCTGACCGCGGCGCGCCCCAAGGTGGCCGAGTACCCGTTCACCACGATCGACCCGGTGCTGGGCGCGATCGAGGCCGACGACCGCCAGCTGGTGGTTGCCGACATCCCCGGCCTGATCGAGGGCGCCAGCGACGGCGCCGGCCTCGGCCACGAGTTCCTGGCCCACGTGGAGCGCTGCAGGCTGCTGGTCCACGTGGTCGACCTGGCGCCGGTCGACGGCACCGACCCGGTGGCCAACCACGCCACGGTCGAGGCGGAGCTGGCCGATCACGGCCACGGACTGGCCGAGCTGCCACGGCTGCTGTGCCTGTCGAAGTCCGACCTGGTCGAGCCCGCCGTGGCGGAGCGCGCCGTGACCGACTGGCGCCGGCGGCTCGGCGACGCGGTCGTCGGCGTCCTCGCCACCTCCGCCGCCACGGGCGACGGGGTCGGCGAGCTGCGTTCGGCGCTAGTGCGCGCGGTGCCTGCGGAGGCGCCGCTGGGGCAGACCCGGATCGACGTCGAGGCCACCCACCGCGTCTTTCGACCCGCGGCCGACGACGCGATCGAGGTCACGCGCACGCCGAGCGGCGCCTACCGCGTGCAGAGCGCGCGCGTGGAGCGGCTGTTCGCCCGCCACGACCTCGACAACGACGAGTCGCTGCGCTATCTGGAGGACCGGCTGCGCATGCTGGGTGTGATCCGGGCGCTGGAGGCGGCCGGCTTCACGTCCGGCGACGACGTCGAGATCGCCGGCGTCGTCTTCGAGCTCGACCCCGGCGCGCCACTGCGCTGACGCGCCCACGTACTCTCTCCGCCATGACGACCGTCGTGGTCAAGCTGGGATCGAGCATCGTCGCGGATGCGCGCGGTGAGGTTCGCACCGAGGTGATCGATCCGCTCTGCGCCGAGGTGGCCGCGCGCCACCACGCCGGCGACGCCGTGGTCATGGTCACGTCCGGCGCGATCGCGCGCGGAATGCGGCTGATGGGGCTGCCCGCGCGGCCGGCGTCGATGGACGAGCTCCAGGCCGCCTCCGCGGTCGGCCAGGGCCCGCTGTACCAGGTGTACGAGGCGATGCTCGCCCAGCGCGACGTGCCAAGCGCGCAGGTGCTGCTCACGTTCTTCGACATGTCGGCGCGCAGCCACTACGTGAACGCCCGCCACACGCTCAGCAAGCTTTTGGACTGGCGCGTGGTGCCGGTGATCAACGAGAACGACACCACCACGACCGATGAGATCTCGTTCGGCGACAACGACTTCCTTGCCGCCCAGGTGGCGATCCTGCTCGGCGCCGAGCGGCTGGTGCTGCTGACCGATACCGACGGGCTCTACACGGCGGACCCGGCGCGCGATCCCGCCGCCGAGCCGGTCACGGACGTGACCTCGTTCGAGCAGCTGGAGGACCTGGACATCGGGTTCTCGGCCTCGCCGCTGGGGTCGGGCGGCATGCGATCGAAGGTTGTTGCCGCCGAGATGGCCACCGCGGCGGGGATACCCGCCACGATCGCGCGCGGCACCGACGCCGCGCAGGTGCGCTCCGCGCTGGCCGGTCAGCCCGCCGGTACGCGCTTCCACCCCCGTGCCGGGCGCGTGTCCTCGTTCAAGCTCTGGCTCAAGTACGCCAAGCGCACCCAGGGCGTCGTCTCGGTGGACGACGGAGCCGCCCGCGCGCTCACCGAGCGGGGCACCAGCCTGCTGCCGGTCGGCATCATCGCCGTTGCGGGAGAGTTCGACGCCGGCGACGCGGTCGAGGTGCGTGCCGCCGAGGACGGTGAGCGGCCGATCGGCAAGGGCATCGTGAACTACAGCTCATCGGAGCTCGAACGGGCCCGCGGGATGAAGTCCGAGCAGGTGCGCGAGATGTTCGGGCGCCCGGCCGAGGAGGCCGTGCACCGGGACTACTTCGTCCTGGAGGGTTAGCTCTTGCGGCCTTCCATGGCCGCGCCTTGACTTAAAGGGGCCGTCCCGGCCCCGAGACCGGCCGGCTCCGCCGGCCTCTTGGCGCAGAGCAGCGCCGAGAAGGCGAGGCCGGCCACCAGCCCCCAGGCCGCCGCTGTCACGCTCAGCAACGTCACGCCCGAGGCGCTGACCACGAACGTGACCAGCGCCGCCTCGCGGTAGCCGGGGTCCTCCACCGCGGTGCTCAGGGCCGAGCCGAGCGCGGCCAGCAGCGCCAGGCCCGCCACGGTGGCCAGCACCTCGGGCGGGGAGGCGGCCAGGAACGCCGTGGCCGCCGCCGCGCCGAGGCCGATCACGATGAGCGCCGCGCCGTCGGACACGGCGGCGATCCAGCGCCGCTTCGCGTCCGGGTGGACCGCCGGGCCCGCCACAAGGGCGGCGCTGATGGCAGCCAGGTTCACGGCGTGGCCACCGAACGGCGCCGCCGCCATCGTGGCCGCTCCGGTGGAGGTCAGCACGGCACGCCAGCGCGGGTGGAAGCCAAAGCCCGCCAGCACGGCCATGCCGGTCACGTTCTGGGAGACCATGGTCACGATGAACAGGGGCACGCCAAGTGCCAGCACCGGACCGGGGCGGAAGTCGGGTGCGGTGAACTCGAGCGCCGGTGCCAGGCCGGAAACGGGGCCGAGGTCCAGCGGCTGGCTGATCACGACGGCGGCCACGGCCACGACCAGGCACGCCGGCACGGCCGCGCCGCGTGCGAAGCGCACCAGGAGCGCCCAGGTGGCGATCACCGGCAGCGCCAGCTCGGGCGCGCTCTCCACGGCCTTGAACGGCTCCAGGCACAGCGGCAGCAGCACGCCGGCCAGCATCGCCGCGGCCAGCGGGCGCGGGATCCGCGTCACGGTTCGCTCCAGCCACGGCCAGAGGCCCGCGAGCAGCAGCAGCAGCCCGCACAGCAGGAAGGCGCCGACCGCCGTGGCGAAGCCGCCAGCGGGCACGCCCGCCGTGGCCAGCAGCGCGGCGCCGGGAGTGGACCAGGCGATTGCCACGGGCAGCCGCGTGCGCAGTGCCAGCACGATCGACAGCAGGCCCATCAGCACCGTGAGGACCATCAGGCCCGATGCCGCCTCGGCGGATGACGCTCCCACTCCGCGCAGGCCCGCGAGGACGACGGCGAAAGCCCCCGCGAAGCCGACGACCGCGGCAACGATCCCGGCCGAGACCGCCTGCCCGTCGCCGGGTCTCACGCCGAGGGGTCCAGGTACAGGATCCAGTCCAGCGCTCGACTGGCCTCGGCGGCGGAGTAGATGTGGGGCACGTCGGCGGCGAACACCAGCGCGTCGCCGGGACCGAGGTCCTGCTCCTCGCCCTCGGGGCCCACGCGCATCCTCCCGCTCACGCACAGCACCAGCTCCTCGGTACCGGGGAGGTGGGGTGAGCCCTCGTGTTCGGTGCCGGCGGGGAAGTCGAGCTCGAACAGCTCGGTGCGGCGCACGCGGCCCTCGGTGTGCACCAGCCAGCCGGTCATTCCCGATTCGCCCTGCATCGCCTCGCTCGCGCGGGCGGGGATGCGGCGGACGCGCGGTTCGTCGTCGCCGCCGAGGAGACTGCCGAGCGGCACGCCGAGTGCCAGCGACAGCCGCCACAGCGTCTCCACCGACGGGTTGCCGCCATCCGCCTCGATCCGGGCCAGGATGCTCTTGGAAAGCCCGGCCGCGCGGGCGAGCTCGCCGAGCGACATCCCGCGCTCGGTGCGGTGGGCGCGCAGTGCCCGCCCGATCCGTCTCGTCACGTGTCTGACGTCCGGTTCAGTCAACGCTCGTGCATCATAATGCACAGTAGCTCGACGCCGGTTGCGGGCGTATCGTGCACGCCATGACCTCCGCAGCGGCACCCGCCCCCAAGTCCCAGACCGGCCTCCAGGTCCATCTCCTGATCGTCGTCCTGGCCCTCGCCGCGGTGATCGTGCAGGTCTACCTCGCGGGCCGCGGCGCCTTCGGTGCCTCCAGCTACGAGGCGCACGAGAACCTCGGCCACATCCTCGAGCCGATCGCGCTGGTCCTGATCATCGCCACCGTCGCGATCCCGGCGACGCGGAACAAGGGATACATCATCCAGGCTGTCGCTTTCCTGGTGCTGGTGATCGTCCAGACCCTGCTCGCCGAGGCGGGCGCATCCGTCGCGGCCCTGCATCCCGTGAATGCGCTGATCATCATCGGCCTGCTGGCGGGGATGCTGATGCAGGATCGCCGGATCCTCACCGGCGCCTAAGTACGATTGGCCGCGATGGCCATCACAGCTCCAACGGTCGATGACGTCTGCCTCGCGGCGCGCGACGCCGCACGCGAGCTGGCGGGCATCGACGGCGCCACCCGCGCCGGCGCGCTGCACGCGATCGCCGACGCCATCGACGCGCACGCGGACGCGATCCTGGCTGCCAACGAGCGCGACATGGAGGCCGGCCGCGACGAGGGCCTGAGCGCCTCGCTGATGGACCGGCTGGCGCTCGACCCCGCTCGGCTGGCGGGAATCGCCGCGGACGTGCGCACGATCGCAGGCCTGCCCGACCCGGTCGGCGAGACCCTCGACGGCCACCGGCTCCCCAACGGCCTCGACGTCCAGCGCGTGCGCGTGCCGCTCGGCGTGGTCGCCGTGGTCTACGAGGCGCGCCCGAACGTGACCATCGACTGCTCCGCGCTGTGCATCAAGTCGGGCAACGCGATCGTGCTGCGCGGTTCGTCCATGGCCGCCAACTCCAATGCCGCGCTGGCGCAGGTCGCGGCGTCGGCGGTCGAGCAGGCCGGGCTGCCCGCCGGGACCATCTCGCTCGTCACCGGCGGCGACCGCGACGAGCTGCGCCAGCTGGCGACCCAGGACGGTGTCGTCGACCTGATCATCCCGCGCGGCGGAGAGGGGCTGAAGAACGCGCTCTCAGCGCATGCGACGGTGCCGGTCATGTACGCCGCCGCGGGCAACTGCCACGTGTACGTGGACGCCTCGGCCGACCAGGACGACGCGCTCGACATCATCGTCAACGCCAAGGTGCAGCGGCCGAGCGTCTGCAACGCCGCCGAGACGCTGCTGGTGCACGCGGACGCCGCCGCGGCCTTCCTTCCACGCGCGCTGCCGGCGCTGCGCGAGGCCGGGGTCGAGCTGCGTGTGGACGGCCGCGCCCGCGCCGCGGCGGGCCCGCTGGCCGACTCGGTCATCGACGCCACCGACGAGGACTGGGGCACCGAGTACCACGCGCTGATCCTGGCGGTGAAGGTCGTGGACTCCACGGCGGACGCGATCGCGCACGTGAACCGGTACGGCTCGGGCCACTCCGAGGCGATCGTCACCAGCTCGACCGCGTCCTCGCAGGCCTTCACCACCGGCGTCGACGCCGCGTGCGTGTACGTCAACGCCTCAACTCGCTTCACCGACGGTGGCGTGTTCGGCATGGGCGCCGAGATCGGCAACTCCACGCAGAAGCTGCACGCGCGCGGGCCGATAGGCGTGCGCGAACTCACCAGCTACAAGTTCGTGGTCCACGGCTCCGGCCAGGTACGGGAGTAGCGCCGTTGCGCGAGGACCCGGCTCGGCCGGCTGCGAAGGGAGGTGCTTCCCTGCGCCGCGGCATCTTCGGGGGTGCCTTCAACCCGCCCCACCTGGGTCATCTGGTCTGCGCGCAGGAGGCCCGCTGGCAGCTCGGCCTCGACCGGGTGACGATGATGCCGATGGGCCAGGCTCCCCACCGCGAGATCGAGCTCGAGCCCGGCGCCGCCGTACGGGTCGAGATGTGCCGCCTGGCGGCCGCCGGTTGCGACTGGCTCGAGGTGTCCGAGCTCGAGCTGCACCGCGACGGGCCGTCGTACACAGCCGAGACGCTCACGGCGCTGCGCGACGAGTCCCCGGACGCCGAGCTGACGCTCATCCTCGGCGCCGACCAGGCTGCGCACCTGGCCTCCTGGCACGAGCCCGAGCGCGTGCTCGACCTGGCCCGGATTGCCGTGGCCGCGCGCGAGGGCATGGAGCGCGAGGCGGTCCTGCGCCGGCTCCACGACCTCGGCGGCCGGATCGACTTCTTCGAGATGCCGCGGATCGACATCTCCTCGACACTGGTGCGTGAGCGCGTGGCCGAGTCGCGCCCGGTGCGCTACCTGGTGCCCGGTCCCGTGGCCGACCTGGTGGCCGAGCGCGGCCTCTACGTCGCGGGGGTTGCGGCGCGGTGAGCCCCCAGCAGCCCGTTCCCGCCGACCAGGCGCCGCAGCAGGACGGCGCCGAGCTGGCCGACCGGATCGCCACCGTCGCCTCGGACCGCAAGGCCATCGACATCGCGATCGTGGACCTGCGTGGCATCGCCAGCTACACCGACTTCTTCGTGGTCTGCTCGGGCAACACCGAGCGCCAGACCAAGGCCATCCACGACGCCGTCCACCGCAACCTCAAGGACGAGCTGGGGCTGCTGCCCCGCCGCACCGAGGGCCTCGGCGAGGCACGCTGGATCCTGATGGACTACCTCGACTGCGTCTGCCACGTGTTCACGCCCGACGCGCGCGAGTTCTACCGCCTCGAGAACCTCTGGGGCGACGCTCCGAAGCGGCACGTGGAGTAGCTTCCGTCCGACGCTCACGCGAACATGTGTTCGTGTGGGACGGGGAGAGCTGACCACGAACCAGAAGGGTGCGATCGCCGAGGAGGCGATCGCGGCCGCCGCGACCAAGCTCGGCATCATCGTCTGCCGCCCGAACCTGGATGCCCGCTATGACCTTGTTCTCGATCTCGGGGACCGGCTGCTCCGCGTGCAGTGCAAGTGGGGCGCGAAACGCGACGACATCGTCGTCATACACACCCAGTGCTCGAGACACACGCCCGGCCGTGGCTACGTGCGCACCACGTATTGCGAACCCGAGGTCGACGCCATAGCGGCCTACTGCCAGGAGTTGGAGGCGTGCTATCTGCTCCCCATCGCCGAGGTGGCCGGGCTCGCTGCGATTCGCCTCCGCCTGGCCCCGGCTCGCAACGGGCAACGGGCGGCGCTGCGATACGCTGCAGACCATCTCCTTGGGGCTGTAGCTCAGCTGGAAGAGCGCCGCCATGGCATGGCGGAGGTCAGGGGTTCGAGCCCCCTCAGCTCCACTCCCTCCACCGTCGGCGCACACGAGTTCCGCAACCGCTTCGGCTGGTACATGCAGCGCGCCGCAGCGGGCGAGACGATCCAGGTCTCGCGCCGCGGCCGGCCGACCGTCCGCCTGGGCCCGTGCGAGGTAGCGCCTCCGCGTCCGCCGTGATACCAACATCGTCATGACCGCATCGCCGATGCAGGGGCTGACCAAGGCGGGGCTGATCTTCCTAATGGCCCTCGGCAGCGTGCTGCTGTGGGTTGGCGCGCCGATCGGGTGGCTGTACGTGGGCTCGCAGGTGCAGGCCAAGTCCGAGAGCGCGGGCTTTGGCCCCTACCTGCTCGTGATCGGCGGGATCGCCGTCTCCGTGGTGATCCTGACCAAGGTGCTGTCCGCGCTCTCACGCGCCTACGACCGCGCCAGCGGCCACGACGAGCAGGTGCGGGTGCGGCTGCCATGGCATCGCTCGATGCGCGGCGACGACGACCACCGCCCGCCGCGCAGCGTGCTGGACGTTGTCATGGTCATCAGCGTCTCGATCGCCGTGCTGGCGATGACGATCTGGTTCTTCTTCTTCGCCGGCTCGTCGCTGCCGACCGGGAGCGGTTGACCCGAAGCTGCCTATGCAATGCTTGGGCAATGGGGAACAAAACCGAGGAAGGCCTGCTGCTCGGGGAAGCGGCGAAGGCGGTTGGCGTCAGCGCCGACACACTGCGCCGCTGGGACCGCGCCGGCAAGCTGCACACGGTTCGTGACTCGGCCAACCGGCGCCGGGTCCCGCGGCGCGAGATCGAGCGGCTGAGCGGGCGCCCCGAGCGCCACCGGGCCGGCGACCAGCTGTCGGCTCGCAACCGCTTCCCCGGGGTGATCACCTCGGTCGAGGTCGACGGCGTGATGGCGCTCGTAGAGATCGAGGCGGGCCCGCACCGGGTGACCGCAGCGGTCACGCGCGACTCGGTCGAGGAGCTCGGCCTGGCGCCCGGCGTGCCCGCCACCGCGGCGGTCAAGGCCACCTCGGTCATGGTCGAGCGCGGGCAGGACTGATGCGGCGCCGGCTCGCGCTGCTGGCCGCCGTGCTGTTTGCCGCCGGCTGCGGCGGTGACGACAATCCGGGGTCCGGTGATGCCAAGCCGCGCCTGACCGTGGCCGCCGCGGCGTCGCTCAAGGGTCCCTTCGAGGCCTACGGAAACGAGTTCCCCGACGCCCAGGCGCGGTTCAGCTTCGCCGGCTCGGACGAGCTCGCAGCCCAGATCCGCAAGGGCGTCAAGCCGGACGTCTTCGCCGCCGCCAACACCGAGCTCCCCGACCAGCTGTTCGACGAGGGCAGCGTCGAGCGGCCGACGATCTTCGCGGGCAACCGGCTGGTGCTGGCGGTGCCCGCCGGCTCCGGGATCCGGTCGCCAGCCGACCTGAGAAAGCGCGGCGTAAAGCTCGCCGTCGGCGCCGCGTCGGTGCCCGTGGGCGCCTACACCCGTGAGGTGCTCGGCCGCCTTCCCACCGCCGCGGAGAGGGCGATCCTGGCCAATGTCCGCTCCAACGAGCCGGACGTCAGGGGCGTTGTGGGCAAGCTGACACAGGGTGCGGCGGACGCGGGCTTCGTGTACGCCACCGACGTCGTCGCCACCGGCGGCAAGGTCGAGGCGATCGAGCTGCCGAAGTCGCTGCGGCCGAGCGTCGAGTACGCGGTGGCGGTGGTCACGGGTGTGCGGGAGCCGGAGGCGGCCAGGGCGTTCATCGACGGTCTGACCGACGGCACGGGCGCCAGGATGCTGGACCGGGCGGGGTTCGAGCCGCCCCCGAAATGAGCCACGGCGCGGGCTTCACCGCGGTCCTGGTTGCCGCGCTGACGGTGGTGCTCGCGTTCCTGACGCTTCCGCTGGTGGCGATCTTCCTCGACGTCGGCCCCGGCGAGCTTGTGGCCAGCCTCGGCGACGCGGGCGCGGTGGAGGCGCTGGTGCTGAGCCTGGAGGTCACGACGATCGCGCTGGCGCTGATCGTGCTGCTGGGAACGCCCGCGGCATGGCTGCTGGCCACGCGAACGTTCCCGGGCCGGTCGCTGGCGATCACCCTTGTGGAGCTCCCTCTGGTCGTGCCGCCCGCGGTCGCCGGGATCGGGCTGCTGGCCGCCTTGGGCCCCGAGGGGCTGCTCGGCGGCACGCTCGAGGCCGCCGGCGTGGAGCTGGTGTTCCAGACCGCCGGTGTGACGGTGGCGCTCGTGTTCGTGGCCAGCCCGTTCTACATCCGCCAGGCGCTGGCGGCGTTCGCCGCGCTCGACCACACAGTCATCGAGGCGTCGCGGACGCTCGGGGCGGGCGACGCACGCACCTTCGTGCGGGTCGCGCTGCCCGGCGCCCGCGCCGGGCTGGTGGCGGGCGGGGCGCTTGCATGGGGTCGCGCGCTCGGCGAGTTCGGCGCCACGCTCGTGTTCGCAGGCAGCCTGAGCGGTGTGACCCAGACCGCTCCGCTGGCGATCTACGAGCGCTTCTCCGACGACTTCACAGGGGCGCTGGCGCTATCGGCGGTCCTGGTGGCGGTCAGCGGCGCGATCCTCCTTGCGGTCAAGCCCGCCGGTGGCGTCAAGGTACTGGGCGGCAATGCTCGCGGTTGACGTCGCGACGCGGCTGGGCGACGTCGAGCTCGAGGTCGAGCTGTCGGTGCCCGCGGGCGAGTGCCTTGCTCTCGCCGGCCCGTCCGGCGCCGGCAAGAGCTCGCTGCTGCGCATCGCGGCCGGGCTGGTCCGTCCCGAGCGTGGGCTCGTCCGCTGCGGCGAGCGCACGTGGTTGGACACCGAGGCCGGCACCCAGCTGGCGCCCGAGGAGCGGCGGGTGGGCTTCCTGTTCCAGGACTACGCGCTGTTCGCCCATCTGAGCGCCTGGCGCAACGTGGAGTACGGCATCAATGGTGGCTCGCGCGCGCAGCGGCGCGAGCGGGCGCACGAGCTGCTGGACCGGTTCGGCCTTGCAGCGCGCGCCGACGCCCGCCCGCTGACCCTGTCGGGCGGTGAGCGCCAGCGCGTCGCGCTGGCCCGGGCGCTGGCGCGCGAACCCGAGCTGCTGCTGCTGGACGAGCCGCTGTCGGCATTGGACGCCGCGACCCGCGCCCACGCTGGCCGTGAGCTGGTCGCGCTCATCAACGCCGCCGGCGTTCCGGTGCTGATGGTCACGCACGACTTCGGCGAGGCCGCGCTGCTGGCCGACCGCGTGGCGGTGCTCGACCACGGCGCCGTGGTCCAAACCGGCTCGGCGACCGAGCTGGCCGCCGCTCCCGCATCGGCGTTCGTGGCCGACCTGACCGGCGCCGTGGTGCTCACCGGCACCGCCCACGCCGACCGGGGGCTGACCGTCGTCGACCTCGATGGCGGCGGGCGGGTGGTCAGCACCGACCCCGGCACCGGGCCGGTGGCCGTGACCGTGCACCCGTGGGAGATCAGTGTCGAGAAGGCGGGCTCGGCCGCCGGCGGGTCGGCGCGCAACCGGGTGCCGGCCACGGTCACGTCGGTCACCGCGGTCGGCAACCGCGTGCGCGTGGGGCTGATGGGATCGCAGCCGATGGTGGCCGAGCTGACGGGCGAGGCCGCGACGGGCCTGGGGCTGGCGGCCGGTGTAGGCGCGGTGGCGACTTTCAAGGCCACCGCGACGCGGCTCGTGCCGAGGTAGCTAGCCCTTCGTCCAGTCGGGCACTTCGAGGTCGTCGAACGGGTTTGACGGCCCGCCCTCGGATCGCCGCCGCGGCGGCACGTCGCGGGCAGGCTCGGGCAGATCCGGCATGGCGCGCGGGCCCCGGCCCGACGACCACTCCGGCAACTCGTCGCCCGACTGGACGCGCAGGTCGGCCTGCATCCGCCGATGGGCTGCCTGCACGTCGCGCAGGATCCGGTCGGCCTGCTCCTCGAGCGACCTTCCCAGCTGGCGCAGGCCGCCGGAGAGCGCCTGGGCCTCCTTGAGCACGTCGGCGGCCGCCCGCTCGGCGCCGGCGACGCGACCCTCGACCGCGCGTCGCGTCTGCTCGCGGACGCGCTCGGACTCGTCCTTGGCCTCCCGGAGCGTGTGCTCGGCCTCCTGCTGGGCCTGCTGGCCCATGATCACGGCCTGCTTGCGCGACTCCATGAGCTCGGCCTCGGACTCGTCCCTGGCCTTCTGGCGGATCCGTTCGGCGTCGTGCTTTCCCTGCTCGCGCGCGTCCTTGCGCACGCCTTCGGCCTCGGCGCGGATCTGGTCGGCCGCCTCCTGGGCGGCGGCCACGATCTGCTCTACCTGCTGGGCGGCCAGCTCGGCCGCGCGTGAGCCAGAAGTGCTCATCTTGCGGGCGATTCTGGCACGAGATCGCCGCAGAAGCTCGTGTTTGCACGATTGAGGACACGCGCCGCCTCCCGCATGCGAAGTGCCCTGCGCCCGCCATCTCGAGCGCTCCGAGCCCGGAAGCGCGTCCATGTCGTGCGCGTGGGCAGTGGCGTCGATCGCCCGGCGCAAGCGCGGAGTCGTCGCGGCCGGGCGGGTCGGGCCCGATGACGAACGCGATCGAGGCGCCGGCCGCAGGGAAGCCCGTCCCGCCACCGGCCAACCCTATTCTTCCGTCGGTGAGCGACCGCTACGACCCCGCGCAGATCGAGCCCCGCTGGCAGCGGATATGGGCCGACGAGCGCACCTGGGAGGTCTCGAACGAGGACGACGGGCGCCCCAAGAGCTACGTGCTCGAGATGTTGCCCTACCCCTCCGGGGAGCCCCACATCGGCCACCTGAAGGTGTATTCGGTCGGCGACGCGATCGCGCACTTCCGGCGCCGCAACGGTCACCGCGTGTTGCACCCACTCGGCTACGACGCGTTCGGGTTGCCGGCCGAGAACCACGCGATCAAGACCGGCCAGCACCCGCGCGAGTCGACCGAGGAATCGATCGCCGAGTTCCAGCGCCAGTTCCGCAGCTGGGGCATCTCGATCGACTGGTCGCGCGAGTTCGGGACCCACGAGCCGTCGTACTACCGCTGGACGCAGTGGCTGTTCCTGCGCCTGTTCGAGAAGGGGCTCGCCTACCGCGCCGAGGCTGCGGTCAACTGGTGTCCCAAGGATCAGACGGTGCTGGCCAACGAGCAGGTCATCGACGGCGCCTGCGAGCGCTGTGGCACCATGGTCGAGAAGCGCTCGCTCGAGCAGTGGTTCTTCCGCATCACCGACTACGCCGACCGGCTGCTGGAGGACCTCGACACGATCGAGTGGCCCCAGCACGTGGTGACCATGCAGCGCAACTGGATCGGTCGCTCCGAGGGCGCGAAGGTCACGTTCACGTGCGAGTCCGCGGGCACCGACTACGAAGTGTTCACCACCCGGCCCGACACCCTGTTCGGCGCGACGTTCTTCGTGATGGCGCCCGAGCATCCCGACGTGCTCAAGCTGAGCGATGACCCCGAGGTGGCCGAGTACGTGCGCCGCACCGCGGTCGAGTCGGCCGAGGAGCGCGGCGCCGAGGACCGTGACAAGACCGGTGTCCCGCTGGGCGTGACCGTGACCAACCCGGTCAACGGCGAGCAGCTGCCGGTCTACGTTGCCGACTACGTGCTGATGGAGTACGGCACCGGCGCGATCATGGCGGTGCCTGCGCACGACGAGCGCGACCACGAGTTCGCACAGAGGTTCGGCCTCGAGATCCGGGCGGTCGTGGACGGCGGCGAGGCCGAGTTGCCCTACGCCGGCGACGGGCCGCTGATCAACTCCGGCCGCTTCGACGGAATCGGCAACCGCGAGGCGCTCGGCCAGATCATCGAGTGGCTCGCCTCGGAGGGCCGCGGCGAGGCCGCCGTGAACTATCGGCTTCGCGACTGGCTGCTCTCACGCCAGCGCTACTGGGGCTGCCCGATCCCGGTCGTCCACTGCCCCACGTGCGGCATCGTTGCGGTGCCCGACGACCAGCTCCCGGTCGAGCTGCCCGAGATCGACGACTACACGCCGAAGGGGCGCTCGCCGCTGGCGGCGGCCGAGGACTGGCTGCACACCGACTGCCCGGCCTGCGGCGGCGCGGCCGAGCGCGAGACGGACACGATGGACACTTTCGTCGACTCGTCGTGGTACTTCCTGCGCTACTGCGACGCGCTCAACGACGCCGAGCCCTGGGACCGCGCGGCGCTGGACGGCTGGATGGCCGTGGACCAGTACATCGGCGGCGTCGAGCACGCGATCCTGCACCTGATGTACGCGCGCTTCTTCGTGAAGGCGCTGGCCGACCTCGACCTTCTGTCCGTGCAGGAGCCGTTCGACCGCCTGTTCACGCAGGGCATGGTCACCCGCGGCGGCGCGAAGATGTCCAAGTCACGGGGCAACGTGGTGTCGCCCCGCGACCTCGTCGCCAGCCACGGCGCCGACACCGCACGCGCCTACATCCTCTACGTCGGCCATCCCGCCGAGGGAGGCGACTGGTCGGACGACGGCATCGAGGGTATCCACCGGTTCCTGGCCCGGATGTACCGCGCGGCCGAGGGCATGGAGGCCGGGCCGGTCGAGCCGCGGGGCGAACCGTCGGAGCTGGTGCGCAAGGCGCACTGGGCGATCGACAAGGTCACCCGCGACCTCGGCGAGCGGTTCGCCACCCACACCTCGATCGCGGCCGTGATCGAACTGGTCAACGACCTGTACCGCCAGCGCGAGTCGGTCGACGAGTCGCATGCCCGCTTCGCTGTGGCGACCGCCGCGTCGCTGATCTTTCCGTTCGCGCCCCACCTGGGCTCCGAGCTTTACGAGCGCCTGACCGGCGAGCGGGTCTGGGAGCAGCCGTGGCCGGAGGCCGACAAATCGCTGCTGGTTGCGGATACCTTCGACCTGATCGTGCAACTCAACGGCAAGCTGGTCGATCGCATCCAGGCCCCGGTGGGCGTTGACGAGACCGAGCAGGAGCGGCTCGCGACGAGCAGCGAGAAGCTGGCGGGCCGGCTGGACGGCAGGGAGGTCGTGAGGACGATCGTGGTGCCTGGGCGGCTGGTGAACGTGGTGGCCAGGTGAACCCCGCCGAGGCAGGCCCGGACCAGTCAAGGGCTCCGTACCTGGAGGCGCTCAGGGCCCACGCCGCGCTGGACCCCGAGCGGCTGTACGTACCCGGCCACAAGGGTGGCGCCGCGGCCGACCCCGAGCTGCGCGAGGTCATGGGCGCCCCGGCCCTGGCGCTGGACATCCCGGCCCTGACGCCCGGCATCGACGTCGGACCGCCCGACCCGACGCCGTTCCAGGAGGCGCAGCGGCTGGCCGCCGAGGCCTGGGGTGCTGAGCGCACGTGGTTCCTGGGCAACGGCGCGTCGCAGGCCAACCACGTGGCGCTGCTGGCCCTGGCCCACGCCGGCGACCGCGTGGTGGTGCAGCGCAACGCACACTCGTCCACGGTCGACGGGTGCATCCTGGCCGGCCTGACGCCGCGCTTCGTGGCGCCCGAGGTCGATCCCGATCGTGGCATCGCCCACTGCCTGACCCCTGAGACGCTCGACTCGGCGCTCACCGAGACTCCCGATGCCGTCGGCGCGACGGCCGTCTCGCCGACGTACTTCGGTGCGGTGGCGGACGTGGCCGCGCTGGCCGAGGTGGCCCACTCCCACGGCGTGCCGCTGGTGGTCGACGAAGCGTGGGGCGCGCACCTGACCTTCCACCCGGAGCTGCCGACGCCGGCGCTGGCGCTTGGCGCGGACATGGTGGTCTCCAGCACGCACAAGATCGTCGGCTCGCTGACCCAATCGGCCATGGTGCACCTGGGCGTGGGTGGGCGGATCGACGCGACCGTGGTCGACCGCGCGGTCACGCTCGGCGAGTCCACCAGCCCCAACTCGCTGCTGTTCGGATCGCTGGACGCCGCGCGCCGGCTGGCCGCGACGCGCGGCGAGGAGCTGCTGGGGGAGACGATCGAGGCGCTGGCCCAGATGCGTACGGCGGTGCGCGGGATCGAGGGCCTCGACGTGCTGGACGAAAGCATCGTGGGGTCGCCGGGGGTGTTCGCATACGACCCGCTGCGGCTGGCGATCGACGTGCGCGGCACCGGCGCCAGCGGCTACGAGCTGTCGCGTGAGCTGCGCGAGCGCCACCAGGTGTTCACCGAGTTGGCGGGCGACAACGTGATCGTGTGCGTGTTCGGCATGGCCGAGGACGCGGTGCCGCAGGGACGGCGGCTGGTGGCGGCGCTCGAGGCGGTCTGCGCCGCGCTCGGCGAGCGCGGCGACCGCAAGGGTGAGAAGTTCGCGCCCCCGCCGCCGTGGGGCGAGCTGGCGATGTCGCCCCGCGACGCGTTCCTCGGCGCGCAGGAGAGCGTGCCCGTCGCCCAGGCGGCGGGGCGGATCGCCGCCGAATCGCTGGCCACCTACCCGCCCGGCATCCCCAACGTGCTGCCTGGCGAGCGGTTGTCCCAGGAGACGCTCGACTACATCCGCACGACGCTCGGCCTGGGCGGCAGCCTGCGCGGCGCCAGCGACCGGGCGCTCAGGACCGTGAGGGTGGTCAAGGAATGATCGAGGACGAGACGTCCCCGCTGCGCCAGGTGCTGTTCGGGCCGCCCGAGAACTTCGAGTGGCTGCCCACCAGCGCCATCTCGAAGGCGGCGCTCGCCAGCGGCGTGAAGCTCACGCGCGACGACGTGCTTGCCGCCCACGGCGAGATGGTCGCCGCATACGAGGACGCGGGGGTCGAGACGCACACCCTGCCTGCCGACGACCACCTGCCCTACCAGGTGTTCAGCCGCGACTCGTCGGTGTGGGGCGCCACCGGGCCGATCGTGACCCAGCTGCGCCAGTCCTGGCGCCGCGGCGAGTATGCGCCGGTGCTGGACTTCTACGCCGGTGCCGGCATCGAGGTCGCGCACAAGGTCACTGCCGGCTCGCTCGAGGGCGGCGACCTCGTGCTGCCGGCCGCGCGCACCGCGCTGATCGGCCACTGCGAGGAACGCACCGAGGGCGCGGCGGCACGCCAGCTCGGCGACTGGCTCGCCGAGCAGGGCTGGCAGGTGCGCCTGCAGCCGTTCGACCCGCACTTCGTGCACATCGACGTGATCGTGAACGTGGTCGCGCCCGGACTGGCGGTGATCTGCGCCGAGGCCGCCCCGCCCGGGCTCCAGGACTGGCTGGTGGGCTTGGGACTGGAGTTGATCGAGGTGTCCTACCGCGACTGCATGGACCTCGGCGCGAACGCCATGTGCCTCGGCAAGGACCGGGTCGTGTCCACGCGCCGCGCGTCCGCGCTGAACGAGAAGCTGCGGTCGATGGGCCTGACCGTGTACGACCCGGACCTGTGGCCGTTCACGATGGGCGGCGGCGGGCCGCACTGCCTGGCCCAGCCGCTCGCCCGCGACTGATCCATGGACCCCGCCCGCGCGATCGCCGACCTGCGCGAGCTGCACCGCCTCACCGGCGGTCCCGCGGGGGCGCGGCGGGTGGCGTGGACCGACGAGTGGCAGCGGGCGCGGGCGTTCCTGCTTGAACGGCTCGACGAGCTGCCGGTGACGGTCGAACGCGACGCGGCCGGCAACATCTGGGCGCTGCTGGAGGGCGACTCGGACGAGATCGTTGCTATCGGCTCGCACGTGGACTCGGTTCCCGCCGGCGGCTGGCTCGACGGCGCGCTTGGGGTCTTCGGCGCCCTCGAGGCACTGCGGACGCTGGCGGCAGCCGGGCGCCCGGCGCGCACCGTGGCGCTGGTGGACTGGGTTGACGAGGAGGGTGCGCGGTTCGGCCGCAGCCTGCTTGGCAGCTCGGCATTCGCGGGCACGCTCGACCTGGACGCCAGCGCCGCACTCACCGACGCGGACGGCGTGTCGCTGCCCGACGCGGTTGCAGCCCACGGCGTGGAGTTCGGGGCGATGGGCCGCGCCGGAGACGGGCGGCGCGACCGGCTTGCCGCGTACCTCGAGCTGCACATCGAGCAGGGCCCGGTGCTCGAGGGAGCGGGGCTGCCGTGCGGCGCGGTGCTGGGCACGTTCGGGGTCGAGCGCTGGCGCGCGGTCCTGCGCGGTCGCGCCGGCCACGCCGGATCCACCCCGATGGACCGGCGTGCCGATGCCGGCGTGGCCGCCGCCCGCGCGATCGTCGCGCTCCAGGGCATCGCCCGCGAGCACGGGGGGGTGTGCACCGCCGGCCGCGCCGATTTCGACCCGGGGATCGTCACCGCCGTCGCCGGCCGCGCCGAGGTTCTCGTCGATCAGCGCCACCTCGATCCCGGCGCCCTGGCGGCCATGCACGCCGAGGCAGAGCTCGCGTTCGCCGCGGCGGCGGCCGAGGAAGGCTGCCGGTTCACCGCCGAGCCGATCTGGCGGATCGACCCGGTCCCGTTCCACCCGGCCCTCGTTGACGCGGCCGCGGACGCATGCGCCGGCGCCGCCGGTGGCGAGGCCAAGCGGCTGCCGAGCGGTGCGCTGCACGACGCCTCCGAGCTGGCGCGCGTCTGCCCGGCGACGATGGTGTTCAGCTCGTCGGTCGGCGGCATCAGCCACTCGCCCGAGGAGGACACCGGCGAGGCCGATCTCGAGCGCGCGCTTTCCGCCTACGGTGAGCTCGTCAAGCGCGTCGTGGCCGGCGGGGTGCCGTGAAGGCCGTGCGTGTGCTGATCGCCGGCCGGGTCCAGGGGGTCGGCTTCCGCTGGGCCGTGGAGCGCCAGGCGGGGCGGCTGGCGGTGGACGGCTGGGTGCGCAACCTGTCCGACGGCCGCGTCGAGGCCCGCTTCGAGGGCGACGACGCTGCCGTGGGCGACTTGGTGGCGTTCTGCCGTGAGGGACCGGACACCGCCCGGGTCGAGTCGGTGTCCGTCAGCGACGTCGAGCCCGAGCGCTCCGGCGCGTTCCAGGTCCGCTGACGCACGAGCACAGCGATCGTCACGCCGCCGTCACGACCCCGTGACAGAGCGCGCTCGGAGCGCGTGCGGCCCCGCGTACGGTCGGTTCAGTGGACGAGCGCGGCAAGTGGCAGCTGGTGGCGTGGGCGGTGGTGGCGGCGATCGTGGTCTTCGCGGGCGCCCGTGAGCTGGGGCGGCGCGGCGATCGTGGTCCGCCGCCGGTCGCGGTTGGCGGCGAGCGCGCCGGTGCAGAGTCCGGCCGCAGGCGCGCGCCGCCGGAGCGCGGCGCCTATGTGCACGTCGCGGGCGCGGTGCGGCGGCCGGGGCTCTATCGCGTTCGCGCGGGCGCGCGCGTGGCTGTCGCGGTCCGGCGCGCGGGCGGGCCCGCGCGTGGGGCCCAGATGGGGGCGGTCAACCTGGCCGCGCGGCTCCAGGACGGACAGCAGGTCGTCGTCCCGGGCGCCGGTGCGGCGGCGCCGGGGGGCGCCGCCGCCGAGGGGGCGAAGGTCAGCCTCGGCAGCGCCAGCGCCGAGCAGATCGAGCAGCTCGACGGCATCGGCCCGACCCTGGCCGAGAAGATCGTCGCGTACCGCACCGAGCACGGCGGCTTTCGCTCGCTGGACCAGCTACGCCAGGTCGACGGCATCGGTGAGAAGCGCCTGGAGGCGCTCAAGAAGGGCCTGGCCCCGTGAGCCGGCTCGTGGCCGCCGGACGGCTCGCCGAGGCGCACCGCCGCCATCTTGCGCTCGCGGCCCTCGCCGCGGGGCTCCTCGGCGCGGCGGTCGGGCGCGCGGCAGCCCTGCCCGTCGCGGCCGCGGTCATCGCCGTGCTGGCTTCACTGCGCGCGCCGCGCGCTGCGCTGCTCGCCGGGATGCTCCTGCTGGCCGGCGCGGCTGCGGGCGGGCTGCGCCTTGACGCGATCGACCGGCCCGCCGGGGCCCTGCGCGCCGGGCAGCCGGTGCGCGCGCGGGCGTACCTGCTCACGCTGCCGCGGCCCGGTCCGTTCGGCGCCCGCGTGGAGGCGCGGCTGCTCGACCGCCCCGGTCGCGGTGCCCGCGTGGTCCTGATGCTGGGGCGCGGCCGGGCGCGAGTGGCGGGCGCGCGCGTCGGCAGCGAAGTGCTTGTGGCCGGCTTCGTTCGCGCCCGTTCCCGGACGGGGAGTGGGTTCGACGTGGCCGCCTGGCACCGCCGCCGCGGTATCGCGGCCGAGCTCGCCGTACACGGGTTGCGTCCAACCGGGCGCCACCGCGGCGGAATGGCCGGCGCGGTAGACGGTGCGCGCGAGCGCGCCCAGGCGGGGGTCGCCCACGGGCTGCCACCGCCGGCGGCGGCGCTTGCCCGCGGCATGGTGCTCGGGCAGGACGAGCTGATCGACGAGGTCACGCGCGATGAGTTCCGCGCGTCCGGGTTGGCGCACGTACTGGCGGTCAGCGGCCAGAACGTGATGCTGCTGGCGGCGCTGGCGGTGCCGCTGCTCGCGGCGACCGGGATGAGTCAGCGGGCGCGGCTGGTGGGGACCGTGGTGCTGATCGCGCTATACGTCCCGCTCGCGGGCGCCGGGCCGTCGCTGCAACGGGCGGGCGTGATGGGTGCGGCGGCGCTGATCGCGCTCGCCGCGTCCCGGCCGGCGTCGCGCTGGTACGTGCTGCTGCTGGCGGCCTGCGTCACGCTCGGCGTGAACCCGCGCGCGTGCGGCGACCCGGGCTGGCAGCTCTCGTTCGCCGCCGTGGCGGGCATCCTCGTGCTGGCGCCACTGCTGCGGCGTCCGCTCGCGCCGCTGCCCCGGCCGCTGGCCGAGGGGGTCGCCCTGACGGTGGCGGCCACTGTCGCCACCGCGCCGCTGATGGCCCACCACTTCGGCAGCGTCTCGCTGGCAGCGCTGCCGGCCAACGTGCTGGCGCTCCCGCTGGTGGCGCCGATCATGTGGCTGGGCATGGCGCGCGGCGCGCTCGCCCAGCTCGGCCCGCCGGCGCAGCCGCTGGTAGACCTCGGCGGGCTCGTGCTTGCGCCGCTGTTGTCGGCGCTCGCGTCGCTTGCGACGGCGTTCGCGGACATGCCCGGAGCGCAGCTCGGGCTGTCGCTGCGCGGGCCCGGGGCCGTCGCGCTCGCCTATGCCGCCACCGGCGCCGCAGCCGCCGGCGTGGCACGCCTGGGCCGGCGCGTGGACACGGCGCCGGCCGCAGCCCGCTGGCGGCGCGCGCGTCCACACCTGCGGCTGGCGACGGTGGTCGCGGCCGGCGCAGCCGCCGCGCTCCTCCTGACCCGGTTGCTCGCGCCGCCGCCGGGCCCCGGCGGCTTCACGGTCTCGTTCCTCGACGTCGGCCAGGGCGACGCCACCCTCATCCAGGCGCCGGGTGGGGTCGCCATCCTGTTCGATGGCGGTCCTCCGGAGGCCGGGGTGGACCGGCTGCTGCGTGCCGCCGGCGTGCGCGACCTCGCGCTGGTGGTGGCCACGCATCGGTCGCGCGACCACCACGCCGGGTTGCAGCAGGTGGTCGCGCGCCGCCGTGTCGGCACGCTGCTCGAGAACGGCGACGGCACCCGTGACCCGACGTTCCGCGCGGTCGTCGAGACGGCGCGCGCGCGTGGCGCGCGCGTGGTCAGGCCACGCCAGGGCCAGACGCTGACCGCCGGCCCGGTCGCCGTACGGATCCTGGGCCCGCCACCGCGCGACCCCGGCCCGGCGCCCGAGGACCCGAACCCGCGTGCGCTCGCGGCGGTGGTCAGCTATCGCGATCTCGACCTGTTCCTGTCGGGCGATGCCGAGTCTGACGCGCTCACGGAGTACGACCTGGCGCCGGTCGAGGCGATGAAGGTCTCCCACCACGGCAGCGCCGATCCCGGCCTGCCTGCCGTCCTGGAACGGTTGCGCCCGCGGGTGGCGGGGATCGAGGTGGGCGCGGACAACACGTACGGTCATCCGACGCCGTCGACGCTGCGGAGCCTGCGCGCCGCGGGCGTGCGCGTCTACCGCACCGACCGCGACGGCACCGTCCGCCTGCGCGCTCGCGACGGAGGCGGGATCGACGTGGAGACCGAACGGTGACCGCGGGCGCGGGTCAGGCGACGACCGGCTCGGCCTCGCCGGCCTGCGCCGCAGCGGCGTGGTCGCGGCTGTCGCGCGAGGAGATCAGCACGGCCGCCAGTAAGGCGCCGAGGAGCGCCACCCCGGCGCAGGTCAGGAACGCGTCCTGGAAGCCCTCGGTGAGCGCCACCGTGCGCACCCGCTCGCCCGACTCGAAGGCGCTGGTCGTGGTGCCGGTCGCCACGGTGGCGGTGATCGCCAGGCCGAGAGCCCCGCCCACCTGCTGGGAGGTGTTGATCAGCCCGGATGCCAGCCCGGCCTCGGCCGGTTCGGTGCCGGTGACGGCCGCGATCGTGACGGGGACGAACGAGAAGCCCAGGCCTATGGCAGCCAGCATCGACGGGAACAGCACGTCGCCCACGTAGCTGCCGCCGGGCGCCGACACCTGGCTGAACCACAGCAGCCCGGCGGCCACGAACGTGAGGCCGACGATCAGGGTGGGCTTGAAGCCCACGCGCGTGACCATGTTCGACGCCAGGCCGGCGCTGATGATGATCAGGATGCTGAGCGGCAGGTAGGCGAGGCCGGCCTTGAGCGGCTCGTAGCCGAGGACCTGCTGCAGGTACAGCGAGATGAAGAAGAACATCGAGAACAGCGACATGCCCACCAGCAGGCCGACGATGTTCGCGCCGCGCAGCGTGCGCAGGCGGAAGATCGAGAACGGCATCAGCGGGTGCTTGGCGCGCGATTCGATCGCGATGAAGGTGGCCAGCAGCGCCAGCGCGATCGCGATCAGGCCCAGCGTCTGGGTCGAGCCCCATCCGGCCGACTCGGCGTCCACGAGCGCGTAGACCAGCAGTGCCAGGCCGGCCGTGACCGATACGGCGCCGGGCACGTCGAAGCTCGGCGAGCTCTCGTCACGGCTCTCGTCGAGCAGCCGTGGCGCGATCGCGGCCGCGATCAGCGCGATCGGCACGTTCACCCACAGCACCCACTCCCAGCCGAGGTACTCGGTCAGCACTCCGCCCAGCAGCACGCCGGCAGCGCCGCCGGCGCCGGCCACCGCGCCCCAGACGCCGAGCGCGGTGTTGCGCTCGCGGCCCTCCGTGAAGGTGGTCGTCACGATCGACAACGCGGCGGGGGAGACGATGGCCGCGCCAAGGCCCTGGAAGGCGCGGGCGGCGATCAGCTGCCACTCCTCGGCGGCGAGCCCGCCGGCCAGCGAGGACAGGCCGAACAGGATCAGCCCGGAGATGAACATCCGCCGCCGGCCGAGCAGGTCGGCAAGCCGGCCACCGAGCAGCAGGAAGCCGCCGAACGTGAGCACGTACGCGTTGACCACCCACGACAGGTCGTCCTGTGAGAGCTCGAGGTCGGTGCCGATCGATGGCAGCGCCACGTTCACGATCGAGGCGTCGAGGATGATCACGAACTGGGTCATCGCCAGCAGGGCCAGCGCGAACCACTTCGTGTTGTCGGTACCGGGGGTGGCTTCAGCGGGCATGGAGCTCCCGAGCGGTCGGCGGCTCAAGCGGAATCACGATTCCGGGGAACCTACCGCCACTCTCCCACGAAGGAGTCGTTGCTTGGCGGGCTCCTGGCCGAGAAGTGGCGTGCGCTGCGCGAGAGCGTGGAGGACGCGCTGGAGAACGAGCCCGACCCGTGGGAGGCGTTCGCCGGCGCCCTGCGCCGCAACGCCGAGATCATGGCCGGTGACCGGGCGGTGCGCGGCGCCGTGATGCTGTCCGGCTCGCCCGAGATCTGGGAGCACGCGGCCGAAGCGCATCAGCAGCTGATGGATGCCACCGAGATCCTGGTTCGCCGCGGTCGTGACGCAGGTGTGCTTCGCGCCGACCTCGAGGTCACGGACATCCCGCCGATGATGGCCGGGGTCTGCGCCGCGATCGACGTGCGCGGCCCCGCCGGGCAGGCCGACTGGCGCCGCCACCTCGAGCTCGCCCTGGACGGCACCCGCCGCCGAGCGCAATAGTCTCGGGCGCGTGGCAGAGCTCAAGCCCGCCTACCTGATCCACGGCGACGACGACGCGAAGATCGACGAGTGGCGCACGCGCCTCCGGCGCCGGGCCGAGGCCGAGCACGGCCCCGGCGGCCTCGAGCGATTCGACGCGCGCGCCTCGACCCCCGAGCAGCTGGCCGGCGCCATGGCGGCGCTCACCTTCGCCACCGGCACGCGCTACTTCCTGGCCGACGACGTGAGCACCTGGAAGGCGGCCGAGATCGATCCGCTCGTAAAGGCGATCGGATCGATGCCGCCGGACACGGTGTTGGTGCTGATCGCGCGCGGCAAGCCGCTCAAGGGGCTTATGAAGGCAGTCGAAGAGGTCGACGGCGAGGTCCGCGAGCACTCGGCGCCCAAGCCGTGGGAGATGCCGCGCTGGGTCTCGGCGCGCGCGTCCGAGCAGGGCGTGCAGATGGACTCCGAGGCCGCAAAGGAGCTGGTCGCGATCGTCGGCAGCGGTCAGCAGCGCCTGGCCCGCGAGATCGAGAAGTTGATCCTTGGCGTCCATCCCGAGACCCGGATCACGGCCGAGGACGTGGACGAGCTGGCGGCGGGCGAGACGCCACCGAAGGTGTACGACCTGGCCGATGCGGTGGTGGGCCAGGACCTGCGCCGAGCGCTTGCGCTGGCCGAGGAGCTGTCCCTGGGCGAGAGTCCCAGCCGCCTGGTCTACCCGGTCGTGCGCCGGCTGCGCGAGGTCCACAGGGTGCTGGCGTTGCTGGACACCGGCATTGCCGAGCGGGACGTGGCGGGCCAGATGAAGATGCCCCCCTGGATGGCCAAGAAGGCGATCGCGCTGGCGCGCACCGCCGACCGCGAGACCGTCGAGCGCGCCCTGTGCCGGTTCGCCGACCTCGAGCTCGAGGTGCGCGGCGGCGGGACGCTCGACGAGCACACCGCGGTCACGCTCGCGATGGCCCGGGCGGCGGCGTAGACGGTCGGCGACACCCGCGGCGGGCGCGGCCAGGTGACACGGCTTGGGCTAGATCGGGCTGCGGCTGACGTTCGGCAGGTCGTCGCGCGGTTCGTCCTCGACCTGGACGGCCTCGAACTCGCCGGTGATGTCGGCCGGCAGGCAGACGTGGCAGAAGTCCTCGCCGAACGGCGTCAGGTGGATGCTCCGGCGCACGGTCTTGCTCCGGCCCGTCTCGGCCATCGCCTCCGCCACCTTTGGCTGGGCCTCGAGGACCTGGTAGCGGAGCGGGTCGCTGAGCGGCTCGTGCGAGAACCAGATCAGCCCGAGCCGGTAGAGGTTGTTCAGGTAGGCGGGCACGCGCTCGAGGTAGCGGCAGCCGGCCTGTTCGCCGATCATCGACAGCCCCGGCGCCACCATCTCCGAGGTCACGCCGAGCGTCTTGCTCGTGCGCACGTCCACGGCCGCCTGCGCGCCCTCCTTGTCCAGGAAGCGCAGGATGCGTGCGTCGTCGGGCGCCAGGTCGCCGAGGATCCGCTCGTAGGCCGGGTGCGCCTCCTCCTCGTAGGACACGTCCGCCGACTGGTGCAGCAGCGCCTCGCCGCGCTCGCGCAGCGACGCCTGCGACACCGACGGCGGCGGGGCAGCGCGCGACGGCTCTCCTTCCGGGTCCGCGTCCGGGTCCGCCTCTGCGACCGCCGTCTCCATCGCCTCGGCAAGGCCGAGCAGGCGGCGGGCGTACTCGCGCACCTCGGAGCCGGCCTGGGCCAGCAGCTCGGTCGGTGGCTCGCCCGAGCGCGCGGCGTCAAGCACGCCGCCCGCCGCGCGTACCGACGACTCGGCGGTCCAGCCGGCGGTGCGCCACCAGGCGTGTGCTGCCAGCCGCGCCAGCGCCGGCGCGGCGGCCAGCAGGCTGGCAGCGTCCGGGGTCTGCTCCTCGGGTGGGTTGTCGTGCTCGTCGCTCATACGCCGAAGATCGCCAGGTGTACCAGGCCCGCGCCGAAGCCGAGCACCGCCCCGTGCAGGATCAGCAGCCACTCGTCCTCGCGCATCGCCGAGCGCAGCATCTCGGAGAAGTCCTCTGGTGGCATCTTGCGCATCCTCTCGGAGATCAGCTTTCGCACCGCCTCGCTCTGGCGCCGGTTGAAGGCCTTGTCGGTCAACGGCGTCATCGTGTAGCCCACGCCCTCCGATGCGACCGACTCGCGGATGGCGTCGTACTCCTTGGTGCCCACGGCCACCCGTACCGCGGCGCGGGCCGGACCGATGGCGCGGTCCACCGCGGGACGCAGGGCCGTGGCGATCATCTGCCGCGTGCGGTCCGAGCGCGGTCCGGTCAGCAGCTCGCGGCCGATGTTGCGGAGGGTCACGATGTCGTCGGCGATGACCTCGGCGTAGACGTCCGCGGCCTCCTTCTGGCGCTTGAGGAACAGGCCCTGCCATTCCCAGCGCAGGATCTGGCGTGGCTCGATCGGCTCGAAGATCATCTTGATCGCCAGCCAATTCGTTGCCCAGCCCACGAGCGTTCCCAGCACGGGCAGCACCCACCAGAGGGGTAGGAAGTGCACGATCGCCACCGTTGGGATGCCCAGCACGAGGCCGAAGAAGAAGCCGAAGTTGATGATGAAGCGCAGCTCCTGGCGGCCCGTCTCCTGAAATATCCGGTTGGCCAGCGCCGGCTGCGCCTCGAGGTGGCGGATGACCATCAGCTTGATGTCCAGCAGCTGGTCGATGTTGTTGCCGATCTCGTCGGTCACGTCGTGCACGATCTCCGGCAGCTGCTTCTGCACGCGCGTGTGAACGGCCTCGCGGATCTGCGGCGGGAGGTCGTTCCAGAGCTGGGGGTGCTCGCGCTGCATGGTGCGCTCGACGACGTCGCGGATGTCGTCGCGCGATGTCTCCAGGATGTGCTCGGCGATCGAGTCGGGCTCCAGCCGCTCGTAGAACTCCGCCGGCCCACCCACCTTGGCGATGCCCTTGTCCACCGCGATCGAGCCCATCTTGGCCGCGCGCGAGGGGATGATGCCCTGCCAGCCCACGCCGCCCTGCATCACACCCGGGATCTGCTGCAGCTTGCGCGGCAGCAGCCCGGCCAGCGCCTGCAGACCGGGAATCCGGAAGCCGGCGAACCTGACGGGGTAGAACAGCATCCAGACCCCGGTCCAGTTGGTCGTGTAGCCGATCACGCCCGAGAAGATCGGGATGGTCAGCATGTTGACCAGCTCGTTGTGGAAGAGCGGCAGGAAGCCGGCGCTCACGAGGCGTCGGCCTCGTCGCGCCGCGCACGCTTCTCGGCGGCGCGCTGGCCCAGCAGCCGCGGGTAGCGATCGAGCAGGGCGTTTAGCCCGTCCAGGCCGATCGCCAGGTCCTTGACGTCCTCGCTCATAGTGACCGTCGCCTCGCGCAGCTCCGCGAACCCTGCGAGGTCGCCCCGCAGCCCCTCCACCGAGTCGATCACCTCGCGCATGTCGCGCCGCATGCCGCGCATCTCGCGCTCGATCGAGGTGATCCCCTCGGCTAGCGACTCGACCGTCACGATCAGCCGTTCGACGCCGCCGAAAGCACCACGCGCGGCGCTGTTCACGGACCGGCCGATCCCGCCCAGCGGCGAATCCATCAGATCCCCTCCCTCACGGAGCGCAGCCTACCTACGCGGGTCCGTAGGGGTACCACCACTCCTTCTGCTCGATCCGGGTCTCCATGTGCACGTGCTTGGTCTCCTGGAACGCCTCGAGGCCCTCCTGACCCAGCTCGCGGCCCAGGCCGGACTGCTTGAAGCCCCCGAACGGCCCGGCGTCGTTGTCGGTCAGCGGGTCGTTGATCCACACCGTGCCGGCGCGCAGCTCGCGCATGCAGCGGACGGCTGTCTCCAGGTCGCGCGTGTACACGTTCGCGCCGAGGCCGAAGCGGGTGCCGTTGGCCAGCGTGATCGCCTCGTCCAGCGACTTCACCGGCACGATCGGCGCCACGGGGCCGAACGTCTCCTCGCGCAGCAGGTCGGTCTCGGCGGGCAGGCCGGTGACCACGGCGGGGGCGTAGTAGTGCCCGGCGTCGTGGCCCGCACGGTCGCCGCCGGTCAGCACCTCGGCGCCGGCGCCGACGGCTGCCTCGACCTGGGCCGCGACCTTGTCGCGCTGGGGCGCGGAGACCATCGGGCCGACGTCGGTGGCGGCATCGAAGGGGTCGCCAACCCTCAGCGATTCCGTGTGCTCCACGAACGCCGCGACGTAGTCGTCGAACACCGACTCGTGGACGTAGAAGCGCTCGGCGGACGTGCACACCTGGCCCGCGTTGAGGTAGGCCGCCCAGGCGCCACCGCGCGCGGCGATCGCGATGTCGCCGGCTACGTCGGGGCAGACGATGAACGGGTCCTTGCCGCCCATCTCGAGGTTGATCCGCGCGACCCGCTTGGCGCATACGGAGGCGATCTTCTTGCCGGTGGCGACCGAGCCGGTGAACGCCACGCAGTCCACGCGCTCGTCCGCCACGATCGCGCCGCCGACGTCAGCGGCGCCGGCCAGCAGCGACAGCGCGCCCGCGGGCAGGTGGTCGAACATGGGTGCCAGCATCAGGGTGGACAGCGGCGTGACCTCCGACGGCTTGGCCACGACCGTGTTGCCTGCCGCGAGCGCGGGCGCCAGCTTCCAGGCCAGCAGCAGCAGCGGGTAGTTCCAGGGCACGATCGCGCCAACCACGCCGATCGGCTCCTTGGTCACCAGCGCCAGCTGCGTCGACTCGATCGGCGGGATCACGCGGCCGGCCGAGGCACGGCCGAGCTCGGCGTAGAAGTCGAATGCCGCGGCGGTCCAGTCGACCTCGTCGGCGTTCTCGACCAGCGGCTTGCCGCCCTCCAGTGTCATCACCCGCGCCAGCTCGTCCTTGCCCGCACGTAGCCGCGTGGCCACCTCGTGCAGCATCTCGCCGCGTTCGAGCGCGGGGGTGCCGGCCCAGAGGGCGAAGGCCTCCCGCGCTGCGGCCACGGCCGCGTCGACCTGCTCGGGCGAGGCGGCGCCCACGTCGGCAACGGTCTCCTGCGTGGCCGGGTTCTCCACGACCAGGGCGGGCGCGAGCCCGTCGACCTGCTGTCCGGCGATCAGTAGCCGCGTCTCCATTGGCGCGACCCTACATCGGCGGTGGGAGAGCGCTAGATGCCGGCGACGAGGCGCGCCGCGCGGCTCTTCTTGCGCGCGGCGGTGTTCTTGTGGAACACCCCGGTGCGGGCGGCGCGGTCGATCCGCGAGGACAGCTCGCGGTACTCGGCCTTGGCCCTGTCGGTGTCCTTGGCCTCGACGGCCGCCTCAAGGCGGCGGAAGTGGGTCTTGACCGAGGACGAGTAATGCCGGTTCTCCTGGCGCTCGCGCTCGGTGCGCAGATTGCGCTTGACCTGTGAGTGGATGTTCGCCATGTCAGAAAGAAGCCGCCCGGGACAGAAGTTCCGGGGCGGCGGCCGCGTAGTGTAGCGGGGTCGTGGCCGCCGAGATTTCCGAGGAGACCGCGAGCCAGAGGGGCGGGCGGCTGGCCCGCAGCACCGCGTTCTTCTCGATCGCCACGGGCTTCTCGCGGGTGCTCGGGCTGGTGCGCGAGGTGGTGGCCGCCGGCTACTTCGGCGTCAGCGGCGCGATGTCGGCGTTCACGATCGCGTTCCAGGTGCCCAACCTGATTCGGGCGCTGTTCGCGGACGCCGCGCTCCAGGGCGCCTTCGTGCCCGTGTTCAGCGAGCTGCTCGAGAAGGGCCGGAAGCGTGAGGCGTTCCACGTGGCGTCGAGCCTGTTCTTCCTGATCACGCTGACGCTCGGCGCGCTGACCGCGCTGTTCATCGTCTTCGCCGAGCCGCTGATGAGCGTGTTCGCCCCCGGCTTCGACGACAACCCGGCGCTGAAGGACCTGACCGTCGGGCTGACCCAGCTGATGTTCCCGATCGTGCTGCTGCTCGCGCTCTCGGGCGTCGTGGTCGGGATGCTCAACAGCTTCGAGCACTTCAGCGTGCCGGCGCTGGCACCCTCCGCCTGGAACCTGGCGATCATCGCCGCGCTCGTCGGCCTGACGCCGCTGTTCGAGGGCCAGGACCGGGTCTACGCGTACGCGATCGGCGTGTTGGTGGGCACCGTGGTCCAGTTCGTGCTGCCGCTGCCCTGGCTACGCGGGCGCGGGGGCCACTTCAGCCTGGCGCTCGACTGGCGCAACCCACACGTGCGCAAGGTGCTCAGGCTGATGTTCCCGGTCACGATCGCGCTTGGGATGATCAACCTCAGCCTGCTGATCAACTCGCTGCTGGGCACGCTCGTCTCCGATCAGGCACCGGCGGCGATCGACAAGGCGTTCCGGATCTACCAGCTGCCCCAGGGTCTGTTCTCGATCTCGATCGCGACGATCCTGTTCCCGACGATGTCCAAGCTGGCCGCGCGCGGGGCCACCGGCGAGCTGCGCTCGACGATGGCGGGCGGAGTCCGCCAGGTAGCGCTGCTGCTGATCCCGAGCGCGGTGCTGATGGCGGTGCTGGCCGAGCCGATCACGCGGCTGGTCTACCAGCGCGGCGAGTTCGACGCCGAGGCCACCGAGCTGGTCAAGACCGCGATGGTGTGGTGGTCGATCTCGCTGCCGTTCCAGGGCATCAGCCTGCTGTTCTCGCGCACGTTCTTCAGCCTCCAGCAGCCCTGGGCCACCACCGCGCTCGCGTTCGCCAACATGGTGGTCAACGGGCTGGTGTCGCTGGCGCTGTACAAGCCGTTCGGGATCGCCGGGATCGTGATCGGGACGGTGGTCGGCACGCTGGTCATGACCGTCGCGCAGGGCTGGCTGCTGCGTGACCAGCTCGGTGGCATCGAGGGCGCGAAGATGCTGGCCAGCGGCGCGCGGATGCTGGCCTCCGGGGCGCTCCTGGCGGGTGTCGCCTATGGCGTGTGGGACCTGCTGGACTCGTCCCTCGGGCGCTCGCTGGGGGCCCAGCTCGTGTCCGTCGGGCTCGGCATCGGGACCGGCCTGGCCGTCTACGCCGCCGCCGTGTGGGCGCTGCGCGTTCCCGAGGCGCGCCAGATCCGGGCGCTGCTGCCGGGCGGCCGGCGCTAACAGCCGCTGCCGGGCATACGGCAGGCGTCGCGCCACTGCGGCGAGCCGAGCACCTCGCGCTGCTGGATGCCGAGCGTGCGTCGCCGCGCGCCCAGCAGCGCCGGAAGCGCGGTCCGGACCTCGCCGCCCCCGGTGCCCAGGACCCGCACCGCGCGCTGGGGCCGGCGCGAGCTTCGCAGCAGCGAGCGGCCGTGGACTCCCGGCGGCGTGGCCGCGCCGATCGAGTCGAGGATCGTGGGAAGCACGTCGACCGACTGCGCGGGGGCGCGATCGGTCCCCCGCCCCTCGCCGCCCGGCCGCTTGACGAACAAGGGCACCGGGGCGATGGCGGCCACGTTCGTGCCGGTCACGTCGCGCATCGGCGCACCCGGGCGGAAGCTGACGCCGTGGTCGGCGGCGACCACCACCAGCGAGCGGTCGTACATGCCGGTTCGGCGCAGGCGACCGAGCACGCGGCCCAGCAGCCGGTCGGCGTAGCCCACCTGGAGCAGGTGCGCGCGCCAGAGCCGGCGCGACAGGGCGCGGTCGCGGGGCAGGCGCAGGCTCTGCCGAACGGTGTCGGGCACCCCGTGGTCGTCTGCGACCGGCCGAACCCTGCCCGACGGCAGGCGCCCCCAGGGGCGGTGCGGGGCCATCACGTGCAGGAAGTGCAGCTCCGGACGGCGCGCCGGGCGCAGACCGGCGGCGAACCGGGACACGTTGCGCTCGGGATCGTGCACGCCCGAGCCGCCGATCAGCGGAGCGCGCGGAGCGATGTCGCCCGGGGCCACGCTCAGCAGCGCCAGCTTCGAGGACTCCGAGGCCAGCGCCCCCACGGCATCGGCGGTCGAGCGTGCCTCGGCCGGGCACGCGGCCACCGGGCACAGCCGCGTGACCGGCTCGCGAACGTTCAGCCGGTACTGGCTGTCCAGCAGCGTGAACAGGTTGCGCGGCCACGCCTCCGAGTCGGGTGCACGGATCTCGCGCGCGCTACGGCGACCGCTCAGCAGCGCCGGCACGGCGGCCGTGGTCTGGTCGGCGACCGTGGTCATGTTGGGGTACCAGGTGCCATCCCGAGCCAGGCGGGCGAAGTGGGGCAGGCGGCCGGCGTCGATCCTTCCGTCGGCGCCAAGCAGCGAGGTCGTGGGCAGCTCGTCCATGACCACCATCACGATCGGCGCGGGCCGGCTGGCCGCGGTCGACGGGCTGGCTTCGGGCGTGCCGATCGGGACCGACGCCAGGAACAGCAACAGCACTACCGGCGCCGCGGGGGCCAAAAAGCGAGCGAAGCTGCGCGAGGCGTGCGAGCGCCGCAGCAGGGCCAGCGCGGCCGTACCGCAGCCGATCGCGGCGGCCACCAGCAGCCAGCCGGGGATGCCGAGGCTGGTGGCGTTGCCGAGGATGCCGAGCGCGATCGCGGTCAGCGCCACCAGCCGCAGAGCGTCGTGCAGCCGCGCGCCCCAGCCGCGGTGGGCCGCCTCGGCAATCCGCTCGGCCAGCAGCGCGAGCAGCGGCGGCCCGAACGCCACCGCGAGCGCGAAGATCAGCACCGCCGCCGTCGGGGTCTTGCGCGCGGAGAAGAACTCCGGCGAGTGCGTGACGAGCGAGAACAGCGGTTGTGCCAGCGCGAGCGTGTTCAGCCCGAGGAGCTCGGGGAAGCGATGCCGGAGCCGGTGGTCGCCTTCCGCGGGCACGGGCCTGTGCCTACCCGCGAACGGCGGTGACTATGTGCGGAGCTCGTCCTGCTGTGCCGACATGACCGCGCGGACGAGTTCCACCACGGGCTTCGGCGCCTTGTCCGGAGACCCGGCGTCGAACGGCGGCTGGGGGTCGTATTCGATCGCCAGCTGGACAGCCTGCGCGGCCTCGGCGCCATACAGCAGCTCGGTCAGCCGCAGCGCCATGTCGATCCCGGACGACACCCCCGCGGCCGTGATCACCTTGCCCTGCTCGACCACCCGCCGCGGCGTCGGCCGGGCGCCGTACTCGGCCAGCGTCTCCAGCTCAAGCCAATGGCTGGTGGCCTCGAGGCCCTCCAGGATCCCGGCGGCTGCCAGCCACAGCGAGCCGGTACAGACCGACGTCGTGTACCGGCTGTGCTCGTGCGCCTCGCCAAGCCACGCCAGCGCGCGCTCGTCACGCATCATCGCGCGCGAGCCGTAGCCCCCCGGTAGGACCACGACATCCGGCCGCGGCATGTCCTCCCATGCCGCCGCGGCCACGATCGCGCCGGCGTGCGACTCGTCCTGCACCGGCCCCGGCGCGGGGCCCAGCCAGCGCACGTTCGTCTCGGGCAGCGCCTCCAGAACCTGGTACGGGCCGACGGCATCCAGCATCGTGAACCGGTCGTACAGCGCGATGGCGATCTCCATCGGTCCATCGTGGCCTCAGAGAGCCTTCGCCGCAAGCTCTACCTGCCTCGAGCCCGAGGCCGAAACGTGAGAGCCGGATCGTTGCGGTGACCGCCGCCGCCTAACCTGTGCGGCCGCATGGCCGCGCCCGCGCAGAACATCCGCAACTTCTCGATCATCGCCCACATCGACCACGGCAAGTCGACGCTGGCCGACCGCATCCTCGAGCTGACCGAGACGGTGGCGGCGCGTGACCACAAGCCGCAGTTGCTGGACTCGATGGACCTGGAGCGCGAGCGTGGGATCACGATCAAGGCGCAGGCCGTGCGCGTGCAGTACACGGCCACCGACGGACGGGACTACCGGCTGCACCTGATCGACACGCCCGGACACGTGGACTTCACCTACGAGGTGTCGCGCTCGCTGGCCGCCTGCGACGGGGCGCTGCTGCTGGTGGACGCCGCCCAGGGCGTCGAGGCCCAGACCGTGGCCAACACCTACCTGGCGGTCGACGCCGGCCTGGAGTTGATCCCGGCGCTGAACAAGATCGACCTTCCCGGTGCCGAGCCCGAGCGGGTCGCCGGTGAGATCGGCGAGCTGATCGGGGACGAGCCCGACGAGGTGATCAAGATCTCGGCGAAGACGGGGGAGGGGGTCACCGAGCTGCTGGAGGCCATCGTCCAGCGCGTCGATCCGCCCGCCGGTGACACCGCCGCTCCGGCCCGCGCGCTGATCTTCGACTCCGAGTACGACCAGTTCCGCGGCGTGGTGGCGTACGTGAAGGTCGTCGACGGGCGCCTGGCCAAGGGCGACGCGATCAGCGCCATGCAGGCCGGCACCGAGGCCGACATCGACGACATCGGCTTCTTCGGCCCGGCGCTGACGCCGGTCGACGCGCTCGAGGCGGGCGAGGTGGGCTATGTGATCACCGGCATCAAGGACGTCTCGCTGCTACGCGTGGGCGACACCCTGACCACGCGCAGGCAGCCCGCCGGCGAGCCGCTGCCCGGTTACCAGGACGTCAAGCCGATGGTGTTCTGCGGCCTCTTCCCGGTCGACACCGACCGCTTCAACGACCTCCGCGACGCGCTCGAGAAGCTTTCGCTCAACGACGCCGCGCTGACCTACGAGCCCGAGACCAGCCACGCGCTGGGCTTCGGCTTTCGCTGCGGCTTTCTCGGCCTGCTGCACATGGACATCGTGCGCGAGCGCCTCGAGCGCGAGTACGACGTCGACCTGCTGGCCACGACGCCAACGGTCGAGTACGAGGTCACGCTCACCGACGGCGAGACGCGGCCCGTGCACGCGCCGTCGGAGATGCCCGAGCGCGACCGGATCGACGAGATCCGCGAGCCCTACATCCGCGCCACGATCCTGTGCCCCAAGGATGCCGTCGGCGCGGTCATGGACCTGTGCCAGGATCGGCGCGGCACGCACGTGGACATGACGTTCCTGTCCGAGGCGCGCGTGCAGCTGCGCTATGACCTGCCGCTGGCGGAGGTGGTGCTGGACTTCTTCGATCACCTGAAGTCGCGCACCAGGGGTTACGCGTCGCTGGACTACGAGCTGATCGGCCTGCGTCCGTCTGACCTGGTCAAGCTCGACATCCTGCTGGCCGGCGACCAGGTTGACGCGCTGTCCCAGGTGGTGCACAAGGACAAGGCCTACGACGCCGGGCGGGGCATCGCCGAGCGGTTGCAGAAGCAGATCCCGCGCCAGCAGTTCGAGGTGGCGATCCAGGCCGCGATCGGCTCGCACATCATCGCCCGCGAGTCCGTGAAGCCGATGCGCAAGGACGTGATCGCCAAGTGCTACGGCGGCGACATCACGCGAAAGAAGAAGCTGCTCGAGAAGCAGAAGGAGGGCAAGAAGCGGATGAAGCAGGTCGGCCGGATCGAGGTGCCGCAGGAGGCGTTCCTGTCGGTGCTGAAGATCGGCGACGACAGCAACTAGCCGAGGCGCACGCGCCACGCTTGGCAGGTCTTAGGAAGCCTTTAGGGCACGGGCGGAGACTCTTCGCCGTGGCCAGCTCAGCAGAGACCGCTCCCGATCCGACCCTCGACTCGCTCCAGCTGTTCCTGGACGGCATCGCCAAGACGCCGCTACTGACCGCGAGCGAGGAGGTGCGCCTGGCCAAGCGCGTCGAGCGCGGCGACCTCGACGCCAAGGAGCACATGGTCCAGGCCAACCTGCGCCTGGTGGTCTCGATCGCCAAGCGCTATCGCAACCAGGGCCTCGACTTCATGGAGCTGATCCAGGAGGGGTCGATCGGCCTGGTTCGCGCCGTCGAGAAGTTCGACTACCGCAAGGGGTTCAAGTTCTCGACCTACGCCACCTGGTGGATCCGCCAGGCCATCTCGCGCGCGATCGCCGACAAGTCGCGCACGATCCGGATCCCGATCCACATCAACCAGACGCTCCAGAAGCTGGACGGCGCCCAGCGCCGGCTGCAGAGCGTCGGTGAGGGCAACCCCTCGATCGAGGAGATCACCGCCGCCGCCAACGTGGACATCGACGTCGAGGAGGCCGAGTTCCTGATGCGCGCCTCGCGCGCCCCGGTCTCGCTGGACAAGCCGGTGGGCGGAGGCGAGGAGGACGCCGCGGAGCTGGGCCACCTGATCCCCGACGACCGCGCCGAGTCCCCGTTCGAGACGGCGGCCGAGAGCATGACCCGCAGCCGGCTGGCGGAGGCGCTCGAGAACCTCTCCTACCGCGAGCGGCGGGTGGTCGAGCTGCGCCATGGCCTGTTCGGCGAGCACCCCCACACCCTCGACGAGGTCGGGCGCATGTTCGGCCTCACGCGTGAGCGCACGCGCCAGGTCGAGGAGCACGCGCTGCGCAAGCTCGCCTCGCTCGCCGAGGCGCGTGGGCTGCGCGACGCCGCTTAAGCGTCAGCCCGACGGCCACGTGGCCGTCGACGGCCAATAACCTTTGCCGGCGTGCAGATCTCCGTTCGCCAGAGCATCCTCCTGCGCAAGGTCGTGGAGGGCTATCAGCAGACCGACGCGCCGGTGGGCTCGAAGTGGCTCGCCGGCCAGGACGACGTGCCCTGGGGGCCGTCAACGGTCCGCTCCGAGCTCGCACGGCTGGAGGACTTCGGGCTACTCGAGCACCCGCACACGTCCGCCGGCCGCCGCCCGACCGACTCGGGCTATCGCTTCTACGTCGACGAGCTGCTGGACAGCGGCCCGCTGCCCGCGGTGCGCTCCCCGGTCGAGCTCAGCGACATGCGCCGCGAGGTCGACGAGGCCATGCGCGCCACCACCGAGCAGCTGTCACAGGTCACCGACCTCCTGGCGCTGGTGTCGGCGCCGTCGATCGGCACCGCCACGATCCACCGTGTCGAGGTGCTGCTGCTCCAGCCTCAGGTCGCGATGGTGGTCGTCATCACCAGCACCGGTGGCGTGACCAAGCGCGTGATCTCCTACGACGAGCCGCTCGACGCGGGCCTGGTGGCGTGGGCCGGCAGCTACCTGAACGAGGTGCTGGGCGACATGGACGTGGGCTCCCGGATGCTGGCGGGCAAGCTGGCCGACCCCGGCCTGGATCCGCGCGAGCGCGAGTTCCTGGCCACGCTCGGGCCCGCGTTCACGGACCTCGAGGAGGCGGCGGGCGACAACCTGTTCGTGGACGGGGCGGCACGGCTGTTCTCCGAGCAGCGGTTCCAGGATCTGCCGCAGCTGTCCAGCCTGATGGACGTGCTGGAGCGGCGGGTGGCGCTGCTCGGCGTGCTGCGCGCGTCGCTGACCGAGCCCAACGTGTACCTGCGGATCGGCAGCGAGAACCCCGCGCCCGAGCTGCGGTCGCTGAGCATGGTGGCCGCCAACTACGGTCTCGCGCGGCGCAACCTCGGCGCGGTCAGCGTGCTCGGCCCGGTCAGCATGGACTATCCGCGGGCGATCATGGCCGTGCGCCAGGCGGCGGCCGAACTGTCGCGCTTCGTCGCTGAGGTGTACGCCGAATGAGGCGCGACGCGTACGAGATCCTCGGTGTCGAGCGCGGCGCCGACGAGCGCGCGATCAAGAAGGCGTTCCGCGTCGTTGCGCGCGAGCTGCACCCCGACGTGAACTCCGAGGACCCCGAGGCCGAGGCCAAGTTCAAGGAGGCCGCGGAGGCCTACGAGGTGCTGTCCGACCCCGAGCGCAAGGCCATCTACGACCGTCAAGGCTGGGACGGGGTCGAGTCGCGCGGTTACGCCAGCCAGGCGCAGGGCTTTGGCTCGTTCGCCGACATCTTCGATGCGTTCTTCGGCGGCGACCCGTTCGGCGGCGGTCGTGGCGGCCCGCGCGCGGTCCAGGGCGGCGACGTCGGCGTCGAGGTCGAGATCACGCTCGAGGACGCGGCGCGTGGAGTGTCGGTCGACGTGTCATACGACGCCGTCGAGGCTTGCGAGCACTGCCGCGGCAACGGCGCCGAGCCCGGCACGCCGATCGAGACGTGCGGCCGCTGTGGCGGCGCCGGTGAGCTACGCGCGGTCAGCAACACGGCCTTCGGCCAGCTCGTGCGCGCGCAGGCGTGCGACGTCTGCGGCGGCGAGGGCAAGGTCGCCGAGACCCCGTGCGGCGAGTGCTCGGGACGCGGGCGCAAGGCCGGCCGGCGAACGCTGTCGGTCGACCTCCCGGCCGGCATCGCCGACGGTCAGCGCGTGCGCCTGACCGGCCGCGGCCATGCGGGCGACCGCGGCGGCCCGGCTGGCGACCTCTACGTGGGCGTCGCGGTGAGCGAGGACGAGCGCTTCCTGCGTGACGGAAGCGACCTGATCTCGGTGGTCGACGTGCCGGCGCCCGCCGCGGCGCTGGGCACCACCGTGACCGTGCCGACGCTCGCCGGCGAGCAGCAGGTGACGGTCGAGCCCGGTACCCAGCCGGGGACGGTCGTCACGCTGCGCGGCAAGGGCATGCCCGCCGTCGGCCGCGGGCGCACCGGCGACCAGCAGGTGGTGCTGAACGTGGTGATCCCGCGCAACCTGACCGAGCGTCAGAAGGAGCTGCTCGTCGAGCTGCGCGACAGCGTCACCGACGACAACCTGCGCGAGGCGGCCGCGGAGTCCCTGTTCAGCAAGGTCAAGCGGGCCCTGCGCTGATCCGGCTGGCGGTGCGCGCACCCGCGGACCGGGCCGACGAGGTGCTGGGTGCGATGCTCGAGATGGCGCCGTCTGGCATCGAGCAGGTGGATGACGGCGATACGGTGGAGTTCGCCGTGTACGGCGCGCCCGGTGAGCTGCCCGAGCTGGAGCCCGGCGAGGCCGAGGTGGCGGGCGTCCGCGTGCAGGTCAGCGGTACCGCCGTGCCCGATGACTGGGAGGAGCGCTGGAAGGCCTTTCACCAGCCGGTGCTCGTAGCCGACCGGATCTACGTCCGCCCGCCCTGGATGCCTTCGCTGGGTCGGACATCGCTGTCCGACCCAGAAACCCGCGACGATTCCGTGATCGACTTGGTCGTCGATCCGGGGCAAGCCTTCGGGACCGGCTCGCACTCGACGACGCGGCTGTGCCTGGCGCTGCTTGCCGAGGTCGAGCCGGCGGCGGGCTCCGTCGTGGACCTGGGCTGCGGCTCGGGCGTGCTGGCCATAGCCGCGGCCCGGCTCGGCTTCGGGCCGGTGACCGCCCTGGACGCCGACCGGCTGGCCGTCGAGGCCACCAGGCAGAACGCCGCCGCCAACGGCGTCGCCCTCGAGCGGGTCGGGCGCGCGAACCTTCGCGACGAGCCGGCGCCGGCGGCCGGCCTGGTGCTGGCCAACCTGATGCGCCCGCTGCTGCTGCGGGTCGCCGAGCTGATGGACGAGCAACCGCACACGCTGATCGCCTCCGGGCTGCTGGACCACGAGGCGGACGAGGTGGCGGCGGCGTTCGCGCCACTGGAGGAACGGCGCCGTTACAGCGACAAGGGCTGGACCGCCCTGCTGCTCAGCGCTGGCTGACCACGCCGGTGACCTCCTGCCACCAGGCGGTCTCCTCGGCCGACTGGCTGCGCTGGATCCGCTCGCGGCAGTAGCGCGACAGCTGGCGCGGGCCGCCGGTGGCGATCACGCCGCTACCGGTCACCGCGAGCCGGCCGTCGTCGAGCAGCACCAGCGCGCCGGGGTCATCCCGCCGGGTGCGCAGCACGCGGATGGCCGGAACGCCCTCGACCTTCTCGGGCGCGCCGGGATCGCCCATGACCGCGGTCCACGGCTTGACCGTGAAGATCGGCGACCGGCCCGAGCGGGTGCTTGGCTCCGCGTCGGGCTCACCGATCGGCCCGGAGCGCCATCGGTCGAACAGCTCCTCGACGCCGCCGCGGACCGCGCCACGGACCAGGATGTGCAGCCGGTCGCCGGCGGCAACCTCCGTGGAGCCGCGCGGCAGCAGCGCCTCGTCGTCGCGCACGATCACGCTCACGAGCGCTTCGCGCGGGAGCTCGAGCTGGTTCACGCGCAGGCCCGGGATCGCGTCCGCCTCGGCCACCGGGTACTCGAGCACCTCGGCGCCAAGGCGGCGGATCGTGCCCACCTCGTGCAGTGGGCGCGGCATCGCGGGCTCGTCGCCGGTCACGCCCAGCGCCTTGGCCAGCGGATCCAGCGTCACGCCCTGCACGAGCGTGGACGTGATGACCACGAAGAAGACGATGTTGAAGAACACGCCGCCCTCGTCGACCCCGTCGATGACCGGGAAAGTGGCAAGTACGATCGGCACCGCCCCGCGCAGGCCCGCCCAGCCGACCAGGGTCGACTCGCGAACGTTCAACCCCGCCCCGAGGGTGAAGACGTAGACCGCCAGCGGGCGCGCCACGAACATCAGAATGACCGTGACCAGCAGGCTCTCGCCGATCACGCCGCCGAACTGCGACGGGCTGACCAGCAGCCCCAGCGTCATGAACATCGCGATCTGGCTGATCCACGCGAGCCCATCGTGGAACTCGTCGATCGTGCGCCTGCCGGGGATCGAGCCACTCCCGAGGGCCAGCCCGACCAGGTAGACCGCGATGAAGCCGGACGCGTGCACGGCGTCGGCGATGCCGAAACCCAGCGCCGCGAACGCCAGCGAGGCGACCGGGTAGAGGCCGGGCGCGCCGATCCGCGCGCTCTGGAACGTGAGGACGGCCACGCGGCCGATGGCTAGCCCGACCACCACGCCAAGGCCCAGCTCAGAAACCGCGAGTGCGGCCATGTCGCCGACCGTGTACGCGGGGTCCTCGATGAACTCGATGAAGCCCAGCACCAGGACGATCGCGACCGGGTCGTTCATGCCCGACTCGCCCTCCAGGATCCGCGCGAGGCGCTTCTTCAGGGACGAGCCGCGCAGCACCGAGAAGATCGCCGCGCTGTCGGTGGCGGACACGATCGAGCCCAGCAGCAGGCCCTCCTCCGTGCTCAGGTCCAGCAGCCACGCCGCCGTCAGGCCCACGATCACCGCCTGCGCGATCGTGGCGAAGATCGCCAGCATCACGCTGGTGCGCACGACCGGCTTGATCTCACCCCAGCCCGAGACCAGGCCGCCTTCGAACAGGATGAACACCAGCGCGATCACGCCGATCGTGCGCGCCAGCTCGACGTCCTCCTGGCTGCCGCCGAAGTGGATCAGGCCGAGGCCGTCGGAGCCGATCAGCATCGCAAGCCCGAGGACCACGATCAGGCCCGGCACGCGCAGGCGGCCGGCGACCAGCGACGCGGCTATACCCGTAGCCAGCAGCGCGCCCGCGAAGAGCAGGAGTTGTCCGTACTCCATCGGTCGGGTTTAGATGGTTGATCCTGAATTGACGTGCCCGCGTGGGCGGCGCAGACCAAGCCGGGCGCCGCACGCGGGTGAAGCCAGCGCTAGCTGTGAGAGCGTGGGTGGTGATCCGGCGCCGGTATGCGCCGTCATCCGTGGGTGCGGCGATTCGGGATCAGCCATCTACGTCGCTCTCAGCCAGCTCGGCGAGGCCCCAGAGGTCGCGCCACTCGTGGTCTGGCGCCGCCTCGGGGTCGGGCAGCGGCTCGCGGTGGCGGTTGATCCAGGCGGTCTGCATCCCCAGCTCCTTGGCGATGCCGATGTCGTACTCGAACCCGAACGCCACGTGCAGCACGTCCTCGGGCGCCAGGCTCAGCTTGTCGAGCATGCGCGTGAACGGCTGGCGCTGCGGCTTGTAGGAGCGCACCTCGTCGGCCAAGACCACATGATCGAACTCCAGCGGCCGCAGCTGCCGCAGCGTGTGGTCCATGATCGAGTCCTCGGAGTTCGACACGATGGCCAGCGGGATGCCCGCTTCACGCACGCGCATGAGCGCGGGAATCGTGTCCGGGAACGGCTGCCACGACTGCATCGAGCGGGCGAAGTCGTAGCCGACGTTCACGTTCCAGCGGTAGCCCCGCTCGGCCACCCAGGCGCGCAGGCTCTCCTCGAGCACCACGTTGTAGCTGCGGTAGTCCTGCTGGATGTGCTCGAACTGGATCTCCTCCCAGCGCCGGCGCAGCTCGTAGGCGGGCCCGGGGTCGTCCTCGCCGCTCCGCCGCGCCACGTCGTACAGGAACGCCGCCGCGCCGCCCTCCCAGTCGATGAGGGTCCCGTAGCAGTCGAAGGTTGCGGCTTTCCACGCTGGCATGCGGCCTACACTTGACCCTAATGCCCGTGCTGGACCAATTGCAGGCCGATGCCAACGCCGCTCTGAAGGCGGGTGACCGCGAGCGCGCCGGCGCGCTCCGCGTGGTGCTGTCGCAGTTGCAGCTGGCGGCCAAGGAGGGCGACGACGACGAGGTCGCCGTGCTCCAGCGCGAGCGCAAGCGGCGGCTGGAGTCGGCCGAGGCGTTCCGTGAGGGCGGCCGCGACGAGTTGGCCGGCGAGGCCGAGCGCGACGCGGCGCTGATCGAGGGCTATCTGCCCGAACAGCTGTCGGACGAGGAACTGGGCGCGCTGGTCGCGGACGCCGTGGCCGAGTCGGGCGCGCAGTCGCCGAAGGACATGGGCAAGGTCATGGCGATCGCCATGCCGAGGGTGGCCGGCCGCGCCGACGGCAAGCGCGTGAGCGGCGCCGCGAAGGGGCTGTTGCAGGGCTAGTGCGCGAGCGGATCGAGCTCACGAACGAGGTGGCCGCCGAGCTCGCGGGCGCCAACGACATGATCATGCGCACGCTCGAGGAGCGGTTGGATTGCGACGTGTTCCTGCGCGGGAACGTGCTGACGCTGGACGGCGACGCCGACGCCGTGGCCGCCGGCCGCGAAGTCGTGCGCGAGCTGTCGGATCTCGTGGGCCAGGGCCACGACGTGGCGCCCGGCACCATCGAGGCGATCGGCTCCGCGCTCGACCGCCACGAGAGCCCGAGCCAGATCCTCGAGGACGTGGTCTGGCGCCACCGCGGGCTGAAGGTGGCGCCGAAGACCGTGACCCAGAAGCGCTACGTAGACGCCATCCGCGAGCACACCATCACCGTCGGCATCGGCCCCGCGGGCACCGGCAAGTCGTTCCTGGCCGTGGCGATGGCCGTCGCCGCGCTCCAGCGGCGCGAGGTCAACCGGATCGTGCTCACCCGGCCCGCGGTCGAGGCGGGCGAGCGGCTGGGCTTCCTGCCCGGCGACCTGATGGCCAAGGTCGACCCATACCTGCGACCGCTGTTCGACGCGCTCTACGACATGCTCGAGCCCGAGAAGGTCAACGGCCACCTCGAGCGCGGCGTGATCGAGGTCGCGCCGCTCGCGTTCATGCGCGGGCGCACGCTCAACGACGCGTTCATCATCGTCGACGAGGCCCAGAACACCACGCCCGAGCAGATGAAGATGGTGCTCACGCGGCTGGGCTTCAACTCGAAGATGGTGGTCACCGGTGACGTCACCCAGGTCGATCTGCCGCGCGACCAGCGCTCGGGGCTGCTCGTCATCGGCGACATCCTGTCCGAGGTCGAGGGCATCGAGTTCGTCCGCTTCGGCGGCGAGGACGTGGTCCGCCACAAACTCGTCCAGCGGATCGTGGCCGCGTACAACGAGTACGCCGAGCAGCAGGCGCCCGAGATCCGCGCCGCGCGCAAAGCCTGAGGTGAGCAGCCACGGATCGACGGGGGGCGTGGGGGGCGCGAGCCCTCCGCACGGCATCCAGATCGAGGGGCCGTCCGAGCTGGTGGCACCCGCCGAGGCCGCGCTCGCCGCCGTCGGTCTCGACGAGGGGCACCTCTCGATCGAGCTCGTTGGAGCCGGCCGAATCGCTGCTCTGAACGGCAAGCACCGAGGGAAGGAGGGACCGACCGACGTGCTGTCCTTCCCGGTCGACGGGATCGGCGCGGTGGCGGGGCCGCGCGAACTGGGCGACATCGTGATCTGCCCCGAGCACACCGTCGACATCCCCGAGGCGGTGGTGCACGGCGTCCTGCACCTGTGCGGCTACGACCACGAGACCGACGCCGGCCAGATGCTCGCGCTCCAGGACCGGATCATGGGATCGCTGTGACGCGCTCCGGCTTCGTCGCCCTGGCCGGCCGGCCCAACGCCGGAAAGTCGACTCTGGTCAACCGGCTGGTCGGCGAGAAGGTCGCGATCGTCTCCGACAAGCCGCAGACAACAAGGCGCGAGGTGCGCGGGATCGCGACCGGCGACGACTGGCAGCTGGTGCTGGTCGATCTGCCGGGCGTGCAGCGCCCGCGCGATCGGATGACCGACCGCATGCAGCGGCGCGTGGAGCAGGCGCTCGGCGACGCCGACGCGGTGCTGTTCATGGTCAACGGGACCGAGCGCGTGGGGGCGGGGGACCGCTACATCGCGCGCGCGCTGCGGCGCTCGGCGACGCCGGTGGTCACGGTCGTCAACAAGGTCGACCGGCTGAGCCCGACCGAGACGGCCGCCGCGCTCGTCGGTGCCGCCGACCTCGAGGTCCCGGGCGACGTGTTCCCGGTCAGCGCGCGCAAGGGCTCGGGCGTGGAGCCGCTGCTCGAGCACCTGGTTGCACTGCTGCCCGAGGGGCCGTTCATGTACCCGGAGGAGGCGATCAGCGACCAGGACGAGCACGTCCTGCTCGCCGAGCTGGTCCGCGAGCAGGTGCTGCGCCGCACGCGCCAGGAGCTGCCGCACGCCGTCGAGGCGGAGGTGCTGGAGATCTCGCCCCGTGAGGACGGCCTGATCTACGTGGAAGCCTGCCTGTGGGCCGAGGGCGACTCGCAGAAGGGGATCCTGATCGGCAAGGGCGGCAAGATGATCAAGTCGATCGGCACCGCCGCCCGCAAAGAGATCGAGCAGGCCACCGGTGCCCGCGTCCACCTGGAGCTGATCGTGCGCGTGCGCCGCGGCTGGCGCGGGGACGACAGCGTGCTGGACCGGCTGGGGATCGAATGAGCCTGGTCCGGCGCGACGAGTCGGTGCTCGTGGTCGTGGACACCCAGCCCGGTTTCGTCGACGCCGACTCGGAGGAGGCCGTCGACGCCGTCGCGCGATCGGCGTGGCTGACCGGGATGGCGGCCCAGATGGCGATTCCCGTCGTCGTGGTCGAAGAGGACCCGGACGCGTATGGCCACACGATCGACGCGGTGGCCGAGCGGCTGCCCGGCGGCACGCCCCGGATCGTCAAGCCCACCTTCGGCCTGGCCGGCGCTGCCGAGGCGGTCGACGCCGTGCGCGCCACCGGCCGGACGGTCGCGGTCCTGACCGGCTTCGAGACCGACATCTGCGTGGCGCAGTCGGCGCTTGGGCTGCTGGAGCTCGGGCTACGCGCCGTGGTGGTCCAGGACGCCTGCTTCTCGACCAGCGCGGGCGCGCACCGCTCTGGTCTGGAGCGGCTGGAGGGCAGCGGCGTGGAGCGCAACCACGCCAAGGGCGTGGCGTTCGAGTGGATGGCGGCGGTCGAGGCTGGCCGCGCGATCCGCGCCGCCGATCGCGACCGCTGGGGCGAGCCTCCCCTGGAGCTCTGAGGCGCCCGCGCGTCGATTTGCCCGGCCTGGACCGGGCGAAACGACGCATCGAGCCGCTGGCCGGACCGCCGTCGCCATAATCGTCGCGTGGACGAGATCGCCTTCGACTCCGACGGCCTGGTGCCGTGCGTGATGCAGGACGCCGGCACCGGCGAAGTGCTCACCCTCGCGTACATGAACACCGATGCGCTCGCGCGCACGCGGGAGACGGGCGAGGTGCACTTCTGGAGCCGCTCGCGCGGTCAGCTGTGGCGAAAGGGGGAGACCTCGGGCAACACGATGGCCCTGAAGGCCCTGCGCTATGACTGCGACGCCGACGCGCTGGTGGCGCTGGTCGACCCGTCCGGACCCGCCTGCCACACCGGCGAGCGCACGTGCTTCTACCGCGGCGTCATGGAGCCGACCGCCGCGGAGGCGCTGCCCGCGCTGGAGCGCACGATCGCCGATCGCAGGGCCAGTGGCGACACGGGCTCGTCCTACACGGCCAGGCTGTTGGCCGATCCCGCCTTCGCGGGCGAGAAGGTGCGCGAGGAGGCGGAAGAGGTCACACGGGCGGCCGGCGAGGAGTCCGACGCGCGCGTGGCCGAGGAGGCCGCCGACCTGCTGTACCACCTGACGGTCCTGCTGGCGACGCGGGATCTCGGCCTGGCCGACGCCTTCGAGGTGCTCAATGGGCGTCGCCGCTGAGCCGGCCGACCTCGAGCTGACGCCAACGCTCGAGGAGACACGAAAGCTGGCCCGCGAGCACACGCTCGTTCCGGTGCGGCATACGTTCATCGCCGACACCGAGACACCGGTCTCGGCCTACCTCAAGCTGCGCGGCGAGGGCCCGTCCTTCTTGCTCGAGTCGGCCGAGCAGGGCACCCGCTTCGGACGCTGGTCGTTCCTGGGCTACCGCCCGCGGACCACGATCCGGATCGACGCGGGTGTCCTGACCGTGGGTGGCGAGGCGCGCGCGTTCACCGACCCGTACGCCGTAGTGGCGCTGGAGCTGGAGCGCTACCGGACCGCGCCGCTGGAGGGCCTGCCGCCGTTCGCGGGCGGCGCCGTCGGCCTGTTCGGCTACGACCTGGTGCGGTTCGCCGAGCCGAGCGTCGGCGAGCCGAACCCGGACCCGCTCGAGATGCCGGACATGGCCCTGATGGTCAGCGACGTGATGGTGGCGTTCGACCATCTGCGCCATGAGGCCACGATCCTGGCCAACGTCTTCGTGGACGGCGAGGTCGACGACGCCTACGCGAAGGCGGCGGCCGCGATCGCCGAGGTGCGCGAGCGGCTGGCCGCGCCGGTGCCCCAGTTCGACACCGCGGAGCGCGAGCCGGCGCGATTCGAGTCGAACACGGGCGCGGACGGGTTCGAGGCGTCGGTGGCGCGCTGCGTGGAGTACATCCACGCCGGCGATGCGTACCAGGTGGTGCCGAGCCAGCGCTGGAGCGCCGAGGCGCCGGCGGAGGCGTTCTCGATCTACCGCGGGCTGCGCGCGGTCAACCCCAGCCCCTACATGTACTTCCTGGACTTCGGCGACTTCCAGATCGCGGGCGCGTCGCCCGAATCGCTGGTCAAGGTCGAGGGCCGCACCGCCACCCAGCGGCCGATCGCCGGCACGCGCCCGCGCGCCGACAGCCCGACCGAGGACGCCGAGCGCGCCGAGGACCTTCTGGGCGACCAGAAGGAGCGCGCCGAGCACGTGATGCTCGTCGATCTGGCCCGCAACGACCTCGGCCGGGTGTGCGACTACGGCTCGGTCACGGTCGACGAGCTGATGGTGGTCGAGACCTACTCGCACGTGCTCCACATCGTCTCCGAGGTTTCGGGGACGCTGCGCGCCGACGTCGGCCCGATCGAAGCGCTGCGCGCCTGCCTGCCGGCGGGCACGCTGTCGGGCGCGCCGAAGATCCGCGCGATGCAGATCATCGACGAGCTCGAGACCGTCAAGCGCGGCCCGTACGGCGGCTCGGTCGGCTACCTGTCCTACTCCGGTGAGCTGGACACGTGCATCTACATCCGCTCGGCGCTGGTCAAGGACGGCATCGTGCACGCCCAGGCCGGCGGCGGCGTCGTGGCCGACTCCGACCCCGCCTACGAGCGGCGCGAGAGCGAGGCGAAGGCCGGCGCTGTGTTCGAGGCGATCGAGCTGGCGCGCAGGCAGGGGGACTGGGCGTGAGCGTGCTGGTGATCGACAACTACGACTCGTTCACCTACAACCTGGTCCAGTACCTCGGCGAGCTCGGCGCCCGGATCGAGGTGGTGCGAAACGACGAGGCCACGGTCGACGAGTTGCTGACGCGCCGCGCCGGTCGGCTGATCGTGTCGCCGGGACCGTGCACACCCGCCGAGGCGGGCATCTCCGGCGAGGCGATCCGCCGCTTCGCCGAGGCCGGCACACCGGTGCTCGGCGTGTGCCTGGGTCACCAGGCGCTGGCCGCCACGTTCGGCGGCAACGTGGTCCGCGGCGATCCCGTGCACGGCAAGACGGCCGTGATCGAGCACGACGGCAGGACGATCTTCGCGGGCATGGAGCCGCAGCTGACCGTGGGTCGCTACCACTCGCTGATCGTGGATCCCGACCTCCCGGACGAGCTGGAGGTCTCGGCCACCTACGGCGACACGGTGATGGCCCTGCGCCACCGCGAGCTGCCCGCCGAGGGCGTGCAGTTCCACCCCGAATCGGTGCTGACCGAGCACGGCATGGCCATACTGCGCAACTTCCTGGACTCGTGACCGACCCGAACCCGATCCTGACCGAGACGATCGACCGTCTCTGCCGCTCCGAGGCGCTGACCGTTGACGAGACCTCGGCCGTGCTGCACGAGGTGATGGAGGGACGCGCGACCGAGATCCAGACGGCGGCGCTGCTGATCGCGTTCCGGGCCAAGGGCGAGACGGTCGGCGAGCTGGCCGGCATGGCCAGGGCGATGCGCGACCTGGCGGTCCCGGTCGCCACCGACCGGCCGGGCCTGGTGGACACCGCGGGCACCGGCGGCGGGCGGCCCACGTTCAACGTCTCGACCACCGCCGCGTTCGTGGCCGCGGGCGCCGGCGTGCCGATGGCCAAGCACGGCAACCGCTCGGCAACCGGTCGCTCCGGCTCGGCCGACGTGCTCGAGGCGCTGGGCGCCCGCATCGACCTCGAGCCCGGCGACGTGGCCGCCTGCATCGATGAGATCGGCTTCGGCTTCATGTTCGCCCCCGGCCACCACCCGGCGATGAAGCACGTGGCGCCCGTGCGCACGGGCCTTGCGGTGCGCACGATCTTCAACTTCCTTGGGCCGCTGACCAACCCGGCGGGCGCCAGGCGCCAGCTGATCGGCGTGTCCGACCGCCGGTTCCTGGACATCATGGCCGGCGCGCTCGGCGAGCTGGGCTGCGAACACGCCCTGCTCGTGGCGTCCGACGACGGCCTCGACGAGCTGAGCACCTCCGGTCCGACGCACATCGTCGAGCTGCGCGCCGACGGCCACCTGGAGAGCTGGACGCTGACCCCCGAGGACGTCGGCCTGGCGCTGTCGCCGCAGTCGGCGCTGGCCGCCGGTACGCCCGAGCGCAACGCCGAGATCGCCCGCGCCGTCCTGGCCGGCGAGGAAGGCCCGGAGCGCGATCTGACCGCGATCAACGCCGGGGCCGCTATATACGTGGGCGGCTTGACCGCGACGATCGAACAGGGAACGCGCAGGGCCGAGGAGGCCATCGACTCCGGCGCGGCCCAGAGCGTGCTGGACCGGTTCGTGGAGAGGTCGCGTGAGGTGACTTCAACATGAACGCGCGCCTGGAGTCCCTGGTTGAGGCCACATACGAGGCCCTCGACCACCGCCGCAGCCGGGTGCCGATCTCCGAGCTCGAAGCGCTCGCCGCCGAACGCGAGGAGGACGACCGCCCGTTCGCCGAGGCGCTGGCGCGGCCGGGGACGTCGCTGATCGCCGAGCACAAGCGCCGCTCGCCGTCGGCCGGGGTGATCAGCGAGGGCCGCTCGTGCGCCGAGGTTGTCAGGGCCTACGAGCGCGGCGGCGCGGCGGCCCTATCGGTGCTCACGGAGGAGCAGCATTTCGGCGGCTCGCTGGAGGACCTGCGTGCCGCGCGCGAGGCCACCGACCTGCCGATCCTGCGCAAGGACTTCACGGTCGACGAGTACATGCTGGTCGAGGCCAAGGCGCTTGGCGCCGACGCCGTGCTGCTGGTAGTTGGCGCGTTTCACCACGGCGACCAGCTCGCGGACCTGTTCGACGCCGCCCGGTCGCTCGACCTCGACGCGATCGTCGAGGTGTCCGAGCCCCACGAGCTCGAGGTGGCGCTCGAGGCCGACGTGGACGTGATCGGGATAAACAACCGCAATCTCGAGGACTTCTCGGTGGACACCGAGCGCACCTACGAGCTCCTGGCCGACGTCCCGGCCGGCAAGATCGTGGTCTCCGAGTCGGGCATCTCCACCCGCGACCAGATCGAGGAGCTCGAGCGCGTTGGCGTGGACGCGGTGCTCGCGGGCAGCGCGGTAATGGCGGCCGACGACCCCGAACGCGCCGTTCGGGAGCTGGTCGGTCCCGAGGAGTAGGAGCGCCACCAGCGGTCCCCTACTATCGAGGCGCATGGCGACCGCGCCCCACCTCGACCCGCCAGCGATAGCCGAGCTCGTCGAGCGCCTCAGGGCCAACCTGGCGCGCGCCGTCAAGGCGCCGGAGTCGGCGCTCCGCGAGGTGCTGGTGGCACTGCTGGCCGAGGGCCACGTCCTGATCGAGGACAACCCGGGCGTGGGCAAGACCGCGCTGGCGCGCGCGCTGGCGCGGTCGGTCGACGCCGAGTTCGCGCGCGTTCAGTGCACCGCGGACCTGCTGCCCGCCGACGTGGTCGGCACCAGCGTCTTCAACCAGCGCGAGTCGCGGTTCGAGTTCCGGCCCGGGCCCGTGTTCGCAAACGTGGTCCTGGTCGACGAGATCAACCGCGCGTCGCCGAAGACGCAGTCGGGGCTGCTCGAGTGCATGCAGGAGCGTCACGTGACGGTGGACAACACCACCCACGACCTCGCGCGCCCGTTCGTCGTGCTGGCCACGCAGAACCCGATCGAGTACGAGGGCACCTACCCGCTGCCCGAGGCGCAGCTGGACCGGTTCATGGTGCGGGTGTCGCTGGGCTACCCGTCGGTGGCCGAGGAGAGCGACATGCTGGCCACCCACGGCGACCACGACCGCGTGCTCGACCTGGAGCCGGTGACCGACGTGGCCGAGATCCAGGCCGCCCAGGTCGCCGTGGCCCGCGCGCACGGCAGCGAGGCGCTGCGGCGCTACATCGTCGAGGTACTCGACGCCACCCGCGCCGATCCGCGCGTCGAGCTGGGCGCCAGCCCGCGCGCCGGCCTGATGCTGTTCCGCGCCGCGAAGGCGCTGGCGGTGCTGGACCGGCGCGACCACGTGCTGCCAGACGACGTGCAGGAGCTGGCCAAGTCGGTGCTGACCCACCGGCTGCTGCTGTCCCCGGAGGCCGCCGGCCAGGACCGCGCCACCGTGGTGGCCGACGCCCTGGAACGGGTCTCGGCCCTCTAGGCCGATGTCGCGCGCGCTCGGGGCGCTGCTGCTGGGCGGCGCGCTCGTCGTGGCGGCGATGGTGTTCGACACCGGTTCGCTGTACGTGCCGGGCGTGGCGCTGCTGCTGGCGTCGGTTGTTGCGCTCGTGTGGGTCGGGCTGGCAGCCGCCGGCGCCGCGATCGACACCGAGCCCGGCCCGCCTACGGTCGAAGAGCGCAGGCCCTACCCGCTGCGCCTGACCGTGCACACCGGCCTGCTGCCCGCACCCGGCGGCGAGCTGGAGACCGAGCTGCTCGACGAGCCGATCTCGCTGGCGGGGATGTCCGCGCGCCGGCTGCGAATCGATGTCCAGTTCGACCGTCGCGGGCGGCGGACCATCGAGCCGCCGTCGTTCACGATCCACGATCCGCTGCGGCTGGCCACGCGCACCGTGCGCGACCGCAGCGAGGACGCGGAGCTGCTGGTGCTGCCGCGGATCGAGCCCGTGGTCACGCCGGGCGGCTCCGGTGGCGCCGGCACGGGCTCGCCGGGCGACGGGCAGAGTCCCGCTGCCGCATTGCGTGGCGCCGTCGCGGGCTCGGCCGCCGAGCTGGACCTGGACGGCCTGCGCCCCTACCGCACCGGCACACCCGCGTCGCGCATCCATTGGCCGGCGGTGGCGCGCAGCGGCGAGATGCTCGAGCGGCGCCTGATCGCCGAGTCCGACTCCGCGCCGCTGGTGGTACTCGACGCCAGCCGGCCCCCGTCCGACGAGGCGCTCGACGCCGCCGTGCGGGCAGCGGCGTCGCTGTGCGTGTTCGTGGCCCGCCGCGGCGGGCTTGCGCTGCTCCTGCCCGGCGATCGCCGCTCGACGGTGCTGCCGGCCGACCTGACCGGCTGGCCCGCCCAGCACGCTCGCCTGGCGCTCGTGGGCCCAGTGCCCCAGCGCCCGTCGCTGTCGCGCGCCCGCCGCGCGGGTGCCGTGATCTGGGTCAGCGCCCGCCCCGACCCGCCGCGCGACCTGGCGCGCGCATCCGCCGGCGCCGGGTGGCTGGTCACGCCGCTCGCCGGCCAGGACGGCGAGGCCGAGTTCGAGGTCGCGGGCTGCGGCGGCCGCCGCGTCACGCGCAAGGCGGCCGCCGGATCGGGCGTCGCCGCATGAGCGAGCGCCGCCTCAGCAGCGGCCTCGAGCTGGCGCTGTTCGCCGCGCTCGGCTCGTTCGCCGCCCTGCACTGGGCGTCGCTGGTCGAGAATCCACCCACGGTCCGGATCCTGCTCGCGGTGGCCGTGCTGACGGGCGCCGGGGCGCTGCTCGGGGCGCTCAACCGCTCGCGCCTGCCCCGGCCCTCGGTGCACGCCGCCGCGCTCGTGGTGGTCGTGGCCGGCACCGCCGCCGCGCTGGTCATCACCGGCCTTGCGGCGCGGCTGGTGTGGCCGCGCAACTGGGGTGAGCTCAACACCACGCTGGAGCAGGGCCTGTCGGGCATCCAGACGGTGGTCTGGCCCTACGGCGGCCCGGAGGGCGACGTGCGCCTGACCATTCTGCTGGGCGCGCCGGCGTTGCTGGCGCTGGCCGCGGCACTGGCGTTCTGGCCCGTGCGCTCGCGCGTGACGGCCTCGGTGCTGCGCTTCACGGCGCTGGTGGCGCTGCTGTGCCTGTACGGCATCCCGGTCACCGACCACGATCCGGGCGCCCCGCTGGTGCGCGGCCTGGTCCTGTTCGCGCTCGTGGCCGCGTGGCTGTGGGCACCGCGTATGCGCAGCCGGGAGGCGGTGCCTGCCCTGGTCGCAGTGGCGCTGGTCGGGCTCCTCGCGCTGCCCCTCGCGGCGCGCGTGGACCGCGCCGACGCGCTCGTGGACTACAGCGACTGGAACTGGTTCGGGGGCAAGGAAGTGAGCTTTGACTGGGACCACTCGTACGGCCCGCTCGACTGGCCCCGTGACGGCACCACGCTGCTCGAGGTCAGGTCGCCGCGCCCGCTGTACTGGAAGGCCGAGGTGCTCGACACCTTCGACGGCCTGCGCTGGGTGCGCTCGCGCGCCAACGACCGCACCAGCCCGCTCGGCGAGCTCCCCGACGATCCCGACACGCGCTGGGACCGCAGCATCACCGTCACCGTGCGCTCGCTGCGCACCGACTTCGTGATCGGCACGGGCACGCCCTACCGGGTACTAGGAGCGGGCGAAGCCGTCAGCGGCGCGGCCGACGGCACCCTGCGCCGGCTCACCGAACCGCTGCGGCGCGGCGACAAGTACACGGTGCGCGCCTACGCGCCCACACCGAACGCCGGCCAGATGCGGGCGGCGCCCGCGCGCTACGACATCGAACTGTCCCAGTACACGGACGTGGTCATGCCGCGTCGCAACGAGAACGCGCTTGACGACACCGACGAGCCCGGATCACTGGCGGCGCGCGAGCGGGTCGAGGTGCCACTGCGCGAGCGCGGCGGCGAGACCGGTGATCAGCCGCTGCTCTTCGCGGACACCCCCTATGCGCGCACCGAGCGCCTGGCCCGGCGGCTGACCGCGGGCGCGCCGACCGCCTACGACGCCGTACGCCGGGTCCAGGAGCACTTCCGTTCCGACGCCTTCACCTACACCGAGCGCCCGCCAAGCCGCCGCTATCCGCTCGATGCGTTCCTGTTCCAGGACAAGATCGGCTACTGCCAGCAGTTCTCGGGTGCGATGGCGCTGATGCTGCGGATGGCGGGCATCCCCACGCGGGTGGCCAGCGGCTTCTCGCCCGGCTCGCTCAACCGCGACACCGGTGAGTACCGCGTGCGCGACCTGGACGCACACTCGTGGGTCGAGGTCTACTTCAGCGACATCGGCTGGGTCACGTTCGACCCCACGCCGCCGGCCTCGCCCGCCGATCGCGCCGGGCAGGGCCCGCGGGTCGCGGCGGATTCGGGGGAGCAGCCGCGCGACGCGCTGTCCGGTGACGACGAATCGCCGCTCGGGGACCGGCCGGCGGACACCGGCGCGGCCAGCCGCGGCGGCGACGCCGGCGGTGGGGGCGGTCCGCCCGCCGGCGTGCTCGCGGGCCTGGTCGCGGCTGCCCTCGGGGGAGGCGGGTACCTGCTCGCGCGCCGCCGGATGCGCCCGCACGGCACCGCCGAGGCGGAGCTGGCCGAGCTGGAGCGGGCGTTGCCGCGGCTGGGCTGGACGCTCTCGGCGGGCACGACCCTGCTCCAGCTCGAGCAGCGACTGCGCCGTGCCGCCGGCCCGGCGTCGGCCGGTTACGTCAACCAGCTGCGCGGCATGCGCTTCGGGCCGAGCCGGCAGGCTCCGCCACCGGCCGCCGACCGGCGTGCCGTCCGGCGCGAGCTGACGTCGGGCGGCGGACCGATGGCTCGCCTGCGAGGATTCGTGGCATTGCCGCCCCGCCGCGGGGCCGGGTAGGGCACCGATCACCATCCGGCGCACCCGATCCAGCTGACGCATTTATGTCCGTTTAACGGAAGCGGCCTAGAACAACTCCCATGACACCGACCGACCCCCAGCCGCGCCGCGGCAGCAACTTCATCTCCGGCCTGCTCGGCGGACTCGTGGTCCTGGCCGTCGGCGCCGGACTGATCGCCACCGGCGTCCTCGGCGAGGACGAGGGGGACGACCCCGGCAATTCGAGCGTCCAGGGCGCCACCCGGCCCGTCGACGACGGTGGCTCGGACTCGACCCGCTCGGTGTCGGACGTCTACCGCGACGAGGGCCAGGGCGTCGTGTTCGTGCGCGCCAAGGGCGTCAGCAGCGAGGGCGGCGAGTCACCCTTCGGACAGCCCGAGTCGCGCCAGGGCACCGCAACGGGATCGGGCTTCGTGGTCGACCGCCAGGGCCACATCGTGACCAACGCCCATGTGGTCGACGGCGCCGACGAGGTATCGGTCAGCTTCGACGAGAAGACCAGCAGCTTCGTCGACGCCGAGGTCAAGGGGACCGACGTGTCGTCCGATTTGGCGGTCCTGAAGATCGACCCGAGTGACGTCAAGGACATGAAGGTCCTGCCGCTCGGCGACTCCTCGGACGCCAAGGTCGGCGCGCCCACGATCGCGATCGGCAACCCGTTCGGTTTCACCCGCACGGTCACCACCGGCATCATCTCGGCGGTGCAGCGCACGATCGAGGCGCCCAACAACTTCAGCATCGCCGACGTGATCCAGACCGACGCCGCCATCAACCCGGGCAACTCCGGCGGTCCGCTTCTGGACGGCCAGGGCCGCGTGATCGGCATCAACGCCCAGATCGCCACGGGCGGCCAGTCCTCGGGCGGCTCGATCGGCATCGGTTTCGCGATCCCGGTCAACACGCTCAAGAAGCTGCTGCCCGATCTAAAGGCCGACAGGTCGATCCGGCGCGGGTTCCTCGGCGTGACCACCGCGACCGTGAACAACGAGGTGGCCGACGAGCTGAAACTGGCCACCAAGTCGGGCGCCCTCATCCAGGACGTGACCGATGACGGCCCGGCCGACGACGCCGGCCTGCGCGCCGGTGGCAACGCCACCGCCAACGGCCTGGCCGCCGGCGGTGACGTGATCGTGGCCGTGGACGGCAAGCCCGTGAAGAGCTCGGACGAGCTGGTGGCCATCATCGCGGGCAAGAAGCCCGGCGACGAGGTCGAGATCGAATACCTCCGTGGCCGCAGCGGCGACCGAAAGACCGCGAAGGTCGAGCTTGGCAACCGGCCCACCAAGGTCGAGACCCAGAACGAGCCTCAGCTGCCGTAGGCCGGCCGTTTCGACGGGCCCCGTCGCGCACGGCGGCTTCGGCGGCCTGCTGCAGGGTAGGCACCAACGATTGGTGAGTTGAGGGGGCTATAGCACCCACAACTCACCAATCGTCTATTGCGCCCTGGTGGGCGTGACGGGACGGTCACGCCTGTGCCGGAGCCGTTACGCGGCCGCCCTACCCAGCCAGCCGTTCGCCCGGGCATCCGCGGGCGACCGCGGAAGGCGCCATTACCCCGTCCCGGCCTGCGATCCTTGGGGTGTGGGGACGAAGATCAAGATCTGCGGGATCACCGATCCCGAGGACGCGCGTGTGGCCGTCGAGCTCGGCGCGTGGGCGCTTGGGCTGAATTTCTGGTCCGGGAGCGCCAGGATGTGCCCGCCGGACGCCGCCGAGGAGATCGCGGCCGCGTTCAGGCGCAGTGCCGAGCTGGCGGGCGTGTTCGTGAACGCCACGCTCGACGAGGTCGCGGTGGCCGCCGACCGCTACGAGCTGACGCTGATCCAGCTGCACGGCGGAGAGGGGCCGGCCTACTGTCGTGAGGTGGCGCGCCGCACCGGCGCGCGCGTGATCAAGGCGGCACGGGTGCGCGATGCCGCCGTCGGTGCGTGACCTCGAGGCGTTCCATACCGACTTCCACCTGCTGGACGCCGCCGTGCCGGGCCAGCAGGGCGGCACCGGGCAGACGTTCAGCTGGGAGCTGGCGAGCGCCCACCGCGGGCGGGTCCCGCTGATCCTCGCCGGTGGGCTGGACGCGGACAACGTGGCCGAGGCGGTCCGCGTGACCACGCCGTTCGCGGTCGACACCGCCAGCGGCACCGAGCACGCTCCAGGCCGCAAGGACGCGGCCAAGCTGAAGGCGTTCTTCCGCGCCGTCAAGGCTGCCGAGCCCGAGCCGTCGCCGGCCGCGTGAGCAGCCCCGAGGCACCCGGCCGCGAGCGCGAGTTCGGCCCCTACGGCGGCCGCTTCGTGCCCGAGACGCTGATCCCGGCACTCGACGAGCTGGAGGCCGCGTGGCTCGAGGCGCGCGCCGACCCGGCGTACACCGGCGAGCTGGCGGAGCTGCTGCGCGACTACGCCGGGCGCCCGACTCCGCTCTACCGCGCGCGCCGGCTGTCGGACGAGCTCGGCCGCACGATCTACCTCAAGCGCGAGGACCTGCTGCACACGGGCGCGCACAAGATCAACAACGCGCTCGGCCAGGCGCTGCTGGCCAAGCGGATGGGCAAGACCCGGATCATCGCCGAGACGGGTGCCGGCCAGCACGGCGTAGGGATCGCCACCGCGTGCGCCTTGCTGGGGTTGGAGTGCGTGGTCTACATGGGCAGCGAGGACATGCGTCGCCAGAAGCCCAACGTCGAGCGGATGGGCCTGCTGGGCGCCACGGTCGAGCCGGTCGAGGCGGGCGCGCGCACGCTCAAGGAGGCCGTCAGCGCCGCCATCCGCGACTGGGTGGCCAACGTCGGCGACACGCACTACGTGATTGGCTCCGCAGTCGGCCCGGCGCCGTATCCGGCGCTGGTGCGCGACCTCCAGCGCACGATCGGCGACGAGATCCGCGAGCAGGTCCAGGCCGCCGAGGGACGGCTGCCCGACCGCGTGATCGCGTGCGTGGGCGGCGGCTCGAACGCAATCGGCGCGTTCGTGCCGTTCGTGGGTGATCGCGACGTGGCGCTGGTCGGCGTCGAGGCCGCGGGTGAGGGTCTGGAGAGCGGCCACCACTCGGCCCCGCTCACAACCGGCGCGCGTGGCGTGCTGCACGGCGCGCTGGCGGCGGTCATGCAGGACGCCGATGGCCAGATCCTGGAGGCCCACTCGGTTTCGGCGGGCCTCGACTACCCGGGTGCCGGCCCCGAGCACGCCTGGCTGCGTGACGAGGGCCGGGTTGCCTATCACGCGGTCCCCGACGATGACGCGGTGGCGGCATTCCGGGCGCTGGCGCGCCTGGAGGGGATCATCCCGGCCCTGGAACCCGCGCACGCGCTGGCGTGGATGATGGCCAACCCCGGCGGCGAGCTGGACGTGCTCGTGTTGTCGGGCCGAGGCGACAAGGATCTGGCAGAAGTGCTGGCGCAGTGAGCGCGGAGCGCCTGGCGCAGGCGTTCGCCGGCGCGCGCGGCCGCGCGGCGCTGATGCCGTACCTGATGGGCGGCCATCCCGACATCGAGGCCTCGAAGGCATGCTGCGCCGCCGCCGCCGATGCGGGCGCCGACCTGATCGAGCTCGGCGTCCCGTTCTCCGACCCGCTGGCGGACGGCCCGGTGATCCATGCCGCCGGCACGCGGGCGCTGGAGGCCGGCGTCACGCCCGCCGACGTTTTGGCGATCTGCGCGGCGGCATCGCAGCGGATCCCCGTGGTGCTCATGGCCTACTCGAACATCGTGCTCTCGACGGAGGACTACCCCGCGCGCGCCCGTGCAGCAGGAGCCAGCGGCCTGATCGTGCCCGACCTGCCGCACGACGAGAACGCCGAGCTGCGCGCCGCGTGTGATGCCGCGGATGTCGCGCTCGTCCCCCTGGTGGCGCCCACGACAACGCCGGAGCGGCTCGAGGCGATCGGCGCCGACGCGCGCGGCTTCGTGTACGTGGTGTCGCTGGCCGGCACCACCGGCGAACGCGGCGAGCTGGACCCGCGGCTGCCGGAGCTCGTGGAGCGCACCCGCGCCGCCACCGAATTGCCGGTCGCGGTGGGTTTCGGGATCTCGACCGGCGAGCAGGCCGCCAGCGTCGGCGAGCTGGCCGACGGCGTGATCGTGGGCAGCCGGATCGTGCGCGCGGCCGACGACGACGGAGCCGCCGGCGTCGGCCGGGTCGTGGACGAGATGGCGCGGGCGCTCCGGTAGGCTGCCCCGCCATGGCCGTCTCCGCGACCAAGCCCAAGAAGCCGCGGCGCTCGGGCAGGCCGAGGCAGATCGAGAAGACCGCGGAGTCCTACTTCGGCGCGGTCGCCAGGCGTGACCCGGACGCGGCCGCCTCGCACTGGCACGCGCAGGGCGTCGACGACCTGGTGCCGCTCGGGCCGCTGCGCGGGCCGGGCGCGGTGCGGTCGTTCTTCTCCGAGCTGTTCGCTGCGGTCCCGGACCTCGAGTTCGTCGTCACCCAGATGGTCATCGACGCCCAGGGCGCCACGGTGCAGTGGCGCATGCGCGGCACGTTCGACGGGGGCGCGTTCCAGGGCATCGAGCCCACCGGCCGCGCGATCGACCTGCGCGGGTGCGACTGCGTCGAGGTGGACGACGACGGCCTGATCACCGGCAACGTCGCCTACTACGATGGGGCGGCCTTCGCCCGGCAGGTCGGAATGCTGCCCGCCCAGGACAGCGGCGCCGACCGTGCCATGCGCACCGGCTTCAACACCGTCACCCGCCTGCGCTCGGCCCTGGCCCAGCGCAAAGGAGGAACCACCCCTTGATCGTTCTCGTCACCTTCACCGTCGGCATGGTCTTCTGGGTCGTGGCATGGGCGGTCGGCATCAAGGCGTTCGACGCCTTCCTGGTGCCCGCGCTGCTGACGTTCGCCGCCGCCGGTGTCCGCCTGGCCCAGCCGCACGTGGAGCGCCTGCTCAAGGGCTCCCAGGCGACGCCCGGCGGCTAAAGCCGGGACCGATGAAGGGCCGCGCCGTCCGCGTCGCCGCGCTTGCCGCGGCCACGCTCGCGGCCGGCGGCTGCGGCCAGGACGACGACGGCCGGAAGGCACCAAGCGGGACGCTGAACGTGTACGTCAGCGTGCCGGCCCACGGCCCGCCGGCGCCCTCGGGGCGGGCGGTGGCGGCCGGCGCGCGGCTGGCGCTCGAGGACGCCGGCGGACGCGCCGGCGGGCGCCGGCTGCGGCTGATCGTTCTGCCCTCGAACCGCCCCGGCGACCAGGACTGGGACCCGGGCACCGTCGAGGCCAACGCCATGCGGGCGGGCGACGACCCGCGTGCGATCGCCTACGTCGGCGAGCTGGACCGCGGCGCTTCGGCCGTATCGGTGCCGCGCACCAACCGGTCCGACCTGCTTCAGGTCTCACCACTCGACGGGCTGACGAGCCTGACCCGCCGCCCGCCCGGCCGCCCGCGCGCTGGCCCGGAGCGCTACTACCCCGGTGAGCGGCGCAGCTTCGTGCGGCTGGTGCCCCCCGACGCGCGCATCGCGCGCGAGATGCTCGAGCTGGCGCGCCCCACGGCGCGGCGCCGGGTCGCGCTCGTGGACACCGCGGACTTCGCGCCCCGGGAGCTGGGCGCCGTGCTGGACGCGGAGGTCAGGCGGCGCACCCTCCCGGTGTCGCACACCCTGCTCGAGGACGACCCCGAGTCGGTGCGCGACGCGGTTGCGGAGATGGCGCTGACGCGGCCGGACACGGTGCTGGTGTCGGGCGAGCCGGGGCCGGTTGCGCGCGCCCTGCTGGCGGCGCTCGGGCGCCGGCTGCCGAGCGCCCGCGTGATCGCATCGCCCGCGCTGGCCGCCACGGCGGGCGAGGGCAGCGGCGCGGTGGCGGTCACCGCCTTGCTGCCCGCCCACGCCCAGCCGGCGCGCGGGCAGCGGGTGTTACGGCGGCTTGGCGGGCCCGGCAGGGCCGAAGCCCTGTACGGCTACGACGCGATGGAGATGGTGTTGGCGGCGGTGCGAGACGGTGGCGGCGACCGGCGGGCGGTCACCCGCGCGGCGCTGCGGCCCGCGGGCCACCGCGGGGCCACGGGCGAGTTCCACGTGGTGCGGGGCGGCGACGCCGCGCGTCCCCGGGTCGCGCTGGTACCGCTAGACGGCGGCGAGACGCGCATCCGCCGGCTCGGCCGGTAGCGGTCGTGCCGGCGGTCGTCACGGCGGCCGTGTCGTTCGCCCGCCGGGCCGGTGCGAGCTCGGGCGAGTTTCATTATTCCTTGAAGAAGCCTGCAACCATGCGTTGCGCGGCGTGGCGAAATCAGCGTAGGATGCCCGCCAGTCTCATTAATTCCTAGGAGGGAAACATCTTGAGAGCACGTTGGTTGGCAGCATTGAGCTGCCTCTTCGGCGTCTTTGCCCTGACCGTTGCGGCCTGCGGCAGTGACGACGACGGAGACAGTGGGGGCGGTGGTGGCGGTGCAACCGTCTCCGGCGACACCCTGACGATCTATTCGAGCCTGCCCCTTCAGGGCACGTCCAAGGAACAGTCCGAAGCCGTCATCGCCGGTGAGAAGCTTGCTCTCAAGCAGGCGGGCGGGAAGGTCGGCAAGTTCAAGATCAAGTACGTCTCGCTGGACGACTCCACGGCGCAGAACCCGGGCACCGCGGATGAGGGTCAGACTGCCCAGAACGCCCGAAAGGCCGTTCAGGACAAGTCGACGATCTTCTATCTCGGCGAATTCAACTCCGGTGGCACGAAGGTCTCGCTGCCGATCCTGAACAAGGCCGGCATCCCGCAGATCTCGCCGTCGAACACGGCGGTCGGTCTGACCACGGACGAGGCCGGCGCCGATCCGGGCGAGCCGGCGAAGTACTACCCGGCGAAGACCCGTACGTACGCCCGCGTGGTGCCCAAGGACACGATCCAGGGTGCGGCGATCGCCACGACGATGAAGGAGGACGGCTGCAAGTCGGTCCACCTCTTCAACGACAAGACGACCTATGGCGCGGGCCTGGCTCGCAACATCGAGGCTGCTGCGAAGGCGCAGGGCATCAAGGTCGAGGGCAACGACGGCACCGACAAGAACGCCCCGAACTACCGCTCTCAGGCACAGGCGATCAACGCCGACTGCTTCGTGGGCTCGGGTGTGACCGGTGAGAACTACGTCCAGGCGTTCAAGGACGTTGGCGCCGCCAAGCCCGACATCAAGCTCTACGGGCCCGACGGTGTCGCCGAGGAGGCGTTCACCAACCCGAAGAAGGGCGGCATCCCCGCCAGCCTGGCACCGCGGACGAAGATCACCGTGGCCACGCTGGGCCTGGAGGAGTTCAAGAAGCGCGGCAACGCGAAGGCCGAGAAGTTCTTCACGGATTACGAGGAGACCTACGGTCAGGCGCAGCCGGATCCCTACGCCATCTACGGCTACGAGACGATGGCGCTGGCGCTGGACACCCTGAAGGCCCTGGGTGACAAGGCAAACGACCGCGCGGCGGTCGTCGAGCAGCTCGTCGGCGAGACGAAGGGCCGGGACAGCGTCCTCGGCACCTACGACATCGACGAGAACGGCGACACCACGCTGACCGATTACGGTCTCTACACGATCAAGGACGGCGAGCCGTCCTTCGAGAAGGTGATCAAGGCCCAGCCGGCCAAGTGATCACCTGACTGGTTTTCACCGGAGGAGGGCAAGCTGCCCTCCTCCGGTCGAACCATCTGCCTGAACACACACAAGAACTCAAGTGGAATCCGCATCCGCCACCGCCGCGGTCTCTAGCTACAGGCAGAGATTCGCCACGTGGGACTTCATCTCGCAGTACGGGCTCATCGCCCTGCTCGTCGCGTTCCCGGCGTACTACGCGATCACGGACGTGGCCGCCGGCGACGGCCTCACGCGCATCGCCGACAACCTCGTCGCCGGGGTTTCCAACGGCTCGATCTGGGCGCTCGTCGCCATCGGCTACACGCTCGTCTACGGCATCATCGAGCTGATCAACTTCGCCCACGGCGACGTGTTCATGATCGGCTCGTTCGTCGCGTTCGGCTTGTACGGCACGTTCGGGCTCACCCTGGCCACCGGCAGCTTCGGTCTGTTGATCGGGCTGCTGGCCATCCTCGTGATCTGCATGGTCACCACGGGGGTGCTGAACGTGATGATCGAACGCGTGGCCTACCGGCCGTTACGCGGTGCGCCCAAGCTGGCGCCGCTGATCACGGCCGTCGGCATGTCGTTCATCCTCCAGAACGTCGGGATCCTCTGGCTGGGTGGCTCGCAGAAGGGCATCCCCGACCTGATCGACGCCCAGAAGCAACTGGTTGAGATCGCCGGTGTGACCATCAGCCGCGCCGACGTGCTCGCGGTGGTCGTGACGATCCCGCTGGTGTTCCTGGCCACGGCGTTCCTCTCCAAGAGCCGGCTGGGTAAGGCCATGCGTGCCACGGCGCAGGACCCCGAGGCCGCGCGGCTGATGGGCATCAACGTGGACACCACGATCTCGTTGACCTTCCTGATCGGCGGGATCCTGGCCGGCGCCGCCGGGCTCATCTACGCCCTCTACCAGACCCAGGTGTGGTTCTTCCAGGGCTTCACCGCGGGGCTGATCGCGTTCACGGCCGCGGTCATGGGCGGCATCGGCAACCTCCGCGGCGCGGTCATCGGCGGCGTCATCATCGGCTGCATCCAGCAGATCTCGGACAACCGGATCGGCAACGAGTGGACGCCCGCGGTCGTGTTCTCCTACCTCGTGCTGATCATGGTCTTCCGGCCCGGTGGGCTGATCGGCGAGGAGACGAGGGAGGCAGGATGAGCAAGCTCCGCGAGCTACGCCGCAAGCAGTGGGCCAACTGGCTGCCCGTCGTCGTCGTGCTGGTCGCCGTGGCGCTCTTCCCGGTCTTCCGCCCGCCGCTGGACGGGGTGATGGACGACACGATCCTGGCGCTCGCGTACGTGGTGATGGCGCTCGGCCTGAACATCGTCGTCGGCTTCGCGGGGCTGCTGGACCTGGGCTACGTTGCCTTCTACGCCTTCGGCGCGCTCGCCGTGGGCTGGTTCGCCTCCGACCACTTCACCGGCCTCGGTGGCGAGGAGGGCATCCACATCGGTGTCTCCGAGTTCGCCTCCGGCTTGCCGGGGCTGCACCTGAACTTCCTGCTGATCATCATCGGCGCGATCCTGCTCTGTGCGATCGCGGGGGCCATCATCGGGTTGCCCACCCTGCGCCTGCGTGGCGACTACATCGCCATCGTCACGCTGGCCTTCGGGGAGATCATCGGCCGGGTGGCCCAGAACGGCGACGAGGTCACGATCTCGGGCTACGCCTTCTCCAACGGCCGCGAGTCGATCGCCCCGGTCGACCAGATCAACATCCCGTTCTTCGGTGAGTTCGACCAGGCGACGAACCTCAGACCGTATTTCTGGGCCGTGCTCGCCATGGTGCTGGTCGTGCTGTTCGTGAACCTGCGCCTGCGCGATTCGCGCCTCGGCCGGGCCTGGATCGCGTTGCGTGAGGACGAGGTGGCGGCGGCCAGCATGGGCGTTCCGCTGGTGCGCACCAAGCTGATGGCCTACGCCGTCGGTGCCGCCTTCGGCGGCATCTCCGGTGCCTTCCTGGGCACGTTCCTCCAGAGCGTGAACGCCAATCTGTTCCAGTTCGGGTTCTCGATCTTCATCCTGGCGATGGTCATCCTCGGCGGCCTCGGCAGCATCTGGGGCGTGGTTATCGGCGCGGTCGCCCTGTCGTTCGTGAACTCACGCCTGATTCCGGACGTCCTCGACGGCGAGACGGTGCGCAACCTGACCACCGACCTCGGCCTGGACTTCACCTTCCAGCAGGTCTCGTTCGGCGTGTTCGGCTTCATCCTGGTGCTGATGATGGTGCTCAGACCCGAGGGCCTGTTACCCGAACGCAGACGCAAGCTCGAGCTGGCCGAGGGTATCGGCGCCGACGAGACCGTCTTCGAAGGACGCGGCTGATGGCCGGCGAGGCCGCCACCGGCGCACCTCCGCTGCTGGCGGCCAAGGACATCTCGAAGATCTTCGGCGGCCTGGTCGCCGTGGACGGCGTCGACTTCACCATCAAGCCGCGCTCGATCGTTTCGATCATCGGCCCCAACGGCGCCGGCAAGACCACGTTCTTCAACATGCTCACCGGGCTGTACAAGCCGTCGACCGGCCGGATCTCGTTCGCCGACAGCGACATCACCGGCCGGCGGCCGGACCGGATAATGGCGATGGGTGTGGCGCGCACGTTTCAGAACATCCGCCTGTTCGCCACGATGAGCGCGGTCGAGAACGTGATGGTCGGCCAGCACGCGCGGATGAAGGCCGGCGTGTTCGGCTCGGTCCTACGCACGCCCGCGGTGCGCAAGGAGGAGGCGCGCGTGCGCGAGAAGGCTCGCGAGATGCTCGACTACGTGGGCCTGCGCAAGTCCGAGTTCGACCAGATCTCGGTGAACCTCGCCTACGGGGACCAGCGCCGCGTCGAGATCGCTCGCGCGCTGGCCAGCGACCCGTCGCTGCTGCTGCTCGACGAGCCCACGGCGGGCATGAACCCGAACGAGTCGGCGCGGCTGACCGAATTCATGAACACCCTGCGTGACGACCGCGGGCTCACGATCCTGCTGATCGAGCACGACATGAAGGTCGTGATGGGCGTGTCAGAGCACATCACGGTGCTGGACCACGGCGAGAAGATCGCCGAGGGCCTGCCGCAGGAGATCCGTGACAACGAGCGTGTGGTCGAGGCCTACCTCGGCACCCAGGCGGCGACGGGCTAGACATGGCGCTGCTCGAGGTCAACGACATCCACACGTACTACGGCAACATCCAGGCGCTGAAGGGCATCTCGCTGACCGTCGAGGAGGGTGAGATCGTGACCATGATCGGCTCCAACGGCGCCGGCAAGTCCACCACGCTGCGCTCGATCTCCGGGCTGACGCCGCCGCGCGAGGGCTCGATCTCCTTCGACGGCAACGAGATCGGCGAGACCCCGCCACAGGACATCGTGGGCCTCGGCATCTCGCAGTCGCCCGAGGGCCGCAAGTGCTTCTCCCGGATGACGGTGCGGGAGAACCTGGAGCTTGGCGCCTTCCTGCGCCGGGACGCGCGGATCGAGAAGGACCTCCAGCGCGTGTTCGATCTGTTCCCGCGACTCGAGGAGCGCGAGAAGCAGAAGGCGGGCACGATGTCCGGTGGCGAGCAGCAGATGCTTGCCATCGGTCGCGCGCTGATGGGTAATCCCAAGCTCCTGCTGCTCGACGAGCCGTCCATGGGCATCGCGCCGGTGCTGGTCGAGCGCATCTACGCGACGATCGCCCAGATCAACGAGCAGGGCACCACGATCCTGCTGGTCGAGCAGAACGCCAACTTCGCCCTCGGCGTGAGCAAGCGCGGCTACGTGCTGGAGACGGGCGAGGTGGCGCTCACCGATGATGCGGACAAGCTGCGCGACAACCCCGAGGTCCAGAAGGCGTACCTGGGCGCATGACCGTCTTCGCTCTCATCGGCGCCAACGCCCTGCTGCTCATGTTCATCTGGCTGGCCTCGGCAATCGCCGCCTCGTACCTGTCCGAGCGCAAGGGCTACGGCGAGAAGGCCGGCCTCGTGACCGGCATGCTGATCAGCGTCGTCGGCGTGCTGGTGTGGCTGGTGTTCCCCGCCCGCAGGGACTCTCGCTGGAAGCTGCAGGGGGCCTTCGGTCGCGGCGATGGCAGGACGGTGGCGCAGCTGCGCGCCGAGCAGGACGCTGGTGAGGGCACGTGAGCGACCTGATCGCACAGGTGGCGGTGCCCTCGGAGGGACTGGAGAAGGGCCTGTACCTGCCGCTCTACCTCGTGGCGGCCATCTGGGTCGGGCTGTTCGTGGCCGGCCGGGTGCTGGAGGGCCGGGAGGACGATCGCGCCGAGCCCGTGCAGGACGCCGGCTTCGCGCTGCTGCTGCTGGTGGCCGTCTACGTCTCGATCCTGGCGATCATGGCGATCTTCTCGGAGTTCGACCTGATCGCCGACATGGTCCAGATCATGGCCATCGTGATCGGGTTCTTCGCCGTCCTCGTGACGGTGCTGCTGGGTATCGAGCTGCTGGTCGGACTCGGGGGGCGTGCCCGGCGCAGGGGCGCTGCGGTGCCGCCGCCCGAGGACGCTAGCGGCCGGTAGCCGCGCGCAGCGCCTGCTCCAGGTCGGCCTGGCGGAACGCGTAGCCGGACTGCTCGAGCGCCAGCGGTACGGCGCGGACGCCGGTGGTCACGATGGTGGCCATCTCGCCGTAGAGCAGCTTCACCGCCAGCCCCGGCACCGGGGCGAACGCGGGCCGGCCCAGCACGCGGCCGAGCGCCTTCGACAGCTCGGCGTTGGTCACGGGCTCGGGGGCGCTCACGTTGACCGCGCCCGAAACCGAGCCCTGGTCCAAACAGTGCAGCAGCGCGCCGACCACGTCGTCGGTGTGCACCCACGGCACGTACTGCCTGCCGCCGGCAACCGGGCCGCCGACGCCGAGCTTGAACGGCGGCAGCATCTTCTCGAGCGCGCCGCCGTCCTCGGACAGCACGACCCCGGTGCGCGTGAAAACCACCCGCATCCCCAGCTCCTCGGCGGCGCGCGCCTCGCCCTCCCAGTCGGCGCAGACCTGGGCCAGGAAGTCGCCGGCAGCGGGCTCGGACTCGTCCACCTTCTCGTCGCCGCGTGCGCCGTACCAGCCGACCGCCGACTGTGAGACGAGCACGGACGGGCGCTCGCCGGCGTCGAGCTCGCGCAGGACAGCCACGAGGTTGCGCGTGCTCAGCACGCGCGAATCGCGGATCTCGCGCTTGACGTCATCGCCCCAGCGCTGGGCGATCGGCTCGCCGAGCAGGTGCACGACGGCGTCCTGGCCGGCGAAGGCCTCGGCCGGAGGCGCCTGGGTCTTGGGGTCGGACCATTCGAGCGCGCGCACGCCCTGGCCGAGCTTGCGATGCGCGCCGTCGGCGTCGCGCGAGAGCACGGTGACGTGGTCGCCGCGGTGCTCGAGCGCGGCCACGACCTCGCGCCCCAGCGTGCCGGTGGCGCCCGTGACGGTGACCTTCACGATGGAACGACTCCTCTAGCCGGGGATCGAGAACTCGGCGGTGTCGGCCAGGGGCTGGGTGGCTCCCGCACGCTCCGCCTCTTCGGCTACGGCCTGCGCCACGCGCTGGCTCACGGCGCGGTTGAACACGCTCGGGATGATGTAGTCCGAGGCCAGCTCCTCGTCGGCCACGGTGGAGGCGATCCCGCGTGCCGCGGCCAGCTTCATCTCCTCCGTGATTGCCTGTGCGCGCACGTCCAGCGCGCCGCGGAAGATCCCGGGGAAAGCCAGCACGTTGTTGATCTGGTTGGGGTAGTCCGAGCGGCCGGTTGCCATCACGCGCACATACGGGGCGGCCTCCTCGGGCGTGACCTCCGGGTTGGGGTTGGCCATGGCGAACACGAACGGGTCGTCGTTCATGCGCTGAAGGTCCTTGGCCTGGATGATGCCGGGACCCGAAAGTCCCACGAACAAGTCGGTGCCCTCCAGCATGTCGGCCGCCGAGCCGTCGCGGCGCTCGACGTTGGTGTTCTCGGCCAGCCACCTCTTGGGGGCGTTCATGGATCCGGCCTCGTAGTCCTGGCGGCCGCCGTGGATGGCCCCGTAGCGGTCGCACGCCACGATGCTGCTCACGCCCGCGCCAAGCAGGATCTTGGCCACGGCCACCCCGGCGGCCCCGGCGCCGACCATCGACACCGACAGGCTCTCCAGCGGCCGCTGGGTCAGCCGGCAGGCGTTGATCAACGCGGCCAGGGTCACGATCGCCGTGCCGTGCTGGTCGTCGTGGAACACCGGGATGTCCAGCTCCGCCTTCAAGCGCTCCTCGATCTCGAAGCAGCGTGGCGAGCTGATGTCCTCCAGGTTGATCCCGCCGAACGTGGGCGCGATCAGCCTGACCGTCTCCACGATCTCGTCAGGGTCCTTGGTGTCGAGGGCGATCGGGAAGGCGTCCACGTCGGCGAACTCCTTGAACAGCATCGCCTTGCCCTCCATCACCGGCATCGCCGCCTCGGGACCGATGTCGCCAAGCCCCAGCACCGCGGTGCCGTCGGTGACCACGGCCACCGTGTTGGCCTTGATCGTGTACTTGAACGCCTTCTGCCGGTTCCCGGCGATGGCAGTGCACACGCGCGCGACGCCGGGTGTGTAGGCCATCGACAGGTCGTCGCGCGTGGCCACGGGCGCCGACAGGCCGGTGTAGATCTTGCCCCGGCGGTGCAGCTGGAACGTGCGGTCGGTCGTCTCGACCAGCCGCGCCTCGCGGACGGCCTGGACCGCCTTGACCACGCGTCCGCGGTGCTCGGCCGTCTCGCAGTCGACGGTGATCTCGCGCACGGTGCCCGAGCCGCCCGCCTCGACGGTGTCGACGGCAACGATTGCGCCGCCCGCCTTCGTGATCGCCGCGGTGACCTTGCTCAGGGTGCCCGACTCGTGCGGGAGCTCGACCCGGAGGGTCAGAGAGAACTGTGCGCTTGGGGAGGCCATCGGCGGGGAGGACCGATCATATTGGGGTTCCCGTGGGGACCCTCCCCGCCGGTGGTCAGGCGCCCGGCGGGCTGTAGTCCACCGTCTTGTCCAGGGCGGAGTCCACCTGCTGCGGCGTGAGCAGCTCGTGCGAGGCAACCCTCGCGCCGCCCGCCGCGGCCACGGTGATGCTCAGCGTCGCGACGGCGCTCGCGTCCGGGAGCTCCGCGATCAGGTAGGCGTCGTCGTGACCCAGCGCGAAGTGGAACGACTCGACCGAGCCCCCCAGTTCGCCCAGCGCCTTCTCGATCGCGGCCTGCCGGGCGCTTCCGCCCTGCTGGAGCAGGCCCTTCGCTCCGTCGACGCTGTAGGACACCTCGAACAGGTACTTGGCCATGCGAGTCCTCCTATGGGCGTTGTCCGATCCAACCTACGCCCGCGGAACGCCCTGCGTCAATGCCGCCCCATACGATGGATGGGTGGCCGCCAACGGCGACACCCGCGAGCTGTTCCTGATCGACGGCAACAGCCTGGTCTACCGCGCGTTCTTCGCGCTTCCGGAGTCGATCGCCACCTCGCGCGGGGTCCCCACCAACGCCATCTTCGGGTTCGCCTCGATGCTGGTCAAGCTGATGACCGAGCACGGCCAGAAGCCGACCGTGGTGGTCTGGGACGCGGGTCACTCCGGGCGCAAGGACATCGCGCCCGACTACAAGGCGGGCCGCTCGTCGCGGCCCGATCTGCTCAAGGAGCAGTGGCCGGCGCTGGAGCCGCTCGTGGACGCCTTCGGCTACACGAACGTGCGCTCGGACGGGTTCGAGGCCGACGACGTGATCGCCACCCTCGCCGCGCGCGCGGCGGCCGAGGGGATCGACGTCACGGTCGTGACCGGCGACCGCGACGCGTTCCAGCTGATCGACGACGTGGACGACGGCGGCAAGATCAGGATCATGGCCACCGGCCGTGGCATCACCGAGACCAAGCTCTACGACCGCGAGGCGGTGATCGACCGCTACGGCATCCCGCCGGAGCTGATCCCCGACTTCTACGGCCTCAAGGGCGACACCTCGGACAACATCCCCGGGGTCCCGGGGATCGGCGACAAGACCGCGTCCACGTTGCTCCAGGAGTACGGCGACCTCGAGACGGTGCTGTCCAGCGTGGACAAGATCTCCGGCGCCAAGCGCAAGGAGAACCTGACCAACCACGCCGACGACGCGCGCCTTTCGCGTGACCTCGCCACCGCCCAGCGCGACGTGCCGGTGGAGCTGGACCTCGACGGCTCGCTGCTACGCGAGCCCGACCGCTCGCGCCTGCGCGAGACGTTCCGCGAGTACGAGCTGCGCGACCCGCTGCGCCGGCTCGAGGAGGCGCTCGGCGACGAGGAGGCCGCGGCGCCGCGGCCGGAGGCGTCGGCCGAGGTCACGGCCGAGCTCAGGGAGTCGAGGCCGGCCGAGCTGGGGTCGCTCGAGGGTGAGCTCGCGGTGCTGGCCGCCCAACGGCCCGAGCCCGATGAGGGCCAGCTGCCGGGGATCGAGGACCAGGGGCCGCTGCGCTTCGCCGCCTACGCCGGCGGCGACCAGGTGCTGGCCGGCCCCGCTCCCGGCGGACTCGCCGAGGTGCTGGAGGGCTGGGGCGACAAGCCGGTGGTGGCGCACGACTGGAAGGGCATCGCCTCCGCCGAGGATCCCGAAGCGGGAGCAGCGCAGCCGGGCGATGGCCGGCGAGCACCGCACCGAGGCCATCTGGCGCCGCCCCTGTTCCACGACACCGAGGTCGCCGCCTACCTGCTCGACCCGGCCCGGCGGGGGTACCCGCTGCGCGACGTGGCCGAGGAGCAGGGCCTCGGCGCGAGGGTCGAGGGCGGGGAGGATCCGCTGGCCGAGCAGGCGATGCTCACGCGCGCGCTGGCCGAGCGCCAGCGCGCCGAGCTCGAGGAGCTGGGGCTGATGCGGCTGCTTGACGAGGTCGAGCTGCCGCTGGTGGACGTGCTGGTGGTCATGGAGCGCCAGGGAGTGAAGCTCGACGTGCCCAAGGTTCGCGAGATCTCGTCACGCGTGACCGCCCGCGCGCAGGAGCTCGAGCGCGCGATCTGGGAGCTGGCGGGGGAGGAGTTCACGATCGGCTCGCCCCAGCAGCTGGGCGTGATCCTGTTCGAGAAGCTCGGCCTGTCGCGCAAGCGGCGCGGCAAGACCGGCTACTCCACCGACGCGCGCGTGCTCCAGTCGATCCGTGCCGAGCACGAGATCATCGGCAAGATCGAGACCTGGCGCGAGCTGACCAAGCTCGCCTCGACCTACCTGGACGCGTTCCCCGACCTGGTCGGCGACGACTCGCGGCTGCGCACCACGTTCAGTCAGGTCACGGCCGCCACCGGGCGGCTGTCGTCGACCAACCCCAACCTCCAGAACATCCCGATCCGCACCGAGCTCGGGCGCGAGATCCGCGCCTGCTTCGTGGCCGAGGAGGGGCATCGGCTGATCAGCGCCGACTATTCCCAGGTCGAGCTGCGGCTGCTGGCCCACATCGCCGGCGAGGACGTGCTCAAGGAGATCTTCCGCAGGGGCGAGGACGTGCACACCGCCACCGCCGAGCAGATCCTCGGGGGCGGGAAGGATTCGAACGCCGTCGTCGATCCGGGCACGAGGTCCAAGGCGAAGATGGTCAACTACGGCATCGTCTACGGCCTGTCGGCCTACGGGCTCGCCGACCGGCTCCAGATCGATCAGGATGAGGCGCAGTCGTTCATCGACGCCTACCTGGACCGTTTCCCGGCCGTCAAGAAGTTCATCGACGACACGATCGCCCAAGCCACCACCGAGGGATTCGTGGCCACCGAGTTCGGCCGCATCCGGCGAATTCCCGAGCTGCGCGCGCGCAACTACCAGACCCGCACCCTCGGTGAGCGGCTGGCCGTGAACATGGTCATCCAGGGCACCGCGGCCGACATCATCAAGGTGGCGATGGTGCGCGCCCACGAGGCACTCCGAGACGCCGGCCTGAAGACCCGCCTGGTGCTCCAGATCCACGACGAGCTGCTGTTCGAGGCGCCCGAGGGCGAGGTCGAGCAGGCCTCCGAGATCGTGCGCGAGCAGATGGCCGACGCGTTCGAGATGGACCCGCCGCTGGTGGTCGACGTGGCGGACGGCGAGAACTGGCTGGCGGCCAAGTAGCGCGATACGATCATTGCGCCAAGCCGTCCGATTGGAAGGGGTAGGTCATGAACTCGCGTTCGCGCCTCGATATCGCGCGCACGGCGTTGTGGACGCTCGTGGGGGCGACGGTGCTGCTGGGAATCTTCTTCTTCGCGCTCGGCGGGCTCGACCCGGCCGAGGCCGAGGTGATGGCCATCGTGATCGCGGTGCTGGCGGCGCTTTGGGGTGTGCATTTCTGGCGCATGCGCGGGGCGGCCGACGACATCCGGCTTCAGGGCCGGGACCGCGAGCGGCGGGGATTCTGAGTGCGCTAGGCCGCTGACGACGCAGCCGGCGCCACGTCTTCGCGCGCCGGCTCCGGCGCCGGGCCAACCCGGTCCGGCGCGGCGATCCGCAGGTAGTGCTCGAACGCCCAGTCGGTCAGCCGCGGGAAGCGGCTCATCGCGGCCACCAGCGCCCGCAGCGGCCGCGGGCGCAGACGCGGTACCCAGCGCTGGACGCGCAGCATCCAGCGGAACTTCCACTCGTGCTCGTCGTTGAAGGCGTGGTAGCGGGCCAGCGCCTCGTCGCGCGTGCGCGCACCCGCGAGGACCGCGCGCAGCTCGTCGCCGCAAACAAGGCCGAAGTGCAGCGCGGTGCGGATGCCCTCCGCGGTCAGCGGCAGGCAGTGGCCGGCGGAGTCACCGGCGAAGAAGATGCCGTCCTCGGTCGAGTCACGCAGCTTGTGCGGGATCCAGTTGCCCTGGAAGCGCACCGCGTCCGAGCCCAGGTCCTCGGCCAGCTTCACGGTGTTGTGCTTGACGTGGAAGCGGGGGTCGAACGAGCCCACGCCGATCCGCAGCTCGCCGCCGGCGGGAAAGCTCCAGCCGTAGCCCGCCGGCACGATCTTGCGGTCGATCCAGATCGCTAGATCTTCGTCGGCGCCATCGGGATGGACCTCGAGGCCGCGCGACAGCGGCGCGTCCGGGGGCTGGTAGCCCGCGTCCGCGGCCAGGTTGCGCCTCCAGCCAAGCGCGTCCACGATCAGCGGGGCGGTCAGGTCGCCGCGGTCGGTGTGGATCGTGTGGCCGCTGCGGCCGTTGACCTTGGCCGTCTCGAACTCGCAGTCGGACTGCTCGCGCAGCAGGCCGCACAGCTCGCGGTAGTCGAACGTCGAGAAGGTCCACGGCAGCGGCCAGTAGTGGGTGCCGAACGGCGTCGACACGCGCAGCTTCTCGAAGGTCTGGCGGTGCGAGGCCATCAGCCCCAGTGCCTCCAGCCACACCGTTGGTATGCCGCAGGCCGAGGTCTGGCGCTCGCCGATCTCGTAGCGGTCGATCATCAGCACGCGCGCACGTGACCCGTCCGCGCGGGTGGCCCCGGCCAGCTGGCGCGCCACCGCCAGCCCCGCGAAGCTGGCGCCGCAGATCAGGACGTCGTACTCGCCGGAGAGGGGTGTGCGCTCCGCCCCGCGCTTGGTCTGGCGTCTCGGCATGACAGGGCAGAGTACCGGGAGCCGCTCGTGATCCGGCGCCGTGTACCCTGCAGGGTTCGTGACCGAGACCGCCACCCTAACCCCAACCGCCAAGCCCGTAGAGGGCTCCGACGGCCTCCTGCTGGAGATCGACGGCCAGATCGTCCCCAACTACGACGCCACACTCGTCCCCTTCGAAGAGGGCGATGTCGTCACCGGCAACGTCGTCCGGATCGACCAGGACGAGGTCCTCGTCGACATCGGCTACAAGAGCGAGGGAGTAATCCTCGCCAACGAGCTGAGCATCCGGAAGTCCGTCGACCCGTCCGACGAGGTCGAGCTCGGCGAGGAGGTCGACGCGCTTGTCCTGACCAAGGAGGACCAGGATGGCCGCCTGCTGCTGTCCAAGAAGCGCGCCCGCTTCGAGAAGGCGTGGCGGCGCATCGAGGCAGCGGCCGAGTCGGGCGAGCCGGTCGAGGGCACGGTCATCGAGGTCGTCAAGGGCGGCCTGATCATCGATCTCGGGGTGCGCGGCTTCCTACCCGCCTCGCTGGTGGACATCCGCCGGGTTCAGAACCTCGACGAGTTCATGGCCACCAAGATCGAGTGCAAGGTCATCGAGCTGAACCGATCGCGCAACAACGTGGTGCTCAGCCGCCGCGCGGTGCTCGAGGAGGAGCGCAAGGAGGTCCGTCAGCAGATCCTGGACCGGCTGCAGCCCGGCCAGGTCGTGGAGGGCGACATCTCGAACATCGTCGACTTCGGCGCGTTCGTCGACCTGGACGGGATCGACGGTCTGATCCACATCTCCGAGCTGTCCTGGAGCCACGTGAACCACCCGTCCGAGATCCTCTCGATCGGCGACACCGTGCCGGTCAAGGTCCTGGACATCGATCGTGACCGCCAGCGCATCTCCCTTGGCCTCAAGCAGACCCAGGAGGATCCGTGGCAGCGCGTGGTCGACACCTACAGCCTTGGCGACGAGCTCGAGGGCAAGGTCACCAAGGTCGTCACTTTCGGTGCGTTCGTCGAGATCATGGACGGTGTCGAGGGCCTCGTGCACATCTCCGAGCTGGCCCACCACCACGTCGAGAATCCGCGCGAGGTCGTCGAGCCGGGCCAGGACGTCAAGGTCAAGATCCTCGAGATCGACTCCGAGCGCCGGCGCCTGTCGCTGAGCGTCAAGCGCGTGGCAGGCAACGAGCCGCCGCCGGGCAGCGAGGGCGCCGGCGGCGACGGTGGCGGCCCCCGCGGTGGCGCCGGCGACCCGGACGTGTTCGCCGGTCCCAGCGTCAGCGGCCTCGGCGACCTGCGCGCCGCGATGGACGCCCAGGCGGCCGCGGCTGCCGAGGAGGCGCCTCCGCTCGAGCCCGAGGCGCCGGTCGAGGAGCCCGAGGAGCCCGAGGCGCCCGTCGAGGAGCCCGAGGCTCCGGCGGAAGAGCCCGAGGCTCCGGCCGACGAGCCCGAAGTAGAGGCCGAAGCGCCCGCGGCCGAGCCTGAGTCCGACGAGTCCTGAGGGGCCCACACCGTTCGTAGGGCTGACCGGGGGCATGGCCGCCGGGAAGTCCACGGCGCTGGCGGCGCTGGAGGAGCTCGGCGCGGCCACGATCTCGTCCGACGCGGTCGTGCACGACCTGCTCGGCACCGACGAGGTCCGCGACGCGGTGGCCGCGCGGCTCGGTGACGGCGTGATCGGCGCCGACGGCACGCTCGACCGCGCCGCGATGGCGGGCAGGGTGTTCGCCTCCGACGCCGACCGCGAGTGGCTGGAGCAGCTGTTGTGGCCGCGCGTGCGCGAGCGCGTGGCCGCGTGGTACGCGGCGCTGGAGGGCCACCATCCGGCCGCCGTCGTCGAGGTTCCGCTGCTGTTCGAATCCGGTGGGGAGGGGGCCTACCACCACACGATCGCGATCGTGGCCGACGAAGCTGTCCGTGCCGAGCGCGCGGGGGGCCGTGGTCACGAGGCGGTCGAGGGCCGCAGCGGGCGTCAGCTGACCCAGGAGGAGAAGTCGCAGCGAGCGGACTTCACGGTCCGCAACGATGGCACGCGAGAGGAGTTGAAGGCAGAGTTGTCCCGCGTCCTTGCCACCATCGGGAGCGACTGAGCCGTGGGAGAGCCAGCACGCACAGGCACCCAGAGGCGAACCGGCTCGGCGCGCGCGCGCCGGCGCGGTGCCCGCCGCGCGCGCCCGGCCCACCGCCGCCGGCGGCTGATCGCGCTGCTGATGGCCGGCGCGCTGGGAGCGTTCGCCGCCGCCAGCATCGCCGGCCTCGGGCCGCTCGGCGACGAGTGGCGCGAGGTCACCCTGCCCCTGCGCCACGAGGACATCATCCGCCAGCAGGCCTCCGACAAGGGTCTTGATCCGGCCCTGATCGCCGCCGTGATCTTCGAGGAGTCGCGCTTTCGCGACCAGACCTCGCACGCGGGCGCCCGCGGCCTGATGCAGGTCACACCCGAGACCGCCCGCTTCATCGCGCGTGACTCGGGCGGCACCGCCTTCGTCGAGGGCGACCTGGCCACACCGCAGGTGAACATCTCCTATGGCGCGTACTACATGCGCTACCTGCTGCGCCGCTATGACGGCGACGTCACGCTGGCCGTCGCCGCCTACAACGCCGGCGAGACCAACGTGAACAAGTGGGTCGACCGCGCCGGCGGGCGGGAGTCGTTCGACGCGGTCGACGACATCCCGTTCGAGGAGACGCGCGACTACGTTCGTGACGTCAAGGACAAGCGCCAGGCGTATCGCGACAACTACGCGGACGAGCTGGGGCTGTAGGCGCCAATGAGCGACCGGGGGCTCGCGGCCGGGATCGGCCTCTGCGTGGTCGGTGTGGCGGGAGCCCTGGTGGCCGCGTCGGCGTTCGACGCGCCGTGGTTGGGCTGGGTGGCGCTGGCGCTGCTCGTGGCGGCCGTGACGCTCCGCGAAGTCTTCGTTTGGCGAGGCGACGGCGGCGGGTGGCTGGCCATATGGGGCGCCGTTGGCGGCGCGCTCGTGGTCGCGTTCCTCCTGAGCAAAGCCTTCGGCTGATCAGGGGTCTGCGGTCCCTCGGGCGAGCAGCGTTACCGCGGTCAACCTTGCCGGGGTCCTGGCCCCGGCAATCGTGACCGCCGCTGGCGCGCGGCGCGCGATCAGCGCGCTAGTCGATCCGGCTCCGGAACGGCTCCGACGGGAACACCGTCGCTCCGAGCGAGCTGACGCGGTCGCCGAGCCAGCGGTCGGAGGTGACCACCTGGATCGATCTGGGGTCGGGGTCGGCCTCGACGATTCGCACGATCTCGAAGTCGGCGGCGTCGGGGCCGCGCTTGGTGGCGTGGGCGATCTCGATCAACGTCGAGCGGATCGGCGGGTTGGGCTTGCGCTCGAACACCACCGTGACGTCATCGCCGCTGGCGGCGCTGTAGCGCTCGAGCCGATCGACCAGCCGCGCCATCGCGGCGTCGCGATCGCGCCACCAGCCGTCGGGCCGCGTGCCGATCACGTTCATGGCGTCCACGACCCAGCGCATGCCGCGTCAGGCCAGCTCGCGGCCGAGCGTGCGCAGCGCCTCGAGGGCGTAGCCGACGTCCTCGGTCCGGGTGCGGAAGTTGACGAAGCACACGCGGAGGCAGCGGGCGTCGTCGACGAGTGCGTCCGCCAGGAACACGCGCCCGTCGCGCTGGGCGGCGTCGGCCAGCGCAGCGTTGTGGGCGTCCAGGTCGGCCACCCCGTCGGGCACGTGACGGAAGCAGACCGTGGACAGCTGAGGCTGGTGGACCAGCTCGAACTCGGGGTCGGCGCGCAGCTGTTGGGTCAGCTCCGCGGCCAGGCCCAGCGTGTGCTCGATCCAGCCGCGGAACGCGGCCGCACCGTGTGTGCGCAGAGCCAGCCAGAGCTTCAGCGAGTTGATCGGCCGCGAGTACTCGAGCGTCCGTTCGACCAGGTTCAGCGCGCCGGTGCGGCGGATGTAGGACTCCTCGTGCCCGAAGCTGCGCTCGAGCGCGCCCGGCCGCCGCACCAGCACGACGCTGCACGGCTTCTGCATGCCCAGCCACTTGTGCGCGTCAAGGGTCACCGAGTCCACGCGCTCGAGGCCGGCGAACAGGTGGCGCGCGCGGTCGGTGGCCGCCGCCGGCAGCCCGTACGCCCCGTCCACGTGCAGCCACACCCCGCTGTCGGCGCACACCTCGGCGAGGCCGTCCAGCGGGTCGACCGACCCCGTCAGGGTGGTGCCGCCGTTGGCGACCACGGCGATCGGGCTCACGCCGTTGGCGCGGTCGGCGGCGATCGCGTCGGCGACGTCGGCGGGACGCACGCGCCGGTCGGCGTCGATCGCCAGCTTGCGCACGCCCCGTTCACCCAGGCCGGCCGCCTCGGCCGCACGCACCACCGAGTGGTGGGCCTCGGCCGAGCAGTAGACGGCGGCGCTGGTGCCGTCGAAGCCCGTGGAACGCGAGCCCGGCAGCGCGTCCTCGCGGGCGACCAGCAGCGCGGTCAGGTTCGACGTCATGCCACCGCTGGTGAACGCTCCCTCGGACTCCGGGAAGCCGATCAGCTCGGCCACCCAGCGCAGCGCCTGGGCCTCGACGTAGTCCGCGGCGCGAGCGGTGGCGGCCAGGTTCACGTCGTAGGTGGCGGCGAGGGCCGCGCCAAGGACCCCGACCTCGAGCCCGGTGGACCCGACGTAGCCGAGGTACAGCGGCCGCGACGGCGAGATGCTCTCGTCCAGCACGTTGGCCGCGTCGGCCAAGGCGCCGCGCGGGTCTGCGCCCTGCTCGGGCAGCGGCTCGGCCAGCCGCGACTCGAGTTCGGAGTCCAGGCCCGGCTCCTCCGGGCGCGGGCGGTCGAACGACGCCCACGCCGCCCCGATCAGCTGCTCGAGCTCGCCGAGCAGCAGCTCGCGGTCCGCCAGCGGCGGGTAGGCGGGGGGTGCGTGCGCCGGCTGGTCCATGGGCTCAGGTTACGGTGGCCGCGATCTGGTTCCAGTGGCGCAGGGCGTCGGCGATGTGGTCGCGGGTGAGGGTCGCGGCGCGCTCGCCGTCGCCGGCCTCGATGGCGGCGGCGATTGCCTCGTGCTCGGCCACGTCGGTGCCCCGCCAGGCCGGGGCGGAGGCGCGCTGGGCCAGCAGCCGGCGGCCGACCTCGTTGATCCACTGGGCCTCGAGCGTGGCCACCAGGTCCTCGTTGTGGGCGGCCCGCGCCAGGCCCACGTGGAAATCGCGGCTGGCGTCATGGGCGCTGTGCGAGTCGGTGGCCTCGGTCTCGGCCTCGATCGCGCCACGCAACACCTTCAGATCGTCCGCGCTCGCGCGCTCGGCGGCCAGGCGGGCGATTCCGGGCTCCAGCAGCAGGCGGATCTCCAGCCGCCGCATGACGGCCTCCAGGCCCAGGTCCGCGACGCGGAAGCCGCGGTTGGAGATGGTGTCCACCAGCCCCTCGCCGGCCAGCCGCAGCAGCGCCTCGCGCACCGGGGTGCGCGAGATCCCGAGCCGCTCGGCCAGCTCGACCTGGCCAAGCCGGTCGCCCGGCTCCATCTCCCCGTCCAGAATCAGCGTGCGGATCTGGTCGTAGGCCTGTCCCACCACGGAACTCGGCTCGATCGGCTGCAGTGTCACGGGCGCCCGCTCGGGCATCGTGCTCATGGCGCGGGATTCTAGGTTGACAACGGCCAGATGTCGAATGTATACATTCCAAACCGATGGGTGAAGGTCGCACAGTTCGCGTCGAGGTCGATGGCCGTCCCCGGGACGGCGTGCGCGACGGCGCGACGATCCGGCTGGACGACGGGACCGAGCTCGCGGAGCCGGACGCCCGCTATCTCGCGCCGGTCACGCCGTCGAAGGTCATGGCCGTCCACCTGACCTACCGCAGCCGCGTCGAGGAGTACCACGCGTCCCTCCCGCCGCAGCCGTCGTACTTCCTCAAGCCGCCGACCACGCTGAACGGCCACCGCGGCCAGATCCGCCGCCCGGCGGGCGCAAGCTTTTTGAACTACGAGGGCGAGCTGGCGGTGGTGGTCGGCTCCAGGATGCAGCAGGTGCCGGTCGACCGCGCCCTCGAGCACGTGGCCGGCTACGCGCCCGCCAACGACGTCGGGCTGCACGACTTCCGCCACGCCGACCGCGGCTCGATGCTGCGCGTCAAGGGCCAGGACGGCTTCCTGCCGATCGGGCCCGAGCTGGTGCCGGCGTCGGAGTTCGACCCGACCGACTTCACCCTGCGCACCTACGTGAACGGCGAGGTGGTGCAGGAGTCCGGCGCGGCCGACCTGCTGTTCGGCGTGGCCTACCAGCTGGCCGACCTGTGCCGGCTGATCACCCTCGAGCCGGGCGACGTGGTGCTCACCGGCACGCCCGCCAACTCGCGCCCGATGCAGCCCGGCGACGTGGTCGAGGTCGAGATCGACGGCCTCGGCCGGCTGACCAACACGGTCGTCGAGTGGGACGTTGACCTGTCGGAGGCCGGCGAGCAGCTCGCCACGTCGGCCAACACCCTGCACGTGGCGCTCGCGGTGCCCGAGGATGAGGCCGAGCGCATGGTCGAGAGGAGCGAGGCATGAAGGTCGAAGTGGACATGAACCTGTGTCAGAGCCACGGCGAGTGCGCGTTCGTGGCGCCAGAGGTGTTCGAGCTTGGCGACGACGACGTCCTGGTCTGGAAGGACGAGGTCGGCGAGGAGCTGCGCGCCAAGGTCGAGGAGGCCGTGGACGTGTGCCCGATGATGGCCATCCGGATCGCCGACTGAGGCGTGCTCGGCCCGGTCGTGATCGTCGGCGCCTCGCTCGCGGGCCTGCGCGCGGCGCAGGCGGTGCGCAGGGGCGGCCACGAGGGCGAGCTGGTGGTCGTCGGCGCCGAGGCGCGTGGACCGTACACGCGCCCACCGCTGTCGAAGGAGCTGCTGGCCGGCGACCACGAGCCCGAGCAGTGCGGCTTCGACCACTCGGGCGTGGACGCCGACTGGCGCCTGGGAGCGCGTGCCAGCGCGCTCGACACGGAGGCCCGGAGGGTCATCGTCGCGGACGACCCGGTGGAGTACGAGCGCCTGATCGTCGCCACCGGGGCGAGCGCGCGTGAGTGGACCGGTCCCGGCGCCGACCTGGCCGGCCTGCACAGCCTCCGCGACGTCGACGACGCCCTGGCCCTGCGCGACGCGATCGGCGCCGGCACGCGGCTGGTGGTCGTGGGCGCAGGCTTCATCGGCTGCGAGGTGGCGGCGACCGCGAGCAAGCGCGGCGCACGGGTCACGCTGCTCGACGTGGCGCCGCGCCCGATCGGCCCGGTAGGTGCCGAGGTGGGCGAACGGTGCGCCGCCCTGCACTCCGATCACGGCGTCGACGTACGCATGGACTGCGGCATCGCGGGCTTCGCCGGCGACGGCCGGCTGCAGGCGGTGGAGCTCGCCGACGGTACGTCGATCCCGGCCGACGTGGCCGTGGTGGCGCTGGGCGCGGTGCCGAACACCGGCTGGCTGGAGGGCTCGGGCCTCGTGCTCGAGCGCGGCGGCGTGCTGTGCGACGCGACGCTGACCGCGGTGGGGGTCCCGGACGTGCTGTGCGCCGGCGACGTGACCAGCTGGCCGCACCCGCTGGCCGGCGGCGAGGTGGTGCGTGTGGAGCACTGGACCAACGCGGCGGAGCAGGGCGCCGCGGCGGGGCGCAATGCGCTGGTGGACCCGGCCGATCGCGTGCCGTATGAGGCCGTGCCCTATTTCTGGACGGACCAGTACGACGTCAAGCTCCAGGCCGCCGGGTTCCCCGCTCGCGCCGAGCAGGTCCACCTGTTGGAGCAGGACGGGGACCGCTTCGTGGCCGTCGGCGAGCGCGACGGCCGGGCGGTGTCGGCGGTGACCTGGAACGCGCCCAGGCGGCTGATGCTCTACCGGCGTGCCCTGGCGGGCGCCCCGACCGTCGACGAGCTGCGCGAGCAGCTGTCCGGGACCGACAAGGCGCTGGCCTCCGTGGGCCAGGCAGCCGGACGGCCGGCGGCACAGGAGGATCCCTCATGAGCGCCCTGGTGCTCCAGCACGGCGACTGGGGCCCGCCGGGTGTGCTGGGCGACTGGGCAGCCGACCGCGGCATTGCGCTGGAGGTGCATCGCACCGACCTCGAGCCGCAGATGCCCGCGCTCGACGGCCACGCGTTCGTGGCCTCGCTCGGATCACCGCACAACCCCACCGACAGCCACGTGCCGGAGATCCCGGCGGAGCTGGAGCTGCTCGAGCGGGCGGTCGAGCGCGAAGTGCCCGTGCTCGGCCTGTGCTTCGGCGGCCAGATGCTGGCAAAGGTGCTTGGCGGCGAGATCGAGCACGCCCCCGCGCCCGAGCTCGGCTGGATCGAGATCGAGACCGATGCGCCCGAGCTCGTGCCGGCCGGGCCGTGGCTGACCTGGCACTTCGACCGCTTCACGCTGCCGCCGGGCGCGCGCGAGCTGGCGCGGACGCCGGTGGCGGTCCACGCCTTCACCCACGGGCCGCATCTGGGAACGCAGTTCCATCCCGAGGCGACCGTGGACATCGTGCGCGAGTGGGCAAACGCGGACCGCAACCAGCGCCGCACCGGCGGCGTGGACGGTGACGCGCTGCTGGACTCCGGCGCGCACCATGCGGCGGGCGCGGTCCGCGCCGCGTACCGGCTGTTCGATGCATTCTGGGATCGACTGAGGAGGAGCGAGTGAGCGAGGGACCGACGACGATCCGGGTGCTGTACCCCGACCTGCACGGGGTCGCGCGCGGCAAGGACGTACCGGCGGGCGAGTTCGACGTGGTGGCCGAGAGCGGCCTCTGCTTCTGCTCGGCGGTGATGGGCACCGACCTTCGTCACACGCCGGTCGTGGGCGGCGAGGAGGGCTATCCCGACCTGATCGCGCGGCCGGACCGCGAGACGCTGATCGCGCTGCCGTGGGACCCGGGCGTGTCCGTGTGCCTGGCCGACCTTGAGCCCGCGAACCCCGGCGCGTCGATCGCCGACCCGCGTGGGGCGCTGCGGCGGGCGATCGCCGACCTCGGCGAGCTGGGGTTCGAGCCGGTCGTGGGCCCGGAGCTCGAGTTCTTCCTCGTCGAGCGCGACCCGGCCGCCGCGAACGGCATCAAGCGGCCGATCGACCGGCCGAGCATGGTCTACACGGTCGGGCCGCAGGTCGACCCGGGCGGCGTCGTGCGCGGCATCGCCGAAGCGCTGTCGGGCCTGGACTTCGGCGCGTTCGCGATGAACCACGAGTTCATGAACAGCCAGTACGAGATCAACCTGCGCCACTCGGACGCGCTGACCGCGGCCGACCGCGCGTTCCTGCTCAAGGCGGCGGTCAAGGACGTGGCCGCCCAGAACGGCCTGGTCGCGACGTTCATGGGCAAGCCGTTCAACGATCAGGGTGGGTCGGGGACCCACTTCCATGTCTCGCTCAACCGCGATGGCACCAACGCGTTCGGGGCCGACGACGACGTGAGCGACGAGATGCGCGCGTTCACCGCCGGGGTGCTCGCGCACGGGACCGCGCTGATGGCGCTGCTGAACCCCACGATCAACGCTTACCGGCGGATCGAGCCCGACTCGCTGGCGCCTACCCACGCCAATTGGGGCTGGGACAACCGCAGCACGTTCGTGCGCGTGCCGCCAGAGCGCGGCGCGGGGACGCGGATGGAGCTGCGCGTGGGCGACGGCAGCGCCAACCCGTACCTGTCGATCGCAGCGATCCTGGCCGCCGGCGCCGACGGCCTCCGGCGCGAGCTGACCCCGCCGGAGCCGCTCGAGGGTGACGCATACCGGGCGGAGAACGCCGGCACGCCGCTTCCCGCTGCGCTCGAGCAGGCGCTCGACGCGCTCGAGGCGGACGAACTGCTGACCGCTGCGCTCGGCCCCGAGATCGTGAACACCTTCGTGGCCATGAAGCGGTTCGAGATCGAGCGCCACCGGGCGTGGGTCTCGGACTGGGAGATCGACGAGTACCTGCACCACCTCTAGGAGTGACCATGGAAACGCTCGAGCACATCGACCTGTCCGACCACGACGCGTTCGTGGACGCCGTGCCGCACGAGGCATTCGCCGCGCTGCGCCGCGACGATCCGGTGCACTGGAACCCCGAGCCCGAGGGCACCGGCTTCTGGGCCGTCACGCGCTACGAGGACATCCGCCAGGTGCACCGCACGCCCGAGGTGTTCTCGTCCGAGATCGGCGGCACGTCGCTGGAGGACATCGACCCCGAGCACATCGAGAAGCGCAAGTCGATGCTGGACATGGACCCGCCCCGCCACGACGAGCTGCGCGGGCTGATCGCGCGCCGCTTCACCCCGCGCGCCGTGCACGTGTGGGAGGACCAGGTGCGCCGGGTCACGCGCGAGGTGCTGGACCGGGCGCTGCCGATGGGACGGTTCGACTTCGTACAGGAGGTCTCGTCGGAGATCCCGATGCAGGTGTTCGCCGAGATCCTCGGCGTGCCTCAGGACGAGCGGCGCGAGATCATCGACCTCGGCGACCGGCTGCTGGGCAACCAGGACCCTGAGTACGCCGTCGAGCCCGAGGAGGCGCACAAGGAGTTGCCGTTCTCCAGCCCGGCAGCGCTGGAGATGTTCGAGTTCGGCCGCCGGCTGGCCGCCGAGCGGCGCAAGCAGCCGGGCGACGACATCATCACCCAGCTGGCGTTCGAGCCGCTGGCCCAGCAGGACTTCGACAACTACTTCGTGCTGCTGGCCACTGCCGGCAACGAGACCACGCGCCACACGATCACGCACGGGCTGCTGGCGCTGCTCGAGCACCCCGAGGAGCTGCAGCGCCTGCGCGACGATCCCGAGCTTGGCAAGACCGCGGCCGAGGAGATGCTGCGCTGGGCCACCCCGGTGCACCACTTCCGGCGCACGGCGGCGCAGGACACCGAGCTCGCCGGCACCCGGATCAAGGCCGGCGACAAGGTGACCACCTGGTTCGTCTCCGGCAACCGCGACGAGGACGCGTTCGAACAGCCCGAGCGGTTCGACCTCGGCCGCCAGCCCAACCGCCACATGGCGTTCGGCCCGGGCGGAGTCCACCACTGTATGGGCGCGCACCTGGCCAAGATGGAGGTGCGGATCGCGTTCGAGGAGCTGCTCCCGCGCGTGAGCGAGATCGAGCTGACCGGTCCGGCAGAGCGGCTGCGGTCGAACTTCTTCAACGGCATCAAGCGGCTGCCCGTGCGGGTGGAGCTGTGATCGGGAGGCTGGACCACGTCGGCCTGCACGTGGCCGACCTCGGCGAGGCGGTCACGCGCTGGACGGCTCAGTTCGGGCTGACCGAGCGGTCACGGGCGGCCGGACGGGCGGCCCTGGCGTGCGACGACGAGCCGTGCGCGCTCGAGCTGATCGAGGGCGGCGAGCCCGGGTTCGCCCACGTGGCGTGGGAGCTGGCGCGCGACCAGCGCCTTGCCGACGCGGCGGCGCACCTGCGCGGTCTGGGCATCGACTGCACCGAGGAGGAGGGGCGGGTCACCTTGACCGACCTCGAGGACAACGCGCTGTGGCTGCTGCCCCATCGCGAGCCGCCATCGCGGCTGGTGGCCCACGCGCGCCCGGCGGGCGCCGCGCCGGCTGGACACCCGCGTCGGCTCGGGCACGTGAACTTCCTGACCGCCCGGGTCGACGACCAGGTGGGCTTCTATCGCGACGCGCTCGGGATGAAGCTGACCGACTGGCTCGGTGACGCGGGCGCGTGGCTGCACATCGATGCCGACCACCACGCGATGGCGCTGGTCGACAAGGGCGTCAGCCACTTCCACCACTTCGCACTCGATGTGGTCGACATCGGCCAGATGCGCGTGGCGCTGGACCACCTTGGCCGCCACGGCCGCTGGCTCGGGTGGGGCCCGGTGCGGCACGGGGTGGGGGGCAACATCGCCTCGTACGTGCGCATCACCGAGGAGCAGTGCTTCGTGGAGCTGTACTGCGACATGGAGCGTCTTGCCGCCGATCACCGGCCGCGCACCTGGCCCGATGACCGCTACTCGTCCAACACCTGGGGCCCGCTGCCGCCGCGCTCGTACTTCCGCTTCGACGCCGCCGCGGTCGATTCCGAGCGCGAGAGCCTTGAGATGCAGGGGGTGCCGCTGCCGTGACGCTTCGGGGGTACTCGATCCCACGCACGCCGGACGGCCGCTCGAGCCTGGTGCCGCCGCCGCCGTGGCACTACGTGGGCATGTTCCTGGTTGTCGACTACTGGGCCGACCCCGAAGCGGTCGCTTCGATCCTGCCCGAGGGCATGGAGCCACACCCTGACGGCGGCCGCTGCGCGGCCGTCTTCGCCGACTGGCAGTCGTGCTCGGACAACGGGCCGGAGTTGATCGACCCGTCGCGCTCGCAGTACAAGGAGTTCTTCGTTGTCGTCAACGCGCTGCTGGACGGCGAGGAGGTCACCACCTGCCCGTTCATCTGGGTCGATCGCGATTTCGCGCTGGCGCGTGGCTGGCTGCAGGGGTTCCCGAAGAAGCTTGGCGAGGTGTGGATCACGCGCGACTTCGGCCTCGGCGGTCCTGCCGACCCCGGCGTGGCCGCGGGGGCGACCCACGCGGGCACGTGCAGCGCCTACGGCCGCCGGCTTGCCCAGGCCACGGTCACGCTGGAGGGCCCCGCCGGCGACGGCGGCCCGCACCACAACGCCGCGCCGATCGTGAACGTGCGCCACTTCCCGCGCCTGAACGCGGGCCGCCACGATGATCCGCAGGTGCACGAGCTGGCACGCTCGGTCAGCCGCGACCGCAACGGCAGCGAGGTGTGGTCTGGCCAGGCCACGCTCGAGCTGTTCGGCGGCCCGGGCGAGGAGCTGGACATGCTCGCGCCGCAGCGGATCGGGCGCGGCTACCGGTTCACGTTCGGCTACACGGTCGACGACCAGGAGACGGTCGGGGAGTTGGGGCCATGACCACGGTCGCCGGCGCCGAGGTCTCCACCGACCACTACATCGGCGGCCGGCGCGTGGGGTCGAGCGACCGCTTCGAGACGCGCTCGCCGATCGACCAGTCGCTGCTGGCCGAGGTGGCGCGCGGCCGGTCCGGGGAGGTCGACGCGGCGGTGCGGGCCGCTCACGGCGCCTTTCCCGCCTGGGCCGCGCTGGGGCCCGAGGGTCGTGCAGGCCACCTGCACCGGCTCGCGGACCTGATCGACGCCAATGTGGACCGGCTGGCCGCCGTGGAGTGCGCCGACATGGCGATGCTGCTGCGTTCCCTGAAGGCGCGCGTGATCGGGCGTGGCGCGCGCAACTTCCGCTCGTACGCCGATCTGGCCGCAGCCCACGAGGAGCGCGACTGGCACTCGGTTGGCACCTGGAACCGGGTGCAGCGGATGCCCGCCGGGCCGGCGGCGGTGATCACGCCCTGGAACGCGCCGTTCATGCTCTCCACCTGGAAGACGGCGCCGGCGCTGGCCGCGGGCTGCACGGTGGTGCTCAAGCCGGCCGAGTGGTCGCCGCTGTCGTGTTCGCTGCTGGCCGACCTGGCGCACGAAGCGGGCCTGCCAGCGGGGGTGTTCAACGTGGTCCAGGGAATCGGTGACGAGGCCGGCGCGGCGCTGGTGGCGCACCCGCTCGTCCGGCGTGTCTCGTTCACAGGCTCGGTCCCGACCGCCCGCCACATCGGCCAGGCGGCGGCGGGCAACATCGTCCCGTTTACCGCCGAGCTTGGCGGCAAGAACCCGCTGATCGTGTTCGCCGACGCCGACCTGGACGCGGCTGCGCGCAAGGCCGCGGGCCAGTACGACGACGCCGGCCAGGTGTGCCTGTCGGGGACCCGGCTGCTGGTCGAGCAGACCGTTCGCGACGAGTTCATCGAGCGCTTCCACGCCGCAGTCGACGAGCAGGTGCTAGGCGACCCCCGCGAGGACGCCACCACGATCTCGCCGCTCATCCACCCCGACCATCTCGAGCGCGTGGACGGCTTCGTCCGGCGGGCGCGCGACGAGGGTCACCGGATCGTCCGTGGCGGCCAGCGCGGCGACGGGCTGTTCTACGAGCCGACGCTGATCGAGCCGACTTCCAACGACGCCGAGATCGTGCAGAACGAGGTCTTCGGCCCGGTGCTGACGATCCAGTCGTTCGCCGACGAGGACGAGGCGATCGCGCTCGGCAACTCGACCGACTACGGGCTTGCGGGGATCGTCTACACGTCCTCGATGGGCCGCGCCGACCGCGTCGGGCGCGCCCTGCGGGCCGGCATCGTTTGGGTCAACACCTTCCTAGTGCGGGACCTGACCGCGCCCTTCGGCGGCACGGGCATCTCCGGCATCGGTCGCGAGGGCGGCGACAGCGCCCTCGATTTCTACTCGGATCTGAAGACGCTTCAGATCCTCGACGGGAGTGTGCAATGAGTGTGAGTACGGCTGGATCGTCGACCCCCGCGCTGCGACGGCGCTCGCTCGGGGTGTCGGACCTCGTGTTCTTCATCGTGGCGGCTTCGGCGCCTCTGACCGCCGTAGCCGGCGGCCAGGCCGCCACCTACCTGGTCACGGGCAACAAGGGGGTCCCGTTCCTGTTCATCCCGCTGGGCATCATGCTCGGCCTGTTCGCCGTCGGCTACGCGGCCATGAGCCGCTACGTGGCCGATGCCGGCGCCTTCTACACCTACGTCGCACGCGGGCTCGGCAAGATCCCGGCGGTGGCCACGGCGTTCCTGGCGCTGATCTCCTACAACGCGATGCAGCTGGGCATCTACGGCCTGTTCGGCGTGGCAACGGCGGCGTTCGCGTCGGACAAGCTCGGCATCACGATGGAGTGGTACTGGTGGTGCCTGGTCGCGGGCGCGGTGATCGCCGTGCTCGGCGTGCTGCGCGTGGACCTGAACGCCAAGGTGCTGGCCGTCGCGCTCACGCTCGAAGTGATCATCGTGGCCATCTTCGACTTCGCGATCCTGGCCGACCCGGGCCCCCAGGGGCTCACGCTCACCGGCTTCGACCCGTCGGTGGCCACCGGCTCGGCGTTCGGCGCCGCGCTGGTGTTCTGCGTGGCCTCGTTCGTGGGCTTCGAGTCCGCGGCCATCTACAGCGAGGAGGCCAAGGACCCCAAGCGCACCGTCGCCAAGGCCACGTTCATCGGCGTCGGCCTGATCGCTGTGTTCTACGCGCTGTCGAGCTGGCTGCTGGCGGCGTCGGTCGGGCCGGACACGATGGTCAACCCGGAGGCGCTGGTCGAGGCCGGCTTCACGACGCCGGACGGCAAGGCCCCCGACCCGACCACGGTGCTGTTCGGCGCCGGCGACGCGCGCCTGGGCGCGTTCTGGACCGACGCGGCGACGCTGTTGTTCTGCACCAGCCTGTTCGCCGCGCTGCTGGCGTTCCACAACAACGTGGCGCGGTACTTCTTCGCGCTCGGGCGCGAGGGCGTGCTACCGCGCTCGTTCGCCAGCGTGCAGCCGGCGACCGGCGCGCCGTGGTTCGGCTCGGCGCTGCAGACGCTGCTGGCGCTGGTCGTGGTCGGATGGTTCGCCCTCGCCGACAAGGACCCCGTTCTGCAGCTGTTCACGTGGCTCACCAACCTCGGTGCGATCGGCGTGCTGGCTCTGATGGCGCTGACCTCGTTCGCGGTCGTGGCCTTCTTTCGCCGCGCGCCGGTGCCGGACCTGGGCCGGTGGCGCACCCTGATCGCTCCGATCATCGCCGGCGTGCTGCTCGTGACCGCGCTGATCGTGGGCCTGGCCAACTTCAACGTGCTGATCACGGGCGCGGTGGACGCGCCAACCGACGACATGACGATCGTGCTCCCGATCATCCTGTTCGGCGGCGGCGCGCTCGGCCTGCTCGTGGGGGCGCTGCTCAAGCGCACCCGCCCCGGCATCTACGCCCAGATCGGCGAGCCGAGCCCGGCGGAGGAAGCCGAGGGCGTGTAGCCGCGCCCGCTAGGCGGGCACCTCGTTCTCCTCCGGCTCGGCGATCATCGGGCCGTCGCCGGAGGGGTCGAGGATGCCGTCCTCGATCAGCGCCGAGTAGCGCCCGTCCAGCACTTTCAGGGCGGCGGCGTGGTTCTCGTCGTCGTCGTTGTGCCACAGGTCGTGGAACAGGTCGCTCGCCCGCCGCCGCGCCTGGATGCAGAACAGGTCGGCAAGCTCGCGCGCCTCGTCGGCACGCTCCGGCTGCTCCTGGGCCAGCGTGTTGGCGTACACGCAGGCGGTCGAGATCGCGAACAGCTCGGCGCCGATGTCCACGATCCGGCCCAGCCACGCCTGCCGCTTCTCGAGCGCGGCCTGCCACCGGCTCATGCCCCAGAACGTGGAGCGGGCCAGCTTGCGCGAGCCGCGCTCGGCGAAGCGCAGGTGCTTGGCCAGGTCGCCGAACTCGTCGTAGGAGTTCGGGTTCTGGCCCTTGCCGGCTGCCAGCTGGGGCAGCCACTTGCCGTAGAACGCGCCCGCGGCCACGGCCGACTTGGCCTTGTCCTTGAGCTCGGTGTCCGGGTCGAGGATGTCGCCGGCCACGGCGAGGTGCTGGTCGACGGCTTCGCGCGCGATCAGCAGGTGCATGATCTCGGTGGAGCCCTCGAAGATGCGGTTGATGCGCATGTCGCGCATCACCTGCTCGACAGGCACCGGCTTCTCACCGCGCGCACGCAACGACTCGGCCGTCTCGTAGCCGCGACCGCCGCGTATCTGCATCAGCTCGTCGGTGACCTTCCAGCCCAGCTCGGAGCCGTACAGCTTCAGCAGCGCGGCCTCGATCCGGAAGTCGTTCTTCTTGTCATCCGCCAGGCGGCTGCCCACGTCGAGCATCGCCTCGAGGCCGAACGCGGTGCCGGCCAGGAAGGCGATCTTCTGCGCCACCGCGTCGTGCTTGCCGACCGGCTGTCCCCACTGGACCCGCTCGGCGGCGAACTCGCGCGCCACCTTGGTCGACCATTTGGCAACGCCGAGGCAGATTGCGGGCAGTGCCAGGCGGCCGGTGTTGAGCGTTGTCAGAGCCACCTTCAGGCCGTCGCCCTCGCGCCCGATCATGTTCTCCACCGGCACGTACACGTCCTCGAGCACGGTGACCGAGTTCTCGATGCCCTTCAGGCCCATGAACTGGTTGCGGTTGGCCACCGTGATCCCGTCGGCGTCGTAGGGCAGCACGAACGCGCTGATGCCGCCGCGATTGCCCTCGCCCTTCGGAACCTTGGCCATGATCACCACGATGTCGGCGATCGCGCCGTTGGTGGCCCACAGCTTCTGACCGGTGATCGTGTAGCCCTTGCCGTCGTCGGTCGGCGTCGCCGTCGCACCCATTCGCGCCGGGTCCGAGCCCACGTCGGGCTCGGTGAGCAGGAACGCGGAGATGTGGTCGCTGGCCACCTTGGGCAGCCACTCGCGCTTCTGCTCGTCGGAGCCGAACAACATCAGCGGCTCGGCCACGCCGATCGACTGGTGCGCGCTGAGCAGCGTCGAGAGCGAGGCGTGCCACACGCCCGACAGCATCAGCGCCTGGTTGTAGTGCACCTGCGACAGGCCCAGCCCGCCGTACTCCTCGGGCACCTTCATGCCCAGCGCCCCGAGCTCCTTGAGCCCGTCCAGCACCTCTTCGGGGATCTTGGCCTCGCGCTCGATCTCGAACGGATCCACGTTCTCGGTCAGGAACGCCTTCAGGTCGGCCAGGAAGCGCTCGCCCTTCTCCTTCTTCGCCGGGTCCAGCTTGGGTTGTGGATGGATCAGGTCGAGCTGGAAGTCGCCCATGAACAACCCCTTGCCGAAGCTGGGCAGCTTCCAGTCCTGCTCACGCGCGTCCTCGGCTACCTGCCGTGCTTCCTTCTCGCTCACCTGCGTGGCCATGTGTGGAGTCCCTCCGCGAAGTCGTGTGCCTGGGTCCTACCCGGCCACTCGGTGGCCGGAACCGGCGCTAACGTCATACGGCCGTGCCGCCGTTCAAGCTCAACTCCGCCTACGTGCCGGTCGCCGACCAGCCGAAGGCGCGTGACACGCTGGCCGCCGGAGTCGAGAACGGCGAAAGGTTCCAGACACTGCTCGGCTCGACCGGGTCGGGCAAGACGGCCACGATGGCGTTCACGATCGAGAAGCTCCAGCGCCCGGCGCTGGTGATCGCCCACAACAAGACGCTGGCGGCGCAGCTGTGCAACGAGTTCCGCGAGCTGTTCCCGGAGAACTCGGTCGAGTACTTCGTCAGCTACTACGACTACTACCAGCCCGAGGCGTACGTCCCGGCTCAGGACCTGTACATCGAGAAGGACAGCTCGATCAACGAGGAGATCGAGCGGCTGCGCCACGCCGCGACCGCGTCGCTGTTCGGCCGCCGCGACACGATCGTGGTGGCCAGCGTGTCGTGCATCTTCGGGCTCGGCTCGCCCGAGAAGTACGACCGCCTGATGCTGCTGCTGAAGGTCGGGGAGATGATCGACCGCGACGCGACGCTGCGCAAGCTGGTGGACATCCAATACAGCAGGAACGACACTGCTCTGGGACGTGGCACCTTTCGCGTCCGCGGCGACACGCTCGAGGTGTTCCCCGCGTACGCCGAGACCGCCTACCGGGCGGTGCTGTTCGGCGACGAGATCGAGGCGCTGCAGGAGTTCGATCCGCTGACCGGCGAGGTGCTCAAGGACGTCGAGCACGTGGGGGTGTGGCCCGCGACGCACTACGCCACCGATCAGGAGACGATCGACCGCGCGGTGGCCGAGATCCGGGACGAGCTCGAGGCCCGGACCAAGGAGCTCGAGGCCGAGGGCAAGCCGCTCGAGAGCCATCGCCTGCGCCAGCGCACCCAGTTCGACATGGAGATGCTGCGCGAGCTGGGCTTCTGCAACGGGATCGAGAACTACTCGCGGATCCTTGACGGGCGCAGGCCGGGTGACCGGCCCTACTGCCTGGTCGACTTCTTTCCCGACGACTTCGTCACCTTCATCGACGAGTCACACCAGACCGTGCCCCAGATCGGCGCCATGTTCGAGGGCGACCGGTCGCGCAAGCAGACGCTCGTCGAGCACGGCTTCCGGCTCCCGAGCGCGCTCGACAACCGGCCCCAGACGTTCGACGAGTTCATGTCGATCACCAAGCAGCTTGTGTTCGTCTCGGCTACCCCGGGACCGTTCGAGCGCGACCACTCGTCGGGGATTGTCGAGCAGATCGTGCGGCCGACCGGCGTCGTGGACCCGGAGATCGACGTGCGCGAGACCAAGAACCAGATCGACGACCTGATGAACGAGATCAAGCTCCGCTCCGAGGCCGGCGAGCGGACGCTGGTGACCACGCTCACCAAGAAGATGTCCGAGGACCTGACTGACTACCTGCTCGAGTACGGGGTGCGCGTGCGCTACCTGCACTCGGAGGTCGACACGCTGGAGCGGATCCAGATCATCCGCGAGCTGCGCCTTGGCGAGTTCGACGTGCTGGTGGGCGTGAACCTCCTGCGCGAGGGCCTCGACCTGCCCGAGGTGTCGCTGGTGGCGATCCTCGACGCCGACAAGGAGGGCTTCCTGCGCGGGGAGACCTCGCTGATCCAGACCATCGGCCGCGCGGCGCGGAACATCAGGGGCCAGGTGATCATGTACGCCGACAAGGAGACCGCGGCCATGCGGACCGCCATCTCCGAGACCGACCGCCGGCGCGCGATTCAGGTCGCCTACAACGAGGCCAACGGCATCACACCCGCGAACATCTCGAAGGGGGTGTCGGACATCGGCGACTTCCTGGCCATGGAGTCCAAGGTGCCGGGGCGCAAGTCACGTCGCAGGTCGGCGGTCGAGGAGGGCATGTCGGCCGAGGAGATCATGCGCACGCTCGTTGAGCTCGAGGAGGAGATGCTGGCTGCGGCCGAGGATCTGCGGTTCGAATACGCGGCCAAGCTGCGCGACGAGATCAAGGCGCTGCGGCGGGAGCTCGACGAGGTCGAGGCCGGGGCATGAGGCGAGTCGTTCCGTCCTGATCTGGGATAATCTCCTGCGGTTAGGAGACTAGGAGCACGACCTTTTCGGCACGAAGGGACACTGTGGCACTGGATCGGCAGGCAATCGAGCGGACGGATTTCTCACAGGCGCGCAAGGGTTATGACCCCGACGAGGTCGATCGCCACCTGGCTGAGATTGCCGCCGAGGTCGAGGAGCTGAAGGCCCAGGCCGAGCAGCGGCCCGAGCCGCAGGCAGCCACCCTGGCCGGCGCCGCAGCCGAGCGTGTGCGCGCAATCGTCGAGGCGGCCGAGACCAGTGCCACCGACATCGAGTCCAGCTCCCGCGCCGAGGCAGACCACCTGATCGGCGACGCCCGCCGCGAGGCCGAAAAGGAGCGCGCCGACGCCAAGGCCACGGCCGAGAAGGAACTTTCGGACGCCCGCTCAGCCGCCCAGCTGGAGCGCTCAGAGGCCCAGGCCGAGGCCGAGCGCGTCCGGACCGAGGCGGCCAACAGCGCCCGCGCCACGCGCGAGCAGGCCGAATCCGAGGCCGCCAGCCACGTGGCCACCGTCGAGGCCGTGACCCAGCAGATGCGCGAGCGCGCGAACACCGTCGAGGGTGACCTCGGTGGCCTTGTCGACGAGCTGCGCACCACCATCTCATCCCTGGTCGAGAGCGTGCGGTCGAACGCCGGCTCGCTCGAATCCGAGATGCAGAGCATCCGCGCCGGGCTCGCCGATGTACGCGAGGCCCAGCCCGAGGTGCCCGTCGAGCCCGAGCCCGTGGCGGTCGAGGAGCCCGTAGCGATCGAGGAGCCCGCTGCCGAAGAGGCCGCCGCGGAGGAGGAATCGGTCGTCGAGGAGCCGATCTCCGATGAGGAGCCGGTCGAGGAGGTCGACGCCGAGGAGGCCGAGGTCGAGCAGCCGGCCGACGAGGAGCTGCCGGCGGAGGAGCCCGCGGCCGAGGAGGAGCCCGTCGAGGCCGCCGTCGAGCCCGAGCCCGAGGCCGAGCCCGCCGCGACCGAGGTCCAGGAGCCCGCGCCGTCCTCGAGTGGACCCGGCGACGGTACCGAGGGTGCACGTCTCATCGCGCTGAACATGGCGCTCAACGGCACCCCGCGCGAGGAGACCTCGCGCTACCTCGAGGACAACTTCGACCTCGAGGACCAGGGCACGATCCTGGATGAGGTCTACGCCCGCGTGGGCGGCTGACGCCCTCAGCGGGCTGCAAACCTTCGCTCTGCTGCGTCCTCAGTCGGTCGCGTGCGAAGCACAGCGACCTCGCTGCGTCCTTGCATAGGCTCGGTTTTCGCTCCGCTGAGCGCGTCAGCGACTAGGTGAGAGGTAACTGACCGGCGGCATAGCGGAGAAAGACGACACCGCTGACGAACCGACGTTCCTCGACGAGTTCAAGTCCGATCCGCACACCCTCGGGCAGGAACGGCTTGCCGCCGCCGACTATCACTGGGTTCACGAACTGCTGATACTCGTCCACCAGGCCCGCCGCGATCGCATGGGTGGCCAGCTCGGGCCCGCTAACCGTCAGCTCGCGATCAGCGCGATCCCTGAGCGCCCTGACTGCATCGGGGTCGAACTCGCGCTCGATGCGTGTGCGGGGCGTATGCGGCTCGTCCAGCGTCCGGGAGAACACGACCTTCTCGGCGCCCCGCCAGAGGCCGGCGAAGTCGTGTTCGTACTCTGACCGGCCGGGGTCGTCGGTGTCCCAGTAGGCCATCGTCTCGTACATGCGCCGCCCCAGCAGGTGGGTGCCGACCGGGCGCATCAGGTCGTTCACGAACCGGTGGACCTCCTCGTCCGGCGCGCTCCACTGGAAGTCACCCGACGGATCCTCCGTGTAGCCGTCCAGCGAGGTGATTGCGGAGTAGATCAGGCGGCCCACGGCGAGTAAGACCTAAGCAGCGGCCGCGCGTCGCCGCAACGCCAGCCGGTGCACGCCGAGGGCGCCAAGCCCGACCGGCATCATCAGCCAGTACGAGAAGAGCCGATAGGCGAATGTGGCCACCAGCGCATCTTGCGCCGACACGCCCGCCAGCGCAAGGGTGGCCGTCAGCCCCGCCTCCACGAACCCCAGGCCGCCGGGTGTGAACGGGATCTGAGCCAGCACCTGGGCCGCGCAGAACGCCAGCAGCACCAGCGACGGGCGCGGGCTGGACCCGACGGCCGCCAACGCCGCCAGCAGGGTCGCGTAGTCGAACGCCCAGCGCCCGACGGTGGCCGCGAGCGCGCGCTTCCAGTCGCGCCCGAGCGTGGCCAGGATCCGGTCGCGCTCGGCCACCAGCCTGTCCGGCAGCCCGCGCGCGGGTCGCGACCGGCGGCGGAGCCGGTTGCGCACCCGCTGCATCTGCCGCCCGGTGGCCCGCAGCGGGCGGTCGAAGCCCAGCATCGCGACGCCGGCGGCGAACAGGCCGATGAACACCATCACGCCGATCAGCGTGGCCTGAATCAGCTTGTGATTGACCGCGCCGCCGGCGACCGCCGGCACGGCCAGCACGGGCAGCGCCAGCACCACGGCGAACACCAGCAGGTTGGTGGCGGTCAGCGCGGACGCCGCCGCGGCGCGCGGGAGACCGGACTGCACGAGCATCCGGTACTGCAGCGCCGCACCCATTGCGCCGCCGCCGGCGGCGACCTTGGCCAGCGCGTTCCCGGCCAGCTGCGAGGTGGCCACCGACGTCACGTCGCGCGTGTGCAGGGCGATCCGCTGCACGTCCCACAGGCACGCGTTCGCCAGAAGCTGCAGCCCGGCCATGGCCGCCAGCCAGCCCGGCGCGATGCCGCGCACCCGGTCGGCCTCGTCCAGCGTGTCCAGCACCGTGGGGCCCACCAGGTACAGCGACACTCCGCACACCGTCAGCCAGAAGGCAGCGGTGACCAGGCGCCTGCGGACGGGCGCGGGCGTCCGCTCGAGCTCCTCCTCGGCGGTGCGCTCGTCGATCGCGCGCTCGACGCGATCGCTCAGCTTGGGAGGAGTCACCGCGCCATTGTCGCTTTAGTAGCGCCCATGCCTGAGCTCGTGGGTGTAAACCTGGCCAAGGCGGGGGACGATCCAGCCATGACGAGTCCCCTGCTCGAGCTCGTGGGCATCGACAAGAGCTTCGACGACAACGCGGTCCTCAAGGGCATCGACCTGACGCTCGGTCGAGGTGAGGCGATGGTGATCGCAGGCCCGTCGGGGTCCGGAAAGTCGACGCTCCTGCGCTGCATCAACGGGCTCGAGCCGGTCGACTCAGGCGAAGTTCGGTTCGAGGGAAGTCCGATCGGCGACTCGGGGAAGGAGCTGAGCCGGCTGCGGACCGAGATCGGGATGGTATTCCAGCAGTTCAACCTTTTCCCGCACATGGATGTGATCCAGAACATCACGCTCGGACCGATGAAGGCCAAGAGGCGGCCACCGGAGGAGGCCGAGGGGCGGGCGCACGAGCTGCTCGACCGGGTCGGCATCCCTGAGAAGGCGACCGCGTTCCCCGCCGATCTCTCGGGTGGGCAGCAGCAGCGGGTGGCGATCGCGCGCGCGCTCGCCATGGACCCGAAGCTGATGCTCTTCGATGAGCCCACGTCTGCGCTCGACCCTGAGATGATCCGGGAAGTTCTCGACGTGATGCGTGACCTCGCCCGCGCGGGGATGACGATGGCGGTGGTCACGCACGAGATGGGCTTCGCGCGCGAGGTGTGCGACCGGATCGCCTTCATCGACCACGGCGAGATCGTGGAAGAGGGTCCGCCGAAGGAGTTCTTTGCGGCCGCGCAGAGCCCGCGCGCTCGAGAGTTCGTGGACAAGATCATTCACCACTGAGGAGGAGCGAACATGAAGGGGAGGTTCAAGCTGGTGTGGCTCCTGGTCACCACCGTCGTGCTGGCGGTCGCGGTGCTCGCCGCGGGCTGTGGCGGCGACGACGACGAAGACGGTGGGGGCGGCGAGTCGGCGCGGCAGTACCCGGCGGACACCACGATGGGCAAGCTCCAGAAGGCGGGCGAGATCAAGATCGGCGTGAAGTACGACGTGCCGCCGTTCGGGGTCAAGAACCCGCAGAGCGGTGAGATCGAGGGATTCGACGTCGACATTGGCAACGTCATCGCCAAGGAGCTGGGCGTCAAGCCCAGGTTCGTCGAGGCCGTTTCCGACAACCGGGTCCCGTTCCTGCAGAAGGGCACCGTCGATCTGGTGCTATCGACAATGACGATCACCGCTGAGCGAGACCAAGAGATCGACTTCTCCGAGCCCTACTACACCGCCCGCGGCCGAGTCCTGGTGCCGAAGGGATCGGACATCAAGGGGATCGAGGACCTCGGCGGGAAAAAGGTGTGCACCGCCCGCGGCTCGACCTACGAGGAGACGCTCAAAGAAGAGGTCCCGAGCGCCGACCTGCGGCTCGTGGACGCGTACTCGGAGTGCTTCGAGCTGCTCCAGAACAAGGGCGTGGACGCGGTGTCCACCGATGACGTGATCCTCACCGGCATGATCATCCAGGACGACAACCTGGAAATGGTCGGCAAGGGGTTCACGACCGAGCCCTACGGCGCCGGAGTCAAGGACGGCGACAGGGCGTTCCAGAAGTTCGTCAGCGGCGTGATCGCCGACGTCAAGGGCGACGGGCGCTGGGGCGACACCTACCAGAAGTGGGTGGGTCAGTACACCAAGCAGAAGCAGGAGCCGCCGACGATGACGCTCCAGCAGGCGCTCGACCTGAGCAAGTAGCCGAGCACCCGACGACGATGACCTGTGGCTGAGCTCTGGGAGATCCTCTCCGAGTATTTCCCGGAGTTCGCCTCGGGCTTCTGGGTGACCCTCCGCCTAGTCGGGGTCGCGTTCGTGATCGCGATGTCCGTGGGCACCTTGGTGGCAGCGATGCGCGTCGTGAAGGTGGCGCCCCTGAACCGGCTAGGCGGCGTCTACGTCGAGACCTTCCGCAATATCCCGCTGCTGGTCCTGCTGTTCATCTCGTACCCGGGCCTGCGCCGTGCCGGCGTGGACATTGGGCCGTGGGTGGCAGGGACCGCGAGCCTCGGGCTGTACACCGCGGCATACGTGTCCGAGGCGCTCCGGTCGGGCGTGTACGCCGTCGGACCGGGTCAGCTCGACGCCTCGCTCTCGCTCGGCCTCGATCAGCGGCAGACCTTGCGCTATGTCGTGTTGCCGCAGGCCTTCCGAACTGTGATCCCGCACCTCGGCAGCCTCACGATCGCGATGGTCAAGAACTCCGCGATCGTCGGGGCATCGCTGTTGGCGCTACCCGACCTCCTGCAGGAGGCACGGAGCGTGAACTCCACGACCTTCCAGACCAACGAGAGCTTCTTCTGGGCGGCGGTCGGCTACCTGATCCTGACCGGGCTGGCCACGGTCGCGGTCCACAGGCTCGAAACGCGCTACGCGATCCGGAGATAGCCCGTGTACCTGATCGACCCCGACAATTGGGAGTGGCTCTGGACCGGGAACAACGCCCGCTTCCTGCTCGAGGGCTTCGGTATCAACCTCACGATCGCCGTGATCGCGATGGTCCTCTCGCTGATCTTCGGGCTGTTGCTGGCGCTCGGTCGGACCTCGCGGGTGCGATCGCTCAGTCTGGCGGCGGGGGCCTGGATCGACGTGTGGCGCAACCTGCCGCTGATCTTCATTCTGCTCTATCTCGCGCTCGGGCTCCCGGTGGCCTGGACGGAGAGCTATGAGGACGCTTCGCCCGGGTTCTTCCCCGAGGCGCTGCAGACCGGCCGGGTGTTCGCGGCGATGCTCGGGCTGGTGCTCTACAACTCGGCGGTGATCGCGGAGATCATGCGCTCCGGAATACTGTCGCTCGACCGCGGCCAGGGCGAGGCGGCTTCCGCGCTCGGACTCAACTACTCCCAGTCGCTGCGGTACGTGATCCTGCCGCAGGGGCTCCGGCGGATGGTGCCCGCAACCGTGTCCCAGCTGATCACGCTGAACAAGGACACCACGCTCGTAAGCATCATCGCTATTCAGGAGGTCATGCGGCACGGCCGGTTCGTCTCCAGCTTCCAGTTCGGCCAGGAGGTCACGGCGCCCGTGCTCCAGGTGTTCATCGTCATCGGCGTGATGTTCGTGGCGGTGAACCTGCTGCTCTCACGCCTGTCACGCCGGCTCGAGCTGCGCGAGCGGCGGCGATCCGCGGCCGAAGGCCCCGCCGTTGGCGTGAGCGGGCTGGAGGACCAGCTCGTGCTCGCGGACGAGCGCTGAGGCCGGCCACGGGCGCATCCTCGCTTTACTAGGCCCCATGCCCGAGTTCATCTTCACGATGCGCAACCTGACCAAGGTGCATCCGCCCGACAAAGAGGTGCTCAAGGACGTCACGCTGGCGTTCTATCCCGGCGCCAAGATCGGGGTACTGGGCGCCAACGGCTCTGGCAAGTCGAGCCTGCTGCGGATCATGGCCGGTGTGGACAGCGAGGTTCGTGGCGAGGCCGACCTGGCCGAGGGGGCCACCGTCGGCCTGCTCGAGCAGGAGCCCCAGCTCGACGAGTCCAAGGACGTGCGCGGCAACGTCGAGGACGGCGTGCGGGCGATGAAGGACCTGATCGACCGCTTCAACGAGCTGGCCGCCAACTACTCGGACGAGACCGCGGACGAGTTCGGAAAGCTCCAGGAGAAGATCGACGCCGCCGACGCATGGAACCTGGACACCATGCTCGACACCGCGATGGACGCCCTGCGCTGCCCGCCGGGGGACTCGCCGGTGGACAAGCTCTCAGGCGGCGAGCGCCGCCGCGTGGCGCTGTGCAGGCTGCTGCTGAGCCAGCCCGACCTGTTGCTGCTTGACGAGCCCACCAACCACCTGGACGCCGAGTCGGTGGCGTGGCTGGAACGCCACCTGCACGACTACCCGGGGGCCGTCGTCGCCGTGACCCACGACCGCTACTTCCTGGACAACGTGGCCGGCTGGATCCTCGAGCTGGACCGCGGCCGCGGGTTGCCGTTCGAGGGCAACTACTCCTCCTGGCTGGAGCAGAAGCAGAAGCGGCTGGCGCAGGAGGAGAAGCAGGAGAGCTCGCGCCAGCGCACCCTCGCCGCCGAGCTGGAGTGGGTGCGCATGAACGCGTCGGCGCGACTGACCAAGAACAAGGCGCGGCTGGCACGCTACGACGCGCTGCTGGCCGAGGAGCGCAACGCCAAGGTGGACAATGTGGAGATCCACATCCCCGCCGGGCCGCGCCTCGGCGACGTGGTGGTCGAGGCCGAGAACGTGTCCAAGGGCTACGGCGACCGGCTGCTGATCGAGGATCTGTCGTTCAAGCTGCCGCCCGCGGGGATCGTGGGCATCATCGGCGGAAACGGCGCGGGAAAGACAACTCTGCTGCGAATGATCACCGGCGAGGAGCAACCGGACTCGGGCACGTTGCGGGTGGGCGACACCGTCGAGCTCGCCTACGTCGACCAATCGCGCGATGCCCTGGATTCCGCGAAGTCGGTGTGGGAGGAGATCTCCGGTGGCGCCGACCAGCTCAAGGTGGGCGACCGCGAGATGAACTCACGCGCCTACGTGTCGTCGTTCAACTTCAAGGGCTCCGACCAGCAGAAGGCGGTCGGCAAGCTCTCCGGCGGCGAGCGCAACCGGCTGCACATGGCCAAGCTGCTGCGAAGCGCCGGCAACGTGCTGCTGCTGGACGAGCCGTCCAACGACCTCGACGTGGACACCCTCCGCGCACTCGAAGAGGCGATCCAGGCCTTTCCCGGCTGCGTGCTGGTGGTCTCGCACGACCGCTGGTTCCTGGACCGCGTGGCCACCCACGTCATGGCGTTCGAGGGCGACTCCCGGGTCCACTTCTTCGAGGGCAACTTCGAGGCCTACGAGCAGTGGAAGCGCGACCAGCTCGGCGACGAGGCCGACCGCCCGCACCGGATGACGTATAAGAGGTTGACGACGAGGTAGCCATCCATGGCCACCTCGTAGAACGTCAACGGACCTCCCGCCGAGGGTTCAGTCCGCAAGGACGCCCGCCGACGAGGTAGCCATCCATGGCCACCTCGTAGAGCGTCAACGGACCTCCCGCCGAGGGTTCAGTCCGCAAGGACGCCCGCCGACGAGGTAGCCATCCATGGCCACCTCGTAGAACGTCAACGGACCTCCGGCGGGGCTAGTCCGCAAAGAACTTCCTGATGATCTGCTCGACCGTGCCCTTGGTGCGCGTGGTCGCCACGCCGACCAGGTCGGCCAGGCCGTCCATGCCCAGCCCGGACTCCATCAGACCGCCGGACGGCAGCCAATAGAGCTCGGCGCCGGGGCCGAGGGCGAGCTGATCGGATTTGGTGGCCCGGTCCAGAACCGACTCCGGCGGCCGTTCGCGCAGAAAGACCACCTGCAACTTGCCCGTCGATGCCTCGACGACCTCGGAGTCGAATGGCTGCTCGGCGGCCAGCGCGCGCATCTGCTCCGCGGTGCGCACGAACGTGGGCACCGCATAGCCAAGCTCGGCCTCGAGGCCCTCCTCGAGTTTCGCGGTGGGGTCGTCGTCGCCGCCGGCGTCGAAGGCCACGTTGCCGCTGGCCCGGAAGACCCCGACGTCCTCGAAACCGATCCGTGCGAACGCCGCGCGCAGGTCGTCGTTGGTGATCCGGCGCCCGCTGATGTTCATGCCGCGGAGGAAGGCTGCGTGCGTCGCCACGGCGACATCGTACGATCAGGGCATGTGCCGCAACATCCGAACCCTCCACAACTTCGAGCCACCCGCAACCGACGACGAGGTCGCCGCCGCCGCGCTCCAGTACGTGCGCAAGGTCAGCGGCGCCACCAAGCCGTCGCAGGCCAACGCCGAGGCGTTCGACCAGGCCGTCGAGCAGGTGACCGCGGTCACGCGTGAGCTGCTCGACCGGCTGGTCACCAGCGCGCAGCCCAAGGACCGCGAGGTCGAAGCGGCCAAGGCAAAGGCCCGCGCCGCCAAGCGGTACGCCGCCTGAGCCCGGAGCCGACCGCGGGGCCGCTGCCCCGCGAGGCGGCCGCGGCGCTGGCCTTCCTGGCCTCCGGCGCCGTGCTGGTGCTGGAGATCCTTGGCGTCCGGCTGCTGGCGCCCTACGTCGGGCTGACGCTCCAGACCACCACGGCAATCATTGCCGCGGTGCTGGCCGGGATCGCCGCGGGCGCGGCGCTTGGCGGGCGCGCGGCCGACCTGGTCGACCCTCGCCGGCTGCTCGCCTGGCTGCTCGCCGGCGGTGGTGTTCTGGCGCTGCTGACCGTGCCGGTGGTGCGCCTGCTGGGCCCGTCGCTGCGCGGCGGCGGCGATGCCGGCGCGCTAGTGCTCACGTTCGCGGCGCTGCTGCCCGCGGCCGCCGTGCTCAGCGCGGTCACGCCCACGCTCGCCAAGCTGCAGCTGCGCGACCTGGGCTCCAGCGGGACGGTGTTCGGGCGGCTGTCGGCCTGGGCCACGGCCGGCGCGCTCGCGGGCACGTTCGTGACCGGGTTCGTGCTGGTGCCGCGGCTTGCGGTCACGACGTCCGTGATCGCCGTGGGCGCGATCCTGGTGGCGATGGGCCTGGCGCTGCGCGTGCACGGAGCGGTGTTCGTGGTGGCCGGGGCGCTGCTCGCAGGTGGCTGGACCGCCGTGGCCTCGCCGCCGTGCGACGCTGAGACCGACTACCACTGCGCCCGCATCGACCACGACCCCGAGCGCGCGTCAGGGCGCACGCTGGTGCTTGACGACCTGCGCCACTCCTACGTGGACCTCGACGACCCGCGCCGGCTGGAGTTCGACTACACGCGCTGGCTCGGCGACTCGATCGCCGGGGTTGCGCCTGCGCGCCGCCCACTCGACGCGGTCTTCGTCGGCGGCGGCGGGTTCACGCTGCCGCGCTGGCTGGCGGCCACGCGGCCCGGCTCGCGATCGCGCGTGCTCGAGGTCGACGGGGATCTCGTCGAGTTGGCGCGTGACCGGCTCGGCCTGCATACGTCGCCGGCGCTGCGCGTGGTCGAAGGCGATGCCCGGATGACGATGCGCGACCAGCGCACCCGGTCGGCCGATGTCGTCGTTGGCGATGCCTTCGGCGGCCGCGCGGTGCCGTGGCACCTGGCCACGATCGAGTGGGCGCGCGAGGTCCGGCGCGTGCTACGCCCCGGCGGGCTTTACGCGCTGAACGTGATCGACGACGGCGAGCTCCGCCTGGTGCGCGCTGAGGCGGCAACGCTGCTGCGTGTCTTCCGCGACGTTCGGCTGGTGGCGCGGCCCGGCCCGGTCGGCGGCAACCTCGTGCTGCTGGCCTCCGACCGTTCACTGCCCGCCTCGGCCGGCTCCCGGGCCCGTGGCGCCCGCCCCCTCGGTCATGCGGCGGTGGCCCGCCTGGCTGCCGGCTCCGCGCCCCTGACCGACGACGATGCCCCGGCTGACCAGTTGCTTTCAGTGCGTTGAGCGGTTGCTGATCGGCCGTAGACTCCGCTGGTCATGGCGGATCTGAGGCTGGAGGTGGACCGGTTCGAGTGGGCCTCCGATGAGCGTTTGGAGGTCGTCGGCCGCTGGCATGGAATCCGCGGGCGCGTGTTCCTGCGGCCCACGCTGGACGTACGTGCCGCCGACGGACCGCGGCGGCTGTTGGCGGTGCTCGAGCACAAGCCGTGGATCGCCAAGGAGGGCGAGCAGTGGGTCGTGGCATTCCCCTGGTCCGGCCCCCAGGCGCTGGAGCACGCCGACCTGGCTGTCGGGTCCGAGACGATCGTGTCGCTGCCCCACCCGGGATCGGGTGGCACCGCCCGCCCCCCGGCCACCGCGGTCGCGACGGCGCCGGTGGCCGAGCGGGAGCAGGATGCCGAGCGCGAGCCCGAGGTGCCGCTGGACCCGGAGCTGGAGCGGGCGCGGGCCGAGCGTGACACCGCGGCAGGGGCCCGCGACGCCGCCAAGGAGCAGTGGAAGAAGGCCCAGGCCGAGCTGGAGGAGATGCGCGCCGAGGTTGCGGCTGCCGACGCGCGCCGCCGCGCCGCCGACCAGGCACGCGAGCAGGCCGTCGGTGACGCCGACCGGGTGCGCAGCGAGCTGCGCACCGCCCAGGCCGAGCGCGACTTCGCCAGGCAGGAGGCCGAAGGCGCCGAGCGCCGTCGCGAGGAGGCGGTGGGAGGCAGGCAGGACGCCGCCCGCGAGCTCCACCGGGCGTCGTCCACGCGGTCGCAGGCCGAGACCGAGCGCGACGACGCCGTGGCCGAGCTCGCCGTGGCGGTGGCCACGCGCCGCGAGGCCGATGCCGCGCTCCAGGCGATGACCAAGGAGCGGGACGCGATGCGCGAGCAGCGCGACGCGGCACGCGCGGAGCGCGACGAGGTCAGCGAGCGTCACGTCGGCGGGGCTCCGAGCCGGCCCGGGGCCGGTGGTGGCACCCGTCGTGGGCCGGAGCACCGTCCCCGCCCGCCGCCAGGGCCTCCGCTGGCTGACCGCCGGGGCGCTGATCGTGCTGGTGCTCGTCATCGCCGTCCTGATCCTGCTCAGCCTCTGATGTCCGTTCCCCCCGATCGGAGGCGGCCGGCCCCCGCCCGTCTCCTGGAGGCCGGCGCCCGCGGCGCGGAGCGGCTGGCCGGCGCCACCGGTGTGGACAGGGCGGTCGAGGACGCGATCGAGGAGGCGATCGTGCGCGCCATGCGCAGCCCCGCCGTGGAGCGGGCACTCGCCCGCGGCCTGGATGAGGGCACGGTTCAGCACGCGATCGAGAACGCCGTCGAGCGGGCGCTGGCCAGCGACGAGGTGGCCGACGTGGTCATCCGTGCGCTCGACACCGAGGTGGCCGACCGCGTGTGGGCGGAGATCCTGGCCAGCCCGAAGGCGCAGATGCTGGTCGAGCGGATCGCCGAGGCGCCGGAGGTGCGCGCCGCCATCACCGAGCAGGGCATGGGCCTGGTCACCGACCTCGGGCACCGCCTGACCGCCGTCACCGAGCGGCTGGACGACGCGCTCGAGCGCACTGCGCACAGGCTGATGCGCCGAACTCCGGTCGAGGAGGAGACGACCGAGGTCGGAATGGTCACCCGCGTGGCCGCCGCGGCGATCGACCTCGGGCTGCTTTCGGGGGCACTGTCGATCGGCTCCGGCCTGCTCGCCTCGGTGATCCCGTTCGCGTTCGGTGACAACGACGGCCTCTCCGTTCTCGGCTTGCTGGGCTTCAGCGTCCTCGGCGTACTGATGGGCGGAACGATCCTGGCCGCGTTCTGGGCGCTGGTGGGGCAGACACCCGGCATGCGGCTGCTGAGCATCCACCTGGAGGCCGGGGGAACCAGCGCGCTGGGGCTGCGCCGGGCGCTGAAGCGGGTGTTCGCGCTGCCGCTGGCCGTCCTACCCGCCGGGCTCGGCGTGCTGGCGATCCTGGTATCGCCGACCCGTCAGGGCTGGCACGACCGGATCGCGGGGACGAAGGTGGTCTATGACACCACCAAGCACGAGGCCCCATGGGCCCGCCGGGATCGACGCCGATCTTCGCCAGGACCGGCATAGCCGCTCGCCAACCCAAAGCGAACAGGCGTTCGGTCCACGCGGGTACGTAGACTCGCTTATGTGAACCCGTCGGCCGAGCTCGTCGTCTCGGGGGCGCGGGAGCACAACCTGAAGGACATCGACGTCAGGTTGCCCCGCAATTCCCTGGTCGTGATCACCGGACTCTCCGGATCCGGCAAGTCCTCGCTTGCCTTCGACACCATCTACGCCGAGGGCCAGCGCCGCTACGTCGAGTCGCTGAGCGCCTACGCGCGCCAGTTCCTTGGCCAGATGGACAAGCCCGACGTGGATTCGATCGAGGGGCTGTCGCCGGCCATATCGATCGACCAGAAGACCACCTCGCGCAACCCGCGCTCCACGGTCGGCACGGTCACCGAGATCTACGACTACCTACGGCTCCTGTGGGCCCGGATCGGCCAGCCCCACTGCTACAACTGCGGCCGCCCGATCGCCGCCCAGTCCGCCGAGCAGATCGTGGACCAGGTCATGACGTTCGAGGAGGGCACGCGGTTCATGGTCGAGGCGCCGGTGGTGCGCGGGCGCAAGGGCGAATACGGCAAGCTGTTCGACGAACTGCGCGCCGAGGGGTACACGCGCGTCAAGGTCAACGGCGAGCTGCACCGGCTCGAGGAGGAGTTCGACCTCGACAAGCGCTACAAGCACGACATCTCGGTCGTGGTCGACCGGCTGGTCATGCGCTCCGACCTGCGCAAGCGGCTGACCGATTCGATCGAGACCGCGGTCGGGCTCGCCGAGGGCCTGGTCGACCTCGAGCTGGTCGACAGCGGCGAGGTGAAGACGTTCAGCGAGCGGTTCGCGTGCCTGCACTGCGGCACGTCGATGCCCGAGCTCGAGCCGCGCATCTTCTCGTTCAACTCGCCGCACGGGGCCTGCCCGCGCTGCACCGGCCTCGGCTCACAGATGGAGATCGACCCCGAGCTGATCGTGCCCGACCCGTCGCTGTCGCTGGCCGAGGGCGCGATCCTGCCCTGGTCGACGAGCGCCTCCAACTACTACGAGCAGATGACCCAGGCGATCGCCGACAAGTGGGAGGTCGACCTGGACACACCGTGGGAGGACCTCGACGAGGAGGTGCGCGACACCTTCCTGAACGGCACCGACGGCGAGCGCATCTACGTCAGCTACAAGAATCGCTACGGGCGCAAGCGCAGCTACATGACTCGCTTCGAGGGCATCGTCCACAACCTCGAGCGGCGCTACCGCGAGACGGACTCGGACTGGTCGCGCGACAAGATCGAGGAGTACATGTCGGTGCGGCCGTGCCCCGAGTGCCACGGCTCGCGACTGCGGCCCGAATCGCTGGCGGTCAAGCTCGGCGGTCTTGGCATCGACCAGCTGACGTCGATGAGCGCGCGGCGCACGATCGAGTGGTTCGACGCGCTCGAGCTGACCGACACCGACCGCGCGATCGCGCGGCTGATCCTGCGCGAGATCGACGAGCGGCTGCGGTTCCTCGACAACGTCGGCGTGGGCTATTTGTCGCTCGAGCGCGCCGCGTCCACGCTTTCGGGTGGCGAGGCGCAGCGGATCCGCCTGGCAACGCAGATCGGCTCGTCGCTCGTAGGCGTGCTGTACATCCTCGACGAGCCTTCGATCGGGCTGCACCAGCGCGACAACGAGCGGCTGATCTCGACGCTGGAGCGTCTGCGCGACCTCGGCAACACCGTGATCGTGGTCGAGCACGACGAGGGCACCATGCGCGCCGCGGACCACATCGTCGACATGGGCCCGGGCGCCGGCGAGCACGGTGGCGCGGTCGTGGCCGAGGGCACGGTCGACGTGATCGAGAAGGTCGCGGGCTCGCTGACCGGCCAGTACCTGGCCGGCAACGCGGAGATCGCCATCCCCAGCAAGCGCCGCCGCCCGGCCGGCTACCTGGAGATCCACGGTGCGGCCCAGAACAACCTCCAGCGCGTGAACGCCAAGATCCCGCTCGGCACGTTCTGCGCCGTCACCGGGGTTTCCGGCTCGGGCAAGTCCACGCTGGTCAACGAGGTGCTCTACAAGGCGGTCGCCAACCGGCTGCACCGCGCCAAGCAGCGCCCCGGCGCGCACAGGCGGATCGAGGGCCTGGACCAGGTCGACAAGATCATCAACATCGACCAGTCGCCGATCGGGCGCACGCCGCGATCGAACCCGGCCACGTACATCGGCGTGTTCGACGCCATCCGCGACCTGTTCTCACGCACCCAGGAGGCGCGGGCGCGCGGCTACAAGCCGGGGCGGTTCTCGTTCAACGTCAAGGGCGGCCGCTGCGAGGTCTGCCGCGGCGACGGCCAGATCAAGATCGAGATGCACTTCCTGCCCGACGTCTACGTGCCGTGCGAGCAGTGCGACGGCAAGCGCTACAACCGCGAGACGCTCGAGGTCCGCTTCAAGGGCCGCACGATCGCCGACATCCTCGACATGACCGTCGAGGAGGCCGTCGACTTCTTCCAGCACATCCCGAAGATCAAGCGCAAGATGCAGGCGCTGCACGACGTCGGCCTGGACTATGTCCGGCTCGGCCAGCCCGCCACGACGCTCTCCGGCGGCGAGGCCCAGCGCGTCAAGCTCGCCTCCGAGCTGTCCAAGGTGGCCACCGGGCGAACGCTCTACATCCTCGACGAGCCCACCACCGGCCTGCATTTCGCCGACGTGCAGCGGCTGCTCGACATGCTCCAGCGGCTGGTCGACGCGGGCAACACCGTGGTGGTCATCGAGCACAACCTGGACGTGATCAAGACCGCCGACCGGATCATCGACATGGGTCCCGAGGGCGGCGAGGAGGGCGGCACGATCGTCGCCCAGGGCACCCCCGAGCAGGTGGCCGCGAAGGCCGACAAGTCGTACACGGGCCGCTTCCTGGCCGACGGGATCGTAGAGCCAGGCGCCGGCAGGCGGCGGCCGCAGGTCGCGGCAGCCGCCTGAGTCGCCGGACATCCGCGCGGGGACGTCGCTTCCGCCGCCATGCAACAAAGCGCACATAGGCGTAGGCTGCACCGAACGCCAGATACCCCGGCACAAGGACTCCATGATCTCCCGCGAAACAACTTCGACGTCGCGACCGGGGACCGCCCCGCGAAGGGTGGGGGTGAGGTCTGCGGTGGCACTTGCGGTTGCCGTGCTCGGCCTGTTGCTGGCCGCTCCCGGCGCATGGGCATACACCTGCGGGACCACGCTTGACGATTTCGACCGCGGCGACAGCCCGAACCTGGGCGGCAACTGGACCGAGCGGGCTCCGTCGGTGGCCGTAACGGGGCAGCGAGCCGCGAACCCCAACGCCACGGCCGGGCTGGCGACGTTCAACGACTTCACCGCCACAGAGGTATGCGTGGACGTGGCCACCAACGGCAACAATGTCCAGTACGCGGGCGTGGTCCTGCGCTACGGCGCGCTCACCCAGAACCTGTTCGTCAAGGTCCAGCAGAACAACCCCGGCGGCTTCAACCGCGCCTACTTCTACGTGGGCAACAACGGTGCCGGCACGCCCACACCCAGCAGCGTCGTGATCCCGGCGTTCACCAGCGGGCGGCTGCACGTCTTCGTGGTCGGCGACCGTCTGACGCTGGACATCGACACCAACTTCGACGGTGTGCCCGAAGCCAGCTTCGGCTCCGACTATCCGGCCGGGGCGGGCACCGGGACCGCAGTCGGCCTGGCGTCCTACGGCACCGCGCGGCTGGACAACTTCCGCCAGCCCACGCCGGCGTCGAATCCGACCCCCGCCCCGGTGAGCCCCGGTGTGCCTGCGGCAGATGAAACCGGCACGCCGAAGCTGGGCAAGCTGGTCCTCTCGCGCAAGCGCTTCAGGGCCGCGCGCTCCGGCCGCGCCATCGCGTCGGCCAGAACCGGGACCAGGGTCCGCTTCTCGCTGTCCCAGACCGCCTCGACGCGCTTCAGGGTCGAGATCAAGACCCGCGGACGCCGTGTCGGGCGCAGGTGCGTGAAGTCCCGCCGATCGAACCGCAGTCGGCGGCGCTGTACGCGCTGGGTCAGGCGCTCTGGGTCGTGGAAGATCGCCGGCGAGCCGGGGGACAACCGGTTCACGTTCCGGGGGCGGCTGCGCAACCGCAAGCTCAAGCCCGGCGTGTACCGCCTGTCCGCCCGGGCGACCACCCCCGCCCGCAAGACCAGCACCCTCAAGCGCGCCGCCTTCCGCATCGTCAGGCGCTAGCCGGTCAGCGCCGGCGGGCGATCAGCCCGTCGGCGCGGTCCCGGAGCCCGGCCGGCACCAGCGGCGAGAGGCGCGAGCGGTTGTCGGCCACCAGCCGGTAGGCACGCTCGGCGGCTCCGGGTGCGCGCAGCGCCAGCGCGGCCAGCGGTGAGCCGCCCGGTAGAACGGTGAACAAATCGGGAAACGCGGCACCGGCCGACCGAAGCCCGTCTGGTCCCTGGAGATGCCAAGAGTCCATGCGCCGCCGGGCCGGAACGTCGGCCAGTAGCGCGTCCGCTTCCGGCGACCTCAGTGCCAGCGGCCGCAGCCGCCGGTCGCGATCCCAGGCCAGCACCACGCCCAGCAGCGCCCGGCACACCCCGCAATCCTCGTCGTACAGCAGCGGTAGTCGCTCCACGCCACGAGCCTACGCGTCTGCGAAGCTGGGCCAGGTGGAGCGCGCGCGGGCCAAGCTGTGGCTGCAGAAGTGGCGCTGGTACGAGCGCAACGCGCTTCCGTGGAACCGGCTTGCCATCCATCGCGAGATGGCGCGCCGGGGCGCGTTCGCGCGCTGGCCGGTCCAAGGCAACGTGCTCGAGATGCTGCGCGAGGAGCGCCTGAGCGTGGGGGAGGGCACTCTGTTCGAGCCGCAGGTGTGGCTGACCGCTCCCGATCGGGCGCGGATCGAGATCGGCGCCGGCACGTTCCTGAACATCGGCTGCATGGTCGCGGCGGTGGAGCTGGTCAGCATCGGTGACCACTGCATGTTCGCCAACGGCTGCTTCGTCACCGACGGCGCCCACCGCTTCGATGACCCGGACACGCCGGTGACCTGGCAGGGCTTCACCAGCAAGGGGCCGACGCGAATCGGCGACAACGTCTGGTGCGGCGCCAACGTGGTGGTCACGTCGGGCGTCACGATCGGCGACCGGTGCGTGATCGGCGCCAACAGCGTGGTCACACAGGACCTCCCGCCGCGATCGATCGCGGCGGGAGCGCCCGCGCGGGTGCTACGCGAGGTTCAGTACGGCTGAAGGTTCAGCAGGTCACGATCAGGTTGAAGCCGCGGTTCTCGGCCTGGCCGGTGGCGCCGTCGGAGGTACGTACGACGAACGCGTTCGGGTTGGTGGCCAGGAACGACGTGGTGGCCTGACCCGACGGAGGGCCGGCCGCACTGGGATCGCCCACGCTCGCGACCGACACGCAGCCCTGGATGTTGCGGTTGAACGCCACGTGGTAGCGGCCGCTGCCGACCCGCACCGCCGTGACCACGCCCTTGCCGCGCACGGCCTGACCCGCGCCCGTCACCGTCGCCGAGTGGCTCAGCGCCTCCGCCGACGGCACGGTGCCGAGGCGCGACTCCTTGACGGTCACCCCGCCGATGCCGTCCTTCTTGACGTCCTTGCCGGTCAGCGAGTAGTTCTTGACCTCGCGGCCGTCGATCACGCCGGTGCCGAGCGCGTACGCCGAGCCACCCAACGCGACGAACAGAGCGACGCATGCCACGACCATCGCGGGCGACGGCAGCATCAGGTTCAGCTTCTGCATTGCGGGGATCTCCTGAGGTGGTTGGGGTTGCTAACGCAACCCGCCACCTCCCCCGAAGTAGCTGTGGCTACACGCGCTCGGCCAGCAGCTCCCTGAGCCGCTCACGCTCGTCGGGCGCCATCGTGTAGCCGTGCTCGGCCTCCGGGTAGCGGCGCTCGCGCACGTCGGCCGCGTAGGCCTCCACACCCTCGATCATCGCCTTGCGGATCTCGCCGTAGCGCTTGACGAAGCGGGCGGCGTGGCCGTCGTAGATGCCGAGCAGGTCGTGGAACACCAGCACCTGGCCATCGGTCGCGGGGCCGGCGCCGATGCCGATCACGGGGATCTCCAGCCGTGGCATCAGCTCCGCGGTCAGGTCCGACGGGATCGCCTCGAAGACGATCGAGAAGCAGCCGGCGTCCTGGAGCGCGAGGGCGTCCTCGGCCACCTCGAGCGCCCGCTCGGCGGTGCGGCCCTGGGAGCGGTAGCCGCCCAGCGCGGTCGCCGTCTGGGGCGTCAGGCCCACATGGCCCATCACGGGGATGCCGGCGCCGATGATCGCCTTGGCGCGCGCCACCGAGCTGCCACCGCGCTCGAGCTTGACGGCGTCGCAGCCCGCCTCCTTGACGAACCGCTGCGCGGTCGCGACCGCCTGCTCGTCGGACACCTCGTAGGAGCCGAACGGCAGATCGCCCACCAGCATCGGTGTACGCAGCCCGCGCCGGACCGCGGCGGCCAGCATCAGCATCTCATCGGTGGTCACCGGCACCGTGCTGGGGTAGCCGAGCACCGTCATGGCGCCGCTGTCGCCCACCAGCACCACGTCCACGCCGGCTTCCTCGGCCACCTGGGCGCTGGGGAAGTCGTAGGCGGTGACCATCGCGATCGGCTCGCCGAGCGCCTTCTTCTGCGCCAGCGCCGACAGCGTCACCGGCTTGCCCTTGGCTGCCGGGGCCTCGGCCTTCGGTCGCGCACTCATGTCAGCAGCTCGCTCACCGTGTGGGAGGGATTTGGCATGGATGCCAAATCGCTCGGGACGTTATCCACCGTGACGATGCCGTTGTCGGCGTTCACGTGCACCACACGCGGCTCGTAGTCGTCCAGCTCGGCCTCGTCGTACTCGGCGTAGCTGACCACGATCACCTTGTCGCCGGTGTGCACCAGCCGTGCGGCCGCGCCGTTGACCTGCATGTCACCCGAGCCGCGCGCGCCCAGGATCGTGTAGGTCTCGAAGCGAGCGCCGTTGTCGATGTCCAGCACATGCACCTGCTCGTGCTCGCGGATGTCCGCGGCCTCGAGCAGGTCCGGGTCGATGGTGATCGAGCCGACGTAGTTCAGGTCACTGCCCGTGAGCGTGGCCCGGTGGATCTTGGACTTGAGCATGGTCCGTCTCATGTGCGCGTCCCTCCGAGGACGATGTTGTCGATCAAGCGCGCACGGCCGATGTGCGCGGCTACGGCCAGAAGCGTCGAACCGTTCACACGCTCGACTGGGGAAAGATCGGTGGCGCAGCGCAGCTCCAGGTACTCCGGCTCGATGCCGGCGGCGGCCAGCTCGGCGCGCGCGGCGGCCAGCACGGGCCCAGCGGCGCGCTCGCCGGCGGCCACGGTGTCGTCGGCCGCGGTCAGCGCGCGGCTGAGCGCCACGGCGCGCTCGCGCTCGCCGGGGTCCAGGTAGGCGTTGCGCGAGCTCATCGCGAGGCCGTCGGACTCGCGCACCGTCGGGCGGACCTCGATCCGGGCCGGGACGTCCAGATCGCGCGCCATCCGCCCGATCACCAGCGCCTGCTGGGCGTCCTTCTGGCCGAAGTAGGCGGCGTCGGGGCCGACCATGTTCAGCAGCTTGCAGACGACGGTGGTCACGCCGTTGAAGTGCGCCGCGCCGCGGCGGGCGGGGTCGCCGTCCAGCACGTCGGTCAGGCCGGTCACGCGCACCTCGGTGGCGAAGCCGTCCGGGTAGACCTCCTCGGGCGCGGGTGCGAACAGCAGATCCACGCCCTCGCCCTCGGCCAGCTCGGCGTCACGCTGCTCGTCGCGCGGGTAGGCATCCAGATCCTCGCCGGGGCCGAACTGGGTCGGGTTGACGAACAGCGACACCACGACCACGTCGTGCTCGGCGCGCGCGGCGCGCATCAGCGACAGGTGGCCCTCGTGGAAGAAGCCCATCGTGGGCACCAGTCCGACCTTGCGTCCGGCGGCCCGCTCGGGCGCCAGCGCGGCGCGCAGATCGGCGACGGTGCGCACGGTCCTCACGCCGGCCCCCCGCCGGCCAGGACACGGGTGCGGTCCACCATCGCGTCGAACAGGGCCAGCAGCTCGGGCGCGGTCTCGGCGACGGCGGCCCGCTGGGCGGCCACCGTCTCGTCGTCACCACGGGCGACGGGACCGGTCAGCGCGCGCTCGGGGCCCAGCTCGGCCCAGTTCTCGACGGTGCTACGCACCAGCGGCGCGAGCAGCGTGCGCGCCCGGTCCGCCGGCAGCCCGGCGCCGGCCGCGATCTGCTCGGCGGCCGCCTCCAGCGTGACCAGGAAGTTGGAGGCCACCGATGCGGCGGCGTGGTAGGCGGGGCGCTGATCGTCGCTCAGCTCGAACGGCAGCATGCCGAGGCTCAGCGCAAGCTCGCGCGCAACGTCAAGCGCGGCGGCGCTGGAGCCGGCCATCGCACAGCCCACGCCGAGCAGGTGGCGCGGGGTCTCGTTGCCGGTGAAGGTCTGGAGCGGGTGGAGGCCGAACTGGTCCGCGCCGGCGATCGCAAGCGGGGCGAGCGGGGTCGCGCCGCTGGTGTGCCCGACCATCCGAGCGGACCCCGACAGTGTCTCGGCGGCGGACCGGATCTCGCCGTCGGGCACGCACAGCAGCGCGACGTCGGCGCGCGGCGGCGACTCGCCACGGCCGAGCGGGCCCGCGACCTCGTAACCGGCCTGGCCGAGCGCGGCGGCCAGCACCCGGCCGAGGCGTCCGGGGCCCACCACGCTGACGCGCTGGGGCGTGAACGGCTGATCTGTGGCGATCGGTTGGGTCATCTTCCCCGGCCCGGCGGCGGGCGCGGCGATGTAAGAGCTAGGTCCACTCCCGAGACGGGTAGCGGCCTGCTTCAGACAGGATACTCCCCGGGGCGGCGCGCGCCACACCGTGACGTTCGTCACGGACGCGCGAACCCGTAGGCTGGCGGGCGATGGGCCGCCCCGCCGCCGAACGCCGCGAGGACCTCGTCGCGCTCTACAAGGAGGCGCGCGCGTGCACCCGGTGTCCGTTGCACGCGACCCGCACACGGGTCGTTTTCGGCGCCGGCAACGCGGACGCCGACCTGATGTTCGTCGGCGAGGCGCCCGGCTTCCACGAGGACCAGCAGGGGATCCCGTTCGTGGGCCGCGCCGGGCAGCTGCTCAACGAGCTGCTCCAGGAGCAGGGGATGGACCGCGACGACGTGTTCATCGCGAACGTGCTCAAGAGTCGCCCGCCCGACAACCGCGATCCGCAGCCCGACGAGATCGAGGCGTGCCGTCCGTACCTCGAGCGCCAGGTGGAGCTGATCGAGCCGCGCGTGATCTGCACGCTTGGCAACTTCGCCACCAAGCTGCTGACCGGATCGCCGCAGGGGATCACGCGCGTCCACGGCCAGCCGCAGGAGCGCCGGCTCGGTGCGCGTACGGTGCAGCTGTTCCCGATCTTCCACCCGGCGGCAGGGTTGCGCACGCCGAGCGTCAAGCAGCAGCTGCGCGAGGACTTCGCCAAGCTACCGGCGCTGCTGGCCGAGCCGGTCGAGCAGGAGCCGGCGCCGGAGGCGGCCCACGCCGACGACCAGCTCGGCCTGTTCGGCTGATCGATTCGACTCTCGGGTAGTCCATGGACTACCCGAGGCTCGGATCGTCGCCCTGGTCACACTCTTCCCGTGACACACGAGTCCACATCCGCCGCGGAGACCGAGGCGCTGGGTGCCGCGCTTGCGGCCCGGCTCGAGCCCGGCGACGTGGTGCTCGTCAGCGGCGACCTCGGTGCGGGCAAGACCACGTTCGTGCGCGGCGCCGCGCGCGCGCTCGGGGTCGAGGGCCCTGTGACCAGCCCGACGTTCACGATCGGCCACGTGCTTGCCGGGCGCGTGGAGGTGGCCCACCTCGACCTGTACCGGCTGGCCACGCTGGAGGGTGAGGATCCCGCAGCTGCTGGCCGACTACCTGACCCCGGAGCGGATCGGGTTCGTGGAGTGGCCCGCGGTCGGCGAGGCGGCGGTGGCGCGTGTGGCCGCCCGGGTTCGGCTCGAGCACGCCGGCGGCGACCGGCGGACGGTGGTGATCGCGTGAACCTGCTGGGCCTGGACACATCGACCCCGGCCAGCGCCGCGGCCGTGCTCCGGGCCGACGGCGAGGCCTTCGCGCACGACCCCAAGCCGGCGGAGCTGGGCGGCCGACCGGCGCATTCGGCCGAGCTGCTGCCGCGCGCCGTCGCCGCACTGTCAGACGCCGGGCTGGACTGGGGCGACCTGGATGCGGTGGCGGTGGGGGTCGGGCCGGGCGCGTTCACCGGCCTGCGGATCGGTGTGGCGACCGCGCGCGCGCTGGCCGCGGCGCACGATCTGGAGCTGCGCGCGGTGTCCTCGCTGGCTGCGCTGACGGCAGGCATCGCCGCGCCGCTGTCGCTGCCGTTGATCGACGCCGGCCGCGGCGAGCTGTTCGCCGCCCTCTACGAGGGCGACCACGAGCGCTGGGCGCCGTTCGCGGCCACACCCGAGGCGATCGCCGAACGCCTGCACCAAGGGGGTCTGACACCGCTTGCTGCGGGGAACGGGTCGTTACGATGGGCAGACGCCCTCGAGGCGGGCGGCGTGCGAGTCGTCCCGGCCGACCAGCAGGCCCACGTGCCAAGCGCGGTGGCGATCTGCCGGCTGGCGCTCGGCACACCGGCCACGCCTGCCGAGGCCGTCCTCCCGCGCTACCTGCGCCAACCCGACGTCCAAGCACCGTGAGCGAGCAAACCGAGATCCGCCGCCTGACCTATGCGGACCTGCCCCAGGTCATCGCGATCGAGCGGCGAGCGTTCACCACGCCGTGGTCGCTCGCGATGTTCGTGCTCGAGCTGTCGAAGGCGTCGGGCATCTGCCTTGCCGCCACCCGCGGTGAGCGGCTGGTCGCCTACCTGATCTGCTCGCGCTACGACACGATCTGGCACGTGATGAACGTTGCGGTGGACGACCGCCTGCGCCGCGAGGGGCTCGCGACCGCGCTGATCGAGCATCTACTGGCCGAGGCCGACGCGCCCGGCGAGCAGTACACGCTGGAGGTGCGCGCGTCGAACACAGATGCGATCCGGCTCTACGAGCAGTTCGGGTTCCGCGACGCCGGCCGCCGTCGTGGCTACTACCACGACAACCGCGAGGACGCCGTGATCATGTGGCGCACCGCCGAGGTCGCCGCCAACGGCGGCGACGCCCCCGCCGCGGCGCGCGCCGCGCGGGCGTGATCCTGGCGCTCGAGACCAGCTGCGACGACACCTGCGCGGCGGTGGTGTCGGCGGGCGGGTCGATCGCGTCGAATGTGATCTCATCCCAGGGGCTGCTGCACGCCCGCTATGGCGGCGTGGTGCCCGAGCTGGCCTCGCGCCACCACCTGGAGCTGATCGACGCCGTGACCGCCGACGCGCTCGAGAAGGCGGGCGTGACGCTCGACGACATCGAGCGCGTGGCCGTGACCCGCGGTCCGGGCCTGATCGGCGCGCTGCTGGTCGGCGTGGCCTCGGCGAAGGCGCTCGCCGCCGCGCGCCGGCTGCCGCTCGCGGCCGTCGACCACCTGCACGGCCACGTGGTGGCCAGCACGCTCGGCGACGACCCGATCGAGGCGCCCTACCTGTGCCTCGTGGCCAGCGGCGGGCACACGTTCCTGGCGCGCGTGGACGAGCCGGGCGCATACGAGGTGATCGGCCGGACGCTGGACGACGCGGCCGGCGAGGCGTTCGACAAGGGTGCGCGGCTACTTGGCCTTGACTACCCCGGCGGCCCGGAGCTCGACCGGCTGGCCCGGCAGGGCGACCCGGACGCGTTCGACTTCCCCCGGTCCGCGCCAGGGGACGGGCTCGATTTCAGCTTCAGCGGCGTCAAGACGGCGCTGCTGTACGCGATCCGCGACATCGGGGAGGAGCAGGCGCGGGAACGGCGGGCCGACCTGGCCGCTTCCTACCAGCGGGCGATCGTGACCGCCCTGGTGGCACGGACCGCCCAGGCGGTCGGCCGCGAGCGCACGGCGCGGCTGGCCATCGGCGGCGGCGTGGCGGCCAACAGCGAGCTGCGCTCGACGCTGGCCGAGCGCGCCGCGGAGATGGGTGTGCGCGTGTGGATCCCGGCGCGCGAGCTGTGCACCGACAACGCGGCGATGATCGCCGCCGCGGCCCGGTTCTCCGAGCCAGTCCAGTACCCGGATTACCTGGCGCTGGACGCCGCGGCCAGGCTTGTGGCGTGAGGGCCACCTTCTACGGCAGGGCCGGCTGCCACCTGTGCGAGGAGGCCTACGGGGAGCTGCTCGCCGTCAGGGACGAGGAGTGGTTCGAGCTCGAGGTGCTCGATGTTTCCCTCGATCCGCGGCTGAACCGCGAGTACGGCGAGCGCGTCCCTGTCCTGGCGCTCGACGGCCGCGACGTGCTGGAGCTGGGCTTCGACGCCGGTTCGGTGCGTTCGGCGCTCGGTAGAGTGGGGCCGTGAGCTTTCGCGAGCCCATGGCGGGTGCCCCTGCCGTCCCGCCTCCGGCGGGCGAGCGTTTGTCGATCGGCGTCGCCGCGCGCCTTTCGCGCTACCTCCAGGTGCTGACCCAGGCCAAGAAGATGGGCAAGGACACGATCTCCTCCCAGGAGCTGGCCGACTACACCCACGTCAACTCCACCCAGATCCGGCGTGACCTGTCCGGGTTCGGCAAGTTCGGCAAGCGCGGGGTGGGCTACAACGTGGACTCGCTGGTCTCGCAGATCCGCAAGATCCTGCGCACCAGCGGCCAGCACAACATCGCCCTGTTCGGCGCCGGCCACCTGGGCCAGGCGATCGCCGGCTCGAGCATCTTTGCCGACCACGGTTTTCGCGTCGTGGCCTTGTTCGACACCGATCCGGCAAAGATCGGCACCGCGGTCGGCGAGGGCCTGACCGTCCGCTCGGCGAGCGACCTGGCGCTCGTGGTGCAGGAGGAGGAGATCGTGGTCGGCGTGATCGCCGTGCCCACCGCGGCCGCCCAACAGGTTGCCGACGAGCTGGTGCAGGCCGGGGTGAAGATCATCTTCAACTACTCCGAGGCACTGCTCCAGGTGCCGCCCGAGGTCACCGTGCACGCCTCCTCGCCCGCCGTGGACCTGCTGTACGCGCTCTACTTCTACCTGGCCTGACCAATGCTGGACATGACGCGAGCCCGGGAGATCTTCGAGGCCTCCGAGGACTTCACCGTCGGCATCGAGGAGGAGTTCGGCATCCTCGATCCGGACAGTCGCGAGCTGGTCCCCCGGTTCGTGGAGCTGCGTGACGCGGCGCGGTCCGACCCGCTGCTGGCCGAGTCGGTGGCCGGCGAGCTGATCGAGTCCGAGATCGAGATCACATCCGGCCGCGGCGCCGACTTCGCCGACGCGATCGCGCGTCAGCGCGAGCACCGCGCCCGCCTGTTCGCCCTGGCCGCGCGCCAGGACGCGATCTTGTCGGCCACCGCCACGCACCCGTGGAGCGCGTGGCAGGACCAGACGGTGATCGACACGGAGCACTACCACCGGGTCGAGGAAGGCCTGAAGTACGTGGCCTGGCGTAACAACACCTTCAGCCTGCACGTGCATGTGGGCGTCAACGGCGCCGACCGCGCGATCGCCGTCTGCGACCGCTTGCGGCCGATCCTGCCCGAGCTGCTTGCCGTGTCGGCCAACTCGATCTTCCTCGACGGGCGCGATTCCGGCCTGCACTCCGTGCGCTCGCAGATCTTCACCAAGAGCTTCCCGCGCTGCGGGGTGCCAGAGCCGTTCGGCAGCTGGTCGGCGTGGGCCGATTACGTGGACCTGCTGGTGCGCACCAACTCGATCGTCGAGCACACCCAGCTCTGGTGGAGCGTGCGCCCGCACCACTCGTTCGGCACCGTCGAGGTCAGGATCTGCGATTCCCAGGCCGGCGCCGACGAGTCCACCGCGCTCGCCGGCCTGATCGTGGCGTGCGTGGCCCAGGCGGCCGCGGACCACGATGCCGGCGTCGAGTTCGCCGATCCGCCCGGGCGACTGATCGAGGAGAACTTCTGGCGCGCCATCCGCTGCGGCCTTGACGGGCGGATGATCGACACCGAGCGGCTCGAGGAGTTCCCGGCCGCCGCGATCGGCGACCGGCTGATGGCGTGGACCGCGCCCGCGCGCGCCCAGCTCAAGCTCGAACTGGCCGTGCCCGAGGTCAACGGCGCGCAGCGCCAGCGAGCCGCGCTGACCGATGGTGCGACCATGCCCGAGGTCTTCGCTGCGGAGGTCGCCCACGCGGGCCGCACCTACGCAGGCGGAGAATCGGTGCCAGAGCCAGCGACCCGGAGGTAGGATCGACACGATGTCGATTCGATTCCCCATCTCAAGCCGATGAGCGCAGAAGGACGCGAGCCCACCGAGGAGGAGATGCGCGCCGCGCTCGAGGAGCAGATGCGCAACATCCGGGTGGAGGACGTGGTGCTGCAGACCACCGCCACGCTGATCAACCTGGCCGGCCGCCGCGTCGGCCTGGCCGCCGAGCCCGGGCAGGACGCCTCCGGCGATGTCGATCTCCAGCAGGCAAAGCTGGCCATCGACGGCGCGATGGCGCTGGCGCCGCTGTGCCCCGAGGACCAGGCGGAGCCGATCAAGCAGGCGCTGTCGCAGCTCCAGATGGCCTACTCGCGGCTGGCCGGCGCGCCCGGCGGCGAAGCGCAGGCGCCGGCGTCCGAGCCCGAGCAGCAGCCCGCCGCGGGGGAAGATGCAGAGCGCGCTAAGGCGCGATCGAAGATTTGGACACCCGGCCAGTAGCTGCCCGCGCAGCGGCCAGGGATGGCCGCGAAGCCGTAGGCATCTTCGGCGGCAGCGGCTTCTACTCGCTGTTGGACGACGTCGAGGAGGTCGAGCTCGAGACGCCCTACGGCGCGCCGTCGGCGTCGCTGCGGATGGGCGAGATCGACGGCACGCCGGTGGCGTTCATGCCCCGTCACGGCGACGCCCACTCGCTGCCCCCGCACCGGATCAACTACCGCGCCAACCTGTGGGCGATGAAGGAGGCGGGGGTCCGGCGGATCATCGGGCCGAGCGCCTGTGGCGCGCTCAAGCCGGAGCTGGCGCCGGGCACCTTCGTGGTCTGTGACCAGTACGTGGACCGCACCCGCGGCCGCGCCGACACCTTCTACGACGGGCCCGCGACTACCCATGTGTCGGCCGCCGACCCGTACTGCCACGACCTCCGCGCCAGGCTGCTCGCGGCTGCGCGCGAGCTGGAGATCCCGGTCGTGGACGGCGGGACCGTGGTGGTCATCGCCGGCCCGCGCTTCTCGACCCGGGCCGAGTCGCGCTGGTTCGCCCAGGCCGGCTGGGATGTGGTGAACATGACGCAGTACCCGGAGGCGTGGCTGGCCCGGGAGCTGGAGCTCTGCTACGCCAATGTCTCGCTCGTGACCGACTACGACGCCGGTCTGGAGGGCATGCCGGAGGTCCCGCCGGTGTCGGCGGAGGAGGCGTTCCGCGTTTTTTCCGACAACCTCGATAAGCTGCGCGCGCTTTTGTTCCGGGCGGTGCCGACGGTGGGGCCTCAGCCGGACGATTCCTGCGCCACGGCTCTGTCCAGCGCGATCGTCCACTAGGCGCACACTTCTGTCGCGGCCCCGGGCCCGCCTGACAGCGATTCAACCGGAGGCTTCTTCCCTTGACCGACTTTCTGACCGACTACGGGATCATCATCGCGCTCGTCTGCGCCGGTGCTGCCGTCGTTTACGGATACACCACCTCGCGCTGGCTTCTGGCCAAGTCGCCGGGCAACGATGAGATGCAGCGCATCTCCAAGGCCGTCCAGGAGGGCGCAAGCGCCTACCTGACACGCCAGTACCAGATCATCGGCGTGGTCGCGATCGTGCTCGCGATCATCCTGGCGATCGCGCTCGACCTGCGCACTGCCGTCGGCTTCGTGATCGGCGGCGCCTTCTCGGGCGCGGCCGGCTTCATCGGCATGAACGTGTCGGTGCGGGCCAACTGCCGCGTGGCCGAGACCGCACGCGGCGGCGTCGCCCCGGCGCTCGAGGTGGCCTTCAAGGGCGGCGCCATCACGGGCATGCTGGTCGCCGGCCTCGCGCTCCTTGGCGTGGCGGGCTACTACGGCGTGCTGCTGGCGACGGGCACCGAGGAGAAGGAGGCCATCGACGCGCTGGTCGGCCTCGGCTTCGGTGGCTCGCTGATCTCCGTGTTCGCCCGGCTTGGCGGCGGCATCTTCACCAAGGCGGCCGACGTGGGCGCCGACGTCGTCGGCAAGATCGAGGCCGGCATCCCCGAGGACGACCCGCGTAACCCGGCGGTCATCGCCGACAACGTCGGCGACAACGTCGGCGACTGCGCCGGAATGGCGGCCGACCTGTTCGAGACCTACGCCGTGACGGCAGTCGCGGTGATGCTGCTTGGCGTCCTGACCTTCGACAACATCGGCGCCGTCGGCGTCTACCCGCTGGTCATCGGCGGCGTGTCGATCATCGCCTCGATCATCGGCACGTTCGCCGTCAAGAGCGCGACCGGCAACGTCGAGCGTGCGCTCTACCAGGGCCTGGTCGTCTCGGGCGTGATCGCCGCGATCGCGTTCCTGCCGATCTCGCTGTGGCTGATGGACGACCTGTCCTTCAAGGAGGGCGCGTCCACGCTGATCACCGGCGGCGGCGGTGTGGCCAGCGGCTTCGACTTCTGGCTCTGCTCCCTGATCGGAATCGCCATCACGGCGTTCCTGTTCGTGATCACCGACTACTACACGTCCACCCGCTTCAACCCGGTCAAGAGCACCGCGCGTGCCTCGCAGACCGGTCATGCGACCAACATCATCCAGGGCCTGGCGCAGGGCTTCCAGTCCACGGCCGCTCCCGCGATCGTGCTGGCGCTGGGCATCCTGGCGGCCAACGAGCTTGCCGGCATCTACGGCATCGGCGTCGCCGTCATGGCGCAGCTGTCGCTGACCGGGCTGATCGTGGCCCTCGATGCCTTCGGGCCGATCACCGACAACGCCGGCGGGATCGCCGAGATGGCGGAGCTGCCCGAGGAGGTCCGCAACGTGACCGACCCGCTGGACGCGGTCGGCAACACCACCAAGGCCGTGACCAAGGGCTACGCGATCGGGTCCGCCGTGCTCGCCGCGCTCGTGCTGTTCGCAGCGTTCGTGGAGGAGCTGCGCGAGGAGGCGGCCAAGGAGGGCGTGACCCTCCAGGGGTTCGACATCTCGCAGCCCGAGGTGCTCGTTGGCCTGCTGGTCGGCGGCATGATGGTGTTCCTGTTCGTCGCGCTTTCGATCGAGTCGGTCGGCCGCGCGGGCGGACTGGTGGTGGACGAGGTCCGGCGCCAGTTCAAGGAGAAGCCGGGGATCATGGACCGCACCGAGGAGCCCGACTACCGCGGCGCGGTGGCCATCGTGACCGCGGCGGCCCAGAAGGAGATGATCCTTCCCGCGCTGATCCCGATCGTGATCACCGTCGTCGTCGGCCTGCTGTCCTACCAGGCGCTCGGCGGCCTGCTGATCGGCGTGATCATCGTCGGCTTCTTCACCGCCGTCTCCATGACCGCCGGTGGCGGCGCGTGGGACAACGCCAAGAAGCTGATCGAGGACGGCGAGTTCGGCGGCAAGGGCTCCGAGGCGCACGAGGCCTCGATCACGGGCGACACCGTCGGCGACCCCTACAAGGACACCGCCGGCCCGGCGATCAACCCGATGATCAAGGTGGCCAACATCGTGGCGATCCTGATCATCCCGTTCCTGGTCTGAGCATCAGCATCAGCTAGCGCGCTCAGGGACCGGCCTTACCGCCGGTCCCTGACGCCTGGGCCTGAAGGCGCTCGAAGTAGTCCGGCTTGCTGGACTCCTCATTGGCCGTGAGGATTGCCTTCTTGATGGCGCTGGCGTCCTCGTCATCCCAGCCGGCGAGGAACCACCAAGCATGGGCGGGCCGGGGTTACAGGACAAGGTCCGGCGGTAACGGTCCGGCAACGGTTGAGTGCGCTGGTGGGCTCGGCCGCGACTGCGCCTAGAGGCTTGCCGTGGGTTGGTGTTTGCGGCTGGGTGGGCGGACGGCCGCTGGGGCCGCGCTTGGCGTCGCTGTCACGTGGTCGTTGGGTTTGTCGCTCGACCGTTACGCGCCCGGCCAGTGTGGCTCTGGAAACGTACCTCCACGGTACGTAAGTAGAGCCGCACGGTTGGCGGCGCCCGGTACCGGCGGCGGTTTGGTCACACCGACGCCACAAACGTGACAGCGCGGTAACGGACCCGCCTCCTACCCAGCCGGCCGTACAGGAGTAGCTTTCTCGCTCGGCTATGGCCGAGTACCGCCCCAAGAACCAAGGGCTGGAGCGCGTGCTCGGCACGGGAGCGCTCTTCAGCACCGCCTACGGCAACGTCGGCAGCTCGATCTACTACGCGCTCGGCCTGGTGGCGGTGTTCGCGCTGGGCATGACGCCGGTGGTCTTCCTGATCGCCGGCGTGATCTTCGTGCTCACGGCGATCACCTACACCGAGGCGACCACGATGTACGCCGAGGCCGGCGGCTCGTCCTCGTTCGCGCGCCACGCCTTCAACGAGACCGTCTCCGCGGTCACCGCGTGGGGCCAGATGCTCAACTACATCATCACGGTCGCCATCTCGGCGTTCTTCCTGCCGCACTACCTAGGCGTGTTCTGGGAGCCGCTGAAGACCAGCCCCGGGGACGTGATCCTTGGCATCACGGTTGTCGTGGTGCTCGGCGCCGTCAACGTCGTCGGCGTCCAGGAGGCCGCCCGCCTGAACATCTTCCTGGCGATCATGGACCTGGTCACCCAGGTCGCGATCGTGCTGCTGGGCGCGGTGCTCGTGCTCTCGCCCGAGACGCTCGTCGACAACGTCGACTTCGGCGTCTCGCCGAAGCTGAACGACTTCCTGATCGCGATCCCGGTGGGGATGGTCGCCTTCACCGGAATCGACACGATCTCGAACATGGCCGAGGAGGCGCGTGACCAGGCGGAGACGATTCCGGCAGCGATGAAGCGGGTGGTGGCCGCGGTCATGGCGATCTCGCTGACGCTGCCCGCCGTGGCCCTGTCGGCGATGCCGGTAAAGGACGGCTCGACGCCGCTCGGCGAGCCGGCCTCCGAGGGCGGCTTCGCCGGCGACCCGATCACCGGGCTGGTCACCAACCTGGGCCTGAGCGCCGGGCCGGAGACGTTCCTGAAGGGATACGTTGGCCTGCTGGCCGCCACGATCCTGCTGGTGGCCACGAACGCGGGCCTGATCGGCCTGTCGCGGCTGAGCTACTCGATGGGCCAGTACCGCCAGCTGCCCGAGAAGGTGCGCCAGCTGCACCCGCGCTTTCGCACGCCGTATGTGGCGATCGGCGTGTTCGGGTTCATCGCCTGCCTGACGATGCTTCCCGGCCAGGCGGACTTCCTGGGCACGGTCTACGCGTTCGGCGCGATGCTGTCGTTCACCGTCGCGCACGCCTCGGTGATCGCGCTGCGGATAAGGCAGCCCGACGCCGAGCGTCCGTTCCGCGGCCCCGGCAACCTCAAGGTCGGAGGCCACGACCTGCCGTTGTTCGCCATCTTCGGCGGCCTCGGGACGCTGGCCGCGTTCATCGCTGTCACGTTCCTCAACTTCGTGGTGCTCGTGTTCGGCGGCTTGTGGCTGGCGCTCGGCATGACCGTCTACTTCCTGTACCGGCGCCATCTGGGCCTCAGGCCCACCGAGACCAAGAAGATCATCACGCCCGACCCGATCGTGGAGCACGAGGTCGAGTACGAGTCGATCCTCGTGGCCTTCGAGGACGGCAACTACTCCAGCGAGGCGATTGCGATGGCGGTGCGCCTGGCGGCCAGGCGCCGGCGCGGGATCCACGTGCTGGTGACCATCAGCGTGCCCCAGAACGCGCCCATCGACGCGACGATGCCGGATGCCGAGGCCAAGGCCCAGGCGGCCGTGGACCAGGCGCGGGTCAGGGGCGGCCGGCGGGTCACCGGTCACTACGAGAAGGTGCGCGCCGGCGGCGCCGGCCGGCGGATCGTCAGCGAGGCACGCGAGATCCACGCCCGCGCGATCGTCATGCCGCTGCCCGCCAAGCGGGCCGGCAGCTCGCTGTTCGGGCGTACGCTCGAGACCGTGCTGGCGGAGCGGCCCTGCCGGGTGATCATCGATTCGTCGGTAGGCATGCGCGAGGACAAGAAGGCAAAGGCGACCGCCTGATGGAGCGCGCGCTGATGCATTCCGGCCGCGTCCTCGGCGCCGCCGTGTGCCTGATCGGCATTGCGATGGTCATCAGCACGCTCGCCCGCGGCGGCGGCCCGCTGGCGCTCGGCGTGGTGCTCGGCGTTCTCTTCGTGCTGGCGGGGGTGGGGCGCCTCTACGTGGCCGGGGTGTGGCCGCGGGGGAGAGCGCGGTGAACACCGAGACGCGGATCGCGCGCGGACTGGGCCAGCCGGTGCTGTTCGCGATCGCGGCGGCGGCCGTGGGCTCGTCGCTGTACTACATCCTCGGAGTGGTGGCGGGCCAGGCCCAGGGCCTGACTCCGCTCGTGTTCGCCGTGGGCGCGCTGTTCTTCGTGCTGACGATGCTCACATACGTGGAGGGAAACTCACTCCACCCCGAGCGCGGCGGCGCCGCGGCACTGGCCCGCTACGGCTTCAACGAGCTGTGGAGCTTCGTGGCCGGCTGGGCGATCCTGCTGGACTTCCTGATCGTGCTGGCCATCGGCGCCGTGGCCGTGCCGCACTACCTCGGCGCCTTCTGGGGCGAGGCGGACGACGGGGCGGTGGCCATCCTGATCTCGGCGGCCACGATCGGCTGGGTGGCCTGGATGAACTTCCAGGGGGTCTCGGCGCAGCGCTACAAGGTGGTGCTGCGGTTGTCGCTCGTCAGCCTGGTGGTGTTCGCCACGATCCTCGTGGTCGGCACCGCCCAGCTGTTCGATCTGGCGCTGATCACCGACTCGATCGACCTCGGCTCGATGCCCGCGGTGGACGATCTGGTGTTCGCGATGGTGATCGCCACGGTGGCGTGCACCGGCATCGAGGCCGCCTCGGGCCTTGCCGCCGATGTAAAGGTCCGTCGCTCCGACCTGCGCCGGGTGGCCCTGGTCGGTGCCGCATCGGTGCTGGTCCTGTACGTGGCGGTGTCGGTGATCGCGCTGATGGCGGTGCCGGCCGGCGAGGACGGCACCGCGCTCGGAGGGCGCTACATCGACGCGCCGGTGCTGGGCGTGGTGTCCGCGTTCGAGCCGGCCGGGCTCGCCGAGGCGGCCCGCTACGTGGTCGGCTTCGTGGGCGCACTGGTCCTGGTCCAGGCGGTGAACGGGCAGATGCTGGGCATCGGCAGGCTGGCGTACTCGCTGGGCACCAACCGCCAGATCCCCAGCCTGCTGTCGCGTCTCGACGCCCGCCGCTCGACGCCTTACGTGACGATCGCGCTCGCGGCGGTGATCGGCTTCGGCCTGGCGCTCTCGAACGACATCGACTTCCTGGCCGGGATCTTCGCGTTCGGCGCGATGCTGGCGTTCACGATTGCGCATCTGTCGGTGATCGTGCTGCGCTTCCGCGAGCCCGACCGGGCGCGTCCGTTTCGTATCCCGCTTAGCGTGCCGGTCGGCGGCGGGTCGATCCCGCTTCCGGCCGCGCTCGGCGCGCTGATGGGCAGCGCGGGCTGGGTGACGGTCGTGGTGCTGCACGAGGGTGCCCGGATCGCCGGTGGCATCTGGATGCTGGCCGGCCTGGGGCTGTACGTGGTCTACCGCCGCAGCCAGGGCAAGCCGCTGACCAAGCGCTTCACGATCCCCGAGGCGGCGCTAAAGGAGGCCCGGCACGAGGCCGCGTACGGCAGCATCCTGGTCCCGGTCTTCGGCGGTGCGCTTGACGACGACATCGTGGGCACGGCCGGGCGGCTGGCGGCAGACGAGGCCGACGAGGGGGAGGGCGGCGCGATGCTCGAGGCCCTGTACGTGTTCGAGATCCCGATGTCGCTGCCGATCGACGCCCGCGTGGCGCCGGACAAGGTCACCGCCGGCCGTGAGGCGCTGGCGCGGGCGAAAGAGGTCGGCGAGGAGTATGAGGGTGTCGAGGTGGCCACCGCCACCGTGCGCGGGCGCTCCGCCGGCGCGGCGATCGTGTCCGAGGCCAAGCGACGCGGGGTGGAGGCGATCGTGCTGGCCGCCGAGCCTCCCAGCCGTACCCGCGGCGGCGCCCGCTTCGGCGGCAAGGCCAGCGCGGAGGACCGGTTCGCGGGCGATACCACGCGCTACGTGGTCGAGAAGGCCCCGTGCAAGGTCATCTTGACCGCGCCGCCCGCCGATGCGCCGGCGGCGGAGCCATCGCCCGCCCAGACCGCGTCCTGACCGGCTCCGCGCCGCTATTGTGCGCGCAGTGTTCGTCCTGATCGTGGGCTGCGGCCGAGTTGGCTCGTCCGTCGCCAAATCCATGCTGTCCGCGGGCAACGAGGTGTCGGTGCTCGATGAGAACCCCGAGGCGATCGCGCTGCTCAACCGCGGCCAGGAGCAGAGCTGGGAGGACCTCGGTGGCTCGTTCACGGTCGGCACTGCGCTGGAGATCGACGCGCTGCTCGCGGCGGGGATCGAGAACGCCGATGCGTTCGTGGCCTCCACCGATGGCGACAACACCAACCTGGTGATCGCCCAGATCGCCCAGCGCCGGTTCTCGATCGCCAAGGTCGTGGTGCGCGTGCTCGACCCCGGGCGCGCCAGGTGGTACGCCGAGCAGGGCCTCCAGACGATCTGCCCGACCCAGACCGCGATCGAGATGCTGGAGCGCGCCGTCGGCGGCCAGCCCGAGCGCCGCGGGGTGAGAGCCTGATGTACGTCCTGATCGTCGGCGCCGGCAAGGTTGGCTGGAATCTGGCCCGCGAGCTGATCGACAAGCAGAACGAGGTCACGGTCGTCGAGGCCAGCCGCCGCCGCTACGAGGTGGTCGAAGAGGAGCTCGAGCACAACATCCAGTACGGCGACGGCACCGAGCTCTGGATCCTGGAGCGCGCCGGCATCGAGCGCGCCGACCTCGTGATCGCCGTAACCGGCGACGACGAGGACAACATCCTGATCTGCCAGGTGGCCAAGGAGAAGTACGGCGTCGAGCGCGTGGTCGCCCGCTGCAACAACCCGCGCAACCTCCAGCACTTCGAGCTACTGGGCGTCAAGCCCGCCGTGTCCGCCACCGACCTGATCATGCGCCTGATCGAACACGAGGTTCCCAAGTACGGCCTCGTGCACCTGCTGGACCTCAAGGAGGAGCGGCTGGAGATCATCGAGATGGAGGTGGCCGAGGGGTCCGCCGCCGACGGCGTCGCGGTGCAGTCCCTCGGTCTGCCCCAGGGCGCCCTCGTGATCTCGATCCTGCGTGACGGCGGCGGCTTCGTGCCCACCGGCGAGTCGGTCGTACAGGCCGGCGACGAGGTCCTGCTGGTGCTGGACATCGGCATCGAGGAGTCGGTGACCGAGCGATTCGCGGGCCGGGCCACGGCCGCGGGCTAGGTCACCGTCACGAACATACGTTCCCATCGGGCTCGGTCGGAAATCGCTATCGTCCCGGTCTCGATTGGGGGATCGTCTAACGGCAAGACGCCTGGTTCTGGTCCAGGTAATCGGGGTTCGAATCCCTGTCCCCCAGTAGCACTCTGCCGTGGTTGACGGCACCGGTGGTTGATCGGTGGCCGTCATGGGTATCGAGAGAGGTGAGGCTTCGCAGGCGCCGAACTCGCTGGCAGGGCTGCGCCACGCCCATCCATGCCTCCACTGAATCGCTACATCCACAAGTCGTTCCTGCCGTGGCTGGCGTTGATGGCCGGGGTGGTCGCCGTGCTCGGCATGGCCGTGACGCACACCGTCACCCTGCCGCGGCTGGACAGCCTCGCCGTCGAGGGACTGCGAGACCGGCCCGCCCTGACGGCCGGAACCGGCGCCGCGCTGTTCGTCTCGGCCGTCGGCAGCACCCAGATCGCGCTGCTGGTCGCCGCCGCGGCGACCGCGGTGCTCGCCCTACTGCGGCACTGGCACGGCGTGCTGATGGTCGTCTTGTCGGTGGTGGCCGCACAGCTGACAGTCCAGGTGATCAAGCAGGTCGTGGAGCGGCCGCGACCCGGTGCCGATGACCAGCTCGTACACGCCGGCGGATTCAGCTTTCCAAGCGGTCACTCGGCCACGAGCATGGCGGTCTACGCGACCCTCGCCTTCCTGCTGATCCGGGCCGCGAGCCGCGACCGGGTCCGTGTGGCGGTCGGGCTCGTTGGTGGCGTGATCGTCCTCGCGGTCGGCATGTCACGCGTCTTCCTCGGCGTGCACTACCCGACCGACGTTCTCGCCGGCTGGTTGACCGGCGGCCTGCTCGTGCTGGGCTCGTGGGGGCTCGTCAGGGTGCTCGGCATCCAGCGGCCCCAGCGCGGCCGCGCGCCCGAGCCGGCCGTCTAGCCCGATCGATTCGAGCGGGTCCACGCCGGGCCGCCGGCCGGCCGCGGTCTCAAGCCGGGCGTGCGTGGCCGCGTCAGCGGCGAGGCGTCCGCCAGCGGGCCGCGCAGCAGCCCGGTCGCCTGGATGAAGGCAGCCGAGAAGCGCCCGGCCTCGTAGCCGAACACGATCCCGACGGCCACATCGAGCGGGAAATGGGCTCCGAACGTGATCCTGGTCACGGCGATGACCGCCACATAGGTCCACATCGGCGCTCGCAGCGCCGGGACGGTGGACATCGCCGCGACGGCGATCGCGGTGGTCACGGTCAGGTGCCCGCTGGGGAAGGAGGCGATGTGCGACCAGTGCCGCCCGTTGGTGAGCAGCGCCTGGCCGCCCAGCACCTCCTCCGGCCGGGCGCGGTCATGTACCAGGTAGACAGCCTGGACCAGTACATCGGAGACGAAAGCGGCGAGCACGACGGCGGCCGCCACGCCGAGCACCCGAGGCGGGCACCTCAGCCGCGCCACGAGCACCGCGGCCAGGCAGAGCAGGATGTAGTTGCGGCTGTGCGGATCGAGCGTCTGGTAGACCCAGTCGGGCCCGGCCCCGACCGAGTTGATCGCCACGAACAGCTTGTGGTCGGCTGCCTCGATCAGCGGGATGAACGCGGCAAGTGCCCAGGTGCCGATCACGATCGCGGCCAGCCGCACGCCCCAGATGCGCCAGAAGTCCCGTTCCGGCCAGGCCACGCCGCGGTCCCGCTCGCCGCGCCGCCTCCGCCACGCGGACGCCGCCCGGCGCACGAGCGCGGCGGGCAGCACGATCGCCGCGAGCACACGCAGCGTGTCCCGCAGCGGGCGGAAGGAGCTCTGGGCGTCGCCGTAGATCGACGCTATCGGCACCCACGCCACGCGCGCGCCCTCACGGAGCATCGCGCGCAGGTGCAGCGTCTCGGCCTCGTAGCGCCCGGGCGGGGGTGGGACCCGCTCCAGCAGCTCGCTGCGGTACAGGCGCATGCCGCACTGCGAGTCACGCACCCGCCGTCTGGTGACCACGCTGAGCAGCGTGCTCGAGACACGGTTGGTGAAGCGGCGCACGCGCGGCATCGCGGCCACTTCGCCGAGCCGATCGCCGATGACAAGATCGGCGCCGGCGGCCGCGGCGGCGAGCTCGCGAATCCGCTCGGGCGGATGCTGGCCGTCGGCGTCGACCACCACGACCGCGTCGGGTCGGTGATCCGAGTTCAGCGCAGCGTCGATCCCGGCGGCCACGGCGGTGCCCTTTCCGGCGTTGCGCTCCAGCCGCACCACTTGCGCCCGTGGCAGCCGCGCGATCCGCTGCAGCTCGTCGCCGAGCAGCGGCGAACAGCCGTCGGCCACCACCACGGCGCGGTCGACCTGCGCGAGCGTCAGCACCACAACGCGCTCGAGGCATGCGGACTCATGGCAGGGGATTACCGCGGCAAGACGGGCGGGTGGCGACCGGCGGCGATCGGGCGCGGCGGCGCGGCCGCGCTCGGCAATGCCGAGCGGGATCAGCGCCAGCAGCGCCGTGCCACCGAGCAGCAGCAGCGACCGGTAGCTGCCCGAAAGCTCGATCGCGAGCCCGGCAAGCGGCAGCGCGACCGCCGTGGCAATCGCCCGCACCGAGAAGAACAGCCCGGTGTAGCGGCCCGACTCCCCGTCGGGGATGAAGCGGGCGAAGTAGGGAAATCCGAGCGCCGTGACCAGGCCCGCGCCCACGGCTGCGACAGCGAACGGGATGCTCACGGCCGCGACGCTGCCGCCGAGCGCTGAGACCGCGAGGCCGGCGCCGAGCGCCAGCGCGCCCAGACACAGCAGCGGGTAGACGCGCTCCGGCGCGGTGCGGCCCGCGATGACCATGGCGCCGCCGGTGAAGAGGCCGAAGCCGGCGAGCATCAGTGATGCAGGCCCGGCCCCCAGTTCGAGCACGTCGTCGGCGTACAGGATGAAGAAGGCCGGCAGGGCCGCGTAGGCCCCGACCCAGATGATCTGCGCCAGCAGGACCTCGCGTGCGCCGCGCACCTGCAACGCCCCGAGCAGGTCGCGTCCCCCGCCACGGTTGGGCGCGGCAGGTGTCCGGCGTCCGCCCGGCCCGGGCCCGAGCCGTCCCAGCGTCGCCCGCACAGTCACTATCGCCAGCGCCGGAAGCGCAAGCGCCGTAGCGGCGAATACCAGCCAGGGGGTTGAGTCGATCAGGAACCCACCCACGACGACACCGGCAAGCGCCCCGACGAGCATCGCCGTCTCCTGGGCGCTGGTCGCGCCCGGCCGGCGTCCGTCCTCGAACGACTCCGCCACGATTGCGCGGTGGGCGGTGGCGGCGGCGTTGAGCCCCACGTAGACGATCGCCGCCGCCAGGGCGAGGAAGAGATAGGAGCTCTCGGTCCCGAGCGCGACCGCGGTGAGGCCCACGCTCGTCAGAACGGCGCCCGCGACCAGGAACGGCAGCCTCGGGCCCATGCGCCCGCCGCCGTGGCGGTCCGTCCACACACCGACCGCGAGCGGCACGGCGAACCCCGCGCCGGCGTTCACGAGCATCACCACGCCGATCAGCGCCGGGTTGTCCTGGATCCGCTCGAGCAGTACCGGTACATACGAGGTGGTGATGGCTCGCGCTGCTCCGACTCCGAGCGCGGCCATCCCGAACGCCGCCAGAAAGCCTGCGGCGCCCCCGGCTGGACCGCTCACCCTTGCCATGACGCCTCCATCGGGAGGCCGTGGGTGACCAGCCGCAGCCGGTCGGGGTCGATCGTGATGGTCGCCGACCCGATTCCGAGCGGTTCGCCGTCCGAAGCCATCGGCAGCGGTCCCGAGAGGCGCGCGCGACGCCCTCGCCTGACGTGCACGCCGGCACGCTGGAGGTGGTGGCCCCGGTAGACCGATATCAGCAGCTTCGCCGCCGATGCCCGCGACGCAGCCTCGAGCACGATCGCCTCCAGCAGCCCGTCCGAGGGGTCGGCGTACGGATCGACCCTGAAACCGAAGCCGAAGTAGGGCATGTTCGCCAGGAACACCTGGCCGGCACTGCCCGCGAACGCCTGTTCCCCGTCGATCTCGAGGTCGACCGGGTAGGGATGGTAGGAGCGCATGGCATTCGCCAGCGCGCGCACGCCGGCTGCGAGATCGGCCGAGTTCTGGCCGTTGTAGCGCCCACGGGCATCGGCCTGGAGCCCGGCGCTGAGCGCCTCGAGTGTGTACGTCGAGCGTCCGCTGGACTCCACCAGCAGGGTGTCGAGGGCGGCTGCCGGACCCTTGACGGCCAACCGGGCGGCGGCGCCGGCATCGCTGGGGATGCCGAGGGCACGTGCGACGTTGTTCGCCCGCCCGGCCGGCACCAGTGCCAGCTCGGGCAACTCGATCGGCAGGTTGAGCGCGGTGTGCAGCGTGCCGTCGCCGCCGACGAGTACCGCGCGGCGATCGCCGGCCCGCTCGAGCGCCGCCCGGAGCTCGTCTTCATCGTGGGTGACCAGGCCGTCGGCCGTGGCGCCCGCAGCGCGGACGTGGTCGACCACCTCGGCGAGCAGGTCGGAGGCATCGACGCTTCCGCTGGCGCGTCCGTTCACGATCACCGACGCGTGAGATGAGCGGCGCGCCAGTCGCATGCCTACCCTCGCCTTTCGTTAACGACTATCCAAATCTAGTTCAGCTTTCCGGAGGCCGCCAATCGTGGTAGCCGTACTCTCGGCCACGCTGGCGTAGGGTTAGGAAACCGATGTCCGCGATCATTGGGACCGAGGCGCGCGCAGGGGATTCCGGCGGATCTGATCGTTATCGCCGGCGTCTGATCAACGGACTCGCGTCCGCGCTCGCCGAGAAGGAGCTCGGCGCTACCACGGTGGCCGACATTGTTCGCCATGCGCACGTGTCCAAGCGGACCTTCTACGAGTACTTCACCGACAAGCGCGAGTGCTTCGCCGCGCTCGCCATGTCGATCACCGACCAGATGCTGGGGGTGATCGACCAGGCGATCGCACAGGAGGACACCTGGGAGGCCAAGGCGCGCGCCGCGTGCCTGACCTACATGCGTGTCGCGGCGTCAAGCCCCCAGCTCACGCGGACGCTGGTGCTGGAGGTCCAGGCCGGTGGGCCCGAGGCATTGCGGGTGCGGCGGCAGGCCTACAAGGCCCACGCCGACACGTTCGTACGGTTGTCCGAGCAGGCCGCTCGCGACCGGCCCGACGTGCGCCCGATCAGCCCGGCGGTGGCCACCGCGATCGTGGCCGGCATCAACGAGCTGATGCTCGAGGTGGTCGAGGAGGGCCGGGCCGAGCGGCTGACCGAGGTCGTGGACGCCGCCTTCGAGATCATCTACGCCGTTTCAGTGACGGCTCCGCCGAGCCAGGACCGGCGCTAGGGGCTACGCGGCTGCCTGCCGCGCCCAGTCCTCGTACAGCCGCGCGTAGGCGCCGCCGGCGGCCAGCAGCTCGTCGTGCGTGCCCTGCTCGGCGATCCGGCCGTGCTCGAGCACCACGATCCGCCCGGCGTCCTGGATCGTCGACAGCCGATGCGCGATCACGATCGCGGTGCGCCCGGCCAGCAGCCGGCGCAGGCCGTGCTCGATCCGCGCCTCGGTCGCCACGTCCACGTTCGAGGTCGCCTCGTCGAGGATCAGCACGCGTGGGTCGGCGGCGGCGGCGCGGGCGAAGGCGACCAGCTGGCGCTGGCCGGCGGACAGGTGGCCGCCGCGCTCACCGACCTCGGTGTCGTAGCCGCCGGGAAGCCGCTCGATGAACTCGCTGGCGCCCACGGCCCGAGCCGCGGCCTCGACCTCCTCGTCACCCGCCTCGGGGGCGCCGAAGCCGATGTTCTCGCGGATGCTGCCGGAGAACAGGAAGCCCTCCTGGGGCACCGTGCCCAGCTGGGAGCGCAGCGAGTGCTCGGTCACGTCGCGCAGGTCGTGGCCGTCGATGGCGATCCGGCCCGATGTGGGGTCGTAGAAGCGCGCCACCAGCTTGGCCAGCGTGGATTTCCCCGCGCCCGTGGCGCCCACGAGCGCGACGGTCTGGCCCGGCGGCACATGCAGGTCGATCGCGTGCAGGACCTCGTCGTTGCCGTATGAGAAGCAAACGCCGTCGAAGTCGATCTGGCCCTTGACCGGCGGCAGCTCGGTCGCGCCGGGTGCGTCCTCGATCTCGGGCTGTTCGGCCAACAGCCCGAAGATCTTGTCCAGCGCAGCCATGCCCGACTGGTAGGTCGTGTACAGCTGCGAGAGCTGCTGGATCGGGTCGAAGAACGTGGCCAGGTAGAACACGAACGAGGCGAGCACGCCGATCGACACGGCGCCGTCGACCACCTGGTTGCCGCCATAGACCAGGATCACCGCGGTTGCGACGGCGGACAGCAGCTCTACCGACGGGAAGTAGGCGGCGTTCAGGTAGACGGTCTTCATGTTCGCGTCGCGGTTCTCGTCGTTGAGGCCGGTGAACTGGCGCTCGTGCCGTGGCTCCTGGCCGAACGCGCGCACGATCCTCACCCCCGAGAGCGTCTCCTGGAGATAGGAGGTGATCGAGGCGATCTTCTCCCTGGTCATCCGGTAGGCGTCCGCCGACGCGATCCGAAAGGCGACGCTGGCGATCGCCAGCACCGGGAACACCGTGAACGTGATCAGCGCCAGCTTGACGTCCATCGCCATCAGGATCGCGGCGGTGCCGATCAACGTCAGCGAGGCCGAGAACAGCGTCACGATGCCGTCGGTTACGAGCTGGTCCAGCGCCTGCACGTCGTTGGTCATACGTGAGATCAGCACGCCCGCCTTGTTGCGTGAGTAGAAGCCGATCGACAGCCGCTGGAGGTGGCGGAAGATCTGGCGGCGCAGGTCCTGCAGCGCGCGCTGGCCGACCCAGCTGGTCAGGTACGTCTGCGCGTAGGTGGCGGCGAAGTTGACCAGGCCCGCGCCCACGAAGGCCACCATGATCCAGGTGAGCGCCGTGGTGTCCTTGTCGCGGATCCCCGCGTCGATGGCGCGCCCGGCCAGGTAGGCGGGCGCCAGCGCAGCCGCGGTCGCGATCACCAGCGTGATGAACATCAGCACGACGCGGCCGCGGTAGGGGCGCAGCAGCGCGGCCAGCTTGCCGAGCCGGCGGGCGCGGCCGCGCTCGGCCCGCACAGTCGCCCAGTTGGCGCGTAGGCCGCTCACAGGCCCGCGACCTGCCGGCCCTCGTTGGCGGCCGCGAGCACGCGCGGGTCCGGCAGGCCGCGCTCGGCGATCTCGCGGTACAGCGGCGAGCGCTCGAGAAGCTCGTCGTGCGTGCCTTGCGCGGCTATCCGGCCGTCCTCGAGCACGATCACCTCGTCGGCCAGCGAGATCGTGGACATCCGGTGCGCGATCACGAACGTGGTGCGGCCCTCCATGACCTCGGCAAGTGCCTTCTTGATCGCGCTCTCGGTCGTGGCGTCCACGCTGGACGTGGCGTCGTCCAGGATCAGCACCCGCGGCGCCGCCAGCAGCGCTCGCGCGATCGCCACGCGCTGGCGCTGGCCGCCGGAGAGGGTCAGGCCGCGCTCGCCCACGAGCGTGTCGTAGCCGTCGGGCAGGCCCGCGACCACCTCGGTAAGCCCAGCGCGCGCGGCGGCCTCGGCCACCTCTTCATCGGCGGCCTCGGGCCGCGCGTAGGCGATGTTGTCGCGAAGCGAGGCGCTGAACAGGAACGCGTCGTCGGAAACGAGCGCGATCTCGTGGCGCAGCGACTCCAGGTCTACGTCCCGGACGTCGACGCCGTCGATCGTGACCGCTCCGAGGTCCACGTCGTAGAGCCGCGGGATCAGCATGACCAGCGTGCTCTTGCCGGACCCGGTGGCGCCAACCACGGCCACCGTCCGGCCGGCCGGGACGTCCAGCTCGATGTCGCGCAGCACCTCGCCGGCGCCTCCCTCGTAGCCGAACGACACGCCGCTCATGCGCACGTGCCCGCCGCCCGCCGGCAGCGCCGAAGCGTCGTCGGGCGCGGTCAGCCGCGGCGCGCGGTCCAGGATCTCGAACACGCGGTTGCCCGATGCCACGGCACGCTGGGCCATGCCCAACGACACACCGAGCATGCGCATCGGGCCGACGAGCATGACCACGTAGCCATAGAAGGCCACGAAGTCCCCGATCGAGATGGCGCCGTTGATCACCTGCCGCCCCCCGACCAGGATGATCGCCGCCAGGCCGAGCTGGGGCAGGAAGCCCAGGAACGGGTTGTAGAACGCGCGCAGCCGCGTGGACACCATCGACTGGTCGAACACGCGCGTGACGGCGCGGTCGAAGCGCTTGACCTGGCGCCGCTCCTGCGCGAACGCCTTGACCACGCGCACTCCGCCCACGTTCTCCTCGGCCTCCGCGGTCAGCTCCGCGATCCGCTGCTGCACCTCCTGCGCGGCGGGCCGGTTCAGCTTCCCGTAGCGGGCGGCCACCCAGATGACTAGCGGCATCGGTGCCAGTGCGACCGCGGCCAGCAGCGGGTTGACCGCGAGCATCACGCCGGCGGCGATAAGGATGGCCAGGGCCGACTGCATCATGAAGATCAGCCCGTAGCCGAGGAAGAACCGCACCGACTGGAGGTCGACGGTCGAGCGTGACATCAGCTGGCCGGTCTGCTGGCCGTCGAAGAAGCTCAGCTCGAGCGACTGCAGGTGGCGGTACATCAGGTTGCGCAGGTCGAACTCCACGCCGAGCGACACGCGCCCTGCCACCAGCCGCCGGACGACGCTGAAGGCCAGCCGCAGCACTCCGGCGGCCACCAGCACGCCGGCCAGCACCCACAGGCTGTCGCCGCCGCCGCGGATGTCGTCGATCGTGCGGCCGACCAGGAACGGGATCATCACGCCGGTGCCCATCGCGGCCGCGGCCAGCAGCAGCGAGCCGATCACGCCGCGGCGGTAGGGGCGCAGGAAGCCCAGCAGTCTCCGAAAGACCTTCACGCCCTCACTTTACTTTCTGAAGCATCATTTCTCCCGATGCTAGAAGCTCAAGCGCGCTTGAAGTCAACCCAGCAACGCGCCGACGCTGTCGCGGCGGAAGTCGAAGATCCGCCGCAGGTCGCGCCGCACCAGCGGCAGCGCCAGCTCGCCGAGCGGCCACATCGGCAGCGCGTACCGGACCGTGTCGCGCATCAGCGTTCCGTCGCCGCGCGGCTCGAACGTGTGGGTGTGATGCCACAGCCGGTAGGGGCCCACGAGCTGCTGATCGACGAACCGCACGCCGGGCTCCCACTCGTCGATCCTGGTCAGCCAATCCACCGGCAGCCCATGCAGCCTCAGGCGGTACTGGATGATCGCGCCCGCACGCATCTCGGCCGGCGCGTCGCCGGCCACCTCGAAGCCCAGCAGGGGAGGGGTGATGCGCTCCAGGTTGCGCGCGTCGGCGAAGAACGGGAACACCCGCTCGACCGGGTGGGGCAGGAGCTGCTCGCGCTCGAGGACGTGGACCTTCATGAACGGTCTACGGTCCCGGAGCGCGCTCCGGATTGCCTGCACGGGTAGCCTCGGATCGTGGAAGCCGCACGGGTAGCGCACGGCTCAGCCGACTATCTCCGCCTCGCCCAACGGGCCAAATGGCTGTCCTGGGCCAGCCTCGGCTACATGGTCGTCGAGGGTGCCGTCGGCATCGTGGCCGGGATCGCGGCCGGGTCGATCGCGTTGATCGGGTTCGGCATCGACTCGGCCATCGAGGGTTTCGCGTCCGTCGTGATCGTGTGGCGCTTCACCGGGGTCTCGCACCCTCTCCCACGCGGCAGAGGGACGGGCGCAGAAGCTCGTCGCGGTTCAGTTCTTCATCCTCGCCCCGTACGTCGCCATCGAGTCGGTCCGGACCCTGATCGAGGGCCACCACCCGGACGTCAGCGTGGTCGGGATCGCCCTTGCGGCCAGCAGCCTGGTCGTCATGCCGTACCTCGGCCGGGCCAAGCAGGCGATCGGCGCCCGTATGAGCTCGTCGGCCACGGCCAGCGAGGGCAAGCAGAACCTCCTGTGTGCCTACCTCGCGGCGGCGCTGCTGGTCGGCCTTGTCGGCAACGCCCTGCTCGGGGCGTGGTGGCTCGACCCCGCGGTGGGCCTGCTCATCGCCGGACTGGCCGTGTACGAGGGCTACGAGTCGTGGCACGGCGACGCCTGCTGCTGATTCGTTCTTCCAACCGATAGCTCCGCCTGGACTCGAACCAGGGACCTCACGATTATGAGTCGTGCGCTCTTACCAACTGAGCTACGGAGCCGCGCTCCCCGGAGGATACGCGCCGGAGAGGGCGCTGTTTCCGGCCCGCGACCGCCTTACCCGGTCGTAGGGCACGAATGGCGTCGATGGACGCACCATTCCGGGCCCGCGAGGCCACACGGTCATCGTGGGCCCACCCGGGCGCCCCAGCCAGGGCCGTGCGCTCGCCCCGCGGCCTTCATGATGCCCGCATGCCACCGAAGCACCAGCTCATGGCGATACCGAACCTGAGCGAGGGCCGTGACCGTGCGCGCCTGGAGCGCCTGCGGGCCGCGTTCGGCGGCGTGGCCGTCCTGGACATCCATTCGGACGCCGACCACAACCGGTCGGTGTTCACCCTTGCCGGTGCCCAGGGGGCGCTGGCCGACGCGCTGGTGGAAGGCGCCGCCGCGGCGGTGGCGGCGATCGACCTGAACGTGCACCAGGGGCTGCACCCGTGCGTCGGCGCCCTGGATGTGATGCCCGTGGTCCACCTCGACGACGATCGCCGCGGGTCGGCGTGCGCCGAGGTGATCACGGCGGCCGCGCGCGTGGGCGACGAGCTCGAGCTGCCGGTGTTCCTGTACGGCGCGCTGGCCACCCGTCCCGAGCACCGCGAGCGGGCCGATCTGCGCCGGGGCGGCTGGCGCGCGCTGGCCGGCAGGATCGAGCGCGGGGAGCTGGTCCCCGACTTCGGCCCGCCGCGCGCACACCCGACCGCGGGCGCGGCGCTGGCCACGGCCCGGCCTCCGCTGGTGGCGTTCAACGTGGACCTGGACACCGATGACCTCGAGCTGGCGCGGTCGGTGGCCGCCGCGATCCGCGAGTCGGCCCCGGGAGGCCTGCCGGGCGTGCGCGCGATCGGTCTTCGCCTGGACGGGCGCAGCCGCGCCCAGGTGTCGACGAACGTGCACGACCACCGGGCCACGCCGCTGGCGGCGGTGGTCGCGGCGGTGCGCGCCCGGGCGCCGGTCGCGGAAGCCGAGCTGGTCGGGCTGGCGCCGGAGGCGGCGTTCGAGGGCTTCCCCGCCGATGTCCCGCTCAGGGACTTCGATCCCGCTCTTCACCTGCTCGAGAACGCGTTACGCTCACATTCCTGATGGCGCAGACGAAGAAGAAGCGTTCGCGCAAGCACCGCGGCACGCCCGCCGGGACGATCGAGCGCGCGGGCCGGCCGGGAAGCGGGACCAAGCGCAAGGCAGATCCCAAGCAGGCCGCACGCGATCAGCGCCGCGAGCGCCTGAACCGCCCACCAACCTGGCGCGGAGCGGTGAACCGTGCGGCCATCGCCGCGGCCGTGTTCGGGCTGCTGGTAGTGGTCGCGTTCGGCCGCGCGCCGATCCAGGGTGCCGCGCTGGCCGCGTTCATGTTCGTGCTCTACATCCCGCTCGGGTATCTGACCGACAAGGCGGTCTACAACTTCCGCAACCGCCGGAAACGATGAGCATGGAAGTGCGGATGTTCACCGTCGGGCCTGTGCAGGAGAACACCTTCCTGATCAACCGCGAGGGCTCCGACCGGGCGCTGATCGTGGACCCGGGCGAGGAGGCGCCGCGGCTGCTCGGCGCGATCGACGAGGCCGGGCTGACCCTGGACGGCATCCTGGTGACGCACACCCATTTCGACCACATCGGAGCGGTCGCGCCGATCGCCAAGGCCACCGGCGCCGAGGTGTGGGTTCCGGAGGCCGAGAAGCAGGTGCTGGCCGACATCAACGCCTACGTGCCGTGGCCGGGCTTCGGCCCGTTCGAGGACTGGGACGCCGAGCACACCGTGGCCGGCGGCGAGCGGCTCGAGCTGGCCGGCTTCGGCATCGACGTCGTGTTCACGCCCGGCCACAGCCCGGGGCACGTGACCTTCTCGATTCCCGACGAACAGGCGGTGTTCTCCGGCGACGTGCTGTTCCAGGGCTCGGTCGGCCGCGTCGACCTGCCCGGCGGCGACTGGCCGACGCTACTGGAGTCGATCCGTGCCCTGGTCGACTCGCTGCCCGCCGAGACGGCCGTGCACCCCGGCCACATGGGCCAGACCACGCTCGGCGCCGAGCGCGCCACGAACCCCTTCCTGGCCGAGCTGGCCCGCTAGCCCGATGGCGGCGAAGCTGCAGGCCCCGCGCGGGACATTCGACGTGCTGCCCGAGGACGGCGAGCGCCGTGAGGCGCTGCGCGAGAGCAGCGACGCGCTGCTGGGCCTGGCGGGCTACGGGCCGTTCGACACGCCCGTGTTCGAGGACACCGAGGTGTTCGCGCGCGGGGTGGGCGAGTCCACGGACATCGTGCAGAAGGAGATGTTCACCTTCGAGGACAAGGGCGGGCGGTCACTCACGCTGCGCCCCGAGGGCACGGCAGGCGCCTGCCGCGCCTACGTCGAGCACGGCATGCACAAGCTGGCCCAGCCGGTGAAGCTGCGCTACTGGGGCCCGTTCTTCCGCCACGAGGCGCCCCAGGCCGGCCGCTACCGCCAGTTCAGCCAGATCGGGGCCGAGGCGCTGGGCTCCGACGACCCGTCCCTGGACGCGGAGCTGATCCTGCTGCTGGCCCAGCTGCTCGAGGAGGCCGAGGTTGACTGCCGGCTGCACCTGTCCAGCCTTGGCAACGCCGCCACTCGCGCCGCATACGGCGAGGAGCTGCGGACGTTCCTGCGCTCGCGCGAGGGTGAGCTCTCGGACGAGGTGCGTGGCCGGATCGACGCCAACCCGCTGCGCGCGTTCGACTCCGACCACGAGGGCACGCGCGCGGTGATGGCAGACGCGCCGCTGCTGGTGGACCGGCTCGACCCCGCCGACGCCGAGCACTTCGCCGAGGTGCGCGCCTTCCTGGACGACGCCGAGCAGGAGTACGAGCTCGACCCGACGCTGGTTCGTGGCCTCGACTACTACACGCGCACGGTGTTCGAGTTCGACAGCCCGTCGCTGGGCGCCCAGAGCGGCGTCGGCGGCGGCGGGCGCTACGACGGCCTCGTCGAGCAGCTCGGCGGCCCACCGACCCCGGGCGTCGGCTGGGCCGCGGGCATCGAGCGGATCCTGCTCGCCGGGAGCGCCGGCGAGGCGCTGGCGCTGCCGGTGGCGTACGTGGCCGTGACCGACGCCGACCAGCGGCGCACAGCGTTCAAGATCACCGAGGCGCTGCGCGGCCGCGGCGTCCAGGCCCAGATGGAGCAGGCCGGCCGCTCGATGAAGGGCCAGCTCAAGCAGGCCGACCGGCTCGGGGCGACCCACGTGATCGTGGTCGGCGCGCAGATCGAGATCAAGGACATGGACAGCGGCGAGCAGAGCCCGGTCGCCGACATCGGCGAGCTGCTGGAACGGGTGGCGACGTGACCGAAACGTTCGCCAACCGCTACCGCGACACGTGGTGTGGCCTGGCCACGCCGCAGCAGGTGGGCTCGAGGTTGCGCGTGGCCGGCTGGGTGCACCGCCGCCGCGATCACGGTGGGCTGATCTTCATCGACCTGCGCGACCGTGAGGGCCTGCTCCAGCTGGTCTTCCGCCCCGACGAGTTCCCCGACGCCCACGCCGCCGCCCACCGGCTGCGGCCCGAGCACGTCGTCTCGGCCACCGGAACGCTGCTGGAGCGCGAGGCGGGCGCGGTCAACCCCGAGCTGCCCACCGGCGGCGTTGAGCTGAATGTCGAGCAGTTCGACCTGCTGGCCACGGCCCGGACGCCGCCCTTCCAGATCGACGAGGACGACGCGGTGTCCGAGGAGCTTCGGCTCCAGTACCGCTACCTCGACCTGCGCAAGGAGCGGATGGCCACGGCGATCCGGCTGCGCCACCGGGTCGTATCGGCCATCCGCCGCCACCTCGAGGACCGCGGCTTCCTGGAGATCGAGACACCCGTGCTCACGCGCTCCACGCCCGAGGGCGCGCGCGACTTCCTGGTGCCCAGCCGTGTGGCGCCCGGATCGGTCTACGCGCTGCCGCAGTCACCGCAGATCTTCAAGCAGCTGCTGATGATCGCCGGCTTCGAGCGCTACTACCAGATCGCCCGCTGCTTCCGCGACGAGTCCTCGCGCGCCGACCGGCTGCCCGAGTTCACCCAGCTGGACGTGGAGCTGGCGTTCGTGGACGAGGACGACGTGATCGCCACGATCGATCCGCTCATGCGCGCAGTACTGGCGCTGGGTGGCGTCGAGGTGCCGGATCCGGTCGAGCGGATCGGCTACGACGAGGCGATGCTGCGCTACGGCAGCGACCGGCCCGACCGCCGGATCCCGTTCGAGATCGCCGACCTCGGCGAGCTGTTCGCGTCGTCGGAGTTCAAGGTGTTCAGCGGCGCGCTGGGCTCGGGCGGGGTGGTCCGCGGGTTCGCGGCGCCGGGTGACTTCACGCGCAAGCAGTTCGACGAGCTGACCGAGCGCGCCAAGCGGTTCGGCGCGAAAGGCCTGGTCTGGGGCGTGGTCGAGCCCGACCAGTGGCGCTCACCGGTGGCCAAGTTCCTGTCCGAGGACGAGATCGCGGGGCTCAAGCGGGCCACAGGCGCCGTCGAGGGCGATGCGATCCTCGTGGTGGCCGACACGGCCGCGACGGCGGCCCGCGTGCTGGGTGACCTGCGGCTCCAGGTGGGAGTGCCCGAGGCCCGCGACGACTTCCTCTGGGTCGTCGACTTCCCGATGTTCGAGTGGGACGAGGCGGAGAAGCGCTGGGACCCGATGCACCACCCGTTCACCGCGCCGAGCGGCGACCTGGACGCGGACCCCGGCACGTGGCGCAGCCGCGCCTACGACATGGTCTGGAACGGCGCCGAGATCGGCGGCGGGTCGATCCGCATCAACACGCCCGAGCTGCAGCAACAGGTCTTCGACGTGCTCGGCCTGTCGCCCGAGCAGGCCAAGGAGCGGTTCGGCTTCCTGCTGGACGCGCTGACCTACGGGGCCCCACCGCACGGAGGCGTGGCCTTCGGCATCGACCGGATCGTGGCGCTCCTGGCCGGTTGCGAGACCATTCGAGATGTGATCGCCTTCCCCAAGACGGCCAGTGGCTTCGATCCGCTGACCGGCGGGCCGGCGCCGGTCGAGGAGGCGCAGCTGAGAGAGCTCGGCCTGAAGCTGCTCGCCCCCCCGGGCACCTGAGCCGCTGCTACGTTGAGCTGAGGCTCGAGCTTGTACGCCAGCCGGCTCACCACGTTGAGCCAACACCAATGGGATGGGAGTCCTGTCTCAGGGTCAGCCAGGCGTTTCGCCGCCAGGTTCGTTCCGGGGGACTCCCGAGCTTGCACCAACGCAGGCCCAACCCAGAGCCGGCAGCGGCAAGCTGGAGCCCGCAACAAAGGTGTCAGCGACCGCGTTGCGTTCGTATCCTCAGCGCATGGCCCGCACCGCCAACCCGGCGTCAGCGCTGCACGAGCACCTCGCGTCCCCGCGCGGGCTCGGGGCGCTGGCCCGCGCGCCCCACACCGGCGCTGCCGGCGGCGCCGCCTGCGGTGACCTGATCCGGGTCTCGGTCCAGGTCGAGGGCGACCGCGTGGCCGCCGCCGGCTACCAGGCCGAGGGCTGTGCCGCCGCGCGCGCCGCGGGCAGCGCGGTGGTCGAGCTGGTGGAGGGCGTGCCGGTGCTGGACGCGGCGGCCGTAACGCCCGCCGCGGTGGCGGACGAGCTGGGCGGCCTGTCGCCCGCCGGCACGCACGCGGCCGAGCTGGCCGCCGATGCGCTGCACCGCGCGCTGGGCTTGGCGGCGCGCGACGGCGCCATCGCCCTCCCCGCCGTGGCCACCCGCACGCTGGTGGCCATGAGCGGCGGAGTCGACAGTGCCGCCGCCGCGCAGCTGGCGCTGGACGCGGGCGAGCACGTGCTGGCGGTCACCCTCGAGCTCTGGTCCGACCCCGGCACGGACGGCGACAAGAGCTGCTGCTCGCCGCAGGCGGTCACCGGCGCCCGCGCGCTGGCCCACCGGATGGGCATCGCACACTTCACGCTCGACCTGCGCGACCGCTTTCGCGCCGACGTAGTAGACGACTTCCTGGCCGGCTACGCCCAGGGCACGACGCCCAACCCATGCGTGCGCTGCAACGGCCTGGTGCGCTTCGACGCGATGCTCGCGCTGGCCGGCGATCTTGGCGCGGCGCGGCTGGCGACCGGGCACTACGCGCGCATCGCCGAGGACGATGCGGGCGCGCTCGTGCGCGCCGGCGCCGACCCCGCCAAGGACCAGAGCTATGTGCTGGCGCGGCTGACCGGGGACGAGCTCGAGCGGATGCGCTTCCCGCTCGGCGAGCTCGAGAAGCCGCGCGTGCGCGAGCTGGCGGGCGCGGCCGGCCTACCGGTCGCACGAAAGCCCGAGAGCCAGGACCTGTGCTTTCTGGCGGGCACGAACGGGCCCGACTTCATGCTCCGGCACGGGGCGCCGCAGCCGCGTGCGGGCGCGATCGTGGACCGTGACGGGACCGTGCTCGGCGAGCACGACGGGCACCACCGCTTCACCGTGGGCCAGCGCCGCGGCATCGGGGTCGCGGCGCGCGAGCCGCTTTACGTGCTGGCCAAGGACCCCGGTGCCAACCGCGTTGTGGTGGGCACGCGCGCCGAGCTGGCGGTGCGTTCGGTCGCTGTCGACCCGCTCGTGCTGCACCGGCCGGCCACACGCGCCGGCAGCGTGCGCCTGCGCTACCACGCGCCTGCTGTGGCGTGCACTGTCGCCGGCGGCGCGCGGATCGACCTCGCGCGCGAGGTCGCGCGGCCGGCGCCCGGGCAGACGGCGTGCCTGATGGACGGCGACCTGGTCGTAGGCTGGGGGACGATGAGGGACGTCGATGCCTGACCGGATCGTCCTCGAGGCGCCGCTGGGCGGGGACTTCGGCTCGGTCGTCCGCCTGATCGTCGGCGGCATCGCCGCCGGCGCGGAGCTCGGATTCGAGGAGATGGACGATCTCCAGCTGGCCATCGAGCGCCTGTACGCCGAGTCCGGAGGCCAGGAGCGGCTGACGATCGGCTTCGAGCTGTCGCCCGGACGCGTGAGGGTGCGCGTCGGGCCGCTGCTCGAACGCGGCCTTGCCGACGCGCTCCAGCGCGAGCGCGAGCACGGCGCGCTCAGCCTGGCGGGCGTGCTGGACACCGTCGTCGACTCCTACGGCGTCGAGGAAGCCGGCGACGGCCGGCTGTTCATCCGGCTGGTGAAGCTGGTCGCAGTATGAGGGGAGAGGTCGACACGGCGCGGGCGCGGGCGCGCGAGGTCGACCGCGAGCTGCTGCGCCGCCTGCACGAGGATGGCGACGAGTCCGCCCGCGAGCGGCTGGTGCAGCGCCACCTGCCGCTGGTGCGGTCGCTGGCCCGCCGCTACTCGGGCCGGGGCGAGTCGCTCGAGGACATCGAGCAGGTCGGCGCGATCGGCCTGATCAAGGCGATCGACCGCTTCGAGCTGGGCCGTGAGGTTTCACTGGCCACCTACGCCACACCGACGGTCGTGGGCGAGATCAAGCGTCACTTCCGCGACAAGGGGTGGGCGATCCGGGTACCGCGCGCGCTCCAGGAGCTCAACGCCCGGATGTCGGCCACGATCGACCGGCTGACCTCGCGGCTGGGCCGCTCGCCCAGCGTGGCCGAGATCGCCGCCGAGCTGGCCACCACGCCCGAGGAGGTACTGGAGGCGCTCGAGGTCGGGAGCGCATACACCACGCTGTCGCTCTCGTCCGGGCCGACCACGGAGGGGGAGTCCGATCCGCTGGAGAGCCTGGGTCACGAGGACGAGGAGTTCTCGCGTAGCGAGGACCGCGCTTCGCTGGCGCCGGCGCTGGCCCACCTGCCCTCGCGCGAGCAGGAGATCCTGCGCATGCGCTTCGAGGAGGGCCTGCCCCAGACGCAGATCGCCGAGCGCGTCGGGCTTTCCCAGATGCACGTGTCGCGCCTGATCCGCAAGGCGCTCGGAGCGATGCGCGACGAGCTGCAGTGAGAAACGGCGCGATCGCAGGGACGCTGGCGTGCCTGCTCGCGGCGTCTGCCGGGTGTGAGTCCGGCATCACCGGCGAGCGCGGCGACGCGCGCGAGGGCGGCAGCGTGCTGGTCGGCCTCGGGGAGCGTCCCGACTCGCTCGATCCCGCGCTCGCGCGTTCCCCGGTGGCGCTACGGGCGCTCTGGCTGGCCTACACGCCGCCGATGACCTACCGCCGCGCCGAGGGCGCCGCGGGCACCCAGTTGGTCCCGGGGCTGGCCGAGTCGGCGCCCGAGGCCGACGACGAGAAGCGCGAGTTCACCTTCACGCTGCGTAAGGACCTCAGCTATTCCGACGGCCGCACGGTGCTGGCCGCGGACGTGGGCCGCGCGATCAGGCGGTCGCGGGCGCTCAACCGCGCGGCCCGGAGCGCGCTGGCCAACATCGAGAGCGTCGCGGCCGACGAGCGCAGGCGCGAGGTGCGCATCACCCTGAGCGTGCCCGACCCCGAGTTCCCCGACCTGCTGGCGACGCTGTGGACCGCGCCCGTGCCGCCCGGCACACCCACGCGCGACCTGACCCGCGCCCCGGTCGTCGGCGTTGGCCCGTACCGGCTCGAGGCGCCCACGCGTGGCCGGGCCTACGTGCTGACCCGCCGCCGCGGCTTCCGGCTCCCCGGCGTGCCCGCCGGCAATGTGGACTCGGTCGCCGGCAGCTTCGTCGGCGACGACGCCCGCCGCACCAGCCAGACGCTTTCCGGCCTCCTGGACGTGACCCAGGGCGAGCCGCCGGTCGAGCGGTTGCCGCAGATCCGGTCCGAGTACAAGTCGCGCTACCGCGAGTTCCCGACGCTGACCTCGCGCTACGTCGCGTTCGACCTCGACCGGCCGCCGTTCACCGACCAGGACACCCGCCGCGCGGTGGCGTTCGCGCTCGACCTGCGCGCGCTGGCCCGGCTCGAGGACGGTTTCCTGTCCTCGACGTGCAACGCGATCCCACCTCAGGTGCCCGGCTACGTGGAGCTCGACCCGTGCCCCTACGGCGCCCGCGACGGCGATTCCGATCTCGTGCGCGCGGAGCGGCTCGTCCGCGCCTCGAGTGACCGCGACGCACGCGTCCTGGTGGACGGCGGCGAGGGCCCGCGCGCCGTCGCGCTGGCACGCTACGGGGTCGACGTGCTCCGCAAGATCGGCCTGCGCGCCCGGCGGGCGCGCACCGACCGCGAGCGATCGCGCGCGCAGCTGCGGTTCGACGCGGTAACGCCGAGCATGCCGGTCCCGGGGCGGTACCTGGACGTGGTCACGGACGCGGGCGTGCGTAGCGACGTGGGGGCGCTGGAGCGCGACAGCGACACGCCCAAGGGCCCGCGCTGGGCGGCGCTCGACCGCGACGTCGTGGAGGGCGCGCTGATCGTCCCGTTCGGCCTCCGCACGACCGGCGTGCTGCTGTCCGAGCGCCTCGACCCGGACCAGTGCCTGCGCTTCCACCCGGTGTACGGGCTCGACTTCTCGAGCCTCTGCCTGTCCTGATTTGCAGGCAATCTCCGCCGGGCGCGAAAAGGAGTAACTTGTCCCGCCGTCGGGTGGAGGATGTCTAGGACCGGAGGGAATCTAAGTATGACGAGGTATCGCAGTCTTCTCGCAGTAGTGGCCGGGACCGCTGTGGCGGCGCTCGGCATCACAGCCTGTGGAGGGGGCAGCGATGACGAGTCATCGGGTGGCGGCTCGGGCAAGAGCGGCGGCACGATCAACATCGGCACAGTCGGTCCCGACTCCTACGACCCGTCCCTGTTCCAGACCGTGCAGGCCAGCCAGGCCCTCTCGCCGGTCTACCTTCCGCTGACCAAGTACGCCCCGAAGGAGGGCAAGGGCGGCGGTGAGATCGTGCCCGGCCTGGCCGATTTGCCGAAGGTCACCAACGGCGGCAAGACCTACACCTACACGCTCAAGAAGGGCGTCAACTTCTCCGACGGCTCGCCGGTCAAGGCCAGTGACTACGAGCACGCGATCAAGCGGACGGTGGGCCAGAAGGGCCCCTACAGCTCGTTCTTCACCGGCATCGAGGGCGCCGAGGAGTTCCAGGAGGACCCGAAGGCCTCGAACGACATCTCGGGCATCGAGACCGACGACAAGACCGGCAAGATCGCGATCACCCTCAAGGCGCCCGACGGCAAGTTCCCGTTCGCCCAGTCGGTGGCCTACGCGGCGCCGGTGAAGGCGTCCAGCTCGCCGATTGAGGACATGACCAAGAACCCGCCGATCGGCGCGGGGCCGTACACGATCAAAGTGATCGACCCGTCCAAGAAGTTCGTGCTGACCAAGAACAAGAACTTCAACGTTCCTGGCGTGGAGAAGGGCAAGGTCGACAAGGTCAACGGCGAGGTGTCCGACTCGGTCGAGCGCCAGACCCAGGACGTGATCAGCGGCAAGCTCGACTTCTCCACCGAGGATCCGTCGGGCAACCTGCTCCCGCAGGTGCGGTCCAAGTACAAGGACCGGATCCGCGAGGACGCGAACCCGCCCAACACGTACTACTTCTTCCTCAACGTCACGATGGCGCCCTTCAACAAGCTGGAGGCCCGCCAGGCGGTGAACTACGCAATCGACTCGCGCGCCCTGGTGCGCATCTTCGGCGGCCGGCTGGAGCCCGGCTGCACGTTCCTGCCGCCGCAGCTCGTGGGGTACAAGGACTTCAAGTGCCCCTACGGCGACCCGGACGGTCCCGGCGACGTGGCGAAGGCCAAGGAGTTGGTCGAGAAGTCCGGCACCAAGGGCCAGCAGGTCACGGTCTGGACCAACAACAAGAGCCCGCGCGACAAGATCGCGGTCTACTACGCCGGCGTGCTCGAGGACATCGGCTACAAGACCAAGATCAAGACGCTGGACCAGCAGGTCTACTTCGACCGGATCGGCACGAAGTCGTCCAAGGCCCAGACCGGGTTCACGGACTGGTACCAGGACTTCCCGCACCCGGCCGACTTCTTCCAGCCGCTGCTCACCGGGGATTCGCTCCAGTCGACCCCGACAAGCAACCAGGGCTTCGTCAACGACGCGACGCTGAACAAGAAGTCCGAGGACCTGGTCCAGCAGCCCGACCTCGAGAAGGCAGCTCCGGAGTGGGGCGCGCTGGACGAGTACGTGGTCAAGGACAAGGCCTACCTCGTGCCCTACGGCTACGAGGAGGCCACGACGTTCTTCTCCGAGCGGATGGACTTCGAGAACTGTGCGGGCATCCACCCGGTCTACAAGAACGACTGGACCCAGTTCTGCCTGAAGTAGCGGACATTGGAATGTCGGCGGGCGCCAGGCGGCGCCCGCCGGCGGTTCCCGTCCCCCGGAGCGAGTAGACGATGGCGGTTGACCCGCGCGATGCCTCGACGGAGCTGTCGACCGACGCCCTTGCCGAGGTCGCGCACGAGGAGGAGTTCGTCCACGGCGGCGTGGTCCAGGCCCAGGGGCCGTGGCGGATCGCGGGCCGGCGCCTGCGCCGCAACAAGGTGGCGCTGGCGTTCCTGGCGCTGTTCTTCGTTGTCGTGGCCATGTGCCTGGCGGCGCCGATCTGGTCCAGCGACGTGGCCAAGCGGGGGCCCAAGGACAACAACGAGGTCGGCAGCGTCACGGTGGACGGCAAGAAGAAGGACGTGGTCTCGCCCGACGGCATCCCGATCGGGCCGACCTACCAGGGCCAGTATTTCCTCGGTGCCGACGCCAACGGCCGGGACACGGCGGTCAGGCTCCTCTACGGCGGCCGCAACTCGCTGCTGATCGGCATCTCCGCGGCGCTGATCACCGCGTTGCTCTCGGTGGTTCTCGGGCTGCTGGCGGGCTTCTTCGGGGGCTTCACGGACTCCGTGATCTCGCGCGCGTTGGACGTGGTGTGGGCATTCCCGGTGATCCTGCTCGGCATCGCGCTGGGCACCGCCCTGGGCGTCGCAGGGCTCAAGGTCGGGCCGATCACGCTTGCCGCGGACTCGAAGCTGATCCCCGTCCTGATCATCGGCTTCGTCTACGTGCCCTACCTGGCCCGGCCGATCAGGGGCCAGGTGCTGGCGCTGCGCCAGAAGGAGTTCGTGGAGGCCGCGGAGTCGCAGGGGGCCGGCTCGCTGCGGATCATGTTCAGCGAGATCATGCCCAACCTGACCTCCACGATCATCGTCTTCCTGCCGCTGGCGGTGGCCAACGCGATCCTGCTGGAGGCGGCGCTCTCGTTCGTCGGCGCGGGCGTCCGGTCGCCCGAGACCTCGTGGGGGACGATGATCGCCGAGGGCGTCGAGACGGTGACCTCGGCGCCGCACCAGACGATCGTCCCCGGCCTCATGCTCGTGGCCACCGTGCTCGGGCTGAACGTGTTCGGCGACGGCGTGCGCGACGCCTTCGACCCGCGGGCCAAGATCCGCGTGGAGCACTAGTGGCGCGCTTCATCATCCGCCGGCTGATCGCGATGGTGCTGGTCCTGTTCGCGATCTCGGTGCTCACCTTCGGCATCTTCAACGTGATCCCGGGCGGCGATCCCGTCGTGCGGCTCGCCGGCCGCAACGCGACCGACGAGCAGAAGGACCTGATCCGCAAGGACTTCGGCTTCGACAGGTCCAAGCCCGAGCAGTACGTGACGCTGATGGGCAAGGTCTTCGACGGCAGCCTGATCTCGTACACAACGCGCCTGAACGTGTTCGAGGAGATCAAGAAGGGCCTCCCGCGCACGCTCGCGCTGGCCGTCGGCGCGGCGCTGCTGTGGATGTTCATGGCCGTGATGCTCGGCCTGTACACCGCCTTGCGCGCGGGCCAGTTCTCGGATCGCTTCCTGACCGTGCTCGCCCTGGTCGGTGTGTCGATGCCCGTGTTCTGGGTCGGTGCGCTGATGAACTACTTCCTGGGCTTCAAGTGGGGCATCTTCCCGAACGGCGGATACGTCCCGTTCGCGGAGTCCCCGTGGCAGTGGTTCACCCACCTGATCATGCCCTGGACCGCGCTGTCGCTGCTGTTCATCGGCGTGTACTCGCGCGTCCTGCGCTCGAACCTGCTGGACACGATGAACGACGACTTCGTGCGCACCGCGCGGGCCAAGGGCCTGTCCGAGCGCCAGGTGCTGCTGCGGCATGTCCTGCGCAACTCGATGATCCCCGTCATCACCCTCTGGGGGCTTGACTTCGGGGCCGTGCTGGGCGGCGGGGCAATCCTGACCGAGACCGTCTTCGACCTCCAGGGCGTCGGCCAGTACGCGCGCGAGTCGGTACAGAGCCTGGACCAGGCCGCGCTGGTCATGATCACCCTGTTCGGTGCGTTCTTCATCGTGTTCCTGAACACGATCGTGGACATCGTCTATGCGGCGCTCGACCCGCGGATCCGGCTGACGTGAGCGAACGGCTGCTGTCGATCCAGGACCTGGCGGTCCAGTTCGTGACCGAGGAGGGGTCCGTGCAGGCCGTGGACGGGGTGTCGCTCGAGCTCGCGCCCGGGGAGATCGTGGCCGTGGTTGGCGAGTCGGGGTCGGGCAAGTCGGTCACCGCGATGACGCTGATGGGCCTCACGCGGTCCCCCAACGCGCGTTTCTCCGGCGAGGCGCACTATCGCGAGACGGAACTGGTCGGCGCCGACGACGAGACGCTGCGCAAGATCCGGGGAGCCGAGATCGCGATGATCTTCCAGGACCCGATGACCTCGCTGAACCCGGTCCAGAAGATCGGGCATCAGATCGAGGAACAGATCCAGGCGCACGAGTCGATCGCCGACCGGGAGGCGCGCGAGCGCGCGATCGAGCTGCTGGAGCGGGTCGGCATCCCGCGCGCCCGCGACCGCGTCGACTCCTACCCGCACGAGTTCTCCGGCGGTATGCGCCAGCGCGTGATGATCGCGCTGGCGCTGTCGTGCGATCCCAAGCTGCTGATCGCCGACGAGCCGACGACCGCGCTTGACGTGACGATCCAGGCCCAGATCCTCGATCGCATCCGCGCCCTGCGCGACGAGACCGGCGCGGCGGTGATCCTGGTCACCCACGACCTGGGTGTGGTGGCCGACGTGGCCGACCGCGTCGCCGTCATGTACGCCGGCCGGATCGTGGAGCAGGGCACGCTCGACGAGATCTTCTACGACCCCCAGCACCCGTACACGTGGGGTCTGCTGGGCTCGATCGCGCGCGTCGACCGCGACCGCCCCGAGCGGCTACCCGCGATCGCCGGCCTGCCGCCGTCGCTGGCCAACCGGCCGAAGGGATGCCACTTCGCGCCCCGCTGCCCGCACGCGTTCGCCAAGTGCGAGCAGACGCCCGCGCTCGAGCGCCGGGCCGGAAACTCGGCCGAGCACGCCGACCGCTGTTGGCTGGACGGCGACGCCAAGCGGCGGCTGCGCGTGGTCGACGGTCAGTTCGGCCTCGCGAACACGGAGGCGGTCACGTGAGCGAGGGAAACGGCGCCACACCCCTGTTGGAGGTCGATCACGTCCGCCAGCACTTCCCGGTGCGCGAGGGCCTGATCTTCGGCCGCGAGGTGGCCAGCGTCAAGGCGGTGGACGATGTCAGCTTCAGCCTGCACGAGGGCGAGACCGTGGGTCTTGTGGGCGAGTCGGGCTGCGGAAAGACCACTCTGGCCCGGACGCTGATGCGGCTGCTCAGGCCCACCGACGGCAGGATCCGTTTCGACGGCCAGGACATCACCAGCGCCGGCCGCAAGTCGCTGCAGCCACTGCGGCGCGACATGCAGATGGTCTTCCAGGACCCGTTCGCCTCGCTGAACCCGCGCAAGACCGTGCGCCAGCTCGTGTCCGCGCCGATGCGCCTGCACGGCAGCTCGCGTGAGGAGGCCGAGGGCAGGGTCGACGACCTGCTCGAGCGCGTCGGGCTCGCGCCCGAGCACGCGCGCCGTTTCCCACACGAGTTCTCCGGCGGTCAGCGCCAGCGGATCGGCATCGCCCGCGCGCTCGCGCTCCAGCCCCGGATGATCGTTCTGGACGAGCCCGTATCGGCGCTCGACGTGTCGGTACAGGCCCAGATCGTCAACCTGCTCGACGATCTCCAGGACGAGTTCAAGCTCGCCTACCTGTTCGTGGCCCACGACCTCAGCGTCGTCCGCCACGTGTCCGATCGGATCGCCGTCATGTACCTGGGCAAGCTGATGGAGGTCTCGCCATCGGAGGCGCTCTACTCCAAGCCCGTCCATCCGTACACACAGGCACTGCTAGGCGCGATTCCGATCCCGGACCCGCGGGAGAACCGCGCCCGCAAGCGCGCCCTGGTCACCGGCGAGCCGCCGAACCCGATCGACCCTCCCTCCGGCTGCGTCTTCCATCCGCGCTGTCCGCGCGCCACCGACATATGCCGGACGGTCGAGCCCCCGCTCACGCGGTACGCGGACGGCCACCTGGCCGCCTGCCACCACCCGCTGAACGTGACCGAGGCCGAGATCGCCTCCGCCGAGCGCTCGGACACCAGCCCGCAGTCCGCCGGCCAGCAGCTGCCCTCGGCGGCCTAGAGCCGTCCTCACCAAGCCGCGCGCCGTCGGGTTCCGGTAGGGGAACCCCTCCTCTCTGCACGGCCTCTTGCAGAAAAGTGGCGCGAAGCTGCCAGCTATGCCACAGTGCAGCTAAGTGCACGGGTTTGCCCCACTTACCTGTGCATGGGAGTGGAGTTTTGAGACCGGTACCCAGCCGTTGAAGGGAGCCTAGATGCCGCGTCGCAGCTAAGACGTTTCACAAGGCGTAGAGGGGCCGCATCCCATCGGGATTGCGGCCCCTCTCGCGTTAGGCTCCACGGGCGGGAACCAGAGGCGGAAGGCGCTGCTTGATCTCTACGACCCTCACGATGCTGCGCAGCGAGCCGCGGGCCAGGCTCATGTTGGCCGCAGTTGCGCAGTCGTCCGTCGGGACCGGCGCCGGCTACGTGGCGCTGCTGCTGGTCGCCTACGAGCGATGGCAGTCGCCGTGGGCCATCAGCCTCATCCTGCTTGCCGAGTTCCTGCCCTCGATGCTGCTCGGACCGCTCGCCGGGGCAGCGGCCGACCGATGGTCGCGCAAGCGCTGTGTCGTGATCGCGGACCTGCTGCGCGCGTTCGCCTTCGGCGGCGTGGCCGTGGTGGGCAGCTTTGAGGCCACGTTGGCCCTCGCCCTGGTTGCGGGTGCCGGAAGCGGCCTGTTCAGGCCGTCGATGCTGTCGGCCATCCCAGGGCTGGTCGCGGCCGACCGCGTCCCGCCGACGACCTCGGCCTACGGCGCGGTCACGGATGTGGGCTACACGCTCGGGCCGGCCCTGGCCGCGGGGTTCTTGGCGCTCGCAAGCCCGGAGGCCCTGCTGTTGGCCAATGGGGCAACCTTTGCCGTCTCGGCGCTCGTGCTGAGCCGGCTCGCATTCGGGCCCAGGCGGGCCGACGCCGGGGGCGAGTCGCTGCTGAGCGAGACGCGCGCCGGCATCAGCGCGGTGCTGCGGATGCGGCCGATCGCCATCCTGGTCGGCCTCATGGCCGGCTCGATGCTCTCCGGTGGCATCTTCAACGTCATCGAGCTCCTGTTCGCGGAGGAGGAGCTGGGGACCGGCGACTCCGGCTACTCGGCCCTCGTCGCCGTGCTCGGCATCGGCTTCCTGCTCGGATCGCTCGTGGGCGCCGGAGGAGGCGCCGCTCCGCTGCTCAAGCGCCGGTTCGTGCAGGGCGTGTTCTTCACCGGGCTTGGCAGCCTGTTCACGGCTGCCTCACCCAACCTGGCGATCGCCCTGCTGGCGTTCGGCCTCGGTGGGTTCGGCAACGGGCTGTTCGTGACCTACCAGCGGCTGCTCGTGCAGTCCGAGGTGCCGGATCGCTTCCAGGGACGGACATTCGCGCTGACCGACACCTTGACGTCATGGGCGATGGTCATCGCCCTGCTGGCGGGCGGCGCGCTGACCGCGGTGCTCAGCCCACGGGAGCTCATGGCGATCACCGGCGCCTGGGAGATCCTGCTTGGCGTGGTCGCCGTGGCCGTGCTGCGCCGGCACTGGCGGGCAGATTCAGACCGAGGTGGTCTGGTCGCTCAGCCGCACCTCGGAGAGCAGCACCCGCATGTCGTCGGCGGCGCGGCTCGCTGGCTGGGCATCCTCGACGACCTCGACGAGGGCCGCGACGATGGTGGGGTCGAACTGCGTTCCCGCGTTCGCCTTTAGCTCGTCGAGCGCATCCGGCGTGGTCAGGGCCTTCCGGTAGGGCCGGTCGGTGGTCATGGCGTTGTAGGCGTCGCAGACGAACACGATCCGGGCGGCCAGCGGGATCTGCTCGCCCTTGAGCCCATCTGGATAGCCCTTTCCGTCCCAGCGCTCGTGGCACGAGCGAACGACCTCGCCGATCCGCCCGAGCAGGCCACCCACGCGATCGAGCAGGAACTGGCCCTCGACGGTGTGGGTCTTCATGAGCTCGAACTCCTCGGCGGTGAGCTTCGCCGGCTTGTTCAGGATCTCCTTCGGGATCGAGATCTTGCCCACGTCGTGCAGGAGCGCCGCGAACTCCATCTCCTGGCGGGTTCCGGGGTCCACGTTCAGGTGATCGGTCACCGCGTGCACCAGTTCGACCACCGAGCGGGAGTGCTCACCCGTGTATCCGTCGTCGGACTCGACCACGTCGGCCAGCAGCATCACCGTGCCGCGGTAGGCCCGGTTCAGCTCTAGCGTGGTGGAGTAGCGCTCGCGGCGTTCCCGGGAGAACACCCGCAGCAGCCACACCAGCGGTCCGATGGCCAGCAGGACGAGCGGAACGTGGACTGCCTCGAGGGCGATCACGAAGGCGACCGGGGTGAGGATGGCGTCGATCTGCACCGTGCCCAGCGAGGAACGGATGAACTCCACCAGCGGCGTGCGCGTCCGGAAGGTCTCCCGGATGAGCGCCCCGCCGATGTCGAACACGACCTCGGCGGCGAAGGCGGCGATGTAGATCTCCCAGTCGGCGGCGCTGACCATGCCCGGTGCGAACAGGGCGACGACCAGGACGGGCCCGACTGTGAACCAGGATTCGCTGACGACGTGGATGGCGCGCTGGCGGTGCCACGTGCCGGCCATGATCTCGGGCAGCACGGAGACGAAGCCGGCGGCGCAGACCAGCAGCGGCACCAGCTGTACCGGCAGCAGCGCGATCATCATGATGAACACGAGCTGCTCCGCGGACACGTACACGTCCGAGTACTCGAACCGCACCCGCGAGACGGCCGCGTATCCCAGCGTGAGACCGAGGATCAGCAGCGGATCGGTCGCGCGCGGGGAGTCGACCAGGATGGCGATCGAGGACGCGGCCGCCAGGAAGAGCAGCGCGGACGTTCCCTCGACCAGTCGCTCGCGCCGATCCATCTTGCGCTGGCGTCGCGCGCGAGCTTCTCCTACCAGTTGCGGCGCGAGCAGCATTACCAGGTCATGGTCGGCTTCCTGTAGCGCACGCTTTCGGTCCCCGTGCCAAGTGCGCAACTTCGGGGGATGAACCCTGCAGCGTCGGCACACCTTTGGGTTGGGTGAGCCGAGATATGCAGGCATCTTTTCGGCCGATAGCGGCGCAGATCGGTGCGTCCCGCGGACTCCTAGACTTCGGGCGATGCAGTCGGCCGAGATACGGGAGCGGTACCTGACGTTCTTCGAGGAGCGCGGGCACGAGCGAATCGCCTCCGCGTCGCTCGTGCCTGCGAGCTTCGACCCGACGGTGCTGCTGACCACCGCCGGGATGCAGCCGTTCAAGCCCTATTTCAGGGGTGAGGAAAGGCCGCCCTCGCCACGCCTGACCTCGTGCCAGAAGGTGTTCCGCACCACCGACATCGAGAACGTGGGCCTGACCGCGCGCCACCTGACTTTCTTCGAGATGCTGGGCAACTTCTCGGTCGGGGACTACTTCAAGCAGGGGGCGGCGGAGTACGCGTGGGAGCTCTCGACGGCGGGTTTCGGCTTCGACCCGGAGCAGATCTGGATCACCGTCTTCGGCGGCGACGAGGACTTGGGAGTCGGGCCCGACGAGGAGGCGATCGAGTGCTGGCGCGCGATCGGCGTGCCCGAGGGGCGCATCGTGCGCCTGGGCATGGAGGACAACTTCTGGCAGTCCGGGCCCACGGGGCCGTGCGGCCCGTGCTCGGAGCTCTACCTCGACCGTGGCCCCGGCTTCGGGTCCGAGGACGACCGCCCGGGCGATGACACCGAGCGGTTCCTGGAGTACTGGAACCTTGTGTTCATGCAGTTCGAGCTGCACGCGGACGGGTCGCTGACCGATCTCCCGCAGCAGAACATCGACACGGGGCTGGGACTGGACCGGATGGCGGCGATCCTGCAGGACGTCCCGTCCGTGTTCGAGACCGACCTGTTCGCGCCGCTGGTCGAGTTCGGGGAGCAGCGGTCGGGCAAACGGGCCGGGGACGACTTCGCGACCACCCGCGCGCTGCGGATCCTGGCCGACCACGGGCGCGGCGCCACGTTTCTGATGGCCGACGGCGTGGTCCCGTCGAACGAGGACCGCGGCTACATCCTGCGCCGGATACTGCGCCGGGCGATCCAGCAGGGCCGCCGCTTGGGCATCGCGGACGGGTTCGTGCCGGACCTGTGCCAGGTCGTCATCGACAAGATGGGCGAGCCCTACCCGCAGCTGCACGAGGAGCGTGACACGATCCTGCGCTGGGCCGCCGCCGAGGAGGAGGGCTTCGGCCGCACACTTGCCCAGGGCGAGCGCCTGCTGGCCGATCTGATCGAGAAGGCGCGCCACGACGGTCAGCAGGCGATCGCGGCCGAGGAGGCATTTCGGCTGCACGACACCTTCGGGTTCCCGTTCGAGCTGACCACCGAGCTGCTGGCCGAGCAGGGGCTCGGCGTGGACGAGGAGGGGTTCGCGGGTCTGATGGAGGTCGCGCGCGAGGTCGCGCGCGGGGAGGGGCGCGTCGGGGCGGGCGACAGCGTGCGCGAGCGCGCCTCGACGTTCGCCAAGACCAGCGGCTTCACCACCAACTTCGTGGGCTACGAGTCCACCGAGGCGGAGACGGTGCTGCGCGCGCTCGAGCGCGACAACGGCACGATCCTGGCCAAGCTCGAGGACAGCCCGTTCTACGCCGAGGGTGGCGGCCAGGTGTCCGATGGCGGCCTGGTCGAGACCCCCAGCGGGCGCGCGCGGGTAGCCGAGGTGCTGCGCCTTGGCAGCGACCAGGCGCTGGCGCTCGAGCCGCTCGAGGGCGACCTGGTCGAGGGCGAGCGGGTGCACGCCGTGGTGGAACGCGACGCGCGCCTGGCCACGATGCGCAACCACACCGCGACCCACCTGCTGCACGCGGCGCTGCGCGAGCGGCTCGGCACGCATGTGCGCCAGGCCGGATCGTACGTCGGGCCGGACAAGCTGCGCTTCGACTTCACCCACGGCGAGCGGATGTCGGCGGACGACCTGCACGCGGTCGAGGAGCGCGTGAACAAATGGATCGCCGCAAGCCGGCCGGTGCGCGCGATCGAGACGAGCCTCGACGAGGCGAAGAAGCTCGGGGCGATGGCGCTGTTCGGCGAGAAGTACGGCGACTGGGTGCGGATGGTCGAGGTTGACGAGGTCTCGCGTGAGCTGTGCGGCGGAACCCACGTGGCACGAACGGCCGAGGTTGGGCTCTTCCACATCACCAGCGAGACCTCGAGCGCGTCCAACGTCCGGCGGATCGAGGCGGTCACCGGCCCCGAGGCCACCCGCCTCTTCGACGAGCGCACGGCGATGCTGCGCGACCTGGCGGCGCGCCTGAAGACCACCGAGGACGAGCTGCCGCGCGCGGTGGAGCGCCTCGGCGACCGTGTCAAGGAGCTGCAGAGCCGGCCGTCGGGCCAGGATGGCGCGGCCGCCACCGACGACCTGGTCGGCGCCGCCGCCGACATGGGGGGCGTTCCGGTGGTCACGGCCCGCTCCGAGGTCGGCGACGCGAAGGAGCTTCTGGCGCTGTCCGACCGCGTGCGCCAGAAGCTCGGCGATGCCGTCGTGGTGCTTGGAACCGCCGCCGACGGCCGCGTGCACCTCGTGGCGCAGGTGGCGCCGGCGCTGACAGAGCGCGGGCTCAAGGCCGGTGCGATCATCAAGGTCGCCGCCGAGGTTGCGGGCGGGGGCGGCGGTGGGCGCGACACGATGGCGCAGGCCGGCGGCCGTGATCCCGAGAAGCTCGACGACGCCCTGGCCGCGGCCCGCGCGGCGATCGAGACGACGCTTTCATAGGCTCTGTGCGAGTGCTCGCGCTCGACCATGGGGAGGCCCGCTGCGGCTGCGCCGTTTCCGATCCTTCGGGGACGCTGGCGACGCCGCTCGACGTCGTCGAGCGGCCGGACACGCGCAAGGGGCTGGCCCGCCTCGGCGCGCTCACCGAGGAGCTGGAAGCAGAGCTCGTCCTTGTGGGACTCCCGCTGACCCTGGCCGGGGAGCGTGGCCATCAGGCCGAGGCCGCCCAGCAGTTCGCCGACCAGCTGGCGCGTCGGGTGCGCGTGCCCGTGGAGCTCTATGACGAACGGCTGACCACCCGCATCGCTGCCGCCACCGGTGGTGAGGCGCGTGAAGACTCACGCGCGGCCGCCCACCTGCTGGAGGGCTGGCTGGCGGCACGGGGGCGTCACGATGCCTGAGCGCACACCGGCAGAACGCGAGCGGGCCCGCTACGAGCGCGAGGTCGCGCGCGCGCGCAAGGAGGGGCGTGAGCCGCCCCCCGAGCCGCCCCCGCTCGAGGTGCCGCCGCCGGAGTTCCGCGCCGAGCCCGAGCCGCCGATGCCCGGTGCCGGAGCCGTCGTCGCCCGAGCCGGAGCCGCCGGCGCCCGAGCCGGAGCCGGAGCCGGAGCCGCCCGAGCCCGAGCCGCAGGCGCCCGAGCCCGAGCCGCGGGCGCCCGCTCCGGAAGTCGAGCGCGCGCCGGTGCCCGCGCCGCCGGCGCCGCCCGCGCCGTTCCCGGGTCCCGCGCCGCGGCTGGAGGGCGAGAGCCCCGAGCAGCGCCGCCGAGCCACCGCCACCGCGCTGCTCGAGCGCCGCCGCGATGCCGGCGGCAAGGCGCCGCGGGCAAAGGGCCGCGGGCCGCTGCGCATGATCGCCCTGGCCGTACTCGTGCTGGTCGTGGGCGTAATCGGCTGGCTCGCGCTGTCGCTGTTCCAGCCGTTCAAGGGCGACGGTGACGGCAGCGTGGAAGTGCGCATCCCCACGGGCGCCAGCGTCAGCCAGATCGCCGACCTGCTGGAGGACCGGGGCGTCGTTTCGAGCGCGTTCTTCTTCCAGGCGCGCGCGACCGTGTCGGGCCGCCGCGACGACTTCAAGGCCGGCCGCTTCACGCTCAAGCGCGGCATGAGCCACACGGCGGCCATGGACCTGATCTCCGAGGGCCCGCCCGCCGATGTGGTGCGCGTGTCCGTGCCCGAGGGCCGCTCCCGGCGCGAGATCGACCGGATCGTCGGCAACCGCCTGCGCGGCGACTACATCACCGGCACCCGCCGTTCCGCTCAGCTCGACCCGCGCCGCTATGGCGCGCCACGCGGCGCCACGCTGGAGGGGTTCCTGTTTCCCGCGACATACGAGCTGAAGAAGGGCAGCCGCACGAGCCAGCTGGTCAGCCAGCAGCTGGCCCAGTTCAAGCGCAACTTCGCGGGCGTTGACCAGGCGTTCGCCAAGCGGCGCAAGCTCAGCGCCTACGACATCCTCACGATCGCCTCGATGATCGACCGCGAGGCCTCGGTGGCGCGCGAGCGGCCGATCATCGCGTCGGTGATCTACAACCGCCTGCGCGAGGGCATTCCGCTGGGCATCGACGCCACGATCCGCTACGCGACCAACAACTGGTCACGGCCACTGACGCAGTCGCAGCTGGCGATCGACTCGCCCTACAACACGCGTACGCGCAAGGGGCTCCCGCCCGGCCCGATCGGCAGCCCCGGCCTGGCCGCGATCAAGGCCGCCGCGCGGCCCGCCCGCACCCAGTTCCTGTTCTACGTGGTCAAGCCCGGCACGTGCGGCGAGCATGCGTTCACGAAGACCGACGCCGAGTTCCAGCGCGACGTGGAGCGCTACAACCGCGAGCGTGCCCGCCGCGGCGGCAAGTCACCGACGCGCTGCTGATGGGCCCGCCCATGCTCGGCGTGGCCGGCTTCCCGGTGGCGCACAGCCGCTCCCCGGCGATCCACGCCGCGGCGCTGGCCGAGCTCGGGCTCGACTGGCGCTACGTGAAGGTGCCGGTGCCGCCGGAGCTGCTCGCCGAGACCGTGTGCGCCCTGCCGCGGTCGGGCTTTCGCGGCCTGAACGTGACCGTGCCGCACAAGGAGGCGGCCTTGGCGCTCGCCGACAGCCGCTCCGAGGCGGCGGCGGCGATCGGGGCCGCCAACACGCTGACGTTCGCTGAGGGAGGCGCGATCGCCGCCGACAACACCGACGCGCCCGGATTCCTGGCGGCGCTGGGACAGGACGTGCGCGGGGTCGAGGCGGTGGTGCTCGGCGCCGGTGGCTCCGCGCGGGCCGTGGCCTGGGCCCTGGCAGATGCCGGCGCCGCCCGTGTGACCGTGGTGAACCGAACCCGCGCACGCGCGGCCGCGCTGGCCGCCGACCTGGGCGTCGAGGCCGGTGACGTCCCCGCGCGCGGGGACCTGCTGGTCAACTGCACGACCGTCGGGCTCGAGCCCGGGAGTTCCGAGGAGGCCGTGGCCGCGCTCGGCCTGGCGGGTCGCGCCCCGCCCGCCGTGGTGGTGGACCTCGTGTACGCCGATGACCCCACGCCGGTGCAGCGCTGGGCGTCCGCCGGCGGCGCCCGGTTCGTGGCCGGCAGGGAGGTCCTGGTGCGCCAGGGAGCCCTCAGCCTGGAGCTCTGGACGGGCCGGGCGGCGCCGGTCGAGGCCATGCGCGCGGCCCTCGGCTGAAAGACCCCTTTCACGCCACTCAACCATTCGTCCGTGCTGCCGATAGACGAGGCATGGCAGTGTCCCGACCCTTCGTCCTCGCTGTGCTGGGTGCGCTCCTGGCGCTTGCCAGCTTCACCTCGATGCGTTCGGCCGCTGATCGGGCCGAGGCTGACGACACCGGCGCGGCGCCGCAGGTGGTCAAGCCCGCCGCGCGCACGCCCGCCAAGCCGGCCAAGCCGGCGCCCGCCAAGCCGAAGGCCCCCGCCGCGGTCGAGGGCGTGCCGCCGCGGGTAGCCAAGGCGCTGACCGCTCGCCGCACCGTGGTCCTGTTCTTCCGCCAGCCGGCCGCCGACGACGCCGCCACCGCCGCTGCCGTGAATTCGGTGCGGGGCGTCAAGGGCGCCTCCGTCTTTACCGCGCCGATCACCAAGCTCGTCGACTACCGCGGGATCATCGGCGGCCTTGGCGTGAGCCAGGCCCCCGCCGTCGTAATCGTCGGAAAGGACCTCAAGGCCAGCCTGATCGAGGGGTACGTCGATTCGGCCACGCTCCGTCAGCAGGTCGAGGACGCGCGGTGAGCGACGTCCCGACCCAGGAGTCCGGCTCGGCTGCCGGCGGCGCCACGGCGCTGAAGCCCGAGGTCGACGCCACCGGGCTCACGCCGCCGATGCGGCGCACCGGACCGTCGCGGTTCATCGCGGACGTGATAGTGGCCCTTGGCTACGTCGACCGCGAGCAGGCTGAGGCAGCCGTGCAGGAGTCGCGCAGGGTCGGCAAGCGCACCGGCCAGGTGCTGATCGACTGGGGCGCGCTCTCGCGCGAGCAGCTGGCGCACGCGCTGGCCGAGCGGTTCGGGCTCGACTACGTCGACTTGTCCGTCTTCGAAGCCGATCTGGCCGCGGTGAACCTGATCAGCTCGCAGGCGGCGAAGCGGTTCGACGCGGTGCCGATCGGCTTTGACGCGTCCGGTGCGCTGATCGTGGCGATCGCCGACCCGTCGAACGTGCTGGCGCTGGACGACCTGAAGCTGATGACGGGCCACGAGGTGCGGCCGGCGGTGGCCTCCGCCGAGGACATCGCCGGCGTGATCGCGCGCATGAGCAGCCTGGACGAGGCCGTGGCCAGCGCGATGGAGCAGGAGGCCGACGACGACGACCTCGCGCCGGTCACCGAGATCCGCGAGTCCGCAGAGGACGCGCCGGTGATCAAGCTGGTGAACTCGATCATCGGCCAGGCCGTGAGCGAGGGCGTCTCCGACATCCACCTCGAACCCGACGGCCGTGACATGCGCGTGCGCTTCCGCGTCGACGGCGTCCTCAAGGAGACGACGACGATCCCGCGCCGGATGGTGGCCGGGGTGGTGTCGCGCATCAAGATCATGGGCGACCTGGACATCGCGGAGAAGCGCGTGCCCCAGGACGGCCGCGTCGGTCTGACCGTGGAGAAGCGGCCGGTCGACGTGCGCATCGTGAGCATGCCCTCCGTGCACGGCGAGGGCATCGTCATGCGCCTGCTGGACAAGGGCCAGGTGCTGCTGGACCTGGACTCGCTCGGCATGGATGGGAACTCCCGCGAGCGCTTCGAGCGGGGCTTCCACAGGGCGTACGGTGCGGTGCTGGTCACCGGGCCGACCGGTTCGGGCAAGTCGACGACCTTGTACGCCGCGTTGAGCCAGGTGAACTCGATCGACAAGAACATCATCACGATCGAGGACCCGGTCGAATACCAGCTCGCGGGCATCAACCAGATTCAGGTGAACATGAAGGGCGGGCTGAGCTTCGCCCGCGGCCTGCGCTCGATGCTGCGAGCGGACCCCGACATCATCATGGTCGGTGAGATCCGCGACGCCGAGACGGCCCGGATCGCCATCGAGTCGGCCCTCACCGGCCACCTGGTGCTCTCGACGCTGCACACCAACGACGCGCCGTCCGCCATCACACGGCTGACCGAGATGGGCATCGAGCCCTTCCTCACGGCCTCAGCGCTCGACTGCATCGTCGCCCAGCGCCTGGTCCGCACCCTGTGCGTGCACTGCCGCAGGCAGATCACGCTGACCCAGTCGGCGCTCGAGGTGGCGGGCTTTCCGAGCGATCGCGACCTCGACGCCTTCGAGCCCGTGGGCTGTACACGCTGCTCGGACAGCGGCTACAAGGGCCGGCGCGGCCTGTACGAGGTCATGGGGCTGAGCGAGGAGATCCGCTCGCTGACGGTGGAGCGCGCCTCTGCCGACGCCATCCGTTCGGTGGCGGTCGCGCAGGGGATGCGGTCGCTGCGCGACGACGGCTTCGAACGCGTCAAGCAGGGGGTCACCTCGATCGCCGAAGTCGCAAGGGTCACGTAAGCCGCCGCGCCTGCCGATAGGAAAGCCGATGGAAATCGATTTCGCTGACATCCTGCTCGAGGTCCTGGAAACGGGAGCCTCCGACCTGCACCTGACCGCCGGCTCGCCGCCGATGCTGCGCAAGCGTGGCGCGCTGCGGCCGATCGACAGCCCCACGCTGGGCCCCCAGGAGGTCAGGGAGATCGTCTACTCGATCCTCTCCAACGCCCAGCGCCAGAAGCTGGAGACCGACTGGCAGATCGACCTTGCCTACTCGATCCCCGGCAAGGCTCGCTTCCGCGTGAACGCCTACTTCCAGCGTGCGTCGATCGGGGCCGCGTTCCGCCTGATCCCGCAGGAGATGCCGGCGCTGAGCACCCTCGGGCTGCCCAGCGTGCTTCGCAGCTTCACCGAGAAGCCACGCGGCTTCGTGCTGGTCACCGGCCCTACGGGCTCGGGCAAGTCCACCACCCTCGCGGCGATGATGGACGTGATCAACGAGGAGCGCAGCGAGCACATCCTCACGATCGAGGACCCGATCGAGTTCCTTCACCGGCACAAGAAGTGCATCGTCAACCAGCGCGAGCTCGGCGCCGACGCGCAGAGCTTCGGGCTGGCCCTCAAGGCCGCCCTGCGCCAGGACCCCGACGTGATCCTCGTGGGCGAGATGCGCGACCTGGACACCATCTCGACCGCCCTGACGGCGGCCGAGACCGGCCACCTCGTGTTTGCCACCCTGCACACGCAGGACACGGCCCAGACCGTGGACCGGATCGTGGACGTGTTCCCACCCGAGCAGCAGCACCAGGTGCGCGTGCAGCTGTCCGTGGCGCTCCAGGGGATCGTGACCCAGCAGCTGCTGCCCACCGCCGACGGCCAGGGGCGCTGTGTGGCGTCCGAGGTGCTGGTGCCCACGCCGGCCGTCCGCAACCTGATCCGCGAGGGCAAGACCCATCAGATCCCCTCCACGCTCCAGACCGGCGCCGCCCACGGCATGCAGACCATGGACGCATCGCTGGCCGAGCTGGTGGCCGCGGGCCAGATCACGCGCGAGCTGGCCGAGAGCCGCTCGGCCTCGCCGGAGGAGCTGCGCCGCCTGATGGGCACGGTCCGGGTGGCTTAGGGGTCGGTCGTGGCCAACTTCAACTTCAAGGCGCTGGACCTGGCCGGGGTCCCCACGACCGGGGAGATCGAGGCCCAGGACAAGCGGGCGGTGACCAGCCAGCTGCGCGGAAAGGGCCTGATCGTCCTCGACATCGAGGAGATCAAGCCCGCCAGCGCCAGCGACATCCTGGCCAACTTCAAGAAGGTCAAGTCGGCCGACCTGACGGTCGGCACGCGGCAGCTGTCGGTGATGATCTCGTCGGGCATGTCGCTGCTGCGCGCCCTCTACGTGCTCGAGGAGCAGACCGAGAGCGAGATGCTCAAGGACGCCTGGATCGAGGTCCGAAAGGACGTCGAGGCCGGCCTGGCGTTCTCGGAGGCGCTGGCGCGCCACCCCGCGATCTTCAACGACCTGTACGTGGCGATGGTCGCCGCCGGCGAGTCCGGCGGCATCCTGGAGCAGACGCTGGTGAGGGTGTCCGACCAGCTCGAGAAGGACGATGCGCTGCGCCGCCAGGTCAAGGCGGCAATGGTCTACCCGTCGGTGATCGGCGGCTTTGCCCTGATCGTGCTGTTCGCGCTCGTGACCTTCCTGGTGCCGGTGTTCGAGAAGGTCTTCAAGGACTTCGGCGGCGAGCTGCCGACGATCACCAAGTTCACGGTGTTCCTGTCGCATCTGGTGACGGAGCGCTGGTACCTGCTGTTCGGAGGGATCGCCGGGACGATCTACGCCTTCCGCCGCTGGAAGCGCTCGAAGGCCGGAAAGCGCCAGTGGGACCGCTTCAAGCTCAAGGCGCCGATGAAGATCGGCGGCATCGTGCAGAAGGTGGCCCTGGCGCGCTTCTCGCGCACGTTCTCGAGCCTGATCGCGGCCGGCGTGCCGATGCTCCAGGCGATCGAGATCACCGGCAAGACCTCCGGCAACAGTGTGATCGAGGACGCGATGAACGACGTCCGCGAATCGGTCAAGGGCGGTGGCCCGCTCGTGGCTCCGATGACCAAGGTCCCGGAAGCGTTCCCGGTGCTGGTCACCCAGATGATCGGCGTCGGCGAGGAGACGGGCGCACTCGAGACGATGCTGTCCAAGGTCGCCGACTTCTACGAGGACGAGGTGGAGGCAGCCGTCAAGATGCTCACGTCGATCCTGGAGCCGGTGATGATCATCGTCGTCGGCGGGATCGTCGGCTTCATCGTGATCTCGATGTACCTGCCGATGTTCAAGGTCTACGACACGATCAAGTAGCTAGCTGGCGTGTCCCCTGAAAGGGTGATGCGCCCGACACCGCAGGGGGCCACGATGCCGGGCGCATTGGGCACGTTAGCTATTCGCGCGGCTGGCTTGCGAGCACGCCCACGACGCGCGCGCGTACCCCACCCGCCGGGGTGAATAGCACCTCGTGCCGGCGCTCTCGCATCGGCAGCGTCTCGAAGACGGCGGGGTCGTGCGGCTCGGCCGCGTCGGTCAACCCGAGGCTGCGGATCTCGACCTGGCCGGGCTCGTCGACCGACACCACGACCGTGGCCGCGCGGCCGACCTCGAGCGTCCGCCTGACGGGCGCACCGCGGGCGCCGATGCGCACCCGCGTCGGTCGGCGGGCGGCGGCCGGGGCCGCCGGCGTCCGCGCCGGAGCGGTCGTGGCACCCCCATCGGACCGGCGTGAGGACGGACTGGCCAGCGCCGCCACGACCGCGGCCACGCCAAGCACGATGGCGAACAGCAGTAGTGCGCGGCGGAGCTCCATGACCGCTCACGATCGCAGGTCGCCCGGCCTCGGAGGCCGGCGGGAGCGCGCGGTCATCTGGACGAAAGTCCGACCCTTTTCGCGGCCAGATGGGGTGCAGACCCTAAAGCTCCCGCGTGCCCGGCCGATGAGAGGTCAAGCCAGAGCCACGGTGTCAAAGGCAAACCCTGCGCAAGCGGGGGACGCAAAGCTCCGGGGGTCTTCTGACCCGGCCGAGCTGCCACCAAGGAACTGAGTCCTGGACGGCATGTGCCGCGGTGACTGGCGTCGGATCGAAAACCAGACCAAACCAGTCCCAGAGACACAGGAGATCATCATGTTGCAGAGGATTCGTGACCGTGTGCAGGCCGAGGAGGGTGGTTTCACCCTGATCGAACTGCTCGTGGTCATCCTGATCATCGGCATCCTGGCCGCGATCGCCATCCCGGCGTTCCTCGGTCAGCAGAAGAAGGGCCAGGACTCGGCAGTCAAGTCCGACGTCCGCAACGCGGTCTCGCAGATGGAGACCTGTTACGCCAACACCCAGAACTACTCGTCGTGCAATGCGGCCGAGGTCAAGAAGGAGTCGACCGGCGTCGACATCGTGGACACCACGCCCGCGGAGGGCAAGGTCGCCATCGTGTCGTCCACCGGCACCGGTTACAAGCTGACCGGCACGTCGAAGTCGGGTAACACGTTCTCGATCGAGAAGAACGGCACCTCCGGTGTGCTCTCGCGCGACTGCACCACCGGCGGCGATGGCGGCTGCCCCACCGGTGCCAAGTGGTAGCGGACCGCTAGCAAGAAGACACACGCAACGCCACGGGGGCGGGCCATAGGCCCGCCCCCGCTGCGTTCCAGGCTGGGTACGGATCACGACGCTGCTAAAGCACAGCGCGCGCCGGGCGATAAGGAGAACATGACGCGAACGGTCCCCAGCCCCACGAGCTTGATGGCCCGCATGCGCGCCCGCCTCGCAGCGGAGGGCGGCTGGAGCCTGATCGAGCTGCTGGTGGCGATGGCCATCTTCACGTTCGTGATGGGCGCCGCGCTGTCGCTGTTCGAGGTGACGGTCAAGTCGGCGCCGAAGGACCAGGAGCGCGCGGTCGCGGTGCGCGAGGCCCAGACCGGCCTCAGCGGAATGACGCGCGAGGTCCGCAACGCCTACGACATCGTGGAGCTGACGCCGAACGTGATCGACTTCCTCGTGGCGCGCCAGGGCGTGAACAGGCGCGTGCGCTACGAATGCGGCGTCACCGACGCCAGCGTGACGCCGGCCCTGAAGCAGTGCCAGCGCTCGGAGGCGACCCTGACCAGCCCGAACCAGGAGCCCCTGCCCGCCGTGGGCACGCCGCGCAAGGTGATCGGCCGGATGCTCAACGGCACCGCCGCCGATCCCGTCTTCAGCTACACCACGCCGCCGCAGGAGCCGCTGGACCCCGAGGACGATCCGCTCGACTACCCGGAGGCCACCGCCTGCACCCCGCCGACCACCGTCCTGTGCCTCCCCGCGCCGTGGCCGGTGTCGATCGGGGTCAAGGTCAAGGTGCCCGGCAAGGGCGAGCAGAAGCCGGGATGCAACAACGCGGGGACCCCCGCCGACTGCTACCGGTTCAACGTCTCGTGGTCTGACTCGATCTACCTGCGCAACCTCGAGGCCAAGCAGAGCCCGTACGGCTCCGGCGGCTAGGAAATCCGTCCGCGCGGCGCCGAGGCCGGTGCGCGGCGCTAAAGGCGGGTGCCGCAGGTGTCGAGGAAAGGCCCATGCACCTGACCCTGCATCCGCGGCCACGCCGACGGCGTGCCCTCCAGCGCGAGGGAGGGTTCACGATGATCGAGATCACCGTCGCGATCTTCGTGATCTCGGTCGGGATGATGGGTGTGGCGACGTCGATGGACAGCTTCCAGAAGCTGATCGGCTCGTCTTCGAAGCGCAACGTGGCCGCGCACGTGGCCCAGCAGGAGCTCGAGAAGCTCTCGACGATCGGGTACAAGGACCTGGTCCTGGCGGCGGCCCCGGTCGCGCCGTCCCCGCCCAACCCGAAGGACCCGCGCTCGGGCGTGGTCGGGGGCCAGTACCGCCCCAGCCCCGATGCTGCGCTCCAGAACCTCGTGGTCGATCCCGCCAACACCGAGGCACTGGCCGGGACGCGGCCCTGGAGCGAGGACGGCGTGTCGGGCCAGGTATACCGCTTCGTGACCAGGGACCCGACCGCCGACTGCGGGAGCGCGTGCCCGAAGCGGCTGACCGTGGCGGTCACGATCACGACCGCATCCGGCAACCAGCCCGACCCCGTGACCGCCTCGACGGTCGTCTCCGAGGCACAGTCGAGGGCGGCGGACGAGACCGTCACGCCGCCGCCGCCCGGCGCCGGTCCGTCGTGGCTGACCTTCTACCCGACCGACACCAAGGCCGCGCCGCCGCTGCCCGGCACGCGTGTGGAGCCGAACTCAAGCCACGTCGTCCACGAGAGCGACAAGTTCCCCGACCTCGCAGTCACCGAGCCGCCGCCGAACCCGACCGACCCGGCGACGCCGCCGCTGTACAAGTTCTCGAACCCGCTCGACGCCTACACCGCCGCCGAGTTCCCGGGCGGACGGATTCTGAAGACGGACGGCAGCTGTGGCAACTACGGCGACAAGAACAAGGTGCACTGGTGGGTCACCAAGCCGCTGGCCAGCAACATCACGCTGACCGGCACCGTCGGCGCGACGGTGTTCAGCCAGATCCTCGGCCAGACGCCCGGCAACGTGATCCTGTGCCTGACCGTGTACCGGGTTGTCAAGCCGCTGAAGGCGGACGGTTCGTTCGACGGCGGCTCGACCAAGCTGAACGGCAAGGATTGCACGAACCAGGACATCCGGGTCAAGAACGAGCCGGTCCCCGACGGGGCGTTCCCCGAGGACGGCGCGGGCCCGATCGCCCCCCGGCCGATCTCCTTCTTCCTGGACAAGATCCTGGGCTGCGGGATCGCCACCCACGAGATTCCGGCGGGCCAGCGGCTGGCGTTCGCGCTGACGGCCAGGGACAAGCGCCCGAAGGGCGAGGCGCCGGCGATCCCGTCGGACATCCCGGCCGCCGAAGCGGTCGTGCTGTACGACCACTTCGAGTATCCGAGCAGCTTCGCGGTCGAGACGACCGCGGCGGTGAACCCGTGATGCGCGCGCTGATCGCACGCCTGCGCGAAGAGCGCGGCTTCGCGTCGGTCACGGCGCTTGTGACGATGATCGTGATGCTGTCGGTGGCCGGCGCGGTCTTCGGCAGCAGCATCCAGCTGTCCAACAGCTCGAACAAGGACGACGCCGGCCAGCGCGCCTACCAGGCCGCCGTGGGGGGGGTCAACACGGCCATCAGCCGGATCGACTCGCTCAAGCCCGCGGCCAACGAATGCATCACGACCGTCAAGGTCGGCATGGCGAGCGGATGGTGCGACGCGGTCCCGGGCGTGCTCGGCAAGAACCAGAATTTCACCTACCGCGTGTCGACCTCGCCGCCGCCGGGCGGGACCTGCGCGGGCGACCCGCTGGACGCCAACTCCGGCGACCGCTGTGTGGTCGGGGTCGGCGTGGTCAACGGCGTCGAGCGGACGGTGGCCGCCCGCCTGGGGCTGACCGGCACGCAAGTCCCGTTTTCGAGCAACACGGGCCTCGTGGGCTACAAGGACATCACCGTCAAGAAGGGGGCGCAGATCAAGTCCAACGTCGGGGTGAACAAGAACTTCAAGGGCAAGGGCGCGACCATCCCGTCCCCCTACGCGCTCTACCTCGGCCCCAAGGGCAAGGCCAAGGGCTACACGGGCGTCACGAACGTCAAGGCCACGGACTTTTTCCCGGCGCCCGTGAGCTTCTTCAACCCGCCCGACTCGACGCTGGCGACCGACGACACCGCGATCAAGAACGACAACACGCGCATGTCCGGGATCCTGTCGCCGACCACCTACGTCAACGACGCCAACGGCCGCTTTTTGACCGTGGGCGACGGGCGGACCGTCACGCTGCCGGGGTCCGGCCAGACCGACGCCGTGACAGGCCTGCCCGTGCCCGCCTACTACAACTTCTGCAAGCTCACCCTCGGCAAGAACTCGAAGGTCGCCGTGGCGCCCGGCGCCTGGGTGCGGATCTACATCGACTCCCGGGACCGGCAGGGCTCGCGCTGTAAGGACAACGGCGAGCTCAAGGCCGGCAAGGACTCCTCGTTCACCAACCCCAACAACGACCCGCGCAGCCTCCAGATCTTCGCCTGGAGCAAGAAGACCAAGCTCACGATCCCCAACAAGCAGGCGTTCGCGGGGCTGATCTACGCGCCCAACTCGAAGGTCAAGTTCTCGGGCAAGGGCAAGCTGACCGGAGGCGTCGCCGCCCAGACCGTGGAGATCCGCAAGGACATGACCGTGCAGTCCAGCTCGATCCTGAACACCTACACGGTGCCGGGGCTGCAGGCCGCCGTCGTGACCGCCTGGCGCCAGTGCCAGTCGTACGTGCCGGGCGCCGCCGCGTCGCCCGCATCCGGTTGCTGACACCCTAGGGCCATCGTCGCCATGGTGATCGGACTGCTGGGAGCGATGGTCGGGAGCTTTCTGAACGTGGTCATCCACCGCGTCCCGCGCGGCGAGTCGATCGTCGCCCCGCGCTCGCGCTGTCCCTCGTGTCAGACCCAGATCGCGGGACGCGACAACGTGCCGGTCCTGTCGTGGCTGCTGCTGCGAGGCCGCTGCCGCCACTGCGCCGCACCGATCGCGGCGCGCTACCCGGTGGTGGAGGGCGTGACCGCCCTGACGTTCCTGGCGATCGCGCTGACGCGCGGGCTCGACGCCGATCTTGCGCTGGAGCTGCCGTTCGCGGCGGTGCTGATCGCGGTGGCCGCGATCGACCTGGACCACCGCATCGTGCCCAACCGCATCCTCCTCCCGGCCGCCGTCTGGGGGCTGGCCGCCGGCGCGGTCGTGCGCCCGGGCGACCTGCCCGAGCTGGCGATCGCTGCCACGGGCGCGTTCGCGTTCCTGCTGGTCGCGGCGCTCGTGCGCCCCGGCGGGATGGGGATGGGCGACGTCAAGCTGGCCGGGGTGATGGGCCTCTATCTGGGCTTGTCGGTGATCCCGGCGCTGCTGATCGCCTTCCTCTCGGGGAGCGTGGTCGGGATAGCGATCATGGCCCGCGGCGGAATCGGGGAGCGCAAGAGCGCCGTCCCGTTCGCCCCGTTCCTGGCGCTCGGGGGCATCGTGGCGCTGCTGGCCGGCCCGGAGCTGATCGACCTCTACGCGGACCGCTTCCTGAGCTGAGCGGACGGGCGCCGGCTCTCCTGGCGCACCGCCGCCCTTTCACCGCTAAAGCCTGGCGAGCAACCGCCGATAGGACGGTTGAAGCGTCCCCCGTGCCCCCATGAACCTCTCCTTTCGCAAAAAGAACCCTGAAGCAGTCGGCCTCGATGTTGACGGCGCCTTCCTGGCGGCCGCCGTCGTGGACGATGGTTCGATCGGTCGAATGGCCAGTGCAGAGCTGCCGCCCGGCGTGACCGCCGACGGCGAGGTCAGGGATCCCGCTGCGCTCAGCGCGGCGCTGAGGGAACTGTTCCGCACCCACAACCTGCCCGACCGCGTCCGCCTCGGCGTCGCCAACCAGCAGATCGTGGTGCGCCAGATGGAGATCCCGATGATCGACGACGAGGCCGAGCGCGACGCGGCCATCCGCTTCCTGGCGGCCGACGCGATCGCCATGCCGCTCGAAGAGGCGGTGCTGGACTACCAGCGAATCGAGACCTTCGAGGGGCCGGACGAGGTCGTGCGCGAGCGCATCCTGGTCGTCGCCGCCCGCGCGTCCATGATCGACCGCCTGCTGGAGGCGGTCCGGGGCGCCGGGCTCAAGCCCGACGGCATCGACCTGAGTGCGTTCGCCCTGGTCCGGATGTTCCCTGACCCCGGCGAGCTGTCGGCCGACACCACCCAGCCGGCCCGGATCCTCTGTCACCTCGGTGGCGTGACCAACGTAGCCATCGCCGCCGGGCCCAACTGCCTGTTCACGCGCCCGCTCCAGACGGTGTGGAGCGCTGACGACGAGAGCGTCGTCAGCTCCCTCGCCGAGGAGATCCGGCTGTCGCTGGACTTCCACATGGCACAGCGCAACGCGGTCCCGGTGCACAGCATCGTGCTGTCGGGCCCCGGCGCCACCGACGAGCTGGTGGCCAACGAGCTGGGGGCCCGGACCGGGCTGCCGGTCTCGGTCGGCGACCCGCTGGGCGCGCTGGGCACGCACACGGTGCCGAGCCACGAGGATCCCTCGCGATTCACCGTGGCGGCCGGCCTGGCCATGGGGGTCGAGGCGGCATGAAGGCGATCAACCTCCTTCCGGTCGCCGACCGCGTGCGCGGTCCGGCGAAGGTGCCCGAGCGCGCCTCGTACTTGTTCCTCGGCGGGCTCGGCGCGCTGGTGATCGCCGTGCTCGCCGTGGTCATGACGCAGAACCAGATCACCGACCGGACCCAGGAGATCGCCGAGGCCAAGCAGGAGCAGGAGAGCGCCGAACAGCGGTCCGGAAGCCTCGGGGCTTTCGGCCAGTTCGCCGAGGTCAAGCGGACCCGCGTGGCCTCGGTCAGCCAGCTCGCCAAGCAGCGCTTCGACTACGAGCGGCTGATGCGCGAGCTGGCGCTGGTGCTGCCAAAGGAAACCTGGATCACGACCGCCGCCGCCGCATCGGCTCCCGACCCCGCCGAGGCCGGGTCGGGCACCGCCGCCGCGGCGCCCGCCGGTGGCTCGTCCGCGGCGCCCGCCGGTGGCTCGTCCGCGGCAGGCGCGGCCGCCGCAGCGGCCGGCCCCACGCTGAAGCTCGGCGGATGCGCGAAGACCCAGTCCAAGGTCGCGGAGACCATGGTGCGGCTGCGCAACCTGCATCGCGCCGAGGACGTCACCCTCGAGGACTCGACCAAGCCGACCGAAAAGGCCGCGTCGGCCGCGGCCCCGAGCTCGGCCGCCGGTTCCACGGCCGCCGAGGGTTGTGGCGACGCCTACGCCTTCAACGTCACGATTGCGTTCGCCCCGGCCACCGATCAGCCCGCCAAGGGCGACGAGTCGACGCCGGTCACGCTCGGAGGTGGGTCATGACCATGCGCGACCGCGACAAGAAGCTGCTCGCGGCGATCATCCCCGCGGTGCTGGTGCTCGGCTTCTGGTTTCTGATCCTGGCGCCCAAGCGCGCGGAGTCCGGCCGCCTCGGCACCCAGCTGAGCTCGGCCCAGAGCAAGCGCGACAACGCCGTGTCCGAGGCAGGCCGGCTGCAGGGCGCTCGCAACAGCTACGCCAAGGACTACGAGACGGTGGTCCGGCTCGGCAAGGCCGTGCCCGCCAGCCTCGACATGCCGAGCCTGCTGGTGCAGCTCGAGTCGGCGGCCAAGGGCACGAACATCCAGTTCGACAGCGTCAAGGCGGGCACGCGCACCGCCGCGGCCCCGGCTGCCTCGACCAGCGGCGGATCCGGTTCATCGGGTTCCGCTGCTCCGCCCGCCGCCGCCGGCGGCGCGCCCGCCCAGACCGGCGCGGGCAAGGCCACCGAGCAGGCGGGCGAGGCCAAGGACACCGCTGATGAGCGGTCCGGCGCCACGGGCGGCACCGGCTCGGCCCCGGCCGGCGCAGCCGCCGCCGGTGCGGCTCCCAACGGCGCGGCCCCGGTCGCGGGCCTTGACAGCGTGCCGCTCGAGTTCGCCTTCACCGGCGGCTTCTTCGAGCTGGCCGACTTCTTCCACCGCATGAAGCGGTTCGTGCACCTGACCAACGAGAAGATCAAGGTCCAGGGCCGCCTGATCACGATCGACAACCTTGAGTTCACGTCCGACACCTTCCCCGAGCTGAACGCGACCGTGAAGGCGACGGTCTACCTCTCGCCCAAGAGCGAGGGCACGACCGCCGGCGCCACCCCGTCCGGCCCGCAGGCCAACCAGAGCACCGCCGCGGGGAGCACCCCCGCGTCGGCGCCGACCACGGGAGCGCCCTGATGAGCTCAGCCACCGCATTCGGGCAGGGCGTCCTGCATGACCTGCGCCGGCGCGGGCTGCTTCCCGTCGCCGCGGTGCTCCTGGCCGCGCTGGTCGCGCTCCCTCTGTTCGTGCTCAAATCCAGCGAGCCGGTGCCGCCCGCGCCCGCGCCGCCGGCCCCCGCGTCGGCCGACGGGCTGCCCAGCCCGGAGGCGGCGCTCGGCGCCGCCGGCAAGCCCCTGGTCAGCCTGGCGGTCCTGGACCAGCCCTCGGATCTCGATTCGTTCCAGTCCAAGGACCCCTTCAAGCCGATCGACCAGGTCAGCGCCGACGGTGCAACACAGGACATCGTGGCGCCGGCCACCGGCGGCTCCGCCGCGACCGCGCCGAGCGCCGACAAGGGCTCGTCCGGCTCCGGTGTATCCATAGGCGGTGGCACGGGCGGCGGTGACGGTGGCTCGATCCCGCCCACCGCGGTCAAGCCGCCCGAGCCCAGCCCCGCGCCCGAGCCCAGCCCCGCGCCCGAGCCCAAGCAGGAGGAGCAGGAGCTGACCTACCTGCTGGACGTGACCGTGACCGGCCCGTTCCGGACCGTGGGTTACCGCTCGCTGAACAAGCTCGCGATGCTGCCGAAGGAGGCAGCGCCGCTGCTGATCTTCATGGGCGTCGACTCCAGCGGCAAGAACGCCGTTTTCCTGGTCGACTCCACCGTCACGGTGACCGGCGGCGAGGGCACCTGCCGTCCAAGCGCCACCTCGTGCGCCACGCTCGCCCTCGAGCCGGGCGAGATCGCGACCTTCCGCACTGCCGCCGGCGGCGCCTACACCGTCCGGATCGACCAGCTCCGCAAGGTCACCATCGAGACTGCCGCCCGCGTGGAGCGCAGGCGCGCGGGCGCCGCCCGTGCCGGCGCCGCCGCGGGCGACGGAGGTCGGCTGTTCATGCCGCCTCTGATCACCGACCTGATCACCGGCCCGGCCGCATGAGACAGCGGCGCGCGATCCTGGCCCTGGCTTCGCTCGCCGCGTGCGGTGCGTTGCCGACCGCCCCGCTGGCGGCCGACGCCACGGTCTCGCGACACGCCGCCGAGCGACCCGCGATCAAGATCGTGGCGCCGATGCGAGCACGGGTCGGTCACACGATCACGATCCGCGGGCGCGGCTTCAGCGCGGTGCGCAAACGCAATACCGTGGTCTTCGGCCGCAAAGGTACGCGTGTGGCGTTCGCCAAGCCACGCCGAGCCTCCAAGACCAAGCTCGTGGTCACGATCCCGGCCTCGGTCGCCGCCCTCCTGCATCGTGACGGCGCCGTCGTTGTGCCCACACGGCTGAACCTGCGCGTCATCACCTCGCGCTACGGAGAGCGCAGCGTTTTCCGGCACTCCCCGCTGGTCCTCCCGGCCGGGGTCTGAGCCGCACGGGAATCGGCGTTCGCTCGACGCCCGGACGGTGGGTGCGGGCGAGGCCGTCGGTAGGGTGTTGCTCCTCCATGCCCGTCCGCTTCACCACAGCCGGCGAATCCCACGGCCCCGGCTTAACGGCCGTGATCGAGGGGCTGCCCGCGGGCCTGGAGCTGACCGCGGCCGACATCGACATGGACCTCGCCAGGCGCCAGCTCGGGCACGGCCGCGGCGGGCGGATGAAGATCGAGAAGGACCGCGCCGACGTGACCTCGGGCGTGCGCCACGGCAAGACGCTTGGCAGCCCGATCGCGCTCAGGATGGCGAACAAGGACTACGCCAACTGGGAGGAGCGGATGAACCCGTGGCCGGTCGAGGCGGAGGTGCCCGAGGTGCACCTGCCGCGCCCCGGACACGCCGATCTGGCGGGCGTGCAGAAGTACGGCTTCACCGACGTCCGCAACGTGCTCGAGCGCGCCAGCGCGCGCGAGACGACCGCGCGCGTGGGCGTGGGCGCGCTGGCCAAGGTCTACCTGCGCGCGCTCGGCGTCGAGATCCGGAGCCACGTGACCCAGATCGGCTCGGTGTCGGCGCCGCCGCGCGACGCGCCCACGGTGGCCGACTTCGACTCCGTCGACGAGTCTCCCGTGCGCTGCCTGGACGAGGCCGGCTCGGAAGCCATGGTCGACGAGATCAACACCGCGCGTAAGGCCAACGAGTCGCTGGGTGGCGTCTACGAGGTGATCGCGTTCGGCGTCACGCCCGGAATCGGCTCCTATGTGGCCTGGGACGAGCGTTTGGACGGCCGCTTGGCACAGGCGATCATGTCGATCCAGGCTATGAAGGGCGTTGGCATCGGCGACGGGTTCGACCTGGCGGGCCGTCCCGGCTCGCAGGCCCACGACGAGATCTTCTGGAGCGAGGAGAACGGGTTCGCGCGTGAGACCAACCGCGCCGGCGGCCTCGAGGGCGGCATGACCACCGGCACCCCGTTGGTGGTCCGCGGTGCGATGAAGCCGCTGCCGACCTTGACCAAGCCGTTGCGCAGCGTGGACCTGGACACCCATCAGCCCGCGCAGGCGCTGCGCGAGCGCACCGACTCGTGCACCGTTCCGGCGGCAGCCGTGGTGGCCGAGGCGATGGTGGCGCTGGTGCTGGCCCCGGCCTACAAGGACAAGCTGGGCGGCGACCACATCGACGACGCCCGCGCCGCGCTGGCCGCGTACGAGGAGCGGATCGGGTGGAAGCGATAGGCCGAGGCCCGGCTCTACCAGCCACCGGGGAGCGAGGGTCTGTGGGCGTGAGCCAGGGCGCACTCGTCTTCATCGGGTTCATGGGCGCCGGGAAGTCCAGCGGCGCCCGTACCGTGGCCGCCGAGCTGGGCATACGGCCGGTTGACTCCGACCGCGAGCTCGAGTCCGACCTCGGCGAGACGATCGAGGCGTTCTTCGACCGCGAGGGCGAGCAGGCGTTCCGCGAGCGCGAGGAGGCCACCGTGCTGCGGCTGCTCCAGCGCGCGGACGGCGGCGCGGTCGCGCTCGGCGGCGGGTCGCTGGAGTCCGAGCGCGTACGCGACGCGCTCGCATCGCACACGGTCGTGCATCTCGAGGTCACGCCCGACGCGGCCTGGCGCCGCGCGGCCGGAAAGGGCAGGCCGCTGGCGCGCGACCGCGGGCGCTTCGAGCAGCTGCACGCCGACCGCCGCGCGCTGTACGAGTCGATCGCGCACGCCACGATCCCGCCGGCCGGCCGCGAGGCGGTGCGACGCGCGCTGCCGGCGCTGAAGGCGCTGCACCGTGCCCGCGTGGCGGGGGCCGTCGGCCTGCGGATGCTCTGGGCGCCCACCCACTCGCGCGACTACCCGGTGTTCTTCGGCCGCGGCGCGATGCGCGCGGTGCCGATCCACCCGGTCGACGGCCGCACGTTCGCCGTGACCGACGCCAACGTCGGCGTGCACCACCGGATCGAGGCCGAAGCCACCGTGGTGGTCGCCGCCGGGGAGGCCAACAAGACGCTGGCCGCGGTCGAGGGCGTGCTCAGCCAGCTGGCCCGGGCGGGGGCGCGCCGGGAAGACGTGCTGGCCGCCGTCGGCGGCGGCGTGGTCGGCGACCTGGCCGGGCTGTGCGCCGCGCTCTATCAGCGCGGGCTGCGCCACGTGCAGGTGCCGACGACGCTGGTGGCCCAGGTCGACTCGGCCTATGGCGGCAAGACCGGCGTGGACCTGCCCGAGGGCAAGAACTACGCCGGCGTCTACCACCAGCCGACGGCGGTGGTGTGCGACCCCGGCGCACTGGACACGCTGCCGCCCGAGGAGATGGCCGCCGGATATGCCGAGGTGGTCAAGACCGCTCTGATCGCCGGCGGGCCGCTGTGGGCGCGCGTGCGCGCGGGCGGCCCGGTTGACGAGGAGACGATCCTCGGCTGCCTGCGCACCAAGATCGACGTGGTGGCCGCGGACGAGCGCGACGAGGGCCGCCGCCAGGTGCTGAACCTCGGCCACACCGTCGGCCATGCGATCGAGGCCGCCACGCGCTACTCCCGCTACCGCCACGGCGAGGCGATCGCGGTCGGGCTGCTGGTGGCGCTGCGGCTGTCCGACCGTGAGGCGCTGCGCGAAGAGGTGGCCGGGCTGCTGGCGGCCCACGGGCTGCCGCTGGCATTCGACGGTGCGTCGGTCGAGGAGGTCGTGGCGATGATCGCGCGCGACAAGAAGCGCTCGGGCGACACGGTCCCGTTCGTGCTGGTGAAGGCGCCGGGGGACGTGACCCCCGGCCACCGGGTCGCCCCGGCGGATCTCGAGGAGGCGGTGACCGAGGTGCACGCCGCCGGGAGGTCCTCTTGAGCCGCAAGCGGATCGAGGTCCTGCACGGGGTCAACCTGGACCAGCTCGGCAAGCGCGACCCGGACGTGTACGGCACGTTCACGCTCGGCGAGCTGGAGACGCGTGTGCACCGCTGGGCGGCCGAGCTGGAGTGCGAGGTCACGTTCTGGCAGACAAACCACGAGGGCGAGTTCTGCGAGACCCTGCACAACGCCCGCGAGCGGGCCGACGGCCTGATCCTGAACCCCGGCGCCTGGACGCACTACTCGTACGCGATCCGCGACGCGCTCGAGGTGTGCGGCCTTCCAGCCGTGGAGATCCACATCTCCGAGGTGGACCGCCGTGAGGACTGGCGGCGGGAGTCCGTGATCCGGGACCTGTGCGTGGGCCGGGTGCAGGGCAAGGGCGCCGACGGCTACCGCGAGGCACTGGCGATCCTGAAGGAGGCGCTGGGCTGATGGGCGCCTCGCGCGCGGACCGCCTGGCCGCCGTATTGGAGCAGCGCGAGCTCGACTCGCTGCTGGTGTCGAACCTGGTCAACGTGCGCTGGCTGACCGGGTTCACCGGCAGCAACGGCGCCGCGGTGATCACCCGCGACGAGCGGCTGTTCCTGACCGACTTCCGCTACACCGAGCAGGCCGAGGAGCAGGTCGACCCAGCGTTCGAGCGCCTGCCCGCGGGGCGCGACCTGGTCGGGGACCTCGCCGGCCACCTGACCGGCTGCGCCGGCTTCGACGACGGCCACATGAGCGTCAAGACGCACGCCAGCTTCTCGGAGAAGGTGCCCGACGGTGTGGAGCTGGTGGCCGCGGGCGGCGCCGTCGAGGGCCTGCGTGAGGTCAAGGACGCCGAGGAGCTGGAGCGGATCGCGGCCGCCCAGGAGCTGGCGAGCGCGGCGCTCGAGCGGATTCTGGAGCGGGGCCTGGTCGGCCGCAGCGAGCGTTCCGTCGCGCTGGACCTCGAGCAGGAGATGCGCCAGGCGGGCGCCACCGACCCGTCGTTCGCCTCGATCGTGGCCGCCGGGGCGCACGGCGCGCTGCCGCACGCGGTGCCGCGCGACGTGGCGATCACCGCCGGCCAGCTCGTGGTCCTCGACTGGGGTGCGCTGCTCGACGGCTACTGCTCGGACTGCACCCGCACGGTTGCCACCGGGACGCTCGAGCAGGAGGCGCTGGACGCGTACGAGCTGGTCGAGCGCGCGCAGCTGGCGGGCCTCGAGGCCGTGCGGGCCGGCGCGTCGTGCAAGGCGGTCGACGCCGCCGCGCGCGACGTCATCGCCGCCGCCGGCTTCGGTGACGAGTTCGGCCACAGCCTGGGCCACGGGGTCGGCCTCGAGGTGCACGAGGGCCCGACCCTGTCGATGCGGTCCGAGGCCGACCTCGAGGCCGGCAACGTGGTCAGCGTGGAGCCGGGCGTCTACCTGCCGGGCAGGTTCGGCATCAGGATCGAAGACCTGGTCGCCGTGACCGACACCGGCGCGGACGTGTTCACGCGGCTGACGAAAGAACTCCTGGTCATCGACTGAGAAGCCAAGGATCGGCGGGGGACCGGGGGCGTGAGCCCCCGGATCAGTTGATCCGCGGCAGCCGCTTCAGACGTTTCACCGGGATGGCGTACTTCGACGGCTTCGTCGGCACCACCGGGTTCTCGATCTCGTCCAGGCGCTTGAGCAGCTCCGGCCACTGACCGGGGCGGAGGACCGCGCGGGCCTGCCTGGACAGCTTGGAGTTGGCTCCGAAGCGCGGCCTGAAGCCCACGTGGATGTGGTCGGCGTGGTCGGCCATCGCGACGCTGTTGGCGCCGAGGTCGAGCAGGCTGATGATCTGGTGTGGCTCGAGCGTGCCCTGGAGGCGCATGAGGTGGCGGACGGTCTGCTCGGTGATCCCGCCCTGCTCCTGATGGCCCACGATCGGGACGCCGTTGATGCGTGAGATGTCGACCGCGTTGCCGGACGAGTGCGCCGACACGTTGCCCGAGGCGGTCAGGTAGCCGTGGTTGCCCTTCAGCGACGACACGCTGGGCTTGAGGCCCGACTCGGCCAGGTAGGCCAGCGTGGCCAGCACGCGGCGGTCGATCTGGCCCGTGCGGACGTCTTCGCGGCCGCCCTCGTAGAACTCGATCCGCTGGTCGCCGAGCACGCGCTTCTGGAGCGCGGCCTTCGGCATCAGGATGATCTGCCCGATCGAGTAGCCGTCCTCGCTGTCGCGCAGGGCGTTGCGGCCCGACGCCCGGTAGATCGAGGTGGCCTCGAGCAGCTTCCAGCCGTCGAGGATGGGCTTGGGGTCGATCGACGGCGCGCCCTTGCCGGCCGGGCGGATCGCGAAGCGCAGGTGCGCCGCCTTGCCAGCGACCGGCTCGCCGACCGTGCCCAGCGGGGCGCCGGCCATGACGTGCGCGCCCGCCTTCAGGCGGCGCAGCTTGAAGCGCTTGGTGTCGAGCTTGACCGGGCGCGCGTAGCCGTCGTAGGTACTGACGCCCTTGCTCTGGAGCTCGAGCAGCTGGTCCGAGCCGCCGTTCTCGCGGGCGCCGGGCATCGACGGGTGCGCGAACATCCGCTGCTTGACCGCGGCCTCGGGCCGGCGCTCGCGCCGCACCTTCGGGCGAGCCTTCTTGCGCTGAACCGGCTGGCGGCCGGCCGAGGCGGCACGCTTGGGGGCGGGGTCCCTGCGGTCGCGGTTGGCCTTCAGCGCCTTGGCGGACACGCCGCGCTCGGCAACGTCCCGGCGCGGGGCGGCGTACGTCTTTGCAACCGAGCCGAGGCCCGCGTAGGTGTAGCGGTTGCCGTACACGTCCTGGACGATCACGTAGCGGCCGAGCCTGGCGTTGCGCCCGATCTTCTTGACCTGGCCGTCGTTGGTGGAGACGACCGGGGCGCCCTTCTTGGCGAAGATCTCGACCGACCGGCGGTCGTCCTTGGACTCGATCACGTTGGCGGCGTTCTGGCCCGGCTTGGCCTTCTTGAGCTTCTGCTCCTTGAGGTCGTCGGCGTAGCGGGCGCGGGCGGCGACGGGGAAGCGGCCCTCGGTCAGTCCGGTCAGCGAGCCCACCAGGTCGGCCGGGACTCCGGCGATCAGGCGGGAACGGAGCATCACGGAGTCCACGTACCAGTCGGCGTGGTTGTAGGCGAAGATCGCGCGCCGGACATCGTCCTCGTAACCGGCGGCCTTGAGGTAGCGAGCGGCGGCGAAGATGGCGTCGACGGGGTTGAAGGGGTCCTTCTTGCCGTCCTTGTTCGCGTCGGTGCCGTACTGGCGCCAGGTGGCCGGCATGAACTGCATCCAGCCGAGCGCGCCGGCGGAGGAGACGTTGAGGTTGCGGCCGTAGTCGGTCTCGATCTCGTTGATCGCCGCCAGCACCTCCCAGCGGACGCCGTACTGGATTCCCGCGGCCTGGTAGATCGGCAGCAGGAACACCGGCACGCGGAACTTGCGGATCACGAAGTTGGGGACGCCCTGTGCGGTCGACGGGCCCGGCAGGGCGTCGACGAAGCCGGGGTTGCCGGGCACGGGTGCGCCGTCGGCGCCGCGCGTCTCGGGCGCCGCGGCGCGCCGTCGTGCACGCCTCCGCCGCTCCTTGGGCTCGACCTTGACTGGAGCCTTGAGCTCCTTCTCGGTCTCAGGCTTAGCTTTAGGCTTAGACTTAGGCCCACGCGGGCGTTTGGCGGGGTCCTTGGCCTCCCCGGGCTTTGCGGGCGCGTTGTCGTCCTGGAGCTCGCCGAACTCGCTTTCCGGCCCGGGCTGGGCCGGCGCGGGCGGCGGCGCCGGTGTGGTCGGCGCGGGCGGAGTCGGAGCGGCGTCCGCGAAGCCGATCGGTTCGCCCGGGACCAGCGTGCGCAGATCCTGCAGCGTCGCGTTCGAGGGCGCATCGACGACGAAATACTGGACCGTGCCGTCGGTCATACGAACGGCCACATTGCGCTTCTGGGCCGATGCGGGGAGCGTGAGCGCGGTCGTCAGCGCTGCTGCGAGTACCGCCAGCAGGCAGAGGGTGTGAATCGTTCGGTTCATAAACTGGGGCGGAAGCTTCACCGTGTGCGTATCGGCCTGCGCGGCACCAGCTTGAGCCACGAAACGAGCCTTACCGCGCGCCGGGCCGTGTTTCCGCGGGGCATGCGAATCTCTTCGTGCCCTCAGGGCACGGCACCTTCCAGACGATTCGGGGTCGATGGCCCTGGATCTGGGTGCCGCACTGGGAAGCACGGTCCGTATCGGCGCCTCCGTCCTGCACCTCAAGGTAGCGGCCGCGCCGTGGCCGGACGGAGTAGTTCCAGGCGCCTAGCGCAGTTCCTTGCGCAGGCGGCGCACCATCGTGTCGTCGTCCTTCGCCGGGCGCCGGATCTCGCCGCGCAGGCGCTCGAGCACCTCCTCGGTCCACTCGTGCGTGCCGAGCGTCAGGAACCGCAGCGTGACCACCCGGATGTAGGCCTCGGTCTCGCTCCCCGATCCCAGCAGGTCGGCCTCGCGCAGCGTCTCGATCACCGGCACGTACTCGTCGTCGAACCAGGCCCGCGCCACCTCCTCGCGGGTCATCGGCTCCTGGCGCGCCTGCATCGCGCGGAAGCCCCACGCCTCCACGCCCTCGGCCAGGCCCGCGTAGCGCCATTCGTCCGAGAGCTGGATCCGGGCGTGTGCCTCGGGTGGCAGCGGCACCCGCTCGCGGAACAGCCGCTCGTGGCTCTTCAGCGGCAGGTCGAGCCGGGCCGACCCGGGCGGCACCGTGGTCAGCACCTCGGTCACGTAGGCGTCGATCGACTCGAAGCCCATCGCCCGCGCGACCGACACGCGGTGGTGGCCGTCCTTGACGAAGTGCAGGTCGTCGATCCGGTAGACGTCGATCGGCGGCATTGCCTTGCCCTGGCGCTGTGCGGTTGCGATCCGCTCCCAGCGCGTGCGCACGCGGTTCGTGGTGGGGCGGAAGTCGCGGTCGAACTCGCGCCCGCGGTCCACCGTGCCCACGATCGAGTCGAGCGCGATCGATTCCAGCCCCAGCCGCTTCTCGCCGCGACGGCCGAGCGCCTCGACCACCTCGTCGAAGGGCAGGATCACGTTCACGTCCGCGGGCGCAAGGCGCAGCCGCGAGGAGAGCTTGGACACCGCCCGCCGCCGCCGCTCGCGCGCGAAGTCGAAGCTGGCGTCGGTCTCGGGCATGCCGGTGTCGCGGGCCATGTACGGAGGGTACGACCGAAGCCAAGCGCGCGACGGGGCGCGCCTGGCGCAAGTCCGCTTGCGTGCCACCGCCGTGGTATGCGAACGTATGTTCGCTCATGGTCGTGTGCGTCCTCATCCCCCGGTTCGCCCTCCTGGCGGCTCTGGGCGACAGGCGCGCGCTGCTGGCCGATCCGGTCGCGCTGGCCCCCGAGGCCGGCCGCGAGCAGATGGTCGGCGAGGTGTCGGCGGCGGCGGAGGCATTCGGCGTGGTGGCCGGGATGCGGGTGGGGGAGGCGCTGTCGCGCTGCCCCGAGCTGCGCCTCGAGCCACCCGACCCCGAGGGCGTGCGCGGGCTGTGGCACGAGGTGCTGGACCGGATCGAGTCGATCGGCGCCGCGCCCGAGTCCCAGCGCGCCGGCGCCGCGTTCTTCGCCGCCGGTGGGCTGGAGGGGCTGCACGGCGGTGACCTGGACGGCGTCCTGGCCGCCACCCGGCGGGCGCTGGGGCGTGGCTCGCGGCTGGGGGCGGGACAGTCGCGCTTCGCCGCCGGCTGCGCCGCCCGCCAGAGTCGCCCGCGGCGGCCGCCGGTGGTGGTGGCCGAGCACGAGACCGCCCGTTTCCTGGCGCCGCTGCCCGCGGCGCTGCTACGCACGCGGCCCGAGCTTGCCGAGCTCCCGGACGTGCTCGAGCGGCTGGGCATCCGCACGCTCGGCGACCTGGCGGCGTTGCCGTCGCGGGCGGTCGCCGAGCGCTTCGGCCACCCCGGGCTGCTGGCGCTGGACCTGGCCCGCGGGCGCGACACGCCGCTGGCGCCGCGGCGGCCGCCCGAACCGGTGTCCGAGCGGATCGACCTCCCCGACGCCGCCTCGGGCCTCCAGCTGGAACGGGCGCTGGACCTTCTGATCGCCCGCGCGCTGGCCCGGCGCGAGCGGCGCGGGCGGACGATGCGGTCGCTGGCGGTGTCGGCCCGGTTCGTGGCGGGGGGCACGTGGCGCTGCGCGGTCACGCTGCGCCACGCCAGCGCCGACCCGCGCCGGATCGCCGTGGCCCTGGGTCCCAAGCTGGGCGAGCTGCCCGCCCCGGCCGAGTCGCTGGCGCTGGAGGTCGAGGCGTTCGGCCCGCCGGCGACAGACCAGGGACGGCTGCTGGACGATGGGGGCGCCGAGCGCCGCGCCCGGCTCGGAGAGGCCGTCCGCCAGGCACGCCAGGCCGCCGGGCCCGACGCCGCGCTGCGGGTGCTGGACGTGGACCCGGACTCGCGCGTGCCCGAGCGCCGGTCCGTCCTGGCGCCGTGGGAGAAGGGGTGACCACCAAGCGGCTCGGGACGCCACGGCCGGTGGATGTGACCGCCGGCGCCCACGGCATCCCGGCCGCGGTGGCCGGCGTGCCCGTGGAGGCGGTGCGCGAGGACTGGGTGGTCGAGGACCGCTGGTGGACCGGCCGCCCCGTGCGCCGGCGCTACTTCGAGCTGGTGCTGGGTGACGGCCGCGACGTGACCGTGTTCTGCGTGCTGGGGCGGGGGAGGTGGTTCTCGCAGAGGGCCTGAGGGCGTTTGGCCAACCATGCGGGCGGTAACTCTCACCGCATCGCCCCCGATGATGAGCCCGTCACCGACGCCCGGCGTGCGGAACGCCGCCGGGCCAGCCGCCGGGCACTGGCCCTTCGCCGCCGCAACGCGCTGATCGCGGTTGCCGCGGTGGCGTTCCTGGCCGGCGTGGTCACCGGGGCAGGAGGCGATGACGGGGGCGCGTCTGGCGCGGGCACGGCCGCGGCCGGCGAGAAGCCGGCGCCGGCGCTGCCCGGCGGCGGGCGGCGGATCATCCCCGGCCGCCACGTGGTGGCGCTCTACGGCGCGCCGCAGGACGAGGAGCTGGGCGCGCTGGGCATCGGCTCGCCGGATGCCGCCGCGCGGCGCCTCCTGCGCCAGACGCGCGCCTACCGCAGCCGCAGCACACGCGAGCTTCCGGCCATGGAGCTGATCGCGGTCGTGGCCAACCGTGCCCCCGGCGGCGACGGCCGCTACCGCACCCGGCTCGGCGACGAGGTCATCGGCCGCTACCTGCGCGCCGCACGCAAGATCGACGCGATCCTGGTGCTGGACGTCCAGCCGGGGCGATCGGACTTCCTGACCGAGGCCAAGGCGCTGCGCCGGTGGCTGGCCGAGCCCGACGTCAGCCTGGCGCTCGATCCCGAGTGGCGGATGCAGGAGGGCCAGGTCCCCGGGCAGGCGATCGGCTCCGTGAGCGCCCAGGAGGTCAACTCGGTGGCGCGCTGGCTGTCGGCCGAGGCGCAGCGCGATCGGCTGCCCCAGAAGCTCCTGGTCGTGCACCAGTTCACGCGCGGCATGATCCGCGATCGCGAGACGCTGGAGCGCCCGCCGGGTGTGATGCCGGTGCTGAACGTGGACGGCTTCGGCGACCAGGCCCAGAAGCGGGTCAAGTACCGCGAGCTCGCCCAGCGCCGGCTGCCCAACGGCTTCAAGCTCTTCTACAAGGAGGACGAGGGCCTGATGCCGCCGCGCGCGGTCGAGGCTCTGCGCCCGCGGCCACAGTTCGTCGTCTACGAATGACCGTGGCCCATGCGAACATGTGTTCGCATGGCGTACGCCGAGCTCCACTGCCACTCCGCGTTCTCGTTCCTGGACGGTGCCTCGCACCCCCAGGAGCTGGCGGGTGAGGCGGTCGCGCAGGGCCACGGCGCGCTGGCGCTGACAGACCATGACGGCCTGCACGGCGCAATGGAGATGGCCCAGGCGCTGAAGGGCACGCCGGTGCGCCACATCACCGGCGCGGAGATGACGATGGAGGACGGCTCGCACCTGACGCTGCTGTGCGAGACCGGCGAGGGCTATCGCAACCTGTGCCGGCTGATCACGGCGGCGCACGCGGACACTCGCTCCTCGGCCAACCGGGAGGCGCAGCCGCCCGTGACCACGTACGAGTCGCTGGAGCGCCACGCCGCCGGGCTCGTGTGCCTGTCGGGCTGCGCACGCCAGGGCGCCGTGGCGCGGGCCATCGAGGCCGGCCGCCACGCCGAGGCCGCGGCGGCGGCGCGGCGGCTGCTTGGAGTGTTCGGCCGCGACCGGCTGCGGATCGAGATCCAGCGCCCGTTCGCCCGCCACGACCACCGCCGCAACCGGCTGCTGTGCCAGCTGGCCGGGCGGATCGGCGTGCCGGCGGTGGCCACCGGCAACGTGCACGCCCACTCGCGCGCGCGGACGCGGCTGCAGGACGCCATGGTGGCCGTGGGCCTCGGCAGGACGATGGACGAGTGCGAGCCCCGCCGGCGCGGCAACTCCTCGCACGCGCTGGCCCCGCCCGAGGCGATGGCCGCCCGCTTCGCCGAGCACCCGGAGGCGGTGGACGAGTCGGGCCGGCTGGCCGAGCGGCTTCGCTTCGACCTGACCAGCGACCTCGGCTACTCCTACCCGGGCTCGGAGGACCCCGACGCCGACGCCAAGCTGGCGCGCGCGTGCGCCGACGCGCTGGCGGAGCGCTACCCGCGCGGCGTGGCCCGCCGCCGGGCGGGCGCGCGCGTGGACGAGGAGCTGCGGGTGATCCGCCACCTGGGCCTGTCCGGCTTCTTCCTGCTTCACCGCGACATGCTCGAGCTGGCGCGCGAGGTTGCGGTCGAGGTGCGCGGGCCCAGCGTGGCCCGGTCGGTGCTGCCACCGGGACGCGGGCGTGGCTCGAGCGTGGCCTCGATCGTCTGCTACCTGACCGGCCTGTCGCACATCGACCCGCTGGCCAACGAGCTGCACCTGGGCCGGTTCCTGAACGAGGATCTGACCGCGCTGCCGGACATCGACCTGGACTTCCCGCGCGACATCAGGGAAATCCTGATCCCGCGCGTGCACGAGCGCTACGGCCACGACCGCTCGGCGCTGGTGGCGGCGTTCCCGACCTACCAGGTCAAGTCGGCGGTGCGCGACTTCGCCAAGGCGCTTGGCCTGCCCGGCGGCGAGATCGAGCGCCTGGCCCGGACGGTCGACCCGTGGCAGCCGGGCAACGACATCGCCGGCGACGTGGCCGGCGCGCAGGCGTCACGAAGCGGGTCGCCGCGGTGGGCGGCGTTGGTGGAGCTGGCGCGTGAGGCGGCCGGGCTGCCCCGTCACCAGTCCCAGCACTCGGGCGGCATGGTCATCTCAACCCAGCCGCTGATCGACATCTGCCCGATTGTGCCCGCGGCGATGGAGGGCCGCCAGATGGTGCAGTGGGACAAGGACTCGTGCGCCGACGCCGGGCTGCTCAAGCTCGACCTGCTGGGGCTGGGCATGCTGTCGGCGGTCGAGCGGTCGGTGGAGGAGATCGCGCGCGTGCGCGGGGAGGTCATCGACCTGTCGCGGATCGACTTCGCCGACCAGGAGGTCTACGGCCAGATCCGGGAGGCCGAGACGATGGGTGTGTTCCAGATCGAGAGCCGCGCGCAGATGTCGATGCTGCCGCGCACGCGGCCCGAGAACCTCGACGACCTGACGGTGCAGGTGGCGCTGGTGCGGCCGGGGCCGATCCTGGGTGGCGCGGTGCACCCTTACATCCAGCGCAAGAAGGCGCTGCGCGAGGACCCGTCGTACACGGTGCCCTACGAGCACCCGGCGCTGGAGCCGGCGCTGGCGGACACGCTCGGGGCGATCGTCTTCCAGGACCAGGTGATCGAGGTTGCGATGGCGTTCGCCGGCTTCTCGGCAGGTGACGCCGAGGGGCTGCGGCGGGCCATGAGCCGAAAGCGCTCCGAGGCGGCCATGCGCGCGTACGAGGACCAGTTCGTGGCCGGCGCGGCCGAGCTCCACGGCGTCAGCGCCGAGCTGGCCCAGCGCGTGTACGGCCAGATCGTCGGCTTCTCGGGCTTCGGCTTTCCCAAGTCGCACTCGGCGGCGTTCGGGCTGCTGGCCTACCAGTCCACCTGGCTGCGCGTGCACTACGCGCCCGAGTTCCTGTGCGCGCTGATGAACGAACAGCCGATGGGCTTCTACCCGCCGGACACGCTGGCCCACGAGGCGCAGCGGCGGGGAATCGAGGTGCGCGCGCCGTGCGTGCGCGCCAGCGCGGTGGAGTGCGCGGTCGAGGACGACCTCGGCGTGCGCGTCGGCCTGGGCTACGTGTCCGGCGTGCACGCCGAGGAGGTCGAGGCGCTGGTGGCCGAGCGCGAGCGCGGCGGGCCGTACGAGTCGATCCCGGACCTTGCGGCTCGCTCGGGGATGGGCGCCGATGGACTGGCCAAGCTCGCATGGGCGGGCGCCTGCGATTCGCTGGCCGGAAGCCGCCGCCAGGCGCTGTGGCTGCTTGGCGTGGCCGCGCCGGGCGTGCCGGTCGGCAAGGCGGGCACGCAGCTTGCGCTGCCGCTGGACCTGCACGATGCGCCCGCGCTTGAGGAGCTGTCGGTGTGGGACCGGCTGCTGGCCGACTACGGCTCGATCGGCGTGACGCTGCACGAGCACCCGCTGGAGCTGATGCGGCCGACGCTGCCGGACGGCTGCTTCTCGTCGGCCGACCTGGCCCGCGCCCGCGACGGCACGCCGGTGCGCTGCGCCGGCCTGGTTGTGGCCCGCCAGCGCCCGGCCACCGCGAAGGGGGTCACGTTCATGCTGCTCGAGGACGAGTTCGGCACGCTCAACCTGATCGTCCCGCCGCCCGTCCACGAGCGCTGCCGGCTGGCCGTGCGCGGCGAGCCGCTGATAATCGCCTCCGGCAAGCTCGAGCACCGCGAGGGCGTGACCAACGTGGTGGTTCACGACGTCCAGCGCCTCGATCGCCGCGACCTGCCACGCGCCGAGGTGCGCCATATCGAGCCGCGGCGGACGTGGTCGTCCGAGGCAGGCGAGGACGTGAGCGCGGGCGACCTGCGCGAGGTGGCGCCGGCGGCCAACTCGTTCGGGCGTGGGCGGCGTTCAGGATTCGCCGGCCGCTTAGCCGCGCTGGCGGTTGAGCCAGTCGCCCAGCTGCTGGCCGACCTCGGCGACGGTCGAGCCCGCCTCCTGGACCGCGTCCGAGATCCGCCCGGCGTAGTGGTCGCGCGCGCCGGCGGCCTCCTCCGACGCGGTCGGCTCCTGGCCGCGGCGCAGGTACTCGCCGCCTATCATGGCCTCGTACTCGCCGCCCTGGACCCAGTCGAGCAGGTGGCGCACGCGGCGCACCGGAAGCGGATGGGTCACGTTCAGGTCCTGCATCATCCGCGTCAGCCTGGCCGCGCCGCCGAGGTCGTCGTAGTCCATGCCCTGGGCGATGAAGGCGTCGAGCGAGAGGTCCCCGGCGGCCTCGCCGGCGGTGATCACCATCAGCGCCCGGCAGACCGCCTGGGGGTCGCGGGTGACCAGGGCGGCGGCACGGTCGCAGCTGAGCTCGGCCGCGCGCGACCACTCGAGCAGCGCGTAGTAGACAGCGGCCATCGGCAGGCCGGCCAGCATCGGGATCCGCCCGACGGTCCCGCCGATCAGCCGCTGGAGGATGGCGAGCGCGGTCAGGTAGAGCACGTGGTCGGAGTGCACGTGCGCGGCCTCATGGGCGAGCACCACCCGCTGGCCACCCTCGTCGAGCAGCCGGATGATCTCGGAGTTGACGACCACGACGGGCTTCTCGCTGCCGCCCGTGAACGCATTGGCCATCGGGTGCTGGGTCACGTACAGGCCCGGCACCGGCTCGTGGTCGAGCACGTTGTAGACCTCGCGCTGGAGCTTGTGGATGTGCGGTAGCTGGTCGTCGCCGAGGCGCACGGAGGCGCCGAGTGTGGCCGTACGCAGGCCGCGCTCGTAGCCCATCGCCACCAGCTTGCGCACGACCTGGTCGAGGTACGGCACGTTGGCCAGGGCCGCGGTGGTCGCCCTGTCGGCCGGATGCTGGTAGGCCTTTGGGGAGATGTTGTCGAGCTTCCAGGCCTCAGCGGGTAGCGCCATGGGCGGAGCGTAGTGGCGCCCGGGCGGATAGTCGTCGGCACCTCATCGTGGGCCGATCCGGGCTTCGTAAAGGACTGGTACCCGCAGGGCATGAAGCCCGCGGAGCGCCTGCCCTGGTACGCCGAGCGGTTCGAGGCGGTCGAGCTGAACTCCAGCTTTTACGCGGTGCCCGAGCAGAAGACGGTCGCCCGCTGGGCCGAGATCACCCCGGACGCCTTCACCTTCGACGTCAAGCTCCACCGGCTGCTGTCGCGCCACACGGCGGGGCTGGAGTCGCTGCCGCCGGAGCTGCGTGACGGCGCCGGCGTGACGGCGCGCGGGCGCGTGCAGCTGACCCCCGAACTGGAGTCGGCGCTGACCGGCCGGGTCCTGGAGGCCGTCGAGCCACTCCGCGAGGCCGGCAAGCTCGGTGGCTTCCTGCTCCAGATGACGCCCGGCTTCTCGCCCAAGCGCAACGAGCTGGCCGAGCTGGAGCCGCTGGTGTCCGCGTTCGCTCCGCAGCGGCTGGCGCTCGAGCTGCGCAACCGCCGCTGGGTCGACGAGGAGCGGATCGAGCAGACGCTCGACTGGTTCGAGGACCAGGGCGTCGCATTCGTGTGCGTGGACTCACCGCCCGGCGACGCCACCACGATCATGCCCGGCGTCGACGCCGCCACCCGCGCCGACCTGGCCTACCTGCGTATGCACGGACGCGATACGCAGGCCTACCTGAGCGGCAAGACGGTTGCCGAGCGGTTCGGGTGGATCTACGGCGACGACGAGCTGGAGGAGATCGCGGCGCGCGCGAGGGGACTTGCCGAGCAGGCCGACGAGGTGCACGTGTTTTTCAACAACAACCGCGATGACGACGCGCCGACCGCCGCGCGCCGGTTTAGGTCGCTGCTCGGCCAGGACCCCGGTCCACCGCCCGGCGCCGACCAGCTATCGCTCGTATAGGCGGCCGGCGGCGTGCTCGAGGCGCTCGTGGCGGTCCTCGCCGAGCGCCGACCGCGGCGAGGGCTGGACGCGCGCCAGGCTGTAGCGCCTGATCCGCGGGCCGGTCCCGTGGCCGTTGGGGCCGTGCGCGGCGCGCGGCACGAGGGCGAAGCGGCTCGGTGGGGGCTTGGGCCTGTCCATAGCAGACAGGATGCGCTGCAAACGGACACAATTCTTCGGCCCGCGGGCCGAAGATCGGGCTGCGAAGTTCGACCGTCTGTCAGGCCCGAGCGAGCTCGAACCAGACGCGCTGGTAGTCCGCGCCGCTGCCCTGGGCGACGCCCCAGTCGTCGCTCAGGCGGTCGATGAGGAACAGGCCCCAGCCGCAGTCGGAGTCCTCGGGCCCGGACGGGCGCGGCTCGAAGCCGCCGCCCGGGTTGGCCACCTCCACGTGCACGCGCGAGCGGGAGACGACGACCATCAGCTCGATCGTCGACGCCCTGGCGTGGCGGACGGAGTTCGTGACCAGCTCGGTGACCAGCAGCCTGATGTTCTCGATCACGGGGTCGTCGAGCATCGAGCGCAGGCGCGCGAGCTCGGCGCGAGCGCGGCCGGCGGCTTCCTGGTCCCCGGCGATCCGGACCCGGATGCTCTCGTCGTCGCCAGTCTCGCCTCTGCGGGTGGTCTCGTTGTCCATCAGGTATTCCACCCTGAGTTCTTCCCCGGATGGGTTGGAAATGAAGCGTGCGATGCAGCACGCAAGCCGGATTCTGGTGCGTGGCAGGACGCGCCGGCTGCTGCGCAAGAATCCGGTCATGGCCGACACCGATCCCGAGGGGGTCCGCCGCGTTCGGGCCACCAACCCCTCGCCGATGACGCTGGACGGGACCAACTCCTACGTGGTCGGGCGCTGGGTCGTCGACCCCGGGCCCGACGACTGGGACCACCTCGAGGCGCTGAAGGCCGCGAGCGACGGCCCGATCGAGGGCATCGTGCTCACCCACACCCACCCCGACCACGCCGACGGCGCGCCGTCGCTGGCCGCGATGGCGGGCGGCGTGGATGTGGTGCTTCCCACCGAGGGCCAGCGGGTCGGGCCGTTCGACGTGATCGCCACCCCAGGCCACGCGCCCGAGCACGTGTGCCTGCTGCTGGACGGGCGGATCGGTTTCGCCGGCGACAACGTCCTCGGCCGGGGCAGCGTGGTGATAGGGCCCGGCGGCGGGGCCATGGCCGCCTACCTGGAGTCCCTGCGGCGGCTGCGCGCGCTGGAGCTGGACGTGATCTGCCCCGGCCACGGCCCGTACGTTGAGGATCCGGCGGCCAAGCTGGACGAGTACATCGAGCACCGACTCGACCGCGAGCGGCGGTTGCTGTCGGCGCTGGACGCCGGCGCGCGCGACGAGGCAGCCATCCTCGACCAGGTCTGGTCCGACGTCCCGGCCGCGCTGCGGCATGCGGCCGGGCAGGCCCTGCGGGCGCACCTCGAGAAGCTGTCGGATGAGGGACGGCTGCCCGCGGACATCGATCCGGGCATGCCAGGGTGAGATCCATGCGCATCGTGGTCGCAACCGAGGCCGGAGCCCCCGACGTCCTGCGGGTCGAGGAGGTCCCCGTGCCCGAGCCGATCCCGACCGAGGTCCTGGTCCGGGTGCACGCCGCGGGCGTGAACCCGGTCGACTGGAAGACCCGCAGTGGCCGGGGCATGGCCGGCGTGCTGGGCGACGCGCCCTGGCGGATCGGCTGGGACGTTGCCGGCGTGGTCGAGGAGGTGGGCATGGGCGTGACGCGCTTCCGGCCCGGCGACGAGGTGTTCGGCATGCCCTGGTTCCCGCGCGCCGCCGGGGCATACGCCGACTACGTCACCTGCCCCGCGCGCCAGCTGGCGCTGTGCCCCGAGGGCCTGGACTTCGCCGCCGCGGCGGCGCTCCCGCTGGCTTCGCTGACCGCATGGCAGGCGCTCGTCGACACCGCGGATCTGCAGGCCGGCCAGCGTGTGCTCGTGCACGCCGCGGCCGGCGGTGTCGGCCACCTTGCCGTGCAGATCGCGAAGGCGCTGGGCGCCGAGGTGTACGGGACCGCCCGCGCCGAGAAGCACGACTTCCTGCGCTCGCTCGGCGTGGACAGGCCGATCGACTACAGGGCCGAGGCGTTCGAGGAGGTCGCGACCGGCATGGACGTGGTGCTGGACCTGATCGGCACGTGGGACTACGGCATCCGCTCGCTGGCCGCCCTTGCCGAGGGCGGCACGCTGCTGGAGATCCCGTCCGGCGCCGACCCCGACGTGCTCGAGGCCGCCGACGACCAGGGCAAGCACGCCACCGGCATGCTGGTCGAGCCCGACGGCGCCGGCCTGGAGCGGCTCGCGCAGCTGTGCGCCGACGGCAAGCTGACCGTGGCGCTGGAGGAGCCGCTCCCGCTGGAGCAGGCGGCGCGGGCGCACGAGCTCGGCGAGGAGGGCCGCACGCAGGGCAAGCGCGTTCTTCTCACGGGTGCCTAGCGCTCAGGCAGCCACGTCGACAACCTCGGCCAGCACGGCCTCGGCGTGGTCGTTATCGATCTGACAGGTCCCGGCGGCGGCGTGGCCGCCGCCTCCGTAGGCGAGCATCAGCTCCCCGACGTGGGTCGGGCTGGAACGGTCGATTATCGACTTGCCCACGGCCAGCACGGTGTTCTGCTGCTTGAGGCCCCAGATCACGTGGATCGAGAGGGTGCAGGCGGGGAATAGCGCGTAGATCATGAACCGATTGGTGGGGTGTATGACCTCCTCTTCGCGGAGGTCGAGCACCACGACCTTGTCGTGGACCGTGGCGCAGCGCTTGATCTGCTCGATCGCCTGCGGCTCGTGCTCGAGGTACAGCTCCACGCGTTCGGCCACGTCGGGCAGCTCGAGGATCTCCTCGATGCTCAGCCGGGTGCAGGCCTCGATCAGCTCCATCATCAACTGGTAGTTGGAGATGCGGAAGTCGCGGAAGCGCCCCAGCCCGGTACGCGGGTCCATCAGGAAGGAGAGCAGCGTCCACCCTCGGGGCTTGAGGATCTCTCCCTCGGAGAAGCGCGCGGCGTCGGCCTTGTCGACCGCGCTCATGATGCCCTCACCGAACTGCGGGAAGCGGTCGCGGCCGCCGAAATGGTCGTATACCACCCGCGCGGTGGAGAGCGCCGCGGCGTCCATCACCCAGTTGTCGGGCGCGTGGTCGATCCGCAGCTCCTCGCTGGGATGGTGGTCGAAGGCGAGGTGGGCCCCCGGTACGTAGGGAAGGTTGGTGGTGATGTCCGAGTCGGAGATCTCGACCTTGCCGTCCTGCATGTCCTTCGGATGGACGAACTTGATCTCGTCGATCAGCTCGAGGTGGCGCAGCAGCGCGGCGCACACCAGGCCGTCGAAGTCGCTGCGGGTGACAAGCCGGTACTTCTGGTCGGTGGTCTGTGCCATCTGCCTCTCCAGTCGCGGCCCGCCGATCGGACCCGGGTACGGAACCGATCGGCAGCGAGGGCCGATCTCTACACCGGGTGGGCGAAATTCCGACGTGGCGGCCGCCGCCGGGGCGCCCCAGGTTGGGGTGCAGATCTGGGGCCGCGATGTGCCCGGTCCGTTCCGGGCCCATACGCGTGCATCCAGGGGCCGGTTTGCGACCCGCGAGGGCCGTGGGCCGCCGTGGGCCCATATATGCGCCCCTTTTCCATGCCAGAAGTAGCGCCGGGATATCCTCCAGTCGTCGCCTTCGCTCGCCGTTCGGCCACCCCCACCCATTCCACCCTCACAGCAAGGGGCTGATTCCCTCGATCTCCACCAACCAGCTCAAGAACGGCACCCACATCGAGGTGGACGGCACGGTCTTCAAGGTGGTCGAGTTCCAGCACGTCAAGCCCGGCAAGGGGCCAGCTTTCGTGCGCACCAAGCTCAAGCGCCAGAGCGACGGCAACGTGCTGGACAAGACCTTCCGCGCGGGCGAGAAGTTCCGCCCGATCCGGACCGAGACGCGGCGGATGCAGTACCTCTACGCCGACGGCACCGACGCCCACTTCATGGATGTCGAGACCTACGAGCAGCTGACCATCGCGCAGGAGCAGGTGGCCGACCAGTTGCGCTGGGTGCGCGAGAGCGAGGAGGTGGAGGTGCTGTACGTGGACGACAGGCCCGCCGACGTCCAGGTGCCCCCCGCGGTCGAGATGGCGGTGGCCGAGACCGAGCCCGGGCTGCGGGGCGACACCGCCTCCGGCGGCGGCGACAAGCCGGCCACGCTGGAGTCCGGCGTGGTTGTGCGCGTGCCGCTGTTCGTGGATGTGGGCGACAAGATCCGGGTGGACACGCGCTCGGGCGAATACGTGTCGCGAGCGTAGGCCGGCTCGGTGCGGCGCAGCCAGCAGAGACGCGCCGCGGTGGTGGCCCTCTACCAGGCCGACCTCACCGACCGCTCGGCCCCCGAGCTGCTCGATGCGCGCGCTCCCGACTTCGCGCGCGAGCTTGTCGAGGGCGTGGAGCGCGACCGGAGCGAGATCGACGACCTGATCCGGCGCCACTCGGAGGGCTGGACGCTTGATCGGATCGCGCCGCTGGAGCGCAACATCCTGCGCGTGTCGCTCCACGAGCTCCTGCACCGCGAGGACATCCCGGTCGAGGTCTCGATCGACGAGGCCGTCGAGGCCGCGAAGGAGCTCTGCGGCGCCGACGCGCCCGGGTTCGTGAACGGCGTGCTCGGCGCGGCCCACCGCGAGAAGGTCGGCGCCTGATGGCCGGCGGGCTCGACGACCTGGTGCGCGAGCTCGAGGACGCCGCCACGCGGCTGCGCGCCGGTGACCTCGATCCCAAGGCCGCCGCCGACCTGGTCGAGCAGTGCGCGCGGCTGGCGGTCAGCGTGGGCGGCGAGCTCGAGGCGCTCGGGCGCCGCGCCGACAGCGACCCCGATCAGGAGCAGCTGCTGTGAACAGCACGGCTCAGGCGCTCTACCCGATCGAGATGCAGGAGCGGGTGGACGCCTATCTGGCCGAGCTGTCGCTGGGAGGCACCGCCGGCGCCGAGACGCTGGTCGAGGCCATGCGCTATTCCCTTCTGGCCGGCGGGAAGCGTGTGCGCCCGGTGCTGGCGCTGGCCACCGCCGAGGCGCTCGGTCACGAGCCGGACGGCATGCTGCCGTTCGCGGCCGCGATCGAGATGATCCACACCTACTCGCTGATCCACGACGACCTGCCCGCCATGGACGATGACGAGCTGCGCCGCGGCAAGCCGACGTGCCACGTGGCCTACGGCGAGGACGTGGCGATCCTGGCCGGCGACGGGCTGTTCGCTGAGGCGCTGCGCCTGGCGGCCGCCGAGCAGGAGGCCGACCCCGCGGCGCTGCTGGCCGCGGTCGCCGAGCTGACCGCGGCGGTGGGCGTGGACGGAATGGTCGGCGGCCAGTTCCTGGACGTGACCGCCCCCGGGGATCTCGGCGAGGCCGAGCTGCGCCGCGTGCACGAGCTCAAGACGGGCCGCCTGATCGCGGCGTCGGTGAACTGCGCGCTGCACCTGTGCCGGGCTTCTGCGTCTGCGAGACTCAGCTACGGCCGTTTCGCGTCCGAGCTCGGCGTGCTGTTCCAGATCGTGGACGACATCCTCGACGTGACCGGAGACGACGCGGCCCTGGGCAAACCGAGTGGATCCGATGAACGTCACGGCAAACGCACCTACGTCACCGTGTACGGGCTCGACCGGGCCCGTGAGCTGGCCCGCGAGTCGCACGCCAAGGCACGCGCCACCCTGGCCGACTCCGACGGCGACACCGGGACCCTCGAGCGCATCACCGACCACATCCTCACGAGGCAGAACTGATGGCTGAGCTCCTGGACGCGATTGACGGCCCCGGCGACCTCAAGGACCTCGACGAGAAGCAGCTGACGCAGGTCGCGCAGGAGGTGCGCGAGCTGATCATCGACACGATCGGCGAGATCGGCGGCCACTTCGGCGCGAACCTCGGCACGTGCGAGATCGCGGTGGCGTTGCACTCGCTGCTGGACAGCCCGAAGGACAAGATCCTCTGGGACGTCGGCCACCAGGCGTACCCGCACAAGGTGCTGACCGGGCGCCGCGACGAGCTCGGCACGATCCGCAAGTACGAGGGGCTGGCCCCGTTCTGCTCGATCGGCGAGTCCGAGCACGACATCATGGGCGCCGGCCATGCCTCCACGTCCGTCTCGTACGCAGTCGGGCTAAAGGAGGCCATGCGCCAGGGCCGGGGCGAGGACGGCAAGGTCGTGGCCGTGATCGGCGACGGCGCGCTGACCGGCGGAGTGGCCTACGAGGCGCTCCACCACGCGGGCGGCATGGGCCTGCCGATCGTGATCCTGCTGAACGACAACGGCATGTCGATCGCGCCGAACGTCGGCGCGCTGAACCGCTACTTCAACCGCGCCCGGATGAACCCCAAGCTCTACCACGCGCGCGAGGGCGTCGAGAACCGCATCACGCGGCTGCCGGCCGGCATCGGCGACCGGATCGAGCGCCTCGGCCCGATCGTCAAGGAGTCGTTGAAGGCCTACTGGGCACCCGGGCTGCTCTTCGAGGAGCTCGACCTGGCCTACATGGGCGTCATCGACGGCCACGACGTCGGCGCGCTGCGCGAGGCGCTCAGGGAGGCGCTCGACGCCGACCGCCCGGTGGTCGTGCACTGCTCGACCGTCAAGGGCAAGGGCTTCGAGCCGGCCGAGGACGGCGGCCTCGAGGGCATGGAGGCCTGGCACGCCGCCAAGCCCGCCTCGATCGTCAACGGCGCCCCCGCGACCAAGCCCAAGGCGCCCGCCAAGGACCCCAACCCGGCACCGGCGCAGTACACGAAGGTTTTCGGCGACGCGCTCGTGGCCGAGGCCGAGCGCGACGAGCGCGTGATCGGCATCACCGCCGCCATGAACTCCGGCACCGGCCTGGACATCCTCCAGAAGGCGATGCCCGACCGCTACTACGACGTCGGCATCGCCGAGCAGCACGCGATCCTGTTCGCCGCCGGCCTGGCGCTTCAGGGCGCCAAGCCCGTGGCCGCGATCTACTCGACCTTCCTCCAGCGCGCGTTCGACCAGATCGTCCACGACGTCTGTCTCCAGAACCTGGATGTGGTGTTCGCCATGGACCGCGCCGGCCTGGTAGGCGACGACGGCCCGACCCACCACGGGGCATTCGACATCTCCTACCTGCGCGCGCTGCCGAACATGGTGCTCGGCGCGCCCCGCGACGAGGCCGAGCTTGTGCACCTGCTGCGCACCGCGCTCGACCACGAGGGCCCGTTCGGGCTGCGCTACCCGCGCGGCGCCGCCGAGGGCGTCGCCCTGCCCTCGACCCCCGCGGTGCTGCCGATCGGCAAGGGCGAGCTTCTCCGCGACGGCGAGCGCGTCGCGCTGCTGGGCTACGGCTACGGCGTGCCGGTCGCGCTCGGCGCAGCCGACGCCCTCGCCGCCGAGCACGGGCTGGAGCCCACCGTGGCCGACGCCCGCTTCGCCAAGCCGCTGGACACCGAGCTGATCGCATCGCTGGTCGCCGACCACGACGTGCTGGTGACCGTGGAGGAGAACGTGCTGGCCGGCGGCTTCGGCTCGGCGGTGCTCGAGCACCTGGCCGACCACGACCTGCTCGGCGACGTGCGCGTTCTCCGCTTTGGCCTGCCCGACCGCTACGTGACCCACGGCAAGCCGGACCTGCTGCGCGGCGAGGTCGGCCTGACCGGCGAGGACGTGGCGGCCAAGGTGGCCGCTGCCGTGCTCGAGCCGCGCGGAGCGCTGGCATGAGCAGCCGTACTGCCGCGCGATCCCTGATCGCGCCGGGTGCGTAACCACACCGTGATGCTCAACGCCCTCCAAGACCGCCCCGGCGCAGGCCTCATCGCGCTCGCCGCAGTCCTGTCCTTCTTCTTGTCGGTGGGCCTGTGGTTCGCCGGTTCCCGTGAAGAGGCCCTGTTCGTGGGCCTGTGGGTGCCGTCGATCCTGTCGCTCGGCGGGTTCTACGTGTCCCTGACCCAGAACCGGCGATGACTGCCGGGCTGTTCGCCGCGGGCGTCCTGATCACCGTGATGGTCGCCGTGGGGATCTACCTCATGGACGGCGCCGCGGCGGTGCCGGCCGCACGCGCGTCGGGCGAAGCTCCCGACCCCGAGGAGGAGCGCGAGGTGCGCAGCCGTGAGGACCAGCACAGGCCCTCCCAGATCATGATCGAGCGCCCACCGGGCAAGTAGCCGCCGCGCGTAGGTCCCGCCGGGCCGGGGAAGATGCCCGGTACGTGCGCATCGGCCTCTTCATCACCTGCATCAACGACACGCTGTTCCCGCGCACGGGCATCGCGACCGTCGCGGTGCTGGAACGGATCGGGTGCGAGGTCGTGTTCCCCGAGCAGCAGACGTGCTGCGGGCAGATGCACGCCAACTCCGGCTACCGCGAGCAGGCGCTGCCGCTGGTGCGCCGGTTCGCGCGCGCGTTCGGCGAGGCGGGCGTGGATGCCGTGGTCACGCCAAGCGGGTCGTGTGCGGCGATGGTGCGTGACCAGTACCCGCGGCTGATGCCCGACAGCGCCGAGCTCGCGGCGCGAACGTTCGAGCTGTCGGAGTTCCTGGTCGGTGAGCTGGGCGTCGAGGACGTCGGGGCGACCTACCCGCACCGCGTGACCTACCACCCGTCGTGCCATTCGCTGCGACTGCTGAAGGTCGGCGATGCGCCGCTGAGGCTGCTGCGCAAGGTCCGCGGGCTCGACCTCGTGGAGCTACCCGACGCGGACCAGTGCTGCGGCTTCGGTGGCACGTTCGCGGTCAAGAACGCGGATACGTCGGCGGCCATGCTCACCGACAAGACGCGCAACATCATGGCCACCGGCGCCGAGGCGTGCGTGGCTGCCGACAGCTCGTGCCTGATGCACATAGGCGGCGGGCTGTCGCGCCGGCGCGCGGGCGTGGGCGCAGTGCACCTGGCGGAGATCCTGGCGGCGACCGGATGAGCTTCCCCGCCGCCGCCGCGAAGGCGCTGGACGACAGCCAGCTGCGGCGCAACCTGCGCAAGGCGACCTCCACGATCAGGGCAAAGCGCGAGGGCGCGGTCGCCGAGCTCGGCGACTGGGAGGAGCTGCGCGAGGCGGGCGCCCGGATCAAGGAGCACGCCGTTGCGCACCTCGACGTGCACCTGGAGCGGCTCGAGCAAACGGTGACCGCCGCCGGCGGGACGGTCCACTGGGCGCGCGACGGCGACGAGGCCAACCGGATCGTGGCCGATCTGACGCGCGCCGCCGGCGGCGACGAAATTGTCAAGGTCAAGTCGCTGACCACCGACGAGACCGGCCTGAACGACGCGCTCGCGCTGCGCGGCATCAACGCGATCGAGACCGACCTGGCCGAGCTGATCGTGCAGCTCGACCCGGCGGACCGCCAGTCGCACATCCTCGTCCCGGCGATCCACCGCAACCGCCAGGAAATCCGAGCCCTGTTCGCCGAGCACCTGCCAGGAAACGAGGACATCTCGGCGCACCCGGCGGACCTGGCCGGCGCCGCGCGCGAGTACCTGCGGCGCAAGTTCCTGACCGCCAGGGTCGGCGTGAGCGGGGCCAACTTCGCCATCGCCGAGACCGGCTCGGTCGGGGTGGTGGAGTCCGAGGGCAACGGGCGCATGTGCATCACGCTGCCGCAGACTCTGATCACGGTGATGGGCATCGAGAAGGTGCTGCCGCGCTTCAGCGACCTCGAGGTGATGCTGCAGCTGCTCCCGCGCTCGGCCACGGCGGAGCGGATGAACCCCTACACCTCGATCTGGACCGGGGTCGCCGATGACGACGGCCCGCGCGACTTCCACCTGGTCCTGCTCGACGCCGGCCGCACCGCCGCGCTGGCAGATCCCGGCGGCCGGTCGGCGCTGCACTGCATCAAGTGCTCGGCCTGCATGAACGTGTGCCCGGTGTTCGAGCGAACGGGCGGGCACGCCTACGAGTCCACCTACCCCGGGCCGATCGGGGCGATCCTGTCGCCCCAGCTGGCCGGGATGGGCGCGCACACCGACCTGCCGTGGGCGTCGTCGCTGTGCGGCGCCTGCTACGAGGTCTGCCCGGTCAAGATCGACATCCCGTCGGTGCTCATCCACCTGCGCCAGAAGGCCGTGGCCGCGGGCGAGGGCGCGGCCGCCGAGCGGCTGGCGATGGAGGCCGTGGCGCGCGTGTTCAACAGTCGCTCGAAGTACGAGCGCGCCCAGCGCGCGGTGCGGCTCGGTGCGGGGCCGCTCGCGCGAATTCCCGGTCCGCTCAGGGCATGGACCGAGCACCGTGATCTGCCGGACCCGCCGCGGCAGACGTTCAGGGAGTGGTGGCGTGAGCGCCCGTGACGAGATCCTGAAGCGGGTAAGGGCCGCCACCGGCGATGTGGACGAGGCGTCGGCTCCCACCTGGGACGCCGACGCGGATGCCGCCTACGACCGCCGACCGGCCGTGGCGGACGCCGCGGCGCTGCTGGCAGAGCGGATCCAGGACTTCAGCGCCACCGTCACCCGTGTCCGGCCCGACGGGGTCGCCGAGGCGGTCGCCGCGATCGCAGCCCGGCACGGCGCCACCCGACTGGCGGTCGCGCGCGGCCTCGAGCCGTCCTGGCTGCCGGGCGGCCTCGACGTCGTCGAGGAGCCCGAGCTGTCGGTCGAGCAGCTGGACGCCGTCGATGGCGTGGTCACGGGCTGCGCGCTGGCGATCGCCGCCACGGGCACGTTCGTGCTTGACGGCGGGCCGGGCCAGGGCCCGCGGCGGCTGACGCTGGTGCCCGACCTGCACGTGTGTGTGGTCCGCGAGGACCAGGTCGTGCCCGCGGTGCCGCAGGCCGTGGCCGCTCTGCGCGACGCGGCAGCCGGCGGCCGGCCACTGACGTTCGTCTCCGGCCCGTCTGCGACGTCGGACATCGAGCTCGACCGCGTCGAGGGCGTGCACGGCCCGCGCCGGCTCGAGGTGGTGCTGGTGGCGGGCACCGGCCGGTAGGGGGCGGTGATCGTCCCCGGCGCCGGATGGGACGTACCCGAGCCATGACCGGTGTCTCCGCCTGGGTCCTCGGCGACCAGCTCTCGCACGACAACCCGGTCCTCGAAGGCGCCGACCGGGTGGTCATGGTCGAGTCGCGCGCGAAGCTGGGCGCCGGGCGCTGGCACCGCCAGAAGCTGCACCTGGTGCTCAGCGCGATGCGCCACTTCGCGGCGGAGCTCGAGGCGAAGGGCGTCGAGGTCGACTACCGGCGAGCGCGCTCGCTGGCGACCGGGCTGCGCGCGCACGTCCGCGAGCAGCGGCCGGAGAAGGTACGGCTCCTGCGCCCGCACTCCCGAGCGGGCGTCGAGACGCTCGGGGCACTCGAGCGCGTGGAGGTCATCGACCAGACGCTGTTCCTGACGTCGCCGGCGCAGTTCGCCGACTGGGCCGGCGACCGCAAGCGCTTGCGGATGGAGGACTTCTACCGCTGGCAGCGCCGCCGCCTCGACGTGCTCATGGACGGCCGGGAGCCGGTTGGCGGCAGGTGGAACTTCGACACCGAGAACCGCGAGCCGCCCCCCGGCGACCAGCGCCCGCCGCGGCCGTACCGGCCGCGCGAGGATGCGATCGACGCCGAGGTGCGCGCCGACCTCGACGGCATGCGCCTGGCCACGTTCGGGGATGACGGCCCACGCATGTGGCCCGCCACGCGCGACGAGGCGCGTCGGGCGCTGGCGCGGTTCGTAGACCAGCGCCTGGCCGACTTCGGCCGCTGGCAGGACGCGATGCTGGCGGGCGAGCAGCTGATGTGGCACTCGCACATCAGCGCCGCTCTGAACCTCGGCCTGCTGAAGCCGATCGAGTGCGTGGAAGCCGTGCTCGGCGCGGAGGACGCGCCGCTCAATGCCGTCGAGGGCTTCATCCGCCAGGTGATCGGCTGGCGCGAGTACGTCTGGGGCACCTACTGGCTGTTCGGCGACCGCTGGGACTCCGACAACGCGCTGGAGGCCACGGCCGACCTGCCGGCGGCATTCTGGGACGGGGAGACCGACATGCGCTGCCTGTCGGACTCGATCGCGGGTCTGCGCGAAACCGGCTATGCCCACCACATCCAGCGGCTGATGGTGTTCGGCAATCTGGCGATGCTGCTTGGTGTCGACCCTCGCCAGGCCTACGACTGGTTCCACGAGAGCTACGTCGACGGCTATCCATGGGTGATGGCGCCGAACGTCCTGGCGATGGCCACGTGGGCCGACGGCGGGCGCATGTTCACCAAGCCGTACGCGGCCGGTGGGCGGTACATCGACCGGATGTCCGACTACTGCGGCGCGTGCCGCTATGACCCGGCGCAGCGAACAGGCGACGACGCGTGCCCGTTCAGCACCCTCTACTGGGACTTCCTGGATCGCCACCGGCGCCGGTTCGCCGGCATCAGGCGGCTCCAGCTGCCGCTGCGAAACCTCGAGCGCATCGACGGCGAGGAGCTGCGCGAGATCCGCCGGCGGGGCCGGGCGCTTCGCCCCTAGAAAGGAAACGACCCGCCGAAGCGGGCCGTTTCCGAGGGAGGAGTGATGCGATATGGATCTGTTAGAGGAAGTTCTCGGTGCGGCGGCCCGGCGTGTACCGGGTGAACAGATTGATCATTAGCGTCAGCACTCCAAAGCCCGCGAACACGGCGACCGCGGCCGCGTCGCCAACCAGGGCGAACAGCACCGCGGCGCCCGTGAGCCCGAGGGCCAGGCCCAGGTCGTAGCCCGGCTGCCGGCTCACGGGAATGGTGCCTCGGCCAGAGGAAGCTGTTCCCGCGAGCCCGAGGCCCACGACCAGGATGGCGATTGCGAATCCGGAGATCTGTGCCGCCTCGCTCAGCGAGAGCAGCGCGGCGGTGACCGGGATTGCCACGCCGAGCGGGATCAGCAGGGCTGAGCGCATCTCGGCGGATATGAGGCGGTTTCGACTCACTGAATCCAACGTACCCCGGGCTCGGCCGACCTCTGTGCACGTGATCACACAGCCGCCAGGTACCCTCGGCGCGTGGCGAAGCGGCGTCTGGACGCCTTGTTGGCCGACCGCGGCCTGTACGAGTCACGGTCGCGGGCCGCGGCCGCGGTGATCGCCGGGGAGGTCCGACTGGCGCCGGGCGGGCCCGTGGCCGACAAGCCCGGCCGGATGGTCGCCGACGACGTCGACGTGCAGGTGGCCGAGCGGCCGCAGTACGTCTCGCGCGGAGGGGTGAAGCTGGCCAACGCGCTCGACGAGTTCGGCCTCGACGTGGCCGGGCGCCGGTGCCTGGACGCAGGCGCCTCGACCGGCGGGTTCACCGACTGCCTGCTCCAGCGCGGGGCGGAAACCGTGATCGCCGCCGACGTGGCGTACGGGGAGCTGCACTGGTCACTGCGCCAGGACGACCGCGTCGAGGTGCTGGAACGCACGAACGTGAAGGCCCTGGACCCGGCCGCGCTGCCGTACCCGCCTGATCTGATCGTGGCGGACCTGTCGTTCATCTCGCTGCACAAGGTGCTGCCCGCGCTGGTGGCCGCCGCCACGCCGGAGTTTGACTGCCTGTCGATGGTCAAGCCCCAGTTCGAGGTCGGCCGCGACAAGGTCGGCAAGGGCGGGGTGGTGCGCGACCCGGCGCTGCGGCGCGGCGCGCTGGTGGCGGTGGGCGGCGCGGCGCGCGAGCTCGGCACGGCCGTGATGGGCTTCGCCTCGTCGGGTCTGCCCGGCCCGAAGGGCAACCGCGAGAGCTTCGTATGGCTGGCCGAGGCAGGGCGCGCGGGCGCGGTCGACGACCTCGACGCCGCCGTGCTGAGGGCCGAGCCGTGAGCGCGCCGAAGTCCGTGGCTGTCTTCACCCGCCGCAACCCGGAGAAGACGGTCGCCGCCGTGCATCGGCTGGCCGAGCTGGCCGCCGAGGCCGGCGTCGAGCTGCTGGTGCCCAGCGAGGAGGTCGACAAGCACGGGCTCCAGGACCTGCCGGGGGCCACGTTCGACGCCGACCCGCTGACCGCCGACCTGGCGCTCGTGTTCGGCGGCGACGGCACGATCCTGACCACCATGCGCCGCTTCGCCGGCCGCGACGTGCCGGTGTTCGCGGTCAACTTCGGCGCCGTCGGCTTCCTGTCCACGGTCGAGAGCAGCGATTTGGACGACGCGCTCCTGAGCGCGCTCCGGGGCGAGTACGAGGTGCTGCCGCTGCCCGTGCTCAGCGCCGGCACCGACGGCGGCCGCGAGGTCGCGGTCAACGACATCTCGTTCCACCGCCGTCAGGAGCTGCGCGTGGCGGAGCTGGCCTACTCGGTCTCGGGCCAGGAGCTCGGCCAGGTCCGTTGCGACGGGCTCGTGGTGGCCACCCCGGCCGGGTCGACCGGCTACAACCTGGCCAACGGTGGGCCGGTGCTGGCGTGGGGCGTGGAGGGCTTCGTGGTCTCGTTCATCGCCCCGCACACGCTCACCGCCCGCGCGCTCGTGGTGGCGCCCGACGACGTGATGGAGGTCGTGAACCGGTCCGCGGACGAGCCCGTCGACGTGACCACCGACGGCCGCCGGGTGCGGGAGCTGGAGCCGGGCGCGAGCCTGGAGATCCGCTTCCACGACGACCAGGCGCTGCTCGCGCAGGCCGCGAACGCCACGTTCTACGACCGCCTGCGCGACAAGTTCGGGCGCTTGAGTTACTGACCGCTGGCAGGCGCGATCGCGACGATCCTGATCTGAGGTAGTCCACGGACTACCTCAGGCTCGAGCCGTTGCGATCAGGGGCCCCGATCCGCGACCGTGCGGGCCGACGCACACGAACACACGTTCTGTCCGCCGGCCGCGGTACACCTGCTGCGTGCTCACCGAACTGCGGGTCGAGAACCTTCTGCTGATCGAGCGGGCGGAGTTGCGCCCGGAGGGCGGCCTGAACGCCGTCACGGGCGAGACCGGCGCCGGCAAGACCGTGCTCGCGCACGCGCTCGACCTGTTGCTCGGCGGCAAGCCGCGCACCGGGATCGTGCGCCCGGGCGCGCCCGAGGCGTACGTCGAGGGCGTCTTCGACCTCCCGGCCGGGCTGCTGGACGCACCCGGGCTCGAGGACCTTCGCGAACGGCTCGACGAGCACGAAGACGAGGTCGTCCTTGCCCGCCGCGTCAGCGCCGAGGGGCGCAGCCGCGCCTACGTCCAGGGGCGCTCGGCCACCGCGGCCGACCTGCGCGAGCTCGGCGGGCGCCTGCTGGCCTTCTTCGGCCAGCACGAGCACCGCCGGCTCACCGTCGCCTCCGCGCAGCTGGAGCTGCTCGACGGCTTCTGCGGGGACGAGCACCTGGCGCTGCGTGACCGCGTGGCGGGCGCCCACGCGCGTGTGCGCGAGACGGCGCGGGAGCTGGATGAGCTGCGCGAGCGCGCCGGAACGCGCGACCGAGACCTCGACCTGCTGGCCTTCGAGATCGACGAGATCGAGGCGCTCGACCCGAGCCAGGAGGACGAGGACCGGCTGATAGCCGAGCGCGGCCGGCTGCGCGAGGTGGATGGACTGCGCGCGGCGGCGGCCGCGGGGTCGGAGGCGCTGGCGCCCGACGACCCGGACGCGGCCGGCGCGGCGACCCTGCTGGCCGAGGCCGAGCGGCTGGCCGACGGCGTCGGCGGCGCCGACCCGGCGCTGGACGTGCTCGCCGAGCGGCTGCGGGCTCTGCGGATCGAGGCCGAGGATCTCGGTGTCGAGCTGCGCGGGTACCTGGACGGGCTCGACGCGGACCCCGAGCGGCTGCACCAGATCGAGGAGCGCCTGGACGGTTACGACCGGCTCGAGCGCAAGCACGGCGGCACGGTGGCGGCGGTGCTCGAGCACGCCGAGCGCTGCCGCGCCGAGCGCGACCGGCTGGTGGACGCCGAGGTGGCCACCGAGCGGGCGATCGCCGCGGCCGCCGAGGCCGAGTCCGAGCGGGCGGCGCTGGCGGCGGAGCTGACCGCCGCGCGCGTCGAGGCGGCGCCGAAGCTGGCAGCGCGCGTCGTCGAGGAGCTGGGCGCGCTGTCGATGGAGGGTGCGGCGTTCGAGATCGTGCTCGAACCGCGCGAGGACATCGGGCCCACGGGCGCCGAGCGGGTCGACTTCCTGCTGGCCCCCAACCCGGGGGTGCCGGCCACGCCGGTGCGCGAGACCGCGTCCGGTGGCGAGCTCTCGCGCGTGATGCTGGCGCTGATGACCGCCGCCGGGGCGGCATCGGCGGGCACGCTGGTGTTCGACGAGGTGGACTCCGGCGTCGGCGGTCAGACGGCACGCGCGGTCGGCGAGCGCCTGCGCGCGCTCGGCAAGGACCGGCAGGTGCTCTGCATCACCCACCTGCCCCAGATCGCCGCGCTCGCGGAGCGACACTTCCGGATCGAGAAGTCCCCGGACGGCGAGGTCGCCACAGCCAGCGTGGAGCAGCTACCAGGGCCCGCGGTGGTGGAGGAGCTGTGCCGCATGCTCGGCGCCGACGCCGACGACAAGGGTGCCCGCCGCCACGCAAAGGAGCTGTTGCGCCGCGGCCTGAGGATTAGCCGACCGGCCCCGGTGGGTATGGGGCACGCGGGAGGCGCACAAATCCTGTGTCGGAGGAGAGGTGTGTCGATGTCGTTTGCGGGCCGTGTTCGCTGGTTGCCGGTACTGATCTGCATCGCGCTGGGCGTTCTCGTGGCGCCGTCGTCGGCCGCTGCCAAGGCCCGCACCGGGCCGCTGCCCGTGGGCGACCGCACCGAGCTGTACCGCGCCGTGCTGCCCACGGACCGGATCGAAAAGCTCCAGCAGCAGGGCTACGACGTGATCGTGCGCCGCGGCGCCACGGGCGCCAAGGGCACGGTGGTCAACCTCGTCCTGACCAAGCGTCAGGTGCGCAAGCTGGCCAAGAGCGGCGTCCGCGCGCGGCTCCAGAAGGTCAGGGGCAGGACCAGCAGCCAGCTGTCGGCGCGCCAGGCCCAGAGCGGCTACAACGTGTTCAAGTCGTTCTCCGAGCCGGGCGGGATCGAGGACCAGCTCTACCGGATCGCGCGCGAGAACCGCGACCTCGTCGACCTCCAGACGATCGGCCGCACCCACCAGGGCAAGCGGATCCTGGCGCTCAAGCTCACCAACGACGCGCGCAAGGTCAAGGACGGCAGGCGCCCGTCCGTGCTGTACAGCTCGAACCAGCACGCACGCGAGTGGATCACCCCCGAGACCACGATGCGGCTGCTGCGCCACTACCTCGAGAACTACGGCAGCGACGCGCAGATCACCCGGCTCGTGAACACCCGCGAGCTGTGGTTCCTGCCGGTGGCCAACCCCGACGGCTACGACTTCTCGTTCACGCCCGGCAACCGGCTCTGGCGCAAGAACCTGCGCGACAACAACGGCGACGGGAAGATCACCAGCGGCGACGGGGTGGACCCCAACCGCAACTTCGCCACGCAGTGGAACTACGACAAGGAAGGCTCGTCGGACGATCCCGCGAGCGACACCTACCGCGGCCCCGGCCCGGGGTCCGAGCCCGAGACGAAGGCGATGGACGGCCTCCAGCGCCGGATCGGGTTCGCCTTCCAGGTCAACTACCACTCCTACGGGCCGCTGATCCTCTACCCGCTGGGCTCACAGGTCGACACCCCGGTGGCAGACAACCCGATCTACGAGGCGCTCTCGGGCGATGACGAGCGGCCCGCGATCGAGGGCTACGACCCCGACCTGTCGGCCGAGCTGTACACCACCAACGGCGAGACGATCGACCACGTGCACGGCAAGTACGGCACGCTTGGGTGGACCGTGGAGCAGAACGAGGGCTGCGCCGGCTGCGGCTTCGTGTTCCCCGATGACGAGGCGCTTGTCCAGGCCGAGTTCGAGAAGAACATCCCGTTCGCGCTCGACGCAGCCCGCTCCGCACGGCGACCCGACCGGCCGCGGTCGCACCTGGGCAACCGGGCGCCCGCGTTCGAGGTCGACGAGTTCGCGGTCTCCTACGGCGACCCGCAGCCGGTGCAGGTCACGGCCCGGCGCAGCCTGGGCAAGGTGCGCCTGCACTACCGCATCAACGGCGGGCGTGAGCGCACGGCCAAGGCCACTCCGTGGAAGGGCGGCGAGCGTTACGGCAAGGGCTACGACCGCTGGTACCAGCGGCTGCGCGGCGACGTGACGGGCACCAGGCCCGGGGACCGCGTGCGCGTCTGGTTCGAGGGCCGCGGCGGCCGCCGCAGCAAGGCGTTCACCTACGAGGCGGCCGAGGAGTCGCGCAACAAGGTGCTGATCCTCGCCAACGAGGACTACACCGGCGCCAGCCCGGACCAGACGGGCGGCCCCAAGTACCTCCAGGACCACCTGGCCGCGCTGCGCGCCAACGGCATCGGGGCCGACGTCTACGACGTCGACGCGCGCGGGCGCACGGCGCCCGACCCGCTCGGGGTGCTGAGCCACTACCGGGCCGTGCTCTGGTACACCGGCGACGACATCGTCACGCGCGAGAAGGGCGGCGCGCCGGGCACCGCGGCCAAGAACGCCAACGACACCCAGCTGGCCGTGCGCGACTTCCTGAACGAGGGCGGCAAGCTCCTGTATGCGGGCAAGTACGCCGGCTTCGCCAGCGCCAACGCATACGAGTACAACCCGAACGGGGAGACGCCGCTGTGCAACCCCGACCCGGCGGTCGACGACGGCTGCCTGCCGCTGAGCAACGACTTCCTCCAGTACTACCTCGGGTCGTACATCTACTCGGAGAACAACGACCCGCCGGCGTTCCCGCTGACGGGCATCGCCAAGCCGTTCGAAGGCCTGACGGCTGACTTCGCGCCGGGCGCCGACCACAGCGCCTCGCACCTGGTCACCTCGAGCTTCCTGCCGAAGGAGACCTACCCGCAGTTCGCCAGCTACGACTCGATCGACTACGAGCGGCCCGGATCGCCGTTCGACCCGAAGACCGGCGAGTACTACATGGCCGCCAATCAGGGCGACGCCGCCTACAAGCGCCTGACGCGCACGATCGACCTGACCGGCAAGTCGGCCGCCGACCTGCAGTTCGCGGTCTCCTACGACACCGAGCCGGCCTACGACGCCCTGTTCGTCGAGGCGCACACCGTCGGCCAGGACGACTGGACCACGCTGCCCGACGCGAACGGGCACACGAGCCAGGACGACACGCTCGAGAGCTGCAAGATCGAGTGGCGCGAGCTGCACCCGTTCCTGGACCACTACCAGACGGTCCAGGGCGGCGGCACCAGCTGCACGAGCCAGGGCACGACCGGCCAGTGGCACGCGGCCAGCGGCAACTCCGGCGGCTACCAGGACTGGAAGCTGGACCTCTCGGCCTACGCCGGCAAGCAGGTGGAGGTGTCGATCACCTACGCCAGCGACTTCGCCGTCCAGGGCCTGGGCGTCTTCCTCGACGACGCGAAGGTGACCGCCGACGGGGAGAGCGTCAGCGACACCTCGTTCGAGGCCGGGCTGGACGGCTGGGAGGTGCCCGGCCCGCCCGCGGGCAGCGCCCCCAGCCTGGACACCTGGGAGCGGACCCAGTCCGCCTTCGGGGAGGGTGCGGCCGTGAACACGGACGACACGGTCTACCTGGGCTTCGGGCTCGAGCAGCTGGCCACGCCGGCTCAACGCGCGGACGTTGCGGGCAGAGCGATGACGCATCTGCTCGGATCTCGGCGCTGACGGCGACTGACATCCGCGGGCCGCGCTAACGTGGCCCACCAGTGAGTAGCGCCTCCCGCACACGCTTCATCTTCGTGACCGGGGGAGTGGTGTCTTCGCTGGGCAAGGGCATCGCCGCGGCCTCGATCGGCCAGCTGCTCGTGGCCCGTGGCCTGTCGGTGTCGATCCAGAAGTTCGACCCGTACATCAACGTCGATCCCGGCACGATGAGCCCGTTCCAGCACGGCGAGGTGTTCGTGACCGAGGACGGCGCCGAGACCGATCTCGACCTCGGCCACTACGAGCGGTTCACGGACGTCAACGCCACGCGCGGGTCCAACGTGACCACGGGCGCCATCTACGACTCGGTGATCCGGCGCGAGCGCCGCGGCGACTACCTGGGCGGCACCGTCCAGGTGATCCCGCACATCACCGATGAGATCAAGAACCGCATCCGGCGCGTCGCCCAGGCCGACGACGTGGACATCGTGATCACCGAGATCGGCGGCACGGTCGGCGACATCGAGTCGCTGCCGTTCCTCGAGGCGCTGCGCCAGTTCCAGGTCGACGAGGGCAGGGAGCGGTGCATGTTCCTGCACCTGACGCTCGTGCCGTTCCTCGGCCACGCCGGCGAGCTGAAGACCAAGCCGACCCAGCACTCGGTCCAGGAGCTGCGCCGGATCGGCATCCAGCCGGACATGGTCATGTGCCGCAGCGAGGAGGCGCTCGCGCGCGAGATCCGGGAGAAGATCGCGCTGTTCGTGAACCTCCCGGTCGAGTCGGTCGTGTCCGCGCGCAACGTCGACAGCATCTACAAGGTGCCGCTCTACTTCCGCGCCGAGGGCGTCGACGACCAGATCCTCGACCGCTTCGGGATCGAGACCGAGACGCCCGACCTGTCCGGGTGGGAAGGGCTCGTCAAGCGCGGCGACGAGGCCAGGGAGGTCGTCCGGATCGGCCTCGTGGGCAAGTACACCCAGCTCGAGGACGCCTACCTGTCGGTGATCGAGTCGCTCAACCACGGCGGCACCCACCACGGCGCCAAGGTCGAGGTGCGCTGGATCGAGTCCGACTCGCTGACCGGCGGCTCGGTCGAGGAGCTCGAGCAGTGCGACGGCATCCTGATCCCGGGCGGCTTCGGCGAGCGCGGGATCGAGGGCAAGATCTGCGCCGCCAGGTACGCGCGCGAGAACGGCGTCCCCTATCTCGGCATCTGCCTTGGCATGCAGATCGCGGTGTCCGAGTTCGCGCGCCACGTGGCCGGCATGGACGGCGCCAACTCCACCGAGTTCGACCCCGAGACGCCATACCCGGTCGTCGACCTCCTGCCCGAGCAGAAGGAGGTGCGCGACATGGGCGGGACCATGCGCCTGGGCGCCGACCCGGTCAAGCTGCACGACGACACGCGCATCCGGGAGATCTACGGCGAGGCCGTGATCTACGAGCGCCACCGCCACCGCTACGAGGTCAACAACCACCTGCGCAAGAAGCTCGAGGCCCAGGGGCTGGTGTGCTCGGGCACCTCGCCCGACGACCGGCTGGTGGAGGCCATCGAGCTGCCCGAGCACCCGTTCTTCGTCGCCTCCCAGTACCACCCCGAGTTCAAGTCGCGGCCGCTGCGCCCGCAGCCGCTGTTCCGCGACTTCGTGGGTGCCTCGCTCGAGCGCGCCCGCGGGCGCGCGCCGGACGGCGAGGTCAGCGCCAGCCGCGTCGCCGGCTAGGGCGAGACCGCTACACCGAGCGAGTTCGCGCCGATGAACTTCGGGGTCTTCTCCTCGTAGAAGACGTCGATGTCGGTGATGGCGAAGCCCGCGCCCGTCAGCATCTGCGCCACCGGCCGCGTCAGGTGGCAGCCGCCGAACAGCCGCTTCTGCACCGGCTCCAGGCGCTGCTGCCAGCGAACGACGCTCTGGTCCGGCGCCAGTCCGTGTTCGACGAAGTGCATCGTGGCGCCGGGCCGCAGCACGCGCCGGACCTCGGACAGGGCGGTCGCCACGTCGGGGATCGTGCATAGGGTCCAGGTGGACAGGGCGGCTGTCGAAGCTGTCGTCGGGGAACGGCAGCCGCTGGCCGTCGAGGCCCGATCGCTCGACCGGGACGCTGCTGGCCTGCACCCGCTCGCTGGGCCAGCTTCCAGCCGGTGTCGGCGGGCTCGATCGCGGCCACCCGGCCGACGCTGCCGGGGTAGAAGGGCACGTTCAGGCCGGAGCCGAAGCCGATCTCGACCACGTCACCCTCGAGGCCGTCGCAGACCCGCTCGCGCAGCCGGTCGTTGGCCTCGAGGCCGCAGGCGACGTCGATGATCCGCGGCAGTACATGGTCGCCATACAGGCCCATGACCGCCCATGGTAGGTCACGCCAGCGCGTACACTCAGGCCAATGGCTGACCTCGAGAAGCGCGGCTCCTACGTCCCCCGGCGCACGCGCGAGAAGCGCGCCTACCAGATGGTCCTCGGCGGCAGCGGGCTCGCGGTCGCGGCCGTGGTGCTGTTCGTGATCGGCATGGGCGGCCTCGGCTTCCTGGCGCTGATCCTGGCCGCGATCTGCGGCTTCGTGTTCTGGCGCTCCGTCAACTAGTGCCGGCCGGCCTGGCGACCGAGGCCGAGCGCGAGCGGCTGGTCGCCGACTTCACGCGCTACTGCGAGATCGAGAGCCCATCGACGCGTGAGCGCGCGATGGCCGACGCTGTGGCGGCCGACCTCGTGGACCTCGGGCTCGACGTCAGCGAGGACGACAGCGGCGCCGCGACCGGCTCGGACAGCGGCAATCTGACCGCGCGGGTGCCGGCGCCCGACGGCGCACCGACGATCCTGCTGTGCGCGCACCTGGACACCGTGCCGTTGGCGGCGCCGGTGGAGGTCGAGCGCGAGGGCGGCGTGCTGCGCAACCGCAACGAGGCGATCCTGGGTGCCGACAACAAGGCCGCGGTGGCCACGATCATGGCCGCCGTGCGCCACCTGGCCGACCGCGGCGGGCCGCCGGTGGGGCTCGAGCTGCTGTTCACCACGATGGAGGAGCCGGGGCTGGTGGGCGCCAAGGAGGTCGACCGGCACGCGCTGCGGAGCGAGTTCGGATTCGTGTTCGACCACGCCAGCCCGATCGGCGAGCTGATCGTGGCCGCGCCGACCTACTACCGGATCCTTGCCCGCTTCACCGGCCTGGCCGCGCACGCCGGGATGGAGCCCGAGCTCGGCAACAGCGCCATCGAGGCCGCCGCACGCGCCGTGGCCGCGATGCGGCTGGGCCGGATCGACGAGCAGACCACCGCCAACGCCGGCACGATCCACGGCGGCACCGCCAAGAACGTCGTGGCCGAGCACTGCGAGGTCGAGCTGGAGGCGCGCAGCCTTGACGACGCGGTAGCCGGCGAGCTGGTTGCCGAGATGGTCGACCGCTGCTCGGACGCCGCGGGCCAGCTGGAGTGCGACGTGGACACGACCGTCGAGCAGCTCTCGCGCGCGTTCAAGCTCACGCGCGGCGCGCCGCCGGTGCGCGCCGCCTGCGCGGCGCTCGAGGACCTGGGCATCGAGCCGGTACTGCGCGCCACCGGCGGCGGCAGCGACGCCAACGTGCTGATCGCCGCCGGACTTCCGGTGCTCAACGTGTGCAACGGCACCGAGAACGCACACCAGTCCGACGAGCGCGTCACGGTCGAGGCGCTGGAGCGGATGCTCGACGTGACCGTGAAGCTGATCGAGCACAGCGCGCCCTGATGGAGTTCGAGCGGATCGCCAGCCGGGAGATCTGGCAGGGCCACGTGGGCGGGGTGCGCGTGGACACGTTCCGCTACGCCGACGGCGGTGAGGCCGAGCGCGAGGTCTTCACGCATCCCGGCGCGGTGAGCATCCTGCCGTTCGACGGCGAGCGGGTCTGGCTCGTGCGCCAGCCGCGCGAGCCGGTCGGCGAGCCGGAGCTGCTGGAGCTGCCCGCAGGCAAGATCGACAAGCCGGGGGAGGAGCTCGACGAGCTGGCCCGGCGTGAGCTCCAGGAGGAGATCGGCAAGGGCGCGCGCTCGCTGCGGTACCTGTGCAGCTTCTACAACTCGCCCGGGCTGCTGACCGAGGAGCACCACCTGTTTCTGGCCACCGACCTGTACGACTCCAGCCTGGAGTCGGGCGAGGACGAGCGGATCCAGATCGAAACGCTGGCGGTGGCCGACCTCGATGCGGCGATCCCGCGGATCAAGGACGCGAAGACGCTGATCGGGCTGCTGTGGCTGAAGGCCTACCTGCAAGACGGCTAGCACTCCAAGGAGCGGGGCCGAGGCAGGCGAACCAGGACCTGTGGCCACCGCGGTCCAGCCGGTAGGGCAGCGCCCGTTCGAGCACCTCGTGCTCGACTTCCTGGCCTACCTGGAGTTCGAGCGCGGGCTGTCACGCAACACGCTCGAGGCCTACCGCTCGGACCTGTTGCAGTTCGGTCGCTTCCTGGAAGCGCGCCGGCTGATCGCGGTGCACGTCACGCCGCCGCAGCTGGAGGACTTCCTGGCCGAGCTCGCGGGCGCCGCGGGTGGGTCGGCCTCGCCCGCCACGATCCACCGCAAGGCGGCCTGCCTGCGCTCGTTCTACCGCCACCTGCGCCGCGACGGCCTGCTGGCCACCGACCCCACCGCCAGCCTGGCCGCGCCCCGCCGCGGCCGCAAGCTGCCCCAGGTGCTCACGCGCGGGCAGGTGGACAAGCTGCTTGCCCAGCCGAAGGGCACGGCGCCGACCGACCTGCGCGACCGCGCGCTGCTGGAGCTGATGTACGCCTGCGGCCTGCGCGCGTCCGAGGCCATCGGCCTCGAGGTCACCGACGTGGACCTCGACGAGGGCTTCCTGCGTGCGCGCGGCAAGGGCTCCAAGGAGCGGGTGGTGCCGGTCGGCCAGACGGCGATCGACGCCGTTCGCCGCTACCTCGCGCGCGGCCGGCCCACGCTCGTGGGCGACTCGCCCGAGCCACACCTGTTCGTGAATTTCCGCGGCGGCGGCCTGACCCGCCAGGGGCTGTACAAGATCGTCCGCCGCCACGCGCTGTCGGCGGGCCTGGCCGACAAGATGAGCCCGCACACGCTGCGCCACACGTTCGCCACCCACCTGCTGGCCGGCGGCTGCGACCTGCGCGCCGTCCAGGAGATGCTCGGGCACGCCGACGTGGCCACCACGCAGCTGTACACGCACCTGTCGAGCGAGCGGCTCAAAGACGTGTACTTCCGCGCGCATCCGCGCGCGGCCGCGCGCTGATACAACGGCGGGCGTGCGGCTGCGCCTGATCCTCATCCCGGTGCTGGCGGCCGCGGTGCTGGCTGCCGGCTGCGGCAAGTCGGGAACGCCGGTGGCCACCGGGCCCGTTGCGCCCAGCCCCGGCACCGCCGCCTACGAGTTCCCCCAGGCAAGCATGTCGCTGCGGCTGCCCGACAACCTCCAGGTGGACAGGGACGAGCGGCTGCCGTCGGTGTTCCGGGCGGCGCTGGCCGAGCCGTTCGTGTCCGGCTACGCGTACCGCCGTGCCGAGCAGCTCCCGCGCAACCGGCGCGAGCTGGAGGCGGCGCGCCGCAGGCTCGTGCGCGTGACACGCGGCCGCGACCGCGGCTACCGGCTGCTGCGATCGCGCGCCACCAAGGTCGACGGGGCCGAGGCGATCGAGCTGCTCGGCGAGCAGACGCTCGGCCGCAACCGGCTACGCATCCGCAGCCTGCACGTCTACCGCGGGCGGGCGGAGTACGTGATCGAGGTGGCCGCCCCGCGGAGCCAGTTCGCCCGCTTCGACCGCGGCGTGACCCCGGTGGTCAAGCGGACGCTGAACGTGGCCGGGCGCGTCGCGCGGCCGTAGGCGATGCCCGAGCTGCCCGAGGTCGAGACGGTACGCCGTCAGCTGGCGCCCCACCTGACCGGGCGTCGCCTCGTGGCAATCTCGGTGCTCGACCCGCGCTGGTGCGAGCCCGCGCCCGCGGAGCAGGTCGAGGATGCCGTGACCGGCCGCCGGATCGAGTCGGTCGACCGGCGCGGCAAGTACCTGACGTTCGCGCTCGCGGACGAGGTGTTCCTGGTCATGCACCTGCGCATGACCGGCAACCTGCTGTTCGTGCCCGGGCGGCGACGAGCACGAGCCGCGTTTCCTGCGCGTGCGGTTCCGGCTCGACGATGGCAGCCACGTCCTGTTCACCGACCAGCGCCGCTTCGGCACCGGGGTCGTGCTCCTGGGCCACGACTCGCTGGTCGAGTACTTCGACTCGCGCCTCGGCGTCGAGCCGCTGAGCCCGGACTTCACCGCCGATGCGCTGAGCGCGCTGGCGCGCGGGCGGCGGGCGCCGGTAAAGGCGTTCCTGCTGAGCCAGGAGCGGATTGCCGGCGTGGGCAACATCTACGCCGACGAGGCCCTGTTCCGGGCGCGGATCCATCCGCTGAAGCCGGTCGGCACGCTGCGGCGGCCAAAGCTGGCGGCGCTGCGTGACGCGGTCGTGGAGTCGCTGCAGCTCGGCATCGACTCCAAGGGCGCGACGATCGACGACTTCCGCAACGCCGACGGGGCCTACGGCAGCTTCCAGGACCGCTTCCTCGTGCACCTGCGCAAGGGCGAGCCGTGCGTGCGCTGCGCCACGACGATCCGCAAGATCCGTGCCGCCGGCCGCGGCACCTACTTCTGCCCGAAGTGCCAGCCGCGCCCGCGGGTGTGAGCCCGCCCTCCTCCGCCCGCGCTAGGCGGCCAGCGCCTGCTCGAGCGTGCCGGAGCGGTGGGCGGCCAGCAGCTCCTGGAACCCGCCGACGGCGCGGTCGCCGACCGTGACCTGGGGGAAGGTCATCCGGCCCGTCTTCTCGGCAAGCTCCGCGCGCGCCTCGGCGTCGCGGCTCATGTCGATCTCGTCGTACTCGTAGCCGCGGGCGTCCAGCAGGGCCTTTGCCTGACGGCAGAACCCGCACGGTTCGGTGGTGTAGAGCTTGATATCCGGCATCTGTTTCAAAGTGTAGGCATGGCCGGATCGTTCAAGACCGAGGCGGTTGTGCTGCGCTCGATCCGGTACGGCGAGGCGGATCGCGTGCTGCACCTCTACAGCGCCGAGCACGGCCGCATGGGGGCGGTGGCCAAAGGCGTGCGCCGCACCAAGTCGCGCCTGGGCGGCCGGCTCGAGCCGCTGGCGCGCGTGAAGCTCGTGCTCCACCGCGGCCGCGGCGAGCTGTGCACGGTGTCGGCGGTGGACACGGTCCACGCCCACGCTGGTGCGCGTGAGCACTGGACCGCGCTCCAGCACGCCACCCATGCGTGCGACGCGGTGCTCAAGCTGTTCGACTCCACCGACCCCAACCCGGCGGCCTACAACCTGCTCTGCAACAAGCTCGCGCTACTGCACGCCGATCCGGCGGGCGCGTCGCCCGCGCGGCTGCTGGCGTTCCGGCTCAAGCTGCTGCTGGCGGCCGGGTTCGCGCCCGAGCTGGGCGCATGCGCGTCCTGCGGTGAGGGGGAGGGGCTTGGCGCGTTCTCGCCCGCCGCGGGCGGCGTGGTGTGCGCCGCGTGCGAGGCCGGGTCGTTCCCGCTCGACGCCGGCGGGCACGCGTTCCTGGTCGGGGCGGTCGGCCGGCCGCTGGCCGAGGCGCCCGCGGCCGATGCGCGCGCGCTGGCGCAGGCCGACCGCGCGATCGCCGAGACGCTCGAGCACCATGCGCACGTGCGCCTGCGCCGCGTCGCCGTGGTGTGACGCGCTGGGTGGCCCTGTACCCAGCTGCCGCTCGCCGACCGCTACGCGTTCCAGCGCGCGAGCGCGCGCACGCCGTGCTCGCTGCCCAGCACGCTCAGCGTGGCCGTGGCCAGCCCCAGACGCGCCCCGCCCGCCGGCGGCAGCCCGATCCAGCGTGCGCCGAGGACGCGCAGGACGTGGCCGTGGGCGAACACCGCGCACGGGCCGCCGGCGGCGACCAGCCGCTCGATCACGCCGTCCACGCGGGCGCCGACCTGGTCCGGCGTCTCGCCGCCGGGGGCGCCGTCGGCGAAGATCGTCCAGCCGGGCCGGTGCTCGTGTACCTGTGCGCTGGTGATGCCGTCGTAGTCGCCGTAGTCCCACTCCATCAGCGCCGGCTCCTCGACGGCGTCGTCGCCAAGCCCGGCCAGGCGGCACGTTTCGGCTGCGCGTGACAGCGGGCTGGTCAGCACGAGGGCGAAGTCGATCCCCGCCAGCCGCGGCGCCAGCGCCGCCGCCTGCTCACGCCCGGTCTCGGTCAGCGGGATGTCGGTGCGGCCGGTGTGGCGCCCCGCACGGCTCCACTCCGTCTCGCCGTGTCGGGCCAGGATGATCTGCTCGGATACGGGCATACACTCCCCATCTTGGCGGTGACCGCGGATACGCAGCTCGTCTACGACTTCGCCGAAGGCTCGCGCGACATGCGCGACCTCCTGGGAGGCAAGGGCGCCAACGTTGCCGAGATGACCCGTGTGCTTGGCGCCGAGCGGGTGCCGGCCGGGTTCACGATCACCACCGAGGCGTGCGTGGCCTACATGGAGGCCGGCCGCTCCGAGCCCGAAGCGCTCGAGGGCCAGGTGGCCGAGGCGCTGGCGCGGCTGGAGGAACAGGCCGGCAAGAAGCTCGGCGACGACGACGACCCGCTGCTGGTATCGGTCCGCTCGGGCGCGCGTGAGTCGATGCCCGGGATGCTGGACACGGTCCTGAACCTGGGCCTGAACGACACGTCGGTCGAGGGGCTCGCGAAGGCGACCGACTCCGAGCGCTTCGCCTGGGACTCCTACCGCCGGTTCGTGCAGATGTTCGGCAATGTCTGCCGCGGGGTCAGCGGCCAGGCGATCGAGGACGCGATCAAGAAGCGCAAGTCCGACGCCGGCGTGAAGCTGGACACCGAGCTGTCGGTCGACGACCTGAAGCGCCTGGTCGACGATTTCAAGGACCTCTACCGCGACGAGACCGACGAGGACTTCCCCCAGGACCCGCGCGAGCAGCTGACCCAGGCCATCCGGGCCGTGTTCGACTCCTGGGTCGGGCCGCGCGCGAAGGAATACCGGCGCATCAACCGCATCCCCGACGAGTGGGGGACCGCGGTGAACGTGCAGCAGATGGTCTTCGGGAACATGGGCGACGGCTCGTGCTCGGGCGTTGCCTTCTCGCGCGACGAGATCACCGGCGCGCCCGAGCCCTCGGGTGACTTCCTGATCAACGCCCAGGGGGAAGACGTGGTCTCGGGTGTGCGCACGCCGAAGGACCTCGCCGAGATGAAGGACGTGATGCCGGACACCCATGCCGAGCTGCTGGAGATCCTCGAGACGCTCGAGAAGCACTACGGCGACATGCAGGACACCGAGTTCACGGTGGAGGAGGGCACGCTGTTCATGCTCCAGACGCGCAACGCCAAGCGGCCCGCCCAGGCCGCCGTGCGCTTTGCCGTGGACGCCGAGTCCGAGGGCCTGCTCGACCGCGGCCAGGCGCTGGCGACGATCGAGCCGGACCGCCTGGATGCGCTCCTGCACCCCACGTTCGCGCCGGACGCCGAGTACGAAGTGGTGGCCGAGGGGGTCGGCGCGTCACCGGGTGCGGCGAAGGGCGAGGTGGTGTTCACCGCCGACGACGCCGTCAAGGCCGCCGACGACGGGCGCGACGTGATCCTGGTGCGGCCCTTCACCGAGGCCGACGACGTGGCCGGCTTCCACGCCGCCAAGGGCATCCTGACCGCGGAGGGCGGCAAGGCCAGCCACGCGGCGCTCGTGGCGCGCGGCATGGGCAAGCCGTGCGTGGCCGGCGCGGGCGATCTGGAGATCGACCTCGAGGCCAAGACCGTCACCGCCGGCAAACATTCGCTGTCCGAGGGCGACCTGATCGTGATCGACGGCACCCGTGGCGTGGTCACCACCGACGACGTGCCGCTGGAGGATCCGGAGTTCGACCAGAACTTCCAGACCGTGCTCGAGTGGGCCGACGAGCTGCGCGTGCTTGGGGTGCGCGCCAACGCCGACGCGCCCGAGGATGCCAAGCGGGCACGCGAGTTCGGTGCCGAGGGCATCGGCTTGTGCCGCACCGAGCACATGTTCATGGCGGCCGACCGCCAGCCGAAGATGCGCGCGATGATCGTGGCCCAGACCGACGAGGAACGCCAGACCGCGCTCGACGAGCTGCTGCCGCTCCAGCAGGAGGACTTCGAGGGCCTGTTCGAAGAGATGCAGGGGCTGCCGGTGACCGTCCGGCTGCTGGACCCGCCGCTGCACGAGTTCCTGCCGGCGCCGCACGAGCTGGAGGAGGGCTCGGACGAGCGCCGGCGCGCCGAGGAGCTCCAGGAGACCAACCCGATGCTGGGCACCCGCGGCTGCCGTTTGGCCATCCTGCACCCGGAGATCAGCACCATGCAGGTGGCGGCCATCGTCCGTGCCGCGCTGGCCGTGCGCGACCGCTGCGGCACGGCGCCCGAGCTGGAGATCATGGTGCCGCTGGTGGCCTACGAACAGGAGCTGGCCTTCATGCGCGACGTGATCGACCGGGCGGTCACCGAGAACGGCGGCGACGAGCTGGAGCTGAGCATCGGCACCATGCTCGAGCTGCCGCGGGCGTGCCTGATCGCCGACCACATAGGCGAGGAGGCCGACTTCTTCTCGTTCGGGACCAACGACCTGACCCAGACGGCACTGGGCTTCTCGCGCGACGACGTGGAGAGCAAGTTCCTGGCGCGCTACCTGGACCAGAAGATCGTGGACCGGAGCCCGTTCGAGACCCTGGACACCCCCGGGGTCGGCCAGCTGGTCCGCATGGGTGCATGGCTGGGCAAGTCGCGCAACAAGGATCTGACGCTCGGCATCTGCGGCGAGCACGGCGGTGACCCGGACTCGATCGACTTCTTCCACCGCTCGGGCCTGGATTACGTGAGCTGCTCGCCGTTCCGGGTGCCGATCGCCCGCGTGGCGGCCGCCCAGGCGGCCGTCGGCGACAGTTCCCCCTTGTAGCGGACGTCCGGCAAACATAAGGTCGGCGCGTGCGATCCCTCCTTGCCGTGCTCACCCTGCTCGTGCTGGGAGCCTTCCCGGCGGTCTCCATGGCCCACCTCGAGCGGCCGTCCTACTGGCCCGACCCGGCGCCGGACACCGGAGTCAAGCCCGCAGCCGGCGGCAAGGTGCCGTCCGCGCGCACGCTGACCAGCGCCGTCAAGGGGACCGGACCGGGGAAGGTGCGCGTGGTGTGCTCGGGCCGCAGGGGCAAGGAGTCGATCCGGCGCGTGACCAACTCGATCCGCAACGCGCGCAAGCGCGGGTACAGGGTCCGTCCCAGCCAGCCGATCGTCAAGCTGACCAAGAAGCAGGTTCGCGACTACACGCGGATCAACAAGAAGCTCCGCAAGAAGTGCCGCTACCAGTCGGTGCAGAAGGCCGTCAACGCCTCGGGGAACAACGACCGTGTCGTGATCATGCCCGGCGTCTACACCGAGCCCGAGTCGCGCAGGGCGGCCACCGACGACAAGAAGTGCAACCCGGCGTTCCTTCAGCGTGACGCCAGCGGATCACCCACGCCCAGCTACCGCTACCAGGTCGAGTGCCCGAACGACCAGAACCTGATCTACGTGCAGGGTCGCGCGCTCGCCGGCTCGCCGCCGCCCGCGCCGCTAAGCAACCGTCAGGGCATCCCCAGTTCAGAGCTCGGCAAGTGCGTGCGCTGCAACCTGCAGATCGAGGGCTCGGGCCCCAAGCCGACCGATGTGATCCTGGACGCCGGCAAGGGCTACGCCGCCGGCCAGCAGATGCGCGCCCCGTCGGCCAAGCCGTCGGGCTGGGCCAAGCACGTGGTGCTACGCGTCGACCGCGGGGACGGGTTCGTGGGCAAGAACTTCCTGACCCGCGGCGGGCTGGAGTTCGGCTTCTACACCGAGGAGACCGACGGCATCCTGCTTGACCGGACCAAGTTCTACTGGAGCCAGGACTACGGCCACCTGAGCTTCACCACCGACCACCACGTGATCCAGAACTGCGACGGGTTCGGCGCCGGGGACGCCGCGCTCTACCCGGGCGCCTCACCGGAGACCGGGTCGCAGGCCACGTCGTTCTACCCCGACGCCCCGCGCTCGAACACGGTCGTCCGCCGCTGCGACATGCGCGGCTCGGCGCTGGGCTACTCGGGCTCGATGGGCAACGCCGTGGAGATCACCGACAACCACATCTACGGCAACGGCGGCGGCATCGCCAGCGACACGCTCTCGGCGGCCGGCCACCCGGGCTTCCCGGCCGACAGCTCGCACATCCACAACAACTACATCTACTCCAACAACCTCAACCTCTTCCGCGACGGCGCGCCGGTCAGGCCGCTGGTCAGCACGCCGGTCGGCACGGGCATCCTGTACGCCGGCATGAACGACGCCAAGGTCCACGACAACTGGATCTTCGACAACTGGCGCGACGGCGTGATGCTGCTGGCCGTGCCCGACCCGCTGGTCAACGGCGGCGGCGCCGAGGGCGACATCTTCCCCGGCGTCTCGTGCCCGGGCGCACCGGCCTCCAGGCTGTCGACCTCGTGTGGGAACCGCTTCTACAACAACAAGATGGGCCAGGTGCCGCCGGGCTTCAGGTTCCCGGCCGAGGTGGACCAGTTCAGCGCGTTCGCCTCGCGCAGCCCGATCCGCCAGAAGACGATGCCCAACGGCAACGACTTCTGGTGGGACGAGTTCTCGGGCAACACCAAGAACTGCTGGTTCGCGAACACCGGCCCGGACGGCAGGATGGCCAGCATCACGGGACCGGGTCAGGCGGGCCGCAGCGCCGCACTGCCGCCCGCGCCGCTGCCCGACTGCTCGGGCGGCTCGAATCCCGGTACCAGCCTGGGCCTCGGCGACGTCGCCAAGACCCAGTACCTGGTCGAGTGCTCGGAGGGCCCGGACAAGAACACCGGCCCGCTGGACTGCGACTGGTGGTCCACGCCGCCCAAGCCCGGCAGCGCCGCCGCTGCCCGCCGCAGCTCCGAGTACGCCACGGCCGCGGCCGACTTCGCCCGCTCGGCGCGGGGCAAGCGCCTGAAGCAGCGGATCGCCGCGCTCAGATCGGGCGGCTGATGCCGGGCCGGGCGTTCGTCGTTGCCGTGGTGGCGGCATCGTGCCTGGTCGCAAGCGGCTGTGAGAGCTCCGATGACGGCGACAAGGCCGCGGCCGCGCGGGACACCCGGACGGCGCAGGCGGTGGGGCCGCGAGTCGCCGGGTCGGTGGTGCAGTACGCCGACTGCGCGGACTGGATGCGTGGCACACGGCGCGAGCGCGAGGCCACCGTCGACGAGCTGCGCGACCAGCTGACCGCCCAGGGCGAGCGCGACACCAGCTCGACGTTGCCGGACGAGCGCGCCTACCGGATCCTCCAGAAGAGCTGCTCGCAGAGCTATGCCGCCAGCCTGCGGCTGTACAAGCTGTTCGCCAAGGCGCAGGGCTACGCGACCCTCGGCGAGTAGCGCTTCCCGCGGCTGCCAGAATCCCGGGGGTGAGCACCGGATCGCCGCGTACCGCCTCGGCAGGCGACTTCGCCACCCGGATCGAGGATCGTGAGGAACGTGACCTGGCGCCCGAGGCCGCGCGCTCCTATCCGGCGCGGCGGCTGCGCCCGGAGCCCGACTCCGAGCACCGCACGCCGTTCCAGCGCGATCGCGACCGGATAGTGCACAGCAAGGCGTTTCGCCGGCTCAAGCACAAGACGCAGGTGTTCATCTCGCCCGCGGGCGACCACTACCGCACCCGGCTGACCCACACGCTGGAGGCGTGCGGCATCGCCCGTAACGTCGCCCGTGCACTGGACCTGAACGAGGACCTGACGGAAGCGATCGGCCTGGGCCACGACCTCGGCCATCCGCCGTTCGGCCACATCGGCGAGCACGCGCTGGACTCGCTGCTCGAGCGCCGCTACGGCGTGCGCTTTCGCCACAACGTGCACTCGCTGCGGATGGTGGACCGGCTCGAGAACGACGGCCGGGGGCTGAACCTGACCGAACAGGTGCGCGACGGGATCCTCAACCACACCGGCGATGACGCCCCGGCGACGCTCGAGGGCAGGATCGTGAAGGTGGTGGACCGGGTGGCCTACATCAACCACGACATCGACGACGCAATCCGCGCGGGCGTGATCGGCCGTGGCGACCTGCCCGCGGACGAGATCGCGGTCCTCGGCGAGACGGGCTCCGACCGGATCGAGACGCTGGTGGTGGACCTGCTCGAGCACTCGGCCGGCACCGGCGACATCGCCCAGGGCGCGGAGGTCGGCGGCGCCATGCTGCGCCTGCGCGAGTTCATGTTCGAGCACGTATACCTCGCGCCCGGCGCCCAGCAGGAGCGGGGTCGGATCGAGACGATGCTGGCCGCACTGTTCGATCACTACGCCTCCAGCCCGCCGCGCGCACAGACCGAGGGTGCCGCCGAGCACGAGCGCGTGGTGGACTACCTGGCGGGCATGACCGACCGCTACGCCGTCCGGGCGCACTCCGAGCTGGCCGTCCCACGGGGGTTCTAGCCGCCCGTGGCCCGCTACACCCAGGACTCGATCGAGCGGCTGCGCGAGAGCGCGGACATCGTCGCGCTGATCTCGCGCAAGACGGACCTGCGCCGCGTCGGCTCGCGCTGGACCGGGCTGTGCCCGTTCCACGAGGAGCGCACGCCGTCGTTCTCGGTCGACCCCGAGCGCGGGCTCTACCACTGCTTCGGATGCGGCGTCGGCGGCGACGCGATCCGGTTCGTGATGGAGACCGAGCAGCTGGACTTCCCCGGCGCGGTCGAGCAGCTCGCGGAGGACAACCGCGTCGAGCTCAAGCGCGAGCAGGAGGACCCCGAGGAGGAGCAGCGCAGGCACCGGCGCGAGCGGCTGCTGGGTTTGCTGGAGCGGGCCACCGTGTTCTACGCCACCGTGCTCGAGGGCGCGGCCGAGGCCGGACGCGCGCGTGACTACCTGCGCGAGCGCGGGCTCTCGGACCAGGTACTGGCCGACTTCCGCGTGGGCTACGCGCCAAAGGCGTGGGACCGGTTGCTGACAGGCGCGCGCCGCCAGGGCTTCACCGAGGACGAGCTGATGGCCGCCGGGCTGTCCACGCGGGGCAAGAGCGGCGGGGTCTACGACCGCTTCCGCGAGCGGATCACGTTCCCGCTGGCCGACACCCGCGGCCGCGTGCTCGGCTTCGGCGCCCGCGCGATGCGCGACGACCAGGGCGCGAAGTACATCAACACCGCCGAGGGCGAGCTCTACCACAAGGGCCGCCAGCTGTTCGGCATCGACCGCGCCCGGGCCACGGTCGCCAAGGCCCAGCGGGTGATCGTGGTGGAGGGCTACACCGATGTGCTGGCCCTGCACGACGCCGGGATGAGCGAGACCGTTGGCGTCATGGGCACAGCGTTGACCAAGGAGCAGATGGGTGAGCTGGCGCGGCTGGTGGGGGCCGACGGGACCGTCTACCTGGCCCTGGACGCCGACCGCTCCGGGCAGGAGGCGATGCTGCGCGCGGCGCGGCTGGCCGAGGACCGTGCCGTCTCGCTGCGCGTGGTGCGGCTGCCCGAGGGCACCGACCCCGCGGACCTGGTCACCGCCGAGGGTGTGGACGCAATGGCCGACCTGGTCACGAAGGCGCTCTCTGTGCTTGAGTTCGCGGTGGGCAGGGTGCTCGCCGACGGCGAGCTCGACGATCCGGAAGGCAGGGACCGCGCTTTGAACGCAGCACGCGAGCTGATTGCCGCCGCCCCGGCCAGGAGCGCCCGCCGTGACCACCTGGTCCGGATGGTCGCCGACCGCCTCGACGTGCCGGTCGACTACGTGGAGGCCGGCGCCCAGGGCCAGATCGCGGCACCCGTCCGCGCGGACGCCGCGCAGCGTGCCGCGGCGCCCGACCTTGCCAAGCCCGAGACGACCTTCCTGGCGCTCTGCCTGGCCGCCGGCGACCGCGGCCGCGATCAGCTCGCGGCGCTGACCGACGCCCACCTGACCTCGGCCCAGGCGCGCCAGGCGCGCGACCACCTGCGCCAGAACTTCGACGACCCGCTCGCGGCGCTGTCCGGCGACCAGGCCGAGACCGCCGCGCTCGTGTCCGGCATCGCCCTCCGCGCCGAGGAGATGCGCCCCGTCGAGGCCACCGCTCTGACGCGGAGCTTTTTGAGCCTTGACCTGCGCCGGATCGAGCGCCAGATGCGCGCGGCCCGCCAGGACGAGGACTTCGCCCGGCTCGGCGAGCTGTCCGGCGAGCACCAGCGCATCAAGGCCGCGATGGGCGAGGCGATCGGGAGCGCGCCGTGACCGAGGACAGCCTGCCCGACGACGCCGAGCTCACCGGCGCGGAGGCCGACGACAGCCGGTCTTCCGGCGGCCCCGACGCCTACACCCGCTTCGACGAGGGCGGTGTGGTCAGCTCCGGTGTGCCCGCGGCCGCGCCGGAGGGCGGCACCGAGGACGCGGTCCGCCTGTACCTGCACAACATCGGCCGCGTGGCGCTGCTCACGCGCCAGGACGAGGTGCGGCTGGCCAAACGCGTCGAGGCCAACGACATGCAGGCCAAGAATGACCTGATCGAGGCCAACCTGCGGCTGGTGGTCTCGGTCGCCAAGCGCTACCAGGGCCGCGGCCTGACCCTGCTGGACCTGATCCAGGAGGGAAACATGGGCCTGATCCGCGCGGTCGAGAAGTTCGACTGGCGGCGCGGGTTCAAGTTCTCGACCTATGCCACGTGGTGGATCCGCCAGTCGATGACGCGCGCGCTGGCCGATCAGTCGCGCACGATCCGGATCCCGGTCCACATGGTCGAGCGGATGAACAAGGTCGCGCGCGCCCGCCGCGAGCTGTCCCAGCGCCTGGAGCGCGACCCGACGCCGGAGGAGATCGGCGAGCTGGTCGAGATGCCCCCGGCCAAGGTCGAGGAGCTGCTCAAGCTGGGCCAGGAGCCGGTGTCGCTGGAGGCGCCGATCGGCTCCGGCGACGACCCGGCGCAGCTGGCCGACTTCATCGAGGACGAGGTCGAGACCCGCCCCGACGCGCAGGTGGCCAAGCTCATCCGCGAGGCCGACGTGGCCGACGTGCTGGACAGCCTGCCCGAGCGCGAGCGGCGCGTGATCGAGCTGCGGTTCGGCATCGACCCCGCCGGCCCGATGACCCTCGAGGACATCGGCAAGGTCGTGGGCCTCACCCGCGAGCGCGTGCGCCAGATCGAGGTCAAGACGCTCCAGATGCTCAAGGCCTCCGGCCGCGCGGCGCGGCTGGAGGGGATGGCCGACCACTAGCGGCGGAGGAGCGTTGGTGGCTGTATCGTGATCCCCGCGTTCCGGGGTAGCTCAACGGCAGAGCATTCGACTGTTAATCGAAGGGTTGTGGGTTCGAATCCCACCCCCGGAGCCTCCGAGGGCGCTGGTGGAGCGAGACCGCGGCCGACGTGGCTGAGGTCAGCCGACCATCCGCGCCAACACGTTCGCCGTCGCCGGCTAGTCCTTGGCCAGCGTCCAGGGGCCGCCCGCGCCCGCGGCGCGGGTCAGCGTCGCGTTGCAATGCGGGCACTGCGCTCGTTCCTGCTTGCCCTGACCCTTCCCGTGCTCTTCGCCCTCAGAGTCGGTCAGCGAGGCGTCGCTCTCGTCGACGGATTCACCACATTTGGGGCACACGCGGGTTGCCATAGGCCGAGTCTAGGCCCCTGCCGGGGTCGGGGGGCCTGTCACCCCACCATTTTCGCCAACACCTTCGCCGTCGCCGGCCACTCCGCGAGGTGATCGAGCGCGGCCAGTGCGATGCCGGCGTCATCGAGTCCCATGTCGGCCCGTTCGAGCAGCAGACGGCCGAGCCAGCGGACGGCTGCGCGTTCGTAGAGGTCGGGTTGCTTCTCCGCGATCAGCGCCAGGAGGCGGAGCGCGTCGGTGAGGGAGATCCGTTCGAGCTCGGCGGCGGCGGCTCGGGCGCCGGGGAGGTCGCCGCGATCAAGGGAGGAGTGGAGCCATTGGATCGGCCGGCCCTTGATCGACACGAACGCATGTTCGCATACTGGTGTCTGGTGATTTACGGCAGCGGCTGCGCAACGCGCTCGGCACTTCGCGTGAGAGCGAGGCCTGTGGCCACCAGCAGCAGGCCGAGTGCGAGGAACCCAAGGTCCCACCCGATGGGTCCGCCAAGGTCGTCGCGCACGTGATGGATGCCCAGGATCTCGTGGTCGATGATGCCCTCGACGAGGTTGAAGGCGCCCCAGCCGGCGAGCAGCATCCCTACGTGAGCGCGCCAAGGCGGAGCGAGCTTGCTTTCTCTCCACGCCTTGACCGTGAGCGCCATCGCAACGGCCACAAAGATCCAGGTGGACAGGTGAAAGAACCCGTCCGCGAGCGTGTTCGCCTCAAGCCCCGCCACCGTGTCGCTTGGGTAGCCGCCGGTGCTGGTGAGCATGTGGTGCCACTGAAAGACCTGGTGAAGGAGGATTCCGTCGATGAAGCCTCCGAGGCCGATGCCCAGCAGGAAGGCGGGCAGCCTTGGGGGGCGTGGCGTCTCGCTCGGGGCCCGGTCCCACATCCGGGACCAGCTCCTACCCAGATCGGGTTGCGCCACGCTCACGTTGCGCTGCCATCCGGCCCGGGCGCAGGATCGGCGCCAGCGAAGGGTTGTGGGTTCGAATCCCACCCCCGGAGCTGCCGGGATGCCGGCGCTAGTCGTCAGACCCGACGAGCCTGAGACGCTCTCGCCAGTCATCGCCGCCATGGAGCGCGTCGAGCTCGGCCTCGATCGCGTCCTCGGCCTCGTCCCCGGTGCGGTGGTGGTTGAGCCTGACCCTCCAGCGCCCGGCTCCCTGCTCCTCGAACGGGTTGTCGCTCGCAGCCCGGCGGAGCTTCTCGACCAGGTCGTCGGTCTCTTCTCCGACCTTCAGCGCTTCGATCATCACACTGGCCATTTGTTCGCGCCTTACCGGCACCGTCCATCGCTAACGCCGCGCTCAGGGACGCGCCGCCAGCTCCTCGACCGCGTCCGCCGCCAGCGCCGCTCCGTCGTGGCGCCCCGCCCAGGCGCCCAGCTGGCCGGCGCGGTGCGCGTATGACGGGTCGCCCAGCACCCTGCGCACCGCCGTGCGCACCCCTCGCGGGGTGACGAAGCGGCGCGGCAGCGACACGCCGCAGCCCGACCAGGCCAGCCGGGCGGCGTTCTCGGCCATGTCGCCTGCCGCCGGGCAGCCCACCACCGGCACGCCGCTCGCGAGCGCCCGTGCGACGGTGCCGTGGCCCGCGTGGCAGACGACGGCGGAGCACAGCGGCATCGTCCGGGCGTAGGACAGCCAATCAACCACGCGCGCGTTCGCCGGCACGTCCAGCGGAACGGGGGAGGGGCGGTCGTTTAGCGTCGCCAGTACCCGGACGGGCTGGTCGGCGAGCCCGGCCAGCGCGGCGCGGACCATCCGCTGGTCGGGGTCCTGCGACGTGCTGGGCGCGACGAGCACCAGCGGCGCGTCGCCGGGTGGCGGCTCGACCGGCTCGGACGGGCGCTCCCACAACAGTGGGCCGGTGAAACGAAGGCTGGGCGGCACGTCGAGGCGCGGATACTCGAGCTGGGGGAAGGTGGCCACGAGCGCCAGCTGCCGCGAGATACCACCGTGGGTGTGCCCGAGGGGCGAGAGCCCGACCCGCTCGCGTGCCCCGTTGAGCTCGCGCCGGCCGCGCTCGGCGCCGCGTACGAGCGCGCGGTCGAACCCACCCCAGAAGGCCGCGCCGGCCGGTGTGCGCGGCATTCGTGCACCCGTCGAGTAGGGCGCCATCCCGCGCTCGGTCACCGGGTACACGTGCGGGATCAGCGTGGCCCACGGGCGCTCCGCCATCTGCGCGGCCAGGCCGCCGGCCACGGTCAGGATGTCGGCCACCACCAGCTCGGGGTCGAACCGCTCGATCAGGGCGACCGTCTCGTGCGCCGCCCGCACCGCCGCCTGGTAGGGGGTGAGCCCCTTGCCCGGCCAGACGTCGTACTCGGGCGCGGGAGCGAAGGACATGCCTTCACGCTCCACGTCCGCCTGCCAGCGGTCCCACGTCTCCAGCGTGACCTCGTGTCCGCGGGCGGCCAGCTCGCGGCCAAGGGCGACTGCCGGGAAGGTGTGGCCCGGGTCGCCGAAGGCGGTGAGAAGGAGGCGCCGGGGGCTCAGGCGGCCAGCTCGGCCAGGTCGTGGACCATCTGGCGCCGCGAGTCGAAGTCGAACGCCATCGGCGCGCAGATCAGCGTGCCGACGCCCGCGTCGCGGTAGACCTCGAGCCGCTCGGCCACCCGGTCCTTGGACCCGCACAGCGAAACCATGTCGATCAGCTCGACCGGCAGCGCCGCCGCGGCCTCGTCCTTCTTGCCGTCCAGGTAGAGGTCCTGGACCTCCTTCGCGGCGTCCTCGAAGCCGTAGCGCTGAACGATCGCGTTGTAGAAGTTCTTCTCGCGCGAGCCCATGCCACCCACGTACAGGGCCAAGACGGCGCGCATCGAGTCGCGCGCGCGGTCCAGGTCGTCGTCGATCGAGACATTGACCACCGGCGCGATGTCGAACGAGTCGTCGATCTGCTTGCCGTTGCCCGCGCGGTCGGCGCCCTCCTGGAGCAGCGCGCGCGAGTCGCTGACGTGCTCGGGGCTGAAGAAGGTGGGCAGCCAGCCGTCGGCGATCTCGCCCGTGAGCTGGGTGTTCTTGGGCCCGATCGCCGCGATGTAGATCGGGATCCGGTCCTGGACCGGGCTGATCATCAGCTTCAGCGCCTTGCCGGGGCCGTCGGGCAGTGGGAGGGTGTACGCGTCGCCGTCCCACTCCAGCCGCTCACGCGCGAGCGCCTTGCGCACGATGCCCACGTACTCGCGCGTGCGCTGCAGCTGGCGCGCGAACGGCTGTCCGTGCCAGCCCTCGGCCACCTGGGGCCCGGACGATCCGATCCCGAGCAGCATCCGCCCGCCGGAGATGTTGTCGATCGTGGCCGCGGTCATCGCGGTCATGGCCGGAGTGCGCCCTGGCATCTGGAAGATCGCCGAGCCCAGCTTGAGCTTTTCGGTCTGCGCGCCGAGCCAGGTCAGCACCGTCGCGGTGTCCGAGCCGTACGCCTCGGCGGCCCAGACGGAGTCAAAGCCCGCGGCCTCGGCCTCGCGGACGATCTCGAGCTGCTCGGGCGCGGTCAGCCCCAGACCCCAGTAGCCGACGTTCAGACCAAGACGCATGTTGCAAGTCTCCTCTCAGATGCAGGACCGGCCTTGAAGCGGCCGACGCGCGCCCCTACGGTGACTTGCCGTGAGGCGACGGCATCGTAAACGGCCGGCGCGCGAGCTGCGCACAGCGATCGACTGCATGCCGGCGCGCACGCGCCAGGCCATGCTCGAGGGCATCGGCGCGCACCGCGATCATCGTGGGCGGCTACAGCGACGGCCGCGGCGGCATCTGCCCGATGCTGGCCGCGCACCGCAACGGCGGCCGCACGTCGTTCGCGACCTTCGCCCACGCCTGGGATCGCTACACGGGCGCCAACGGCAGCGCCCGCCCGGCCACCGAGCGCGAGCTCCAGACGCTGCGGTCGATGCTCGAGGCCAGCATCGAGGCCGAAGAGGTCGTCGGCCAGGGCGTCCTCGGCGAGGCCGTCAGGCAGCACCGCGCCGCCCAGGAGGGCAGGGCGAAGCGCGAGGAGTTCGACGTCGAGCCTCTGGAACCGCTCAGGAGGGCCGGCGAAGCCGGCCCGTTCACGGCACCGGGACGGTGCCCGGAACATCAAGGCGCGGCCATGGATGGCCGCAAGATCAATAAACGTCGCCTGCCCGCACGAACTGCACCTCCGGCACGTGACACGCCGGTGATGTCGACAGCAGGTACCTGACCGCTCCCGCAACGTCGTCGGGCTGGATCATCTGGTCCTTGGGCACCTGCTCCTCGATCCAGTCGGTCATGGCCGTGGCCACGAAGCCCGGGCACAGCGCGGTCGTCTGGATGCCGTCGCCGGCGTGCTCCTTGTAGAGCGCCTGGCTGAGGCCGACCACGCCCGCCTTGGTGGCCGAGTAGGCGCTCAGCCAGCCCTGGCCGTGCTTGCCGGCGATCGACGCCGTGTTCACGATCAGCGCCTTTCCGTGCTCGGCGCCGGCTTCCTTGAGCATCGGGATCGCGTCGCGGGTCAGCAGGTACACGGCGCGCAGGTTCACGCCGATCTGCATGTCCACCTTCTTCGTCTCGGCCTCGGCGAACGGGCCGCCGATGCCCACCCCGGCGTTGTTGACCAGCACGTCGAGGCGGCCGAAGCGGTCCCTGTGGCGCTCCAGCAGCGCCTGAAGGTCGGCCTCGTCGGCCATGTTCGCCGGCGCGGCCTCCACGTCGAAGCCGTGGTCGCGCAGCTCCTGCGCCGCGCCCTCCAGCTTCTCCGGCCTGCGGGCCGACAGCGTGATCCCGTACCCCTCGGACCCCAGCATCCGGGCGATCGCCAGCCCGATCCCGCTCGACCCGCCCGTCACCAGCGCGGCACGCTCCGACACCTGCTCCTCCTCCGTTGGACTGGTGCCGAGACTATCTCCGCACGGCCCGGTCGCGTTCCCTAGCCTTCGCGCCGTGTGCCGCCCCCTCTCCGCCCTGCTGTTGCTCGTGGTGCTCGGCCTCGCCGCATGCGGTGGCGACGACTCCGGCGACAGCGCCGACGCGCCGCCCGAGCCCGCCAAGGCGGCCGACTTCCCCAAGGCGGGCGGCAAGACGGTGGCCCAGCTGCGCAAGGAGGCCAGCGGCGCCGGCCCGGTCCTGGCGCCGACCCAGAGCCAGCTGACGCCCGGGGAGAACCGCTACGCGTTCGCGTTGTTCGATCGCGACCGGACCCAGATCGCCGACGTGCCGGTGGCGCTGTACGTGGCCGCGCCGGGCGGCCGGGCGAAGGGCCCGGTGCCGGCCAAGTGGCAGTCTCTGAAGGTCAAGGCGCAGTTCCAGAGCCGCTCGACCGCCGACGATCCTGACGCCGCCAAGGCCATCTACTCCGCCCAGCTGGACTTCCCAAAGCCGGGCCGCTACGAGGTGCTGGCGATCGCCCGGCTCGACGACCGGCTGGTCAGCTCCGTAGTCCAGGCGGACGTCGTCGCAAAGGGCAAGGTGCCTGATGTGGGCGACAAGGCGCCGGTGATCGACACCCCGACCGTGGCATCCGCCGGTGGTGACATCAAGAAGATCGACACCCGTCTGCCGCCGTCGAGCCTGCACGCGGAGAACTTCAGCGACGTGGTCGGCAAGAAGCCGGTCGTGCTGCTGTTCGCCACCCCGGCGCTGTGCCAGACGCGGGTGTGCGGACCGGTGGTCGACGTGGCCGAGCAGGTCAAGGCCGCCCGCGGCAAGGAGGTGGAGTTCATCCAGATGGAGATCTTCCGCGACAACGACGTCAAGAAGGGCTATCGGCCCCAGGTGCGGACGTACAACCTGCCCACCGAGCCGTGGGTGTTCGCGATCGACGAGGACGGCAAGGTTGCCGCCCGGATCGAGGGGCCCTACAGCGCCTCCGAGCTCGAACGCGCGGTCGACGCCGCCACCAAGTAGGAAGGCGGCGCAAGCCGCGCGTTGATCAGCCCGCGCGGACCTCGAACCCGGTCAGGGTGACCGGGCCGAACGACGTGAGCACCGCCACGTCGACCGCGTCGCGCCCGCGGCCGACCACCACCCGGCCGACCCGCTGGCGGTTGTTGCGCGCGTCGAAGGTGTGCCACTCGCCGTCCAGGTAGACCTCGAACCAGGCCGCGAAGTCCATCGGCTCGGCGGGTGCGGGAGCGTCGATCAGGGGGATGTAGCCACACACGTAGCGCGCGGGGATGTTCAGCGCGCGGCAGAACGTGATCGCCACGTGCGCGAAGTCGCGGCACACGCCCTGGCCGGCCCGGTAGGCATCGACCGCCGTCGTCCACGGATTCGACGCGCCGGCGACCCACTCGAGGTGGTTGTGCACGAAGTCGACGATCGCCTGCACGCGCTCCCATCCCGGCGCGAACGACCCGAACAGCTGCCACGCCTCGTGGCCGAGCTCGTCGGGCAGGCAGAAGCGGCTGGGCATGAGGAACCCGAGGTGGTCATCGGGCATCTCGGTGATCGGGGTCTCGGGCGTGCCCGGAGCGAGCCGGTCGCGCGGCGAGTCGAGCTCCACGTCCGCGTCGTAGGCCACGCGCGAAGCCCCGGCGGGAATCGTCACGCGCTCGCAGCGGTTGCCGACCAGGTCGGTGTAGCCGTGGTGGTCGCCGGCCGTCTGCCAGCGCTCGTCGCGCAGCCGCGCCCTGGCATCCGAGGGCGCCACCTGCATCACGGCGGTCACCGCCTGCGGGGTGTGGAGCTCGAAGGAACAGCCCACGGTCAGGGCGAGTGGGCTGTGGTCGTCGGTGGGAACGCCAGACAGGCTAGCCACCGACTGGATAGTTTCCCCGCCGTGCCGTCGGCCGGGGACTATCCACACCAGCTCGCGCTGCCCACCCGGTGGCACGACAACGACGTCTACGGCCATGTGAACAACGTCGACTACTACGCGTTCTTCGACACGGTCATCAACGCCTGGCTGATCGGTGAAGGCGGGCTGGACATCCATGCGGGTGACGCGATCGGGCTGTGCGCCGAGTCGCACTGCGCGTTCAAGGGCCCGCTGGCGTTCCCGGAGACGGTGACCGCCGGCCTGCGCGTGTCCAAGCTCGGCGGCTCCAGCGTGCGATACGAGATCGGGCTGTTCGCAGAAGACGGCGCGCACGCGGCGGAGGGCTGGTTCGTGCACGTGTTCGTGGACCGCCGGACGCGCACGCCGGTCCCGATCCCCGCGCCGATCCGGGCGGCGCTGGCGCGGCTGGAAACCCCGCCCGCGTGAAGACGTCGCTGCCAGTGCGGGTCGGCCTTGCCGTCGGGATCGTCGCCGGCTGCGTGCTCGCACTGCAGGTGCTGCTGTCGCGGATCCTCGGCGCCGTGCTCTTCTACCACTTCGGGTTCCTGACGATCTCGCTGGCGCTTCTCGGCGCGGGCGCCGGCGCGATCCTGGTCTACGTGCGCCCGGGGTGGTTCGAGCGCCGCCCGCTGGAGCCGACGCTGGCACTGTGGGCATCCGCGTTCGCGCTTCTGCTGGCGGTCACGCCGCTGCTGCTCGTGCGGCTGGACTACACGTTCGAGAACGACGTCACGGCGGGGTTCGCGCTCACGCTCGCGCTGGTGTGCGTAATAGCGGCGATGCCCTTCCTGGCGGGCGGCATCGTCGTGGCACTTGCCATCAAGGGCTACGTGGCGGTGGTCGGACGGCTGTACGCATTCGACCTGGCCGGCGCCGCCCTTGGAGCGGTGGCGGTGGTGCCGCTGCTGTGGCTGATCGAGCCCGCCCGACTCTCGATCGTGCTTGGCATGGCCGCGGCGGCCGCGGCGCTGCTGTTCGCCGCCGGCGCGGCCCGCGAGCGGATCGTCGCCGTGGCCGCCGGCGGCGCGGTCGCGCTCGTGCTCGTGGCGGCGGTGGCCACCGACGCTGTCGAGATGGGCCCCAACACCACGGCGCCCGAGGGGCTGGAGCCGGTCTCCGACGTGTGGAACCCGCTCTCGCGCGTGATCGGCTACCCGCCACCCGCGGGATCGCGCTTCGCGCTGGTCTTCTACGACCGGATCTACGCCCCGGTCCCGGTGTACGAGCGCGGCAACCCCTCGCCGGGCTACAAGCAGCTGGGCCTCGGCCCGCAGAGCATCGGCTACGCGATGGCCGGCCGCGGACGTGCGCTGGTGATCGGCGGGGGCGGCGGGCGCGACATCCACAACGCGCTCAGCTCGGGGCAGCGGCGGGTCGACGTGATCGAGCTCAACCGCGACATCCGCGACACGGTCGACGGCCCGCTGCGACGCTGGTCGGGCGCGCCCTACTCGCTGCCGCGTGTGCACACCGCGATCGGCGATGGCCGCTCGACCCTGGCCGCGCGGGACACGAAGTACGACCAGATCCACATCGGCTTCACCGACACGCTCAGCGCCTCATCGGCCCAGGCCTACGCGCTCACCGAGGCCAACCTGTACACGGTCGAGGCGTTCCAGCAGTACCTCGACCACCTCCAGCCCAACGGGGTGCTGAACGTGTCACGGCTGCGGCGGCTGACCGGTGACGAGGCGCTGCGCACCACGATCCTGGCCCTGGAGGCCCTCCGCGCCGACGGGGTCGAGCGGCCCGAGCGCAACGTCGTGGTGGTCCTGGGCAAGGACATCTTCGGCGAGCAGTTCGGGACCGTGCTGGCGCGCACGCGGCCCTGGACCGCTCCCGAGCTGGCGCGGGTGCGGGCACTGGCGCGCGAACGCGGCCAGGGCGTGGCGTTCGCGCCCGGCGGCCCCTACCGGCTGGAGTGGAGGCACCTGGCGGCGGCGTCGAGCCCACAGGCGTTCTGCGAGTCGTACCGGTTCGATGTCTGCGCCCCGACCGATGACAAGCCGTTCTTCTTCGCCATGAAGCGCTTCCAGGACGTGGGCGCCTCGCTGCCGGCGGGCTACTACTACACGATCGATCCGCTGCTGATCCTGCTGATCACGCTGGGGATCCTGGCCGTGCTGAGCGCGCTTGGCTTCGTGCTTCCGCTGGTGCTGGCGCCGCGTGGGGACCGCCCGCCGCTGAGCTCGCTCTGGTACTTCGCCGCGCTGGGCACGGGCTTCCTGCTGCTCGAGATCGCGCTGGTCCAGCGGTTCGTCCTGTTCCTGGGCTTCCCCACATATGCGCTCTCGGTGGTCCTGTTCGCGCTGCTGCTGTTCACCGGGCTCGGGGCCTACCTGACCACGCGCACGGACGCCCCGCGGACCACGCTGATCCGGGCGCTCACGGCCGCCGTTGCGGTGATAGTGGTGGCGGCGTTCGCGCTCGAGCCGCTGCTGGAGAGCCTGATCTCGGCGTCGTTCACCGCGCGCGTGGCGCTGACCGTCGTGCTGCTGGCGCCGGTGGCGATGCTGCTCGGCACCGCAATGCCGCTGGGGCTGCAGCGGATGGCCGGCCTGTACCCGGCCGGCGTACCGTGGGCCTGGGGCATCAACGGGGTGATGTCCGTGCTCGCGCCCGCGCTGGCGGTCGTGGTGGCGTTGCGATTCGGCTTTCAGGTCACGACCCTGCTGGCGGGGGCCTGCTACGTAGGCGCGCTGGCGCTGGCCGCCACCGGGCGCTGGCCGCAGCCGGCTCCGCGCGCATGACCCACGATGCGGACGTGATCGTCGTCGGCGGCGGCCTTGCCGGCCTGGTCGCGACCGCCGAGCTGGCCGATGCCGGCAAGAAGGTCCTGCTGGTGGACCAGGAGCCCGAGAACAACCTGGGCGGCCAGGCGTTCTGGTCGCTGGGCGGGCTCATGTTCGTGAACAGCCCCGAGCAGCGCCGGATGCGCGTCAAGGACTCGTACGAGCTGGCGCTGCAGGACTGGCTCGGAACGGCGGCGTTCGACCGCCCCGAGGACCAATGGCCGCGCAGGTGGGCCGAGGCCTACGTGGGCTTCTGCGCGGGTGAGAAGCGCTCGTGGCTTCACGGCCAGGGCATGCGCTGGATTCCCAACCCGGGCTGGCCCGAGCGCGGCGGCTACCACGCCGACGGCCACGGCAACTCGGTGCCGCGCTTCCACATCACCTGGGGCACCGGGCCCGGAGTGGTGGCGCCGTTCGAGCGGCGGGTACGCGCGGCGCTCGCGCGCGGGGTGGTCCAGATGCGCTTCCGCCACCGCGTCGACGAGCTCGTGGTCTCGGGCGGCGCCGTCACCGGCGTGCGCGGCAGGCAGCTGGCGCCAAGCGCGACCGACCGTGGCGTTGCGACCAACCGCGACGAGGCCGGTGAGTTCGAGCTCTCGGCCCAGGCCGTGGTGGTCACCAGCGGCGGCATCGGCGGCAACCACGACCTGGTGCGCCAGTACTGGCCGGAGCGGCTCGGCGAGCCGCCGCACAAGATGCTGTCCGGCGTGCCGGCCCACGTGGACGGGCGGATGCTGGCGATCGCCCGCGACGCCGGCGCCAGCGAGATCAACGGCGACCGCATGTGGCACTACGTGGAGGGCATCCACAACTGGGACCCGATCTGGCCCCGGCACGCCATCCGGATCATCCCCGGTCCGTCGGCGCTGTGGTTCGACGCCACCGGCAAGCGCCTGCCCGGCCCGCTCTATCCCGGCTACGACACGCTCGGCACGCTGGCCCACATCCAGAGCACCGGCCACGACTACACGTGGTTCGTGCTCACCGAGAAGATCATCGAGAAGGAGTTCGCGCTGTCCGGCTCCGAGCAGAACCCCGACACCACGTCAAAGAGCGTCAAGGCCGTGCTCGAGGACCGGATCGGCAGCGGACCGCCCGCCCCGGTGCAGGCGTTCAAGGACCACGGCGAGGACTTCATCGTCGAGGCGGGCCTGCCCGCGCTCGTGCGGCGCATGAACGAGCTGACCGGCGACGACCTGATCGACCTGGCCGACATCGAGGCCCAGATCGTCGCGCGCGACCGCCAGATCGACAACGCCTACGCCAAGGACGGCCAGGTCACCGCCATCCACGGCGCACGCGCCTACTGGGCCGACCGCGTCACGCGCGTGGCCGCGCCGCACAAGATCCTCGACCCCGGCGCCGGCCCGCTGATCGCCGTCCGGCTGTCGATCCTCACGCGCAAGTCGCTCGGCGGCCTCGAGACCGACCTCGACGCGCGCGTGCTCACCCCGGGCGGCGAGCCGCTGGAGGGGCTCTACGCCGCGGGCGAGGTCGCCGGCTTCGGCGGCGGCGGCATGCACGGCTACCGCGCGCTCGAGGGCACGTTCCTCGGCGGCTGCCTGTTCTCGGGCCGGACCGCGGGCCGGGCGCTGGCGAAGGCGCTCTAGCGAACGCCGACCAGGTCCACGACGAAGATCAGCGTCTCGTCCGGCCCGATCACGCCGCCCGCGCCGCGCTTGCCGTAGGCCAGCATCGGCGGGATCGTGATCCGGCGCCGGCCGCCGACCCTCATCCCGGCAACTCCCTGGTCCCAGCCCTGGATCACCTGGCCCTTGCCGAGCCCGAACTTGAACGTGTCGCCGCGGTCCCACGACGCGTCGAACTGCTCGCCCGATTGCCACGACACGCCCACGTAGTGCACCTCGACGGTGTGGCCCGGCGCGGCCTCCTCGCCGTCGCCGACCGTGATGTCCTCCAGCTCCAGCTGGTACGACGGCGGGCCGTCGGGCACGTTCACGGTGGGTTTGCGGTTCTCGGTCACCGGCGGCAGGCTACGCCAATGCCCGGTTTCGTCCGGCGCGGCTTCGGCGGCGCGCCCGGAACGACCTGGAAGCCCTAGATTTGGCGCACGGGCCGGTAGCTCAGCTGGTTAGAGCAGCGGACTCATAATCCGTAGGTCCCTGGTTCGAGTCCAGGCCGGCCCATCAGAACGTCTTGGAAGTTGCGATGGGCCCGGGCTCGACGCGTGGGATAGCGTGCCGGACCGTGGGTCTTCTCGATCGACTCGCCCGGAAACGTAGGGACGGTGTTCCCGGCCGGGCGGTCATCGTCGTCAACCGCACGGGCGGCCGGGACTCGGGCACATCGAGCCTGCGGACCCTGTGCCGCGCCGAGCTTGATCCGCTTCCGGAGGGGAGTGGACCCAGCGCAAGCCTGTCCCAGCTGATGCCGAGTTGGCAGGTCCATCTGCTCACTGCCGGCATGGAGGTCCCGGCGCTGCTCGACCGCGAGAGCAACGAGCCCGTGGGCATCGCGAACGAGGGCCTCGAGGAGGCGATCGGACGGTTCTATCTCGGGCTCGAGCCCGAGCACGGCACCTGGGAGAGGGCGCTTGCGGCGCGGCGCAGCGCCCTGCGCGAGGCCGAGGGGGTACTTGATCCGGTCAAGGAGGAGATCGAGCAGGCCGCGGAGACGATTCGAGAACTGCCCGGCGGGCTCCGCGACACGGTCAGCGAGTGGAGGAGGGGGCTGGCCGAGCTTGGCGAGGACCACCCCGCCGGTAGCCCGGTGGAGGGGGTCGGCTTCGGCGCGTGGGTTGAGATCAAGGCCGCCATCGCGCGGGAGTCGGTGGCGCCCGGCGCGCAGGCCGGCTTCGCGGAGGGCCGCGGGGTCCCGCCCGGTCGCTGGGGCGCGGTCGACTCGCACTGGCAGCAGCAGGTCAGGTGGAACCAGTCGGCAGGGGCGCTCTACGAGCAGAGGATGGCCGACCTCTCGCGCGAGTCGCCGCCTCCGTCGTGACCGCGCGGGGTATCGAGAAAGGAGCATCGCCATGGCGGTTCAGCGGATGGATCATGTAGGCGTCGTTGTCGAGGATCTCCCACCGGCGATCGCGTTCTTCGTCGAGCTGGGCCTCGAACTTGAGGGGGAGGCCACGGTCGAGGGCGAGTTTCCGGACCGGCTCCTCGCGATGGACGGTGTCCGGGCGGACATCGCGATGCTGCGGGTCCCTGACGGCCCGGGCCGGATCGAGCTGTCGGCGTTTCGCCATCCGGTCGCCACGAGCCCTGCGCCCAGGGCGCCGGTCAACGTGCCGGGGATCCCGCGCCTCACGTTCATCGTCGATGCCGTCGACGAGACGTTCGAGCGCCTGCGGCCCCACGGCGGCGAGCTCGTGGGAGAGGTGGCCGAGCACGAGGACATCTACCGCTACGGCTACGTCCGCGGGCCCGCCGGCGTCATCATCGGGCTGGTCGAAGAACTCCGCTAGGTACATCCAGGTTGACCCGGCACCGGGGGCGTGAGAGCGTCGCGATCGTGCCGGCCACCGTGGTCATCGACCCGCGCTTCTGTGGTCCACCGGAGAGCGCGAACGGCGGCTACGCGTGTGCCATGGCTGCCCGGTCGATCGACGGAGCCGCCGAGGTGACGCTGCGCACTCCGCCACCCCTGGGTCAGCCGCTCCGCGTCGAGAAGAACGCCGACGGGGTCGCGCTGATCGGCGCGGATGGGGGGTGGTTGCGGAGGCGCGCCCGACCACGGTCGACGTTGCCGCGCCAGCCGACGTCGGCCTCGACGCCGCGACGCTTGCGGCGTCGCGATACCCGTGGCGCGAGGGGCACCCCTATCCGACCTGTTTCGTGTGCGGGCCCGAGCGCGACCACGGTGACGGGCTCGAGATCTTCCCCGGGCCCGTGGACGGCGAGTCGTTGTACGCGGCGCCCTGGACCCCCGATCCGGCGCTGGCGGATGCCGAGGGCCACGTCCGCGACGAGTTCGTCTGGGGGGCGCTCGACTGTCCCAGCGGCATCGTCACCGATCTCTTCGGCGGGGTCGGGCGGATCCTCCTCGGTCGCCTGTCCGCCGATCTGCGCCATCCGTTGGCGCCCGGGGAACCGCACGTGGTCCAGGCCTGGACACTCAGCCGCGACGGCCGGAAGCTCAACACCGCAAGTGCCCTGTTCTCGAGCCGGGGGACCCTTTGTGCCGTCGCTCGCGCCGTCTGGATCGAGGTCTGACTCGCGCGGCCCCTGCGCGCGCCGCGCTGCCCCTACTTCGCAGGCTCGATGTTCTGGTTCATCCGGAAGAGGTTGTCCGGGTCGTAGCGGCCCTTGATCTCCGCCAGGCGGTCGTAGTTCCCGCGGTAGTTGTCGCGGATCCGGTCCTGGTCGTCGCCGGCCATGAAGTTCACGTAGCCGCCGAGCTCGGAGTGAGGATGGATCGCCTCCCAGTAGTCGCGCACCCATGCCGTGTTGCGCTCGTTGTCCGCGGGGTCCGGCCACATTCCGGCGATCACGCAGGCGAACCGGGCGTCGCGATAGGCGAAGGCGGTCTCGTCGCTCGCAACCCGGTGGCAGGCCCCGTCGATCGGATACAGGTGCATGGTGGCTTCCACGCACGGCACCCGCGGACCGTGCTCCACGTGGGCAGCGATCGCATCGTCGGTGAGCTCGCGGACGAAGTCCGCCTTCCAGTAGTGCTGGAGTCCCGCGGGCAGCAGGGCGTCGAAGGCGCTGTTGAGCGCGGGATAGGGCATCGGGCCGACAAGCGAGGCGGCCACGGGAGCGACGTCGAACAGGGGCGCCAGTGCCCGCTCCCCCTCCTCGATCGGGCCGGTCCAGCACGTGACGATCAGGCACATCGTCTCACCGTGACGCTCCTCGGGGATGAACGGCAGGGGCGGGGCGATCTGGAACGCGAAGAAGGCTCCCAGCTCCTCCGGAGCCTGGGCGATGAACTCCCGGTAGAAGCTCATCACCTCGCTCGCGCGGTCGACGGGGTAGAAGATCGGGCCGCCGTAGATCTCGCCGACCGGGCTCAGGCGATACTCGAGCGAGGTCACCACGCCGAAGTTGCCACCGCCGCCGCGGAGGGCCCAGAACAGGTCGGCGTTCTCGTCCTCGCTAGCGGTCACGAGCCGCCCGTCGGCCGTTACCACGTCGGCCGAGATGAGGTTGTCGCAGGAGAGGCCCTGCCCCCGCGCCAGATGGCCGATGCCACCGCCGAGGGTGAGGCCGCCGACGCCGGTGGTCGAGATGATGCCGCCGGTGGTGGCCAGGCCGAACGCGTGGGTGGCGTGATCGAAGTCGCCCCACGTGCACCCGCCCTCGGCGCGTGCGGTGCGGCGCTCGGGATCCACGCGAACGCCGCGCATACCCGACAGGTCACAGACGATACCCCCGTCGTTGGTGCCGAAGCCTGGCACGCAATGCGCGCCCCCACGCACCGAGAGATCGAGACCCTCATCGCGGGCGAGACCGACGGCCGCGATCACGTCGGCCACGTCGGCACAGCGCACGACCGCGGCGGGCCGGCGGTCGATCATCCCGTTGTAGACCGCACGTGCCTCGTCGTAGGCGCCGTCGCCGGGGGCGATCAGCTCCCCCCTCAGGCTCTCGCGCAGTTGCTCGGCGGTGTCCGTGGTCGCGTCGGTGGTGCTCATCGTCGTTTCCCCCGTGGTCGTGGTGCTGGAGGTCTATTCCCCCGAGCGTTCTCGGATCGTTCGGCCGGCGTTCGGTCCGCCGGCGGGGGCGTGGAGCCGCGCGAGGCTCTCTGCGGCGCGCTGGGCCAGCGGGACCGCTCCCTGTCGGCGGGCGACCTCGAGTGCGGCGGAGAAGTGGGACTCGGCCTTTACGGGTTCCAGTTCCCCCATGAGAAGGTGGAGCCGGGCCTCGAAGCACCTCTGCCCCGTGCGCTCCACGAGCGAGAAGGCTTCATCCACCGCGGCCCGGGCATCGTTCGTTCGCCCATGGTCGAGGCACACGCGGGCGAGAAGGACGAGGCAGTAGGGCTGGGGCAGGTTCCAGCCGTTCCGGGTGTATGCCTCCAGGCCCTCGCGGATCAGCGCCACACCCCGGTCCACCCGCCCTTCCGCGGCGAGCATCCAGCCCCGGAAAATCGCTTCCATGGGCTGGAAATACCCGAGCTCGTGCCTTCTGGTCAGAGCCAGCATCCGCTCGGCCCGCTCGCGCGCGGTTTCGTCGTCGCCGAGGTCGATCGCAAGCCAGGTGGTGAAGTTGAGGGCATAGCCGAGGCTGAGGGGATGCGCGAGCTCGTCCGCAAGGTGGAGCGTCTCCCGCGCCATCTCCTCAGCCTCGGCGACATCCCCGAGGTAGCGGAGCGTGAACGCGAGCCGGCTCATGCAGACGATCCGGGGATCCTGGGAGTAAAGGGCCAGGTGGGCTCGCGCGCGCTCGGGGACGTACTCGGCGATCGCCCGCTCGAACTGGTCGCGGGCGGCGGCGAAGTGGCCGAACCAGAAGGACGCCACCCCTAGGACGTAGTTGCCCTCGACCCGCACCATCTGCTCGTCCTCGCGCTCGCCGATCTCGAGCAGCTGCTCCCCGAGCTCGTAGGTACGCCGGAGGCCGCCCCTGGCAACGTTCCCGATCGCGAGCGCACGCAGCACCGGGGGGTCGGGCCGGCTCCCGAGACGCTCGCACAGCTCCATGGCGCGCTGACACTGGGTGTATACCTCGTCGGCGCCATAGCCCTTGACCGCCGCGAGGGGTGCACCGAGCGCCGCGCGGAGCGCCAGCTCACGCTCGTCGCGCCGCCGCGACGCGGGCTCGCCCTCCAGCAGGACGAGCGCTTTCGAGAACAGGTCGATCGCCGTCTCGTAGGCGAACACACGCTGGGCCACCTCGGCCGCGCGTGCGTAGTAGCCGATGGCCCGCTCGCTCCACCCGGCGCGCTCGTAGTGGGCGGCGAGCTGGCCGCTGACGCCGTCGAGGTCGGAGCCATGGAGGCGCTCGAGGGCCTGTGCGACCCGTCCGTGCAACATGCGCCTGCGCGCCGAGCCCGCGCGTAGGTAGGCCGCCTCGCGGAGCTTGTCGTGGCTGAAGTCGTAGGCGTCGAGCCCGCGCTCGCGCACGATCCGCCGCTCCCACAGCTCGTCGAGCGCCTCCACCACCTGCTCCTCGCGGCGGGCGCTGGCATTGGCCAGGACCGCGAACGTGAAGGCCCGCCCGACGGTGGCGGCAAGGCTGGCCAGCTCCTGCGCCGGCTGCGAGAGCTGGGCCAGCCGCGCTTCGATTACCGAGTGCGCCCTGGGCGGGAGCGCGGCTGGCTCGCCGCCGGCGAGTCCCGCCCGCGTCCACTCGACCACGAAAAGCGGATTGCCTTCGGTCTCGCGGTGGACGATCTGCCGACGCTCTTCGTCCAGGTCGTGGCCGGCCACCTTGCCGGCCAGGGCAGCCGTGTCGGCGGGGTCGAGCGGCCCCAGCTCGAGCTCGACCGCCTGCCCGCTCCCGCGCGCCGCCATCAGGAGCGGCTGGGCGGGGTTGTCGGCGCCCAGCTCCTCCGAGCGTGCCGTGGCCACCACGAGCAGCGGCGCGTGAGGGCTCGAACGCAGCATGTAGTGCAGCCAGCCGAGCGTCTCGCCGTCGCACCACTGGAGGTCGTCGATCGCCAGGAGGAGCGGCGCGCCCGCGGCCAGGACCGCGCGCGAGAGAGCGTCGAGCAGGCGCGCGCGCTGGAGGTCGTCGGTCAGCGGTGCGGGGGACGGCAGCTCCGGGCGCTCCTCGACCAGCTCGGGGAGGAGCCGCGCGAGCTCGGCGAGCCACGGATCCCCCAGCCGCCGCAGCCCCGGTCCCAGGGCGTCGGAGCGCAGCAGCTCGACCAGGGGGGCGTAAGCCAGCCCGCCGGCGGCGGCGTAGCAGCGGCTGCCGCCCGCCGCCATGCCCTGCCGCCCCACCCAGTCGAGCAGTTCCTCACACAGCCGCGACTTGCCGATCCCCGCCTCGCCGGCCACCACGGCGAGCAGCGCTTCTCCCTCCGCCGCCCGCCGCCATGCCCCGCGGAGCGCCTCCCACTCCTCGCCCCGGCCCACGAGCGGCCACACGCCGGTGCCAGGGGCAGACGGCTTGGACGCCGGTTCCTCGGTTGGCTCGAGCAGGCGCTCGTAGGCCTCACGGGTGGCGGGACCGGGCTCGACCCCCGTCTCGCGCGCGAGCGCGGTGGCGAAGCCGTGGTACACCCGGAGCGCCCCGGCCCGGTCACCGGCCAGGGCGTGAAGCCTCATGAGCCGCTGGCAGGAGCCCTCGTCGAGGGGGGCTTCGTCCAGAAGCCGCCGGGCCCAGGGAACGGCCGTCCGATACTCGCGATCCTGCTCGAGCAGCTCGGCCAGCCGCTCGGCCGCTGTCAGGAAGGCCGCGTGCAGCCGGTCGCGCTCGGGAATTATCCAGTCGTCGTAGCAGTCAGGCAGCAGGTCGCCCGAATAGAGGGCGACGGCGCGCTCGAGCGTCTCCCGATCGGTGCCCGCCGTGAGCCGTTCGAACTCGGCCACGTCGACCTCGACAGGGGCATCGCCGCGCCAGCGCACGGCCCGCGACTCCGTCTCCAGGAAGCGCTCCGAGTCCGGCAGCGCCCGGCGCAGGAGGTGCAGCGCCTGGCGCAGGTTGGTCCGCGCCTGCGACTCCTCCGAGTCGGGCCAGAACAGGTAGGCGAGTCGCTCACGGGGCACCCGCTCGTCGCGGTGGAGAACGAGGTGCGCCAGCAACGACTGGAGCCGCGGCGCGTCCACGGTCGTGACCGGCCGGCCCTCGAACTCGACGCCGAAGCCGCCGAGCAGGCGCACGTACAGGTTCGAAGAACCGTCCCCGCCTCGGTCCCGCGAGGTCCCCATGGCCCCATCTTCCCACGCGCCCCCGCCCCGGCTCAACGGAGCCGCGACACGATGGGTGATTCCATGTCGAGAAGGCCCGACCGGCTCCGCTCACACGGGTGAAGGGCCACGACAGGCGCGGCCCACGACACCAGGAGGCGACCATGCCGAAGTACCTGATCCTCAAGCACTACCGCGGTGGCCCGGAGCCGCACCATCCCTTCCCGCCGATGGACCAGTGGGCGCCCGAGGACGTGGAGGCGCACATGGCGTTCCAGCGGCAGGTCAGGGAGATGCTCCAGGAGAGCGGCGAGTTCGTGGACGCCCAGGCGCTCACGCCGACTCGCACCTGGGTGCGCTACGGCGGCCCCGACGCCGCGCCGGTCACCACCGACGGCCCGCTCCCCGAGACCAGCGACCTCGTGGCGGGCTGGTTCATGATCGACGTCGAGTCGCACGAGCGCGCGCTCGAGGTGGCGGCGCACGTCTCGTCCGAGCCCGGACCGGGCGGTGAGCCGCTGTACGAGTGGCTCGATGTCCGCGAGGTCATGTGGGGGGCGCCCTCGGGCGACTGACCCGGCGTGAGCGACCAGCCGACGCGACCGCTGGACGAGGGCGCCCTGCGCGCCCTCGTCCCTCAGGTACTCGCGGGCCTGGTCCGCCGCGGCGAGGACTTCGATGCCGCCGAGGACGCGCTCCAGGAGGCGCTGATCGAGGCGCTGCGGGTGTGGCCCGACCAGCCGCCGCGCGAGCCACGCGCGTGGCTCGCCACGGTCGCGACCCGGCGCCTCGTGGACGCGCACCGCAGCGAGGCCGCCCGCCAGCGCCGCGAGCAGGTCGTGCACGCGGAGCCGCACCCGGGACCCACCGAGGCGGGCGACGACACGCTGTTCGTGCTCTTCTGCTGCTGCCACCCAGACCTCTCGCCCGCCTCCCAGGTGGCGCTGACGCTGCGCGCCGTCGGCGGCCTGACCACACAGGAGATCGCCGACAGCTTCTACGTGCCGGAGGCGACGATGGCGCAGCGGATCAGCCGCGCCAAGCGCTCCCTGCGGGGGCGGTCGCTGGATCGGCCGGGCGACCTCGCCGTCGTGCTACGCGTGCTCTACCTGGTCTACACGGCCGGCCACGCGGGCCGCGTGGACCTGGCCGCCGAGGCGATCCGCCTGGCGCGCCAGCTCACCCTCGCCAGCCAGGAACCGGAGGCGCGGGGCCTGCTGGCGCTGATGCTCCTCAACCACGCCCGCCTGCCGGCGCGATTCGACCCGGAGGGCCGCCTCGTAACGCTCGACCGGCAGGACCGCGGCCTCTGGGACACCCGCCAGATCGCCGAGGGTGTGCGTGTGCTGCAGTCGGCGCTGGCCCTCGAGCGCCCCGGCCGCTATCAGATCGAGGCCGCCATCTCCGCCCTCCACGACGACGCGGCAAGCGCGGCGGAGACCGATTGGCCACAGATCCTGGCCTGGTACGACGACCTCGTCGCCCTCAGCGAGGACCCGGTGCGCCAAGACCCCGCCGCGGTGCTCGGGCGCGCGGTCGCGGTCGGCCACGTGCTCGGACCCGCCGCCGCGCTGCGCGAGACCGACCGGCTGCGCGAGGTGATCGGCCAGCGGCACCGCTGGCATGCCGCCCGTGGACACCTGTACGAACTGGGCGGCGATTTGTCCGCGGCCGCGACCGCGTATGCCGAGGCCGCGCGGCGGGCCACGAGCGTGGCCGAGCGCGACCATCTGGTCCGCCAGGCGGCCCGTGCGCGCGCTGCCGAAGTGCCTTAAGCGGAGGCCGCCCGGTGTCGACACCGCTCCCATGGCTCGGTGGAAGTGGGTGGTCGCCGGAGCATCGGTTCTCGTCGGCGGTGTGGTCCTCGCGGTGCTCGCGTATCCGTTCGTGGGTTCCGGCCTGGGCTGCGAAGGGATCGGGTTTGGCTGCACGCCGGAGCGGGAGGTGGACACCCTGCTGGTCGTTTCGGTCTACGTCGTCGGCGCGACCGCGACCCTGGTGGTCGCGTGGTGGCGCGGGCGCCGTGGCCACGGTCTTCGCGCCGCGGTGGTCGCCGGTACCGCTATCACGATGCTCGCGACAGCCACGACGGTGTGGTCCCAGCTGCCGAGCTATCCGGCAGCGCCTGGATCGCTGAGCGCGAGCGGCGCGCGTTGGGAGCGGGTGCTCACGGACGGCAAGGCGGTCGCGCCATCCGGGACGCCGCTGGGTGATGCCCTGCGCGGCTTGCGACGGCGGGCGGTCACGTGCCGCGACGCGTACGGTCGCTCCACCGGCACGAGTCGGCTTCAGTGGTCCAACGGGAGCAAGACGGACTGGTACGAGGGCTCGTTGGACAATTCCGGACAGGTGACAGCGGCCGCGCTCGGCCGCTGGGCGGACCGTCTCCGCGGGCGTGGCGTGGAGGTGACCGTCACCGATCCAGGCTCCGACCCCGGCTCAGACCGGCGGCTGGGGATCGGCCATGTCGGCCTGGCGGACCAGGGCAGGCTGTACGCGCGCGCCTCCTTTTACGGCGGGGATCTGGAGATCACGGCCTCCACCGGCTGCCACCGCGACTGACACGTCACCTGGACGTTTGTTCGATGCCGCCGCGGCGCAGTAGTCACGAATCGGGCCTTGCCGGGTAGGGCGGGCGGCTCAGGTTCAAGGAATCACGCCGCGCTGGCGAGGGCAGGGGTATGCCCGCCCCGGCCAACCTCCGCCGCGCACGCCGCTCCCTTCCCGCCCTGGCGCTTGGGCTGGCGGTGTCGGTCTCCGGGGCCAGCGCGGTGGCCGCCACCTCGGACGAGGTGGGGCGGACGCCGGAGTTGCTACGGGCCGATGCCGGTACCGCCGGCAGGCTCGCGCCGCTGACCGCGCCCCGCCGGCCGCGCCCGGCCAACACCATCGTTTCAGTGCGGCGGACCGCGGTCATGCGCTCCGGTCCGGCTGGCCGGGTGATCGAGCGGCTCGGGCCGAGGACCGAGTTCGGCGGGCCCACGGCGATGTCGGTTGTTCGCCGCCGCGGCCGCTGGGTGGGCGTGACCACAGCTCGGCGCAGCAACGGAAGCCTCGGCTGGCTCGATGCCAGGAGCCTGCGCACAACCCGCACGCGGTTGACGATCCGCGTCGACCGTTCCGCCCGTCGGCTCGAGCTTCGGCGCGGCGGCACGGCGCTGACCAGGACCACCGTCTCCATCGGGCGGGCCGGATCGCCCACCCCCACGGGCCGGTTCGCGGTTACCGACAAGCTGCGCGGCGACCGCTTCGGTAGTTACTACGGGTGCTGCATCCTGGCCTTGTCGGGCACGCAGCCCAATACGCCGCCCGGCTGGCCCGGGGGCAACCGCCTGGCCATCCATGGAACGCCGAACCCGGGCTCGCTCGGCAGCGCCGTGTCCGCGGGCTGCGTGCATGCTTCGACAGCGATGCTGGAACGGCTGATGCGCCAGGTGCCCGTGGGCACCCCCGTGGTCATCCGGGACTGAGTCAGTACTCGCCGTCCTGGCGCGCCACCAGCTCGGGCTTGCGGCCGCAGCGCACCGGGCGCACCGGAACCCCGGTCTCGCCGGTGGCCGGGATCCTCAGCCGGTAGAGCACGCCCGCGCGCGGGGCGGCGTGCCGCACGAAGATCCCGCTCGGCGATGTGGTGACCGGGCGGCCGGTCACGGTGCCGCGATTGTGTGCGCGGACCGAGTGGGCCGTGCGCGAGGCCCGCCAGCCCGAGACGCCGGCACGGCTCTCCTCCAGCACCACCCGCTGAGGCGAGGCCCCGGGCCGGACGTGGCCCCAGATCAGGAGCCGCTGCCTGGGCGCCCGCTTGGCCCGCTTGCCGAGCTTGCGCCGCTTGGCCGTCCCGCGCCGCTTGCCGGCCTTTCGCCGCTTGGCCGCCTTGCGGACGACCTGCTTACGCTTGCCGCGCACACGCGGCTTGCGCTTGCGCGGCTTGCGGCGAGCGGGCCGCACCTTCGACGAGACGCAGTCCACGAACAGCGCGTTCTTGAAGCTCTGGGCCGAGGGCTTGGGGGTGCCGTCCTCGAACAGCAGGCCCGTCTGGTAGTCGGCGTGGGGCCGCGCGCCGCGCGCGGCCTTCTCGGCGCTGACCACGCCGAGGTCGCGCAGCAGGAACTGGGGCCAGCTGCGCACCTGCGGGTTCTTCCACGCCAGGTACTCGGCCCAGTTGAGGAAATGCGCCTGCTGGGCGAGCCCGTACGGGCGCACCGGGTCGGGAGGGTTGGTCTCATAGCCGAACTCGGTGAGGTAGAGGTTGGCGATCCGAGGATCGATGCGGCCGGCGCGGGCAAGCTTCGCCAGCAGGCCGCTGAGCCGGTCGAGCGCTCCGACCCGGGCCGAGTCGGGATTGGCCGGATCGACGAAGTCGGGGCGGTTGAGCAGCGAGTAGGGGTGGTGTGCGAACCCGTCTCCCTGCAGTGGCTTGTAGTCGCGGCAGCGCGGCGTGGCGAGCGGGCGTAGCTGCTCGTCCACGCATGCCAGCTCACGGACGAACTTCAGCGGCGGGATGCCGGCGGTCGGTTCGGACGGATTTTTGACCCCGAAGCTGGCCAGGCCTCCCACGAGCACTGTGCTGTCCGGCTGCAGCTGCTTGATCACCGGCTGGCTGGCCTCGACCATCCGCCGGTACAGGTGGGGGGTGTTGGGCTCGAGCCGGCCGTCCGCGGCGCGGGTGTACTGAGGCTGCAGGAAGCCCGGATGGTTGGGCTCGTTCCAGATCGTCCACCAGCTGACCTTGGGCAGCGGGCCCTGCTCCCTAGCGGGCGGCGGCGGGGGCGTGGGGCCGGGGTCGGCGCCACCGCCGAGCAGCTCACCGAGCGGCCCCTCCAGCAGCTGTTGGTCCGGCTCGTCGGCCACGGCGTGCGGAGCGGTGTCCGGCTCGGGGGTGAAGGTGCCCGAGTAGCGCTTCACGAGCGCGGCGGTGAACTGCGAGAACGCCACCGGATCGATGTCCCAGCGCTGGCGCTCGGCCGACCCGTTGGGATTGCCGCTGGTGGCCCATCGCGGCGCCCAGAACGCGATGTCGATCATCACCTGCAGGCCGGCGTCGTTGGCCGCGCGGACCGCGCGGTCGAGCCGTCGCCAGTTGACCCGTGGGTACGCGTCGGGGTCGGCCAGCGCGAGCATGGGCGGAAGCATGCTCTCGGGATGGGGAGCGATGCTCGACCAGCCGGCGTTCAGCCGGACCCGGTCCACACCGAGCGAGCGCAGATGGCGCATGCTCTCGGCAACGCGCTCGTCGCTGCGAAACAGGAGCTCGGCATCGTCCTGGACGATCGTCTCGGGCGCCTCGCGCGCGGCCGCGGGCGCGGTCAGGGTGAGCGCCGCGACCAAGGTGCCGAGGACGGTGAGCAGACGGGCACGCGGCATTGAATTCCCATCGGCCGATTGCCCGACTTCACGAGGGGGCCTGGACGAACGGCCGAGCGTGATCGCCCAGCGGCCGGGAGCCCGGCGCGCCGGTGACAGAATCTGCGGCGGTGGCGGCGAAGAAGCGCAAGCCGGCGGACGACGGGCTCGACGAGGTCTACCTCGGCGACTTCGAGGGCTTCGTGGCGCGCCGCGACGAGCTGGCCAAGCAGCGGCAAGTCGGACGGCGACGACGATGCCGCGGCCGCCGTCAAGGCGCTGAAGAAGCCCAGCCGCACGGCCTGGGCGGTGAACCAGTTCGCCGCCCGCGGCGGTAAGCCACGCGACGAGCTGCTGAAGGCCGGCGGCGACCTGCGCGCGGCGCAGGAGGGCCTGGTGTCGGGCGACGGCGACCGCGAGGCGATGATCAAGGCGCGCGACCGCGAGCGGGTGGCGGTCGGCGGCGCCCTCGAGGCGGTCGCGGCCCTGGCGGCCGACGCGGGACCGGAGCTCAACGCTGCGGCGCAGGAGCGGGTGCGCGCCACCCTGCACGCCGTCGCGCTCGACGACGAGGTACGCGCCCAGTTCGAGTCCGCCAGGCTGACCACCGACCACGAGGCCAGCGGCCTCGGCGGCGGCTCGACGGCGGGGACGGGCACGCCGCGCAAGCGGTCCGCCGCGAAGAAGCGCGGCGGCAACGACCGCGATGCCGAGCGCAAGCGCCGCCGGCGCGAGGAGCTCAAGGCGGCCGAGGCGGACGCCGTCAAGCGCGGGCACGAGCTGGACGCGGCCGAACTGCAGCTGCGCGAGGCCAAGGAGGCCGCCAAACGCGCCCAGGGCGATCTCAAGCGCGCCACCAAGGACCACGAACGGGCCGAGACGGCCGCGGACAAGGCAGCCGGCAAGGTCGCGGACCTGCGCGGCGACTGACGTTTCCTCCGCAGGACGCAGGGGAATAACGCACTCGTGAAGCCCCCGACACGCCTGGGACGCGCAGCCTCGGCGGCCATGGGCGCCGTCGCCGGGCTGTTCGGTGCGGCGGAAGCCGTCAAGGCCCAGGAGCCCGATGCCGCACCCGGCAGCTCTCCGCCGCGGGAGCGCGCCCGGGACGCGCCCCAGCCGCCCGCTGCGGCGGCCAAGCCACCGCCGGCCCGCGACCCGGCCGCACCGCCCGCGGTCCGCCCGATTCCGCCGCAGCCGGCGCGTGTGCGCGCGGTCCGGGCAAAGCGCGCCGCGGACGAGCACCGGGACGAGCCCGGCGAGCGGCGCTAGATCAGCCGGCCTCGATCTCGAACCACATCCGGCGCGGGTGCGGGCCGACGCCCCAGCGCGTTGCCAGTTCGTCCAGGATCGGCGCCGACGCCTCGGTCAGCTCGGTGGGGCGGGGCCGTGGGTCGCCCTCCTCCTCGACCTCGCCGCGCAGGTGAACCGGCGAGAGCACCTCGACCCTGACCGAGAGCGGCGCCCCGGAGCCGCTGCGGACGATCAGCGTCACCATCTCGGTGACCACCAGGCGCAGGTCGCTCAGCAGCCGCCCGTCGAGGACGTGGACGAGATCGTCCAGCGCCATCCGAGCCGCGCGGGGCGCGTGCAGGTCACCACGCAGCAGGAGGTCTGACTTCATCGGAGGGCGGCTGCCAACCTACCCCGGATCGGCCCGGCGCGCCACGGCCGCGAAGGTCCCGCCCCGGATGCGCGAACTTGCTCTGCAGGCCGTCGGGCCTGGATGCGAACATACGTTCGTGTCGACCGAGCCCACGATCCTGCACGCCGATGTCGACGCGTTCTTCGCCTCGGTCGAGCAGCGCGACGACCCGAGCCTGCGCGGCAGGCCGGTGATCGTGGGCGGCGGGGTGGTCATGGCGGCCAGCTACGAGGCACGCGCGAAGGGGGTGCGGGGGGCGATGGGCGGGCGCCGGGCGCGGCAGCTGTGCCCGGAGGCGATCGTGATCACACCCCGGTTCAAGGCCTACGTGCAGGCGAGCAAGGACGTGTTCGCGGTGTTCCGGGACACGTCGCCGGTGGTCGAGGGGCTGTCGCTGGAGGAGGCGTTCCTGGACGTGCGCGGCCTCGAGCGGATCGCCGGGACGCCGGTCCAGATCGCCGAGCGCCTGCGCGCGCGGGTGCGCGAGGAGGTCGGCCTGCCGCTGAGCGTGGGGGTCGCGCGCACGAAGCACCTGGCCAAGGTGGCCAGCCGTGCGGCCAAGCCCGACGGGCTGCTGGTGGTGCCGGCCGACGGCGAGACGGCGTTCCTGCACCCGTTGCCGGTCGAGGCGCTCTGGGGCGTCGGGCCGGCCACGGCGGCGAAGCTGCACGAGCGCGGCATCCACCGCGTCGAGCACCTGGCCGCCGTGCCCGGCGCGTCGCTGGCGGCGATGCTGGGCCGGGCGGCGGGCTGGCACCTGAACGCGATCGCCAACAACCGCGACCCGCGCCCGGTCCGGGCACGCCGGCGGCGACGGTCGCTGGGATCGCAGTCGGCGCTCGGCGGCCGCCGGCGCTCGCCACGCGGAGCTGGACGCCGTGCTGGTCGCGCTGGTGGACCGCGTCACGCGCCGGATGCGGTCGTCGGGGCTGGTCGGGCGCACGATCACGCTGCGGCTGCGGTTCGGCGACTTCTCGCGCGCGTCGCGTTCGCGCAGCCTGGCGCAGGCCACCGCGGGCACCGAGACCACCCTGCGCACCCTGCGCGACCTCTACGGCGAGGCGAAGCCGCTGATCGCCGAGCGCGGCGTGACGCTGCTGGGCCTGACGTTCACCAACCTCGGCCACGTGCGCGACGGTGTGCAGCTGGCGTTCGCGCTCGAGCCGGGCACGCCGCCGGCGCTCGACGAGGTGGTCGACCGTGTGCGCGAGCGCTACGGGCCGCAGGCCGTGACGCGCGCAACGCTGCTGCGCGCCGGCCGCGAGCTGGCGCCCGCCCTGAGCCCCGACGAGCTCGACGAGGAGTAAGGATGCCCGCATGACCCAGGCGATCGAGATCGACACCCCGTCCGGACCCGCGCGCGCCCACCTGCACCACGCCGATGACGCCCGCGCCGCGCTGATCCTCGGCCACGGCGCCGGCGGCGGCGTGCAGGCGCCCGACCTGCAGGCCGCGACCGCGGAGGCGCTGGAGCGGGCGGTCAGCGTGGCCCTTGTCGAGCAGCCCTACCGCGTGGCCGGCAAGAAGTCGAGCCCGCGCCCGAACCAGCTCGATCCCGCCTGGCTGGCCGTGACCGCGCACCTGGCCGCGCACGAGCTCGGCGGTCTGCCCCAGATCACCGGCGGCCGCTCGGCCGGGGCGCGGGTGGCATGCCGGACCGCGGCGGACGGAGGCGCGGTGGGCGTCCTGTGCCTGGCGTTCCCGCTCCAGCCGCCGGCACGCAGGGACGGGTCGCAGAGCGAGAGCCGCCAGGGCGAGCTGGACGCCGTGACCGTGCCGATGCTGGTCGTGCAGGGGGTCAAGGACAGGTTCGGCATGCCCACGAGCGGGGCTGACCGGGAGGTGGTCGAGATCGCCGGCGACCACAGCCTGCGCAGCGACCAGGAGGCGCTCAGGAACGCGGTCGGGACGTGGTTGTCGATTTTCTGAGATCTGGTCCGACGTAGTGGTAGTGAGGCGGAATAATAGGAAAGTCCAAGCAGATAGTTGGAAAAACCCACCAACTCTGCTACGGTCCCGCCTCGTGGACCAGACGACGACCAAGGAGGCCGCAGTGCAGACCACCGAAAAGAACAGATGGGCAGCGCTGTACGTGCTCTGCCTCGGCATGCTGATGATCGTTCTCGATGTGACAGTCGTGAACGTGGCGCTGCCCTCGATCCAGGACGACCTTGGCTTCTCGCCCTCCAACCTCGCGTGGGTGGTCAACGCCTACCTGATCGCGTTCGGCGGCCTGCTGCTGCTGGCCGGGCGGTTCGGCGACCTGATCGGCCGCAAGCGCGTGTTCATGGCCGGCATGGGCGTGTTCACCGTGGCCTCGCTCGCATGCGGCGCCGCCCAGACCCAGGAGATGCTGGTGGCGGCCCGCTTCGTGCAGGGCGTCGGCGGTGCCATGACCTCGGCGGTCATCCTGGGCATGATCGTCACGATGTTCCCCGAGCCGCGCGAGCAGGCCAAGGCGATCGGCGTCTACGGCTTCGTGGCCTCGGCGGGCGGCTCGATCGGCCTGCTGCTCGGCGGTGTGCTGACCCAGTCGATCAACTGGCACTGGATCTTCTTCGTGAACATCCCGATCGCGATCGCCACCGCGGTTGCCGCCCAGCGGCTGCTGGAGGACGACGAGGGCATCGGCGTCTCCAAGGGGGCCGACACCCCGGGTGCGGTGCTCGATCACCAGCTCGCTGATGCTGGGCGTGTACACGATCGTCAAGCCGGGCGCCGAGCTGGGCTTCGGCGCGACGCAGACGCTGGTTCTTGGTGGCCTGTCGGTCGCCCTGCTGGTGGCCTTCGTGATCCGTGAGTCCAAGGCCGACAACCCACTGGTCCCGCTGCGCATGTTCCGCTCGCGCAACGTGTCCGGCGCCAACGCGATCTCGGCGCTGTCGGTGGCGGGCATGTTCGGCATGTTCTTCATCGGCGCGCTGTACCTGGAGCAGGTGCTGGGCTACTCCGCGCTGGAGATCGGGCTGGGCTTCCTGCCCTGCACTGTGGGGATGGGCGTGCTCAGCCTGCGCTACACCGAGACGCTGATCACGCGCTTCGGGGCGAGCCGGCTGCTGGCGCCGGGTCTGGCGCTGATCGCCACCGGCCTGGCGCTGTTCGCGCTGGCCCCGGTCGACGCGAACTACGTGCAGCACATCCTGCCGAGCGCGGCGCTGCTGGGGCTTGGAGCCGGCATCGCGATGCCGGCGCTGATGACGGTGGCGATGTCGGGCGCGACCCCCGAGGACGCGGGGCTGGCCTCCGGGCTGGTGAACACCACCACGCAGATGGGCGCCGCGCTGGGCCTGGCGGTGCTGGCCACCGTCTCGTCCTCGCGCACCGAGGGCCTGGCGGCGGCGGGCGAATCGGCCCGGGAGGCGCTCACCGGCGGCTTCCACGTGGCCTTCCTGGTCGGAGCCGCGCTGGTCGTCGCCGGGATCGTCGTCGCCCTCGTGGTCACCCGATCCGAGGCGCCGGCCGCAGCCGAGGCGGCGCCGCCCGCTCCGGAGCGGCTGCCCGCCCACGTCGAGCTGTCCTCCGAGGCGGCGTGAAGTTCGTCCCGGTCCACGTCCGGAGGAGCTGGCGCGCCGCTTAGAATCGCTCGCGTGACGCTCGTTCACGACCTCCTCGAACGCGTGCACGCGGGCTGGGTCGAGGAACGCGGCGGCGAGGTGCTGCACGGCATCCCCGCGCTGGAGAACGTGGACCCCGACACGTTCGGTATCTGCCTCGCCACCGCGGACGGCTACGTGTACGAGGTCGGCGATACCGACCTGCCGTTCTGCATCCAGTCGATCTCGAAGGCGTTCACCTACGGGATGGCGCTGATGGACAACGGCATCGCGAAGGTGGACGCGAAGATCGACGTCGAGCCGTCGGGCGACCTGTTCAACGAGATCAGCCTGCACCCGGTCACCCACCGGCCGCGCAACCCGATGATCAACGCCGGCGCGATCGCTGCCGCCAGCTTGATCTCCGGCGCCGATGTCGGCGAGCAGGTCGAGAAGGTCCGGTCCACCTACGCCGCCTACGCGGGCCACCCGCTGGCCATGGACGAGGACATCTACGCGTCGATGCAGGAGTCCGGGCACCGCAACCGCGCGATCAGCCACATGCTGCGCGAGTTCGGGATATTGGAGTGCTCTCCCGACGCCGCGCTCGAGGTGTACCTGCGCCAGTGCTCGACCATGGTCACCTGCCGCGACCTCGCGATGATGGGCGCCACGCTCGCGAACCTCGGCATCCACCCGGCGACGGGGGAGAAGGTGTTGCCGACGGAGTTCACCGAGCGCGTCCTGAGCGTGATGTCCACGTGCGGCATGTACGACGCCGCGGGCGAGTGGGTGGCCTCCGTCGGCATGGCCGCCAAGAGCGGGGTGGGGGGCGGGATCGTGGCGGTGCTCCCCGGGCAGCTGGCGCTCGCCGTGTTCTCACCCCGGCTCGACGAGCACGGCAACAGCCTGCGCGGCGTGCGGGCGTGCCGCCAGCTCTCGCACGACCTCGAGCTGCACGCGTTGCACGTGCCCCGCGGCGCCCACAGCGCGATCCGTGACTCTTACGACATCCTCGAGGCGCCGTCGGCCATGCAGCGCCCGCAGGCTGACCGCGACGTCCTGGAGCGCCATGGCCGCCGCGCGCGGATCTACGAGGTCCAGGGCGACCTCTTGTTCTCCGGCGCCGAGTCGGTCGTGCGCGAGATCGCCAAGGCGGGCGAGGAGCTCGAGCTGCTGGTGCTCGACGTGCGCCGGACCCGGGACGTCGCCGAGGTGGCGCTGCGGCTGCTGGCGTCGCTGCGCCAGAGCCTTCTCGAGCGCGACTGCGACGGGGTGCTGGTGGATCCCGACGGCACGCTGCCGGTGGCGAGCGACGGGGCGGCGGTGTTTCCCACGCTGATGGCGGCAACCGTCTGGTGTGAGGACGAGCTGCTCCGGCGCTACGGCGACCGCGGCGACGAGCTCCAGCAGGAGCTGGAGCTCCGCGGCCATCCGTTGCTGGCCACCGTGCCGCCCGAGCTGGTCGACGAGCTGGAGCGCCGGATGGTCGCGCACGAGTACCAGGACGGGGACCTGATCCTTGAGCAGGGCGACGCCGAGGCGGGCGTGTTCCTGATCATGGCCGGTCGCGTGCTGTCGTCGCTGACCACCGCCGCCGGGCTGACCAGGCAGCTGGCGCAGCTGACGCCGGGCACCTGTTTCGGCGACGTGCACATGGTCACCGGCAACCCGCACCCGCTGACCATGCACGCCGTCGGCCACGTCAAGCTGCTGGAGCTCACCCGCGACCAGTTCGCCGCGATCAGCGGCCAGGACGAACGGCTGCGCGCCGAGCTGCTCCACCTGTTCATGTACGCCATCCACGACGACGTGGACCGCGCGCTGCGCGCGCTGGGCAACGGCCGCGTCACGCCGATGACCTCCAGCTGACCACGCATCAGGGCGTCGATCGCCGCCGGTGCGCGCGGTACCCTCGCGGGGTGGACCCGTCCCGGGGCGATTCGTCGCTGAGTCCGCTTCCTCCCGAGCTCGCGCGTGAGCGCGGAGCGGTGCTGCACCGCGCGCTGCGCACACTGCCGCTGGAGCTGCTCGGCCCGCTGCTGCGCGGCCTGCGCCGCCACGCCGACGCGCTGGTGCCGGGCCACCTTGCCACCGGCGACGGTGGCTGCGCCGTCGGGATGATGCTGCGCGAGCTTGAGCCACCCCGGCGGTCGCGCTACCGCCAGACATCGATCTACGACTCGCGGCCCGAGCTGGCCGCGGCCTACCCGCGCCTACACCACGTCGAGATCGTGTTCGACGTGACCTGTCGGCGCCTGCGCGAAGGGGGCGTCATGGACGGCGATGACGTCCCGCGCGCCGTCGGCCTGTGGATGGCCGCCGAGACCCAGTCGGAGATCAACATGCGCCACCTCGAGGATGGCGCCGAGGGCACGGACGCGCCTCCGCTGCCGCCGCGCAGCGTGCCGCTGGACGCCGAGCTGTTCGAGGCCACGGTCGAGCGGCTGGCCCAGCTCCGGCCCGGTCTGTCGCGCACCCAGGCCACGGCGGCGGTCGAGTCGCTGATCGGCGCGCGGCGGCTGGAGCCCGACCCGCTGTTCATGCCGGCCGCCTGGGACCGCGAGCTCGAGCTCCAGCGTCAGCGGCTGGCGGCCGCCGGCAGATAGCCGCTGGCGCGGCTGCACCGGTCACCTCGGCCCGTCCGTGTGCAGGTACAGGACGGGCCCGACGCCGAAGTGGCCGTCGCGGGCCATCGCCAGCGCCGCCGCCATCGTCTTCGACGTGTACACGGGGTCGAGGTCGAGGCCCTCCGCCTCCGCGGCAGCGGCGATCGCGTCGGCGGACTCGGGTGTCGGGTGGCCGTAGCCGGGCCCGATCCAGCCGTCGAGGCTCATCAGCCGCAGCGGATCGGGTTCGACCCGCGCGCCACGGTCCCGCAGCAGCTTCGTGGTCCGGCCCGCGAGGCGGGTCAGCGCCGGCGTGTCCAGGCGCAGCGCGTCGTTGACCACGATCCCGACGACGGTGGCGGGTAGCCCGGCCAGCGCCAGCCCCAGTGCCAGCCCGGCGGCGGTGCCGCCGGAGCCGACGGTCGTGACCACGTGCGAAGGCGCTGGCAGCGCGCCCGCCTCGACCTGCTCGGCGATCTCGTACGCCGCCTCCACGTAGCCCAGCGACCCGACCGCCGACGAGCCGCCCGCGGGCTGCAGGTACGGCAGCCGGCCGTTGCCTGCGTGACGGGCCATCAGCACCGGGGCCAAGGCGATCGTGCGGGCCTTCGTGTGGGTGTAGTGCAGCGTGGCGCCGCTCGCCTTCAGCCGCCGCTGCTGCGCCCGGACGTGGCCGTCGACCGGTTGGTCGAGCAGCATCAGCGCGGTGGCGATCCCACGCTCGCGTGCGTACAGCGCCGTCGCAAGGCCCCAGTTCGTGCCCAGCCCGCCGACGGTCAGGATCGTGCCCGCGCGGCGCCGCTGCGCCTCGGGCAGGATCCACTCGAGCTTGCGCACCTTGTTGCCGCCCCAGCCGCCGTCGCCGAACGCGCCGTCGTCCTTGAGCCACAGCTCGGTGCCCGTGGGCTCCAGCGCCTCCAGCCGGCGCACCGGCGTCGGGCCGCCGCCGAGCGAAACATGGGGGAGGGTCGCGGTCAGCTCGGGGTGGCGAGCGTGCAGCCGGGGCGTCACAGACCGAATACAAGCGACTGGTGCACCGACGCGGCGGCCTCCGAGCCGCCGGCGATGGCCAGCGCCACCTGCTGCATCGTGGTGGCCACGTCGCCCGCCGCGAACACACCCGGGACCGTGGTGCGTCCGCGCGCTTCGGTCACCAGGATGCCGCTGGCGTTCGGCGTGTCGGTGGTCTCGCAGCCGAGGCTCGGCCCGAGCTCGTCGCGCGGGCGCAGCGGTGCGAATACCAGCACCCCGTCGCGCTCGAGCGCGTCACCGTCTTCGAACCGCACCGCCGTGAGCCGGCCGCCGTCGCCCTCGAGCGCGGCCACCGGGCGCTCATCCAGCGGGATCCCGGCCTGCACCAGCGCGGCCCGGTCCTCATCGGTCACATCGCCGGCCAGCACGACGACGTCGTCGGACCACTGGCGCGCCAGCAGCGCGCGGTGCGCGGCGCCGTGGCCGCCCAGCACGGCCAGCCGGCCGTCGCGGTGCTCCCAGCCGTGGCAGTAGGGGCAGTGAAAGGCGCTGTCGCCCCAGAACGCGTCGATGCCCGCCACGCGCGGGCGCTGGTAGTGCATGCCCGTGGCCAGCAGCAGGCGGTCCGCGGTCACCGACCGGCCGTCCGCCAGCGTCGCGGTGAACCCCTCGGTCACGTTCGTGACCGTGCCGTCGGCGACCGTCACGCTCGGCAGCTCCGCCAGCTGGTCACGGCCCGCGCGGTAGAGCGCGCCCGGAGCGGTGTCGTGTTGGCCCAACAGGCCGCCGATCGCGGGTGCGGCGAGGTTGCTCGGCTCGCCGGCGTCCACGAGCAGCGTGTCCACGCGCGCACGGCCAAGCACCAGCGCCGCCGACAGCCCGGCCGCGCCGCCGCCGACCACGAGTGCCTGGTGGTCGGAGCTCATCGGCAGCGAACACTCCCGCCGCTGAGCCCACGGACGATCCTGTCGGTGTTGTCCTCGATCGAGCCGATCAGGGTCGCGCCCTCCGAGCCCTTCGGACCGAGCGTGTCGGCCCACAGCGCGCCGCCCACGCGGGCGCCCGACTCGCGCGCCACGGCCTTCTCGATCTTCGGGTTGAGCGAGCTCTCGGGGAAGATCGCCCGTACCCCTTCGCGCCTGATCCGGTCGACCAGCCGATTGACCGCCTTCGACGACGGCTGGGCCTGCGTGGACCGCGACGGGATCAGCGCGCCTACGGTCTCAAGCCCGTAGCGGTGCGTGTAGTAGCCGAGCGCGTCGTGGGAGGTCACGAGCTTGCGCCGCGATCGGGGCAGGCGGTCGATGCAGGCGGCCACGTTGCGGTCGAGGCGACGAAGGCGCTCGGTGTAGGCGCCCGGCGTCGCCGACCTTGGCGCCGCCCTCGCGCAGGCCGCTCTCGATCGCAGCCGCGGCCCGCACGGCGTTGCGCGGATCCTGCCACCAGTGCGGGTCGTCGCCGCGCAGGCGCACCGATTCGCTCAAATCGACGACGCGCGTGTCGGCGCCGCCCGACTCGATCAGGTCGTCCATCCACTGGTCCACCTCGCCCCCGGAGCGGAACACCACGTCCGCGCCCTCGATGGCGCGCGCGTCGCTGGGGCGCGGCTCGTAGTCGTGCGGATCGGAGTTGGGCTTGAGGATCTGTGTGACCGCCACGCGGTCGCCGCCAACGGCGCGGACCATGTCGGCCACCTGGGTCGTGGTGGCTACGACCTCGACCGCGCCGTCCGAGGTCGATTCGCCGGGGCGCGAGCCGCAGCCGGCGCCGGCGACCAGCAGCAACGTCAGGAGCGCGGGGATTCCGAGCCGGGGGGCCATGCTCTCTCGCACACTATCGAGAATCGTTCTCAGTTGCCCTCAGCCGGGCGGGTCGTCGCCCTCCAGGAACGCAGGCGTGGCGATCAGGAACACGCCGCAGACCACGAACGCGACCAGGAACACCACGCCGAGCGCCAGCGTGATCGTGGCCTCGAACGGGAAGAGCAGACCGACGCCGAGGATCCCGCAGGCCACCGTCGCGCGGAACAGGGTCACTTGGGCTTGAACCTCTGGTCCAGCGGCTCGTAGTTCTGGTCCAGCGTGCCGCGCAGTACGAGCCGGTACAGGTAGATCAGCGAGGGCACGAGCACAAGCGCGCCGATCGCGAGGCTGACCAGGAAGGCGATCAGCGTGGCGTCGCCGGCCGCCGCCTCGTCGAGCGTCAGCTGGCCGGGCAGCAGGTCAGGGCTCTGTGCCGCGGCCCAGCCGACCACGACCGCCACGACGGCGCCCGCCGCGGTCCAGCGCGCGCCGGCGAACCGCGACGCCCACACCAGCGCAAGGGTGATGGCGCCGAAGGCGCCGGAACCGACCACGCATGCGAGCCCGAGGCCGCTCGAGAGCCCGTCGTAGAGGTCGGGGGCGTCGGCGGCCAGCACCGGCAGCGCGCCGATCGCGACCGCGCCGGCCAGGAGGCCCGCGCCCAGCGCCCGGGCGCGAAACGCGCGCTCCATGTCCGGTAGCTCGGCGCGCACCGAGTCGGCCGCCATGTACACCGCCGCCAGGTACGCGCCGGTCAGCACCGCCAGCGCGCCGACCGTGAGCGACGTCGCGTTCAGCCACGAGCTCCACGCGTCGCCGGCGGCGTTGCCCACCGGCACCCTTCCGGAGGCGATCGCGCCGAGCACGCAGCCAAGGAAGAACGGCACCAGCAGCGAGGCCAGCGCGAAGGCGGCGCCAAGCACGCGCGCCTCGCCGATCGTGGCCGCCTGGCCGCGCAGGGCGAACGCGGCGCCGCGGAAGATGATCCCGATCACGGCGCCGAACAGCGGCACGTACAGCGTCGAGAAGATCGAGCCGAAGGCCACCGGGAACGCGGTCCACAGGACCACCAGGACCAGGATCAGCCACACGTGATTGGCCTCCCAGACCGGGCTCATCGAACGCTGCACCATCCCGCGCACGCGCCCGCCGCGCTCCGCGCCGCCGGCCGTCAGGTCCCACACCCCGGCGCCGAAGTCGGCGCCGGCCAGCACGGCGTAGGCGGCAAGGCCGGCCATGACGATCGCAAGGCAGGCGATGGCCGCCGTCATTGCGCCACCTCGTCCATCGCCGGCGTGGCCCGCAGCCGCCGCAGCAGCCACCACGCCGCCGCGATCAGGCCCGCATAGACCAGGCACATGATCCCGAACGCGATCCAGATCCCGCCGGCGTCGGTCACGGCCTGTTCGGTGCGCATGACCTCGTACACGACCCATGGCTGGCGGCCGACCTCGGTGGTGACCCAGCCGGCGATCAGCGCCACGACCGCCAGCGGCCCCGCCGCCGACAGCGCGCGGAAGAACCACCTCGACTCCGGCAGCGACCGCCGCCGCCACCACAGCGCGAGGTACCACAGCGCGAGCGCCATCAGCGCGCTGCCGATCGTGACCATCGTCAGGAACGAGAGCCGCACGATGTCCACCGGCGGCTGGTCGCCCTCCGGCACGATGTCCAGCCCCTTGACGGTGGCGTCGGGGTCGTGGAACGCGAGCAGCGACAGCAGCCTCGGCACCTCCACCGGGCCGGCGTGGAAGGGCGCCCCCTTTGTCGTCTCCTCGAGCCCCTCGAACGCGGCCAGCTTGACCGGCTGCTTGACCGCCACCGTGCGCGCCGCCCAATCGCCGACCAGCACCTGAACCGGCGCCACCAGCGCGGCGAAGGTCAGCGCGATCACCAGCGCCGTGCGCGTGTAGCGGTCGCGCCGCCCCGCCAGCCAGCGGCGGCCGTAGTGGCCGGCCAGCAGGAACCCCACCACCAGGTACCCGGCCAGGTACATGTGCACGAGCTCGTGCCAGACGTTGCCGCCGAACAGGGCCTCGAACGGCCTGACGTTCTCGACCTGGCCGTTGACCACGTCGTAGCCGCCGGGGTCGTTCATCCAGCCGTTCACGGCGATCACAAGCAGCGAGCCGGTCACCCCGGCGATCGCCACCGGGATCCCGGTCAGGAAGTGCGTGCGCTTCGGCAGCCTGTCCCAGCCGTAGACGTAGATCGCGATGAAGATCGCCTCGACGAAGAACGAGACGCCCTCGAGCGTGAAGCCGATCCCGAACACCTCGCCGAAGGTGGCCATGAAGTTGGGCCACAGCAGGCCGAACTCGAAGCTCAGGATCGTGCCGGTCACGACCCCGATCGCGAACAGCACCAGCATGACCTTCGACCACCGCTTGGCGAGCGCCTTGTAGACCGGGTCGCCGGTTCGCAGCCACAGGCCCTCGGTGAACAGCACCATCGCCGGGAACGCGATGCCAAAGCACACGAGCGGGATGTGCACGGCCAGCGACAACGCCTGGAGCTCGCGAGCCGGCAGCAGCTGGTCCTGGTCGGGTCGCCCGAGCACGCCATCCACCTGCTCGGCGGCGAGCAAGAGGGTGTCGGCAAGGGCCACGGGGGCGAGGATATTGTCTGCGCGATGCCGGGCGAAACACCCGACGTGCTGATCCTCTGCGGCGGCCGCGGCACCCGTCTTCAGGAGCACACGCAGACGCTCCCGAAGCCGCTGGTCGAGATCGGCGGGCGCCCGATCGTCTGGCACGTGGTGCGCATCTACGCCGCGCGCGGGTTTCGCCGGTTCGTGCTCCTGACCGGCCACAAGAGCGAGGCCGTGGAGCAGTTCGCGGCGGCAGCCGACTGGCCCGGGGGTGTGAGCGTGGAGTGCCTGTTCACCGGCGAGGAGACGGCCACGGGCGGCCGCGTCCACCGCGCACGCGAGCGGGTGGGGGACGGAACGTTCGCGCTGACCTACGCCGACGGTGTGGCCGATATCGACCTGACCGCCGAGCTGGCGCACCACCGCGCCCACGGTGACGTCGCCACGATGGCCGTGGTGCGGCCCGAGCTCCAGTTCGGTGTCACCGAGATCGGCGACGACGACCGCGTGACGGGCTTCCAGGAGAAGCCGCGCTCGGACCACTGGATCAACGGCGGCTTCTTCTTCCTCGAGCCGGGGGTGTTCGACTACCTGGACGAGTCGAGCGTGCTCGAGCGCGAGCCGCTGGAGGCCCTGGCCACCGACGGCAAGCTGCACGTGTGGCGCCACACGGGGTTCTGGGAGTGCATGGACACCTACAAGGACGCGGTCACGCTGAACGACCTGTGGGCGGGCCGGGCGCCCTGGAGGACATGGGACTGAGGGCTTTGCGGAAGGAACTCGACCGGCGCGGGCGAAACACCGATGCGTGAAGTCGACCGGAACCGCTGCCCTCACCCTGTCCGCCGAGATCCGCTCGCGGTTCGACGAGTTCTCCCGCTCCCAGAAGGACGTCGGGCAGTACATCGTCGATCATCTCGACGAGGCCTCCTTCCATACCGCGGAGGAGCTGGCCCGGCGCGCCAACACCTCCAGCTCCACGGTCGTGCGGTTCGCACAGGCGCTCGGCTTCGAGGGCTTCCCCGAGCTCCAGGCCTCGGCCCGCGAGGAATACCGCCGCATCCGTGACGGGGAGGACGGTGGCGTCATCGACGTGGCCAACCCGCCGCTGTTCCCAATCGACCAGACCGAGTTCGAGGCCGCCCTGGCAGCCGACCACACCAACGTCGAGGACACCGCGCGCAAGGTCGACCGCGAGGAGGTCGAGGCGTGCATCGACCTGATCTCCCACGCGGAGCGGATCGTGCTCTGCGGCACCGACCAGATGGCGTTCTTCGCCAGCTACCTGCGTCACCTGCTGATGCTGCTGGACCTCCGCTGCGAGGTCGTGGCCAGCCCGTCCCAGGAGGGCCTCGCGCGCCTCGGCCGGATCGACGAGAACTCCGTCCTTGTCGGCTTCTCGGCCGGCCGCCCGCACCCGCTCGTAGTCCGGGCGATGAAGCTTGCCCGCAACCGCCGTGCGGCCACGATCTCGATCGCCGACGCCACGCTCTCGGAGGTCGCCAAGCTGTCCGACCACAAGCTCTTCTACTCGTCCAACAGCCCCGCCTACGTGCGCTCGCACTCCGCGCTTCTGGGCCTGGTGCAGGCGCTGGCATACGGCATCTACGCCCAGGACGAGCCGGCCTACGCCGACCGGATCAAGGCGTTCAAGCTCAAGTAGCCTGACGGCGGTGAAGGCCGCCCTCGTCACCGGCTCCAGCGGAGGCATCGGCAGCGCCGTCTGTGAGCGCCTGCGTGCCGACGGCTACGACGTGCTCGGCGTCGATCTCGAGCCCGGCGAGGACGGCTTCGGCGCCGACCTGACCACCCGCGACGGCAACCGGGCGGCCGTGGACAGCGCGCTCGAGCGCTTCGGCCGGCTGGACCTGATCGTGGCCAACGCCGGTGTGCAGCACGTCGCGCCCGTCGCCGACTTCGACGAGGACCGCTGGGATGTCCTGATCGCGCTGATGCTGACCAGCCCGTTCCTGCTCGCGCGCTACGGCTGGGAGGCGCTCGGTCAAAGCCCGGACGGAGGCCGCCTGATCGCGATCGCCTCCGCCCACGCGCTGGCCGCGTCGCCGTACAAGTCCGCCTACGTGTCGGCCAAGCACGGCGTGCTCGGCCTGATCAGGACGCTGGCGCTCGAGGGCGCCGAGCAGGGCATCCTGGCGACCGCGGTGTGCCCGGCGTTCGTGCGCACGCCGCTGGTCGAGAAGCAGATCGCCGACCAGGCCGCCGCACACGGCATCTCCGAGGACGAGGTGCTCGAGCAGGTGATCCTGGCGCCGCATGCCGTCAAGCGGCTGATCGAGCCCGAGGAGGTTGCCGCCACGGTGGCGTTCCTGGCCGGGCCGGGCGGAGCTACATTCACCGGCGTGCCGGTGACGATGGACCTGGGCTGGACCGCGCGCTGATGCCCGCGCCGCTGCGGCGCTCCGCACGCCTGCGCGCGGCGGTCCGCGCCGCCCGCCGCCGCCGCCGGCGCCTGTTCGAGGCGCTCGGCTCCGACCGCTTCTCGCGCCCGGCCAGCCACGACCTCGAGCGAAAGCTCGCCGGCTACCTGCCGGACCGCGGCGGCACGTTCCTCGAGGCGGGCGCCTACGACGGCTTCACCGAGAGCAACACCTACTGGTTCGAGCGCATGCGCGGCTGGACCGGCGTGCTGGTCGAGCCCGTGCCCGAGATGGCCGCCATCGCCCGCCGCGAACGCCCGGGCGCCCAGGTCTTCTCCTGCGCGCTGGTGGCGGACGACGTCGACGGCGCGACGATCAGGATGCAGACCGGCGGCACGATGTCGCTGGTCGAGGGCGCCGGCCCCAGCCGTGACTTCGAGATCGCGCACGCCCGGGAAGGGGCGCGGCTGACCCATCGCGACCAGCACGCGATCGAGGTGCCCGCCCGGACGCTCAGCGCGGTGCTCGACGAGGCCGGGTCACCCGCCCTGGACCTGATGTCGCTGGACGTCGAGGGCTCCGAGGCGATCGCGCTCGAGGGGCTGGACCTCGACCGCCACGCGCCGCGGTTCCTGCTCGTGGAGATGCTCCACGAGGAGGGCCAGCGCGGGCGGATCGAGGCGGCGCTTGGCGAGCGCTACGCGCATGAGGCCCAGCTGTCGGTCTGGGACCACCTGTACCGGCGCATTGTGTGACATCGACTCCGCGAGGCCGCGGAGTAGCATCATGGGCGTGAGAGAAGAGTCCACATTCCGCACCAAGGCCGGCCTGGCCGAGATGCTCAAGGGCGGCGTGATCATGGACGTGGTCACCGCCGAACAGGCCCGCGTGGCCGAGAGCGCCGGCGCCGCCGCGGTGATGGCGCTGGAGCGCGTGCCGGCCGACATCCGCGCCGACGGCGGCGTCGCGCGCATGTCCGATCCCACGATGATCGAGGGCATCCAGCAGGCGGTGACGATCCCGGTCATGGCCAAGGCGCGCATCGGCCACTTCGTCGAGGCGCAGGTGCTGGAGGCGCTGGAGGTCGACTACGTCGACGAGTCCGAGGTGCTCACGCCGGCGGACGAGGCGCACCACATCGACAAGTGGGCGTTCAAGGTGCCGTTCGTGTGCGGCGCGACCAACCTCGGCGAGGCGCTGCGCCGGATCGCCGAGGGTGCGGCGATGATCCGCTCGAAGGGCGAGGCGGGCACCGGCAACGTTGTCGAGGCGGTTCGCCACATGCGCCAGATCGCAGGCCAGATCCGCCACCTGACCAGCCTGGACGAGGTCGAGCTGCCCACCGCTGCCAAGGAACTGCAGGCGCCGCTGGACCTGGTCCGCGGCGTCGCCAAGGACGGCAAGCTGCCCGTGGTCATGTTCTCGGCCGGTGGCGTGGCCACCCCGGCGGACGCCGCGCTGATGATGCGCCTGGGCGCCGAGGGCGTGTTCGTGGGCTCGGGCATCTTCAAGTCCGAGGACCCCGAACGCACCGCGGCCGCGGTCGTGGAGGCCACCACCCACTACGAGGACCCGGCCCGGATCGCGTCGGCATCGCGTGACCTCGGCGCGCCGATGACCGGCATCGGCATGGACGCGATCGACGAGCACGGCGGCACGCTGGCCCAGCGCGGCTGGTGAGGATCGGCGTACTCGCCCTCCAGGGCGACTTCGAGGCTCACGCCCGGGTGCTGGAATCGCTGGGCGCGCGCGCCCGGCTGGTCCGCACCGCCGCCGACCTCGAGGGGCTGGACGGATTGGTCATCCCCGGGGGAGAATCCACGACGATGACCCTCGGGATCGAGCGAGAGGGGCTGGCGCAGCCGCTCCGGGAGCTCATCGGCGGGGGCTGTCCCACCCTCGGCACCTGTGCCGGCCTGATCATGCTCGACCGCGACCACCTCGACCTGCTGGACATCCGCGCGGAGCGCAACGCGTTCGGGCGCCAGGTCAAGAGCTTCGAGACCGACCTCGACCTGAAGGGGCTCGGCGAGGGCTTCCACGCCGTGTTCATCCGCGCGCCCTGGGTGTCCGAGCACGGCGACGGGGTTGAGGTGCTCGCGGAGATCGAGGACCACCCGGTGGCCGTCACGGCCGCCAACGTGCTGGCGGTGGCGTTTCATCCTGAGATCGACGGCGACACACGCCTGCACGAGTGGCTGCTCGCGCGGGTCCAATCCGACCCTGAAGGGGGCAGTCAGTGAGAGACCAGCGCGCCGAGGCCCTGGCGCAGATCCTCGTCCGCTACTCGACCAACGTGCAGAAGGGCGACGTCTGCGTGATCCAGTCCACCACCACCGCCGAGCCGCTGGTACAGGCGGTGTACGAGGAGGTGCTGCGCGCCGGCGGGCTGCCGATCTTCAACCTGACCACCGAGGAGGCCGCCGCCGCCCTGTACCGCCTGGCCAGCGACGACCAGCTGGACTGGGTGCCGCCGACGTCACGCTGGTTCGCCGAGAACGCCGACGTCCGGATCGTGTTGATGGCCGACGCCAACACGCGCGCGCTCTCGCAGGCCGATCCGAAGAAGCAGGCCCGCTCGCAGCGCGCGCGCAAGCCGCTGATGGACGCGTCGATGAAGCGCTCCGCCGCCGGCGAGCACCGCTGGGCGCTGACGCTGTTCCCGACCCAGGCCTACGCGAGCGAGGCTGGCATGTCGCTCACCGAGTACGAGGACTTCTACTACCGCGCCTGCCTGTGCGACGACCCCGAGCCGGTGACCGCGTGGGAGCGCCAGTCCGACGAGGTCAACCGCCTGGCCGCCTGGATCGAGGGCAAGGAGGAGGTGCACATCAGCGCCCCCGGAACCGACATCAAGCTCGGGATCGCGGGCCGCTCCTGGGTGCCGTGCGCGGGCAGCCACAACATGCCGGACGGCGAGTTCTTCACCGGCCCCGTCGAGGACTCGGTCGAGGGCGAGGTGTCGTTCAGCTTCCCCGCCACCTACGCGGGCCGCGAGGTCGCCGGCGTGAAGCTGCGGTTCGAGGCCGGCAAGGTCGTGGAGGCCACGGCCGAGCGCGGCGAGGAGTTCCTGAACGAGATGCTCGACACCGACGCGGGCGCGCGCCGGCTCGGTGAGCTCGGCATCGGCACCAACTACGGCATCGCGACCGGCACCAAGGAGATCTTGCTCGACGAGAAGATCGGCGGCACCGTGCACATGGCGGTCGGCGCCTCGTACCCCGAGACCGGCGGCGTCAACGACTCCGCCGTGCACTGGGACATGGTCTGCGACCTGCGCCAGGGCGGCGTGATCACCGTGGATGGCGAGGAGCTCTCGCGCGACGGCAAGTTCGTGGTCTGACGGGCACGTTCTAGACTCGATCCGTCATGTCCGGTCATTCCAAGTGGTCCTCGATCAAGCACAAGAAGGGCGCCGCCGACGCCAAGCGCGGCGTGCTGTTCACCAAGCTCACGCGCGCCATCACCGTCGCCGCACGTGAGGGCGGGGGAGACGTGGAGGGCAACCCGTCGCTGGCGCTTGCGGTCCAGAAGGCCAAGGACAACTCGATGCCCAAGGACAACATCGAGCGCGCGATCAACAAGGGCACCGGCGCCGACCAGGACGCAGACGCGTTCGAGCGGATCGTCTACGAGGGCTATGGCCCGGGCGGGGTCGCGCTGCTGGTCGACGCGCTCACCGACAACCGCAACCGCACCGGCTCCGAGGTGCGCCACACCTTTTCCAAGTGGGGCGGCAGCCTCGGCGAGCCGGGCTCTGTGAACTACCTGTTCGAGCGCAAGGGCGAGCTGGTCGTGGACGCCTCGCTGTACTCCGAGGACGACCTGATGGCCGCCATCGACGCCGGCGCCGAGGACGTCGTCGAGGACGGCGACGTGTTCGAGATCGTGACCGATCACACCTCGCTGACCGCGGTGCGCGAGGCGCTCGAGGAGGCAGGGGTCTCGATCCAGTCGGCCGAGATCCGGATGCGCCCCACGACCCGCACGCCCGTCGAAGAGGGCGACGCCGGCACCCTGATGCGCCTGATCGACGCGCTCGAGGACAACGACGACGTCCAGGCCGTGCACGGCAACTTCGACGTCGACGACGCGGTGCTCGAGCGGGTCGCCTCGGCGGGCTGAACTGCGGCTGGGTAGGGGGCGAATCCGGCTCCCTTTTCAGGCGCCCGTTCACCCCTTGGGTGCCCAGCCGCTTGTAGAACGCCTCCTCGATTGCGATGTCCACGCCGTCCTCCAGCCGCGGCCAGTCCGGTGAGGTGGGCAGCCGTGGATGGAAGGCACGGCGTCGATAAAGACCTATGCTCGACTGCGGCTTACGATCCGGGGCGAGGAATGCGGGCGAGTTGGGCTCCGATTTCAGCGACGGCCGATGCGGCCACCTCGCGCGGTGATCTTGGCGCCCTCGGTGCCGATAGCGAACTCGCGAACCGCCACGCCGCGTCCGACCGAGATCCCTTGGCGATGCAGTAGGCGTCGCTGTGGAGCACGCCCGCACGTTCGCGCCCCGTGGGGAAGGGCGCCACGTCCCAGTCGAACTTCTTGATCGTGCGGAACCCCGGGGTCTCCGCACGCGACCCCATGAACATCGCCAGCTCACCGGTCAGGAAGCGCTCGTCCAACGGCTTCGCCCGGGCCTCGAGCTCGCTCGGGCCGAAGTCTGCGAGCGCGAGCAGGTCGCGCAGCCCCGCCTCCGCCGTGGGAGTGTCGAGAGTGAACCGGGAGGGGTTCCTCGTAGTCGTCCACCAGCTCGCCTCCGGCGGCCCATACGAACGGCGCGGCCCGGACCGTGGCGGGCTCGACTCCCAGGGGGTACCGCTGATCCGGCAGGAGTCGCGGCTTGAGCTGCGTTCGAGGTGGCTCTTCAGGTCGCTCATGGTCCAGCCTTCTCGGGGCTCGGCGACTCCGGCGCGGCGGAACAGGTCACGGTTGAAGTACACGACCAGGCTGGAAGTGTTCTGGGGCATGCACTGAAGCGTGCGCCCGTACTCGAACGCCTCCAGCGGAGCGTCGTAGAACTGATCGCGCTTCAGCTGCTTGCTGCTATCGAGCCGGGGGCCGGCAGGATCGATGACCTTCCTGGCCGCGAAAGGGGCGAAGTTGCGGTAGTTCACGAGGAACGCGTCCGGCGGGCGACCCGCGCCGAAAGCCGTCGTCAGCTTCTGGATGTGCGCGTCGCGATCGGGCACCGCCACGACGGTCACCTTCGTTCCCGTCTTCTTGCGGTAGGCGTCGGTCAACTGCCCATATACCTTCAGCTCCTCCGCATCGCCGAACAGCTGGAGCGTGATGGCCGCGCTCTTCTGATCGTCGTCGCCGCCACCGCACCCGGCAGGGTGGCCAGCCCCGCGCACAGCAGAGCGGCCACGGTTAGCCTGGCCAGATGCGCACGCGGGTGACGGCCGGGGCCCTTCTGAGCGCGCTCTTCGCCGCTCCGCTCGTGTTCATGGCGCTCGGATCCCTGCGCGCTCCGGGCGCCGATGCGCCGCCGGGTGGGGATCTCCTGCCCCCGCTCACCCTGGACTCCTATGCCCGCGCGTTCGAACTTCAACCCCTGGGCCGTCAGCTGCTGAACTCGCTCCAGTCGCGGTGATCGCGGTACCGCTGTCGGTGCTCGTCGCCTCCTGGCCGGCTTTGGCCTCACCCTGCTGGCGCCCCGGATGCGGCGACTGGGGCTCGCGCTGTCTTTGATCCTCCTCGTTGTGCCGCTCTCGGCGCTGTGGGTACCGCGCTTCGTCATGTTCTCCGAGCTGGAACTGACGGGCACGATCGTGCCCCTGGTGGCGCCCGCCCTGCTCGGCACCTCGCCCTTCTACGTCCTTCTCTTCTACTGGAGCTTTCGCCGGATCCCGCGTGAGCTGATCGATGCCGGGCGGCTCGAAGGACTGGGCCCATTCGGGGTGCGGCGGCGCGTGGCCGCCCCACTTGTTCGCCCCACGACCTTCTCGTGGCGCCTTGGCATCCCTCTTCCATTGGGCGAATTTCGTGGATCCCCTGCTGTACCGCTTCGATGCGCCAACGTACACCCATCCGCTGGGCCTGCGCGCGCTTTTCGAGCTCGGCCCGAGCGACTTCGGAACGCTGATGGCCGCCGCGCTGGTGGCCACCGTGCCGGCCGTCGTCGCGTTCGCGCTGGTCCAACGACAGTTTCTGCGTAGCACCCGGCTGGGCGGCTGGGTGGGGCGCTGACGGCAGACGTATGGCCGCCCTCTCGCTCCACGGGTTGACCAGGTTGCATGGTTCCGTCGCAGCCCTCCAGGACGTCGGCTTGGACGTGGGCGACGGCGAGCTGCTTACGGTGCTGGCCCGTCTGGCGCAGGCAAGAGCACGCTGCTGCGCCTGATCGCCGGGCTCGACAGCCCGAGTGGGGGCATCGTGCGGATCGGCGACGACGATGTGACCCACGTGCCGGCCAGCCGGCGCGGCGTGGCCATGGTTTTCCAGTCGTTCGCCTTGTTGCCGCACCTGAACGTGCAGGGCAACATCGCTTTCGGGCTGACCGTACGAGGCGTACCGGCCGAAGAGCGGGAACGTCGTGTTCGCGACGTCGCCGCCGGCCTCGGCATCGAGAGGCTGCTGGAGCGGCGCCCGTGGGAGCTATCGGGCGGCGAGCGCCAGCGCGTGGCGCTGGCCCGCGGGCTCGTCGGAGACCCCGCGGGCTGCTGCTCGACGAGCCGCTCTCCAACCTGATGCGCAGCTTCGCCTGACCATGCGCTCCGAGCTCCGCCGCATCCACGACGAGACCGGCCTGACGATGGTGCACGTGACGCATGACCAGTCCGAGGCGCTGTCACTGGGCGACCGCGTCGCGGTGCTCAACGCAGGGCAGTTGGTCCAGTGCGGCGAGCCGGAGCAGGTGTATCTGCGACCGGCCTGCGCCTGGATCGCCGGCTTCCTGGGTTCGCCGCCCATGAACCTGCTGGCCGCAACGGCGTCCGCGTCCGGGTGGGGGCGGCCGGGCTGATGCTGGCCCCGGCGCCGGGTACCGAGGTGGTGCAGCACGGGGAGGTGCTGGCCGGGGTGCGTCCCGAGCACCTGGCCCTGGCGGTCACGACGGAGCCGTGCGCGCAGGGCGAGCGACGGTCGAGTTCGACGAGACCATCGGGCACGAACGCCTGCTGCACTTGAGGGCCGGCGAGTCGAAGCTGATCGCGCGCGTGCCGCCGGGTTCGCGTCGTACGCCAGGTGAAGAGGTCGAGCTCTACGTGGCACCGCACCACGTGCAGTTCTTCGACGCGCGATCCGGTGCCGCGCTGCGCCGGAGCGGCGCATGAGCTGGCGCCGCGACGGGCGGCTGGGCGTCGCACTGTTGCTCGCGCCCTATGCCGTCGGGGTCATGTTGCTGGTCGCGCTTCCGGCACTGGTCACCTTCGGGCTGGCGCTGACGGACTGGGACCTGCTGACAGCGCCCCGATTCACCGGTCTGGGCAACTTCGACGAGTTGCTGTCCGATCCGATCTTCCACCAGGCACTGCGCAACTCCCTGCTGTTCATGGCGCTGGTGGTGCCCCTGCGGCTCGCTGCCGCGCTCACGGCCGCCCTCCTGCTCCATCGGCCAAGCCGGGGCGTCGAGGTGGCCAGGACCGCCGTCTACCTGCCGACGGTAGTGCCCGACGTGGCCTTCGCGCTGCTCTGGCTGTTCATCCTGAACCCGGTCTTCGGGCCGATGAACGTGCTGCTCGGCGCTGTCGGCATCCCCGAGCCGAACTGGTTCACGTCGCCCACCGGGGCGATGGCCGCCGTCGTGCTGATGTCGGTATTCACCATCGGCGAGGGCTTCGTCGTGGCGCTGGCCACGCGCCAGGAGCTGCCCAACGAGCTCTATGAGCTGGCCGAGGTCGAGGGCGCATCTCCGCGTCAGGTCCTCACGCGGTGACACTGCCGTTGATGACCCCCGTGTTGGCACTGCTGGCCTTCCGCGACACCGCACTCACCCTCCAGGCGAGCTTCGTCCCGGCATTGCTCGTGACCGGTGGGGGACCTGATCGAGCCACGCTGTTCCTGCCGCTCCTGGTCTACCAAAACGCCTTCGAGAACCGCCGTTCACGGCTACGCCGCGCGATGACCATCACCATGTTCCTGGTGATCGCCCGGATCGCGGCCCTGCTCCACCCTCCGCCTCGGCGGACTGCCACCCCCGCGCCGCGCGCTGACCCGAAGGCATCCGACCCTCGGCCCAGAATCCTCTCCATGGTGGTCGTCCTCGGCATCGATCCCGGCACCGCGAACACGGGCTACGGCGTGGTGTTCACGCGCGGGCGCACGCTCGCGGCGCTGGACGGTGGCGTGATCGAGACCAGCCCGCATGCCGCTCGAGCGGCGGCTGGCGCGCATCCACGCGGACGTGAGGCGCTGATCGCCGAGCATCGCCCGGACGCGCTGGCCATCGAGGAGCTCTATTTCGGCGCCAATGCCCGCAGCGCGTTCGCGGTCGGCCAGGCACGCGGCGTGGTACTGCTGGCCGCGGGCGAGGCCGGCGTGCCTTGCTTCTCGTACACGCCGCAGCAGATCAAGCAGTCGGTGTGCGGCTCGGGCCGCGCCGCCAAGGACCAGGTGCAGCGGATGGTCGGCACGCTGCTCAGCCTGCCCGACCCCCCCGAGCCCGACCACGCCGCCGACGCGCTCGCGGTCGGGATCTGCCACGCGAACACGGCGCCATTCCGCCGCGGCGGTGCCGGCGTGATCGCCCACGTGTCCGGCGAGGTGATGCTGCGCCGCGACGGCGAGGTCATCCTGGACACCGCCAGCGGCCTCGGCTACCGGCTGTCGGTGTCATCGGAGACGCTGAGCAAGATCCCGCGCAAGGGCGGCGCGGTCACGCTGCACTCACATCTGGTGGTGCGCGACGACGCGATGCAGCTGTACGGCTTCGCCAGCGAGCAGGAGCGCGACCTGTTCCTGATGCTGATCGGGGTCCAGAGCGTGGGGCCGAAGGTGGCGCTGGCGGTGCTGTCGGGCGGCACGCCGACCGAGCTTTTCGCCGCGCTTGCCGCCGGCGACGTGGCCCGGTTCCAGGCCGTGCCGGGGATCGGCAAGCGCACCGCCGAGCGGATCATCGTCGAGCTGCGCGAGAAGGTCGCGGGCGCGGTGGCCGACGAGATCGTGGTCACGCGCGCGTCCGATGGCCCCCGCACGCAGGCGCGCGAGGGGCTCGTGGGCCTTGGCTTCGACGCGCGCGAGGCCGACTCGCTGCTGGACCAGTCGGCCGGTGAGACCACCGAGGAGCTGATCGCCGGCGCGCTGAAGGCGGCGCGGTGAGCCGGCGGCATCCGCACTCCCGGCGTCGAGCGGATCCAGGCGCCCGACGCCCTGCCGGCCGAGGACGAGCTCGACCGGTCGCTGCGGCCGCGGCGCCTCGACGACTTCGTCGGCCAGCCCGCGGTGCGCGAGCAGCTCGGCGTGTTCATCGACGCCGCAAGGGCGCGCGGCGAGGCGCTCGACCACGTCCTGCTGGCCGGCCCGCCCGGGCTGGGCAAGACGTCGCTGGCCCAGATCGTGGCCGCCGAGCTGGAGGCCGAGTTCGTGTCCACGGCCGGCCCCGCGCTCGAGCGCAAGGGCGACGTGGCCAGCTACCTGTCCTCGCTCGAGCCGCGGTCGGTGTTCTTCGTCGACGAGATCCACCGCCTCCCGCGCGCGCTCGAGGAGACGTTCTACCCCGCGATGGAGGACCGCCGGCTGCCGATCACGGTCGGCCAGGGCGCGGGCGCGCGCGTGGTCAACCTGGACCTGCCGCCGTTCACGCTGATCGGCGCCACCACCCGCGCCGGCCTGCTGAGCACCCCGCTGCGCGACCGCTTCGGCGTCAGCCACAGGCTCGAGCTCTACGGCCCCGACGAGCTCGGCTCGATCGTGCACCGCTCGGCCGGCATCCTCGAGGTCGACATCGACGCGGAGGGCGCGCGCGCCATCGCCGCCCGATCGCGCGGCACGCCACGCGTGGCCAACCGGCTGCTCAAGCGCGTGCGCGACTTCGCCGAGGTCCGCGGAAAGGGCACCATCGACGCCACCGTGGCGGGCGAGGCGCTCGACATGCTCCAGGTCGACCACCTCGGACTCGACCGCCTCGACCGCGAGATCCTGGACACGATCATCCGCAAGTTCTCCGGCGGCCCGGTCGGGCTCTCGACCCTGGCCGTCGCGGTCGGCGAGGAGTCCGACACCGTCGAGGACGTATACGAGCCCTACCTGCTCCAGCAGGGGCTGATCATGCGAACGCCACGCGGGCGGGTGGCCACGAAGGGCGCGTACGCGCATTTGGGGCTGGAAGCGCCGGACGACGAGGCGCGGCTGTTCTAGAGTCAAAAGCGCGTGCTGGCGGGGTCCCCGAGGCGGGTATACGTTGGACCAGCGTGACGTTCTCGCTCAGTCATCGCCGTCACGGCCTGCGTTCCGCAGCCGCGCTGGGTCTCGCGTCGCTCGTGCTGCTCACACTGCCCGCGTGCAACGACGAGCCGGCCGCGGTGTCCTCCGGGCTCGACGGCCGGGTCGCCGCACCCACGACGGCGCCTAGGGACGCGACCCCGGCGCCGGTTCCGCGAGCCGCGGTGCCGAAGCGGACCAGCCGAGCAAGGGCCGCGCACCGCCGCCAAGCACGCAAGAAGGCGAGACGGATCATCAACAGCAATCCCACCATCCAGAACGCCCCGGAGGCGACACGCCGCCGGTTGCAGCGATCGCTCGAAAGCCAGGCTTCGCCGTGAACGCCCGGAATGCGGTACTGGTCGTCGGCGCGTTGACTGTGATCGCGGGGTGCGGGGGGACGACGAGGAAACGACTCCCTCGCCCGGCAGCGTCGTCGAGACCTATTACGCCTCCACGCAGGATCCCAAGGCTCGGTGCGCGACGCTCAGCAAGCAGTCGTTGAGCCAGTTCGGGTCGGGCGGGGCGGCAGCCTGCGAGGAGCGAACCATCGCCAGCACCCAGAAGGCACGCGGCGCCAGGGTGCAGAAGGAGCTGATCACGGGGAACACGGCGTGCGTCCGGTTCAAGGTCGTCAAGGTGGCGATAGGCATCACAACTCTCGTCACGCAATCGATTGGAAGGTGGATGGCTTCCACAGCGGCCTCGAGCCCACCAAGGGGCCGGCTAGACGTTGCCAGCCGGAGAAGGGCGGGCCGAGCTCTCGCGGGGACTGAATGGCGCGATCTGCCAAGCGGGTGTAGGTTCGCCTCTGTACCCCGTTTGGGCCAATGTGGACTCCCGCGATTTAGGGACGAGCAAGGAAAGGGCTGTCGTGCAACGTCGAGGCCGCAGGCTTGGATTTCTGGTCGGATTGCTCGCGGTCAGCGCCCTGATCGCCGTCGCGCCGGCTTCGGCCGCTACCGGAGACACGCTCAGGACCATCAATGCCGGCGGTGGCGGTTGCTCGATCAACGTCGGGCTTGCTCTCGTCCCGACCGCGGCCGGCGAGCTCGAGGGGGCGATCTCGTGCTCGGACAACAGCCGAATCGACTTCTTCAAGCTCTCTGACGGCACCCTCTCGCGCACGCTCGCCGTGCCCGGCGCGGGTTCACTTGGGGCGCTGGCCTACGACGGGGCGCGGAGGAAGATCTTCGCCTGCAACGGCTCCAACCAGGTCGTCCTGATCGATCCCCAGAGCGGTGCCATGACCCCGCTCTTCACGTCCCAGGGTTGCTACGACGGCATCGCCTACGACGGCACCGACGACACCGTGTTCACCAGTCCCGACGCCCAGTGCGACCTACGCCAATGGTCCGCGGCGGCACCCAGCTCAAGCAGGTCAATGTCTGCAGCGCTCCCGTCAATTTGCCCACCGGCAACTCCGGGATCGCCGTCGGCGGCCCGGATTTGTACCTGGCCAACAACGGCGGCCAGCAGATCTTCAAGACCGACAAGGGGCTGACCAGCGGGTCCACGCTGTTCCACCAGGGCGATCGCCGCATCGAGGACGTCGAGTGCGACAACGCCACCTTCAGCGCTCAGGGCAAGGGCGCCACCTGGTTCGTGGACGCGTACGACCGCGAAATCAAGGCCCTGGAGATTCCAGCCAACCTGTGTGGCTCGGGCGGGCTACCGCCCGTCGAGGGAGGACCCGGCTCGGCATCGTGCTCGGACAACATCGACAACGATGGCGACGGAGCCATCGACGCGGCGGACAGCGGCTGCGGCGCCGTCGCGCCGGCCGGATCCGCCGGTGGTCCCGGGGTCAGCGGCGCCTCGTTGCCCAGGTCCTGCGACCGGCGGGTCATCAGTCTGATCCGGGCCGACCGCAAGGGCGACAAGGTCGAGCTTCAGGGGCTGGTCGGCCGCGCGTTCTACGGCAAGTCGGTCAAGATTCTGGTCGACGGCGCCGGTGCCGGCAGCAGCGCGTTCAAGACCGTGTCGACGGTGAAGGCCTCGGCCAGCGGCACCTTTAAGGCCACCCTGGCGAAGCCCGGCCGCAGGCACGCTTTCACCACCCGCTACCGCGCCGCGATAGGGCGCGCGGTGAGCCCGACGCTGAAGCTGCCCCAGTCGCTGCGCTCGAAGTCGGTCAAGGCCAGCGGCAACAAGGTCACTGTGACCGGCGTCGTCAACCCCAAGGTCCTGGGTAGCCGAAAGCCGGTCTCGATCCAGGCTTTGGCCTGCGGGCGCTATCGCACCGTGGGAAGCGCCCGACCCGACTCAACGGGCGCCTACAAGGTCACCTTCAACACCCCGCGGCGCGGCGGCGTGGCCTTCTACCGCGCGCGCGGATCGGTGCTCCGCAAGCCGGGCAGCAAGGTGTACGTGACCCAATACGCGCGGGCGATCGCAATCCGCCTCACGGCAGAGTCCGGGTAGGCGCCAGGCCCGGGGGCGAGCACGCGGGCAGCCCGCCGGCCCCGTTCCCTAACCTCCAATTCCGCATGCCGAACTTCATCTGCCCCAGCTGCGGGAACCGCACCTCCTCGACCGATCGCACGGCCGGGTTCGCGACGCGTGCGAAGGGGTGCAAGCAGTGCGGGTTCGGCTTCCTGTTCGAGCTGCTCGACGACTACTACCCGGCGCCCAACGCGGCGTTCTTCCTGTGCGACCAGAACGCCAAGCTGATCGGGGCCGGGCGCGGCGCCCGGGAGCTGACGGGTCTGGGCGACCTGGAGGTGATCGGGCGGCCGGTGAGCGAGGTGCTGAACCTGGAGTTCGAGAACGGCGACGACCACATAGGCACCGCCCTCGAGTGGGGCGTTAGGGTGCTGGACAAGACGGTCACGGTGCACGCGGAGGGCGATCGGCCCGAGCCGGCGAAGGCGGACATCTTCCCCGCCTACGACGAGGACGGCGGGCTGCTGCTCGTGCTCACGCCCCGCTAGCCCGGCCGCCGTCGCTCTCACGCAATGACTTCACGCAAGCGCAACCTGTCGATCATCGGCCTCGTGGTCGTGCTGCTCGCAGCGTCGGCGGCGCTGATCGTGACCAAGCCGACGGTGCTCGGCCTGGACCTCCGCGGCGGCGTCGAGCTGGTCTACGAGGCGCGGCCGACGCCGCAGGTGCCGGAGGTCACGCAACAGTCGGTCGACGACGCGATCGAGACGATCCGCAAGCGCACCGACGCGCTCGGCGTGTCGGAGCCGGAGATCCAGCGCGCGGGCGCCAACCAGATCTCGATCGGGCTGCCGAACGTGAGCAACGCCGACCGCGCGATCGACCAGGTGGGCACCACCGCGCAGCTCCAGATGTACGACTGGGAGCCCAACGTCTTCACCGAGGGCGAAGACGGCAAGCTGGTGCCCTTCCAGCAGGTCAAGCAGCAGGACCCGACCGCGTCCGCGGCGCCGTTCGGGGGCTCGAAGGGGTTGTTCCGGGCCGTGGAGGGCGCGTCGTCGCTGAAGCCCCGGCTCGGAGGCCACGGACCTGCCGCCGGGCGGCGCCTCGGCGGAGATCGAGCGCCGCTTCGGCAACGACACCAAGCGCATCCAGCGCTACTACGACCAGCGCAACGACACCCGCAATGGCCCGGCCTACTACCTGTTCGGCGCCGACGACCGGCTGATCGCCGGGCCGGACACCGACTGCAAGGAGCTGCTGGCCGACTTCGAGGGCGTCGACGGCCCGCGGCGCCAGGACAGCCAGATCCCGAAGGGCGGCGCGTGCCGCGACGAGCTGGCGAAGATCCCGGTCGGCAACGCACGCAGCCAGCGCCCGGGCCAGACCGAGCGCCAGTCCAACTTCAACTCGGGCCCGCCGGCCGGCAGCCAGGTCCTGGTGGTGCCGAAGGGCATCGTGGTGGTCGAGGCCGCCAAGCAGAGCGAGAACCAGCCCGACTCGGTCAAGCAGTACCACGTGCTCGAGGACGACACGGCGCTGTCGGGCTCGAACATCCGCAACCCCGAGGTCAGCGGCGACCAGAGCCGCGGCCCCGCGGTCAGCATGCAGTTCGACGGCCAGGGCCAGCGCGCGTTCGAGACCACCACCAAGCGGATCGCACAGCGCGGCAGCGAGGTGATCCTGCCGCCCGGCGCCGACGCGCAGGTGCGCGCGGCCGCCCTGAACCAGTTCGCGATCACGCTCGACAACCGGATCATCTCGCTGGCGACGATCGACTTCCGTGAGAACCCGGAGGGCATCGACGGCAAGACGGGCGCCGAGATCACCGGCCTCGACAGCCAGCAGGAGGCCCAGGACCTGGCCGAGAACCTGCGCATCGGCGCGCTACCGGTCGAGCTGAAGCTGGTGTCCCAGACCACCGTCTCGGCAACCCTCGGCCAGCAGGCGCTGGACCAGGGCCTGCTGGCGGCCGGCGTCGGCCTGGCCCTGACGGTGCTGTTCCTGCTGGCCTTCTACCGCGCCCTCGGCGGGGTGGCCGCGATCGCGCTGCTCATCTACGCGGTGTTCCTGTTCGCTCTGGTCAAGCTGATCCCGATCACGCTCACGCTGCCGGGCATCGCCGGCATGGTGCTCACGCTGGCGGTGGCGGCCGACGCCAACATCGTCATCTTCGAGCGAATAAAGGAGGAGGCCAGAGCCGGGCGGTCGATCCCGGCCGCCATCTCCAACGGCTACGCGAAGGCGCTGCGCACGATCATCGACGCCAACGTCGTCACGATCGGCGTCGCGTTCATCCTGTTCACGCTGGCGACGGCGGGGATCAAGGGCTTCGCGTTCACGCTCGGGATCGGCACGATCGTCTCGCTGTTCACGGCGGTGCTGGCCACCTCGGCGATCCTGGGCGCGCTGGCGCGCACGCGCGTGTTCGGCTCGCGCGTCCTGCTCGGCGCCTCCAGCGACGAGCGGATGTTCGCCAACTTCGACTTCGTCGGCAAGGCGCGGATCTTCTTCTCGGCGTCGGGCCTGATCCTCGTGATCGGCGCCCTTGCCATCGCCGGCATCGGCCTGAAGTTCGGCATCGACTTCGAGTCCGGCACCAGGATCAAGACCCCGATCGAGCGGCCCGCATCGGTCGACCAGGTGCGCGACGCGCTCGCCCCGCTCGGCTACGGCGACGCCAAGATCCAGGAGGTCGACGAGCCCGAGCTGGGCCGCAACGTTTTCCAGATCTCCACCTCGACGCTGGAGCCGGCCGAGGTGCGCGAGGTGCGCAACGCGCTCGACGAGGACTTCGGGGTGGCCCAGGCGGACTTCACCGCCAACTCGGTCGGACCGACGTTCGGTGCCCAGATCGCCAACACGGCGGTGATCGCGATCCTGGCGTCGCTGCTGCTGATCTCGATCTACATCACGCTCAGATTCGAGGCCAAGTTCGCCATCCCGGTGCTGATCGCGCTGGCCCACGACATCCTCATAACCGCGGGCGTGTACGCCCTGGCCGGCCGGGAGGTGACCACGTCGACAGTCGCGGCGCTCCTGACCATCTTGGGCTACTCGCTCTACGACACGATCATCGTGTTCGACCGGATCCGCGAGAACGTGCCGCGCATGCCGCGCGCCGCGTTCTCCCAGATCGTCAACCGCTCGATGTCCGAGGTGATCGTCCGATCGCTGGTCACCAGCTTCTCGACCCTGTTCCCGGTGGCGGCGCTGATGATCTTCGGCGGCGAGACGCTCCAGGACTTCGCGTTCGCGCTGCTGGTCGGCGTGGCCTCCGGCGCCTACTCGTCGATCTTCATCGCCGCGCCCGTGGTGGTGCTGTGGAAGGAGCGCGAGCCGGTCTACGTGCGCCGCAGGCGCGCGATCATGGCCGAGCACAACGGCAGGGTGCCCGCCTTCGCCAGCGGGACGATCGGCGACGCCGACCTCGAGTCCGCGGCCGTCCAGGCACCGGCCGCGGCCGCGCCACCGCCAGCGCAGGAACGGGCGCCGGACACCGGCGCCGAGCGCGCGCCCGTACCGGACTCCGAACCGGTGGCGACCGACCAGCACGACCCCGCCGCCGAGGCGAAGGCACGGCGCGCGCGCAACCGAGCCCGCAAGAAGCATGGACGGAGGTAGCCGCTCGATGAGCATGGTCGTCTGGGTGATGATGGGGATCGCGATCTGGCACTTCGCGGTGTTCGTCCCGGACCGCTTCTGGGGCGGCATCGTCGGCGCCTTCCTGGTCTCGATCGTCGGCGCCGTGCTGTTCGGCCTGGCCGTCTCGGGCTTCTCGATCCCGGGTGAGAACGACACCAACATCGGTGCCGCGCTCGAGGCGATCCCGGGCGCGCTCCTGGCGCTGGCCGCGTCGTGGTACTACGGCTCGGCGACCGAGGACGAGCACCTGCCGGACGTGCTCTAGGACCTAGCGCAGCGCTGTCAGCGTGCGCTCGAGGCCGGTCGCCAGCGAGACCTGCGCGGCCCAGTCCAGCTCCGCCTGCGCGCGGCTGGCCTCCAGCGCGATGTGGCGCACCTCGCCGGGGCGGGCCGGGGCCAGCTGGGGCTCGAACCCGTTGGCGCTGTGCTCCGCCAGCGTCCCGGCGATGTCCAGCACGGTGGACTCGACCCCGGTGCCGATGTTGATCGGCCCCGTCGCGCTGGCGCCGGCGGCGGCGAGGTTGGCGGCCACTACGTCGCCTACGTACACGTAGTCGCGCGTCTGGAGCCCGTCGCCGAACACGGTCGGGCGGCCGCCGTCCAGCAGCAGCCCGCAGAAGATGGCGACCACGCCGGCCTCGCCGAGCGGATCCTGCCGCGGCCCGTACACGTTGCCGTAGCGCAGCGAGACGGTCGAAAGGCCGTGCATGCGCTGGTAGAGATCGCAGTAGCCCTCGGCGCAGAACTTGGACAGGCCGTAGGGCGACTCGGGCGCGACCGGGTGGTCCTCGGGCGCCGGGATGATCTTGCCCTCGCCGTAGATCGCGCCGCCGGTCGAGGTGTTGACCACACGCCGCACACCGGCGCCGCGGGCGGCCTCGAGCACGTTGACGGTGCCGCCGACGTTGATCCGCATGTCGGCCATCGGGTCGGCCATCGACTTCCGCACGTCGATCTGGGCCGCCAGGTGGAAGACCACCTCGGGCGTCGTGCGCGCGAACACCGCGCCGACCTCGTCGCGATCGCGCACGTCGACCACGCACAGCTCGGCGCCGCCGCTGACGGCGGCCTCGAGGTTCTGGCGCCGGCCGGTCGACAGATCGTCGATCACGGTGACCTCGTCTCCGCGTTCCACCAGGGCGTCGACCAGGTTCGAGCCGATGAAGCCGGAGCCGCCGGTCACGAGTGCGCGCATGCGCGCCACCATATTCCGTGCACCACGGTGCGACTCCACTTCCGAGCCTCATGGGCACGCAAGTGGAGTCGCTGCGCCCGGAAGCCGGCGAAGTGCGCGCGGGCGGCGGCGGAGTGGGCGCGGGCATCGCGAGTTCGATCGTTCCGTCTCCCGCACTGGCCACGATGCCGGTGTGCCCGCCCCTGCCTGGACCGCCGCCCCGTATGACACCGCGGCAGCGGCCGCGCTCGAGCAGGCGCTCGGGCTTGGTCCCGCCGCCGCGGCGATCCTGGTGCGGCGTGGCTATGGCGACGTCGCCGCCGCGCGGGCGTTCCTGGCCGCCGACGCCGCGACCGACCCGGTGGCGCTGCCCGGCGCCGCCGATGCCTGCGAGCTCGTGCTGCGCCACGTGGAGGCGGGCGCGCGGATCCTCGTGTTCGGCGACTACGACGTCGACGGCGTCTGCTCCACGGCGATGATGGTGCGCACGCTGCGTGACCTTGGCGCCGACCCCGTCTGGCAGCTGCCCAGCCGGGCCGAGGGCTATGGGCTCGGCATCGAGGCGGTGGAGCGGATCGCCGGCTACGGCACGGCGCTGCTGATCACCGTGGACTGCGGCGTGACATCGGTGGCGGAGGTGGCGCGGGCGCGCGAGCTTGGGATGGAGGTGCTGGTGACCGACCACCACCGCCCGGGTCCGGATCCGCCCGACTGCGCCGTCGTGCACCCGGCGCTGGGCCCCGAGGGCATCGAGGGGCCGGCGGGCGAGCTGTGCGCCGCGGGCGTGGTGCTCAAGCTGTCCGCGGCGCTGTACGCCGCCGCCGGTCGCGATCCGGCCCGGGCCGACCGGGACCTGGACCTGGCCGGCCTGGCCACGGTGTGCGACATGGTGCCCCTGCGGGGCGAGAACCGCCGCATCGCGCGCCAGGGCATGACCGCCGTGGCCGCCACGCAGAAGGCGGGCCTGCGGGCGCTGATGCGGGTCGCCGACCTCGAGCCCGGCGCCGTCGACGCCCAGTCGGCGGGGTTTCGGCTGGGACCGCGGATCAACGCCGCCGGCCGGCTCCAGCGCGCCGACGCCGCGCTCGAGCTGATGCTCACCGAGGACGACGAGCGCGCGGCCGAGGTGGCGCGCGAGCTCGACCTGCTCAATCGCGACCGGCGCGAGACCGAGCAGCGCATCCTGCACGCCGCCGAGGCGATGTGCGCGCCCCAGATGCACCAAGCGGCGCTTGTGGTGGCGGGTGAGGAGTGGCACCCGGGCGTGGTCGGGATCGTGGCCTCGCGGCTGGTCGAGCGGTTCCGGCGCCCGGCGGTGGTCATCGCCCTCGACGGCGACGGCGGCCGCGGCTCGGGCCGCAGCATCGCCGCGTACGACCTGCACGCCGGGCTCGGCGCGACGGCCGCGCACCTGGCCGGCTTCGGTGGCCACCGGATGGCCGCCGGCCTGGAGATCGAGGCGGCGCGCGTTGACGCCTTCCGCGCCGCCCTGGCCGCCCACGCCGGCGCCGCGCTCTCGCCCGCGGACCTGACACCGGCCGAGCGCGTTGACGCGGTGCTCCCCGGCGGCGCCCTGACGCTGGACACCGCTGAGGAGCTCGAGCGCCTGGGCCCGTTCGGGCCGGCGAACCCCCAGCCGCGCCTGCTGGTGCCCGCCGCCGGCATCGAGCACGTCACGGCAATGGGCGAGCAGCGCCAGCACGCCCGCTTCTCGCTGGTCGGCGGCGGCGCCCGCGCCCGCGGCGTCGCCTTCCGCCGCTCCCAGCGCTCGCTCGCCGCCGCCGGCGCCCAGCCACAGGACGCGGTCGTGAGCCTCGAGCGCAACCGCTGGAACGGCGCGGTCGAGGCGCGCGTGGTGCTGCGCGCCCTCAGCCCGACCGCGCCGGGCAGCGTGCGCGAGCTGGGGGAGACCAGCCTGTGGGCCGGCATCACGGCGGAGCTGGCGGCCGACCCGGCCCGGTGGTGGCCCGAGCCCCCGGCCGCCACCCGCACCGTTCGCGACCGTCACGGCCAGGGCCTGGCGGGCCTGGCCGGCGACCTGCTGACGAGCGGCGCATCCGTGCTGGTCGTGGTCGCCGACGTCGCCCGCCGGCGGGCCGGGCTCGAGCGCACCCTGGCCGCCATGGCGCCCGCGGGTCTGTGCGTGACCTCCTGGGAATCGCTGGCCGCCGACCCCGAGCACGCGCGGCCGTTCGATCACCTCCTTGCGATGGACCCGCCCCCCGTTGGCGCGGGCGCGGAGCTGCTGGCGGGCGCGCCCGGGACGGGGTTCGCCGAGCTGGCCTGGGGCGCGGGCGAGACCGAATTCACGCTCGCCTACTGGCGCCACTCGCTCGACCTCAGGCCCGCGCTCGCGTCACTGTGGCCCGCCCTCAGCGCGCGCGGCGGACTGGACGGGCCGGAGCTGGACGCCGCCCTGCGCGGCCCCGGCGCGCACCCGCGCTGCGGCCGCATGGCGGGCCGGATGCTGCGCGTGCTGGCCGAGGCGGGCCTGATCGAGCTGGATGCCGGGGCGCGCGAGGTGCTGGTGGTCTCGACCCGGCGCACGTCGCTGGACAGCTCGCCGGCGTTCCGGGCCTACGCCCAGCGGCTGGCGGCGATAGAGGGATACCTGGCCCCCGCGGCCAGGCGGGCGGCCTGAAACCAGGCCACCAGGGCGGCCCGATCCGCCCCGGGCCGGTCTACACTCAGCCCATGGCCAAGGTCGGCAAGACGACCGGCTCCGAGAAGGGCCGGAAGGCGGCTGAGACGGGCGGCGAGAAGCCGGCTCGCAAGTCGCGGCGCCGGCGCGCGGGCAAGGGCAAGGCGGCCGCCGCCGCGGCGGTCGACGGCGCGTTCGCGCGCAAGCCGGTGGACCAGGCCACGAACGCCGCATCGAGCAACGGCAGCGCCAACGGCGGCGGTGGCGGCGTGGCCACCGCCACCCGCGAGCGCCCGCTGACCGAAGACCAGCGCGTCCTGCTCGGCGACCTGTTCGCCGTCGTCGAGGAGCACGCCGGCGAGGCCACCGAGCGGATCGACCGCGTGAAGGTCCAGGAAGCGTTCGCGTTCGCCTGCGAGCGCCACTCCGACCAGCGCCGGGCCAGCGGCGAGGACTTCATCGTGCACCCGATCGGGGTCGCGAAGATCTGCGCCGGCATGCGGCTGGACACCGCCACTCTGTGCGCCGCGCTGCTGCACGACACCGTCGAGGACACCAGCGCGTCGCTGGAGGAGGTCGGGCAGGAGTTCGGCGAGGAGGTGGCCGCGCTCGTCGACGGCGTGACCAAGCTCACCGGGATCACGTTCCAGAGCCGCGACGACAGGCAGGCCGAGAACTACCGCAAGATGATGGTCGCGATGGCCCAGGACGTCCGGGTCATCCTGATCAAGCTCGCCGACCGGCTGCACAACATGCGCACGATCGACGCGATGCCGAAGGTCAAACAGCAGGACAAGGCCAAGGAGACGCTCGAGATCTTCGCGCCGCTGGCCCACCGGCTGGGCATCCACGCGATCAAGTGGGAGCTCGAGGACCTGGCGTTCGCGACCCTGCACCCGCGCAAGTACAACGAGATCAAGGGGCTGGTCAACCAGCAGCGCGAGGAGCGCGAGGGGTACGTCACCCGCGCCGGCGACTATCTCGGCAAGGAGCTCGAGGAGGTCGGGATCGAGGCCGAGATCTCCGGCCGCGCCAAGCACTTCTACTCGATCTACTCGAAGATGACGAAGAAGGGGCGCGAGTTCAACGAGATCTACGACCTGACCGCCATGCGCGTGCTCGTCGGGTCGGTCAAGGACTGCTACGGCGCCATCGGCGTGATCCACTCGCTGTGGAAGCCGCTGCCCGGGCGCTTCAAGGACTGGGTCGCGATGCCCAAGTTCAACATGTACCAGGCGCTGCACACCACGGTGATCGGGCCCGAGGGCAGACCGCTGGAGATCCAGATCCGCACGCAGGAGATGCACGACACGGCCGAGTACGGCATCGCCGCGCACTGGATGTACAAGGAGGATGGCGCCAAGGGGCCCGAGGACCGCGTCGAGTGGCTCAAGCAGCTGGTCGACTGGCAGAAGGAGATGTCGGACCCGCAGGAGTTCGCCAAGACGCTGAAGGCGGACCTGTTCGACGAAGAGGTGTTCGTGTTCACGCCGCGTGGCGAGGTCAAGTCGCTCGGCGCCGGCGCCACGCCGCTGGACTTCGCCTACGCGGTCCACACCGACGTCGGACACCGCTGCGTGGGCGCCAAGGTCAACGGCAAGATCGTGCCGCTGCAGTACGAGCTGCAGTCCGGCGACATCTGCGAGGTCCTGACTTCGAAGAAGGAGCGCGGCCCGTCACGCGACTGGCTGTCGCTGGCCAAGACCACCCGCGCGCAGTCGAAGATCCGCGCCTGGTTCAAGGCCGAGCGGCGCGAGGACTCCGAGCGCACGGGCCGCGAGATCCTCCAGGAGGCGCTCAAGCGCCAGGGCCTGCCGCCGCAGCGGATCGCCGGCTCGCCGCTGCTCGCCGACGTGATCCGCGAGATGGGCTTCAAGAAGGCCGACGACTTCTACGTCGCGCTCGGCGGCGCCAAGATCTCCGCCAAGACCGTGACCCAGAAGGTCATGGCGCGCCTGCGCGCGGGCGAGGCGGCAATCGACATCGACGACGCCGTCGCCGACCTCGCGTCCAAGCGCGACCAGCAGCAGCGGCCCACCGGCTCCTCGACCTCGTACGGCATCACGGTCGACGGCCTGACCGACGTCGCGGTGCGCCTGGCCAAATGCTGCCGGCCGGTCCCCGGCGACCCGATCGTGGGCTACATCTCGCTCGGCAAGGGGATCACGATCCACCACGAGTCGTGTTCCAACGCCAAGGCGCTCATGAAGAACCCCGAGCGCTTCACCGCCGTCTCGTGGGACGGCGAGGGCGGCTCCGGCAACTCCTTCCGCGTGGAGCTGGAGGTCGACGGCTGGGACCGAACGCGTCTCCTCGAGGATCTCTCCAGGACCTTCGCGGAGACGGGCGTGAACATCCTGGAGGCGCGGTGCACGACCGTCGATCCGATGGTCAAGAACCGCTTCGTGGTCGAGGTCGGTGACCTGCAGGCGCTGAAGACCTGCATCGGCCGCCTGCGCAACATCGAATCGGTCTTCGATGCATATCGGGTCACGCCGACGGGCTGAGCCGGAGGCCGCCCCCGAGGCGGCTTCGCCGGACATCGAGGCGCAGGCGCTGCTGGCGGCCGCGCGCGCGGAGGCCGAGCAGATCCTGGCCACCGCCCGCGCAGAGGCCGAGCAGCTGCGTCAGCAGGCGGCCGCCCAGATCGACGGCGTGCGCAAGATGGTCATGGCCGACACCAACGCCGTGATCGCCGAGATGATGTCGCGGGCGCGCGCCGAGGCGGCTGCGATCCGCGAGCAGGCCAAGATCGACGGCCAGGCGCGCGCCCATGACGACGCCGTCACGCTGGCCGAGCCGGCCGCCGAGGGCACGGTCCCGGGCGCGAAGCCGGTCTGAGCACCTTGGCCGCCGGCGTGCTCTTTCCGCTTGCTGGGCAGAAAGCAGATCGACTCGAGGTTAGACATCCGCGCGAGGTGGTAATAGTCACACTTCGGATGGGGAGTGAGCTGCTGATAGCGCTTGGTTGCCTCTGGCTGGTGGTCAACGCGGTGATGGGCGTGCTGGCACTGGTTGCCGCACGCGGCCGCGGGGCTGCCTCGCCGCGCGAGTCACGTTCGTCGGCGGCTCCGAGCCTTCCCCCCCGCCCTGGCAGAGGCAGCGCGCGGGTCTAGAGCGCGGTTGACCGCGCGCTAGACCGGCAACCAGAGATTTGCCAAACTCCGCACTGGCGGATTCGGAGATTTCGCGTAGGTTAAGGGGACGGGTAACAGGGGTCTCGTCCTAAGGCGGAGCGGAGCTCCGCCGTCTCGCGTCGCTGTTTGTTGAGGGAGGGGCGCCCTGTCTTGTCAGACATGGAACAGTCGATCCGAGAAAACGAAACGCCGGGGCCAAGCCTCCGGAGTCAAATTGGTCCGCGCCTCCTGCACGGCAGGGAGCCAGTCATCCCGGCCGCGGAGCAGCTGGTCGATGCGCTGCCCCAGGCCGACAGTTCGGCTCGCACCCGGAGCCTGAATCAACGCTACCGACGGATGCTGGGTGTCGCCGACCTGGCGTCCTGCCTTGCGGCGATGGCGGTCTGCATCCCATTGCTTGGCGAAGGCGCCGATCAGCTGCGATGGGAGCTCGCGTTCGCGTTGCCGCTGGTGCTTGTCATCAGCAAGCTGCTCGGCCTCTACGACCGCGACGAGCTGGTGCTGTGCAAGTCGACTCTCGACGAGGCGCCCAAGCTGTTCCAGCTCGCGACGTTGTTCTCGCTGCTGCTGTGGATCGGGTCGGGGGAGCTTCAGCTCGGGCTCTTCGGCGGTGACCAGGTCCTCGGCCTGTGGCTGTGCCTCTTTCTGCTGCTGCTGGTGGGACGTGTGGCGGCGCGCAGCATCGCGCGGCGCACCAGTCCGGCGGAGCGCTGCCTGCTGCTGGGCGACCCCGAGGCGTGCGAGCGCGCGCGAGACGAAGATCGAGGCCAGCGGCCGGGTCAACGCGGAGATGGTCGCCGCGATCACGTCGGTGCGCATCGGTGAGGCCGAGGCCCCGCTGGCGACGGTGGCCGAGATGGCCGTCGAGCACGACATCCAGCGGGTGATCATCGCCCCGCGGAGCACCGATCACGGGGATGTGCTCGACCTGGTGCGGGCGGTCAAGTCGCTCGGACTGAACGTCAGCGTGCTTCCGCGGCTCCTGGAGATCGTCGGTTCCTCCGTGGTCGTCGACGATGTGGACGGACTGCGGGTGCTGGGCGTCAGACGCTTCGGGCTCACGCGTTCGTCGCTCGCCGTCAAGCGCAGCTTCGACGTCTTCGGTTCGGCGGCCGGGCTGCTTGTCCTGGCGCCGCTGCTCGGCGTGATCGCGGTCGCGGTCAAGCTCGACTCGCGTGGGCCCGTGTTCTTCCGTCAGCCACGCATCGGAAAGGGAGACGAGGTCTTCGACGTGCTCAAGTTCCGCTCCATGGTCGACGACGCCGAGGATCTGAAGGCGGGCCTGCAGGACCAGAACGAGGCCGACGGCCTGTTCAAGATCGCCGACGACCCGCGGATCACCCGCTTTGGGCACTTCCTGCGCCGCTCCTCACTGGATGAGCTGCCCCAGCTCTACAACGTCCTCAAGGGCGAGATGAGCCTCGTGGGGCCGCGTCCGCTCATCGGCGAGGACGACTCGCAGATCGAGGGCTGGGATCGCCACCGGCTGCACCTGACGCCCGGCATGACCGGGCCATGGCAGGTGCTCGGCTCTGCGCGCATACCGCTGGACGAGATGGTCAAGCTCGACTACCTCTACGTGGCCACCTGGTCGCTGTGGGGCGACATCAAGATTCTGCTGCGCACGGTCGCCTACGTACTCGGTCGCCAGGGACTCTGAGCTCCGGAAGCGATATAGCTGCCGCTGTAGAGCGCCAGCGCGCCTACTACTCCGACACCGCCCAGACATACGACACGATGCACGGTTTCGCCGAGCACGTGCTGGCTCTCGGTCAGGTGGCCGCGTATCTGCGGGCGATGGAGGCCAAGAGCGTGCTGGACACCGGGTGTGGCACGGGTCTGGGGATCCGGTTCCTCAAGGAGGCCATTCCGGGCATCCACGTGCACGGCAACGATCCCTCGAGGGCGCTGCTGGACGTGGGGATCGAGCAGCACGGCCTGGATCCGGAGTCACTCGACTGCTGCGTGAGCGACGCGCTCCCCTACACAAACGGTCAGTTCGACGCCGTGGTCGAGACCGGAATGCTGCACCACGTGCCCGAACCGTCGATCGTGGTTGGCGAGATGCTCCGTGTGGCGCGAAGCGCCGTGTTCATCTCGGACCTGAACATCTTCGGGGCGGGGTCGCTGCCGCTCCGCGCTGCCCGGCTGGCTCTGCACCGGGCGGGACTGCTCAGGCGGGTCAATCGCCGCCGGCGCGGGGGCAACGATTGGTACTACTCGCAGGGCGACGGCATCGCTTGGGACTACAGCATCTTCAGCTCGCTCGATCAGATCCGCGCCGAGTGCGCCCAGGTGTTTGTCACGCCAACGGGAAACGAGGGCCCGCTGGCGACGGCGTTCCCGCTCGCGTTCTCGTCGCACGGCCTCGTCTCGGCGTTCAAGGAGCCGCTGGCGACGATGGTCACCACGCCGCCCGCGGGCGGCGGGCGCTAGTCGACGTCGGAACCGCGTACGCCCTGAGCGAGCGCTGAGAGGCGCTCCTCGATCGTGGTGCGAAGGCGCTGCTCGCGCTCGGCCTCGCGCTCGGCCTCGGAGGCGCGGCGGTTGGCCTGCTTGAGCTCGTTCTCGATGTCGGCGACCCGCGAGCGGGCAGCCTTAACGGCCTGCTTTGCCTCCTCGAAGCGTTCCTCCAGCGCCTCTCGCTGGCCGGACAGGCGCTCGATCTCGTTCAGCGCGCGCTCGTTCTTGCGCTCGACCTCGACCCGCTTGCGCAGCTCCTCCTTGGCCTCGGCAGTCGCCTCCCGCAGCCGCTTCTCGGCCTCCGTGCGCGTCTGCTCGAGCTGCTGCTCGATCTCAGCCCGGTCACCGAGCTCCTTCTCGGCGTGTTCGCGCGCCTCGAGCGCCTTGCGCTCGGCCACGATCAACTCGTCGCTGCGCTGCTTGGCCTCCTCGCGCGCGGAACGGGCAGCCTCCTGCAGCTCGGAGAACTGGCTCTCCGCGGCCGCCCGGGCGTTGGCCTGGCGTTCGGCCTCGGCGCGCGCGTTCTCGAGGAAGCTGTTCAGGCGGTCGACGGTGGCGCGGGCGTCACGGCCGCCGTCGGCGAGCGCCTGGATGCGCTGCTGCAGCTCTGCCTGGTGCTCGCGGTCACGGTCGATCTCGCCGCGCGCCTCGGCCAGCTGGCGGTCGAGCCGCTCCACGGACGCGCGCAGCTCCTGCTCCGCCGAGGTCCGGGCCGCCACCTCCTGCTCGCTTTCGGCCCGCTGCCGGCGCTCGGTCTCGGCCGCCTCGCGCTGGTCGGCCAGGCTCGCTTCTGCCTCGGCGCGAGCCTCGCGGGCCTCGGCCAGCAGGCGCTCGGACTCGGCCTGTTCGCGCTCGCGCGCGCTGCGCTCGCTCTCGATCAGCTGCTGCATCCGGCGCTCGAGCTCGACGCGCTGGCGGCGCTGCTGCTCGGCCTCCTCTTGGGCCTCGGAAAGCAGGGAGAGGGCGGTCGAGCTCTCAGCCTCGCGACCGGTGGCCGCGGTCAGCCGTCGCTCCAGGTCGCCGGTGCGCTCACGCTCGCGCGCGAGTGCGGCGCGGGCCTCCTCGAGACTCATCTCGTCAACCGGGGCCGCGCCGTTGGACTTCGGCGCGTCTTCGGAGGCGGCGTTGTCCTCCGAGTCGGACGGCGGTACCTTCACTGGCTCTGGCTCCTTGGTCGTCACAACTGGCGAAATCGCATTGGAACGGGACGACGCGGGGCGAGGGCGTCCTGACCACATCCTACCCGCACGAGCTACTCTGATGACACTCCTGCAGGACGTCAAGCGCGATGGGCACGCTTGTGGTAACCGTAGGGCCGAGCACAGGACCGTGAATGAGAATTAGGCCAAGAAGGGCAGCAGATGATGCAGAGTTGGCGGAGGGGCGCACGGAAGATCAGCCCCAAGGCAGCGGACCGACCGGGGAGCAGGGCGCGATGACGTCCGAGGGCAACCCCGACGCGGACTCGCCGGAGCAGGCCGACCTCGACCAGAGGCTGGCAGAGCTTGCCGGCGCCGAGGAGGAGGCACGCAAGCTGCTCGAGCAGCGTCTGCACGAGCGCCGCGAGCTCGAGGTGGCCCAGGTCAAGCGGCGGGTCGAGGAGGTGCGCCTCGAGCTGCGCCAGGAGCAGGAGGCCCGCGCCCAGGTCGAGGCCGACTTCGACGAGCTCGTGTCCGAGAGAGCCGAGGCTGAGCAGCGAAACGGCCAGCTGGCCCGCCAGCTCGAGGAGGCCCAGGCCGAGACGGCCACCACCAAGAGCGACGCCGAGAAGTGGGTCGCCCAGACCGCGGAGGTGCTCGAGCGGGCCCAGACCGAGCTTTCCGAACAGCAGGAGCGGGTCAGCCAACTGGAATCCGAGCTGAGCGGCGCGCGCGAGCAGAGCGAGCAGCGCGACCAGCAGCTCGCTGACGCCGAGGAGCGCTCCAACGCCCTGGACGCCCGCGTCGCAGAGCTGGATGCCGAGCTCCAGCAGGCGCGACAGGAACTCGAGACCACCAAGGCCGACGCGGAGAGCTGGGTCGCCGAGTCCAAGCGCTCCTTCGAGCAGACCGAGGCCCAGCTCACGCAGGAGCGCCAAACGCTCCAGCAGGAGCTCGACAGCCGCACCACAGAGCTCGAAGATCTCACCGGCCGCCTGCAACAGGCCGAGCAGGAGCGATCGGGTATCGAGACGGCATCCGCGGAGGCTCGCCAGGAGGCCGACACAGCCCGTGCCGAAGCGGAGCAGGCCCGCCAGGAGACCGAGCAGGCCCGCCAGGAGGCCGAGCAGGCCCGCCAGGAGATCAAGCCGCGCAACAAGCGCCGGCTCGAAGAGGCCGAGAAGCAGGTGCGCGCGGCCAACGAACAGGTGGAGGACGAGCGGCGCCAGCGTGCGGCGGCCGAGGAGGCCGCGGCCGAACTGCGATCGAAGATCGAGGAGGCCCAGGCCGAGGCGGAGACCGAGCGCGGCAACCGGTTCGCCATCGAGACCAGGGGCAACGAGCTGGAGCAGGCGCTCGCGGAGCAGCAGCAGCAGCGCGAGGCGGCCGAGGCGCGGGCGACGGAGCTGGAACAGGCGCTCGCGTCCGAGCGTGAGCAGCGCGAGCAGCTGGAGGCTCGTGGCACGGAACTGGACGATGCTCTCGCCGCGGAGCAACAGGAGCGCGAGGCATCACAGACTCGGGCCGGCGAGCTGCAGGACGCCCTGGACGCAGAGTCCGAACAGCGTGAGCAGCTCGAGGCTCGGATCGAGGAGCTCTCCGGCGCCGAGCAGCGCAACGCCGAGCTGGACGAAGCGCTGGCTGGCGAGCGCGAACAGCGCGAGGCGGCTGAAGCCCGGGGTGCGGAACTCGATGAGGCGCTGGGTACAGAGCGCGAGCAGCGGTCCGAGGTCGAAGGGCAACTCGCGGAGCTCGAGGAGACCCGGGCGGGCGAGCGTGAGCAGCACGCCCAGCTCGAGGCGCGGGCCCAGGAGCTCGAGCAGAGCCTGGAGAACGAACGTGAGCGAGCCTCGGGGCTGGAGGATCAACTCGGCGAGCAGCACTCACGCGTACAGGAGCTGGAACCGCTGGAGCCGGCGTTGGAGGACGCGCGCAAGCAGCGCGCCGAGGCCGAGGAAAAAGCAACCACGGCGCTCGCCCGCCTCAAGGAACTCGAGGACGAGCGGGCCGAAGCCGACCACCGGGTCGAGGTCGCCGAGGAACAGGCCGCGCAGGCGCGCTCGGAGGCCGAGCAGGAGCGCGGCCGCCGGGTGGAGCTGGAGGTCGCAGGCATGCTTCCGCCCGCCGAGGCGGGGACAACGCGTCCGCCGGTGTCCGACGCGAACGGCGGGGGCGGTGACGCGGCCGCCGAGGAGCGGCTGCCGGAGGCTGCTGCCAGGGAGCCCGAACCTTTCGAGCCGGAGGTCGAAGCCGAGGCGCCGCCGCTCGATGAACCTGCGGCCGAACCAGACGAGGCCGAGCCCACCGAAGCGGAGCCTTCCCCCGAGCGGGCGCCGGCGCCGCCACCGATGATGGGAGTGCCGCAGGCGGCCGCCGAGCCGGCCCAGCGGCACGGTCGCCGCGGGCTGCGCTCCCGGCTGGGGCTCGGCTCCGGAAGCGGCCGCCAGCACCAGGTGTGCGCGGTCTGCCATCGCCAGCCTGAGACCACGAACGAGGCGCAGCTCCAGGGCACCGGGTGGGTGGTGGAAGCCAACCTCCTCTGCCCTTCATGCCGAGAGGATGGCTGGCAGCTGCCGCCGGGCGCGATGCTGCCGTTCCGCCCGTACGTCCACAAGCACGACGGCTAGCTCGCTGTCCCTAGCCCCTTAGAAGCCCTCCGAGGCGCCCCTTGCGCTCCACCACAGGCATCGGGGGCAGGGGCGTGCTGTCGAGCACGGCACGTGGGCCCGTCGGTGACCATCCACCGGGCCCGAGCCGCGTCGACCGAGGACGCCGCCTCCACTCCTGCCGACAGGAGCGGCGGCCGGAACTCGTGGGCGCTGTGGGCATCCGAGGCGATCACCTGCGCAAGGCCCTCCTCGACCAGCCACCGCGCGAGCTTGCGCGACTCCGACTTGCGCTTGCCGGCCAGCGAGCCCGCCGTGACCTGCACCAGCACGCCCCGGCTGACCATCTCGGCCAGCCGCTCGGGGCTCTGCTGGAAGCTCGGGTTTCGCTCAGGGTGGGCCAGCATCACCCGGATGCCCTCCGGCGACATCCGCGAGAACACCCAGTCCTCGAAGCCGGGGGGGAGGGGGCCGTACGGTGTCTCGAGCAGCATCTCCTTTCCCGCCTGGGCGTAGGTGGCCATCCGCAGCTCCTCGTCGCTGGCGGTGCGGGTCCAGACCACGTCCACCTCGGCGCCGACGATCACCTCGAGCGGCACCTCGTGGTCGTGAAGCGCCTCGTTCAGGCGCGCGCAGCGGTCGCCCAGCTCCCGCAGGTGCACGTTCGGATAGTCCTCGCGAACGTGCGGTGTCGCGGCGATGACCGTGGTTCCGTCTGCCACTGCGGCACGGGCCAGCGCGATCGCCCCCTTCAGATCCCCTGGCCCGTCGTCGATGCCGGGAAGAATGTGGCTGTGAAGGTCGATCACCGAACGCCCGATGTTAGTTGCCGCGCACGCCGTTTCCCGATGAGCGCCCGGGGGTGCCAACGCATGTACTCTGGCGCCTCATGCCCACCCCGCCAGCGACCAGAGGCGACGGCAACGCCCCGGAGACCGGGCCGCCCGCCACCTGGGTGACCCATCGCGACAGCGCTCCGGTTCGCTTCCTGCGCATGCTGCGCAACCGCCGCTGGGCCTTCCTGCTCGCGCTGCTGATCCTGCCGGCGGCAGCCGCGGCGCTGACCCTCGCGCGCGGATCGGAGTTCGAGGCCACCACCACGCTGCTGCTGCGTCCCGCGGTCGGGCAGCGAGGCGCGGCAGGCCGATCCCGATCGCGCCGCGAACACCAGCGGCGGCCTGATCGACCTGCCATCGGTCGCCGCCACAGCCGCACGGAGGCTGGGCGATTCCCCCGCTGAGCTCGAGGACGCGATCGAGGTCGATCCCCGAAACAACTCCGACCTTGTCGACGTCACGGCCACCGGAGGGCTCCGAGAGCCGGGCCATCCGGCAGGGCCAACGCCTACGCGGCGCGCCTACATCGCAACGCGCCGCCGGCGCGAGCAGCGCAGCCTGGACGACCAGATCCAGGCACTGGACTCGACCATCAGGCGTCTGAACGAGAGCGGCCAGGGCTCGTCGGCGAACGAGCTTCGTCGCCAGCGCGCCTCCCTGGCCTTCCAGCGGTCGGTCGAGGCCGGCCGCGCCGAGGTGGTCCAGCCCGCCCGCAGCGGCGACGACAAGGCCCGCGCGGACCTGGTGCGCAACATCCTGCTCGGTCTCCTGGCCGGCGTGATCCTCGGCGTGCTGCTGGCCTACCTGCTCGAACGCCTCGACCGGCGCCTGAAGAGCCTCGAGGAGCTGGAGGAGGTCTACGAGCTTCCGGTCCTGGCCCGCATCCCTCGCAGCCGCACGTTCTCGAAGCGCGGCCGGCGCGGACGCGACGAGGCGCTTAGCAAGACCCTGGGCTTCTCCGAGGAGGCCGAGGCGTTCCGCGCGCTGCGCACCAACCTGCGCTACTTCAACGTGGACGAGACGTCGAAGTCCGTGCTGGTGGTCAGCCCCGTGTCGGGCGACGGCAAGTCGACGATCGCGCGCTACCTGGCCATCACCATGGCTTCGATGGGCGACAGCGTCGTGCTGGTCGACGCCGACCTGCGCAAGCAGGACTCGGGCGTGCCCGCTGCCGAGGACGGCCTGTCCCTGGTCCTGGCCGGCTTCGAGCTCGACCAGGCACTGACCGAGGTGCCGATCACCTACGACGCGGTGTCCGAGGAGTCGCGGATGCTCGTCGAGATGCCCAGCGGCCCCCTGCCGCCCAATCCCTCCGAGCTGCTCGAGAGCGCGCGGATGCGCTGGGTCATCGGCCAGCTCGAGCGTCGCTTCGACTACGTGATCATCGACAGCCCGGCGCTCATGACGGTGTCCGACGCGCTCTCGCTGGTGCCCCAGGTCTCGGGCGTGTTGGTGGTCGGCGGCTTCGAACACACCACACGTCGCGCCGCCGAGGCGCTGCGCAAGCAGCTCAGCCTCCTGAACGCCCGCCCGCTTGGCGTGGTCGCCAACTTCTTCTCGTCGCAGAAGAGCGACTACTACTACGACTACGACCAGAAGAAGAAGGGCCGCTCCAAGCAGAGCGCCTAAGGCTGGGCGCCGATCCGGCGTACGTAGGGCTGCCCTGCCACCTTCTCGCGCTTCATCCGGTCGACCGTCCGTTGGGCCTGCGCAGCGGTGGCGTGAACACCCGCGAACGCCACCCAGACCCCGGACTGCAGGCTGCCGTAGTCATCGGAGCGCAGGACGCCGGCCTTCACGCCGGTCGCGGCGGCCCTCCGCGCTCGTGCGGTCGCCTCCGCTCGGTCGGTCGGATTGGCGTACACCACGGCGGTGAAGCCCTCCCGGTCCGGCCAGGAAATCAGCGAGGCCCGCGCCTTCGGTGCGGCAGGCGCTTCTTCTCGCCGGGGGCTCCTTCTTCTCCGGTGCCTTCGGGGCTGGAGCCTCTGAGGGCGATTTCTGTGGTGCAGCGGCCCTGTCCGGCTCATCGTCATCATCTCCACCGTCGCCCGCCAGCACGATGCCGCCAACGGCGAGCGCCGCGATCAGCAGCGCGGCGCCGAGCCCGACCAAGAGGCCACGTCGCGGGCGCGAGACCGGATCCACCGGACGCGTTCGGCGCGGTGGTGGGATCCACCAGCTCAGGCAGCCGCTTCTCCTCCCCGTCGGGCGCCGGATCGGGCTCAGCTTCCCGTTCGGTCTCCTGCGCGGCCGCGGCCGGGTCGCCAGCCGTGCCGGCGTGGCGGCGCCTTCCCTTGCGGCCCGCCGGCGGCGAGCCTGTCGAACTGGCTGAAGTCGCCGCGATCGCTCGGACCGTCCTCTTCGGGCGCGGGCGCCGCTGCCGAACCCGCGGCGGCCACGCTGGAGCCGGCCGCCGAGGGGGACCACAGTCGTCCACCGGCGCTGACGGCGTCGGTCCAGGCCTGGATCACCCGCTGTTTCTCGGCGGCGGTGCCCGGGTCGACCGGCTCGGGCGCCTCGTCGGACTTCGTCGGGAGCGATCGGGGCCGCCGCGATCGGCTCGGGGCTGCTTCGTGGACGCCGGGGCCGGGCGCCCACGTTGAGCAGGAGATCGTCCGCCAACTCCGCGGCCGATCCGTACCGGTCGGACGGATTCTTGGCCAGTGCGCGAGCCACGACACCGTCGAGGGTCTCGGGCACGCTGCTGACGATCTCGCTGGGAACAGGAACCTTCCCGCGGAGATGACCGCTGAGGATGTCCTCGATGCTCGCGCCCGCGAACGGAGGCCGACCGGTCAGCGCGAAGTACAGAACGCCACCCAACGCGTACACGTCGGCTCGGTGGTCGACGTCTTTGCCGGAGATCTGCTCCGGGGCCACGTAGTCCGGCGACGGTGGGTAGGCGCTGCGATGGATGTCGCCGGTTCCCGCCCTCCACCGCGCCGTCATCGACCAGTCCGAAGCCCCCGAGGTGCGCGGACCGGTTCTCCTCGTCCACCAGAATGCTCCCGGGCTCGAGGCCGCGATGAAGGACCCCGGCGGCATGGGCGTCCTCGAGCGCCTCGGCGGCCTGGGCCACGAGGTGCGCCGCCTGGGTCGGCGTGAGCTTGTCCTGGTGCAGCGAAACCGTTGCCAGGTCCGGGCCCGGGGAGGGGGCGACGGCGGCCCAGAGGCGGACGGGATCGAACTCGTCGACCGCCGGGCTCCTCACCGGTCTCGAAGACGGTCAGCAGGTGGGGATTCGACAGCGCGGAGAGCGCTTGCAGCTCGCGGTGGAAGCGCTCGCGAAACAGGCCATCCCGTGCCAGGCGCCCGGCGATGACGTGAAGGGTCGACAGTCTTGCCGGTGTCGATCTGCGTCGCTCGGTAGAGCGTCCCCGTGGCTTGACTGCCGGTGGTCGCGTCGATCGCGGTAACCGCCGAGTTCGATGCCTTCCCGCAGGGCTTCGGTCACGGTCGTAGTATAGGCTCGGCGCGGGTGCCGGTAGCTCGCCAACTGTGGCTGAGCGCTGGTTTGCGCGAGGATCGGGCGTCCCCTAGTCTCGATTGAATGAAGCTCTTTGGCAGGGGCCGGTCAGACCGGCCCGAGGCGTACCTGCGTAGTGCCGTAGAGCGAGCAGGACGCCCTACCCCGCACCGTGTTGCCGCGCTGCAGGCTTCCATGGGCCTCGAGGACGACACGCCCGGGGCTCGCGCGGAGGTCGGCGCCCGCCTGACGGCTGTCGGGCTACGCACCGACCCGCCTCTGTCCGATGTGGATGGTGATGCGGTCGTGGACGTGCTGCTCGCCGACACCGGGGTGCCCACGGCCGAGACCGCACCCCCTGCGCCGGTCGAGGAGGCCACGCCCGAGCGAGCCGACGAACAACTCGATCGGAGCCCCGAGCAGCCCTTTGCAGAACAGGCCGCCGCCCAGTTACGCGAGCAGCAGGATCAACACGACGCTGAGATCTCTGCACTGCGGGACGAGATGCAGACACGGCTGGCGGCAGCGCGTTCCGAAGCGGCCGCCGAGGCGGAAGCCCGCGAGAGGGCGGAGGCGCTCGCGGCCGATGCCTCGGAGCAACTGGCGACCAAGACTGCGGAGTTGGCTGACGCCGAGCGACGCGTCGACACGGCCTTCGAGGAGCGCCTCAACGGAATCCTCGAGGTACAGGAGTCTGCCCGCAAAGAGCGCGAGGAGGCCGCCCGGGAGCTACGCGAGGTTCGAGCCGAACGCGACCGGCTCGAGATGGAGGCCACCAAGGACGCCGCGCGCCAGGACGCCAAGCGAGCCGAGGCGCAGCGTACAGCCGATGACGCACTCGCCCTTCTCGAGGCCGTGCGGGCGGAGGGAGAGCAAGAGCGCGAGCGCCGGGCGGCGATTGAGCGGCGGCTGAACGCGCTGATCGCGGGTGGGAAGCCCGAGTCCCTGGATCGGCTCGAGCCGGAGTCGAAGGTCGGCGAACGGCCGCCCGAGCCCGCGGCCCGTCCGGCACGGGCGCCCAGGCCTGATCCGCAGCCCGGCGAGGAGCCGCGGCATGCCACCGGCGATCTGACCGATGAGCGGGCGCCGGCCTTTCACGAGCCGCCACCGATGGCGAAGCCGTCCCGGTCTCTGCCGAGGATCGGGCGGGGACGCAGGCGCCGGAAGGGCGGCGGTGCTCGCCACACGTGTGCGGTGACGGGCGTTCAGGCGCCGACCAACTCCGAATGGGAGCTACGGCGCCAGGGCTGGGTCGTCAGTGGCCAGAATGCACTGTCGCCGGAGGCGCAGGCCGATGGGTGGCAGTTCCCCGATGGTGCGGCGATGCCGTTCCGGAAGTTGTCAGAGCGTTAGCGCCGTCAGTATGAGGTGGGCATAGTCGTTCCCACCGCGTAGCTACTGGATGTTGTTGCGGTGGCTCGACTTCAGGTACCTCTGTGCGGCTACAACTATGGAGCTACAACTATGACCCTGAGCCGATCGGGATTGCCCCGGTCGCCTCGACCTGGGCCAGAACGATGCGAGACCGCGGGCACGACGTGGATGTCGTGGCTGCGCATCCGCACTATCCCCACCCTCACTGGGGCACCAGGGTCTCGCCATACCGCGAGGAGCGCGACGGCATCCCGGTCCTCCGGCTTCCGCTGATCGCCGGCCGGGGGCGCCTGGCCAGGCGATTGGTCCAGGAGTTCAGCTTCACCGCGGCGCAATCTCTTGCGCTGCTAGGGCTCAGCAGGCCGGACGCGATGGTGGTTGTCTCACCTTCGTTCCCGGCGCTCATGCCTGCGATGGCAAATGCCCGGTTACGCAACGTCCCGTGGTTGCTCTGGCTTCAGGACGTCTTGCCCGATGGGGCGTTGACCACGGGTCTGGTCAAATCACCGGCAGTTCTGCGGACCGCGCGACGGCTCGAGCGGGCAGCCTATGAGTCAGCTGACCATGTGGTCGTGATCTCGAAGACCTTCGAACAGAACCTCCTGGACAAGGGAGTGCCGGCTCAGAAGCTGAGTCACATCTACAACTTCACGACCCGAGAGTGGCCTTCCGACGCGGGGTGCAGGTCCGAGCCTGGCGCTCCGATCGTCTTCAGCATGGGCAACATCGGGCACTCCCAGGGGCTGGAAGCGGTTGTCAGGGCATTTCAGGCGTCGCCCGAACTGGCCGCGGTTGACGCCAGATTGGTCATCACAGGGGCAGGAGTCGCGTTCAAGGCGGTGCGAAGGGCGATCGACACCCCACGGGTGGAGCTGACCGACGTGGTTCCCGATCGGGAGCTCGAGCGTCACCTGAGAGGCGCGACCCTGGCCCTGGTAAGCCAGCGCAGCGGCCTGGACGAGTTCAACCTGCCTTCGAAGCTCTCCAACTTCATGGCCTACGGGATACCGGTGGTGGCGGTGGTCGACCCTCATTCCGAGACCGCGCGCATCGTGAGGGAGTCCGGCGCGGGGTGGGTCGTGGACAACGGCAGGCTTGACACCTTGGGCCCGACGGTCGCGGAAGCGCTGCTGGACCAGAACGAGCGCCAGCGGCACGGGGCGGCGGGACTGTCCTTCGCGCGCGAGCACTTCGTGCCGGCGGCGCTGGCGGAGATCTTCGAGGCGAGATTGCAGGAAATCGCTGGATTGCGCACTACGCCCTGATCTCAGGATCGCGCTTGTACGCTGATCCCGTGGGGGCTCGATCCCTGACTGCCCGTCTGCTCAACCGGACGCCGCGGTGTCTATCCGAGCTCGTCGGACGGTATGGGTTTCTTAGGTCCGTTCTGCGACCGCTGGCTAACCGGGCCTTGTCCCAAACCGAAACCGTGGTCACGGTACGAGGGGGGGAGGGCGCGGGTCTTCTCATGCTTATCGACCCGCAGTCAGAGAAGTACTACTGGACCGGTGGACACGAGCCGGATCTCCAAATGGTTCTAAGTGACATCCTCGAGCCAGGATCCATCTTCTGGGATATCGGGGCCCACATCGGCTTCTTCACGCTCCAGGCGGCGCGGGCCGTCGGCGCATCTGGCACCGTGATTGCGTTTGAGCCCATGCCGGACAATCGGAGGCGCCTGAACTGGAACCTACGAGCAAACGATCTTGCAGCCACGGTCCTCGCGGAAGCGGTCAGCGGCGGCTCGGGCACTCTGCCGATCTACTCGGTGGGCGGCTCGTCCCTGATGTGGACGCTCGACCAGGCCGCCGGCGACCAACATGGCGGGATCGTCCCTGTGACCACCCTCGACCAGCAGCTCCTGGAGCGCCGGGCTACCCCCGACCTGGTCAAGATCGACGCGGAGCGACAGGAGGTCAACGTGCTGCAAGGCGCCAAGGCGCTCGTGGCACTCCGTCACACCCAGTTCCTCATTGAGTTCACTAACGATGCCCTTCTCGCGGAAGGTCGCAGACTGCTGGAGGGATACGAGCTTGTGCCGCTGGGTGACGGCCACTGGCTCGCGCGGCCGGACCCCTAGAACATGGCCAGCGTGCATGCGCGCATGATCTCTTCTGCGGCTCGATCCAGTGACCACTCCGCCATTAGTGGCTGCGAAAATGCGTCGGCGGCGACGAAGTCGGGTGGGCTCCAATTCGCGGCGGTGCGGATGGCCTCCTCGAGCGCGCCGGGGCTTCCCGCTGGGACAACCAGGCCGTTGACGCCGTGGCGCACCAGATCGTGAGACGAACCCACCGCGCCCGAGACAATCACCTGTAGCCCAGAGGCCAACGCCTCGTTGACGACGAGCCCCCATACCTCGTATGCGGCCGGGAGGACAAGGACATCGTGGTCGGCGTAGACGTCATCCAACTGCTCCGGGGGGAGGTGACCCAGGTACTCGATGGCAGGGTGACGCTCACCCGCCTCCTTGACGGCGGGCTTCAGCGGGCCGTCGCCGACGATCGTCAGCCGGCCGCGCCCTGCGGCCTCGAAGGCCTGCATCAGCTCACGGATGCCCTTGCGCTCGATCAGTTGGCCCACGAACAGGAAGCGACACGGCGTTCGTGGACGCGGGGCCCGCGCTCGGGGTTTGACCGGTGGGGGAGTGGCGTTCGGCGCGATGACGGTGAGCGAGGGCCTCGCTCCCAGCGCCAGAACCTGGCGGTACGACGCTGAGCCGCAGGCGATCCAAGAATCCCCGCTTCGAACGAAGGCGGATACCCACGGATGCGCCAGCCGCCGCAGCCGGCCCTGCCGGACGCGGTGAGGGCTCTGCCACCACTCGGCCACAGCCCAGCGGCGTGGCGGACGCAGTGCGCGCATCCGCGCTCGCTGAGGGCTCTCCCACCATTCGGAAACAGCCCAGCGACCCCGTCGGGCCAGGAGCGCGACCACATTCGCCGGCGAGCTCCATATCCCGGCCCCCCCGGCGACTACGACGTCTGGGCCAAACGCTCTGAGGACGGCAAGCAGTCGCCGAGGCACGTGAACGAACGCCTCGTCGGGAGCGATACGGGAGAGATCGACCGTGAACGAATCGAGGACCACGTACTCGAACTGGGCGTGAGTCGGCTCCGCCCAGGAACGGTTCGGTTCGCCCGCGGACTCGAACACCACGAGCAGCTCGCAGTCCGCGCGCTGAGCCAGACGCTCGAAGAGGGCGACCCGGTACGGGGCCGCGACATTCGTTATGAAAGCGATCCGAAGCGGCACGAGCGCGTCACCCCCCTCGCCGCGCCCGTTCGCGGGCGTGTCGACGGGCCAGCTCGAAGGCGTCGATGTGGACATCCGCACATCGCTCTACGCCAAAGCGCTCCGACGCGTGCTCTCGCGCCCGCTCTCCAAGCCGCTGTCGGAGCGCGTCGTCGTCGAGGATGCGGCTCGTCGTCCGGGCGATCGCGTCGGCATCGAACGGATCGACGACGTACCCGGTCTGGCCCTCGTGCACCGCCTCACGCACCGAGCCAACTTCCGTCGCGACCACGGGGATGGACAGCGCCATCGCCTCTCCTACGACGGTCGGGATCCCCTCCGATCGAGGGTCGGAGGTGAGCCAGAAAACGTCCAGCGCGCTCGCCAGCTCGGCGACCCGGTCTGCGGGGTCGATCACCCGCAGCCCACCGTCGCGGAGCAGACCCAGCGTCTCGGCCTCGGCCAACACGCCCGCCTTGTAGGCCTCGTGCTGGGGATACGACGCCCCCAAGATCACGAATCGTGCCTCCGGGTGGGATTGCCGCAGCCGGGCCGCGGCTCGTACGAAGGTGCGATGACCCTTCTGCGGGTTGACGTTGCCGACCATGCCGACCACGGGTTCGCCCCGACCCAAACCGAGTTCGGCCCGGGCACGCTCACGCATCTGGCGGTCGGGGCGGAAGCGCTCCGTGTCGACCGGGGGGAAGAAGGTCAGCAGCCTCCGTCCGGCCCGCCGGATGCCCGGGTGCGCGTCGGCGACAGCCGTCCCGGTGCAGAGGATGCTGTCGGCCAGGCGCAGCACGAACGGGACGAGAGCGCGCCGCAGCAGGACCGGCGCCCTGGTGTCGACTATCTGCCATACCAGCGGGAGACCTTCCAGCCGGGCCGCCACGGCGGCGTGCGGGTTGACCAGTCCACCGATCATCACGAGCTGGATGTCATGGATTCGAATCGCTCGACGGATCCGGCCGACGTCGCGGCGGAAATCCCGCACCGTACGGAGCAGCAGCCGGGGGTCGCGCACCGCGCGCAGACGACCCAATCGCGTGGTATCAACCGGGACGCCACCGTCTTCCAGGCGGCCACGGGCGTTGCCTGGCTCGGCCGGCAACAAGACGACCTGATCCCAGCCACGCCGGCCCAACGCGCCGTGAAGTCGCAACGCCTGGTTCTGCGGGCCCCCGAACGTCGGATAGTGCACGACGAAGAGGACCCGCGCCCGGTCGGTCATGCCACGATGCCCAGCAGGCGCTCGAGGTGTGCGTCGGCGTTCAGGCGCGGCTCGAGATGGGCCCGTGCCGCACGTCCGTGTCGCGCACGCATCTCGGGCGACTTCTCGTATGCGAGCAGGGCCTCCAGGATCAGGTCCGGGGATGGTTCGGGCACCAACGTGCCCGTGACACCGTCGATGATGATCTCGCGCATGGCGCCGACGTCGGTCGCTATCGAGGGCGTTCCGCACGCTCCCGCCTCCCCGCACGTCTGCGGCGTGGTGTCGGCGCGCGTTGGCAACACGAACACGTCGGCGCGCTGGTAAAGGCCCACGAGCTGGTCGATCTCGACCCAGGGATGCCACGTCAGGTTTGGCCGGGGCGCGATCGGGTGCGGGGTCACCACATCCCAGTGCCAACTTCCGGCTCGCGGATCGGCGATGACCGACTCGACGATGTCCCCGCCCTTGCGATAAAAATCGGCTCCGACGAAGAGGCCGCGCAGTGCTCGGGGCGGTGAGTCCTTCCCCGCCTCCGCGCTGGCCGCGCGCGGGGCGAAGGTCTCCGTGTCCAACGGGGGAGGAAGCAGGTGCGCCCGCTCTGGAGGCAACCCCCACTCCGTCATGGCACGTTGACGAAATGCATCCGTCAGGCAGAGCGCGGTGGCACCGGCGTTCATGAACCGTCCGATACGCCTGCTCATGAGTCCCTGCAAAGGGTGTCGGCGCCACCCTCGCGGTGGCACATAACCAAGCTCCCTGAACTGGCTCGGTGTGCAATCACCATAGGCGTACACCCGTCCTGCCACGCTTTTCGGTAACAGCGCACAGTGACTGGTGGTGATCACCAGGATCGTGTTGGCCCCGTCATCCAGCGCCCGCAGTACGGCCTTGCGGGTCTGGAGGAGGACCCGTGTGAAGGGGTGTGGGATGGCGGGCCCGGGGAGCGCCTGCACTTCTACGTCGTGACGGACGTAGTCCACTCCGGCGGCGTCGAACAGCTCAATCCAGCGTTGGCGGATCACCTTCCAACTGACGTCGGGGGCGGTTACGAGGCCGATGGTCATGGTCTGGTGCGGAGTAACATCCCCCGGGCTAGCCTAGCCAGCCACCGCCCCGGCGGTCATCGCGCTGGGGTAGTTCAACCTCATGGTCTGGACCGGCTGGACACAACGCCGTGGGAACGCGCTGCGTACCATCGGCGTCGACCAGACGACCTTCGCCACGGTGGCCACTGGTGTCGCAGGCCAAGCCGCTCTGGTGGTCAGCGGGGTGGTCGCGGCTCGGCTATTGGGCCCCGAGGATCGCGGCCATCTCGCGCTGCTCACCTTGCTACCGGTGGTGATCGCCATCGTATGCATGGCGGGAGTACCGCTTGCCGTGACCCTTCACGTGGCGCGTGACCACGAGATTGCGCGCCCGTTGATGCGGTCGATCCGGTCGCTGGTGGCCGTGCAGGCGGCGCTGCTCCTGGCTCTGCATGCCGTCGCCGTCATCGCTCTCTTCGGCGGCGACGAGCGCTTGCTCGTCGCCGGGGCGCTCACCCTCACCGCCGGTCCTGCGGTGGTGGTCCAGAGCTACGCGCTGGCCCTTCTTCAGGGTTTGCAGGCCTTCCAAGAGTTCAATCTCTGGCGCTTGGGAAATGCATTGGGCTACGCGGTGGGCGCTGGCGCGGTCGCCGTCCTCGACGGGAACCTCACGATGCTCGTCGTAGTGTGGCTGGTGGCCGCGTGGGTGCCCACGGCGGGCACGGTCAGGGCGGCATCGCGCGCGGCGCGCCCACTTCCGGGCCGGCATCGTCCCGTCCCGTCGCGCCGGTCCCTGGTGGACTTTGGGGCGCGTGGTCTCCTGGGCTCCCAGTCGCCGCTCGAGAGCTTCCGTCCCGATCAGCTCATCGTGGGTCTAGCCCTTCCAGCGATCGACTTGGGCCTTTACGTGGCGGCGTTGGCTTTTACCTCACTGCCGCGGCTCGTGGCCCAGAGCGTAGGTATGGTGGTCTACCCGCGCGTTGCCGCACGTGACAGCCGCTCCGATCAATGGCGTGCTGTGGTAAGGGCATCCGTGCGGACCGCCTTCTTGGTAGCGCTGATCACCGCACCGCTCATGATCTTCATGAGACCGCTCGTGCTCTTCTTTTTCGGTGACGACTTCGAGGCGGCGGTCCCGCTTGCGCGCGTGCTGCTTCTGGCGTCGGTGGCCCACGGCGTGCGCCGCGTCGTCTCCGAGGGTGCTCGTGGAGCGGGTGCTCCGGGCGCCGGAAGCATCGCGGAGCTGCTCAGCCTCGCCGTCTATCTTCCGGCCGTCCTGGGCCTGATCGCACTGGACGGCGTCAGCGGGGCAACATGGGCGTATGTGGTGGCGGCGTTGGTCAGCCTCGTGGCGCTCGTGGCTCTGCTGTATCGGCGAGCGGCCGTGGCGATGGCAGAACGGCAGCCACCGGTCGCGGGCCCCCTCAACCCCTGACCAAGCGATCGATGTCGGACGCGACATGGGTGGCGTACTCCTCCCATGAGGGTCCTGCCGCGACAGCCTCCCGTGCGCGTCTGCCCGCCGCCTCTCGGCGCGCGGCGTCGCGGGCCATTCGCCTGATCGCCGCCGCCAAGGCATGGGCGTCCGCGGCCGGGACCACGTCGCCCGCATCCGTGGCCGCCACTAGCTCCGAGGCGCCGACCTGGTCGGTAAGGATGATTGGGAGCCCGACCGCCATGGCCTCGAGCACCGCAAGGCAGTACGCATCCTCGAGAGACGGCATCACGAAGATGTCAGCCTCGGACAGTGCCGCCGCGGCCTCGCTGTGGCTGACCGCAGGCCGAACCGTGACGTTTTTGGGGATCGCTGCAAAGGCTTCACGGCTGACTGTAGGGCCAATTAAAGAGAACGAAATATCCTCGCCGATCAGGAAGGATGCGGCATCGAGGAGAGTTGCGAGTCCTTTCCGATAGGACAGCTGCCCCAAAAATACGACTTGAATCCCTGGCGGCTCGATCGAAGAGATTGGGTCCCGGGAGGTAAACACCTGGCGATCGACGCCATACGGGTGCACCGACACCTTTTCCGGCGTCACGTCCATATCGCGCAGTTGCCGGGCAACGAAGGTCGACGGAACCAAGACCAGGTCGGCCAACGTGAGTTCGCGTTCGACAGCGTCTCGCGTTGAGGCCGGCACCATCTCGGGATGGTTGCGCGGAAGGCCCGCGAGCTCACCCAGGATCCTGTTGTGGTACGCGGGGTGGCTGTTCACAAAATTCAGGACACATGTGACCCCAGAGTCTCGCGCCTTTGTGAAAATGTCCGAGCAGGCGCCGAACATTCCGATAACCACTTCGGGCTCACACTCGTCAATGAATCGCGATGCGACGGCGGAGTCGAAGTCGGTCTTGGTGCGATACATCAGGGCGGCTGGGAGCATGCGGGGGAGGGGCAGCCCGCTTGCCACCACCCGGGCTAGCTCCGGGGCCCAGGCCGCAGTCGTAATTGCGTCGGGAGGAATTGCATGAGCTGCCCTTCGATTCACGAACGCTGTTACCCGCCCACCACCGATGACCGCCGGCAGTCTGGCTGCAACGGGCTGCAGCCTGGCGAGGCTGGAGGTGGTGTAGAACCGGCTCAACCGATCCGATGCGGCGGCGTGGCGTGCCAGCGCCAGAATCGACCCTTCGTGATACGGACTGCAGATGGCCCACCGCGGAGGCATGATCGAAAGGCTAAGGAACCTCCCCGTGGTTGGTTAGTCTCGTGCGCTCTTGATCGCCTGACCCGCCATGCCACTTCCCGCTTCCGCTACAGCGGCTTCAACGCCGAGATTCTCCGACACGGACGTTGGCGGGAGGGCAAGGGCGTCGATCGCCGGCGCTTGCCTGTTTCTCACCCTGGGCCTCGTGGCGCCGCTCGTGGCCGCGCCGGGGCTGACGAGCCGCCCTCTGCACCGCGACACCCTGCTGATCTGGGGCTTCACGCTGCTCGCCGCGGGGCGCCTGTCCTTTTTGTTTGCAGTAGGGCGCCCCGCCCTGATCGAAATCGCCTTCTGGCTCTTCGCATACTTGTGGGGCGGCCTCGCGCCCCTTGCGCAGTCAACGAGTGAGATCTTCCCGATTGGGGGTGCCTACACCTCGGGGCAGCGCTCGCAAGCCTCCATCCTGGCCTGGTTGGCGGGGCTGGCCTTCCTGGCCGGCGGTACGCTGAACGTGCGCGCAGACGGGCTGCGTGGGCCGCGCTGGGCGGACAGGGAGCTCAGCGGGCGGCGGCTGGTCATTTGTGGAGCCATCGGTGCCGGCGCCATCGCCGTTAGCGCGGTGCTCGTGGGTGGCTTGTCGAAGTACCTAACCCCCCGCTCGGCTGTACAAGCAGCCGTGGATACCGCAACAGGCGGTGGGGACCTGGCTCAAGGAGCGGTGGTCGGCGCGGTCAGGGGCGTGCCAGTGATCATCGCGCTCTACGGCCTCCTGATTCTCTATCGGCGTTGGCAAACGCTTACGGTGAGTCAGTGGACCGTGCTTGTGACCAGTGCGATCGGCGTGGCACTGGTAGCCAATCCGATCTCGAGTGCGAGGTATGTCTTCGGCACCGCGGGCCTTGCGATGCTCGCGGCGCTGTTCCCGCTTACCTCGGCCAGGCGCGTGCGATGGGCAGTGGTCGGGTTGCTCCTGAGCCTCGCGGTCGTGTTCCCCTTGGCGGATCTCGCGAGGCGCGGCTATCAATCGACGCAAGGGGTGACGGTGGGTTCGGCTGCATACCTGACCCAGGACTACGACGCCTTCCAGCAGAGCATGAATGCCTTTGAGTACGTCAACCGTCACGGCCATACGGATGGCCGTCAGGCCGCGGCTGCCGGCTTCTTCTTCGTTCCCCGCCAAGTATGGGATGGCAAGGCGACGGATACAGGCCGCGTGATCGGCGAGGACCTGGGCTACCGCGCCACGAACCTATCGTGCCCGTTATGGGCGGAGGCATATGTGGACTTTGGATGGCTGGGGGTGATGCTCGTGCTGGGACTGTTCGGAGCATTCGCTCGTGAGCTCGATGCGCGCTACGCGCGGTTCGATGGGTCTATCCTCGCCGCCTTTGTGCCCCTGTTTGCCGCCTACGAGTTCCTCTTGGTGCGGGGGTCGCTCCTTCAGGCTATGGGAGGTATCGCCGCCCTCGGGGTGGTGCTGTTGCTGTGCTCGGCGAAGCGTCCCCGTGACGCTGCGGCGCGGGCTGATTCGCTCATTTTGCCTTCATAGCGTCGCGTTTGAGCAAGAGCGCGGCAGCTGAGGGCCGTGTACGCTTGGCTGACGTGTCGGCTGGCCGCGGGCAATCAGATCAACCATCAAGCATCCAGGCCTTCGTCGACCTTCTCCGTCGACGGAGGAGGACTGCTATTGCCCTGTTCGCGCTTTGTCCGGCGTTGGCGCTCATCGTTTCGGTCACAGCGGAGAAGCGGTACACCGCCACTGCCTCGCTCCTGTTTAGAGACCCGGCGTTCGACCAGAAGCTGTTCGGATCCACCTTCGTGGCTCCAGCGCAGGATGCCGACCGTGAGGGGGCCACCAATATCCGCTTGGTGTCGCTGCGGGTGGTAGCCGATCGGGCTGCGCGACGCCTGGGTGACGGACTCTCTGGGGCCGACGTGGCCAAACGGACGGAAGTCGAAGCCGTCGGGTCGTCCGATGTGGCCTCCGTTGAGGTCACTGACACCTCTCCGGCCGCGGCCGCACGGATCGCCAACGTGTTTGCCGAAGAGTATGTGACCTTTCGGAGGAACGCCGACCGGTCAAAAATTGCCGGTGCGCAGCGACTTGTCCGGCGTCAGTACAACCAGATGCCCGTTGAGGAGCAGCGATCGGCTCAAGGCCAGTCGCTTCTCGAGCGCGCGGACCAGTTGCAGGTTCTCGCGTCCTTACAGACGGGTAATGCCGAGCTGGTCCAACGCGCCACGGTGCCCGACTCGCCGTCCTCGCCCATGACCCTCAGGAATGTGGTCGGCGGCGCTGTCTTCGGCCTGTTCGCGGCCCTTTTCGGTGCGTTGGCCCTCGAGCGGCTCGATCGTCGGATCCGTGAGCCTCAGGAACTCGAGTCGCTCATCGACCGGCCGATCCTGGCTGTGGTCAGTGATAGCCGTGCTCTGGCCAAGGCGCGGTCGAGCGTGGGGCCGCTCCCCAGTGGTGAACGGGAGGCCTTCCGGATGCTTCGCGCCAACCTTCGCTACTTCAATGTGGATCACAACGTCCGCTCGGTGCTGGTGACCTCCGCGGCGCCAGGCGACGGCAAGACCACGGTGGCCTGGAATCTGGCCATCACGGCTGCTGAGATGGAGGGACGCGTACTGCTCGTCGAAGCCGATCTTCGCCACCCCGGCATTGCCCGCGGTCTGGGGATGCGGGCCGCGCGCGGACTCAGCACAGTGCTCGCCGGCGACGCCAGCCTCGAGGACATGGTTCAGGAGGTGCCGCTCCCCGACGCCCATGGAGGAAGGGTGCGAACGGTCGAGGTGTTGCTGTCGGGCCCGTTGCCCCCGAACCCGTCAGATCTGCTCGAGTCGGAGCGGATGCGCTCGTTGGTGTCGGCGGCCGAGCAGGAGTACGACCTGGTCGTCATCGACACCCCGCCGATGGCCGTCGTCTCGGATGCGATCCCCCTGATCCAGGAGGTGGGAGGGGTGATCGTCGTGGGCCGCCTCGGTAAGACGACTCGCCATGCGGCCGAACGCCTCACCGAGCAGCTCGACAACCTTCAGGCGCCGGTGCTTGGTGTGGTCGTGAACGGTCTGAAGTCGTCGTCCGATGGATACGGCTACGGAGACACATACGGGGAACAGTTCGAGGCGCGCCGTAGAGATGCGCTTCGGGCCTAGCCGAGCAGGACGATCAGAACAGGATGGGCAACCAAACTTGTGGCATGATCTTGCACGGCGCAGTGAACGAGCCTAGCCTGGGCGGGGCAAGGCAGAGATCGCGTGTGCCCGTGCGGCTGACCGGACCCAGGTACCGCCGTTACAACCCCTTCTCAAGGAATTTGGAGTCGACGACCTAGGATGGCACCACCCATGGGCGACACGCATCGGCGCGAAGGCGTAGACATCTCCGCCTTCTTCGGCTTGTTGCGCCGAAGGGGGTTGATCGTGGTGCTCGCGGTCGCCGTCGGAGCCATCGCCGGTTATGTGATCTCGAATAGCAAGGAGGACAAGTACGTCGCCAGTGCGACCCTGCTCCTCCGAGGAACCAATCCCAATCAGCAGGATGACTTCGCCCCCGGGGTCCCCAGCTCCCCTCAAGACAGGGAGGCGCTGATCGAGGCCGACCCGGTCAGAGAGCGAGCGGTCAGACAGCTGTCGCGCACCACGGGCGAGGCCGAAGCGGCTGCGGTGATCGAGTCGGCCAGCGCAGCCTCCGGTGAGGATTCGGGATCGATCGAGATTTCCGCCGAGGCCGAGGACCCGAAAGCGGCAGCCGCCGCCGCAAACGCATTGGCCCAAGCCGCCATCGATGATCGCCGCACGTCCTCGTTGCGTCGTGTGCGGCGCGCGTTGAGAGTCGCGGAGCGCAACCGGCCGCCCCCAGGGGCGGATCAAGGACCTGCCGAAACCGTCAGCGCTCAACGCCTCACGGACCTCCGCCAGCGAGCGGCGACAGTCGACGGCGACGCCGAGATCACCGCACGCGCCACCCCGCCGACCTCGCCCGACTCGCCTAAGCCCGCGCGCGACGGCGTCATCGGCGGGTTCGCGGGGCTCCTGCTCGGCTTCGTGCTGGCGATGACCCGCGAGCAACTGGATCGTCGAGTAAGGGGGTCCCGGGAGCTGGAAAATGCGTTCGGGCTGCCCGTGCTCGCGAGCGTGCCGCGGAGCCGTGCTCTCGCCAAGGCCGACGGTGGCAGTCTGATGAAGCTGAAGCCCTCGGACGCCGAGTCGTTTCAGATGCTCCGGGCGAACCTGCGCTTTCTCAACACCGAGACGGAGCTGCGCTCGGTGGTCGTCACGTCCCCCGGCGTGGGGGACGGCAAGAGCACCGTCTCCATGAACCTGGCTCAGGCGGACGCCTCCGTTGGCAAGCGCGTGCTGCTGATCGAGGCCGACCTAAGGCGTCCGAGGCTCGGGCCGCTGCTGGGCATCGGCGAGGAGACCGGCCTGGCGGCCTACCTGGCGGATCCCTCACTGGATCTGATCGACGTCACGCGCCGCGTGCCGGTGTCTCATCATGACAACGGCACCTCCGAGCCGCTGACCATGGACGTTGTGGTGGCGGGCCGGGTACCGAGCAATCCCGCCGAGTTGGTGAACTCCGAAAGGATGCAGAGCTTGGTCACGGAAGCCGAGGCCGAGTACGACCTGGTGGTCATCGACACATCGCCGGCGGGTCTGGTGGCGGACGCGATTCCGCTCATGAGCCAGGCCACGGCGGTGCTGATCGTTGGCCGCGTTGGACGCATCACCAGCTCCGAGGCCGACCACCTGCGCGACCAGCTCGAGCGGATCGACGCCCCGACGTTCGGGCTGGTAGCGAACTTCACCGGCAACGAGAGCGCGGGGTACGGCTACTACTGAGCCCTCGGAGCCGGTCGTGAAGGTCACGCTCGTCGCTCACGAGGTCGCTACCCCTGGCGGGATGGAGCGGCAGCTGGGCGAGCTGGGACAGGGACTGCTGGCACGCGGTCACGAGCTGACCGTGATCACGCGGGAGTGCGGACTGCAGCCTCATCCCCGCCTCCGGGTAGTGCACGTTCGCGGTCCGCGCCGGCCCTTCTCGCTCTGGTTCCCGTGGTTCTTCGTGGCCGGCACGTTCGCGCTGTGGCGCCACCGGCGGGGGCTGGTACACACCACCGGCGCTCTGGTGGCCAACCGGTCGGACCTGTCGACCGTGCACTTCTGTCACCGTGGCTTTCAGGCCCAGCGCGACGTGGCCCGTGGCAGCAGGGGCTCCCGGGCCTACCGTGCAAACGCACGGCTCGTGGCAGGAATGAGCACCCTGGCCGAGCGCCTGTGTTACCGCCCCGCCCGCACCCGTCGGCTTGTGGCCGTGTCCGCCGGTGTCGCGCGCGAACTGGCCGAGTTCTTTCCCGCCGCCCGCGTCGAGGTGGTTCCTAACGGCGTCGACCCCGGGACGTTCCTGCCCGATGGCGATGCGCGCCGGCAGGTCAGGGCCACGCTCGGTTTGGCCGACGAGGCGCTTCTGGCCCTGTTCGTGGGCGGGGACTGGGAGCGCAAGGGCCTGCGCTTCGCGGTCGACGCGGTGGCCAGGGACGAGCGCTGGCATCTGCTCGTGGTCGGAACGGGAGACCCGGCGGGTTACCGAGGGGACCGCATCCACTTTCAGGGGCCGGTGGCCGATACCGCCGCCTACTACGCCGCCGCGGACGCATTCGTCCTGCCCACGGCCTACGAGACCTTCTCGCTGGTCACATACGAAGCCGCCGCTGCCGGCCTCCCGCTGCTGGTGTCACGCGTCAGCGGAGTCGAGGACCTGCTGGTGCAGGACCGGAACGGATGGTTCATCGAGCGCGATCCGGCGGACATCGCCGCGCGGTTGGAGGCCCTGGCCGACGACGGGCTCAGGCGAGGGATGGGGACGGCGGCCCGCCAGGACAGCGCGCGCTTCGGGTGGGATCGGACCGTGGAGGGTTACGAGAGCCTCTACCGGGAGCTGGCCGCCGAGCCCGTTACCTGACGCGAAAGCCGACGGTGCGCGACTTGGCGTGCCCGCAGCCCTTGGCGGCCGCGGTGGCGTGTGCCCTGTAGCGGCCCCGGCGTAGGTTGCGCATCGAGGCACGGAAGACACCTGCACGTGCACCGGACGCGCTGACCGTGCGCACGCGCTTCCACCCGCGACCCTTGCCTCGCCAGCGCTGGACCGCGAGGACCATGCGCCGGGCACAGCCCACGCGCCCGGAGCGTACGCGGCCGACGAACACCTGGCGGCCGCCCCGCGCGAGCCGTTTGCGCTTGACCTTCAGGGCGACATTGGCTTGCCCGCCGCCCGTGACCAGCCGCAACATCCGGGGCGAGTCGGTCACCGGCATCGAGACGCGGACTCGCCCACCCCCGAGCCCACGGACCCGGACCGGATGTCGTGGCCCGTCATCGGGTCGGTTGCGGTCGCCACGATCGGTGGCCGGCCCAGGCCGCCGATGGTCAGGTCGTAGCGCTCGGGTGGCAGATCGAAGCGCGTGGGGTCCGACCCGCCGCCGGTAAGCCTTGGCCATGTTGCGCGTCATCACGTAGACCGCAGCGACGTACTCGCGCGGACGTACCTGGAAGGGGAAGAAACCCAGCACGTCGCGGTTGTAGAGCGGGGGGTGGGCTCGCGTGCCATCGCCCCCGAACTGCCGGTGGTCGTGGCGGTCGGAGATGCGCTCCAGGGAGAGTGGCGACGTCCGGCGCAGCCGACGTGCACCGGCGATGGCGTCGGCCATCCTGCCCACCGCGGTGATGGTCTCGCCGGCCCCCTGCGCGCCGGGGTATCCGCCCCTGCGGGCGCCGACCGCGTCGTAGAAGGACTGATCGATCAGCTGCAGGTCGCCGCCCTTGGCGCCGTACAGGTGGACCGCTGCCACACCCTTGTTGGAGAACGAGGTGAAGTAGCGCAGCGCCGCTTTGGCCTGGACGTGCCGGGTGTCCGCGCCGGCCAGGTTGCCGCTGTTGGGATCGATATTGGCCTCGGTGATCCAGGTCTGGAGCGGGCGGCCGCCCTTCGGAGCCACCCGGCGGCCGTGCGGCGTGTCGTAGAGCTGGGTGGTGATGGGGGAGATGTCGCGAACGAGGTTCTCCGTCTGGATGCCGCTCAGGCTGTACTCGGGGAAGAATGCGTCGTAGCGAGGCACGAAGCGGTCCCGGCGTGCGGTCCCCATCTGGGTGAAGCTCTCTCCCCCGAGGGCGTCGACAGGCGTGATCTCGTTGAAGACCGAGCCGGCCGGAAAGCGCCTGAGGTTGTAGTACGGATGCTTGCCGATGGCGGTGAGTCCCGCCGGGACGTTCGCGCCCGAGGCCCACGGTCGCTGGTTGGCGAATCCATCGCTGATCCCGATTCCGGGCACGCCGGTCGCGGGGCTGCGCAGGTACCGGACGGTCGCGTCGCGGATCGTGTCGGTCACGTCGCCCCCGCCCGACTCGCGCGGCGGGTCGTAGTAACGCTCCTGGTAGAGGAAGTCCGAGCCGAACGTCAGCTCGTTCCAGATCTCCACGTCGAAGGACCGGCCCAGGACCTTCCGGGCCTCGCGTGTGACCGCGCTGGTATATGCCAGCCAGCCGCGCAGCGTCTCCTGGAACAGTGGATTGGGTCGTCCGTTCGTCAGCAGGGGCGGTCCAAAGGGCGCATAGCGGAGCGTCGACGCCCGATGCGCGCCCGCGGCGAGATCGCGAGGCAGGGCACGGGACAGCGTGGCCCATCCGGACGCGTCGACGGCCGTGAACAGGACATCGGCGGCACGCGCGCCTTCCAGGTTGTCCAGATCCGGTCTTGCCGGGCACCACCGCGGCCGCGCTCGCCTGGGTCGAGCAATATCCGGCGGCTGCCCCGGGGCGCAGGCAGGCGCGTTGTGGCGGTGAAGGAGTGGACCGGCCCCGGGATCCCGTGGTTGGCGTTCAGCAGGATCAGGGGCCGAATGCCCATTGGACTTGAGCGAGGTCAGGTAATGGCGCAGCAGAGCAGGATTCGTCAGGCGCGTGGGGTTGGCATAGTCCATCTGGTTCCAGCCGAACTCCACCCGGGCACGGGTGAACCCACTGCGGCCCAGCAGCTCGGCCGTGGCCGGCGCCTCTTCGTACTCCACGTTGAAGTTGATGCCGATCGCATCGCGCAGGCGGGTAGCGGGTGGTGTGTCCAGGTACCCGCGCCAGGGCTGGAGCCAGTGGGATCGGTCGCCGAAGCCCAGGCGGGTCTGCTGGGCCGGATCGATCGGCTTGTCGAGCGTGCCGGCCGCTGCGGGAGCTGACGGCACAGGCCGCCATCACCGCGGTCATACAGAGAAGCCGGAGGATTCCGCGCACCTGATCCGGTATCGGTCTCGCGCCCAGAATTCTCAAGCCGATGGGTGAGCGGCTAGCGGTCGGTCAGGAAGACCAAGCGGGGCGAGTCGGTTGCCGGGAGTTCGATCGTGGCCGCCCGCCGCTCGCGTGAGATCACGTCGACGCCCACATCCGCCCCGGTCAGTGGATCGGTGCCCCGGGCCCTCACCCGGCGTCCATCGAGACCGCCCACGGTGAGCCGGAAGCGCGCCTCGGGCAGGTCGTAGCGGCCGGGCTCGGTACCCCCGGCGTACGGCTTCGCGAGGTTGCGAGTCATCACGTACACCGCCGCCACCCAGCGCCCGGACGCCAGCTGGAAGGGAAAGAAGGCGAGTACGTCTCGGTCATAGAGCGTTGGGGTCCCGCGTCTGCCGTTCCCCTCGAACTGCACCTTGCCCTCGTCATCCGACACTTTCAGGAGCGAAAGGGACTGAGGGGCCCGCACCGGCCCCGCGTCCCGCAGCGCGTGGGTGAGCCTGCGGACCGCGCGGGGCATCTCGCCACCCGCGCCATCGCCCGGGTAAGCGTTCGGTGACCGCGAGAGGCTCGCAAAGAACCGCGGGTGGACCAGCGCCAGGTTTCCGCCCTTGACCGCGAACAGATCAACGCCGGTGACCCCCTTGTTCACGAACGCGGTGTAGTAGCGCAGCGCCGCCTTGGCGTGGAGGTGGCGAACGTCGGCCGGACGGAGCCGGTCGATCGGCCCCTTGCCCGGCCGGCTGGGATCGCTCGGGTCCGCCCCCGTCGGATCGAGGTTGGCCTCCGTTACCCAGGTCTCCGGCGCGCGGGCGCCCTTCGGGTGCGTCCTCCGTCCATGGAGAACCCCGTTGACCTTCGTGGTGATCGGGGAGAGGTCGCGGATCATGGTCTCCGTCTGGATCCCGCTGAGGATGTACTCCGGAAACAGCGCGTCGTAGCGGGGGGTGTACCGGGTGGGTCGCCCACGGGCATCGAGCGGGGTCGAAGTCGTTCTCGGAAGCGTCCTGGGGGAAGCGTTTGATGCCGTAGTAGGGATGCTTGTCGATGGCCGTGAGGCCGCGTGGGCTGGTTTCACCTGAGGCAAAGGGGGTCTGAGAGGCGAACCCGTCGCCGATGCCGATGGTGGGGGACAGCCCGCGCAGCATCCGTACGGTGCGGTCCAGGACCGCCTTCGTGACGTCACCCTGGCCGGTCTCGCGCGGTGGGTCGTAGTAGCGGTCCTGGAACAGGAAGTCCGATCCGAAGCTCTGCTCGTTCCAGATCTCGACGTCGAAGTCGTCGCTGCCGACCACTCGCCGGGCCTGACGCACGATCGTCGTGCAGTAGCGCAGCCAACCTCGGAGCGTGCGCTCGAACGCGGGATTTGGCCGGCCGTCGGCCAGCCGGGGAGGGCCGAAGGGCGCGTAGGAGAGGGTGGCCCCCTTGTGGTCCCCCTTGTCGAACGCTCTCGGGAGCGGCTTCGAGAGAGTGGCCGTGCCGCTCGCCTGGACCGACGTGAAGATCACGTCCGCGGCCTTACCGTCCTCACGGTTCAGCCCGCTGCGCCCGGGACGGACCTGCTCGGCCGTGGCGGGCTCGAGTTGCACGCGGCGCGCTCCCTTGGGCGCGGGGCGGGCCAGGCGGACGGTCAGTCGCTCGGTGGGGCCGGGAGCGCCGTGGTTGGCGTTGAGCAGGATCAGCGGCCGGATCCGGTGCCTGCGCAGCGCGCCCAGGATCGTACGCACACGCCCGGGATCCTTGAGCTCGGCCGGGTCGTCCGCCGAGATGGCATCCCAGCCGAACTCCACCCGGGCGCGCCGGAAACCGCTGCGGGCGAGCAGCCGGGCCGTGGCGTCCGCTTCGGCGGGCTCTACGTTGAAGTTGATGCCGATCGCGTCGCGCAACCGGGTCGCTGGCGGGGTGTCCAGGTAGGCTCGCCAAGGCTGCAGCCAGTGCGATCGTGTACCGAAGGGCATTGCGGTCTGCTGCCTTGGGTCGATCGGCTTCTTGAGCACGCCCGGGCTGCGGACCGTGCTGTCGCGCCCGGTAAGCAACCCCGCGAGGGCGATCGCCGCGATCACGGCGCCGAGGACCGCGGCTGCGGTGCCCAGGCGGCGTCGTGCCCGTCGTCCTGCCACGGGGTCACCCTAGTCAGGGTGATGCCTACGCAGGGAAAGCCGCTTACCATGGGCGGCGATCCGATGGTGCTGAGCGATTCCACGCGGGGAGCGGGTTGATGAGCAGCCAGCTCGGCCTGCCCGTGAACCGGCCGCGACAGGCCCTGCGTCTCCCGGACGGATCTGGAACCGTGGCGGTCGGGGTGGTGGGGGCCGCCGTGTTCGGGGCCGTGGCCGCGCTGTACCCCGAGCAGTGGCGGGGACTCCTGGCGCTCGCCCTGGTCGTCAACCTCGTGGTGCTGGGGAGCAAGTGGCCGCGCGCGGCCGTTGTGGCCACGCTGCTCTGGCTGCCTTTCTTGGGTCTGGTGCGCCGGCTGCTCATCAGCGAGTCGGGCTGGGAGCAGAACGATCCGCTGTTGCTCGTGGGGCCGATCGCGGCGCTCTTCCTGTGTTACCGGCTGTTCATCCTCGAGAAGCGGACGCTGGCCTCGGATCGCATCTCGAAGCTCGTGCTGTTCCTGCTGGTCGTGTCCCTGCTGCAGGCGTTCAACCCGTTCGGGGTAGGAGGGATCACGGGAGGACTGGCAGGCGTGATCTACCTTGGCGTGCCGCTGTTGTTCTTCTTCCTGGGCAGGGAGCTCGGCCAGCCGCGGATCATCAAGGGCCTCATCTACGCCACCGTGATCGTGGCGGTCGGAGTGGGCGCCTACGGCCTCTATCAGACCGAATGGGGCTCGTTTCCCGAGTGGGACATCGACTGGTTCGAGATCACCGGCTACTCATCTCTGTCCGCGGGTCGAACGGAAGGCGGCAGCCTCCAGCTGCGCCCGTGGTCCACGTTCGCCAGCAACGGCGAGTACTCGGTCTACCTGAGCGCGGGCATCGCATTCGCCGTGGCGATGCTCTATCACCGTCGGGTCGCGTTGGCCATCAGCATCCCCTTCCTCCTGATGGCGGTCGTGCTCGCGGGGGGACGGTCGCTGATGGCCCTGACGATCATCAGCGTGATGGTGCTGACCGCGATCCGGACCCGGAACGGGCTGCTGGCGCTGGGTGTCGTGATCCTCGGGATTGCAACCGCCTACGGGGCCGCGGCGGCGTTCGGGGACCGGGTGGACCGGGCCGCGCAGGCAACGGGCGACGCCAAGACCCAGCGCCAGGCCGGTGGGTTGCTCAATCCGCTGGATCCCGACCAGTCCACGTTCCTGAATCACTGGGACGCGTTCGGCGAGGGCATCAGCGCCGGCTTCACGAACCCCGTGGGCCAGGGCACGGGTGCCTCCAACCTGGGAGCCAAGGCCGGCACCGGCGGGGGTGGTGCCACCGACAACGACATCAGCAACGTGTTCGTGAGCTATGGCTTCGTGGGCGGGTTCGCGTTCGTGATCCTGATCGTGCTGTGTTTCCGCACCGTGGGTCGGCGCTACATGCGTGGTCCCCCGGATCCCCTCTTGCTCGCGGTGATGGGGCTCATGGTGATCAGCCTTGGGCAGTGGCTCAACGGTGGCCACTATGCGGCGTCACCCCTGCTGTGGTTCTTCGTCGGGTGGGGTACCCGCCCGCTCGCGAGCGAGCACGAACGGGGTGTGGTGGAGGCTGTTCAGTCGCGCTGGGGCGACTGGGGGCCCCTGCGGCGCCTGCGCGGGCAGACTGCCTGAGCGGGCTGCGACCTCAAGCGGCCGACGCCACCGCCCGCTCCACCGTCCGCCTGAACTGTGCCCCCACCGACGGCCAGCTGTAGTCGGCGCTCACCAGTTCGCGGCCCGCGTGACCGATCCTCCGGGCCAGGTCGCGGTCGGCGACCAGGCGCCGGGCAGCTTGCGCCAGTGCCGCCGGCTCCTGCGCGACCAGGAAATGCTCGCCGTCGCGGCCGTCGATACCTTCCACCGCCACCGGCGTCCCGACCACCGGCACCCCGGCCGCCATGAAGGTCACGGTCTTGAGCTTGACGCCCGGGCCGCGCCAGAGCGGGACCACGGCGCCGCTGAGCTGGGAGAACACCTCGTCGAGATCTTCGACGTAGCCCAGGATCTCGACGCCCGGGTACCGCTCGAGCGCCTCGACCTCGGGCGGTGCGCCGCCGCCCACCACGAGCAGCCGGAAGCCATCACGCCCCAGGGGCTCCCAGGCCTCCTCGACGAAGCGGGCCAGGCCCTCCACGTTAACCTCGTACTCGTGGGTGCCCAGCCATCCGAGGACGCGTTCGCCGCTGAGGGTGACCGCGGGCTCGGGGACATCGACGGCGGAGGGCACGACCGCGTCAACCTCACGGCCATACAGCGACAGCATGTGTTCGCGTTCTTCCTCCGAGGTCACCACGACGGCTGTGACGGGCTCGAGATAGTTGCGCTCGAAGCGGCGGCTCAGGTGGATGGCCAGGCGGCGGTGCAGGCGTCCGCGGAGCCCCCCCGACGGGGGCGAGGCGGCGGCCGACCAGCCGTTCACGTTGGACTTGTCGCAGATCACAGGCCTGTGCGCCGCGAGGGGCGGGGCGTAGATGGCCGCGTAGTCGTCAAGGATCACGACGGCGTCGGTGTCGTCGACGAGCTCGAGCGCCCGCTGGAGAAGCGCCGCCGTCCGCTGTTCGGCGATCCACGGCGGAACCCCCTCGCGCATGGCCTTGACCCACCCATCGCGGCGAGCGGGACGCTCGAAGACCTCGACGGGCCCTCCGGTGGCCGAGGCCAGCTCGGCCACGAGCTCGGGCGTGGTGTTCGCGCGTTCGAGCGCCAGCACGTGCACGTCATGCTGTTCGCCGAGGGCGCGGAGCAGGCCAAAGAAGCGCTCAGGACCGCCGCGGTCTCGGGGAAGCGGAAAGTCGTTGGTGATTGCCAGCAGCCTCACAGCAGTGGGTCCAGCCGATCCGCCCGCGCGGGGGGCGCCAGCACGAGGTTGGGGCAGGACGGGTCGGGTGGCACCCATGGGCCGTCGAGCTTGGCCAGGCGGCCCGGACCTGTGATCGCATATGGCTCGTAACCGTGAGGCGAGAGCTCACGGGCGAGGTCTTCGGGCGACGAGCCCTGCCGCGCGAGGTGGCCGGGCTCGACCTCGATCAGGAAGACGGGCTGCGCCTCGGCCACCAGTGACCGCGCGCCGCGAATGGCCTTGACCTCGGCGCCCTCGATGTCGAGCTTGACGACGGCCACCCGCTCGCGAAAGGGCGAGGTCAGTTCGTCGAGCGTGCTGATAGTGGTCTCGACCTCGGTGCCGCCGTCCGCCTCGGGTGCGAACGAGGCCAGGCCCGAACCCTCCTCGAAGACCACGAAGCGCGCCTTGCCGGCACGATCCGCCAGGGCGAGGCGGTGCAGCTCGAGACCGTCGAAGGAGTTCTGGTCCGCGTTGGCCTGCAGCATCTCCATCGTGCCGGGACTGGGCTCACACGCCACCACCCGCCCGGCGGGGCCCACCGTGGTGGCTCCGAGCAGCGCCATGATCCCCACGTTGGCGCCGCCGTCCACGAAGGTGTCCCCGGGACGGAGAAGGCGCACCAAGGTCTCTGATTCGGCATCGCGGTACCCATAGCGGTACAGCTCGAGCCCGAGCGGCGTCCGCAGGTCGGCACGCACCCGCGCCCCGCCGATGTCCACCACGGGCACCGACAGCGAGGGCACGCGCCGGCGGATCAGGCTGGTGCCGATGCGCAGGATGGCCTTCGGCGCCGGGGTGCCACGTCGTTCCTCCCGGCCGGGGAGGCCCCTGATCATCGCGCGTCCCGCCATGGCATGTTGTTCAATCTTCCAGTGCCTCGTACTGCTCCCGCCGGGCTGGTGGTATACCGGAACTCGGGTGACCTGGATGCCATCGACGCCTACTCACGGCGCCTGGTGGAGGCGCTCCGCGACTCGGGCACGGCGGTCGAGTACGTCGAGGACGGGCTGGGTTCGATCGGCGGCGATCGCGCGGGGCCCGCGTGGATCGCGCTGCAGTACATGGCCTTCAGCTACGGCCACTGGGGCATCGCGCCGGGGCTGATCCGCGATGCCGTCCGGCTGCGCCGCCATGGCGTGCGCTTCGTGGTCTCGGTGCACGAGGCGTGGGTGCCGCCGATCAGCTGGCGCTGGAAGTTGATGGGCGCATACCAGCGGATCCAGCTCAAGTCGCTGCTGCGGGTGGCCGACGGCGTGACCGTGACCACCGAGTGGCTCGGGCGGCTGGTTGGGCATGGGGCGACTCACGTGCCGGTGGGATCCACCATCACTCCGATCGACACGACCCACGACGCCGCCCGCGGCCGGTTGGCGCTGGGAGACCATCTGGTGGTGGCGCTGTTCGGACGCGGCCACCCGTCCCGCGCACTGCGCTACGCGGAGGAGGCGATAGCGCGCCTGGCCGCCGATGGCCGGGATCTGACCGTGCTGAACCTGGGTGCAGGGGCGCCGCCGGTGCAGGTACCGGCTGGAGTGGAGCTGATTAGCCCCGGACCGCTTGATGACCACGACTTGTCCCTGCACCTGTGGGCATCAGACCTGCTCCTGTTGCCCTTCATCGACGGTGTATCGACCCGGCGGACCACGCTGATGGCCGGTCTGGCGCACGGCTTGCCCGTGGCCGGGCTGCGCGGCGAGCACACCGACGCGGTGCTGCGAGAGAGCGATGGTGCGCTGATGCTGACCCCCTTGGGCGACGTCGAAGGGTTCGCCGACGCCGTGGCGCGGTTGGCCGCGGACGCCGAGCGACTGCGTGCAATCGGTCGCGCCGGCCGGGAGCTGTACGCCAGGGAATTCGACTGGCCGGTAGCCGCGCGGCGGGTGCTGTCGGTGGTGCAGGCGTGAAGATCCTCCGCGTCGCCGACGTCCCGGCCGGGCAGCTCGGCGGGGCCGCGCTGGTGCTGGCATCGACCAGTCGCGTGCTCGGCCAGCGCGGTCACCAGGTGGAGCATCTGTTCAGCGACGACATGCCGGTTCCCGGCCCCGAGTCGCTGCGCCGGCTTCTCATACCGCTGGCGCTCCCGTTCTGGGTCGCGCGGCGGGTCCGGGATGACCTTGATGTGGTCGAGGTGCACGAACCGCTGGGCGCGCCCTATGCGGCACTGCGGGCACTCGGGCTGAGACGCTGGCTACCGCCGATGGTGGCCTTCTCGCACGGGCTCGAAGAGCGCCATTGGGAAGCGCAGAAGGATCGCTGGCGGCGCCTCGGCACGCGTGGATCGCTGAAGTCGCGGCTGCTCGTGCCGCTGACCCTGGTGGCCCAGGCGCGGCTGGCCCTGCGGCTGGCGACCAGGGTGATCGTGCTGTCGACAGAGGATCGCGACCACCTGCTGCACGTGCGCGGGCTCGCTCCCGGCCGCGTGCACCGCGTGGACAACGGTGCCGACGTGCAGATCGCGGCTCGGGGCGCGGTGCCCGAGGCGACCACGTTGCTCTTCCTGGGGTCGTGGATCGACCGCAAGGGCACGCCGGAGCTGGCACGGGCGTTCGCCGGGCTGGCCGGGCCACGGCCCGATGTCCGGCTGGTCGTGGCGGGTGCCGGCCGGGAGCCCGCGGACGTGCTTGCCGATTTCGCCCCGGCCGTCCGAGACCGGGTTCAGGTGTCGGCGACCGTGAGCCGGGCCGAGGTGGCCGAGCTGCTGGCCCGCGCGGACCTGTTCGTGCTGCCCTCGTGGTTCGAGGGCATGCCGCTGTCGCTCCTCGAGGCGCTGGCGGCGGGCGTGCCCGCAGTGGTGGCAGGCACCTGCGGAATGCTCGACGTCATCCGTCCCGACAGCGCCAGCCAGGACGGCGGGAGTCTGGTCCGCCCCCACGACGCCGACCACCTGCTGGCGGTCCTCGAGGAGCTCGTGGACGATCCAGAGCAGCGGTCCAGGCTGGCGGACGCGGCGCGAAAGCGGGGCAGCAACTTCACCTGGGAGCGCTCCGCGGAGGCGCTGGAGGCTGTCTACCACGAGGCCGCGGGCACCGCGCGGGATGCACGGACGGGGCTACTGTGACCCGAGTGCGGAAGCTGCCGATGCGCCACCCCGGGGAGGGCACGCGCCACTACGTGCGCGAGCGCCCCACCCATGGGGCGACCTAGCGCGTGGGGCTGGCCCATAAGATCCTGCTGAACGCCTCGCTGCTGGCGTTGGGCCGCTTTGTCAACGCCGGGCTGAGTGTCTTCGCCATAGGGTTGACGACTCGTTACCTCGGTGTCGACGACTACGGCACGCTCATCACCGCCATCGCGTTCGTGACCATCTTCGGTTCGTTGACGGATCTGGGGCTGTGGACGATCGGTTCGCGCGAGATCGCCAAGCGACCGGATGAGGAAGAGCGGCTTGTCGGTGTGCTCTTCGCGACGGGCTTGGTGCTGAGCCTGGCGACGATGCTGGCGGCTTACGTGGCCATGCTGTTCGTCTATGGCGATGCCCTGCAGCGGGAGGCCATCACACTACTGCTGCTTCAGCTGCCGCTGGCTGCGCCCGCGGCAGCAGCGGGCGCGTACTTCGTGGCCCGCCAGCAGGCGTACGTCGGGATGGCCGCCAGCACGCTGGGCGCCGTCGTCATGGTCGGCGGGATACTGCTGGCCACCCAGCTCGACCTCGGTTTTGCGGCGGTAGCGGGCGCCTACCTGGCGAACGGCGTTGTCTTCGGTCTCGCGATGGTCGTTCTCTCGATCGGTCGCGTGCGCCTGTGGCCGGTCTTCGACCTGGCCCTCGCCGGCCAGCTCCTGCGCTGGGCGCTGCCTCTGGGGGCGGGCATACTCACGACCTCCCTCTACGCCAAGCTCGACTTGCTGATCCTGTCCTGGCTGTCCTCCAAGCCGGAGGTTGCTTTCTACGGACTCGCGTTCAAGGTCGTCGAGACGCTCGTGGTGCTCCCCACCTACGTCACGATCACGCTGCTCCCGGAGTTCTCGCGACTCACGGAGAACCGCGACCGCCTGGACGAGATCATGCAAAAGGCCTTCACGGTCATGGCGGTTGCGGTCGTGCCCCTGGTGGTCTTGATCCTGTCCATGGCGCCGGAGATCAGCTTCGTGCTTGGCGGCCCTGGCTTCAGCGGGGCGGCGACTGTCCTGAGAATCCTCATCCTGGGGGTTGCGATCATCTTCTTCGTCAGCGTGCTCAGCCAGGCGCTGGTGGCCCTCAACCGGCAGGGAGCGCTGCTTCGGATCGCTCTGATCGGATTGCTCGTGAACGCGGTGCTGAACGTGCTGTTGATCTCGCCGCTGGGAGCCGACGGCGCAGCGCTGGCATTTCTGGTCACCGAGCTCGTCAGCTTGGGCCTCATGGTCAGGCTCTACCGCCAAGAGGCCAGTGCGCCACGCATCTACCGGCCGCTGGCGCTCGCGTTCGCCGGCGGCGCGATGGCAGCTGTGGTGCCCCCCGTCCGGCTGGCGCTCGGAGACGCCCCGACGTTGGTCTTGGCGCTGGCCGGGAGCCTTGGCGTGGCTGTCTACGTGGCAGCCTTGTACGGCTCGCACGCCATGCCGGAGGAGATCGACAGGACGGTGCTGCGCCCGGTTTGGAACAGGCTTCGGCGACCTAAGGCCGCCTGACGCCTCACCGGGTTGCCTGCACCGCCTCGGCAAGCCGTGTCAGGTCGGCGCCTTGCGGTACGAACAGAAAGTCGTTGACGTAGCCCTCGGGAACAACCTCGTGGAACTGCGGGCCAAGGTAAGACAGCTGGTCACGTTCCACGTCGAATCGCTCGAGCGGAACGAGCTCGTTCGGACGGATCGCCCACCCGCTGTAACCGAGGTCGGCCAGATACTCGAACGTCGTCTGAATGGGCGCATCCTGATGGCGCTGCTCTATCTCGATCAGGATCTTGGGCTGCGAGCGCTGCAGCACCTGTCTCGCGCCTCGCAGAACGGCCAGCTCGTGCCCCTCGACGTCGCACTTGAGAAACGCCGGTCGATCGCCGTCTCCGTCGAGCACCGTGTCCAGGCGCTCCAGGCTCACGGATACCTCCTGATGTTCGATCTCTGCCCGGGAACCCGGCACCGCGACGGAACCCAGCCCCGGCCGCAGGTGCTGGTCCAGCACCGGTACGTGCAGCTGTGCTCGACCGGAGTGGTCGGAAAGCCCAATCGGATAGGCGGTCACGTTTGCCCGGCGAGCGCTCAGGGCCTGCACATGAGCGAACTGCGCCGGGTTGGGTTCGAACGCGTAAACACGCCCTCTCCGGCCCACCAGCTGGGACATCCGGGCCGCGTACAGAGCGTCGGCCGCCCCGACATCGATGACCAGGTCACCCTTCTGAACGGTCGCGTCGACCAACCGTAGTCCTGGCCCCGCTCGTCGATAGCGCATCCAGGACAGTCTGGTATCCAGGCTCGGGCTGACCCGTCCGATGCCACGGCGGATCGATCCGAGCAGGCTCACGGCGGCGAGACTACAGCCGTGTCGGCGAGCAGCGCGAGCGTGGCGGCGACCATGGCTTCCTGTGAGAACCGGTCGGCCACGCGCTTGGCTTCTTCGCCCATCGCGACCATCTCGTCGGCATGCTCGGCGGCGTATCGCAACTGCCGCCACAGCGCCGCCGAATCACCAGGGGCGTGAAGGATCCCGGACCTGCCGGGGTCCACGACCTCCCGTGAACCTTGGAACTCGGCCGAGATGATCGGCAGCGAATGAGACGCCGCCTCCAGCAGCGCGAACGGTGATCCCTCCCAGTAGCTGGGAAACACAAACAGATCGGCTGCGTCGAGCAGCCGGTCGACGTCGTCACGGTGCCCGAGCAGTCGAACCGACCGCTCCAGTCGATGCTTGCGGATCAGGGCCTCCAACCGCGGCCGCTCCGGCCCCTCGCCGGCGAGCAGGAATCGCGCACGGGGCAGTGACCGGGCTGCCTCGACGGCGGCGGAAATGATGTCGGCGTGACCCTTCTCGGCACCTAGACGGCCAACGCTGAGGACGAGAAGGGCATCATCCGAGATGCCCAGGTCGCGTCTGACGGTGGCTCGCGCCAGGCCCTTTTCGGGTGCTTGGGGCACACCGTTCGGGATGACGGTCACCTCGCTCTGTGAAATGCGAAAGGATCGAGTGAGGGCGTCCCGGACATGCTCCGAGACCGCCACCCAGGCATAGGCGCGCCGCCGAAGGAACGGATAGAGGCGCCTGCTGCGCCCCTGATCAAACCTTCGCGGCGGAGTGCTGTGGAAGACCACGACGGTCGGCACGCGCCACAGCGCACAGGCGATCAGGTGGCCGAGTGCGAAGGTGGGGAGGGGCACGTTGACCTGGACGACGGAGGGTTTCACTCGGTGCAGAAGCGCCATGGTGCGCGCGGTCGCGACCACCACCTGCAGCGCGGACGGTCCGCCGCCCCCGTGCTCGAGCGCATGGGTGGCGATTCCCCTCTGGCCGAACGCGCGGATCAGCCCCGCGTTGGCCTCCGTGTGAGGGAACGCGGCGTGGACCTCCCACTCAGGAGCGGCCGCGAGCGCGACGGTCAGCCCGTAGCGCTCAACGCCGCCGGTGAAGCGGCCGGGCAGGACGGTGAGCAGCCTCCTGTCGCTGCTCACGAGGCTGTAGGCGGAGGTCCCCAGCGGCCACGGCAAAAATCGACGAGCCCCAAAAACCGCGGTCTGAGGTCGGCTCGCGAGCCGTTCCGCGGACTAACGGCATCGCGGAGCACCCACTTCGCCGTTCGGAGGATCTCGCGAACGACCATCCAACGTGACCCGTTGCGCGCGATCAACCCGAGCTTGTTTCTCACGAGCAGGTACGGATTGGCCGGCGGCAGCAGCTCATCCTGCGTCCTGTCGCCGAGGTCCTGCCATGCAACGGCGGCGGGCACGCATTCGAGCCTCCTGCCGAGCGCGGCGAGTCTCAGCGTGTAGTCGACGTCGTCGAATCCGTGGAAGAACTGCGCGGGCATCGGCGCGAGCCGGCGGCCAAGCTCCGCCCGGAGCAAGATGCCGCCGGTGCCCAAAAAGTCGGATTCCTGAGGTGGCTTGCCCTGCCAGTCGGAGAGGTCGGGCGGAGTCGCCACGAACTCGAGCTCCCACGTGCGTGTGTCGAGCCGACAACCCGCGCAGAACACGCGGTCCGGCGCGCGCCGGTGAGCCACCAGGGGGCCGACAGCGCCCACCTGGGGGGCCTGCAGCAACCTGAGCTCGAGCTGCTCGAGTGCGTCGGGGGCCAGAACGAGGTCGTCGGGAAGGGGGAACACGGCGTCGACATCCCGCGCCAGCAGGTCTTCCACCAATTGGCTCATCCCACCGGCGGGACCGCGGTTGTCCGGCATCTCGATGATCTCGAGGTCGGGGTACGCCCGTCGCAACTGTTCAGCCGAACCGTCGCCCGAGGCGTGGTCGATGATCACGACCTGATCGGGAGTCCTCGTCTGAGCCATCAGACCGTCGATGGTCTCGCGTACGTCCGGCCAGTAGCGGTAGTGCAGGACGCCAGCGGCAATCCGCAGATCATCGACGTGGTCTTTGGGAACGGTCATGGACGTCGTCGGCGCGTTCGCCAGGTCGAACGAGGAGCCAGAGGGGCAAAGACGATAGTGCACCCGACCTGCTCGGCTGGCGTAGGCTCGATCTCCGTGGACACGGCTCCGTCACAGGCTGGAACGACACGTCTGCGCTGGACGTCGAAGCGCTGCGCGCGCCTGCAGCCCTGATGGCCGCGCCCGTGGTGGGAATCATCCCCGCGGCTGGACATGCCGTGCGCCTTCAGCCCCTGACCCACTCGAAGGAGATGATCCCGGTAGGCGGCCGGCCGGTTATCGACTATCTGGTCGAGCGCATGCGCGCGGGCGGCAGCGACGAGCTCCGTGTGGTGACCCGCCCCGAGAAGGAAGATTTGCGTGCCTATGCGGAAGGCGTCGGAGCCATGACCGTCCTCGGTCATCCGGAAACGATCAACGATTCCATCGCACGGGGCATGGCCGGCCTGCACCCCGACGCGGTCGTCCTGGTTGGGTTTCCGGACTCGGTCTGGGACCCCGTGGATGGCTTTTGTCAGCTGGTCGACGCCGTGCAGGACGGGGCCGAGCTGGCACTGGGGCTGTTCCGATCTCCGGGGCTGGAGGGTGCCGACGCCGTGTATCTCGACGGGTCCGGTCAGATCGCCGACATCGAGATCAAGCCGCGCCGGCCCGGCTCCGACTGGATCTGGGGTGTGGCCGCCGCTCGGGTGGCGGCCCTGGCCGGTCTCGATGCGGTGGAGTGGCCCAGCCAGCTCGTGAACAGCCTGCTCGCAAGTGGAGCGGACGTTCGCGGCATCCGCCTGTCCGACGTGTACTTGGACATCGGGACGCCCTCATCTCTGCGCCGCGTCACCGAGGAGGGGTGGAGCCTCGAGGGATCCTGAGGCGGCGGCGGATCATCTCCCCGAGCCGGGGCCCTGTCGGCCGCAGCGACCAGAGTCCGGAGCGCCGCTCGAGGGCCTCGAGGAAATCGGGGTCGATCGCCTGACGCTTGGACACCGCGACACGCCAGCCCCAGCACGCGCTGAGCACACCCCGGACCGCGTACCTCGGGGAGGAACGCGGGCCCTCAGCCCTCGCTCCCAGCATGTTCCAAAAGAGGACCCTGAGCACGAGAAGCGGGATCCGCCCAACGGGGTAGTACTTGAACACGATCCAGGTCTCGTTCCGCGCCGCGAGGATCCGGCGAAACCGCAGGTTCCGAGCGTCGTCGGGCGTCCGGTGGTGGACGCGGACTTCAGGATCGAAATGGAAGCGCCACCCCGCGTTGCGGATCCGGACGCCCAGGTCCCACTCTTCGGCATAAACGAAGAAATCAGGATCGAGGTAGCCCGCGTCCCTGATCGCCTGCGGCCTCATACCGACGCCACAGTTGATGAACCCGAGCAGGTCTGCCGGATGCGTCTTGGGCAACTCGCCAGAGTAGGGGCCCCCGATCACATTGAACGGGACCACTCCGATGGTGGGATCGCCCTCGAAGATTTCGACCATTTTCGAGATGGCATCGGCCTCGGGTGCGCTGTCGTCGTCGAAATGCACGATGTACTTCGAGTCGGTCACCGTGACCGCGAAGTCGCGCGCTCGGGTCCCGATGTTGTAAGGCAGTCGCAGCAGGCGCACCTCCTCAAAACGCTCGGGGATGCCCTCGAGCGTTCCATCCGAAGATCCGTTGTCGATCACAAGGATCTGCAGGTTCGGGTAGCTGTCAGCTTGTAACTGCTCGAGCGTCAGAAGCAGATCGGTCCGGCGGTTGTAACTCAAAACGACGGCAGCCACCGGCGGAACTTGGTCTCTGATCTTGGTCCTTGCCATGGAGGTGAAGGCTGGCAGATCCAGGCGATTGGCCCTATATTCGGAGGCCGGGCCACGCCAGGCAGAGCGTCGGGCAAAGCCGGTGTGGCCGCATCCGTTCCCGGAGTTCACGCGCTATGGAAAGCAACGGGAGACCATTTCAGGCAAAGGTCATCGCGAGGGAGTACCTCGACGAGTTCGGCGCGCTGCTGGACCGGGTCGACCTGGATGACATCGAGCGCTTCGTCGAGCACTTCCGCTCCGCACGCGACGCCGATGGCACCGTCTACATAGCCGGCAACGGGGGCAGCGCCTCGACGGCGTCGCACTGGGCCAACGACCTGGGCAAGGCCACCAAGGCCTCCAGCCGGGCGTTCATGCGTGTCATGTGCATGTCGGACAACGTCTCGTGGCTGACGGCGCTGGCCAACGACGAGGGCTACGAGCGCGTGTTCGCCGGCCAGCTGGAGAACTTCGCCGGCCCCGGTGACGTGCTGGTGGTGATCTCGGCCAGCGGCAACTCGCCCAACCTGATCGAGGCGGTCAAGCTGGGCAGGGAGCGCGGGGTGCTGACGACGGCGCTGCTGGGCTTCGACGGCGGCAAGCTCAAGGACCTGGTGGACGAGTACTTGTGGCTGCCGACCGAGCAGGGCCAGTACGGCATCGTCGAGACCGGCCACACGGTGCTGTGCGACATCCTGACCACCTGCCTGATGAAGGACCTGGCCGTACCCGACGCGCTGCCCGGCCTGGACACGGCAGACGCCTAGACCGCCGTGCTCGACCGACCCACCCAGGCGGTGATCCTGGCCGGTGGCCGGGGCACGCGGATGCGTCCGCTGACCGACGACCGGCCCAAGCCGATGATCGAGTTCCACGGCCGCCCGTTCCTGGAGTACATGATCGAGATGCTGCGCGACCAGGGCTTCACACGCGTCGAGCTGCTTCTGGGTTACCTACCGGAGGTGATCCAGGACCACTTCGGCGACGGCAGCGGCTTCGGCGTGGAGATCGGCTACGCGGTATCTGATCCCGACGACCTCACGGTCAGCCGCCTGCGCCTGGTCGAAGACCGCCTGGACGAAAGCTTCCTGCTGGCCTACTGCGACAACTACTGGCCGATGGACATGGACCGCATGTGGGCGCGCTTCACCGAGCTGGACGTGCCGGCGATGGTCACCGTGTACTCCAACCGCGACGGCTTCCGCGCGGGCAAGGACGCGCTGCGCGTGGAGGACGGCCACATCACGGTCTTCGACAAGACGCGCACCACGCCGCGCCTGCAGGGGGTCGAGATCAGCTACGCGATCCTCAGGCGCGAGGTCATGGACCTGCTTCCGGACGGCGACGAGCTGATCGAGCTGGCGCTGTACCCGCAGCTGGCCGCGGCCGGGCGGCTGGGGGCGTACGTGACCGACCACCGCTACTACAGCGTCGGGTCGCTGGAGCGCCTGCCCGTGACCGAGCGCTTCCTGGCCCGGACGCCGACCGTGATCCTTGACCGCGACGGCACGCTCAACCACCGTCCGCCGAAGGCGCAGTACGTGACGCGGCCGGAGGAGTTCGAGTGGCTGCCGGGCGCGCTGGACGCGCTGGCGCTGCTCAAGGAGCACGGCTACACCGTCGCCGTGGTCTCCAACCAGGCCGGCATCAACCGCGGCGCGCTGACCGAGGGCGACCTCGAGGCCATCCACGCGCGCATGCGAGCCGACGCCGACGATGCGATAGGCCCGATCTACCACTGCCCGCACGACTGGGACGAGGGCTGCGAGTGCCGCAAGCCGGCGCCCGGGATGCTGTTCCAGGCCCAGCGCGAGCTGGACCTGGACCTGACGCGGACGCCGTTCATCGGCGACGACGAGCGCGACGGGCAGGCTGCCGATGCGGCCGGGTGCCCATTCTTCATGGTTGACGAGCGACGCCCGCTCCTGGACGTGGTCCGGGAGCTGGTCGGAAAGGAAGCGGTGACGGCGTGAAGGTTCTGCTGACGGGTCACGAGGGCTACATCGGATCGGTGATGGCCCCGGCATTGGTGGAGGCCGGCCACGAGGTCGCGGGCCTGGACACCGGCTACTTCGCCGACTGCCTGCTGGTGCCCGACGAGCTGGAGATCCCCGCCGTGCGCAAGGACATCCGCGACCTCGAGGCCTCGGACGTGGAGGGCTTCGACGCGGTGATCCATCTGGCTGCGCTGTCCAACGACCCGATAGGCAACCTCAACGACGGCTGGACCGAGGAGATCAACTACCAGGCGTCGGTGCGCCTGGCGGAGCTGGCCAAGGCCGCCGGCGTGGAGCGCTACCTGTTCAGCTCCAGCTGCATCATGTACGGCATGTCCGAGGCCGCGGTCGTGGACGAGACATCGCCGCTGGACCCCAAGACCGAGTACGCGCGTTCCAAGGTCAAGGCCGAGCGTGCGCTGTCCGAGCTGGCCGACGACTCGTTCTCGCCCACGTTCCTGCGCAACGGCACGGTGTACGGGCTGTCGCCGCGGATGCGCTTCGACACGGTTTTCAACGACCTGATGGGCCGCGCCACCGCCACCCGCAATGTGGTGGTCTACGGCGACGGTGCGCCGTGGCGCCCGGTCGTGCACGTCAAGGACCTGGTGCGGGCGTTCATCGCCGCGCTGGAGGCGCCGCGCGAGAAGATCCACAACGAGGCGTTCAACAACGGCGCCGACCATCTCAACCATCAGGTCAAGGACCTGGCCCGGATCGCCGTCGAGGCCGTGCCAGAGGCCGAGCTGGACATCCTCGGCGAGCCCGGCCACGACCAGCGCACCTACAAGGCCGACTTCTCAAAGTGGGCGCGTACGTTCCCCGACTGCCGGTTCGACTGGACCCCCGAGCGCGGTGCGGCCGAGCTGCTCGAGGCGTTCGAGGCGATCGACCTCTCGCTCGAGGACTTCGAGGACAAGCGGTTCACGCGCCTGAAGTGGCTGTCGCACCTGATGGACTCCGGCTCGGTCGACGAGGCGCTGCGCTGGACCGGGGTGGGGGCGTCGCGGTGATCGACGGAGTCAAGATCATCCCGCTGCGCCAGATCGTGGACGAGCGGGGCAAGATCATGCACATGCTCAAGGCCACCGACGAGCACTTCATCGAGTTCGGCGAGATCTACTTCTCCTGCTCGTGGCCGGGCGCGGTCAAGGCGTGGCACATCCACCAGTCGATGACGATCAACAACGCGGTCATCTCGGGGCGGGCGAAGCTGGTGATGTACGACATGCGCGAGGACTCGCCGACCAAGGGCGAGCTGCAGGAGGTCTACTTCGGCGAGGACAACTACTGCCTCGTGCAGATGCCGCCGGGCATCGCCAACGGCTACAAGGCCTACGGCGACAAGATGGTGATCCTGGCCAACGCCGCCACCGAGCCGCACGACCCCGACGAGATGCTGCGGATCGACCCGTTCAGCGGCGAGATCCCGTACGACTGGAACCTGCAGCATGGCTAGCAGGGCGGCAGCGGTCGGCGATCGCCGCCGGGCGTCCGATCGCAGGCGCCACACGCCGCCGAGCCTGATCGTCACGCGCACACCGCTGCGCGTCAGCCTGGCCGGCGGGGGCACCGACCTGGCCGCGTTCTACGAGCGCGAGTACGGCGCCGTGTTCAGCATGGCCATCCGCAACTACATCTACGTCACGGTCAAGCCTCACAGCCCACTGTTCGACGAGGCGATCCGGCTGAACTACTCCATCAGCGAGGAGGTGGACAGGGTCGACGAGATCGAGAACGACATCGCTCGTGAGTGCCTGCGGCTGATGGAGATCGATCCGCCCATCTACATCTCGACGGTGGGCGATCATCCCGCATCGAGCGGCCTGGGCAGCTCGAGTGCGTTCGCGGTGGGACTGCTCAACGCGCTGCATGCCTACAAAGGCGAGCGCGTGACGGCCGGCCAGCTGGCCGAGGAGGCCTCGCACATCGAGATCGACGTGCTCGGCCAGCCGATCGGCAAACAGGACCAGTACGCGGCCGCGTTCGGTGGCCTTAACTACTTCCGCTTCAACCCAGGGGGCGCCGTGACCGTGGAGCCGCTGCGACCGCGCCAGGGAGCACTCGCGGCTCTGTTCGACAACATGCTCATGTTCTGGACCGGCCACCAGCGCTCCGCCGGCTCGGTGCTCAAGGAACAAAAGGAGAACACCGCCGCCAAGGAGGACTCACTGCGCCAGATGCGCGACCACGCCCTGGAGCTGCACGATCTGATGTCCAACGGGTCGATCGACCCCGAGCGGGTGGGACAGATTCTGGACAACGGCTGGCGACTCAAGCGCGGACTCGCCAGCACCATCAGCTCGGACTCGATCGACGACTGGTACCAGAGCGCGCTGGACGCGGGCGCCAGCGGCGGCAAGCTGTGCGGCGCCGGCGGCGGCGGCTGCATCCTGATCGTGGCGCCGCCCGATCGCCACGACGCGGTCCGGGCGGCGTTGCACGATCTGACCGAAGTGCCCGTGAGCTATGAGGTCTACGGTTCCCGGGTGCTGCTACCGGTGGGGGACTGACCGGATGAACGCTTTGGTGCCGTGCATCGTCTGTGGCGTGGATGCGGTGGAGCCCTTCCTGGATCTTGGCGAGACTGCGCTGGCGAACAAGTTCCTACCCGCCGAGGAGCTCGAGACCGACGAGCCCGCGTACCCGCTCGTGGTGGGGTTCTGCACCAACTGCACGCATATCCAGCTGACCGAGCACGTGCCGCCGCCCGACATGTTCGAGGACTACCTTTACGTCAGCTCGGCATCGGACGCGCTCAAAGATCACCTCTGGGAACTCTCGGAGGTGGTGGTCGAGCGGTGCGGACTCGGCGAGGGCGACCTCGTGATCGACATCGGGGCCAACGACGGCACGCTGCTCAAGGGCTTTCGCCGCTACGGGGTGAAGACGCTAGGGGTCGATCCCGCCCGCAACCTCGCGGAGCTCTACCGCGACCCGGACATCCCCCGGTACACGGGCTTTTTCGACTCGCGGTCGGCGGTGGAGATCGTGGAGCAGTACGGCCACGCGGCAGCCATCACCGCGACAAACACCTTTCCGCACATTCCCGGGCTGCAGGACTTCATGAGGGGGATCGACACCGCGCTGGCGCCCGGCGGCTCGTTCATGATCCAGGCCCACTACCTGATGGACATCTACGAGCAGCTGGCGTTCGACACCGTCTACCACGAGCACGTTTCCTACTGGGCCCTGGGACCGATGCAGCAGCTGTTTAAGCGCCACGGCCTCGAGGCCACGCACGCGGAGCGCCTGCCAGCCCACCATGGCCAGTTGCGCGTGCGCGTGCAGCGCAAGGGCGAGGGCACGGTGGACCCCAGTGTCGCGGAGCTGATTGAGGCCGAGCGCGCCGCCGGCCTTGACCGGTTGGAGACTTGGCGCGAGTTCGCGCAGCGCACGACCCGGCTGCGCGACGATCTGCAACGGACCCTGGCCGACCTACGCTCCGACGGCAAGCAGGTGGTCGGCTACGGCGCGCCCGCGAAGGGCAACACGCTGCTGGGGTTCCTGGGCCTCGGGCCGCGCAATCTCGACTACATCGTGGATCGCAGCCCGCTCAAGCAGGGCCTGTACACACCTGGCACGCACATCCCGGTCGTGCCGACCGAGCGGCTGCTGCACGACCAGCCCGACTACGTGCTGCTGCTGGCCTGGAACTTTGCCGAGGAGGTGATGGGCCAGCAGTCGCTGTACCGGGAGCACGGCGGGCGCTTCATCCTCCCGGTTCCCGAGGTCGAAGTCGTCTGATGTCCCGGCTGGCCGGTCGGGGGGCCGTAGTCACGGGGGCCAGCAGCGGGGTGGGTCGCGCGGTAGCGCGGGCCTTTGCCGCGGAGGGTGCCACGGTTGCCCTCGTGGGCCGGGACGAGCAGCGGCTGGCCACGGTGGCCAGAGAGACCGGTGCGCAGACGGTGTGCGCGGTCGACCTGACCGGTGACGGGGTGGCCGAGCTGGCCGCCCGGGTCCGCGATCGGCTCCCGAGCGTAGACGTGCTGGTGCACGCGGCGGCGATCATCGCCACGGACCCCGTCGAGGCGGCGCGGCTCGAGGACTTCGACGCCCAGTATCGAACGAACGTGCGTGCCCCCTATCAGCTGACTCAGGCGCTTCTGCCGTCGCTGCGCGAGCGCGGGGGAGACGTGGTGTTCCTTAACTCCACAGCCGGGCGCCGGGCGGGACCTGGCTCGAGCCAGTACGCCGCCACCAAGCATGCGCTGGCCGCGGTGGCCGACAGCCTGCGCGACGAGGTCAACGCCGATGGAGTGCGAGTGCTGAGCGTCTTCCTGGGCCGGACGGCTACTCCGATGCAGGAACAGCTGTCAGCCGACCAGGGAATCGCCTACGACCCCGAGCGCCTACTCCAGCCCGAGGACGTGGCCGCGGCGGTGGTCGGCGCGGTGGCGCTGCCGCGCACCGCCGAGCTGACGGACCTGGTCATCCGGCCCATGCACAAGTCATGAGCGCCGGTAACGACATGTACGCGCTGTGCGAGCGCCTATTCCCGCTACGGCGCTCGCTGACCGGAGAGGGCGTGCGCCAGACCCTGGCGGCACTTGGCGAGCTGATCCCGCTGGAGGTGCGCGAGGTGCCCACCGGCACGCAGATCCTGGACTGGCGGGTCCCCCGCGAGTGGAACCTGCGCGACGCGTGGATCGAGGGCCCCGACGGACGCAGGGTGGTGGACGTGGCCGACTCCAACCTGCACGTGCTGGGCTACAGCGTGCCGGTGCGCGAGCGGATCGAGCTGTTGGAGCTACGCGAACACCTCTACACGCTGCCCGAGCAGCCGAACCTGATCCCCTTCCGCACCTCCTACTTCACCGACAGCTGGGGCTTCTGCCTGCAGCATGAGCGCCTCGAGACGTTGAAGGAGGGGGAGTACGAGGTGTGCATCGACGCCTCGCTCGAGGACGGCTCCCTGACCTTCGGCGAGCTGTACCTGCCGGGGGAGGTCGAGGACGAGGTGCTGGTGTCCACACACATCTGCCACCCGGCGCTGGCCAACGACAACCTGTCCGGGGTGGTCGCGGCCACCTGGCTCGCGCGCCACCTGGCGCAGGCGCCGCGGCACCTCTCATACCGCTTCCTGTTCGTGCCAGGGATGCTGGGCCCGATCACCTGGCTGGCGCTGAACGAGGAGCGGCTGGACCGCATCCGCCACGGGCTTGTGCTGGCGCTGCTCGGGCGCCCCGGCGAGTTCGTGTACAAGCGCAGCCGGCGTGGTGGCACCGGAACCGACCGGATCCTCGAGCACGTGCTGGGACAGGCCGCCGAGGTCCGCGACTTCGACCCCTACGGGTACGACGAGCGCCAGTACTGTTCGCCCGGGTTCGACCTGCCGCTGGGACGGCTTACGCGCACCCCGCACGCGGAGTTCCCCGAGTACCACACGTCGGCGGACGACCTGGACCTGATCACGCCCGAGGCGCTGGACGGCGCGCTGGAGATCCTGATCGACGTGATGGACGTCATGGACGGCGACCGCCGGTACATGAACCTCAGTCCCAAGGGCGAGCCGCAGCTGGGCCGGCGAGGCCTGTACGGCAGCGTCGGGGGCGCCGGCGCGGACGACAGCGCGCTGGCGCTGCTGTGGGTGCTGAGCCTGTCCGACGGCGAGCACAGCCTGCTCGATGTGGCCGAGCGTGCCGGTGTCTCGTTCGGGGCCGTGCGGACCGCCGCCGATGCGCTGGTGGACCACGATCTGCTCGCACCCGCGTGAAGCGCGCCGACTGGCCCACCGTCGCCGTGCTGGCGTCCGCCTTGGTGCCTGGCGCTCTGACGCTTGGGCTGGCGTTCAAGTCCGGCGGGTTCTTTCCCGGGGCCACCGCCGTCGCGGTGCTGATCATGATCGCGTTGCTGGTGCTTCGCGTGCTGATCGCCGACCAACCGTTCGCGGGCCTGAACGTGCCGCTGGGGGTGGCGATTGGCGCAATGGCACTGCTGGCGGTCTGGACGCTGGTTTCGGCCGGCTGGTCGGACGCGTCCGCCCGGGCCATCGCCGAGTACGACCGCACGCTGCTCTACGCGCTCGTCCTTGTCTTCTTCGGATCGATTCCACGCACTCCGCGCGCCGCGCGATGGCTGGTGATCGGGCTGGCCGCGGGGCTGGTGGTGGTCTGCCTCGGCGGGTTCATCACCCGCGTGCTGCCCGACGTCTGGGCGGCGCCGCCGGAACGGGTGGCCGAGCGCTGGAGCTACCCGATCGGCTACTGGAACGCCCTGGGCCTGGCCGCTGCCCTGGCGCTGATCCTCTGCCTCCACCTGACCTGCAGTGCCCGCGAATCGAGGATTGTGCGACTGGTGGCCGTGATGGCCATGCCGATGCTGGCCTCGACGCTGCTCTTCACCTTCGCCCGGGGCCCGCTTGGAGTGGCCGCCATCGGCCTGGTGGCCTACCTGGTGCTGGCTCGCCCACGCCTGGCTGTCACGGGCCTGGTCGCGGCGGTGCCGTCCACGGCCGCGGCGGTGCTGATCAGCTACCACGCCGACTTCGCGGCCCGATCGGGCATGGGGCTGGAATACGAGCCGCTGGCCGGTGCCGATCTTGCCGAGGCACACGACGTTGCGCTGGCCATCGCCGGCTGCGCGGTCCTGGCACTGCTGCTGCGAGCGCTGGGCATGCTGGTCCTGGACTCCGCTCTCGAGCGCTTGCGGCTGGGCAAACAAACGAAGCGGTTGCTGGCCTTGACCGGCGCCGTTTTGAGCGTGGCGGTGGTGGCCACCGCGGTGGCCGTGTCACTGACCGACGACCGTGTCCAGAGACAGTACGACCGCCTGGTCAGCGACCCGGTGACGCAGACCGGCGATCAGCGCGACCGGCTGTTCAACCCCGGGCTGAACCGCACCGAGCGGTGGCGCGTGGCGCTCGACGCCTACGGCGAGGACCGCCTGACGGGAACCGGGGCAGGTACCTATCGGCTGGTGTGGGAGCGCGAGCGTCCCAACGACGAGAACACCAACGAGGCCCACTCGCTCTACCTCGAGACGCTTGCCGAGCTCGGTGTCGTGGGCGGCTTGCTCCTGGTGGTCGTGCTCGTGGCGATCGTGGCCGGGCTGGGGTGGCGCCTGCGTGGCAAGGAGCGGTCGGTCTCCGGAGCGCTGCTGGCCGCGGTGCTCGCGTGGGGCATCCACTCCGGCATCGACTGGAACTGGGAGCTGCCGGCGCTGACGCTCTGGGTGTTCGCGGCCGGCGGGATGGCTCTGGCGTCCAAGGACACGGAGGGACTGGGCGGGCGTCCGGGCTGGCCCGTCCGAATTGCCGTGGCCCTGGCCCTGCTGATACTGGCCATCACGCCCGTCCGGCTGGCCCTGGCCCACGGGGAGCTCAGCCAGAGCCTGCGCGCCTACGAGAACGACGACTGCCCGCGGGCGCTGGACGCCGCGAAGAGCGCCCACTCGCTGCTCGCGAGCCTGCCCGAGCCCTTGCAGGTGGAGGGTTATTGCCGGGCACGAAGCGGTGACCCGGACGGGGCGGCGGCGGCGTTGAGGCAGGCGACCGTGCGCGATCCCGACAACTGGCGCTACCACTACGGACTGGCGGTGGCCCAGGCACTTGGTGGGGACAATCCCCGACCGGAGGCCCGTTCTGCTTTGAGGCTGAACCCCCGCGAGCCCAAGGCCCAGGCTGCGGTGCAGGCGTTCCGGTCCGCCAGCCCCGCTGCCCGCCGGCGCGCGGCTCGCAAGCTGCCGCTGGACATCACCGGCAGGCAGCGCTAGCCGTCGAGCAGCGTTCTGTAGGCCTGATCCAGGCGCTCGGCCACGGCCTCCGGGCCGAAGTCCCGCGCACGCTCGCGGCCCGCGGCCACCAGTCGCTCGCGCAGGTCGCTGTCGCCGGCCAGGCGGGTGAGCGCGGCGGCCAGAGCGTCGACATCCCCCGGCGGATGGGTAAGCGCTGTCTTGCCGTCAGCCACGATTTCGGCCGCACCACCGCCGTCGGCGGCCACCACCGGGACGCCGGCGGCCATCGCCTCCACGATCACCTGGCCGAAGGGCTCGGGCACCACCGACGCGTGCACGCAGATGTCGATGCTCTCCAGCTGCGCCTCGATGTCCGAGCGAAAGCCCAGGAAGTCGACCCGATCCGCAATCTCGAGCGCGGCCGCCAGGTCGTGCAGTTCCTGCTCGTAGGCGTCTTCGCCGAACAGTGCCGCGCCGACGATCGTCGCCCGCACGTCGGTCCCGGCAAAGGCGCGGGCGAAGGCGCGCAGGAACACCGACTGGCCCTTCCAGGGCGTCAACCGGCCGATCATCCCCACACGCTCGACCTCGGGGCTCAGGGACCGGCCGGGCATCGGCGCCACCGGGTTGGGCACCACCGTGACGCCGCTCCGGGGTGGCCGCGGCACCGTCGCGCGTGTGGCCTCGGAGTTGGTCACCAGAGTCGTGGGCAGCACGCGAACAGCGCGCCGCATAAGTGTGACCGCCCGCGCGGGCAGGTAGTCGGCTGCCAGGCGGTCGTGCAGGTGCCACACCACGGGCCGCCGTGCCAGCCGGGCCGCGAGCGACCCGTACAGACCGCTCTTGAGGCTGTTCGTGTGCACGAGGTCGGGCTCCAGGGCCCGCAGCCGGCGGGCCAGGCTTCGGAATGTAGAGCGCCGTTCGGAGCGGAGCGAGCAGGCCGAGGCCGCCCCACCGGACCTGGTCCTTGCGCAGCTCGCGCGCCGATTCGGGCAGTGGCAGGACCTCCACCGAGATGCCGGCGTCGCGCAGACGCCGCACCAGCGGTCCGTCCTCGCCGAGTATTACGTGGGCGTCCACGTCGACGGCGTCGATGATGTTCACCAGCGCAAGCTCGGCGCCCGACAGGCGGGCGCAGTGGTCCACGTAGACAACTCGCGGGCGTGCGGCGGGACTCGGGTCGCGCCACGCCTGCGTACAGCTGCCGGTGGCGCTCGGCCAGCACGGCGCCGCGAGAACCGCTCGGCGTGGGCGCGGCACTCGGCGGGGTCGGGCAGCAGGGAAGCGTCGTCGAGCACACGGCCGAGTCGCGAGGCCAGCGCACCCTCGTCGCCCTGGGGCACCACGAGGTCGCCACGCAGGCCGGCAAGCGCCTCGGGGAGCCCGCCTGCGTCGGATGCCATCACCGGGGTGCCGCACGCCAGCGCCTCGAGCACTACCAGGCCGAAGCCCTCGAGCGCCAGCGACGGCAGCACACACAGGTCAGCCGCGCGGTAGTACTGCACCAGGCGCGCCTCCGAGACCGGGCCGCTGAAGCGCACACGCTCGCCGATGCCGAGATCGCGAGCCAGGGCCCCGAGCCGCTCACGCTCGGGCCCGTGGCCGACTATCACCAACGTGCCCCGGTCCAGGCTCGACCAAGCGCGAATGAGCATGTCGAGACCCATCCTGGGCACCAGGCGCCGCACCGCCACCACCACGGGGTCCTCGTCAGGTAGCCCGAGTTCGGTGCGGTCTTGGCGCGCTTCGGCGGGGCGAAAGCGGTCCAGGTCGACCGCGGGCCGGATGACCTCGACGTTCCAGGGTTGGACCCGGTAACGCTCCACGAGGAGCTGCTTGAACGCCGCCGACAGGACCACGACCCGGTCCGCCCGGCGGTAGACGACGCGCTCGACCACACGCTTGAGGCGGACCGCCCAGCCTGGCTCGCCCATCGCCGCGCTCTCGTCGGCCCACGGTCCGTGGAAGTGCACGACGAACGGCTTGCCGCGCAGGGTGCCGGTCAGCAGCGGCAGAGCGGCATAAAGGGGGAAGTGCGCATCCACCACGTCCGCGCGCCCGACCTGGCCGGCCACCGCACGTCGGATGCCGAGCAGCCGCCGGGGCAGGGTGCCGGGGGCGACCGCGCCGGGCGCGGGGGCCGAGGAGATCACCACCTGCGGGACATCGACGCCGGCCGCCGCAAGCGCACCCGAGAGATCGTGCAGGTAGCGATTGAGCCCGCCGGGGAACTCCGGGAAAGCCTCGCCGCCGATCAGCAGCGTGGTGCCCATCCCTGAGCCCTTCGGCGCGATGGGAGGGTGGCGCTAGGCGGAGGCGCGACGGCGCACGGCGAGGCCGGTGCCCAGCAGCGCGATGCCCGCGAGCAGGACCGGTATGGCCAGGAAGCCGGTGAAGGGCAGCGACGCGCCTTCGCGCGTTGCCGGCGTGCTACGAGCCGCGACCGGGTCGGTGGACGGCAGCGCGGCCGCACCCTCGCCCTCCGAGCCGCCCGGATCGGTATCCGCCGTGGGCGCGGTCGTCGAACGGTCGCAGGGGTCCGTGCCCGCGGTGCGCGCCGCAGCCGAACTGGGGCACGCCCCGGGCGTGCTCTGCTGCTCGACTTGCCCCTGGTCCACGTTCGGTGTGGCCGACTGGGCCCCGAGGGGGTCCTGGGCGGTCTGGGCAGAGCTGACGCCCGTGAAAGCGATCAGCCCAAAGGAAAGAGCCGCCAGCAGGGAAATCGTTCGTATCGTTATGACCCGCACCCGGCGATCGTACATGCGTTGAGCGGAGGGCGCAATCCTCAAGTTTCACGGTCGGAGGCCGGGGCGTCCGCGGCGGCCCGTACTTCCGCTCTGAGCCGGCTCTTGAAGCTCTCTCTGGAGAACCGGGACGCGTTCTTCACGATCGCCGCTCCCGTCGTACGATCCGAAATCGATCTCCCTGAGCGCTTCGGCCAGGGCGCCGGACGTCGCCCACCGGAAACAGCTCCCCGGTCCGGCCCGGAAGGATGATCTCGCGCGCGCCGCCGCCATCGGCCGCGATCACCGGGCGTCCAGCAGCCTGGGCCTCGACCATCGCAATCCCGAACTCCTCCACGTTCGGGACGATCAGGGCGCATGCGCGACGGTAGACGTCGGTCAGCTCGTCGTCGCCGACGTGGCCCAAGAACTCGGCGGTCTCCGGGTACAGCGCCCTGAGCCGGGGCAGGTCGGGACCCGACCCCACGACCTTGACCCGCTTGCCCGCCAGCCGCGCCGCCTCGAGTGCCATCTCGACCTGCTTGTGGCGAACGACCTGGGTCACGACAAGGAAGAAATCTTCGGGGTCGCCAGGCACGAAGCGATCCACGTCGACCGGGGGGTGGACCACTGCGGCGTCGCGCCCGTAGTAGTCGGCTATCCGCCGGCGAGTCAAGTCGGAGTTCGCGATGTAGTGATCGACGCGGCGCGATGCGCGGGCATCCCACCGGGCGGTCCGTGTGAGGAAATGGTCCATCACCGGCCGAGTGGCGCGTGGCAGCTCCGCGAGGGCTTCCGCACGGGAGAAGTACACGTACCGGAACGGGCTGTGGCAGTAACAAACGTGCAGGGCGCCCTCGCGAGGGCGGACGCCGTGCGCGAACGCGCTGCTGCTGGAGATGATCAGGTCATGCTCTTGGACCGGCAGCCGCTCAGCGGCGCGTGGGAACAAGGGGAGGAGCCGCCGGAACCCCTTCTGGCGAATCCGCAGTTGTTGGAGGTAGGAGGTCGTGACACGACGTTCCTCGAAAGGGGGGGACATCTCGTTCTGGTCGAACAGCAGGGTGTAGATGGGCGCGGCGGGCCAGCAGTCCGCAATCGCCGCGAACGTGCGCTCCGCACCGCGCATGACCAGCAGGTAATCGTGCGCCAGGCCGATGTTGCCCGGCAGGCCGTCGCCGCTCGCGATCATCCGATGCTTCCGTTCACCTTGAGACCGATCGGGGTTCGTAACAGATAGCGAGCCTGGATCACCACGGGACCTGTGCCGTTTTGCCCAGAGTGACCCTAGACTGTGGACAGGAAGATGCGCATGTTCACCCGCCGTCTGCTCCCGCTGGCCCTCCTGGCGGTCGCCGCCTTCTCGATCTCCTACGCCGTGGCCCAGGCTGGTGACGGCAGCGGATCCAAACGCGCGGTCTCGGTGCCCGGAGTGGCTCCCGAGGCCGTGAGCGAGACCAGCCCGCCCCGGGTCAAGACGCTCGGGCGTGCCGCCGGGCTGCCGGCACTGAAGCGGTCGCCCCCGCCCGCAACGGCTGCGCCTCCGGCGCCGGCTCCCGTGCCCGTGACGCCCGCGCCGTCTCCAGCTCCCGCGCCCGTCACGCCCGCCCCCGCGCCCACCCCCGTGACCCCGGCTCCCGCGCCGGCCCCGAAGCCCAAGCCGCCCGCCGGGAAGAAGTTCCGACTCGAAGGATGAGGGCCAGGACGGCACGGCTGGACGCTTCCCTGCTCGGGATCGGAGACGAGTTCGCCGGGTACCGCGTCGATGCGGGCGTAGGCCGCCAGAGTGGCGTGGGGCGGGTGTATGAGGCCACCCATGTGAAGTCCGGTCGCCAGGTGGCGCTCAAGGTCTTTACGGCATCCGCACTGCGGGCGCCGGAGGTGAGGGCCCACTTCGTCGATGCCGCCCGGGTGCTGACGCGACTGGACCATCCCAACGTGGCGACCGTCCACGCGTGGGCCGCGGAGCCGGATGCCTACCTCGTCATGGAGCTGGTGCGAGGCACGACCCTGGCCGAGCTGTTCGCCCGCGGTGGGCTGGGCGACGACCGCAGCCTGGCCATCCTGGGTGCCGCGGCGGCGGCGCTGGACGCCGCGCAGCAGGAGGGGCTGGTCTACCGCCGCCTACAGCCGAGGGGAATCCTCGTCGATCCCGATGACCACGACCGGACTCGGCTGGCCGACTTCGGCGTCGCCCGCCCGGCGCGCAACACCGACCTGATCGAGACCCGCCGTCTGGGCGCGTTCGTGGACTACATCTCGCCCGAGGAGGCCGATGACGGCGAGACCACCAGCGCCAGCGTCGTCTACAGCCTGGCGGCCATGGTCTTCGAAGCCCTTGCGGGCCGGCCGCCGTTTCGTGCGCGGGAGGCGTGGGCGACGTTGCGCGGACACATGCACGTCGCGGCCCCGTCGGTGCGCGAGGCGCGCCCGGACCTGCCCGAGGAGCTCGACCAGGTGCTCGAGCGCGCGCTGGACAAGGATCCGGCCGCGCGGCCCGCGTCGCCAGGCGAGCTCATGCGCCTCGTCGAGCGGGCGTATCCAGCCGAGCACCAGGCCGAACGGGGCGCCTCGCGGGCGTGGCGACCGCGCGGGCGCACCATCGCGCGCGCCGGTGCCCTGGCGGCGGTGCTGGCGGGCGCTGCGGTTCTGGGGGCCGTCGCGTCGCCGGCGCCAGAGGATCCCGGCCCACGGCAGGCCAAGCGGGTGGCCACCGACGCTCTGAGCCTGCGCTACCCGGCGGATTGGCTTGTCTCCAGGCAGGCCCCCGCGGTCCCGGGGCTGGAGCTGGCGGACCCCGTCTCGGTATCTCCGGTCGGGACGCTTGCCGGGGGAGAGCTCGTGGCCGGCCGGATCGCGGCAGGGAGCCTTCCCGCCTCCGGAGGCCAGATCGTCGACCTCGGCGGCGTGCTGGGACGTCGCTTCGGCCGAATTCGCGAGCCGCGCGGCTCCCGCGAGATCACGGTCTACGTCCTTCCGGCCGCCGGTGGACAGGTGGCGGCTGCGTGCTTCGATCCCGGTGGCCAACCGGCGTTCACCCGCCGCTGCCGGCGTGCCGCGTCAACGCTGCGGGCACGCGATCCCGGCACGCCGCTGCGCGCTGCGAGCCCGTCATACGCCCGTGCCCTGGGGGGCGTGGTGGAGCGTCTGGACCGTGTGCGGGCCAAGGGCCGGCGGCGGCTTGCCCGTGCCCGGACGCGGGCGGGCCAGCGCCGCGTCACGGCACGGCTGAGCCGCGACTACCGCGTGCTTGCCGGCGCCCTGGGCCGGATCGAAGCCCCGGCCCCCGCCGTGGCGTCACAGCGGGTCGCACTCTCCCAGGCGCGACGGGCCAGCCGCGGGTTCGCGGACATGTCCCGGGCAGCGCGAGCGCGCTCCGCCCGGCGCTGGGTCCGGGCGCGGCGCGGTGTGCGGTCCGCTGAGGGCCGCTTCCAGGCGGCCGTTCGCAGCCTGCGCCAGCTGGGCTATCGCGTGGACTAGGCCAGCACGCTCAGCGCACGGGGAGCGACACCGATCGCGGCCTCCTCCATCACACCGATGAAATCGCCGTCGACCTGTACCGGGAAGGGCTTGTCGTCGGTGGTCCGTACGAGCGCCTTGCGCGTGCCCGGGAAGCTCTCGACCTGCCGGTGCTTGGCCAGCGTGCCAGCTCGGCCCGAGAAGGCGCGCCAGCTGACCGTAGGAAGCTCGATGATCCGCGCACGCTTGAGCACCACCAGCCCGAGCGTGCCGTCGTCCAAGGCCAC
>CAWGTP010000005.1:0-11787 GCA_963825535.1 uncultured Solirubrobacterales bacterium | reverse complement strand
GCCGCTGCGTAGCCACTCCGCCACGGCGCCGGATGAACAGCGGCGACTAGCGTAGCTGCGTCAGCGCAGCAGCTCGCGCAGGGTGTCGGTGGCCGCGCCGCCCAGTTCGGCGAGGGCGCGGCGGTTGATGCGGTCGAGGCGGTCGCAGCGGCGGTGGTAACAGCGGTCGTACGGTGCGCCGGCGCCGGAGAAGTAGCCGACGATCGGGATCCCGGCGCGGTCGAAGGGGGCGTGGTCCGAGCCGCCGCGCAGACCGCGCTCGCGGGGTTTTGCGCCACGCCGCTCGAGCGCGCGGCGGGCGATCGCCGCCAGCTCGTCGCCGTCGGCGCTGGAGTAGACGAACCGGGCCGCGTTGGTCGAGCCGACCATGTCCAGGTTCAGGTAGGCCTTGATCCGGCGGCGCTCGCTGGCGGGCAGGCCGCGCACGTAGCGGCGCGAGCCGATCAGGCCCGCCTCCTCCGCGCCCCAGAACGCGATCCGCAGCGTCCGGCCGTGGCGCTCACGGGCGAGCGATGCGGCCGAGTCGAGCAGCGCCGAGACACCGCTGGCGTTGTCGTTGATCCCGGGCCCCTCGGCGACGGAGTCCAGGTGGCCGCCCGCCATCACGACGTCGCGGCCCGCGGCGCCGCGCAGCTCGGCGATCACGTTGTGGGTCGTGCGGCGCTCGGACACCGCCCGCACGCGGATGCCGACGCGGCGGCCGTCGGCGCGCGCGAGCCGCTGTCCCGTCGCGAAGCTGGTGGACACCGCGGGGATTCGCGCCCCGGGCCCGACGAGGCTGCCGGGAATCGTCCCGCGGCGGCCGGGTGCGCCGTCGTTGTAGACGATCGCGCCGACCGCGCCGGCACGGGCCGCCCGGTCGACCTTGGAGCGCAGGCGGCAGCTGCCGCGCTCGACCAGCACCAGGTCGCCGCGGCGGACCTTGGCGAAGTCGGCGGCGCGGCAGCCGTCATCGCCGCCGCCGCGGCCGGGATCGACGACCCGCAGCGGTCCGCGGACATCGCCGCCGGGCGAGTAGGTGAGCGTGGCTGTCTCGGCGACAGCGCGGCCACCCAGCCGCACCGAGGGCCGGCCGCGCTCTTCGAAGAACGGGAACGGCACGGCCTGACGGCGGACGCGGAAGCCGGCGGCCCGCATCTGTCGCTCGACGTAGCGGGCCGACTCCCGGTCGCCGCCGCTCCCGGCGGCGCGATTGCCGCCGTTGCGGTCCGCGATCCGCTGCAGCTCACGCAGGTGCGCGACCGCGCCCTGCGCCGGCCCCGGCCGGGGGCGCTCGGCACGGGTCGCGCGCGGCTGGGCGCTGCGGCCCTCGCTTTCCGACCCGCGGTCGGCCAACGGCGGGATGGCCACGGCGGCGCCGATCGCCAGCACGAGCGCGGCCAGGACGACCAGCCGCGTTCTGCGTGAATGCAGGGGCATCACGACCGCACCGTAGGCACGGCCCCGTCAACGGTGGATAACGCGCGACCGTCGCTTAACTGAAGGGATGTCCCTCACACTCGGCTCAGGACCGCTCGCGAGCAACACCCCCGGCCAGTTCAACTTCAGCCTCGACGACGCTCCCAAGCACCGGCTGCTGTTCGAGGACTTCCCGCGCCGGATGCGGGCGCTGGTTGGCGAGCACACCGTGCTCGACTCGGTGCGCGGCAAGCTGCTGCACGAGTCGAACATGCGCGCCGTCTACTACGTGCCGGTCGACGACCTCGACGGCGACGTCCTCGTGGCGACCGATCACCACACTCACTGCCCGTTCAAGGGCGACGCGTCGTACTGGTCGCTGAAGGTGCGCGGGCACGAGATCGAGAACGCCGTCTGGCACTACCCCGCGCCGCTGCCCGAGTCGCCGTGGCTGGAGGGCTACGCCGCGCTCTACTGGGACAAGGCGGACCTGTGGCTGTGCGAGGACGAGCCGGTGCGTGGCCACATGCGTGATCCCTACCACCGCGTGGACGTGATGGAGAGCTCACGGCGCGTGACCGTCAAGGTGGGCGGCCACACGGTGGCCGAGAGCGACCGGCCGAAGATGCTGTTCGAAACCGGCCTGCCGCCACGGCCGTACCTGCTCCGCGCCGACGTGCTGCCAGGCGTGCTCGAGCCCAGCGACACCGTTACGCACAGCCCCTACATGGGCGAGGCCAGCTACTGGCACGTCCGTACCCCGGACGGGCTGGCCGCGGACTCCGCCTGGAGCTACGAGACGCCGCTGCCCGAGGCCGGCAAGGTGATCGGGCACCTCAGCTTCGCCGGCGACGACTTGGAGGTCGAGCTCGGCTAGCCGAGGTTCTGCTTGAGCGCCTCGAGCTGGTCGCGGACCGCATCCGGCAGGTGGTCGCCGTACTCGTCAAGGCTGGCCTCGATCTGCGGTAGCTCGGCCTTGACGGCTTCCGTGTCCACCGTCAGCAGCCACTCGAGATCCGCACGCGAGAGGTCCAGCCCATCGGTGTCGAGGTCCTCGGGAGTCGGTACCAGCCCGATCGGGGTCTCGACCGCCTCGCGCTTGCCCTCGCAGCGGCGGAAGATCCACTCCAGCACGCGGCTGTTCTCGCCGAAGCCGGGCCAGATGAAGCCGCCGTCCTCGTCCTTGCGGAACCAGTTGACGTAGAAGATCTTCGGCAGCTGGGCGCCGTCCTTGGCGCCGATGCGCAGCCAGTGGGCCATGTAGTCGCCCATGTTGTAGCCCGCGAACGGCAGCTGCGCGAACGGGTCGAAGCGCAGCTTGCCGACCTGGCCGAACGCGGCCGCGGTCTGCTCGGACGACATCGTGGCGCCGAGGAACACCCCGTGCTCCCAGTCGAACGCCTCGCGGACCAGCGGCACGACCGTGGCGCGGCGACCGCCGAACAGGAACGCGTCGATGGGCACGCCCGCCGGGTCCTCCCAGTTCGGGGCGATCGACGGCGCCTGGTCGGCCGGCACCGTGAAGCGCGAGTTGGGGTGCGCGGCCGGGGTCTCGGATTGCGGCGTCCAGTCGTTGCCGTGCCAATCGATCAGGTGTGCCGGAGGCTCCCTTGTCAGCCCCTCCCACCAAACGTCGCCGTCGTCGGTCAGCGCGGTGTTGGTGAAGATCGTGTTCTCTCGGATGGCCGCGACGGCGTTGGGGTTGGTCTCCTGCCCCGTGCCCGGCGCGACGCCGAAGAAGCCGGCCTCGGGGTTGATCGCGTACAGGCGGCCGTCGTCGCCGAACTTCATCCACGCGATGTCGTCGCCGATCGTCTCGACCTTCCAGTCGGCGAGCGTCGGGACCAGCATCGCAAGGTTGGTCTTGCCGCACGCCGACGGGAAGGCGCCGGTCACATACTTGACCGTGCCCTCCGGCGAGGTGATCTTGAGGATCAGCATGTGCTCGGCCATCCAGCCCTCGTCGCGGGCCAGCACCGACGCGATTCGCAGCGCCAGGCACTTCTTGCCGAGCAGCGCGTTGCCGCCGTAGCCCGATCCGTACGACCAGATCTCGCGCGTCTCGGGGTAATGCACGATGTACTTCGTCTCGGCGTTCGTGGGCCAGGGCACGTCTTCCTCGCCCTCGGCCAACGGCGCGCCGATCGAGTGGACGCAGGGCACGAACTCGTCCTCGCCGAGCGCGTCCAGCGCGCCCTGGCCCATGCGGGTCATGATCCGCATCGACACGACTACGTAGAGCGAGTCGGTGACCTGGACGCCGATCTTGGACGTGTCCGAGCCCAGCGGGCCCATCGAGAACGGCACCACGTACATCGTCCGGCCGGCCATCGCGCCGTCGAACAGCGGCTCCAGCTCGGCGCGCAGCTCGTCCGGCGCGCGCCAGTTGTTGTTGGGGCCGGCGTCCTCCTCGCGCTCGGACGCGATGTAGGTGCGGTCCTCCACGCGCGCGACGTCCGAAGGGTCGGACCAGGCCAGGTAGCTGTTCGGCCGCTTGGCGTCGGACAGGCGCTTGAACGTGCCCGCATCGACCAGCTCCTGGCACATCGAGTCGTACTCCTCAGCCGAGCCGTCGCACCAGTAGACGTCGTCCGGCTTGGTAAGGGCGGCGATCTCCTCGACCCAGCCCTGGAGCTGCTTGTTCTGCGTCGCGGCGGCGGTCTGGCTCACGTGTCGGGCTTGCTCCTAGATGGTTTGCATCGGTCGGCGGGGCCGGGGACGGTACCGAACCGCGACCGGGTCCGGCGTTGGCGTCGTCGCCGAAACGGAACTACATTGTCCCGCGGAGAGTCGCCGCACCTACGAGGAGGATCTGCCCTGTGAAGCTGCACCCCCGTCCGTACGCCGTCGTGCTCGCGATCGCGCTCACGGCACTCACGCCGGCCGCCGCCGAAGCGGCCAAGCCGAAGAAGATCTCGGTCGCTCTTGGCGACTCGCTGTCCGTCGGCGTTCAGCCCAAGGCCGGCGGCGGAAACAGCAACACCGGCGATGGATACGCCAGCCGGCTGGCCAAGCTGGCGGGCACCAAGCTCGTGAATTTCGGCTGCGGCGGCGCCACCAGTGAGAGCATCTACTCGGGCAAGAAGGCCTGCAGCCCGGCGCGCAAGACCCCGTACAGGAACAAGAGTGCCGCGAGCTCGCAGCTCGCCGCCGCCGAGAAGTACCTGAAGGCCAACCGCTCCAAGGTCGCGTTCGTGACGATCAACCTCGGCGCCAACGACGTGGCCACCTGCGCCCAGGGCGGCAAGCTCGACGTGCCGTGCGTGACCGCGGGCCTGGCGCGGGTCAAGAAGAACGTCCCGCTGGTGGCCAAGCGCCTGCGCAAGGCGGCCGGCAGGAACGTGACGCTGGCCGGGATGACGTTCTACAACCCGTTCCTGCAGTCCTGGTTCACCAACCCCGGGCTGGCCGAGGCCACGGTCAAGATCGCCAAGGACCAGTTCAACGCCGAGCTGATCAAGGCGTTCAAGGCGAGCGGGTTCAAGATCGCGAACGTAGCCGGAGCTTTCGGCACCTACCGCCCGTTCTCGCAGACCACCACCTACAAGGGCCGCGCAGGCGTGCCGGTGGCGGTCGCCGACATCTGCAGGTACACGTGGATGTGCAGCGCGTCGCGCGGACCGGACATCCACGCCAACAAGGCCGGCTACAAGCTGATCGCCACGACCTTCCAGAAGGCGATCGGCAAGAAGGCGAGGCGCTAGCCCGCAGCTTGGATCTGGAACAGGCTCGTCGTGCCGGGCTGTCCGCTGGGCAGCCCGGCCGTGATGCCGATCCGATCGCCGGCGTTGACCCAGCCCAGCTCGACGACCCGGCGCGCGGCGTCGGCGATCAGCTCCTCGGTGATGCCGTGGGGCTCCATCGAGGAGGCCTCAACGCCCCACATCAGCGAGGCGCGCCGCACCACCTCGGGGTCGGGTGAGAGCACGTAGATCGGCACCCGCGGCCGGTGCGCCGAGATGATCCGCGCCGAGCGGCCCGACAACGTGGGCACCACCAGCGCCGCGAGGTCGAGCTGCATGGCGGCGTCGCAGGCGTTGTAGGCGACGGTGTATGCCGGGTCCTGCTCAGCCCGATCGGAGCGCAACACACGATGGTGGTTCCAGTGCTCCAGCGGCAGCTCGCGCTCGGTCGTGCGCGCGATCGCGTCCATCATCTTGACGGCCGCCACCGGGTGGGCGCCCACCGCGGTCTCCTGCGACAGCATCACCGCGTCGGTGCCGTCCATGATCGCGTTGGCCACGTCGGCCACCTCGGCGCGCGTGGGCCGCGACGAGACGACCATCGAGTCCAGCATCTGGGTGGCGGTTATCACCGGCCGCGCCAGCTCGCCGGCCTTGCGGATGATGCCCTTCTGCACCAGCGGCACGCGCTCGATGTCCATCTCGATGCCGAGGTCGCCGCGCGCGACCATCAGGCAGTCGGCGGCGTGCGCGATCGCGTCCAGGTTCTCGACCGCCTGTGGCTTCTCGATCTTGGCGACCAGCGGCGTGCCGGTGTGCTCGCGCAGGTCGGTGATCTCCTCGGGCCGGCGCACGAAGCTCAGCGCCACCAGGTCCACACCGATCGTCTCGCCGAAACGCAGGCGCTCCATGTCGGCCTCGGCCACCGCGGGCAGCGACGCCAATTCGCCCGGAACGTTCAGGCCCTGGCGCGAGGACACTCCGCCGCCGACCTCGACCTTGGTGTCCACCTCACTGTCGCGTACGGCCGTCACGCACAGGCGGACCGAACCGTCGGCCAGGTACACCACGTCGCCCTTCTCGAGGCTGCTCGCCAGGCCGTCCCAGGCCACGCTCAGGCGGGTCTCGTCGCCAACCGCGTCGGAACCGCACACCAGCGTCAGCTCATCGCCCGTGCCCAGCTCGGCGTGGTCGCCCTTGACCGGCCCGATCCGCAGCTTCGGACCGGGCAGGTCCTGGAGGATCGCCACGCCGCGGCCGGCCATGTCGGCCGCATCGCGCACCCGCTCGGCGGTCGCCGCCATCTGCTCGAAGGTCCCGTGCGCGAAGTTCAGCCGCGCCACGTCAAGGCCGGCGTCGACCAGCTCGGCCAGCGTCTCGGGGTTGTCCGAGGCGGGTCCGATCGTGGCGACGATCTTCGTCCTGCGCATGCTCGCGAGAGTACTCGCGGCCCCGGCGCGTTAGACGGCCACCGCGAGCTGGCGCGAATGCGCCAGCAGCGAGCCATCCGCGGCGAACAGCTCAGCGTCCTCCTCGAGCAGCCCGTCGGCCACCGTGCGGGTGGCGTAGCGGCCCAGCACCCAGCCGGCGGGCAGGGGCAGCGCGGCCCGCAGGTGCACGGTCAGGTCCAGCGTCGGCAGGGACTTGGGCTCGATCGCCTTCGTGAACAAGGCGGGTATCCACGAGTCGGTCAGCGCGGCCACGAACGCGGCGTCCAGCGGATGGTCCTCTTCGCGCAGGCGCAGCCAGCCGCCGGTGACGGCCTCGCCCGCCACGGGCGGCTCGGAGGCGAAGCGGTAGTCGAAGTGGCGCGCGAACGTGGGTGCCCGCCCGCCCGGGTCGACCACCGCGATCTCGCCCGGCGGCGGAACGTCGGGCGCGCGCACCGTCGCCAGCGTCATCGCCGCGCGGCCGCGAGCCAGCACCGCCATCGCCGTCGCGAACGCGGTGCCGTCCTGGACCATCCGCAGCCGCGCGAACGTGACCGAGCGGCCCTCCCGCTCGGGCACCACCTCGATCGTCGCCGGCCCGGCGACGGGCACGCGCAGGTAGTGCACCGTCAGCGACCGCAGCGGCCGGTCGCCGGCGTCAAGCGCGGCCTCGAGCGCGTGGACCGCGATCGCGGCCAGATAGCCACCGTTGGGCCCGTTGACGACCCACCAGTCGTCGTCGAGCACGCAGCTCAGCGCGCCGTCGGAGGCGCGGGTGACCGCCGTGTCGGTGGCGAACGTGCCCACGACGGTGATTGTGCCGAACGCGTCCGTAACGGTGCTGTTACAGTCACGTAACAGTGACCGTCGAGCCCGACATCCTGGACGCCGCCCACCGCGCGATCGAGCGCCACGGATGGCAGGCGGCGACGCTCGAGCGGATCGCCACGGAGGCCGGCGTCTCGCGAATGACCCTTCACCGGCGCAAGGTCTCGCGCGACGCGGTCCTGCGCGCTCTGGCCGAGCGCCTGGAGGCCCAGCACAGCGAGGCGATGCTCGCCGCGCTTGCCGCCCCGGGCAGCGCACGCGAGCGGCTGGCCGCCGCGCTGGACGCAGAATGCCGCCTCGGCGAGCAGAACCTGGCGCTCGGCGGCGCACTTGACAGCGCCGCCCGGGACGCGATCTACCACGAAGACCGCCGCCCCGCCCTCACCCGGGATGCGTTCGTCGCGCCCTACCGGCGGCTGCTCACCGACGGCGCGGCCGACGGCACGCTGGCCGTCGACGACCCCGAGGAGACGGCCACGGTGCTGATCAACCTCGTCACGCACACCTACCGCCACCTGCGCCAGGAGCACGGCTGGGACGCCGACCGCGCGCGCGAGTCGGTATGCGCGATCGCGCTGGACGGTGTCAGCGCGTGACCGGCGATGACCGGCCGCTGGACCGGCGCGGGCTGACGCTGCTGGGCCTCACGCACACATGCACGGACATGTGCCAGGGCGCAGTGCCGGCGCTGCTTCCGTTCCTGGCCGCCGAGCGCGGCTACTCGTTCACCGCCCTCGGCTCGCTGGTGCTGGCGGCCACCGTCGGCTCGTCGCTGATCCAGCCGCTGTTCGGGCTGGTCTCCGACCGCGCGCGCCAGTCGTGGCTGATGCCCGCCGGCGTGCTGCTCGCCGGCGTCGGCCTGGCGGTCGTCGGGCTGCTCGACAGCTACGCGCTGACGGTTGCCGCGATCGCGATCAGCGGCGTCGGCGTGGCCGCCTTCCACCCCGAAGGAGCCCGCTACGCCGGGATCGCCGCGGGCGGCCGGCGCGGCCGCGGCATGAGCATGTTCTCGGTCGGCGGCAACGTCGGCTTCGCGCTCGGCCCGTTGCTGACCACCCCGCTGGTGCTGGTGTTCGGGCTGCCCGGCACGCTTGGCCTGATCGCGCTTCCCGCCGTCATGGCGGTCGTGCTGTGGCGCAGCCTCCCCCACCTGCACGGGCTCGAGGCGGCTCGCAAGGCCGCCGTGGCCGCAAGCGGGGTGCGCCGCCGCGACGAGTGGGGCGCGTTCAGCGTCCTCGGCAGCATCGTCGCGATCCGGTCGGGGGTCTACTTCGGCCTCCAGGCGTTCGTGCCGCTGTGGTTCGTCACACAGCTCGGCACCGGTGAGGGCACCGCCAACGCCGCACTGACGGCGATGCTGGTGGCCGGCGCGGTCGGCACGCTGATCGGTGGCCAGCTCGTGGACACGATCGGCCCGCGCAAGGTGCTGGTGGGCAGCATCCTGGCCTCGATGCCGCTGTTGGCCGCGTTCCCGCTGGTCGGGCCCGGCGCCGGTTTCGCCACCCTGACCGCGATCGGCCTGGTGATCATCGCCAGCTTCAGCGTTACCGTGGTGCTTGGCCAGCAGTACCTGCCCAACCGGCCCGGCCTCGCGTCGGGCGTCACGCTCGGCCTCGCCATCGGCATGGGTGGCCTCGTGGCCACGATCCTAGGCGTGGTGGCCGACGCGCACGGGCTCGAGACCGTGCTCTGGATCATCGCCTGCCTGCCGGTGCCCGCGGCGCTGCTGTCGCTGCTGCTGCCGCGTGAGGGCACGCCCCGTTTCGCGGGCACATCGCCGGATAGCCCGAGGACATGGCCAACGAAGACCTCACAGACCGCACCATCGCCATCCTCGCTGCCGACGGCGTCGAGCAGGTCGAGCTGACCGAGCCGCGCAAGGCCGTCGAGGACGCGGGCGCCAAGACCGAGCTGCTGTCCATCGCCGAGGGCGAGATCCAGGGCATGGAGGGCGACATCAACAAGGCCGACACCTTCCCGGTCGACAAGCTCGTCGGGGACGCCTCCGTCGACGACTACGCCGGCCTGATCGTGCCCGGCGGCGTCGCCAACCCCGACAACCTGCGCGCGGACGATGACGCCGTCCAGTTCGTCAAGGACTTCTTCGCCACCGGCAAGCCCGTCGGCACCATCTGCCACGGCCCCTGGATCCTGGTCGAGGCCGACGTCGCACGCGGCCGCACCGTCACCTCCTACCCCTCGATCCGCACCGACCTGCGCAACGCGGGCGCCGAGGTCGTCGACGAGGAGGTCGTCTGCGACGAGGGGCTGGTCACCAGCCGCAACCCGGACGACCTGCCCGCCTTCTGCGCGAAGATCGTCGAGGAGTTCGCCGAGGGCCGCCACGAGGTGGCGGACGCGGGCGCCACCGCCGCCTAGCCGCGGGCCTATACTCCCTCGCCTCGCGCGGCTGTAGCTCAGTTGGCTAGAGCGTCTGCTTGCCATGCAGAAGGTCGTGGGTTCGAATCCCATCAGCCGCTTCAGGAAAGCCCCGCACAGTGCGGGGTTACTCGCCCCTCATCGGTCCCCGACCCATCGGAACCAACCGCTTCTCCTCGAGTGAGCGCGGAGTCCGCTTTCCGGAGCGAGGTGTGGCGGACCTAGGGGCGGCTGAGAGTTAGCAAGCGGTTTGTCTTGAAGTGCAGGGCGCTCGCTGAGCCATTCGCTAGCTGGATGCAGGCATGGCGCCGATGTCAGTCGGAGGCGCCGGCAGCGTCGGATGCTAACCGGAGCTTCTCCAGGCCTAGGCGCATCCGGCCCTTGACGGTGCCTGGCGGGAGGTTGAGCTGTTCGGAGATCTCCGAATGGCTGAGCTGGCCGTAGAAGGCGAGGACGATGACTTCGGCCTGGGCGGCGGGGAGTTCGCCGAGCGCCGCCCGTAGCCCTTGGGCGTCGGCGCTGGCTATGGCGTCCCGCTCGACCGAGTCGGGGGACTCGATCGGCGCTTGTCGCTCGGTGGTGGTGGACTCGGGCCGGGTGCTTGCGCGCTCTGCGCGGATAGCGTCGATTGCGCGGTGGCGGACGATCGTCATCGCCCACCCGCCGAAGGAGCCCCGGGCGGACCGGAACGTGGCCCTCGAACGCCACATGGTCAGAAAGCCCTCCTGAACGGCATCCTCGCTCCGGCCCCGGTCGCCGCAGACGGCCCGAGCAACCCCGAGCGCGCGAACGTGGTAGCGGTCAAACAGGGCACCGAACGCACTGGTGTCCTCGGCTTGGACGCGCACCATCAGCTGCTCGTCCGTCTCCGGAGTCGGCGCGTCGTCGCTCGATACGTCGCGGTTGAGAACTTCGGGCCTCCTGCGTTGGGACGGGGATCTCCCGTGTGAGAGCCCGTCAGGCGGAAGCCAATCCGTCGGCTAGTCGCGCGTCGGCTTGGTCGGCTGGTCAGCGACCGTCCTGATAGACGGTACCCGGGTCCGGACCGTGCAGTACCGCCGGCGCACATTGGCGCGTTCGACTCCTACACGGGAGATGACGGCGGAGGTTCCAGGAAGAACAACTCGCAGGCGATTCCCGGGCTCGTCTGGTTCGCGCTCATGAACGCGGTCACCGACCGGCGGGTCAGGCGCTCAACCGCCGCGGTGAACTCGTCCTCGGTCTCCTTCTGGAATGCGACACGGCCGTCGATCACGTCTTCGCTCGCTCCATCGGCGATCTGGCCGGCCTCGTGGGCGCTGAGGATCCCCTCCAAAATGCACACCACAACGTTGTCGTTGATGTAAGTCGTGGCCGTGGTTCGCTGCGCGCCATAGAAGGCGGCGTAGAGGGACACCATGGCGGCGGAGATGGCTTCGGTCAGGCGGGCGCCTGAAAGCGCGGGTTCGCTCATCCAGGCTGCGGTTCGGGCCGCACCATCTTGCCCCCGCGGGGGGTGCCGGCGGCGATGACCATCGCCGCCGCAACCAGGATCCCGTTCTTGAGGACGTACTGGCCTTCGAGCGTCGGGGCGTGGTGGGGACCAGAGAACAGCTGCCCGGGTTCGATCAGCAGCGGCGAGATGATGCCCACGAACTGCGCCGCCAGGACCCAGATGGCCACCCGCATAAGCGTTCCCGACCCGACCAGGAAGCAGATCCCGATAAAGCACTCCATCGTCGCGACGATGTAGATCGCCCCGCCGGCCGGGATCAGGCCCAAGAACAACACGTCGGTGGTGTCCGTGGCGAGCATCTCAGCCGGACTCACGCCGGGGAAGTACTGCAGCAGCCCAAAACCGAGAAAAATCGCACCCACCGAGAGCCGGAGCGCGGAAATGCTGTGACGGACAAGGAGCCGGTGAAACACGTTCTCGAACGCGACGAACCGGTGAAGTAGAACAGACATGTACCACTGCCTGCGGCTCCGCTTCCCCACTGGTTCACAAGCACCAGAGTCCGAGATCCGAAGAGGACGACGAACAGCCCGGCGGAGGGAACCCGGAGTGCTCGTCGTCCGTCGATGTGGTG
>CAWGTP010000004.1:0-269706 GCA_963825535.1 uncultured Solirubrobacterales bacterium | reverse complement strand
GTCGGGTGACAGGCGGATCGGCCGGCGTCCGAAGTAGGTGTACTGCTCGGAGTTCTGTGCGATAACGGTGACCCCCTCGACCTCATGATCGTCAACCGTCACGCGCACGTGCGGGGGGTTGACCAGGTACCTGCGGTTGAACGTCGAGACGGCGGAGGCGGTGTAGTAGTACTGGCCCAGGCGGGCCTTCAGGCGGGGGTGGGCATCCACGCGCGCGACCACGCTGGCGTCCAGGCCGATGCCGGCCGCGAACGTGAAGTAGCGCTCGTTGAGCTGCCCGAGGTCGATCCGGCGCGGGCGGAAGTCGTCCGCCAGCGCCAGCAGGTGCTCGGTGGCCTCGACGACGTCGGTCGGGATGCCGATGGCGCGGTGGAACACGTTGGTGGCCCCGCCGGGCAGGCAGGTCAGTGGCGTGTCGGTGCCCGCGAGGCCGTTGGCTGCTTCGTTGACGGTGCCGTCGCCGCCGAAGGCGACGACCACGTCGTAGCCCCGGTCGGCGGCCTCGCGGCACAGCTCGGTGGCGTGCCCGCGGTCCTCGGTGTCCACAGCCTCGACCTCGTAGCGCGCCTGCAGCGCGTACACCACGAGGTTGCGCAGCCGGTCGGACACCGTGGTGGCGTAGGGGTTCACGATCACGAGCATCCGGCGCTTTGGTGTGCGGTCGGGCAGCAGGCGCTCGGCCAGCTGCTCGGCACGCTCCAGCGGGGTCCCGGGATCGGCCACGGGTGGGAAACCCCGTCCGGGCGACGGGGTTACGGAACGACCTCGAAGCGCACCACGCCGTCCTCCTCGACCTCGGCGACGCGGCCCTCGCTGCGCAGCAGGTCTGTGTGGCCCAGCACCTCGCTCAGGGTCAGGTAGGCCTGGGTCACGGCGATGTTGCCCCACAGCGCCTGGGCCAGCTCGTAGGCGCTACGCGGCCGCTCGGCGATCAGGGCGTGGAGCTTGTCGGCACGGCGCTCGTGCAGCGCGAAGCGCCTGTCGATCAGCTCGGCATGGCCGGTGAACGGCTCGCCGTGGCCCGGGAGCACCACGTCGAGGTCCATCTGCCGGGTCCGGCGCAGCGACTCCATGTAGATCTCCAGCGCGTGCGGACGCTCGGTCGTCCCGTCCGGCGGACGGGTGATCAGCGGGTTCGACGAGATGTGGGCCAGCAGGTGGTCGGCCGCCACCAGCATGCCGCGCTCGCTGTCGTGGAAGACGGTGTCGGTGGGGGAGTGCCCGGGACGGTGGTGGACCGTCAGCGACCGGTCGGCGAACTGGAGCACGTCGCCCTCGTGGAGCACCCGCGTGACATCCGCGCGCGCGCCCCACGCGCGGAACGCGCGGGAGACCGACTGGAGCGCTGATACCACGTCGGCGGGGATGCCGTTGGCGAGCATCACCCGGGTGGCGAACTGGTCGTCGGCCTCGGTCTGCTCGGAGTAGCGCTCCACGAACGGAGCAAGCACGTCAAGCGCGGCCACCTCGGCGCCCGAGCGCGCGGCCACCAGCCCGATCAGCCCGAGGTGGTCGATGTGCTGGTGCGAGATCACCAGCAGCTCGAGCTCCTCGACGGTGCGGCCGAGCTGGCCGAGCGCATGGTGTAGCGCCTCGAGCGAGGTACCCGAGTTCGGTCCCGCGTCCACCAGCGTCAGCGGTTCGTCGTCGATCAGGTACGAGTTCACGCGCCCGACCGCGAACGGTGTCGGCAGGGGGATGCGGTGGATCCCCGCGGCTGCGGCCTCGGCGTCCAAATCGCGTGCATTCACGCTGACTCCAGCCAAAAGTTGACAGGAATCCTGACCGCGCACACACTGGCCCCGACGCGTTCCGGTCCCGAGCACAAGCACCGGTCGCACACGTCGCTGCCCGCCCGACACGCATGGAGGCGACGTAGCAGGGGCTCCTGGCGCCGGCTCGGCGGCGCCGCTGCCCCCGCTCTGTCATCGCGCGAGATCGTCACGAACCAATTCGCAGACGCTCGCGCGCAAGGAGACCACTCGATCGGGCCGAACCCAGAGTGCAATGTCGCTGCTCACCTGGGTGCTGGTCGTACTACTCGTGTGGTTGCTGTTGCTCGTGGTGCTCATTGGGCTGTTCGTCGTGGCCAAACGCTGGCCGCGGCGGAGACGAGCGCGCGAGGTCGACGCGGAGCAGTCGCTCGAGCGGCGCCGTGGCGGTGACCGGCGCATCGGCCTACCGGACACCCGAGCGGTGCCGATCGAGCGGCGCCGGGGATGGGACCGGCGCGGGCAAGCCGCCGCCTAGCCCGCTCACGAGCGGATCAGCTCGAGTACCTCGTCGCGCCGGCGCTGCATGTCCTCGCGCGAGACCAGCGACTCCAGGTTCAGGCGCAGCAACGGCTCGGTGTTGGACGAGCGGACGTTGAAGTGCCAGTCGTCGTAGTCCACCGAGACGCCGTCGAGCTCGGTCACCCGGCCATCGCCATAGCGCTCCTTGATCTCGGCGATCTTGCCGTCCTGGTCGGCCACCTCGGAGTTGATCTCCCCCGAGATGAAGTACTTCGAGCGCAGCGGCTCCAGCAGCTCGGCGATCGTCTTGCCCTGCTTGCCCAGCAGCTCGAGGATCAGCAGCGCGGGCAGCGTGCCCGAGTCGGCGCAGTAGAAGTCGCGGAAGTAGTAGTGGCCCGAGACCTCGCCGCCGAACGCGGCGCCTTCGTCGCGCATCCGCGTCTTGAAGAAGGCGTGGCCGACGCGGTTGACGTGCGCCGTGCCACCGGCGGCCTCGACCACGTCGCGCACCGCCCGCGAGGCTCGGACGTCGTACAGGATCGCCGCGCCCGGCTCCTTCTCGAGCACCGACTGCGCCAGCAGCGCGGTCAGGAAATCGCCGTCCACGAACTCGCCGTCGCCGTCGATGAAGAAGCAGCGGTCGGCGTCGCCGTCCCAGGCGATGCCAAGCTCGGCCCCCTCCGACCGCACCTTGTCGATGATGAACCTGCGGTTCTCCTCCAGCAGCGGGTTGGGCTCGTGGTCGGGCATCTCGCCGTCCGGCGTCCAGTACAGCGGCACCTGCTCGATCGGGAGCGTGTCCAGGATCGGGCCGGCCATCTGGCCCGCCATGCCGTTGCCGCCGTCCAGCACGACCTTGCCCGGGCGCACCAGGGCGGGGTCGATGAACGCCAGCGCGTCGGCGCGGAACGGCTCTGCGACGTCCTCGGACGTGATCGCGCCGGCGGGGTCCGCCGCGGGCCCGGGGTCGCCCGCGGTCACGATCTCGCGCAGCTCGCCGATGCCGGCGTCGCCGGACAGCGCCAGCGCGCCGCGGCCGACGAGCTTGGCGCCCGTGTACGCCTTGGGGTTGTGCGAGGCGGTACACATCAGCCCACCGTCGAGCTGGCGCGACCCGACGGTCCAGTACAGCATCTCGGTGCCCACCTGGCCCACGTCCAGGACGGAGGCGCCCTCGTCGGCCATGCCCGCGGCGTAGCGCTCGGACAGGCCCGGGGCCTGCAGGCGCATGTCGCGGCCCAGAGCGAGCTTCAGGTCCGACGTCTGCGTGTCGTACATGTCGGCCAGCACGCGCGCGAAGCCGCGGCCGATGCGGTAGGCCACGTCCTCGTCGATCTGGTCGCCGTAGAGGCCGCGGACGTCGTAGGCCTTGAAGATGGAGGGGTCGATCACGCCGGGTTCTATCAGGGAGAACCGCGCCTTCCGCTGTAATGCACGCGTGTCCGTGCCGGAGATCACCGTCGTCGTGGCGTCGCACAACCGGGCCCTGCGGCTGCGCTGGCTGCTGAACGCGCTCGAGGAGCAGGACCTGGACCGTGATCGATGGGAGGTGGTGGTGGCGCACGACTCCACCGACGACGGACTGACCGAGGCGCTGCTCGAGCACCACCCGCTGGCCGCCGACGGGACGCTTCGCGGTCTGCGGCTGGCGCCCGGTGCCGGCAACTCCGCGAGCCGGCTGAGGAACGCCGCCTGGAACGCCGCTCAGGGAGAACTGATCGCGTTCACCGACGACGACTGCCGGCCACCCGCCGGGTGGGTTCGCCGCGCGCTCGACGCCGGGCGCCGGCACCCGGGCGCGATCGTCCAGGGGACCACCCGCGCGGACCCCGACGAGGCCGTCGAGGAGAGCGGCGGCTACGTGCACCGTCAGAACATCGATCCCCCGAGCCCGCAGGCCGAGACCTGCAACATCGTCTATCCGCGCGAGGTGCTCGCCCGGATCGACGGCTTCACCGAGCACCCCCCGCTGGCCGTGGGCGAGGACACCGATCTGATGCTGCGGGCGCGCGCCGCGGGCGTCGAACACGTGCCCGCCCCCGAGCTGCTGACCTACCACGCGATCCACGGCGCGACGCTCGCCGGCGTGGTCCGCGGCATGGGCCGCTGGAGCGACCTGGCCTGGCTCTACCGGCGACACCCCGAGGTCCGGCACACGCTGCACCTCGGGATGTTCTGGAAGCGGACCCATCTGTGGCTGCCGCTGGCGCTGCTGGGCCTGCTGCGGGCGCGCTCGAACCCCCTCTGGCTGGCGCTTGTCCTGCCGTGGTACCACCATTCGGTCCCATGGCGGGGCGCCGGGCTGCGCGGGCGGCTGCGCTCGCTGTCGGAGTCGCCCGGGCGGCTCGTATACGACGCCGCCGAGCTGGCCGCGGTCGTGCGTGGGGCCGTGCGGCACCGGTGGCCCGTGCTGTGAGCCACACCCCGAGGCCGCTCTCGATCGCGCTGCTGGCTCCCTGCTACTGGCCCGAGGTCAGGCGCGGAACCGAGCGCTTCGCGCGCGACCTGGCCAACCACCTGGTAACGGACGGTCACCGGCCACGGCTGATCACCAGCCATCCTCACCTGCGCCCCACCCGGACAGGCGAGGAGGGACTCGAGGTGGTCCGGCTGCCGCGCGTGGGGGAGGGACGCCTGCGCCGGCGCGGGTTCGAGGACTACCTGGCCCATCTGCCCCTGAGCGCCGCGACGCTGGCGGTCACCGGCCCCGACGTCGCGCACGCGCTGTATCCGGGCGACGCGCTGGTGGCGGCGCGGTGGGGCCGGCGCGCGGGCCGGCCCACGGTGTTCTCCTACATGGGCATCCCCGATCGCGCCTGGCTCGTCCAGCGCCGCCTGCGCGCCAGGCTGACCCACACGGCGGCGACGGAGTCGGACGCCGTCGTGGCGCTGAGCCAAGCGGCCGCGCGCGAGTTCCGCCGCACGCTGGGAATCGACGCGCGCGTGATCCATCCCGGTGTGGACGTACACGCCTTCCGCCCCGGGGAGGGGCGCGCGGCCGAGCCCACCATCTTCTCGGCCGCCGCGCTGGCCACGCCGCACAAGCGCATCGAGGATCTGGTCGAAGCGTTCAGGATCCTGCGCCGCACGCGACCGGACGCCCGGCTGGTGCTCTCGCGACCCGCCGACAGGACGCTCGAGCGGCGGATCCTGGCCGCCGACGAGCGCATCGAGATGGCGGACGTGGACGACCGCGCCGAGCTCGCGAGCCAGTACCGGCGCGCGTGGGTGTCGGCGCTGCCGTCGGTGAACGAGCCGTGGGGTCTCGTGCTGCTGGAGTCGATGGCCTGCGGAACCCCCGTCGTCGGCCGCCGCAGCGGGGGCATCCCCGAGATCGTCGACAGGGACGGGGTCGGACTGCTGTTCGACGGCGGGCCGGCGGAGCTGGCCGGTGCGCTGGCACAGGGCCTGGAGCTTGGTGAGGACCAAGGCGTCGCCGCGACCTGCCGGGCGCGGGCGGAGGAGCTGGACACGCGCGGCTGCGCCGACCGCTACGAGGCCCTCTACGCGGAGCTGCTGGCCGCCGGGCGCTCCAGGCGAACGACGCAGTACTGAGTGCCGCTGCCCCAGACGGCGGCCACCCGCAGCCCGGCGTCTGCCGCGGCCGACCTCAGGTCCTCCAGCGCCACCGCCGACCCCAGCCAGCGCGGATCGTTCAGGCCGGCGGCGCCCCTCGAGCGCACGCGGGCCCACCAGTGACGTAGCCGCCGGCGCCGGGTGATGGCGTGAACCGCCGGGTCGTTGGACACCTGGAACGCGCTCCACCCGCCCGGGCGCAGCACCCGCCCCATCTCACGCACGTAGCCAAGCGTGATCGCGGGATCCGGCAGGTGCTGGAAGACCACGTGGGAAACGCACGCGTCTGCCGACCGGTCGTCGAGCCCGGCGAGGCTCGTACCGTCGCCGTGGACCCACGTCACGTTGTCCAGCGCCGGGTTCAGCCGCTCGGCCTCGGCCAGCATCTGCGCCGAGACGTCGAGCGCGCGAACGCTGGCGGCCGCGGCGGCCAGGCCGCGGGTCAGGCGCCCCAGCCCACAACCGATCTCGACGACGTGGTCGCCGGGGCGCACCGAGGCACCGGCGATCTCGAGCAGCCTGGCAAGGTCCTCGTCGCCACCACGCCAGAAGCGATCGGTGTCCGGATCGGCGAAGTCGACCCGGTTGTCGACGAAGAAGTAGGGGTTCTCCGCGGCGCGGTCATCCCAGAAGCTGCCCATGTCCTCGGCCCGGCCCATCGCGCCAGACGAGCCTACGGGGCTACGCTCCCGCGCGTGAAGCCGGAGGTCAGCATCATCGTGCCCGCGCGAGACGCGGAGACCACCCTGCCACGCCTGCTTGCCGCCCTCGAGCGGTCGACCTTCACCGGCGAGCGGGAGCTGATCGTGGTCGACGACGCCTCGAGCGACCGCACCGGGGCACTGGCCGAGGCCGCCGGCGCGCGCGTGGTCAGGCTGGACGGCCAGGGCGGTCCGGCCGTGGCGCGCAACGCGGGGCTGCAGGCCGCGCGGGCGCCGCTGATCGCGTTCACCGACGCCGACTGCCAGCCCAGCCCGCAGTGGCTGGACGCGATCGTGACGGCCCTGCGCGACGGTGCCGGCGTGGTCCGAGGACCCGTGCGCCCCGACCCGGAGGCGCCGCTCGGCCCCTTCGACCGCACGCTGTGGGTCGGCGAGGAATCCCCCCTGTTCGAGACCGCCAACCTCGGGGTCACGCGCGCGGTGGCTGACGCGGTGGGTGGGTTCCGGCCGTTCTCGCCCGCGCGGGACGCGGCGCGCGGCCTGCGCCCGCGTGTGGACCAGGGCCACTTCGGCGAGGACGTGGTGTTCGGCTGGCGCGCGCGCGGCGCGGGCGCGGCCGTGGTGTACGCCGAGCGGGCGCTCGTCCACCACAGCGTGTTCGCGCGTGGGCCCGGCGCGTACGTGCGCGAGCACTGGCGGATGCGGTTCTTTCCGGCCCTGGTCGGCGAGGTGCCCGAGCTGCGCGATGCGTTGCCGGCGCGCTACTTCCTGTCGCGCCGGACCGCCGCCTTCGATCTGGCCGTGCTTGGCCTGCTGGTCGCGCTGACCATGCGCCGGCGGTGGCCGGCGCTCGCCGTGGCGCCCTACGCCGCCAGGAGGCTCGCGTGGCGGCACGAAGCGGTCAGGCACAACGCGGCGTTCGTCGCGGCCGACGCGGTTGGCCTGGCGGCGCTGGTGCGCGGGAGCATCGCCGCCCGGCGACTGCTGATCTGAGATGGGACACTCCCGTCGTGGGCATTGACCGCGGACGCCGGGCGCTGCGCAGGCTCCGCCACGACCGCGACTCCGAGGCGGCTGCCGGCCCGGCGGCCGGCACCCAAGCGGACCAGGCCATCATCGACCGCGTCCGCTCGCTGAGCATGACATCCGATGCACGCCTTCAGGCGCTGATCGACGCCGTGCGCTACTGCGAGCGCCGCGGGCTGCCGGGAGCGTTCGCCGAATGCGGAGTGTGGCGGGGCGGGTCGGTGCTGGCGATGATCCTGACCCTCCAGGAGCTGGGCCGCGAGCGCGACATCTATCTCTACGACACGTTCACCGGCATGACCGCGCCAACCGAGCACGACACCTCGCCGCTGGCCGAGCCGGCGCTGCACGAGTGGGAAGCCGCCCAGGCCGAAGGTCGCCGGCCCTGGCCGGAGGTGTTCGGTGCGCAGGCCTTCGACCTCGAATCGGTCCGCCGGGCCGTGCTGGCCACGGGCTATCCCGGCGGGCGCGTCCATCTCGTGGAGGGGCCGGTCGAGCAGACGATCCCGGCGGCCCTGCCCGGTCCGCTGGCCCTGCTGCGCCTGGACACCGACTGGTACGAGTCGACCCGGCACGAGCTGGTCCACCTCTACCCGGCGCTGGCCACCGGGGGCGTGCTGATCATCGACGACTACGGGCACTGGGAAGGCGCGCGCAAGGCCGTCGACGAGTACTTCGACGCCAACGGGCCAGCGCCGCTGCTGAACCGGATCGACTACACCGGGCGGGTGGCCGTCAAGGTCTGACCCGGGCCCGTGTCCTGCGCAGGAAGTTGCCGAGCGACCGCCCCTCCAGCCGTACTTCGGGCCAAGGCGTGCGGCGGCGGTGACGACGGTAGGCGCGCTGGGCGGCGCGGTCGGACATGTAGTGCCACGGCTTGTTCGCGGCCGGCCCCTCGTAGTGGCGCAGCGCGGGGTGGCGGCGGGCCTCCTCGACGACGGCGCTACCGAAGACCTCGGCGCCGTGCGGATAGTCGACCAGCGCGTTCATGCAGTTCCAGCGCGGGTGCAGCGCCAGCCGGCGATGCCCGAGCATCACGTTCAGGGTGTCCTGGTCGCGCCAGTCCAAGCGGTCCGCGTTCAGGCGCGCGTAGCGCAGCATCGCGTTTGTCTGGTCGTCGTCCCGGAGCGCCGCCAGGTTCATCAGCAGCACCCCGGCGTTGAAGTAGTGCTCGGGCCCCGCCAGGCCGAGTTCCGCGGGCCGGTGCAGGTGCCAGGTCATGAACACATTGGTCACGGCGGCCACGTAGTGCTCGCCAAGCTCGGTCGCCCACAGGGGTGCCAGCGCGTCCGTGGCCAGCAGGTCCGCGTCCAGGTGCAGCACCCGGTCGAGCTGCGGCAACAGCTCCGGCAGCAGCAGCCGGTACCAGGTCGACTTGCCGGTGAAGCCGGCGGTGGGCAGCCCGGCGAGGGTGTCGTCCTCGATCCGGATGAACGCGCACTCCGCCCCGCGGCTGGCGAGCATCTGCGCAAGCAGCGTGGCGTCCGTCTCCGCCAGGTCCGGTCCGTGCAGGTAGTGCACGCGGACGCCAAGCTCCCCACTGTGCTCGATCACCGAGTCGAGCATCGCGGCCGTGTGGGGCACGTAGTCCCCCTCGACCGAGCACGACACCTCGATCACGGCTTCTCGGCCACCAGTGCGTAGACCTGTGCGTTCAGGTCCTTGCTGGCCTGGGACTGGATGCGGTCGGCCAGCACGATCAGGCTCTGAACCAGGAGCGCGTACACCGGCCGCAGCGGGCGCGGCAGGCGGTAGTAGGTGGCGTCCTGGACGAACTGGAGCCCGCTGGCCGCCAGCCCGATGATCCCCTCGAAGTGCACGACCCTGAAGCCGGCGTCCTCGACCACGTGGCGCAGCCCGGCGCACGTCCAGCGCCAGTGGTCGATCGGGTCGGGGTGGTAGATGAACATCCCGTGCGTGGACAGCAGCAGCCGGCCCCCGGGGCGCAGGACGCGAAAGCATTCGGACAGGTAGAGCGCGGGGTCGGCCACGTGCTCGAGCACCTGGGTCGAAACGACCGCGTCGAAGCCGTCGTCCGGCTCGGGGACGGTGGTGTCGGCGTTCAGGTCGAGCGTGGCGTTCGGGTTCCCGGGCAGGTCGGCCGCGACGTATGTGGCCGTCTGGGCGAAGAAGTGCCGGTAGGGCACCTCGGCGCAGCCGTAATCCAGGATCCGGCCGTCGGCGGGCACGCGCAGCTGCGCGGCCAGCGCCCTCAGCCGCGCCGGCAGGGTGCGGATGTGGTGGGCGTACCGGTGCCACGGGGTGGCGCTGCGGATGTCGGCCGGGCGCTGCGCGACGTAGCGCGTGGCGTCGGCCGGGGCCGGAGGCGCCCGCGTGGCGAAGTCGTCTTGGTCGCATCGGTCTCGTATCCTGCCTCAGACCGATGGCGGACGTACAGCAGAATCGGTCCGTCTGGCGCGCCGGCTGGGACTGGTCCATGGCCGGCGACGAGTGGTCGTCGTGGTGGGGAGGGACGCACGCGCTCTGGCACGGCGCGCTGCTTCCGCGTGTGCACGCGTTCGTGCCCACGGGGACGATCCTGGAGATCGCCCCCGGCTATGGCCGCTGGACCCAGTACCTGAAGGACCTGTGCGACCAGCTGGTGGTGGTCGACCTGACCGAGCGCTGCATCGAGGGCTGCCGGGAGCGGTTCGCCGCGGCCGACAACATCGAGTACCACGTCAACGACGGGCGCTCGCTGGAGATGGTGGCCGACGGCTCGGTCGACTTCGTCTTCAGCTTCGACTCCCTGGTACACGCCGAGGCCGACGTCCTGGAGGCCTACGCCGGCCAGCTGGCGCGCAAGCTCAAGCCGGACGGCGTGGGCTTCTTCCACCACTCCAACAGTGGGCGGCTGCGCCCGCTGGCCGCCGCGGCCCGGCGCGTGCCCGAGCGCGGGCGCAGGCGCCTGGTGCACCGCGGCGTCCTGCCGGACATCTATGCCTGGCGCGCGCACAGCGTGACCGCCGACCACTTCGCCGCGATCTGCGACCGCGCCGGCCTGGCGTGTGTGACCCAGGAGAAGATCAACTGGGAGTGGGGGCACTACCTGATCGACGCGCTGTCGGTGTTCACGCCCCGCGGGTCGCGCTGGGAGCGGCCCCGAGCCGTGCGCCGCAATCCGCTGTTCCGTGCCGAGGCGAAGCGGATGGCCGAGCTGTACTCATCCGAGTCCTTCCCGGAGCGCAGCCCGGAGCGCAGCGGCCGATGACCGTGGCGCGCCGGCTGGTGTCTCGCGCCCGCGCGCGAGGCATCGCGGGCTTCGTGCGCTGGTGGCCGCGAACCGGGCGCGCGCCGGTGGCCAAGCTCTTCCACGCCGATCTGGTGGCCAAGACGCGGAACTTCGAGACCGTGCGCTGGATGGGCATCGAGATGCGTCAGAACATCCTCGACCTGTGGACGATCCAGGAGACGATCACCGAGGTGCGGCCCGCACTCCTGATCGAGACCGGAACCTGGGACGGCGGTTCGGCGCTGTTCTACGCGCAGCTGATGGACCTGCTCGGCGAGGGCCGCGTGCTCACGATCGACATCGACGACAAGAACGACGCTCGAGCATCCGCGGGTGGAGTTCCTCCACGGCAGCTCGACGGCGCCCGCGACGCTGGAGCGCGTGCGCGCCGCGGTCGAGGCCGCCGGCGGCCCGGTGATGGTGATCCTCGACGGCGATCACTCGCGCGACCACGTGGCCCGGGAGCTCGAGCTGTACGCGCCGATGATCACTCCCGGCAGCTACCTGCTCAGCCAGGACGGGGTGATCGACACGCTCGAGCTGTTCCGCGACGCCCGGCCCGGCCCGCTGCCCGCGAACGAGCAGTTCCTGGCCCGGCATCCCGAGTTCGAGCACGACGCCGAGCGCAACGACCGGTTCCTGCTGACGCACCACCCGGTCGGGTGGCTGCGCCGGCGCGACTAGGCGAGCCGCGCGGGCGGGGGCGTCGCGGGCGCCCGGCCGCGCGCGTGGAGGACCACGTGCGGGATCGAGACCGACCTTCCCGTCGGGGCCCTTCAGGCGATGCCGGTAACGCCCGTGCTCGCGAACGTCGTCGAAGCCGGCCGACCACGCCATCCGCCGCCAGGTCCGGCGCGACGGTAGCCAGAACACCACCGCCGCGTCGCGATCGGCGTGGTAGCGCGACACCGGGATCGGCACGAGGCTGGTCAGGCGGTCGTACTCCTCGGCCAGGATCAGGCGGCCGTGGCACAGGCCGGCGAGCCGCTCCAGCGCCAGGAGCTGGTCGCGCAGGTGGACCAGCACCACACCGCAGAACACCAGGTCGAACGTGCCAAGGCGCTCCGGCGTGGCGTCGTAGACGTTGCAGTGCACCCGCTCGACCTCCGAGCCGAGGATCTCCTTGAGCAGGCGAAAGCCGTCCCCGCGCCGCAGCTCGGCGTACCGCGCCGGCCGGCGCCGCGGCGGCCAGTCGTACTCGCTCTCCTGCTCGACGTCGAGCGCCACGACCTGTGCGCCGCGCCGCTCCATCTCGAAGGCCCAGAAGCCGTCCCAGGTTCCGATGTCGAGCACGCGCATCCCGTCCATGCGCTCCGGCAGCCCATAGCGGGCCACGTGAGGCCGGTTGTCGAACCAGCCGTCGGTGACCAGGCCGTCGCCAAGGTCGATCGTGTGGTACCAGCTGCGCGCGCGGACGCGCTCGGCTGCGGACGGCGAGGTCAAGGTGCACGGCACCGTACACTCGCTCCGGTGGACGCGCCGACGGACTCCGGTCGCTTTCAGGATCCGGGCGGCGAGGGGCTCCGTGGCCGCGTCGCGCGCGGCACGATCGTCAACTCGGCGTTCCTGATCGGGCTCAACCTGCTCGGGCTGATCAGGGGCCTTGCGGTCGCCGGATTCGTGACGGTCGCCGACTACGGCGTCTGGGGCCTGATCATCGTGGTGTTCACCACCCTGTACGGCCTGGTCCAGCTCGGAGTCGACGACAAGTTCATCCAGCAGGACGGACAGGACCAGCGCGAGGCGTTCCAGCTGGCGTTCACCCTGCAGCTGCTGCTCAGCGGCGCGTTCACGCTGCTGATCGTCGCGGTCATGCCCGTCTACGCCCTGGCGTACGGGACCTGGGAGATCCTGCTGCCGGGCTGGGTGCTGGCGCTTGCCATGCCCGCGATCGCCTTCCAGGCGCCGCTGTGGATCTTCTACCGGCGGATGGACTACCTGCGCCAGCGCCGGCTCCAGGCACTGGACCCGGTCGTGGGCTTCGTCGTCACGCTCGGCCTCGCCGTGGCAGGGCTCGGCTACTGGTCGTTCGTGCTCGGCAGCCTGTGCGGGGCCTGGACGGCGGCGCTGTTCGCGGTCCGGGCGTCGCCATACCCGCTGGCCTTGCGGTACGAGCGCGGCACGGCCCGCGAGTACGCCAGCTTCTCCGGGCCGCTGCTGTTCCACGGCGCGTGCCTTGCGGTCGTGAGCCTGGGGCCCGTGATCGTCGCCCAGCGCGCCCTCGGCACCGCGGCCGTCGGGGCGATGGCGATCGCCAACAACATCTCGGTCTACGCGAACAAGGTCGACGAGATCGTGACTAGCACGATCTACCCCGCCATCTGTGCGGTCCGCGACCGCCGGCACCTGTTCGAGGAGGCGTTCCTGAAATCGAATCGGATGGGCCTGCTGTGGGCCGCCCCGGCCGGGATCGGCATCGCCCTGTTCGCGCCCGACCTCGTGCACTTCGTGATCGGCTCGCGCTGGGACAGCGCGATCCCGGTCATCCAGGCCTTCGGCGTGATCGCGGCCGTGAACCAGATCGGCTTCAACTGGACCGCGTTCTTCCGCGCGATCGGCAACACGCGGCCGGTCGCGGCCGACGGCCTGGCCGGGATGATCGCCGTGTCGGCCCTGGCCGTTCCGCTGCTGCTGACGCAGGGGCTCGAGGGATACGCCGTGGGCATGGCGGCGGCGGCGCTCGTGGTCCTGGCGGTCAGGCTGGCCTACCTGCGGCAGCTGTTCAGCCTCCGCGCCACCTGCCTCAACGTGGCGCGTGGCATGTGGCCGGCATCGGTGGCGCTGGTGGTTGCGGGCGGGCTCCGGCTGGTGCTTTGGGGCGGGCAGCGCACGGAGGCCGGCGCGGCGCTCGAGGCCGCGGTGTTCGTGGCCACCGCGGTGGCCGTGACGCTCGTATCCGAGCGGAGGCTGATGGACGAGCTGCGCGGCTACCTGCGCCGCCGGTCCGTGGCCGCCGCCTAGAGCCAGCCGCGCTTGCGGAAGTAGGCCAGCATGCCGCCGAGCATGGCCACCATCAGCAGGACCACCAGCCAGAACGCGGCGGCATCGCCCTCGCCGGGCACCTGCACGTTCATGCCGAACACGCTGGCGATCAGGGTCAGCGGCAGCACCACGACGGAGATCGAGGTCAGCACGCGCAGGATGTCGTTCACGCGGTGCGCCAGCACCGACTCGTTGGTGTCCTCGAGCGCCTCGACGACCTCCTTGTAGTTCTCGAGCATGTCCCAGATCCGCTCGGAGGCGTCGTTGATGTCGTCGAAGTACAGCTCCAGGTCCTCGGCCAGGTAGCGCTGCTTGGTGCGCTCGAGGTCGCGCAGCACGGCGCGCTGGGGGCGGATGATCTTGCGGAAGTTGATGATCTCCTGCTTGGCGTTGGAGATGTCGCGCACGACCTCCTCGGAGCGGCCCTCGAAGATCTCCTCCTCGATCCGCTCGAGCTTGTTGCCCATCTTGCGCAGCATCGGGAAGCAGTAGTCGAAGCTGTCGTCGACGATCTTGTAGAGCAGGTAGCCCGGGCCCTTGCTCATCAGGGACTCGCGCACCTCCTCCGAGCCCTCGCAGCGCTCGAACACGTAGTCGACCGGCGGGATCGCGCGGCTCGGCAGCGTGATCAGGTAGTCGGGGCCCACGAACATGTCCAGCTCGGCGGCGTTCAGGCGCCCGACCTGCTTGTCGTAGACCGGGAAGTGCAGGACGATGAACAGGTAGTCGTCGTACTCGTCGATCTTCGGGCGCTGGTTGCGCGAAGCCACGTCCTCGTAGTCCAGCGGGTGGAACTCGAAGTGCTCCTCCAGCCACGAGCGGTCGATCGGCCCGGGCCGCTCGATGTTGTGCCAGCGCAGGCCGGGGTAGTCGACGGTCTCGACGCTGGGCTCCGGCGGCGAGTGAGCGGGACCGGCGTCAGCTCCGACGCGCGCCCCGCGACGCAGACGAGGCCGGGGAAGGCTCGGCATCGTCGGCCTCCGGTCTGTCGCGTACCACGGGCATGGCTCTGAGGATACGCGCTGCGGCCGCTGCTCAGGCGGGTTGGGCGAACAGGATCGTCTCGGCCGGGCCCGGCCAGCGATGGTCCAGGTACAACCGGTAGCCCAGATCGAGGTCGTCGACCCAGGCCGGGATCGCGGCCATGTCGGCGATCGAGTGGTAGACCGACAGCGCGAGCTTGGGGCGGTGTGCGCGGATCGTCTGCTCAGCGCCCCTGAGCGCGGCCATCTCCGCGCCCTCGACGTCGAGCTTGATCAGGTCGATCCGCCGGCCACCGGCGAAGTTGTCGATCGACTCGGTCCGCACTTCGCCGGCCCCGTGTTCTGCAAGCACGGTCTGCCCGCCGTCCGCGTCGAAGCGCAGTGTCTGGTCCGCGGTGTGCCAGAGGGGGTTCGGGACCACCTCGATCTGCCCGGCCAGCCGCTGATTCAGTTCCAGGTTGGCACTCAGCAGCCGGAGGTTGTCGGGCACGAACTCGAAGCTGAGCACCCGGCCCTCCGGACCGACGGCGTCCGCGAAGTACAGCGCGGTCTCGCCCCAGCCGCCGCCTCCATCGACCACGGTGTCGCCCGCGCGCGCCCTCATCTGCACGGGGCCGCGGTCCAGCGCGTACTGCTCGTCGCCGAAGAACTCGTGCACCATGAATGCGCGGCCGATCAGTTGCACGTCGCCGCCGGCGCCTCGCACCCGATAGCGGTGTAGGGGCTCGCCGGTGTGCGTGCGCTCCACCGCTTCCGCCTCGCGGGCAGTGGCGTCCAGCTGGGCGGCCGCATCCCTGACGTCGGCCTGGCTGACCGGCAGGCGCACGTGGTGTTCGCCCAGGACCCGCACGCACAGCACGTCCAGCAGCAGCTCGCGCGACCTGTCGTCGGCCAGCAGCTCCGACGTGCGCGCCAGGCCGGGCGCGTGGGTGGTGATGTCCGCCAGCACCGGCGCGGCCACCTCCGGCTCGTAGTGTCGCCGGGCGAAGCGGCCGGGTGCGGCCGCTCGTTCCAGCGCATCCAGGGCACGCCGGCGGCGGGTCAGCGCCAGTCCCAGGCCCCAATCGCCCTCCACGCCCGGCTGGTTGCGGTGGGCGGCGTCCAGCAGGCGGGTGAACAGGCGGGTTGTGAACGCCTCGGGGTCCGCCGGCACGTTCACAGCGTATGCCGCCGCCCAAGCTCGGCGTCCACCCGGGCGACCGCCGCTTCGATGCCGGCGTCGATCTCCTCATCGGTCACCCGGACGGTGGGCAGCCCGCGCTCCGCCAGGACACGATCGCGCAGCTCGTCACCGGCTCGCCGGCGTCGGGTGCGGTGGGCCGGCCCATCGACCTCCACGATCATCCGCTGAGCAGGGAAGAACAGGTCGGCGCGGTAAGGGGGAAAGGACTCCTGGCAGCGAAACCCGTGGCGCCCGTGGGCGCGGTAGGCCTGCACGAACTTCTCCTCCAGCTCGGACTCGGTGCGGGCCGAGCCGAGTTCGTGGCCGGTTAGCGCCCGCCTGAGTGCCCGCGTCCCGGGTCGGCAGGCATTGCGCTCCAGCGCCTCTGCCAGGGTGGCGCGCGAGACCTGCCCGCGGTAGTGCGCCTCGTCCAGCGCGCGTTCGAGGTCGCGCTCGGCGAGCAGTGGCGCCAGGTCCAGCAGCGTGCGCGCGGGGCTCGTGATGCGCAAGCCGTCGCGTCGCACCCAGTCTCCCGCGCCCAGCGGGGCTCGGTGCAGCACGATTCCCCGGCGCCGATGACGCCCGCTGCGGCCCGGCAGCGTCACGTGCACCGGGCCGGTCGCGCCAGGGCGCAGCAGCCACGCGCCGGCGGCGTCGTGGTGGCTAACGGCGCTTTCGCCTGCAACCGCGAGGGCCGCGGCGTGATGTAGCCCCGCACGGTCCAGGCGGCGATACGCCAGTGCATAGACCCCGCGGTGGACGATCCGGAGGGTGCCCGCCGCCAGCCGGCGATCGATCGTCTGCGGCGACAGGCCGGCCTCCAGGAGCTGTGACCGCGACACGACCCCTGCTTGCGGCTCCGCGAGACGAGCTATGGCGATGTCCGCACCTTTTCCCCTCATACAGAGGTAAAGGCGCGCAGATGTGAGATCTCGCCCCCTTGCCTCCACCGGCCCCCGACCGCTATGGTCTCGTCCTACATAGCCGTACGCATCCAGAGGGGTGGAGGGAAATGGCCCTACGAAACCCCGGCAACCATCTGAGAGACCCCGGTCGCTCAGAAAGGTGCCAAGTCCATCAGGTCGCAGTGACCTGAGAGATGTGGCGAAGCTCTTTCCGAGCCTCCGTCACGAGACACGCGGCGGAGGCTTTCGATTTGAAAGGGCGAGCAAATGGCTGCAGTTGAAGCGCTTCAGTGCAAGGAATGCAAGGCGGAGTACCCGCTCGAGTCACGCTTTGTGTGTGACGCGTGCTTCGGACCGCTCGAGGTCAGGTACGACTTCTCGGACTTCGACGCCGAGGGCACGCGCCGGCGGATCCAGGCCGGCCCGAACTCGATCTGGCGCTACGCCGACTTCCTTCCGTTCGAGAAGGCGCCCAAGAGCGCGCTCGACACCGGGCATGACGCCGCTGATCAAGGCCGACCGGCTGGCGCACGCGCTTGGCCTCGGGGAGGTGTGGGTCAAGAACGACGCCGCCAACCCCACGCACTCGTTCAAGGACCGCGTGGTCAGCGTGGCGCTGGCCAAGGCCCAGGAGCTGGGCTACCAGATCGTGGCCTGCCCCTCGACCGGCAACCTGGCCAACGCCGTGGCCGCGCACTCCGCCGCCGCCGGCCTGGAGTCGTACGTGTTCATCCCCTCCAACCTCGAGGAGCAGAAGATCCTCGGCACCGGGGTCTACGGCACGAACGTGGTGGCCGTGAACGGCAACTACGACGACGTCAACCGGCTCTGCCTGGAGCTGGCCGGCGAACACGAGTGGGCGTTCGTGAACGTGAACATGAGGCCCTACTACGCCGAGGGCAGCAAGACGATTGCGTTCGAGGTCGCCGAGCAGCTGGGCTTCAGGCTCCCGGACCGGATCGTGGCGCCGATCGCCTCGGGCTCGCTGTTCACGAAGATCGCGCGCGGATTCGACGAGTGGCGCCAAGTAGGCCTCGTCGAGGGTGAGCTGCCCACGTTCAACGGCGCCCAGGCCGCCGGTTGCAATCCCGTGGCCGAGGCGTGGGCCGAGGGCCGGGACTTCTGCAAGCCCCAGCGCCCGGACACGATCGCCAAGTCGCTGGCCATCGGCAATCCCGCCGACGGGCCCTACGCGCTGGACCTGGCCAAGCGATCGGGCGGCGGCATCGACGCCGTCACCGACGACGAGGTCCGCGACGGCATCAAGCTGCTGGCACAGACCACCGGCGTCTTCACCGAGACCGCCGGTGGCGTGACAACGGCAACGCTGAAGAAGCTGGCCGACCGTGGCGACATCGGCGCCGACGAGCGGGTCGTGCTGGTGATCACCGGTGAGGGCCTGAAGACCCTGGACGCCGTCCGCGGCAGCTTCGAGACCACCACGATCGCGCCGTCGACGAAGGAGTTCGACGCCGCGTTCGACCTGGCACCCGCTGCGTCGTAGCGCGCGGTAGCTTTACCCGCCCATGAGCGTCACGGTGAAGATCCCAACGCAGCTGCGCAGCGTCACGGGTGGCGATGCGGAGACCCAGGTCGAGGAAGCGGGCACCGTCGGCGAGGTGCTCGACGGGCTGTACGACCGCTATGACGGGCTGCGCGACCGGATCGCCGAGGACGGCGACCTGCGCCGGTTCGTGAACGTCTACGTGGGCGGCGAGGACATCAGGTTCCTCGACGGCCTCGAGACGTCCGTCGACGACGGCGACGAGGTCACGATCCTGCCTGCCGTCGCCGGCGGCTAGCGCGCCCGCGGACATAACGGGCCAGCGCGTCCAGCCGGCCCGTGACGTGTGTTCGCAGCAGCTGGCGGCCGCGGTTGGCGCGCACGTAGCCGGCCAGGTACGGATCGAGCTCGTCCGCGCTCACCAGCACCCGCTCGGTGAACTCGAACGAGCCCTCCCACCAGAGCCCGACGACGCGTTCGCCCGCGCCGAGCGCCCGTTCGAAGCCGTACGGGAAGCGGTCACTGCGCCGGTTGTGCACGACGTGGTGCTTGAACACGAAGTCGAGCCCGCCCTCGGTCGGATCGACCAGCCACCGGTGGTGACTCCAGCCTGTCCACGGTCCCTGGAAGCCGTAGGCCTGCTCCTCGAGTCGTGAGGGCACCTCGATGTAGCCCGCCTTGGCGATCCGGGTCATCTCGCTGCAGACCCAGATCGGGTCGCGGACGTCCTCGAGGGTGTGCGAGCACGTCACGAAGTCGAGCTCGTCGTCCTCGAACGGGTAGGGCTCGCGGTCGCAGATGTCGCGCTGGATCCACGTGCTCTCGTCGAACCGTTCCGGCGGCGGTCCCTCGACGCCGTAGGTACCCCTGGTCGCATACGGCATCAGATCCATGACCCAGTTCGCGCGTGTCAGCGGGCGGGCCCAGCCGCCGATGTCCAGGAGCACGTCCTGGTCGTCCAGGCGTTCGAGGATCCGGCTCAGGCTGGATTCGAGCACCGCGTCAGCCTATGACCCGGGCCAGGGCGCCACTCGCCCGCAGCAGCGCCGCCTCGATCTGCTCGTTGTAGGACCGCTCGCTGAAGCGGGCCGCGGTCCGCAGTCCCTCCTCACGGAGCCGCATGCGTAGCTGTGGGTCCGCCGCCAGCCGGCGCAGCGCCGCGGTCATCGCCGCCGGCAGCGGCTCGGCGATCAGGCAGTTGTGACCATCGCGAAGGTACTCGCGCGAGCCGCCGCGGCCACTGGCCACCACCGGCCGTCCGCATGCCATCGCCTCCAGCGGGATCAGACCCCATGGTTCCTCCCAGAGGACGGGGAACAACACCGCATCGGCCGCGCCGTAAAGGGCCGGCACCTGCGGCCGTCGCGCTTCGCCGAACTGCACTCGATCGGCCACGCCCGCAGCCGCCGCGTGGTCGTGCAACTCCGCCTCGTGCTCCGGGTCGCCGGCGCCGGCCACCCGCAGCCGCGCCTCGGGAACGTGGGTGAGCACGTCGATCGCCGCGGTGATGCCCTTGCGCGGGTCGATCCGGCCCACGCAGGCCAGCCGCCACCGCCACTCGCGCTGCGGAGCCGGTTGCATCAGGTCCGTGTCGACACCGGGGTGCGCGATCGCCGTCGCTGCGGCCGGCAGCCCCAGGGCGACGGCGTGATCGCGGGTCCGGGCGCTGTTGAAGAGCCAGATCGCGGAACGTCCCAGACGGCGGGTGAGGCCGGGCCGGCGGGCAAGGCGGGTCCAGCGGTCGACCTTCGGGCCGTACTCGATCCAGTCGTCGCCAACCACCCCGACCGCCGGCAGGCCGCGGCGCCTGGCCCTGTCGATCAGACCAAGCGACATGCCGCCCATGGCCCACCACACCACGACGTCGGGGGCGAAGTCCTCGACGTGGCGATCGAACACGTGCGCGTTGTGGCGCTCGAGCGTCAAGGTCTGTCGGAGCGTCAGCGGCGGGAACGCGTGGTCCTCCCAGTACCAGCGCAGGACGCGGTGGACGTCGGGCTCGTCGGCCGTGGTCACCTCGGGCCGGCGGAAGTCGGTGGTCAGCACGCGCACCGCATGCCCTGCCGCGCGCAGCTGGGCGACGGACGCCGCCCATGTGATCTCGTAACCACCCAGGTGGTGTGGCGGGTACATGTTGCCCACCGCCAGCACGCGGAGACGTTCACCGCCCGGGAGCATCCGTGTAGGTTACGGCGGCCGATGGCGACTGCTCCCACGATCGATCCCGGGCGCCGGGACGCGGTGGCTGCCAACCCGGTCTGGTACCACACGCTGGAGCTGGCGCCGGGACTGGTCACCCCCGGGTGGTTCGATCTGCGACCGGTCGTCGATCGCTGGCCCTGGCCCGACGTGCGCGGCAAGCGCTGCCTGGACGTCGGCACCTACGACGGCTTTCTCGCCTTCGAGCTCGAGCGGCGGGGGGCGGCCGAGGTGGTGGCCGTTGACGTGCCCAACCACGAGGACTGGGACTGGCCGCCGGACGTACGGGCCGAGGGGCCGGCGCGGCTCGCCGAGCTGGCCGGGCCGCAGAAGGGGCGCGGCTTCGAGATCGCGCGCGAGGCCCTCGGGTCGAATGTCCAGAAGCGGGACATGACGGTCTACGAGCTGGATCCGGAGCATCTCGGCAGCTTCGACGTGGTGGTGTGCGGGTCGCTGCTGCTGCACCTGCGTGATCCGCTCCGGGCGCTGGAGGCCATCCGGTCGGTGTGCGCCGGCGTGTTCCTCTCGGCCGAGCAGATCGACCTGGCGCTGTCGCTGCGCTACCCCCGCCGGCCGCTCCTGCGCCTCAACGGGAGCGGCGAGCTCTCGCAGTGGTGGGTGCCCAACGTGGCGGGACACCGCCGGATGCTCTTCGCCGCCGGCTTCGGCATCCTGGCCGCGCCACGCCCGTACTCGGACCCGTTCGGAGTCTCCCACCCGCGCGGGAGGGATCTTCGCTCGCGCGCCATCGACGCGGCCCGCACGGTCCTTACCGGCAACCCCGGAGTACCGCACGCGGCCGTGCTGGCGGAACCGCGCCTGTGACCGCGCTCGCGCAGGAGATCGGCGCCGTGCCCGCCTGGTACCACACGATCGACGTGGCCCCGGGCCTCTCCACACCTGGCTACTACGACCTGAGGCCGATGGTCGACCGGTTGCCGTGGCCCGAGGTGCAGGGAAAACGCTGCCTCGACGTGGGCAGCCACGATGGCTTCTACGCGTTCGAGCTGCTGCGCCGCGGGGCGGCGGAAGTGGTGGCGATCGACGTCCCCGACCGCGACAAGTGGGACTGGCCGCCGGACGCCCGTGAAACCGGCATGGCCAACGCCGTGCGCTTCGCGGGACCCACCAACGCCCCCGGGTTCGAGGTCGCGCGCAAGGCGCTCGGCGTCGACGTGCGGCGCGAGCTGATGACGGTCTACGAGCTCGATCCCGAGCGCCTCGGCTCGTTCGACGTGGTGGTGTGCGGATCGCTGCTGCTGCACCTTCGTGATCCGCTCCGGGCGCTCGAGGCGATCCGGTCGGTGTGCACCGGGTGGCTGCTCTCGGTCGAGGAGATCCAGGTCCGCCTGAGCTTCCCGTGGGTGCGCGCGCCGCTGGCGCAGCTGAACGGCAGCGGCCAGGACCTTCAGTGGATGGTGCCGAGCGCCCGCGGGCACCGCCGTATGCTCTTCAGCGCGGGGTTCGCCACCGAGCGCAGGATCCGGCCGTTCATGCTGCCCTTCGGAATCAGCCATTCCAGCTACGGCAAGGGCCCCGGCGGGCTCCGCGGTCTCACGCGCTTCCTGCTGGCGGGGCGCGCCGAGGGAGTCCCGCACACCGCCGTCCTTGCCCGGCCGCGCCTGTGAGCAGCTGGGCCGGCCAGAGCGTCCTGGTAACGGGCGCGCAGGGGTTCATCGGCAGCTGGCTCGCGTCGAAGCTCCTTGACGACGGCGCCCGGGTGGTCGTGCCGCGCCGCGACCTCGAGCCCGAGTCGCGCTTCGTCGCCGACGGCGTCGAGGAGCGATGCGTGGTCGTCCAGGCCGACATCCTCGACTACGACGCCATGGTGCGGGTGATCAACGAGCACGGCGTCGCGGCGGTCTTCCACCTGGCTGCCCAGACGATCGTCGGGACCGCCAACCGGTCGCCGCTGTCGACGTTCGAGACCAACATCCGCGGCACCTACAACGTGCTCGAGGCGTGCCGCAGCGTGGGTGTGGTGGGCAACCCGGTGGAGCGGGTCGTGGTGGCCTCGTCGGACAAGGCGTACGGCGACCACGACGTGTTGCCCTACCGCGAGGACTTCGCGCTCCAGCCGCGCTTCCCGTACGACGTGTCGAAGGCGGCCACGGACATGATCGCGCGCTCGTACGCGGCGACCTACGACATGCCGGTTGCCGTCACGCGGTTCGCGAACATCTACGGCGGCGGCGACCTCAACTACTCGCGCGTGGTGCCCGACACCGTTCGCTCGCTCGTAAAGGGCGACGCGCCGGTGATCCGCTCCGACGGCACCCCCGAGCGCGACTACCTGTACGTGGAGGACGCCGTGGACGCCTACCTGGCGGTGGCGCGGTCGCTGGACCGCCCGGAGATGCGCGGCCGCGCCTGGAACGCCGGCTGGGGCACGGCGCTGTCGGTGCGCGAGGTCGTGGACCGGCTGATCGCGGTGGCCGGCGCCGACGTCGAGCCCGACGTCCAGGGCCAGGGCACCCCGCACGGCGAGATCGACCGCCAGTTCCTCGATTCGACCGCGATCAAGGAACAGCTGGGCTGGGAGCCGCGGCGCACGCTCGACGAGGGCCTGACCGCCACCTACCAGTGGTACGCCGAGCGGCTGCGCTGAAGCCGTGGGCTTCCTCCAGCCGAGCCCGCCACCGGTCGACATCGCCGAGTGGGCGGCGAAGCCCCACCTCGAGCGGATCAAGCCGCTGGCGCAGGACTGGGCGCTGAACGGCTTCGGCACGCCGTACGCGGTCTACCTGCTCTACATCGTGAAGCTCGTGGTCTACGCGCTCGGCGCGATGCTGGTGATCGGCGCCACCACGCCGGGGCTGGGCGGCATCGGCGACTTCGGCGACTGGTGGACCGAGCCGATCGTGTTCCAGAAGCTGGTCGTCTGGACGATGCTGTGGGAGGTGATCGGGCTCGGGGCGGGCTCGATGCCGCTGACGTTCCGGTTCGCGCCGATGATCGGCGGCATCCTGTACTGGCTGCGGCCGGGGACGGTGCGCCAGCCGCCGTGGCCGGCGCGTGTCCCGCTGACCGCCGGCAACACGCGCACGCCGGTCGACGTGCTGCTGTACGCGGGCCTGCTGGCCGCGCTGGTGTTCCTGCTGGTTGGCGCGGACGCGGGCACGCCCGTGCGGCTGGAGCCGGCGGCGGTTGGGGCCACGCTCGCGTTGCTGGCGCTGCTGGGCCTTCGCGACAAGGTGCCGTTCCTGGCGGCGCGCAGCGAGGTCTACGGCACGTTGCTGGTCATCTGCCTGTTCCCGCTGGAGAACCTGATCGTGGCCGCCCAGCTCACGTTCGTGGGCATCTGGTGGGGCGCGGCGTCGTCCAAGCTCAACCGCCACTTCCCGTTCGTGGTCTCGGTGATGATCAGCAACACGCCCTGGAACCGGTTCAAGTCCGCCAAGCGGCGGCTTTACACCGACCATCCGGAGAACCTGATCCCCTCACGCGAGGGCGCGCTGACCGCGCACATGGGCACCGTGATCGAGTTCACCCTGCCGCTGCTGCTGCTGGTCTCCAGGGGCGGCACGATCGGGACCATCGCCGTGGTCGGGATGGTCATCTTCCACGTGCACATCCTGTCCACGTTCCCACTGGCGGTGCCGCTGGAGTGGAACCTGTTCATGATCTTCGGCGTCCTGGTCCTGTTCGGCCACTACGGCGACGTGCCGCTGTCGACGCTCGATGCCCCGCTGCTGATGGCCTTCCTGGCCGTGGCGCTCGTGGGGCTGCCGGTGCTGGGCAACCTCCGGCCCGACCTGATCTCGTTCCTACCCTCGATGCGCTACTACGCCGGCAACTGGGCCAGCAGCCAATGGCTGTTTCGCAAGGACACCGGCGCCGAGGCGAAGCTGGACAGCCGGATGCTCAAGCCGGCGCCGGTGGTCGTCGAGCAGGTGACCAAGTTCTACGGCCGCGAGATGGCCGAGCTGCTGCTGGCCAAGGGCCTGGCGTTCCGGTCGATGCACTCGCACGGGCGAGCGATCAACGGGCTGCTCTCCCACGCCGTCGACGACGTCGAGCAGTACCACGTGCGCGAGGGAGAGCTGATCGCCGGCGTGGTGTGCGGCTACAACTTCGGCGACGGCCACTTCCACAACCACCAGCTGCTGGCGGCGGTGCAGGAGCGGTGTGATTTCGCACCCGGTGAGCTGCGCGTGATCTGCGTCGAGTCCCAGCCCGCGCACCTGAAGACCCAGCGCTACCGGATCCTGGACGCCGCGACCGGCGTGGTCGAGGAGGGGGAGGTGGCGGTCGCCGACATGGTCACGCGCCAGCCCTGGCTCGGGCGCGCAGCCGTTCCCGGTGCGCGCCGACAAGCCGGCCACATGAGCACCGCAACCGTCGTGGGCGCCGGGCCGAACGGCCTCGCGTGCGCCGCCGTGCTGGCCACGCGGGGGGTGACGGTCACCGTGATCGAGGCCGCCGACACGATCGGCGGCGGCACCCGCACCAGCGAGCTGACGGTGCCCGGGCTGCTGCACGACGACTGCTCGGCGGCGCACCCGATGGGACCGGGTGCGGTGTCGCTTACGGCGCTCGGCCTGGAGCGCCACGGGCTCGAGTGGGCGTGGCCCGCGATCGATCTGGCCCACCCGCTCGACGGTGGCGGGGTGGGGGTGATGACGCGCTCGCTCGACGCGACGGCCGCGGGCCTGGGCCGCGACGGCCGCGCGTGGAGGGCCGTCTTCGGCTCGCCGTCGGCCCACTTCGACGACGTGCTCGACGACATCATGCGACCCATCCAGCACGTGCCGGCGCACCCGCTGCGGCTGGTGCGCTTCGGGCTGCCCGCGGCGGCCCCGGCGACCGTGCTGGCGAAGGCCTTCCGCGGCGCCACTGCCAAGGCCCTGTTCGGCGGCGTCGCTGCGCACGCGATCAGCCCGCTGAACCGGCCGATGAGCGCATCGGTCGCGATGGCGCTGATCTGCGCCTGCCACCGCTTCGGCTGGCCGGTCGCGCGCGGCGGGTCGCGTGCCATCACCGACGCGCTCGCCGCGGTGGTCCGCGAGAACGGCGGCCGGATCGAGACCGGGCGGGCGGTGACCGCGCTCGACGAGCTCGGCGACCCGGATGTGACGGTGCTGGACCTGGCGCCGCGAGCGGTCGCCGACGTGGCCGGGGAGCGCCTGCCGCGGCGGGTGGCACGGGCCTACCGGCGCTACCGCCACGGCCCCGGCGCGTTCAAGGTCGACCTCGCGGTCGAGGGCGGCGTCCCGTGGACGGCCGAGCCGGCCCGGCGCGCGGGCACGGTGCACGCGATCGGCTCGTTCGCCGAAACAGTGGCCGCCGAACGCGAGGTGGCGCGCGGGCGGATGCCCGAGCGGCCATACGTGCTCGTGGGCCAGCAGTACCTTGCCGACCCAGGCCGCTCGCGCGGCGACACGCATCCCGTGTGGGCCTACGCCCACGTTCCCAGCGGCTACGACGGCGACGCCACCGATGCGGTGATCGGCCAGCTGGAGCGGTTCGCGCCCGGCCTCCGCGACCGGATCGTCGGGCAGCACACCCGCTCGCCGGCCGAGCTGGAGGCCTACAACGCCAACTACGTCGGCGGCGACATCATCACCGGCGCCAACACGCCACTGCAGACGGTCGTGCGGCCCCGGCTCGCCCTGGACCCGTACGCCACGGGCATTCGCGGCGTGTACGTCTGTTCCGCCGCCACGCCCCCGGGTGCGGGAGCGCACGGGATGAACGGCTACAACGCCGCAATGTCGGCGTTGCGCTCACTCGAACGCGGGTAGCTGCCGATAGCACGCGCGTGGTCAGCGAGACGTATGACGAGTGCCCGGGCTGCGGCGCGGCGGGATCATGCTGCTGCGGCTGGCACGACGACGGCGGCACCGTGCCGCTGCCCGAGCTGGCCGAAGCGGCGCCGCTCTAGCGCGCCCGGGAGGATTCGAACCTCCGACCTCTCGCTCCGGAGGCGAGCGCTCTATCCACTGAGCTACGGGCGCCGGGGCGGCTCAGTCTAGTGTCGTGGCCGATGGCCGACCTGCACCAGCGACGCGCCGCGGCCTACGAGAATTCTCGCCCCGACGTGCGCCGGCTGGTGCCGGGGGCCGATCGCCGGATCCTGGACCTGGGCTGCTCCTCCGGGGCGCTGGGGGCGGCGCTGCGATCGCAGCGCGGGGCCGAGGTGGTGGGCGTCGAGGCCGACCCGGTGTACGCCGCGCGCGCCGCCGCCGTGCTGGACCGGGTGGTCCAGGCCGACCTCGAGGACGTGGACGCGTGGACCGCCGAGGCGGGAGACGGGTTCGAGTGCATCGTGGCCGCGGACGTGCTCGAGCACCTGCGCGACCCGTGGCTGGTGCTCGGCCGGGCCGTGGACCTGCTTGCACCGGGGGGTTCGGTGGTGGTCAGCGTGCCCAACGTGCGCTTCTTCTGGGCGCTGGGACGCCTGCTGGTACGCGACCGCTGGCCTCGCGACGACGAAGGCATCTTCGACGCCACCCACCTGCGCTGGTTCGCCGCGCCAGACGCGCGCGAGCTGGTCGAGTCGGCAGGGCTGCGCGTGGAGCAGGAGGCGCCGCAGTACCGGTTGCGGCCGGGCGACTGGCGCACCGAGCGAGCGGCAACGCTGCTGGCCCGCGGGCCGCTGCGGTCGCTGCTGACCTTCCAGCACGTGCTGCGTGGACGCATGTGCCGGCGCGCCACCGCCCCGATCCTGCGCCGCTGACCCAGGGCGCATATCGTCGGGCGGCGATGCTCGTCGCCGTGATCTCCGACACCCACCTGCCGCGGGGCAGCCGCCGCCTGCCCGACGACTGCGTGCGCAGGCTCGGCGGTGCCGATCTGATCCTGCACGCGGGCGACGTGGTGTCGGCCTCCACGCTGGCCGAGATCGAGCTGATCGGCCCGCCCGTGGTCGCCGTCCAGGGCAACCAGGACGACGCCGAGCTGTGCCGCCTCCTACCGCTCGAACGGACGGTGGAGGCGGAGGACACGCGGATCGGGATGGTCCACGACGCCGGGCCGGCGAAGGGTCGCCTGCGGCGGATGCGGAAGCGCTTCCCCGACGCGGACGCGGTGGTGTTCGGCCATTCCCACCTGCCGCTGCACGAACGCGCCGAGGGCTTCCAGATCTTCAACTCGGGCAGCCCCACCGACCGCCGCCGCGCACCGGCGCACACGATGGGGCTCGCGAAAGTGACCGATGCGGGCGTGGCCTTCGAGCTGGTCGAGGTCGGCTAGCGCGCATGGACCTCGACGTCCTGTTCCTGGGCACGGCCGCGTCCGCGCCCACCGCCAACCGCGGTCTCCCCGCCACGCTCGTGCGGCGCGGCGGCGAGCGGCTGCTGTTCGACTGCGGCGAGGGCACCCAGCGCCAGATCATGCGGTCCGCAGCCACGGGCGAGGTGGACGACATCTTCATCACCCACCGCCACGCCGACCACGTCCTTGGGCTGCCAGGCCTGCTGAAGACCTACGGCCTGCACGACCGCGAGCGGCGCCTGCGCCTGTGGGGACCGCCCGGCCTGCGTGCGCTTTGGGACACGCTCGGCGCCGTCGTGGGGCGGCTGTCGTACGAGGTGCAGGTCGAGGAGCTGGCTGCCGGCGAGGAGCTGCCCGGCGACGGCTACGCGATCACGGCTTTCAACGTCGACCACCCGGGCGGCTTTGGCTACGCGCTCGCCGAGCACGAGCGGCCCGGCCGCTTCGACGAGGCGCGCGCGCGTGACCTTGGCGTGCAGCCGGGCCCGGACTTCGGCCGCCTGCAGGCCGGCGAGACGGTCGCCGGAGTGAGCCCGGAGCAGGTGGTCGGCCCGCCGCGCCCGGGCCGCACCGTCGTCCTCGGCGGCGACAGCGCGCCCTGTGACATGACCACCGCGATGGCCCAGGGCGCGGACCTGCTGGTGCACGAGGCCACGTTCATGGCGCCCGACGACGCACGCGCGCGAGAGACCCGCCACGCCACCGCCGCGGGCGCCGCCCGGCTGGCCGCGGAGGCGGACGTGAAGCTGCTGGCGCTGACACACATCTCGTCGCGCTACCTCGTGCGCGACATCGTGGCCGAGGCGCGCGCGGAGTTCGAGCGGGTGATCGTCCCGCGCGACTTCGACCGCGTCGAGCTGCCGTTCCAGGAGTCGGGCGAGCCGCTGCACGTGCGCGCCGACGTCTGAGGGGGGCGTCACTTAGCCCGGCTCGCGCCGGGTGAATCGACGCACGGAGCGGGGAAGAGCGCCCAGCGCGGGCGGGTCCCGCCCGCGCGCGGTGCTACATTCGCAGCGCAGCTCCTTTAACCCGGTCCCGCGAGGCCAGGAAGGAAGTCGCTTGTCCCACAAGGTGGTCCTCGACCGCGACGATGTGCGGCGCACGCTGGTGCGCATCGCTCACGAGATCGTCGAGAAGAACCCGGGCGAGGCGATCGCGATCGTGGGCATCCACCGGCGCGGCGCGCTGCTGGCCGGCCGGCTGCGTGAGCTCGTGGCCGACCTCGTCGGCGAGCCCGTGCCGCTCGGCGACGTGGACATCTCCTTCTACCGCGACGACGTCGGCATGCGCGAGCCCGGCGCCCAGCCGGTCGTGCACGCCTCGCACATCGACTTCTCCGTCGAGCGCCACACGGTGGTCCTGGTCGACGACGTTCTGTTCACCGGCCGCACCGTGCGCGCCGCCATCGACGCGCTGTTCGATTACGGCCGCCCCGGCCGCGTGCAGCTGGCCGTGCTGGCCGACCGCGGTCACCGCGAGCTGCCGATCAGGCCCGACTACGTCGGCAAGAACCTGCCGACCGCGCGCGACGAGCGCGTTTACGTGAACCTCGAGGAGCTGGACGGGGAGGACCAAGTGCTGATCACGCCGGAGGAGATCACGGTCAGGAGGACGCGCGGATGAGAAAGCACCTGCTCTCGATCGACGACCTCACGCGCGAGGACATCGAGCGCATCCTGCACCGTGCCGAGAGCTTCGCCGAGGTTTCCGGGCGCGAGATCAAGAAGGTGCCGACGCTGCGCGGGCGGACCGTGATCAACCTCTTCTACGAGGCCTCGACACGCACCAGCTCCAGCTTCGAGATCGCCGCCAAGCGGCTGTCGGCCGACCTCGTGAACATCAAGTCGGCCGGCTCGTCGGTCGACAAGGGCGAGTCGCTCAAGGACACCATTCAAACGCTGTCGGCCTACGACCCGGCGGCGATCGTCTTCCGCTCGCCCGCCGCGGGCGCCGCCGGCCTGGTGGCGCGCTGGACGACCGCCGCGGTCGTGAACGCCGGCGACGGAAAGCGCGAGCACCCGACCCAGGCGCTGCTGGACGTGTACACCCTGCGCCGCCACCGGCGCCACCTCGATGGCCTGAGCGTGTGGATCGTCGGCGACGTGCTGCACAGCCGCGTCGCGCGCTCGAACATCCTGGCCTTCACGCGGATGGGCTGCAAGGTCACGGTGTGCGGGCCGCCGACGCTGATCCCGCGCGGGGTCGAGGCGCTCGGCTGCGACGTCAGCCCGACGCTGGAAGGCATCGGCGATGCGGACGTGATCTACGCCCTGCGGATGCAGCACGAGCGCATGAGCGGCTCGTTCGTGCCGTCGCTGCGCGAGTACGCCACCCAGTACCAGATCAACGCCCGCCGCCTTGGCGCCGGCCAGCTGCTGATGCACCCCGGACCGGTCAACCGCGGCGTCGAGCTGTCCGCCGACGTAATCGACTCGCCCCAGGCGCTGATCACCGAACAGGTCCAGTCGGGCGTGGTGGTGCGGATGGCGGTCCTGTACGAGCTGCTGGCCGGCGCGCCGACCGAGGCCCCGATCCAGCCCGAGCCCCAGCCCGCATGAGCGTCACCCTCGACCGCGCGCCGATCGAGCAGGCGACCGTGCTGGTGCGCGAGGCGCACCTGCTGGACCCGCGCGCGGGACTCGACGGGCCCGGCGACCTGCTCGTGCGCGACGGCCTGATCGCCGCGCTCGGCGAGCCCGGCGCGCTCGAGGTGCCCGACGGCTGCGAGGTCGTCGAGGGCCAGGGCCTGCACGCGTTCCCGGGCTTCGTGGACCCGCACGTGCACCTGCGCACGCCGGGCCAGGAGTACAAGGAGGACATCGAGACCGGCACCCGCGCCGCGGCCGCGGGCGGATTCTGCGCGATCCTGGCGATGCCCAACACCAGCCCTGCCGTGGACAACGCGTCGATCGTCAAGTCGCTGCGCGAGATCGCCGAGAACCAGGCCCGGATCCCGACCGGCTTCACCGCCGCCGTCACCGTGGGCCAGAACGGTGAGCAGCTGACCGAGGCTGCCGACCTGGCCGCCGCCGGCGCCGCCGGCCTGACCGACGACGGGCTGCCGATCCGCTCCGCCGGCCTGATGCGCCAGGCGCTCCAGTATCAGCGCCTCGCCGGGCTCACGATCGCCCTGCACGAGGAGGACCCGACGCTGTCGGCCGCGGGCGTGATGCACGAGGGCGAGGTCTCGGCGCTGCTCGGCGTGGCCGGCATCCCGTCGGCCAGCGAGTCGGTGATGGTCGCGCGCGACTGCGACCTGGCCGCCTACGAGGACGGCCGCATCCACGTCCAGCACGTGTCCGCCCGCGCCACGGTCGAGATCATCGAGCGTGCCAAGGCGGCAGGCGTCAAGGTCACCGCTGAGGCGACACCGCACCACCTGCTGCTCACCGACGAGGCGGTGCGCACGCTGGACAGTCACAAGAAGATGAACCCGCCGCTGCGCAGCGAGGACGACCGCCAGGCGCTCATCGACGGTGTTCGCGCGGGCACGCTGGACACGATCGCGACCGACCACGCGCCCCACTCGCGCGAGGAGAAGGAACAGCCGTTCGAGGACGCGCCGCTCGGCGTGACCGGGCTCGAGACCGCCTTCGCCGCCGTCCACACCGACCTCGTCGTGCCGGGCATCCTCGACCTGGGGGTGATCGTCGAGCGCATGACGGCGGGCGGCGCGCCGTTCGGGCTGCACGTGCCCACGCTGGCCGAGGGCAGGCCCGCCGACATCTGCCTCGTCGACCTCGGCGCCGAATGGCAGGTCGGCGAAGCGGGCTACGAGAGCCGCTCGGCCAACTGCGCATTCCACGGCCGCATGCTGACCGGAAGGGTCCGTATGACGGTCGCCGCGGGCGCAGTCGCCTTCCGCGAGCGCTCATTCGCGATCGGAGCGGTCAGCTGATGCTCGAGCGCGACCGGACCGCGATCGTGGTCGTGGACGTCCAGGAGGCGTTCCGGCCGGGCGTGGACCGCTTCGAGGATGTTGCCCACGGCGCCGCCGCGCTGGTCCAGGCGGCGCACATCATGGGCCTGCCGGTGCTTGTCACCGAGCAGTACCCGCAGGGCCTTGGCGCCACCGTGCCGGAGGTGGCCGACCACCTCGGCGACAGCCAGCCGCTGCCCAAGACCGTGTTCTCCGGCGCGTCTGCGGACGGCTTCGACCTCGGCGGCCGCGACCAGGTGCTGATCTGCGGCATCGAGACGCACGTGTGCGTCTACCAGACAGCCGCCGAGCTACTGTCGGCCGGCATCGAGGTGCACGTGGCCGAGGACGCCGTCGGCTCGCGATCGGCGCTTAACCGCGACGTCGGGCTGCGCAAGATGGCCGACCTCGGTGCGAAGGCGACCAGCGTCGAGACCAGCCTGTTCGAGATGCTCGGCCGTGCCGGCACCGACGAGTTCAAGCAGGTCCAGGGGCTGGTCAAGTGAGCGCCACGGCGGGATACCTGCTGCTCGAGGACGGCGAGCGCTTCGACGGCGATCTCGTCGGGGCGCTCGAGCGGGGCAGGGGGGAGGTGGTGTTCAACACCGCCATGTCCGGCTACCAGGAGTCGGTCACCGACCCGTCCTACCGCGGCCAGATCATCGTCTTCACCTACCCGATGGTCGGCAACTACGGCGTCCAGGCGGCGCACATGGAGTCGGACGAGGTCCACGCGCGGGCGGTCGTGATGCGCGAGGGCGTGGACCGCGACGACGCAGCAGGCGCCACCGGCGGCTGGCTGTCGTGGCTGACCGAGCGCGCGATCCCTGCGCTGACCGGCGTGGACACGCGCGCGCTGGTTCGCCACATCCGCGACAAGGGCGCCATGCGCGGCGGCGTGTTCGACGCCGCCACGGACGAGTCGCAGGCGATGGAGTGGCTGATGGCCGAGCCGCCGATGGAGGGCCAGGACCTGGCGCGCGAGGTCACGCCGGGCGAGCCGGTCATCCTCGACGCGCTCGATGGCAGCGGCGACGGCCCGCGCGTGGTGGCCATCGACACTGGGATCAAGTGGTCGATCGTGCGTAACCTGCGCCAGCGCGGTGCGCGGGTTGAGCTGCACCCGTGCACGATCACGGCCGACGAGGTCATGGCGCGCGACCCCGACGCGGTGTTCCTGGCCAACGGCCCCGGCGATCCCGCCGCGCTCGGCTACGTGGTCGACACGGTGCGCGAGCTGGTCGGCCAGCGGCCGGTGTGGGGCATCTGCCTGGGCCACCAGCTGCTGTGCCGAGCGGTCGGACTGGACACGTTCAAGCTGCCGTTCGGCCACCGCGGTGCCAACCACCCCGTCAAGGACCTCGAGACGGGCAAGATCGAGATCACAAGCCAGAACCACGGCTTCGCCGTGCTCGGCCCCGGCGGCGAGCAGACCATCGACGGCAGCGACGCGATGCGCTGGGAGACCGACTTCGGCACCGCCGAGCTGAGCCAGCTGAACCTCTACGACCGCACGGTCGAGGGCCTGGTGCTGCGCGACGTGCCCGCATCGACCGTCCAGTACCACCCGGAGGCAGGCCCCGGCCCCCACGACGCGAGCCATCTCTTCGACAGGTTCCTGGAGCGCCTTGCCACGCCGTGAGGACATCCACAAGATCCTGGTGATCGGCTCCGGGCCGATCATCATCGGCCAGGCCGCCGAGTTCGACTACTCGGGCGCGCAGGCGTGCAAGGTGCTGCTGGAGGAGGGCTACGAGGTGGTCCTGATCAACTCCAACCCGGCCACGATCATGACCGACCCGGAGTTCGCCACGGCCACCTACATCGAGCCGCTGCTGGCCGACTCCGTCACGCGCGTGATCGACAAGGAGCGCCCCGACGCGCTGCTGCCCACGCTCGGCGGCGGCACCGCGCTCGACCTGGCCCGCCAGCTGACCGAGGACGGCACGCTCGAGCACTACGGCGTCGAGCTGATCGGCGCCGACTACGAGGCCATCCGCCGCGCCGAGGACCGCGAGCTGTTCAACGCCACGATGGAGGCCGCCGGCCTGCGCGTGGCACGCTCGTCGATCGCCCACTCGCTCGCCGAGGCCGAGGCGGCGCGCGAGGACATCGGCCTGCCGGCGATCGTCCGGCCGGGGTTCACGATGGGCGGCCAGGGGGGAGGGATCGCTCGCACCGAAACCGAGTACCACGAGCGCGTTGCCGAGGGCCTTGCCGCCAGCCCGATCAACCAGGTGCTGATCGACGAGTCGGTGATCGGCTGGGGCGAGTTCGAGCTCGAGCTGATGCGCGACCAGGCCGACAACGTTGTCGTCATCTGCTCGATCGAGAACGTCGACCCGATGGGCGTGCACACCGGCGACAGCGTGACCGTCGCACCGCAGCAGACCCTCTCCGACATCCAGTACCAGGCGCTGCGCGACCAGGCCATCACCGTGATTCGCGCCGTCGGCGTCGAGACCGGCGGCTCCAACGTGCAGTTCGCCGTGAACCCCGAGAGCGACGAGATCATCGTGATCGAGATGAACCCGCGCGTGTCGCGCTCGTCGGCGCTGGCGTCGAAGGCCACCGGGTTCCCGATCGCCAAGATCGCCGCGCGGCTGGCGGTGGGATACACGCTCGAAGAGATCGACAACGACATCACGCGCGTCACGCCGGCATCGTTCGAGCCGACGATCGACTACGTGGTGGTCAAGTGGCCGCGGTTCGCGTTCGAGAAGTTCCCCGGCCAGGACGGCAAGCTGTCCACCTACATGCAGTCGGTCGGCGAGGCGATGGCCATCGGCCGCACCTTCAAGCAGGCGTGGATGAAGGCCTGGCGCTCGCGCGAGCTGGACGTGCGCGCCACCCCGCCCGCCGAGGACGAGGCGCTGCTCGCCGCGCTCGAGATCCCCACCTGGGACCGCTACGAGCTGGTCTTCGAGGCGTTCCGCCGCGGCTACGACGTGGCAACGCTCAACGCCCGCACCGCGATCGACCCGTGGTTCCTCGACGAGCTGCGCGCGCTGGCGCTCGGCGAGGATCCGCAGGCGGGGCTGGTACGCACGTTCAAGGCCGTCGACACCTGCGCGGCCGAGTTCGAGGCCGCCACGCCCTACTTCTACTCGGGCTGGGAGCGGCCAGGCCGCGGCGGCGCGCGGCACGAGGTCGAGCGCGGCGACAACCCGTCGGTGGTCATCCTCGGCTCGGGACCGAACCGGATCGGCCAGGGGATCGAGTTCGACTACTGCTGCGTGCACGCCGCCATGACCGTGCGCGCCTCCGGCCGCGATGCGGTGATGGTCAACTGCAACCCGGAGACGGTCTCGACCGACTACGACACGTCCGACCGGCTGTACTTCGAGCCGCTGACGCTGGAGGACGTGCTCGGGGTGATCGAGCTCGAGCGGCCCGAGGGCGTGATCGTCCAGTTCGGTGGCCAGACGCCGCTGAAGCTTGCGCAGGGCCTGGCCGACGCGGGCGTGCCGCTGCTCGGCACCCCCGTCGGGTCGATCCATCTGGCCGAGGACCGGCCCAGCTTCGGCGCGATCCTTGACGAGCTCGGGCTCAAGAGCCCGCCGTACGCCACGGCGACCTCGCCGGAGCAGGCGCTGGCGGCGGCCGAGCAGGTGGGCTACCCGCTGCTGGTGCGCCCGTCCTACGTGCTTGGCGGCCGCGCGATGGAGATCTGTTACTCGCGCGAAGCGCTCGACGGGTACCTCCAGCGAACCGCGGAAGGGGGCAGGCCCGAGGGCGACATCTTCCTGGACCGGTTCCTGGAGAACGCGATCGAGGTCGACGTGGATGCCCTCTGCGACGGCGAGACCGTGCGCATCGGCGCGGTCATGCAGCACGTCGAGGAGGCGGGCATCCATTCCGGCGACAGCGCCTGCGTGATCCCCGCGATGTCGCTCGGGCCCGACATGCTGCGCCAGGTCGAGGAGGCCAGCGCCCGGATCGCGATGCGGCTGGGCGTGGTCGGCCTGATCAACATCCAGTTCGCCGTGTACGGCGACGACGAGCTGTTCGTGATCGAGGCCAACCCGCGCGCTTCGCGCACGGTCCCGTTCGTATCCAAGGCCGTCGGTGTGCCGCTGGCCAAGGTGGCGTGCCGGCTGATGCTTGGCGAGAAACTGGCCGACATGGATCTGGCGCTGCCCGCGACCGGAAGCCACGTGTCGGTCAAGGAGGCGGTTCTGCCGTTCGGGCGGTTCCCGCAGGCCGACTCGCTGCTCGGCCCCGAGATGAAGTCCACCGGCGAGGTCATGGGCGTCGCCCCGGACTACCCCACGGCGTTCGGCAAGGCGCAGGCCGCCGCGGGGGCAACCCTCCCGTCCGATGGCACGGTCTTCATCAGCGTGACCGACGGCGACAAGCCGACGGCCACCCAGCTCGCGGCATCGCTGCACGACCTCGGCTTCACGATCATGGCCACCGGCGGCACCGCGCAGGCCATCCGCCGGATGGGCGTGCCGGTCGAGCGGATCCGGAAGCTCAGCGAGGGCTCGCCGAACGTCGTCGAGGCGATCGAGGCGGGCGACGTGGACCTGGTCGTGAACACGCCGACCGGCTCCGGCGCGCGCGCCGACGGGTACGAGATCCGCCGTGCCGCCGTGGCGCGCGGCGTTCCGTGCATCACCACGATGAGCGGCGCCAGCGCCGCCCAGCGGGCCATCCGTGCCGGGCGTGGGGAGGCGCCGCAGGTCGCCTCACTCCAGGAACTGCACCCGCGCGCGGTCGCGACATGACCGCACGGACGCAATGCCCGCCCGAGCGCAGGGTGGCCGAGGTCAAGGGGGTCCGCCGGCTTGGCGCCTATGACCTGATCACCGCGCGCGACCCCGTCGGCCCGGAGAACCCGCAGCCGGGCCAGTTCTACATGCTCGCCGCGGGCGATCGCTGGGGTGGGGGCGAGGGCGAGCGCCCGTTCCTGCCACGCGCGTTCTCGCACGCGGGCGCGCGCGCACACATCGGTGGCGGCGTCGAGCTCGACTTCCTGCTCGAGGACGTCGGCCCCGGGACCCGCCGGCTCAGTCAGATGACCAAGGGCGAGGCGCTGATGCTGCTGGGGCCGCTGGGCTCGGGGTTCGGCCCCGCGGCGGACGGCGCCCGGCCGCTGCTGGTCGGTGGCGGGATCGGCGTGGCGCCGCTGCTGTGCCTGTACGCCGAGCTGCTGGCCGGCGGAACACCCACGGCGGTCATCCTGGGCTTTCGCGGCGCTGCGCACGCCGCAGCGGCCGATCTGTTCGGCGGCGCCGCGCGGGTGGTCACCGAGGACGGGTCCGTTGGCGAGCGCGGCCTGGTCACCGAGCCGCTCGCGGCCGAGCTGGACCGCGATCCCACGGCAACGGTGTTCTCGTGCGGCCCGCCGGCGATGCTCGAAGCGGTCCGTGCGCTGTGCGCCGAGCGCGACGTGCCGTGCCAGCTGGCGCTCGAGTCGGGCATGGCGTGCGGCTACGGCGCCTGTTTCGGCTGCGTGGTGCCCACGGCCGCGGGTTACCAGCGCGTGTGCGTTGACGGACCGGTGTTCAGCGGCGCCGAGCTGGCGGTGGCGTGAGCGTCCCGACGCTCGAGCTCTGCGGCGTGCCCCTGAGGGGGCCTGTGCTGAACGCCTCCGGGACCTTCGACGCGATCGCCGCCCGCCGAGCGTTCGGCGACGCCCTCCTGGAGCGGTTCCCGTTCGACGCGTTCGTGACGAAGACCGTCACGCTCGCGCCGCGCCAGGGCAACCCGCCGCCGCGGCTGTGGGAGACGCCCGCCGGCATGGTCAACTCGATCGGCCTGCCCAACAAGGGCCTCGACGGCTTCCTCGACGAGGACCTGTCCCAGCTCGCCGAGCTGCCGGTGCCGCTGGTGGTCTCGGTGATGGGCTTCGACCACGCCGAGCTGGCACGCCTCGTCGAGTCCGTCGGGGCCCGGGAAGAGGTGGCCATGCTCGAGCTCAACGTCTCGTGCCCCAACGTCGAGACGGGGGTGCTCGTCGGCGCCGACCCGGGCGAGACCGACGCCGCGGTGCGCGCGGTACGCGATCGGACCGGCAAGCCGCTGATCGTCAAGCTCAGCCCCAATTCGGTCGATCCGGCAGCGGTCGCGCGCGCGGCCGCGGGGGCCGGCGCGGACGCGGTCTCGCTGATCAACACGCTCAAGGGCATGCCGCTGCACCCGCGCACGCGCGCGCCGTGGCTTGGCGGGGGAACCGGCGGGCTGTCCGGTCCCGCCGTGCGTGTCGTGGCGCTGGAGCAGGTCGCGGCGGTGGCCGCGGCCGTCGATGTACCCATCGTGGGGATGGGTGGGATCGCTTCGGGTGGCGATGCGCTGGACTTCATCGGAGCAGGTGCAACCGCAGTCGCAGTGGGCACCGAGAGCTTCCGCGACCCGTCCGCCGGGCACCGGATCGGGGCCGAGCTGACAGCTCTCGGCGGCTCCGAAACCATCAGGAAACATCAACCAGTCTGAACCTCTAGTCGAGGTCCAGATGAATTAGGCAGGAAACTGCCCCGGAGGCGTCGACGTTGCGAAATCCGTGTGTATGATCGCCGCCTCATGCCGGTCGCGAACGAATCGTCCTCCAAGAACCCTTCCGCCGCCGGCCTCACCCCCGAGCGCTCGCTGACCCAGCGGATGGACGCCCTGCAGCGCGCGAACGAGATCCGCACGCGCCGCGCGACGCTCAAACGGGACCTCAAGGCGGGCCGTGTGAAGATTCACGGGCTGCTGCTCGATCCGCCGAAATACCTGGAAACAGCCAAGGTTTTCGACCTGCTGCTGGCCGTTCCCAAGTACGGCCGCGTCAAGGTCAACAGGATTCTCACCCACTGCCGGATCTCGCCGAGCAAGACGATTGGCGGCCTGTCCGAGCGCCAGCGCAACGAGCTCGTCGGGTACCTCCGGCGATAGACGCACGGCCTCCACAGACCCCGGTCCTGGTGATCACGGGTCCGTCCGGGGTTGGCAAGGGCACCCTGATCAAGCTGCTGCTCGAGCGCTGCCCGGGCCTTCAGCTCTCGGTCTCCGCCACAACCCGCCAGCCGCGCGAGGGCGAGGTCAACGGCCGCGAGTACCACTTTCTGAGTCGGGAGGACTTCGATCAGCGGGTGGCCAACGGCGAGTTCATCGAGCACGCCGAGTACGCCGGGAACCGCTACGGGACGCTGCGGTCCGAGCTCGAGCGGCCCGCCGACGGCATCGTCCTCGAGATCGAGATCCAGGGCGCGCGTCAGGTCCGCGAGACGCTGCCCGAGGCCTACCAGGTGTTCATCGCGCCGCCGTCGCTCGAGGCGCTGAAGGAGCGGCTCGAGGGCCGCGCTTCCGACACCGACGAGCAGATCGCCCGCCGGCTCGAGGTCGCGCCGGTCGAGATGGCCGCCCAGCAGGAGTTCCGAAAGGTCGTGGTGAACGCCGACCTTGACGATGCGCTCGAGGAGCTGGTCGCCCTCGCCGCTACCATGTCAGGCCCCGACGAACCGGAATCGCCTTGATCAAGCCCCGCCTGGACACCCTTCTCGAGCAGGTCGACTCGCACTACGCCTGCGTGCTCGTGGCCGCCAAGCGCGCCCGCCAGATCAACTCGTACTACCACAACCTCGGTGAGGGCACGTTCGACGAGTACCCGCCGCCGATGGTCGAGACGGGCTCCAAGAACTACCTCAAGATCGCGCTTGACGAGGTGGCCGAAGGCAAGATCAAGTACCGCTACCGCGACTGAGAGCGGCGCCTGCCCGCGTCCTCGGTCGCTCGCCTACGTTCGTAGGCTTCGCTCCCTGCGTCCTTCGCAGGAACCTCTCTCAACCTCCGGTAGACATCCCTCGGGCTGGGTTACCGTTGATGGCCTGATGGCGCCGCATCCTCCTAGGCGTTTCCGGCGGCATCGCCGCCTACAAGGCCGTTGAGCTCACCCGCCTGGCGATGGCCGCCGGGCACTCCGTCCGGGTGGTGCAGACCGAGGCCGCCTTGCGGTTCGTCGGCCGGGCCACCTTCGAGGGCATCACCGGCGCGCCGGTGCTCGTCGACGAGTTCGAGCCCGATCCCGCGCGCGGCGCGTTCCCCGGCGACCCGGAGCCCGACCATGCCGCGATCTCGCACCTGGAGCTGGTCCGGCGCGCCGACGCGTTCGTGATCGCCCCGGCGTCGGCCAACACGCTGGCCAAGCTGGCCGGCGGCCACGCCGACAACCTGCTCAGCAGTGCCGCGCTGGCATGCACCGCGCCGCTGGTGCTGGCGCCCGCGATGAACAACCACATGTGGGACAACCCGGCCACGCGCGCGAACGTGGAGACGCTGCGCCTGCGCGGGGCCGAGATCGTCGAGCCCGAGACCGGGCCGCTGGCGTCCAAGGGCGAGTGGGGCGCCGGCCGGCTGGCCGACCCCGCCTCGATCCTGGCCCGGGTCGAGGCCGTGCTCGCGGGCGGATCGGGCTCGCTGGCGGGTCTGCGCGTCCTCGTCACCGCCGGCGGCACGCGCGAGCCGATCGACTCGGTCCGCTACGTCGGCAACCGCTCCTCCGGGCGGATGGGGGTGGCGCTGGCGGCCGAGGCCGCCGCGCGCGGTGCCGAGGTGACCCTGGTCGGGGCCAACCTCGCGGTCCCCGCACCACGGGGGGTCAGTCACCGAGCGGTGCAAACCGCGGCGCAGCTGCGCGACGCCGTGGAGGCGGAGTTCGACTCCTCCGACGTGCTGCTCATGGCCGCCGCCGTGGCCGACTTCCGCCCGGCCGACACGGGGGACGACAAGATCAAGAAGGCGGGACGCGAGGGCCTGACGCTCGAGCTGGAGCCCACCGACGATGTGCTCGCCGGCGTCGCCGCCGCGGCGCTCGGGCGGCCAGACGCTTGTGGGGTTCGCGGCCGAGCACGGGGAGGGGGGCCTCGAGCACGCGCGCGAGAAACTCGTCCGCAAGGGCCTCGACGCGGTGGTGCACAACGACATCGCGCGCGCCGACATCGGCTTCGACGCCGATCAGAACGAGGTGACGCTGGTGACCGCCGCCGGCGACCGGCCGGTGCCGATCGGCTCCAAGCGGGCGGTGGCGGCTGTCATCCTCGACGAGGTGGAAAGGCTGAGGACCGAACAGCGAGCGCAGGCGTGAGCAATCGCGACGATCAGCAGCATGGTGAGCTGGTCTACGACCTGTTCACGCGTGGCTCTGCGTTGCTGGAGGCCGGCGACTTCGCCGCCGCAACGGTGCCGCTCGAGCGGGCCCGCGGCCTCGAGCCGGGCAAGACCTCGATCCGCGAGGCGCTCGGCCGTGCCTACTTTCGCTCGGGCCGCTTCGAGCAGGCCCGTGAGGAGTTCGCGGCCGTAGTCGAACAGGCGCCCGTGAACGACTACGCCCACTTCTGCCTCGGCAAGGCACTCGCCAACACCGGCCGCCGCGACGCCGCCCGCCGCCACGCCGTCCTGGCCGCCTCGATGCGCCCGGACCGCGCCGACTACCGCGAGCTGCGCGACCGCCTGCGGGCGGCCTGACCGACGGCGCTCGCGCGTCCGGCGCGGTGCCCCGCGCGGCGAATCCACGCGCCTTTACCCCCTCAAGCGAGGGCAAAGGCGCGAAGATCCCGCAGTCGCCCTAGGCGCCGCCGTCGAGCCAGCTGCCGCCGGCCGTCTCGGCCTGCGGCTCGAGCCGCGAGCGCTGGTACTCGCGCACCGCCACCGCGCCCTCGACCACCAGGCCCAGCATGCGGTCGATCTCGCGCTCGTCGACGGCCGCCACCGGGACGTCGGCGTGCACCCACACCTCGCGCTCGCGGGTGCAGCCGAAGCGCGCCATCCGCGTCTGGCGGTTCCACCACATCAGCATCCACGGGTCGATGCCGTCGGGCGAATCCAGCGCATGGGCCTGGGCCCTGACGAGCCCATCGCTGAGCACGATGCCCACATGCAGCGGCCAGCCGCCGGCCTGGTCGGCAGCCACGGTCACGCCCCACTCGCCATGGGCGAGCCGGCGCGACTCGCCGGGGAGGGCTTCGAGATAGTCGCCTATGACGTCGACTGCAGCCATGCCCTCACAGTACGGTCCGCCGCGTGCGCGCGATCGTCCAGCGGGTCTCGCAGGCCTCGGTGAGCGTGGACGGCGAGCCCGTCTCGGCCATTGGCCCGGGGCTGCTGGTCCTCCTGGGCGTGCACCGCGACGACGGCCCCGAGCAGGCCGACCGGCTGGCGCAGAAGCTCCTGGCCCTGAGGATCTTCGAGGACGAGGAACGGCGGATGAACAGGTCGGTAACGGAAGCGGGAGGCGAGCTGCTGTGCGTGTCGCAGTTCACCCTCTACGGCGACACGCGCAAGGGCAACCGTCCGAGCTTCACCGAGGCCGCGCCGCCCGAGGACGCTGAGGCCCTCTACGAGCGGGTGCGGGCGGCGCTCGGCGCGAAGGGCGGGCGTTTCGGGGCGCGGATGGCGGTGTCGCTGGTCAACGACGGGCCGGTGACGCTGATAGTTGAGATCTGAGCAGGCTTCATCTGTCCCGCAGATGGGTTACTGGCGCATACCCGGATTCGGGTTTACGGTCGACATAACCCGGCGCGACGAGCGGTGAGTGTCCCGACGGGGGGAGAGAAGGGACCATTCACTACCCGAAGGGAGTAAGCGTGAAATCACGCTTCCGTAGTACACGCGGCAAGGTGGCCGCGGCCGTAGGGCTGGTAGCAATCGCCGCCTCGGTAACCGTCGGTTTCTCGGCCATCGCCGGGGAAGGAAGCACGAAGTCCGAGCACTGGGGTGTGATCGACCGCAACACCATCGGCTCCGCCGTCGGCGGACCTGCGGGACGGCCCGTATGGCTCGGTCGGCCTCACCGGGCCCGTCTGCGGAGCCGCCCGCTCGGTAAGGGCAGCGTGGGGATCCAGGTGTCGGACAACGCGCTGAACGCGGCGCAGAATGGCGGGGTCGAGGAGAAGGCGGCCTTCGGCAACGAGGTCGACTTCTTCGGCGATCTGGTGCAAGGGCTCAACCAGGTCGGCTTTCACGTCTTCCAGACCGGGGAGAACGCGGGGCCGGGCGGCCCTGGCAACTTGCCGAACATCACGTTCGAGGTCGATCCGAGCGGCCCCGGCAGCGGCACCGCGCCGAACTACTCGTCGCTGGTGTTCGTGCCGAATGGCACCGGCGTCTCCGCTGGATCAGTGGAGCGGCTATATCGATGCCACTAGCGCAACACCGGATACGTGGTACTCCACCAACAGCGCCGATAGCGCCACCGGCTGCACCCAGGCCAGCCCTGCTCGTTCACGCAGATGAAGACCGACGCTCAATGCCGGCGGAGTCCCCGAACATGTCCATCTTTACTGCGGCGGTCGCCAAGGGCCGCGACAACCGCTGGGCCGGCGCAGTCGACGGCCTCCGCATCAACAAGAAGCAGTACGACTTCGAGGCTGACGGAGTCAAGGACAAGGACGCCAAGTAGTCACCTGACGTAAGCACGTAGTCGGTTGCGAGGGGCGGAGCTTTGGCTCCGCCCCTCGTCGTTTTCAGTCGCGGCACCCGGCGCCCGCAGCGCGTGCGCCTCAGTGCCTATACTGACTCGGCTAGGACTTTCAGTAGCTGTGCCGCGGCCCACCGGGCCGCACTGGAGGTGGGCTTCGCAGCCCACCTTTTTTACGACCAAAATGACCGACACCGACCGCCTACAGACCGACATCGAGGAGCGCCTTCGGGGGTCGATGCCCGCTGTCGAGCTGCTGGCGTGCGAGCAGGTTGCGAGCGAGCGGCTGCGGTTGACCGTCGACCACCCCGACGGCGTGTCGCTGAAGCTGTGCGAGGACGTCACGCGTGAGCTCGGCGACCTGCTGGCGCAGTACGCGCTCGAGGTTTCGTCGCCCGGGCCGCAGCGGCCGCTGACCAAGCCCGACCACTTCCGCCGTTTCCTTGGCAGCCGCGCGCGCGTGCGCACGCGAGAGCCCCGGGACGGGCACAAGAGCTTCACGGGCGAGCTGGTGGGCGCCACCGAGGACGAGGTCACGGTGGCCGTGGACCCCGAGGCCGCGCTGGTGTCGATCCCCTACACAGAGATCAGTCGCAGCAACCTTCTGGAGCGCAGAGGAGAGGAGCAGGCATGAGCAAGGAGATCGTCGACGCCATCCACGTGCTTGAGCAGGAGAAGGGCATCTCCGCCGACATGCTCATGGACGCGCTGGCCGACGCCCTGCTGTCCGCGTACAAGAAGAGCCCCGGATCGGCGCGGTACGCGCGCGTGGACATCGACCACGACAGCGGCGACTTCATCGTCTGGCAGCTGCTGCTGCCCGAGGAGCTCGAAGAGCAGCTGCTCGACGAGGCCGAGGAGGCGCTCGAGGAGCCCACGGTCGACCCCGAGACGGGCGAGATGCGCGTGCCCGAGGAGCCCGAGATCCCACAGGAGGTGCTGGCCGCGCACTCCGATCAGATCGAGGAGCGCAACGTCACGCCGGAGGATTTCGGCCGGATCGCCGCCCAGACCGCCAAGCAGGTGATCCTCCAGCGCATCCGCGAGGCCGAGCGCGACATGATGTTCGACGAGTACCAGGACCGCGTCGGCGAGCTGATCACCGGCATCGTCCAGCAGTCCGACTCGCGCTACACGCTCGTCCAGCTGCGCGAGCGCGTCGAGGCGCTGCTGCCGCGCTCCGAGCAGGTAGGCGGCGAGCGCTACGACCACGGCGCGCGCGTGAAGGCGATCATCACCGACGTCTCGGCCCAGGCCAAGGGCCCGTCGATCATCGTCTCGCGCCGCTCGCCCGAGCTGATCCGGGCGCTGTTCGAGCTCGAGGTCCCGGAGATCGCCGACGGGCTCGTCGAGATCCAGAACGTGGCCCGCGAGCCCGGCTATCGCAGCAAGATCGCCGTGATCAGCCACACCAACGGTGTCGATCCGGTCGGCGCCTGCGTCGGCCCGCGCGGCTCGCGCGTGCGCATGGTCGTGTCCGAGCTGCGCGGCGAGAAGATCGACATCATCCCGTTCAACGAGGAGCCCGCCCGGTTCGTGGCGAAGGCGCTGAGCCCCGCGCGCGTGCGCGAGGTGCTGGTGGACGACGAGGCGATGCAGGCCACCGTGATCGTGCCCGACGACCAGCTGTCGCTGGCGATCGGCAAGGACGGCCTGAACGCACGGCTGGCCGCCCGCCTGACCGGGTGGCGCGTGGACATCCGCTCCGAGACCGAGTTCGCCGAGGAAGAGGCGAACATGGGCCTCGAGGAGGAAGAGGTCGCGGGCCGCTGCGCGGCGGTGCTGACGAACGGCAAGCGCTGCCCGAACGCGGCGATCGCGGGGTCGCGCTACTGCGGGCTTCCCGCCCACCAGGCGCTGGCAGACCAAGAGGGCGACGAGGTCAGCGGCGAGGCAACGCAGGCTTAGACTTCACCTGAACGATGGCGAAGAAACGAGTCCATGAGATAGCCAAGGAGCGCGGGATCCCCTCGAAGGAGGTCCTGGCGACCCTGCAGGCCGCCGGCCTGGATGTGAAGGCCGCCGCCTCGAGCGTCGACGAGCGCGACATCGCGCGTGCCTTCAACCCTGCCGCGCAGGAGGCGACCTCCGAGGAGCCCAGCGGCAACGGCGACGGCGCCGCAGCGCCGGCGGGAGCCGCTGCCGCCCCGCAGCGCCCGACCAGAAACGAGGGCGGCGGCGGTGGCGGCGGAGCCGGCAAGCGCCGCCGCGTCGTGATCGACTCGCAGGCCTCGCGCCGTTCGCCCGGCCCGCCGCCGCAGCAGAACCAGCCGCCCCGCCGCCGCGGACGACGTCGCCGCACGCCGTGGGTCGAGCCCGACCTGACCGCAAAGCCCGAGGAGCCGGCGGAGGAGCGGGTCAGCTCGGTGCAGTCCGGCGCCACCGTCAAGGAGGTCGCCGAATCACTGGGCATCGCAGCGCCCGAGGTGATCAAGAAGCTGATGGAGCTCGGTGAGATGGCCACGCTCACGCAGACGCTGTCGGACGAGGCGATCGAGGTGCTGGCCGACGCGCTGGACCGCAAGGTCGAGATCGAGCACGCCGCCGACGACGTCGTGGCCGAGCCCGTGTACGAGGACGAGGCCGGCACCCTGGAGGGCCGGCCCCCGGTGATCACGATCCTGGGCCACGTCGACCACGGCAAGACCTCGCTGCTGGACGCCATCCGCGAGACCGACGTGGCCGAGGGCGAGGCCGGTGGCATCACCCAGCACATCGGCGCCTACCAGGTCCATCACGGCGACCACACGCTGACGTTCCTGGACACCCCCGGCCACGAGGCGTTCACCGCCATGCGCGCCCGCGGCGGCAAGGTCGCCGACATCGCCGTGGTCGTGGTGGCCGCCGACGACGGCGTCATGCCCCAGACGACCGAGGCCGTCGACCACGCCAAGGCCGCCGAGGTGCCGATCATGGTCGCGGTCAACAAGATCGACAAGGAGGGCGCGGACCCCAACCGCGTCCGCGGCGAGCTGGCCCAGCAGGGCCTGAACCCCGCCGACTGGGGCGGCGACACCGAGTTCGCCGACGTGTCCGCCAAGACCCACCAGAACCTCGACGAGCTGCTCGACACGCTGATCACGCTTGCCGAGATCGAGGAGCTGAAGGCCAACCCAGACGCCGAGGCGTCCGGCACCGTGATCGAGTCGCGGCTGGACCCGGGCCGCGGCGCGGTGGTCAGCCTGCTGATCCAGCGCGGCACGCTCAAGGTCGGCGACGCCGTCGTGGCCGGAGCGCACGCGGGCCGCGTGCGCTCGATGAGCGACTACCACGGCGACAAGCTCAAGGCGGCCACGCCGGGCATGCCGGCCGAGATCCTTGGCTTCGACGGCGTACCCGAGGCCGGTGAGCACTTCCGCGTCGTGGCCAACGAGCGCGAGGCCCGCCGCGTCGCCGGCGAGCGCGCCAACCGCCTGAAGACCGAGGCGATCGCCCGCCGTGCCGGCGTGCGCGTATCGCTCGAGGACGTGATGGCGCGCGCCCGCGGCGGCGAGCTGGCGGAGCTGAACCTGATCGTCAAGGCCGACGTGGCCGGCTCGCTGGAGGCGCTGGCCGACGAGGTCGCCAAGCTGCCCCAGGAGCAGGTCACGGTGAACCTGATCCGGGACGCGGTCGGCGGCATCAACGAGTCGGACGTCATGCTGGCCTCGGCCTCCGAGGCGATCGTGATCGGCTTCAACGTGCGACCGGTCGGCGACGCCGGCGGCGTCGCCCAGCGCGAGGGTGTCGAGATTCGCACCTACTCGGTCATCTACCGCGTGATCGAGGAGCTACGCCAGGCCATGGAGGGCCTGCTGGCGCCCGAGGAGGTCGAGTCCACGCTGGCCACCGTCGAGGTGCGCGAGACGTTCAAGGCCTCGCGCGTGGGCACGATCGCCGGCTCGATGGTCACCGAGGGCACCGTCACCCGCGGCGCCAAGGTGCGCCTGGTGCGCGAAGGCACCATCGTCTACGACGGCCGGATCGGCTCACTGCGGAGGTTCAAGGACGACGTTCGCGAGGTAACCCAGGGTATGGAGTGCGGCATCGTGCTCGAGAACTTCGCCGACGTCAAGGAGGGCGACATCCTCGAGGTTTACGAGACCCAGCAGGTCGAGCAGACGCTCGCGTAGCGATCGCGTTCCTGGTCTATCTCGAGCTGGGGCTGTTCTTCCCGGAAGGGTCGGACCTCAAGGGAAAGCGCAAGGAGGTGCAGTCCGTGAAAGCACATCTCAGCCGGCGGTTCGGCGCCTCGGTGGCGGAGACCGATCATCACGACCTGTGGCAGCGGGCGACGCTGTCGTGCGCGCTCGTGGCGCGCGACGCCGGTGGCGCCAGCGCGCAGGCCGACGCGCTCGAGCGATGGCTGTCCGGCCGTTTTCCCGAGGGCTATGCCGTGCAGCGGACGCTGCTCTCGCACGAGGATCTCGAGCGATGAGCGGCGACCGGATGCGGCGCGTAGACGAGGCGGTGCGCGAAGTGCTCTCGTCAAAGCTCGCGGCGGGGCTCAAGGACCCACGCATAGGATTCGTCACAGTGACGTCCGTGGAGACCGCCCCCGACCTCCGTCACGCTCGCGTCTACGTGAGCGTGCTCGGCTCCGACGAGGAGCGCGAGGCCACCATGGAGGGGCTGGCGTCCTCCCACGGGTATCTGCAGCAGGCGCTCGGCAGCGAGCTGCGCATGAAGCGCACGCCGACGCTGGAGTTCGTGCACGACGACTCCGTCGACAGGGGGTTCCGGATAGGGGAGATCATCGAGGAACACGAGCGGTGAGCGTGGGCACAGAGCTCGACCAGTTGCTCGAGGAGCTGCGCTCCGCCGAGAAGCTGCTGCTGACGACCCACGAGAACCCGGACGGGGACGCGCTGGGATCACTGGTGGCCATGCACGGGGTGCTGACCCAGCTCGGCAAGGACGCGCTGATGTACATGTCGCCGGACGAGTTCCCGCTTCCGATCGAGTACCGCGAGATGAAGTTCGAGGGCCTGCTCGGCGCGCCGCCCGAGGACATCGGCGAGCGGGTCGTGGTGTTCCTCGACTGCGGCAACATCGACCGGATGCCGGTCGACTTCCTGAAGCACGAGGGCACCCACATCCTGAACATCGACCACCATCACGACAACACCCGCTTCGGGACCGTGAACCTGGTCGTCTCCGACGCCTCCTGCACGGCCGAGATCGTGTACGACGTGGCGCGCGAGCTCGGCGCGCGGATCACCCCCGCGATCGCCGACGCGATGTACGTGGGCCTGGTCACCGACACCGGCCGCTTCATGTACCAGAACACGACGCCCGCGGCGCACCGGATGGCGGCCGAGCTGATCGAGGCCGGCGTCGACACCCACCACGTGTACCGGCGGCTGTACGAGGACCTGCCCCAGCGCCGGCTCGAGCTGCTCCAGCGGGCGCTGGCCAGCGTCGAGCGGTTCGACGAGGGCGCGATCACGATGGGCTCGCTGACACGGGCCGACTTCGAGGAGACGGGCGCGTTCGAGACCGACTCCGAGGGCATCGTGGACCACATGCGCTCGGTCGAGGGCACGAAGGTCGCGGTGCTGGCGCGCGAGCTCCTGGCCGACGACCGTGAGGGCCAGAGCAAGGTCAGCCTGCGTGCCACCGACGGCAGCGTGGACGTGTCCGTGATCGCGCGCGCGCTCGGCGGGGGCGGGCACCGGCAGGCGGCGGGAGCCTCCAGCCTGCTGACCCACGAGCAGCTGGTGGCCGAGATCCGCACCCTCGTCCACGACCAGCTGCACGGCTGATGGCCGACCCCGGTGGCGGGGTGCTCCTGGTCGACAAGCCGGCCGGCAAGACCTCGCACGACATCGTTGCCGCCGTCCGCCGCGAGCTGCCGCGCAAGACCAAGGTCGGCCACGCCGGCACGCTCGACCCGTTCGCGACCGGCCTGCTCCTGGTCCTGGTCGGCCGCGCCGCACGGCTGCAGCGCTATCTGATGGGGCTGCCGAAGACCTACCGCGCCGTTGCGCGGCTTGGATGGACGTCGGACACCGGCGACCCGGAGGGCGAACTGGAGCACACCGGTCGCGTCCCGCAGGACCCACGGATCCCGGCCGGCGAGCAGCTCCAGCGCCCGCCCGCGTACTCCGCCGTCAAGGTCGGTGGCGAGCGGCTCTACGCGAAGGCACGCAGGGGCGAGGCGGTCGAGGGCGAGCCGCGGCCGGTCACCGTGTACCGCGCCGAGCGGCTGGCGCTGGACGGGGAGCGGGCCACTTTCGAGATCGAATGCTCCTCGGGCACCTACGTGCGCCAGCTGGTCGCCGACCTCGGCGATGCCTACTGCACCGCGCTGCGGCGCACGGCGATCGGCCCGTTCTCGGTCGAGGATGCCGGAGCAGAGCTCCCGCCGGCCGAAGCGCTGGCGTTCATGCCGGCCGTCGAGCTGGACGCCGATCGGGCCGGCAGGGCCTCACACGGCATGAAGCTGGAAGCGCACCAGCACGCGGAGGGCCCTGTGCGCCTGATGTACGAGGGGCGTCTGATCGCCGTCGCGGAGGCGCGGGACCGGCTGCTCGCGCCCGTCGTAGTGTTCGGCCCGTGAAGGTCACGAGCCTGCGCGACATCCCCGAGCTGCCCGCGGGGGAGGCTCCGCCGCGCAAGGTTGCGATCGGCACCTTCGACGGCGTGCACATGGGCCACCGCGAGGTCATCAGGGGCAACGACACCGTGCTCACGTTCGATCCGCATCCCCTGTCGGTGCTCGCACCCGAGAAGGCGCCGCCGCTGGTGATGCCGCACTCGATCCAACGCGACGTGATCGGCGGCCTCGGCGTCGAGGAGCTGGTCGTGATCCCGTTCGACCGCGACTTCTCGCTGCGCAGCGCCGAGGAGTTCGTCGAGCACGTGCTCGTCGGCCAGCTCGGCGCCACCAGCGTGTCCGTCGGCGAGAACTTCCACTTCGGCAACAGGGCCCGCGGCACGCCGGACTTCCTGCGCTCGCGCGACGAGTTCGAGACGCGTGTCGTGCCGCTGATCGAGGTCGACGGCCAGCCGGTGTCGTCGACCCGCATCCGCGAGCTGGTGATCGCGGGCGACGTGGCAGGCGCGGCAAAGCTGCTGGGTGGCCCGTTCATCCTTCAGGGCCCGGTCGTGCACGGCGAGAAGCGCGGCCGCGAGCTGGGCTATCCGACCGCCAACATCGTCCCGCGCGAGGGGTTCGTCGCGCCGGCCCGCGGCGTCTACGCGGGCTGGGCCAACGAGCACCTGGCGGCCATCAACGTGGGCGTGCGGCCCACCTTCCAGAGCGCGCTCGGGCTGCTGGTCGAGCCCTACCTGCTGGACTTCGACGCCGACCTCTACGGCCAGGAGCTGAGGGTGGCGTTCGCCGAGCGCCTGCGCGGCGAGCAGAAGTTCGACTCGGTCGACGCCCTGACCGAGCAGATGGCTGCCGACGTGGAGCGCACGCGGGAGCTGCTGGGGACGTAGTCGGTGCGGTGCTCGCCGGACGACGTCCGGCGGCGCTCCTCCCGCAATGACCCCTGCTACCTTTCTGCGCCGCACATGAGCCTGACCGTCGAACAGAAGCAGGAGATCGTCACCAAGCACGGCCGCGGTGACAACGACACCGGATCGGCCGAGGTCCAGGTGGCCCTTTTGTCCGCCCGCATCGAGGAGCTCACCGAGCACCTGCGCGAGCATCGCAAGGACCACCACTCGCGTCGTGGGCTGCTGATGCTGGTCGGCAAGCGGCGGCGGCTGCTCAACTATCTCCAGCGCGTCGACCTCGACCGCTACCGAGCGCTGATCAAGGAACTCGGGCTGCGGCGATGATCGAGCCGGGCACGCGCGCGCCCGACTTCACACTGCCGGACCAGGACGGGAACGACGTCTCCCTCGCGGAGCTCGAGGGCCAGACCAGCGTCCTGCTGTTCTACCCGATGGACTTCAGCCCGACCTGCACGGACCAGCTGAACGTCTACCAGGAGATCCTGCCCGAGCTCGAGGCCAAGGGCGTAAGGCTGTACGGCATCTCGGTCGACTCCGCTTTCGCACACAACGCGTTCCGGGAACAGCTCGGCGTGTCGATCCCGCTGCTGTCGGACTTCCAGCCGCGCGGCGCGGTCGCGCAGGCCTACGGGGTGTTCATCGACGAGCGCGGCCACAACCAGCGCGCGCTGGTCATGATCGGGCCCGACCTGACCGTCACCTGGTCGCACATGGCGCCGACGCCGCTCGAGATCCCCGGCGCCAATCTCGTCTTCGACGCGCTCGAGCAGGTCTGAGCGATCTCGGCTCCGCGGGGGTGCCCGCGGTCACCGAGGATGACCACGTCCGCGGCGACGGGCCGCTGGTGATCGAGTATGCGGACCTGGAGTGCCCCTACTGCGCGCGCACTCACCTCCTGATCCGCGACCTGCCGATCCGGCGGGTGTTCCGCCATTTCCCGGTGGTGTCCAAGCACCCGCGCGCGCGGGTGCTCGCGCTGGCCGCCGAGGCCGCCGCCGGCCAGGGCCGGTTCTGGGACTTCCACGATTCGCTGATGGTCGACCAGGGCCGGCTCGAGGACCCGCACCTGTGGCAACGCTGCCGTGAGCTCGGCATCGAGCTGGCGCGGTTCGACTCCGACCGTCGCGGCGGGCAGGCCGCCGAGCGCGTGGAACGCGACTTCCGCGCGGGGATCCGCGCCGGGGTGATGTCCACGCCGACGCTGTTCGTCGCCGGCGAGCGGCACCCGGGGATCCCGGGGCAGGAGCTGCTGGACCGGCTGTCCGGGTGAGTTCCCACCGCGCGGTGGCGCGGGCGCCGGCCGAGTCGTGTAAAACCCCTGGCCGGTACGGGAGACGCACGCTTGAGAGGCGGGGGTATGAATCGTCGATGGATCGTCGGCGCCGCGGTGGCGGTGGCCGCTGTTGTCGCGGGCACCGGCCAGGCAAATGCCGGCACGGTGCTGGTATCGAAGGCCACGGCCGGCAAGGCTCAGCCCCAGAACTGCATCAAGCGGCCGCTGCCCGCCGGCGCGGGTGTGGTCCGCAGGAGCACCACGGTCGGCGGCCCCGGCTTCGTCACGGCCACGCTGAAGGCCGCGCGCGGCGACTGGGACCTGGCCGTGTTCGACGCCACGACGCGCCGGCTGGTCGCCGGCTCGGCCAACTTCGGCGCCGACGAGCGCGCCCAGGGCTTCAGCATCGGACGCCAAGACCTGATCGTCCAAGCGTGCCGGCGGTCGGGCTCGGCGCGGACGGCGAAGATCGTGGTCAGCTCCAACGCGATCAGCGCTCCGGCAAAGCCCCTGGACCTGTCGCTCGTCCGCGTGTTGATCCCCAATCGCCAGCGCAAGGACGAGCTGACCAAGCTCGGCCTCGACCTGACCGAGCACGGCGGCTCGAACTTCGTCGAGGTCGTCCTCCACGGTGCCGAGGACGCAAAGCTGCTGCGCGAGAAGAACTTCCAGTACACCACGGAGGTCGGCGACCTGGCCAGGCAGTCGCTGCTCGACCGCACGGCCGAGAACCGCAGAGCGGCGCGAGCGACGGCGTCCGCGCTGCCGAGCGGCCGCACGGGCACCTACCGGCGCCTCGCTGACTACACCCAGGAGATGAAAGCGCTGGCCGAGCAGAACCCCTCGCTGGTCAAGCCGCTGACGCTGCCGTTCAAGACGCTGACCGGCTTCTCGGTGCAGGGCATCGAGATCACCGAGAACGTCCGCGAGCGCGACGGCAAGCCCGTCTTCCTGCAGATGGGCGCCCACCACGCGCGCGAGTGGCCGTCGGCGGAGAACGCCTTCGAGTTCGCCTACGAGCTGGTCAAGGGCTACAGGGCCGGTGACGCGCGCGTACGGCGGCTGATGAAGAGCAGCCGCGTGATCGTCATCCCGGTCGTCAACCCCGAGGGCTTCAACACTTCGCGCGAGGCCGGCCAGGCCCAGGGCGCCGCCGCGGGCAGGCCCGGGAACGACACGACGGACACGGTCAACTTCCTGACGATCCCGTACGAGTACCAGCGCAAGAACTGCCGTGTGAACAACACGAACCCGGCGCCGGCGAAGGACCCCGAGCGGGGCGACTGCATGCAGGCTCCGTTCCAGGGGGTCACGCAGTTCGGCGCAGACCCCAACCGCAACTACGGCGGCTTCTGGGGCGGGCCCGGCGCCTCCGCCTCCGGCGAGCCGGCCCCAGGGGGCGACTACGCCCAGGACTACCGCGGCGACGGGCCGTTCTCCGAGCGCGAGACCCAGAACGTGCGCGCCCTGGTCTCGACGCGGCAGGTCACGACGCTGATCACCAACCACACGTTCTCCAACCTCCTGCTGCGCCCGCCCGGCATCCAGTCGGCCGGCCCGCCACCCGACGAACCCGTCTACAAGCAGCTGGGCGACTCGATGGCGCAGAACAACGGCTACGCGAGCCAGCCCAGCTACATGCTCTACGACACCACCGGCGGCACTGAGGACTGGACCTACTACGCCACCGGCGGCCTCGGGTTCACGTTCGAGATCGGGACCGACGGCTTCCACCCCGACTACGCGAAGACCATCGCCGAGTACGAGGGCTCCGCCCCGGCCGCAGGCGCCGGCAAGGGCGGCAACCGCGAGGCGTACTTCAAGGCACTCGAGAACACCGCGGCGTCGGCCAAGCACTCGACCCTGACCGGGGCGGCGCCTCCGGGGGTGGTGCTCCGGGTGAAGAAGTCGTTCACCACCGAGACCTCGCCGGTGATCGACGAGAACGGCGTGCCTGGAGCGGTCCAGACGTTCCCGGACACGCTCAACACGACGATGGTCACGCCCGGGAACGGCATCTTCCGCTGGGGCATCAACCCGTCGACGCGACCGATCGTGGCGCAGGCCAAGGGCCGGCCGGCCACCGGTGCGCCGAGCGCGCCGCAGACGCTCAGCAGCACCACGCCGGGCGCGCCCTGCGGTGCGGCCACCCCCGACAACGCCGCCTGCTATGAGGACATCGACTTCACGGTCCCGGCAGGCCCGGGCGTGGACAACGCGGCCGCCACGGTCGAGATCAACTGGAGCACGCCGGTCAGCGACTACGACATCACCGTGCGCGAGAAGAGCACCGGCAAGGTCGTGGGCACCTCGGCGCAGGGGACCACCAACAGCGAGAGCACCACCTTCGGCGAGCCCGGTGAGAGCATCGCCGGCAAGACCTACACCGTGCGCGTGGTGAACTTCGCGGGCGCCGAGCCCTACAGCGGCCGGGTGAGCTACAAGGGCCCGACGCCGTTCAGGGCCGCGAGGAAGGAGAGCTGGACGCTTACCTGTGAGTCGCCCTCGGGCAGGGTGGGAACCACCCGCACCGTGACGATCGACCGCGGTCAGACCCAGGAGAGCGACCTCTCCGATCTCTGCGCCGGTGTGGCGCCGGCGCTACGCGCCGGCAAGCGCACCTGCGCCTCCACGAAGGGTGGCGCCAGAGGCACCGGAGTCGGCCGTTCGCGGCTCGGGCGCACCCGCATCAAGCAGCGCAGGACGCTCCGGGGCACGCTGCTGTCCGACCGCAAGGGCATCGACCGCTACTGCATGAAGAGGGGCGGCGGCTCGCTGCGCGTCGGCTACCCGACCAGCAGGCTCTCGTCCAAGCTGTCGAAGAAGACGCGCAAGCGGATCAAGAGCAAGGCCATCTACCTGGGCACGACGTCCAAGGCGTTCAGGCTGGCCAAGCTCAAGGTCGGCTCACGGACCAAGACGCTGCGCAAGCGGATCAAGGGCGAACGCCGCTACCGGGTCGGCAAGAACGTCTGGTACGTCGCCAAGGGCAGGAAGGCGCGGGTGCTGTTCCGTGCGCGCAAGAGCAAGGTGCTCGAGCTGGCGCTGGCCGACAAGCGCCTGACGGCTTCGAAGAAGTCCACCGTTCGGCTGCTGCGAGCGTGGGACAAGCGCGGCAAGACCAAGAAGAAGAAGTCGAAGGGCAAGTCAAGGAAGCGTTGACGGCGCCGGGTCGGAGCCCGTCGCGGGCTCCGACTCCGGCAGCAGCGCCAGCCCCAGCGCGACCGCCGGCCCGACGCCGAGCGCGAACGCCAGCGTGCCCACGCCCGCGGTGCCGCCAAGCAGCACGCCGCCGGTGAGCGCCGTCAGCTCGATCCCCGCGCGCACCGGCGCGATCGGCCAGCCGGTGCGGCGGTGGATGCCGGTCATCAGCCCGTCGCGCGGGCCGGGGCCGAGCGCGGCGTTGATGTAGAGCCCGCTGCCGAGGCCCACCAGCGCGATCCCGCCCGCCACCTCGAGCCATGGCAGGGCGCCGGACGTGGCGGGCATGTAGGCCAGCGTCGCATCGACGCCGACCCCGACGATGATCGCGTTCGCGATCGTGCCAAGTCCCGGCCGCTGGCGCAGCGGGATCCACACGAGCAGGACGAGGAACGAGATGACGATCGTCGCCGCGCCGATCGACAGCGGCGAGTGGACCGAAACTCCATCGGCGAGCACCGTCCACGGCGAGTTGCCGAGGTCGGCGTGCACGAGCAGTCCCTCGCCGGTGCCGAACAGCCACAGGCCCGCAAGCAAGCGGAGCAGGCGGGCGGGCGTGGGGAGCCAGAGTGAGCCGGTAGGTGGCGCGGGAGCACGCAAGACCGCTGCTAGCCTGCCGGATTGACTCCTACAGAGAAGTCACCAGATAGAGAGCCGCCAACCGGAGGCGGCATCGAAAGGAACATATGAGTATTGACGCAACCCGTGTCTCAGTTGAGATCGGCGGTACCGAGATCAGCTTCGAGACCGGCAAGCTCGCCAAGCAGGCGAGCGGCTCCGTGGTCGTACAGGCGGGGGACACGATGGTCCTCGGCACCGCGACCGCCGGAAACCTCCGCGACGTGGACTTCCTCCCGCTGACGGTGGACGTCGAGGAGCGCATGTACGCCGCGGGCAAGATCCCCGGCAGCTTCTTCAAGCGCGAGGGTCGCGCCGGCGAGAAGGGCACCCTGACCGCCCGCATGATCGACAGGCCGATCCGGCCGCTGTTCCCCAAGGGGTGGCGGCGCGAGACCCAGCTGGTCTCGATCCCGATGTCGATCGACCACGTGCACCCGTACGACATCCTCGCGATGAACGGCGCCAGCGCCGCGCTGATGGTGTCCGACATCCCGTTCCCGCAGCCGGTCGGCGCGGTGCGCGTCGGCCAGGACGACGAGGGCAACTTCGTGGTCAACCCTGACGAGGAGGACAACCTCGACGCCAACCTGGACCTCGTGGTCTCGGGCACCGAGGAGGCCATCCTGATGGTCGAGGCCGGCGCCAAGGAGATCTCCGAGGCCGCCATCCTCGACGCGCTCGACATCGCGCACGGCGAGATCAAGAAGCTGTGCGCCGCCCAGCGCGAGCTGGCCGAGAAGGCCGGCAAGCCCAAGGTCGAGGTCGAGGTCCCGCAGGTCGACGAGTCGGTCCTGGCCCAGGTCAAGGCCGAGTTCGAGACCGCGCTGACCACCGCGACCCAGGTCGAGGACAAGCTGAAGCGCCAGGAAGAGACCAAGGCCGTCGAGGAGCACGCGCTCCAGTCGCTCTCGGGTGACGAGTCGGCCGAGGACTACAAGGACAAGCGCGCAGCGGTCCAGATGGCGTTCGACAAACTCGAAAAGGACCTGATCCGCAAGCGGATCGCCGTCGACAAGGTGCGCCCCGACGGCCGTGCCGCCGACCAGGTGCGTGACATCTGGATCGAGGTCGGCGTAGGCCCGAAGACGCACGGCTCGGCCGTGTTCACCCGCGGCCAGACGCAGGCGTTCTCCGTGGCCACCCTGGGCACCACGCGCGACGAGATGCGTCTGGACACGCTCGGCCTGGAAACCAGCCGGCGCTACTGGCACCACTACAACTTCCCGCCCTTCTCGGTCGGGGAGGCGGGCTTCATGCGCGGTCCCAAGCGCCGTGACATCGGTCACGGCGCCCTGGCCGAGCGTGCCCTGGTGCCGGTGATCCCGAGCGCGGAGGAGTTCCCCTACTCGATCCGCGTGGTCTCCGACATCCTCGAGTCCAACGGCTCGTCGTCGATGGCCTCGGTCTGCGGCAGCTCGCTGTCGCTGATGGACGCCGGCGTGCAGATCAAGGCGCCGGTTGCGGGCATCGCCATGGGGCTGATCAAGGAGGGCGACGACTACATCGTGCTCTCCGACATCGCGGGCGTTGAGGACCACCTCGGCGACATGGACTTCAAGGTCGCCGGTACCTCCGAGGGCATCACCGCCCTCCAGATGGACATCAAGATCACCGGTGTGACGTTTGACATCCTGACCGACGCGCTCACGCAGGCGAAGGCGGGCCGCACCGAGATCCTGGGCAAGATGGCCGAGGCCATCGACGGCCCGCGCGCGGAGCTGTCAAAGAACGCTCCGAGCATCGGCCAGATCCAGATCGACACCGACAAGATCGGCATGATCATCGGCAAGGGCGGGGAGACCATCCGCGCGCTGTCCGAGGAGTTCGAGGCCCAGATCGACATCGACGACGACGGCACGATCCGCGTCTTCGCGATCAACGGCGAGCAGGGCGACGCCCTGGTCGAGCGAATCCAGTCGATGACCAAGGAGATCGAGGTCGGCGACGAGTTCGACGGCAAGGTGGTCAAGACCACCACGTTCGGCGCGTTCGTCGAGCTCTCGAAGGGCAACGACGGCCTGCTGCACATCAGCAACGTCAAGCCCGGCGAGCGCGTGGACGCCGTCGAAGACGTGCTGAGCCGCGGCGACGAGATCGCCGTGCGCGTGGTCGAGGTCGACAAGGAGCGCGGCCGTGTCGGGCTGCGCCTTGCCGACGATCCGGACATCGCCGGCAAGAGCTCCGAGGACCTCGCATCGGTCGGCACCGGCGACAAGCGCGGCGGCGGAGGCGGCGGAGGCCGTGACCGCGGTGGCCGCGGTGGGCGCGACCGAGGTGGTCGCGGGGGCAACGGCGGCGGACACAGCCGCGACCGGCGCTGAGGGCCCACCTGAACGACGCAGCCGAGATCACGACGCTCGATTCGGGCGTCCGGGTGGTCAGCGAGCGGATCGACTCCGTTCGCTCGACCGCCCTCGGCATCTGGATGCGGACGGGAAGTCGCGACGAGGCCCCCGAGCAGGCGGGCCTCTCGCACTTCCTGGAGCACCTGCTGTTCAAGGGAACCGACCGTTTCAGCTCGCTGGAGATCGACGAGGCGTTCGACGCGATGGGCGCCGAAGTCAACGCCGGCACCGGCAAGGAGACGACGACGGTCTACTCGCGCTTCCTCGACCGCCACCTCGACCGCGCCTTCGACGTGATGTCGGACATGGTCTTCCGGCCCACCTACCCGGACATCGACTCCGAGCGCCAGGTGGTGTTAGAGGAGATCGCGATGTACGAGGACGAGCCGTCGGACAAGGTCCATGACGTGCTCGCCGACGCGGTCTTCGGCGACCATCCGCTGGGACGGCCGGTGATCGGCAAGGCCGAGGTCATCGCCGGCGTGCCGGTGCCGGACATCTCCGCCTACCACGACCACCACTACGTGTCGTCGAACCTGGTCGTGGCCGGCGCGGGCAGCATCGAGCATGCGCGGCTCGTGGAGCTGGTGCAGGGCACGCTCGACGACCGCGTGGCGATCGAGGCGCCGGCGCTGGCCAATGGCGGCGCGATCCCGGATGAGCCGCGGTTGCGCTTCCACGTCAAGGAGACCGAGCAATACCACCTCGCCCTTGGTGCGCCCGGCCTGAGCCGCGGCGACGAGCGCCGCTTCGCCCTTCGGGTGCTGGACACGATCCTGGGCGGATCGAGCTCCTCGCGCCTGTTCCAGGAGGTGCGTGAGAAGCGCGGCCTCGCCTACGCGGTCTACTCGTTTGCGAGCCAGTTCATCGACTCCGGCCAGGTCGGCCTGTACGTGGGCACCAGGCCCGACAACGTGGACGAGGCGATGAAGGTCATCGGTGACGAGCTCCGGCGCGTTGCCGCCGAGGGCGTCTCAGAGGCGGAGCTGGACCGAGCCCGCGAGAACGTGAAGGGGCGCACGACCCTTGCGATGGAGTCCACGCTGGCCAGGATGAACCGGCTCGGCAGCTCGCTGCTGACCGGCGTGCCGCTGCTGAGCCTCGACGAGGTGCTGGCGCGCGTCGACGCCGTCACGCTCGAGGACGTGCGCGCCCTGGCCGACGAGCTGTTCAACCCGGCGCGCATGTCCGCCGCAGGGGTGGGCGCCAGCGAGGACGCCTTCCGCAGCGCCGTCGGCGAGGTGAACCCGGTCCTCGCGGCCGCATGATCCGCGTGGCCGTCTCCGGCGCCGCCGGACGCATGGGGGCGACCGTCTGCGCCGCGGTCGAGGAGGCCGAGGACATGGAGCTGACCGGCCGCGCCGACCCTGCGCTCGGCGTCGACCTCGCCGAAGTGCTCGGGGACGCCGACGTGGTCGTCGACTTCTCGCAGCCCGACACCGCGCTGGCCAACGCGCGCGCGTGCGTGGAGGCCGGCGTGCACTGCGTGGTCGGCACCAGCGGCGCGAACTTCTCCGAGCTCGAGGGCGTCGGCAGCGCAAACGTGTTCTTCGGGCCCAACTTCGCGATCGGCGCCGTGCTGATGATCGAGGCCGCCAAGCTGGCCGCGGCGCACATGCCGGAGTGCGAGATCATCGAGCTTCACCACGACCAGAAGCTGGACGCGCCGTCGGGCACCGCCGCCCACACGGCCGAGGTGCTGGCCGAGGCCGGCGCCAACGTGCACGAGCCGATCCACTCCGTGCGCCTCCCGGGCCTCGTGGCGCACCAGGAGGTGCTGTTCGGCGGCGTTGGCCAGACGCTGTCGATCCGCCATGACTCGATCAACCGCGAGTCGTTCATGCCCGGCGTGCTGCTGGCGGTACGGAAGGTGGCGGAGCTGGAACGCTCGCCGACCGTCGGGCTGGAGAACCTTCTGTAGCTGCTCGGCCGCGCCCGGCGTCAGGACAGCCCGAAACATGGCAGTCGAGCGACCGGCCACGCCGCGTGTCGTGGATATGGACGTTTTCGTCCACATACGGTCACGCGGCGACTGCCCTGCGCCGCGTGCCATCAATCTGGATGGGCGCGGCCCGAGGCCATGCCCCGTACCCAGCCGCAGTTTCCGTACCGCGCTATCGCGGACGCTCGTCCCGCATGCCCAGGCTGCGGGCAGGAGACCTTTAGCCGGAGTCGCCGTTGGTGCGCAGCGCACGCGGCACCACGAAGCGGATGCCCGAGCGCTCGTCGTCGATCGAGCAGGTCTTGTTGTCGATCAGGCCGACCCGCTTCGCGTACGGCACCAGCGACATCTGGTTCAGGTACGAGTCGTGGCCACGCTTGTAGGTGAGCACCCACAGGTAGCCGGAGTCGTTGATCCGGGCGCGGTAGCGGACGAGCGTCTCCTGGCCCTCCTCGAGCGACCCGACCATGACGATCGCGCCATCGAGGTCGCCTGAGCGGACCAGGCCACGTCCGAGCGCCTCCTTGAGGTCCGAGCGCAGGCCGGGGCCGACGTCGCCGGATACCTCCAGGCGCTCGTCGGGCTTAACGCCCAGTTTCTGCACGCTCGTGCGCTGGCTGTAGTCCTTTTCAGGCATGCGAGTCCGCGTCCATCTTGACATTCGCCGATGACGCGGTGGCGCGGTGCAGGCGTTTCACCGCCGCGGGCGGTGCGCGGTAAGGTGCCTGGCAAGCGGACCCGTACGAGGAGTGGAGACCGATGGGCTTCATGGACAAGGCCAAGCAGATGGCGGACCAGGCGCAGCAGAAGATCGAGGACGCCCAGAAGCAGTTCAACGAGAGCCAGTCCCAGAAGGGCAACCAGGAGGGTGCCGACGTCCGCTACGACAGCAACGGCCGCCCGATCCAGGAGCCGCCCGCGGCTCAGTCTCCGCCCGCGCCCGCCTCGCCCGCCGATGCCGGTGCTCCGGCGCCCGCGCAGCAGGCGCAGGCCGAGTCACAGCAGCCTGCGGCCGAGGAGCCCGCCACCGAGACCCCGCAGCCCGCGCCCGAGGTCAAGGACGGCGTGAACGCGGCCCCTGACCCGTTCAAGCCCATCGAGTGATGCTCTCCAACGGTGCTCGCCCGGCTACCGCCCGGCCTGCGCTCCTCGGCCGATGATCGGCGGTGTCCTCACCGCGATGGTCACGCCGTTCGACGCCGGCGGCGGACTGGATGAGGAGGCGGCGGCCGGTTTGATCCGGCACCTGCTGGCCCACGGCTCCGATGGGGTCGTGCTGGCCGGCACCACCGGCGAGGGGCCGACCCTCTCCGACGACGAGGACGTCGCGCTCTGGACGCTGGGTGTCGAGACCGCCGCGGGCGCGCCCGTCATCGCCGGCACCGGCAGCAACGACACTCGCCACACCGTCGAGCTGACCGAGCGCGCAGCAGCCTGCGGCGTGGACGCCGCCCTGGTCGTGACGCCCTACTACAACCGTCCCAGCCGCGCCGGCGTGCTGGCCCACTACCGCGCCGTCGCCGCCGCGACCGACCTGCCGATCGTGCTCTACAACATCCCCCAGCGCACGGGCCTCGACATGCCCAACGACCTTTTGGCCGAGCTTGCGCAGATCGAGACGATCGTGGCCGTCAAACAGGCCCGCTACGAAGATCTGGCCGCGATCGACGGGCTCGACCTCCTGGCCGGCAACGACGACCTGCTGGCGCGGGTGATGGAGCTGGGCGGGACAGGCGGCATCCTCGTGGCCTCGCACCTGGTCGGTGAGCGGATGCGGCAGATCGTGGACGGCGACAGCGGTGCCCAGGAGACGCTTCTGCCGCTGTACAAGGCACTGTCGGTGGCGCCCGCGGCGGCGGCGATGAAGGCCGCCCTCGGCATGCTCGGCCACGACGTCGGCGCGCCCCGGCTCCCGATCGTCGAGCCCCAGCCCGACGAGCTCGAGACGATCCGCGCGGCGCTCGAGGCCCACGGCCTGCTCGAGAGGGTCTGAGCACGGCGTGAGCGAACAGCGCAAGCAGCCGGCGCGCCCGGCTGCGCCGCGAGGCGGTCGATTGCGCGTCCTGCCGCTCGGCGGCCTAGGCGAGATCGGCAAGAACATGACCGTGGTCGAGTACGACGGGAAGATCGTCGTGGTCGACACCGGCCTGCGGTTCCCGGCGCCCGACCAGCTCGGCATCGACCTGGTGCTGCCCGACTTCACCTACCTGCGTGAGCGCCAGGCCGACATCGAGGCGATCGTGCTCACCCATGGCCATGAGGACCACGTGGGCGCGCTGCCGTTCGTGCTGCGCGAGTTCGACGACTGGCCGCCGATCTACGGCGGGCCGCTGACCACCGCGATGGTCCGCTCCAAGCTCGACGAGCACAAGCTCAAGGACGTGCCGCTCGAGGAGGTCAGGCCGGGGGAGGAGATCGATGCCGGCCCGTTCGTGGTCGAGCCGGTGAAGATGGCCCACTCGATCCCGGACATGTTCGCCTACGCGCTCACCTGCGACCTGGGCACCGTGCTCGTGACCGGCGACTACAAGTTCGACCAGACCCCGGTTGACGGTATCCCGGCCGACGTGTCGCGGCTTGCCGAGCTGGGCCGTGACGGGATCCTGCTGCTGTGCGGCGACTCCACCAACGCCGACCGGGCCGGCTGGTCGCTGTCGGAGTCGTCGGTCGGGCCGCACCTCGAGGACACGTTCGCGCGCTGTGACGGGCGGATCGTGGTCACCTGCTTTGCCTCCAACATCCACCGCGTGCAGCAGGTGGTCGACGCGGCCGACGCGCTGGGCCGCAAGGTCGCGCTCGTCGGCCGGTCGATGAAGAAGAACGTGAACATCGGCCGCCAGCTGGGCCACATCGAGGTCCCCGAGGGCATGCTGGTCGAGCCCAAGCAGATCTCCGACTACCCCGACGAGAAGCTCGTCATCGTCTCAACCGGCAGCCAGGGCGAGCCGCTCTCGGCGCTGCGCCGGATGGCCGCTTCCGACCACCCGCACGTCGACCTGCGCGAGGGCGACACGGTGATCTTCAGCGCCACCTCGATCCCGGGCAACGAGCGCGCGGTCAACGAGACGATCGACCGGCTCTACCACCTCGGCGCCGACGTGATCACCGCCCGCGACGCGCCCATCCACGCCTCGGGCCACGGCTACGCGGAAGAGCTGAAGCTGATGCTCAACCTGACCAACCCGCGCTACGTGATGCCCGCGCACGGCGATCACAAGCGGATAAAGCTGCACGCCGACCTCGCCGAGGCGGTCGGCATCCCGCCCGAGAACATCTTCCGCAGCGACAACGGCCTGCCGCTGGACATCGATGCCGACGGCGCCCAGTTCGGCTCGCGCGAGCAGTCGGGGCTGGTGTTCGTCGACGGCATGGACGTCGGCGACATCGAGAATGTCGCGCTGCGCGACCGTCGCATGCTCTCCGCCGACGGCATCTTCATCGTGGTCGCCACGATCGCCGAGCAGGACGGCCGCTCGGTCGCCGACCCCGAGGTCATCTTCCGTGGCGTCCCGTCCCAGCACGATGCCGAGGCGCTTCTCGACGACCTCCGCGACGCCGTCGTGGACTCGCTCGAGCGCTCCGCCAAGGCGGGTATCCGCGAGATCGGCGCCCTCCAGGCCGACCTGCACGACGACCTTGCCGAGTTCGTCTACCGGCGCATGAAGCGCCGGCCGATGGTGCTGCCGGTCGTCGTGGAGGTCTAGCCGCCGACGGCGAAGCTGACGCCGTCGAGGGAGACGTCGTCGCCGCCGGCGCCGGCGACCGTGGCCGCGCCGTTGGAGTCGATCGTGAGCACTGCGAAACCGGTCTGGCGGCGGACCACGAACCGGCTCCGCGAAGCCGGTCGTGCACCGGCCGGGAGCGTGAACGCCGTGCCCGCCGCGCCCAGGAAGGTGCCCTGCAGGTGCACGTAGCCGCTCGGATCCACGTCGAAGCCCGGCACCGCCTCGCCGGGGACGGTCGCGGCCCCGCCTGTGAGCGCAAGCGAAGTGAACGCCGGAGCCTCCTTGCGCACATACCCGTCCGCAGGCACGCCACCGAGCGCGTTCGCGCTGCCGGCGAACGCGGCCAGGCCGGCGCTGTCCGCGCGGTCGGCGGACGGCACCTTGCCGAGCTTGGACTCCTTGATGTCATTGCCGCCGAGCGTGTCGAGTGCGACATCGCGGCCGGTGACTGTGGAGTTGCGAAGGTCCGCGCCGCGGACCTCGTTGTTGCGCAGATCCCTCGTCTTCACCGTGCCGTTGCGGATGTCGGCGTTGGTCACGCTGCCGTTCTTGATCGCGCGGCCGTCGATCGCTCCGGTCGCGAAGCCGTACGAGACACCGCCGAGCGACACAAACAGGGCCACGCAGGCGATGACGAGGGCTGGCGACGGGCGGCACAGGCGGATTTTCACGAGGTCTCGGCTCCCTTGGATTGCTTCGCGTTCTGGTCTTGAACACCGGGAAGTTCCGAGCGATGCGGCGGCCGTGCCGGCAGTGACACGGAGAACAGCGCGCCCCCGCCTTCGGCCTCCCGCAGCTCCACGGACCCCCCGTGTGCCTCTGCGACCGAGCGGACGATAGCCAGTCCGAGCCCGCTACCGCGCGCCGACGTGCGGTCCGCGTCCGAGCGCGTGAAGCGCTCGAACACCCGCTCACGGCGGTCGCGCGGCACGCCCGGGCCGCGGTCGGCCACCTCGAGCTGCACGCGGTCGCCCTGGCGCCGGACCGACGCGATCACCGGCGTGCCGGTGGCCGTGTGCAGGAACGCGTTCTCGATCAGGTTCAGCGCAAGCCGGTGCAGGTCGTCGCCGACGCCGTCCACGACGGCCACGCCGGCATCCTCGGGCAGGTCCAGCGACAGCGGATGCCCCTCGGACAGCGGTGCGGCCTCGAGGGCGGCATCGCGCACTGCCTGAGCCACGTCGACGGGCGCGCGCGGCGCCTGGCGGCCGGCGTCGGCACGCGCCAGGAGCAGCAGGTCTCCGACCAGCCGCCGCATCCGCCGCGAAGAGCGCAGCGCCGAGCCGGCGATGTCGGCCGCGGCGGCGCGGTCGCGCGGGCCGTCGTCGCGGCCGAGCTCGGCCTCGAGCATCTCGAGGTTGGCCAGGATGCTTGTCAGCGGCGTGCGCAGCTCGTGCGAGGCGTCGGCCACGAACTCGCGCTGGCGCTCGAGCGAGGCCTCGGTTTCGCTGCGGGCGGCGTCGAGCTCGCGCAGCATCTCCTCGAGCGTCGCGGCCAGGTCGCTGACCTCGTCGTTGGCTTGCGGGTCCGGGAGGCGGTGGCTGGGGTCGCGCGTGCGCGCCACGAGACGGGCGGCACGGGTCAGCCCGGCGATCGGCGCCATCGCCCGCCGGGCGACCGCGAACCCGGCCAGGAATGCCAGCCCGGTGCCGCCGAGGATGCCGAGGGCGAAGAACAGATGCAGCCGGTTGGTGGTCGCGTCCAGCGACGCCCTCGGCTTGCCGTACTGCACGAACGCGACCGCGCCGTCGATCGGGCTTGGCGACAGGTCGAAGCCGTTGCCGCCGCGGTCCAGCGAGCCGGCGAACAGGGGCCGCGCGACCACGCGCAGGTCGCCGACGTCGGTGGTGCCCTCGACGGGTGGGCCGAGGTTGGCTGCGCCGGGCGAGGCGGCCACGACCTTGCCGCTGCGATCGACCACGCGGATGCTGGCCCCGCCCGCCGCCGCGGCGCGCAAGGTGGTCTCGGGCACCCTCAGGACCGGGCCCCCCGAGAGCTGGCGCTGGACGCGGAAGCGCTCCTGCAGATCGGCCGCGGTGGCGCGGACGTCGTTGTCGAAGTTGGCCCGCAGGCGCTGCTCGGTGAACGCCCCGACCACGACCGCGAACAGCAGCAGGATCACGAACGTCAACGCAGCCGAGACCAGTGCCAGCTTGACCTGGATCGGCAGCCGCACACGCGTGCGCTGGAGCGCCCCGCGCGCCCGCCCGCTCATGCCGAGGCCCTCAACACGTAACCGGAGCCGCGGATCGTGTGGAGCAGGCGCGGCTCGCCGCCGGCCTCGAGCTTGCGGCGCAGGTTCGAGATGAACACGTCCACGGTGTTGGTCTCCGAGAACGGCGCGTACTCCCAGACCTCCTCCAGCAGCTTGTCGCGCGAGACCACCAGCCGCTCGTTGCGCATCAGGTGCTCGAGCAGCTCGAACTCGCGCCCTGTGAGCTCGATCTCGCGGTCGCCGCGGCTGACCTCGCGGCTGTCCGGGTTCAGCTTGAGGTCGGCGACCACCAGCGACGCGCTGCCGCGTGGCGGTCTGCGCCGCAGCAGTGCGCGCAGGCGCGCCAGCAGCTCGGTGCGCTCGAACGGCTTGACGAGGTAGTCGTCGGCGCCTGAGTCCAGGCCCTCGACGCGCGAGTCCACGGCGTCCCGAGCCGTCAGCATCAGGATCGGAACGTCACCGTCCTGGCGCAGCCGCCTGGAGACCTCGATTCCGTCCAGCTTCGGCAGTCCGAGGTCGAGGATCACGGCGTCGGGCGAGAACACGTCGGCCTCGGCCAGCGCGGTCTCGCCGTCGCCGGCCAGCCGGACCTCGTAGCCCTCCATGCCCAGGGCACGCCGGAGCACGGCGGCGATATCGCCGTCGTCCTCCACCACCAGCACCCGTGGCGACCCCGTCATGACCCCGGATGGTAGGGAGGGGGAGGGGGTCTGGCGGCGAATGAAGGAAGTCAGCAATGGCACGCCGCAAGCCCGCTCGCACTCCGCAACGAAAGCGCCGCAGCAAGCCCAGGGCCAGGGTTGGGCTCGGCCTGCCGGTGCTGGAGCAGCATCACCGCGATCTGATCGGGCTCGCGCTCGTGGCATTCGCGGCGTTCCTGGCGTTCGTGCTCTACCTCGGCGCTGCCGGTGGCCGCGTCGGCGAGGCGGTCGAGGACGGGCTCCGGTTCCTGATGGGCGACGCCGCCGTGCTGGCGCCACCCGCGCTGTGCGCGGTTGGGGTGGTGCTGGTGCTGCACGACTCGCTTCCGTCGGTCAAGCCGTTCCGGACGGGCGCCCTGTGTCTGCTGCTGGGCGTGACGCTCGGCCTGGCGGCCGGGAGTTTCGGGCTCGGTCCCGGCGCCCACGGCCACGCGCCCCTGCTCGACCCCGGCTACGTCAGCGACCGCGGCGGCGCCCTCGGTGAGCTCGTGTATGCGGGCTCGAGCCAGCTGTTCTCCGACCTCGGCGCGCACATCATCTTCCTGTTCCTTGTCACCGGCGGCGTGCTGCTGCTGACGGGCGCCTCGATCGCCGGCGTCGTGGCGCGCACCCGCGACGGTGTCAGCGCCACGACCCAGGCGGTCAAGCGCTCCACCAGCGAGCTGACCGCCGTACTGCGCGACCCGCACCAAGGAGGTCAGTCACCGAGCGCTGCGCACCGCACGGTCACCGACCCCGCTGGCGCGCCGCCGGAGGTCGAGCCGGTCGTGCACGCCACCCACGTCGAGGCGCCCGCTCTGGACGCCGAGACGCGCTACCCGGACCTGTTCGACGCCGAGCCCGACTGGCGCGACGAGCCGACCCGAGCCCGAGGAGGAGCAGATCGAGCCCGAGGAGCCGGTCGTGCCCGGCGCGGTCGAGGAGGAGCCGGGGGTGACCGCCGAGGAGCACCCCGAGCCCGTTCAGGAACAGCTGACGCCGATGGGCAATCGCCGCACCGCGGTGACCGAGGCCGACGATGTGGACTACAAGCTGCCCAAGCCCGCGTTCCTGAGCCGCTCGAACGGCAAGCCCAAGGCCAAGTCCGGCGCCGACGAGCGGATCGGTCAGCAGCTGGTCGAGGCGCTGACCCACTTCGGCGTTGAGTCGAAGATCGTGGGCAGCGTCAGCGGCCCGCACGTGACCCGCTACGAGCTGCGCCTGGCCCCGGGGATCAAGATGTCGAAGGTCGCCAACATGCGCGACGACCTCGCCTACGCGCTGGCCGCCGACGACGTGCGCATCCTGGCGCCGATCCCCGGCAAGCGCGCCGTGGGCGTCGAGGTGCCCAACCGGGTGCGCAACATGGTCCACCTTGGTGACGTCGCGCAAGAGTCGCCCGAGGGCTGGTCGCCGCTCACGGTGTGGCTTGGCAAGGACATCGACGGTCGCGCGATCGGCATCGACCTCGCCTCCCAGCCGCACGTGCTCGTGGCCGGCACCACCGGCTCGGGCAAGTCCGGATGCGTCAACGCGATGCTGGCCTCGATCCTGATGCGCGCCACGCCGAACCAGGTGCGGCTGGTGCTCGTCGACCCGAAACAGGTCGAGCTGAACCTCTACGAGCACGTGCCGCACCTGCTGACGCCGGTCATCACCAGCCCGCGGCTGGCCGCCAACGCGCTCCAGAACCTGATCAAGGAGATGGAGGAGCGCTACTCGCTGATGAGCGGGGCGCGCACGCGCAAGCTCGAGGAGCTGAACCGCACCCGCGTTCGCAACGGCGAGCGGCCGCTGCCCTACATCCTGTGCGTGATCGACGAGCTTGCCGATCTGATGATGGTCGCCCCCGGCGAGGTCGAGGACTCGATCATCCGGCTGGCACAGAAGTCGCGCGCGGTGGGCATCCACCTGGTCCTGGCGACCCAGCGCCCGAGCGTGGACATCATCACCGGGATGATCAAGACCAACGTGCCTGCGAGGATCGCGTTCGCGGTGTCGTCGCAGACGGACTCGCGCGTGATCCTGGACCAGAACGGGGCCGAATCGCTGCTGGGCAAGGGCGACATGCTGTTCCGGCCGGGCAGCGGCACCAAGCTGAGCCGGATCCAGGGCGCCTTCACCACCGAAACGGAGATCGAGAAGATCACCGGCCACTGGCGCAAGCAGGGTGAGCCCGAGCTGCACGAGGAGCTGCTGGAGGCGGTCGAGCCCGAGGAGCCGGAAGACGATCCGTCGGACTTCGACCCCGACGCCGACGACCTACTGGCCGACGCCATCCGGACCGTTGTCCAGATGGACACCGCTTCGACGTCGATGCTCCAGCGCCGCCTGCGAGTCGGCTACACGCGCGCCGGGCGGCTGATCGACATGCTCGAGCGCCGTGGGGTCATCTCGGGCTACGAGGGGTCGAAGGCGCGCAAGGTGCTGATCTCCGAGGCCGACCTGCCGCGTGTGATCGCCTCGCTGGAGGCCTCCCCGGTCGGGGCGCCCACCGGCAACGGTGCTCGATAGCCAGAGCAGCCCACCCGGGCGCTGTCCGGCGAGCACCGCACCGAGTCGGTCGATTGCGCCAGAATAGGAACGGCTAGATGCCGCCCATCGGGGACACCCTGCGGGAGGCGCGGATGAGGCAGCAGCTCGACATCGTCGATGTCGAGGACCGCACCAAGATCCGCGCCAAGTACCTGCGCGCGCTCGAGAACGAGGAGTGGGGGCTCCTCCCGGGCCCGACGTTCGTGCGCACGTTCCTGCGCACATACGCGGAGGCCGTCGGCCTGGACCCGCATGTCCTGGTGGAGGAATACCGCAGCCAGCACGACGACGGCGAGGACCCCGAGCCCCAGCCCCAGCCACAGCCGCTGGCGGCGTCGCCACGGCGACGGCTCTCACGCCAGGCGCGGTCGCCGGAACGCCGGCGCCCGCCCAGCCCGGCCGGGCCACCGGGGCCGCTGACGGTTCTCGGCGGAGCTGTCGTCCTGGTGCTCGTAGCGCTTCTGATCATCGGCCTGGTTGGCGGTGACGACGACGACCCCGCCGGCAAGCAGGCGGGGAAGACCACCACGACCCCGACGCAGACCGCCCGGCAGCCGGCGGCGCGCAGGCCCAAGCCCAAGCCCACCCCGACCGGCGTCACGGTCAAGATCGAGCCGGAGGCGCCCACGTACGTGTGCATGGACGCGGGCGAGGGCAGCGACAAGGTCTTCGAGGGCATCCTCGAACAGGGGCGCACGTTCAAGAACCCGCGCGAGCTGCGCCTGAACCTCGGCAAGCGGGCCGTCAAGGTCACGGCCAACGGCAAGGCCGTAACGATCGCGCCCAGCGCGGAGCCGCTGGGCCTGCGGGTCACCCGCGCCGGCGCCGGCGAGATCCGCGGCGGTCCGCGGCCCTGCGCGTGACCGGAACAGGCGCCGGGCCCGGCCGGGTGAGCAGCGATGCGGTCCCCCGCGCCGGCGTCATCGTCACCGGCACCGAGGTGCTGACCGGCCGCGTCGCCGACGCCAACGGCCCGTGGCTGGCCGACCGGCTGCTCGAGCTTGGCGTGGAGCTGGCACACATCACCATCTGCGGCGACCGCCCGGAGGACATGCAGGCCCAGCTGCGCTTCCTGACGGCCGAGGGCGTCGACCTCGTCGTGACCAGTGGCGGCCTCGGGCCAACCGCGGACGACGTGACGCTCGAGGTCGTGGCCGACTTCGCGGGGCGCGAGCTGGCGCTCGACGAGGCGCTCGAGCGCCGGATCACCGCAATCGTCGAGCCGCTGATGCGGCGCTGGCCCAACGTGGATCCCGAGGCTGTCCGGACGGCCACGCGCAAGCAGGCGATGGTGCCCGACGGCGCCGCCGTGCTCGAGCCCGCCGGGACGGCGCCGGGAGTGGTAGTGCCGGGCAGCCCGCCCGTGGTGGTCATGCCCGGCCCGCCACGCGAGCTGCAGTCGATGTGGCCCGCGGCCGTGGCCAGCGAACCGTTCCAGGCTGTGGTGGCGGGAGCGCCGGCCTACCGGGAGTCGATGCTGCGGCTGTTCGGCATTCCCGAGTCCGAGATCGCGGAGACGCTGCGCGTGGCCGAGGACCGCATCGACGGGCTCGACCAGCTCGAGGTCACGACCTGCCTGCGCCGGGGCGAGGTCGAAGTCGTGGTGCGCCACGAGGCAGCCGACGAGCCCGTCTCGGCGGCGCTGTCCGACCTGATCGCGCAGCGCCACGGCGACACGCTCTTCTCCACCGACGGGTCCAGCATCGACGACCAGGTGGCCGCGCTGCTTGACGGACAATCCATCGCCACGGCCGAGTCGTGCACCGGTGGTCTGCTGGCTGCCCGGCTGACCGAGCGCGCCGGCTCCTCGGCGTACGTCGACGGCGGCACGGTGACCTATTCCAACGGGGCAAAGACCGGCCTCCTCGGAGTCGATCCGACGCTGATCGAGCGTCACGGTGCGGTGTCGCCCGAGGTGGCCGCAGCGATGGCGACCGGGGCGCTCGAACGTCACGCGGTCGACCTCGCGCTGGCCGTCACCGGGATCGCCGGGCCGGATGGAGGCAGCGACGAGAAGCCCGTGGGCACGGTCTGCTGGTGCCTGCGCCACGCCGACGGCGGCGAGCTGGCACGCAGCGTGCGGGTGCCCGGCGGGCGCGCCGAGGTGCGTGACCGCTCGACCACCGTTGCCATGCACATGCTGCGCGAGTTCCTGGGTGCGAGGGTGGCCGCCTGAGCGCAGATGAGCGCTGGCGCCTGTTCCTGGCGCTCGAGCTGCCGGCCCGCGTGCGCGCCGAGCTGGCCGTTTGGACGGCGACGGCCATTGCGGGGCGAGCGGGGCTGCGCGCCGTCCCCGAGGCCTCCCTGCACGTGACGCTCGTGTTCCTCGGTCCGACCGCGCCGTCGCACGTGTCGCGGATCTGGTCGGCGGTGCCGGCGGATCCCGTCGCTCCGGTCCTGGCCGGCCGGGAGCTCGTCGCGCTGCCGCGCCGGCGCCCGAGCGTGTTCGCCCTCGCACTCGAGGATCGCGACGGGCACGCGGCGGAACTCCAGCGGGTGATCGCACGCGCGCTGGGCCGGGGCGAGCGGCGGCCATGGCTGGCGCACGTGACGCTCGCGCGCGTGCGCAAGGGCCACCGGGCAAGCAATCTCGAAACCGAGGCGCCCGCGCTGGCGCCGTTCGCGGTGCCCGCAATCAGCCTGCTGCGCAGCCACCCCGGCTCGCGCTACGAGGTCGTGGAGCGCCGCGGGCTTCGCGCTCCGGGCGATCAACGGTCATGATCGCTGTCTGCGCCCCGCACGGAACATCGCGGTCGCCGCGCTGACGGCGCTGTTGATCGTGACCCCGGCCGCCCACGCGGCCACGCTGTCCGCCCCCCAGGCCGTACCCCGCCTCTGCCACGCGCGCCCGTTGGACGGCGCCGCCGGAGTGGCCACCCGGCGCTGGCGGGCGCCCGCGGACGGTATCGCCACCGTACGGCTCGAGGGGACGCGGTTCAGCGACTGGGACCTGGCCGTGTTCGGCAGCGGTGACCGCCGCCTGGGCGCCTCGACGTCGTTCGGCGCCGCGGAGCAGGCGCTGGCGCGCGTGGATGCCGGGGAGGACGTGCTCGTGCAGGGGTGCCGCCGGCTCGGTTCCGATGCCGACGTGCCGGTGGTGATCGACTTCGCCCCGGTGCCGCGCGGCGGAGGCCCGCGGGCGCAGCTCGTGGAGGTCTCGGTCCGCGCGGGCGCGGACGTGCGCAGGCTCGAAGCGGCCGGGCTGGACGTCACCCATGACGTCGACCCGGGCCGCGCGGGCGTCGTCGTCTACTCGCCGAAGGAGCGGGCGAAGCTGGCGGCGCTCGGGCTCGCCACCCGGACCGTTGATACGGACTTGGCGGCCACCGACGCCGCCGCCCGCCGTCGCGAGGCACGCGCCCAGCGGGCGCTGCCGACGGGACGGACCACCTATCGCCAGGCGCAGGACTACACGTCCGAGATGAAGGTGCTGGCGGAGGGATCGCCGAGCCTGGTGCGCAAGGTCACGCTGCCGCGCGCCAGCCTGGAGGGTCGCCCGATCGAGGGCGTCGAGCTGGCCACCGACGTCGACCGAACCGACGACGGCCGGCCGGTCTACCTGCAGATGGGCGCGCATCACGCGCGCGAATGGCCCTCGGCCGAGTTCCCGATGGAGTTCGCGGTCGATCTGACCCGGCGCTACAACGCCGGCGACGTGCGTGTGCGGCGGCTGCTCGACCAGGTTCGCGTGATCGTGGTCCCGGTGGTCAACGTCGACGGCTTCGCGGTGTCGCGCGCGGCGGGCGAGCCGACCGTCGTGGACGACAACAGCAGCGCGACGGCGGGACTCGCGCTGAACGACCAGGCGGCGTACAAGCGCAAGAACTGCCGCGACACCGTCGGCGCCGGGGGAACCTGCGCCCTGCGGGCAAGCACGCCCTCCGGTGCCGGCGTCGACCTCAACCGCAACTACGGCGCCTACTGGGGCGGCCCAGGCTCGAGCAACGCGGTCGCCAGCCAGGGCTACCGCGGCCCGTCGCCGTACTCCGAACCCGAGTCCGAGGCGGTGCACCGGCTCACCTCGAACCTCCAGGTCGTCACGTTCATCACCAACCACACGTTCACCGCCGACGGCAAGTTCCTGCGCCAGCCCGGGTTCGACGACGTGATCGCCACGACGCCCGACGAGGCCCCGATGAAGGCGCTCGGCGACGCCATGGCGGCCGCCACCGGCTGGACGTCCGAGCTCGGCTACGCGACCCTCGGCGACATCACCGGGGCGACCGAGGACTGGAACTACTTCGCCCAGGGCACCTTCGGCTACACGCCCGAGGCGCGCGGCAGCAACTTCCACGCCAACTACGCCGACAGCGTGGTCGGCGAGTACGACGGCAGCCAGGCCCCGTCCGGCGGCGGCGTGTACGAGGCGTTCATGGCCGCGGGCGAGCAGGCGGCGAACCCGGCCGGCCACTCGATCATCGCCGGCACCGCCCCGGCCGGGCGCGTGCTGCGCCTGCGCAAGCAGTTCACGACCGCCACGAGCCAGGCGGGTGTGCTCGTCCCCGACGCGCTCGACACCACGATGACCGTGCCCGCATCGGGCCGCTACACGTGGCACGTCAACCCGTCCAAGCGGCCGCTGTTCGCCGGCTCGTCCGAGGCCTGGACGATGACCTGCGAGGACGGCTCGGGCCGCGTATTCGGGACCGCGCTGGTGAACGTCGCGCGCGGCGGGCGGGCGGCCCAGGACTTCGCATGCGGGGGCGCAGCGGCGGCCACCGCGGCGCGCTGCGCGGCGGCCAGCGGCCGGATCGGCGGCAAGAGCCTGGAGCGGGCACGCCTTGGGCGCAGGCAGGCGACGGTGCGGACCGCCTTCGCCCGCGGCCGGCGCACCAGGGGGGCGATCGACCGCTTCTGCCTCGCCGGCGGAGGCGCGGTGCGGGTCGGCTACCCGGCGGCGAAGCTGCGCCGCAAGCTGTCGCGGCGCGAGCGGGCCCGCGTGCGGGGGCGGGCGGTGCTGCTGCTCAGCTCGGGCCCGCGGACGCGGCTGCGCAAGCTGGCGCCCGGGGCCACGACACGCACGCTGGCGCGCCGGGTCGGCAAGATCAAGCCGATCAGGGTGGGCTCCACACGCTGGTACCTGCGCGCCGGCAAGGGCGCCCGCCACGTCTTCCGCGTCACCGGCGGCAAGGTGCGCGAGACCGGTCTCGCCGACGCCCGTCTGACGGCGTCGCGGACCCGTGCGAAGCGGCTGTTCGCCAGCTTTCGCTGAGTCGTCGCAGACGTCACCCAAAGCGTCCGATCGCCCTGTCAGCCTCATGGCCACCCCCTGGGACTTCCGTGTCCCAGGTCATAGGGGACTGGGGCCCTCCCGGGCCCCTATTTCCGACTTCCGAGGAGATAGGCAATGGAACAGCAGGAGAAGGCCGCCAAGGCCCGCGACGCCGCGCTGAACACGGCGATCAAGCAGATCCAGAAGGACTTCGGCGAGGGCGCCATCATGAAGATGGGCGACGAGGCCTTCCAGGTCAAGGTCGAAGCGATCCCGACCGGCGCCATGTCGCTGGACCTGGCGCTCGGCGTTGGTGGCCTGCCCCGCGGCCGGATCGTCGAGATCTTCGGCCCCGAATCCTCCGGTAAGACCACGCTCGTCTACCACGTGCTCGCCGAGGCCCAGAAGAAGGGCGGCATCTGTGCGTTCATCGACGCCGAGCACGCAATGGACCCCGAGTACGCGCGCCGGATCGGCGTCGACGTCGACGAGCTGCTGGTCTCCCAGCCCGACCACGGTGAGCAGGCGCTCGAGATCGCCGACCTGCTGATCCGCTCGGGCACGGTCGACGTGATCGCCATCGACTCGGTCGCTGCGCTCACGCCCAAGGCGGAGCTCGAGGGGCAGATGGGCGACCAGTCCGTCGGCCTCCAGGCGCGGATGATGAGCCAGGCGATGCGCAAGCTGGCCGGCAACCTCAACCGGGCCAACACGCTGTGCGTGCTCACGAACCAGATCCGCGAGAAGGTCGGCGTCATGTTCGGCTCGCCCGAGACCCAGCCGGGCGGCCGGGCGCTCAAGTTCTACAGCTCGCAGCGCCTGGACATCCGCCGGATCGAGACGCTCAAGGAGGGCACCGAGGCGGTCGGCAACCGGGTCCGCGTGAAGGTGGTCAAGAACAAGGTCGCGGCGCCGTTCCGCCAGGCCGAGTTCGACATCGAGTACGGCATGGGCATCTCCACCGAGGGCTGCATCATCGACCTCGGGATCGAGCACGACATCGTCACCAAGTCGGGGTCGTTCTTCTCCTACGGCGAGGAACGCCTTGGCCAGGGGCGCAACAACGCGAAGGCGTACCTGCGCGAGAAGCCCGAGCTACTTGCCGAGATCGAGGCCAAGATCTACGCCGCGATCGAGCCGGAGCAGGCCGCGGTCGAGCCGATCGGCGGCCCGCCGCCGGGGGTCGATCCCGAGACCGGTGAGGTGCTCCCTACCTCCGGTAAGACGGGCGAGGAGAGAGAGGCCGCCTGAGCGACCGGGCGCAGGCGAAGGCGGTCACGCTCGCCTACCGGGCGGTCTCGCGGCGCGAGCGGACCGTCGCCGAGGTGCGCGGCTTCCTCGAGCGCAAGGAGGTCGGTGAGGCGGAAATCGAATACGCGCTCGGCGAACTCCAGGATGCTGGGGCGCTTGACGATGCCCGCTTCGCGCGCCTGCTCGCCGAGGACAAGCGCTCGATCGATGGCTGGGGCGCGGCGCGGATCGACCGTGAGCTGCGCCGGCGCGGCGTGCCCGACGATCTGGCCGAGCTCGAGCGGGGTCGCCACGACCGCGACGAGGAGCTGCGCGCGGCCGTCCAGCTACTCGGCCAGAAGATGCCGCCGGCGACCGATGACCGCGGCCGCGACAAGGCCTGGCGGATGCTGGTGCGCAAGGGCTACGAGCCCGAGCTCGCCTATGACGCCGTCAGGGAGCACGCGGCCTAGGCCGGGGGCTGACGGCCGATGGCCTGGAACAGCAGGTAGTAGGCGGGCCGCGGCCTGCCCTCGGCGTCCAGCAGCCCCGAGTCGAACAGGTCGTTGCCCGCCGCGGCGCGCCAGTGGTAGATGTAGATGCGCTTCACGCGCGGCGACACCTTCGGGTAGGTGGACAGCAGATAGGACATCACCCGGCTCTGGCGGTCCTGGTCGGGTGCGAGGCCCTTGCCGAAGAAGTTGATCGCCCCGACCTCGTTCACCCACACCGGCCCCTTGGTGCGCGACAGGAACTCCCGCGTGAGCTTGGTCGACCGGCGGTTCACGTCCACGTACGACGACAGCCCCCACCGGTGCGGGCCCGGCCCGATGCCGCGCTTGAACTCCTCCAGCCAGCGTGCCGAGCGGGGCCGCCCGTCGGGACGGAAGTCGCACGCGATCACCTCACAGCGCCCGCCCGAGCACTCCCGCCGCGCAATCCGGTAGAAGCGCGCGGTGCGGGCCGGGTCGGCCGCCGTCGGCTGGGCGGTGAAGTTGGCCTCGTTCCAGGTCGAGAACCAGCGCACCCACGGATAGCGCTCGCGAAACAGGCGAAAGTGGCGCCGGAACTGCTCGGGCGTGGGCAGGATCTTGCGGCCGCGGTAGGAGCGGAAGAAGCTCACCAGCGGCTCGATGCCCTGCTCCCTCGCGGTTGCGAACCACCGGTCCTGGACGGCTCTGCGCTCGCCGCCGCGGGCCACGTCGTCGAACGGAACCGTCACGCGCACGCGCTTGATCCCGGTGGCCACGAAGCGGGGATCGGTCATGTTGGTTGGCACGTTGTCCGCCAGGCCGATCACCGGCCCGCGGCCACCGAGTGCGGCCAGGCGGGTATCCGCCACACCGGCCTGGGGGGCAACCGCGGGCGAGGGCGGCAGCGCCGCTGGTGAGGTCGTGGTCGGGGCGGCCGGGCCGGCGGGCGAGCGCGACTTGACAAGCACACCGGCCACGCCGGCGGCGAGCAAGACGGCCGCGACGGCGACGAAGGCTGCGGTTTGGCGGGTCATGGCGGGAGTGCCGCTGAGGGCAGCGGACCAGCGTAGAGAACCCGCGCCCGTGGGTATGGGCCTCTACAACCGGTCAAACAGTAGGAGGAGGCAAGGGATGCGCAGGATCATGATCGCGCTGCTCGGCGTCGGGGCGGCGCTGGTAGTCGCGCCGGGCCAGGTGGCGGCATCGGCCCATGACCCGGTGGTATTCGTCCACGGCTGGAACGGCAGCTCGAGCACGTGGGACACCGCCGTGACCAACTTCGAGGCCAACGGCTACGACCCGCCGGAGCTGCAGCGCTTCAACTACGGCTCGGGCAGCAACGCCACGCTGGCGCAGGGGCTGGCGTCCAAGGTGGACGAGACCCTGGCGGCCAACCCCGGCAAGGCGACGGTCGACATCGTCACGCACTCGATGGGCGCCCTGAGCTCGCGCTACTACCTGAAGAACCTGGGGGGCACGACGAAGGTGGACGATTGGGTCTCCCTCGGCGGACCGAACCACGGTACGAACACCGCCAGCGCATGCGCGTGGTTCTCGACCCAGTGCAAAGAGATGGAGCCGGGGTCGTCGTTCCTGAACGCGCTCAATTCGGGCGATGAGTCGCCGGGCGACGTCACCTATGGCACCTGGTGGTCCGCCGCCGACGGCGTGATCGACCCGCCCACGAGCACGATTCTGGAAGGGGCGACCAACACCCAGACGGCCGACATGAGCCACAGCGACCTGCACGAGGACGCGACCGTGCTGTCGCAGGTTCGGGGGTTCATCGACTAGGCGTGTCGAGGGCGAGCCTCGGACATGTCCCCTCAGGGCGACAAGGAGCACCCTTCACGGACATGTCCGAGTCTCGCCTTAACCAGCTTTCGCTACCCGGCCTCGACACGTCATTAGCATCCGCGCCGATGCCCAGCTACCACCTGACCACTTTCGGGTGCCAGATGAACGAGCACGACTCCGAGCGCATGAAGGGCATGCTCGAGTCGCTGGGCTACGCCGAGGCCCCCGCGCGCGACGGCGCCGACCTGATCCTGTTCAACACGTGCTCGATCCGCGAGAAGGCGGACACGCGGCTCGTAGGCCACCTCGGCGAGGCCAAGCGCCTCAAGGCCGAGCAGCCGGGGCGGGTGATCGGCGTCGGTGGCTGCTGGTCGCAGTCGATGAAGGAGCAGGTGTTCGAGCTGTTCCCGTTCGTGGACGTGGCGTTCGGCCCAGGCCAGGTGCACAAGCTGGCCGAATTCCTGACCAGCGACAGCCTGACCGCGCAGGGCTACTTCGAGTTCGAGGGCTTCACCGGCCACCTGCCGATGCGGCGCGCGCGCGCCTTCCAGGGCTGGATGCAGATATCGGTCGGCTGTAACTGCAGCTGCGCCTACTGCATCGTGCCGTCCACCCGCGGGCGCGAGGTCTCGCGACCCGCGCACGAGCTGGTTGCCGAGGCCGAGCTGCTGGCCGCCGACGGCGTCCGCGAGGTCACGCTGCTGGGCCAGAACGTGAACTCGTACGGCCGCGACCTGCCGCGCCAGGGGTACGCCCGAACCACGTTCGCGGAGCTGCTGGCGATGATCGACGGCCTCGATGGCATCGACCGCATCCGTTACACCAGCCCGCACCCGAAGGACATGCGCGAGGACGTCGTCGCCGCCCACGCGGAGCTGGAGTCGCTGTGCGAGCACGTCCACCTTCCGCTCCAGGCCGGCTCGTCGCGTGTGCTCAAGGCGATGCGGCGCACCTACACGCGCGAGCGCTACATGGACCGAGTCGCGATGATCCGCAGCGCGCTACCCGACGTGGCGCTGAGCACCGACATCATCGTCGGGTTCCCTGGCGAGACCGAGGCCGAGTTCGCCGAGACGCTCGAGGTGGCTGAGGAAGTCGGCTATGACTCGGCATTTACGTTCATCTACTCCCCGCGGCGTGAGACCACCGCCGCCGAGCTGCCCGATCAGGTTCCGCACGAGGTCAAGCGCGAGCGGATGGAGCGGCTCGTCGAGGTGATCCAGCGCCGCGCCCACGAGCGCTCCCAGCGGTTCGTGGGCCGCACGATGGAGGTGCTGGTCGAGGGCAGCTCGCGCACCGACGCGGACCGCCTGCGCGGCCGGACACGGCACAACAAGGCCGTCAACTTCACGGGGCTCGCACAGCCGGGCGACATGGTCGACGTCGAGATCGAGTCGGCCACGAGCCAGACGCTTGCCGGATCCGAGCGCCTGCTGTCGCGCATCGCCTGACGTGGCCGTGCCGGTCATCGCGATCTTCGGCCCGACCGGGATCGGCAAGACCGCCCTGGCGCTGGAGCTGGCCGACCAGCTGCGAGAGCGCGATCGCGACCCCGTGGCCATCTCGGCCGATGCGCTCCAGGTCTACCGCGGCCTCGAAACGCTGACCGGGGCGCCGACCGAGGCCGAGCGCGCGCGGCTCGAGCACCGGCTGGTCGGCTTCGTCCCCCTGGACGAGGAATACTCGGCCGGGCGCTACATGGAGCGCGCGCACGCCGAGGTGGACGCCGCGCTGGACGCGGGGCGGACTCCGATCGTGGTCGGCGGCACCGGGCTCTACCTGCGCGCCGCGCTGGCGGAGCTCGACCTTGCGCCCGCGCCGCCGGCTGAGCTGCGCGCGCGGCTGGAGGCGCGCCCGGCGGCCGAGCTGCACGCCGAGCTGACCGCGCGCGACCGCGAGCGGGCGGCGGAGATCGACCCGGGCGACGGCAAGCGGCTGGTGCGCACCCTCGAGCTGATGGAGATGGGGCACGATCCGCCGCGGCCCGGCGACGACTCGCAGCTGTGGACGGCCGAGACCCGCCACCCGACGCTGCTGGTGGGCCTGACGATGGAGCGCGAGGCGCTCTACGCCGCCGTTGATGTGCGCGTGGACGCCATGGTGGCCGCCGGCGCCGCGGACGAGGTGCGGCAAGCGGAGGCGGCCGGCATCTCGCGCACCGCCCGCTACGCGCTCGGCTTCGACGAGCTGCTGGCCGGCGACGTGGGCGGCATGAAGCAGCGCACGCGCAACTACGCGCGCCGTCAGCTGACGTGGATGCGCAAGCTCGAGGGCGTGCGGCTCACGGACGTGACAGATCGCGAGCTGGCGGCGCTGGCGGCATCCGTGGCCGCGGCGGCGGACGCCAATCTCTAGGTTCTCTGGCCGTGCGCTTCGAGAAGTGGCAGGCCCTGGGCAACGACTACGCGGTGATCGAGGCCGGCGCGCTCCCGTTCGAGCTGACCCCGGCGCGGATCGAGGCACTCTGCGCCGTGCACACCGGGGTGGGCGCCGACGGCATCCTGCTGCTGGCGCCGACCGAGGAGCGCGGGATGGTGGCGTCGCTGCGGATCTTCAACCCGGACGGATCGGAGGCCGAGCTGTCGGGCAACGGCGTCCGCGAGGCGGTCATGTACCTGCGCCGCGCCGGCTGGACCGACAGCGACAGGTTCTCGATCCAGACCGCCGCCGGCGAGGTGCGCCCGCGCATCACCGGCGCCACCACCTGCACGGTGGACATGGGCCGTGCCACGCTGACCTCGGACTCCTACCCGTCCGGCCCTCCGGACGGCACCGGCTCACTGGAGGCCGGCGGGCGCGAGCTTGCGTTCCAATTCGTGTCGATCGGCAACCCGCAGTGCGCGATCGAATGGGGCGACGACCTCGGTGAGCTCGAGCTGGCGCCGCTGGGCGCCCCGATCGAGCGCCACGAGCTGTTTCCCAAACGCACGAACGTGTCTTTCTGGCGCCAGACCGGCGATGCCGAGATCCGCGCGCGGATCTACGAGCGCGGGGTGGGGGAGACGTTGTCGTCGGGCACCGGCGCCACCGGCGCCGCGGTGGCCGCCGTGCTGCGCGGCGCCGACAGCCCTGTGACCGTGAAGCTGGACGGCGGCGACCTCGAGGTCGACGTCGGCGAGGATCTGCACGTGGACCTGACCGGCTGGGCCGTGCCCGTGTACGCGGGTGAGCTCAGCGACGACTTCCTGGAGGCACTGAAGAACGCATGAGCTTCAAGACGAGTGAACGTCTCGACCGCCTGCCGCCGTACCTGTTCGCCGAGCTGTCGCGCAAGATCGACGCGAAGAAGGCCGAGGGCGTGGACGTGATCAGCCTCGGCATCGGCGACCCGGACATGCCCACCCCGGAGCTCGTGCCCGACGCGCTGGCGACGGCCGCGCACGACCCCGGCACCCACCAATATCCGTCCAACCGCGGCCGCGCCGAGCTACGCGACGCGTTCGCGCGCTTTTACGACCGCCGCTTCGGCGTCGCGCTCGACCCCGCGACGGAGATCGTCCCGGCGCTTGGCGCGAAGGAGTGCGTGTTCAACGTCAACCTCGCCTTCCTCGACCCAGGCACATGCGCGCTGGCCGCGGACCCCGGGTACCCGGTCTATACCGGTGGGCCGCTGCTGACCGGCGCCGACGCCGTGCTGATGCCGCTGGTGCCCGAGCTCGGGTTCGTTCCCGACCTCGACGCGATCCCCGCCGCGGACGCCGAGCGGGCACGGCTGATGTTCCTGAACTACCCCAACAACCCGACCGGCGCGGTCGTGCCGGACGGGTTCTTCGAGCGCGTCGTCGAGTACGCGCGCGCCAACGACATCCTGGTGGTCCACGACGCCTCGTACACCGAGACCACATTCGACGGCTACGTGGCGCCCAGCTTCCTCGAGACGGCGGGCGCCAAGGAGGTCGGCGTCGAGATCTTCTCGCTGTCCAAGGGCTACAACATGACCGGATGGCGGATCGGCGCGTTCGTGGGCAACGCCGACGCGTGCGAGGCCTACTGGAAGCTCAAGACCAACATCGACTCGGGCATGTTCGAGGCGGTCCAGTTGGCCGGCGCCGCCGCGCTGGACGACGGCGACCACATTCCCAGGGAGATGAGCGCGGTCTACCAGCGCCGCCGTGACCTCGTGGTCGGCGCCCTGCGCGACGTGGGCGTCGACGTGCCCACGCCGAAGGCCACGATCTACGTCTGGGCGCCCGTGCCAGAGGGGCACACGTCGGCGTCCTACTGCGAGCTCGTCCTGGAGGAGTCGGGCGTCGTGGTCTCGCCGGGCGGGGCGTACGGCCAGAGCGGCGAGGGCTTCTTCCGCATCTCGCTGACCGTCGAGGACGAGCGGCTTGCGGAGGCGATGGAGCGGATCCGCGGCAGCCTGAGCAGCCGTTAGGGCCACTGGCGCGCGGCGGGATGCCGCCGTGCCCTGCTGGCGGGTTGTACCTGCCGGAGCACGTACAGCCCGCCAGGAGATGGGTTCAGCGGCGGTGGCTAGTAGGACTCGATGGTCGCGCGCAGCCCCTCGTCCAACGGGCGTGAGGTGTAGCCGAGCTGCCGGCGTGCCTTGTCGTCGTGTGCGTAGTAGGTGACGCCGTCGGACGAGCGAATCAGCTCGCGCAGGTTGGGCGGGAAGCCCATCATCGGGCCGACGAACCGGCCCAGCGGCGCGGACGCCTTGATGAGCGGCGTGGGCATCGTCGCGCGCGGGCCCTTGCGGCCGGCGACCGCAGCGGCACGGTCCACCAGCTCGCCCATCGTCACGCACTCGCCACCCAGCACGTAGGACTGGCCAGGCTCGCCCTTGTCCAGCGCCAGCAGGATGCCGGCGGCCACGTCGTCCACGTATGCCATCAGGTAACCGGCATCGGGCAGCATCTTGAGCTTGAGCTTTCCGGTGGCCGCCTGGTGGATCATCGTGCCCAGCTGGGAGTGGTCGCCGGGCCCGTAGACGCCTCCTGGCTGGACAATCACGATCGGGGCGCCGCGCGCGATCCGCTCGCCGGCGATCTCGTGCGCCAGCACCTTCGTCTCCTCGTAGAAGGACGCGAACCGGCGGTGGGGCCGCACGTGATCCTCGGTAACCGTCGCACCCTCGGTATCGCCGAAGGCGACCACCGAGGACACGTACACGATCCGCGGCACGTTGGCCTCGATCGCGGCGTCAAGCACGCGCGCGGTGCCGCGGACGTTGGCGTCGAACATCTGGTCCTGCTCGTCGCCGGGGATGCCGATCTTGTAGATCGCGGCACCGTGGATGACCGCCTCCGCGCCGCGCGTGCCGGCGGCGATCGCGTCGAGCGACGACAGATCGCCCTCCAGCAGCTCGACGCCGGCTTCGGCAAGGTCGCCAGCCTTGGCGGGGTCGCGGACCAGGGCGGTCACGTCATCCCCGCGCTCGACGAGCAGCCGAGTCATCCGCCCGCCGATGAAGCCCGTGGCACCCGTCACGAACACCTTCATGGCCCGCATCCTACGTACACTCGGGGTAATGGCGCAGGCATACGGGATCCGCAACCGCAGGGCGCGCCAGCGCGCGCTGCTGATCGCCGCCGGGCCGAACGAGCACGACCTGTCCGAGCTTGGCGAGCTGCTGCGCACGGCCGGGGTGGCCGTGGCGGGCGAGATGGTCCAGCGCCGCACCGCGCCCGACCCCGACCGCTACTTCGGCAAGGGCAAGCTGTCCGAGCTCAAGGCCGCGATAAAGGCCAGCGATGCCAACGTGGTCGCCGTGGACGATGAGCTCCTCCCGCGCCAGGAGCGCAACCTCGAGGCGGCCATCGACACGCCGGTGATCGACCGCACGGCGGTGATCCTGGACATCTTCGCCGACCACGCCGGCTCGGCGGAGGGCAAGCTCCAGGTCGAGCTGGCCCAGCTCGAGTACAACATGGCGCGCATGAGGGGACTGTGGACGCACCTCGAGCGGCTCGGGGGCTCCACCGGCGGCGGGATCGCCACCAGGGGCCCCGGCGAGACCCAGATCGAGACCGACCGCCGCCTCGCGCGCTCGCGCATCGCGGCACTGCGCCGGCGGCTGGAGCGCACCCGCGGCACTCGCCAGACGATGCGGAACGAGCGTGAGCGCGCGGGGCTGCCCACCGTGGCCCTGGCGGGATACACCAACGCGGGCAAGTCGACGCTGCTCAACGCGCTCACCGGCGCCGAGGTGGGCGTGCGCGACCGTCTGTTCCACACGCTCGACCCGACCACGCGCCAGATGGAGATCTCCGGGCGCACCTACCTGCTGACCGACACCGTCGGCTTCATCCGCAAGCTTCCCCACCAGCTGGTCGAGGCGTTCGGAGCGACGCTCGAGGAGGCCATGGGCGCCGATCTGCTGCTGCATGTGGTCGATGCCTCGGGTCCCGAGGAGGAGTTGCACGAGATGCTGTCGGCCGTGGAGGAGGTGCTCGAGGAGATCGGCGCGGGCGAGGTGCCCACCGTGCTGGCCCTGAACAAGGCCGACCTGCTGGACGCCGAACGTCGCCGCGAGCTGTCGTTCCGGTTCCCAAAGGCCGTGCAGGTGTCGGCCGCGACGGGTGAAGGGCTCGACGACCTGCGCGAGGCCGTCGAGGGCCGCTTCCTTGCCACCCTGCGGCCGATGGAGCTGCTGTTGCCCTACGGCGAGGGCGGCTCGCTGTCCGAGTTGCACGAGCTGGCGGGCGAGGTCGAGCGCGAGGACACACCCGAAGGCGTGGTCGTCCGCGCCCGCGTGCCCGCCGTGGCCGCGGCCCGGTTCGAGCGCTTCGCGGTAAACGGCAAGCACTGATGGATCTGCGCTTCCGGCGGCTCGTCGCCGCGGCGACGGCGCCGGCGCGCGCGCACGACGACGACGCCGGCTTCGACCTGTTCGCCGCCGAGGCGGCCGAGCTGGGGCCGGGCGAACGCGCCGCCGTGGGCACCGGGATCGCGCTCGCGATCCCCGCCGGCCACGCGGGGCTCGTGCTGCCGCGGTCGGGCCTGGCCCGCAAGCACGGCATAACGCTTGTCAACACGCCCGGGCTGATCGACGCGGGCTACCGCGGCGAGGTGCGGGTGCTGCTGCTGAACACCGACCGTTCCGAGCCGTTTGCGGTGCAGCCGGGTGAGCGGATCGCGCAGCTCGTGATCGTGCGCCACGAGGCGCCGGCGCTGGTGGAGAGCGACGACCTGGGGGACAGCGCCCGCGGCGAGGGCGGTTTCGGGTCTACCGGCCGCTAGCGGCGGCCAGGGCGTCCATGCCCTCGTCGACGGACACGACCGGCTCGTAGCCCAGCTCGCGGCGAGCCTTGGAGTCGTCGATCGTGCACTCCAGACCCGACGCCCAGACGGCGAAGCGCGTGACCGGCGGCTCGCCCGGGAGGGGGAGCACCCGCCAGCTGCTCTCGGCAACCGCCGCCAGCGGCCGCGCCATGCCAAGCGGGATGCTGCGTGTGGGCTCATCGACGCCCTGGGTGGCAAGCATGCGCGTCAGGAAGTCGCGAAACCGCACGGGCGGGCCGTCGGTCACGAAGTAGGCCTGCCCCGGGCGGCCCTTGACGGCGGCCAGTACGAGGCCCTCGACGGTGTTATCCACGTGGGTGGTCGACGTCAGGTGGCTGCCGCCGCCGATCCAGGCGAACTTGCCGCTGCGCACCATGTCCTCGAGGACGGGCAGCAACGTGGTGTCGCCGGCGCCCCAGACGAAGCGCGGCCGCAGGGCCACGGTCTCGAAGCCGTCCCCGTTCGCGGCCAGCACGGCCTGCTCGGCGCGTGCCTTCGAGCGCGGGTAGAAGGCGGGGGAGTCCGGCTTCAGTGGCCAGGTCTCGTCGGCTCCCTCGAGCGCGTTTCCGTCCATCAGCGCCGCCTCGGTGCCGGTGTGCACGAACCGCGGCACGCCGGCCTCGCGGCAGGCGGCCAGTGCGTTGTCGGTGCCCTCGACGGTGCCGCGCTGAAACTCCTCCCACTCGCCCGAATCGCCCAGCTTGGCCGCCAGGTGGAAGGCCACGTCGGCGCCCTCGGCGCCCGCGCGCATCGCGGCCACGTCGGCCAGGTCGCCGCCCACCGGCTCGGCGCCCGCCGCGCGCACCGTGGCGGCCGAGGCGTCCGACCGCGCCAGCGCGCGCACGGTCCAGCCGTCGCCGGTCAGCCGTCGCAGCAGCGCCTGGCCGATGAAGCCAGACCCGCCGGTCACGAACGCGCTGCTCATGCCGGGCTGTCTAGCACTTCGACGGTCCATCCGCCGGGGGCCTCGAGCACGCGCGCGCCGGGGCCCGCGAGGGCGGCCACCGCCTCCGGCTCGGTGGGTGGCGTGCGCGCCTCGAGCACCGTGCGTGCCACACGGCCGCGGGTTGCCTTGGCCATGTGGGAGATGACCTTGCCGGCGGGCGTGACCGCCCGGATCGACACCAGCGTGGCGTTCCGGGGCTTCCACGCGGCCGCGTACGAGGCCGAGCGCAGGTCCAAGACCAGCTCACCCTGCACGTCGGGCAGCGTCTTCGCCAGCGGCTGGCGCCACAGCGCGGGCAGGCCCTTGCGCAACGCGGGTATGCGCGCGCTCATCGACAGGCGGTAGGCCGGAATCGGGTCCGCCACGCCGACCACGCCGAACAGGGCGCTGGCCACGAGCACGCTGTCCGCGGCGCGTGAGCGCGCACGCTTGCCAAGCTCGTCGAGCGCCAGGTGCTGGTAGAGCACTCCGCTGTAGACGGCGGCGGCGGGGGCGGTCGGCGCGTCCAGCAGCGCCGTGTTGCGCTCCAGCTCGCCCGCCTGCGTCCTGGCGAGGCCCAGGGCGTCCAACGCCCGATTGCGGCTGCGTCCGGCGGACAGCCGGACCAGCGCCTTCAGCACCCGCTCGCGTGGCGCGGTCAGCTCGGCGGCGTAGGTCAGCGCGGACAGGTCCAGCGGCGGGCCCGACGCGGGGGCGGTCTTGCCCTCCGAGGGCGCCAGCAGGATCAACACGGGCTCAGACCCCCGCGGCGCGGCGAGCGCTGGCGTGGGCGGCGTCCTCGAGCGCGTCGTCGAGCGGGTCGAGCTGGACGTCGAGCGCCATCTCGATCAGCCGGTCCGCCAGCCAGACGTTCTTGGGCAGCAGCGGACCGTGCAGGTAGGTCCCGATCACGTTGCCGGCGCGCACGCCCTCGAGCGCGTCGGCGCCGTTGTTGCCGTGCCCGGCCAGCACGCGGCCGAGCGCCTGCGACCGGTCGCCGAGGTACGTGCGCCCGCCGTGGTTCTCGAACCCGGCGATCGTCCGCGGACCGCTGCCGAGGTCGGCCTCGATCGCGCAGTTGCCGATCAGCCGGGGCCCGTCCCCGCGCACCGTGCGAAGGTCCACGAGGCCGACCCCGGGCAACTCCTCGGCGCCCAGCTGGTAGCTATGGCCCAGCAGCTGATAGCCGCCGCACACGGCCAGCACTGCGGCGCCGCGGTCGGCCGCGGCCCGCAGGGCGTCGCGCTTGGTGGCCGCCATGTCGCCGGCGACCGCGACCTGGTCACGGTCCTGGCCGCCGCCGATGTAGAACAGGTCGTGCGAGGCCTGTTCCAGCGGCTCGCCGACGGTCGCCGAGCCGAGCTCGAAGCCCAGCCCGCGCCACTCGCAGCGGGCGCGTAGCACGGCGATGTTGCCGCGATCGGCGTAGATGTTCATCAGCTCGGGGTAGAGCGCGCATACGCGCAGCGTGGTCATCGCGGTGCCTCCAGCATCACGACGGTCGAGCCGACGTAGTCGCTGGTCTCGGGCACGGACCGGTGGGGGAGCACGGTGTAGCCGGCCGCGGCGCCCTGGTGCGCGAAAGCGTCGGGATCGACGGTGTCCAGCACGATCGTGGCGTCCTCGTGGGTCAGCTCGCCCGCGGGCGAGACCGACTGGCGGCGGCGGTCGATCGCGACCGATCCGTCCAGCGGTCGTACGGCGACCGGGGTCGACGACAGCACCCAGCCATCCACCTCGAGGATGTCGGGCAGGGGCGGCAGGACTTCGTCGGCCGGGATGCCCTCGAACGGGTCGGCCAGCGCCACCGCGACCAGGCCGCCCGGCTCGAGCACCGCCAGCAGTGCCGCCAGCATTTGCGCGCGGGCGGCGTCGCTGCCCATCAACTGCGCCACCTGCATCGGGAAGACCGCGAGCGGATGGCGGCTGTCGAGCGCCAGCTCGCGCGCGTCGGCGGACACGGCGGTGACCGCCAGCGAGCGCCCAGCGGCGCGCTCGGCACAGGCGGCCACGAGATCGGGCTCGGAGTCGACCGCCACCACCTCGTGGCCGCGCGCCGCCAGGTCAAGCGCCACGCGTCCGGTGCCGGCGCCCACGTCCAGGATCGGTCCGCCGCGCTCGGCGGCGAGCTCGCGCCAGAGCGGCAGGTCGGCGCCGTACGCGGAGCACTCCACGTCGTGCCAGGCGGTGGCCGTGCTCACACCGATCCCTCCTGCGGAACGTCGCGGCGGTCCAGGTCGAGGGCCGGGATCCCGTGCGTGACGGTGGTTCGCTGGAAGTCGCGCAGGGCCGCCTTGCCTCGGTCGCGGAACGCCGTTTCGACCCTCTCGAGGTAGTCCTTCGACACGACCGCGGTGCCCTCGGCGAGGCCACGTGCGAGCCGTGCGCGGCTGATGCCACGGCCGACGTACGCCCAGACGGTGCCGGACACACCCTCGACCAGCCCGGTCACGTCCACGCGCTCGTAGTTGGCCTCGCGCGCGTCGAGTGCGGCGAGGCGCGCGTCGTCGACCGGCAGCGCGAGCCCGGCCACTGTCGTCGCATCGGCCACCTCGAGGTCGAAGAACGCCACGTACACGTCCGGGCGGCTGCCGTCGTCGCGGCGGTGGTAGCTCTTGTAGCCCGGGATCAGGCGGCGGTTGTCGTGCGCCACGCCGAGCGCGCGCCGGAAGCCCGTCAGCTCGGCCTCGACGGCGCCGGCGCCGGCGCCGTCGGGCACGAGCGAGGCGTAGCCGAACACCCACTCCTCGGACCGGCTCAATCCGCCCACCGCCTCGCGAGGCCGCGGTCCGCCAGCAGTTCGCGCAGCTCGAGCAGCGCGGTGTAGGTGGGGAGCGCGTAGAGCGGGCCGTCACCGTCGGCGACCGCCGCGTCCAGCGACGGGCCGAGGTCGCGATCGACCACGGGCTCGGCGTCGATGCCGGCGTACTTGAGCCGCAGCGCCATCTCCTCGGCGCGTGTGCCCGAGCACGTGACCCGCCGGACGCGGCCGGCGAGCAGCTCGAAGTCGGCATCCCAGATCCACGACACGTCGCGGCCATCGGCGATCCGGTCGTTCAGCGCCAGCCACAGGTCGACCTGGCCCCCCTCCAGCGTCAGCGTGCGCAGCACCTCGTTCGCGCCCGCGGGGTTCTTGACCAGCAGGATCGACACCGGCCGCCCGGCCACGGCGATCGTCTCGACACGCCCGAAGGCGCCACCAAAGCCCTCCAGCGCGGGCCCGGCGGTCTCCAGCCGCACGCCGAGCTCCAGTGCCAGGGCCAACGCGCCGACCGCGTTGTAGACGTTGTAGAGGCCGGGCAGGCGAAGCTTCAGCTCGAGCGCCCCCTGGGGCGTCTTGAGCGCGATCCGGGCGCCGGACATGCCCAGCAGCTCGACCTCGGTGGCCTCGACCGCGGGCGCCGGACGCTCACGCCCGCAGCCGGGGCAGCGGTAGTGGCCGATGTGGCCCATGAACACGGCGTCGTACGTGTACGGGTGGCCGCAGTTGCGGCAGTGCTTGGAGTCGGCTGCGTGCTGGAGCTCGGGCAGCGCCTGTGAGCGGTCGCCGACGCCGAAGTACACGGCGCCTTCGCGCCCGCGGCCGAGGTCGGCCACGAGCGGATCGTCGGCGTTCAGGATGAACCGGACCGGGCGCTCGGAGGCCGCCTCGGACGCCACGAGGTCGGCCCAGCGGTCGGCCAGCGTCTCGAGCTCGCCGTAGCGGTCGAGCTGGTCGCGGAACAGGTTCGAGAGCAGGTAGGCGCCCGGCGCAACAGCCTCGGCAACGGCCGGCAGCCACGCCTCGTCGACCTCGAACAGCCCGGTCTGCGAACGGCCGGCGCGCGCGTCCAGCAGCGCGGTCGCCACGCCCCAGCCCATGTTCGAGCCGGCACGATTGTGCACCAGGGCGCGCCCGTCGGCCTCCAGCACCGCCGCAACCATGGCCGCGGTCGTGGTCTTGCCGTTGGTGGCCGAGATCAGGACGGACCCGTGGTCGAGCTGACCGGACATCGCCTTGATCGCATCCGGGTCGGCGCGCAGCAGCAGCCGTCCGGGCAGGGTCGTGCCGCCGCCGCGGCCGAGGCGGCGCGACAGCGACCGGACCGTGCGGGCGGCCGCGCGCGTCAGGCTGGGGCTCACGCCGGGCCGACCACGCGCAAACAGCGCTCGGCCACGGTCATCGTCACGGGCACGTCGGCGATCGGGTCGCCGTCGGCGTACACGCGGAAGCGGCGCTCGGAGTCCACGCTGACCTCGCTCCCGCGGCTGGTGAACACGATCGGGTCGTTCACGTGCTTGCCCCGGAACACACGCGGCAGGTTGGCCAGGAACCGCAACCGTGAGACCTCCGTGATCGCCACCACGTCCAGCAGGCCGTCGTCGAGCTCGGCGTCGGGCGCGATGTACATGCCGCCGCCGTAGGCCTTGGAGTTGGCCACGGCAACGGAGTAGCCGCGTAGCTCGTGCGCCTGGCCGTCCACGGTCACGGTGAAGGACGCGCAGCGCCACGATGCCAGCGCGCGCAGCGCGGAGTAGAGGTAGACGAGGTTGCCGCGGATCACACGCGACTCGTTGGCGATCCGGTTGGCGTCGGAGTCGAACCCCAGGCTGGCGATGCCCAGATAGGCCTCGCCGCCCGCCTCGGCCACGTCAACCATCCGCTCCCGGCCCTCAACCGCGATCCGCGCCGCACGCACCGGATCCTCGGGCACGCCCAGCACGCGCGCGAAGTCGTTTCCGCGCCCCGCCGGGACCACCGCCAGGGCGCCGTCGGTGTAGCGCAGCGCTGCGGCCAGCGGCCGCAGCAGGCCGTCACCGCCGACGGAGACCACCGTCTGACCGTCATGTCCCGCCTCGGCGGCCAGCTCGCGCGCGTGACCGGCATCCAGGGTCTGCACTGTGCGGAAGTCCGCGCCGAGGCGGCGCAACTCGGTCTCGACCTCGGGCAGGCGACGAACGGCGCGCCCGCCGGCGGCCGTCGGATTGCAGAGGACCAGCAGCCGTCGGATGTGGGCCAGTCTAGGCCGGGGAGGGGGCGAGATCGGGCGCCGCCGGGCCTCTACGGGTTGAGACCCGACTTCAGGAGGATCGAGATGATCGAGCCACGCAGGATCTGGTGGGCCCGGCCGCGCAAGCTGCTGGCCATGGAGCGGCCCGGGGGAGGGGGGCGCAGCCACCGGCCGGAGCGCCGCGAGGGCGAGCTCGCGTGGCTTCGCGAGCGGCGTGTTCGCACGGTCGTGAGCGCGATGGGCACGCGCCACAACCTGTCGGCTTACGAGGCGGCCGGGCTGCGCTGGCATCATGTCCCGGTTCCCGTGACGGCCGAAGGCGCAGACGCCCTCGACGAGATCCTCGGGCTGTTGCGAGCCGAGCTGCGGCCGGCCGGGGCGGTTGTGGTGCACGGCAACAGGCACACCGACTTCGTGGCGGCGGTGTGCGCCGCCCATCTGCACGAGCACCGGGGCCTCGAGCCGGTCGAGGGGCTGCGTGCCGCCGCGGCCGCCGGGCTGACCGTGACCGCCGAGTCGTGCATGCTGCTGGGGGTCGACTACGAGGCGCTGACGCCGACCAGCTCGGCCAGCGTGCCCGCGGTGGCCACCGGCTGAGGCCCGCCGTCGGCCACCTCACCGGCGCCCGAACCGCTGAGCACCAGCGCCGCGTCCAGACCGGCCGCCCCGGCCGCCGCCACATCCGAGTCCAGCCTGTCGCCCACCACCAGCGTGCGGCCCTCGCCGAGCCGGTCGAGCGCGGCCAGCATCAGCTGGGCCTCGGGCTTGCCCACGATCGACGCCGTCTGTCCCGACGCCACCTCGACGGCCGCCAGCAGCGCCCCGGTGCCGGGCCACGGCCCCTCGGGCATCGGCAGCGTGGGGTCGCGAGCGGTGCCCAGCAGGTCACCACTGTGGCGCGCGGCACGGGCCGCGTCACGCAGCATCGGGTAGTCGAACTCGCCGGTGCCGCCGACCAGGACCAGCTCGGCCTCGGCCGCGCGCGGCGTGCCGTTGACGATGGTCAAGCCGGCGTCGGCCACGTGCCGGTGCAGCACCTCGGAGCCGATCACGAACGCCGTCCGCCCCGTGCGGGTCTCGGCCAGCAGGTGCTGCACGGCCCCGCCGACGGTGACCACGTCCGCCAGCGACGCCTGCACGCCGATGCCCCACAGGCTCTGCACCTGGTCCTCACCGGAGTGCCATGAGTTGTTGGTGGCAAAGGCCACCCGCTTGCCGGCGGCGCGCAGAGCCGCGATCGCCTCGGGCGACCCCGGCACCGCGACTTCGCCGACACGCACACAGCCGTCGAGGTCCAGGATCACCTGGTCGTAGCGGTCCAGCAGTGGGGAGAGGGCGGGCAAGCTCCCGACAACCTACGTCCGGGCGGCGCCCCTGGCTACTCTGCGCTTGGTGCGAGCACTGTTCGTCCTCGTTGTTTCCGGCGCCCTCGTGATCTGCGGCTGTGGCGGTGACGACGACACCGGCTCCAGGCAGAACGCAGCGGACACGGTCGACACCACGACGGCGGCCGAGACCCCGACTGCGTGCCGGCGCGCTTCGGCGCCAGCGCCAAGACCGGACGGAAACCAGCGCCGGCCGCCCGCCGCCAACCTCGCACCGGGCCGCCGCTACGAGGTCACGTTCTCGACCAACTGCGGCACGTTCACGGTCCAGGTCGACCAGAAGGCCGCTCCGGCCACCGCTGCGTCGTTCGTGTCGCTGGCACGCAAGGGGTTCTTCGACGGCACGGCGTTCCACCGGATCGTTCCCGGCTTCGTGATCCAGGGCGGCGATCCCACCGGGTCCGGCCAGGGCGGCCCCGGCTACACGACCACCGACAAACCCCCGGCCGACACGGTCTACGAGCGCGGCATGGTGGCGATGGCCAAGACCGGCGCGGAGCCCGCCGGCACCGCGGGAAGCCAGTTCTTCGTCGTCACGGGCCAGGCGCCGGACCTGGCGCCGGAGTACGCCACGCTCGGCAAGGTGTCGGAGGGCCTCGGCGTGATCGAGCGGATCAGCCGGCTCGGCGATCCCGCCAGCGCGGGCGCAGGCACGCCGCTGAAGCCGGTCGTGATCCGGCGGACGAAGGTCTCGGACTAGCCGGCGCGCTGGGCGGCGGCTCTGGCCTGCCGCCTTCGCCCGAACAGGGCCAGGACGCCGAGCGCGGCAGCCACGATGACCAGGCCGATCATGACGGCCGCGAGGGTGCCGACGCCGCCGAACGGCAGCGCGACGAGCTTGGCCAGTGCGAATCCCACGGCAAGCAGCACCATCACGGCGCCGACCAGGATCGCTATTCCGCGGACGCGCGTGAGCACGCCTGCGCCGGGCGGGGGCGCGATCAGGCCCATCAGCCGCAGGAGGAACAGCTGGCGGCTCGACGGGGCCTCCTGGCCGAGCTTCTCGACGGCGGCCTTGAGGTCGTCCGGGCGGCGCTCTGCCAGCGCCATCGACGCCTGCATCATCTGCCGCAGCGCCGGGCGCTCCTGCGGATGACAGCCGGCCAGCGCCTCGTTGAAGTACGCGCGCGCCGCCTTGGCGTCGTACTTCTCGGCCGCGCGCGCGCCCAGCAGCGCCTTGGCCGCCACACGGTGCTTGGACTCGCTTTTCAGCTGCTCGTCCGTCCGGCTCTCGAGCAGGGGGATCGCCTGAAGCGCGCCCGCCTGCATCTGCATCTTCATCTGCCTCTGCTTGGCCACGGCCGCCAGTCTGGCAGACGTATGCGCCATGAGCACAGCCAAGCGCTGGCCGGCGAGCAGCCCACCGCGGCCCTTAGGATCGGGGCGTGCCCAGCGACCAGGCGTTCTATCTGCCCGGCGCGGGCGGCTACCGCGCGACCGAGCTGACGCGGGGGCCGTGGGACCCTCACAGCCAGCACGCCGGACCACCATGCGCGCTGCTCGGACGTGAGCTCGACCGCGCCGGCGGGCTCGCGCCAGGGCGCCTGACCAGGGCGACGTTCGAGATCCTCGGGCCGGTGCCGATCGCCGAGCTGACCGTCGCGGCCGAGGTGGTGCGGCCGGGTCGCAGCGTCGAGCTGGTCGAGGGCACGATCGCCCACGACGGCAAGGCGATCGTGCGCGCCCGCGGGTGGCGGATGCGGACCACCGCGCCGATGGGGTTCGAGGCGGCGACCCCCGAGCCCGCGGCCGTGCCGCTGCCTGCCGATGGGGAGGAGGTGCCGTTCTTCCCGACCGGGCAGGAGGTTGGCTACCAGACGGCCATGGAGACGCGGTTCGTGTACGGCTCGTTCACCGAGCCCGGCACCGCGCTGGCCTGGATGCGGATGCGGGTGCCGCTGGTGGCGGGGGAGGAGCCCGAGCCGCTGCACCGGGTTCTGGTCGCGGCCGACTCCGGCAACGGCGTCAGCTCGCCGCTGGACTACCGCGAGTGGATGTTCATCAACGCCGACGTGTCCGTGACGCTGCGGCGGCTGCCCGCCGGCGAGTGGGTCGGGCTCGAGGCGGCCACCTACCCGGAGCCCGACGGCGTCGGCATGTCGGACACGATGCTTCGCGACGAGCGCGGGATGCTGGGCCGTTCGACCCAGAGCCTGTTCGTGGCGCCAAGGCCCAGCCAGGACTAGGAGGGGTCCAGCCGGGCCTGTTCGAGATCGAGGTCGCGCTCGACCGCGCGCCGGACCTCGTCGCTGATCGCGCCCTGGTCGCGCAGCTCGCGCAGACGGGCGCGCTCGGCCACGATCACCTCGCCCATGAAGCGACGGTAGCCGTACGCGCGGCCCTCGTAGTCCTCGGGCCCGCCGCCGTCGCCGTCGTGGCCGTGCACCTGGGAGCGAAAGCGCCGCCGACGGTAGTCGTACAACTGCCGCACCCGTTCCGCCGTGCCCTCGAACACCCACTCCTCCTCGGCCAGCTCGTCGATCCGGTCGATCGCGGCGAATGCGGTCTCCAGGCGCGCATTGAGCTCCTCGTCGAGGTCGCGCGTGTCGTCCTCCACGTGCGCGGCTCGGATCACCGCGGGGAACGCCAGCCCCTGGCCCACGAGCGTCGTCAGGATCACGCAGAAGGCCAGGAACACGATCAGGTCACGCTCGGGGAACGGCCCGCCGCCATCCACGGTCAGGGGGATCGCCAGCGCAGCCGCCAGCGACACCGAGCCGCGCATGCTCGACCACGCGACCAGCGCGGTCTCGGACGCCGGCTGGTGCACGTCCTCGCCGGCCAGGCGGCCGCGGACGCGGCGGGGGAGGTAGGTGAAGCCGAACACCCACGCGATCCGGACCAGCACCACCGTCGCGGAGATCAGCGCGCCGTAGGCCAGCAGCTCGCCGCCGGAGCGGCCGCTCAGGCCGTCGAGCACGCTCGGCAGCTGAAGCCCGATCAGCACGAACAGGAACGCGTTGAGCAGGAACTGCAGCACCTCCCAGATGGCGTTCAGCTGTAGCCGTGTCTGGTGGTCGGTCAGCTCGGAGGACTGCCAGCCAAGCCACACGCCAACGGTGACCGCCGCGATCACGCCGGAGGCGCCGACCTCCTCGGCCGGGAGGTAGGCCGCGTACGCGGTCAGCAGCGAGATCGTGATGTCGGTCAGCGGATCGCGGGTGCGCCGCCGGACGGCGGCGATCACGATGCCGATCGCCACGCCGATCGCGATCCCGCCCACGCCGGTGAACACGAACCTGGGGCCGGCCTCGACCAGCGAGAAGCTGCCGGTGACCACGGCCGCGACCGCGAACTTGTAGGCAACCAGGGCGGTCCAGTCGTTGGTCAGGTTCTCGCCCTGGACGATCGTGATCACGCGCCGCGGCACGTTCAGCCGGCGCAGGATCTCGACCGGGGCCACGGCGTCCGCCGGCGAGACCACCGCACCAAGCACGAAGGCAGCCGCCCACGGCAGCCCGATCAGCTCGTGGCCGATCACCGCGACGATCGCCATCGTGCCCGCGACGAGGCCCACCGCGAGCCCGGTTATCGGGCGCAGGTTGGCCCTCAGCTCGCGCAGGTTGGCGAAGAACGCGGCGCTGTAGAGCAACGGCGGCAGGAAGATCAGCAACACCAGGTCCGGGTCCAGCGCCACGTCCGGCACGCCCGGGGCGAAGCCCAGCGCGAGGCCGCCGATCGTCAGCGGGATCGGGTACGGAACCCGCACGAGCCGGGCGACCACGGCAAGTCCGGCCACGGCCACCAGCAGGCCGAGGATCAGCAGTTCGGTGTGCTCCACCTACATGAAGCTATTCAGCGTCGAGAACTGCCGCCGTTCCAGCGGTGGCGCTGGTGAGCTTGTCCAGCGAACGGCGCAGCAGGCGCGACACGTGCATCTGCGAGATCCCAACCCGGTCGGCGATCTCGGTCTGGGTCATGTCCTCCACGAACCGCAGCCTCAGTATCTCGCGCTCGCGGCGCGGGAGCGCGCGCACGGCGGGGGCGACCGTGGGGCGCAGCTCGGCCAATCCGTAGCCGGGGTCGACGCCGCCGAGGTGGTGCACCAGGGCGTGGTCGTCGTCCTCGTCGCTGCCGGACTGGGGCGAATCGAGGCTCATCGGCGTGTACGCGCTGGCGGCGTCCATGGCCTCCAGCACGTCCTCCAGCGACAGGCGTGTGAACGCGGCCACGTCGCGCGCTGTCGGCGAGCGCCCGAGGTCGGTCGACAGATGGTCGACGGCGTCGCCGATGCTCATGGCGCGTTCCTGGAGGTCGCGCGGCACGCGCATCGCCCAGCCCTTGTCGCGGAAGTGGCGCTTGAGCTCGCCGGTGATAGTCGGCACCGCAAAGCGCGCGAACGGGCCCGCAGCGGGGTCGTAGCGGTCGATCGCCTTGATCAGGCCCAGGCACGCGACCTGGATGAGGTCGTCGAGCGCCTCGCCGGAATGGCGGTAGCGCGCCGCCAGACGGCGCGCCAGCGGCATGTGCTGCTCGATGAGACGCTCACGACTGCCGCGGCTCCGCGCAGGTTCGACGTGCGATTCGACTGCAACTCCGCCCTCCGGGTGCATATGTCTGACCTATCCCCAGCCACAGCCGCGGCTAACCGTCCCGCCCGGGGTACCCGACAAACGGGGGGTCTGCTCGGTCCCGGGGCGTCAACTCCCGGTCCGGGTTCACATAACGCACATTATGAGGCGTTGGATTCGGGGCTACTGATTCAATGTCGCCGGTGGCCGCAGAGCGATCAGCAGGGCGCCGGCTGACAGACGCGTTCCTCGAACGCGACGCGCCGGCGATGGCCGCCGAGCTCGCTCCGGATGCCGTCTTCCACAGCCCGGTGGCCGACTACGAAGGACGTGATCGGATCGGCGTGGTGCTCGCGGCGGTGATCCAGGTGATGGCCGCACCGCAGCCCACCCGGCTCATCGAGGGCTCCGGCGAGACGCTGCTGGCGTTCACCGCCGAGCTCGAGGGCAGCGCCGGCGACGGCGTTCTGCTGGCGACCGGTGAGCGCGACGGCGCAATTTTGGAGCTGACGCTGATGGTCAGGCCGCTAGCGACACTTCTCGACGCTGTCGACCGGATGAGGGTGCTGCTCGGATCGACGGGCCCGGCCCAGATCGAGCAGGATGATCTGCCGGGGCGGTTCGAGGGTGCCGATCACGGCTCCGGAGTCTCGTTCTTCCTCGCGAGGACGCCGCCCGGGCGCGGCCCACGCCTGCACCGCCATCCGTACGAGGAGACCTTCGTCGTTCACGAGGGCCGGATCGAGTTCACGGTCGACGGCCAGACGATCGAGGCGGAGGCCGGCCAGATCGTGATCGCGCCGCCCGGCAGCGCCCACAAGTTCGTCAACGTCGGCGACGCTCCCGCCCACATGACGAACATCCACCCGCGCCCACGGATGGCCCAGGAGGACCTGGCCTAGCCGCCAGAGCGCTCGACTGCGTAGGTCAGGTGCATCGCCCCCGGCTCGCTGGACGCCTCGCTCGCGACGAGGCGCAGCTCCGGGGTCACGCCCTCGAACAGCGGCGTGCCGCCGCCCAGCACCATCGGCGCCACGTGCAGGCGGATCTCATCGATCAGCCCGGCGTTGAGGTACTGGCGATCGATGTCGGCGCCACCCATGACGGTCACCTCCTGGTCGCCGGCCGCCGCCTTCGCCTGTTCCATGGCGGCCTCGATGCCGTCGGTGACGAAGACGTACGACGTCCCGCCCTTCTTCTCGATCGTCTCGGCGGCGCGGTGCGTGACCACGAACACGGGCGCATGGAACGTCGGCTCCTCGCCCCAGGGCCCGATGCCGAGGTCGGCCATCAGCCGGCCGACGATCACCGCTCCGCTGGAGCTGAAGCGATCGGTCTCGTTGCGGTTGACCTCCTCCGCCGACTTGCCGGCGAACATCCAGTCGTGCAGGCGCTCGCCCTCGCGCCCGAGCGGATCCTGGTCGGAGATGTCGGGACCGGCGATGTAGCCGTCCAGGGACATGGTGATCTCCAAGATGACCCTGCTCATTACGGGGTCTTCGTGAACGTCACGTGTGTCACTCCGCTGGGCGATGAGGTGGCCTCGACCTCGTACCCCTCCTCGAGTCCCTCCAGCCCGTCCCAGAGCCGCACACCGCGGCCGAGCAGGATCGGGACCACCACGATGTGCATGTGGTCCACGAGCCCGGCGGCGAGGAAGTCACGGACCACGGTGGGGCCTCCGCCGATGCGCACGTCCTTGCCGTCGGCGGCCTCGCGCGCGGCCTCGAGCGCCTCGGCAGGCGATGCGTCCAGAAAGTTGAACGTCGTGCCCCCCTCCATCTCGATCGGCGGGCGCGTGTGATGCGTGAGCACGAAGACCGGAGTGTGGAACGGCGGGTTGGCACCCCACGCTCCCTTCCACTCCGGGTCCTCGTGCCATCCGGGGTGGCCGTACTTCGCGGCCCCCATGATCTCGGCGCCGATGCCCTGGTCGAACATCTGCACGAAGGCGTCGTCGATGCCGCCGCCACCGCCGGCCTGCCACGACCGTGTCGCGAACATCCATTGGTGCAGCCTGTCCCCGGCATGACCGAAGTGTGCCTCGGCGTCGCGGCCCTCGCCGGTGCCGAAGCCGTCGAGTGAGATTGCGAAGTTCTGGATGCGGACGAGTGACATGGCTGCTCCTTGTGGTCTGCTCGAGGCTGGCGTATCTTTCGTGGTGACCTATCGCAGCAGAATATGACGCTGCTGGCAATCGGACTCGGTAGACGGGTCTGTACGCACCGATCGGAGGGAAATGCGCAGGCTCAAGCCGGGTTCCTATCTGCTGCTCGGCATGCTCGATCGCGGGCTCGGGACGGGCTACGCGATCAAGCGGGCCGTAGACCGAAGCACCAGGTTCTTCTGGGCTGCGTCGTTCGCCCAGGTCTACCCGGAGCTCGCGGCGCTCGAGGCCGAGGGCTACCTCGTCAGCTCCGACGAGTCGCACGGCAAGCGCCCACGCAAGGCGTACCGGCTCACGGCGTCCGGCCGGCAGGCCCTGGAAGAGTGGCTCACGAGCGAGGACGCCGGAGACTTCGAGCAACGCGACGAGGGGCTGCTGCGGCTGTTCTTCGCGGATGCCGTCCAGCCCACCGCGGCGCTCGCGATGGTCCGACGGCTGCGGATGCGGGCCGAGGAGGCCGACCACCGCTTTCGAGCCGAGATCCTCCCGCTGGCCGAGTCGGCCGACGGGCGCTTCCCGTCGATCGTGGCCCGCGAGGGCGCCGACTACTTCGCGTGGCGAGCCGCCTGGTTCCGTGACCTCGAGGCCGAGCTGTTGGCCGACCTCGATGTCGCCGAGGGCTGACTGCAGCGCGCTCGCAGGCGCCGACCCACGTGGCGTCGCTCCGGACCCCCCAGCGTCGGCTCGCGACGTTCCGATCGGTGCTTGCAGACCCGTCTACGGAGCCCGATTGCCAGCAGCGTCATGTTCTGCTGCGATAGGTCATATCGAAAGATATGGCCGCGGTTGGTTCGGGAACTGGGCCCGGTCAGCCGCCGAAGGGAGAGGCAATGGGCGCAACCGTTCTTTACATGCACATGTCCGTCGACGGGTTCATCGCCGGGCCCAACGAGACACCGGACAACCCGCTCGGCGACGGCGGGCACCGCCTGCACGCCTGGCCGTATGCGGAGGCCGGTGAACCCTACGACGAGTTCATGGCCACCGGGGCGATCGTGGCCGGCCGCGGCACATTCGAGCCGGCTGGCGGCTGGGGCGGCGACCACCACGGCGTGCCGATCTGGGTCCTCAGCCGCCGCGAGCCCGGCATCGACGTGAGCGAGTGGCCGCTGGTCACGTACGTGGACGACGTCACAACCGCCATCACCGCGGCCAAGGAGGCCGCGCGCGAGCAGAACGTGGCCGTCCAGGGCGCCGCGACCGCGCAGCTCGCCCTCGCCGCCGGCCTGCTCGACGAGCTCGAGATCCACCTCATCCCGGTGCTGCTCGGCCAGGGGCGGCGTCTCTTCGATGACGTCGGCCCGGAGCAGATCGAGCTGGCGCGCACCCGCGTCCTCGACGGCGATGCCGGCGTCACCCATATCCATTACCGCGTCGAACGCTGACTTCCACGTACCGCAAGCGGCCGGCGCTGCTGGCATGCATCCTGGGCTCGACGGTGGTCGGGATCGATGGCTCGGCGATCGGGGTCGCGCTGCCGGCGATCCGCGATGAGCTCGGCGGCGGGCTCGCGGGCCAGCAGTGGGCGTCGAACGCCTACCTGCTCACCCTCGGCTCGCTGTTGCTGCTCGGCGGTGCGCTTGGGGACGCGTTCGGCGCGCGGCGGATATTCACGCTCGGCCTGACCGGGTTCGGCGTCACCTCGCTCGTGTGCGCGGCGGCGCCGACGATCGGGATCCTGGTCGCCGGGCGGGCACTGCAGGGCGCCTCCGGCGCGCTTCTGATCCCCGCCGCGCTGGCCGTCATCGTGTCCGCCTTCGAGGCCGATGAGCGCAGCCGGGCGATCGGCACCTGGGCGGCGTGGAGCGGCATCGGAGCGGCGCTGGGGCCGCTGATCGGCGGCCAGCTCGTGGACGCTGCCTCATGGCGGTGGGTGTTCGCCCTCAACGTCCCGCTGGTCGTGGTGACGGTCATCCTGGTCCGACGTGCGATCCCGGGCACAGACGGGACACGGCACGACCCGCTCGACGTGATCGGAGCGTTGCTGTGCGTGGCCGGGCTCAGTGGCGTGACCTTTGGCCTGATCCAGCAGCCGCTGTCCGGTTGGGTCGCGCCGTCGGTGCTCCTGCCCCTGGCCGCCGGTGCGGCGACGTTCGCGGGGTTCATCGCATACGAGCGCCGCACGCCCGCGCCACTGCTGCCCGTCGAGCTCTTCAGGCGGCGCAACTTCGTGCTCGGCAACGTGCAGACGCTGGTGCTCTACGCGGGCATCGCGCTGCTGTTCTTCTACGCGGTGATCTACGTCCAGCAGGTGGCCGGTTGGAGCGCTCTGGAGGCGGGTCTCTCGCTGGTGCCCGTGACGATCGTGATGCTGGTCGCTGCCAGCCGCTTCGGCGCGCTCGCGGACCGCCACGGCCCGCGCGCGTTCACCGTGGCAGGACCGCTGGTGACCGGGCTGGGTCTACTGCTGCTGCTGCGCCTTGACCGCGACGTGTCCTACCTCGGTGAGCTGCTGCCCGCGGTCACCGTGTTCGCGCTGGGGCTGTCGATCGTCGTGGCGCCCCAGACCGCCGTCGTCCTGGCCGATGCCGACGAGCGAAACGCCGGCGCGGCGTCGGGGGTCAACAACGCGATCGGCCGCATCGCAGCGCTGCTCGGCGTCGCCGGCATCGGGGTGGTCATCACGTCCGGCTTCTCCTCCGAGCTCGACCGCCGCCTGGATCTCGATGCCCTGACCCCGGCCGCGCGAATCGCTGTCGCCGACGCCAAGTCCAACCCCATGACCCCACCTGACCTGAACGACGTGCCGGCCGGCGAGCGGCCCGCCATCAGCCTGGCGGTGACCGAGGCGTCGGTGAGCGGGTTCCACGTCGGCGCCGCCTCGGCCGCCGGCGTCGTCATCCTCGCGGGCCTGCTGGGCGCGGGACTGCGCAATCCCCATCGGGCCGTCGCCGCGCGCGAGTGCGCCGGCGGAGCGCTCGTGGCCGCGCCTCGCGACGCGGCACGCCGCCCCGGGGAGTGCAGCCCAGCGCCAGACTCGACCTAGGAGGCGTCCAGATGTCCACGGACCAACTGCGAGCTCTGGCCGTAGTCCGCCACCCGGGCGATGCTAATACCGTGGCGACCGTGCCCGACGTCCTTCGCCCCCTCTTCGACCAGGTGGTCATCAAGGAGCTCGAGCCCGAGCGCATGCGCAAGTCCGGGCTGGTGGTGCCCGAGGGCACCAACGACATGCCACCCAACGAGGGGATCGTGCTGGCGGCCGGCGACGGGCCACCCGATCTGCCCGATTTCAAGATGCCGGTGACACCCGGCGACCACGTGGTCTTCCCGCGCTCGGCAGGCGTCTGGGTCGAGGTCGAGGACGAGCGCCTGCTCGTCTGCCGCGTGCGCGAGCTGCTCGGGGTCATCGAACCGGCGCCGGACACCGCCGAGCGCGGCTAGCGCACAGCGGCCGAGCGGGCCGTGAGCCGCGAGATCCCGACCGCAGACCCGTGGGTTGCTCGGCGAGTCAGCTCCGCGCCGGCAGCGGCTCGGGCGCCGGCGTCCGACGCGCCATCACCGCTCCGGCCAGGCACAGCGCGCCGCCCAGCAGCGCCAGCGCCGGCGGTGTCTCGGCCAGGATCGCCCAGCCCATCAGGATCGCCAGCGGCGGCACCAGGTAGGTGGTCGAGCCCATCCGGCCCGCGGTGCTGCGCGCCAGCGCGTAGGCCCAGGTGCTGAACGCGATCGCGGTCGGGAACACACCGAGGTAGATCGTCCAGGCGATCGAGCCGGCGTCGGCCTCCCCCAGCTCGGACACGAGCGTGGGCGTGAACGGCAGGCAGACCACGGCGCCGACGGTGCACGCGGCCCAGGTCACGGCGAGCGCCGAAGAACGCGACAGCAGCGGCTTCTGGGCCACCACACCGCCCGCGTAGGTCACGGCGGCCACCAGGCACAGGGCCGTGCCTGCGCTGGCGGTCAGGCCGTCCTGCGAGGTGGCGAGGCCGATGATCACGACACCGGCGAACGCGACCGCCATGCCGCGCACCAGCGTGCGCGGGAACCCCTCCCCGAGCAGCCACCCGGCCAGCAGCGCGATCAGGATCGGGCCGACGTTGACGAGCATCGCGGCGGTCCCTGCGTCGACACGCCGCTCGGCCTCGTTGAGCGCCACGTTGTAGATGCCGAACCACAGCACGCCGCAGACGAGCACGAGGCCGAGGTCGCGCCGAGCGGGCAGCTTCTCGCTGCGCGCCAGCACGAAAACGCCCAGGACCAGGCTGGCGACGAGCAGCCGCCCAAGCGACAGCGCGCCGCCGGTCAGGTCCTCGCCCGCCGCCCGGATGCCCACGAACGCGCTGGCCCACAGAACGACCGTGACCAGCGCCGCGCCGAGGGCGAGCAGCTCCTGGCGCCGGTCGGCTTCGCTCATCGCCGCCACGCTAGTAGCCTCGGTCGCGAGTGAGCGGGTACGACTACGTGATCGTGGGAGCGGGCTCCGCCGGCTGCACGCTGGCCGCCCGGCTCACCGAGGATCCCGGCGTGCGGGTTCTGCTGCTGGAGGCGGGCGGCAAGGACCGCAGCCCGAACATCAAGATCCCGGCGGCGTTCGGCAAGCAGTTCCACACCAAGCTCGACTGGGACTACTCGACCGTCCCCCAAGCCGGATGCGCCAACCGGGAGCTGTACTCCCCGCGCGGCCGTTCGCTGGGCGGTTCGTCGTCCATGAACGCGATGCTCTACGTGCGCGGGCGGCCGCTCGACTACGACCTCTGGGAGAGCGAGGGCGCCGCCGGCTGGGGCTGGCAGGACGTGGAGCCCTACTTCCGGCGCGCCGAGGACCACGCCGCCGGCGCGGACGAGATCCACGGCGCCGGCGGCCCGCTGCGCACGTCGAAGGTTCGCTCTCCACACGATCTGACCAATCAGTTCTATGCCGCGGCGGAAGCAGCGGGGATTCCGTACAACCCGGACTACAACGGCCCAGAGCAGGATGGTGTGAGCCCGGCCCAGGTGACCCAGCACGGCGGCAAGCGCTGGAGTGCGGCCGACGCCTATCTGAAGCCCAACATCAAGCGCCCGAACCTGACCGTGCGCACGGGTGCCTCGGTGCGCGGCCTCGCGCTCGAAGGCGAGCGCGTGACCGGCGTGGAGCTCGCCGGCCGCCGGGGTAAGACCGAGACCGTGCACGCGGACCGCGACGTGATCCTGTGCGCCGGTACCTACGGGTCGCCACAGCTGCTGATGGTCAGCGGCATCGGCCCCGCCGACCACCTCGGAGACGTCGGCGTGACCGTGCGCCACGACCTTCCCGGCGTGGGCCAGAACCTGCACGACCACCCGTTCTGCGTCTGTATCTGGGATGCCCAGGACGGCCCAAGCCTGTTGGACGCCGAGAAGCCGCGGGCGATGCTGGAGTGGGTGCTGCGCAAATCCGGGCCGCTGACGTCACCGGTGGCCGAGGCACTGGGGTTCGTCAAGACGCGCCCCGGCCTGGCCGCCCCCGATGTCCAGTTCCACATGGCGCCCGCGTACTACGTCGAACACGGAGCCGCGGTCTACGACGGTCATGCGGTCACCATCGGGCCCGTGGTGCTGGCGCCGAAATCGCGCGGGACGCTGACGCTGCGCTCGGCCGACCCCGACGACCATCCCCTGATCGACCCGAACGCACTGGCAGAGCCCGAGGACGTCCAGTCGATGCTGGCCGGCATGGAGCTCGCGCGCGACATCGCGCACTCGGGCCCGTATGCGCAGAGCCTCGGCAAGGAGCTGTTTCCCGGTCCCGAGGTGACCGACCGCCAGGCGCTCGAGGATGACCTACGCCAGCGCGTCGAACTGATCTACCACCCCGTGGGTACCTGCCGGATCGGTTCCGCGAGCGCCGGTGGCGTGGTCGATCCCGACCTGCGCGTGCACGGCCTCGAGGGCCTGCGGGTGGTGGACGCATCGGTCATGCCGGTGGTCCCCGGCGGCAACACGAACGCCCCCACGATCATGGTTGCCGAGAAGGCAGCCGACCACATCCTTGGCAAGGTGCCCGCGGCGGCGTGAGCGATGGCGAAGCCCGGGGACCGTTATGAGCCGTTCCCCGGCCTGACGGGGATCCCGGGCTGGCTGTGGGCGCGGATGGGGCGCGGCGCACGGATCGGCGCCGGCGTGGCGCTGGCGTCCGCGCTGATCGGCCTGCTCCTGCTGATCCCGGTCCTGGCGCGCGTGCGCCAGGACAACCGCGAGGACGAGCGGCGCGAGCGCGCCGCGCTACGCGCCGCCGACATCAAGCGCGTGAACGCCATCCAGCGCCCGCGCACCGCGACCACCGACCGCGACGACCCCGCCGCGCCCGCGCAGCAGCGGAGGCGTATCCGCGCGGCCGCGATCGAAACCCTGCGCGCGCGGATCCTCGCCGACTCGCGCCACCGCCGCGGCGTCAACCCCGCGCGCCGGGTCCAGTGCGCAGGTCCACCCGGCGACCGGCGACCGGAGCGGAGCCTGGCCCGCGCCAGCGGGCGCTACGCCTGCACAGCGGTCACGGCGCGGGTGATCAACGCCGACGGCGATCGGGCCTACGGCGTCACCGGCTACCCGTACCGGGCCGTGGTCCAGTTCCGGACCGGCGGCCTGACCTGGTGCAAGGTCGTCGGCCGCGCGGGCGAGGGCAGCCTCTACTCGCGCAACCCCACGCCAATCCCGGGCGCCTGCACGGGCTGAGCGTCGCTCAGGCGGCGGGCCGCGTGACCCGCACCACCCAGGCGATGAACACGGCCTGCAACGGCAGCCGCGCCCACAACAGCCACTGAGGCACGTCCGGCAGGCCCTTGATGTCGTCCGGGTTGACCGCCATGTGCACGTTGGCGGGGAACACCGCGATCAGCGTCGCGATCAGCCACCAGCGCGCGAACGGGTGCAGCCGCGGGAACAGCGCGGCGATGCCCCCGGCGGCCTCGGCGGCCCCGCTGAGCAGCACGAGCTGGCGGTGCGCGGGCAGCGCCGGGGGCATGATCGCCTCGTACATCGCGGGACGGATGAAGTGCAGCGACCCGGCGATCGTGAACACAACGCCGAGCGCACGCGCACCGCGGCGGGTGGTCAGCGTGGGCGTGTCGGCGGAGGCCATGGCCGCGGCATGCTAGACCAGAGGGATGCCTTCCTCCGAAAGTCCCGTGCTCCTGATCACCGGCGCCAGCAGCGGCATCGGCGCCGCCACAGCCCGCGCCGCCGCCGCCGACGGCTGGCGCGTGGCCCTGGCCGCGCGCTCGGAGGACAAGATCGACGCGCTCGCCGGCGAGCTCGGCGACGAGACCGCCCTGGCCGTGCGTTGCGACGTCACGGAATGGGATGACCAGCAGGCCGTCGTCGCCGCCGCGATCGAGCAGTTCGGCCGGCTCGACGCGTCCTGGGCAAACGCAGGCTTCGGCGCCTCGCGCGGATTCCTGGAGGAGAGCCCCGAGCACTGGCGCGCGATGATCGACACCAACGTCTACGGCGCCGCCCTGACCATCAGGGCTGCCCTCCCCCACTTCAAGGAGCGAGGCGCGGGGCACTTCCTGCTCACCGGCTCGGCGGCCGGGCGGGTCAAGCTCCCCGGCTCGCTCTACTCGGCCACCAAGTGGGCCGTGCATGCGATGGCCGATGGTCTGCGCCAGGAGGTCTCGGACACCAAGATCCGCAGCACGATCATCGCGCCCGGCATGGTCGATACGCCGTTCTTCGACAGCCCGGTGAGCGGCGCGCTGGAGCCCGACGATGTGGCCCGCGCGGTGCTGTACGCCCTCTCGCAGCCCGATCACGTGGACGTGAACGAGGTGCTGGTGCGGCCGAACTGAGCCGTAGCCTTGGTGCATGGCCACGATCGCGCACCTGGACATGGACGCGTTCTACGTGTCGGTCGAGTTGCAGCGGCGTCCGGACCTCAAGGGCAAACCGGTGGTCGTGGCCGGGAGCAGCCCGCGCGCCGTGGTCACCACTGCCAGCTACGAGGCCAGAAAGTTCGGGATCTTCAGCGCCACCCCGGCCGCGCGGGCGCGTCGCCTCTGCCCCGGCGCGGTCTTCATCCCGCCCGACTTCGAGGCGTACCGCGAGACCTCGGCAAGGGTCATGGCCGTGCTCCGCGACCACGTGGCCACCGTCGAGGTCGTGGGCCTCGACGAGGCCTACATGGACCTCAGCGGCTTCGAGCGCCCGCGAGCGGCCGGGCGCCGGATCAAGGCCGCGGTCACGGCGGCGACGGGCCTCGCGTGCTCGATCGGAATCGGGCCCAACAAGCTGGTGGCCAAAGTGGCTTCCGACGCCGACAAGCCCGACGGCTTCCTGGCGATCGACCGTGAGCAGGCGCGACAGCGGTTTGCCGCCTCGCCTCCCGGCCTGATCCCAGGGATTGGCCCCAAGACCGCCGCCAAGCTCGCGCAGCGCGGGATCGGGCGGCTGGACCAGCTCGGCGCGCTGCCCGACGCGACGCTGTCCGACTGGTTCGGCGCCCGCCAGGGCCCGCACCTGGGCGCGCTGGCCCGATTCGAGGGCAAGCAGACGCTGAACACCGACCGCGTGCGCAAGTCCGAGTCCAAGGAGACCACGTTCGACACCGACCTACGCGGCCTGGCCGAGATGGAGCCCGTGCTTGCCGAGCTGGCGCGCGACCTGTGCGAGGACCTGGAGTCGGGCGGTCGCAGCGGACGCACGGTCGGGATCAAGGTGCGTACCGACGACTTCCAGATCCACACCCGCGCGCGCACGCTGTCCACGCCCGTCAGCTCGGTCGAGGCGCTCTGGCCGGTCGCTCGCGACCTGCTGCGGGCGCTCGACCCGCCCCGCCCGGTGCGGCTCCTCGGCGTACGCGTGGCCGGCATGGAGGAGCCGGCCATCTCCCGCCCGGGGCCGGTCGCCGGCCAGCTCGAGCTGAGCGTGTGACTTCGCCGTCGGCTATCGGGTGGTCAGCACGGTCCCCGTCGAGGGAAAGCCGAGCTTGCGCTTGAGCGCTGCGGTCAGATCCCACTCGCGGCCGCCCACGTAGGGTCCGCGGTCAACCACGCGCGCGGCGACCGAGCGGCGGCCGTAGCGGAAGGTGACCTTGGTGCCGCACGGCAGCGACTTGTGCGCCACGCCCACGGTGCCGGTGCTCAGGGTGCCGCCACAGCCGAGCTTGTTGCCGTACAGGCCGGGGCCGTACCACGAGGCGTGGCCGCCGCGGTAGGCGTTAACGCGCCACGACTTCGCCGCTGCGGCGGTGGCCACGGTGTCGCCGCGGAACTTCACGCGCAGGCGGTAACGGCCCGCGCGCGGGGTCTTCCACTTCATGCGGAACTTGCCACCGGCACGGGTGATGCCACGCTTGGCGGTCTTCCAGCCCTTGCGGGTGCGCACCTGCAGGTAGACCCTGCGGCCCGCCTTGGTCGGCGCCACCTTGCCGCGTACGCGCGCGTAGCGGCCGGCCCGCACATGGCGGCTGGACTTGGCCTTGACCGTGGCCGTTTTGGCAACCGGCGGCTTGGCGTCGGGGGTGGCGGCGTCGGCCGCCCTGGTCTCCGACGCGGTGACCGCGCCGGCGGTTGTGGCGCATATCGCGAGCCCGGCCATGGCCAGACCCCGTGCATGCGCACTGGATCGCTTGTACAACGGATGCCTTTCCCGGCTGCGTCGGGGGTGAAAGAGGGCTCGCGACGGGTGCCGCTACGGCGAATCCACGCGCCTGGCGCGCGGAGGCCGACTCGCCCAGGGGCGCAGCCGAATGAACAACGACGGGCCACGGTAGGGACGCCCTCCGCCCGGTCGTGTGATGCTGGTCACACCGCAACGAACGGTGCAGGCCCGGTGCTGCGGGGGTAGGTTGAGCCCATGCCCGGAGATCGCCTGACTGGACTGGATGCCTCGTTCCTGCACCTCGAGGACGCTTCGGCGCACATGCACGTGGCCTCGGTGATGGTGTTCGAGGGTGATCCGCCCCCCTACGAGGAGCTGCTGGAGTCGATCGAGGGCCGCTTGCACCTGGTCCCGCGCTACCGCCAGCGGCTTGGCATCGTGCCGCTGGGCCAGGGCCGCCCGCGGTGGGTCGACGACCCGCACCTGAACCTGCGCTACCACGTGCGCGCCACGGCGCTGCCCGCGCCCGGCACCGAGGACCAGCTGCGTGCGCTGGCCAGCCGCGTGTTCGCGCAGCAGCTCGACCGCGACAAGCCGCTGTGGGAGATCTACCTGGTCGAGGGCCTCGAGGACAACCGGTTCGCGCTGCTGGCCAAGACCCATCACGCGCTGGTGGACGGCGTCTCGGGCGTCGACATCTTCAGCGTCCTGTTCGACACCTCGCCCGAGCCCGCCGTGCCGCCCGACCCGGGCCGCCGCTGGCTGCCCGCTCCGGCGCCGTCTGGTGCGCAGCTGCTTGGCGAGGCGCTGCTCGAGCGCGCCACTGTGCCCGGCGAGCTCGTGCGCTCGGTCCGCGCCCTGTTCCGCGGCCCGCGCAAGGTGGCCGACAGCGTCGCCAGGGCCGCCTACGGCGTCGGCGCCATGGCCTGGGCGGGCCTGAACCCGGCTCCGGCCAGCCCCTACAACCGCGAGATCGGCCCCCACCGCCGCTTCACCTGGGTCCGCACCGAGCTGGCCGACATCAAGGCGATCAAGAACGAGCTTGGCGGCACGGTGAACGACGTGGTGCTGGCCACCGTGGCGGGTGCGCTCGGCCGTCACCTGCGCCGCCGTGGACACCGCACCGACGGGCTCGAGCTCAAGGCGATGGTGCCGGTGAGCGTGCGCGTCGAGTCCGAGCGCGGCGACCTCGGCAACAAGGTCGCGGCGATGATGGCGCCGCTGCCCGTCTGGTGCCAGGAACCCGAGGCGCGGCTGGAGATCGTTCGCGAGCAGATGTCCGGGCTCAAGGACAGCGGCCAGGCGCTCGGCGCGCAGGTTCTGACCGACCTGACCGGCTACGCCCCGCCGACCGTCATGGCCCAGGCCTCGCGCCTGATGGGCCGCCAGCGGATGTTCAACCTCGTGGTGACCAACGTCCCCGGGCCGCAGCTGACGCTGTACCTGATGGGCCGCCGGGCGGTGGACCCGTTCCCGATGGTCCCGCTGGCCAAGGGCCAGGGCCTCGGCGTGGCGATCATGAGCTACGACGGCAGGATGAACTTCGGCCTGGTCGGCGACTACGACGTGATGTACGACCTGGACGACCTCGCGGGCGACCTGTACGCCTCGCTCGAGGAGCTGGCCGGCGCGGCGCGTGTGACCCTGGCCACGGATGCTCCGCAGACGGCGGGAGTAACCTAGAACGGTGAGAGAGAAAGTCGTCGAGCGCGGGCGAGACCTCGGCCTGGAGGTCGACGTCCGCTACATGGAGGAGTCCACCGCCACGGCCCAGGAGGCCGCCACCGCGCTGGGCTGCGCACAGAGCCAGATCGCCAAGTCGCTGGTGTTCGTGGCGGACGGCGACCCGGTGGTCTGCGTGGCCTCGGGCGCCCATCGCGTGGACCTCGACCTGCTGGCCGAGACGCTCGACGTCGCAGAGATCCGCCAGGCATCGCCGGACGAGGTCCGCGCGGCGACCGGCTACTGCGTCGGCGGCGTGCCGCCGTTCGGGCACGACCTGCCCGTCGTGCTCGACGAGGACCTGCTCGCCCACGAGCGGATCTGGGCTGCTGCCGGCGACGGCCACAGCCTGTTCGACGTCGACCCCCAGCGCCTGGCGGAATGCACCCAGGCCCGGGTCGCGCGCGTGGCCTGAGCCTAGAATCGGGCCATGAGCCAGCGCCCCGAGCCGTTGCGCGCCGCGCTTGCGCAGGTCAACAGCACCGTCGGCGATCTGACCGGCAACGCCGAGCGGATCGCGTCCGCGATCGACCAGGCGCGCGCCGAGCAGGTCCAGCTCGTGGTGTTTCCCGAGCTGGCCCTGACCGGTTACCCACCCGAGGACCTGCTGCTCAAGGACCACTTCCTCGCGGCCACCGGGCGCGCGCTCGAAGAGCTGGCCGGTCACGCCCGCGACGTGGTGGCGGTGGTCGGCTTCGCCGAGTCCGAGGGCGACACCTACAACGCCGCGGCGGTGCTGGCCGAGGGCCGCGTTGCCGGCGTCTACCGCAAGATGCACCTGCCCAACTACGGGGTGTTCGACGAGCAGCGCTACTTCCAGGCGGGCGCCACCGCAGCCGTGATCGAGGTCAATGGGATCTCGCTCGGGCTCTCGATCTGCGAGGACATCTGGATGCCGGGCCCGCCCGCCAGCAGCGAGGCGCTGGCCGGGGCGCGCGTGATCGTGAACCTGTCCGCGTCGCCCTACCACGCGCGCAAGGGAATGGAGCGCGAGCAGATGCTGGTGCAGCGGGCGCGCGACTACCAGTCGGCGATCCTGTTCTGCAACCTCGTCGGCGGCCAGGACGAGCTGGTGTTCGACGGCCACAGCCTGGCGCTGGATCAGGAGGGACGCGTCGTGGCGCGCGCGCCGCAGTTCGAGGAATCGCTGACGGTGTGCACGATCGACCCGGCCGCGGTAACCGGCGCGCGCCTGAAGGACTCGCGGCGGCGGGCCGACGTGCGTGCCGCCCGCCGGGCCGGCGAGCTGCAGGCGGTCACCACGCTGGCCTCGCTCGAGGTACCGGCCGAGCCGACCGAGGTCGGCGGCCCCGTCGCCGAGCCGCTGGGGCCTGAGGCCGAGATCTACGGAGCGCTGCGCACCGGCCTGCGCGACTACGCCGACAAGAATGGCTTCGAGCGCGTGGTGTTCGGGCTCTCCGGCGGTATCGACTCGGCCCTGGTGGCCATGCTGGCCGTCGACGCGCTCGGCCCCGACCGCGTGACCTGCGCCGTCATGCCGTCCACCTACTCCAGCGACGCCACCCAGTCCGACGCGCGGACGATCGCCGCCAACCTTGGCACCGACATAGTCGAGATCCCGATCGAACCGGCGATGGAGGCCTACGAGACGATGCTGGCGGACACGTTCGCCGGCGCCACGCCCGATATCACCGAGGAGAACCTCCAGGCCCGGATCCGCGGCAACCTGGTCATGGCGCTGTCGAACAAGTACGGCTGGCTGGTGCTCACCACGGGCAACAAGTCCGAGCTGTCGGTCGGCTACGCGACCCTCTACGGGGACATGGCGGGCGGCTTCGCGGTGCTCAAGGACGTGTTCAAGGGCTGGGTCTACCGGCTGGTCGAGTGGCGTAACGCGCAGGAGGGGCGCGAGCTGGTCCCGGGCGAGGTGCTCACCCGGCCGCCGTCGGCCGAGCTGCGCCACGAGCAGCGCGATGACCAGTCGCTGCCGCCCTACGACGTGCTCGACGCGATCCTGGCGGGCTATGTCGAGGAGGACCTCGACGCGACCCACCTGGTCGCGCGTGGCTTCTCCGAGGCTGACGTGGAGCGCACGATCGCGATGGTCGACCGGGCCGAGCACAAGCGCCGCCAGGCGCCGCCGGGAATCCGCATCTCCACGCGCGCCTTCGGGCGCGACCGGCGGTTGCCGATCACCAGCCGCTACCGCTCGCGGATCACTCCGGCGCCGGCCTGACCGCCATCGTCACGCGCGTGGCGGCGCAGCGCCGGCCCTGCTCGTCGGTGAAGTCGACCTCCCAGACGAAGCTGGTGCGGCCGCGGTGGGTGCAGTGGGCCTCGGCGGTCACCGTGCCCTCTGACACCGGCCGCATGAAGCTGGTGAAGTTGGACTGGCCCATGGCCACGTTGCCCTCGTTGCGCACCGCCTCGTAGGTGCACCGCGACGCCAGCGACTCCGCCAGCGCCGCGTATGCGCCGCCGTGGACGATGCCGAACGGCTGACGCACCCGATCCTCGACCACGAACCGGCCGCGGCCGTGGTCGGGCCCGCACTCCAGGATCTCGAAACCGAGCGTGCCCTCCATGCTGTTCGCGGTCGAGAACGGGGTGTCCGCGCTGTCGGTCACCCGCGCAAGATACATTTCCGCGTTCATGGCAACCTTCGACCAGCTCTCTGCCGAGCAGAGGGCGATCATCGAGCTCGTCCTCAAGCAGCATCAGGAGTACGAGCAGCTCGGGACCATGCTCGGCCTGCCCACGAGTCGGGTGCGCGAGCTGGCCCGCGAGGCGCTCGTGCGCCTCTCCCCCGTTTCCGCGGCCGCCGTTGACGACGAGTGGCGCGGCCAGCTGGCCGACTACCTGCTCAACCAGCAGACGGGCCCCGAGGCCACCGCCACCAAGGGCCATCTGCGCCGTTCCGAGCCGGCACGCGGCTGGGCCCGGTCGGTGCTGGACTCGCTCGACCAGTTCTACGACAAGTCGAACATCCCCACGATCCCCGAGGGCGAGCCCGCCGCGAAACCCCGCCGAGAGCGCAAGCCGAAGCGCGAGCGCAAGCCGAAACGCGAGCGCAAGCCACGTGAGGAAAAGGACGGCGGCGCCCGGTCGCCGGCGCGGATGGGCGTTTTCGCCCGCCGACGCCTCCTTGGCGGCCTCGGCCTGGCCGCGGTCGCGCTTTTCGTGGTGCTGGTGTGGCCGGTCGGCGCGCTCACCGGCGGCGACGAGAAGCCCGCGCCGAAGAAGGCCAGCAACGCCGACGCCCGGATCATCGGCCAGCTCGTGTTGCGGCCGGTGGGCAACTCGGCCTCCCAGAACGCCGGGGTTGCCGTGGTGGCCGAGCGCGGCGGCCAGCGCCAGCTGATCGTGCAGGCCCAGCTGACGCCGAGCAAGAACCGCGAGGCCTATGAGGTGTGGCTCTACAACTCACCGACCGACGCGCGTTCGCTCGGCGCGCAGGTGACCGACCAGAAGGGCACCTTCCAGGGCGCGGGGCCGCTGCCGGCCAACTTCGACCGCTACAAGTTCATCGACGTTTCGGTCGAGAAGGTGGACCAGAACCGCAAGCACTCGGGCAACTCGGTCCTGCGCGGCCAGCTCGACCAGCTCCAGGCGCCGCCGGCGAACACCCAGAACGGGCAGACGGCGCCTGAGACAGCCCCGCAGCAGCAGGCGCCGCAGACCACGACGCCCGGCCAATAGCTCCCGGCCAGCTCGCCCGGCGCTGGCGTTCAAGAAATCGGCACGATGCCGATTTCCTGGCGCATCATCCCTCTGGGAGCAGCTTCCCGGGGTTCATGATCCCCGTGGGGTCCAGCCGCCCCTTGAGCGCGCTCAGGGCCTCCAGTCCCAGCGGTCCGACCTCGGCCTCCATCCATGGGCTGTGGTCGCGGCCGACGGCGTGGTGGTGGGTGATCGTGGCGCCCGCGGCGGCGATCGCGTCGCCGGCGGCGGTCTTCGCGGCCCGCCACTGCTCCAGCTCGGCGCCGCGCTCCTGCGGGGCGATGAACGTGAAGTACAGCGATGCGCCGGAGGGATACAGGTGCGAGACGTGGCACATGACCATGCCTGGTGTCCCGCGCTCGGCCAGGGCGGCCCGGATGGCCGCGCCGACCGCCGCGTGCGTCGCCCCGAGGCGCGACCACGGGCAGGCCGTCTCGAGCGTGTCGACCATCACGCCGCGGTCCATCAGCTCGTCGCGCAGATAGGGCGCGGCGAAGCGCCCGTCCCGCCACGCCCGGCCCCAGCGCTCGCCGAGAAACAGGCCACCGGCGGCGCGCAGCATCTCGGCGAAGCGGCCACGGCGGCGGGCGACGTCGTCGTGTCCACCCTCGAAGCCGGCGATCAGCAGGCAGCCGTCCGCCTGGCCGCGCAGGCGCAGGTAGGTGCGGCCGAGCTGCTCGGCGCGCCCGCCGCTGGAGCCCATCGCGGCCGTCAGCTGGGTCTCGGCCTCATCCGAGAGCCGGCACACGTCCGGGTGGGCGCCCGCCTGCTCCAGCCGCCGCATGGCCTCTGCGCCCTGGGCGAACGTGCCCACCGACCATGCCTCGTAGCGGCGTGCCAGCGGCGCCTCGCGCACGCGCAGCGTTGCGGCGGTGATCACGCCCAGCACCCCCTCCGAGCCCACCACCAGCTCGCGCAGCGACGGTCCGGCGCCCGAGGCGGGCACGTCGCGTGTGTCCAGCGTCCCCGCGGGCGTGGCGCACGACACTGCCTGGACCAGCTCGTCGATCCGCCCGATCCCGGTCGATGCCTGGCCGGCCGAGCGTGTGGCCACCCACCCGCCAACGCTCGAGAACTCGAACGACTGCGGGTAGTGGCCGAGCGTCAGCCCCTCCGTGCCCAGGCGGCGCTCGAGCTCGGGGCCCATCAGCCCCGGCTCCACGCGCGCGGTCAGCGACACCGGGTCGAGGTCGAGCACCCGGTCCAGCCGGCCCAGATCGAGCGCGATCGCGGCCGCGTGCCTGCCGCGTACGGCGTCCACCCCGCCGACGACGCTGGTGCCGCCGCCGAACGGGACCACCGCCACGCCGGCCAGGGCACAAGCGGCGATCACCGCCGCGACCTGGCCGGCGTCGGCGGGCCGCACGACCGCGTCGGGCGCGTGGTCGAGGCGGCCCGCCCGCAGCCGGACCAGGTCCGGGTAGCTGCGTCCGGCGGCGCGGCTGACACGGGTGTCGTGGTCGTCGAGGACGTGTTCGGCGCCGACGGCGGCTTCGAGCGCGGACCGCGCCGCGGCGGGCAGCTCGGGCGCCGGCAGCCGGACGGAGTCCGGGCCGCCGCGCTCGGCAGCGGGCGCGCCGGGCTCGATCGCCAGCTGCGAGCCCAGCAGCAGCTGGGCCCGTTCGGACAGCGGCGAGGCGTGCTCGTCCTCGCCCCACCCCCACCAGCGCATCAGTTGGCGCTCCAGCGCTGCGAGATCTCCTCGAGGCCGTCCAGCGCGCCGGACAGCTGGCGCGCGGTCGCACGCCGGATCTGCATCCCTCCGAAACGCGAGAAGCCACGCGGCTTGAGCCGGGCGGTCAGCGTGACGCGGGTGCCCTCGTCGACCGGCTCCAGCTCCATCTCGGTCACGGACTCGGACAGGATCCGCTCGAACGGAGACTCCTCGACCTCGTGCCGCCAGATCCGCCGGCGCGGGTGCTCGGACTCCAGCAGCGTGTAGTCGGCTCGCAACCACTTGCCCTTGCCGGACGTGAGCACCGCGGTCCACGCGCCGCGCGACGCGTCCTCGACGCGGTCCACTCCCGGCCACCAGCGCGGCAGGTGCTCGGGATCGGACACCTCGGTCCAGATCCGCTCCGGTGCGGCGGGGATCGTCCTGGAGCGGCTCACGACTGGCACGCGCGAAGCCTATTCCGAGTCGAAGGCGACCAGGCTCTCGACCTGGCGCCCGGCCAGCCGCGCGCGCCCGCCGATGAACGCCAGCTCGATCAGGAACGAACAGCCGGCCACCTCGGCGCCGGCGCGCTCGACCAGCTCGCACAGCGCATTGGCGGTGCCGCCGGTGGCCAGCAGGTCGTCATGCACGAGCACGCGCGCGCCCGCGGGGAACGCGTCGGCGTGCACCTCGAGCACGTCCGTCCCGTACTCCAGCTCGTACTCGACAGCCACCGTCCGTCGCGGCAGCTTGCCGGGTTTGCGGCCGAGCACGAAGCCCAGCCCCGCGGCTGCCGCCGCAGCGCCGCCGAGCACGAACCCGCGCGCCTCGGCCGAGACGATGTGGGTGGCGCCGGCATCGCTGGCGTGGCCGACGACGCAGTCCACGGCGGCGCGCAGCCCATCGGGATCGGCAAAGACCGGCGTGACGTCCTTGAACACGATCCCGGGCTTGGGGAAGTCCGCGATATCGCGGATCAACCCCGCGACCAGCTCGGAATCCGGCACTTACTTCGCGATCTTGCGCAGGTCGCGTATCAGCAGCAGGTGCTTGAGGTACGACGCCGTCGCGGCCAGGTTCTCGAGCGCCTGCATCGCCTCCTTGCGGCGCTCGACGTTGCGTGATCGAAGCGCCGGTGCCAGGATCTGCTCGAGCAGCGCCGCCTCGCGGTCGGCCGAGGTGCGGAAGACGCGTAGGTTGCGCCCGCCGACGCCGAACCGCTTGAGCTCGGTCACGGCGCGCACGATCTCGCGCTCGGTGTCGTCGTAGAGCTTCTCGCCGTCGCGCTTCTCGGCCTTGATCACGCCGTAGTCCTCGAGCTCCTTGACCAGCGCGGCGTCGGCGCCGGTCTCCTCCACGATCTGCTCCAGCGGGTAGAGCGAGCCGCCGGACTTCATGGCAACGGTCGCGCGGCGCATGCTGCGCGGGTCCGGCGTGGCCGAACCGTTTTCCGGACGCTCTTCCTCGACCCGGCCGGACGCCAGCTCCTGGCGGATCACGCGCAAAGGCAGGAACTCGTCGCGCTGGAGGCGCAGGATTGTCCGCAGCCGCGTGACGTCGGTTGGCGCGAACAGCCGGTAGCCGCCCTGGGTGCGTCGCGGCGAGATCAGCTTCTGGTCCTCGAGGTAGCGGATTTTCGAGATCGAGATGTCCGGGAATTCGCGCTCGAGCGCCTTGCAGACGGCACCGATCGTCAGCGCTTTGCCCGCCGGCGCCTGATCGGTGTCGGGCGGGCTGCTCATCGCTCCAGGTACGTCAGCTTGTACTTGCCGACCTGGAGCTCGTCGCCGTCGGACAGGCGGTGCGACTCGATCCGGTGGCGGTTCACGTAGGTCCCGTTGAGCGAGCCGAGGTCGTCCACGTAGAGGCCGTCGCGGCGGCGCACGAGCAGCGCGTGGTTGCGTGAGACGGTCACGTCGTCGAGGAACACCTCGGCGTCGGGGCTGCGGCCGATCGTCATCCGCTCGCCCGCCAGCGAGAAGACCTCGCCGGCACGTCCGCCACCCGCGCGGATGGCCAGCGTGGCGCCTTGGCCTTCGCCGTCGCCGTGAATCTCCTCGACGTCCACGGGCTTGAGCTCACCACTCTCCTCGAGCTGGTAGGCGGCGGTGGTGTCGCCTTCGGCCTCGGCGGCCCCGGCAAGGAACGCGCCGCACTTCTGGCAGTAGTTCGCCCCTTCGGCGTTGACGAACCCGCATTCCGGGCAGTGCATGCGCGCCCTAGGCCTCGCCGCCATCCTCCGGGCTGCTCTTGCCCGACAGGATGTCGGTCAGCTGCTGCACGTCGGCACCGGTCAGCGACGACTCACCATCCTCGTGCTTCTTGCGCAGCCGGTTGACCAGCTCGGCCCTCAGGATGTCGATCTTGCCGTGCAGGATGCGGCGCTGGTAGGAAACCTCCTGCTCGTCCTCGGTGAGTTGCTGGATCAGCTGCTTGAGCTCGTCGTCGGAGAGTGCCCCGAGGTCAGGGAAGGTGTCCATTCCGCGAGTATAGTCCCATCCGTCAAGTGGAGCTTGAGGCTTTGGCGAATCGCAAGCCTTGTTTCACGTACAGCGCCGTCGCCCACAGCGTCAGCGCCAGACCGAGGTAGAGCGAGGCCTCGGCGATCGGGGTCGCGACGACCAGCGTCAGGAAGATCGCGAACATGATCGGCCAAACCGCCCACCGGCCGACCATGTTGACCTCGAGGTCCATGCCGTTGCGCAGCCCGTACTGGGACAGGACGAGCATGAACAGCTCGCGCCCGGCCAGCAGCGCCAGCGCCCACCGCGGCAGCAGCTCGAAGTTCCAGCACACGATCGCCCCCGCCAGCACCAGCGCCCGGTCGGTGAGGGGATCCAGGAACGCGCCAAGGCGGCTGTACTGGCCGGTCAGGCGCGCCGCCAGCCCGTCAAGCTGGTCGCCCCAGGCGATGCCGAAGTAGAGCGCGGCGGCCGCGAAGCTCCGTCCATCGTCGGTGTTCAGGGCAATCACCACGAAGACCGGCAGAAGCGCCAGGCGCAGATAGGAGACCGCGTTGGGAATCGTCCACGGCCGCCACGGCTGATCCTTGCGCGTCTCAGGAGGCGGGCCGTCGGAGCGGTCCATCCCCGAGAGCTTTCTGAAGCCCCTGATCGGAGAGCCGGCCGGACGATCCGACATCGATTCCGGGTCGTTCACGGGAGGGTCCGCCACAGCTCCACCGCCGCGTGCGCGGCACCGTCGAGCGGAAGCGCCCGCTTGTCCTGGCCGCGCCGGACCTGTGCCTCGATCTCACCGGATTCCAGCCCCTTGCGCCCCACGGTCAGGCGCAGCGGGCATCCGAGCAGCTCGGCGTCGGCGAACTTCTCCCCCGGGCTTGCGTCACGGTCGTCGTAGATCACGTCCATTCCTTCGCGCGTGAGCTCATCGTAGATCTCATCGGCGACCCGGCGGGCGTCCTCGCCCTCCTTGCCGAGGGTGACCACATGGATGTCGAACGGGGCAAGCGCGCGTGGCCACGAGATGCCGCGGTCATCGGCGAACTGCTCAACCGCCGCGGCCACGATCCGGGCCGGCCCGATTCCGTACGAGCCCATCCAGATCAGCTGCTCGGCGCCATCCTCGTCCAGGTACTTGGCTCCAAGCGGCTCGGAGTAGCGGGTGCCCAGCTTGAAGATGTTCCCGACCTCGATCGCGGGCTCGATACGGATCACGGCGCCGTTCGGGCAGAGGTCGCCCGCCTCGACCGTGCGCACGTCGGCGAACCCGCATTCGAAGTCACGCCCGACCTCGACCCCGCGCAGGTGGGCGTCGGGCTCGTTTGCCCCGGCGACGAGCCCAGCTAGCCCATGGAGGGCCTCGTCGGCCAGGACCGGTGCCTGGGCGCCGACCGGGCCGATGAAGCCGGGGGGCGCGCCGAAGCGCTCGCGGACCTCGTCCTCGGTCGCCGCTCGCATGGGCTTGCCGAGCGCGTTGGCGAGCTTGATCTCGTTCAGGCGGTGGTCGCCGCGTACTACCACGAGGAGCGGCTCCTCGTCGTCGCCGGCCAGCACCGGCAGCGCCTTGATCAGGGCGCCGGCCGGCACGCCAAGCGACGAGCACACCTGCTCGACGGTCCTGGCGCCCGGCGTCTCGACGCGCTCCGGCGACTCCCGCGGCGCCGGCAGTCCCTCGACCGGCTGGGGCGTGCCGGTCGCGATCTCCACGTTCGCGGCGTAGCCCGCGTCCGAGAGCGCCACGTCGTTCTCGCCCGCCGCACAGGGCGCCATGTACTCGTGGGCGCCGATCCCGCCCATCGCGCCGACGTCCGACTCCACCCGGTACCACTCGAGCCCGGCGCGGTCGAAGATGCGGTCGTAGGCCTGCGCCTGGAGGTCGTAGGACGCGTCCAGGCCGGCGCCGTCGCGGTCGAACGAATAGGCGTCCTTCATCGTGAACTCACGTGTGCGCAGCACCCCCGCGCGCGGCCGTGCCTCGTCCCGCTCCTTGGTCTGGATGTGGTAGGCCATGACCGGCAGGTCGCGATAGGAGCGCACTATCCGGGCGACGTGGAACGTGATCGCCTCCTCGTGCGTCAGGGCCAGCACGAGCTCGGCGCCGCGGCGGTCCTGGAGTTTGAACAACTCGTCGATCGCGTAACGGCCGCTGGTCTGCCACAGCTCAGCCGGTTGCAACACCGGCATCAGCATCTCCTGGGTGCCGATCGCGTCCATCTCCTCGCGCACGATCTGCTCGGCCTTGCGGTGGGCACGTAGGCCGGCGGGCATCCATGTCCACATGCCCGCCCCCAGCTGGCGGACCAGGCCGGCGCGAACCATCAGCTTGTGCGACACGGCCTCCGCGTCGGCGGGGGCCTCCTTCTCGGTGGGCAGCAGGTAGCGGGTCAGGCGCGTCATCGAGGGCGCAGTCTATGTCCCCGCGCCGAGCGTCATTCAGCGGCGCTCACGCTCGGCCGAGCCGGCGACTCAGGCGCGTGTGAAGCGGCGGCCGGCCGTGGGCGAGGCCTCTTCGTCCAGGCGCTCGCGCGGCTTGACCTGCTTGCGGTTGGCACCCGACGCGGGCGCCATCGGCAGCTCGGTGCCGGTGTTCATGGCCTCGGCGGTGGCCGCCTTCGCCTCCAGCGCGGCCAGGCGCTCGGGCGTGAGCTCGCCCGCGTTCTCCTCCTCGATCCGCTCGAGCCACTCGGCGCCCTCGGCGGCCTTCTGCTCCTCGAACACGATCGTGCCGGCGTCGATCGACTTGTCGATCTCGGCGAACAGCTCGTCGACGAGGTCGTCCTGCTTGACCTTTCGCAGCGGCTTGCCGTGCGCGAAGATCAGGCCCTCATTCTTGGCGCCGGTGATGCCGAAATCGGCGTGGGCGGCCTCGCCGAGGCCGTTGACCGCGCAGCCCAGCACGGCAACCTCGATCGCGTCGTCGTAGGACTCCAGCCGCGTCTCGATGTCCTGCACGACCGAGTCCATGTCGAACTGCAGCCGGCCGCACGTTGGGCACGCGATCAGCACCGGGCCCCGCTCGCGCAGCTTCAGGGCCTTCAGGATCTCCCAGCCGACCTTGACCTCCTCCTCGGCGTGGAAGGTGGACAGCGAGATCCGGATCGTGTCGCCGATGCCGTCGGCCAGGAGCGTGCCGAGCCCGACCGAGGACTTCAGCGATCCGGTCCACTTGGTTCCCGCCTCGGTGATGCCGAGGTGCAGCGGGTAGTCGATCTTGCTGGACAGCAGCCGGTTGGAGGCGATCGTGTTGGGGACGGAGGTCGACTTGATCGACACCTTGAAGTCCTCGAACTCGAGCCGCTCCATCAGCTGCACGAACTCGACCGCGGCCTGGACCAGCGCCTCGACGGAGTTCTGGCGCTCGAGCTCGTGCAGGTGCTTGGGCAGCGACCCGGAGTTCACGCCGATGCGCAGCGGCACGCCGGCGGCCTTGGCGCGGTCGGCCACCTCGGCCACCTTCTCGGGCCCGCCGATGTTGCCCGGGTTCAGGCGCACGCAGTGGGCGCCCGCGTCGATCGCCTTCAGCGCCAGCGTGTGGTTGAAGTGGATGTCGGCGATGATCGGGATCGGGCTGACCTCGACCAGCCGCCCGAGGGCCTCCACGTCCTTGTCGCGCGGCACCGCGCAGCGGACCATGTCGGCGCCCGCGTCGGCGATCGCGTTGATCTGCCTGAGCGTGGCGTCGTAGTCGGCGGTCTCGGTCTTGGTCATCGACTGCACCGCCACGGGCGCGCCGCCGCCGATCTTCACGCCGCCCACGTCTATCTGTCGTTTGGAGGCCATTTCGGCCTTGAACACTAACGAGCAGGTGGTATGTCCTGGCCGCCGCGGATGGTGCCCTGCGGATCCACGTCCGCCTTGACGCGCCGCAGCTCCGCATAGACGTCGGCGCCGAAGTGGGTCGAGCCATCGCTCGGGACCTCGCTGAAGTTGAGGTAGCTGCCGCCGGTGCTCCATGGCTCCAGCGCCGCGTGCAGCTTCTCCAGGTGGGCCTCGATCGCGTCGGGGGTGATCGGCCCCATCGGCACGCCGACGGCGGCGATGGCGAACTCACCCTCCAGCGATCCAAGCACGCCCGCATCAGAGGGCGCCGTGCCGAGTGCGCCACCGAGGTGGCGCAGGTCGACCTGGAGCAGCGGGCTGCCGGAGTCCGCGCCGGCGACGGCCACCAGCGCGTCGATCGTCTCATCGGCAAGTTCGGCGATCACGGTGCTCTTGCCGCCCACGCCCGGCACCGGCTGCTCGGGGTCGCCGTGGATCCGGCACAGCGCCGCGGCCGGCACCACTCCGAGCATGTCCATGACGGACGGCGCGAAGTCGCGCAGCGGCGCCAGCGCGCGCTCGCCCTCGGCCGTATCGCCCGCGTAGGCTGCGGTCACCGCCACCAGCGGCCGGCCGCGGATCGGCTCGGGCACCTCCGGGATCGGCGGCGGGGTCAGAAAGCGGACGCTCGAGGTCACCTCGCTGCCCTGCGCGCGGGCCCACTCACGGTAGGCGCGGAAGACCGCAGGGGCATGCTCGACGTCGAACATCACGCCGCCTGCGTACAGCTCGGCGAGTGGGTGCAGGTCGACCTCGATCGCGGTGACGATGCCGAACGAGCCGCCGCCGCCGCGCAGAGCCCAGAACAGGTCCGGGCGCTCGTCGGCGTGCACACGCACCTGCTCGCCGTCGGCGGTCACCAGCTCGATGGCGCGGACGCCGTTGCAGGCGAAGCCGACGCTGCGTCCCAGCCAGCCCAGGCCTCCGCCGAGCGTGAAGCCGATCACGCCCACGTCAGGCGACGACCCGGTCACGGCGGCGAGGCCGTGCTCCTGGGCGCTGGCGGCCAGGTCGCCCACAAGGACGCCGGCCTCGACCCGCGCCGTGCGGGCCTCCGGGTCCACGCTCACGGCGGCCATCCGGATCGTCTTGACCAGCACCGTGTCGGCGAGCGTGTCGTGCGTGGCGGCGGCGTGGCCGGTGCCCTGGCCGGTGACCCGCAGACCCGCCTGGGAGGCGAAGCGCACGGCGGCGGCCACGTCGTCGGCGTCGTCGGCGAACACGACGGCGGCGGGCAGCTGGTCGACGGCCAGGTTCCAGGCCTGGCGGCCCATGTCCCAGCCCTCGTCGCCGGGCAGCAGAACGGTTCCCGACACGGCGGACCGCAGCGGCTCGAGGTTGGTGGCGGCAGTGCTTGTGTTCATGGGCATCATCGTGGACCGCAATCGCCAGGCGGTCCAACAGCAAGGCGGAGTCAGACCCACACCGCTGCGTTGTTGACGCGCCACCCGCGCTGTCCGATCATGCCTGGGTGGATGTCGAGCTGAAGCACCTGCGCGCGTTCGTGGCGGTCGCCGAGGAGCTGAACTTCACCCAGGCGGCCAAGCGGCTGCATTTGGCCCAGCAGGCCCTGAGCGCTCAGATCAGGCGGCTCGAGGAGCGGATCGACGTCCAGCTGCTGGAGCGCACCACGCGCAAGGTCGAGCTGACCGACGCCGGGAGGGTGCTGCTGGAGGAGGCGCGCGTCGTACTGGAAGCCGCCGACCGCGCCGTGGCCGCGACCAAGGCCACCGGGAGGGCAACCACCGTCCTCACCGTCGGCTTGGTTGTGCCCGCGGACTACGAGCCGCTGGTGCCTGCGATCGAGCGGTTCCGCGAGCAGCACCCCGACGTCGACGTGCGGGTGCACTTCGGCGACGTGGCCGACCCGGCAGCGGGCCTGCGGGAGGGCATGGCCGACGTCGGGGTGGTCGTGGGCGCGTTCGACCACGCGGGCCTGGAAACGGTCACCCTCTGGTCTGACCCGCGCGGAGCCGCAATGGCCACGGCGCACGCCCTGGCCGCACACGACGAGCTGACCATCGAGCAGCTCGTGGCCGAGCCGACGTTCGACTTCGTGACCGCCGACCCGATCTTCCGCGACTTCTGGATGGCGATCAACCACCGCGGTGGCCGGCCACCGCACATCGTGGCCCAGTTTCGCGGCCTTGACGGGCTCGTGGAGGGCATTCGCAGCGGCCTCGGCATCAACCTCGTGCGTGAGCGCGTGCTGGGCGGCGCCGGGCCCGAATCGGGTGTGGTGTATCGCCCGGTGGCAGGCCTCGAGGGCGCCGACGTCGGCGTCGCATGGCGGACCGGCGACACACGCCCGGTCGTACAGGACTTCGTCGCCGTGGCACGCGAGACGTTCGCGGCCGCGCGAGCCTGAGGGCGAGCCCGCCGGCGCTAGCCGGCGTACAGCGCTTCGATCTCGGCGGCGTACTTCTCGGAGATCGGCTTGCGCTTGAGCTTCATTGTCGGTGTCAGCTCCTCGCCGCCGGGCTGCCAGTCCTCGTCGAGGACGGTGAACTTCTTGATCTGCTCGACGCGCGCGAGCTTCTCGTTGGCCGCGTCGACGCCGCGCTGGACCTCGGCCTGGACCGCATCCTGGCCGTTCTGCTCGACGAAGCCGGGAGCGAAGTCGGGATCGAGCGTGATCAGCGCCACGTTGTAGGGCTTGCCGTCGCCGATCGCGACGGCCTGGCCGATCAACGGGCTCGAGGACTTGACGTGCGCCTCGATGTTGGCCGGGCTCATGTTCTTGCCCGCGGCGTTGATGATCAGTTCCTTCTTGCGGTCGACCAGCTTGAGGTAGCCGTCGTCGTCGAACTCGCCGATGTCGCCGGTGTGCAGCCAGCCGTCGTCGTCGATCGTCTCGGCCGTCTTGTCGGGCAGGTTGCGATAGCCCTTCATCACGAACCGGCTCTTGACCAGCACCTCGCCGTCGTCGGCCAGCTTCAGCTCGCATCCCGGCGTGGCCGGTCCGACGTAGCCGATCTTGATCTTGTCCGGCGGGTTGACCGCGCCCGCGCCGCAGGTCTCGGACATGCCCCACAGCTCGGCCACGGGGATCCCGATGGCGTGGAAGAACTCCAGCACCTCGGCGGGCGTCGGAGCGGCGCCCACGTTCACGGCCACGATCTGGTCGAAGCCGAGCGTCTCGCGGACCTTCGCAAGCACCTTCTCGTCCAGCTCCGCGTGGGCAGCGGCCAGCTCGTCGGGCACAGGCTCGCCGGCCTGCTCGAGCCGGACCTTCTGGAGCCCGACCTCGAACGCCTTCTCCAGGCCCGCCTTCTTGGCCTCATCCTGCTCGCCGGCAACCATCGCCTCGAGCCCGGCCTTGAGCTTCTCCCAGATCCGCGGCACGGCGAAGAACCACGTAGGCCGCACCTCGGGCATGTACGCCATCACCTGGCGCGGGTCGGGGCAGTCCGTGGTGGTGAAGCCCATGACCATCGGCAGGTACTGGCTGCACTGGCGCTCGGCGATGTGGGCGTAGGGCAGCCACGAGATCACCCGGCCGCCGTCGGGGAACTTGATGATGTCCTCGATCGCGCCGATGGCGAACACGACGTTGTCGTGGGTCAGCTGCACGCCCTTGGGCGGCCCGGTCGTGCCCGACGTGTAGATCAGCGTCAGCACGTCGTCCGCCTCGACGCCCTTCCAGGCCGCCTCGAAGTCGAAGCCGGGGTCGCCGCCGTCGATCACCTCGGCCGTGGTCAGGGTGTCGCTCTCGCCGTCGCCGTCGACCACGATCACCGTCTGCAGCGGGCCGTCGCCGTCGCGCACCGCCAGCACGGTGTCCAGGAACGCCCTCTCGGTGACCATCAGTTTGGCGTCGGAGTCCTCGACCAGGTACTTGACCTGGTCGACCGTGTACGTGTTGTAGGCCGAGAACGGTGTGGCCCCGAGGTGCATCGCGGCGGTGTCGAAGAAGTGGAACTCGGGCCGGTTGGTCAGCATCGAGCCGACCGCGTCGCCGCGCTTGACGCCCAGCGCGGCGAGCCCGCGCGCCAGCTCCTCGACCTTGGCGGCGTACTGCGCCCAGGTGTACGTCTGCTCGTCGCCCTTGGTGCGGATGGCGGGCCGCTCGCCGTACTGCTCCGCGGTGGTCTGGAATGCCTCGGCCATCGTCCTGGCGTCGAGGGCCTTGGGGCGGCTGGTCCCCGCCGCAGGGGTGGTCGCACTCTCCATGCGGGCACCCTAGCTCTTGCGGCCGTCCCTGGCCGCGCCTCGTGTGGGCTGGCGCCGTCCCGGCGCCGTGAACGGCCCGGCTTCGCCGGCCCTCATCTGACCTGGAAGCCCTCTCCGGTCAGTCTTCCGATGTCGTTCGAGAGGCCGAGGATGAACAATCCCAGCACGAGCATCATGCCGACCACCCCCGCCCGCTCCATCGTGGCCAGCGCCACCGGCCGACCGCGCACCTTTTCGACGATCGCCCAGAATATGTGCCCGCCGTCGAGCGGCAGGAACGGGAACAGGTTGATGATGGCCAGCGACAGGGAGATCAGGGCCAGGATGGCCACGACCTGGCCGAAGTCGACCAGGATCGTCTGGCGTGTGACCTCGTAGGACCCGACGATGCCGGAGATCTCCCTGCGCTGCTGGGCGTCGAACAGCCGTGCGGGCAGCGCAGCGGTCTGCTTGGCGATGAACCAGAAGCGGTCCAGCGAGGTCGTCAGCGCCTCGCCGGCCGGAAGCGTGACATCGGGGCCGGGCGTGAACGCGAAGCCGAGCCGGGTGCGCTCCTGGCCGGGGTCGTAGATGGGCCTGACGCTCAGCTCACGGCGGTCGCCTCCCCGCTCGACGACCAGCCGCGCCGGGTTGGCGGCGGCGCAGCCCTTCTCGGGCGTGCCGGCGCACTTGTGCTTGGCGATCTGCGGCGACAGCTTCTCCGGGCCGCCCGTGACCCCGTCGACCGAGACGATCCGGTCGCCCGGCTTGAGCACGGCGGCGGCGGGGTAGCCCTTCTCGGTCTGCTCGACCTTGTCGGTGGCGGGCCCAGCGGCGCCCACGAACGCGAAGAAGACGAACAGCAGCAGCAGCGCGAGCACCAGGTTCACCGCCGGGCCGGCCAGGATCACCGCGATCCGCTTCCACACCGGCTGGGCGTGGTATGCCCGGTCGCGGACCTCCTCGGGAAGCTCCTCGTCGGGGTTCATGCCGCTGATCTTCACGTAGCCGCCCGCGGGGATCGCGCCGATCGCGTACTCGGTCTCACCGCGCTTGACCGACGCGATCGTGGGTGGGAAGAAGAGCGAGAACTTCTCCACCCGCATGCCCACGAGCTTGGCCACGCTGAAGTGGCCCAGCTCGTGCGCGACCACGAGGAACGCGAAGCCCGCGAACGCCAGGATCCAGCTCAGCCCGCTCATGCGGTCGCCATCCCGGCCAGGGCCTCGCGGGCGCGCTGACGCGCTTCGGCGTCAACCGTGAACAGGTCGGCGAAGTGCCCCACGGGCGCCACCGGCATCGCCTCGAGGGTGCTCTCGATCACCGCGGCTATGCCGGCGAACGACAGCCGCTCGTCCAGGAACGCCTGTACGGCGATCTCGTTGGCGGCGTTCAGCACGCACGGCGCACTGCCGCCCGCGCGGCCGGCGTCGCGGGCCAGGCGCAGGCAGGCGAAGGTGTCCTCGTCGGGCGCCCCGAACGTCAGCTCGCCGAGCTCGGCAAGGTCCAGGCGGCGGACGGGGACGTCCGCGCGGTCGGGGTAGTGCAGCGCGTATGAGATCGGCACGCGCATGTCCGGGTAGCCGAGGTGGGCCAGCGAGGCGCCGTCGGCCAGGTGGATCAGCGAGTGCACGATCGACTGTGGGTGCACGACCACGTCGATCCGGTCGTAGTCGAGCCCGAACAGGTGGTGGGCCTCGATCACCTCGAGGCCCTTGTTCATCAGCGTTGCCGAGTCGATCGTGATCTTGCCGCCCATTTGCCAGGTCGGGTGCGCGAGCGCGTCGGCCACCGAGATGCCATCCAGGTCGGTGCGGCCGCGGAACGGCCCGCCGGAGGCGGTCAGCTGGAGCGCGTCAACGTCCCCGGGCGCCTCGCCCTCCAGCAACTGGAACAGTGCCGAGTGCTCGGAGTCCACGGGCAGGATGCGGGTATCGGTGGCCTCGGCGAGGGCCATGACGAGGTCGCCGCCGACGACCAGGCTCTCCTTGTTTGCAAGCGCCAGGTCGATGCCCTCGCCCAGCGCCGCAACCGTCGGCCCCAGCCCGGCCGACCCCACGAGCGCGTTCAGCACCAGGTCGGCGTCCGACTCTGTGATCAGCTCCACAAGACCCTCCGCCCCGGCCAGGACCCGCCCGCCGGTCCACTCGCCCGCGCGGGCCGCGGCGTCGGGGTCGGCCAGCGCCACCGTCTCGACGCCGAAGCTCCCCGCCTGCTCGAGGAGCAGGTCGGCGTTGGCCCCGGCCGCAAGCCCGACGACCTCCAGCGCATCGCTGCGGGAGATCACGTCAAGGGCCTGGGTGCCGATCGAGCCGGTGGAGCCGACGATCAGGATCCTGCGCATCCGACGCAGTGTAGGAGAGCTAGATCGCGGACTTCAGATGCGAATGGGCACGTACCTGCTCGGCCAGCTCGAATGCGTGCAGCGCCGCGCTGAGCCGATCGCCGACGGCGGTCAGCAGGCGGACCTCGTCCTCGCCGAAGGCGTCCGGCTGCTCGTCCTCGAGGTCGATCGCGCCCCAGGTCCGGTCGCCGGCCCAGAGCGGGATGCAGGCCTCGGAGCGAATCGAGTGGCCCGAGTCGATCTGCCTGTAGTCGGGCTCGGCCAGGACATCGCCAACAACCACCGGCCCACGCTCGCGCAGCGCCCGGCCGATCAGGCCAACGTTGGCGGACTGGCGCCAGATCTCCTTCCAGCGTGCGGTGATCGGGCCGCGCGACGCCAGGCTCTCGACCTCGCCGCTCGGCGTCAGCTTGGCGACGCCGCACAATGGCCAGCCGTAGGCGGCGTGCAGCTCCTCGACCACGATCTCTGCCGCCTCGAGCTCGGACTCGGCCCGCGCGAGACGCGAGCCGATCGCGGCGGTGACGTCGATGTGCCGGTTCTGGTCGCGCAGCTGCCGGGACACGGCCACGGCGCTCGCGGAGTTCGTGACGGCGGCGCGCACCAGCATCGACAGCGAGACGCCAAGCCCGGTCAGATCGCGTGTGTCGCCGTCGGCGTACAGCTCGACGAGGTAGGCGCCCGTCGGGTCGGTCGCGGCGGCCGCCAGCACGGCGCTGTAGCCGATCTCGTCGAGCAGCCGGCGCTCGGCGGGGTCGGCCGAGCGGTCGTAGCGGTCGACCTGGAACGTCCCGCAGCCGCGCGCCACCAGGCGATCGGTTGCCGGATAGTCGGACAGGGTGTAGACCTCGTCCTCCAGGCCCACCCGCAGCCCGCGCAGCAGCGAGTCGCGCCCGTCCGCCGCCGCGAGTGAGCGGATCGAGTCCGCGCCCTGGTCGGCGAACGACACCGTCCAGCCGGCGGCATTGGCCTGCTCGGCCAGCGCGCTGCACACGGCCTCGAGCCGGTCGACGGTCGGCCGCCGCGCCAGGCTGGTGTCCAGCAGGCCGAGCACCCGCCCGGCGGTCTCGGCGGTTCGCTCGGCCTGGCTGCGGCGGCGGGCACGACGCCGCGGGGGCGTGCCATCGCCCGCGGCCAGCAGCTCGTGGAAATCGTCGACCCCGGCCGAGCAGACCTGGGCGCCGCCACGGCGCTTGGCCGCGTACTGAGCCGCATCGGCGGCGCGCATCAGCAGCTGGGCCCGGTCGGTACCCGGTCCCGCCGCCGCCACGCCGCACGACAGGGAGACCGTGGTATCGCGCTCCTCGCGCAGGATTCGAAGCGCGCTCGCGGCCACCCTGCCTGCCACGTCGAGGCTGGTCCCGGCCAGCACGACCGCGAACTCGTCCCCGGACATGCGGGCCACGAAGGCACCGGGCACGGGCGCAGCCGCCTTGACCAGCGCCTGGCCGACACGGCGCAGGGCACGGTCACCGGCGTGGTGCCCACGCTCGTCGTTGATGGTCTTCAGCTCGTCGACGTCGCAGACAAGCAGCGCCAGCGGCTGGGCGCCCTCACGCCACGCTCCCAGCGCCGAGCCCAGCTGCTCGTCGAGGGCGCGGCGGTTGGCAAGCCCGGTCAGCTCGTCCTCGTACGCGAGCCGGGAGACGCGCGCGAACATCTCGCCACGCGCGACCACGCCCCCGAGCTGGCCGGCGATCGCCTCAAGGAAGCGCACATCGCTGCCGGTGAAGCGCGGCGAGCCGGGTGCCGTGGTTGCCCACACCTCGCCCCAGACCTCACCCTCGACCACGATCGGCACGCCGATGTCCGACTCCTTGCCGAGGCTCTCGAGCAGCGCGACCGCGCGTGGGTCGGCGGCCGGGTCGTCGACGGCGTTGAAGTAGGGCTGGCCCGTGCGCAGCAGCCGGTCGACGCTCGGGTGGCCTCGGAGGCCGTAGGTCTCGTCATCGGGCCAGCGCTCCTCACCGACGCCAAGGTCACCGACGTTGATCAGCGTGCGCATGACCGTCAGATCGCGCTCCCAGCGGCTGATCGACAGCGAGGCGGCGCCCATCGCGGCCCGCGCTGCTTCCGAGGTGCGCTCGAGCAGCTCGTCGAGGCCGCTCGCGCTGGCAGCCGCTGACGCGACCTGCATGAGGACCTCGCGCTCTTCCGGGACCAGCCGTTCAGCGGGCATCACGACTTGTATCGGGTGCCGATCGCGTCGGCTTGAGCGCTAGCCGTAGCCGAAGGCGAGCGCCGCGTAGAAGCCCACGACGACAGTGAAGAAGACCGCGTCGAGGCGATCGAGCACGCCGCCGTGGGGGCCGAACAGCGTGCTGGTGTCCTTGACGTCGAGGTCGCGCTTGAGCGCGGACTCGAACAGATCGCCGAGCGGGGCGGTTACCGCCACGAGAAAGCCGATCGCCAGCGCGTCGGTTCCGGTCAGCCAGTCCGAGTACGTGCCCGCCGCCCAGAACGCGATCGTGCCGCCCACCACCCCCGCGGCGAACCCCTCCAGCGTCTTGTTCGGCGAGATGTCGGGCGCCAGCGGAGTGCGGCCCCAGACGCGGCCGCCGAGGTAGGCGGCGGTGTCGCCGATGAAGGTGGCGATCAGGACGTCGACCAGCAGCGTCTGCCCGTGTGGCAGCTCGCGCAGGAACACCGCGTGGGCCAGCGGCAGGCCGATCCAGACGATGCCGAAGATCGTGGCCGCCACCCCCCACGCCAGGTTGTCCAGCCGCTCGCGCACGAGCGCCAGCAGGAACACCAGCGGGAATGCGCCCACCAACGCGATCAGCACGGACGATCGCTCCTCGTAGGTGGCCAACACGATCATCGCGCCCACTGCCAGGAACCCGGCCAGGTCGACCGGACGCGCGCGCCGCATCAGCCCGTACAGCTCGCTGAGCGCCAGCACGCCAAGGATCGCCAGCCCGGCCGCGAACACCTCCTTGCCGCCGGTCACGATGAAGATCGCGGCGGCCACGAGCGGTATCGCGAACAGGACCCGGCGCGTCAGGTCCGACATCTAGCGACCCCCGAAACGGCGCTTGCGGCGCGCATACTCCGCCAGCGACTGCTCGAACGCCTCGGTCGAGAAGTCCGGCCACAGCTCGTCCCGGAACACGAACTCCGAGTAGGCGCACTGCCACAGCAGGTAGTTCGAGATGCGCTGCTCGCCGCTCGTGCGGATGAGCAGGTCGGGCTCGTGCATCTCGGGCGCATAGAGCAGCCGGGCGAAGTCGGACTCGTCCCCGTCCGTGAACGTTCGCGCCGCGTCGACGATCTCCGCCCGGCCGCCGTAGTTGAACGCCACGAACAGCGTGATGCGGGTGTTGTCCGCCGTTGTGCGCTCGGCCCAGTCCATCTTTTCCTGAAGTTCGTCCGCCACGCCCGCGCGGCGACCGATGAAGCGCATCCGCACGCCCTCGTCGTGCAGCTCGGGCGTCTCGGCGTCGATCCGCTCGCCGAACATTGCCATCAGCCCGGCGACCTCGCTGGCCGACCGGTTCCAGTTCTCGGTCGAGAACGAGTACACGGTCAGCTCCTCGATACCCAGCCGGGCGGCATCGCGCAGCCGTGCCTTGACCGTGTCCGCGCCGGCTTCGTGGCCGGCCAGCGGCGACTCCCCGCGTTCCTGCGCCCAGCGCCCGTTGCCGTCGGTGATGATCGCTACATAGCGGGGTACAGCAGCCATGTCGGCGGAGGCGTCGTTCTCTGGATCGGGCAGGATGCCCGATCCAGCGTCGGCATCTACGAGGTCTCCCCCATTATCTCTTCCTCCTTGCCCGCCAGCAGCGCGTCGATCTCGCCAACGCGGGCGTCGGTGAGCTTCTGGAGGTCGGCCTCGGCGCGGTGCTCGTCGTCGGAGCCGATCTCACCCTCCTTCTTGAGCTCGCGCAGGTCGTTCTGTACGTCGCGGCGGGTGTTGCGGATGGCCACGCGGCCCTGCTCGGCGATCCCGTGCACCACCTTTACCATCTCGCGCCGGCGCTCCTCGGTCAGCTCCGGCACCGTCAGGCGGATCAGGTTGCCGTCGTTCGACGGGGTCAGGCCGACGTCGGACTCGAGGATGCCCTTCTCGATCGCCTTGATCGACGACTTGTCGTATGGCGTGATCGTGAGCATCCGGGCCTCGCTGGCCGACACGTTGGCCAGCTGCTTGAGCGGCGTGATCGCGCCGTAGTAGTCCACCTCCACGCGATCCAGCAGCTGTGGCGACGCGCGGCCGGTGCGCACGGTGGCGAACTCGTTGCGGGTCGCCTCGACGGACTTCGTCATGCGGTCCTCGGCCTCGGCCATGAACTCGCGCGCGAGCTCGCTATCCACCTGTCGCCACCACCGTTCCCACCCTCTCGCCGCACACTATCCGGTCGATGTTGCCCTCGTCATCCATGTTGAAGACGTGGATCGGCAGGTTGTTGTCCATGCACAGCGACAGCGCCGTCACGTCCATCACCGCCAGCTGCTGCTCGATCGCCTCACGGTGCGTGATCGTCTCGATGAAGCTGGCGTCGGGATCCGACCGCGGGTCGGCGCTGTACACGCCCTCGACGCCGTTCTTGGCCATCAGGATGACCTCGGCGTGCATCTCGAGCGCTCGCAGCGCCGCCGCGGTGTCGGTGGTGAAGAACGGGTTGCCGGTGCCGGCGGCGAAGATCACGACCCGGCCGCGCTCCAGGTGGCGCATCGCCCGCCGGCGGATGTACGGCTCGGCCACCTCGGCGATGTCCATGGCGGACATCACCCGCGTCTCCGCGCCCTGTTTCTCAAGCGCGTCCTGGACCGCCAGCGCGTTCAGCACTGTGGCCAGCATGCCCATGTAGTCGCCGGTCGCGCGGTCCATGCCGGCGGCCGCGCCCGACATGCCGCGGTAGATGTTCCCACCGCCTACGACCACGGCGATCTCGACGCCGCGATCGCTGACCTTCTTGACCTCGGAGGCGATCGACGCCACGCGCTCGGGGTCGGCGCCGTACTCCTGGCTGCCCATCAGAGCCTCGCCCGAAAGCTTAAGCAGCACCCGGCCGAACGCGGCGGTCTCCGCCAATGTCCGGCTACTCCCCGATCCGGAAGCGCGAGAAGCGGCGCACGACGACGTTCTCGCCCGTGTTAGCGGACAGCTCGGCGCGCAGCTGCTCGATCGTTTTGCCGTCGTGCTTGTCCTCGTTGATGTGCTTCTGGTTGAGCAGCACGGTCTCCTCGAGCCACTTGCGCATCCGGCCCTCGGCGATCTTCTGCTGGACATCCTCCGGCTTGCCCTCGCCGGCGGCCTGCTCCTTGAGCACGCGCAACTCGGCGTCGCGGTCCTCCTCGGGCACCTCGTCCTCGACCACGTACTTCACGCTCGAAGCGGCCACGTGCGATGCGACCTCGCGCGCGAACTCCACGAACTCGTCGTTGCGGGCCACGAAGTCGGTCTCGCAGTTGACCTCCACGAGCGCGCCGACCTTGCCGTTGTGGTGCACGTACGACACCACGAGGCCCTCGCTGGCGGCCCGGTCGCCGCGCTTGGCCGCCTTGGCCTGGCCCTTGACGCGCAGGAGCTCGATCGCCTTGTCCAGGTCGCCGCCGGCCTCGACCAGGGCGTGCTTGCTGTCCATCATCGCCGCGCCCGTCCGGTCGCGCAGCTCCTTGACCTGTTTGGCCGAGATGGTGGCCTCACTCACGTCAGGACTCCTCGCTGGGGTCGAATACACGCTGCTCGCTGGCGGGCGCGGGCTCGGCGGGCGCGGTCTCGGCGGGCGGCGCGTCGGCGGCCGGCTCGGCCTCCTTGCGTGCCTGCTCCTCGGCCTCGCGCCTGGCGGCCTCCTCGGCCTCCTTGCGCTGCTGTTCCTCGGCCTCCTTGCGGGCCTGCTCCTCGGCCTCCTTGCGGGCGGCCTCCTCCTCGGCGCGGAAGCGGCCGCTCTCCTCGGAGACGACGCCGGCGATGGCCTCCACGATGACCTTGCAGGAGCGGATCGCGTCGTCGTTGCCGGGTATCACGAAGTCGACCGGGTCGGGGTCGCAGTTGGTGTCCACTAGCCCGATCACGGGGATCCGCAACCGGGCGGCCTCGCGCAGCGCGATCGCCTCGGTCTTGAGGTCGACCACGAAAATCGCGTCGGGCGCGCGCTGCATGTTGCGCACGCCGCCGAGGTTGTAGTCGAGCTTCGCGTGCTCCTTCTGGGCCGCGATCCGCTCGCGCGTCGGCAGCAGCTCCATCTGACCCGATTCCGTCCACTCCGTGAGCTCGTGCAGGCGCTTGATGCGCTTGTTGACGGTCTGGAAGTTGGTCAGCAGCCCGCCCAGCCAGCGCTGGTGGACGTACGGCATGCCGCATGACTCGGCTGCCTCCTTGACGGTGTCGCGCGCCTGCTTCTTGGTGCCCACGAACAGCACCGTGCCGCCGCGGCCGGCCACGTTGCCGGCGAACTGCTGCGCGCGCTCGAGCAGGACCTCGGTCCGCTGGAGGTCGATGATGTGGATGCCGCTGCGCTCGCCGAAGATGAACCGGCGCATCTTCGGGTTCCAGCGGCGCGTCTGGTGGCCGAAGTGGACCCCGGCCTCCAGCAGCTCCCTGAGCGATACCTGAGCCAACTGAATCGTTTCCTTTGGTTGTGGTGCTGAGGGTCGGGCACGTCGCCCGATCCATCTGTTCTCCGCCGTTCTCGGCGCGGACCCGGGCTGGATGCCCGGGCAGGACCCGCGTGAGGTCCGGCGGGGTAGTTGATTTGTCCCGGGAGGATAGACGCACGCACCGAAAGGAGACCTGACGCCGTGCGGCGCACGCTTCGCGTTCACCTCGACGTGCCGGACCGCAACGAAAACGAGGCGGCTCCCGAAAGAACCGCCCCGCCTCGATATCAGTGCCCGTCTGGCCCTCCGGACACTGGCTCCCGCCTCGCTGCGTCGAGTGCTCGGCGCAGATCGGCGGGTGTTTTGGACTCGCACCGGATTTCTTCCCCCGTGTCCGGATGACGAAACATGAGCACATGCGCGTGCAAAAACTGGCGTGTCAGACCCAGCCGCGCACCGGCTCCCGAGCCCCCGTAGCGTGGGTCGCCACAGACCGGATGGCCGATCGCCAGCAGGTGCGCACGGATCTGGTGGGTGCGCCCGGTGTCCAGCGTCACCTCCAGCAGCGTGGTCCGCGGGAGCGCCTCGGCGAGCTCGAAATGGGTGATCGCCGCTCGCGGCTTGTCGGTGTCCGAGGACATGACCGTGCGCCGGCGGCGGTCGCGTCCCAGTGGCGCCTCGATCGAGCCCGACGCCGCCGGCGGCCTGCCGTCGACCAGCGCCAGGTAGCGGCGGGTCACCTCGCGGTCGCGGATCATCCGGGCCAGCTCGGCATGGGCCGCCTCGGACTTGGCCACCACCAGCAGGCCGGAGGTGTCGCGGTCGAGGCGGTGCACGATGCCGGGCCGGTCGGGGTCCGGGCCGCCGGCCGCGCGGCCCGTGAGCGCCTGGGCGAGCGTGCCGTGCTCGTTGCCCGCACCCGGATGCACGACGATGCCCGCGGGCTTGTCCACCACCAGCAGCGCGGCGTCCTCGTAGGCCACCTCGAACGTGACGTCGGCGGGCGGCGGATCGGGCGCCTCTCGCTCCGGTGCCACGCGCACGTCCTCGCCCGGGCCGACGCGGTGCGACTTCGGGCGCGGCCTGCCGTTCACCGTCACGCGCTTCTGGTCGATCGCCCGCTGGGCCGCGGCCCGGGTCGGCATCAGCCCGCGCTCGACCAGGAACGCGTCAAGGCGCACGGCCCACCGGTCCCTCCATCACGTACAGCATCGCCAGCACCCCGGCCACGATGCAGATGTCGGCCACGTTGAACGCCGGCCAGGCGATCGGGTCGATGAAGTCGATCACCGCGCCCTCGCGCGCGCGGTCGATCAGGTTGCCGATCGCGCCGCCAAGCAGGAGGCCTACCGGCAGCCACAGCCATGCACGGGCCGCGTTGACGGCGAACCACATCACCAGCGCCAGCAGCGCGACTGCGATCAGCGCGCCGACCACGCCGCCCTTGCCGTCCAGGAAGCCGAACGCGACGCCGCGGTTGCGCGTGTTCGTCAGGTCGAGCCCGAAGAACACGTTGATGCTGTCGCCACGGTCGATCCCGTTGTCGGCCGCGACCTTCGTGACCTGGTCGACGGCCACGACCGCCACCACCGTTGCGGCGGCGCGGGCCCAGCCCCGGGCGCGCGCGGCCGTCGAACCAGCCATCTAGCCCCGAATCAGACCGACCACGATGCCGCCAACGATGTACAGCACCAGGAACGCGACGATCGGGCTCAGGTCCAGCGCGCCCGGGCCCAGCTTCAGCGGCGGGATGAAGCGGCGGAAGAGGCCGACGTATGGGTTCACCACGTCGTTCACGAACCCCACGACCGCGGTCAGCACCGGGTTGTACGGCAGGCGGGGGATCCAGCTCAGGATCACCCAGACGATCATCAGGATCGTGTAGACGAGGATCAGCGTGCCGACGTAGTCGGCGATGTCGCCGCGGGTGAGCGCGATCAGCGTCACTGCGCCGCCTCGACCACGAGGTCAACGGCGGCGCCGAGGGCGGCGGGCAGGCCGCGATCCTCGAGTACGGCCAAGCCGCGCTCGGTCACGCCGCCGGGGGTGGCCACGCGGTGGCGAAGCTCGGCGGCGTCCAGGTCGTTCGCGTCCAGGTAGGCGGCGCTGCCGGCCATCGTCTCGACCACCAGCCGGGCGGCGGTCTTCGGCTCGAGGCCGTGACGCTCGCCGGCGTCCGCCAGCGACTGCACGACGAGCGCCATGAACGCCGGCCCGCAGCTCATCACTGCCATCGCCGGCTCGAGCAGCGGCTCGTCGAGCTCCATCACCGTGCCGCAGCGGCCAAGCAACTGCAGCAGCTCGTCCTCGGGCCCGTCGGCGGCGTGGCTGCCGCGCGCATAGCCGAACACTCCCCGGCCGACCTCGACCGGGATGTTGGGCACCAGCCGGTAGACGGGCACGCCGGGGTACGCGGCCTCGATCTGGTCCACGCGCGTGGCGGCCACGATCGACGCCAGCGCGTCGGCCGCGCCGTCGACCTGGTCGGCCACCTCCTCGAGCTTGTCCGGCTTGTGGCCGAGCACCACGACGTCGGCCTGCTCGGCCAGGTCGGCGTTGGACCTGGCCACCTCGCCGCCGATCTCCGCGGCCAGCCGCTCGGCGCGCGCGGCGTCGGGATCGAACACCAGCGCGGGCTCGGCCAGGCCCCGGGCCAGGCCCGTCGCCATGCTCCCCGCCCCGATGAAACCGAGCTTCACGCGGCGGAAGTTAACTAGCTCTGGTTGAAGAAGCCCTTCTCGATGAGCCGCGCGCGCTCCTCGGCGGACACTTCGACGTTGCGCGGCGTCAGCAGGAACACCTTGTCGGCGATCCGTTGCATGCCTCCGTCGAGCGCGTAGGTCAGGCCGGACGAGAAGTCGATCAGGCGCTTGGACAGGTCCGCGTCGATGCCCTGGAGGTTCAGGATCACGGGGATCCCGTCCTTGAACTGGTTGGCGATCTCCTGCGCGTCGTTGAAGGCCTTCGGCACCACCAGGTGGACCTGGTCCATCGCCGCCGCGCTGGCGCCCCCGTTGCCGCCGACCGAGCGCAGGACACGGGTCTCGCGACCGGACTCGCGTGGGCTGTCGTCGGCGAAGATGTCATCGAACTCGTCGCGGCGGCGGCGTTGTAGGCGGCGCACGTTGGGACGCTCGCGGTAACGGTCCTCGAGCTCGGCCTCGGGCTCGTACGGGTCGGGGCCGCGATCCGGTCCGCGGTCGCGCGCCCGCTCGCGCTCACGCTCACGATCCCTGTCGGGCACCGTTTCGTAGCGCGGGTCCTCCTCTTCGGCCAGCCCGAAGTAGACGAGCGCTCTATGCCAGGTATCGCTGATGGCCATCGGGATGAGGTTTCGCGCGGCGTGCGGGAATCCCTGCGTGTTGTCACATTATCCAGATCGCCGATCCTGATCCGTTTATCTGCACGCCCTCTCCCGGCCTGACGCTTGCCGGTTCCGAGGAGGGCGCGGGCGCGACAACGCTGGTGTGCCTGCACGGCCTGACGGCCACGCGCCGTTACGTGCTCCAGGGCTCGCGGATGCTGTCCCGCTCCGCCGGCTACCGCGTGGTCGCCTACGACGCCCGCGGCCACGGCGAGTCCTCACCCGCGCCCGACGGCCTGTACGGCTATCCCGAGCTGGTGGCCGACCTGGAGGGCGTGCTCGACGAGCGCGGCATCGAGCGCTGCGTCCTGGCAGGCAGCTCGATGGGTGCTGCCACCGCGATCGCGTTCGCGCTCGACCACCCCGAGCGCGTGCGGGCACTGGTGCAGATCACCCCCGCCTACGACGGCAACGCCTACACCGGCGCCTCGTCGCTTGAGAGCTGGGATGCCCGCGCCGACGCCATGGCCGCCGGCGACATCGACGCGTTCGTCGAGCTGACCGGCGTCGGCTCCCTGCCCGAGCGCTTCCGCGACAGCGCGCGCACCGCGGTGCGCCAGCGCGCCGAGCGTCACGCGCACCCCGAGGCGGTAGCCGAGGCGCTGCGCCAGGTCCCCCGCTCGGCGGCCTTCGACGGCCTCGACCGCCTGGCCTCGATCGACGTGCCCGTGCTGGTGGTGGGCAGCCGCGATGACGCCGACCCCGAGCACCCGCTGGCCACCGCGCGCGAGTACGCCGACCGGCTGCCGGACGCCGAGCTTGTGATCGAGGACGAGGGCCAGCCGCCGCTGGCGTGGCAGGGAGCGCGGCTCTCGAAGGCGATCTCCGAGTTCCTCGCCCGGGCCTGAGCAGCGGACGTGCCACGGGCATTTCTCCGAAGGGCGACAGGGAGCACCCTGCTGTGAGGACTTTCCGAATCCCGCCTCCCTACTCGTAGAGCGCCGTGCCGACGCGCACGATCGTCGCGCCCTCCTCGGCCGCCACCCAGTAGTCCTGGGTCGTGCCCATCGACAGCCGCTGCAGGCCGTGCTCGCCCGCCAGCTCGGCCAGCGCGGCGAAGTGGGGCCGGTTGGCCTCGGCGTCCTCGGTGAACGGCGGCATGGTCGAGAGGCCGGTCACGGGGATCGGGCAGCGGGCGATGAAGTCACCGAGCTCGGCGGGCACGACACCCTCCTTGCCCTCCTCCCCGGCCACGTTGACCTGGATCAGTACCTCTGGCGCCGGGTTGGCCTCGAGCTTGCGCAGCACGGACTCGGAGGCCACCGAGTGGATCAGCCGCACCGCGGGCGCCACGTCCTTGACCTTGCGGCTCTGGAGTTGACCGATGAAGTCCCAGGTGAACAGCGAGCCGTGGTCGCGGCGCTTGTCGGTCAGCTCCTGGGCCCGATTTTCGCCAACCAGCTCGATCCCCGCCTCGGCCAGCACGGGCAGCTCGTCGGCGGGCACGTACTTGATCGCGGCAAGCACCGCCACGTCGGGGCCGATCCGCTCGCGCACCCGTTCCAGGTTCGTGCGCACGGTGCCCGCGTCGAGGCCGGTGAAAGTGCGCCTCACGTCAGCCATGCGATTCCCGCCTGGCGTCCGGTCACGCCGCCGTCACGACGGTGCGAGAAGAACAGGTCGTCGCGTTCGTAGGTGCAGTGCTCCACGTGGCGCACATCCTGAACCCCGGCGGCGCGCAGGCGCGCCTCAGCCACAGCGCGCAGGTCGAGCAACCGGCCGTCGGCGGCCTCGGGGACGTCGGCGAACGCGTCCAGCACCTCGGGCCCGACCTCGAAGTGGGCCTGTCCGATGCCGGGACCGACTACCGCGACCGGGGGCCGGTCGAACGCCTCGACACCGTTGGCGATGATCCCGCCCGCGATCCCGCGCCAGCCGCAGTGCAGCATCGCCACCCTCCCTGGTGCCGCCAGCGCCACCGGCAGGCAGTCCGCGGTCAGCACCAGCAACGCCAGGCCGGGGCGGTCCGTCACGTGACCGTCGACCTCGATCAGCTCACCCGACGGCCCGTCCCACGCGGCGATGTCGGTGCCGTGCACCTGCATCCCCATCGCCACCCGCTCTATCCCCAGGACGCGCGCCAGGCGGTCGCGGTTCGCCAGCACCCGGTCGCCGTCGTCGTCGGTGAGGATCCCGAGGTTCAGCGACGCATACGGCCCCTCGCTGACGCCGCCGGCACGGGTCGAGAACACGGCACGGGCGCCCGGCAGCTCGACCTCGATCGGCGCCGGCGTCGTCATCCGATCACCTCCGCGAATCGTCCCGATGCTGTTCCCGGGCGTCCGGGCGCGCATTTTCGCCGGCGATCTCAAGGGCGACCGCCAGCTCCTGCTCGCGGCCGGCGATCTCGCCGTCAAGCTTGCGCGCCAGCGCACCCTCGAGCGCCCGCCCTACGGCAGCGGACTCCGGCACGCCCGCGCGCACGAGGTCGTCGCCGGTGATCTCCAGCCGCACGTGGCGAAGCCGCCGCGACCAGTCGAGGATGGCGGCGGGCGGCGCGCCCATGGCCAGAGCCAGGGCCAGCGTCTCCGCCGGCTCGCCGGCCAGCAGGCGGGCCAGCTGCGACGGCGGGCGCTGGTCGCGCAGGCGCAGCGCGTCGGCCACGCGCGGCGCCGCCCCGGCCGCGCGCGCGATCCGGTCGCGCTCGGGCGCCGGCAGCTGGAGCCGCTCCAGCCACGAGCCCAGCGAAAGCGGGTCGGAGCTGACCAGGGCGGCGAACCCGGCGAGCACGCGATCGGCGTCGGTCTCGAGCGCGCCCAGCTCCGCGCCCGCGACCAGCTCCGGATCGGGGTCGAGCTCGGGGTGCAGCGCCCGCGGCACGCCCAGCGCGGCCAGGCGCTCGACGACCTTGCCGGGATCGGTCTCGGCCAGCGCCAGCAGGAGCTCCTGGCGGATCCGCGAGCCGGACACCGTGAGCAGCGCGTCGTCCTCGACCGCTGCCAGGGCCAGTCGCTCGGTCTCCAGCTCGAGCGCGAAGTCCAGCCGGGCGGCGTAGCGCGCGGCGCGCAGGAGCCGTGTGGGGTCGTCGACGAAGCTGTGCTCGTGCAGCACGCGCAGGACACCCTCGCGCAGGTCGTCAAGGCCCCTCCGGGGGTCGTGCAGGCGGCCGAGCTCATCGCCCTTGAGCCCGATCGCCATCGCGTTCACGGTGAAGTCGCGGCGGGCCAGGTCGTCGGTCAGCGGCGCCCACTTGACGCGCGGCAGCGCGCCGGGCTCGGAGTAGGTCTCGGTCCGTGTGGAGGCCACGTGCACGCTCAGCCGCTCGGTGGCCACGCTCGCGGTGCCGAAGCGCTCGTGCCGGGTGGTCGTCCCCCCGACGCGGCGTGCGATCTCCTGCGCCGCCAGCACACCGTCGCCCTCCACCGCCACGTCCACGTCCACGGCCCGCTCCCCGCGAAGCAGGTCGCGCACGGCGCCGCCGACCAGGAAGACCGGTGGCAGCTCGGCGAGCGCGGGCAGGAGCGCCTCCATGCCGGGCACGGCACGCAGTCGCTCGCGGAGGTTGGCGGTGTCCACGGACACAGTGTGGCGGTGCTACTGGCGGACGGCGATGCCGGCCGATCGCATCGCCTGCTTGGCCTCCCCGACCGTGTACTGGCCGTAGTGGAAGATCGAGGCGCACAGCACCGCGTCGGCGTGGCCGCGGTCGACGGCCTCGACCAGGTGCTCTGGCCGGCCCGCGCCGCCGGATGCGATCACCGGCACGTCCACGGCGTCCGCCACCAGCCGCGTCAGCTCGAGCTCGTAGCCGTCCTCGGTGCCGTCGCGGTCCATGCTCGTGAGCAGGATCTCCCCCGCTCCCCGTTCCACGCCCTCGCGGACCCACTCCACGGCCTCGCGGCCGGTCTCGGTGCGCCCACCTTGCACCACCACCTCGTAGCCGCTCCCGTCGCCCCGGCGGCGGGCGTCAACCGCCAGCACCACGCACTGCGACCCGAACACGCCGGCCATGTCGGTCAGCAGCTCGGGCCGGTCGACCGCCGCCGAGTTGACCGACACCTTGTCGCAGCCGGCGTCCAGCACGGTCTGGGCGTCGGCAGGCGAGCGGATGCCACCACCGATCGTGAACGGGATGAACACGTCGTCTGCAACCCGCCGGGCGAGCTCGGCCACGTTCTCGCGCCGCTCGTGCGAGGCGGTGATGTCCAGGAACACGATCTCGTCGGCGCCCTCGTCCTGGTAGCGGGCGGCCAGCTCGACGGGGTCGCCGGCGTCGCGGATGTCCACGAAGTTGGTGCCCTTGACCACACGGCCCTTGTCCACGTCCAGGCACGGGATGACGCGCTTGAGCAGTCCCATCCCGCCCCCTACGCCGGCCTCGCGTCCAGCTCGGCCTGGGCCTCCTCGACCGTGAACCGGCCCTCGTACAGCGCCTTGCCCGAGATCACGCCGGTCAGGTTGACCAGCCGCAGGTCGCGCAGGGTGCGCATGTCGTCCACGCTGCCCACACCGCCGGACCAGATCAGCTGCCCGCGCACGGCGGCGGAGATGCGCCTGACCTCGTCGGCGTCGACCCCCTCCAGCATCCCGTCGCGGTCGGCGTTCGTGTACACGAACCGCTGGGCACCCTGCGCCTGGAGCCGCTCGATCAGCTGCTCGGGCAGCATCTGCGTCTCGCGCGTCCAGCCCGCCACCGACACCCGGCCGCCGCGTACGTCCACGCCCACCAGCACGCGGACGCCCCAGAGCGACAGCGCCTCGGCCAGGAACTCGGCGTCGCCGTAGGCGGCGGTGCCGACCACCACGCGCTCGGCGCCCGCGGCCAGCGCCTTGCGCACCGAGGCCAGCGAGCGCAGGCCGCCGCCGTACTCGACGGGGACGCCCAGCTCGGAGGTGATTCGCTCGAGGTGGTCCAGGTTGGCCGGCTCGCCCTCGCGGGCACCGTCCAGGTCGACCACGTGCAGGTAGCGCGCGCCCGCCTGCACGAACGAGCGCGCCGCCTCGAGCGGGTCGTCGGCGTAGACGGTCTCGTCCTCGAAGCGGCCCTGGCGCAAGCGCACCGCCTTGCCGTCGCGGATGTCCACCGCGGGCAGCAGGATCATGCGGGCACCGGCGCGGCCAGCCCGGCGAAGTTGCGCAGCAGCGCCAGCCCGTCGGGGCCCGACTTCTCGGGATGGAACTGCACCCCGAACACGTTCTGGCGCTCGACCACGGACGCGAACTCGATGCCGTAGGTGGCGGCACCGAGCACGTCCTCGTCGTGGCTGGGCCGGGCCGCGAACGAGTGCACGTGGTAGAAGGCGCACGGGTCGGGCAGGCCTGCAGTGAGCGGCGACTCGCGCCGCCAGGCGACCGGGCTCCAGCCGATGTGCGGCACGGTCAGCCCAGGCGCCTCCAGCGCCTCGACGCCGCCCTCCAGCAGACCGATCCCCTCCGCCCCGCCATGCTCGGCGGTGCGCTCGAACAGCAGCTGCATGCCCATGCAGATGCCGATCACGGGCACGCCCGCCGCGGCGCGCTCGCGCACGAGCTCGTCGAAGCCAAGTGCGCGCACCAGCTCCATCGCCCGCGGCATCGCCCCGACCCCTGGGAGGACCACGCCGGCGGCCCGGCGGACAACGTCGTGATCGCGCGTGCGGACGGCCTCGACACCCACGTGCGCGAACGCCTTCTCGACCGAGCGCAGGTTGCCCATGCCGTAGTCCAGGATCGCGATCACAGGAGCCCCTTCGTGCTGGGCACCCCGGTCACGTCGGGGTCGATCGCCACCGCCTCGCGCAGCGCCCGCGCGAACGCCTTGAATGCCGCCTCGACCATGTGATGGGTGTTGGTCCCGCGTTCGATCGTCACGTGCACGGTCAGCTTGGCCGCGCCGGCGACGGCGCGCATGAACTCCTCGAGCAGGTCGGAATCGAAGTCGGCGACCGCCTCCGCGGGCAGGTCGGCCTCGAACACCACGCATGAGCGCCCGGACACGTCCAGCGCGCATGACGCGCGCGCCTCGTCCATCGGCACGACCGCCGAGCCGTAGCGGCGGATGCCGGCGCGGTCGCCGAGCGCCTCGTCCAGCGCACGGCCGAGCACGATCCCGGTGTCCTCCACGGTGTGGTGCGGGCCGGTCTGGAGGTCGCCCTCGACCTTGACGTCCAGATCCAGGCCGCCATGACGGGCGACCGCGTCGAGCATGTGGTCGAAGAAGCCGACGCCGGTGTCACGGCTGCCGCCGCCGTCGCCGTCCAGGTCCACCGTCAGGTCGATCTCGGTCTCGCCCGTGGTGCGGGTGATCTGCGCGCTGCGGCTCATGCCCTTCGCTCCATCGATTCGGCGTGGACGGGAAAGCCCTCGGCGCGCGCCACGGCGGCCCCGCCCGGAGCCAGCTTGGCGGCGGAGTCGCCAGGGAACGTGACATGCGCCATCCGGCGGCGGAAGGTCGCGGCGGAGAGCGCGGACTGGAACCGCGCCGCACCGCCGGTCGGAAGCACGTGGTTGCTGCCGGCCACGTAGTCGCCGAACGCCGTGGCGCCCTGCCCGCCCACGAACAGGCAGCCCGCGCGTGACACCTGGCCGGCCAGCGCCTCGGCATCGGCGCCCACGAGCTCGAGGTGCTCGGGGGCGAGCTGCTCGGACAGCGCCAGGCCCTCGGCCGGCGCCATCTGGACCGCGTACAGCGGCGCCTCGGCGCCGCCGCGCTCGTAGCCGTCGGCCACGGCGTCGAGCAACTCGGCGTCGGGGGCGGTGACCACCAGCAGCCCGTCGGGGCCGTGCTCGGCCTGGGCCAGCAGGTCGAGCGCCACCAGCTCGGGGTCCGCGCCGGCGGCGGCGACCACCACAAGCTCGCTGGGGCCGGCCAGGCCGTCGATGCCCACGTCGCCCGCGACCTGGCGCTTGGCCTCGGTCACGTAGGCGTTGCCGGGGCCGGCGATCACGTCCACCGGCGCCAGCGGCCCGAGCCCGTAGGCCATGGCGGCAACGGCCTGGGCGCCGCCGATTCGGTACACCTCGTCGACCCCGCACAGCGCGCACGCGGCCAGCACCACCCGCTGCGCGCGGCCGTCGGCGCCGGGCGGGGTGCAGACCACGATCTCGCGCACGCCGGCCGTGCGCGCGGTGACCGCGCACATCACCACCGTGGACGGGTAGGCGGCGCGCCCGCCGGGCGCGTACACGCCCGCTCGCGCCACCGGCGGCTCGTCGACGCGGATCTGCTGGCCCTGGGCGAGCGTGACCTCGACAGGCTCGCGCAGCTGTGCCTGCACCAGCGCGCCCACGTTCACGGCGGCCAGCTCGAGGCCGGCGCGCACGTCTCCGTCCAGCTCGCCGAGTGCAGCCTCCAGCTCGGTCACGGGCACCCGCAGTTCGTCCGTGGAGCCCAGCGCCAGGCCGTCCAGCCGCTCGATCACGCCAAGGGCATCGCCGGCGCGCACGGCGGCCACGATCTCGCGCACGTCGGCCCCGACACCGGCGTCGCGCTCTGGCGGCCGCCGCGGGATCTCGCGCAGCACGGTCACGACCGTCCCTCCCGGATCCGGGCGACCAGCTCGTCCATCGCCTCGGCCTTGAGCTTGTGGGCGGCGGGGTTGGCGATCAGGCGCGCGGTGCAGACCGTGATCTGCTCCAGCACCTCGAGGTCGTTCTCGCGCAGCGTGGTGCCGGTCGCGGTCAGATCCACGATGCCGTCGACGAGCCCGGTCAGCGGCGCAAGCTCGACCGAGCCCTTGACCTCGACGATCTCGACCTGGCGCCCGGTGTCGGCGAAGTGGGCGGTGGCGATCAGCGGGTACTTGGTGGCGATCCGGACCCTGCCGAGGCGGCGCTGGGCCTCGTCGACGGCGTCGTCGCCACGGCGAGCCGCGACGACCATGTCGCAGCGCCCGTAGCCGAGGTCGAGCAGCTCGTACACCTCGCGCTCGGGCTGCTCGAGCAACACGTCCTTGCCGGTGATACCGATGTCGGCGGCGCCGTGCTCGACGTAGGTGGGCACGTCGCTGGGGCGCATCGTCACGATTCCGGCGTCCTCGAACAGCAGCTTGCGGTCGTTGGCGCGTACCTCGGCGGTGTCCACGCCGAGCCTGTCGAGCAGGTCGAGCGTGCCGCCCATGAGCGCGCCCCGCGGTACCGCGAAGGTCAAGGCGGGTGTCATCGCAGCTTCTCCTCCGCCGTGGCGGCGATGTGCAGCCGCTGCACGTCGAGACCGAACCCGCACGCGGGCCGCGGCGAGCCGAAGCGGCCGACGAGCTCGTCGTAGCGCCCTCCGCCGCCAAGCGTGAAGCCGACGGCCGGGTCGAACACCTCATATACCGCGCCCGTGTAGTAGCCGAGTTCGCGCACCAGCCCAAGGTCCACGATCACGCGGTCCGCCACACCGCGCTCGTCGAGGGCGGCGTACAACTCGGCCAGACCGTCGACCGCGGTGCCGGCCATGGCGGCCGCGCGTTCCAGGATCTCTGGGCCGCCGCGCAGCTCGGGCAGGCCGACCAGAATCCGGCGCGCCGAGTCGGGCAGCCCCAGCTGGTCCACGCGCAGCTCGAGGCCGACCAGATCGCGCGCCGACAGCCGCCGCAGCAGCTCGGCACGCGCCGCCGCCGGCACCTCGAGCGAGACCAGCAGGTCGCGGTAGAGGGCGCCGTCGCCGAGGCCAATCCGGTGCCGCGCCAGGCCGGCCGCGTCCAGCGCCTGGAGCATCAGCGCGATCACCTCGGCCTCGCCCTGCGGGCCGCCGACACCTATCAGCTCACAGCCCGCCTGGAGGAACTCGCGCTGCTGGCCGCTGCCGCGGCCGACGGCGCGGTAGGCGTGCGCGAGATAACACAGCCGCAGCGGCGCGGCCACGTCCGGGAACCGGGTGGCGGCCACGCGCGCGATCGGGATCGTCATGTCCGAGCGCAGCGCCAACACGTGGCCCTGGTCGTCGAACATCCTGTAACCGGCGCCGGCCACCCCGGCGTCGCCCGCGCGCAAGACCTCCTCGTACTCCAGCGCCGGCGTCCACACCTCACCGAAGCCGGCGGTGACGAACGTGGCCTGGAGCGAGTCGGTGATCGCACGGAGCTCGCGCATCTCGTCGGGCAACACGTCGCGTGTGCCCGGAGGGATCGGTGAGTTCACGGCGCTCCCGATGCCGTCGACGGATCGTGCGTCCATGCCCGATCCGTATCAGGCGGGCAGCTGCTCGGGCGCGCGAGCGCCCTCGGCCGGCACACGCTCGATGTGCGCACCCAGCCCCCGCAGCCGCTCGTCGATGCGCTCGTAGCCGCGATCGATCTGGCGGATGTTGCCGATCTCCGACCGCCCCTCGGCGCACAGCGCCGCGATGAGCATGGCCATGCCTGCCCGGATGTCCGGGCTCTCCATGCGCTCACCGTGAAGCCGGCTCGGGCCGCTCACGACCGCGCGGTGCGGATCGCAGAGCAGTACCCGAGCGCCCATGGATACGAGCTTGTCCACGAAGAACAGCCGGTTCTCGAACATCTTTTCGTGAATCAGCACCATGCCGTCGGACTGGGTCGCCAGCGCCAGCGCGATGCTGGTCAGGTCGGCCGGGAAGGCGGGCCAGGGCCCGTCCTCGATCTTGGAGATGGCGTCGCCCTCGTCGTCTTTCACGCGCAGCGACTGACCCCCGGGCACGACCACGTCGGCGCCGTCGTACTCGATCGCGCAGCCGAGCCGCTCGAAAGCGAGCCTGGTCATGCGCAGGTCGTCGGCGACCGCGCCCTTGATCCGCATCTCGCCGCCGGTGCAGGCGGCCAGCGCCACGAAGCTGGCGATCTCGATGTAGTCGGGACCGATCGTGTAGTCCGCACCGCCGAGCGAGGCCTCGCCGTGAACGATCAGCACGTTCGAGCCGATGCCCTCGATCCGCGCGCCCATCTGGAGCAGAAGCCGCGCCAGGTCCTGCACGTGCGGCTCGGAGGCGGCGTTGTGGATCACGGTCGAGCCGGGCGTGAGCGCCGCAGCCATCAGAGCGTTCTCGGTGGCCATAACCGACGGCTCGTCCATGAAGAAGTCGCACGCGCGCAGGCCGCCCGCGGGGGCGGTGATGGCGTAGTCCTTGCGCCCCGCGACGTCGGCGCCGAGCGCGCGGAAGGCGTCCAGGTGCGGGTCCAGCCGCCGGCGGCCGATCACGTCGCCGCCGGGTGGCGGCATCCGCGCGGCGCCGAACCGGGCCAGCAGCGGGCCGGCCAGCAGGAACGACGCGCGGATGCGCTCGGTCAGCGAGCTGTCGAGCTCGCCGGCGTGGGCGCCGGCGGCCTGGACGGCCACCACGTTGTCCTCGCGCCACTCGGTGGTCGCCCCCACGCTGCGCAGCAGGGCGAGCATGGCCTCCACGTCGCGGATCCGCGGCACGTTGCGCAGCACGACCTCCTCCTCGGTGAGGAGCGTGGCGGCCAGCGCGGGCAGGGCGGCGTTCTTGTTGCCGGCGGGCACAACGGTGCCGGACAGCGGTTGGCCGCCTTCGATGATGAATTTCTCCATGCGTGGGTCCGCCGAGGCCGGGGACGGAAGCGCGGGCGGCTGCGCAAGGGTAGCGAAGGGCATCTCGCCAGCGAAGTTCGTTTCAGCCCCCCGATACCCTGCTGGCCGTGCCCTCCCCGACCCGTGACGAGGCCTGGGACCTGTTCTGCGAATGGACCGAGTCCGAGTCGCTGCGCAAGCACGTCCTGGGCGTGGAGGCGGCCATGGTCGCCTACGCGCGCGAGTACGGCGAGGACGAGGAGCTGTGGGCCGCCACCGGCATCCTCCACGACCTCGATTACGAGAAGCACCCCAACCTCGAGACCGGGCACCCGCGCGTCGCGCTGGAGCTGTTCGAGGAGCTCGACTACCCGCGCGAGCTGATCGATGCCGTCGCCGGCCACGCGACCTTCCTGGGCGTGCCGCGCGAGACCCGGATGGCAAAGACCCTCTACGCGGTGGACGAGCTGAGCGGGTTCGTGGCCGCGTGCGCGCTGGTGCGGCCCACCGGCATCGAGGGCATGACGCCGAAGTCGGTCAAGAAGAAGCTGAAGACGCCCGCCTTCGCCGCCGCCGTGAACCGCGACGAGGTGCGCGAGGCGGCCGACGAGCTGGGCGTCGACTTCGACGAGCATCTGCGCGTGGTCATCGCCGCTTTGGACGAGCGCCGCGACGAGCTAGGGCTGGCCGCCCCAGCGCCCTCCGGCTGACGCCCACGCGCGCAGCGCATCGGCCGACTCGAACTCGTCGACCACCTCGTGCCCCATCCGGTGGCGGGTGACCACCAGCGGGCCGTCGGGCGCGCCGCCGCGCAGGACCCACGCCACGATGTGCTCGAGCCGGCAGAGGCCGGTGCCGTTGACCACGAAGCAGTCGGCGGGGTCCAGCGTCGCGTTGCAGCGCGCGCAGCGGTCGGGGATATCGTGCGCCACGTGGCAGACCTTCGCATCATCGTCCTGGAGGGCGACGAGACCGGCCAGGAGCTGCTGGAGCAGTCGCTGCGGGTGCTCGACGCCGGCGTGACCGGCCTCGCCACCGAGTTCGAGCGGTTCGACCTGTCGCTCGAGAACCGCCGCGCGACCGACAACGCGGTCGTCGAGCAGGCCGCCGAGGCCATGCGTGCGGCCAAGCTGTCGATCAAGGCCGCCACCGTCACTCCGGAGGGCAAGGACGACGTGGGCTCGCCCAACCGGATCCTGCGCGAGGCGCTGGACGGCCAGGTGATCATCCGCACCGGCCGCCGGATCCCGGGCGTGACGCCGGTCGCCGGCGTGCACCACCCGATCGCCGTGGTGCGGATGGCCGTCGGCGACGCCTACGGCGCCGAGCAGGGCCGCGAGACGGAGGACGGCGAGGAGTTCGCGTGGCGCACCGAGCGGATCTCACGGAGCGTCTGCCGCGCGGTCGCCGAGGTCAGCTTCCGCACCGCCGAGCGGCTGGGCGGCGAGGTCTACGGCGGCCCCAAATGGACCGTGAGCCCCGTCTACGAGGGCATGCTCAAGGAGGAGATGGACGAGGCCGCCGGCCGCCACCCGGACGTGCGCTACTCGCCGGTGCTGATCGACGCCACCTATGCCGGCCTGGTTGGCCCGCGCCCCGACGCGCCGCTGGTGATCCCGGCATTGAACCGCGACGGCGACTGCCTGTCCGACCTGGTGCTGCCGCTGTTCGGCTCGATCGCCGGCGCCGAGTCGGTGCTGCTGGCGCTGGACGGCGACTACGAGCCCAGCGCGGTCATGGCCGAGGCGCCCCACGGCACCGCGCCGGGGCTGCTCGGCAAGGACGTGGCCAACCCGATGGCCATGATCCTGGCCGCGGCCGCGCTGCTGGAGTACGCGGACGAGCTCGGCCACCCCGGGACCCGGCCCGCCTCCGAGGCCATCTACGCCGCCGTCCTGGACGCCGTCGAGGACGGCGTGAGCACGCCCGACCTCGGCGGGCACGCCTCGACCACGGAGTTCACCGACGCCGTGATCGAGCGCGTCAGGACGACGCTTTCGAGTTGATCTCGCGCCGGTGCCGGGCGCGGCGCTGGCGGTAGTCGCTGCGCTGGATCGCCAGGGTCAGCACGCCGGCGGCCAGGATTGCCACCACGTTCAGCCCAAGCTGTGCCGCGGCCCCGGCCGTTTCGTCCCACTCGCCGAGCGCGCCGGTCAGCGCGGCGTACGCCGCTGCCGGCACGGTCGTGACCGAGATCAGGACCCCGATCAGCGCGCTGGACTTGGGGTTGGTCAGCGACAGCACCCCCACCGCTCCGGCCATCAGCGCGACAATCGCAGAGAACCAGTCGGGCCGCGCGATGAAGCTCGTCAGCGGGTGGTCCTGTGGAACGAACTCGCTGGGCACGAGGCCGACCGCGTTCAGGAACAGCGAGAACAGGATCGTGACCACGCCGCCGATCAGGAAACCGGCCGTCAATGCGGTCAGCGACCGCTTGACGAGGTCCTTTCGCCGCTCCACGACGGCGACGCAGATCCCGGCCAGGGGGCCGAACTCGGGTCCGACCACCATCGCGCCCACGACCAGGATCGGCTGGTCGATGACGATCGCGACGGCGGCGATCATCATCGCCAGCACCATGAACGCCACATAGCTGAGCGATAGCTCGGTGAGCTCCTGGGTGCGGCTCTCCACGTCCTCCCACACGACCGCGTCGGACGGCATGCCGGGCGCGTGCTTCTCGGCCCGTTCGGCGGCGTCGGAGATCTGGCTGTCCACGTAGTCCAGCGCGATCGAGCCCTCGCGCTGGATCTCCAGCTCGCGCAGCTCCTCGACGATCACGCTGGCGTCCTCGCGTGCGACGTCGCACAGGATCAGGTCGCCCGCGGGCTTGCGCGCCGCGCCATCGAGCAGGATCACGTTGCACACCGAGCCCGAGCGCTCCAGCACTTCCAGCACCGCGTCCCGCTTGCCGCCCACGGCGACGATCCGCAAGTGGACCATCAGGTCGCGTACGGCTCCAGCACGGCCCGGATCGGATCCGGGATCGGAACCTTGTCGCCGTCCTTGGCGGTCACGAACACGTAACGGATCGTGACTTCGGTGAGCGCGTGCCCGCCGCAGCCGATCGCTACCGCGAGCGTCAGGCCGGTCGTGCCCAGCCGCGCCACCGCTACATCGAGGTCGAGCAGATCGTCGAGCCGTGCCGGAGCCAGGTAGCGGATATTGGCCTCGCCGACCACCATGTCGACGCCGGACTCGACCATTCCGCTGTAGCCGCCCGGGACCGTCGCCCGCCACAGCTCGGTCAGGGCGTCATCGACATAGGTCAGGTAGTTGGCGTTGAAGACGATGCCCTGCAGGTCGCACTCGGAATAGCGGACGCGAACGGTGTGGCGGAAGGGTTCGGGCACGCCTGCCATCATGACCCGCCGGGCAGGGGCGCGACTTTCGCTCGCCGTCCGGTTTCCAGCTCCAGCCATGCGCTTTCGCCCGCTCATCACCCTGCTCCTGACCGTGGCCGCCGTCGTCGCGGTGCCCTCACAAGCGTCGGCCGGGGCCCGCCTGGAGACCTCGATCATGGACGACCAGCTGCTGCTGAACGCGCCCCCGGCGGAGCTGGAGAAGGACATTGCGCTGTTCAAGCGCCTTGGTGTGGACCGCCTGCGGGTGTCCGCATTCTGGAACCAGGTCTCCCCCTCGCCGACGTCGCGTACCCGCCCCGCCGGGTTCGACCTTCGCGACCACACCAGCCCGCTCTACAACTTCAGCGAGCTCGACCGCGTGGTCAACTCGGCCGTGCGCAACGGCCTGCGCGTGATGATCTCGATCTCCACGCCTGCGCCGGTCTGGGCCAGCGCCGACCCCAACCGCGATAACCCGCTCTGGAAGCCGCGCGCCGACCTGTTCGGCGAGTTCACCGATGCCGTCACGCGCCGGTACGCCGACCGCGTCGACCACTGGGGGATCTCGAACGAGCCGAACCAGGGCGTGTGGCTGCAGCCCCAGAGCGACCGGTCGGGCCTGGTGGCTCCGCACCTCTACCGCGCGCTCGTACAGGCGGCCTACCCGCGGATCAAGGCGATCGATCCGACCGCGACCGCGCTCGTGGGCGAGCTGGCCGCCAGCGGCCGCGCCGGCCGTGGCGCCACGCGGAACATCCGGCCGCTGCTGTTCCTGCGCGAGATGGCCTGCCGCAACTCGCGCTGGCGGCGGATGCGGCGGGGCCGGTGCAAGAACTTCAAGCCGATCCCGATCGATGCGCTCGGCCACCACCCGTACAACCTTCTCCAGCGGCCAACGAACCGCTCGGTCAACAAGTACGACGCGGCGATCGGCGACGGCCGGCGCCTGACCCGGTACCTGGACCGGCTGGTGCGCCTGCGCGCGCTCGCGCCCGGCCGCGGCCGCCGTCTGAGCGTCTTCTACACCGAGTTCGGCTACCAGACCACGCCGCCCGACCCGTTCGCCGGGGTCAGCCTGAACCTGCAGCGGCGCTACATCCAGCAGGCCGCCTACATCGCCCACCGCACCCCGCGCGTACGGGGCCTGAACCAGTTCCGCCTCACCGATGGCGCGATCGCCGGCAGGGGCCTGCGCCGCTTCCAGGAGTTCCAGTCCGGGCTGATGTTCCGCAACCGCAAGCCCAAGCCCGCCTACTCGGTCTTTGCCCACCCGTTCGTGATCTCGGGCAACCGCTTCTGGGGCCACGTCCGACCCGGTGGCTCGCACACCGTGCGCGTACAGCGCAAGCGAACTGCGCGCGCCTCCTGGCGGCTGGTCGCTCAGGTGCCGACCGACCGGCTGGGCTACTTCAAGTTCCGCCTGCGCGGACGCAAGCCGGGCTACTACCGCTACCTCTACGAGGACGGAAAACGCTCGGGCACGGTACGCGTCCGGCGCTAGCTCGCGACCCCGGGCGGATTTGCACGAAACCTTGCAGCCCTGCGGCCGTCCGTCCGCATCCCGGCCTAGCTTGTGCGAACACATGTTCCCGCGAATGCGACAGAGGATCGGCACCGTGCTGATCGACCGGATCGACCTGCTGGTCGAGTTCTCGACCCTCGGCGAGTACGCCCTGGCCGACGATCTGCGGCCGGTGGCCATGCACGCCGACATCCCCGCCCCAAGTAGCCGCCGCTCGCGCGACGACTGCCCGTGGCGGAACCGGGCGGCGCTCAGCCGGCGCCGCGACGGCTCAGCTCACGCCTGAACCAGTCCAGCGGCTCGGGCCGCTTGCCCTCGGTCGAGGCATCCAGCTCCACGAACCGCTCGAACAGGGCCAGGTCGGGGATCCGCGCCAGCATGTCATCGAAGCGCTGCTCGTCGAGGCGGCCGGTGCGCCGCAACTTGCGCCAGATGCCGTACGGGCGGTCGTGCAGCTCCAGCGCGGCCAGCAGCCGCTCGTCGTCGAGGTAGGCCTCGGCGAACCGGCGTGCACGCATCGCATGGTGGTTCTCGCCCGTGCGCCGGCGGGCGTGGTTGACTTCGAACTTGAGCGTGTCGTGCAACAGCGTGAGCAGCCTGAGCTCCTCCCTGCGTGCCCCGGTTTCGCCCCAGCGGTCGATCGTCTCGAGCAGATCGGCCACGTGCGCGCCCACGTTGCCCTCGGGGTGCCCGCTCCGCGGCCGGCCCCAGGCCCAGCCCTCCAGCAGCACCGGATCCTCCGCGAGCCGCCGCTCCAGCGGCGTCTCGGGCGCGAACCCCGGTATCGGGATGCCCGGCAGGCTCAGCTGGCGGTCTGTCCGCGCCAGCCCTGCTCGTCGCGGGTCAGCACCACGCGAACCCGCTCGTCGCCGGCGTAGGCGTCGTAATGGGCACGATCCTCGTGCACGCCGGGGCGGTCGTCCACCAGCACCAGGACCAGGTCCTCGAACGCGGTGCCGGCGTGCGACTGGCCGAGCGCGTCACGCACCGCGGACTCCAGCAGCGCCGGGTCCCAGCCCCGGTCCTCGGCGCGCGCGCGCTCGAGCGCCTGGTCCGCCGCGCGCAGGTGCTCGTCGTAGTGCGGCGCCACCTCGCGGTCGCGCGCCCGGGCGGCCACGAGGCCACCGATGAAAAGCGCGATCAGGAGGACCGCGGCGACTATGAGCACGATCGTCAGCGTGGACATGGTTCTTTGATGCGAAACGACGACGGGCCGCTCCGCAGCCTGTGTTCTAGCGGAACGGCCCGTCGATGAAGAAACGGCGGCGACCTACTCTCCCAGGCCCTTTCAAGCCAAGTACCATCGGCGCGGAGAGGCTTAACTGCTCTGTTCGGAATGGGAAGAGGTGTTTCCCCCTCGCTAGTGCCACCGAAAGGCTGCGAGACCCGTCTCCGCCGGGCCTTCAAAACCGCACAGTTGACCTTGAGTAACACCTTGGTTCTTTGCCGTTAGGAGCCCGGCGAAGCCGGGCGTTGTCGCAGCCTGGATGGCTGCGTCCTAATCAGTTCCGTGACCACGGATGGTCACGGAAGCAACTTAAAACCGTCAAGCCCTCGAAGCATTAGTACCGGTCTGCTGAGCACGTCACCGTGCTTGTACATCCGGCCTATCACCTGGTGGTCTGCCAGGGCTCTTACTCGCTCGAAGCGATGGGAGAACTCATCTCGAGGTCGGCTTCCCGCTTAGATGCTTTCAGCGGTTATCCGATCCAGACGTAGCTAACCAGCCATGCCCCTGGCGGGACAACTGGTACACCAGAGGTCTGTTCGTCCCGGTCCTCTCGTACTAGGGACGACTCCTCTCAATTCTCCAACGCCCACGGTAGATAGGGACCGAACTGTCTCACGACGTTCTGAACCCAGCTCGCGTGCCGCTTTAATGGGCGAACAGCCCAACCCTTGGGACCTACTTCGGCCCCAGGATGCGACGAGCCGACATCGAGGTGCCAAACCGGGCCGTCGATGTGGACTCTTGGGCCCGATAAGCCTGTTATCCCCGGAGTACCTTTTATCCGTTGAGCGACGGCGCTTCCACTTGCTACCGCCGGATCACTAAAGCCTGCTTTCGCACCTGCTCGACGTGTTTGTCTCGCAGTCAAGCTCCCTTAATGCTTTTGCACTCTTCGCACGATTTCCAACCGTGCTGAGGGAACCTTTGCGCGCCTCCGTTACATTTTGGGAGGCGACCGCCCCAGTCAAACTACCCGCCTGACACTGTTCACCACCCGGTTTCACGGCGTGGTGTTAGAAGCCCAAAACATCAAGGGTGGTATCTCAAAGGTGGCTCCATGCCAGCCGCAGCCGGCACTTCAAAGCCTCCCACCTATTCTGAACGAGGTGCCTCGAACTCCAATATCAGGTTGTAGTAAAGGTTCACGGGGTCTTTCCGTCTTACCGCGGGTACTCGGCATCTTCACCGAGACTGCAATTTCACCGAGCCCATCGTTGAGACAGCGTCCAACTCGTTACGCCATTCGTGCAGGTCGGAACTTACCCGACAAGGAATTTCGCTACCTTAGGACGGTTATAGTTACCGCCGCCGTTTACCGGGGCTTAGTTTCAGTGCTTCGGGCAAGCCCTAACACGTCCACGTAACCTTCCGGCACCGGGCAGGCGTCAGCCCCTATACGTCGTCTTGCGACTTAGCAGAGACCTGTGTTTTTGGTAAACAGTCGGTTGGACCAATTCACTGCGGCCCCCTCAGGCTCCCTCCGTACGGAGTTCACCTTACCGGGGCGCCCCTTCTCCCGAAGTTACGGGGCCATTTTGCCGAGTTCCTTAACGATGGTTATCTCGATCACCTTAGTATCTTCTACTTGTCCACCTGTGTCGGTTTGGGGTACGGGCACGTGCATCCTGCCTAGAGGTTTTTCTCGGAGGCATGGCGTCGGGGACTCGCCGGCCGTCAGGCCAGCTGGCATCGCACCTCGCATAAACGGACCCTCGGATTTACCTGGGGGTCCTAGCTACATGCTTACCCCTGGGCGACCTTCGCCAGGGATCCCTTAGCCTTCCTCGTCCCCCCATCGGTCATAACGGACGCGACGTGGTACGGGAATATCAACCCGTTGGCCATCGGCTACGCCTTTCGGCCTCGCCTTAGGTCCCGACTGACCCTGAGCAGACGAACTTTACTCAGGAAACCTTGGACAATCGGTGGAGGAGATTCTCACTCCTCTTTCGTTACTCATGCCGGCATTCTCACTCCTCGCACGTCCACGACGGCTTCCGCCGACGCTTCGCGCGTACGAGGACGCTCTCCTACCGCGCACGACGCGAACGTCGTGCACCCGCAGCTTCGGTGACTAGCTTGAGCCCCGTTGAATTTTCCGCGCTCGAACACTTGACCAGTGAGCTGTTACGCATTCTTTCAAGGATGGCTGCCTCTAAGCCAACCTCCTGGTTGTCTGTGCACTCGAACATCGTTTCCCACTTAGCTAGTACTTAGGGACCTTAGCTGGCGGTCTGGGCTGTTCCCCTTTTGCCTACGAAGTTTATCCCCCGCAGACTGACTGCCGAGATACACATGATGGTCTTCGGAGTTTGCCTGAAGTCGGTAACCTGGTAGGGCCCCTAGTCCAAACAGTGCTCTACGGCCAACATGCAATTCCTCGACGCTATACCTAAATATATTTCGGAGAGAACCAGATATTTCCGAGCTTGATTAGCCTTTCACTCCGACCCACAGGTCATCCGCCCAGTTTTCAACCTAGGTCGGTTCGGTCCTCCACGAGGTCTTACCCTCGCTTCAACCTGCCCATGGGTAGCTCGCTCGGTTTCGGGTCTACCGCCACTGACTGAACGCCCTATTCGGACTCGCTTTCGCTGCGGCTCCGCTCATCGCTTAACCTTGCCAGGGACGAGTAACTCGCCGGCTCGTTATGCAAAAAGCACGCCGTCACACCCGAAGGTGCTCCGACCGCTTGTAGGCACGCGGTTTCAGATACTATTTCACTCCCCTTCCGGGGTACTTTTCACCTTTCCCTCACGGTACTAGTCCGCTATCGGTCATCAGGGAGTACTTAGCCTTGGAGGGTGGTCCCCCCAGGTTCGGACCGTGTTTCACGGGAACGGTCCTACTCAGGAACAACACACAGGAGGCCGGCTGCTTTCGTCTACGGGACTGTTACCCTCTTTGGTATCTGAGTTCCACTGTTCTTCGACTAGCAGTCGGCTTTGTAACTCCTGCCAGGCCATGCGCGACCTGGAAGTGCGTCCTACGACCCCCATCAGGCAACGCGCGCACGCTTACACCTGACGGGTTTAGGCTGAACCCCGTTCGCTCGCCGCTACTTGGGGTGTCTCGGTTGATTTCCTTTCCTCGGGGTACTGAGATGTTTCAGTTCCCCCGCTTGCCTCCTCCGGCGCTATGTGTTCACACCGGGGTGAGACCGTATTACCGGTCTTCGGGTTTCCCCATTCGGGAATCAACGGGTCAAAGGCTGTTCAACACCTCACCGTTGCTTATCGCAGTCGTCCACGCCCTTCTTCGGCTCCTGATGCCAAGGCATCCACCGTGTGCCCTTACTATCTTGACGGTGATCATCTTTCGTCCCTGAAACCAAGTGGATGGGACGCCTCGGAAGGCGGCCTCCTGCTTGGCAATCGCGGCATGAATGCCGCAGGGACTTCTCGGTGATACCCAATGAGCACCGGGGACTTATCGAATCCCGGTGCTCGTAGAGCGTGAAGCCTCGCGTGGGAGCGCAGCCGAATCGTCGATCCGGCGAGCACCGCACGAGGGATGTCCTTCACGCTCTGGCCAACTGTGCAGTTTTCAAGGTCCGGCGGAGAGCACCGTGGGTCGTGACGCCTTCCCGCCCGGGCCCACAACAGGGCCACGCGCAGGGAGGCCGGCCTCACGGTCGGTCTCTCAAAACTCAGCAGCATGCGATGCCAGAAGGCACCGGTCCAAGCCCGGTCGACATGCTAGGACGTCTGGCCGTCGCGCCCGGCGGATGCCGAACGGCAGACAGACGCGCTCGCCGTTGGGCCAAGCAGCCGGAAAGGCTGCGCGGCCAACGACTAATGAGCTCCCTAGAAAGGAGGTGATCCAGCCGCACCTTCCGGTACGGCTACCTTGTTACGACTTCACCCCAATCACGAGTCCCACCTTCGACGGCTCCCTCCCGAGGGTTGGGTCACCGGCTTCGGGTGTTACCCGCTTTCGTGGTGTGACGGGCGGTGTGTACAAGGCCCGGGAACGTATTCACCCCAGCGTTGCTGATCTGGGATTACTAGCAACTCCACCTTCATGGAGGCGAGTTTCAGCCTCCAATCCGAACCGAGACCGGCTTTATGGGATTCGCTCCACCTCGCGGTATCGCAACCCTTTGTACCGGCCAATGTAGCACGTGTGTAGCCCTGGACATAAGGGGCATGAGGACTTGACGTCATCCCCACCTTCCTCCGGTTTGTCACCGGCAGTCTTGTATGAGTCCCCAACTAAATGCTGGCAACATACAACGGGGGTTGCGCTCGTTGCGGGACTTAACCCAACATCTCACGACACGAGCTGACGACAGCCATGCACCACCTGTGACTCTGCCCCGAAGGGAAGATGTGTTTCCACACCGGTCAGAGACATGTCAAGCCCAGGTAAGGTTCTTCGCGTTTCGTCGAATTAAACCACATGCTCCGCTGCTTGTGCGGGCCCCCGTCAATTCCTTTGAGTTTTAGCCTTGCGGCCGTACTCCCCAGGCGGGGCACTTAATGCGTTAGCTTCGGCACGGAAGGAGTCGACACCTCCCACACCTAGTGCCCATCGTTTACAGCGTGGACTACCAGGGTATCTAATCCTGTTCGCTCCCCACGCTTTCGCGTCTCAGCGTCAGTACCGTCCCAGCGAGCTGCCTTCGCCATAGGTGTTCCTCCTGATATCTGCGCATTTCACCGCTACACCAGGAATTCCACTCGCCTCTTCCGGACTCTAGCCTGACAGTATCGGCCGGCATTCAAGGGTTGAGCCCTTGACTTTCACAGCCGACTTATCAGGCCGCCTACACGCTCTTTACGCCCAATGATTCCGGACAACGCTTGCTCCCTACGTATTACCGCGGCTGCTGGCACGTAGTTAGCCGGAGCTTCTTGTGAAGGTACCGTCAGCCGGACCCGCTATTAACGCGCCGGCCTTCGTCCCAACTGAAAGCGGTTTACAACCCGAAGGCCGTCTTCCCGCACGCGGCGTTGCTGCATCACGCTTTCGCGCATTGTGCAAGATTCCCCACTGCTGCCTCCCGTAGGAGTCTGGGCCGTGTCTCAGTCCCAGTGTGGCTGATCGTCCTCTCAGACCAGCTACGCATCGTTGCCTTGGTAGGCCGTTACCCCACCAACAAGCTAATGCGCCGCGGGCCGATCCCGATGCGGAGGCCGAAGCTTCCTTTACACACCTGACAGGTGTCAGGGGGCATATCCGGTATTAGCCCGGGTTTCCCCGGGTTGTCCCAGTCATCGGGGCACGTTACCCACGTGTTACTCACCCGTTCGCGGCTCTGCCCCAGGGCAAGCCCTGGTTCGTCGCTCCACTTGCATGTGTTAAGCACGCCGCCAGCGTTCGTCCTGAGCCAGGATCAAACTCTCCGTGAAGATCGGGCGCTCAGCGAAAGCCGAACACCCGGTAAATCAGGAAAGCTGTCGATTTCCGTACTGATGGACCTCGCGTACACAATGCGATGGCCCTCGGACTCGACGGGTTCTACTACTCAGTTAAGCCTCTCACGACGCATCGCTGCCGGGGGACGCGCAGCCAGATCATTGATCCGGCGAGCACCGACCGACGTTCTCTGCGCTGCGACCGAGAGGTCGAACCTGGACGCGACTGAAGGCTCGAAGAGCCCTCGGTCGCACATGCTGCTGAGTTTTCAAAGACCGCCGTGCTCTCGGGGCGGGGTCTCCGCCACTTCGAACGACGTGCCCGGCCATGAAAAAGGCCCCCTGGGAGGAGGCCCCAACTACCGGGGCCGGTCAGTATAGCGCTGCGGCGGTGGAAGGGAAAGGGCGAATTGGTCAGCCGGCGGTCAGCCGCCGGAAGCGCCGCTTGCCGACCTGCAGCACCACGCCCTCCAGGCGCTCCAGCGGCAGGTCGAGCGCGCCCGCATCGACCGGCTCGCCGTCCAGCCGCACGCCGCCCTGGGACAGCAGCCGCCTGGCCTCCGAGCCGGAGACGCCGAACGCCTCACGCAGCAGAGCCGGCAGGTGCACGCTGCCGCCGTTGGCGGCCACGACGTGCTCCTCGATCTCGTCCGGCGCCTCGCGCGCGACGTGCAGGCGGTCGAAGTGCGCCTCGGCGGCCGCCGAGGCGTCCTCGCCCGCGAACCGCGCCGCCAGCGCCCGGGCCATCGCGCGCTTGGACTCGACCGCGGGCCGCGCGGGATCGAACGGCTCGTCGAGCAGCAGGTCGTAGTAGAGCGGCATCGCGGTGTCGGGCACCCTCATCAGCTTCCCGAAGATCTCGTCGGCCGGCTCGGTCACCCCGACGTAGTTGCCAAGCGACTTCGACATCTTCTGGACCCCGTCGGTGCCTGGCAGGATCGGCATGGTCAGGATCGACTGCGGCGGCTGGCCGTAGTCCTGCTGGATGTCGCGCGCGAGGAGCAGGTTGAACTTCTGGTCGGTGCCACCCAGCTCCACGTCGGCCTGGACGGCTACCGAGTCGTAGCCCTGGAGGAGCGGGTAGAGCAGCTCGAGCACCGAGATCGGCTCCCGGGCCGCGTAGCGCTTGGCGAAGTCGTCGCGCTCGAGCAGCTGGGCCACCGTGGCGGTGCGGGCGAGCCGGAACAGCTCCTCGGTGGGCATGTCGAGCCACTCGCCGTTGGAGCGGACCTCGGTGCGGTCCGGGTCGAGCACCGCGAACGCCTGGGCCTTGAAGCTCTCGGCGTTGGAGTCGATCTCGACCCCATCGAGCTGTGGCCGGGTGGCCGAGCGACCGCTCGGGTCGCCCACGCGCGCGGTGTAGTCACCCACGATCAGCACGACGGTGTGGCCGAGGTCCTGGAATTCGCGCAGCTTGCGCAGCACGACGGTGTGACCCAGGTGGATATCGGGCGCTGTCGGATCGACGCCGAGCTTGGCGCGAAGCGGCGTGCCCTCCGCGAGCTGCTTCTCGAGCCGGCCTTCGGGGAGCGCGTCAACGGCGTTGCGGGTGAGAAAGCGGGCCGCTTCTCCCGCGCTTTCCGACATGGACCCAATGCTAGACTGCCGCCCCGTCGCCGAGGGGAGCGGGACACAACCGTCGCCGCTCCCACCAGCCCCACAACGCAACCCGCCGCGGGGCCCGCGTTAGGGAACTTCGCCCTTCTCGCCGGGCGTTACCGATGACGGAGCCGCCGACCAAAACCACGCCCTCTCACGTCCCGTCGCCGGATGCGTCGCACGCGTCCTCGAACGGCGGCGGGCCCCCGAGCGCCAAGCCGAAGCTGAAGAAGCTGCGGCTGACGCTGATCCTGACCGTGCTGACGGCGCTAGCGGTGGTCTCGACCGTGTTCGGGATGATGATGGCCGTTGCCAGCGACCTACCGCAGCTGGAGAACCGCGCGGAGTACCGCCGGGCAGAGAACTCCACGCTGCTTGGCGAACCGACCGGCAAGGGCAGGAAGCCCGAGGACCTGGCGAAGCTGACCGGCAACCAGAATCGGATCCTCGTAAAGGACAGGGACATCTCCACGAACATGGAGAACGCGGTGATCGCGATCGAGGACCGCCGCTTCTACGAGCACGAGGGAGTGGACTACAAGGGCATCGCACGCGCGCTGTCCCAGGACGTGCTCAGGCGCAGCGCGGTCCAGGGCGGTTCGACCATCACCCAGCAGTTCGTGAAGAACGCGCTGGCTGCGCAGTCCAAGCGAACCGTGTTCCAGAAGCTGCGCGAGGCGGCCCTGGCCTACCACCTGGAGCGCGAGTGGACCAAGCAGAAGGTGCTGACCCAATACCTGAACAGCGTCTATTTCGGCAACGGCGCATACGGCGTCGAGGCGGCGGCGCGAACCTACTTTGGCGGCACCGGCACCCCCGCCACCACCCCGACCGGCCTGCCCGCCGACGCGGCTACCGGCGGTACCCAGGGACCCGCCTTCCGCGGCCGGGTGGCGCGTGACCTGACCCCCTCCGAGGCCGCGCTGCTGGCCGGGATCATCGCGTCGCCGAGCCTGTATGACCCGGTCGAGAACCCGCGCACGGCGAAGCGCCGGCGCGACCACGTGCTTGGCAACATGCGCGACCAGCGGATGATCACCGAGTCCCAGTACCGAGACTCGATCGACGACGCGCTGCCGACCGAACGCGAGGTCACGCCGCCGCGGCCGGAGTCGCGCCAGCCCTACTTCACAACCTGGCTCACCCAGCAGCTGGTGGATCGCTACAAGGCGCCCGCGGTGTTCAGCGGCGGCCTGAAGGTCCAGACCACGCTCGACCCGGAGCTGCAGACCGCGGCCGAGAAGGCGATCAACGGCCGCCTGGCCGGCGTCGGGCCGAGCGCCTCATTGGTGGCGATCGAGAACAAGACCGGCAAGATCCGCGCGATGGTCGGCGGCACCGACTACCAGAACCGCCCGTTCAACCTGGCGACCAACGGCCACCGCCAGCCCGGCTCCGCGTTCAAGCCGTTCACGCTGATCGAGGCGCTGGACAACGGCGTGGACCCCAACTCGACCTTCAGCTCGCAGAAGAAGCAGTTCCCCGTGCCCGGCTCGCCCGGCGAGAAGTTCGTGGTGAACAACTACGAGGACAGCTACTCCGGCGTGGCGTCGCTGTCCTCGGCCACAGCCAGCTCGGACAACTCGATCTACGCCGAGCTGGGGCTGCGGGTAGGCACGCAAAAGATCGCCGACCTGGCCCAGAAGATGGGCGTGCGCACCACGGTTTCCGACAACCCCGCGATGACGCTCGGCGGCCTGAAGGAAGGCCTGACGCCGCTGGAGCTCGCCTACGCCTACACCACCATCGCCAACCACGGGATGCGCGTATCGGGCTCGCTGGCGTCGTCCCCGATGGGCCCGGTGGCGATCGACAGCGTGAACGGCGCCGGTCACGACGACAAGAACGAGCGCAAGGCCGAGCGCGTGTTCCCGGCCAAGGTCGGGCAGGTGGCCGAGGGCATGCTGGCCGGTGTGGTCCAGGGCGGCACCGGCGCGGCGGCCCAGATCGGCGAGTTCGCCGCCGGCAAGACCGGCACCACCGAGAACTACGGCGATGCCTGGTTCGTGGGCTACAACCGCCAGCTGACCGTCGCGGTGTGGGTCGGTTACCCGGCCGGGCTCAAGCAGATGAAGACCGAGTACAGGGGCGGGCCCGTCGCCGGCGGCACCTACCCGGCCGAGATCTGGCACGACTTCATGACCTCGTTCATCTCCGTTCGCGACCGCCGCGACGCCGAGCGCGGGACCAAGCGCGAGACCGAGGAGGCGGCCGAGGCGCCGTCCACGCCGGTGCCCGCGGTGCCAGAGCAGGAGCAGTCCGCCGGACCGGCACAGGAAGGGGCGCCCGACCCGGCGCCCGACCAGCAGGCCCCGCAGCGAACGCCCGCCCCACGCCAGCCGTCCGCCCCCGCCGCCCCCCAGCAACCAGCGCCCCAGCCGCCGGCGCAGAGCCCTACGCCCGCGCCGGGCGCCGGGGGTGGCGCCGCGCCTACGCCGTAGGCAGCCGCAGCCGCGGCGCCGACACGCAGTCGCTGTCCGCGTCGCAGAAGCGCCAGGGCAGCTCCACGGCCTTGGTGATGCCGATCCGCTCGCCGGCGACGAGCCGTGGCGGCGGCCCGTCGCGCGGCAGGATCTCGACGGGGCCGTCGAGCGCGCTGCCGTTCAGGCCGAGGCCGATGCCCAGCGCCTGGGTGAGCTTGCCGGGGCCGTTGCAGAGCTCGCGCGGGCGGTCGCGGCCACGGCGGACGGCCATCCGCTCCAGGCCCTCCAGCGGCGCGAGCGCGCGGATCAGCACCGCCGCTCCGACACCGTCCGGCTCGCAGACCGCGTTCAGCAGCGAGTGGATTCCGTATGACAGGTACACGTAGGCGCGCCCCGGCGGGCCGTGGAGCACGCGCGTGCGCGGCGTCAGGCCGGCGTGAGCGTGGCAGGCGGGCTCGCTGACGTGGTAGGCCTCGGTCTCGACGATCCGGCCGCCCACGCCCTCGTGGCGCACGCGACAGCCGACCAGGTCGCGTGCCACCTCGACCACCGGCCGGTCGTAGAACGCCGGCGCAAGCGGCGCGGTCACCCGGCCAGGACGGCGCGCGCCTGGTCCAGCTGCTCGCGCACCCGCGCCAGCGCGGTGCCGCCCTCGGACGCCTTCGACTCCAGCCACGCACGGTCGCCGAGGAGCGCGTAGAACGCATCCGGGTCGTCCAGCTCGGGCGCAAGCTCGGCCAGCTCCTGGCGGGTCAGCTCCGACAGCTGCTTGCCCTGGTCGACCGCCGCCCGGACCACCGCGCCGACGGTCCCGTGCGCCTGGCGGAACGGCACGCCGCGCTTGACGAGCAGGTCGGCGACGTCGGTGGCCGCCGGGAACTCGTCCGCGGCCGCGGCCGCCATCGCCTCACGCTCGAACCGGACCCCGCCGAGCATCGCGTCGGCCACCTCCAGGCACAGCTCGATGGTGTCGATCGCGTCGAACAGCTGCTCCTTGTCCTCCTGGAGGTCCTTGTTGTAGGTCAGCGGGAGGCCGTGCAGGACGCCGTGGAGCGTGGTCAGCCGGCCGAGCACGCGCGGCGCCTTGGCGCGCAGCAGCTCGGCGGCGTCGGGGTTCTTCTTCTGCGGCATCAGGCTCGACCCGGAGGCGAACCGGTCGGTGACCTCGCAGAAGCCGAACTCCTGGCTGGACCACGCCACGATCTCGCCGCCGAGCTGGGACAGGTGGGTCGCGCACGTGGCGGCAGCCGAGAGGTAGTCCAGGACGAAGTCGCGGTTGGACACCGCGTCCAGCGAGTTGGGCGCGACGCCGGTGAAGCCCAGCTCGCGCGCCACGAACTGGCGGTCGGTGTCGAAGTTGACGCCGGCAAGTGCCCCGGCGCCAAGCGGCAGGTCGTCCGTGCCCGTCAGGCAGAAGGTGAACCGCTGGAGGTCGCGGCGGAACTTCCAGAAGTACGCCAGCAGGTGGTGTGACAGGTACACCGGCTGGGCGCGCTGGAGGTGGGTGTAGCCGGGCATCGGCCAGTCCAGATGGCCCTCGGCGAGCTCGACGAGCGTGCTCATCAGCGTGCGTAGGAGGTCCTGGGCACGCAGGCAGTGCGCGCGCACCAGCATCGCCACGTCGGTGGCCACCTGGTCGTTTCGCGAACGCGCCGTGTGGAGCTTGGCGCCCGGCTCGCCCACGATCTCCGTCAGGCGCCGCTCGATGGCCATGTGCACGTCCTCATCCCTGGCCTCGACAACGAACCGGTTGCCGTCCACCTCCGACCGCACCTGCGCCAGCCCGCGCTCGATCGCTTCCAGGTCGTCAGCGCCGATGATGCCCGCGCGGGCGAGCATCTGCGCGTGGGCCAGCGACTGCTGGATGTCGTACAGGGCCAGGCGGAAGTCGAACCCCACGGAGGTGTTCAGCGCGGCGAAGAGCGGATCCTGAGGCTCGGAGAAGCGCGACATGGCCGCGGAGCTTAGAGTGGCGGGCCGTGTCGGCGAGCCCCACCGTGCGCCCATTCGCCCCGGGCGACGAGCATGCGACGGTGCCGCTGCTGTACGAGAGCTCCGGCGGGATGTACGACCGCCTGGCCGGGAACCGCGCCCTGGCGGAGCGCACGCTCGCGCGGGCCCTGGTCAGCGAGCACACGACCGCAAGCGCCGATGTGGTGTGGGTCGCCGAGGCGGACGGCGAGGTTGCCGCGGTCATGGCGGCGATGCCGTACCCGGAGTGGACGCCGCGCGCGCACCGCTTTCTGCGCACGACACTGCGGACGGTGCCGCCCTGGCGCTGGCCGCGCGCGCTGTGGCTCTACCGATCCAGCGGCCGGATGGCGCCGGAGCCGGCGCCCACCTCGCTGTACATCGACTCCCTGGCCACGGCCGTCGCACAGCGCCGCCGCGGGATCGCCCGCGCGATGCTCGCCGAGGCCGAGCGGATGGCGCGCCGCGACGGCCTGCGGTCGATCGCGCTGGACACGTGGCAGGACAACCGGCCGGCGCGGGCGCTCTACGTGGGGGCCGGATTCGAGGAGGTGGCCTACACGCCTGCGAGCGGGACGCTGCCCGGCGGCGTGTCGATGGTCAAGGAGCTGGACGCCCGCTAGCCGCGGCCAGCGCACCGGCCACGCGCTGCACCTGGCCTTCGGTGAGCCCCGGGAAGAACGGCAGGGCCAGCGACCTCGCGGCCACGTCCTCGCACACCGGGAACTCGCCGTCGCGGTGGCCGAACCGCTCGCGGTAGAAGCTCATCAGGTGGATGGCCGGCAGGTAGGGCTTGGAGTCGATTCCCTGCTCGCGTAGAGCGCGGATGGTCTGATCGCGGTCGGTTCCGGGCGGCAGCTGGACCACGTAGACGAACCAGCTGCGGCGGTCGCCGCCGGCATCCGGGCAGGGCAGCTCGAGCCCCTCGATGCCGGCCAGCGCCTGCCCATAGAGCTCCGCGGCGCGGGCCCGGCCGGCCAGCATCCGCTCGAGCCGCTCCAGCTGCGCGAGCCCGAGCGCGCACGCGAGCGCCGACAGGCGGTAGTTGAACCCGAGCCGGTCGTGGTCGAGCCAGCCCATGTCGGGCGCGCGGCCCTGGTTGCGCTCGCTGTCCACACGCGCCTTGAACGCGGCGTCGGGGCTGGTAAGCACTCCCCCCTCCCCCGTGGCCAGCTGCTTGTTGGGGTAGAAGCCGAACGTGGCCGGGTTGCCGCGCGCGCCGACCATCGTGCCGTCGGCGTGCACCGCGCCGAGCGCCTCGCAGGCGTCCTCGACCAGCCACAGACCACGGTCGGCGGCCAGCCGCTCGAAGCCCGGCATGTCGGCCGGGTAGCCGAAGATGTGCACCGGCAGCAGCCCGGTCGTGCGTTCGGTGACGGCCGCCGCGGCGGCCTCCGGGTCGATGTTCAGCGTCCGCCGGTCGATGTCGCAGAACACCGGCCGAGCGTCCTCGTAGATCATGCAGTTGGCGGACGCCACGAAGCTGAACGGGCTGGTGACCACCTCGTCGCCGCGCTCGATGCCACACGCGCGGACGGCCAGGTGCAGCGCCGCGGTTCCGCTGGAGATGGCCGAAACGTGCTCGGCGCCCACGAACGCGGCCAGCCGCTGCTCGAACTCGGCCACCCGCGGGCCGATCCCGATCTGGCCCGAGCGCAGGGTCTGGACGACCAGCTCCTCCTCGCGGTCCCCGAGCACCGGGCGCGCGAGCGGGATCGGCTCCCCGGTCACCCGAGCACCTCGCTCGGCATCCGCCCGAGCCGGCCGCCCGGGCTCACTTCACCACGGCCCGCGAGTGGTCCACGCGGCCCGGCAGCATCCCCGCCTCGAGCGAGTCCACCAACGCCTCCCAGCTGGCCTCGATCACGTTCTCGGACACTCCGATGGCGCCCCAGGTGTCGCGGCCGTCGCTGGCGTCGAGCAGCACGCGCGTAACCGCGCCCGTGCCCTTGGTCTCGTCAAGGATCCGGACCTTGAAGTTGACAAGCTCGATGTCGCGCAGGTGCGGGTAGGTCTCGCCGATCGCGGCGCGGAGGGCGTTGTCCAGGGCGTGCACGGGTCCGTTGCCCTCCGCCGTGCGCACGAACCGGTCGCCGTTGACCCAGATCTTGATCGTGGCCTCGGTCTGGACCTTTCCGTCCTCGCGCTTCTCGACGATGCAGCGCCACGACTCGAGCCGGAACAGCGACTCGTACTCACCCGCCTCCTGACGGATCAGCAGGTCGAATGAGCCGTCGGCGGCCTCGAGCTGGTAGCCGCGGCTCTCCAGGTCCTTGACCCGCTGCGCGACGCGCGCGGCGCCCTCGGCGTCCAGGGCGGCTCCGGTCTCATCCGCGCGCGCCTGCACGGTACCGCGGCCGGACAGCTCGGAGATCAGCAGCCGGCGGTCGGCGCCGACCTCGGACGGGTCGATGTGCTCGAACGTGCGCGCGTCGCGGTTGACCCCGGCCACGTGCATGCCGCCCTTGTGCGCGAACGCGTTGGCGCCCACGTACGGCTGGTCGGGGTTCGGGGCCACGTTGCAGAGCTCGTCGACCAGATGGGCGGCCTCGGTCAGCCTTGCCAGCCGGTCGGTCGCGACACAGTCGTACCCCAGCTTGAGCTGGAGATCGGCCAGGATCGTGACCAGGTTGGCGTTGCCGCAGCGCTCGCCGTAGCCGTTCATCGTGCCCTGCACCATCCGCGCGCCGCGCTCGACGGCCGCAAGGCTGTTGGCCACCCCCACCCCGGAGTCGTCGTGGGTGTGAATGCCGACCTGGGCATGCGCACCCAGCTCGGCCACCACCCGCTCGACTGCGGCGCCGAGCGCCGTCGGCAGCGTGGCGCCGTTGGTGTCGCACAGGGTCACGTTCTCGGCCCCCGCCTCGACCGCCGCCCGCAGGCAGCGCAGCGCGTAGTCGCCGTCATCGCCCCACGCGTCGAAGAAGTGCTCGGCGTCGTAGACCACGCGCTTGCCCTGGCCACGGAGGAACGCGACCGAGTCGGCGATCATGCGCAGGTTCTCGTCGGGGTCCACGCGCGTGACCTTCTCCAGATGCAGCGACCACGTCTTGCCGACCAGCGTGCACACCGGCGCGAAGCAGTCGGCCAGGACGCGCAGGCCTTCGTCGGCGTCGGCGGCCACGTCGCGGCGGCGGGTCATCCCGAAGGCGGCGATCTGGGCGTGCTCGAAGCTCTCGCCCGCGAGCTTGTCGAACAGCGCCACCTCCTTCGGGTTCGACGACGGGAAGCCAGCCTCGATCACGTGCACGCCGAGCGAGTCGAGCGCATGCGCGACGCGTACCTTCTCGTCGGCGGACAGCGACATGCCCTCGCCCTGCATGCCGTCGCGGAGCGTCGTGTCGTATAGGAGGACCTGCTCGGCCATTGGAGTGACAGCGCCTTTCCGGGTGCAGCGGGCTACGGACGTGCGGGCGCCACCGGGCTAGGCCGGCGGCGCGTCCGTAATTCGCTTCGCGCGGTCCATCAGGCCTTCGATGGTACAGCCACGACGTCCAGCCATTTCTCGTACGCAGGCGCGCGCCCGTGGAGCGCGTCCTCGTACGCGGACTGGAGCTGGCGCGTGACCTCCCCTGGCGGACCGATCTCGATGTCGTCGATCTCGCGCACCGGCACCAGCTCGGCGGCGGTGCCGACCATGAACACCTCGTCGGCCAGCGTCAGCTCGGAGCGGGCGACGTTGCGTTCGACGACCGTGTGGCCGAGGTCACCGGCGATCTCGATCACGGACTTGCGGCTGATGCCGTCCAGGATGCTCGCGGTCTGGGGCGGCGTGGAGATGGCGCCGTCCTTGACCACGAAGATGTTCTCACCCGAGCCCTCGCAGACGTAGCCGTGCTCGTCGAGCAGGATCGCCTCCTCGTAGCCGCCGCGCTTGGACTCGATCTTGGCCAGCACGGAGTTCAGGTACTGCCCGCCGGCCTTGGCGTGCGGTACCAGCGACTGAGGGCTGATCCGGCGCCAGGACGAGACCTTCGCGCGGATGCCGTTGCGCTTGCCCTCGTCGCCCAGGTAGGCGCCCCACTCCCACACGGCCACCATCACCTCGACCGGGTTCTCCTCGGGGTCCAGCCCCATCGGCCCGTGGCCGCGGAACACCAGCGGCCGGATGTAACAGCTCCTGAACCCGTTGCGGCCGATCAGCTCGTGGGTGGCCTCACGGATCTGCTCGCGCGCGACGGGCAGGTCCATGTAGTAGAGCTTGGCCGACTCCTCGAGCCGCCGCAGGTGGTCGTGGTGGCGGAAGATCGCCGGGCCTTGCCGGGTGTCGTAGCAGCGGACCCCCTCGAACACCGAGGTGCCGTAGTGGAGGGCGTGGGTCAGCACGTGTACCTGCGCGTCCTCCCAGGCGACGAACTCTCCGTTGTGCCAGATGAGTAGGTCGGTGTGATGCTCGTCGGCCGACGACCGACTGTGCTCCTCCCGCTGGTCGGCGCTGTTCACGTGGCGTGCCCTCCCTTCTCAGAGGTGTTGGAGGACCGCCACGGTGGCGTCCTCGGTGGAGTGCGAGCCGCCAAGGTCGGCCGTCCGGATGCCGTTCCCGAGTGCAGCGTCGATGGCCGATTCTACGGCAGCGGCGGCCTCGTTCATAGCCAGTCCGTGGCGGAGCATCAGGGCGACCGAGCCGAACATGGCCAGCGGGTTGGCCCGGCCCGTTCCGGCGATGTCCGGCGCCGAGCCGTGAACCGGCTCGAACAGGCCAGGGCCGTCGCCGCCGATCGACGCGCTCGGCAACATCCCGAGTGAGCCGGTGAGCATGGCCGCCTCGTCGCTGAGGATGTCGCCGAACAGGTTCTCGGTGACGATCACGTCGAACGACGCGGGGTTCGACACCAGCTGCATGGCGGCGTTGTCGACGAGCAGGTGGTCAAACTCGACATCGGCGAACTCCTCGTCGTGCACGCGCGTGACCACCTCGCGCCACAGCCGCGAGGTCTCCAGCACATTGGCCTTGTCCACGCTGGTGACCTTGGTGCGCGCGGACTCGAACCCGACGCGGGCGATCCGCTCGATCTCGGCCACGCTGTAGGCTGCAGTCGTCGTGAGCGGTGTCGCCGTCGCGGCCGGAGTCGCCGAAGTAGATGCCGCCGGTGAGCTCGCGCACGACCAGCAGGTCGGTCCCCTGGATCCGCTCCGGCTTGAGCGGGCTGGCGTGCAGCAGCGCCGGGCTCGGCCGCACCGGGCGCAGGTTGGCGAACAGGCCGAGGCCCTTGCGCAACCCCAGCAGGCCCTGCTCGGGACGCGGCTTGGCGGGGTCGGTGGTGTCCCACTTGGGGCCGCCCACCGCCGCCAGCAGGACGGCGTCGGACTCGCGGCACGCGGCGAGGGTCTCGTCGGTCAGGGCCGTGCCGTGCGCATCGATCGATGCGCCACCGATCAGGCGCTCGTCGTAGTGGAACTCGCCCAGCGCGTCGAGAATCCGGGTGGCCGCGGCCAGGATCTCGGGGCCGATCCCGTCGCCGGGCAGGCTGACGATAGTTGGCATGGGCGCGACACCGTACCCGGTGCCGCGCCCACGCCGCGCTTCATCCCTGGCCCTTGATGTGCGCGACCACGTGGTTGATCTCGTCCGTGGGCGAGAAGTCCACGTACTGCGTGTCCTCGAGCGCCTCGGGCGCGTGGCCGGGGGCCCAGTACACGGCCTGCCCGGGCCCGTACTCCTCGCTGCCGCTGGCCGTGTGCATCCTCAGCTTCCCGGCGAGGATGTAGCCCCAGTGGGGGCACTGGCACAGGTCGTCCTCGAGCCCGGCCAGCGCCGGCCGCAGGTCCGTTCCCGCCGGGAGGTTGAAGAACGCGGCGGTCATGCCGCCGCCGATCTCCCCCGCGCGCACCTCGACCCCGGTGTCATCTGCCAATGCGACCGGCAGGTCCTGCTTGGTGGCTGCCTTCATCTCACCGCTCCTCTGGTCGTCCAGCGATTTCGGTCAGCGTGCCTGGGCCAGCGTTCCTGGAACGTTCCTTGTGTAGGGTCGCCCTCGAGGGTTCAGCCCGATGGTCCGTATCGAGCTTCTAGGCGGCTTTCGCGTCGTGGTCGACGGCGAGGAGATATCCGCGGGACGGTGGCCGGGGCGGCGGGCCGAGGAGCTCGTCCAACTGCTGGCCCTCGTGGGCGGGCGACGGCTGCTGCTGCGCGACCAGGTGATCGACGCCCTCTGGCCCCATCTCGACGTCCAGGCCGGCGGCGCCAATCTGCGCAAGGCCGCCCACCACGTCCGCCAGGCGCTCGACAACCAGGATGCGGTGGCCCTCCACGGCGGTCAGGTGGCGCTGCTTCCCGACAGGCCGGTGGAGTGCGACGCCGAGGCCTTCGAGGCCGCCGCCGAAGCCGCGCTCGCCGGCACCGATCCGGACGCCTGCGCCGCGGCGGCAGCGCTCTACACGGGGACGCTGCTCCCGGACCTGCCCTACGAGGAGTGGACGCAGGAGCCGCGTGCCCGTCTGCGCTCGCGCTGCGCCGAGCTGCTGCGACGCACGGAGGACTGGGAGCGCCTCGTTGGCGTGGACGCCACCGACGAGGCCGCGTACCGGGAGCTGATGCGCTCAGCGCTCGAAAACGGAAGCCGCCCGGCTGCGATCCGCTGGTACGGACGCCTGAAGGACGTGCTCAGGCGAGAGCTCCGGATCGCACCGGATGCCCGGACGCAGGCGCTCTACGACGAGTGCGTCGCCGGCCTCGAGCCTGCCGACCCCGGATTCGTCGGGCGGCAGCTGGAGCTGGCCCGGGCCACCGCGCTGCTGCGCTCGGCCCGAGCCGGGAGCAGCGCGGTCCTGGCCGTCCGCGGCCCCGGCGGCGTGGGCAAGACCGCGTTCTGCCGCGAGCTGGGTGGCTCGGCGGAGGACGACGGCTGGCACGTGCTGAGCACCACCGCGACCCAGTCAGCCGCGCCCTACGCGCCGCTGGTCGCGGTGGTGCAGGAGCTGGAGGCCAACCTGCCCGACGCGTTCGACGCAGTCCGCGAGCGCGGGCGCCAGGTGCTGACCGAAATGGCGGGAGGGGGCTCCGCCGGCGCGCTGCCGCCAACGCGTCACCAGGTGATCGGCGCGTTGCGGCGGGTGATGCTCGCGGCGGGCGCCGGCGGTCCGGTCCTGCTCGTCGTGGACGACGCACACCTGGCCGACGAGGCCACGCTCGACGCCATCGAGCACCTTGGGGCCGCGGGCCCGGCGCCGCTCGTAGCCATGCTCTCGTACCGGCCCGAGTCCGTGCCCGCCGCGCTCAGCCGGGGCCTCGGCCGCCTCGGCCGTGCGGGCGCCGTCGTGGACATCGACCTCCAGCCGTTGTCGGTCGAGGAGGGCACGCTCCTGGTCCAGGCAGCGTCCCCCATACCCCGCAGCGCGGGGGTTGTCGAGCGGATCATCGACCTCGCCGGCGGCAACCCCTTCCTGACTCTGGAGCTGGCACGCAGCGCCGTCGCAGGCGTTCCAGGGATCGTCCAGACCGCGCGCGACGGGATCACGGCCCGGTTCGTGGACCTCGACGAGGCCGTCGTGGCGCGGCTGCGCCAGATCGCGCTCGCCGGCGATGATCTCGATCCGGCGAGCATCGTGGCCGTGCTCGGATGTGAGGAGGCCGACGCTTTCGCCCTACTCGACACCGCCCTCCGTGAGGGGGTCCTGGTGGTCAGCGGCGGCACCTATCGCTTCCGCCACGACCTGGTCCGGCAGGCTCTGATCGAGCAGCTCACCCCTCACGAGCGGCTCGCCGGACACCGGTCCGCGGCGCACGCGCTGGCGGATGTGGGCGCGTCACCGGCGCTGGTAGCCCGCCACTGGCTCGAGGCAGACCGCCCGGACGAGGCGGCCGGGTGGCTCCTGACGGCCGCGACCCAGGCCAGCGCCCTGGGCGCCTATGCCGACGCCCTGGCCCAGCTCGGCCCGCTGCTCGCGCACGAGCCCGAGCATCCCGGTGCGCTGAGGATGCGAGCGGAGGCACTCGACGCCCTCGGCGATCCGGCCGCGCCGGCCGCGTACGCCGAAGCCGCCCGCGTGATCGGCGGCCGCGAGGCGCAGGATCTGATGGCGATGCGGGCGCTGGCCACCATCAAGCTTGGCGACGGGCCCGGCGCACTCGCGATCCTCGAACACGTGGACGCCGTGAGCCCGGATGGGCGGCTGGCCCAGGCGCTGGCCTTCAGCGGGGCGGCGGCGCTCGGCTTCGCCGATCCGGCCGAGGGGACCGCCCGTGCGGCGGAGGCGCGCCGGCTCGCGCTGCGAACGGGTGACAGGGCCTATGCGGCCGTAGCGTCGTGGGCCCACGCCGCGGCCGCCCACGCACGCGGCGAACTCCACGACACGCTAAGGACCGACCTGAACGAGACACGGGCACTGCCGAAGCTCGCCGTGAGCGTCTTCGACGGCCAGCTGTGCATGACGCAGCGCCTGCTGTACGGCGCCCGGCCCTACGCCGAGGTGATCGCCTTCGCGGATGCGCTGGGGGCCGAAGCCGACCGGTTGGGCGCGGCGCGCGGAAAGGCTTTCGCGGTGACCATACGCGGTGAGGCCAGGCTTCTGGCCGGCGACCTCGAGGAGGCCGAGCGGGACCTGCAGGCGGGGATCGACCTACATCGGGACATCGGCGCCGCCACCGGTGAGTCGTTCGCGCTCCAGCGCCGGGCGGAGGCCCGCCTCTACCGCGGCGACCACGAGGGCGCGACCGCGTTGCTCGACGAGGCGCTTGGCGTGGCGTCGGAGTCCGATGTCGGGTTCCACCTCCTGGACCGGATCTACGGGACGCGCGTGACCGCCGCCGGACACGACCCGGCCAGCTGCCGGGCGGCGCTCGAGGAGGCCGAGGCTGCGGTCCGCGGGCCGATCGAGACCTGCCCGGGATGCCGGATCACGCTGGCGATACCGGCGGCGATCGCCGCGGCGCAGGCGGGAGACGAAGAGCGGATGGCGGCATGGGAGCCGGTGGCCGAGTATCTGACGAGCGTCGTGATGAGGCTCCCGGCGTGGGACGCGGCGCTCGAAGAGGTGCGTGGCCACTACGCGCTCGCGCGCGGTGACGAGGCCGGTGCCCGGAAGCGGTTCCTCCGCGCCGCGGCCGGCTTTGCGGCCGCCGAGCATCCGCTCGACCAGGCCCGCTGCAGCGCTCGCGCAGCGGCTTGAGCTGCCCGCACCGGCTCGGAACGAGGAAGGGCCGGGCGGGTGCCCGGCCCTTCGCAGCCCGTCGGACAGCGCGCCGTGTCAGCCGGCGCCGAGGATCGCGCCCACGATGTTGGGCGTGAACGGCTCCGTGCCCGCGGCCAGGGCGGTGCCGCCGAAGCCGTTGGCGTTGGCGTAGGCCAGCTCGCGCGACAGGTCGCCGACGCCGTTGGAGGCGGGCAGCGGCGCGATCGCCACGGTGCTCAACGTGCCGAACGCGGCACCGGTCGAGCTCAGGAACCCGCTGCCCGAGTCACCGGGGATGCCGGGGGTCACGGTGTAAAGCGTGTGGTTCCAGCCGTTGCCGGTGGTCTGGATCAGCTTGCCCTGCTTCGGGCTGAGCTGGGTGACGCCGCCACGCAGCGACGAGTTTCCGTACGAGTAGACGTCGGACAGCGCCGCGCCGGGGCTGCCGAGGCCCGTGGGGCCGCCGAAGCCGGGCACGGACGGGTTGACCTTCGACACGTCGGCCGGGTCGATCTTGACCAGCGCCAGGTCGTTGTAGGCGCAGGCGTCGGGATCGGTCTCACCCTTGCCCTGCATCGTCAGCCACGAGTTGTAGGCCATGGTGCCGGTGGCGTTCGCGCCGACCAGGTTGACCCGGGTGCCCAGCGGGAGCGACTGGGCGTCGCAGCCATTGGTCTCGGTCGCGGCGCCGGTGCCGCTGCAGTGTGCGGCCTGCCCGATGAACGTTTCGCCGTTGCGGGTGAAGATGAAGTTGGCGGTGCACTGGCCGGAGCCCTCGGTCTCCGTCTGGATGCCGGGGTGGATAGTCGCCGATTCCGCCGGCGCCCACGCGGACGCTGCCGCCGGTGTCAGTGCCGCTACGCCTATGGCAAGTGCCGTGGCCAGCATGGCCCGGGTGCTGCTTCGCATGTCACTCTCCCGCTGAGTAGGTGTCGAGACCCAGGCGTTTCCGTGCCCGGACGCCCGCCTTATCCCCGCTTCGGGTGAATCCGAACCATCACGCGCGCGCAACGATGTTCAGCCGCACGTAATCCAGCTCGACCGGCTCGCCACAGCGCTCGAGCACCGCGCGGGTGTAGGGCTCGCGCAGAGTCCCGGGGAGCGCCTCGAGGTGGTGGCCGAGGCAGACGACGCGGAGGAAGTTCTCGGGCTCGGGCGGCACCGTGAGCGAGTCCTCGAGCCAGGTCTGGACGTCGCTGAAGCCGGCCGCCTCGAGCCTGTTCGCGGTCTCCCCGGCGCCGGCGAAGTTCCACGGACCCTCCCACCCGCCGAGATACTCGGCGTAGGGCTCCCGCGTGGCCACCTCACGCGCGAGCGCGTGGAAGCGCTCGATGTTGCCGCGGCCGCCGCACTGGGCCACGATCTGGCCGCCGGGTTCGAGCGCGGCGTGCAGGGCGGCGAACAGGGCCGGATGATCGGGAACCCAGTGGAAGACGGCGTTGGAGAACACGGCGTCGACGGGTTTGTCGACGCGGAGGTCGACCAGGTCTGACCGCCATACCGTGGCGCGGTCGCCCAGCGCCGCGGCGGCCGCCGCCACCATCGACGGGGCGGCGTCCACGGCCATCACGTGCCCACGCGGGAGCCTGTCCAGCAGCAACCGCGTGACCCGGCCGCTGCCGCAACCGGCGTCGAGCACCGTTTCGTCACCGGTCAGGCGGAGCCGGTCCAGCGTGACCCGCGCCCACTCCTCCTGGGGCGCCGAGATGCGGTCGTAGGTCGCGCCGTCCCAGTCGCGGGTGGTCATGCGAACGTCAGGGTGTCCGGACCTCTGCGCTCGTACTCGGCCTCGTACGCGTCGATGGCCTCTGCGGTCATCAGCGTGACGCTGATGTCGTCGAGCCCGTCGAGCAGGCGGCGCTTGATCTCGGGGTCGAAGTCGAACGAGAACGTCCTGCCGCCCGCGCGAACCTCCTGGCGCTCGAGGTCGACGGTCGCCTCGTCCTGCAGGGCCACGAAGTCGACCTCGTCCGGTGCGAGCTCGACCGGGACGAGGCCGATCTTGGGCGCGTTGCCGCGAAAGATGTCGGCGAACGACTTGGCGATGACGGCTTTGAAGCCGTAGTCCTCGAGCGCCCACGGGGCGTGCTCGCGGCTGGACCCGCAACCGAAGTTCACGCCGGTCACGAGGATCGGGTTCGCCGGCACGTCGAAGCCCGGGGCGTCGCGGATGTCGTTGAACAGGTACTCGCCGTAGCCGGTCCGCTCGACTCGCTTCATGTAGCGCGCCGGGATGATCTGGTCGGTGTCGATGTCGTCGCGCATCAGCTTCGAGACACCGCCCTTGACGGTCTTGACCGGCTCCATGTTCAGCTCCAGTCCCGGATGTCGACGAAGCGGCCCTCGATCGCGGCCGCGGCGGCCATCCGGGGGCTCATCAGGTGCGAGCGCGCGCCCTTGCCCTGGCGGCCCTCGAAGTTGCGGTTCGATGTCGAGGCCACGCGCTCACCGGGCGCGGCGACGTCGGGGTTCATGCCCAGGCACATCGAGCAGCCGGCGCCGCGCCAGTCGAAGCCGGCGCTGCGGAAGACCTCGTCGAGGCCCTCGGCCTCCGCCTGCTCCTTGACCTGGGCGCTGCCCGGCACGACCATCGCGATCACGCCGTCGGCGACCCGGCGGCCTTCGATCACGCCCGCGGCCTCCCTGAGGTCGCCGATGCGCGAGTTCGTGCACGAGCCGATGAACACCCGGTCGGGCTTGATCTGGTCCATCGGGGTGCCGGGCTCGAGCGCCATGTACTCGAGCGCGCGCCGCTCCTGATCGGTGCTGGGCTCGGGTACCGCACCCGCCACGCCGACCACCTGGCCGGGCGTCGTGCCCCAGGTGATCATCGGCGAGATCGAGGCCACGTCGACCGTGATCTGCTTGTCGAAGGCCGCGCCGTCGTCGGACTTCAGCCGGCGCCACTCGGCGACCGCGGTCTCCCAGTCGGCGCCCTGGGGCGCGCCGGGCCGGCCCTTCAGGTACTCGAACGTGGTGTCGTCGGGCGCGATCATGCCCGCGCGGCCGCCGCCCTCGATCGTCATGTTGCAGATCGTCATGCGGCCCTCCATCGAGAGCTGCTCGATCACCGGGCCGGCGAACTCGATCACGTGGCCGGTGCCGCCGCCGACACCCATCTGGCCGATCGTGGCCAGGATCAGGTCCTTGGCGGTCACGCCCGCGGGCATCCGCTCGCCCTCGAACGTGATCCGCATCGACTTCGGCTTGCGCTGCGCGAGCGTCTGGGTGGCCAGCACGTGCTCGACCTCGCTGGTGCCGATGCCGAACGCAAGCGCGCCGAAGGCGCCGTGGGTGGCGGTGTGCGAGTCGCCGCAGACGATCGTCATGCCCGGCTGGGTGACGCCCAGCTCCGGCCCGATCACGTGGACGATGCCCTGGAGGCGCGACCCGAGCGAGTGCACCGGGACGCCGAACTCCCTGCAGTTGGCCTCCAGCGCCTCGACCTGCTTGCGCGAGAGCTGGTCCTTGATCTGCTCGGCCGCGGTTGCGCCGTCGGTGGGCACGTTGTGGTCGGCGGTGGCCAGCGTACGGTCGGGCCGGCGGACCTCGCGGCCCTGGAGGCGGAGGCTCTCGAACGCCTGCGGGCTGGTGACCTCATGGACCAGGTGCAGGTCGATGTAGGTGAGGCCGTCCACGACCTCGTGGGCATCCCAGATCTTCTCGAAGAGAGTCTGTGGCACTGGCTAGCTCCTCCTAAGTCCGGCGGCGACGACCGCAAGGAAGCGGGCGTCGGTGTCGTGGGGGTTCGCGAAGTGGTGGGCCAGATCGGCGTCGAAGGTCACGGCGTCGCCGGCGTCGAGGTCGTGGGTGGCGCCGTCACAGACCAGCCGCAGCGCACCGTCGAGCACCACGGCGGTCTCGCGGCTGCCGGGCTCGTGCAGCGGCGGGTCGCCCGGACCGCCGGTGGCGGCGCCCGGCGCGAGCGTGTGGAAGGCCACCTCGGCGCGCTGGCCGGGCAGCGGCGGCGTGACCACCTCGTAGGCGTGGCCCTGGCGGCCGGTGCCGCCCTTGAGTCGCTCGGACCCACGCACGACGCTGACGGCGCCGCGCTCATCCAGGCGCAGTAGCTGCGACAGCGTCAGCTCGAGGCCGGCGGCGATCCGGGTGGCGACCACGAGCGTCGGGCTGGTCTCGCCGCGCTCGACCTGGGACAGCATCGGCGCCGAGACGCCGGTGCGGTCGGCGAGCTCGCGCAGCGACAGGCCCATCGCGTCGCGAAGCGCGCGGACCCGGGGGCCGACGGGAAGGTCGCTGGTGGGCTCGACCGCAACGCTCATTACAACTGTACGCTATCGCATACAGCGCCCCGCCGGCAACGGCGGGTGGTGTGGATTGACGGTCTATATGACCGTCAATCCACACCAGTGGCGGTTAGGAGGGCGATGTCGAGCTCGCGCCGGGCCTCGGGGTCGTCGAGCGCGTCGCCGAAGAGGTCGCGCAGGCGCGCCAGGCGATAGCGCACCGTCTGGGGGTGCACGTCCAGCGCCCGCGCCACCTGCTCGGTGCGGCCCTGGTGGTCGAGCCAGGCCGACAGCGTCTCGGTGAGCCGGTCGCGCGAAGCCGCCGTCTCGCCGGACAGCGGGGCGAGCCGGCTCTCCGCGAGATCCCGGGCCAGTCGTGGGTCGGCGCCGAGGAGCAACTCGAGCTGGTGATCATCGGCCACTACCAGTCCCGTTCCCCTGCCCAGCGCGAGCGCCGCGCGGGCGCGCTGGGCGCTCGCCGGGGCTGCGGCGACCGGCCCGGTCGGCCCGAGTGCGCACGCGACATCGCCGAGCACGACCTCGAGCTGTCGCCGCCGCCCGGGCGCATCGGGGTCGGGGATGAGCGCGCACACCCCGGCGGGATCGTCGGCCGCGATCACGTCCGGGCCCAGCGCCAAGCCGCCGGGCTCGTCGGTCCGGATCACGATCGCGGCCACCGTATCCGGCAGTGGCCAGCCCGTTTCTTCGGCGGCGGCGCGCACCGCCTCGGGGTCCGCCGGCGGATCCTGCACCAGCAGCCGCGCGAGCCGCCGCCGGCGGCGCTGGCGCTCGCCGGCCACCGCGGCCTGCTCGAGCGCATAGCCCTCGACCGACTCGGCGGAGATCTCGTCGATGTAGGCGAAGATCGACTCGGCCAGCAGGTAGAGCGTCTGCGGCTCGAGGCCGGCCGCCTCGCCGGCCGCCGCCTGGCGCCGCCATGCCACGCGCGCGCCGAGCCGGTAGGCGCCGAGCAGCGCCTCGAGCGGGCGCCCGGCACGTAGCTCGCCGCGCCCCAGCTCGACGTAGATCTCACGACGCGGGTCGGCGTCGCCGCCATCGCTGCCGAAGAGGTCCAGGAACCGGCCAAGGGCCTCCTCGACCCCACGCCGCAGCCCGCGCCCGAACGAGCCCTCGAGCGGCAGGACGTACTCGGGGACTCCCTGGCTGATCGCCTCGATGATCTCCTCGGCCAGCGCCGGCAGCCCCGGGGCGAGTACGGCGGCCGCCTCACTGGGCAGATCGCGCCAGGGTTGGCTCGAGATTGCGGGCATTTGTGGAAAACCTACAAGAGCTGGGTGGGTCTGGTTGTGCAAACCAGCCTAGGACGATCTAAACCACGCCGCCACACTCGATTCCATGACTCGTCTCCAGCGCAACGCCAACATCGGCGCGGTGATCGTGCCGTTCGTGGCGGTCCTCGCCGCGATCCCCCTGCTGTGGAACCGGCTCGTCGGGCCGGCCGACCTGGCGATCATGGTCGCGGTCTACCTGGCCAGCGCATTCGGGATCACGATCGGCTTCCACCGGCTGCTCACGCACCGTGCGTTCGAGACCTATAGGCCGCTCAAGTACGCGTTCGCCGTGATGGGCTCGATGGCGGTCCAGGGGCCGGTCATCCACTGGGTCGCCGACCACCGCAAGCACCACGCCCACACCGACGAGGAGGGCGACCCGCACTCGCCGCACGTCGGTCACGGCAGCGGCCTGAGGGGGCTGTGGCACGCACACGTGGGCTGGCTCTGGGAGACCAACGGCATCTCCGACGCGAAGCGGTACGCGCCCGACCTGCTGGAAGACGACGGCATGCGCTTCATCAGCCGCCACTTCCTGTGGTGGGTCGGCCTGGGCCTGCTGATCCCGTTCGGGCTCGGCTACGCGATCGGCGGGACGCTGACCGCAGCCCTGCTGGCGCTGTTCTGGGGTGGCCTGGTACGCGTGTTCTTCGTGCACCACATCACCTGGTCGATCAACTCGGTCTGCCACTTCTTCGGCCGGCGCCGGTTCGAGACCGACGACAGGTCGACCAACGTCGCTTGGCTGGCGCTCCCCTCGCTCGGCGAGGCGTGGCACCACAACCACCACGCGTTCCCGCGCGCCGCCGTGCAGGGCCTGAAGTGGTGGGAGATCGACCTGTCGGGCCTGGTGATCCAGGCGATGAAGTCCGTGAAGCTGGCCTGGAACGTGGTGCGGATCACGCCCGAGCGCCAGCAGCAGCGGCTGGCCGGCCGCGATCGGCTCCCCGCCTAGCTTCTACCCGAGCCCGGCCGACTCCAGCAGTGCGCGAACCTCGTCGCGCCCCGGAGCCCCCGGGGTGTTGGCGATGCCGGGATGGCCCATGAGCGCGTCCAGCACCCGGTCCAGGTCGGCGTCGCGGACGCCCAGTTCGGCCAGCGTCGTCGGCCCGGCGCCCGCGGCCACGCGCGCCACCCGCTCGGCGATCGCGGTCGGGTCGGGCTCGCCGAGCGCGCGGGCCAGGCGCCCGAGCTGCTCCCCGGCGCGATCGGCCATGAACGCGATCGACCGCGGCAGCATCACGGCGTTGGTCTGGGCGTGCGGGGTGCCGAGCACCTGGACGATCGTCTGACAGCAGGCGTGGTGGACCACAAGGCCCGCCACCCCGACGGCGTAGCCGCACAGCAGCGCTCCTAGCGCCAGGTCGGCGGCGTCGGGCCGGTCGGATTCGAGAGCGGTCACGATGAGCGGGGCGCCGCGCAGGGCGGCGCCCTCGGTGACCGGGTTGGCGAACGGTCCGTACAGGGCCTCGACGCCGTGGGCCAGCGCGTTCATGGCCGTCGCGGTCAGCGTGTCGGCGGGCGCCGAGGCCATCAGCTCCGGATCGCATACGGCCAGCGCGGGGCGCACCGACCCGTATCCCTCATAGCCCGCCGGCATGCGGTGAAACGGGGTGAAGGTGGACCCCGCCAGCGTCGTCGGCACCGCCGCGGCCCGGCCCCCGCCCGCCGCGACCACGGCCTTTGCCGCATCGACCACGCGCCCGCCGCCGAACGCCACGACGTCGCGGCCCGCCACCGGGTCGATCAGCGCGGCCGTGACGTCGGCAACGCGCCCGGAGGCCACGTCCAGCTCGTCCGTCGCCGCGTCGGCCAGGCCGGCGGGCATCTGGCGGCGTGCGCGCTCGGTCGTGAGCAGCACCCATTCGCCCGCGAAGCCGTGGTCGCTCAGAAGCTCGAGCGTCTCGGCGGCCGCCCCGTGGCCGAACCGGATCATCCGCTCGCCGTCGCGGAAGAAGAACGGCGCCTGTGTCACATCACGCCGCCGGCGCCGGCTCGGTGGTCTCGGCCGGCTCGCGGTAGTCCTGCTTCTGCCCCGCCTCGATCAGCGCGATGGCGTTGGTCAGCGCGCGCAGATAGGCGCGGCCGGAGGCCTCCATGGTGTCGGGCGAGACGCCCTGACCGGTGGCCTCGACGCCCTCCAGCGCCAGCACGACGGTGACCTCGGCCAGCGCGTCGCGGCCCTCGGTCACCGCGTGCACGTGGTACTCCTTGAGCCTTCCCTCGCGGCCGCAGGCCATGTTCAGGGCGCTGAAGAACGCCTCGACCGGTCCGTCGCCCGTGAAGCTGCCCTCGCCCCTGGCCGCGCCGGGCATCGACACCTCGACCTTGGCGAACGGCGTCCGGCCCGAGCCGGCGTCGATCTCGAAGGACTCGAGCGTGTAGGCGTCCGAGCGCTCGCGCATCTCGTCCGAGACGAGCGCCTCGAGGTCCAGCGCGGTGACCGTCTTCTTGCGGTCGGCGACCTCCTTGAAGCGTTTGAAAGCAGTGTTCAGCGCAGCGCCGTCGATCTCGAAGCCGAGCTGCTCCAGCGCGTTGCGAAGCGCGTGGCGGCCGGAGTGCTTGCCGAGGACCAGCGAGTTGCTGTCCAGGCCGATCGTGGCGGCGTCCATGATCTCGAACGTGGTGCGCTCCTTGAGCACCCCGTCCTGGTGGATGCCGGACTCGTGGGCGAACGCGTTGCGGCCCACGATCGCCTTGTTGGGCTGCACCTGGTAGCCGGTCATGCGCGTGATCAGGCGGCTGGTCTTGGCGATCTCGGTGGTCTGGACGCCGGTCCAGAACCCGTGCGCGGCCTCGCGGACGGCGAACAGCATCACGATCTCCTCGAGTGACGCGTTGCCGGCGCGCTCGCCGATCCCGTTGATGGCGCACTCGACCTGGCGGCAGCCCGCCTCCACCCCCGCCAGCGAGTTGGCAACGGCCACACCCAGATCGTCATGGCAGTGGGTCGAGGTGGTCACGTCGGCCAGGCCGGGCACCAGCCGGTACAGCTCGGCCCACATGGCGGCGTACTCGCTGGGCAGCGAATAGCCGACGGTGTCGGGCACGTTGATGGTGGTCGCGCCCTCGTCAAGAGCGATCTGAAGCACCTCGGCGGTGAACTCCAGGTCGCTGCGCGAGGCGTCCATCGGCGAGAACTCGACGTCGTCGCAGTAGCCCTTGGCCTGCGCGACGGCCGCGCGCGCCTGGCCCTTGACGTCCTCGCGCGTGTTCTGCATCTGGTGCTCGATGTGGATGTCGGAGGTGGAGATGAACGTGTGGATCCGCGGCCGCTCGGATTCCCTGACCGCGTTCCAGGCGGCGTCGATGTCGCCCGCGCCGGCGCGCGCCAGCCCGGCGATGATCGGTCCCTGGACCTCGCGCGCGATCGCCTGCACCGCCTCGAAGTCGCCCGGTGAGGCGATCGGGAAGCCGGCCTCGATCACGTCCACGCCCAGTCGCGCCAGCTGGTGTGCGATCTCCAGCTTCTCGGGCTTGTTCAGCGCGATGCCCGGCGACTGCTCGCCGTCGCGCAGCGTGGTGTCGAAGATCAGTACGCGCTTCGCTTCGTCTCGTGCGCCATGTCGTCGCTTCCCTTCTAGCTCGGTCCTGCGTTCTCCTGGGCTTTGCGGCTTAGGCGGCCGCCACGCGCTATTCCCCCCGAGGGGGGAGCAGAAGGAGAAGCCGCAGGTCGAGCGCGAACGACATCTGATCACCCAGGGTACAGAGTGCGGCGTCGTGGGCCAGGATCTGCGCGCCGCCCGGGAGCCCAACTGCGTACCCAGCCATCCGTTCGCCCGTCAATGCCGGGCGACGACGGTCAGGCCGGCTCGGCATCGGGCGCCTGGTCGGGCTCGGGGAGGTCGAAGTCGTCCAGCGATTCGATCAGCAGCGCGATCAGCGCGACGCCGATGATCACCGCCACCACGTGCAGGACGAGGCTGACGATGGCGAGCACGAACGCGGCCTGGGCCATGCTGCGGCCGCCGGCCTCGCCGCTGTCGGCCTTCTGCTTGCCGAGCACACCGCATACCAGGCCCGCGATGGCGAGCGGCGCCGACATGAACATCGAGAACCCGAGCGTGAACGGGGTGCCCACGATCAGCACGCCGAGGCTGGAGAGCGAAAGGCACAGCGCCGCGATGGCCAGGTCGTTGTCGGCCTGGGGCTGGGGCTGCCGGAACTGCGCTGGCGGGGGCTGCCAGGCCACGCGCGGAGGCTACCCGCGCTAGAGCGAGATCGCGCGCCCGGCCACGAAGCCGTCTTCGGACACGATCTCGTCGACCACGTCCTGGGGCACCGCTGCGCCGGTGGTCACGATCATGACCGCCTCGGGCGGCTGCTCGTCGTCGCCGTGGTGGCCCACGGCAGCGGAGTTGATGTTCACCCCTGCGTCGCCGAGCACGGTGCCGACGCGGCCGATCCGGCCCGGCTGGTCGCGGTAGCGGAAGATGGCCAGCCCGGCCTCGAGCTGCACGTTGAAGCGCGCGCCCCACGCCTCGAGCAGGTGCGGACGTGCGCGGCGCCCGAACACCGTTCCGACGACGCGCGTTTCCTCCGCCCCGCTGCGCACGGTCACGCGCATGAGGTCGCTGAAGTCGCGCGCTGACGTGCTGCGCGTCTCACGCACGTCGATCCCGCGCTCGTCCGCCATCGACGGCGCGTTCACGTCGTTCACCGGCTCCTCGGTCCGGCCCGTCAGTGCGCCCTTGATCACCTGGACCGTCAGCAGGCGCGTGTCGCGCTCGGCGATCCGGCCCAGGTACTCGACGTCGATGCCGTCGATCGAGGTGCCTTCGGCCAGCGCGGTGCCGATCCGGCCCAGGTCGATGGCCAGCGGCAGGTATGGGCCCAGCGCCTCCAGGTCCTCGCCCGCCACGGCGGGCACGTTGACCGCGGTGGTCACGGTGCTGCCGGTCAGCGCGGCCACGACCTGCTCGGCGGCCTGGTAGCCGGCGCGGTCGGTGGCCTCGGCGGTCGAGGCGCCAAGGTGCGGTGTGACGATCACGTTGGGGTAGCCGAACAGCGGGTGGTCGGTGATCGGCTCGGAGCGGAAGACGTCGAGCGCCGCGCCGCCGACCTTGCCGGAGTCGATGGCGTCCTTGAGGTCGGCGTCCACCACCAGCGGCCCACGGGCCACGTTCAGGATCCGTACGCCGTCCTTCATCTTCGCGAACGCCGCGGCGTCCAGCCAGTCCTCGGTCTCGGGCGTCTTGGGCAGGTGGACGGTGATGAAGTCGGCCTCGGCGTAGACCTGGTCGGAGCTGTCGGCGCGCTCGGCGCCCAGCTCGGCAAAGCGGTCCTCGGCCACGTAGGCGTCGAAGGCCAGTACGCGCATGCCGAAGCCGCGCGCGCGCTCGGCCACCAGCTGGCCGATGCGGCCGAAGCCCATGATCCCGAGCGTCTTCTCGTACAGCTCGGTGCCGCTGTACTTGGACCGGTCCCAGGCGCCACCGACCAGCGAGGCGTGCGCCTGCGGGACGTTGCGCGCCAGCGCGGTGAGCAGCGCCATCGTGTGCTCGGCGGCGGTGATCACGTTGGACTGGGGCGCATTGGCCACGACGATCCCGCGGCGGGTGGCGGCATCCACGTCCACGTTGTCCACGCCCACGCCGGCGCGGCCGACCGCCTTGAGGTTGTCGGCCTTTGCGATCAGTTCGGCGGTCAGCTTGGTGGCCGAGCGGATGAGCATGCCGTCGAACTCGCCGATCCGCCGCTCCAGCTCGCCGTCCTCCCAGTCGGCGCCGAGCTCGACGTCGAAGCCGGCGTCGCGCAACAGCTCCACGCCGCTGTCGCCGATCTTCTCCTTCACGAGCACCTTGGTCATGACTGGTGAGCTCCTTCGCGGATGTGGGCCGAAATTGGCGAGGCGCTTGGCGTGGCTCGCAAGTCCGGGGGGTGAGTCGATGCCGGAGCATCGGCGATCCCCGCGGACGCCGCGAGGCGCGTCCAGGGATTGCCGGGGCGGCGTACAGACGTGAAGGGGCTCACTGGGCCTCCACCACGTAGTCGATGCATGCCGTGAGCGCGCGGACGTCGTCCGGCTCGACGGCGGGGAACATGCCGATCCGCAGCTGGTTGCGGCCCAGCTTGCGATAGGGCTCGGTGTCAACGATCCCGTTGGCGCGCAGCGTGGCGGCCACGGCGGCGGCGTCGACCCGGTCGTCGAAGTCGACTGTCCCGACCACCAGCGAGCGGTTGTCCCGCTCGGCAACGAACGGGGTGGCGAACTCCGACGCGCCGGCCCAGTCGTACAGGTGCGAGGAGGATTCGGTGGTGCGCGCCACGCAGAAGTCCAGCAGCCCGCCACCGGCGTTCATCCAGTCGACCTGCTCGGCCAGCAGCCACAGGGTGGCGACCGCCGGCGTGTTGTAGGTCTGGTCCTTGCGCGAGTTCTCCAGCGCCGTCGTCAGCGACAGGAAGTCGGGGATCCAGCGATCGCCGCCGCCGACCTGCTCGATCCGCTCGATCGCGGCGGGGCTGCAGGCGGCGAACCAGATCCCGCCGTCGGCGGCGAAGCTCTTCTGCGGAGCGAAGTAGTAGATGTCGGCCTTGGAAGCGTCCAGCGGCAGGCCGCCGGCGCCGGAGGTGGCATCCACGAGCACCAGCGCGTCGCCCGCGGGGCGCTCGACGCCCAGCATCACTCCGGTCGAGGTCTCGTTGTGGGCCCAGCTCACGACGTCGCACGAGCCGTCGGACGTGACCTGCGGGGCGCTGCCCGGCTCGGACTCGATCACGACGGGGTCGGCCAGGAACGGCGCGCCGGCGGTGACCTTGGCGAACTTCGACGAGAACTCACCGTAGGTCAGGTGCAGCGCGCGCTCGCGCACGACGCCGAACGCGAGCGCGTCCCACAGCGCGGTCGTGCCACCGTTTCCCAGCAGTACCTCGTAGCCATCGGGCAGGCCGAGCAGCTGCGCCAGCCCTTCGCGGACGCGGCCGACCAGGCCCTTGACCGGCTTCTGGCGGTGCGAGGTGCCCATCAGCTCGGCGCCGCCGGCGGCCAGGCTGGCCAGTTGCGCGGGCCTGACCTTGGACGGCCCGCAGCCGAAGCGGCCGTCGGATGGCTTGAGGTCTTGCGGGATCTCCAGGGTGGCGGTCGTCATGGGCTGACGGCTCCTCGTCGGGGTCGTACGAACGGGCTGCCCAGGCGCGCGGCGGAAGATCCTTATCCCCTCGCTCCCCGGTGGTCTGTTCCACCCGTTACGCCAGTTGCGAGAGGGCGAAAGACCTTAGCGCAGCGGACGGCCCAACCGGGCCGCGGGTCGCCGCGGGCGCCTAGCGCAAGCGGCGGAGCACGTACTTGCCACGTGAACGGCCGACGGCGTAGATCGCGATCGCGTTGCGGTTGCGCCCCACCACGAGCTTGTCCGGGTTCAGCAGCGCGGAGTAGTACTCGGAGCGGCTGCCGCGGAGGCGCACGCTGCGAGTGACGCCCCAGATTCGGCCGTTCACAGCCACCGCGATGTCGCGCCGGGCGCCGCTGCGGCGCCCGGTGATCCGGCCCGTCACGTGCGCCGGGATGAAGCTGGAGCGGCGGTAGATGCGCCTGTAGTCACGGGCGCCGTTGAGCGTGGCCCGCACGCGCCCGCGGCGACGGACCTGCAGGGTGGCCACGGTCCTGCCGAGCAGGACGCGGTTCGCTCCGAACAGGTACAGGCTGCGCGTGCCAGAGCCGAACAGCGCCAGCTTGCGCCGCAGCGCTGCGCGGCGGCCCTGGACCAGGCGGGCACGGCTGAACGCGATCCGGGCCAGTGGGGCGCGCGACATGACCTTGACCTGCCCGCGCCGGCGCACGCGGCCGTGGGTCGCCGAGCGGCCCGCGAGCCCCGGCGGCAGCCGTAGGCCGATGTGGCGCGCAAGCGTTGGAAGCACGTCGTATGTGCGCACCATCGAGCGGTCGATCCGGCCGCGGCGCTGGCCCGGCGCCTTGATGAACAGCGGGATCGGCGCCACGTCGAAGGCGTTGAGGGGCAGGATCGTGCGCCGGTCGGTGGCCCCGACGTGGAACGCCACGCCGTGGTCGGCCATGACCACGAGCGCCGCCCGCTCGAATATGCCGGTGGCCTTCATGCGGGCGATGATGCGCCCCAGCAGCGCGTCAACCGCGCCGACCTGGAGCAGGTGGCGCTGCCACGACTGACGCACCAGCGTGCGGTCGAACACGCTCCGCTCGCTGCTGTTGAGCCCCTTGATCGGGCCCAGGACGGAGCGGTCGTAGCGGCGCAGCTGGGGAGTGAACACCCACGGCACGTGCGGGAGCAGCGCGTGCTTGTAGTACAGCGTCGGCCTGCGCGATTTTTCGATGCTCGCGATCCAGCGGTTGAACCGCCCGAGCCGGTCACGCGAGAGGAAGTAGTGCGCGCTGTGGCGGCGCCTGCAGCCGCGGTAGGGGCAGAGGCTGGTGGCCTCCTCCTGCACCTTCAGCCGGTAGCCGCGCCCGCGGAGCAGCGTGAACAGGTTGATCGGGTGGCCGCGGTGGGTGGCGGGCGTGCCGACCGCGGGCAGCCGGCCGGTCAGGATCGACGGGATCGCGAGCTTCGTGGAGTCGGCCACCGTCGTCGCGTTGGCGTACCAGCTCGAGCGGCGCGCGAGCGCGGCGAAGTTGGGGTAGCGCACGCTGTCGATCCGGCCGCGGCGGTCCATCAGTGAGGTCAGCGGCAGCTCGTCGAGCACGACCATGACGACTGGCCTGGTGGGCGCGTTGGCGGCGGCGTCGGGCGCCGCGGCCCCCGTCAGCACCACCACCGTGGCGGCCGCGAGGGCCACCGCCGCGCTTTTCACGACAGGGCGGCTCCGATGACGCGCCCGGCCACGAACAGGGCCGTGACCGCCGCGGACGACTGCTCGTACTGGTCGAGCTCGCGCTCTAGCTCGCGCTCGAAGTCGTCGCGGAGCCCCTCGTTGGTTGCCACCAGCACCGCGAACACCGTCCAGATGATGGTCGCGAGGACGGACAGCACGAGCGCGACGATGCCGATCACCCAGCCCGCCTTGGCAAGACCGGCGTTGCGGGTGGTCAGCCCGTCCCGCACCCTGCGTGTGCCCTTGCGCGACTGGAGCATGCCCGGGATGGCAAGGCCGATCGAGATCAGCGTGGACAGCCCGCCGGAGATCAGCAGCAGGCCGACGCTGGACAGCGACAGCGAGAAGCCCAGGACGGCGGGGCCGTTGTCGGCGCTCGCCTGGCCGGGCGTGGGCGCCCACTGCGCCGGCGGCTCCTGCGCCGGCGGCGCGTAGCCCTGGCCGGGTGGTTGCGCCGCCGCGGGCGGCGCCGGCGGCGGCGCGGGGCGCGCGGCCAGGTCGGGCTCGGGCCCGTGCGGCTCGGGCGGGAGGAACCCGCCGTGCGGAGGCGAGCCCTCGGCCACCTCAGAACTCCGAGTCGATCCAGTCCATCTTGCTGCGCAGCTCCTTGCCCTCGGTCTCGATCTGGGTGTCGGCCTGCTCGGCGCGCATGCGCAGGAAGTTCTCCTGGCCGGCGTTGTTCTCGGCGATCCACTCACGCGCGAACTCGCCGGACTGGATCTCACCAAGGATCTTCTTCATCGACTCGCGTGTCTCGTCGGTGATCACGCGCTTGCCGCGCGTGTAGTCGCCGTACTCGGCCGTATTGGAGATCGAGTAGCGCATGCCAGCCAGGCCCTTCTCGTACATCAGGTCCACGATCAGCTTGACCTCGTGCAGACACTCGAAGTACGCCATCTGGGGGTCGTAGCCGGCGTCGACCAGCGTCTCGAAGCCCGCCTGTACCAGCTCGGAGACGCCGCCGCAGAGCACGGCCTGCTCGCCGAACAGGTCGGTCTCGGTCTCGTCCTTGAACGTGGTCTCGATCACTCCCGCGCGGGTGCAGCCGATGCCCTTGGCGTAGGCCAGGACGACGTCGCGCGCGTTGCCCGACTCGTCGGCGTGGATCGCCACCAGCCCGGGGATGCCCTCCTGCTTCTCGTACTGGCGCCGGACCAGGTGCCCGGGGCCCTTGGGCGCCGCCATGCCCACGTCCACGCCGGGGCCGGGCTCGACCTCGCCGTAGAGGATCGCGAAGCCGTGCGCGAACATCAGAGTGTTGCCGGGGCCGATCCCGTCGCTGATCTCCTCTCGCCAGAGCTGGCCCTGCTTCTCGTCCGGCAGCAGGATCATGACCACGTCGCCGCGGCTGGCGGCGTCGGCGATCGAGAGCACCTCGAGGCCGTCGTCCTCGGCCTTCTGGACCGACGAGGAGTCCTCGCGCAGGCCCACGACCACGTCGACGCCGGAGTCCTTGAGGTTCAGGGCGTGGGCGTGGCCCTGAGAGCCGTAGCCGAGGATGGCCACGGTCTTGCCGTCGAGGGCGCTGAGGTCTGCATCATCGTCGTAGATCACCGCCGGGACGCTACTACGAGGCGGTCGCGCTGCAGCTTGCCCGCGGCGTTGCGGGGCAGCGCGGTTACGCGCACCACCGCCTTCGGAACCTGGTATCCGGCGAGACGCTCGCGGCAGAAGGCCAGCAGCTCGTAATCCGATACCGAACGCCGCTCCACGACGTACGCCGTCACCGCCTCACCCCACTCCGGGTCGGGTACGCCGGCAACCGCCGCGTCGGCGACGGATGGGTGTGCGGTCAGCGCCGCCTCGACCGTCGCGGGCGCCACGTTCTCGCCGCCGGTCATGATCAGCTCCTTGATCCGCCCTTCGACGGTCAGGGCGCCGTCGCGGTCGATGTGGCCCACGTCGCCGGTGTGCAGCCAGCCGCCGTCGCCGAGGGCCGCGGCCGCGACCATCGGGCCGCGCACCAGGATCTCGCGCGCGGGGCCGATGGCCAGCTCGGCGCCCGGGACCGGAAGCGCGCGGTGTTCCCACGGCTCGGTCACTGCGATCTGGGAGCAGGTCTCGGTCATGCCGTAGGTGGAGCGCACTGGCAGGTCGTGCTCGTGTGCCCAGTCGAGCAGGTCCCCGGGGACCGGGCCGCCACCGAGCACGAATGCGCGCAGCGACGGCGCCGCGGTCACGCCCCGGTCGCGCAGGCGGCGCAGCTGGGTGGCCACTACCGACGCGAGCGTGATGCCCTCGAGGTCGATGTGGTCCGCCAGCACGGCCGTCGCGCCCGCCCGCGCACAGCGGACCAGGATGGCCAGCCCGCCGATGTGGAACAGCGGCAGCGGGCACAGCCAGCGATCGGAGGCGTCATAGGCGAGCGCGGCCTGCGAGCCCGCGGCGGACGCGTCCTGGTTGCCCACCGTCAGCTCGACGGGCTTCGGCCGGCCCGAGGTGCCCGAGGTGAACAGGACCGTGTGGACGGCGGCCGGGTCCAGCTCGGTCCGCAGCTCGCGGTCGGACTCGAACCCATCCTCGAGCGGGGAGTCCACCACCATCATCGCCCGCGAGAGCTCCACCTGGCGGCGCCGGCCGGCTGCGGGCAGGCGGGTGTTCAGCGGCACCAAGGCGGCGCCAAGCCGCGGCAGTGCGTGCAGCAGCGCGGCGAAGTCGAGGCCGGGCGGGAGCGTGGTGGCCACGCGGTCGCCCTCCCCCACGCCCATGGCCGCGAGCCGGCGCGCGGACAGCGTCGCGGCCGCATCCAGCTCGGCGTACGTGAGGGCGCCCGCGGCCGTCTCGACCGCGGGATGGTCGGGCCAGGCGCGCGCCGCGAGGTCAAGCCACTCGTCCAGGCCATTTATCGTACGGCGGTCGATGGCCGACTCGTGGACAGAGCAGCAGGCAGCCCGCACGATCGCCCCCGGCGCCGCCTGGCAGCCGGAGGGCGACTGGACCGACATCCGCTACGAGACCGCGGACGGGATCGCGAAGATCACGATCGCCCGCCCGGAGGTGCGCAACGCCTTCAGGCCGCAGACGCTCGTGGAGGTCGACCGGGCGCTCCAGCTGGCGCGCAACGACGGCTCGGTCGGCGTGATCGTGCTGACCGGCGAGGGGCCGCTGGCGTTCTGCTCCGGCGGCGACCAGAACGTGCGCGGCGACACCGGCTACATCGCCGAGGGCGAGCAGGTGGGCCGCTTCCACGTGACCGACCTCCAGGTGGCCATCCGCCGCTGCCCGAAGCCGGTGGTGGCGATGGTCGCCGGCTACGCGATCGGCGGCGGCCACGTGCTGCACGTGGTATGCGACCTCACGATCGCCGCCGACAACGCCCGCTTCGGCCAGACCGGCCCGAGCGTCGGGTCGTTCGACGGCGGCTTCGGCGCCAGCATCCTGTCCGACCTCGTCGGGCCGAAGAAGGCCAAGGAGATCTGGTTCCTGTGCCGCCAGTACGGTGCCGACGAGGCCGAGCGGATGGGCCTGGTGAACACCGTGGTGGCGCTCGAGGAGCTCGAGAAGGAGACGGTGGCCTGGGCCCGCCGGATGCTGGAGCTGTCGCCGTTCGCGCTGCGGCTACTGAAGGCCAGCTTCCACGCGTCCGAGGACGGCTACTCGGGCATTCAGCAGCTGGCGCACGACGCCAACCTGCTGTTCTACGGCAGCGACGAGGCCAAGGAGGGCCGCGAGGCTTACAAGGCCAAGCGCAAACCCGACTTCGGCCAGTTCCCCAAGCGACCCTGATGAGCCCGCTGAAGCTGTGGATCGTCGCGGCGCGGCCGCGCACGCTGCCCGCCGCGGTTGCGCCGGTGCTGGTCGGCACGGCGCTGGCGATCACCGCCGGCTCGTTCGGCGCCGTCGCGTTCGTGGCGGCGCTGGTCGGCAGCGTGTTCCTGCAGATCGGCACCAACCTCGCCAACGACTACTCGGACGCGCGCCGCGGCGCCGACACCGACGACCGGCTGGGTCCCGTGAGGGTGACGGCGGGCGGGCTGATGCCGCCGCGGCGCGTGCTGGCCGGGACCTACATCGCGTTCGGCGTGGCCTGCGTGGCCGGGGTGGTGCTGACCGTGATCGCGGGGCCGGTGATGCTGGCCGTGGGCGCGGCCTCGATCGTGGCCGGCGTGCTGTACACGGGCGGCCCGCGGCCGTACGGCTACTCGGGGCTCGGCGAGGTGTTCGTGTTCGTCTTCTTCGGCGTCGTCGCGGTGGTGTTCACGTTCTACGCCCAGGCCGAGTCGTACCCGTGGGAGGCGTTCGCGCTGTCGGTCCCGGTGGGCTTGCTTGCGGCGGCGATCCTGGTGGTCAACAACGTGCGCGACGTGGACACCGACCGGCGGGCGGGCAAGCGCACGCTGGCCGTGAAGCTAGGCCGCGAGCGTGCCCGGCGGCTGTTCGACGCGATGCTGGTGGTCGCCTACGCGATGTGCGTGGTCATCCCGGCCGCCGGCGGACTGACGTGGTGGACGCTGCTCGCGCTGCTGTCGATCCCGCTGGCGCTGCCGCTGCGCAGGACCGTGGCCACGCGCAGCGACGGCCCGGCGCTGAACGGTGCGCTGGCCGACGCCGGGCGGCTGCTCGGGGTGTTCAGCGCGCTGCTGGCCGTGGGCGTGCTGGTCTCGTGAAGGTCCGGACGCTCCTGCGGCTGGCGATCCCGCTGCGCGAGCCGTTCGCGACCGCCAACGGCGTGCTGGCCGAGCGCGAGCTTCTGGTGATCCGGCTCGAGGACGACGACGGCACGATCGGGTTCGGCGAGGCGGCGCCGCTGGAGCCGTACGACGGAGTGAGCATCGAAGCGGTGGTCGAGGCGCTGCGCGAGGGCCCTCCCCGGCGCGGCGCCCCGCCGCAGGCGCGCGCGGCGTGGGAGCTGGCCGAGCTGGACCTCCAGCGGCGCCGGCTGGGGCGCCCGCTCGGTGAGCCGCTGCACGACCAGATCCCCGTGAACCTGACGCTGGCCGCCGGGCCCGCCGACGAGGTGGCGGCGGCCGCGCTGGCCGGGCTGCGAAAGGGCTACTCGTGCTTCAAGGTCAAGGTTGGGCTGCCCGACGACGCCGAGCGCGTGCGGGCCGTGCGCGAGGCCGTCGGCCCATGGCCCGCGATCCGCGTCGACGCCAACGGGGCGTGGACGCCGGATGAGGCGGTGGCGGCGCTGGCCGAGCTGGCGCCGCTGGACCTGGAGCTCGTGGAGCAGCCGTGCGCGACGCTCGAGGAGCTGGCCGAGGTGCGCGCGCGGGTGGCGGTCACGGTGGCCGCCGATGAGTCGATCGCCGGCGCCGACGACGTGCATCGCGCCGCCGCGCTGGCCGCCTGCGACGCCGTGAACGTCAAGCTGGCCGCGGCCGGTGGCTACGGCCCCGCGCGCGACGCGCTCCGGGCCGCGCGCGAGCACCACCTGGCGGCATGGCTGTCCAGCACTCTCGACGGCCCGTGGGGCATCGCGGCCGCGCTGCAGCTGGCCTCGTCGGCCAACCTGGGCATGGCCTGCGGGCTTGCGACGCTGGAGCTGTTCGACGCCCGCCTGGCCCGCAGCCTGCCCGGGCCCTCCAACGGGCTGATGGGCGTGCCCCAGGGCCCGGGGCTGGGTGTGGAGGTGTCAGCCGACGCTCTGGCCGAGGTCCTGGTCGAGGAAGTCGGCTAGCAGCCGCGCGACCGCGTCCGGCTGCTGGAGCTGAGGCGCGTGGCCGGCGTGCTCCACGATCTCGGCCCTGCCGGCCGGCGCTTCGCTCGCGATCCGGCGTGCCGCCTCCGAGTAGCGCCGGTCGCGATCGCCGGCGATGGCCATCACCGGGAGCTCCAGCGTTCGCAGGCGTCCCCACACCGGCTCCAGCACACCCTGTCCGGCGGTCCGCAGGATCAGCGCCAGGGAGCGCGGGTCCTGCGCCAGCCGCCCCGAGCGCTGGGCCGCGACAAGGCGCTCGGACTGGTCGGCGAACAGCGGCTGACGCTCCCAGATGTCCACGACCGCCTCGATCGGCTGGGTCTCCATCCATGCCGCCAGCTTCTCGTCCGTGCGCGCGCGCTCGGAGCGCGCGACAGGCTCCTCGATCCCGGCCGACGTGCCGACGACGACCAGTCCGGCGTAGGCCTGCGGATCGCGAAGCGCGGCGTGCAGCGCCAGCCGGCCGCCGAGCGAGTAGCCGCACAGCACCGCCCCTCGGCCGGCGTCCGCGAGCTCGCCGATCCGGCCATCGTAGGTGTGCTGCGCGTGCTCGAGCAACACGCTGGAGTAGCGTTCGCCCAACTGGGCGCTGACCGCCTCCCACGCGCCGGCGGGCTGCATGAAGCCGGGTGTGAACACGATCTGCATGGGCCGATGATTCCTATCAACCGCACGTACGCGCCCGTCCAGGCGATGGTCGACGAGCTGGTGCGCTGCGGCCTGACGCACGCGGTCACCTGCCCGGGCTCGCGCAACGCGCCGCTGGTGCTGGCGCTGGCGGGCGACGAACGGCTGACCGCGGTCTCGGTCATCGACGAGCGCGCGGCCGGGTTCATGGCGCTCGGCATGGCAAAGGCGAGCGGCCGGCCGGTGGTCGTGACGTGCACGTCGGGAACCGCGGCGGCCAACCTGGCGCCGGCGGTGCACGAGGCATGGCAGGCGCGCGTGCCGCTGATCGTGCTGAGCGCCGACCGGCCCCCGGAGCTGCGCGACGTGGGCGCCGGCCAGGCGATCGACCAGATCCGCCTCTACGGCTCGGCCGCCAAGTGGTTCGTGGAACTGGGCAACGCCGAGCCGGGCGTCGACTGGAACGCCCACGTGCGCGCCACGGCTTGCCGCACGTGGTCGGCGGCGGCCGGCGGGCGGCCTGGGCCCGTACACGTCAACTTGCCGCTGCGCGAACCGCTGGCGCCCGTTCCCGAGCAGCTCGAGCCGGGCAGCTGGCAGGGCCGGGCCGACGGCTCACCGTGGACGGTGGTGCGCGAGCACCACCGCGCGCCCGACGGCGACGACGTCCAGGCGCTGGCCGAGCGGATGGCGGCGGCGCCGCGCGGCGTCGTCGTGTGCGGCGGCGGCGCCGGCGACGTGGCCGAGGCGGCCACGCGGCTGGCGGCGCGGGCGGGCTGGCCGGTGCTGGCGGACGCGCTGTCGGGCGTGCGCTGCGGCCACCACGACCTGAGCCACGTGGTGGCGCACTACGACGTGCTGCTGCGCGACGAGGCGTTCGCCGCCGCGCATGCGCCCGGCCTCGTGGTCCGCGTCGGCGACACTCCCACATCGAAGCCGCTGCGGGCCTGGCTCGACGGCGTGAACCACGCGGTGGCTGACCCCTTTGGGGCGTGGCATGACCCGGCGCGGTCGGTCGACACGGTGCTGACCGCCGACCCCGCCGCCACCTGTGACGCCCTGGCCACGGCGCTGGAGATGCGCGCGGAGGGCGCCGACCCGGACTGGCTGGAATCCTGGCGCGCGGCCGACGCGCTGGTGCCGCCGGCGCTGGCGGCGATCCCCGATCCGTTCGAGCCGAAGGTCTACGCCGCCCTGGCGGACGAGCTGCCGGACGGCGCCCAGGTGTGGGTCAGCTCGTCGATGCCGGTGCGCGAGGTCGAGTCGTTCTTCCCGGTGTCCGGCGCCGACGTCCGCTTCCTTGCCAACCGCGGCGCCAACGGCATCGACGGCGTGGTGGCGTCCGCGGCAGGGGCCGCGCTGGCCACGGGCCGGCCGACCTGGGTGCTGATCGGCGAGGTCGCGCTGGTGCACGACGCCGGCGGCCTGCTGGCGGCGGGGCGCGCCGGCGCCGACATTCACGTGGTGTGCGTGAACAACGGCGGCGGCGGAATCTTCGACTTCCTGCCGCTGCCGGCACACGCGGACGCGGACGCATACGAGCAGCACGTGGCCACGCCGACGGGCGTCGAGCCTGCCGCCCTGGCCGCGGTCGCCGGCCTGGCGGACCGGTTCACCGAGGTGCGCACGGACCGCGCCGACAGCGTGCGGCTGCACCGGGAGCTGTACGACCGCGTGGCGGAGCGGCTCTCGCGCAGCGTCTAGACGTTGGGCGGACCACCAGAGGGCCGCGCGGGCGCCGGAACGGCGCAACTGTCCTGACTTTGGCCGCCGCCGCCGGCAAAAGTCAGGACAGCGACAATGGCACCCCGACGCTCAGGTCAGCAGCGGCAGCAGCGCCTGGAGCTTGACCTCGGACTCCGCCAGCTCCTCGGCCGGCACCGAGTCGGCCACGATGCCGCAGCCGGCGTACAGGTGGGCCACATCGCCGCGCAGCAGCGCGCAGCGCAGCGCCACGCAGAACTCGCCGTCCTCGGCCAGGTCGGTCCACCCCACAGCGCCGGCGTACCAGCCGCGGTCGAGCCCCTCCAGCGCCGGGATCATCGGCTCGGCCACCTCGCGCGGCTCACCGCCGACGGCGGGAGTCGGGTGCAGCCGGCCGGCGAGTTCGACGGCCGGGACGGGGTCGGACAGCTGGGCGCGGATCGCCGTTGCCAGGTGCTGGACGTTCAGCACCTTGATCAGGCTCGGCTCATCGGCCGCCGCGACCCACACGCTGACCGGGTCCAGCGTGCGCTGGATCCGCCGTTGCACGATCGCCTGCTCGTCGCGGTTCTTGGCGCTCTGGCGCAGCTGCTCGCCGAGATGGTCATCCACGGACGGGTCGGCACTGCGGCGGGTGGTGCCCGCCAGGGCCACGGTCTGGGCGCGGGCGCCGTCGCGGCGGAGCAGGAGCTCGGGGCTGGCGCCCACGAACGTGCCGCCGGGGCCACCGACGCAGTAGCAGTAGCAGTCGGGGAAACCGGCCCGGAGCGCATCGAGCACGGGCGCTGGGTCGATCTCGCGGCCGGTCTGTACACGCACCTCCCGGGCCAGCACGACCTTGCTCATCTGGCCGGCGCGGATCCGCTCCACCGCGCGCCGGACGGCGTCCTCGTAGTGAGCCGGCGCGGCGGCGCCCGACACCCGCGGTCGCGCGGTGGGGCTGGGATCGAGCAGCGGCATCGTGCCCGGGGCCAGGTCGCGGAGCCGCCGCCGCGCACGCTCGGCCGCCTCCGCCCCGGCCCCCGAGCGCGGATCGACCGCCACGGTCGCGGTCAGCCGGGCCTGATCCGCCTTGCGCGCGATCGCAAGCTCCGGCAGGACCAGCAGCGCCGGGTCGAAGCCAGACCACTCCGGGGTGGCGCCGCCGGCTGCGGCGAAGGCGAACCCGCCGAGGAACACCGGGCCCGCGCCGGGCGGGCGGGACGGGTCGCCGGCGGGATCGTCCTCCAGCGTTCGCGCGCCGATCCGGCGGCAGTCCGCCGCCGCGCCCTCGAATCGGTCCACGCCCGAGCGGGTGACCGCGATCGCCTCACCGAGGCCGCAGACCGCGTAGCCGTCGCGGCCGGGCTGCTCCAGGCACGCGAACCGCTCACCGGCTCCGCGGGCAGCGAGCACCGTGGCCGACGGGTCGATCCGAGGGCTGATCGGCACCGTGACCGACGCGAACGCGCGCAGGCCCAGCCGCAAGGCCAGGCGCTCGGCCGCCTCGGCCCGGTCCCCGAGCCGCTCGACTGCCCCCGCGAGCTCGGTGTCAGGTAGCGCCGCGGCCACGACTCACCGCGATCTCGCCTGTGCGGACCATCTCGATCAGGCCGAACGGGCGGCACATGCGCTCGAACGCCTCGATCTTGTCGTCCGCGCCCGAGACCTCGACGGTCACGGAGCGCTTGGAGACGTCGACGATCCGGCCGCGGAAGATCTCGGCGTACTCCATGATCTGGCCACGGCTGTCGCCGTCCACCGAGATCTTGAACAGCGCCAGCTCGCGCGACACGGCCTCGGACGGCTCGAGGTCGCGGATCTTGATCACGTTGACCAGCTTGTGCAGCTGCTTGGTGACCTGATCGATCGAGTGGTTGGCGCCGTCCACCGTGAGCGTGATTCGCGAGATCGCGGAGTCGTCGGTCTCCCCGACCGCGAGCGAGTCGATGTTGTAACCGCGGCGGGCGAACAGCCCGGAGATCCGCGCAAGCACGCCCGGCTTGTTCTCCACCAGCAGCGACAGCACATGGCGCCGGCCGGTGCGGCCCTGGCCGGTGGCCTGGAGCTCCTCGAGGTTCAGCACTTCCTTCGTCCCTGGCTCACCCATGTCTCAGCCCACCATGTCCCTGGCCGCCTGGCCCGCCGGGATCATCGGATAACAGTTCTCCTCCTGGGTCACGCGCACGTCGCAGACGACCGGGCCGTCGTGCTCCAGGCACTCCTTCATGCCGGCGAGCAGCTCCGACTCCTTCTCGATCAGCATGCCCTTCGCGCCGAACGCCTCGGCCAGCTTGACCCAGTCGGGGCTGGCGCCCATCTCGACCGCGCTGTAGCGGCGGTCCCAGAACAGCTCCTGCCACTGGCGGACCATGCCCAGGTAGCCGTTGTTCATGATGAACACCTTCACGTTGATGTTCTCCGTGACGCAGGTGGCCATCTCCTGGATGTTCATGATGATCGAGCCATCGCCGGCCAGGCAGACGACCTGATCGTCGGGCCGGGCCACCTTGGCGCCCATCGCGCTCGGCAGGCCGAAGCCCATCGTGCCCGCGCCGCCGGAGTTGATCCAGTCACGTGGCGCGCCGAAGTGGAAGTACTGCGCGGCCCACATCTGGTGCTGGCCGACGTCGGAGGTGACGACGGCGTCGCCGCCGGTTGCCTCGTACAGAGCCTCGACCATCCGCTGCGGCTTGATCTCATCGTCGACGCCCGGCTCGTAGGTCAGCGGGTGCTTCTCCTGCCAGCCCGTGATCCGCTGCCACCAGCCGTCCAGCCGTGACGAGTCGGTCTCGAGCGCCCGGTACTCGGCGTTGAGCTTGGGGATGATGTTCTTCGCGTCGCCGACGATCGGGATGTGGGCCGGCACGTTCTTCGAGATCTCGGCCGGATCGACGTCGATGTGGATGAACTTGGCCCGCGGCGCGAACTCCGACAGCTTGCCGGTGATGCGGTCGTCGAACCTCGCCCCGATGCAGCAGATCAGGTCCGCCTCGTCCATCGCGTAGTTGGCCGCGCGCGTGCCGTGCATGCCCAGCATGCCCAGCCACTGGTCGTGCGGCGCCGGGAACGCGCCGAGGCCCATCAGCGTGCAGGTGACCGGGAACCGGTCCGAGGTGCACAGCTCGACCAGCTCCGCGGACGCTTCGGCGTTGACCACGCCGCCGCCGGCGTAGATGACCGGCCGGTGGGCGTTGGCCAGCGCCTTGGCGGCCAGCCGGATCTGCTTGGTGTTGCCCTCGACCGTGGGCTGGTAGCCGGGCAGGTCCACCGACGTGACCGGCTCGTACGGGATGTCGGCGCGCGACAGGTCCTGCGGCACGTCGACCAGCACCGGCCCCGGCCGGCCGGTGCGAGCGATGTGGAACGCCTCGTGGATGGCCTCCGGGATCTGCTGCGGATCCTGGATCATGATCGAGTGCTTGACGATCGGCATCGTGATGCCCGAGATGTCCGCCTCCTGGAAGCCGTCGGTGCCCAGCAGGTCGGTCCGGACCTGGCCGGTGATGAACACCGTGGGCACGCTGTCCATCATCGCGTCGGCGATCGGCGTGACCAGGTTGGTAGCCCCCGGGCCTGAGGTCGCCAGCGCCACGCCCACGCGGCCGGTGGCCTTGGCGTAGCCCTCGGCGGCGTGGCCGGCGCCCTGCTCGTGGCGGCATTGGATGTGGCGCACGCCGGCGTCGACGAGCGCGTCGTAGGTGGGGAGGTTGGCCCCGCCCGGAAGACCGAATACGTGCTCGACACCCTCGCGCTTGAGGCACTCCATGATGGCGTCGACTGCTCGCATCTCGATGCTCCTTCCGGGATCTCCGGGTTGGGCGGTGTCCCGCGACGTGGTGTTCGCCGGGGCCGGGCAGATGATGCTACCAGCCGGGTTTCAGGCCTCGAAAAGGCGTTGCTGGGGCTCCGGCTCGGGGTAGTAGAGGTCGCGCCCGCAGCGGCCGCAAACCTGCTCGTGGATGGCCACGACGTTGCCGCACTCCAAGCACTGGCGCCGGGGCTCGGCCTTCTCGTTGCGGTATGCCAGCGCCACCAGAGTTCCGACGATCGGCAGGCAGAACCCGACCAGGAACCAGATGAAGAAGGACGAGCCCTTGATCTTCCCGATCACCCCGGTCGAGAGACCGAAGAAGATGACCAGCACGAGTGCTTCCACGGGCGACCTCCCGGGTCAGAGAACCCGCATGGCCCAGATCACGGCGACCACGGCCACCACCGCGATCAGGACCCAGACGATGCCCATCACGAAGCCGATCACGACCTTGAACAGCAGGTACGCGGCCGCGATGAGGACCAGGACCGCTAGTGCCTTGCGGCCGACGTTCGATGCGGCTGCGCCGATGGCCTGACCCATGTCCCCAAGTGTAGGGGGCTAGAGCACGTGGGCGGGCCGTGTGGGCAGGTAACGGTCGAGTCCGGGCAGCGGCACCGAGCTCATGACCCAGATCGGCCACACGATCTCGAAGCCGAGGCTGCGCAGCCGGCGCAGCAGCCACCAGCTGTGGGTGGCGCAGTAGATGCTCAGCATCTCGGGTTCCTGGGTCTTGGCGACGCGGTCCAGCGCTTGGAGCACCACCGGCACGAGGTCCTGCGAGGTGGCGCCCACAGCGGGGCCGACGGCCTCGTCCATGCCGGCCCAGCAGAGTCCGGACGGACGCCCGTCGGCGTCCACCGACGCCAGGCACGTGCGCGTGCGGGCGAAGAACTCATGCAGCTCCGGCCGCTCGTGGCCGATGGCGTCCGGCTCCAGCGCCTGCCACTCCTCGCGCGCGCGATCGGGCTCGAGCACCACCACGGGCGGCTCGGCCGCGTCGGTCACGCGCGAGCGTGCCTCCAGATAGTCGGCCGTGCGCGCGCGCATGTGCCAGTGGCCGGCGGCGGGCATCATGCCGTGCGCGGTCAGCGCGTTCAGCACCCGCGACACGCCCGGCGCGACCGCCACGCGGCCCAGGTCCGGCGTCGGCGCGCCGGGCCAGATCTGGCCCAGCAGCGCCGGCCCGATGCCCTGGCCGGCGTGGTCGGGGTCCACGTGCAGCTCGGTCAGCTCGTCCATGTGGCCGAAGGTGCAGGTGCGGGCGAACCCGAGCATCTCGCCGTCGCGCTCGACCAGCACGAACATGCCCTCCTGGGCGGACACGAACTCCACCAGCGGCCGCCGCCGCTCCCATTGGCTGGCAAGTGTCTCGGGGTCGATAGCGGGCCCGCTGTCCACGCCGAGGAGCTGGGCGGTCCGGTTGAGCGCGCGCCGGGAGAGCTCGAAGGCCGGCCGCAGGTCGGCGGCGCGACCGGGCCGGAACTCGAGCGGCGGCGGGGTCAAGCCACGCCTTGCGGCTCGCCAGGCCGCTCGCCCCCGCGCGGGTTGTCTTCGCTGTACTCGGCCAGCGAGGTGGGATGCCCGAGGTTGCCCAGCTGCGCTGACGCGCGGCCGAACACGAGGCCGACGGTCCAGTCGAGGATGATCCGCAGCCGTCGTGACGTGCCGGGCATGGCCATCACGTGGTAGGTGCGGGCGGCGAACCAGGCCGGGAAGCCGTGCAGGCGCACGCCCAGCATCGTGGCCACAGCCTTGTGCTGGCCCATGTCCACGAACACGCCGAGGGTGCGGTAGCGGAACTTGTGCAGCTTGCCACCCGACAGCGTGGCCGCCACGTTGTCGGCCACGACCTTGCCCTGGCGGATCACGTGCTGGGCGGTCGGCGGCGACGGCTTGCCCTTGTTGGCCGGGTCGGGCACCGCGGCTGCGTCGCCGATCGCCCAGACGTTTGCATGGCCGGGCACCTTGGTGGTGGCGTCGGCCTCGATGCGCCGGTGCTCGGTCAACGGCAGCCCCATCTCGGTCAGCATTGCCGGCGGCTTGACGCCCGCCGTCCAGCACACGAACCGGGTGGGCACCTGCTCGCCCGTCGACAGCGTGGTCGAGCGCTCCTCGATCTTGTCGATCTGGGTAGAGGTCATCACCTCGAGGCCGCGCCCACGCAGCTCGCGCGTGGCGAACGCCGCCAGGCTGGGGGGCACCTCGGGCATCACGCGATCCTGGGCCTCGACCAGGATCCAACGGGTGCCGTCCAGACGGCAGCGCGGGTAGTGGTCGAGCATGTCGGCCACGTAGTCCTGGAGCTCGGCGATGCCCTCCAGCCCCGCGTAGCCGGCGCCGACGAAGATGAAGGTCAGGAACTCCTTGCGCTCGTCGGGGTCCTCCATCGCCTCGGCGGTCTCCAGGTGCAGGATCACGCGGTTGCGCAGGTCGATCGCGTCGGCCAGGCTCTTGAACCCGAGTCCGTACTCGGACAGGCCGGGGATCGGCAGCACGCGCGAGACAGAGCCCAGCGCGACGATCAGCTGGTCGTAGGGCACCGTCTCGCGCTCACCGCTCAGGGCGGTGACGTGCAGCTCGTTGGCGGCCGGGTCGGCGCCGGTGACCCGCGCCAGCCGGAGGTCGGCCCAGTCCAGCTCCTCGCGCAGCGCCACGACCACGTGCCGGGGCTCCAGCGAGCCGGCGGCGGCGCCCGGCAGCAGGGGCGTGTAGAGCAGGAAGTTCTGGTCGGTCACCAGCGTGATCCGCGCGCTGTGGCGGGGCAGCTTGCGCTCGAGGCGGCGGGCGGCGTAGAGGCCGCCGAAGCCGCCGCCGGCGATGACAACGTTCCAGGCCATGGCGGGCGAGGCTAGCGCGAGTTCTGGTTGCTCAGGCTGCGGGCCGCATCGAGCGCCGGGCGCATCGGCCTCGGCAGCCTCCGGCGCACGCGCCACGGGGCGCCGGCGAAGGCGTGGTTGGCCACGGTCGCGAACCCGGTCTCATCGCTGCGAAGCGCCAGCAGCAGGTGCGCGATGCGGTCCGACGGCGGCATGTCCGGGTCGGTCACGCGCACGCAGAAGCAGTGCGCCCGCCTGCCCTCCCAGGGCAGCAGGATCGCGCCGGCCTCCCCCACCATCCACACGCCGAGGGCGCCGCGCTGGAGCGCGATCCCGGTGTCGCGCTGGAGCTGGCGCTCGTCGTGGTCGAGCAGGTCGCCAAGCAGCCCCTGCGCCACCGGTTCGCTGTGTTCGTGGCGGGCGCCCTTGGGTCGCAGCACGCTGGCGCCGCGGAAGGCGTACAGCTCGGGGTTGATCCATGCCTGGACGAAGGCGATCAGCGCCACCGGGAGCGTCATCCAGGTCACGGCGAGGAGGCCGGCGCCGGTCAGCACGAACGGGACGGTCAGCGCGACCGTCCAGATGGTCCAGACGCGTGCGTAGCGGTCCAGGTAGGCCTGGTCCGCCGGCTTGCGCCAAGGGACGCTCGCGACCTCTGCGAGGCCCGCCTCCAACGGGCTAGCCGCCGGCGATCGGGCGGCGCAGGATCACCAGGTCGGCGTCGCGCGGCAGGTCGCGGATCTGCTCCGCTTGGCCGTTGCCGTGGTCCAGCACGCCGATCATGCCCTGATCGAGCTGTTCGCGAAACTGGGTCGCGGCAGCCTCGAACTCGGCATCGTCGGCGGCGGTCCACTCGGCCAGCGTCGAGTGTCCGGTGGCGTCCATTCTGATCAGTCGGGACATGCGGCTCATGGTACGCCGGCCGCCAGCTCGGCCACAAGCTCCGCGGCGGGGATGGCGCGGGCCAGCTCGTGGGCCTGACCGGCCCACAGGTTCAGCACCTCGGCGTCGTCGCGCTCGCGGCCCGCGGCGCGGATCGGGGCGGTCATGTGGTGGAGCTCGGGGTAGGCCTCGGGCGCGTCCGGGTGCTCGCGGAGGAAGCGGTTCTCGATGCCGCGCGCGGGGCGCCCGGTGAACGCCCTGGTAATCGCCGTCTGCCCCGGCTGCGAAAGCGCTTCGCGGTGGGCTTCGGCGGTGCCGGCCTCGGGACAGAGCATGAACGCGGTGCCCACCTGCGCGGCCGCTGCCCCGGCCGCCAGCACGGCCGCGACGGTCGGCGCGGTTGCGATGCCCCCGGACGCGACCAGCGGCAGCGGGCTGTCCGGGCCGCCGAGCAGGGCCAGGAGCGACAGCAGCCCGAGGTCGCCGCGGTCGGCGAACGATCCGCGGTGGCCGCCGGCCTCGACGCCCTGTGCCACCAGCGCGGTAGCCCCGGCCGATCGTGCCAGCCGCGCCTCCTCCGGCCCGGTGACGGTGACCCACACCTCGCTCCCGGCGTCACGCAGCCCCGCCACCACGCCCTCGTCGGGGCAGCCGAAGGTGAACGACACGACCGCCGGCGGGCGCTCGCGCAAGAGGTCGAGCTTGGCTTCCCAGTGGTCGTCGTCGTGGCGGGCGTCGCCGGGATCGTGGCCCTCGGCGCGCAGGCGCTCGGTGTAGCGGTGCACCGTCTCGGGGTCAGCCGGTCCCGGGCCGGGCACGAACAGGTTCACGCCGAAGCGGCCGTCGACGGCGTCCATCTCCTGCGCCACCGCCTCAGGCGTCTTGTAGCCCGCGGCCAGGAAGCCGAGCCCCCCGGCGCCGCTGACCGCCGCTGCCAGCTCCGGCGTCGAGGCGCCCCCGGCCAGCGGGGCCTGCACGACCGGCGCGGCGAGGGACGCGAGAAGCATCTCTACAGCCCCAGCTTCTCCCGCACGAGGCGCTGGACCTCGCCGCCGTCCGCGGTGCCCTTGGTGGCCTTCATCACGGGGCCGATCAGGGCGCCGATGGCCTTCGGGTTGCCGCCCCTGATCTTCTCGACCACGTCGGGGTTCTCGGCCATCGCCTGGTCCACGATGGCACTGAGCTCGTCGCCGCCGGCCTTCGCCAGCCCGCGCTCGTCGATCACGGCCTCGGGCTCCCCGCCCTCCTCGACCAGCACTCGGAGGACTTCCTTGGCCGCGGCGGCGGCCACATCCCCGGCTTCGAGCAGCGCCAGCAGCCGCGCCAGGGCAGCCGGCTCGAGGTTGGTGTCGGCCGGATCGCGATCGCCGACCTCCCCGACCAGCTCGCCGGTGATCCAGTTCGCGAGCACCACCGGGTTCGCATCCGTGAGCGCGGCCTCGTAGAAGTCGCCAAGCTCCGCGCGGAAGGCCAGTTGCCGTGCCTGCGCCGAGGGCACTCCCAGTTCCTCGAACCGCTGCGCTCGGTCCGCCGGCAGCTCGGGCAGTGCCGCTCGGGCCCGCTCGAGCATCTCTCCGGTCGGCGCGATCGCGACCAGGTCGGGCTCGGGGAAGTAGCGGTAGTCGTGCGCCTCCTCCTTCGACCGCAGCGAGCTGAGCGAGCCGCTGCGCGGGTCGAAGTGGAGCGTTTCCTGGGTGATCGTGCCGCCCTCCTCGGCGATGCCGATCTGGCGCGCGATCTCGGCGTCGACCCCGCGCTCCAGGAAGCGGAAGCTGTTCATGTTCTTGAGCTCGGTCTTGACGCCGAGCCCGCTGCTGCCCTTCGGCCGGATCGACACGTTGGCGTCGCAGCGCAGCGAGCCCTCCTCCATGTTCACGTTCGACACGCCGAGCTGGCGGAGCATCACGCGCAGCAGCCGCAGCCATTCCGATGCCTGCTGGGCGCTGCGGACGTCGGGCTCGGTCACGATCTCCACCAGCGGCGTGCCGCAGCGGTTGAAGTCGATCACGCTCGACTCGGCCGAGTGGATCCGCCCCGAGGCACCGGCGTGCACCAGCTTGGCCGCGTCCTCCTCCAGGTGGGCGCGGTGGATGCGGATGTCGCCGAGCCGGCCGGCGCCGCAGATCGGGACGTCGTACTGGCTGATCTGGTACGCCTTCGGCGAGTCGGGATAGAAGTAGTTCTTGCGGTGGAAGATCGATCGCGGCGCGATCTCGCAGCCCAGCGCCATCCCGATCATCAGTGCGTAGTGCACCGCCTCGGCGTTGGCCACCGGCAGTGCCCCGGGCAGGCCGAGGCAGACCGGGCAGGTGCGCGTGTTTGGCTCCTCGCCGAACGAGAGCTCGCAGCCGCAGAACATCTTCGTCCTCGTCTGGAGCTGAACGTGGATCTCCAGCCCGATGACGGGCTCCCATTCAGCCACGCGGACCACTCCCGTCGAAGCCGGTCGCCTGCTCCAGCGCGTACGCCGCGTCCAGGATGCGGTTCTCGCTGAAGGCCGGCCCAGCCAGCTGGATGCCGACCGGGAGTCCGCCGGCCAGGCCGCCGGGGATCGAGATCCCGGGCAGGCCCGCCAGCGAGAACGGCACGGTGCAGAAGTCCTGCTGGTACATCGCCAGCGGGTCGCCGGTGAGCTCGCCGAGCTCGAAAGCGGTGGTGGGCGCGGCCGGGGTGACGATCAGGTCCACCTGCTCGTAGGCGGCGCTGAAATCGTCCAGGATCTTGGTTCGAACCTTCTGCGCGCTGCCGTAGTAGGCGTCGTAGTAGCCCGACGACAACGCGTAGGTGCCGATCATGATCCGCCGCTTGACCTCGTGGCCGAAGCCCTGCTCGCGCGTCTGCTCGTAGAGCGCCAGGAGTTCGGACACGTCATCCGCGCGGCGGCCGTAGCGGACGCCGTCGAAGCGGGCCAGGTTGGCGCTGGCCTCGGCGGGGGCGATCACGTAGTAGGCGGCGATCGCGTGCTCGGCGTGCGGCAGGTCGACCTCGGTGAGCGTGCCGCCCAGCGCCTCGATCCGCTTCAGCGCGGAGTCGAAGACCTCGCGCACGCCCGCCTCGATGCCGCCGCCGGTGAGCTGCGGCGGGATACCGAACCGGAGCCCCTCCAGGCTCTCGGCGGTGGGCAGCTCGACCGGGTCCGGCAAACCCGTGGAAGTGGAGTCGCAATGGTCGGCGCCGACCATGTGGCGCAGCAGCAGCGCGGCGTCGGTCACGTCGCGCGTGAGCGGGCCGGCCTGGTCCAGCGAGGACGCGAAGGCGATCATCCCGTAGCGGGATACAGCGCCGTAGGTGGGCTTGAGGCCCACGATCCCGCACAGCGACGCGGGCTGGCGGATCGACCCGCCGGTGTCGGTGCCGATCGCCCACGGCGCGGTTCCGCCCGCCACCGCCGCGGCGCTGCCGCCCGACGAGCCGCCCGGCACCCTGGCCGCGTCCCACGGATTGGTCACCGGCCCGAAGCCGGAGTTCTCGTTCGACGATCCCATCGCGAACTCGTCCATGTTCGTCTTGCCGAGCAGGGTCGCCCCCGCCCCGGTCAGGTTGCGCACGGCCGTGGCCGTGTACGGAGGGCGGTAGCCCTCAAGGATCCGCGAGCCGGCCTGGCTGGGCACGCCCTCGGTGCAGAACAGGTCCTTGACCGCCAGCGGTACGCCGGCCAGGGGGCCTTCGGCCACGTCCGGCGCGCCGTCGGCCACCCACAGGTAGGCGTTGTGCTCGTCCGCGCCCGCCTTGTCGCGATAGGCATCGAACAGCTCGGCGGCGGACACGTCGCCCGCGGCGATCCGTTCGGCCGCCTGCGCACCGGTCAGGTCGAGCAGGTCGCTCATGTGCCGGGGCTCGGCACGCGGAAGCCCTCGCCGTCGGTGTCCGGCGCCTGCTCGAGCACGATCTCGCGCGGCAGGCTCGGCCGCGGCTCATCGGGTCGCAACGCGTTCTCGACGTCCACCACCCGCGCGGTCGGCTCGACCCCCTCGAGGTCGAGCTCCGAGATCGTGTCGATGTGGCCGAGGATCGTGCTCAGCTCGCCGGTCATGCGCTCGATCTCCTCGTCGGAGAGGCGCAGGCGCGCGAGCCGGGCGACGTACAGGACCTGTTCGCGGTCGATCATCGGCGGGCGATTCTAGTGCTGCGAAACGCCGGGCCGCGGTCGTTGGCGTACGCGCTCGCGGCTCACCCGGTCGGCCCCTTCGCTCACGGGCCGGTGGCCTCGCGGCGCATCGCCTCGCGGGAGGCGAGCGCGATCACGCCGAGCACGACCAGCGCCAGCGGGGCGCCGGCCTGGACGGTGGTGGTCTCGTCGAAGCCGGGCTCCTGGATCACGCGATAGGCCACCAGCAGGCCGGTGACCGTGGCCAGCACCGCGGTGGCGGTGGCCGGCGTGGAGGGCGGTTCGTAGCGCCGCCCCGCGGCCCGCAGCCACGCGCCCGCGACCGCCAGGACGATCGTGCCGAGCAGGCCGATCAGGATCAGCTTGTCGATCACGGCGGGTGCCTGCCAGGCGTTCTTCTCCTCGCCCTGCGCCTGCTCGCGGGCGGCATCCTGGTTCTCGCGCTGGGCGTCATCCGCCACGATGCCGCCGGTGGGCTCGGAGAGCTTCTCGATCTCGCGTGCGCGCTCGCCGACGGTGGACGAGTACCAGTCCAGCGCCATCACGAACAGCAGCAGCAGCGCGGCCACCATCGCCACCACATCGGCGCGCCCGAGCCGCGCGAACGTCATGCGCGTGGAGCGGGCAGGCGCTCGGGCTCGGGTGCCGCGTCCACCGGCACGCCGGTGGCGTCGGTCAGGCGGCCCGGGCCGCTTCGGCGCTCGTCGCGCATCGCGATCAGGCAGGTGGCGCCCAGGAGACCGACGACCGCGAGAGCGACCCATCGGCCCGCCACGAGGGCGGCGACGGCGCCGATGATCGAACCCAGCAGAACGAGCGTCTCGTAGGCGACTCCCGGGGCTGCGGTCGGCGCCAGGGCGACCAGCGGCACGGTGCCGACCGCTGCCAGGGCGAGCAGCACGAGCAGCACGTAGGCCACGCTGGGCCCGCCATCGGCGGCCACGGCCACGAGCAGCGCGGCGCCCGCCACGGCCATCAGCCACTCCCCGGTCCTGAGCCTGCGCAGATCCACCGGCGAAGAGCCTAGACCCGTGCGCGGTTGACCGCGGCGACGGCCAAGCGTACGCTCGCTCTGCGGGCACAAAAGTACACCAGAAGGGGGACATATCATGTCCAACCAGAACCTCGAGGCGACGCACCGGTTCTTCGATGTCTGGAACTCGGGCGACCTGGATTCGCTCGACGATGTCCTGGCCGAGGACTACGTCGATCACGACGCATACAACCCGCACGCCGGCGAGGGCTTGGAGGGGACCAAGAAGACCATGGCCATGTACCGGGCCGGCTTCTCGGACCTGAAGATGACGCTCGACGACGAGGTGGCCGCGGGCGACGTCGTGGTGGTTCGATGGCATGCCGAGGGCACGCATGACGGCGAGGTCATGGGTCAGGCGCCGACCGGCAACGCCGGGCGACCGACCCACGGCATCAGCTGGACCCGGTTCGAGGACGGCAAGGCCGTCGAGGGCTGGACCCAGTGGGACGTCCTGGGCCTGATGCAGGACATCGGCCTGGCGCCGAGCGGCCAGGAGGCAACCACGCACTGAGCGACGCGATCAGCGCTGGGCGCGGCGCGCCGCGTCCAGCGTGTTCTCCAGCAGCATCGCCCGCGTCATCGGCCCGACGCCGCCGGGCACCGGGGTGATCGCGCCCGCGACCTCGCTCACCGCCGCGTAGTCCACGTCGCCGGTCAGCGCGCCGTCCTCGGTGCGGTTGGTGCCCACGTCGATCACCACCGCGCCCTCTCCAACCATGTCGGCCGTGATCAGGTCGCGCCGCCCGGCGGCCGCCACCAGCACGTCCGCGCGGCGGCACTCGTCCGCAAGGTCGCGCGTGCGCGAGTGGCAGTGGGTGACCGTGGCGTTGGCGGCCATCAGCAGCTGAGCCAGCGGCTTGCCGACCAGCTGCGAGCGGCCGACCACCACGGCGCGTGCGCCCGACAGCTCCACGCCCGCGTGGGCGAGCAGCTCCATCACCCCGACCGGGGTGCAGGCCACCAGCGCGTCGCGGCCGTGCATCAGCAGGCCGGCGTTGGTGGGCGTGAGCCCGTCCACGTCCTTGGCGGGGTCGATCAGCGCCGTCAACTCGGCGTCGTCGAGATGGTTCGGCAGGGGCAGCTGGAGCAGGATGCCGTGCACGCGCGGGTCGGCATTCAGCTTCGTGATCACCGCCGCCAGGGCGTCCCGCGACACGTCGCCGCCGGGCTCGTGGTGGAACGACTCGATCCCGACCTCGGCGCAGTCCTCGCGCTTCATCCGCACATAGACCGCCGAGGCGGGGTCGTCGCCAACCAGGATCGTGGCCAGGCCCGGCGCCAGGCGCTCGGACTCGATCGCCGCCTTGACGCGCTCGCGGACGGCCGCCGCGACGGCCTTGCCGTCGATCACCGTGGCGCTCACTGCTTCCCCGGGGGGGAAATGAGTGCGAAAACCGAGCATGCCCAGGACGCAGGGAGGCCGTAGTGCTCTGCACACGGCCGACCGAGGACGTCGGCAGGCGATGGTTTGCAGCCGCTCATTTCTTCTTCAGGGGGGCGAAGTCGGCCATCAGCTTGCGCTCGGACTGGTCGGCGGCGAAGCGGACGACCACCAGGCCGCCGCGCTCGAGCGCCGTGACCACGCCGTCGCCGAAGCGGACGTGCTCGACGTCGTCGCCGACGGCGAACGCGGCCTTCGACCCGGGCTCGGGCGCCGGGGCGGCGCCGGGGCGAGGCGCGTTCCACGAGCCGGCCAGCGTGCGCGCCGGGGTCTGCTCCTCGGCGTCGGTCAGCTCGACGGGGACCTCGCCGAGGAAGCGAGACGGCACGTTCCAGTCGCGCCCGCCGTACAGGGCCCGGGTGCGAGCGTGCGTCAGAAAGAGCTCTTGGCGAGCGCGCGTGACCCCGACGTAGAACAGCCGCCGCTCCTCCTCGATGTCGCCGGCCTCGATCGAGCGCGAGTGCGGGAACACCCCGTCCTCCATGCCGATCAGGAACACCACGTCGTACTCCAGCCCCTTGGCGTTGTGGAGCGTCATCAGCGTGACCACGCCCTCGTCGTCCTCGATCGAGTCCTGGGCCGTAAACAGGGCGACCTGCTGGAGGAACTCCTCCACCCCTGGCTCCTCGGCCGACGCGTCGTACTCGCGCGCCACGCTGACCAGCTCCTCGAGGTTCTCCAGCCGGCCCTGGCTCTCGATCGTGCGCTCGTTCTCCAGCGCTGTGATGTAGCCGGTGTCGTGGAGCGTGTCGTGCAGCAGGTCGCCGACCGACGAGTTGTCCACCGCGTCGCGCAGCTTCTCCATCGTCTCCATGAACCGACCGACGGCCTTGACCGCCGCGGTGCCGAGGCCGGGCACGGCGGCCGGGTCCAGGGCGACGTCGAACACCGGCTCGCCGATCGTGTTGGCGTGACCCACGATCCGCGCCTGCGAGGTGTCGCCGATGCCGCGCTTTGGCGAGTTGACGGCGCGCTGGAACGCCACCACGTCCTGCGGGTTGGTCAGCAGCGTCAGGTACGCCAGCGCGTCCTTGACCTCGGCCCGCTCGTAGAAGCGGGTGCCGCCGATGACCTGATAGCTGACGCCGTAGCGCACCAGGGTGTCCTCGAGCACGCGGCTCTGGGCGTTGGCGCGGTAGAAGACGGCGATGTCGTTGCGCGACCCGCCGCCCTCCACGTGGCGCTCGATCTGGCCGGCCACGTAGCGCGCCTCGGAGTGCTCGTCCTCCATCTCGCGCATGTGGATCGGGTCGCCCTTGCCGTTCTGGGTCCACAGGTGCTTCTCGATCTGGGCGCGGTTGTTGTTGATCACCGCGTTTGCGGCATCCAGGATCGTCTGGGTCGAGCGGTAGTTCTGCTCGAGCTTGACCACCTCGGCGTCGGGGTAGTCGTGCTCGAATTCCAGGATGTTGCGGATGTCCGCGTGGCGGAAGGCGTAGATCGACTGGCTGTCGTCCCCGACGACCGCAAGGTTGCGGTGCTCGGAGGCCAGCAGCCGCAGCCACTGGTACTGGGCGTGGTTGGTGTCCTGGTACTCGTCGACGAGCACGTGCTTGAACGAGCGCCGGTAGCGCTCAAGGACCTCCGGAAAGAGCTGGAACAGGTTCACCGACTGGAACAGCAGGTCGTCGAAGTCCATGGCGTTCATGCCGTGGATGCGCTGCTCGTAGAGCCCGTAGACCTCGGCGGCGGTCTGCTCGAAGTAGCCCTCCATCTTCAGCCGGTAGGCGTCGGCGTCCAGCAGCTGGTTCTTGGCATCCGAGATCTGGCGCTTGATCGCCCGCGGCGGGAACCGCTTCGGATCGGTGCCGAGCTCGTCCATGCACTGCTTGATCAGCCGCACCGAGTCGGCGTCGTCGTAGATCGTGAAGCCGCGCGTGTAGCCAAGCCGCTCGGCGTCCGAGCGCAGGATCCGGGCGCACGCCGCGTGGAAGGTCATGACCCACATCGCGCGGGTGCGCCGGCCGACGAGTACCTCGACCCGCTCGCGCATCTCGGCAGCGGCCTTGTTGGTGAACGTGATCGCCAGGATCTCGGACGGGTGCGCCTGGCCGGTGCCGACCAGGTAGGCGATCCGGCGCGTCAGCGCCCGTGTCTTGCCGGAGCCGGCGCCGGCCAGGATCAGCAGCGGCCCTTCACCGTGTGTGACCGCCTGCCGCTGGGGCTCGTTCAGACCCTCGAGCAGGGACTCTGGCGCGGCGGTGGTGCTCACCGATCCAAGGTTACGGGCGTTGCCGGTCAGCCCGGGGTCACGATCCGCCACGAACCCTCGACGCGCCGCAAGTCCACGCGCTCGCCGCTCTCCAGCGCAGCCACCGCGGCCTCCCCGCGGACACGGACCGACCGCACCCGCACCGGCCCCAGCGACTGCCCGGCCTCCAGGCGGCCGGCTCCGACGCGGTCGCCGCAGCGCTCGGGGGGACGATCCCCGGCGCCGGTGACCAGCAGCTCGCACACGCGCTCGGGATCGTCGCCGCTCACCGCCTTTGCATAGCCGGCGATCGCGTCGCGCACCTGGTCCTGGTCGCTGGGCGACCCGCCGCACCCGCCGAGGGCCAGAAGCGTCAGGGCCAGAGCGGCACGCGTTCGCATCAGCGGTCAGGCTAGGTGGTCGTGGGGCTGTGTGACGACGTCCGCGAACACTGTGCCGAGGTCGCGGCGAACGCCCGCCGGGTACGGATCGAAGTGGACACCCTCGGCTCGATCGAGCCCGGACCGCCGCCGGCCCTGGATCCGGCGACCCACTACCTGACCGGATCCGCCGAGGACGTGGCCCTGTTCACGCTGGAGGCGGACGCGATCAACTTCGGCTCCGGCTGGTTCCCCACGATCCGCAAGCGGCCTGGCTGCTCGGGATCGGTCACGATCGCGCGCGCGCTGACCGAGCACGGGCCGTGGCCGGCCGCGGACCTGGCCGCGCTGGACGCAGCGGCTGTCGCCGCCGTGCTCGACCAGGACCCCGGCCACGATCTGATGGGCCTGTACGCGCTGGCGCTGAGCGAGCTCGGCGCGTTCCTGGCCGGCCGTCCGGCCCTGGATGCCGTGGCCGCAGCGGGCGGCTCGGCCCAGCGGCTGGCCGCCCAGCTGGCGGAGGGCATGCCCATGTTTCGCGACCCCGGCTTCTACAAGCGCGCGCAGATCACGCCCGCCGATCTGGCGCTGGCCGGCGTGGCCGAGTTCGATGACCTGGATGACCTGACGATCTTCGCCGACAACCTCGTCCCCCACGTCCTGCGGGTGGACGGCGTGCTGGCCTACGACGAGGAGCTGGCGGCGCGGATCGACTCCGGCGAGCTGCTGCCCCCGGGCCCGGCCGAGCGCGAGATCCGCGCCTGCGCCGTGCACGCCTGCGAGCTGATCGCGCCCCGCCTCGAGGTGTCGCCCAGGACGCTGGACAACTGGCTCTGGAACCGCGGCCAGCAGCCGCGCTACAAGGCGGTTCCGCGCCACCGCACGCGGACCACGGCGTACTAGGGCGTCGAGGACGTCGGTGCGGTGCTCGCCGGACAACGTCCGGCTGCGCTCCTCCCGCTAGGACGTCGGTGCGGTGCTCGCCGGACAACGTCCGGCTGCGCTCCTCCCGCTAGCCGCCAGCGGGGTCGCTGCCGCCGCGGCGCTTGAGCGGCGTCACGTCACCTGGCTCGGGCCGCTTGCCGGTCAGGTCGGCAACCAGCCTCTCGAGCTCGTTCACGCGCGTCGCCAGCCCCTTCAGGGCGTCGGCGACCGGGTCGGGCAGGTGCGCCCAGTCCGCGTCTGGGCCCTCCGGCTTGCGGCCGTTCACGCGCACGGGGTGGCCGGGGTTGCCGACCACCGTCGAGTCGGCCGGCACGTCGTGGATGACCACGGAGTTGGCGCCGATCTTGGCGCAGTGGCCGACGTCGATCGGCCCGAGCAGCTTCGCGCCCGAGCCCACCACCACGTCGTCGCCGACCGTCGGATGGCGCTTGCCGCGCTGGAAGCCCGTCCCGCCAAGCGTGACGCCCTGGTACAGGGTCACGTTGTCGCCGATCTTGGCCGTTTCGCCGATCACCACGCCGGCGCCGTGGTCGATGAACAGCGCGTCGCCGATCTCGGCCGCGGGGTGGATCTCCACGCCGGTGAACACGCGGCTGGCGTTGGCGAGCGCACGCGGCGCGAGCGGCACGCCGGTGTGGTGCAACGCGTGCGCCACCCGGTGTGCCAGCAGCGCCTGCACGCCGCCATAGGTGATCAGGATCTCTGCGCGGCCGACGCTGCGCGCGGCGGGGTCGCGGTCCTGCGCGGCGGTCAGGTCGGCGCGCACCTCGCGCGCCACCCTGGCGAGAGTTCCCAGTCCGAGCATCACCCGCAAGCTTGGCAGCCCGGCCGCCGCGTGGCGGCCACGAGCGTCTGCTCGCCGGTCAGGCCGTCGATCCGCAGCAGGCGGTCGGTCAGCGGCGTGCCAACCCCGCTCAGGAGCTTCAGCGCCTCCAGCGCCTGCAGCGAGCCGACGACGCCGGCCATCGCGCCAAGCACGCCGGCCTCGCGGCAGCCGCGGCGGGCCTCGGGCGGCGGCAGCTCGGGGAACACGCACCGGTAGCACGCCGACTCCCCCGGCCGGATGCTCAACACCTGGCCCTCGAAGGCCACGACCGCCGCCTCCACCAGCGCAACCCCCTGCGCGCAGCATGCGTCGTTGACCAGGTAACGGGTCTCGAAGCGGTCGGTGCAGTCCAAGACCACGTCGGCGCCCATCACGATCGCCTCGGCGTTGGCCTCGGTCAGCTCGACCGGGTACGGCTCGAGTGCCACTTCGGGGTTGAGCAGCCCGAGCTTGGCGGCCGCCAACTCGGCCTTCGCGGCGCCGGCGTCCGGGGTCAGGTAGAGCGGCTGGCGATGCAGGTTGGACAGCTCGACCCGATCGTGGTCGACGATCCCGATGGTGCCCACGCCGGCCGCGGCCAGGTATGTGGCGACGGGGCTGCCCAGCGCCCCGGCGCCGATCACGATCGCGCGGCTCGCGCGGACACGCTCCTGGGTCTGGCCACCCCAGTCGTCCATCAGTAGCTGGCGCGAGTAGCGCTCCAGCTCCTTGGCGGAGAGGCTCACGCCGGGTTGAAGAAGGGCGCGCTCACATAGCGCTCGCCCGAGTCGGGCATGACCACGACGATGCGCTTGCCGTCGCTCTCGGGCCGCGACCCCACCTCGATTGCACCCGCCAGCGCGGCGCCGCACGAGATGCCGGCGAGTACGCCCTCCGTGCGCGCACAGCGCTGGGCGGTGGCGATGGCGTCGTCGTCGGAGACGCCGATCACCTCGTCGAGAATGTCGCGGTTGAGCACCGGCGGCACGAAACCCGCGCCGATGCCCTGGATTCGGTGCGGGCCGGGACGACCGCCCGCGAGCACCGGGGACTCCCTCGGCTCCACCGCGACCACCTTCAACCCGGCGTTGAGCTCCTTGAGCCGCTCCCCCGCCCCCGTCACGGTGCCGCCGGTGCCGACGCCGCACACCAGCACGTCGACGTTGCCCTCCATGTCGCGCCAGATCTCCTCGGCGGTGGTGCGACGGTGGATTTCCGGGTTGGCGGGGTTGGCGAACTGGTCGCAGATGAACGCGTCCCCCTTCTCGGCCGCGATCTCCTTCGCCGCCGCCACCGCCTCGTCCATGCCGCCCATCGACTCGGTGATCCGCACCTCGGCGCCGTAGAGGCGCAGCAGCCCCTCGCGCTCGCGGCTCATGCCCTGGGGCATGGCCAGCACCAGGTCGTACCCGCGCGCGGCACACACGAACGCGAGCGCGATGCCGGTGTTGCCGCTCGTCGCCTCCACGATCGTGGTCTTGCCGGGCCTGATCTTGCCCTCCGCCTCCGCCGCATCGATCATCGCCACGCCGATCCGGTCCTTGACGCTGCCCGCGGGGTTGTACGCCTCGAGCTTGGCCACGAGCTCGGCGCCGCAGTCGGGCGCGACGCGCGTCAGGGTCACCATCGGCGTGGCACCAACGGTGTCGGCCAGGTTGGCGGTGGGCGCGGGCATCGCGCGAACCGTACCGGGGCCTAGAGGCTTTCGACCCGCCACGCGGAACACTGCGCCATGCGCATCCATCCCATCCGTGCCCGCCACTCCGTGCCCCTGATCGCGGCCGCGGCCCTGTTCACCGCCGGCTGCGGTGGCGAGACCACCGACATCTCGGCCGCGGTCGACGACACGAACAAGAACCTCAAGGGCGCCGCGACGCTGAACTGCGACGACGAGATCGACGGTGGCGAGGGCACCGAGTTCGACTGCACGCTCAAGGGCGCCAAGGGCGGCGGCACCGAGACGGTGAAGATCAAGATCATCAAGGATGGAATCGCGCCGGTCAGCGAGAAGGCATACGTGAGCTCGCTGGCGAAGGTGACCGGCCAGTAGGGCGCGGGCGCTAGATGTAGTACATCGGCGCCGTGGCGTCGCGCGTCTCGCGCTCGGCCACGTCGGCGATCGTGATGCCGCCCAGGACGCCGCGGACGGCGCCCACGGCCTCGACCCAGATCTGGCCGGCCTGATTGGCGTCCTGGCCGAGGTCGCCCTCCAGCAGCTCGACGACCTCGAGCACGGTGATCTCGGCGGGTGCGCGGGCGAACAAATAGCCCCCCTTGACGCCCCGCTGGCTTTGGAGCACGCCTGAGCGGCGGAGTGTGGCGAACAACCCTTCGAGGAACTGGACCGGGATGTCGCGTGCCTTGGCGATCTCGCCGATCGGCACGGGGTCGCTGCTGTCGCGGAGGGCCAGTTCGGTCAGGGCCCGCACGGCGTACGGGGCCTTGGAGGTGATCGCCAGCACCTGTGCCAGTCTACGGGGCGATCATGTCGAAACCCGTCCACGTATTGGCCCTTTGGGGGCCGCCGGTGGCGCTGATGGCGCTGATCTTCGCCCTGTCGGGCATGCCTAGCGACGTCCAGGAACGCGCGTGGTGGGACCTGGCATTGCGCAAGGGCGCGCATTTCGCCGAGTACGCGCTGCTGTGCGCACTGCTGTTCCGCGCGCTGCGTGGCCGGCTCGCGCTGGCGTGGACGCTGACGGTTCTCTACGCGGTCAGCGACGAGTTCCACCAGAGCTTCGTCGACGGGCGGGTCGGGACGCCACGGGATGTGGTGATCGACGCCACGGGCGCGCTCGCGGCCGCGCTGCTGATCCGGCGCTACAGCCAGCCGCGGTCGGTGGCCAGCAGCACCGCCTGAGCGCGATCGCCGGTACCGAGCTTGGAGTAGGTGTTGTGCAGGTGCGTGCGCACCGTGCTGGTGGACAGCTCCAGCTCCACCGCGATCTGCTTGTAGACCTTGCCCTCGGCCAGCTTCTTGAGCACGTCCAGCTCGCGGCTGGACAACGGGCACGGGTCGACGTGGCGCTTCTTGCCGTTCGACGAGTACGGGATCTCGTACATCAGGTTGCGTAGCTGCTCGGGCCCCAGCTCGAGCGCGCGGGCGGCGTTGAGCAGCTGCTTGGGGTCCACGGCGCCGCCGTGGCCGTAGTGGGCCAGCATGTCGGCCAGCCGCACGATCGCGGTCTCGCCGGTGGCGTCGTCGGCGTGGTGGCGCTCGATCGCGGTTGCCAGCGAGGCGGGCAGCCCCCAGCGGCGCGCGAGCACGCCGCCGACCAGGCCGTGGTCCACGCCGAGCTCGCGGCGCTCGGCGTGCACGCGCTCTTCCGGAGTGCGTGCGGTGCCGTGGATCTGCTCGGGGAACGCCGGGTAGGCGTGCACCAGGACGAGCTTGCCGATGTCGTGCAGCAGCGCCGAGGTCAGCAGCTGGTCGCGGTCGGAATAGTCGAGCTCGCGGGCGACCCGGTCGGCGGCCGCCTGGGTGGCCACGGCGTGGAGCCGGAACCGCTCGGGCTGGGCGTCCCAGCCGGGGATCCGCTCGAAGAAGTCGAACACCTTGGCGGCCGACGCCAGCCGCTCGACGCCCTCGGGCGTCAGGGCCTCGACCGCGGTCGGCACGCTGGCGATCTTGCCGCGGTTCTTGGCGGCCACGCGGTTGGCGACGCGCAACACGGTCGTCAGCAGCGCGACGTCGGATTCAACCACCTGGACGACGTCCCCGACGGCGTCGGGGCGGTCGCGGACGAGGCGCAGAACGCGGTTTCGCGACTCCGACAGGACCGGGAAGTTCTCGAGCGCCTCGAAGGCCGCCGTGAGCCGGCGGCCATGGCCCTCGTTCGGATGATCGCCCTGGGAGGCGACGCTGGCAGGTGTGCTCTCGATGACGGCTTCCACAGGGGGTCAGATGGCCGAAGCCAGGGGTCACATCACCTATCGGCAGCGTCCGCGAACTATTGAGCGGCTGGCGTCATGCGTGCGCGCGGAGCCGCTCTAGAGCGGCGTCCAAGCGAATCAGCGTCTCGTCGCGGCCGAGCGCGACTACGGACTCGAAGATGCCCGGCGAGATGGTTCCGCCGCTGATGGCCACGCGCACCGGCTGGAACACCTGCTTCGGTTTGACGCCGAGCTGGTCCACGACCCCGCGCAGGGCGGCCTCGGTGGTCGCGACGTCGAACGGCTCCGCGCCCGCCAGCGCAGCGCGGGCGGCCGCCAGCGCCTCGCCCGAGCCCTCCTTCATCACCTTGTCCCACGCCTTCGGGTCGGTCTCCTGGGGCTCGACAAGGAACGCCGCCAGCGGCCAGAACTCGGCCAGCGTCTGCATCTTCTCCTGGGCCACCGCGACGGCCGGCTCGAGGTCGTCGTCGCGGCCAAGCAACGGCCCCAGCCGCGCGGCCAGTTCGGCGGCCGGCAGCTCGCGCAGGTAGCGCCCGTTCATCCAGCGCAGCTTCTGCTCGTCGAACACCGCGGGCGAGCGCGACACGCGCTCCAGCGAGAAGCCGGCGATCAGGTCGGCGGTCGACATGAACGTGGTTTCGGCGTCGAGCCCCCAGCCCAGCAGCGCGATGTAGTTGCGCACCGCCTCCGGCAGGTAGCCCAGATCGCGCAGCTCCTGCACCGACGCGGCCCCGTGGCGCTTGGACAGCTTCTTGCCGTCGGGGCCGTGCAGCAGCGGCAGGTGGGCGTATGCCGGCGGCTGGTACCCGAGCGCTTGCAGGATCAACATCTGGCGTGGCGTGTTGGACAGGTGGTCCTCGCCGCGGACGACGTGCGTGATCTCCATGTCGCGGTCGTCCACGGCGACGGCGAGGTTGTACAGCGCGCTTCCGTCAGAGCGGGCGATCACGAAGTCCTTGATCGCCTCGTTCGGGAACGAGACCTGCCCCCGGATGACGTCGTCGACGACCGTCGTGCCGTCGTCGGGCACACGCAGCCGGACCGCGCCGTCGTCCTCGTACGCGGCGCCCTTCTGCAGCAGCTCCCCGATCGCTTCCCGGTGGCGCCCGGCCCGCTCGACCTGGCTGATCGGCCCCTCGTCCCAGCCCAGCTCCAGCCACCGAAGCGCGTCCAGGATCTGGTCCACGTTCTCGGGCGTGGAGCGCTCGCGATCGGTGTCCTCGATCCGCAGGACGAGCGTGCCGCTGTGCTTGCGCGCCAGCAGCCAGTTGTAGAGTGCGGTGCGCGCGCCGCCGATGTGCAGCTGCCCCGTCGGCGATGGCGCGAAGCGGACTCTCATGCGTTTCGACTGTATTCGCCAGCCGTGCTGATCGGCGCCCACGTGTCAACGGCGGGCGGGCTGGTCAACGCCTGGCAGCGCGGGCGCGAGATGAACTGCGACGCGATCCAGGTGTTCAATCAGTCACCGCGGATGTGGCGGCCCACGCGCTGGAAGGACGACGACATCGCCGAGTTCCGCGAACGGATGGCGGGCGGCCCGATCGAGTCGGTCGTGATCCACGCGGTCTACCTGATCAACTGCGCATCGAAGGACAGGGAGATCCGGTCGAAATCGATCGCCTCGCTGGTGCACTCGCTCCAGATGGGCGACGCGATCGGCGCCGACGGCGTGGTCCTGCACCCCGGCTCGACGGTCGGCGAGCCGCACGCGGCGTCGATGAAGCGGGTCGGGGATGCACTGACCCGGGCTCTTGGCGACTCCGACTCCTGCCCGCTGCTGCTGGAGGACACCGCCGGCGCCGGCAACACCCTCGGCCGTAGCTTCGAGGAGCTTGGCGAGCTGATCGGCCTGGCCGGCGGCGGCAAGCGCCTTGGGCTGTGCCTCGACTCCTGCCACCTGCTGGCCAGCGGCTACGACGTGCGCAGCGCGGAGGGCGTGACGGCAACGATCGATGAGTGCGAGCGGCACGTGGGCCGGAAGCGGCTGAAGTGCCTGCACGTGAACGACTCCAAGATGCCGCTGGGCTCGAACCGTGACCGCCACGCCCCGCTGGGGACCGGTGAGCTGGGCGCCCGCGGCTGCGGCGCGTTCCTTTCCGAACCGCGGTTCGACGCGCTGCCGGCGCTGTTCGAGGGCCCTGGCTTCGACGACCGGATCGGGCCGCCGGACATCAAGCGGATGCGTGAGCTGCGCCGCAACGGCCTGCGGGCACGCAAGCGCCGCGCCTGAGGACGCTGACCGCACGAGGATCGACACATCCATCCTGATGGCACGCGGCGTCGGGCCGGCGCCGAATCCCCGTACATGGACGAAAACGTCCGGATCCATGGCACTCGACGCGAGCGAGCCGCCGCGTGCCAGCTCATGGGCTGTCCCTGGCCAGCCGCCCTTGAACGCCTGCAGCGCTCTAGAGACCGTCGCGGATGTCGAACGCCGGGTCGGGTCCGACCGGCTTCTCGAAGAACCGCGGGTTGGTGCAGTCGAAGGCGTCGCCGAAGCCGCCGTAGGCCTTCTCGACCGTGGTGCGGCACTGGCGCAGCGGGACGCCCGTCATGCTCACGCCGCCGAAGCCGTGGCGCTCACGCTGGGCGGACTCGAACGCGTCGACCTCGATCTCGGCGCGGAAGACCTTGTTCATGCAGCCCATGAAGCGCTTGCCGGTCTCGTCGTCGTCGAACAGGTACAGGTATGCGCAGCCCGACTCGATGCAACCGGCCGGGTGGACGACGCGGTCGCAGAAGGAGCAGCACTGGCGGCACTCGTGCAGTTCCTCGCGGTGGGCGGACGAAGCTTCCACTTCGCGAATTGTAGGCCCGTCGGCGCGCAGCGACCGCTCAGGCGGCCTGCTTGCGCGCGGTGCCGGGAAGCTGGTCCAGCTCGGCAAGGCACGAGCCGTTGGGCGAGACGCGGTAGCCCTCGCCGAGGATCAGGCGGCGGGTGCCGACCACGAGCTCGAGCTCGTGCTCGCCGGGGTTGTTGCGGCAGAGGTCCTTCAGATCGTCCAGGAACGTCTCGGGCACGTGGCCGGCGACCTCGATCGTCAGCCGCTTGATCTCGGCGACCGGGTCGGGCATGGCCGCCGCCGCGGCCAGCTCCTTCGCGGTCGGCTGGTACAGCTTGATGTCGTCGGGCACAAGCTTGATGTCGCCACCGTCCTTGTGCTCCACCCGCGCGCGCACCAGCAGCACGCCGTCGCCCTCGATCACGTGGCCGTACTCCTCCACGCCCTTGGCGAACACGATCATCTCGACCGCGCCCTCGAGGTCGTCGAGCGTGGCGAACATCATGTTGTCGCCCTTGCGGGTGCGGATCCGCTTGCTCTCGGTGACCATGCCGCCGACCACGACCTTCTGGCCGTCCCACTTGCGGTCGGACAGGTCCGCCAGCGAGCAGTCGACACGCTGGCGCAGCGCCGGGCGCACCTCCTTGAGCGGATGTGAGGACAGGAACAGGCCGAGCGTCTCCCTCTCCCAGGCGTTGACCTGGTCGCGCTCGTCGGGCAGCGCCGGCACGGGCAGGTCGGGCTCGCCCGAGAACGACGCGAACGATCCGGCATCCTTGCCGGATCCTTCCCCGGCGCCAGGGCCGGGCTCACCGAGGTCGAAGATCGAGCCCTGGCCCAGCTGCGCGTCCTGCTGCGCCTTCTGGCCGGCGGCCTGGGCGTGCTCCATGACCGAGTACATGCCCGCGCGCGTGGCGCCGGTCGAGTCCAGCGCGCCGCATTTGATCAGCGCCTCGATCGCGCGCCGGTTCACGGCCTGGCAGTCGACCCGCTTGCAGAAGTCCCACACGCTGGTGAACCGGCCGCCCTGCTGGCGCGCCTGCACGATCTTGTCGACCGCGGCCGAGCCGACGTTCTTGACCGCATCGAGGCCGAACCGGATCGTGTCGCGGTCGCCGCTCTCGCCGGTGTGCACGGTGAAGTCGTGTGCCGACTCGTTGACGTCCGGCGGCAGCACGTTGATGCCCATGTCCTCGCAGTGGGCGACGAAGAACGGCACCTTGTCCTTGGTCGACATGACCGAGGAGATCAGCGCCGCCATGTACTCGGCCGGGTAGTTGGCCTTCAGCCACGCGGTGCGGTAGCCGATCAGCCCGTAGCAGGCGGCGTGCGAGCGGTTGAACGAGTAGTCGGCCGCCGCTTCGTTGACGGCCCACAGCTGCTCGATCACGTTGTCGGCCGTGCCGCTGGCGCGCGCGCCCTCGAAGTAGACCTGCTTCAGCGCCGCCATCTGCTCGCGCTTCTTCTTGCCGATCGCCTTGCGCAGGTCGTCCGCCTGGGCGCCGCTGAAGCCGGCGATCGTCTTGGAGATCTGCATCAGCTGCTCCTGGTAGAGCATCACCCCGTAGGTGGCCTCGGTGATCGGCCGCAGCCGCTCGTCGAGGTAGGCGATCTCACCCGGGTTTCGCTTGTTGCGCGCGTACGTGTCGATGTACGCCATCGCGCCCGGGCGGTAGAGCGCGTTGAGCGCGACGAAGTCCTCGAACTCGTTCGGACGCACCTTGCGGAGCGTCTCGCGCATGCCCTCGGACTCGAACTGGAAAACGCCGATCGAGTCGCCGCGGCACATCATTTCGAACGTCTTCTGGTCGTCCAGCGGCAGCGCGGCCATGTCCGGTCGCTCGCCGCCGGCGTCCTCGATGATGTTCAGGCAGTTCTCGATGACGTCCAGGTTGCGCAGGCCGAGGAAGTCCATCTTGAGCAGCCCGAGCTCCTCGATCGGCCCCATCGAGTACTGCGTGATGACCTTGTAGACGCGCTCGCCGGAGTCCGAGACGGCGCCGCGGTCCTCCATCAGCTGGAGCGGCACGATGTCCGTGAGCGGCCGGTCGGCGATCACGACCGCCGCGGCGTGCACGCCGGCGTTGCGCACGATGCCCTCGAGCCCGCGCGCGGTGTCGATGACCTCGCGCGCCTCGCCGTCGGTGTCGTAGACCTTCCTCAGCTCGGGCTCGTCGGCCAGGTACTTTTCGAGCGACAGCGAGCGGCCCATGACCGGCTCGGGGATGAGCTTGGCCAGCCGGTCTCCGACCGCGTAGTCCTTGCCGAGCACGCGCGCTGCGTCGCGGGTGGCGTTGCGAGGCAGCATCTTGCCGAAGGTCACGATCTGGGCCACCGACTCGCGCCCGTACTTGTTCTCGACGTAGCGCATGACTCGCGCGCGTCCCTTGACCGAGAAGTCGATGTCGATGTCCGGCATCGACACCCGCTCGGGGTTGAGGAAGCGCTCGAACAGCAGGTCGTACTTGAGCGGGTCGACCTCGGTGATGTCGAGCGCGTAGGACACGATCGAGCCTGCCGCCGAGCCGCGGCCCGGGCCGACCGCGATGCCGTTGTCCTTGGCGTACTTGACGAAGTCCCAGACGATCAGGAAGTAGGCGTCGAAGCCCATCCGGCCGATGACCTCGAGCTCCATGTCCAGCCGCTCGACCGCCGCGGCCGGGACCGGGTCGCCGTAGCGCTCACGCAGGCCGTCCATGGCCAGCTCGCGCAGGAACTCGCCCTCGGCCCGCCCGTCCGGCGTCGGGTAGCTCGGGATGAGCATGTTGCCGAGCTCGATGTCCACATCGCAGCGCTCGGCGATCTCGAGCGTGGTCGGCACCGCTTCCGGCCAGGCTTCGAACGCCGCCGTCATCTCGCCGTTGTCCTTCAGATAGAACTCGTTGGTGTCGAACGACAGCTTCGGGTCGGCCAGCGTGCTCTTGGTCTGAACGCACAGCAGCGCCGCGTGGTTGTGGTGGTCCTCGCGGCCGAGGTAGTGCACGTCGGCCGTGCCGACGACCGGCCGCCCGACCTCGCGCGCGATCGACACGATGCCCTCGTTGACCTTGTCCTGCAGCGCGATCCCGTTCTTCTGGACCTCGAAGTAGACGTTGTCCGAACCGAAGACGCCGAGCAGCTCGTCGGCGTGCGCGCGCGCCTCGTGCGGGTTGTCCTCGGCGAGGCGCTGGCAGAAGCGCGAGGCCAGGCAGCCGGTTAGCGCGATCACGCCTTCGGAGTAGCGCGACAGCAGCTCCATGTCGACGTTGGCCTTGCCGCGCTTGTAGCCCTCGAGGAAGCCGGCCGATGTGAGCTTGACGAGGTTGCGAAAGCCCTGGCCGTCGCGCGCGATCAGCGTCAGGTGGTTGCGCTCGTACTTGACCGCCTCGGTCTTGCGGTCGTCGACGTAGTAGGCCTCGAGGCCCATGATCGGCTTGATGCCGTGCTTCTTGCACGCCTTGTAGTGCTCGACGGCGCCGTTCATCACGCCATGGTCGGTCAGGCCGAGCGCGGGCTGGCCGTAGGCGGCCGCGCGCTCGGCAAGGGAGTCGATCCGGCAGGCGCCGTCGAGCAGCGAGTACTCGGAGTGGACGTGGAGGTGTGCAACGGACACGCGGGCTCTCAGACTACGTTCGGCGCCAGATGGCAACCGGCCCCCCCGGGCGGCCGATCCCGCTCCTAGGGATAAATCGTTCGGAGCCGCGACGCGGCGGCCACGCGCTCGATCGCGACCGACTGGGCGGCGGTGCGCCAGTCGGTGGCGAGCTCCCTGCGCGCGTCGACCACGCGCGCGAGCGCCTCGGAAAGCTGCAGGCGCAGGCGCGTGACCACCTCCTCGCCCTGCCAGGAGTACTTCTGCTGATCCTGAACCCACTCGAAGTAGCTCACGGTCACGCCGCCGGCGTTGGCGAGCACGTCCGGGATCACGTCGACGCCGCGGTCGGCCAGGATCGAGTCGGCCTCGGGTGTGGTGGGCCCGTTGGCGGCCTCCACGATCAGCTGGCAATCCAGCCGGCTCGCGTTCTCGGCCGTGATCTGGCGCTCAAGCGCGGCCGGCACGAGGATGTCGCAGGGAGTCTCGACCACGTCGACGCGGCCCACCTGGTCGACACCGGGCATGTCGCGGACGAAGCCCGCGCGCGCGACGTGGTCGAAGACGGCTTCGAGGTCGAGGCCGCCGGGGTCGGCTACGCCACCGCTCACATCGGACACGGCGACCACCTTCGCGCCGCGGGCGGCGCACTCGCGCGCCACCACCGCGCCCACGTTGCCAAGGCCCTGGACCGCGACGCGCATGCCGTCGAGACGCTGCTCGCGGCCGCGCAGCACGTCCTCGAGCACGAACACGACGCCAAGGCCGGTGGCCACGTCGCGGCCCTCGGTGCCGCCGAGCACCAGCGGCTTGCCGGTCACGATCTCGGGCACCGGGTGGCCGACCTGCTGGGAATATGTGTCCATGAACCAGGCCATCTCGCGCTCGCCGGTGGCCATGTCCGGCGCAGGGATGTCGCGGTCGGGACCGATCACCGGAAAGATCTCGGACGCGTAACGGCGCGTGATGCGTTCCAGTTCGGCCACCGACAGCCGGTTGGGGTCGCAGCGCACGCCGCCCTTGGCGCCGCCGAAGGGCAATCCCATCAGCGCGCACTTGAACGTCATCCACATCGCGAGCGCGGCGCACTCGCCAAGGGACACCCCGGGCGAGTAGCGCATCCCGCCCTTCATCGGGCCCATCGTCAGCGTGTGCTGGACGCGATAGCCGGTGAAGCTGTCGACCGATCCGTCGTCGCGGCGCACGGGGAAGTTCACGACCAGCGCGCGCCGAGGCTCGAGTAACCTGGCCCGCACCTCGGACTCCACGCCGAGCAGGTCGGCCGCGCGCGTGAACTGGTCGACCGCCACCCTGTACAGCTCGGACCGCCACTCGGCGCCGGGCGCCACGAGGTACGACTCGTCCACCGCCAGCTCGTCCCAGCCTCCGTCTCCCCGACGCTCGACCGTCACGACGCTCAGCGTACGGTCACCGGCGGTCGGCTCCGCGGGTAAGCTCCGCGGCGATGATGCGCGACGGCCCGATCCCGCTGCTCGTCCACGGGCTCATCGAGTACGTGGCCGGCGGCCTGTTGATCGCGGCCCCGTTCGTGCTCGGCTACGAGAGCGGCGCGGCCGAAGCGCTGTCGATCGTGATCGGCGTGACCGTCATCGCCATCGCCGCGAGCACGGACGGTCCGACCAGCCTGGTCAACCAGCTGCCGCGCCCCGCCCACGTGGCGCTGGACTACGTGCTCGCGGTGGTGCTGATCGCGCTTCCGTTCCTCGCCGGCTTCTCCGACGAGACCGCGCCGACGGTGTTCTTCATCGTGCTGGGCGTGGCGCACATGCTGGTCACGATCGGGACGCGGTTCCGGTCGGCCGCCCCGGGCTGACCTTGCGTCCGGAGCCGATTGCGAATTAGGGTCGCTCGACAGGCCAGTCAACGAGCAAGGGGGGAAGAGATGTCCGGACGTATTGACCAGATGCGCACCCGCTACAGCGAGTTCGCCAAGGGCGACATTGAGGCAGCGACCCAGGAATGGGCCGACGACATGGAGTGGCAGGGCTCGGGCTCGGGCGACCTGCCCGGTGGGGGCACGCACAGCGGCAAGGACCAGGTGATGCAGGTGCTCGGCGAGGCCGTCGGCGCGTGGGACGAGTTCAACCTCACGGCGGATGAGTTCTTCGAGGATGGCGACACGATCGTGGTGCTGGGCCACAACGACGTGAAGAAGGGTGGCGACTCGGCCACCCTGCCGGTCGTGCACATCTGGCGCTGGGAAGGCGACCAGGTCAAGCGCCTGCAGATCCTGACCGACACCTTCCAGGCGGCACAGCTGCTCGGCAAGACGTAAGGTCCGCCGGTGGCTCGGGCCGGTCGCCCGAGCCGCCTTGCGGGCGACGACCGCGCCCGGGTAGGGTCGTTCCAACCGACCCGAGGGGGCTCAGATGAGCTTGCTGATCCGGTTCGCACCGGCAAGCATGACCGCCGAGCAGTACGACGAGACCGTCCGCCGACTGGAGGAGGCGGGTGAGTTCCCGCCGGAGGGCATGGAGTACCACGCGTGCTTCGGAACGGGCACCCAGATGCGCGTCAGCGAGGTCTGGGACTCCAGGGAGCAGCTCGAGGCCTTCGGCGAGCGTCTGATGCCGGTCCTGGCCGACCTCGGGATCGAGCCGGGCGAGCCCGAGATCATCGACGTCCACAACACCGTCGGGCGCTAGGGCAGCGGTCTGCCACTCCTAGTCGTCGCTGTCGCCCGCAGCGACCAGGATGCCGCCGATCACGATCAGCGCTACGGCGGCGCCGGCGCCGAGCTTGCCCTTGTTCTGGCCCGCCTTGCGCTTGGCCAGGCGAGACCCGATCTGCCAGACGATCCAGCCCAGCACGGTGTAGCTGCTCTTGTTGGTCATCGGTCGGCAGCGTACCGACCGGGCGATGGCCTAGCGGAGCCGCTCGCGCACGACCGGCTGCTCCTTTCGGACCACGACCTACCCGCGGCGGCGGTCCCGATGCACGACCTCGAGGAACACCGACAGGACCAGGCCCGCAATGCCCACGCAGCATCGCCGATCACGGCCCGCGCGTCTGGATGTCCAAGCCGGCCACCGTGGCGGCGACCGCGTACCCGCAGGATCGCGCTCCGAGGGCGATCACGAAGCCTCGACGTTCCGATGTACATGGGAGCTGCATCGGCAGCCCGGGCCCGCGGGCTGAACCCGCACTTCACTCGCCCTCCACTTCCCGATTGCGCACGGCATATGCCATCCGTGACTGCAGGCTCCACAGCTCGATGAAGCCGGGGCTGGCCTCCTGGCTGAACAGGCCGCCCGACTCGCCGAAGCCGGCCAGCTCCTGGTCGTACAGCGCGTTCGGCGAGCTGCGCGCCACCACCGCCGCCCTGCCCTTGTGCAGGCGCATGGTGATCCGGCCGCTGACCTGCTCGTTGACGCGGTCCATGTAGGCGTCGAGGTCACCGCGCAGCGGCTCGTGCCACAGGCCCGCGTAGGCCAGGTAGGCCCACTTGCGATCGAGCATGAACTTGAACTCGTTCTGGTGAATCGTGCAGACCAGCTTCTCCAGCTCGGCGTGCGCCGTCAAGAGGATCTCGGCGGCCGGGACCTCGTACAGGTCGCGCACCTTCAGGCCCACGATCCGGTCCTCGACGTGGTCGAGGATGCCCACGCCGTGCTCGCGGCCGGCTGCGGCCACGCGGTCGATCAGGTCCACGAGGCCGAGCTGCTCGCCGTCCAGGGAGACGGGCCGGCCGCGCTCGAAGCCGATCACCATGTCCTGCGGCTGGTCCGGCGCGTCCTCGACGTCGGCGACGAGCTCGAACACGTCGTTTCGGGGCGGCTCGGCCAGATCCTCGATCGGGCCGCCCTCGGAAGAGCGGCCCCAGATGTTGTCGTCGATCGAGTACGGCGGCGCCTCGGTGCCGCCCTTGACCTGGATGCCGTGCTCGCGCGCGTAGGCGATCTCCTCCTCGCGCCCCATCGCCCAGTTGCGCACCGGCGCGACGATCTTCATCTCTGGCGCCAGCGTGATCACGGTGCCGTCGATGCGCACCTGGTCGTTGCCCTTGCCGGTGCAGCCGTGGGCGACGGCGTCGCAGCCATGCTCGCGTGCCTTCTCCACGGCGATCTTGGCGATCAGCGGCCGGCCGAGCGCGGTGAACAGCGGGTAGCCGCCGCCGTAGCGGGCGTTCGCCTTGACCGCCGGCAGCACGTAGTGCTCGGCGAACTCCTCGCGCGCGTCCACGACCTCGCAGGCCAGCGCGCCCAGCTGCATCGCCTTGTCCCTGACGAGCTCGAAGTCCTCCCCGGGCTGGCCCAGGTTCACGGTCAGCGCGACGACCTCGGCCTCGTAGTGGTCCTGGATCCACTTGAGCATCACGCTGGTGTCCAGCCCGCCGGAGTACAGGAGCAGCACGCGGCCGACCTGGCCCGGGGCGGCCTCGTAGGCGCCCAGTTTCTGGCTGTCGCGGTCGTCCGCCATCGGACGGGTCAAGCTACAAGGCGGCGGCGATCCGCGCCGCCGCCTCGTCGATCTCGGCCTCGGACACCGTCAGCGGCGGCAGGAGGCGGATCGTGTCGGGGCCGGTGGCGTTGACCACCAGGTGGTGCTCGAGCAGCAGCCGGCGCGCCAGGGCGGGTGCATCGTCGTCCGCGAAGGCGAGCATCAGGCCGCGGCCGCGCACGTCGAGGCCGAGGTCGGCGAGGGCGTCGACCAGCCGGGCGCCCTTGCTGGCGACGCCCTGCAGGAACCCGTCCTGTCCGATCACGTCGAGCACCGCGTTGGCGGCTCCGGCGATCACAGGACCGCCGGCGAATGTCGACCCGTGGTCGCCGGGCTGGAGCACGTCCGCGTAGGCGGGTGCCGTCAGGCAGGCGCCGATCGGCAGCCCGCCGCCCAGGCCCTTGGCCACGGTCATGGCGTCGGGGCGCACGCCGGCGCGCTGCCAGCCCCACCAGTCGCCGGTGCGGCCCATGCCGCACTGGATCTCGTCGAAGATCAGCATCGCGCCGTGCTCGTCGCACGCGCTGCGGGCGGCGGCAAGCGTGGCGTCCGAGAGCGGGTGGATGCCGCCCTCGCCCTGGATCGGCTCGATCAGCACCGCGGCGGTGTGGCGGTCCACCGCCGCAGCCAGCGCATCGGCGTCGTCGTGCGACACCACCTCGAAGCCCGGGACCAGCGGCGCGAACGGCGCCTGCTTGGCCTCCTGCGGGGTCGCCGACAGCGCGCCCATGGTGCGACCGTGAAAGCCGCGCTCCATGACCACGAAGTTGCCCTGCGGACGGTGTCGGCGGGCGAGCTTGATCGCGCACTCGATCGCCTCGGTGCCCGAGTTGCAGAAGAACGCCTTACCGCCGAGCGCCAGGTCGGACAGCCGGCCGGCCAGGCGCATGCTCGGCTCGCTGTAATAGAGATTGCCCACGTGCATCAGGCGCCCGGCCTGCTCGCTGATCGCCTCCACGAGCGCCGGGTGGCAGTGGCCGATCTGGGTGACCGAGATGCCGGCCAGGAAGTCCAGGTACTCGTTGCCCTCGGCGTCCCAGAGCACGGTGCCCTCGCCGCGGGCGAACTCGACCGGGTTGCGGGCGTACGTGCCGACCACGGCACGCGCCTCCAGCTCCTGGAGCGCGGTCAGGGCCACAGCTTCGTTCCGATCCCCTGATCGGTGAACAGCTCCAGCAGCAGCGCGTGCGGGCGGCGGCCGTCGATGATGTACGCGTTGCGCACGCCGCCCTCCAGCGCGGCCACGCACGCCTCGAGCTTGGGCCGCATGCCGCCCGAGACGTTCGCCAGCGCGCCCCGGACATCATCCGCGGTGCTCTCGGAGATGTGCGTCTCCGGGTCGTCGGGGTCGGCCAGCCAGCCGATCACGTCGGTCAGGAAGATCGCCTTGTAGGCACCGAGGGCCGCGGCCACCGCGGCCGCCGCGGCGTCGGCGTTCACGTTGTAGGAATTGCCCTCCGCGTCGGCCCCGACCGACGCGATCACCGGGATGTAGTCCTCGGCGATGTGGTTGAGCACCCCCACGTTCACGCGCTCGACCTCGCCGACGAAGCCGATATCGCGCTCGTCGGCCCTAATCTGCTTGCGCACCTGGAACAGCATCCCGTCGTCGCCGCAGAGGCCGACCGCGGGCTGGCCGTGGCGGCCGAGCAGCAGCACGATGTCCTTGTTCTGCTTGCCGACGAGGACCATCTTGGCCACCTCGACGGTGGCGGCGTCGGACACACGCAGGCCGTCCACGAACTCGACCTCCATGCCCAGGCGCTGCATGTATCCGGTGATCGCCGGCCCGCCGCCGTGCACCACCACGGGGTTCAGGCCGACGTACTTGAGCAGCACCACGTCGCGCGCGAACTCCTCGCGCAGCATCGGGTCGGTCATGGCGGCGCCGCCGTACTTGATCACGATCGTGCGCCCGTGGAAGTCGCGGATGTACGGCAGGGCTTCGAGGAGTGTCTCGACGTCGCGCATCTCTATCCCGGGCCTTTCCGCGAGTGACTCCACCGGTTCTTCTCGCATCGATCCATCAGGTCGTGTAGTCCGCGTTGATGGTCACGTAGTCGTGCGTCAGGTCGCTGAAGAACACCTCGGCCTCGCCGCCGTCGCCGGGGATCCGTACATCGAACTCGAGCTCGTCGGCGGCGAACGACGACTCGACCTTGACCCAGTCGTCGGGGTAGTCGAGCTCGACCATCGCGCCGCCGGCGACCACGGGCAGGCCATCCACGGCCAGGTCGATGTCGAACCGGGCTTGGCCCGCCAGGCCCTGGCCGACGGCCTGGAGGATGCGGCCGAAGTTGGCGTCGGCGCCCGCCAGCGCGGTCTTGACGAGCGGCGAGTTGGCGACCGCTCGGGCGACCGGGCCGACGGTGGCGACGTCGCCGCGCACCACGACCCGGCCCACGCGCGAGGCGCCCTCGCCGTCGGCCACCATCGCCAGCGCCAGCTGGCGCAGCAGGGCGTCCATCGCCTCGCCAACGGCAAGCTCGTCCGGCGACTCCGCTTGCACCTGCACGCCGGAGGCCCCGTTGGCCTGCACGAACACGGCGTCGTTGGTGGACAGCTGGCCGTCGACCGAGATCCGGTCGAAGCTGCGCTTGACACACACGCCGGTCAGCAGGTCGACGGTCTCGGGCGCAAGCGCGGCGTCGGTCTGGACGAAGCACAGCATCGTGGCGAAGTGCGGCGAGATCATTCCCCCGCCCTTGGCCTGCGCGGCCAGCCGCACAGTCCCGCCCGACGGCAGCGCCAGCTCCAGACAGGCGCGCTTGGGCCCGTCGTCGGTGGTCAGGATGGCCTCCGAGAACGCCTGGGCGTTGGGTGCCAGCGCCTGGGCGGCGTGGCGGATGCCGGCCACCGCCTTGTCGCGCGGCAACTCGCGCGCGATCACGCCCGTCGAGGCCACGGCAACCGCGCTCGGGTCCAGGTCCAGCGCCTCGGCCGCGGCGCGCTGCTGAGCGCGGGCGGTCTCCAGGCCGCGGTCGCCGTCGGACACGTTGGCGTTGCCGGAGTTCACGGTCACGGCGCGCAGCCCGCCAAGGTCGGTCTCGTCGCGGGCCACGACCACGGGCGCGGCCACCAGGGCGTTGGTGGTGAAGCGCGCGGCCGAGGTCGTGGCCTCGCGCTCGGAGTACAACAGCCCCACGTCCTCGCCCTCGGGCTTGATCCCGGCCGCCACGCCGCCGGCGGTGAAGCCCTCTGGCAGGGCGGTTGGCGCCAGCTCGGTCACGCCCGCGGGCCGGTCGACCCATCTCGAGGCGAAAAAGCTCACCGGTCCAGCCCCTCGGTCTCGTCGAGGCCCAGCATCAGGTTCAGGTCCTGCACGGCCTGGCCGGCGGCGCCCTTCCACAGGTTGTCGATCGCCGACTCGACAAGCACCCGGTTGCCGGTGACCGTGCCGTACACGTGTGCGCGGTTGGTGGCGCGCACGTGGGCGGTGTGTGGCGGCGTGTCGACCACCTCCACGAACGGCTCGCCGGCATACGCATCGTTGAGCAGCTCACGCACGTCCTCGCGGGTCAGGTGACCGTCGGTGAGCGCGTAGCCCGTGGCCAGCAGGCCCTGGTCGACCGGGATCAGGTGGGGCACGAACGTGATGCCCACGCCGTTCGGCAGCTCCTGCTCCAGCTCGGCCTGGTGGCGGTGGCCCTCGGTCTTGTAGGCGTTCACATTGTCGGCTGCCGAGACATAGTGGGTCTCCTGCGTGGCCTCGCGGCCGGCGCCCGAGACACCGGTCTTGATGTCCACGATCGCGTCGCGCAGGTGCTCGCGCAGCGGCCACAGTCCCAGCAGCGCGGCGGTCGAGTTGCAACCCGGGGCCGCCACGAGCTCGGCGCCGCGGATCTGGTCGCGGTGGTCGTTGATCTCCGGCAGGCCGTAAACGGCCTCGGCGAGCAGCTCGGGCGCCTCGTGCGGCTGATACCAGTGCTCGTAGGCGTCCCGTGTCAGCCTGAAGTCGGCCGAGAGGTCGACCACCTTGAGCCCGCGGGAGCGCAGCTCGCGGACCGCTCCGGCGGCCGCCTTGTGCGGGTAGGCCACGAGCGCGGCGTCCGCGGCCTCGGCCACCCGGTCGGCGTCGAACTGCTCCATCGTCAGGCCGATCCGATGGATCGGGTAGAGCTCGTCGTGGCGGCGGCCGGCGTCGCTGCGCGCGGTCACGGCCGTGAGCTCCAAGCCCGGGTGGCGGTTCACGATGCCCGCGCCGACCGCGCCGCCGTAGCCGGCGGCTCCGATGACAGCGACCCTATGCACGGAGGCTGGCCCCCACCCGTGACAGCGCGGCCTCGATGGCGGCGCGCGGGGCCGCCACCTCGTCGTCGGTCAGGGTGCGGTCGGGCGCGCGGAACTCCAGCCTCAGCGCCAGCGAGCGGTTGCCCTCCCCCACCTGCTCGCCCTCGTACACGTCGAACACCTCGGCGCCTGTGAGCAGGCCGCCGCCGGCCTCCAGCACCGTGGCGCGGATGGCGGCGGCCTCCACGTCCGCCGGCGCCACGACGGCGATGTCCTGCAGCACGGCCGGGAAGCTGGTCACGTCGTCGAACTGCTCGACCGGCGGCGCGGCTGCCGCCAGCGCGTCGAAGTCGAGCTCGAACGCGGCGCCGCGGTCCAGGTCCCAGGCGCGGGCGATCAGCGGATGCAGCTCGCCGATCCAGCCGAGCTCGACCACCCCCGCATGCACGACGGCGGCGCGGCCGGGGTGCAGGAACGGCGGCGGGTCCTTGGCGGCGGCGAACGCCAGTTGCACCCGCGCGGCGGCGCCGACTGCCTCCACCAGGCCCTTGGCGGCGTAGAAGTCGCCCGTCACGGCCTCGCGGCGCCAGGAGCCGGGCGCGGCCTGGGTGACCAGCGCGGCCAGGTGGTGGGCCTCGTCGGCGGGAAGGGCGCCGCCCGGGCTGTCCCGTGGCGCGCTCAGGTCGCCGCTCGGCCCGTAGACGTGCTGGGACTCGAACAGCGCCAGCGCACCCGAGCCCCGGGCGGCGTTGTCGCGTGCGGCGTCCAGCAGGCCGGGCAGCAGCAGCGGCCGCATCACGCTCTGGTCCTCGCTCAGCGGGTTAGCCAGCGCCAGCACGGGCTCCGCGCCTAGGCGAAGGGCGTCCAGCGTCTGCGGCGCGGTGAAGCTCCAGCTCACGACCTCGTGCAGCCCGCGGTCGCGCAGGGCGTCCTCGAGCCGCCGCCGCAGCCGCTGGCGTGGCGTCAGGCGGCCGACGGCGTGCTTGCGCGCCGGCAGCGTCACCGGCAGCTTGTCGAGCCCGTGGGTGCGCGCCACCTCTTCGAGCAGGTCGGCCTCGCGCTGGACGTCGGCGTCGCGCCAGTAGGGCACGGTCACCTCGAGTACTGCGTCGCCGCGCCGGACGGCGAAGCCAAGCGACTCCAGACGGCCGACGACCTCGTCCTCGCAGATCGCCTTGCCGAGCAACCCGAGCACCCGCTCCATCCGCAGCGCCACCACGCGCGGCTCTACGGGCTCGGGGTACACGTCGATCGGGTCGGGCACCATCCGCGCGCCGCACAGCTCGACCATCAGCCGCGCCGCCAGCCGCTGGGCGGCCAGCGCGTTCTCGGGGTGGATGCCCTTCTCGAACCGCGTCGATGCCTCCGAGCGCAGGTTCAGCGCCTTCGACGTGCGCAGGATGTTGGTGGGCACCCACGTGGCGGCCTCCATCAGCACCCGGGTCGTGGAGCCCGAGACCTCGGAGATCTGGCCGCCCATGATCCCGGCCACACCCGAGGGGCCCTCGGCGTCACACACCAGCGCCATGTCGGGCGTGAACGCGCGCTCGATGTCGTCCAGCGTGACCATCGCCTCGCCCGCTGCGGCGCGCCGGATCACGATCCGCCTGCCGCGAACCTCGTCGAGGTCGAACGCATGCAGCGGCTGTCCGCACGTGAGCATCACGTAGTTGGTGATGTCGACCACGTTCGAGATCGACCGCTGCCCCGCTGCGGTCAGCCGCTGGCGCAGCCACGCCGGCGACGGTCCCACCTGCACGTCCTCGTACACGCGCCCGGTGAAGCGCAGGCAGATCTCGGGGTCGGCGATCTCGATCGACACGTGGTCCGTCGATGCGTCGCCGCCGGAGGCGATCGCGTCCGGCTCGGTGGGGTCCTCGGACAGCGCGGCCCCCGTCGCGGCGTGCACCTCGCGCGCGATGCCGAAAACCGACAGGCAGTCGGGCCGGTTGGGGGTGATCTCCAGCTCCAGCACCTCGTCGGCGATCGGGAGCGCCGCGGCCAGCGGCGACCCGGCCGCCAGCGAGTCGTCCAGGACCATGATCCCGGCGTGGTCCCCGCCGATGCCGACCTCGTCCTCGGCCAGGATCATGCCGCTGGACTTGATGCCGCGGAGCTTGGCCTCGCCCAGCTTCTGGCCGTCGGGCATGACCGCCCCCGGCAGCGCAACCGCGACCGTCTGGCCGGCGGCCACGTTGGGGGCGCCGCAGACGATCGTGCGCCGCCCGTTGCCGTCGTCGACCTCGCACACCGACAGCCGGTCGGCGTCAGGGTGCTTCCCGGCGCTGAGCACCTTGCCCACCACGAAGCCGGCGGTGTCGCCCACCCCGACGCGCTCGATCCGCTCGAGCTCGGTGCCGGTCAGGTCCAGCCGGTCGGCGATGCCCGCCGCGTCCAGCTCGGGATCGCAGTACTCGCGCAGCCATGTCAGCGGCACGCGCATCTCAGGCGCCGAACTGCGCAAGGAAGCGCACGTCGTTGTCGTAGAAGAGGCGCAGGTCGGGCACGCCGTGGCGCAGCATCGCGATCCGCTCGATGCCCATCCCGAACGCGAACCCCTGCACCTCGTCGGGGTCGTAGTCCACGAAGCCGAGCACGTTCGGATCGACCATGCCCGAGCCGAGGATCTCGATCCAGCCCGAGCCCTTGCACAGCGAGCAGCGCTCGGCGCCCACGTGGCCGCTGCCGTCGCAGACGAAGCACGACACGTCGACCTCGACCGACGGCTCGGTGAACGGGAAGTAGTGCGGGCGCAGGCGGATGTCGCGGTCGGGGCCGAACATCGCGCGGGCGAACTCGAGCAGCACGCCCTGGAGGTCGCCGAGCGTGATGTCCTCGTCGACAGCCAGCCCCTCGACCTGGTGGAACATCGGCGTGTGGGTGGCGTCGTTGTCGCGCCGGTAGGCCTTGCCGGGCACCACCAGGTACAGGGGCGGCGGGCCGAGCTCCATCGAGCGCACCTGCATCGGCGACGTGTGCGTGCGCAGCAGCACGTCGTCGCTGAAGTAGAAGGTGTCCGCCAGCATCCGCGCCGGGTGGTCGGGCGGGTGGTTGAGCGCCGTGAAGTTGTAGTAGTCGAACTCCACCTCCGGCCCCTCGGCGACCGAGAACCCGAGGCCCAGGAACACGTCCTCGATCTCGCGCCGGGTCTGTGTGATCAGGTGCAGGCTGCCGGCGTTCGCGGGCGGGTCGCCTGGCAGCGTCACGTCGATCGAGTCGCCCTTGAGCCGCTCGTCGAGCTCGGCCGCCTCCAGCGCGGCGGTGCGCTCCGCCAGCAGCGCCTCGAGCGCGGTCTTGACCTGGTTGCCGCCCTTGCCGACCGGGCCGCGCTGCTCGGGCGGCAGGTCCTTGATCGAGCGCAGCATCGTGGTCAGCTCGGCCTTGCGGCCCAGCAGGCGCACGCGCAGCTCCTCGAGCGCGGCCGCCGTGCCGGCGGCGGCGATCGCGGCCTCACCCTCTGCGCGGATCTCCTCGAGACGTGCGGGCGCGTCAGCCATTGCCGGATCCCATCACGTACAGCGCCAGCGTGGCGGCCATGGCCGCGTTGAGTGATTCGGGGCCGTCGGCCCGCAAGGGGATTCGCGCGCGCACGTCGGCTGATTCAACGACATCGGCGGGCAGACCTTCGCGCTCGGCGCCCACGAGCAGGGTCACCGGGCCGTCGATCGGCGCCAGGACGTCGTCCGCAGCAGCGTCCAGGGCCACGGTCGTGCCCACCGGCCGGCCGCGCGCGGGCGGGCGCGCGAACAGCGACCCCATCGCCGCCCGAACGGCCTTCGGGCCGTACGGGTCGGCGGTCTCGGGGCCGATCAGCACCGGGCCGTCGGCCAGCGCGTGCGCCGACCGGATCACCGCGCCCACGTTGCCCGGGTCACCGACGCCGTTGAGGGAGACCGACAGGTCGCCCCCGGGCTGGGCCCAGCGCTGGCGGTACACACCGATCACGCGCGTGCCCGACCCCAGCTGCGAAACCCGGTCGAGCAGCTCGGGCTCCACGTCCTGGCCCGCCCACAGCAGCGCCTCGGGCTCCCACCCGGCCGCGACGGCGGCCGCGATCAGATCGTCGCCCTCGGCGACGAACAGGCCCTCCTCGTCGCGCGCCTTCTTGCGCGCGAGCTTGCGGATGAGCTTCAGCTGGCTGTTGTCGGGTGAGGTGATCACGGCACAAAAAAGGGCGCCTCAGTGGGCGCCCGGGAGAGTGCTTCGGTGGCCGTCTGCCGTTCTAGGCAGCGGCCGCCTCCCGGGCGGTCTCGGCAAAACGTCGGAAGCTCTCCTTGTCGTTCACGGCGATGTCGGCCAGGACCTTGCGGTCGAGCTCCACGCCCGCCTGCTTGAGGCCGTGCATGAAGGTGCCGTAGGTCATGCCCTCCTGGCGGGCGGCGGCGTTGATGCGGGTGATCCACAGCCGGCGGAAATCGCGCTTCTTGTTGCGCCGGTCGCGATAGGCGTAGGTGTCCGCCTTGAGCAGCGTCTCCTTCGCCTGCTTGTACGACGACTTGCGCTGGCCCCGGAATCCCTTGGCCCGCTCCAGCGTGGCGCGGCGCTTCTTACGTGCGTGGACCGATCGCTTTACGCGTGCCATTACCTGAGCAGCTCCCGCACGCGCGGCGCGTCGGCCTTGTCGATCGCCTTGGGCCGGCCGAGCTTGCGCTTACGCCGAGCGCTCTTCTTCTCCAGGATGTGGCTGGTCATGCCGTGACGGCCCCGGAGCTTTCCGGTGCCCGTCTTGCGAAAGCGCTTCTTGGCGCCCGAATGGGACTTCATCTTCGGCATGGCGACGGCCTATTGAAGCAGACAGCGTGAGCGTCGGCGCGGTGCTCAGTCGGCGGCCGGGGCCGGCTCGGCCTCGGACTCGGACTTGTGCGGCGCCGGCGACAGCAGCATCGTCATGTTGCGCCCGTCCTGGATCGGGCGCTGCTCGACGGTGCCCAGCTCGGCCACGTCCTCGGCCAGCCGCATCAGCAGCGCCTCGCCGCGCTCGGGATGGGTCTGCTCGCGGCCGCGGAACATGATCGTGACCTTTACGCGGTCGTCGCCCTTGAGGAAGCGGACCACGTGGTTCTTCTTGGTCTCGTAGTCGTTGTCCGCGATCTTCGGCCGCAGCTTGATCTCGCGCACGTTGACCTGCTTCTGATGCTTCTTGGCGGCCTTGGCCTTCTGCTCCTGCTCGTACTTGTACTTCGAGTAGTCGAGCACGCGGCACACCGGCGGGCGCGCGTCGGGCGCCACCTCGACCAGGTCGAGGTCGCGCTCGCGCGCGTACTCCAGCGCCTTTTCGGTGGGCCACACGCCGATCTGGTTTCCGTCGTCGCCGATCAGCCGCACCTCGCGGATGCGGATCCGCTCGTTGATGCGGGTGTCGTCCCTGTCGGGCGGTCGCCGATCGAACCTACGCGGAATCGGCACTAGCGGGAGCGGACCTGACTAGACGGCAAAGAGAGCGGGAGTGTCGGGTGAGGGCAGGATCGCGTCAGCGGCGGCGCGTGTGGCGCGTGGTGTGGTTGCCCTTCATTCGACTGCGACTATAGCGGTGCCTACCGAATCCGGTCGCGAACGCGCCACGTCATGAAGTCGATTAGCTCTGCGAGCTTCTCGGGACCCCGGTCGCCCTCACCGTGACGCCGCACCGCGACCTGCCCGGTCTCCGCCTCCTGGTCGCCCACCACCAGCAGATAGGGCACCTTCTGCAGCTCGCCGTCGCGGATCTTGCGCCCGATCGACTCGCCGCGGTCATCCACGGCGGCCCTCAGCCCGGCGCTGCGCAGCTGCTCCGCCACCGTCGCGGCGTACTCCGCGTGGCGATCGCTGATCGGCAGCACAAGCGCCTGGACGGGCGCAAGCCAGAGCGGGAACTCACCGGCGTAGTGCTCGATCAGGATGCCGATGAAGCGCTCGAAGCTGCCCATCAGCGCGCGGTGGATCATCACCGGCTGGTGGTCCTCGTTGTCCGCGCCCGTGTAGCTGAGGCCGAACCGCTCCGGCATCGAGTAGTCCAGCTGGACCGTGCCGAGCTGCCACGAGCGCCCGATCGAGTCGGTCATGTGCAGGTCGATCTTCGGCCCGTAGAAGGCGCCGTCGCCGGCATTGACCTCGAACTCCAGCCCCTCCTCGGTCAGCGCCGCCTCCAGCGACGCCTCGGCGCGGTCCCACATGTCGTCGGTGCCGACGCGCTTCTCGGGCCGGGTCGACAGCTCGAGCCGCGGCTCGAAGCCGAACACGTCGTAGATGAAGAAGCCGAACGCCAGGCACGCCTTGACCTCGTCCTTGACCTGCTCCTCGGTGCAGAAGATGTGGCCGTCGTCCTGGGTGATGTGACGCACCCGCAACAGCCCGTGCAGGGTGCCGCTGGGCTCGTGGCGGTGCACCAGACCTGCCTCCGCGTAGCGGATCGGCAGGTCGCGGTAGGAGCGCCGGTCGGACTTGTAGATCTCGATGTGGGCCGGGCAGTTCATGGGCTTCAGGCCCATCTGCCGGTTCTCCACCTCGGTGAAGTACATGTTGTCGCGGTAGGTGTCCCAGTGGCCCGACCGCTTCCACAGGTCGACGTCGTAGAGGATCGGCGTGCGCACCTCGTCGTAGCCGCGGCCCAGGTTCTCGCGCCGCCAGAAGTCGCTCAGCTGCGTCCAGATGCGGGCGCCGTTGGGCTTCCAGAACGGCGACCCGGGCGACACCTCGGACAGGAAGAACAGCTCCAGCTCGCGGCCGAGCTTTCGGTGGTCGCGCTTGCGCGCCTCCTCCAGGCGCCGCATGTGCTCGGCCAGGTCGTCCTTGGACAGAAACGCCGTCCCGTACACGCGCGTGAGCATCGTGTTGTCCGAGTCGCCACGCCAGTAGGCGCCGGCCACGCTGGTCAGCTTGAACGACTTGATCCGCTTGGTGGAGGGCGCGTGCGGGCCGCGGCACAGGTCGGTGAAGGGGCCGTTGGTGTACAGCGAGACCGTTTCGACGCCCTCGTCGCGGACGAGGTCCTCGATCAGCTCGACCTTGTAGTCCTGGCCCTCGGCGCGGAACCGCTCCAGCGCCTCGGCCACGGGCACGTCCTCACGCACGAACCGCTCGTCGGCCTTGACGTGCTTGCGCATCTCGGCCTCGATCGCCTCGAAGTCCGCATCGCTGATCTTGACGTCGTCGGGGAACTCGAAGTCGTAGTAGAAGCCGTCGTCGATCGGCGGGCCGATCGAGATCTTCACGCCCGGGTAGAGCTCCATCACGGCGGCGGCCAGCACGTGCGCGGTGTCGTGGCGCACCAGCCACAGCGCGTCCTCACCGAGGCTGCCCTCGCTCTTGGGCGTGACGATCTCCACCTTGGCGCCCTCGGGCAACGGCGCCGACAGGTCGCGCAGCTCACCGTCCACGCGCACGCCGAGCGCGACACGGGCCAGACCGTCGCTGATCGCGCCGGCAACGTCCGCGCCCGTGGCCCCGTCCGGGACCTCGAGCGCCGCGCCGTCTGGAAGCGTGACCGTCATGGCTGCAACCTACCGAGGGGTAGGCGATCCGAGCCATTCGGCATCCATGCCAAATGCCTCCCGCGATCCGAGCCATTCGGCATCCATGCCAAATGCCTCCCGCGATCCGAGCCATTCGGCATCCATGCCAAATGCCTCCAGCGAAGTTAGGTAGACGGGACCGCGGCTGCAGGGGGCCACGGCCGGGCCCCGTCTGCGGGGCACGGTAACTGAGACGTTTCCGTACCGCATGAAAATCGTGCAGCCCCGGTTGCAGTGTGATCAACATCACACTTTCGAGGCGGCACGCACCTAGCCTCGCCCGCTGAGCCGTACTCCCGGGCCGCACGCCCCCTCGGCTCCCTCCCGCGCGCCACTGTCGCGCGCCACGCCGGTTCCGCCGGCCCTTGCCCCCGATGTCTGGAGGACATTCTCGTGCGCAAGCTGCTTGCCGTACCAACCCTGCTCGGCCTGATCGCCGCCCCGGCCGCGATCGCGCTGCCGTCGGATCAGAGCTTCACCGAGGCCGGCGCCAAGGGCGCCAAGGCCGCGCCACCCGCCGGTAAGGCGGTCCCGGTCGCCTCCCGCGATGGTGAGGGCAAGGCCCCCAAGACCGGCCGTGCTCCCAAGCCGAAGGCGCCGCGCGTGTCCGTGCCGCCCCAGCTCCAGGCGATCGCCTCGTGCGAGTCGGGCGGCGACCCCAAGGCCGTGGACGCGTCCGGCACCTACTACGGCAAGTACCAGTTCTCGATCGAGACCTGGGCCGCTGTAGGCGGCTCCGGCAGCCCCGCCTCGGCATCCGAGACCGAGCAGGACAAGCGTGCCGCCATGCTGTACGCGCGCAGTGGCCCGGGCCAGTGGCCCGTCTGCGGCCAATAGCGCACCACAGGGGATCGGTCAGGCGTTGACCTGGGATCCGGGGACGATGTCGTCCTCGCCGCTGTCCTTCCAGCGGATCCAGGCCTTGGTGCCGCCGTCGTAGTCGGGCCCGTTGAGGACCAGCGTGGCGTCACGCTCCCAGACCACGCAGTCCTCGCCGCCCTCGTCGTCGAGACCGCGCCAGACCCGCACGAACGGGTTGTGCTCCCACTCGTCGCCGACCGTCGTCGGATCGGTGTGGCCGGGGTGCAGCCGCGTTTCGGGCGGCAGGCCCATCAGCGTGTCCATGATCGACGCCTTCAGGTCCGCGTAGCTCGTCGAGCCCGGCGCGTTCACGCCGCCGACCGAGTTCTTGAACAGCGTGTCGCCGGTGAACACCTCGGTGCCGTTGACGACGAAGTTGAGCATTCCCGCGGTGTGGCCGGGCGTGTGCAGCGCGCCGATCCTGAGGCCGCCGGCCTCGAGCACCAGGTCGCCGGGCTCGATCGTGCGGTCCACGTCCATCAGCTCCTGCGCCTCCAGCGGGTGGGCCAGGATCTCGACGCCGAACCTCTCCTTGTAGACGTGGTTCTCGGCTACGTGGTCGGCGTGGTGGTGGGTCAGCAGCAGGTGCTCGACGGTCAGGTCGTGCTTGTCGATTGCCGCCAGCAGCGGCTCCGACGGGCCGCCCGAGTCGATGATCACCCCGTGCCCGCCGGGCTCGTCGGCCACCAGGTAGGCGTTGGAGAGCCACTCGGGCTCCTTCATTGAGCGTTCGACGATGAGAGCCATGAGCCCGAGCCTATAGTCGAGCCGCCATGGACCTCCGCTCGCATTTCCCCGTGCTCGACGAGCTGACCTACCTCAACGCCGGCTCGGTCGGTCCCGTGGCGCGCGAGTCCATTGCCGCGGCGGGGGCCGAGCTGGAGAACCAGCTCACGGAGGGACGCGGCGGCAAGGCGTCGTTCGAGCGCATCATCGCCCTTGGCGACCGGTTGCGCGGGCGGATCGCGGCTGTCCTGGGCGCCGACCCGGCGGAGGTGGCGCTGACCGGCGCCACCACCGACGGCGTGAACACCGTCCTCGGCGGCCTCGACCTCGATCCCGGCGACGAGATCCTGACCACCGACGAGGAGCACCCCGGGCTGCTTGCCCCGCTCGGCCTGGCGCGCCGGCGGCGCGGCGTCGAGGTGCGGATGGTCCCGTTCGCCGAGCTCGCCGACCACGTGCGACCCGAGACGCGGCTGGTGGCCGCCTCGCACGTATCGTGGCTCAACGGCAAGGTGCTGGACACCGCCGCCGTGCGCGATGCCGGCGCTCCGGTCCTGCTGGACGGCGCCCAGGGCGTCGGCGCAGTGCCCGTGGACGTGCGCGCGATCGGCTGCGACTACTACGCCTGCTCGGGTCAGAAGTGGCTGTGCGGCCCGCAGGGCAGCGGCTACCTGTATGTCCGCGCGGACCGGATCGCCGAGCTGTCGCCCGCCGCCCCCGGCTACGGCTCGCTGGCCGACCCGTTGAAGGCGCTGGAGCTCGATCTGCGCGAGGGCGCCGCCCGCTACGACGGCGGCGTGCCGATCGCCCACCACGCGGCGTGGGCGCTGGCCGCCCTCGATGTGCTCGAGCGACCCGGGCTCAGCGCGGTGCAGGAGCGCGCGGGCGGCCTGGCAGCGCGGCTGGCGGACGCGCTTGCGGCCGCCGGCCACGGCGTGGCGCCGCGCGGGTGCTCGACGCTGGTTTCATGGGAGGCCGACGATCCCGAGGGAACGGTGCAGCGCCTGGCCGGCGAGGGGTTCGGCATCCGCAACCTGCCGGGCACCTCGCTGGTGCGCGCCTCGGTGGGCGCATGGTGCTCCGAGGACGAGCTGGACCGGCTCGCCGCGGCGGCCTAGCTAGTCCTTGCTCGTCATGACCAGCACGCCGAACGCGATGCTGGCCAGCACCACGGCGAACGCAATCCCCATCAGCACCCAGTAGCCGACCGCCAGGGTGGTCGCGCCGCCACGGCGGGCGTCCATGGCCCTGACCGCGCCGTAGAGGGCGACCGCGAAGGTCGCGGTCACGCCGATACCGCCCACGAGCGCGGTCCAGATGACGTCGAACAGCTCGCCCCAGTCGACGACGGGATCTGCCGGCGCCCACATCGCTCAGCTCTCCGCGGCGGTGATGGCCGACCCCTGCGACAGCCTGCGCGCGTAGACCACCGCGACCACTATCACCAGCGTGACGAACACGATCAGCGGCCCGGTGAGGCCCGATCCGAAGATGCTGGTGACGCCGTAGGTTGCGCCCCCGATCAGCGCCGCCGCGGGCAGCGTGAGCACCCAGGCGGTCACGATCGAGCCGGCCACGCCCCAGCGGACGGCCGAGACGCGCTTGGCAGCGCCCGCCCCCATCACGCCGCCGGAGATCGTGTGCGTGGTGGACAGCGGAAATCCCACGTGCGTGGCGGCCAGAATCACGGCCGCGCCGCTGCCCTGGGCGGCGAAGCCCTGGGCGGTGTCCATCTTGATGATCCGGCTGCCCATCGTCCTGATGATCCGCCAGCCGCCCATGTAGGTGCCGAGCGCGATGGCGGTCGCGGCCGACACGATCACCCAGAACGGCGGGTCGGCACCGGCGTTGAGCTCGCCGGCGCCGATCAGGGCAAGCGTGATGATGCCCATCGTCTTCTGGGCGTCGTTCGTGCCGTGGGCGAGCGCGAGCAGGCCGCCGGACAGAATCTGGCCTCCCTTGAAGCCGGCGTTGGTAGGTCCGGGCCGCAGGTTGCCCACGATCCGGTAGACGAGCGTGATGGCCACGCCGGCAACGACGAAGGCGAGGATCGGCGCAACCACTGCGGGTACGGCCACCTTGCCGAGCAGGCCCGCGCCGATTATGGCGTCGGGACCCTTCGCCACCAGCATCGAGCCGACCACGCCGCCGATGAGCGCGTGCGAAGAACTCGACGGGAGCCCGTAGTACCACGTGATCAGGTTCCACGCGATCGCGCCGATCAGGCCGCCGAAGACGATCGGCTCGGTGACCAGGTCGGCGTCGACGATGCCGCTGGCGATCGTGGCCGCCACCTGGATCGACAGGAACGCGCCGACGAAGTTCAGGATCGCCGCGTAGCCGACGGCGATCTTCGGCGCCATCGCGCGCGTGGAGATCGACGTGGCCACCACATTGGCGGTGTCGTGGAAGCCGTTGGTGAAGTCGAACGCCAGCGCCGTGGCGACGACGATGATCAGCAGGACGAGCTCGGCGTCCAAGGTGTCAGGAGTTCTTGATCGTGATGCCTTCGAGGATGTTGGCGGCGGTCTCGGTCGCGTCGATCGCGCTCTCGAGCCGCTCGAAGATGTCCTTCCAGCGGATCACGACCATCGGGTCGATGCCGTTGTCGAACAGCGACGCCATCGCCTCGCGCACCACGCGGTCGCCGTCGTTCTCGAGCCGGTTGACCTCGACGGTGTAGTGCGAGATGTCCTTGAAGTCGCGCAGTCGCGGGATCGCCTCGGCGATCTGGCGGCATGCCTCCAGGAGGATGTGCGCCAGCCGCTGGGACTGCTCCATCGGCGCCTCGATCTTGTACAGCCCGAGGTAGTCGGCCACCTCCTCGGTGTAGTCCACGATGTCGTCCAGCGCCGAGGCCAGCGAGTAGATGTCCTCGCGGTCGATCGGGGTGACGAACGTCTCGTTCAGCCGCCGGATGATGTCGTGGGTGATCCTGTCGCCGTCCTGCTCGCAGATGAGGATGTCGCGCGCCAGGTCGGACCCGCGGTCGGGGTAGGAGCGCAGCATCTGATCGAGCAGATCGGCGGCGCGGAGGATGTTGCCGCCAGCCTCCTCGAACAGGTCGAAGAACTCACGGTCGCGGGGAGCAAGCGACAGGCGCATGGGCGCGGCCACGTTAACAGTTGTAAAAGCCGGAACCGGGTTCAGCCGACGGCGGCGCTGGCGCGTTCGATCCGGGCCGCCGGCACTTCCCCGGCCGGGCCAAGCGCACCACGGACCGCTGCCGCGCTGGCGGCGTGGTCGTACGCCACTCGCCTTTGCTCGATGCGGCCGTCGCCGTGCACGACGGCGTAGGCCGCGCGCGGATCGCCGTCGAACGGCATGCCGACGCTGCCGGGGTTGACCAGCGCGACCCCGGTCGCCGACTCGCGCGTGAACGCGAGGTGGGTGTGACCGAACACGACCCGCTCGGCTTCCACCGCGTCCAGCAGCTCGTGCTCGTCGTCCGCCGCGTCGGGCAGAAAGCTGCGCTCGTCCGAGGCCGGTGAGCCGTGGCAGAACAGCGTGGCCCCGTCGAAGTGCGCCGCGGGCAACGCGGCCATCTCGGCAACCACGTCCCGGCCCAGCATCCCGGCGCACCAGGAGATCGCCCCCCGCACCGGCTCGGGCGCGTCCTCGGGCACGGCCGTCATCCGCTCGCAGTTGCCGCGGATCCACGTACCGTCAAGAGCACGGAGGCGGTCCAGCGTCTCGGCCGGCCAGGCCCCGAACAGCGTGTAGTCGCCGCCCAGGAGCCAGGTGTCCACGTCGCCGGCGTCGTCGAGCACCGCCTCGAGCGCGGGCAGGTTGCCGTGCACGTCGTAGAGCAGGCCCAGCACGGGGCCGAGCGTAGCTGGCGCGCTAGCGGCGGACGCGGAAGGCCAGGTTGATCGCGCGCGAGCGGTTGCCCGCCGCGTCGGTGACGACCGCGCTGAAGCGATACGAGCCGGGCGCGAGCTTGAAGCTGCCCCGGAAGCCGCCCGCGATCCGCTTGAGCTCGAGGTAGCGCGTGCGCTGCGCCCGGCGACAGCTGCGCCGCCCGGAGCGGCGGGTCACGCACACCTTCACGCGCCGCGACGTGCGTGCCCTGACCGCGCGCACCGCGCGGTCGTCGCGCGCGGCGATGCGCACGGTGCAGACGCGCTTGCGGCACCTGAGCGCGGCGATGCGGGCGCGCGGCGGCGTGCCGTCCGGCCTGGGAGCGGCCTGGACGGGCGCCGGCGCGGGCGCGCGGGGCGGCGGCGCCGGGGTGGTCAGACCGGTCAGCAGCGCGTAGATGGCGGGGTCCGACACCTCGGTGTACGCACCCGGGTGGCCGCCGCGGCCGCAGCCGCCCGCGGGGCCGAAGCTGACCAGGCCGATCAGCGCGTAGCCGGATCCGTTCGAGATCACGAGCGGGCCGCCGCTGTCACCGCTGCAGCTGTCGGGGTTGTTGGTGGTGCCGTGGGCGCCGGTGCCGCCGGCGCACACGAAGCGCGCGCCCGGATAGGTCTGGCTGCCGTAGAAGTTGCGACACACCTGGTCGGCGCGCAGCGTCACCGTGGTCGCGCGGAGGTTCTGGCTGGCCGTGCCCTGCTCGGTCAGGCCCCAGCCGGAGACCACGGCGTCGGCGCCCGCGTCGACCGCCGAGGCCAGTTCGCCCGCACCAGCGAGCGGCACGGGCTGGACCGTCGGGCCGCCGTAGCCGGACAGCGGCGCGTTCAGGGTCAGCAGCGCGGCGTCGTATGTGCCGTCGCCGGCCACGTACTCGGGCGCAGGCAGCACGGAGAACACCGACGCCGCCAGCTGCAGCGAGCGGTTGGCGTTGCCGTAGTACACGGTCACGGCCGTGCCCGCGGCCACCTGGCCCGAGTCCACAACGCAATGCGCTGCCGTCATCACGTGCGTGGCATCCCGGATCACGCCGCCGCACTGGAGGTTCGAGGAGCCGGAGCGGATGCTCAGCCGCACCTGGTACGGGTGTGCCGTGCTGTTGGCGTCGGAGCCGGCGAAAATCCGTGGCTGGGCGCTCTGAGCCTGCGCGGCCTGGGGCAGCGCGAGGGCGCACACGGCGACTACGGCGGGGATGGCGCGGCGGGCGAATCGCATCGGACCCCATGTGCATCGGCCTGCCGGGCGAGCGCTTGATGCGCCGAGCACGACAGCCGACGGGTGTCCGACCCGCTACCGCACCCGGAACGTCTTCGTCAGCGCCTTCGAGCGATTGCCGGCCGCGTCGGTCGCGACCGCCGTGAGCTTGTAGCGGGCCTTGAACAGCTTCGCGCTGAAGGTGAAGCCGCCGCTGATCCGCTTGGGCTTCAGCGTCGTCTTGCGCGTCGTCGTGCGGCAGATGCGGGTTTCGCCGCGGGTGTGGCACTTCCTGACCTTGCGCGTGACATACGCGGCAAGCTTGCTGACGTTGCCGCCCCTGTCACGGGCCGCGACGCGGAAGGTGCAGCGGCGCTTCTTCGTGCAGGAGAGCTTGGAGACCTTGGCGGTCGGCCTGATGCGGTCGCGCAGGGAGATCGAGGGCGGCGGCGGAGCGACGGTATCGCCCACCGGGGTGGTTGCCACGGGCGCCGGAGGCGCGGGGGCGGGATCGCCGGTCGACGCGCGCACCGTGCGCGGCGATGTCCCGGCGATCAGGGCTCCGATCTCGTCGTCGGAGGGCTCCGTGTACGCACCCGGGACGCCCGGGCGCCCGCACCCATCGCCGTAGCTCGTGATGCCCGCCAGCTGCGGCCCGGATCCGCTGTCCAGCGCGAGCGGGCCGCCGCTGTCGCCCTGGCAGGTGTCGGGATTGCCCGACGGGGCGATTCCCGTGCCGCCCGCGCACACGGTTCGCTCGCTGACGTAGTAGCCGAGGTAACGAGCGGAGCAGACGCTGTCGTCACGCAACGGCAGCGAGACCTGCTTGAGCGTCGAGCTGCCGCGCCCCCCCTCCGACGTCGCTCCCCAGCCGGTGGCCACGGCGTTCTGCCCGTTAGCTATCCCCGTGGCCAGCGTCGCCGCAGACACCAGCGGAATCGCGCGCACTTTCGTACCGCCGAAGCCGGCGAGGGGTGCGGCCAGGTCCAGCAGCGCCACGTCGTAGCTGTCCTGGGTGAGGTACTCCGAAGGGATCGTGACCTCGGCGACGGCCGCACCGGAGAGGCTGGCGGTCGAGGCGGAGCCATAACCGACGCTCACGCTCGTGGGAGCGGTCAGCCTCCCGTTGATGTACACGCAGTGCGCGGCGGTGACGACGTGAGTGGCGTCGCGGATCGACCCGCCGCACGAGTACGTCCTGTTCCCCGAGTTCACCAGCACGCGGACCTGATGCGGATGGGCCTCGATGGTCGTGCTGGTGCCCGCGACGATCGCATCGGCCGAGGGCGCACAGATGAGCGCGGCGAGAACCAGGGCAGGGGTGAACAGGCGTGCGATCACTCGAATCCTTCGACATCCAGGGTCCCACAGTTCAAGCGCCCGCGCTGCGCTGGACGGGTGTTGTGGGGTCTTGGGTATCCTGCTGCCCTCCCGGGCCGTTAGCTCAGCTGGGAGAGCGCCGCCTCGACAAGGCGGAGGTCGCTGGTTCGAGCCCAGCACGGCCCACTGTTCCGCCGCAGATCGCTCAGCGTCGCTTGACCTTGAAGCGCTTGCGCGCCGTCAGCGACCGGTTGCGCGAGGAGTCGACCGCGATCGCGTCCAGCCGGTAGCGCGCCACGTACAGCTTCGCCTTGGCGCTGTATCCGCCCCGGATCCGCCGCGGGCGCAGCTTGCGGCTGCGCTTGACGGTGCGGCAGCGCGTCTCGGCCCGCACCTGCTTGCACTTGCGAACGTTGCGGTAGACGCGCATCCGGATCGACTTCACGCGGGCGTTGTCGCGGGTGCGCACGTGGAATGTGCAGCGGCGGCGCTTGCACTTCGCGAGGGTGACGCGCGCCCGGGGCCGTGTGCGATCGGGGGTCACTGCCCGGCGCACGGGCGCCGGCGCGGCTGGCGCGGCCGACCCCGTCGTGCACTCGGCGCCCCCGCCGAGCAGCCCGCAGATCTCCGGGTTGGACGCTTCCGTGTACACGGCGGGAACTCCGGGCTGGCCGCACTGGTCGCCGCGGCTGGTGATCCCGGCGAGCTTGAGCACCCCGCCGGCGGAGATGGCGAGCGGTCCGCCGCTGTCGCCCTGACAGGTGTCGGCGTTGTTGGCGGGGGCGCTGCCGGCGCCCCCGGCGCACACCGCAAGCGGTGGCGAGTAGGCGCCCGGGCCGTAGTAGTCGGTGCAGGCCGAGTCCAGACGCAGGGGCAGCGAGACGGCCTTGAGCCTCGGGCTCGTGTTGGTGCCTCCGTTGGAGGTCACGCCGAAACCGGTGGCCACCGCGGACTGGCCACCGTTCACGGCGGCCGCGAGCTCGGCCGCGGAGGCGAACGGGATCCGGTTCACACCGGGCCCGCCGTAGTTGCCGAGCGGCTGGCTGAGCGTGAGCAGCGCGGCGTCGTAGTTGTCGTCGAGGGCGAGGTAGCGGGACGCGACGGTGACCGCGGACACCCCGGCCTCGCTCTGGGTCGCCGCGTCCGCGGACCCGTAGCGCACGCGAACGTTGCCCGGCGCGGTCGGCGTGCGCGTTACCACTAGGTCGTCGGTCACGCAGTGCGCGGCGGTGACGATGTGGGTGGCATCGCGCACCGAGCCACCGCACTGGCCCTCGGTGAACCCGGCGACGCCGCTGATGAGCACCCGCACCTGGTACGGGTACGAGGTGATCGGAACCTCACCGCCGCCGATGATCCGCGGCGAAGCCTTCTGAGCGGCGGCCGGCGCCGAGAGCGACGCGACCGCGGCCACGACGACGAGCACTACGGGGAGGATCCGGCACCTCACCCCCAGCACCATACGTGTCTCAGCCGCCGCAGCTCACGCCACCGTGGCGCTCAGGCGTCGTCCTCGTCCTGGCGCTCCTCGATCTTGCCCTGGAGCTGCTGCATCACGTCCGGGTCGCGGAGCGTGGTCACGTCACCGAGCTCGCGGCCCTCGGCGATGTCGCGCAGCAGCCGGCGCATGATCTTGCCAGAGCGCGTCTTGGGCAGGTCGTCGGACCAGATGATGCGCTTCGGCCGGGCCAGCTTGCCGATCTTGTCGGCCACGTGCTCGCGCAGCTCGGCCACCATGTCGTCGTCGCCTTCGAGCTCGCCCTCGAGCGTCACGAACGCGGCGATCGACTGGCCGGTGTCCTCGTCGTACTGGCCGATCACGGCGGCCTCGGCGACCTTGCCGTGGGCGACGATCGCCGACTCAACCTCGGCCGTCGACAGCCGGTGCCCGGACACGTTGATCACGTCGTCGATCCGGCCGATGACCCAGAAGTAGCCGTCCTCGTCCTTGCGCGCCGCGTCGCCTACCAGGTACGTCTCGGAGCCGAACTTCTCGAAGTAGGTCTCCTCGAAGCGCTCGTCGTCGCGGTAGAGCGTGCGCAGCATCCCTGGCCACGGCTTGCGCAGGATCAGCAGTCCCTGACCCTCGCCGACCTCCTCGCCGTCGGACTCCCCCACCACCGCGGCCTCGACGCCGGGCAGCGCCTGCGTGGCCGAGCCGGGCTTGCACGAGGTGATGCCCGGAAGCGGTGAGATCAGGATGTGACCCGTCTCGGTCTGCCACCACGTGTCCACGACCGGGCAGCGCCCACCGCCGATCACGCGCCAGTACCACAGCCACGCCTTCGGGTTGATCGGCTCGCCGACGGTGCCCAGCAGACGCAGCGATGTCAGGTCGTGCGCGTTGGGGTGCTCGGCGCCCCACTTCATGAACGACCTGATGGCCGTCGGCGCGAAGTAGTAGATCGAGACGCCGAGCTTCTCGACGACGTCCCAGTGGGCGTCCTTGTCCGGGTAGTCCGGCGGACCCTCGTACATGACCGAGGTGGCGCCGTTGAGCAGCGGCCCGTAGACGATGTACGAGTGACCGGTGACCCAGCCGACGTCGGCCGCGCACCAGTAGACGTCTTCGTCGGGCTTGAGGTCGAACACGTACTTGGTCGTCCACGCGGTGCCTGCCAGGTAACCGCCCGTGGTGTGCAGGATCCCCTTGGGTGCCGCGGTCGACCCGGACGAGTAGAGGATGAACAGCGGGTGCTCGGCATCCAGCGGCTCGGCCTCGTGCTCGTCGTCGGCGGCCTCGAGCACCTCGTGCCACCACAGGTCGCGACCGTCCTGCATCGGCGCGTCGTTGTCGACCGACTTGACCACGATCACGGTCTTGACCGACGGCATGTCGCCGAGCACTTCGTCGACCTCGGACTTGACTTCGGCGGTCTTGCCCTTGCGGCGGGCGCCGTCGGCGGTCAGCAGCAGCTTGGCCTCGGACACCTCCATCCGCTCGGCAACCGAGTTGGGCGAGAAGCCGCCGAACACGACGTTGTGGATCGCGCCGATGCGGGCGCAGGCCATCATCGCCACCACGACCTCGGGGATCATCGGCAGGAAGATCCCGACGACGTCGCCCTTCTCGACCCCGTTGTCGACCAGCGCGTTGGCCAGCCGCTTGGTGTCGGCCAGCAGCTCGGCGTAGGTCACGTCGCGCTGCTCGCCCTCCTCGCCGCGCCAGTGAAAGGCCACCTTGTCGCCCCTGCCGTCCTCGACGTGGCGATCCAGGCAGTTGTAGGAGGCGTTGATCTTGCCGCCCGTGAACCACTTGTAGAACGGGGGGTTCGACTCGTCCAGCGCCGTGTCCCACTTCTCGAACCAGTGCAGGTCCTCGGCCTGCTTCTCCCACCAGCCGACGGGGTCCGCGGCCGCCTCGTCGTAGATCGCGGCATCGCTGAGGAGGGCTTTCTCGACGAACTCCTCCGGCGGATCGAACGTCTCCTGGTCCAGCAGCGACGCGAGCTCGTCCTCGAGCTCTTGTCCTGTGGGGGCGGTGCCGGCTTCCATATCTCCTCCTGGTGGCTTCGTCCGGGTTCTACCCGATCAGGTCACCGGTTCACGCTCGGGCTCGCGCCTGGGGCGCCCCGTCAGCGTGGTACCGGTACCGACCTCCGCGCCGACCCCCGTCTCCGAGCGCACCAGCAACTCGTCGAAGCTCCGCGCCGCGCGCGACTCCTCCTTGCTGAGCACGCTGCCGAGCCAGCAGCCGAGGAACCCGAGCGGCACGGACACGATCCCGGGGTTGGCCAGGTCGTAGAACCCGAACGCCCCGCCCTCGGCGTCCGGCCCCGGCCAGACCGTTGGGCTGATGATCACGAGCAGGATCGAGCTGAACACGCCGATCAGCACGCCCGTGACAGCGCCGGTCGTGTTGAACCGGCGCCAGGTCAGCGCCAGCAGCAGCGCCGGGAAGATGGCGCTGGCCGCCACCGCGAACGCCAGGCCGACCATGAACGACACGTTCAGGCCCGACCCACCGATCACGGCGATCGCGATCGCGATCACCCCGATCGAGACGGCGGCGATCTTGGCGACGACCACCTCCTCCTTCTCGGAGTCCTTGCCCTCACGCACGATGTTCGACCACACGTCGTGGGCGACCGCGCCGGAGGCCGAGATCACCAGGCCGGCCACGACGGCGAGGATGGTCGCGAACGCGACCGCCGCGATGATCGCCAGGAACAGGTCGCCGCCGAACGTGCCGGCGCCGCCGCCGACCTCCTCGGCAAGCAGCGGGGCGGCCAGGTTGCCACCGGCGCCGACGGCCTCGGTCGCGCCGTTGCCCAGGATCGCGCGGGCACCGAAGCCGAGCGCCGTCGTCATCACGTAGAAGGCACCGATCAGGACCACCGCCCACATCACCGACGAGCGCGCCGCCTTGGCGTCGGGCACCGTGAAGAACCGCATCAGGATGTGCGGCAGGCCGGCGGTGCCGAGCACGAGCCCGATGCCCAGCGAGATCGTGTCGATCGGGCTGGAGAGAAACAGGCCGGGCTCGAGATACTTCGCCCCCTCGGGTGACTCGGCGCGCGCGTCGCGGAAAAGGTCGATCGGGTTGCCGCCGATCTCGACGAGCACGAAGATCGTCAGGATCACCGTCGCGGTCATCAGCAGCACTGCCTTGATGATCTGGACCCAGGTCGTCGCGAGCATTCCGCCGGCGATGACGTAGATCAGCATGAACGCGCCGGTGAAGATCACGGCGACCTCGAACCCGACGCCGACGAGCGCGTTGATCAGCACGCCCGCGCCGACCATCTGAGCGATCAGGTAGAAGCCCGCCACCGCGAGCGTCCCGAGCGCCGCTGCCGCGCGCGCCGGGCGCGCGTTCATGCGGAACGACAGCACGTCGGCGACCGTGAACTTGCCGCTGTTGCGCATCCGCTCGCCGAGAAGGAACAGCACGGTCAGGAACGCCACCAGGAAACCGACCGAGTACAGGAAGCCGTCGAAGCCGAACAGGAATATCAGGCCGGCGATGCCCAGGAACGAGGCCGCCGACATGTAGTCGCCGGCGATCGCAAACCCGTTCTGCACGCCGGTCAGGCCACGCCCCGCGGCCCAGAAGTCGGTCGCGCTGGTGACGCGCTTCGACGCCATGTACGTGGCCACCAACGTGATTGCTACGACGACCGCGAAGATCCCGAGCGCGAGCTCGTTGATGTCTGCCGCGAGCAGCGTCATCGCGGCGCCTCCTCAGTGCCCGGACCATCGCCTGGGCCGGCCTCTCGCTTGGCGCGGGCCGGATCGAGGGCCCATTTCGCCGCCTTCTGCGCCAGGGGATCGAACTCGCGGTCGGACTTGCGCAGGTACCAGTAGCCAAGGCCCCAGACCATGATGAACTGGCTCAGCGCGAGCATGTAGCCGACGGTCAGGCCATCAGTCAAGAACTTCTCGCCCATGAACTCCGGCGCGTAACCGGCCAGGATGATGAAGCCGAAGTACCACGTGAAGAAGAAGATGGTCGCCGGGAGCACAAACCGCTTGCGCTTGGCCATCAGGTCGCGGAACTCGGGTGATCGCTCGGCGGCGATCCAATCGATGTTCTGGGCGCGCCCCTCGCCCCCACCGTCTTGCGGCTCGGTCATCTGAGTCTCCTCCCCCGGAGAACGAACGGTTTCGCCGAGGCCCCTACCCGACGGGGCGCGAAAGCAACCGCCCGTTTCTAGCCGCCCAGGAAGAACGCGATCAACCCGAAGATGAACGCGTAGAACACGATCGCCTCGGTCAGCGCGAACCCCAGCCACTGGATGCTGGTGATCTCCTCACGCATCTCCGGCTGGCGGGTGACCGACTCGATCACCTTGCCGAAGATGTAGCCCACGCCGATGCCCGGGCCGATCGTGCCCAGGCCGGCGCCCACTCCCAGCGCGATGGACTGCAGGCCCTTCGAGCTGCTGCCCTGGGCGATCACGAATGTCGCGAGCTCTTCCATCGAGTGCTCCTTTCGTGGGGTGACCACATGGTCCCGCGCGCGCGGTCGCAAATCCATGACCCAGGGGGTAACCGTGAGCGATCTCACGGAGCGCCCAGGCGCTCTCCGCGGCGCCACGGCGTCACGGCCCCACGGCCCCGGCCGCTCCCGGCCCTCGTGGTGTGGATGGACGGTCATAGTGACCGTCCATCCACACCACATCGCGTCAGGGTGCCGCCAGCGCCCGGGCCACGACGCGCACGTGGCGGCCCAGCGCCACGCGGTCGAGCCTGCCCGCCGTGTCGCAGGGCTGGTGGTAGCAAGACGCGCTCTGGCCGAGCTTCATCGCGCGCAGGCCGAGCAGGTGGAACTCGCGGTGGTCGGACAGGCCGCCGGAGGCGTCGCGCTGCCAGCGCAGGCCGACACGCTCGCGGCGCGCGGCCGCGGCCAGCGCGCGCTCCACCCCGCTGCGCCGGCCGCGCGCCGGCGAGCGCAGCACGAGCGAGCGCGAGCGCCCGACCTCGTCGAGCGACAGGGCCCAGCGCAGGCGCGCCGCGCCGCGGTTGCGTCGCACGAGGCGCGCCAGGGCGAGCGCGCCAAGGTGGTCGCGCGCGCCGGTGAAGATCCGCTCCTCGGCGCCGGTGCCGACCAGCCACAGCTCGCACGGCGGGCGGCCCCGGCGCGTGCGTTCGGCCAGCTCGGCCAGCGCGCCAAGCCCCGAGGCGTTGTCGTTGCCACCGGGCGAGCCGGCGACGGTGTCGGCATGCGCCATGACCACGCGCACGCACCGTCCCCGCCCCCGGCGGACGCCGATCAGGTTGCGCGAGCGGCCCTTGCCGGGGACGGCGACCGCTTGGCTCGACACGCGCATGCCGGCGCTGCGGAAGCGAGCCGCCAGCGCGCGCTGGGCGCGTGCCTCGCCCGTTCCGGTTGCGGGCCGGGGCCCGTCAGCGGCGACGGCGCGGGCGAACCGCAGCGCGCTGTCGCCGTTCGCGGCCGCCGCCCCCGAGGGGGCGGCCAGGCACACGATCGCCAGCACGAACCCCACCCACCAAGAAGAGCGCCCCCGCGCAAGCTGGTGCGCGGGGGCGTCCAGGGATCGCATCTCTCTCCTCAATCCCAGCCGGCGGAGGGGACGCTCGGTCCCCAACGTCGTCGGCCATGTGCCGAATGTAACCAATTCGCGCGCTTCGTGTCGCGAAAAGGATCCTCAGGCGGCGACCCGGTCCGCCCGCTCGCCCTCGTCGCGCACCTTGTCGCCCTTGTACGGACCGGGCTTCGGACGCGAGTGGCCGCCCGGGAACGCCAGCCGCAGGATGGTCCGCTGCACCATCCCCCACTGCTGCAGGAACGGCCCGGTGTTGTAGGGCAGCTCGTAGCGCTCGCAGATCTCGCGCACCCTGGGCGCGATCTCGCCATAGCGCGTGCTCGGCATGTCCGGGTACAGGTGGTGCTCGACCTGGTAGCCGAGGTTGCCGGAGATGATGTGGAACATCGGCCCGCCATCGATGTTCGCCGCCCCCAGCAGCTGGCGGACGTAGCGCGCCCCGCGTGACTCGCCGTCGTAATCGTCCTTGGTGAACGTGTACGTCTGGTCGGGGAAGTGGCCGCAGAAGATGATCGCGTTGGACCACACGTTGCGGATGATGTTGGCCGTGAAGTCCGCCCAGAACGTCTTGCGGAACGTGTCCAGGGCGATATCGGCCGGCGTCGGCCCGGCCGGCTTGCGGCGCAGGCGGTCGGCGAGCTTCTTCGAGCGCGGACGGCGCGACTCCAGCAGCTTGCGCACCCCGAACTCGACCGCGGTGGTCGCGCCGGCGCTGAGCGCGGGGAAGGCGATGTAGTCCTTGACCACCTGGGCGCGGGCCTTGCCCGCCATGCCCTTGAGGTCGTCCTTGACGTCGCTCAGGCCCTTCTCGCCCTTACGGATGGCGTCGATGTCCATGTCATGGACCGCGACCCCCCACTCGAAGAACGCCATCAGGAACAGGTTCAGGATCGGCTGGCCCAGGTAGCGCGGATGCCAGTCCTGGTTCGGGTCGACCCGCATGACCTCGTAGCCCAGGTCCTTGTCCAGGCCGAGGACGTTCGTGTACGTGTGGTGGATGTAGTTGTGGGAGTGCTTCCAGGCCTCCTTGGTGGAGGCGGTGTCCCAGTCCCAATTCGTGGAGTTGATGACCGGGTCGTTCATCCAGTCCCACTGGCCGTGCATGACGTTGTGGCCGATCTCCATGTTCTCCAGGATCTTGGCCAAGCCGAGCGTGGCGGTGCCCAGCACCCACATCGGCTTGTAGCGGGCGGCCAGCAGCTCCACCCGGGCGATCAGGACCAGCCGGCGGTGCAGCGCGATGATGCCGCGGATGTACTTCGCGTCGCGCTCGCCGAGGGATTCGAAGACCTCGTCGTGGAGCTCGTCGAACTCCTTACCGATCGCCTCGATCTGCTCGTCGGTGAGCTTGTACAGCGGGTTTTCGATCTCAGTCGGCATTTGCTCTCCTCCCTTTGCTCAAAGTTCGATTTCGATCGCGCCCTCGGGCGCGTTGATGCAGGTGCGGATGGTCTCGCCGTCGTTCCCTGACACCTTCCCGGTTCGCAGATCTCGTATCTGACCGGACTTGAGCGTCTGGACGCAGGTGTGGCAGATGCCCTCGCGGCATCCGTACGGGAGCTCGAGGCCGGCCTCCTCGCCGGCCACCAGGATGGGCTGGGAGCCGTCGCTCTCGGCTTCGGTCTCGCCGTCGCGGCCGATGAAGACGATCTTCCCGCCGTCGCCCTCCTCGACGTCCTCGCCGCCAAGGATCGGCTGGAACCGCTCCATGTGCAGGAGATCGCGGTCACCTTCCTCGTTCCAATGCTTCTCCAGCGCCTCGAGGAGGTCCGGGGGACCCGAGATGTAGGCGGTGCGCTCGCGCCAGTCCGGGCACAGCTCGTCAAGATCCTCGGGCTTCATCCGCCCAACGTCGGTGGCGGTGTGCTGCTCGTGCAGGACGAAGCGCTCGTGCTTGTCGGCGAGCTTGCGCATCTCGTCGCCGAAGATGACCTCTTCGGGGGTGCCCGCGGAGTGGATGTGCATCGTGTCCGGCAGGTCGCCCTCGTGGTCCAGCGACCGCAGCATGCTCATGATCGGCGTGATCCCGCTGCCGGCGCTAATGAACAGCAGCTTCTCGGGCACCGGGTCCGGCAGCAGGAAGTCGCCCTCCACCCCGCCGAGGCCGACGATCGCCCCGTGCGGCCCGCGGCGGACCAGGTACGGCGACACCACGCCCTCGTCCACGTTCTTGACGGTGATCGAGATGCAGCCGTCCTCGCGCTTGGGGTCCGATGTCAGCGAGTAGGCGCGCCAGTGCCTGCGGCCGTGCAGGTCCACGCCGATACGCAGGTACTGGCCGGGCTCGTGGCCCTCCCACTCGTAGCCGGGCTGGATCACCACCGTGGCGGCGTCGGCCGTCTCCTCCTTGACGTCCACGACCTTCCCGCGCAGCTCGCGCGTGGACCAGAGCGGGTTGATCAGCTCGAGGTAGTCGTCCGGCAGCAGCGGCGACGTGAACGCGCTGACGAACCTCAGCGCGCGGCGCTGCAACGTCGGGACCTTCGGCGGAGCTCCCCTCTCGGCCATGGCGGGACCATAGCGACCTTGACATCGATCCGTGTAATAGTCCTCACGTACGGGCGCGCGAGGTCGTGGACCGGCTCAGTCCCCGACGGCGTACCTGATGTGGGTTGCCGCCGGCGAGTGCAGCACCTCGACCGGTTCGAGCCGGAGCGCCTCCACGCCGTCGAACAGCCGCTCGCCGGCTCCGAGGAGGACCGGCGCGACATCGAGGGTGAGCTCGTCGACGACGCCCGCCGCCAGCGCCTGACGCACGGCGGAGGCGCCGCCGGCGATGTCCACGCCGTCGTCTCCCGCGATCTCCTGCGCCCGCGCGAAGGCATCGTCGAAGCCGCTGGTCACGAAGTGGAAGGTGGTGCCTCCCTCCATCTCGACCGGGTCGCGCGGGTGGTGGGTCAGAACGAAGACGGGTGCGTGGTAGGGCGGCTCGTCACCCCACCATCCGCGCCAGTCCTCGTCCCAGTCCCCGCGGACGGGGCCGAACATGTTGCGGCCCATCACGTAGGCGCCGCGCGGGCGCATGAGCCAGCCCTGGGCGGTCGTGTCGGCCTCATTGGTGACGTCGCCGAGATGCCATTCGTGGACCGCCCTCCCGCCGACGCCCAGCGGGTTGTCGCGATCCTGGCCGGGGCCGGCCACGAAGCCGTCGAGCGAGACCGACATGTGACACGTGGTCGGCGCCATGGCCGCAAGGACTACCACGTTGGGCTGGGCACCCGGCCACAAACCCCGCAGATCCGCCTAACGACTAGAGGCGCCGACCGGAATCGAACCGGTGTACGCGGCTTTGCAGTCGAGCGATCCGGGGCCTGCATGGCTCTACGCCGCCTCCCCCGTGTCGGCCAGTTGCGCTGAGTTCTCCCGACCTCGCCGTCTCGGGGTACGGCTCGGGGTACAGCGTTGCCCGCGAACGCGGCCGACAGCTTCGCGGCATCGTCGGCACGAGGACGGTGGTGGACGTATCGCTGGGTCGTGGTGACGTTCGCGTGGCCGAGCATGGCCTGCACGTCGCTGATGGCGAACGCCTGCACGGCCGTCGTCCCGAAGCAATGGCGCAAGCCGTGGAACGTCAGGTACCGCAGGCCGGCCTTCTTGACCGCGGCCTTGTACCGCCTGCGCAGCGTCCACGCGCACAGGTGCTCGCCGGTCTCGCGGACGAACACGAGGTCGTCGTCGTCGGTGAAGTGCTCTCGGCGACTGAGCCTGTCCAGCGGGGCGATCAGGTCAGGCACCAGCGGCACGGAACGGACCTTGTGGGACTTCGTGTCCTTCTCCGATTTGGCGACCTGCGACCACGACCGCCGGAGGCGGATGCACTGCATCGAGAAGTCGATGTCGCGCCACCTCAGCCCGAGCAATTCGCCTTGCCGCAAGCCGGTGTAGGCGGCGGCGAGATAGAGCGCCCGGTCTTGATGGTCAGCGGCGGCTCGAGCGAGCGCCGCCAGTTCCTCGGCGTCGTAGGTGTCGAAGTCCCCGGAGTACCGGACGGTCGGCCGGTCCACCAGCTCGGCGCTGGCCGGGTTTCGAGCCAGCCCGTGAGCACGTACAGCTTGTTTGAACACTCCGTGCGCGACGGTCAGGTGCCGCACGACGGTGCGCGCCGACAGACCTTGGGCCATGCACTCGTCCCGGAGCTGGGCAACCTCCGTCGGAGTGATCGACCCCACGGGCCGGTCGCCCCACCTCGGGCGCAGGTACTTGTCGATGGAGTTCCGGTAGTCCTTCAGCGTCGCGAACTCGCGGCCCTTGACGTGCTCGACGTGATGCAGGAACCCGTCTGCCGCGTCCCCGAACGTCGCCGCGACAGCCAAGTCATCCGCGTAGGCGCCTTCCCCGATCCGGCGGCGCTCGGCCGCCAGGATGTCCGCCAACGCGTCCTCGGCCTGCTTCCGCGTCAGGTGGCCACGACGTGGCTTCCCTCCTCCGAGGTGGGCGGCGGCAAGGCGGCGCATGGTCTGCTCCGGCGTCCTGCCGGGCACACGGGTATCGGCGTACCAGACCGGGCCTTCGCGGCGCTCGCGGAGCTTCAGACGGCCGGTCACCCGGCGGGTAGCGTGGCTGGTGCTCATGAGGGTGCAACCTCCTGGGCCATGCCCCCGGCCATTTGCGTGGTGCGGGGGCGCTTTTCGTTGTGGCCCGATCCTACGCCCGCCGGATCGGGATCACCAGGAGCGCCTACCTCCCACGCGGCGATCACGTCCGGGCGGTAGCGGTAGTACCTGCCGATCACCACCGTCGGGACGCCCTCCGTCCCGTCGGTCTCGATCCAGAGGCGGCTCTGGCGGTAGACGTGACTCCTGGGTACCTGCCACCGCTCGGCCAACTGCTCGGCCGTCAGAAGCCGGCTCACTGGTTCACCTCCGCGTGACCACGTGACCACTCGTTTCCACGCCCTAGCGCGTGAGAGGAGTGGGGCGTTGCCCCCGTGCGCGTAATAGAAGGGAAAGGCGTGGTCACGTGGTCACCGCCTCGCCCCCGCCGACGTGCCCCCGGTAGACGTGGCAGCGCAGGTGCGGTCCCTTGCGCCCGTCCCGACCGGCCACGGCGTGCCCGTCGAGCACCACCCGGCGGAACTCGATCGAGGCCAGCCGGCCGTCGAGCCAGCCCCGCTGCAGGCTTCCGCCGACGTGGCGCCGGGCCACCTCATGCAGATCGCTCACCCGGATGACCAGCTCGCCCGTGTTGCGGTCGATCAGGTAGCGCCACCCGCGCTTGTGGGCATCACGCAGCGCGTACGCGGCCTCGTGACGCTGCGCGGAGTTGCCGTAGGTCGTCATGCCCTCGACCGCCAGCGCGGCCTGCTGAAACGCGCCCACGACGGCGGCGGCTTCCTGAGCGGCGCTCGTGGCCCGCGAAGTGCCGCACAGCATCCTCACGACCTGGGCGATCAGCCGGCAGTGCTCGCCCTTGAGCGGCGGCACGGCACCGTCGGACGGCAGCCCCCAGCCGCTCACGGCCTCGACCAGCCGCGCCGGGGTGTTCACCACCTTGAACGGCTCCAGGCGGATCGACTGGGCTCCGGCCCGGCGGATCTCCACCTGGCCGTCCGGTCCTGCGAGGCCCTGCCGCTCGGCCCCGGTCACCTGGTGGGCAGCGTCGAGCGCGAACACCACGGTGAGCCAGCGGCACTGCCCGATCCAGTCGTCCACGGCGGGCACATCAGGCAACTTGAGCTGCTTGCCCTCCCACGACAGCTCGGGCTTCCCGTCTCCGGGCCGCGGCGCGGCGCCCTTTAGCTCGGACACCACCTGCTTGATGTCCAGCGCCGCCAACACCTTCTCCGCCGCGCATACGGGACAACGAACATCCAGACGGTCGCCGCCGCCGAGCGACACGCGTACCGCCTGGTTGCAGACCGGGCAGTCCATGTCGGTGGCGTCCGGGTTGCTGAAGCTGGGGTAGGTCAACCGGGCGGTCATGCGGCCACCGCCTGAGGGTCTGCTCCGCCGGGTTCGCCGGGTCCGTCGCCACCGCCATCATCGGGGCTGCCCCTGGTCGAGCCCCTGGACGCCGCCCTGGACGCCCGCCTGCGGGGCCGGCGCACACGTTCGGCCCTGCGCGGGCACACCGTGCGCGGCTCGTGGGAGAACGACCTGACCGGGACGTGGAAGGGCTGCTGGAAGATCACGCCATCGTGGTAGGCCATGACCTCCTCGATCTTCTTCCGGGCCTTTTCGTTGGCCTCCGAGGTGTCCTCGAGGACTAGTTCTGGTGCCGCCTGATCGACCTGTAAGGTCATCATCTGTCTCCTTAAGAGCGCCGCCTTCCTTTCCGGGGAACGGGCGGCGTTCTTCGTAGTAGGGACGATCCAGTGTCCAGCGTCACCCGGACGGATTCCGCTCTACTGAGCGAAAATCGTAGACATTTCGGCGGCGTCGATAGAACTCTGGAGCGCCTTCGCGGCTTCCCCGCCGGGCACGTCCTCACCGTTGTACGCCAGCTCCCACACCCACCGGTGCTCGGTGATCACCTCGTACGCCTGACGGCGGTTGAACGTGTCGTGCTCGTGCTTGATCCGGCCCGAGGTCGTGGCCCACTCCCACGCCTCGTCGAAGGGCAGCCCCCCGCGCCTCGCCGAGGCCAGCAGGCGGCCAAGCTGGACGAACGGGCTAGGGGAAGACATCCAGCGGTGGCGCGACCGTGCCGGACTTCGCCAACAGGCCCATGCCGGCCAACGCCTCGCTGGCCTCCGGCGAGAACCTGGGCGGCGTCCTCAGCGAGAAGCTGATGTTCGCCATGCTCGCGATGCCGTCGTCCATGCCCAGCGACAGCTCTCCGCCCTGCGCGGCCCTGAAGGTCGCCTGAATCGCGGTGGCGTCGATCAGCGCCTGCGCCTGCTCGGGCTCGACAAGCTCCAACGGCCAAGCCGCCCCCAGGAACCGGATCACGTCGGCCGTGGCGAGTTCCAGCAGCCGTTCCCGTGGGTCGCCTTCGGCGCTAGCGGCCGGGATCTCGACCTCGTAGAACCGCGCCCATGCTTCTAGATCGGCCGGCGTGGCGTAGGGCGTCACGCCGGCGTCCTTGCCCGGCGCCTTTCGGGCAACCGCTTGTACCTGCCCCGGGACGTGTACTTCTTCGCGGCTGGGCCCAGCCGGGCGAACATGAGTCGCTGCTGTGCTCGGCTGAGGGTCTTGCCCGTCTCGGACAGCCCACGCCCGGCGGGGTTCTTCGGCCGCACCGCCTCCCCCGGCTTCGCTGCGCTGTGAACCCGTGCGCGACGGGGCTGGGCGGGCGGCCGAAGAGCTGAAGTTCGTGCGGACCCCGGGGCGGCCGTCCGGGCCGGCCGTGCCGCGGCACGGGGCGGTCGCCGGGCCGTGGTCCCGGCGGGCGCACGGCCCGCTGTACGGGCCGCTGAAGCCCTCGGACCCTTGCGGGCGGCTCTGGGCCTGCCTGGCAGTCCTGGGCGGATCGAACGGCGTCGGGTGGTGGGAGCGCCAACCGTCGAAGAAGACCTCCCACCACCCGCACCGGAACCACCAGCGGCCAGGACAGTGGCCGCCGCTACCCCACGGGTACGAGACCGTGGGGCAGTCTTTGCCGGCATCGGCCGCGCCTTGGCGGGCCGAGCCGAAGATGTCACCCGACGAGGAGGCACTTACGCGATCGCGGGTGCCGCGATGCCGGTCAACTTCACGACGGACTGCGGCCACGGGCAGCCGAATCCGAGCCGGTAGCGGCCACGGGCCAGCACCGCGTCGGACGTGAACTCCGCGCTGCGATCGATTTCGACGGACACGGTCTTGCGCATCACGATCTGCTGCACCATCGGGGCGTACACGACGCCGGTGGCCGTCGGGGTCTGACCTCCGGTGATCGGCAGCCACCCGCTCTGGTAGAGCGTCGGCAGGCCCGCCGGGGGCGCGAGGTAGTTCCCATCGCCGTCCTTGAGCATCGACATGCCGGTCAGCACCCGCGACGGCAAGATCGCGACGTACGGGCCGGGGATCTTGCTCTCCGCGAGGAGGCCGGCGGCCTTGATCAGGTGGTCGTAGTCCAGCGCCCCACCGACCGCGAGCGACTGCGTCCCGGAGATCTGCGTGATGCCCTTGAACCCCTTCACGTCGTTGCCGACGAGCAGCTCGCGATCGCCCTTCAGTGCAAGGCTGACGTTGATGCTGTCCTGCACCGTGCGCAGCAGGTCGGGATCGGAGTCCTCGACCGCTTCGCTGGACATGCGCGTGAGCGTCTTGATCGCCTTGTGCGCGACCTCGTACTCGTCCAGCTCGGGATCGCTCTCGGCGATCTGCTCAAGCTCGTTGTAGAACGCGGAGTCCACGTCGTCGAGCAGGACGGGGAACTTGATCGCCTTGCGGTCGGTGACGATGATCGGGACGCCGGTTTCGGCGACGACGCTGCGCTCGCGGAAGTAGACGAGGAGCTGCGTTCGGAGGTCGTCGGGCTCGACCGGGGCGGCCTCGACACGGGTCAGGTCGCGGGACTCGCCCTTCTGCACCGACCCGATCGCCTCGATGATCCGCGACTCCGGCGTCGCCTGGCGGCCGGCGGTGCGCGACTCGACGCGCAGGGAGCCGCCGCCGGGGTTGTTCTCGTTCTCGTGATCCATCGTGTTCTCCTCCCGCTCGGGCAGGGTTGTCGCCTCGGCGGGCGGGTTGTCTTCGGGGGCGTTGCGGTACTCGGCGCGGGCGTCGGCGTATGCCGGGCGGGTCACGATCGCCACGTCCAGCAGCTCGGCGACCTCCTCGACGTGGCGCACCAGGCCCTCCCAGCGATCACGGGACACGCGCATCTGCCACGACGTGGACTTCAAGTCCTGCCGCTCGATGGCCTCACGGATGTCGCCCCTGGACTCCGGCAGGGTCAGCGACCAGTGCAGCCCGTCGTCGCGGTCCTCGATCTCCAGCGTGGTGGGGAAGCGGCCCAGCGGCAGACCGGCGTGATCGACCGTCGCGACGAGGTCGGCTGTCTTCGCCTTCGTCAGCGATCCACGGGCCATCACCTCCTGCCAGCCGCCCAAGTCCTTTGAGCGGACCTCATAAGGAATGACGCCATGGACCCTGCGGCCGTCCACGGTCGGGGCGGGAGCATCGGCCGGCGCGCTGCGCCGCTCGACCTCCCCGGTCTTCGGGCGGTTACGCATCGGTCAGGGCCTCCTCAGGCTTACGATCAGGAACGGGTTCTTGGGGCGGCTCGGGCTCGCTGGCCTCGGCGGGCAAGTCCTCCAGCGCCCGGACCTCGGCCCGCTGCATCCAGCCGGTCTGCGGGTTGAGCGCCTGGGTGTAGACCTGGGCGCGGGCGGTCGGGTCGCCCCTCAACAGGGCGTCGAGCTCAAAGTTGGGGTACAGCGCCTGCTCGGGCGGGAACAGCTCGGCGTCGGCGGCTAGCGCGGCCTCGATCGACACGAGCCACGGCCGCAGGCTGAAGATCACGAACGCCCTGGCCTGCTCGCTGACCGTGGAGTACGTGAGGGAGTCCGACGTCTGGGCGTTGATCACCCACGGGGGCACGGCGAAGATGCGGGCGATCTGCGCGTCGGAGTAGTGGCAGGACGCAAGCCACTCGCTGTCCTGGTTGGACCATCCGACCTGCTGGAACTTCACGTTGCCGGTCAGCAGCGCGACGCGGCCCGCGTTCGACACGCCACGGTGGCGGGCCTCCCACGCGACCTTCAGGTTCTCGACGGCCTCACCCGCATGGGGGCCTGGCTCGACCTGCAGCACCCCGGACGGCGACGCGCCGTTCGCGAACGTTCTGCTGCCGTGCTCCTGCACGGCGGCCGCGAAGCCGAAGCCCTCACGCACCACCTTCACCGGCGACGCGCCACGAACACCATCGAGGGTCAGCGGGCCGCGTACATGGATCACGTCGGCCGGCGTAAGGGTCACGGTGCGCGGCTGCGGGTCGTTGACCGTGACCGTGTACATCGGCAGACCGCCGACGACTTCGACCTCGACCAGCGACGGGTCGAACAGGCCGAGCTGCGCTACGCGCCCGGCGGGGTCGCGCCACTTCGACACGAACGCCTCGCCGTGCAACTGCAGCGAGGTCATGAGGTGGCCGAGGAACGCCGGCTGCGTCACCCCCGGTGCTGGCAGGTCCAGCAGGCCCCCGGTGGGGGTGTTCTCAGCGCGCACACGGCCCGCGCTTGTCCGCCGGTAGACGTGCAGCGGCAGGCTCGAGCAAGCATCGACCAGCGCCCGTACACACGCCCACGCCGCCGGCACCGCGAGTGCGTTCCTGGTCGTCACGATCGGGCCGGCCGCCGTGCCGCCCATCGACATCGCGGCAGGCAGCGACGCGGCGGTCATGTCCCGCTCCTCGGACGTGCGCTGCCACCACCGCCGCTTGTTCTCGACCTTCACCCCTCAGGCTTGTACAGAGCCCTCAGAGGGGGTCGGTATCGCAGTTTCCCCGCAAAGAGCGAGAAGAACAGAAAACCTGCAAATCCGAGCTTTGTACCTATCGGACGGCAGGTAGAAGTCGCAGAACCGGCCCGGCTTTATGGCCGATCTTGCTACAGCCTTGCAACAGTCGGCCCGGTCGGGACGCGGTAGTCCGTGACCGGCGAGGGCCGGATAGTCAGGGTGAGTGCTGGAAACGACCATCACCCTCGGAGACCTCGCGACCATCGCCGTGCCCTTCCTGCTCGGAGCCGGGGTCAACTGCGTTGTGAGACCCCTTCGTCGGCGGCGGATCATTGTCGAGTGGTCTTCCGACCCGGTTACCGAGGATTCCTCGCTTTCGCCCGCGAAGTCGCCGACCACCCGCTCCAGCCGTTCCAGCGCCGCATCGTGCGCGCCCACTTCGGCGCCGAGCGCGAACTGGTCGCGATCCTGCCGCGCGGCTCGGCGAAGTCCACGTTGGCCGCGCTGATCGCCGTTCACCACGTCCTCACCGTCGAACGACCCCGGCGTCTACATCGGCGCGGCCTCGCCGCGATCAGGCGCGCATCATCGGCGCGATGGTCCGCGCCCTGGTCAGCACCCCGCCGTGCGCGACCGCGCTGGTATGGCGCACCGACGCGCGTGCGCTGGGCCGCACGACCCGAAGGGACCCGCCGGTCCTCCAGGTCGTCGCCTCCTCCGGCGACAAGGCGCACGGCTGGCCCCACCCGACGCTGATCATCGGCGACGAGATCTGGGCGTGGGAAGACCGCGAACCGTCCCTGCTCGGCGCGATGATGACCGCGCATGCTCAAGAACCCGGAGTGCCGGTTCCTCGGGATCTCGCACCGCCGCCGCGTCGCTGGACTCGCCGCTCGGCCGGCTGCGCAGCCCGCGCGCTCGCCGCCCCGACGTCGACCGCGACGGCGCGGTGCTCGAGGCCCGCGGCGACGGGCTGGCGCTGGCTGGAGTGGTCCGTCGCCGAAGACAGGCCGACCCCGACGACCTGCACGCCGTCGCGGCCGCGAACCCGCTGCGCACGCTGGCCGAGATGCGCGAACAGCGCACGCGCGTGTCAGCGAGTTCGAGTGGCTGCAGTTCCACTGCTGCCGGTGGGGCGTCGGCTCGGCCCGCTGGCTCCCGCCTGGCGCGTGGCAGGCGTGCCGCGCCGTCTACGACGTCGACCCCGACGAACCGCTGGTCCTCGGCGTCGACGTCGGCGGCTCGCGGTCAGCGACCGCCGTCGTCGGCTGCGTGCGCCCGCGACGACGGGCGCGTGGACGTGGCCCTGGTCGAGGTCTGGCAGGGCACGGACGCCGTGCTCAAGGCCACCGCCTACATCGAGCGGCCTCGTTCGCCGCCGGCCGCGCCATCCGCGAGGTCGTCTTCGACCCGATGCGGTTCTCCAGTCCGAAGCCCTGCGCCTGGAGCGCGACCACGGCCTGACGCTGGTCGAATGGCCGCAGTCCGAGACGCGCATGACGCTCTGCTCCGAGCGCCTCCACGGCCTGGTCATCGAACAGCGCCTACGCCACCCCGGCGTCGCCGAGCTAGACCGCCACGTCGCCAACGCCGTAGCGAAGCCGACGCCCGCGCGGCTGGCGGCTGGTCAAGTCCGCCGAAGCCGCCCAGATCGACGCGCGTGATCGCGCTCGCGATGGCCGCAGAGCGGGCCGCCGCGCCCGTCCCCGAAGCCAAGTTCCACGGCTGGCTCTAGGGAACCCTCAGTACTCGCTCGTCAGCGGCCCCCAGAGGATCGCCCATGCAACGAAAGGGAGCGTTGCCACGGAGAGCGCCGCAAACGCTGAAAGGTAACGCCGTCTTGAAACGAGGACGAAGACTCCCAACAGGGCGACGAACCCGATCGCGGGCGACCAGAACAACCAGTCCCACTGCCACGCGTCCATCGTCCCGCTCCAACCCCGTTCCGGAAGACACGCTTCATCGCACCGGTTCCGTAGGCCGTGCTCCAGCCCGCGACTACGGCGAATGCGCTGAGTGGAACCAGCAGTACGAGAAGCCCGATCGCTACGCCTCGCCCCCCTTGATCGGCGAGCAGCACTGATATAGCGAGCGCGGCTACGAGGATCACAGCGACATCCGAGAATGACCATGAAGAACGACTATCGGCCTCAGACCCAACGCGCGACAGCTCGGTCGACACTTTCGCGCAGCCGACC
>CAWGTP010000003.1:0-1604940 GCA_963825535.1 uncultured Solirubrobacterales bacterium | reverse complement strand
CCGCACAGCTGTTGCGATACGCCAGCAGCGTGCCGTTGACGTTGGCAACCATCACCTCACCGTCGCCGGCGAACACCGTGGTGGTCGCGCCGTCGGCCAGCGCGGCCAGGCCGTCGACCTCGGCCCACTCGGCCACCTTCCCGGCCATCGGCAGCGCGGTGCCGGCGATCGGCGGGCCGTGGTCCGGCGGCTCGTCCTCGCCCTCGACCACCACGTCGAGCAGGTCGGGCGCGGTCTCGTCCAGCGCCTTCTTGATCGCCAGCTCCAGCGTCGACGCCGACGCCGCGCAACCGTGGCAGCTGCCCTCGAGCTTCAGGCGGGCGACGCCGCCGTCCACCCCCAGCAGCTCCACGTTGCCGCCGTGCGACTCCATGTACGGGCGCACGCTGTCCAGCGCCTGGACGACCCGCTCCTCCAGCGACACGGGGTACATGTCGTGGATCAGCAGCACGCCGGCCACGGCGGGGTCGGCCAGCAGGCGCTGCGCCGCGTCGTCGTCGATCAGGTCACGGATCCGCCCCAGCGCCTCGCCGTGCATCTGGAGCACGGCCGACAGCAGCTCCTCGGCAACCGAGCGGCCCGGCTCGGGCACCGACTCCAGCGCCTCGGACAGCCGGTCGATCCGCGCCTCGAGGTCCTCCTCCGGCGGCGGCGGCGGCTGAGGTTCCGCCGCCGCGCCCACACGAGGCACGGACTCGCTCGCCTGCCCCATTAGGTCCAGAACTGTCACCGGGGAAGGTTTTGACATGGATGTCGAATCCTTCGAATCCGTTTCTGTCGCCATGGCTCAGCTCATCGCGGTGGGCGTGTGCTGCACCTTGCGCACCTTGCCCTTGCCGTTGTACATGTGCACGCCACACGGCAGGCACGGGTCGAACGACCGCACGGCGCGCATGATGTCCACGCCCTTGAACTTGTCCGGGCCGTTCTCCTCGAAGATCGGCGTGTTCTGCACCGCGTCCTCGTACGGGCCGGGCGTGCCGAACTTGTCGCGCACGCTGGCGTTCCACGGCGTCGGCGGGAACGGCTGGTAGTTGGCGATCTTGCCGCCCTCGATGACCATGTGGTGCGAGAGGACGCCGCGAGCCGCCTCGTGGAAGCCCACGCTGACCGCGTCCTGGGGCACCGTGAACTCCTTCCAGGACTTGGTCCGGCCGGCCTTGATCTCGCCCATCGCCCCCTGGAGGTTGTGGAACGCCACCAGCGCCGAGTAGGCCTGGTGGTAGGTCCGGGCGCGGTCGCGCTCGATCGCGTTGGACTTCTCCGGCACCTTCCACTCGAGGTCCATCTCCGGGCCGCCCGGTGTCTTGGGCAGGGTCATCTCGATCGAGTTGCCGGTGGCCTTGATGTAGCCGATGTCGACCAGGCCCGCCTTGGCCGTGCACCACTGGCGCGCGAACGGGCCGCCGCCGGTGTCACAGCACACGTGCGTGTCGGTGCGCTCGTCGTAGATCCGCGGCGACGTGACCCAGCTGTACTTGTCCGCGAAGTCGCGCTTCTGCGGCTTGGGCAGCGTGGTCTTGTTCCACGGGATGGTCCTTGGAGACCGGGTTGCCGAGCGGGTCCTTATCCACGAACGTGCGCTCGTTCTCCCAGCCGTCGAAGTACGAGCTGCCGAGCAGGATGCGGATCATCAGGTTGATCTCGACCAGGTCCGTCGAGATCAGCTCGCCGTCGATCGCCACGCCCGGCGTCACGAACCGCCGCCGGCCCCACTCGGTCATGTTCTTGTAGTCGTAGTCGACGTACTCGGGGTCGTCGAAGCAGCCCCAGTTGACCAGGTTGGTCTTGCGGTAGCCGACCATGTCGTACCCCGGCAGCGCGTCGAGCCAGAAGTCGTACAGGTCGTCGTGCAGTGGCACCGACCGCTTGACGTAGTCGAAGTACCGCATCAGGCGGATGTAGTACTCCGAGCAGGTCTGCATCGTGATGTCCGCCGAGACCCCGCCCGGCATGATCGTGGATGGGTGCGTGTGCCGCCCGCCGAACAGGCAGTACATCTCGCGCGTGTAGCGGGCCACGTGCAGCGTCTCCAGGTAGAAGTCGCCGGTGAACGGGTTCAGCGACCGCATGATGTCGCCGATCGTCCTGTAGCCGTGGATGTTGGCGTTCGGGGCCGGCGTGGCGTTGGCCTTCTCCAGCACCGATGGGTTGGTCTCGCCGACCATCTGCTCGCACCAGTCCACGTTCGCCATGCAGTCGTTGAAGATCGCGTGGTCGAAGATGAAGTCGGCGGCCTCGGCGATGTTGTACGCGTAGTCGCCCAGCTTCGGCGGCTTGACGCTGTACGCCATGTTCTGGTTCAGGCACGAGCACGTGCAGTGGTTGTCACCGCAGATGCCGCAGATGCGGCTGGTGATGAAATGCGCGTCGCGCGGGTCGATCCCCTTCATGAAGATGTCGAAGCCGCGGAAGATCATCGACGTCGAATAGCACTTCAAAACCTGCTGGTTCGTGAAGTCGATCTCGGTGTGGATGCCAAGTGACCCGACGATCCGCGTGATCGGGTCCCACGACATCTCCTTGACCATGACCTTTTGGTCGCGGGGTGTCTCTACGGTGCTCATCGCTCTATCTCCCTCAGCTCTCCGCGCCTACCAGCGCTTCTGGTACCCGGTTGCCAGCGTGCTGCCCTTCCGGCGCCACTCGGGTTCCTTCTCGAACTTGTTACGCATCGACCGCTTGCGCCCCCAGCGCAGCAGCGGGCCGTAGCTGAACTTGGCCAGGTTGGACGAGAGCTTGGCGTTGGGGTCCTCGTCCATAAACGGCATGTACTTGTCGGGGAAGCCCGGCATCGTGCATGCCATGCAGATGCCCCCCACGTTGGGGCAGCCTCCGATCCCGTTGATCCAGCCGCGGTAGGGCACGTTGCACTTGACCACGGGGCCCTTGCAGCCGAGCTTGACCAGGCAGCGGTGGTCCGAGCCGTACTCGGTGGCGAAGTCGCCCTCCTCGTAGAACGCGGCGCGGTTGCAGCCCTCGTGCGCCGTGCGGCCGAAAAGCCAGGCGGGGCGTAGCTGCTCGTCGAGCTCGGGGACCGGAGCCAGGCCCCCGAGGTGCAGCACGAGCATCAGCAGCGCCTCGGTCATGTTGTCCGGCTGCGCAGGGCAGCCCGGGATGCACACCACCGGCAGGCCGGCGGACGATTTCCAGTCCCAGCCCAGGTAGTCGGGCAGGCCCATCGCGCCGGTCGGGTTGTTCTTCATCGCCGGGATGCCGCCGTAGGTGGCGCAGGTGCCCACCGCGACGACCGCGGCGGCCTTGGGCGCCAGCCGGTCGACCCACTCGTTGGTGGTGATCGGCTGCCCGGTCTCGGGGTTGTCGCCCATGCCCGAGAAGTGGCCCTCGCCTGTCAGCTCCTCGTTGGGTATCGAGCCCTCGACCACGAGCACGAACGGGTCCAGCTCGCCGCGCTCGGCCTGGTACCAGGCCTCCATGAACTCGGCGCCGACCTCGTACGCCAGCACGGGGTTGTGCACCACCACGCGCGGCATTCCGGGGATCACGCCCTGGACGATGTCCTCGAGACTCGGGTTGGTGGCCGAGGTCATGGCCACCGAGTCGCCGTCGCAGGACAACCCCGTGGTCATCCATATGACGTGCGCTGTGACCGCCTCGGTCTCGTGCTGGTTCGGTACGAACTCCATCGGTGTTGCCACTTCGGCTCCTCCTCCTCAACAAATCCGCGGCAGGGGGTCCCCCACCAGCTGGTCCATCACCCTCTTGCCGCCAAATCCCGTCTCCACGAGCACCATCCCCGGTGGCTCGGTCCTGACCTCTCCGATCTCCGCCGCGTCCTCGCAGCCGGGCACGCCACGCAGCGCGGCCAGTGCCGCGTCCGCGCAGTCGGGCTCGACGAACGCCACGAACTTGCCCTCGTTGGCCACGTACATCGGGTCGATGCCCAGGATCTCGGCCGCGCCGGCTACCGCCGGGTGCACCGGCACCGCCGCCTCCTTCACGAGCATCGCCACGCCCGATGCGCGCGCCAGCTCGTTGAGCACCGACGCCACGCCGCCACGGGTGGCGTCGCGCATGCAGCGCAGGCCGGGGCCGGCCTCCTCGAGCAGCGCGTCCACGGCGGGCCACAGGCAGCAGGTGTCGGACTCGATCGTCGTGCCGCCGAGCTCGAACTCGCCGCGCGCGAGCATGATCGCGGTGCCGTGGTCGCCTACCCGGCCGGAGACCAGGATGCGGTCTCCGGGTCGAAGGGCAGCCGGGGACAACGAGGCGCGCGGATCGGTCCTTCCGACGCCGGTTGTGATGGCGTAGATCGAGTCGGCGTGGCCTCTCTCCACGACCTTGGTGTCCCCGGCCACGATCTGCACGTCCGCCTCGCGCGCGGCGGAGGCGATCGCCTCGACCTCCTCGCGCAGCGTGTCGGACGAAAGCCCTTCCTCGAGGATCAGCGACAGGCTCAGCGCCAGCGGCTTTGCGCCGGTGACGGCCAGGTCGTTCACGGTGCCGTTGACCGCCAGCTCGCCGATCGAGCCGCCCGGGAAGCGGATCGGCTTGACCACGAACGAGTCGGTGGTCATCACGAGCCCGTCCTCGACCGTGCCGGCGTCGGCGTCGGCGTCCGAGGCGAACGCGGGCGCGAACAGGCCCTCGATCATCGACTGCGTGGCCTTGCCGCCGGCGCCGTGCGACATCGTCACGTGCGCGTCACGGAACTTGGCCTGCTTCGAGCGCGCCGTCTCGATGATCCCGAGGATCTTCTCCTCGCGCTCGGCGACCGGGTCCACCTACACCACCTCCCGGTCGCGGGCGAAGCGGCCGAAGTTGTAGTAGGCGGCGCACGCCCCCTCGCTGGAGACCATGCACGTGCCGATCGGCCGCTCCGGCGTGCAGGCGGTGCCGAACACCTTGCACTCGAACGGCTTGATCACGCCCTTGAGCACCTCGCCGCACTGGCACGCCTTCGGGTCGGCCACGCGGATGCCGGGGACCTCCCAGCGCTGCTCGGCGTCGAAGTCGGCGTAGTCGTCGCTCAGCCGCAGGCCGCTCTGGGAGATGAAGCCCAGCCCGCGCCACTCGAAGTGCGGGCGCAGGGCGAACACCTCCGACATGACCTCGAGCGCGCGCACGTTGCCCTCGTAGGGCACCACGCGCGTGTACTGGTTCTCGACCTCGCAGCGGCCCTCGGCAAGCTGCTTGAGGATCATCTGCACGCCCTGGAGCACGTCCAGCGGCTCGAAGCCGGACACCACGATCGGGCGCTCGTAGTCGGCCGGGATGAACTCGAACGGGCGCGCGCCGACGACCGTGGACACGTGGCCCGGGCCGATGAAGCCGTCGAGGCGCAGGTCGGGCGAGTCCAGCAGCGCCCGCAGCGGCGGCACGATCGTCACGTGGTTGCACATGACCGAGAAGTTGGGCACGCCCTCGGCCTTGGCGCGCTTGAGCGTGAGCGCCGTCGACGGCGCCGTGGTCTCGAAGCCGATCGCGAAGAACACCACCTGGCGGTCGGGGTTCTGCTTGGCGATCCGCAGCGCGTCCAGCGGCGAGTAGACCATCCGGATGTCGGCCCCCTGGGCCTTCGCGTCCATCAGCGAGCCGTCCGAGCCCGGGATGCGCATCATGTCGCCGAAGCAGGTGAAGATCACGCCGGGCTGGTGGGCCAGCGCGATGCCGTCGTCGACCCGGCCCATCGGGATCACGCACACCGGGCAGCCGGGCCCGTGGACCAGCTCCACGTTCTCGGGCAGCAGGTCGTCGATCCCGAACTTGTAGATCGAGTGCGTGTGCCCGCCGCAGACCTCCATCAGCTTGTAGTGGCGGCCGGGCTCGACGAGCTGCAGGATCTCGCCCGCAAGGGCGCGGCCGAGCTCCGGGTCACGGAACTCGTCCACGTACTTCATGCGATCGCGGTCCCGGCGTGCACGAGCAGCTCGTCACCGGCGGCGACCGGGGCGACCAGCGCGATCTCGACCGTCTCCCTGCGCCCCTCGCGGTCCTGGCACAGGGCGAGCTCGCGCTCGCGATCGACCTCCAGCACCTGCAGCGGCACGGCCACGTCACCACAGGTGATGCAGCCGGGCTGACAGGCGGGGATCATCACTCGATCACGCTGGCCTTGAGCTCCTCGAGCTCCTGCTCGTAGTCGTCGCCCATCGCCACGAGCTGCTTGCGCGTGGCGATCGCCTCCTGCTCGTCGACCTTCGACATGGCGAAGCCCACATGGATCAGCACCCAGTCGCCGGGGCCGACGCCGCCCTCGTCGTCCAGCAGGCCGATGTTCACGTTGCGCTGGACGCCCGCGACGTCGACTTGGGCGAGGCGATTGGCCTCGTCCACCACTTCAAGGATCTGGCCTGGAATGGCCAGGCACATCTCGCCTACTCCCCCAGTCGAGTACGGCTTTCACCTTCGGTCTAGCAGGTTCGTGGCAGTTGCCGCAACCGCTTGCCGTAAGTGGAAACAGGTCACATCTAGGGCGATGGCGCGTAGCCGCTGGGAGCCGGGTAGACAAGAGGCATGGGCGACCACATGAGCACATACCTGAATGACCATTTCTCCGGGTCCACCGGCGGGCTCGACCTGGCCCGGCGGGCCGCCGAGTCCAACGACGGGACGGAGCTGGGCACACTCCTGCACCGGATCGCAACCGAGATCGACGAGGACCGCGCCGTGCTCAGATCGGTGATGGACGCGCTCGAGATCCAGGAGAACCCGGTCAAGGCCGGCATGGCCTGGGCGGGTGAGAAGGCGGCGCGGCTCAAGCCGAACGACATGCTGACCGGCTACTCACCGCTCAGCCGGATGGTCGAGCTCGAGGGGCTGTCGCTGGGCATCGAGGGCAAGCGCATGCTGTGGCTCGTGCTTGCCGAGCGCTCCGATCCGCGGCTGACCGGGTTCGACTTCCCCGAGCTGGCCAGGCGCGCCGAACGCCAGCGCGACGAGCTCGAGCCCTACCGCCGCAGCGCGGCGGCCACCGCGTTCTCCGACACGGCGCCCGCTCGAACGACCTCGTAGCCGCCGCCGAGCTCGTAGCCGGTCAGATCGAGCACGGTCGACGCCACGCCGGGCAGCTCGCCGCCGTCCAGCGCCAGGTCGACGCCGCCGGCGACCGCCGGCTCGACGTCCTCGAGCCGGCGCACGTCCGGGTCGCCGGAACGGTTGGCGCTCGACTGCAGCACCGGCCAGCGCATCGCCGCCAGCGGCGCCAGCGGGCCGTCCAGCCGCGGCACCCGCAGGCCCAGCCGCTCGGGGCTCGGCCCGCACGCCAGCGGATAGCGCCGCGCCGGGTTGGCCACGATCGCCGTGACCGGGCCGGGCAGCAGCGCTCGGAGCGCCTCCACGGTCCGCGGGCCCAGCTCGGGCACCGCCGCCAGCGCCAGCTCGATGTCGAAGAACATGACCGCGGCAGGCTTGTCGGGCACGCGTCCCTTGAGGCCATAGAGGCGGCGCACGCCCTCCTTGGACTCGGGCTCGGTGGCCAGCCCGTAGACGGTGTCGGCCGGGAACAGCGCGACGCCGCCGACCGCCATGCAACGGCCGAAGGTCTCGACCTCCTCGGCGGTCACGGGACCTGCCCGACGGTCACGCGCTCGTGGCCGGACAGGTCGCGGTGGGTCTCGGATTCCGCGAGCAACGCCCGCACCGCCTCGCCCTGCGCCTCGCCATGCTCGAGCGCCAGCCGCGTACCCGCCGGCGCCGCGGCCACCAAACCGCGGATCGCGTCAAGGCCCTCGCGGCCCGCAACCAGCGCCACGCGCGGCTCGTAGCGGGTGATCTCGGGGGCCAGGCGGGCGTACTCGGCCTCGGCCACGTACGGCAGGTTGGCCACCACGAGGTCATACGGGCCGCCTGGCAGCCCCACCTCGTGCGTGACCTCCACGTCCTCGCCGAGCCGGGCGGCATTCGCACGCGCGACCACCACCGCCCCGGCCGACGCGTCCGAGGCGCTCACGCGCAGGCCCGGCCGCTCGTGCTTGAGCGCGAGCGCCACGGCGCCACTGCCGGTGCCCACGTCGTGCACGGCGGCGCCGTCGGGCAGCGCCAGCGCGAGCTCCACGAGCAGCTCGGTCTCGGGTCGCGGGATCAACACCCGCGCGTCGACGGTGAGCTCGACGAAGCGGAAGCCCTTGCGGCCCAGGATGTAGGCCACGGGCTCGCGCTGGACGCGGCGCCGGACACGCTCGCCGACCAGCCGCGCCGTCGCGGGCATGACCTCCTGGGCGGGGTCGGCCACCAACGTGGCGCGATCCACCCCGATCGCGTCGGCGATCAGCACCTCGGCATCCAGCTCGGGCGTGTCGCAGCCGGCGGCGCGGAGGGCGTCGACCGCGGCGGCGACCGCGTCGCCGGCGCGCATGCCGTTCACGGGCGAGGCAGGGACGCTTCGCCCGTCCGTACGGGATCCGAGGCGTCCTCGAGCTTGAGGCGCTTCTCCTCGGCCTCGAGCGCGCCCGTGAACTCGTCGAGCTCGCCTGCCAGCACACCGGCCACGTTGCCGCGCGTGAGCTTCACGCGGTGGTCGGTCACGCGATCCTGGGGGAAGTTGTACGTGCGGATCTTCTCCGAGCGCTCGCCGGTGCCCACCTGCGACCGGCGGTTCTCGGCCTGCTCGGCCTGCTGGGCGGCGAGCTCCTGCTCGTACAGCCGCGCGCGCAGCACCCGCATGGCGCGCTCGCGGTTCTGGAGCTGGGACTTCTCGTCCTGCATCGACACCACCAGCCCGGTCGGCTTGTGTGTGATCCGAACCGCGGAGTCGGTGGTGTTCACCGACTGGCCGCCGGGGCCGGATGAGCGGTAGACGTCGATCTGGAGGTCGTTGTCGTTGACCTGCACCTCCACGTCCTCGGCCTCGGGCAGCACCGCGACGGTCGCCGTCGAGGTGTGGATCCGTCCCTGCGACTCCGTTTCGGGCACACGCTGGACGCGGTGCGTGCCGCCCTCGTGCTTGAACACGCTGTAGGCGCCGTCGCCCTTGACGGCGAACGTGTAGTCCCCGTCGGCCACCGACAGCTCCTCGGTCGAGAACCCCCGCCGCTCGGCGTAGCGCGTGAGCATCCGGAACAGGTCGCCGGCGAACAGGCCGCCCTCCTCCCCGCCGGCGCCGCCGCGGACCTCGACGATCACGTTCTTGTCGTCGTTGGGGTCGGGCTCGACCATCGCCAGCCGGATCTCCTCGTCAAGCTCGGCGAGCCGGGCCTCGGAGGTGGCCAGCATCTCGCGGATCTCGGTGTCCTCGCCGTCGGCAAGCATCTCGCGCGCGCCTGCGGCGTCGGAGGCGGCGCGCCGCCACTCCTCGGCCAGCTCACTGGCGTGCTGGAGGCCGCGCCATTCGCGGCCGACGCTCGCGTAGCGCTCGCGGTCCCCGATCACCTCGGGGTCCGACATCTGCTCCGAGAGCTCGGCGAACCGGCTCTCGATCTGCTCGACGAGCTTCTCGACCATCGCTGGGAGGTTAGGCGCTAGCAGCGGGGGGCGGCGGCCCTGATGCTGACCGACCGGTCCGTGCCGGTTTTGCCGCTGGCCGCGCGCAGCGAGGCCACGAACCGGGCGGTCGTGCCCGGCCTCAGGGACGTACGGAGCACCCGCTTGGCGGTGTTGCGCACGACCAGGAGCCGGCGGCCGCTGCCGCCCTCGGTCACGCCAAGGTCGTAGCGCCAGCCGTCGGGACCGAGCCGGATGCGCACCGGCACACGCCGCCGTCTGGCCTCCCGGCACGACACGCCCCGGAGCGGGCTCCGTGGGCCCGTGACCTTGATGGTCGCCCGGCGCGCGGGTGTGGCTGCGCCCGGCAGCGCGGCGGTGTCCAGGGCCTCGGACAGGAACCGGCCGCGGCTGTCGCCCGGCGGCGCGAGGCCGAACATGCCCATCACGGTCGGCGCGGGGTCCACGTTCTCGGCCTGGGCGCGGTTGACGAGCGTGTCGTCGAAGAGCGGGCCGCGGCGCCCCGCGGGCAGCGACTGGCGCACCTGCGCCCCGCCGCCGACGACCGCGAAGAAGTTGTCGCGCGTCTGCGGGCCGCCGTGGTTGCCCACCAGATCGTTGTCGGGCTCGGCAAAGGCGCCGCCGGAGCGGTGGGTCACGAACAGGTCGCCGGTCCGCTCTCCGTCCAGGTGCCAGCCCGGGTGCGCGGCGCGCAGTGTGTGACGGCGCCCGCCATCGGCCGGGTTGGGCTTGCGGTACAGCGCCTCGACCACCCCCGGCGTGCGCAGGGCGGCGGCGCGCATCCGCTTGAGCAGGCGGTGCCGGCGCGGGCTCTTGCGGTTGGCCAGGTAGACCATGTCAGCGCTGCCGTTGAGCACGGTCACGAAGTCCTTGGAACGCACGCCCCGCGCGGCGCTCAGGCGCCGCGTCAAATTGGTCAGCCGCGGCGTGGTGTCCATCGAGTGGTCGGAGAGCAGGATCAGAGTCGTCCGGCTCCACTCGCCGCGGGCCTTGAGCTCGTCGACCAGCCGCTTGACCTGCACGTCGGCCGCGGCGATCGCACGATCGTAGTCACCCGTATCGGTGCCCTTCTTGTGTCCGGTGGCGTCCACCTGCTGGAGGTTCACGAACGTGAAGTCGGGCCGCCGCCGCGCCTTGCCGACACCCCGGCGCATGGTGTCGAGCACCGCGTTCATGGGCGTGGCGTCGTCCTTGGCATAGCCGTTGTCCTCGTCCAGCGGCACCTTGGCGCAGTAGTCGTCGTCGTCCTTGCCCTTGTCGTCGGCGCACGGCGCCCAGAGGTGATCGGCATCGTGCTCGCGGCCGCGCGAGCCACCCGCGAACAGCCGCCCGAGCTTGGGCTTGCCGAACACACCGGCGGTCACCAGGCCGTCGGGATTGCCCTGCCGGCGGATGGCGCCGAACACGGTCTCGGCCTCGATGCAGCCGGCGTTGGCGCCGCTGGTGATGCTTGGCGCCCTGGTCAGGTCGACCTTGCCGGTGCGGCGGCACGTGTTTTCGTTCGCCAGCTTGGAGTACAGCGCGAAGGAGTTACCCGGGATACCGGACCGGTTGCCGTAGGCGCCGGTGATCATCGCGGTGTGGTTGGGGTTGGTCTCGGCGACCATGATCGAGCGTGACTCGCGGTAGTACGTGGCGCGCGCGTCCTGGCCGGCCAGCAGCGAGGAGATGAACGGCGCGCGGCCGGCATCCACGCGATCGCCGTCGAGCCCGTCGATGACCACGGTGTAGACGATCGGCCGCGGCGTCTTGGCCTGAGCCGGCGCGGCCAGCGCGACCAGCGCCAGGGCGGTCAGGATCGTCACGGTTCGGATCATCGCCGGTCTCTTACCCGCCTGGCGGCCGGCAAACACCCCATCGACCACGAGCGCCGCGAGCTATGAGCGCCGGCAAGAGAGGCCGAACGAGATCCCCATCTGGTCCAGCGCGATGCTGAACAGCGGCCGGCCCGCGTTCATGTACGCCAGCGGCCCGTCGGCGGCGAAGTCCCAGTCGATCTTCGCCCGCCGCACGTGACCCCGAGCCGCGTTGGTGGCCAGGACGCTGCGGCCCTCGAGCCGCTGCGCCGTTGTCAGCGTGAACGACTGCCAGCCCGGCAGGATCCGCCTCCCGACCGAGGCGGTCAGCGCCGCGGCCCGCTGGCCGTCGACGTCCACCTTGGTCGAGCGACCGTCGTGGTCGAATCCGGCCAGGCCCTTGGGGATCGCCCACAGCTCGCGCCCCCCGGCCACGGACCGTGGGCTGTCGACCCAGATGTGCGCGAGCGTGGACATCAGCCTGGGGCCGCGGCGTGTCAGGGCCGAAACCAGCAGCTCGTCGTACTCGAGGACGCTTCCGGGCGCGTAGTCGACCAGCGCCACGCCGGCCAGCGCGTGGCCGCCCAGCACCACCGGAGTCACGCCGGCGGGCGTGAACCGCTCCAGCTCGGGCGGCAGCGAGGCGGCGGGAAGGGCGAACACCGTGAGCAGCATCGACCCGCCGAGCTGCCATGGCTCGGGCGGGAACTCCAGCGGGGAGCTCACGCCCGGCGCACCCCCGTCGATGCTTGGGCGGTTCGCGGCCGGCCTGTCGCGCTCAGGCCCCGACCTCCATCACGGCACGGTCGGCTTCGGTGGCGTCGGCCGGGTCCTCGAGCGCCAGCACCGCCTCGAGCGCCGCGATCGCCACGGCCAGCTGCGCCGGCTCGGGCTCGCGCGTGGTCAGCCGCTGGAGCTGGAGCCCGGGCCACATCAGGACCCGCGCCCAGCGCCTCGTCCTGTTGCGGCCGAGCCACTTGATCGCCTCGAACGCGATCCCGGCCACGATCGGGATGCCGACCACGCGTGAGAGGAACAGCCACTGCCAGTCGAGCTTGCCAAGCGGGGCGAACACGAAGATGGCCACGATCATCACGATCAGCAGGAAGCTCGTGCCGCAGCGGGGGTGCAGGCGCGAGAAGCCCTGGGCGTTCGCCGGCGTCAGCTCGAGGCCCGCCTCGTAGCACGAGATCGTCTTGTGCTCGGCGCCGTGGTACTCGAACACCCGGCGCAGGTCGCGCAGGCGCGAGATCAGCAGGATGTAGGCCAGGAACACCGAGATCCGCACCAGCTTCTCGATCACGACGAACACGACGCCGTTGGGGATCGAGTCCTGGAACAGGTTGGTCAGGCCGGCGGGCAGCAGGAAGAACAGCCCGACGGCGAACGCCAGCGCGAACACGACCGTGCCGATCCAGGTGCCGCCGCCGATCTCCTCGCGCTCGCCCGCCTCGTCCTCGGGCATCTGTGCGTTGGCCGAGATGTTCAGGGCCTTGAAGCCGATCTTCATCGACTCGACGAGCGCGACCACGCCGCGCAGCACCGGCAGCCGTGCCCAGCGGTGGGCCTTGGCGTAGGACGTCAGCGGCTCGGTGACCACCTCGATCTCGCCCCTGGCGCCCTCCTTGGGGTCCAGCTCACCGTCCTCGAGCTGGTCGGGCGTCGGCTTGCGCACGGCCACCGCCCAGGTGGACACGCCACGCATCATCACGCCTTCCAGGACGGCCTGGCCGCCGACCGGAAGGTCCCTTTCGGCCTGCCGCAGCTCGGGCTCCGTCACGAGGTGATCGTAGCTGGCTACAGGCCGCTCGGGCAGGGCGCGGCGCGCACGTTGTCGGTCTCGTCCGCTTCGCTCACGACCAGGTCGGTGTCGGCCTGGGCCCCGACACCGGTTGCGCACTTGGGGCCGGTGATGAACACGCGTGAGACCTGCCCGGCGGCCAGCGCCGGCACTGCCGCGCGACCCGCCACAACCCCATCGACCCAGAGCAGCACCCTGGTGGTAGGCGCAGGAGCGGCACCGCGGTTGCTCACGCTGATGCCGTACTGCACCTTGCCCGGGTCGGCTTCGGCGGGGCGTCCACCGATCCGCTGGACGCGAAGGTCGGGCAGCGGATCGGTCTGGCGGCAGACCTTCGACCGGCGCTGGGCGGTCTTGAACACCGAGCCGTTTCGCTTGTGCCAGCGGTAGCTGATCTTCACGCGGTAGGCCGAGCCCTCGGCCAGCGCCTTGACGCGCTGGCGGTAGGCGAACGCGCGCACGCCCGTGCGGGACCTGCGCCAGACGCCCAGCCCGCGCGCCTTCACGGCCCGGTAGCGACCGCCGGCCACGCTCTCCTCGAGCGTGAACCGCACCGACATGCGCGATGTGCCGGCCCGCCTGATGATGCCGGCGCGGAAGGTGGCCTTGCGCTGCTCGGCCGTCGGGCCGCGCGTGCACTCGACCACCTTGGCGCTGGTCAGCGCCGCGGCCGCGCGCGGCTTGGCCGGCGCGGCAGCGGCAGCCGTCAGCGCCGCCGCGATCGCGACGGCAGCTACGAGGTATAGAGCGGTGCGGCCCATGCGTTCAAGAAACAGCCCCGAACGCCGCGAGTTGCGCCGGTGGGAACCCGGCTAACCGGAGCGGCGGGCGGCGCGGCGGCGGAAGCGCTCCACGCGGCCACCGGTGTCCACGAGCTTCTGCTTGCCGGTGTAGAACGGGTGGCAGTTGGAGCAGATCTCCACGTTCAGCGACTGCTCGGTCGAGCGGGTCGTGAACTCGTTGCCGCAGGTACAGCGCACGTGCGCCTCGACGTATTCGGGGTGGGTCTCGGTCTTCATCGCCTCTACGAGTCTAGACGCCGGCGTCTGAACCAGGCCTTGAGCCGCTGCCACCACGTGCCCGGCCGGCCAAAGCGTGCCGGCGGCGGCTGTTTGGCGCGCACCAGCTCGACCCACTCGGGCAGCGGCAGGCTGCCGTCGATCAGCCGCGAGAGCGCCGAGACCACGGGCGCCTCCAGGCCGCCCTGCTCCATCGCCCGGGCCAGCAGCGGCACCGTCTCGAGCGCCTCGACCGCCTGGCCGAGGCGATCCGGGATCGCCGCGGCCGGCACCCCCTGCGCCAGCAGCTCGCCGGCGCTGCGGTTGCGCGACGACGGCGCGAGCGTGGTGGCCACGAGGTCGCCGGTGCCGCTGCGGCCCACGAACGTGCGCGCCTGGCCGCCGGAGGCCTGCGCCAGCGCCAGCACCTCGAGGAAGATGTCGGCGGCCGCCATCCCGGCCGCGTTCAGGCCCTGGGCCTGGGTGGCGCCGACAGCCACCGCGGCGGCGTTCTTGGCCACCCCGGCCAGCTCGGCGCCGACCGGGTCGTCGGAGACCTCGCAGACCACGCCCGAGCGCTGGAACAGCTCCGCAACCCGGTGGGCCAGCGCCTCCGACCGCGACGCGCACACCAGGCCGGCGCCGGACTCGACCATCTCGCGCGCGTGCGCGGGACCGGCAACGCACGCGGTCCGCTCGGGCCCGAAGGCGCGCAGAAGCGCCACCGACGGCGGCGTGCCGTCCGGCGGGACCAGGCCCTTGGCCAGCGTGACCACGCCGGCGGTGTCGGGCAGCCCCTGGGCGCCGATCTGCTCCAGCGCCTGGCTCATCCCCTTGGACGGCACGGCCAGGAACAGCAGGTCCACGCGGCGGAACTGGTCGTCGTGGTCGCCGAGCACGCGCACCTTCAGCGCCTGAGGCAACGGCACACCGGGCAGGTAGTGGGCGTTCTCGCCGTCGCCGGTCAGCCGCGCGGCCTGCTCGGCGGTGCGACACAGCAGCGTCGTGCGCACGCCCGCGCGCTCGAGCAGGAGCGCCACGGCCGTGCCGAACGAGCCGGCGCCGATCACGGTGGCGCGGCGGGGAGCGTGGCCGGGATAGCGCAGCGACGGCACGGTCGGCGCAAGCTATCGCGGCAGGGCGGACCGGCCGCGGCCGCGCTCGGCCGTCCGTCCGCCGCCGCGGCTGGAATAGCCGCGTGGCCGAGAGCACCGCGTCCTACGAGCAGCGCTTCCGGCGCGCGGGCCTGCCGCTGTTCATCGAGGACTACAGCGCGACCGGCGACGTGTTCACGCGCGCGGTGCCGCTGCTGGCGCTTGTGTTCATCGCCGAGGTGCTCGGCGCGATCGACCTGGACTGGTCGCTTGGCGCCAACCTCGGCGCGGCGGCGGGCGGGCTGGCGATCGTGCTCGGGGCGTTCGCGCTACTGAACCGCGCACGCGGGCGGCCGTGGCTGGCGGTGCCCGAGGACGTCGGCGGCGCCGAGCTGGCCGGCTTCGTTGTCATCCCGGCCGTTCTGCCGCTGGTGTTCGGCGGCCAGACCACCAGCGCGCTGGTCACCGCCGCCGGCAATCTGGTGCTGCTCGCCCTGATCCTCGGCGTGGTCGGCTTCGGCCTGCTGTCGATCGTGCGCTGGGCGGCGGGCCGCCTGGTTGGTCAGCTGATGGCGTCGGTGGTGCTGCTGGTGCGCGCTCTGCCGCTGCTGCTGCTGTTCTCACTCGTGCTGTTCGTGAACACCGAGGCGTGGCAGGTGTTCTCGACCATGCCGACCGCGTTCCTGTTCCTGGTGTTCGCCCTGTTCGCCGCGCTCGGCTCGGTGTTCATCATCGCCCGGCTGCCGCGCGAGGTCGCGACACTCGAGGAGGCGGTCGGCACCGAGCCGCCGCTGGAGCGCCGCCAGCGCGTGAACGTCGGGCTCGTGATGTTCGTCAGCCAGGCGCTCCAGGTACTGGTTGTGGCGCTCTCGGTCGCCGGGTTCTTCGTCCTGTTCGGCGCGCTGGCGATCGGCCCCGAGGTGCGCGAGTCGTGGCTGGGCTCGACCGGAACCGACTTCGGCCCCACGATCCCGCTCTTCGGCGAGGACGTGCAGGTGACCACCGAGCTGCTGGCGGTGTCGTCGGGCATCGGCGCCTTCTCCGGGCTCTACTACGCCATCGCCGTGCTCACCGACGCCACCTACCGCGACGAGTTCCTCGACGAGCTGACCTCCGAGATGAAGGACACGTTCAAGGCACGGGCCGACTACCTGGCCGCGCGCGGAACCGCGTGAGCCGATTCCGGCCGGACGGGCCCGACGTGCGGGCGGTGACGCCGGCCGACGTGCCGGTGCTGGCCCCGCGGCTGGCGGCCGCGTTCCAGGACGATCCCGGGATGAGCTGGGCCCTCAGCGACCCGGCCAGGCGGCCCGGCAGGCTCCAGCGCTCGTTCGCAGAGCTGATGCGGCGGGTGTGGCTGCCCCGCGGGATCGGCCACACCACCGACGACGGGGTGGGAGCGGCGCTGTGGCTGCCGCCCGGTGGCTGGCGGCTGCCGATCGGCCTCCAGCTGAGGCTGACGCCACACATGCTGCGCGTGGCCGGGATCGAGACCTGGAAGATCGTGGCCATGAACGCCCGGGCCGAGAGCCACCATCCCGTGACGCCGCACTGGTACCTGGCCCTGCTGGGAGTCGACCCCGTCGCCCAGGGCCGTGGCTACGGACCGCACCTGGCCCGGCCGATCCTCGACCGCTGCGACGCCGAGCGCACGCCCGCCTACCTGGAGACCGGCACCGAGCGCAACGTCGCCCTGTACCGCAGCCTCGGCTTCGAGGTCAGCGACGAGTTCGACCTGCCCCGCGGCGGCCCGCCGGTGTGGTGCATGTGGCGCGAGCCGGCCGGCCGGCCGTGGTCGCTGGACTAGCGCTTGCGCAGCATGTCAGCCGCACCCGCCAGCGTGACGAGAGTGACGAACGCCGGCGGCACGCCAAAGATCAATCAGACGGCCCGATCTCGCTAGCGCCGCTCGGAGGAGGGCCGTTTTCCTGACACGCGAGCCTGTCCCACGCTCGGTTGTCAGCTAGCGGGCCAAATCTGGCCATTTATCTGTCACGCGACGTTGGAGAGCCGTCGCGTGACACGAATCGGGCCCCTCGGCCCGCACCGGACCGACCCCTACCCAGCCGCGGTTCGCCTGCCGAGCCCTCAAGTGTCCTGGCTCGCCAGAGCAGCTGAGTTGCGGCTGGGCGTGGCTGGCAAGGACGCAGGGAGCGAAGCCTGCTCTGCAGGCGAGTCGACCGAGGACGCCGCCGGGCGCGCCCAGCCGCCCTCAGGTGTTCTGGTAGAGGGGGCCGTCGCCACCCTCGGGCGTGGTCAGCCGGCCGCCCTTGGCCGTGATCGCCCCGCACTGGACGCAGTTCGTGTAGTTGACGATCACGTCCACGTTGCCCTCCTCGGGGGCGTCCTCGGGAATCTCGTAGACGCCGGCGGGGCACATCCACTTCCAGGTCTCGGCCACCTCGCGCGGGACGTCGGTCTGCACGCGGATGTGGTTGGGCGCGTCGTCGCGGGTCGCGTTGCCCGAGATGTACACCGACGAGAGCTTGTCGAACGTGTACTTGCCGTCCGGCGCCGGGTACTTCTTGGACGTCTTGCCGATGAACATCTCGCGCTCGTCCTGCCGGTGCCAGGGCAGGCGCACCGGGATCTTGCCCTTGGTGGCGATGAACAGGTTCACCAGCGGGCCACCGAGAAAGAAGCCCTTGCTGAACGGCTGGCGCGTGTTGCGCACCTCCCACAGCTCCTTGCCGGTCACCGAGCTCTCGATCGCGTCCTCGTAGCCGCTGAAGTCGTTGGAGTCCTTCTTCAGCGACTCGTAGATGGCCTCCGCGGCCAGCATCCCGGAGTTGATCGAGTGGTGCACGCCCTTCAGCGACACGGTGTCGACCATGCCGCCCGAATCGCCGACCAGCACGGCGCCGGGCATCGAGAGCTTGGGCATCGACCAGTAGCCGCCGCCCGGCAGCGCCTTGGCGCCCCAGCTCACGCGCTCGCCACCCTCGAGGATCTTCCTGACCAGCGGGTGCAGCTTGAACGTCTGCAGAAGGTCGTGGGCGGAGGTGGTCGCGTCGGCGTACTCGAGGTCGATCACGAAGCCGATCGACACCAGGTCGTCGCCGGTCTCCTCGTCCTTCATCGGGTAGATCCACGTGCCGCCGACCTGGCCGTACCTTGCCGAGGTGGAAACCGGCCACGGGCCGATCGTGTGGATCAGCCGGTCCAGCGGCTTGGCGACCTTCCAGACCTCCTTGACGCCGAGCTCCCAGGTCTGGGGCTCGCGGTCGTCGCCGAGATCGAACTCGCGGATGGCGGGGCCGGTCAAATGGCCCCAGCAGCCCTCGGCAAGCACGGTGGCCTTGGCCTTGATGTCGGTGCCGGGCTCGAAGTTGCCCTTGGGCTCGCCGTCCTTGTCGCGGCCCTTGTCGCCGGTGCGCACGCCGACGACCTCGCCGTCCTCGACCACCAGCTGCGAGGCGGCCGTCTCGGTCAGGATGTAGGCGCCGGCGTCCTCGGCGGTCTGCTGCTGAAAGCGGGCCAGCTCGGACACCGAGATGACCTCGTTGCCGTGGTTCTTGAACGGCGGCGGCGGCGGGATCCGGATCGAGGTCTTCTTGGTCGGCGTCAGGTAGACCGCCTCCTTGTCGACCTCGCCGTAGGCGAACCCCTGCTTGCGCCATTCCTCGCGCGACATGTCGGGGTACAGCTTCTCCAGCGGCCCGGGCCGCATGACCGCGCCGGACAGGTTGTGCCCGCCGCAGGTCTTGGCCTTCTCGATCACTGCCACCGGCACCTCGCCGAGCGACTCCAGCGTCTCGGGGTCGTCCGCCAGCAGCTGCAGCAGGCGATTGGCACACGCCAGCCCCGCCGTCCCGCCGCCGACGATGGCCACGCCGACCTCGATCAGCTCCTCCTCGTCATCGAGCTCGCGCTTGATGAACTCCTTCTGGGAGTCGACCGGCGGGGGATATTCGGCGGGTGCGTGGTGCGTGGCCATCGGTCAGCCCTTCTTCGCCTTCACTGCCTCGGTCAGCTTCGGCAGGATCTTGTTCAGGTCGCCGACGATGCCGAGGTCGGAGAACTCGAAGATCGGGGCGTTCGGATCCTTGTTGATCGCCACGATGTTCTCCGACGCCTGCATGCCGACCTTGTGCTGGATCGCGCCCGAGATGCCTGCCGCCAGGTACAGCTTCGGCGCGACGGTCTTGCCCGTCTGGCCGATCTGGGCGGCGTAGGGGTACCAGCCGGCGTCGACGACCGCGCGGGTGGCCGCGACGGCGCCGCCGAGCGCTTCGGCCAGCGCCTCGCACTGCTCGAAACCCTCGGCCTTGCCGAGCCCGCGGCCACCGGCCACGAGCAGGTCGGCGTCCTCGATGTTCACGTCGGCGCCGCGCTGCTCGCCGCGCTCGACCATCGTCGCCTTGGTCGAGTGCTCCTCGTAGGAGACCTCGACGTCCACGACCTCGGCCGTGCCGTCGCCCTCGACCGCATCGAACGCGTTCAGGCGGCCGATGATGATGCCGGGCTCGGAGACGTAGTCCACGTCGACCACGGCCGAGTCCTGCAGGATCGGGCGCTCGGCCACGAGCTTGCCGTCCTGGGCCTTGACCGCGGTGACCTCCATGGTCACGCCGGCGTTCAGGCGGGCGGTCAGGCCCGCGCCGATCTCGAAGCCGAGCAGGCCGCCGCCGAACAGGGCGTAGCTGTAGCCCTCGTCGGTGATGACCTTGGCCATCGCGTCGACCACGGGGGCACCGAGGCCCTCGTCGCCCTTGGCGCGGTAGACCTTGGTGGCGCCGTACTTGCCCAGCGAGGCGCACAGGTCGTCGGTCAGGTCGTCGCCGCCGAGGACCAGCACGCCGGCCTCGCCGCCGATCTCCTTGGCCAGCTTCGCGGCCTCGGAAACTGCGCCGAGCGAGTTCTTGTTGAAGGCGCCCTCGTAGTGGAGCGCGTAGGTCAGGATCCCGCTCATGCGAGGAGCTTCCTTTCGTCCAGCCAGTTCACGATCTTCTCGACCGTCTCGTCGGTGTCCTCGTCCTCGATGATCTCGCCCGCGGCCTTCTCCTCCGGCGGGTTGATCGCCAGCACCGCGGTGCGCGAGCCGTCGGCGCCGACCTTGTCGGCCTCGATGCCCACGTCGCCGATCGCCTTGGTGTCGAGCTGCTTCTTCTTCGCGCCCATGATCGCCTTCAGCGACGGGTAGCGCGGCTCGTTGATGGCGTCGCCGACGGAGATCACGGCCGGCAGGGCGACCTCGACGGTGTCGTAGCCGTACTCGGCCTGACGCTCGCAGCGGAGCTTCTCGCCCTCGACGTCCATCTTGATGACCTGGGTGAGCGAGGGCATCTTCAGGTGGTCGGCCACCACGGCGCCGATCGTGTAGCACTCGCCGTCGTCGCTCTGCTGGCCGAGCAGGACCAGGTCGGGCGACTCGGACTCGAGCACCTTCGCGAGCGCGTAGCCGGTCGCGTTCACGTCCGAGCCGGCGAGCGCGTCGTCGGTCAGGTGGACCGAGCGGTCGGCGCCAAGCGAGACGGCCTTGTGCAGCGCGCGGAACGCGCTCTCGGGGCCCATCGTCACCGCCACTACCTCCTCGACCTCGACCGCGCCGCCCTCCTTGACCTGCATGGCGGCCTCGATGGCGTGGGTGTCGAAGGGGTTCAGGTTCTTCTCGCCGCCGCGGTCGATCCGCTTGCTGGAGGGATCGATGCGCTTCTCGACGGCCGCGTCAGGTACCTCTTTCACGAGGACGCAGATCTTCAAGGGGTCTCCTTAGGTCTCTACTGGGTGGGCCGACCGGGGTGCGGCCCGGTAGACGGCCCTGCCGGCCGCCGATCGGGCATTGTAACCCTTCGTTGACTGACGAGTCAGTCGCCCAGTCTACGGAGCAGGGCGCGCGGCCGTTCACGAAATCGGCACGACGCCGATTTCGTGGCGCAGCATCAGCGAATGCGCAGGATCCGGTCGTCGCCGCGCCTCGGATCGCCGCGGCCGTCGCGGTTCGAGGTGGTGAACCAGACGCTGCCGTCGGGGGCCTTGACGACGGTGCGGATACGCCCGTAGCGGCCCGCGTACAGCTTGACCGGCTTGGTCGTGCTGGCGCCCTTCAGGCGCGAGCGCCACAGTCCCTCGCCGCCAAGGGCGGCCACGAACATGCGACCCTTGGAGATCGCCAGGCCGCTCGGCGAGGACTCGGAGGTGCTCCACGTGACCTTCGGGTTCACGAACTTGCCGCCCTCGGTGTCGCCGCGTCCCTCGACTTCGGGCCAGCCGTAGTTCCTGCCCTTGCGGATCAGGTTGACCTCGTCGAAGGTGTTCTGGCCGAACTCGGCCGACCACAGGCGCCTGCCCTTGTCCCAGTCGATGCCCTGCGGGTTGCGGTGGCCGAGCGACCACACGCGCGAGCCCCTGATCGGGTTGTCGGCCGGCACCGAGCCGTCGGGGTTCATGCGCAGGATCTTGCCGTTCAGCGAGCCTCGGTCCTGCGCGTTCGAGGTGTCACCGGCGTCGCCGACCGTGGCGTAGAGCTTGCCGTCGGGGCCGAACTTGATCCGGCCGCCGTTGTGGATCTGCTGGGCCTCGAGGCCGCCGAGCACGGTCTGCGGCCGGCCGCCGAGCTTGAAGCGCACGATCCGGTTCTCGCTTCCGCCCCCGCGCGTGTAGTAGACGTAGACCAGCTTGTCCTTGGCGTAGTTCGGCGAGACCGCCAAGCCGAGCAGGCCACCCTCGCTGTTGCCGGTGTCCACCCCGCGGACGCGGTGCGCGACGGACTTCTTCCCGCCCGGGCGCCTGATCCGGATGATCCGGCCGGTGGTGCGCTCGGCCACCAGCGCGTCGCCGTTGCGGCCCGGCTCGAAGCCGATCCCCCACGGCACCTGGAGCCCGGTGGCGATCGTGCGCGGGCGGTTCGACCGCGCGGCGGCCGAATCGCCGCCGTCGGCCTTGGCGCTGTCCTCGGCCCGGGTGTCGGTGGCGGGCGGCGCAGCGGCCGAGTCGCCGTCGCCGGAATCGCTGCCGCAGGCGCTGAGCGCGGCGGCGGACAGGGCGACGGTCAGGGCGATCGGCAGGCGCACGTTCATGCTCGGGAAAGTAGCTGGCCCGCATCGCACCCCCCTTTCGGGTTAACCGTGTGAGACGCTGGCGGGGACACAAAAACGGGAGTAGCGTGGCGGGGTGAACTCCCGCCCCCGCCACATCACGCTCCTGTTCACCCTGGTCGCGCTGCTGCTGGCGGCGATGCCCGCGCTGGCGCATGCCAGCCCGGACGGCGACGACGACCCGACCTACAACGCGGGGAGCGCGTTCGGGACGCAGTACTCGTCGCTGTTCACCGACAGGGAGGGGGAATTGGAACAGCCGCGACCGGTGACCGACCAGGATCCGGGCGATGGCTCGTCGGTCACAGCGGTGGTCATGTACTACGACAACGAGGTCGGCGAGGGTTACTTCCTGCGGCTGACCCGCTTCGACGTCAACGGCCAGCCGACCGGCTTCGGCGGCGATGGGATAAGTGAGCAGGACCTGCCCGACCGCCAGGAGATCGACGAGCTTCTGGACATCCGCGTCTTGTCCGACGGCACATTCTGGGTGCTGGCGCGCAGCGAGAACGGCGAAGAACTGCTGCGCTATCACTTCAAGGCCGACGGGACGTTCACCGACAGCGACAGCGTCGTCGTCTCGGAGCTGCCGGGCGATTGCCAGTACGACGACTGGATCACCCGTGACACCTACGACTACGAGTACTACGACGGCTACATCGTCGCCGCCCGGGTCAAGGCCGACGGCGGCGTGGCGGCGCTCTGGGACTGCATCCCGTACTCCAACGGCACCTTGAAGGTGATCGGCGGCGGCAGCGACAACGACGTCTACGTGACGGCCTACGAGGCGACGGACGGGGTCGAATACGCCAGCCGTGCGCTCCCCGACGAGGTCAGCTACGGCGAGGACCTGGAGTTCGGACCGAACGGCGATCCGTATGCGCTGGTCGGCACCTACCCGGAGGAGGACCCGGTGGAGGAAGTGGAGGATCGCATTGGCGAGAACGGCACCTCCCAGGTCTTCCATGTCAACGACGACGCAGACCTGACCCTGGCCGATCCGACCGGGGGCAGCGTGCCTATCGACGGCCTGCCGGTTGATCTGGCGGTGGACAGCCAGGCCCGCCCCTTGGTCTGGACACAGCCCCAGCTGGCCAGGGCCGACGACGGCAACAACCACTGGAACATCTGGCGCCTGACGGCCGCCACGCTGGAGCTGGACACCGGCTGGGGCAGCGGCGGCGAGGCCGTGATCAGCGATCCGCGGCTGGCGCACGCCTTTGGCGGCGTTCTCTACTGGCAGGAGAAGCGCAACTTCCTGACCGTCCGGCCCGGGGACAAGGTGCTGGCCACAGGCGGATACCAGCCCCAGGATCTGGGGGGCGGAGCACCGACAGCTACGACAACGGCATGATCGCCGGGCTGACAAGCGCGGGGCAGACCGACACGGGCTTCGCAACCAACGGCTTCAAGGAGTTCTCGTACGACTCGGACAGCGAGTTCGACCGCATCGGCGAGCCCACCCTGCAGTCCGACGGCAAGGTGCTGATCCCGGCGACGTCGGAAGGCTTCTACCTCGAGCGCGAGTCCAGGAACCGGATTGCGCCGCCGCCGAACAGCGAGGATGAGTTCGTCGGCGTCACGCGTCTGGTCGGCGCCAATCCGAGCGCCGGCGCGGCGGCGACGGTCAACCCGGTGCAGGCGCAGGTGCAGCCGAGCGCGGCCCCCACGATCTGTGGCCGGCGCGCGATCAGCCTGGTGCGCGCAGACCGCAGGGGCAAGCGGGTGAAGCTGACCGGACTCGTCGGCGCCGCGCTGTACGGCAAGAACGTCACGATCCAGACCGACCTCAGGCGCGGCGCGAAGTCGTCCAGGTTCACCAAGACCAAGACCGTGCGCGCGTCCAGCCGTACCGGCTCGTTCACGGCGTACGTGAAGGCGCCCGCCAAGCGCTTCCGCGTCAGCGTCCGCTACCGCGCCGTGTCCGGGCGGGCCCGGTCGCCGCAGCTCAAGCTGCCGCAGCGGCTGACGTCGAAGTCGGTCAAGTCGGCCGCCGGCACCATCACCGTCAAGGGGCGCGTGAAGAAGTCGGTGCTGGGCAAGCGGCGCAAGGTCGTGATCCGCCGCTTGGTCTGCGGGCGCTACCGCACCGTCGGCTCGGCCCGCCCGAACAAGAACGGGAGCTACACGATCAAGTTCCGCAACACCGCCCTGCGCGGCGTCTCGTTCTACCGCGCCGAGTCCAAGGTGCTGCGCAAGAAGGGATCGAAGAAGTACGTGATCCAGTACGCACGCGCGATCGCCATCAGGACGACCTCGCAGACCGGCTAGTTAGCCGACGTTGTCGCGGATGTAGTCGACGATCTCCTGGACGGACGATCCAGGAGTGAAGATCTCGGCGACGCCGAGCTCCTTGAGCTCGGGGATGTCGTCGGCCGGAATCGTGCCGCCCACGACCAGGACGACGTCGTCGGCGCCCTGCTCGTCGAGCAGCTTCGCGATCTTGGGCACCAGCGTCATGTGCGCGCCGGAGAGGATCGACAGGCCGACGGCGTGCGCGTCCTCCTGCAGAACGGTCTCGACGATCTGCTCGGGCGTCTGGTGCAGGCCGGTGTAGATGACCTCCATGCCGGCGTCGCGCAGGGCGCGGGCGATGATCTTGGCGCCGCGGTCGTGGCCGTCCAGCCCGGGCTTGGCGACCACGACCCGGATCTTTCGCTGGTCCCTGGACGCGCCGGCCGTCTCGGAATCGGACGCGACGTCCGATTCCGCTGTGGAGTCCTCGGTGGCCATGTGCGCTAGGAGTCTACGTAGATGAATGCCTTCGCGTGCTCGCTGGCGCTGTCCGCCGGCATCGCCTTCACCGGCCCGCCGACCGCCACCGAGCGGGTCGAGACCGTGCTCCAGGACGACGCCGCGCTGCTCTACCGAAGGCCGTCCCAGGTCCGGCGGGCGCTGCGACGGATGTCCTCGCTGGGGGTCGACCGCGTGCGGATCACGGCGTCCTGGCGCCAGCTGGCGCCGGACCGCGACGCGCGCCGCAAGCCGGCGTTCGACGCGACCGACCCCGGCGCCTACGACCGGGCCGCGCTGCGACGGCTGGATGCGGCGGTCGACGGCGCGCGCGCCGAGGACATGAAGGTGATGCTCGACCTTGGGTTCTTCGCACCGCGCTGGGCGGTCGAGCGTCGGGGGCGCGCCGGGCGCAACGTGTGGAACCCGTCGGTGCGCGAGTACCGGCTGTACGCGCGCGCGATGGCGCGCCACTACGACGGCCGGGTGCGGCTGTGGACGACGTGGAACGAACCCAACCACGGCGTGTTCCTGCGCCCCCAGTGGGTGCGTTCGGGGCGCGGCTGGAAGACCGCGTCGCCGCACCTGTATCGGCGCCTGCACAACGCTGCCTACGACCAGGTCAAGGCGGTGTCCGCGCGCAACCGCGTGCTGATCGGCGGCCTGTCCTCGTTCGAGACCCCGGGGCGCGGCGTGGGCCGCAACATGGGGCCGCTGCGGTTCACGCGCGAGCTTGCCTGCGTGGACCGCCGGCTGCGGCCGCTCGGCCGGCGCGAATGTCGTCGCTTCCGCGCGCTGCGCGCCGACGGCTTCGCCATGCACCCGTACTCGCAGGAGACCGCGCCCGGCGCGGTCGACCCGGGCGCCGACCGCGTGCAGATCGGCGAGCTGTCCAAGCTGACGTCGCTGCTGGCCGAGCTCGAGCGGCGCGGTCGCTTTGCCAGGCGCCTGCCGCTGCACCTCACCGAGTACGGCTACCAGACCGATCCGCCCGACCCCGGGCGGCCGTCGCCGGAGCGGGTCGGCCGCTACGAGGGACAGGCGCTGTGGCTGGGCTGGCGGGCGGCGCGCACGCGCCAGTTCCCGCAGTTCCTGCTGTACGACATCGGGCCCGACCTGAGCAAGCCCGCCCGCTCTGCCCAGCGCTGGCGCGACTACCAGTCCGGCCTCTACACCTACCGCGGCCGGCCCAAGCCCGCCGTGGTGCGCGGCTTCAGGCTGCCCTTCTACGCGCTCGCGGTGCGCGACGAGCGCGGCGCCGCGGGCGTGGCCGTGTTCGGCCAGGTGCGACCCGGGCGCGGGACGCAGACGCTGCAGCTCCAGCGCCAGGGGCCGGACGGGTCGTGGGCGCCGGTGCCGTCACAGGCGGTCGGCGGCGCCAAGGCCGCGTGCGGCGCGTTCGCCACCGACGGCCAGGGCATCTACACGCGGATCGTGGCCGACCAGGGCCCGGGCCGCTACCGTGCCCGCTGGCTGAAGCCGGGCGGCGGCGCCTGGGCCAGCCCGGCCGCCGCGGTCGGCCAGCCGTTGCCGCTGGCGGGCGGCGCCGCCGCGGCGCTCGAGCGCGTCGGCGACGACGGCGCGACGCCGGTGAACTGAACTAGGCGGCTTCGCCGGTGCCGAACGGGCCCGGAGCGTCGGAGTGCTGGTCGGTGTCCCACAGGCTCGAGGAGTCCTCGTCGGCCTGCCTGGGCTCCTGGTCCTGGCCGTCGCCGCCGTCGGCGGCCTTCTCCTGGGGCGTGCGGTCTCTGAAGCGCTGTCTGTCGGTTTGGGCCATGCACGGGGTACGGCCCCCGGCGGGCCCCGGCCTACTCGTCGCCCTCGTCGTCTTCCTTGGGCCCCGCCGTCGCCGAGGAGCCGGTACCGAACGGCCCGGGCGCGTCGGAGTGCTCCTCGGTGTCGAAGATGCTCTCCGTCTCGCCCGCCTGCTTGGGCTCCTGGTCCTGGCCCTCCTCGTGTTGCGCGGCCTCGGCCTCGTCGCCTCCGCCCTTGGTGCCCTCGTCTCGCTCGTCGGTCATCTCCGCCGGCTACCCGGCGGAGGACTTGCGGAACACCGGGCAGATGACCGCGCCGTTGGTCGCCACCGGAACGGAGGCCAGTCGATCGCGCTTCTGGGCCGGCGCCCGCACGCTGCGCGTGGTGGCCGCCGCCTTGGCCTTGGTGCCCTTCTTAAGCTTGAGCACCTCGATCCCGCGGTCCATGTCGAACAGGTAGACGTAGCGGCCGTTGTACGCCAGGTCCCATGAGAGCGACGAGGGGTTGCCGGCCGGGTCGGTCCCGGTCACGCGGTAGTAGCCGATCTGGCGCACGTCACGCGCGTCCGAAACGTCCAGCAGCCGCAGCCCCTGGCCGTACCAGGCCACGCCGAGCGTGGAGTCCTTGAGCTCGAAATAGTGCGCCGAGCAGCCCAGGTCGGTGTCGATCGCCTCGCCCCCGTCCTGGGCCGGATGGAACGTGTCGAGGGCCTTCATCCTGTAGGGATTCGCGGGGGTGGACGCGGCGGCGGGCTTGCCGCCCTTGGAGTCGGTGATGTCGGACAGCACCACCCGACCGCTGGTGTCGCACTTGTCGGTGAACTCCTCCTCGGTGCCGATCAGCACGTTGCCCTTCTTGACCCCGGCGGCGCGCGAGGAGCCGTCGGTCGGCCGCAGCGAGTTGTGCATGAACATCGTCTGGGGCGCGTTGACGCCGGCGACGCCGCCGCCGGCGACCAGCACGGGATCCCATGGGCGCGCGCGGCGCCAGCGGTTCGTGAACGGGTCGAGGTGCTTGCCGCTGGTGGCGTAGCCCCGGATGCCACCGCGGCCGCTGACCCATGCGATGCCCTGGTCGTCGACGTTCACGTCGTGCGAGTAGTCGGTGGCGCCGTCGTTGCGCCACAGGTCGACGGGCCGCGTGTAGGTGCTCGGGTGCTCGGGGTCGCGCAGGTCGGTCACCCACATCGGCCGGCCGTCGCCGCGGCCGCCCTCGGTGAAGGCCGACCACACGCCGGGGAAGCGGGCCGGCAGGTCGGTGCGCCGGGCGGGGCCGCCGGTCCAGATGTAGCGGCAGCCGTCGATGCACGTCGAGGTGTGGCCGGAGGGCAGGTCCACGAACGGCCCCACCTGCTTGAGCTTGCGCGGGTTGGCGTACGAGATCACGTAGAAGCCGCTGCGACAGCCCGGCAGCCGGTTCTTGCTGCCCAGCGTGCCGATGCCCGGGCAGCTGGCCTGGTCGACGTCGTCGTGGCGCGGGTCGAGCGCGCCGATGATCAGCTTGCGGCGCTTGTCGATGACCATGTCCTCGTCCTGCCAGTAGCCGTTCTCACCGAGGATGCCGTCGGGCTGGAACGTGTCCAGGGCCTTCGGGTGCGCGGGATCGGACACGTCGTAGGTCTTGAACCCGTAGCGGCCGGTGGTCACCAGGACCTTGTTGCCGCGAACCCTGTCGAGCTTGCCCTCGACGATCATGTTCGATGACGGCACGCGCTCGACGTAGTCCAGGTTGGGCGAGATGTCGGCGCCCGGCGGCGGCTGGGCGGCCGACGCGGCGGCCGGCACGATCAGGGCGGACAGGATGCTGAGAACGACCGCGATCTTGGGCACGAGAGGTTCTTACCCGCTGGCGCGGAAACCCAATCGGTCAGCGCCGGGTGGCGGCCCGCAGCGCCTGGCGCGCGCGCCCGCGCCGGTCGCGCAGGCGGCCGGCCAGGTAGCCCCCGCCACCGCCGAACAGCGCCAGCGACGCCAGCACGCCAGCCACCTTGATCCGCCGCGCCAGCTTGTCGAAGCGCATCACGCGCCAGCCCTCGGCGCGCGCGATCCGCTCCAGCTCGGTGTCGGGGTTCACGGCCACCGGATGGCCGACCGCGCGCAGCATCGGCAGGTCGGACTCGCTGTCGGAGTAGGCATAGCTCAGCGCGAGATCGAAGCCCTCCTCGTCGGCCAGGTCCTTGATCGCCGTGACCTTGCCCTCGCGGTAGGTGAACGGGCCGTCGGGCGCGCCGGTGTAGACGCCGTCGCGGACCTCGGACTTCACGCCGATGCCGCCCGTGAGCGCCAGCACCGATGCCAGCGTCTCGGCAAGCTCGTGGCTGGCGGCGGTCACGATGTAGGCGGGCCGGCCGGCATCGATGTGGCTCCACGCCTCCTCGAGCACCTCGGAGTAGATCAGCGGCAGGATCCCGGCAAGCACGCTCGGGCCCAGCCGCATCAGGTCGACCTCGCGCTGGCCGGCCAGCGCCTGGAGCACGGCGTCGCGCAGCGCGTCGGTCTCCTCGTCGGTCGAGCCGCGGGCGCGGAACTTGAGGTTGGCGTACAGGTCGCGGGCGATCTCGCGCCGCGTGCGCATCCCGGCCCGGTATGCGGCGCGCGCGAAGTGGACCGCAGACGAGCCCTCGATCAGGGTCTTGTCGAGATCGAAGAAGGCAGCGGCGCGGGAGGTCTCGGCGGTCATTGGCCCGCCGCCCGCGCGAGCGCCCGGCGCATCAGTTGCCGTTGACCTCCAGGATCACCGCGTCGCCCTGGCCGCCGCCGGAGCAGATGGCGGCCACGCCGAGCCCGCCGCCGCGGCGGCGCAGCTCGTGCACGAGGGCGCCGAGGATCCGCGCCCCCGAGGCGCCGATCGGGTGGCCCATGGCGATCGCGCCGCCGTTGACGTTGACCTTGTCCTCGTCAATGCCGAGCATCCGCAGCGAGTTGATGGCCACCGAGGCGAACGCCTCGTTGATCTCGAACAGGTCGATCTCGTCGATCGAGAGGCCGGCCTGCTCGAGCGCCTTCTTGGTCGCGTTGGCGGGGGTGCGGGCCAGGTACGGGAAGTCGTCGGCAACCGCGGCCTGGCCCACGATCGTTGCCAGCGGTGTCTTTCCGTTGGCGCCGGCCCACTCGTCGCTGGACAGCACCAGCGCGCCGGCGCCGTCGTTCACGCCCGGCGCGTTGCCGGCGGTGTGCGAGCCGTCCTTGCCGGTCAGCCCGGGCAGCTTGGCGAGCGCCTCGAGCGAGGAGCCGCGCCGCGGCGGCTCGTCGACCTCGACCACGCTGTCGCCCTTCTTCGAGCTGATCGTGACCGGTGCGATCTCCTCGGCCAGCCTGCCGTCGTCGGTAGCGGCGATCGCGCGGTCGTGGCTCTGGAGCGCGAACTTGTCCATGTCGGCGCGCGTGATCTCCAGCTCCTCGCCGACCTCGGTCGCCTCCACGAACATCTGCTTGCCGGTGAACGGGTTGGTCAGGCCGTCGTGGACCATCGCGTCCAGCATCTTGGCGTCGCCCATGCGGTAGCCGAAGCGGGCCTTGGGCAGCATGTACGGGGCCCCCGACATCGACTCCATGCCGCCGGCCACCGCCACGTCGAGGTCGCCCGCGCGGACTGCCTGGTCGACGATGCCGGCCGAGCGCAGGCCGGAGGCGCAGACCTTGTTCACGGTCTCCGACGAGACCTCCTTCGGGATCCCGCCCTTGATCTGCGCCTGACGCGAGGGCACCTGGCCCTGGCCCGCCTGGAGCACCTGGCCGAAGACCACGTGCTGGACCTCGTCCGGCTTGACCTCCGACCGCTCGAGCGCGTGCTCGATGGCGTGGCCGCCGAGGTCGGTGGCGTCCTGCGAGGCCAGGGCGCCGCCCATCTTCCCGAACGGTGTGCGGGCGGTGCCGAGGATCACGGTCTTGGGCATGGGGGTGTGCGGCTCCTTCGCGGGGTCGTGACGGAGCCGCAGACGTTATCGACGCGCCTCACTGCGCGGCTTCGTGATCTAGCTCACCGGCGGACGGCCGTACGCGCGCGCCCTGATCGCCTCCAGGTCCACCACGATCGTGTGGCCTGGGGCCAGGTCGAGCGTGCCCTTCTCCTGCTCGGCCCGCAACGTCCGGTTGACCGTGATCCGCGAGGTGCCGGCCAGGTCGGCGAAGTGCTCCTGGGTCAGCGGGATCGTGATCTGCCCGCCGTCGTCGTAGACCTTGGCCATGTCGACCAGCCGCCGCAGCACGCGCCGGTCGGCGGCCACGTAGAGCGCCTCTTCGAGCTGTCGCGCGAGCCGGCGCACCTGCGCGGCCAGCACGGCGATCAGCACCTCGGCCGCCGCGGGCGACTTCTCGCGCAGGCCAGAGAAGTCGAGCCGATTCACCGACAGCGTCTCCAGCGGCTCCAGCGCGGCGACCGTGGCGCTACGGCCGGCGTCCTCGTCCAGCAGCGAAAGCTCGCCGAACATCTCTCCCGCACCCAGCACCGCGGCCATCACCGGTTCGCCGCGGCCCGCGTCCAGGCGCACCGCCACCCGGCCGCTGCGGATCAGGTGCAGCGTGTCGGCCGGATCGCCCTGCTGGAAAACGATCTCGCCGGGGCCGAAGTTGCTCCGGCGTGCGATGTCGAGCACGTCGCGCACGTGCCGCTCGTCCACGCCGGCGAACAGGGGCCACTCCATGTCCGGCCGAGCACCCACCGCAGCGACACTATCCTGCCTCGCCATGCCCAACATCGACGTGACCGCCCGCGCGGGCGACCCAGCCGAGACCACCGCCGACACCCGGGTAGTGCCGCTGTTCGAGGGCGATGACCCGGCCGATGCCGCGGTCAAGGCGCTGGTCGACGCGGGCGAGGCCAAGCCCGCGGCGGGCAAGCTGGCGGTGACCCACGAGGACGGCGGCCGCCGCCTGATCGTGGTCGGGCTGGGCAAGCGCGGCGAGCTGGACGGCGAGAACGCGCGCGTGGCCGCCGCCGCCGCTGCCGGGCGCGCCCGCGAGCTCGGCGCCGAGTCCCTGTCGTGGGCCGCCCCCGCCGGTCACGAGGCCGCGGTGGTCGAGGGCACCGTGATCAAGCTGTACGAGTTCGACCGCTTCAAGACGTCGAAGGACGCGGACGAGGAGAACGGCGACGACGACGGTCTGAAATCGCTGGAGATCGCCGGCGCGGACGTGGACGAGGCGACGGTCGGCGCCGGCGCGGTGGCGGCGCGCGCGGTGAACCGCGCCCGTGACCTCCAGAACCTGCCCGGCAACGTGGCCACGCCGGAGTACCTGGCCGGGCGCGCGCGCGAGATCGACGAGCAGTTCGCCGACCTCGAGGTCGAGATCTTCGGCCGCGACGCCATCGCCGCGATGGGCATGGGCGCGTTCGCGTGCGTGGCCCAGGGCTCCTACACCGAGCCGCAGATGATCGTGCTTCGCTACAGCGGCGGCACGAACGGCCCCCACCTGGGCTTCGTCGGCAAGGCCGTGACGTTCGACACCGGCGGGATCTCGCTCAAGCCCGGGGCCAAGATGAGCGAGATGAAGTTCGACATGTCCGGCGGCGCCGCGGTGCTGGAGGCCGTGGCGGCCATCGCCGAGCTGGGTCTGCCGATCACGCTGACCGCCGTGCTCGGCGCCACCGAGAACATGCCCGGCGGCCACTCGGTCAAGCCCGGCGACATCGTGACGGCGATGAGCGGCAAGACGATCGAGATCAACAACACCGACGCCGAGGGGCGGCTGGTGCTGGCGGACATCCTGCACTACACGATCGGGCAGGGCGCCGAGCGGGTGGTCGACCTGGCCACGCTCACGGGCGCGATCCTGGTCGCGCTCGGCTCCACCCACTGCGGCCTGTTCTCGAACGACGACGACTGGTTCGGCCAGGTCGATGCCGCCTGCACCGCCACCGGCGAGCTGGGATGGCGGTTGCCGCTGCACCGCGAGACGGCCAAGCTGGTCAAGGGCAAGTACGCCGACCTGGACAACGCGCCCGGCGGGCGCAAGGCCGGGTCGATCACCGCTGCCGAGTTCCTGAAGGAGTTCGTGGGCGACACGCCGTGGGTGCACATGGACATCGCGGGCACCGCATGGGAGCTGAACCGCCCGTACGTGGGCAACGGCGCGTCGGGCTTCGGCGTGCGGACCCTGATCGAGCTGGCGCGCGAATCCGGTGCGTAGCGCGCTGCTGATCGTCCTCGTGGGCGCCGCGGCGGCCCTGGCCGCCTGCGGCGACGCCGAGAAGCTGTCCGGGCAGGACGCCACCACCCTGGCCATGGCGCGCGAGAACCTCGACGACGCCCTCGACACCGAGGAGACGCTCCGAACCTCCAAGGAGGAGGCCGCCAGCCTGCGCATCAAGGTCCAGCGGATCATCGGCCGCGGGGCGTTCGAGAACGGCGGCAGGCCCGACGAGTTCGGCCTTGCCGCGCTCGGCGAGCTGCGCGAGCTGGTGCCAAGCCTGGTGCTCGAGCGCGGCGGTTCGGTCAAGGCGCTGGACACGGCGGCGACCAGGGAGTTCATGGCCCAGGCGGTCAGCGATCCGGCCGCCGCGCTGTACCTGCCCGCCAAGAACGAGGTGGACGCGATCGTCAAGGTCACCGGCGGCGACGACGTCGGCCCCGACACCAAGGTCCGCGGTGACCAGACGGTGTCCGCCTACCTGACCGGCGTCGAGCGCGACCTGCGGGCGGTGTGGCCGCGGCTGGCCGAGCGGCTGAAGGCTGCGCGCGAGGGGCTCTGATGCGCGATCCGGGCCACGTGGCCGTCGGCACCTGGAGCGGCGGGCGCTTCATGCACTTCGGCACAGAGCTCGACGACGAGCGGCTTGCCGGCCTGCTGACGCCGGGCGACGGGATCGACACGGTCCTGACCGCCGACACCTACGGCGCCGGCGACGCCGACCGGCTGCTGGGCTCGGCGCTGACCGGCCTCGCGCGCGAGGACTACTGCCTGGTCGGCGCGGTCGGCCACGACTTCTACGAGGGCGAGCGCGACGGCCCGCGCGGGTTCCCGCGCTTCACCGACCCGCGCCTGCGCCGACCGGAGGGCTACGCCGACTACCTGCGGATGGCCACCGAGGCGTCGCTCGAGCGCTGCGGCGCCGACGCGTTCGACCTGCTGCTGCTGCACAACCCCGACCGCACCGGCTACACGTCCGAGGCGGTCTGGGACGCCATGGCGGCGCTGCGTTCCGACGGCCTGGCCGGCGCGATCGGCTTGGCCCCCGGCCCCGCCAACGGCTTCACGCTCGACGTGATCGGCTGCCTGGAGCGGTTCGGCGACCGGATCGACTGGGCGATGGTGATCCTGAACCCGCTCGAGCCGTGGCCGGGCGAGTACGTTCTGCCCGCCGCCGAGCGCGCGGGCGTGCGTGTGATCACGCGCGTCGTCGACTACGGCGGGCTGTTCTGGGGCGACCTCGACGCCGGCTTCGAGTTCCCCAAGGGCGACCACCGCGGCTTCCGTCCCGCCGGCTGGGTCGAGCGTGGCCTGGAGCGGATCGACCGGATGCGCCCGGTGGCCGAGCGCCACGACCTGACCCCGCTCCAGCTGGCGTGCCAGTGGAACCTTGCCCACCCGGCGGTGGCGTGCTGCGCGCCGACTCTGATCCAGGAGTCAGGCGATCGCGCCCGCCCGGTCGAGGACAAGCGCGCCGAGCTTGCGGCCACGCCGGCTGCGGTCACGCTGTCGGACGCCGAGGTCGAGGCCATCCGCGAGGTCGGCGACAACCGCGGATCGATGCTGCTCAAGGGCGCGGCGGCCGACCACGAGGGTGACGAGAAGCCCGACCGCTGGGCGCTGTCGGACGAGCTTGTCGGCGTGGCCGAGCGCTGGGGGATCAACCCCGCGCGCGACCTGGTCAAGACCGGCTAGCGCGCTCGCGCCCGGCCCGCCGGGCGCGCTACTTCAGCCGGATCGAGCGCAGCGCGGTGCGGGTGGTCCCCCACGGCGACGGGGAGCCCGTGACCGCGGCGACCGTGAGCCGCTTGCGCCGCCTGACCGTGCGGTAGGTCTTGCGGCTGACCTTCAGCGTGACCACCTTCGAGCCGCTCACGGCGATGGTGGGCAGCGTGGCGCGGGCCAGCACGCGCCTGCCGCGCATCAGCGCCAGCCGGCCGCGGCAGTCACGGATGATCTCCGGGCAGCGCACGCGCACCTTCACGCGTCGCGATCGGCTGACCTTGTTTCCCTTGCGGGCCTTGGCGGCCCTGGCGATGCCGCCGTGCTCGCGGTGAGTGCGCCGGTAGGCGGCGCAGTGGGCGTCGCGCGCCGCCGGGCTCGCGCTGGCGGTGAACGTCTTGATCATCCGCGCCTGGGTCAGCGCGTACTGCTCGATGTAGTCCGACGCCGCCTTGCGCTGGCCCGCGTTGTCGGCGTTGTTGAGCAGCTCGGCGTTGCGCCACACGCCCTCGCGCCAGCCCTGCAGCAGCTGGAACAGCGCGGCGTCGTCGGCGAGCAGGCCGGGCACGTCCACGTCGTCGATGCTCGGGTCATAGCGGGCCGAGAGCTCCTTGATCACGTCGTCGTAGAGCGTGTTCAGCACCCGGTTGCCACGATCGTGGTCGGGCTTGCGCGTGGAGCCGTCCGGCCTGTTCAGCCCGATCGCCTCGAGCAGGTAGGGCATGTCGCGGTTGATGTGCGCGTTCATCGACAGCAGCAGGTTGCCGAGCCCGGTGACCGATTTGTCGCGGCCGGCGTCCCACGCCTCACGCCACGCCGCGGGCACCCGGTCGCGCTCGCCGGCCCTCCACGCGTCGTAGGCCTCGAAGTACATCCGCGCGAACACCCGGTCCTCGTGGCCGAGGTACCTGGGCTCGGCGAACACCCCGCCGAGGATCGCCTTGCGGATCGCCTCGGTCACGCGGATGTAGGTGATGCCGAAGGCGCTGTTGTGGTCGCACGTGAGGTAGCCGCGGTCAAAGCGCCGGTACATCTCGGTCAGCGTGCGCTCGATGCACTGCGGGTGGCCGTCCACGCAGTCGGAGTCCTTGGACGGCTGGTAGGTCTGCGGCAGACCCGGCAGCAGCGGGTTCCAGTCCAGCAGCGGCGGATCCTCGGCGGCGGCCGTCGCCGGGACGGCGAGCAGGGCCGCGACGGCCCCCACCGCCGCGGCTCCCAACGCTCCCCCGCGCAAAGCACGCAACCCCATCCCGCGGCCGATTGTGCCACACGGAACCAGCGCGTACCCCCACCCCGCACCGGGCGCTAGTTCGGCTCGGCCTCGATCTCCTTGAGCTCGCGCTTGAGCACCTTGCCGGTGGCGTTGCGCGGCAGCTCGTCCAGGAACCAGACCTCGCGCGGGACCTTGAAGTTGGCCAGGTTCGACTTCACGTGCTTCTTGATCTCGTCCTCGTCCGCGCTCTGGCCGCTCTCGAGCACCACGAACGCGCGCAGGCGCTGGCCGAACTTCTCGTCGTCCACGCCCACGCAGGCCACCTCGGAAACCGCCTTGTGGCGCGCGATCGTGTCCTCGACCTCCTTCGGGAACAGGTTCTCGCCGCCGGAGACGATCATCTCGTCGTCGCGGCCCTCCACGAACAGGCGGCCGGCGTCGTCCATGCGGCCGACGTCGCCGGTCGACATCAGCCCGTCAACCGTCTCCTTTGAGCCGCCGCCGGTGTAGCCCTCGAACATCATCGTGTTGGCCACGAAGATGCGGCCGGTCTGGCCCTGGGGCACCTCGACGCCCTTGTCGTCGAGCAGCTTCAGCACGGTGCCGCGGGGCGCCTTGCCCGCGGTCCCGGGCGCCGCGCGCATATCGGCCGGCGTGGCGATCGTGGCCCACGCCACCTCGGTCGAGCCGTAGAGGTTGTAGAGGTTCTCGCCGAACGCGTCCATCCACTCGGTGGCCAGGTCGCCGGGCAGCGCGGAGCCGCTGGCGGCCACCACCTTCAGCGACGACGTGTCGTACTTCGAGCGCGTCTCCTCGGGCAGGTCGAGGATGCGCTGCATCATCACCGGGACCACCACCAGCGCGTCGGCCTTGCTCTGGGCGATCAGCCGCAGCGACTCCTCGGGCTCGAACTTGCGCGTGAGCACCATCGTCGTGCCCAGCAGCAGGCCGAGGTTGAAGTGCGCGAAGCCCCACGAGTGGAACAGCGGCGCGGCGATGTGCGACTTCGCGCGGTACTGAAGCGGGATCTTCGACAGGAACGAGGTGGCCGGGTCGAGCGTGTCGGGCGAGCCGCGGTTGGCGCCCTTCGGCGTGCCGGTCGTGCCCGAGGTCAGGATGATCATCTTGCCGGTGTTCTCCGGCGGCACCGGCTGCTCGGCCGGGCCCTTCTCGATCAGCCCCTCGAGCGTGGGGTCCTCGACCGTGTCGGGATCGTCGACCCAGCCGACGAACCGCTTGCGCCGCGTCGCGGCGTCCTCCAGCAGGTCGGTGAACTCCTGGTCGAACACGATCGCGACCGGCTTCTCGCGCTTGACCACCTCGGTGATCTGCGGGCCCGCGAACGCGGTGTTCAGGTACAGGCTGTTGGCGCCAAGTTTGGCGTTTGCGACCGTGGCCTCGACGAAGCCGCGGTGGTTGCGGCACATGATCGCCACGCCTTCGCCCTCCTTGACGCCGGCGTCCGCCAGCCCGGCGGCCAGGGCGTTGGTGCGCTCGTCGATCTCCTTGAACGTCAGCGTGCCGAGCTCGTCGATGACCGCGGGCGAGTCGGGGTTCCGGATGGCGCCGGTGATGAAGCCGGCCGCCGGGCTGCGCCCCCAGCGCCGGAGCGCGTTGCCGAGCCGCGCGAGCTTGTCGGGCCGAAGCGGGCGCACCACGCCCGCGTCGATCAGGATTTTCACGCCCCCGAGCTGGTACGCCGCCTTGCCCAGCAACCCCTTGGTCTGCTCGCTCACCGCTGTCTCTCCCTCCACTTCGGCGTTCCCGCCGTCGATGTCCGCTTTCAGCCGCGCGAGCCCCCGCCGCACGTTCCGCCGCACTTCCCCGACCGCGATCTGCTCGCTAAGCGCGCCGATCACGCCGCCGGGCGAGGAGTAGCTCAGCCGCAGCGTGATCCTGGTGCCGCCGTCGTCCCTGTCGCGCAGCCGCCAGCGCCCGCGCTGGTCGATCCCGGTCACGCTCGTCCAAGCCAGGTCACGGCCCTCGTCCAGCTCCACGACCTCGACCAGCCCGCCCACGTCGGCCGAGCCCACGTGCATCCGCATCCGGTAGCGCGAGCCCAGCTCCGCGCTCGCGCCGGTGTCGCCGTCGGGCTCCATCTGGCGGACGTTGTCGATCAACCGCGGCCACTGCGAGGTGTCGGCCAGCTTGGCCCAGACGTCCTTGCGGCGGGCGTCAACGTCCACGTGCTCCTCGACGCGCATGTTCCGCTGTCTACCCGATCACCGGAAGCGTGCGCTCGTCCTGGAGCGCCGTCAGCGTGTCCTGCATCTGGTCGATCACGTCGGCGTAGACCTGGTCCAGGTCGGGCGACTTGCCGTAGCGCTCGCGCAGGTCGATCGGCCTCAGCACCTGGATCGTGATCTTCGCCGGCGCGGGCAGGTGGCCGAGCATGTCGCCAACGTTCAGGCCCCACGGCAGCGCCAGCGAGATCGGCAGCACCTTCAGCCGCGCGACCTTGTCCAGGCGCAGCGCCTTGGCCAGTCCCTCGCCGCGGCTGAGGAACAGCGCGGTCTCCTGGCCGCCGACGGACACCACCGGCACGATCGGCACGTCGTGCTGGAGCGCCAGGCGCAAAAAGCCCTTGCGCCCGCCGAAGTCGACCTTGGCGGCGTCCCAGCTGGGGCGGTGGACCTCGTAGTCGCCGCCCGGGTAGACCAGCAGCGCGGCGCCGGAGGCCAGCGCCTGGTCGGCGTTGGCCGGCGATGCCGCGACCGTGCCGTACTTGCGCAGGAAGCCAAGCCCGGGCATCGACAGCACCAGGTTGTGGGCAAGCTGGTAGAAGCGCCGCTCGACGCCGAAGTAGGTGTTGAAGGCCAGCGTGAACACGCCCGTGTCAGGGGTCAGGTTGCCGCCCGAGTGGTTGCCGACCAGCAGCACCGGGCCCTCGGCCGGGATCCGCTCCAGGCCGCGCACCTCGCCGCGAAACCACAGGCTGGCCAGCAGCCACAGCCGCGGCAGCGAGTCGCGGATGTAGTCGGGGTCGCGCTCGTCGAGGTCGGCCTTCGGCACGCGCGCCTGGACCTGGCGTGTGACCTCGCCCATCGCGCGGCCGATCAGCGCCGACGCGTCACCAAGACCGATGCGCCGGGCGGGTTCGTCACCGCGCGATGCGCCATTGGCCGATGTCCCGTTCCGGGCAGCGCCGTTGCGCGACGAGCGACCCCTGTCGCTCGTTCCTCTCGATCCCGCCGCCATCCTGGTGGCAGTGTGCCACTACCGCGGGCGCCGTGCGCAACGCGGGATCGCTGCGCGCGGGCGAACCCACCCCGGCGCGACCCACAACGCGGTCGCGTGCCTCGTGGGCGCGTCGGTGCCGACCCACCAACCGCTGCCAGCCCACAACCGCGCCCCGGTGACGTGGGCTCAGGTGCGCGCATCGCAGCGGCGGGCGCGGCGGGAGCGAGCGGGGACCGGACCCGTTCCAGCCCGCCAGTCCCGCGCAGCCGCCGGTTCACCGCGCCGCAGCGCCAGGCCGCGTCGAGCGACGGTCCCTACGCGGCGCGGGCGGGCGGCGACGCCTGGCCGGGCACGATCTCCGGCCACCGGTCCGGCGGTCCCGCAGGGCGCGCGATCTTGTGCGGCTGGCCCGCCGGCAGGCCGGTCAGCTGCTCGCGGATGCCGGGCAGGTTCACGGCCCGGGCGACGGTGCGGCGGGCGGTGTCGATGACCTCGTTGCGGCGCTTGCCCGACATCATGTTGCGGCCGATCACCGCCAGGTCCTCGCTGGTGGGCTGGATCAGCACCACTTCGGTCCCGCCGGCGCGGACGCGCTTGGCCTCGTGGCCAAGGCGCCGGCCCGAGGCGGCCCGGTTCAGGCCCATCACGCGGTCGAGCGGGTTCACGCCGATGATCCCCGCGCCCCCGCCCGCGCGCGTGGATGTGGGGTTCAGGCAGATCACCAGGTCGAGGCCGTGACCGGCCACGAGATCGAGGTTCGAGGCCGAGCGCACGCCGCCGTCCACGTAGCGGCGGCCGCCGATCTCGACCGGGCGGTAGAAGCCGGGGATGGCGCACGAAGCAGCGACGGCGTCGGCCAGCGCCGCGTCCGGCGCGCCGGGGCGGCCGAACGGCGTCCGCGCGCCGGTGGCGTAGTCGCATGCCACCGCCCAGAAGCCCGGGTGGTCGACCCAGCGCGTGGGCACCGAGCGGCTGATGATCTCCTTGATCGGGTCGGTCGTGATGACGCCGCGCGGCAGCCACCCCACGGTCAGCTCGAGCGGCGTGTGGCGCGTCGGCCGCGCCAGCGTTGACAGCGCGAGCCGCAACGAGCCGGGGCCGACCGGCGGCAGGCCGCGGTGGAGGCGAAAGACGGAACCGCCGCCGCGGTCGGCCTCGGACGCCGGCCGCCCGTCGGGACCGGTGAGGCCGTCGAAGGTCTCGCCCTTGGAGTGGGCGACCATGAACCACGGCGGGATCCCCGCGGCCGTGAAGGCGCCGATCACCGACCCGGCCGAGGTGCCGACGATCCGCTCCGCGCTCCCCGGATCCCAGCCCGTCTCGGCCGCGAGCGCATCGAGCGCTCCGGTCAACCAGGCACCGCCTGCCACACCACCGGCGCCGAGCACCAGTCCGACCTTCATCTGGCCCAGCCTAGGTCCGAATCCCGCTCAGCGCTTCTTTTTCGGCTTCGGCTCCCTGGGCGGATTGGCCTTGCGCTCCTTGGCCGTCATCTTCCGGATCACGAGCGAGCCGTCGTCGACCTGCTCCTGCACCTGCTTGAGCTTCTCCTCACGCCGCTTGTCCTGCTGCTCGCGGACGGTCCGCGCCATCGCGTGCGACCACCTTTCGTGGGCCTTCGGGTTGTGTCTATTGACTCTATCCTCCGCTCCGGCGGCGCAACGCGGAATTCCCGCTCCAGAGCCATTTCGCTCACGAATGCGGGTCCTCCGGGCGGTCGTACCCGCGCTTCTGCCAGGGCGGCGCCACCCCCTCCCCCAGCCGCCTGTAGCGGCGCTTGTCGAGCCGTTCCAGCGGCACCAGGTCGATCCCCTCGGGCGTGGTGGTCCGCTCGCGCAGGTCCACGCCCCGGCAGCCGCGGCCGGTAGTGGGTGCGCAGCCGCCCGCGCGGCGCCGTCCCCGCGCGCCCGCCGCTGCCGCCGCGCTGGCCCGTCACGGTGCGATCGAGCGGGACATGGCCGGCGTGGCTGCCGCGCGAGACGCGCGTCCACCCCGTCCGCGGCCCCCATCGGCCGCGGCACTCTGCCTGCTTGCACCACTGGTAGTGGCCGTGCGCGGTCGAGCGCACGCCGATGCGGCCGTCGCGGTCGATCCGGACCTGGTGCCCCTCCCAGTCGTCAGGGTGAAAGCCGGGATAGGGCCGCGGCCGCGTGCCGAACAGCCACGGCCCGGGCAGGAGCGCGGCCGCCCGCCGCCACGCCCGGTCGGACGCCGAGCACGGCCGAGTTGGAGTCCGGGTAGTAGAACCAGTACTGGATGTAGGTGCGCCCGCCCGCGCGGACGACGCGCGTGAACATCGTGGCCCGCCGGCCGGCGTCGGTTCGGTGGACGTCGAGGTCGCGGTCGTCGGGCGCCCGCGCGCACGCGACCGCGCGGCAGCGGCGGTAGTCGACCGGCAGCTGGCGCTCGCCCGGCTCGTACACCACCCCGGGCGCGTAGCGCCGCACCAGCTCGGCGTCCGAGCGCCCGTACGCGCGCACCAGTGCCCCGTCGGCGCACGCCGCGCCGCGCACCGCGCACCCGATCCGGTGGCTCAGGAACGCGCCGAACGAGCGGCCGTCGACCACCGGCACCGCGAGCGCCAGCGCGCCCAGTGCGACCGACGCCAGCAACACCAGCCCGATCCACTCGATCGCCGCCTGGCCGCGCTCGGAATCCATCGATCGCAGCCTGTCGAACGCCTGCAAACAGCGGGGTTGTCCGAGTTAAAGATGAGACAACGATGTGTGAAATCCGCGGAACCGGTCAGAATGGTCGGCGGTGGACTCGCCTCCCAAGGCGCTGACGACCCTCGTCGAGCGCTTCGACATAGCCGCCTTCGACTGCCCGCCGGCGGAGATCCGGCTACGGCTGAAGGTGCCCGACGCCGGCGCCTGGGACGTCATCGTCCAGGGCCGCAGCAAACCGGTGCTCGAGCCGCGCTCGAACGGCCGTGCCGACGCCTCGCTGTCCGCTGACCGCGCGAGCTGGAACGCGATCGCCCGCGACGTCCGCGGCGGGATGCGCGCCTTCCAGCGCGGCCGCCTGACGATCCGCCACAACCTGCACCTCGGCGTCTCGTTCCTGGCCGCGACGAGCGGCATGACCGACGACCCCAAGCGGCTGGCGTTCCGGTCGGTGAAGACCAAGCTCGGCGACATCTCCACCGTCCAGGCCGGCGAGGGCGAGCCGCTGATCTGCATCCACGGCCTCGGCGCGACCAAGGCCTCGTTCCTGCCGACCGTGTCGGCCCTGGCCGAGCACAACCGCGTGATCGCGATCGACCTGCCCGGCTTCGGCGACTCCGTCAAGCCGCTCGGCGCCGCCTACGACGCCGCCTTCTTCGCCGGGTCGGTGTTCGCGCTGATGGACGCGATGGGCCTCGAGCGCGCGCACCTGGCGGGCAACAGCATGGGCGGCCGGGTGGCGCTGGAGATGGCGATGACCGACCCCGCGCGGGTCGGGCGCGTGGTCCTGCTCAGCCCCGCCCTGGCCTGGCTGCGCAAGCGCCCGTGGGCGCTGCCGCTGAGGCTGGTGCGGCCCGAGCTCGGCGTGCTCCAGCCCGCCCCGCGGCCGGTGGTGGAGGCGATCGTGCGGCGGCTGGTGCCGGGCGCCCGCGACGGCTGGACCGCCGCCGGCGTCGACGAGTTCCTGCGCTCCTACTACACGCCCCGCGGCCGCGCGGCCTTCTACGCGGCGGCACGCAACATCTACCTGGACGCGCCGCTCGGCGTCGAGGGGTTCTGGAACCGGCTCGCCGACATGGAGCCCGATTCGCTGTTCGTCTGGGGCCGCGAGGACACGCTGGTGCCGATCGGCTTCCGCCGCCACGTCGAGGACAGGCTGACCTCGGCGACCCACCTCGAGCTCGATTGCGGCCACGTGCCCCAGCTCGAGGAACCGGCCACGGTGCACGCCGAGATGCGCCGCTTCCTGGCGGCCCGGCCCGCGGCCCGCCGTCCGCGCGCGCCAACTGCGGCCGCGGCCTGAATCTGCGCGAGCGCAACCACCGGATCGGACCTACCCTGGACTGCGACACGTGAGCGCCGCGGAAACCACAGCCTCTCCCCGCGCCGACGCGCGCCGAAACCGCGAAGCCGTGCTCGAGGCAGCCGTCAGGCTGCTGGGCGAGCGCCCGGACGCATCGATGCAGGAGGTGGCGGACGCATCGGGGGTCGGGCGCACCACCGTCTACCGCCACTTCCCCAACCGCGAGGACCTGGTCAAGGCCCTGTTCATGCGCGTGATCAACGAATCGATGGCGATGTCGTGGCGGCTGGTCGAGCAGGACCCGCCCGCCGCCGAGCTGTACCGCCAGATGGGCCGCGAGGCGCTGGAGATCACCTACCGCTACCGCTTCCTGCGCGCCCACAACGACATGCTCGAGGACGCGCTTACCGAGGCCGGCGTCGGCCTGCCCAACGACCCGATGGTCGAGTACCTCACGCGCGCCCAGAAGCGCGGCGAGCTGCGCGCCGACATGCCCGCGCAGTGGCTGTTCTCGGTCGCCCACGTGGTGATCACCGAGGCGGTCGACCAGGCCGCCGACGGCGACCTCGACCCCGAGCGCGCCGGCGAGCTGGCCGGCGAGACGCTCGTGGCCGCGTTCGTCGTCGGCTAGCTGGCTACTTGCGCTCCTGGTAGCGGACCACCGCCACGACGGCGCCGATGATCAGCACCATCGCCAGCGCCTGAAGGCCGATCGTCACGCCGGCGCTCTGGTCCTCGGTGGCGTTGCGGATGGCGCCGAACGCCACGGTTGCGCCGAAGAAGATCGTCAGCGTCCAGAGGATCGTGTTGCGGTCCATGGACGCCGCAGTCTGGCAACTCAGGCGCCGTCCCCGTTCAAGACGCCGATCACGTGGCCCTCGGGATCCGCGAACAGGCCGATGGTCAGGTTCTCCATGACATCCATCGGCCCCATCATGCGTTTGCCGCCAAGCGACTCGGCCTTGGCCAGCGACTGCTCGACGTCGGGCACCGCGACGTAGAACGTCACGTGCCCGGGATAGCCCTCGGGACCCTTGGCGATCCCGCCGCCGATGCCCTCGCCGCCGTTGGCGTCCTTGTCGATAACGCCGTAGTTCATCTCGTTGTCCGCGTCGATCGGCCAGCCGAACATGTCCGCGTAGTACTCGTGGAGCTTCTGACTGTCCGTGCCGGTGATCTCGAAATGCACGACCGGGTAGCCCATCTCGCCTCTTCTCGCCTCGGGTGTGGTGTGCCGAGAAGCTACCGCCAGGTCGCCAGCAGCGTGCGCGCGGCGCGCGGCGTCTTGCTTAGCGAGCGCGCGGCCAGGCCGACGGCCCTGACCTTGCCGTTGCTACCGAGCTTGAAGACGAGCGTGGCGCGGCGACCGCGCGCGACGTACCAGCGGTTCTTGCCGAGCCGCAGCCTCGCGCCGCCGCGGATGCGGCGCGTGAGCGTCCGCGTGCGCGTGCCCGCCCTGATGCCCCTGACGCTGAAGCGCCTGCTCGTGGCCAGCGCCATCAGCGTGCGGTTGGCCAGCCGGCGGCGGGTGGTCGCGTCGCTGCGGCGGGTCGGGTGGTACAGGGTCAGGCTGCCGCCCCTGGCCACGCAGTAGCGATCGACGCCCGCGCGGCCGGTCACGCGCCGGCCGGTCAGCGCGCGCCGGACCGCGCTGCGGCTGGCGCCGATGCGGGCCTTGCCGAGCCGGGTGCCGCGGGCCGCGCCGCCCCTCGTCAGGCAGAGCGCGCGCTGCTTGCGGGCCTCGGCCGCCAGGTAGGCGCGCGCCTGACTGCGGGCCAGCTCGACAAGGTTGCCCATCGCCAGGTTCATGTCGCCGATGTGCAGGCCCCAGCTCTCGTCGGGCGACGAGTTCGGCTGGCGCGCGCCGCCCACGCTGGCCAGCCGCAGCGTGTTCGTGCCCGACTCGCGCACGCACCGCGCGCTGTAGCGCTCCTTCGGCTGGAGCCACGGCGTCGGCGCGCTCGGCTGTCCGCCGCTGCCGAAGAACTGGGTCAGGCTGAGGCCGATCAGGCTCGGCGGGAAGCGCTCGCTCGGCAGCTCGGTGGTCACAGGCGCCGACCCGCCGGGCAGCGACGCGGGGTTGGTGCACAGCACCTCCTTGTCGTCGGGCTGGCCCGGCGGCGGCGTGTACTTGCCGAAGCGGGTGTTCTCGGGCGGGGTGCGGTTGTAGGTCGAGTAGGCGACCACGCAGCCGGTCTGGGTGCTGCCGCTGCAGGCGGGCGTGCGCTGGAAGTCGCCGCCGGTGCCCGCGCCCTTGGCGACCAGCACGTTGCCGCCGATCAGCAGGCCGGAGATCAGCCTGGCGCGCTCGGCCGGCTTCGGCTCGATCTCCTCGGCGATCAGCTTGCGCAGGTGGAAGGTGCCCTGGCTGTGGCCGATCAGAACCACGCCGCGGCCCCGGTTGTGGTTGGCCAGGTACTCGCGCCACGCCGCCAGCACGTCGCCGTAGGCGATCGTGCCCGCCTCGGCCGCGTCCGTGGCCGGGTTGAAGAGGCCGAGGATCGTCCGCTGGCGGTAGATCGGGGCGTACAGCTTGCAGATCTGCGAGAACCGCTGGGCCTGGTACTTGGCGATCGCCTCGACCGGCGGGTCGCGGCTCTTGTCGGCGTTCTGGCCGGGCTGGTCGCTGACCGTCGGGTAGACGTAGAAGCAGTCGACCTTGGGGTCCTGCGGCACCGTCGGCGTGGTGGTCTTGCTGGTGCCGTCGGGGCTGTAGACCGTCGTCGTCTGGTCACCCGCGCACGGGTTCGGCTCCTGGCCGGGCAGGCAGAGCCAGGTGGTCGGCTCCTGCGCGATGGCGGCGGGAGCGGTCACGGCGATCGTCGCGATCACCGCCACAAGCGTCCCCGCCGCAGCTGCTGCGCTCACGCGCCGGGAGGCTACCGGCGACCGCCCCGGCGCGAGCCGGTTCCGTTCGCCGCCGAGTAGCCTCACGCAGATGTCCTCGAGCGCCACCCAGGTGGCGGAGGTCATCGTCCTTCTCCTGGTGGTAGGGGTCGCGCTGGCCTCGCTCGCCCGCAGGATCGGCCTACCCGAGCCGGTACTGCTCGTCGCCGGGGGAGTGGCGCTGGCCTTCGTGCCCGGCATGCCGGAGATCCCGCTGGAGCCCGAGCTGGTCCTGCTCGTGTTCGTGGCCCCGCTGCTGTACGTGGACGGCTACTTCGCGCCCGTGCGCGAGCTGCGCCGCAACGCCGTCTCGATCGGGCTGCTGGCCTCGGTCCTGGTCTTCGCGACCGCTGCGGGCGTGGCCGTGGTGGCCCACTATGCGATCGGCATGGACTGGCCGATCGCCTTCGCGCTCGGCGCCGCGCTGTCGGCAACCGACGCCCTGGCTCCGGTGCAGGTGCTCGAGAGCGAGTCGGCCGATCCGCGCCTGCTTGCCGTCGTGCGCGGCGAGAGCCTGCTCAACGACGGCGTCGCGTTCGCGCTGGTCGGGGTGGCGGGCACCGCCGCGGCTGCCGAGGAGTTCCACGCCGCCAGCAGCCTGCTCGAGCTGGTCATCTACATCGTGGCCGGGCTCGCCGCCGGCCTGGTGGTGGCGTGGCTGATCGGCCGGCTGCGCACTCGCAGCACGTCGGTCCGGATCGAGGCGGGCCTGTCGCTGCTGACCCCGTTCGCCGCCTTCCTGGCCGCCGAGCTGGTGCACGGCTCGGGCATCCTGGCCGCGGTGGCCGCCGGGCTGTGGGTCGGACACCATTCGCACGGCTTCGTCGACCCGCTGGTCCGGGTCGAGATCCAGGCCGGCTGGCGCGTGGTCGGCTTCGCGCTGAACTCGCTGCTGTTCATGCTCGTCGGGCTGCAGACGCGCGAGATCATCGAGACGGTCGACCAGTCGATGGACCGCGTGCTGCTGGCCGGCGTGGCCATCACCGCCGCCGTGATCGGCCTGCGCCTGCTGTGGGCGCTGACGATCGCCCCGGTGTGGCGCGGCACCGCGAGCCGGGTCAGCGAGAACGTGCGCCCACCGTCCTCGCGCCCGTGGCGAGTCGTGCTTGGCTGGAGCGGCGTGCGCGGCTCGGTGGCGCTGGCCGCCGCGCTCGCCATTCCCGCCACCCTGGACGCCGGCGGGCCGCTGCCGGGGCGGGACCTCGCCATCGTCCTCGCCCTGTTCGTGATCGTGGCCACGCTGCTGATCCAGGGGCTGACGCTGCGACCGCTGGTGCGCCGGATGGGTTTGACCGACCCGGGCGCCGTCGAGCGCGAGAGGCGGCTGGCGCTGAAGATCGCCAGCGAGGTCGCGCTGCACGCGCTGCCCGAGGTGGCCGAGCGCAACGGGCTCGGCGAGGACGAGCGCCACTGGCTCGAGCGCGAGTACGAACTGCGCAACCTCCGCGCCGCCGGCGAGGCCGGCGACGCCGACGCCGCCGACGACGTGCTCGAGGCCGCTGCCCGGACCGACGGCGAGCTCCTCAGCGTGGCCCGCGAGGCGGTGCTCGACCTCGAGGGCGAGGGCGAGGTGCGCAGCGACGTCGCCCAGGAGGTCATCCGGCGGCTGGACCTCAGCTCGGCGCGGCTGCGGCACTAGCGCTCGGGCCATCCTCCGACCGCCCTTGACGGGCGCGCGGACCCGGTACAAGGTGGCGTCCCTGGACTCGGTGGCCATCATCCGGCGCGTCTTCGCCGCCTTCGCGCGGCGCGACCTCGCCGCAATGCAGGAGCTGATGGACCCCGAGGTCATCTTCATGGCGCCCACCGCCGAGCTGGCCCACGGCGGCGAGCCCTACCGCGGCGTGGAGGGCATGAGCCAGTACTTCGCCGACGTCGACCAGGTCTGGGACGAGCTGCGCCTGACGCCCGAGAGCTTCCGCCAGGTCGGCGACGTCGTCCTGGTGCGCGGGCGCGTCTGGGGCCGCGGTGGCGGACAGGTCGTGGACTCCAGCGCCGGCTGGCACTGGCGCGTGCGGGACGGGCTCGTCGTCTACGTGCGCGCGTTCAGGTCGGCGCCGCAGGCCGAGCGGGCGCTGGAGGAGCTGGAGTAGCGCCCCGCGCGCGGCGCTAGTCGTCGCAGTAGATGTTGATGAAGTCGCTGCCGGGCCGGGCCAGAGCGATCTCGTGCGTGCCCGTGGTCGACGTGAACCAGTAGCCCTTGAACTTGTTCATCCCGCCGCCCTTGAAGCTGATCGAGTAGCCGCGGGTCCCGCCGGTGCCCGGTTGCGTGCGCAGCTTCTTGCCGGCCTTGAACGTGCCGGTCTTGCCGAAGCGGCTGTAGCGGTACTTGCCGCCGCCCTTCACGACGATGTCGCCGAACAGGATCCGGGCGCTCCCGATCACGCACTCGTACTTGCCCTTGGGCGGCGACTTGGCCTGGGCGGCGCTGGGCACCGCGCCGATCACGACGGTGCAGAGGGCGATTGCGACGGTCAGCCTGGTTCGCATCGGGCCAACATACGCCCGGTCAGCGGGGTTCGCCAGCGTTACGCGCGCGAGCGCTGCTCGACGTCATGGACCTCCTCGGCCGGCCGCGCCATCACCCGCTCGGCCAGCTCGCGCTTGAGCTCGTCCAGGTGGCGCTCCTGGTCCGGCGTACGGTTCTCGGTGCGGGCCAGGTCGATGAACTCGTCGGTGACGAAGCCGTCGCGGAGCACGACCGTCACGGTCTCGGCCCGGTAGTCGAGCTTGAACAGGAACCGCTCGCGGGCCTTGCCGAGGTCGGGCCGGGCCAGTTCGGCGTCGAGGTGGAAACGGTCGCCGGTCACCGCGCGCGTGACCATCTCGAACGCGTCACGCGCGCCGGGTCCGCCGAAGGCCGTTGCGATCGTGAGCTCGCGACGCTCACACGGGCCAGTGGGATCGAGCAGCGGGAGCGCGCGCTCGAGGACCTTGAACGCGATCGCCACCCCGCCCGGCGAGCCCGGGCCGTGGTAGCGCATCAGGTCGTCGAACGAGAACGCGATGAGCTGCCCTTGGTCGGTCGACCTCGATGGTGCTGGTCATGCACCAATACCTACCTGAGGACGCCCTCTAGCCTCGCTGCGATGTCCGCGGGCGCCACCGGGGTGGCCGAGGCCATCGTCCTGCTTGTGATCGTCGGGGTGGCGCTGAGCTCGCTGGCCCGCAGGATCGGCATACCCGAGCCGGTGGTGCTGGTGGCCGGCGGCGTGGGGCTGGCCTTCATACCCGGGCTGCCGTCGATCCCGCTGGAGCCCGAGCTGGTGCTCCTGGTCTTCGTCGCCCCCTGCTCTACGTGGACGGCTACTTCGCGCCCGTGCGCGAGCTGCGCCGCAACGCCGTGTCGATCGGGCTGCTGGCCTCGGTGCTGGTGGTGGCCACCGCCGCCGGCGTGGGCGTGGTGGCCCACTACGTGATCGACCTGAGCTGGCCGGTGGCCTTCGCCCTGGGCGCCGCGCTGTCGGCCACCGACGCCCTGGCGCCGGTGCAGGTGCTGGAGAGCGAGGCGGCCGAGCCGCGCCTGCTGGCCGTGATCCGCGGCGAGAGCCTGTTCAACGACGGCGTCGCCTTCGCCCTGGTCGGCGTGGCCGGGACCGCCGCCGCCGCCCAGGAGTTCGAGGCGGCGAAGGGGCTGCTGGAGCTGGTGCTGTCCATCGGCGGCGGGGTCGGCGGCGGCATCGCCGTCGCGTGGGTCGTCGGCCTGCTGCGAAACCGCAGCCGGTCCGACGCAGATCGAGGCGGGGCTGTCGCTGGTCACGCCCTTCGTCGCCTACGTGGCCGCCGAGCTGGTGCACGGCTCGGGCATCCTGGCCGCCGTCGCCGCCGGCCTGTGGGTCGGCCACCACTCGCACGGCTACGTGGACCCGCTGGTGCGCCTGGAGATCCAGTCGGCCTGGCGCGTGATCGCGTTCGTCCTGAACTCGCTGCTGTTCCTGCTGGTCGGGCTGCAGGCGCGCGACATCGTCGACACGGTCGACCAGCCGATGGGGCGCGTGCTGCTGGCCGGCGTGGCGGTCACCGTCGCGGTGATCGGGCTGCGGCTGCTGTGGGCGCTGACCATCGCGCCCGTTTGGCGGGGCACGGCCAGCAGGCTGAGGGAGAACGTGCGGCCGCCCTCGTCACGGCCGTGGCGGATCGCGCTGGGCTGGAGCGGCGTGCGCGGGTCGGTGGCGCTGGCCGCGGCGCTGTCGATCCCCGTGTCGCTGGACGCCGGCGGGCCGTGCCCGGGCGCGACTGGCGATCGTGCTGACGCTGTTCGTGATCGTCGCCACGCTGCTGGTGCAGGGGCTGACGCTGCGCCCGCTGGTGCGGCGCCTGGGCCTGACCGACCCCGACGCGGTCGAGGAGGAGAAGCGGCTGGCGCTGCAGACCGCGAGCGAGGTGGCGCTGAAGGCGCTGCCCGAGGCGGCCGAGCGCCACGGGCTGGGCGAGGACGAGCGCCACTGGCTCGAGCGCGAGTACGAGCTGCGCAACCTGCGGGCCGCCGACGACGCCGACGACGCCGATGCCGCCGACGACCTGCTCGAGGCGGCCGCCCGCACCGACGGCGAGCTGCTGACCGCGGCCCGCGAGGCGGTGCTCGAGCTCGAGGACGAGGGCGAGGTGCGCAGCGACGTGGCCCAGGAGGTCATCCGCAGGCTGGACCTGAGCTCGGCGCGGTTGAGGCACTAGGCCCCACTCGTCGCAGAAGATGCCGCGTTGGTAGTCGCTGCCGAACCGGGCCGATGCGATCTGTTGGTGCCCATGGTCGAGCGCTACGCGCAGCGCTGTTGGCGAACGCGCCCTAGGCAAACCTGGTCCTCCCGACTGGCAGGTAGCCGTCTCGTGTGGCATGTTCGGCTCGGTGGCGCGCTATCCCCCGTGGACCGAGGCTGAGTGGGCGCTGTTGATTCGGCCTGGTGATCCGCCGCGATGTAGTGGAGGAGCCAGACATCCGACGGGTCCAGCATTTCCTTCGAGCGCGCGCCCTCACGAGCGGCGACCGATCGCGACGCCATCAAGCCGCGGACCCGAGCTTCAGGAGCCTTGATGGCGTTTGGTCCCAGTACTATCTCGCTCGAAGAACCCGAAGCCAGCGAGAACGTTGGCGCGCTCCGGATCGGCTCCGGCGGGCCTGGGCTCAGTACGAGCGCGAACCCGAGGCCCTTTATGCGCTGGTTGACCAGGTCCTCGAGCCCGTTCACGAAGGCGACAACCCCTACCGGCAAGAAGATCAGACAGCGGTGGGACTGTTTTTACTAGACCTGTCGGAACTTCTAGAAGAAACTGTGGACGTCGTGCGGGCGCTGCCGAGGGCAGGTTCCTCTAACGAACTCATCGACGCGTATGCGAGCGCCTGGCGAGACCTTAAGGCTCGGGAGACTCTACCGGCCATTCTAGAAGAGCTCCAGCGCGCCGAGATGGGGCCAGGACTTGAGAGTGTCGGGCTCTCCGACGCGCAGCTCCGGTTCAAACTGACCGGTTGGTTAGTAGCGCTCAGCGAATGGCGCCGCTCTCGAAAGGCTGAGGCCCTCAGACGAGCCTTTCGGTGGGCAAACGTAATGCTCGGAAGTCTGGACAAAGTCGTCCTTGGAATGGGCCTCGACATGTTTAAAGAGTTCAAGGAGAGCACTGAGACTGTGCTCGACGAGACCGTCGCTTTTGGGGGGTACCTGCCCGCGCCAGCGTCCGGGTGAGATATCGGCCGGAGACGCTCGCCTTGGGCCGTGACCGGCTGGAGTGACGATTGGCACGAGCGCCACGCCAGGGGGCCGGGCGCTCTCCGTGGACACAGCGGCGCAATTTGGGCCGGGGACAGCGTTGCTATCAGTACTAACCTCAGCTTCGTTGAGTGACTGTCGATCTGGGCTGGCAGGGTCGGGCGGCGGAACGCAGAACGTCCGTTGGATGGGGCATCCCGCGGAAGACGCCGACCGCTTACGCATTGCGGCGCGTAGGCTGCTCGGGCTCGCCGATGCGGTCGAGTCCGGCTCCGCGGCACGTCAGGAGGTTGACGACGTCGTCGCCGAGATTGTCGGGGCACAGCTCGACCACTTCGGGCCTCGTCCCAAGGCGCGGCGAGGCGAAGGCGGCAAAGGAAAAATCCTCGCTTACCTGGGCCGGCACGTCGGCCAGCCGGTGCACGGCGAAGAACTTGCCGCGGTAAGCGGCATCCACGAGTGGGCCCGACGCGTTCGCGAGCTCAGAGTCGAGGACGGCTACGAGATAGCCGAGCTTGGCGCAAGCACGTATCGCCTCGAAAGCATGGTGCCCGATGCGGAGCGGGCACAGCAGTGGCAGTCCGCAAACGAAATTCGCAATCGCCCGGGGTCCGCGCGGAGCCGAATCGAGGCCTTCCTAGAAGCAAACGTGCGTCGCGTCGTCACCCGCGAGCAGATTGACTATGTGAGCGGTATTGCCGAAGGCAGCCGTCGCGTACGAGAGCTGCGGGACGAGGTGGGCTGGCCGATCAACTCCCATATCGACGAGCCCGACCTGAGCCCGAGCGAATACCGGCTCATGTCAACGGCACCCGAAGACCGGAGGGAGGCATCCCAGCGGCTCTACCCGGAGGACTTGAGGGCACAGGTTTTCGAGCGAGACAACTACACCTGTCAGGCCTGCGGTCGAAACCGCGAGAAGGCGCTAGCAGCGGGCGACGCGCGGTTCTACCTGGAGGTACACCACCGAGTCGCCATGGCCGACGAGTTGGAAGCCATGCCGCTGACCGACCGCCACGACATCTCAAACCTCGTGACCCTCTGTCACGCGGACCATCTCCTAGAGACGGCCGAACTGCACAGGCGGCGGCGCGAGCAGCGTCGCGACAGCTAGGCAGCGACGGCTACCGGGACTGCCGCAAACGCATCAAGCTGGCTCGCCAGGGCATGAGCGAGCGTTTCCGCCAGCATCGGCGGCACCGCATTACCGACTTGCTTCGCGACCGCGGTCATCGGTTGGTCGAGCGGAAGCACAAACTCATCCGGGAATGTCATAAGGCGAGCGGCTTCCCGCACCGTCAGCGGTCGATGTTCGGCCGGATGAAGATACCGGCCCTTCTCCGGCTTGTAGAACTCCGTCCGAATCGTGAAGGCCGGGCGATCCCACCAGAGCCGACCGAATACGTCGGTTGAGCCCGACTTCTTGCGAAGCCAGCAAGCCGGCGTGATATCAGGGCGCCGTGCAGCCAGGTCGAAGCGGCCCTCCCCCTCGTTCGGTATCGCCTTATACCTCTCGACGCTCATTGCGCGAGGGTTCCGGGGGCTGTGCCAGTTGCGGTTGTCAGGCACAGCGGGCAGTCCGCTCAGAGCTTGCCGAACAGTCCTCCACGGCTGACCTCCAGGGGGAACCTCTGATGGAGGGAAGAAATGGCGCTCGGGCCACTCGGGCGGCCCAACGCGGGAGCCGATGACGAACGCTCGCCGGCGACGCTGCGGCACACCGAAGTCAGCGGCGTTGAGGATTGCCCCCTCAACTTCGAATCCGAGCTCCCGGGCGGCATCCGAGAAAGCCTGGTACTCAGCCGACCGGAGCAGCTCCGGAACGTTCTCCATGACGAATGCGGACGGCTGGGCTTCATCTAGAGCCCGCAGATACTCCCTCCACAGCGAACGCCGGTCCAGACCGACTCCGCGCATGTTCAGCGGCGAGAAGCCCTGGCACGGCGGGCCTCCGATAACAACATCCGCCCGAGGGAACTCCTCGACCGACTCGATGAGTCCGGTAGCGATGTGGGACCCGAAGTTCCGCCGGTAAGTCTCCGCGGCCGCCCGTTCCGATTCGATGGCGAAAACGGAGCGAAAGCGCCCAGATGCCTCGAAGCCCAGCGTCATTCCGCCGCACCCGGCGAACAAGTCCATGATTGTGAATATCTGAGTCACGGCGGCAGGCACACTACCCGTCGCCCCGGACGGGTGGCGAACGCGTGTTCCCCTACGATTCCAGCGCCGACCGCACCCGCTCGGCACAAGCCGAGGCGTCGCGCGCTACTTCGAAATCCCAGAAACGTAGGACGGTCCAGCCACGTGCCCTGAGCTGCTCATTGACCGACCCGTCACGTGCACGGTTCCGGGCGATTTTCTCATCCCAGAACTTGCCTGACTGTCCTCTGTAGTAGTCGGGATGGCCGTGCCAGAAGGCGCCGTCCACGAACACTGCGGTGCGGCGCGAGCGCCAAACCAAGTCGGGACGGCCCGGCACATCTTTCGCATGGAGTCGCCACCCGCGAACTCCGAGCGCCCAGAGTGCGCGACGGAGGTCCATCTCGGGCGCGGTGTCCCGCGTCCGCACGCGGCTCATCAGTCTGCTCCTCTGGCTGGGGCTTAGGGGGTCGGACAAGGTTGCGCTCGTGGCGGTGAGACTCGTGGCTGGGTAGGGATCGCCCACACGCAGCGCGACGGATGATGGTGCAGAGTAAGCATGAGAGCTCAACGGATGCCGTGCGGGCAGAACTGTTGCCTGCACCCCCGGTCGGGCGTAGCGAGCGAGGGCCCGAACGCCAGCGTCTGCCTACCCGCCCGGGGCCGCTGAGTTCACAACAACGTGGGTACTGGCTTGAATCTCTGCTGCTATCGAGAAGGCCGGTTAGGGCTCAAGCGGCAAGACAGGTCTCGCGAGGCCTGGGAGGCGAAACGGCCCTGCGTGGCCCCCGTTGGATCGGTGCCGGTCACCGCCCATCCCAGGAGCGCGTTAGCGCGGATAGCCACTGGCTCGTAGAGCCGAGGCCCACCTGTCGGCGAAGTCTTCCGCGAAGCCACGATCAACACTCGACGCGAAGGCAATGCATCCATCGATGTGATTGATCATCGACAGAATCGAGTCGAAGCGACGGTGCGTAGCGTGCTGAGGAAGACCAAACTTCTCCACCCCGCGGAGATGAACGTCAAGCCGTCGTTTGAACTCCGGGAGCAAGCGGGGTTGATCTCCATCGACGAGCAGACCAAGGACGATCTTCCTTCCGCCGGGCGAGACGACCCTGGTCTTCGCCCAGTGGATCGAGAGGCCCTGACCCTTGAGGGTCTGTGCGGCTCGCCTGATCACAGCGTTCGCTGTCTCCCGCGAAAAGGCGTTAGTACTCGAGAAGACGATGTCGTCGGAGTAGCGCGTAAAGACGAGCCCCAGACCGTCGGCGTAGGCCGTCAGATCGCGGTCCGCGGGCTTCATCACCAGATTGGCCAACATGCCGCTTGTTGGAGCTCCCTGAGGCAAGGACCCCGGTTCCGATACGTGGTAAGGAGCCTTGCCCTGGTAGCGATCGAGCCTTGCTGTTGGCGCGTCGGTTCCGGTGACCCGCGTGCAGATCCGTGTCAGTTCCAGGGCGAGCAACCGCGGATAGCCCAGGTCCGCGAAGATGGGAAAGATCTGGCGCTCACGGATGCTTGGGAAGAAGTCGTGGACATCGACTTTGACCAACCAGCGAGCACGAGCATGCTCTGCTGCGCAGTCGACGATCGAGCGGCCCCGCTGGTAGGCAAAGCTCGAGGCATCCGTATCGGAGTTCGCGAGAATTCGGCGGAGAATCCAGCGCTGCGCGTCCATAAGAACGGGCTCGGGGCTTGAAATGGCCCGAGTCTCACCACCCTTCTTAGGTCGGGTGATGCTGAGGTATGGGTCACGGTTCCGGGCGACCACGTCGCGTAGGTAGCGGTACGACACCCCCGTCAACTCGGCTAGGTGCCTAAGGGTGAAAACCGGTGTCGCGCCGCGCCCGGACACATCTCGTGCGACCTCCGTCGCACGTCGGATGGTGTAAGCATCGACGCCCCGCTTTTCCGCTTCGAGTCGGTAGAGGTGAGGAGGCAGCCGGTTCACTTACCTTTGATACCACCCCGCAGGGCCAGACGGACGGCGACCCAAGCCTTCGCAGGGAGTTAGCCGTTCGTCTGTCCACACGTAGGCGTGGGCTTGCGCATTGGGATGCGGTGAGCCGCACCCCGAGGAGCCGGCGTACCGACTCCCCCGGCCAATAGCAATGCCATTGGCAACACTAAGCGAACAATCCCACCCCCTCACCTCAGGCTGCGAGGATAGTACGGTTCGTCTGAGCCCGAGATCTCGGCGGTAGTCCACCTTCGAGCGCGTTTCCGCGCATCGAGTTCGCTGCGGCCCCGGGTAGTGATGTTTCCTGTGGCATCGATGAGGTCGAGCCGCTCTAGGGCCTCCCTCAGACCCACTACCTCTTCGATGTCGATCGCAAGCTGGCTTGCGTAGAACTCGGTTGCTCGCCGCCGCTTTGAGACCAGGAGCAACAGCTTGATTAAGAGCGTGCTGGGCGCCGGCATTGAGTTGATCTGCTTGTTCTGACCAATGCGGAGCTGCCCAACCCTGGTGGCTAGCTCGGGGAGTGTTGGCCCCGGCCGAAGGTCGCCGAACTGCTCGGCGACCTCGCTCGGAACTTTCCTCCAAGGAAAGAGGGGCTTCCATGCCTTCTCCTGCCAAAAGATCGCGGGCACATTGTTCGGGACGCCATGTTCAGAAACGAAGAGGCCAGCCGTATCGCGCCAGCCAAGCGCCCACTTTTTCGCAATCGTGGTCTCGGTCCAACAGAGCTGTCGAATGCTCTCATGGACCTCATCGCGCCACCCGATCGCGGCGGTCTCAATCGTGGGCGCTCCTTCGACTGACCACGCGCCATCGATAAGCGGCCCCTTGCGGATGCGCTCGAGAGCAGCGGGTGTCGCAGCGAACGCGACAGCGTAAATCTTGAGGAACCCGCCCGACCTCCAGCTTCGGATGGTGCGGTGCCGCGAGATGGCCCGCGCAAGCGAAAGGATCTGGTCTCCTGAGCCGATGTAATCGGTGGTGAGGACGATTGATCGGCACTTCTCATTCCGCAGCCGAGCCAAGTCGGCATTGGGCGCGATCCAGCCATCGCTAGAACTTCGCGACCCAGCAGCCGCGAAGTCTCTGAGGAGCCTGCCGACGAAGCCCTCGCTGCCGGGGGTGACGCTCATCGGGCCGCCCGGAAGAAAGTCGCGGAAGCCAATCAGCGGGGCGCTTGCGCCTTCCCGAAGTTCAAAATCGGACAATGCGCGCTCAGGGACGGCCATAACCGGCGACTCGATCTGACCGGTGCGAGTCAGCTCGCGGAGGTGACCCCGCAGCCCCACACTCAAAGTGCTCAGGCTCGCGAAGCGGAGGCGATCAAGCAACACGGTTGCGGCTGGGACATCCGGAGCGGCAAAGTTCTCAAGCCACGCTTGCCCAGCCTCTGTCTCACTGGCACGCACGGTTACACCACGCGGCAGGGCGCGATCGCCGCTTCCCGATTGCCATCCACTGTTTCATGATCGCACCGACCACATGTGACGCGGACTCCGGGTGATCAGCAACTGCCGGTGGGGGTTCAACGTGATCTGCGGCGCCGGCTCGCGGCGCTCACGCGGTGGTCCCGGACTTGAACCAGCGCCATTCGACGACTCCGTCCTCCGCGGCAGCGACGATTCAAGTGATGACCGTGGTACGCAAGATCCATATTGAGAACTACAGGGTGTTTCAAGACTTCAGCCTCGACTTCGATTCTGGCGTCAACATCTTGGTGGGAGACAACGATGTAGGTAAGAGCACCCTGCTTGAGGCCGTCAACCTCGCGCTGACTTCCCGCTTGGGTGACCGGTACCTCGGATACGCGCTTTCGCCTTACCTCTTCAATCGAGTCGCGGCGAAGAAGTACACCGACGCAATAGCAGTTGGCAAACCGGCGACGCCCCCCGAGTTCCTCATAGATCTGTTCCTCGAGGATGACGGCGGAGCGGCCCTTGCGACGCTCTGCGGGCGGAATAATGTGGATGCAGAAGACTGCCCCGGACTGCGGATACGAGCCGCTTTCGACCCCGCCTACAGCGAAGAACACGCGTCCTTCATTCAGGACACGGCACAAGTGGCGCTGGTGCCAACTGAGTACTACAAGGTGGAGTGGCTGAGCTTCGCTGGAAACGCCGTGACGCGTCGCGGCCTCCCCCTGAAGCCGTCGCGCATCGACGCCTCGGAGATTCGACTTCAGAGCGGCGCCGACTATCACCTCCAGGAGATCATCTCCGCACGCCTCGAAACGTCCGAGCGGGTGGAGCTGGCGCGCGCGTACCGGAGCCTTCGTGAGACCTTTGCGAACAATGCCGCCATCCAGAGCATCAACGAGGACCTCGCCGAGAGCCCGGCGAACCTGAGCACGGGCGACCTGAGGCTCTCGATCGACGTGTCTCTGAAGACCGCCTGGGAAACGAGCCTCGTTCCCCACCTGGAAGACTTGCCATTCCAGTTCATTGGTAACGGCAGTCGCAGCATGCTCAAGGTCTTGCTCGCATTGCACCGGTCTCGCGACGTCAGCCAGGTGGTCCTCATCGAAGAGCCGGAGAACCACCTATCGCCGGCGAACCTGAACCGTTTCGTCGACAGGATCAGCGATTGCTGTGAGGACCGGCAGGTGCTGATCGCGACTCACAGTTCTTATGTGCTGAACAAGCTAGGCCTCGATCGGCTCCTCCTGGTTGGCCCACAGACCAAAATGCGGCTCCGCGATTTGCCCGCCGAGACGCTCGACTACTTCAAGAAGCTCTCTGGCTACGACACGCTGCGGCTTGTGCTCGCGGAGAGAGCGATCTTGGTCGAAGGGCCGTCCGACGACCTCATCGTCCAGCGTGCCTACCGCGATGCACACGGAAAGCTCCCGATCGAGGATGGAGTGGACGTCATCAACGCAGCGGGCTGTCGTTCAGGCGATTCCTCGACATTGCGCTTCCCCTCGGGAAGCGAGTCATTGTCGTAACCGACCTTGATAAGAGCGAGCCGGAAGAGATCCAAGCCAGGTACGAGCCCTACACCAAGCACGGTTCGATCTCGGTGCATACAGGGACCGACTCGTCCGACGGTCAGACGCTCGAGCCGCAGATGTTCGCGGCTAACGACCTCGATTCGCTGAACGCTGCGCTCGGCACGGAGCACAAGGATCAACATGCCCTCACTGCGTGGATGACGGCCCACAAGACCGAGTGGGCGCTCCGCGTTTTCGAAACCGACCAGGCAGTCAGCATGCCGGCATACATTCGTGACGCAGTCACCGCAAACTAACCGGGCGATTATCGCGGCTGCAGGAGCCCGCAAGACCCAAGAGGTCATCGACAGAGCGCTTGCGGACCCAGGCCGGCGGGTCCTAATCACCACATTCACGACTGAGAACTTGGCGCAGATCAAGAGCCGCATCGAGGCTCGATGCGGCGCGGTGCCCGACCATGTTGATCTTGCCGGCTGGTACACGTTCGTCCTGAGGGACGGCGTGCGGCCTTACCAAGCCGTCAAGTTCTCTAAACCGTTCTTAATCAAGAGTCTCAACTTCGTCGCGGAGCGGCCCCAAAGAATCGCCAAGACCAAGCGCAGCTACTTTCTCGACAGCAACAACGATGTCTGGCGCGAAGCTGCCTCAGACCTAGCGCACACGATCAACCAAGAAGCCGGCGGCAGCGTGATCAGCCGACTTGAACGGATCTATGACGACATCTACATCGATGAAGTCCAGGATCTGGCCGGTTGGGACCTCGATCTCCTGGACCTCCTGTTCGCGTCGAAAATACGGGTAACCGTTGTCGGCGATCCCCGCCAGCGGACGTACTCCACGAACCGAAGCGCCAAGAACAAGCAGTTCTTGGGCCCTGGGTTCGTCCGGTGGCTCGACGACCGTCGCGATGTGTGCACGCAGACGACGAGAAGCGTCAGCCACCGTTGCAACCAACCAATCTGCGACCTCGCTAGCCAGTTGTTTCCCGACCTCGAACCATTGGTCGCGGCGGAGGAAGTCTGTGACGGACACCACGGCGTTTTCGAGCTCAAGGGCCTAGAAGCGGTCGAGTATCACGCGACCCATAGGGCCCAGGTACTCCGGTGGGATAAACGAGCGAACACCTTCGGATTGCCGGCGATCAACATCGGAGTTTCCAAAGGAAGTACCTACGACCACGTCATGATCATCACCACCAGGCCCATGCGTAAGTTCCTCGAGACGCGAGATCCAACTGTCCTTAGCAAGCCCGAGAGCATGTATGTCGCCGTTACGCGTGCTCGCCACAGTGTCGCCTTCGTTGTCTAGTCAGCCCAGCGAGTCACCGTGTGGAACCTCGTCATCGGACGTAATTCTGGGGCAGAGGCTTGTCCGCGGCGCCAGCGAGCATCTCCGCTCGGGTGATGAGGCCGGCGGCCAGGTCACCCAAACGGCCGCCACCCATTCGTCACCGGCATATGCAGATCCTTCCCCCACGCCCGGGCCGTGATCTTCACCCCCGGCGCCACCAGCCGGCGCTTGCGCTCGGCGCCGATAATCAGGTCCAGCACGTTCTCGACAACGACGCGGTCGAAGCCGGCGGCCTCGATCTCCTCGACTCCCTCCCCCAGCTCGATGAAGTGCTCGATGATGGCGTCGAGCTCGCGGTAGGAGGGCAGGGAGAGCTCCTCGCGGGAGCGGATGGTGGGGGTGCGGTCGAGGACCTCCTCGGGAATGTCGTCCTCCTCCTCTGACTGGTTGCGCCAGCGCACCAGTTGGTAGAGAAGGGTCTTGGGGCAGTCGCGCAGAGGAGCGAAGTCGCCGGTCATGTCGCCGCCGAGGATGCCGGCGCCGATCGAGAGCTCGGACTTGTTGCCGGTCGCCAGCACCATCGCGTCGGATGCCTCGCCCATCGTGCGCAGGACGGCCGCGCGCGCACGCGCGTAGAGCTCGTCGAGCGCATCGCCCGAGGGAGCATCGCCGACCTGGTCGGCCGCACCTTCGAGTGCCGGTGCCACCGGACCGAGCGGTCGGTGCACGAAGTCCAGCCCAAGCGTCTTGCCCAGCCGCTCGGCCCCGACGCGGTCGTCCTCGTCGTCTTCCGAGGGGTCGGGCGCGGGCATGTAGACGCCGACCACGTTGTCAGCGCCGAGGGCATCGACGGCGACGGTTGCGGCCACCGCGGCATCGATGCCGCCCGAGAGCCCGAGGATCGCCTTCTGGTAGCCGTTGGCGTGGGCAAAGTCGCGCACGCCGATGGCGAGCACACGCCAGATCTCCTCCATCGCCTCGTACTGGGGCGCATGGTCGGGCTGGGGGATCGGTCCGCGGGGGGCCTGGATCCGGGTGTGCACGGTGACGGGCGACGTCTGCACCGGCCGGGGCGGAGCCACGGGCACATCGAGCCAGAAGTGCGCCGTGTCGAACTGTGGGCCGAGGTAACGGATCGAGCCGTCGGGATCGGCGAAGATCGCGCCGCCGTCGAAGACGAGGTCGTCCACCCCGCCGACACAGTTGACGTAAATGACCGGGATGCCGTTGCGCAGCGCCACCTCGGCGGCCGTGGTCGAGCGCGACATGCGCTTGTCGCGGTAATACGGCGAGCCGTTGGGCACGAGCAGGATCTGGGCGCCGTTGGCCGCCTGGAGCTCGGGCGGGCCATCGCCTGACCAGAGGTCTTCGCAGATGCAGATCCCCGCCACGACACCGCCGATCCTCCAGAGAGCGCCCGGGTTGGTGCCGGCCGCGAACGTCCGCGCTTCGGAGAACAGGTCGTAGGTAGGCAGCAGCGTCTTGTTGTAGGTGCCGCGCACCTGGCCGTCACAGAGCACGGCGGCGGCGATGGTGGACGTGCGCGTGACCGTGTCCCAGTCGCGCCGTGGCGGAACGGTGCCGAGCGTGCCGCAGATGGTGGTGCAGCGGCCCGCGTGGGTGGCGATCTCCTGGAGCGCTGCGTGGGTCTGGGCGACGAAGTCGGCCCGCAGTACGAGGTCTTCCAGCGGGTAGCCGGTCAGGCAGAGCTCGGGCAGCAGTAGGACGTCGGCCTCCTCCCCCTCCGCCCACTCCATCGCCCGTACGATGGCCTCGGCGTTGCCTTGGAGATCGCCGACGCGGTTCTGGAGCTGGGCGCAGGCAACGCGAAGCGAATCGGTGGGTTGTGGGGCAGCGGCCTCCATGGCGTGGCGGCACCGTAACGCTCTTGCGTGGCCGAGCGGTACTGAATTGTCACGACGCGGTCTTGAGCCGTGACGCGGTGGTGCCCAGGCTCGGTCACGTGATTGACGTGGAGTGCATCGAGACCCCGCAGCGGGACTGGTGGGTGGTGGCGGACGGGCGGGTCGTCGCGCTGTACCTGCAGGATGACGGTGCGCCGAATCCACGCGTCGCCGCGCTCGAGCACGGCGATCGCCTGAGCGGTCGAGTACGGCATGTCGATCCTGCACCTCGGCACCACCTGGCGCTCGCGCGCGTTCGACCACCTCGAGGATCTGAGCTGCCGCCGGAGCACGTGCTGCCGGTTCATCCCGCGCGAGGGGCCGGCGGATTGGGAAGGTGATGAGTGAGGTCTACGATGGGCACCGTGGGCGCGAGCAGCCTCATGACCGCCGAGGAGTTCGTGGCGCTGCCGGAAGCAGACCGCGAGCGGCCGTGGAGCCTCGTCAACGGCGAGGTGGTCGTGAATAGCGCACGGCTGATCCACGGGCAGGTCGCAAACAACATCCTGTTCGCGTTGATGACCTGGCTGCGCGCGGCGCCCGGGCGAGGCAGCACCGTGTCGCCGATCGATATCGCGATCGACGACCGCAATGTGTATGCGCCGGACGTGCTGTGGTACTCGGCCGATCGGGTTCCCGCAGTTGACGCGCCCATGCCCTATCCGATGCCGGACCTCGCCGTGGAAGTCCGCTCGCCATCGACCTGGCGCTACGACGTCGGAGCCAAGAAGGACGGCTACGAGCGCCGCGGGCTTCCCGAGCTATGGCTCGTCGACACCGAGGCGCGTTCGGTGCTCGTCTACCGCCGCTCGCGGGCGGCCGTCGAGTCGCGTTCGATGTCTCGCAGGAGATCGGCGAGGGCGAGCAGCTGAGCTCTCCGCTGCTACCCGGCTTCGGGCTCCCGGTGGAGGAGGTCTTCGCTCTCGACTAGCTCGACTGGAGTGCGTCCCGCCTGCTGCGGAAGAACTCCAGCGCCGCCGCGCGCCGATCGTCGGCCTCGAGCAGCTCGGCGTACGCCAGCTCCGCGCCCGGGAAGCCCTGGGCGTTCCACAGCGGACCCTCGGGTGGCGCCTCCCACGGGCCGACGTAGAGGTAGGGCTCGGCGTGCGCCTCGTCGCCCGGTGACGCGCCGTAGTTGACCGAGGCGAAGTCGACCCCGACGTCGAAGTGCTCGGGCCACAGCTGCACGGCCGACGGCGTGAGCTCTGCGTCGGCCGCCTCGGCGCGCAGCTCCTCGAGCACGCCCCAGCCGAAGGCGAACCAATCGGCCAGGGCCGCGGCGGCGTCCGGGGCGACGCCTTCGATCGGCGCGCGCTCGATGTCCGAGGCGCCGCGGCGGACGATCAGCTCGACCCCGTCCACGTGCCACTCCTCCACCTCGCCGAACGGCGGCGTGCCGAAGCCGCCCGGCGTCGCGCGCAGGCCGAAGCGGCCGGTGACCGCCTCGCGCGCCGGCTTCATCCGGTCCTCGGCCACGCGGTGCATCGCGAGCCGGGTGGCGGCGAACCCGTCGGGCAGCGGCCGCAGCATCAGCGCCGCCTCTGGATGCCCTTCAGGAACGGCACCAGGCCGTCGACGAACCTGTTCCTGGGATAGGCGGAGTTCGGGTCGTTGTGGGAGTAGGTCGACGGCCGCGCGGCCAGGCGCAGGTTGCGCGCTGGGGATCTTCGACTGGCGCGCGAGCGCACGGGCGGCGGCCGGCACGCGCTTGCCGCCAAGGGCGGCCCCGAACGCGTAGATGCGCAGGTCGCGCGGCAGCGCGCGGCCGCGCGTGGAGCGCACGCCCAGCACCTTCTGGGCCGGGTTGGCGATGCCGTTGCCCACGGCGCCGGCGTCGATCGACAGCCGCTGCGGGTGGTACCAGGCGGTGCCGTCCAGCGACTGGAAGCGGTCGCCGGCGAACATCTGGGCGAAGCGGCGGATCGGCGAGATGTCCCTGCCCTGCACCCAGCCGCGTGGCGATCCGGTCGGGGCGAGCGACCCGATGTGCCCCTGCGCCGCGGCCAGGCTCGGCGGCGACGTCTGGGTGTCGAGCGCGTAGCCGTACTGGCCGAGGTTCGTGGCCGGGACGGGCGGCTTGAGGTTCGACGGCAGCAGCGGGAAGTTCTGCGTCAGCGACGGCGCGTTGGGCGCGCGCAGCGCGTTCAGCGACCCGCCGGTGTTGAACAGCCCCGTGAACGGCGCCGGGATGCCGCCGAAGGTGAGCCAGGGCGAACCGGCGCGCAGCTTCGCGACCGACTCCCGCGCCGCGGCGACGGAGACGGCCTCGGTGCGCGAGGCGCCGTCGATGAGCACCAGCCCCGACAGGCCGCGCGCGCCCGGCTTGCCGCCGAAGCTCCAGGTGGCGTACGCGATCGTGATCGTCCCGCCGAGCGAGTGACCGCCCATCACGACCTTGCCGCGCCGGCCGGCGGCGCGCTTGGCGGAGGCGACCACGCGGCGCAGGTCACCGACCCCGGTCCGCATCCCCCACTGCCTGGCGTAGGCGACGCTGGAGTCGGGGATCGACCTGAAGCGCGGGCTGATGCGGGGGTTGGCCAGGTAGCCCAGGTAGTAGTCGAAGGACTGCTGGGGCGTGGCGGCGCCGCGCTTGAGCCGGTTGAACACCGAATGGTCCTCGAGCAGGTTCTCGCGCCGCTCGACCGCCCACACCTGCCAGCCCGGTGCCTTGGAGGTCAGATCCCGCGCCAGCGGAGCGAAGTAGGCGGCCGAAGCGGACGTGCCCGGGTTCAGCACCAGGATGTTCTTCGCGCGCGCCGACCCGATCTTGAGGATGCCGACCTTGTTGTACTTCGCGGGCGTGCCGGCGGACTTGACGCCGGCGATGCGCTTGAAGGTCTCGCGCGCGGACGCGGCCGGCGCGAGCACGGTGAGCAGGGCGACGGTGGCGACGGCGATCTTCCGGGTCATTGGCGTCCCACTATCCCACGCGTGCGCACGCGCGCGGACCCGCTTAGCTTGAGCGCAATGCCCGAGGGCCACACGATCCACCGCCACGCGCGCATCCACACCGACGAGCTCGGCGGCCAGCGGCTGGCGGTCTCGTCACCCCAGGGCTGGGCCAGCGACGCGGCCGACGCCGTCGACGGCAAGGTGCTCACGAAAGTCGACGCCTACGGCAAGCACCTGCTCTACCGCTTCGAGGACGACCTGTCGGTGCACGTGCACCTGGGCCTGTTCGGCAAGTTTCGCCGCTACAAGCTGCCCGGCCCGCCCGCGCGCGAGACGACCCGGCTGCGCTTCATCGGCGACGAGCGCGGGATGGACCTGGCCGGCGCCGTGGTCTCGCAGCTGATCGACCCGCCCGAGGAGGAGGAGCTGATGGCGCGGCTGGGGCCCGACCCGCTGCGCCGCCACGCGCGCGCCGACCGGATGCGCTCCGCGCTGGCAAACCGCAAGATGCCGATCGGCGCCGCGCTGCTGGACCAGAGCGTGATCGCGGGCCTCGGCAACATCTACCGCGCCGAGATCCTGTTCGCGTGCGGCATCGAGCCCCACCGCGAGTCGCGCTCGCTTGCGGCCGGCGAGGTGGACGCGATCTGGGCGACCGCGAAGAAGATGCTGGCCTACGGCGAGAGGACCGGCAAGATCGTGACCGTCCCGCGCGCCGAGGCGGCCGGCCCGCTGGCGAAGCTGACCGGCACGGACCGCCATCAGGTGTACAAGCGCGAGCGCTGCAACCGCTGCGGCACCCCGGTGCGCAGCGAGACGATGGCCGCGCGGGCGATGTTCTGGTGCCCGAACTGCCAACCTGCGGCGGTTTGATTTTCCAACTATGAGGTAGTATGTACGTATGAGTCTTCCCAAGATCGCATCCAGGGACGAGTGGCTGGCCGCCCGCGAGGAGCTGCTGGCCGACGAGAAGCGGCTGACGCGCGAGCGCGACGCGCTGAGCGCGAAGCGGCGCGAGCTGCCGATGGTCGAGGTCGACAAGCCGTACGAGTTCGAGGGCCCGGACGGCCCGGCGACGCTGCTCGACATGTTCGGCGAGCACAAGCAGCTGATCGTGGGCCACTTCATGTTCGACCCCGAGTGGGAGGACGGCTGTCCCAGCTGCTCGGCCGGCGCCGAGGAGCTCTCGCAGGGCCTGCTCGACCACCTGGCGGTGCGCGACACGGCGTTCGCTTTCGTCTCGCGCGCGCCGCTGGAGCAGATCCAGCGCTACCAGGCCAAGCGCGGCTGGGACCACCCGTGGTACTCGTCCTACGGCAGCGACTTCAACTACGACTTCGACGTGACGATCGACCGCTCGCGCGGCCCGGCGATCTACAACTTCCGCGACTGGGGCGACGAGCTGCTCGAGGGCGAGTACCCCGGCACCAGCTGCTTCCTGCGCGTGGACGACCGCGTGTTCCACACCTACTCGATGTACGCGCGCGGCGCCGAGACGATGGGCGGCTCCTACTACTGGCTCGACCTGACCGCGCTCGGGCGCCAGGAGGAGTGGGAGGAGCCGAAGGGCCGCACCGACTCGGCGCGCGCGGCGCAGCCGGACTTCGCCAGCTAGGCGGTCAGCCGGGCTTTCGCGCCACCGTGAGCACGTAACCGGGCTCGAGCCGCAGGCTGCCGTCGGTGGCCGTGTTGTGGCGCTCGGTCAGCTCGAGGTAGGCCTGGTGCAGCTCGGCCCAGCGCTCCTCGCCGAGCATCTGGCGGGCCATGACCATCGGCCCGAAGTCGCGCTCGAACTCCTCCACGTATTGCTCGAGGCTCGGCCCGGTCATCTCCACGGTCTCGGCGAAGACCTCGACCTCCAGCCCCTGCGGCTCGAGCATCGCGCGGATGTGCGACTCCTCCCCCCACAGCATCGGCGACTGGGCGAAGTCAGGCGGCGGCGGCATGAAGCCGCCCACGACCTTGAACATCTCCGCGGGGGTGCTGTCGGCGGCCCAGGTGCAGGTGCCCACCACCCCGCCGGGGCGGCAGACGCGCGCCAGCTCGGCCGCGGCGACCTCGTGACGAGGGGCGAACATGTGGCCGAAGGTGGACAGGACACGGTCGAACGACTCGTCCTCGAACGGCAGGTCCTCGGCGTCGGCCTCGACCCACTCGACCTCCACCCCGGCCGCCCGTGCGCGTTCGCGCGCGGCGTCGAACAGCTCCGGGGTCAGGTCCGAGCCCGTCACGGTGGCGCCGCGCTCGGCGGCGGGGATCGAGACGGTGCCCCCGCTGCCGGTGCCCACGTCGAGCACGTCCATGCCGGGCTCGATGCCAACCCGGTCCAGCAGCACCGGCCCGACGCCGGCGATCATGCGGGAGATCGAGTCCCAGTCCCCGCCCGCCCAGGTGGTGCGGGTGCGTTGCTTGAAATCGGCGACTGCATCGGACATGGGGGCCTCCTGTGAGGGGTTTCCCCTGCCCATGGCAAGCCTCCCAGAAAGTCCATGCATCCGCCAGCAATTCCCATTGGTGCAGCCGGCCTCGGTTGCGATAGTTGACTGCACAACCACTTGAGCGCCCGCAAGGGCGCAGGAGGCAACAGACATGAGCACCACCGCAGTCGCAACTCCCGTAGGCACCTGGAGCATCGACCCGTCGCACTCGAACGTGAACTTCCAGGTCAAGCACCTGGGCATCGCGACGGTGCGCGGCGCGTTCAACGAGTTCGAGGGCACGCTGGAGCTTGGCCAGGATCTGGCCGACTCGAAGGCGTACGGAACCGTGCAGGTGGCGAGCGTGGACACCAACGAGCACGCCCGCGACGAGCACCTGCGCTCGGCCGACTTCTTCGACGCCGAACAGCACCCACGGCTGACGTTCGAGTCGACCGCGATCGAGCAGGTGGAAGACGACGAGCTCGAGATCACCGGCGACCTGACGATCCACGGCGTGACGAAGCCGATCACGTTCAAGGCCGAGATCACCGGCACCGAGGAGGACCCGTGGGGCAACCAGCGGGTGGGCCTCGAGGTCGAGGGCAAGCTCGACCGCAAGGAGTACGGCATGACCTTCAACCAGGCGCTCGGCAGCGGCAACGTGCTGGTGAGCGACAAGGTCAAGCTGAGCCTGGACATCTCGGCCGTCAAGGCGGCCTAGGACTACCGTCTGGGTCAGGCCATGGCCACGCGCGACCTGACCACCGACCAGCTGTCCGACCGCACCGAGGCGCCGCTCCAGGTCCTGACCCTGGAGGACGTCTCGGTCGGCCGGGACGGCCCGCGCGACCCTCACCGGCACGACTACCACGAGCTGGTGTGGGTGCGCGAGGGCTGCGGCCGCCACTCGATCGACGGCCAGGCGGTCGAGGTGCTGCCCGGCAGCATCACGCTGATCGGTCGTGGCCAGGTGCACGTGTTCGAGGGCGCCGTCGGCCTGCACGGTGCCGTGATCCGGTTCGAGGACGACCTGGTGTCCGGCCCGGCGACCGGCCTGGCCAACCCCGCCTGGCTGCTGTCGGCCCGCGGCGGCCACACGGTCGAGGTCCCGGCGGACGCTGTGGCGTCGCTCGAGGCCACGATCGCCGCGCTGGAGGCCGAGACCGCGCGGTCCGGCGACGACGGCTGCACGCTGGACCTCCAGCGCCACCTGCTCCAGGTGCTGCTGATCTGGCTCCAGCGCTGGTACGACGCCACCCACGACGAGCTGCACGAGCCCGACCACCCGGAGATGCAGATGCACCGCCGCTTCACCGAGGTGCTGGAGCGCGACTACGCCCGCCACCACGAGGCGGGCCACTACGCGGACGCGCTGGCCGTGCCCGCGCCGGCGCTGAGCAAGGCGCTGTCGCAGGCCACCGGCAAGACCACCAAGGAGCTGATCCTGGACCGGGTGATGATCGAGGCGGCGCGGCTGCTGCGGTTCACCGACCTGACCGTCGGCCAGATCGCCGCGCAGGTCGGCTTCGGCGACCCGCTCTACTTCTCGCGCGCGTTCAAGCGCCAGCGCGGGCTGTCGCCGCAGGCGTTCCGGGAGGAGTCGCAGCGGGCATGAGCACCACCGCCGCCACCCTGCCCGCGACGCTGGCGCTCGGGCCCGCGGCGCTCACCGTGACCGACCTCGACCGGTCGCTGGCGTTCTACGAGGACGTGATCGGCCTGGACACGGTCGAGCGCGCCGACGGCCGCGCCACGGTCGGCAGCGGCGCCGGCGCCGTGCTCGAGCTGATCGCCGACCCGGACGCGACCGCGCCCGGGCGCGAGGCCGGCCTGTACCACGTGGCGCTGCTCTACCCGGCGCGCGAGGAGCTGGCGCGCGTGGCCCAGCGGATCGCCGAGCGCCGCACGGCCATCCAGGGCGCCTCGGACCACCACACGCACGAGGCGATCTACCTGCCCGACCCCGACGGCAACGGCCTCGAGCTGGCCGCCGACCGCCCGCGCGAGCAGTGGCCCGACCTCAACGACGCCTACGACCTGACCAAGGGCGCGCCGCAGCCGCTGGACGTGGCCGGCCTGATGACGCTGGTGGACGGCCGGCCGGTGGTGGCGCGCGCCGCGCCCGGCGTGCGCGTGGGCCACCTGCACCTGCACGTCGGCGACGTCGACGAGGGCCTCGCGTTCTACCGCGACGCGATCGGCTTCGACGAGATCGCGAACATGGGCACGGCCGCGTTCGTCAGCGCCGGCGGCTACCACCACCACCTGGGCTTCAACACCTGGCGCGGCCAGGGTGTGCCGCCGGCGGGCGACGGCCGCGTGGGACTGCGCCACTGGACCGTCCTGCTGCCCGCCGCCGACGTGAGCGCCGTGCGCGAGCGCGTGAGCGCCGCCGGCTATGCCACCGAGGACCGCGAGGCCGGCGGCTTCACCGTCCGCGATCCGTGGCGCAACGCGCTGGCGGTCCAGCCGCTCTAGTCGAGCTGGGCCTTGCCGCGGTGCTTGGAGCCGCGCAGCTCGGTGTTCTGGCGCAGCTCGGCCGCGCGGTCGGAGCGCAGGTCCTCGTGCTCGCGCGCCTCGCGCTTGGCCTTGCCGCGCTTGCGCGCCTCGCCGTTGCGGCGCTCGATGTCCGCCATGTGCTCTTTGTAGGCCGAGCCGTCGGGCTTCGGTCCACGGGTGCCTTCGCTCATCTGGTGCATCCCTCCGTAGCCCTCGTGTGCAACTGAGACTACGCGCCTGAAGTAGCCCCCGCATTAAGCACGTGCCCGGCGGTGCGGTGGGCCAGCGCCATGACCGAGATCATCGGGTTCACGCCCGGCGCGGTCGGGAACGCCGAGGCGTCGCCGATCCACACGCCCTTGGTGTCGTGCAGCTGGCCCTGCCCGTCGGCAACCGACTCGGCCGGGTCCGAGCCCATCCGGCACGAGCCCATCTGGTGGGCGGTGAAGCAGGCGACGTCGTTTGGCTCGTACGACGCGGCCTCGACTCGCGTCAGGAACTCGTCGAAGTCGTCGCCGCTGCGCCAGCGCAGGCCCGACTCGTGCGTGGTGAACAGCTCGGTCGCGCCCGCGGCCCGGTGCAGCCGGCACAGCTCGACGTGGGCACGCACGGCCAGCCGCGCGTCCACCTCGTCGCCGAGCCCCCAGCGCGCGACGGCGCGACCGAGGTCGTCGATCACCACCTCGCCCGAGCCGTGGTCGCGCGCCACGGTGATGAACGGCGCCTGCCAGCGCAGGCTCTGCATCAGCTGCTTGTGCGTGGCGCCGTCGCCCCAGGGCAGCGCGGGGCTGAGGAAGCCGGGCTGGATCGTGGTCGCCTCGATCAGGAAGCCGAAGTCGCCCTCGAGGCCGGCGTAGGCGTCGCTGACCAGCGACTGGACCTGGCCGCGCCAGCCCTCGACCGGCTCGTCGTAGAGGCCCATCACCACGTACGCGGGGTGCACCCGCAGGTGCTTGCCGACCGCGGGCCCGCCGATGCCCGACCGCAGCAGCAGCGCCGGCGACTCGATCGACCCGCACGCCACGACCACGGTCGGCGCCTCGACCGTGAGCGCGGTGGTCGATCCGTCGGCGTGGGTCACGCTGGCCTCGACGCCGGTTGCGGCGCCGTCCTCGGTCAGGATCCGCTCGGCGGCGCAGCCCACGACCGCCTCGGCGCCGGAGTCGGAGGCGTCCTGCAGCCACGTCTTCATGGCCGACCGCTTGCAGCCGTTCTGGCACCCGACCGTGCAGTAGCCGCACAGCTCGGCGTCGTCGTCCAGCGACGCGTTGCGCACGATCGGCCGGTGCTCGTGGCCGAGCGCGTCGAGGCCCGCCATCAGGCGCGTGTGCGTGCCGTTCTGCTTCGTCGCCTCGGTGTTCGCCCCCAGCCGCTCGAGCACGGCCTGGATGTGGTCGCGCGTGTAGGCGGCCGGGTCGTCCATGCCCTCCAGCCCGTGGTCGGACCACTCGCTGATGATCCGCTCGGGCGTGGGGATGCAGTTCATGTAGTTGACCACCGTCCCGCCGCCGAGCGTGGCGCCGGCCAGGATCGAGATCGAGCCGTCCTCGGACGTGGCCAGGCCGCCGCCGTAGTAGAGCTCGGAGTAGCCGGGCAGCTCGAGCTGGTCGAAGTCCGACTCGTTGCGGTAGCCGCCCATCTCCAGCACGAGCACCGACTTGCCGGCCTTGGCCGCCTCGGCGGCGATGACCGATCCGCCGGCGCCGGAGCCGACCACGCACACGTCGCAGCTCAGCGTGGCCGTCGGGCCGCTCACGCCGGCCACCGCGATCGTCTTGGGCGCCTGCTCGGGCGCCGGCGGCGCCGACGCCGGGCCGGGGTAGCCGACCGCCTCCCAGTTGGGGTTCTGGCCGTGCTCGTCGGGCAGCGCGTAGAACAGCAGCAGCGTCAGCGCGCGTAGCTGGGTCAGGCCGAGCTTGGCGTCCGCGTCGGCGGCCGACATGCCCTGCACGATCTGGGTGCGCACGTCGACCGGCGCCGCAGCGATGCCCTGCTCCTCGAGCGCGTGCAGCAGATCGCCAACCGCCGCCAGCTCGTCGGCGGTCATCGCCTCGGCGAGCATGCCCTCGATCTGGGCGGGCAGGTGCATGTCCAGCGCCGAGCGGCGCATGAACGCGGCCTCGACCGGGTCCATCGTGTCCACCTCGACCGAGGGGACGAAGGTCTCGCAGAGCGCATCGAGCGTCGCGCGCTGGGTGTCGTTGAACGCCGTAGCAGCCGCCATGGGCCGACTCTATTGCGCCGGTGGGGCGATGGGCCACTCCTCGAACGCCGTGCACAGCCCGTCGGCGTCGAAGCGCATGACCCAGAGGTCGCGCCAGCTGCGCCCGTCGTCGTGGTAGTGCACCTCGATCCGCGCCACCGCGACCTCCGCGTCCAGCGCCACCAGCGCCGACGTCATCGAGAACTGCTCGTCGGGCCCGCTGCGCTCGGCGTCCCACATCCGCCCGATCGCGTCCAGGCCCTCGACCGGCTCGGCGTACGGGCCCTGCGAGTAGACGGCGTCGGGCGTGAACAGCGCCGCCAGCTCGCCGGTGCCGGGCGAACGCCACGCGTGCTCGTAGTTGGCGATCCAGTTGGCGACGTCGCGCCGGTCCACGGCGTGCAGCCTACGCGCTGGTGACCAGCCGCCAGGGGCGATCGGCCGGCCCGTCAAGCGCCAGCGTCCAGTGCTCGGTGAAGGTCGATGTGCCCGACTTGCTGCCGGAGACGACGTCGGTGGTGTCGCGGTCCTCCACGTAGCGGGTGGCAGCCACCTCGATCTCAAGCGTCATGCGCGCCGGCGTGGCGCCGGCGTCCACGCCCGTGATGCTGATCCGGCGCACGCGCGGGCCGCGCAGCACGAGCCGGGTCTTGCCGCTGGGGTCGGCGCCGTAGAGCAGCTTCTGGAGCGCACCGGGCGTGGCCACCGCGGCCAGGGCGGCATCGTCGCCGTCGACCGCCTCGGCCCACGCCGACACGGCGTGGCGGGCCGCGACCTCCAGCACGTCGGGGGCGAAGCGCCCGTCGGCCAGCGACATGTCCAGCGCCTGCTCGCGCGCGCCGCCCTGGAAGTCGAAATCGGCAAGGTCCGCGGTGGTGAAGCCCTCCGGCACGGCGTCGGCGACCGCCAGCTCGGTCACGGCCTGGCCGCGGATGCGCTCGGTGTCGGCCTCGGGCATGGCGATGATCTGGCTGTCCAGGTGGTGCTTGCCCTCGTTCTCCTGCTCGATCGACACGCACATCCAGCCGTCGCCGCGACGCGCGAGCGTCCAGAACTCGGTGATGCTCACCTGGTCGGACTTGGCGCCGTCGCGCAGGATCTTCTGGCCGTCGCCGGTCTGCACGTACGCGGTCATGTGGCCCGCGATGTGCACGGTCACGCGGTCCTCGCTGTCGTCCTCGCGGTTCACGAGGCCCATGTAGCGCACGGTCGGGGCGCCGGACACCTGCACCCGGTTGTGCCAGCCCTTGCTGTCGAAGTCGGCCAGCCGCCGGCGCCACTCGACCATCAGGTCCTCGCCAACCAGCTCGGCCAGCCGCGCCTGGTCGCGCGCGTCCCACGCGCGCTGGGTGGCCAGCCACAGGTCGGCGGCCTCCTTCTCGACGCGGTCGGCAGCCAGGTAGTCGTCGTCCTCGGCCGCCTCGGCGGCGGCGGCATGCACGCGCTCGCGGCGCAGGCGCAGCTTGCGCCGGTAGCGCCAGCCCGCCACCGCGAAGCCGATCGCGACGATCACGAAGACCGCGAGCCCGATCAGGAACGAACCGCCGCCGCCGCTGCCGGACCCGGAGCTCGATCCGCCGCCGAAGCCGCCTCCCCCTCCGCCGCCACCGCCGAACCCGCCGGAGCCGCCGCCGGCCTGGGCCAGCGCCAGGTCGCACAGGACCAGCGTCAGGAACGCGGTGAGCAGCCCGAGGCGCAAGCGTGGCCTCAGCGCAGGCGGAACTTCTTCGTGGTGCGCACCTTGCGCCCGGAGGCATCCCTGCCGGCGGCGACCACGGTGTAGACGCCCTTGCGGGCGCTCCTGAACCTGCGCACCTTCGGCTTGCGGCAGCTGGAGGCGTTGAAGCGGCGTGACCTTGCCACCACGCGCCTGCCGCGCTTGACCACGACGCTGATCGAGCGCACCCTGCCGCCGCGCGCGCAGAGGCGGAAACGCATCGTGCGCCTGCGCTTGCGGACCGAGCTGGCCTTGGTGCGCTTGACCTTGGCGAAGCCGAGCTTGGTCGAGGCCGCCGCCTTGACCGGCGTGCCCGTGGGCAGGCTGGCCTTGGCGTTGTTGAAGGTGATCGCCCCGGTGGAGCGCTGGGAGCCGTAGAGGGCGCTGGAGGGCACCAGCTGGACGACCCACTGCGAGCCCGGCCCGGCCTCGGCGGCGATCGACTCCAGCGGGCGCGCGACGGCCCTGTCCGTGCCGTCCAGGGTCACCGGGATCGGCGTGGCCTGGTTGCCCAGCACCTGGCCGCTCTTCTTGTCCACGACCTGCGCGTACACGTACGTCTGGGCGGGGCTGGCGGTGCCGCGGTAGTTCAGCTCGAGGTCCGGCGAGCCGACCACGCTCGCGGCGCCCTTGGGCGCGCCGATGGCGACCTCCACGTTCGGCGAGCCCGACGTGGCCTCGGTCGGCGAGCCGGTGACCAGCGCGGGCGACAGCGCCAGCGTTCCCCGGCCGCTGCCGGTCAGCGGCCCGCGCGGCGTCAGCGGGTAGCCCGCCGAGGTGTGCCAGCTGCCCCTGTCGTCGATCCACTCGAACGCCGCGCCGGTGTCGGCGGCGGTGTTGCCCTTGAGGTAGCGGTCGAACCACTTCAGCGCCGCGCGTTCGACGCGGCCGGGCTCGCCTGCGGGGAAGTCGCACGTGCCGTGGCCGCCGCAGTGCCACATCATCTTGACCGGCACCTTGTTGGCCTTCAGCACGCGGTAGTTGGCCTCGGCCTCGCGCAGGGTGAACAGCGTGTCGATCGTGCCCTGGGTCAGCAGCGTTGGCGCGCGGATCTTGCCAACCAGCTCGGTGCCGGGCCCGCGGCTGGCGAACCAGGCGCGCTCGTTCGCGCCGATCTTGCCGGTGGCCGCGCCCTGCGCGAAGGCGGAGTTGATCCGGCTGTCGAGCCGCCCGGTGGCGTTGCCGGCGGCGGCGAGCAGCGAGCCCCAGCCGAGCTTGATGTTCTCGTCCTTGTAGAGGCTGCTGATCAGCGACTGCCACGCGATGTCGGGCACGATCGCGTCCACGCGCTTGTCAAGGCCCGCCGTGACCAGCTGGATGCCGCCGCCGTAGGAGCCGCCCGCCATGCCCAGCCGCGGGTCGCCCGCCGCGTCGAGCCGCGCCTCGGGCTGATTCGCCACGAACGTGATCAGGCTCTGCACGTCGCGGCCCTCGAAGTCCGGGCCGTCGACGTTGACCGTGCCACCCGACCCGCCGAACCCGCGCGCGTCCCAGGTCAGCACGTTGTAGCCGGCGCGGTGGAGGTCACCGATTGCTGTGTTGCCCTGCGTGCCCTCGCCCGTTCCGCCGTTGATGTCGGTCGCGCCCCGGCCCGCCCAGCCGTGGCCGACCAGCACGGTCGGCGCCTTCGCGCCCGGCGGCCAGGCCCTTGGCCGGGAAGAAATGCGTGACGATCTGCGTGCCGTCGAACGAGGTCACGTTCTGGTCGCGCGCCTGGGCGGCGGGGGCGGCGACGGTGCTCGCGGCGAACGCGCCAAGCGCAACGGTCAGCAGTCGTCGGCGTCCTGCCCGCATCGGCGCAATCGTACTTGTGAACCGAGCGGGGGGCGAAGGTCGGCCCACAACCTCCTTTACGGGTTGTGGGCGCATCCACGCGCACTGATCACCCGTCACCGATCCCAGGTCGCCTTCGCGCGCTCGTGGACCAGGCCGTGCGGGTCGCCGGGCGGGGCGAGGCGGCCGCGAACTGGGTGGCCGCGCGCCAGCACGCCGTCGTCCACCGCGACCAGGCCGAGCGCGCCGGGGTCCGCCGATCCGCGCGCGAGGGCCGCTGTGGCCGCGGCACGTGGCAACGGCTGTACACGCACGTCTATCTGGTTGGCGCCCAGCCGCCGAGCGATCGCGCGCGCATCTTCGCTGCCGCGCTCGACGCCGGCTGGCACGCCGCGGCCGGCGGATCGACGGCCGCATTCGCTTACGGGCTGGCTGACCGGCTGCCGCGGGCGATCGAGTTGACGATGATCGGCCGGCGGGCAGCCACCGCGCGACCCGGCGTTCGGATCCACCGCCCGCGTCGACTGACGTGGTCGGACGTGTGGTTTCGCGACGGCATCCCGGTCATCACGCCCGCTCAGACGCTGATCGGTCTGGCCGCCAAACTCGACCCGGACGCGCTCGAGGCCATGTGCGCGCTGGCGTTCCGCCGTGGGTTGGTCTCGCGCGGCGGACTGCTGGAGGCGATCGAACTCCAGGGCCGGCGGCCCGGTCTGCCCGCGCTCCGCGCTGCCGCGCGCGACCCGGCGCTGACCCGCTCGGGCAACGAGCGCCGGATGCTCGTGCTCATCCGCCGTGCCGAGCTGCCGGAGCCGAAGGCCAACGTTGTGATCGCGGGCAAGGAGATCGACCTCTACTGGCACGACGCGCGCCTTGGCGTGGAGGTGGACGCGTTCTCGACGCACGGCTCCGCAGCCGCGTTCGAGGACGATCACAAGCTCGATGCCGACATGGAGGCCGCCAACCTCCGCGTCATCCGGTTCACCGACCGTCGCATCCGCGCACAGCCGGAGGCGGTGGCCGCGAGATTGGCGGCGATCCTGGCGCTGCGGCTCGGCGGGCTGCCGCCGCCGCGGCGGCGATGAGCCCCACCCGTACGCGCCCACAAGCGGGCAGCGCAGACGCGGGCGCGCCGGTGCGCGCGAATCAGCCGCTACGCGCCCACGATCGGATCGGGCGGTTGTGGGCGCACCGGTGCGGGTGCGCCGCCCCGCCCCCGACGCACCCGCACGCGCTCTACCCACGCCCCCATCCCCGGCGGCAGCCGGCCGTCGGTCGACAGCCAGGAGCCGGCGAGGATCAGCAGCAGGCCGGCGGCGGCGCCCACGCCGGGGCGCTCGCCGAGCACGGCAACGCCGAGGCCGACGGCCACGACGGGGGCGACGTAGGTGATCACCGCGGCGCGGCTCGGGCCGACCTCGAGCAGGAGCCCGCCGAACAGGACGAAGGCGGCGGCCGTGCACAGCAGGCCGAGAACGACGACGGAGCCGAGCGCCTCGGCGGAGGGCGTGGACGCGGGCACGTCGGCGAGCGCGAACGGGGTCAGCACCGCGGCGGCGACGGCGAGCGAGGCGCCCATCATGGCCACCGGCTCGATGTCGGACATCTTGCGGTTCAGCGTCATCGGGCCGCAGGCGTAGCCGACCGCGGCGATCAGGATCAGGACCGCCCCGAGCAGCTCGTCGGAGCGGCCGGCGACGTCGATGCCCACGAGCGCGATCACGCCGCCGAATCCCATCAGCAGCCCGACGAGGCGGGCGCCGTGCACGCGCTCGGCCGGGTCGAAGCGGATGGCGAGCACCGCGATGATCAGCGGCACCGCCGCGATCAGGATCGCGGCCAGCGACGAGGACACGTGCTGCTCACCGGCGGCGATCAGCGGGAACGGGATCGAGATCTCGACAACGGCATAGATCACGACCCAGCGCCAGCGCCCGCGCAGCGAGCCGAACAGGCCGCGGCGCCACGCCAGCGCGCACAGCACCAGCGCCGCGAGCACCACGCGCGCCCAGGCCAGGAACGCCGGCGGCACGCCGTCCTCGACGGCCACCTTGATGAACAGGTACGGGATCCCCCACAGCACCGACACGGCGGCGAAGCTGGTCCATGCGCGGGCGCTCATCCGGCCATCGAACCACAGCCCCGGCGCACGGCGATAGTGGGGTTAACCGGCCACCAGGACGGCCTCGCGCTCCTCGGCCTCGCGCGCCTGCTCGCGCGCGGCAAGCGTGGACAGCGGCGGCCCCGAGCGCAGCAGCGTGCCGGTGATCACCGCGGCGAACGCGAAGATGCCGGCCGAGACCCAGAACGCCACGTGGTAGCCGTGCACCGCCGCGTCGGCCATGAGCGCCGGCGACGGCGGCTTGCCCTCCGCGAACGAGGTGGTTGCCGAGACCACGAGGGTGCTCAGCAGCGCGGTGCCCACCGCGCCGCCAACCTGCTGCGACGTGTTGACCATCGCCGACGCGATGCCCGAGTCGCGCGGCTCGACGCCCTCGGTGGCGCCGGAGAACACCGGCGCGAACGTCAGGCCGAAGCCCACGCCGAGCATGATCAGCGACGGCAGCACGTGGCTGGCGTACGCCGTGTCGACGCCGGTGCGGGTGAGCAGCAGCATCGCCACCGACGCCAGCACCATGCCGGTGGGGATCAACGGCCGCGGCCCGGTCCGGGCCAGCAGCCGGGTGTTGACCGTGATCGCGGTGATCACGATGGCCAGGTTCATCGGCATGAACGCCACGCCGGTCTCGATCGGGCTGAAGCCGAGGGTCTGCTGGAGGTAGTAGGTCAGGAAGATGAACACGCCGAACACGCCGACGGCGGCCATGCCCATCGCCAGGTAGCCACCGCCGCGGTTGCGGTCGAGCACGATCCGCAGCGGCAGCAGCGGGTTTGCAACCCTGCGTTCGAGCAGGACGAACCCGGTGAGCAGCACCGCGGCGCCGGCCAGCAGGCCCAGCGTCAGCGGGTCGGTCCAGCCGCTGCTCTCGGCGTGCGCGAAGCCGTACACCAGGGCCAGCAGGCCGGTGGTTGCGATCGCGGTGCCGGGGAGGTCGAGCTTTGGCCGGTTGGGCGAGGGAATGCGGTGCAGCAGCAGCGTGGCAGCCACCGCCGCGGGCACCGCGAACGCCAGGTTGACGAACAGGCACCAGCGCCAGTCGAGCTCGGTGAGCGCGCCGCCGAGCAGCAGGCCGACCGCGCCACCGGCGCCGGCGATGGCGCCGAACACGCCGAACGCCTTGCCGCGCTCGGACGGCGTGGTGAAAATCGTGGCAAGCAGCGACAGCGCCGCCGGCGCAAGCAGCGCGCCGAACACGCCCTGCAGCGCGCGCGCCCCGACCAGCACGCCGAAGCTCTGCGCCGCGCCGCCGATGGCCGACGCGACGGCGAATCCGAGCAGCCCGGTCACGAACGCCTGCTTGCGCCCGAACAGGTCGCTGATCCGCCCGCCGAGCAGCAGCAGCGAGCCGAACGCGAGCGCGTAGGCGGTGATCAGCCACTGGCGCTGGTCGTCGGAGAAGCCGAGGTCGTTCTGGATCGACGGCAGCGCGATGTTCACGATCGTCATGTCGAGCACGACCATCAGCTGGGCGATGCCGATCACGCCGAGGATGAGCCAGCGGCGGTCGTGGTGGGGGTCGGCGGCGGTGTCGGGCATGGACGCGGTCCTTTGAATCAAGCGGAGACAGAAGCTCCGGTTACCGTAGCACAGAAGCGGAGATGATCTCTCCGAATCTCCACTACCCTTCCACCCGTATGACGAGCAAGACGCTCAGACGTGACGCCGAGCTCAACCGCCAGCGTCTGCTGGAGGCCGCGACCGAGCTGTTCCGCACGCGTGGTCTTGAGATCACGCTCGACGACGTGGCCGAGCACGCGGGCGTTGGCGTGGGCACCGCCTACCGCCGGTTCGCCAACAAGGACGAGCTGATCGACGCGCTGCTGGACAGCCGCATCGACGAGATGGTCGCCATGGCCGAGCGTGGGCTCGAGGACCCGGACCCGTGGGACGGCCTGGTGAGCTACATCGTCGGCGCCCTGGAGCTGCAGGTGCGCGACCGCGGGCTGAAGGAGGTCCTGTTCGCCCCCGGCCGCGGGCGGAACCGGGTGGCCGGCGCGAAGAGCCGGCTGGGCCCGGCCGTGACCGCGCTGGCCGATCGCGCGCGTGAGGCCGGCGTGGTGCGCGAGGACTTCGGCACCAGCGACATCCCGATGATCTACCTGATGCTCGGCACGATCGTGGACTTCAGCCGCGAGGCCGACCCCGAGCTGTACCGGCGCTACCTGGCGATCCTGCTCGAGGGCATCCGCGCAGGCGGCGCGCCGCGGGAGCTGCCGGTGGCGGCGCTCCCGATCGACGTCTTCCAGGCGGCGATGGCGGACTACAAGTCGCGCTGAGCGCGTCAGGAGTCGGCGCCCGCGCGAACGCGCGCGATGACCTCGTCAAGCCGCCGCCGTGAATCGGCGTGGCCGACCACGTCCACGTACGGCCCTCCGGCCGGCGCCGCCCACGGCACCAGGACGTCGAACTCCAGCTCGCGCAGCAGCTCGAGGCTCTGGACGTACCGCGCGCGGTCGCTTGACGCCAGCACCGCCGCGCGCCAGCGGCCGCCGGAGCCGAGGTAGAGCGAGTCGGACGTGAACAGGAACCGCTGGCGGCCGCTGTCCCACAGGTAGGCGGTCGACCCCGGCGTGTGGCCGGGCATCGGGATGACCTCGAAGTCGCTGGCGAGCTTGTGGCGCTTGCTGAAGCCGCCGCGCACGGGCATCACGGGCGTGACCTCGGCACGGTCGGCGTCGTGCACGAAGACGGGCAGGCCGCTCTCGCGGCCGGCGACCATCGCCTCGTGCCAGTGGCCGAGGTACTGGCGATCGGCCATCAGGCCGCGATCGACCTTGTCGTTGGCGTACACGAGCAGGTCGCCGAGCTCGCGCCGCAGCAGGAACGCGCGGACGTGCGTGGCCGGAGCGAAGGACAGGCTCTGGGGCGCGCTGGCCGCCAGGCCCTCCACGGGGGTTTCGAGCGTGATCGTGGTCATGGCGACATGGTGCAACCTCAAGTGCACTTGAAGTCAAGGCCGATGCTTCTGGCGCGTCGGAACCGGGTACACCGTGCTGATGGAACGGACTCCCAAGCGCCCGCGTGTGAGCAGCTGGTTCGCCGCCACCGCGATCGCCCTGGCGCTCGGACTGCTGCTGATCGTGGTGCTGCTGCTAACCGGCGCGCTGCTGGACTCCGCCGACGACCTGCTCCCGGTGCTCCTGGCCGCGGTCGCCGTGGCCGCGATGACGGGCTGGTGGCAGGACACCCTCGCCCGCGCGGAGCGTGACCGGATCGCGGCCGCCGAGCGCGAGCAGGCCGATCGCGACCGTCACGACGAGCACATGCGCGAGATCAAGGCGCGCGCGCGGCTGGAGCGGGCGCACACCGCCGAGCGCCAGTGGGCGCGCGAGCTGCGCGGCCAGGTGGCGCGGATGCACAAGGAGCGGGGCGCGCTGGCCCACACCGGCGACGTCCGCGAGCTCGTGCTCGAGACCGCGGTGCGGCTGGTCGAGGCCGAGCGCGGGCTGCTGCTCTCACGCCGCGACGACGACGGCGACGGCGACTTCGACATGGTCTGCCAGACCGGATTCGACCACGACGCCACCCACAGCGCGGTGGCGCAGGAGTACGCGGGCAGGGTGCTGCGCCGCGACGAGACGGTGCGCGAGGACGACTCGCGCGAGCTGCGCGGCGAGGGCCGCAATCCGGCCGACGACGAGATCGACAACCTGCTGGCCATCCCGATCTTCATCCAGGACGACTTCGAGGGCGTCGTCCTGTGCGCCAACCGCGCGGGCGGCTTCGAGGACCTGGACGACGACGTGCTGCTGGCGCTCGGCGACCATGCCGGCGCCGTGCTGGAGAACGGCCGCCTCCAAGGCCAGATGCGCTCCACCTACATGGCGATCGTGCGGATGCTGGCCGAGGCGATCGAGGCCAAGGACCCCGCCACGCGCCTGCACTCCGAGGACGTGGCCGAGTACGTCCGCGCCGTGGCCGACGGCCTCGGCCTGGAGCCGCGCGCCCGCGAGGAGCTGTCTGATCGCCTCGCTGCTGCACGACGTGGGCAAGATCGGCGTGTCCGAGCGCATCCTGCTCAAGGCAGGCCCGCTGACACCTGACGAGCGCACCGCGATCGAGCTGCACGCGCGGATCGGCTACCACCTGGTGCGCCAGGTGCCGGCGCTGCACGGCATCGCGAGCGCGGTGCTGCACCACCACGAGCGCTGGGACGGCGACGGCTACCCGGACGGGCTGGCCGGCGACGAGATCCAGCTCGACGCGCGCGTGATCTGCGTGGCCGACGCCTTCAGCGCGATGACCTCGGACCGCCCGTACCGGCAGGCGATCGGCGCCGATGACGCCTGCCGCGAGCTCGAGCGGTGCGCCGGCGCGCAGTTCGACCCGCGTGTGGTCGAGTTGTTCGTCGAGCAGGTGCGCCTGCACCCGCCCGGTCACCGCGAGGGCGCCGAGCTCGAGGGCGCCCTGTCCGACCCCGAGGTGCAGGCCCAGCTCGAGCCCGGCGAGCCCGTGGTCGGCTACGGGCCGTCCGGCGCGGTGGACAACCTGACCCTGCTCTACGCGCACCGCCACCTGCACGAGCAGGCCGCCCGCCTTGCGGAGGAGTCGGCCGTGGCGGGCGTGCCGTACTCGGTGCTGCTCGTGGAGCTGACCGCGCTGGCCGAGATCAACGAGCGCGAGGGCTATGCGGCCGGCGACCGGGCGATCGTGGAGGCGGCGCGCGTGATCGCCGACGTGGCGGCCGGGGTCAACGGGACCGCGTGCCGCTACGGCGGGCGGCGGCTGGCCGTGCTGGCGCCCGCCATAGCGGCCGAGGGCGCCGATGCGCTGGGGCGCGACGTCGAACGGATGCTCGAGGACGCGGGCGTGGCGGTCCGCACCGCCGGCGGCGAGTGGCGTCCGGGTGACCCGCCGACGGCCGCGATCTCCCGCGCCCGGTCGGCGCTGGGCGGCGGCCCCCTGGCGGCACCTCCCCCGATCAGCTAGCTACCGTCGCGGCCGATGCGCCGCGCGATCGCTCTCGGCCTGCTGCTGTTCGGCATCTACGCCGCCACGATCGGCCTCGATGCCTTCGGTGACTCGGAGTACGCGGGCGACGAGCCGCACTACCTGCTGGCCGCCCAGTCGATCGTCGACGACCACGACATCGACGTGAAGAACCAGTACGCCGCCCGCTCCTACGAGCTGTACTACCCCTACACGCTCGACAAGCACGGCAGGGAGACCAACGGTTTCCTTCACGAGCCGCACGGGGTCGGCTTCCCGCTGCTGATCGCTCCGGCGTATGCGATCGGCGGCGCGAAGGGGGTCGAGCTGTTCCTGGCGGCGCTGGCGGCGCTGCTGATGGCGCTGACCTACCGGCTGACGCTGAAGGTGGTGCCCGACCCGTGGGCGCTGGGCGCAACGCTGGCCGTGGCGGTCTCGCCTCCGTTCCTGGCGTACTCGACCGCCGTCTATCCGGAGCTGACAGCGGCGCTGCTGCTGGTGGGCGCCGCGCTGCTCGCGGTTCGGCTGGACCAGCGCGTGTCGCGCCGCGCGGCGTTTGGCTGCTTCGCCCTGCTCGGGATGCTTCCGTGGCTGGGCACGAAGTTCGTGCCGGCCGGGATCGTGATCGGGCTGTTCGCCGCGCGCAGCCTGTTCCGCGCGCGCCGCCGGACGCTCGCGGTCGGCTCGGCCGAGGTGGCGTTCTTCAGCATCGCGCTGTACGTGGGGATCAACGAGTCGCTGTACGGCGGGCCGACGCCGTACACGGCGGACGTGGCCGGCGAGACCGCGACCGATGCCAGCTTCCCGCTCGGATACCTGGAGCGCTCGTACCGGCTGGTGGCGCTGTTCATCGACCGCGACTTCGGCCTGCTGCGGTGGGCGCCGCTGTTCCTGCTGGCGTTCGTGGGCGTCGCGATGCTGTACCGCGCGCGCCGCGACCAGCTGTCGCTGGCGATGCCGGGCCTGCACACGATGCAGGACGCGGCCACGATCTGCGCCGCCGCGCTGGCAGCGCAGCTGGTGGTCGCGGGCTTCCTGGCGCCGACGATGTTCGGCTACTGGTTCCCGCCGCGACACCTGCTGGCCGCGCTGGCGCTGTCGGTGCCGCTGGTGGCGTGGGGCCTGCGGCGGCTGCCGCGCACCGGCATGGTGCTGGCGGTGATCACCGCGGCGTCGTCGGTGTGGCTCTACGTGGCGGTGCTGCTGGGCTCGGACGGGCTGGTCACGCCCCGGCCCGACGCCCCGTTCGGCCCGCTGACCGGGCTGTTCCCGCGCTTCGGCGAGTCGGCCTGGCCGTATGCGCTGGCGGCTGGGATCGGCGCGGCGCTGGTGGCCCTGGCCGTTCTCGAGGCGCGGAACTGGCGCCAGAGCGCCGGCGTCACGCGCGCGAAGTACTCCGGGTAGGACACGAACGAGCGCCCGCCGGCGCGGCGGCGGTAGCTGATCGGCACCTCGACCGGCTCGATGCCCGCGCCCCACAGCGACAGCGTCAGCACCTGCGCGTAGTTGTAGTCGTGGTTGATGCGCGCGGCGCGCACCGCCCTGGCCGAGAAGGCGCGGTAGCCGGTCTGGCCGTCGGTCAGCACCGTGCCCATCAGCGTGCCAAGCAGCGCGGTGGTGGCGCGGTTGGCCAGGTCGCGGTGCCAGGTCATGCCCTCACGCGCGCCGAGGAAGCGCGAGCCCAGCACGTAGTCGGCGCGGCCGCGGGCCACCGGCTCGAGCACGCGCGCCAGCTCGGAGGAGTCGTACTCGCCGTCGCCGTCCAGGTACACGGCTGCGGCGTAGCCCCTGTCGCGGGCGTGCTCGAGGCCGCTGCGCAGCGCGGCGCCGAGCCCGCGCGACTCGGGGTGCGCGAGCACCTGCGCCCCGGCCGCCCGGGCAAGGTCGGGGGTGGCGTCCCGCGAGCCGTCGTCAACCACCAGCACGTCCACGTCCATCCCGGCCGCGTGGGCCGGCAGCGCGTCGAGCACGGCGGGCAGTCGCGGCTCCTCGTCGCGCGCGACCACGATGGCCAGCGCGCGGCCGGCGGGCGGCGGGCGCACCTCCGGGTCGCCCGCGGGGATCAGCGCGCGGCCGCGGGCGGCCGCCGGTGGGTCGACGCCAAGCAGCGCGCTGACCGTGTGCGCCAGCTCGCACACCGAGCGTGGCTCGGTGCTCACGGCGCCCGCCACCGCGCCCTGGCCCCAGACCACGAACGGCACCGGCCGCTCGCCCCAGTCCAGGTGGCCGTGGCCGCCGATGCCGCGCCCCTGGCCATGGTCGGCCATCAGGATCACGGTGGCGTCGTCGAGCTTGCCGCGCTCGCCGAGGAAGGCCAGGAAGTCGCCGACATGGCGGTCGGTCTGCTCCATCTGCTCCAGGTACTCGCGGTTGCGCGTGCCGCGTACGTGGCCGAGCTGGTCGGCGGCCAGCAGCTGGAGCACCAGCAGGTCGGGATCCTCGTCCTCGACGACCTTGCGCGCGGCGGCGGTCAGCGAGTGGTCGATCCGCGCCGTCGGCTGCACCGAGGTCACGGACCGCACGACGTCCTCGCCGAACGGGTCGAGCAGGTGCGCGATGCCAACCAGCCGGCCGCGCTTGCCGGCGCGCGCGAGCGTGTCGAAGACCGACTCGCAGCGCACCCCCAGCCGCGGCGCGAAGTTGGAGCGCATGCCGTGCTCGGCCGGAGTGGCGCCGGTGAGCATCGACGAGAAGCAGACCACGGTCCGCGCCGGGTAGGCCGGATCCACGTCAGGTACTCGCTGCCCTCGCGCGCGAGCCGGTCGATCGAGGGCGTGTGCGCCTGCCACATCCGCTCGCGGTTGGCGCCGTCGACCACGATCACGTAGACGCGGCGTGCAGCGCTCGCTGCCTGGCCCCTTGACGCGAAGCGGGCCGGGTAGTTCGGCAGCACGTCGCGGGCGAAGCGGCGCCAGGCCACGCGGCCGAGCGCGCACGCCAGCGCGACGGCGATCGCGATCGACAGCGCGCTGGCGCCGGCCGGCTCCTCGGCGAGCAGCGTGGCGGCGCTGAGCGCCATCAGCATCTTCGGCAGCTGCTCGAGCATGTTGCCGCTGGTGGGGTCCGAGTTGGTGGCCACCAGGCGCCAGAAGCGGGTGAAGTTGGTCCACGGCGCGCCCGTGCGCAGGCGGTAGTACAGCGAGCCCCAGAAGAAGACGGTGAAGAACACCCACCCGGCCAGCGCGCCGGCGAGCAGCGCGGGCGCGCGCCATGGCTCGAGCAGCGGCAGCGTGGCCGCGAACGCCAGCCACAGCAGCGCGCGGCCGCGCAGCGGGAACGAGAACCGCGACAGCGGGATCGCAACGGCAAGCGCGCCCAGGAGCGCCCAGCCCAGCCCGCCGCCGGGTGCGAGCCCGAGCGGCGTGGCCGCCAGCAGCACCATCACCGGGTAGACGATCGAGAACGGCTTGCCCTCGTTGAAGACGTTCCAGGCCCTGGCCGCCCAGACCTCGAACGCGCCGGCTTGCCTCACGACTTCTCCACGAGCCGCCGGGCCAGGTAGTCGTCGCCGCCCCTGACCCCGGGCGGGACGAAGAAGTAGCCGCCGCCGATGGCGACCGCGTACTCGTCGAGGTCCTGGCCGATCATGTTGCGCTTGGTGGCCTCGAACTGCTTCTGCACGTCGCGGCAGAAGGCCAGGAACACCGAGCCGGAGTCCAGCAGGCCGTACTCGTCGAAGCCGTCGTTGTAGACGAAGCCGCGGCGCAGGAAGCGGCGCTTCTCGCTGCCCGCCGTGCGCGGGTTGGCCAGCCGGATGTGGGCGTCGGCGGGTGTCTCCTTCGTCAGCCGCGGCGTGCTCTGCTCGCTGCCGCCCTCCAGCGGCGAACCGGACAGCTTGCGGCGCCCGATCGAGTCGTCCTGGGCGGTCATCGACAGCCGGTCCCAGCGCTCGATCTTCAGCCGGATCAGGCGCGCCGCCAGGTATGTGCCGCCGCGCGCCCAGGCCGGCACCTCGCGGCCGGTCCAGATCAGCTCCTCGTCGACCTTCGGCGCGATGTTCTGGGACCCGTCGGGGAAGCCCAGCAGGCCGCGGTGCGCGGCGATCTTGGGCCGGCCCTCCTTGCTCTCGTCGATGCGCTGGAAGCATCCCTGGCACCAGCGGCCCTCGAGCCGGCCCTTGGTACGGCGCATGACGTCGCGCATCGCGTGGTGGGTGACCATCATGTGGTCGGACTGGACCAGGATCACGATGTCGCCGTGGGTGCGGTCCGGGTCGAGATTGTCGACCGGGAACGAGGGCATCTTCTTCAGCGCCGGCGGCTTCTCGCCGGCCAGGCCGAAGCGGTCGTCGAAGAGCGCTTCGCCGAAGCCGATCGTGATCGTCAGGCGGCCGTCGTTGCGGCGGTCGTAGCCCAGCTCGCCGGTGTCCGACGGCGGCAGCGCGGCGTTGGTCAGGTCGTCGAGCCGGTCGGGCCAGCCCTGGGTCAACTCGGCCACGCGCGCGGTCAGGTCGCGCATCAGCAGCGCCAGGTCGTCGGTGACCACGTCGAACGCGGCGATCATGCCGTACGGCGTGCGCTCGGTCACGATGCCCGCCTGGCGCGGGCCCTTCCACGACAGCAGGCCCTGCTTGCCCTCCGCGTCGTTGGCGTCGGCCCCGCGTGCGACGCCGAGCGCGCCCGCGGCCACCGCCGCGCCTCCCCCGGCGGCGCCCTGGAGGAAGCGCCGCCGGGAGGTGTCGGTCACTTCTTCACGCCGAGCACGCCCTGTACGCGGGCCAGCGGCTCGGCAAGCGCCTCGATGGTCTGCTTGACCTCTTTCTGCTGCGCGTCGCTGAGCTCGTCATACGACACGAAGTCCCCGCCCTGCTTGAGCTTGTTGACCTCGGCGTACGCGTTCTCGAACGCGGCCTGGATCTGGGCGTCCAGCTTCGGCTCCTTGGCCTTGACCAGCGGCGCCAGCGTGCCGTAGAAGGCCTTTGCCCCGTCAAGGTTGGCCACGAAAGTCGGCAGGTCGAGCTTGGAGTAGCGCTCCTCCTCGCCGGTGATCTTCGACTCCTCGACCTCGTCGATCAGCTCGGCGGTGCCCGGGATCACGACCTCGGGCTTGACCACGGCGCGCTCCATCAGGGTGTTCAGGCGCTCGGAGTCGGTGACCAGGCCGGCGGCCAGCTTCCTGGTTGCGGCCGTGATCTCGTCGTCCTTCCACAGGTCGCGCTCGATCGGGTGGAAGCCGGTCCAGCTCGGGTCCGCGGCCTTCTTGGGGAAGTCGTCCTCGCGCGCGTCGATCTTGCCGTCCAGCTCGGGGAACAGCGCCACCAGCGGCTCGATCCGCTCGTAGTGGGGGCGACCGGCCTCGTAGGCCTTCTTCGCCGCCGGCACGTCGCCGGCGTCGACGGCCTTCTGGAGGTCCTCGGTGGACTTGACCAGCTCGGCGGTCTGCGACTCGGCGTAGGACTTGACCTTGGACATTGCGGCGGCCAGCTGCTGGGGATCGGTGGCGCTGCGGTCGACGGTCGCCGCCGTGGTGCCGGTGGTGCCGCCGCCGGTGGTCGAGCCCTCCACGTCCACGTTGCCGCGGTCCTCGCCGCACGCTCCGGCGCCAAGGGCCACACCCACGCCCAGAGCCGCACTGCTCGCCACTATCGCCCAGCGCTTGCGTTCCATGGACTTAGGCTACCCTAACTTGCGAGACGGCCGCCGGCCGGCGACATCAGCGGCGGCGTGCCCGCTTCATCGCCTTCTTGGGCACCTTGCCCTCGACGATGTAGATCCGCTTGTCCAGCCGCTCGGCGTAGCCCTCGTTCGAGAGCTTCTTGTAGACCGCCGGGCACCGCTTGCAGCGGGGCCCCGACTTGCAGCACTTCTTCTTGACCTTGACGATCGTCGGCACGGACCGGGACCGTACCACGACTCGCCTTAGGCCGCCCTAATACATGAAAATGCGCGTTCCTCAGCCAGCTTTGTCATCTAGGTGTCGCACCACGACAGTCAGATGACAAAGCGCCGCGTCTACAGCTCGCGTTCCAGCAACTCCGTGGCGGCGGTCGAGGGGTCGATCTCGCGCGCCACCACGCGGTCCAGCAGTCGTTGCACCGACTCGTCCTCGGCCAGCGACTCCTCGAGCCGGCGCTGGAGCCGGCCGGCGGTCAGGGCCATGACCTCGTTCATCAGGTTGCGCCGGCGGCGCTCGGAAAGCGTGCCCTCCGCGGTGATGAACTCGCGGTGCTCGGCGAGCTTCGCGTACAGCTCCTCGACGCCCTCGCCGCGGGCGGCCTCGGTCTTGATGATCGGCACGCGCCAGCCGCCGGTCTGGTCGCCGAGCGAGAGCACGCCGCGCACCTCGCGCACCATCGTGTCGGTCAGCGGGTGGTCCATCTTGTTCACGACGATCACGTCGGGGATCTCCATGACGCCGGCCTTGAGCGCCTGGATCGAGTCGCCCGAGCCCGGCATCAGGCACAGCACGACGGTGTCGGCGTGGTCGATGATGTCGACCTCCGCCTGGCCCACGCCGACGGTCTCGAGGAACACCTTGTCCTTGCCGGACGCGTCCATCAGCAGCGCGGCCTGGAGGGTGGCCTCGGACAGCCCGCCGAGCGAGCCACGCGAGGCCATCGAGCGGATGAACACGCCGCTGTCCAGGAAGTGCTCGGTCAGCCTGATGCGGTCGCCGAGCAGGGCGCCCTTGGAGAACGGCGAGGACGGGTCGATCGACAGCACGGCGACCGTCTCGCCGGCGGTGCGCGCGTGTGTGATCAGCGCGCCGATCAGGGTCGACTTGCCGACGCCGGGCGGCCCGGTGAAGCCCACGACCGCGGCGCGGCCGGTCTTCGGGTAGGCCTTGCGCACCAGCTCCCAGCCCTCGGGGTCGTCGTTCTCGACCAGCGAGATCGCCCGCGCGAGGGCGCGCTTCTCGCCCGCCAGGAGGTCGTCGACCAGCTCGGCGGCGGTTGTCGGGCGCGGCGACACGCCCGAGAACCTACTCGTACGAGACGGCTTCCAGCACCTTGAGCCGGGCGGCGCGGCGGGCGGGCGAGATGGCCGCCAGCACCCCGGCCAGCGCGGCCAGGATCAGGATCACGACCAGCTGGAGGACCGGATAGGACAACACGAACCCGTCCTCCTCGAGCGGCTGCGCGACCAGCGTCGCGAACGCCACGCCGAGCACCGTGCCGAGCACGGTGCCGATCAGCGCGGTGATCACCGACTCGTACCTGATCATCCGCTTCTCCTGCTTTCGGCTGAGGCCGATGGCGCGGAGCATGCCAAGCTCGCGCGTGCGTTCGTGCACCGACAGCGAGAGCGTGTTGGCGATTCCGAACAGCGACACGATGATCGCCAGCGCCAGCAGCCCGTAGAACAGGCCCAGGATCGGGTCGACCTGCGCCTGCTGCTCGTCCTGGAGGCCCTGCTGGTCGAACACCTCGGCCGACGGGTAGCGGCGCTCGAGCAGGTCGGACACACGCTTCTCGACGACCGCGGAGTCGACTCCGGGCCGGGTCGTGGCGTACACGCCGGCCACGCGCTCCTCGCCGAACGCCCGCGCCTGGGCGGGCAGCGTGACCAGCAGCGGGCTGAGCGTGTTCGACTCGTCCTTGAACACGCCAACCACGCGGAACGACGCGCGCCGGCCGGTCGCGCCGACGGTGCGCACGGTCTGGCCAACCTTCACGCCGTTGTCGTCGGCGTAGCTCTCGGAGACCAGCACCTGGCGGTCGGTCAGGTCGCGCAGCGCGGCGGCCGAGCCCTGCTTGTACTCGAGCTTGACCATCGTCCCGAGCGTCTGCGGCTGCACGCCGCTGACGTACTCGCTCTTGTCCTCCCTGCCCAGGACCTTGGCCCTGACGCGACCGAAGGCGCTGACCTGATCGACCCCGCGCACGCGGGCGATCCGCTCAGGCACCTCGCCGGGGATCGGTGAGAAGCCGTCGCTGTTCTGGGTCACGAGGTCGGCCTTGATGCCCTTCTGGATCGAGTCGGCGAGCGAGCTGGAGATGCCGGAGGCGAACACGGTCACGAACGTGACCAGCGCGACGCCGATCATCAGCGCGGCCGCGGTCACGGCGGTGCGGCCCGGCTTGCGGGTCGCGTTCTCGCGCGCCAGCCGCCCCGGCATCCCGCGCAGGCGCTCGATCGGCCTGCCGATCATCGCGGCCAGCGGCTTGACCAGCTTGGGGCTGTAGAGCGAGACCGCGAACAGGATTGCCGCGGCGCCGCCGCCCATCATGCCCGCTGCCGCGCCGGACGACCCGCCGCCGAAGAGGCCGATCAGCAGCAGCGCAAGGCCGCCAACTCCCAGCACCGCGGTGATCACGGGCAGCGCCCGGCCGTGCTCGCGCGCCTCGGGCAGCTCGGCCTCGAGCAGCGCGGCCATCGGCGTCACGCGCGTGGCGCGCAGCGCCGGCACCAGCGCGGCGATCAGCGTGACCAGCATGCCCACCGCCAGCGCGATGACGATCGTGCTGGGCTCGAGCACGATGCCGCTGCTCGGCAGGTCGATGCCGATGGTCGTGAACAGCGCGCGCAGGCCGACCGCGGCGCCGAGCCCGCCCGCCAGCCCGGCCAGCGACCCGGCCGTTGCGATCGCCAGCGACTCGCCGACCACCGACCACAGGATCTGGCGCCGTGAGGCGCCGAGCGTGCGCAGCAGGCCGAACTCGCGGATCCGCTGGGCGACGGTGATCGAGAACGTGTTGAAGATCAGGAACGCCGCCACCACCGTGACCACGCCGCCGAACACCAGCAGGATGATGCGCAGGTAGCCGAGGAAGTCCTCGTTGATCTCGTCGGTCTCGCGCGCGGCGTTCTGGTCGGCCGTCTCGACGCGGACCGAGCGCGGCAGCACCTCACGCAGCCGTGCCTGGAGCTGCTCGGCGCTCACGCCCGCGGCGCCCGCGATCAGCAGCTGGTCGAACTTGCCCTCACGCCCGGCCACGCGCTGGGCCGCGGGCAGGGTCAGCGTGGCCGAGGACGACCCGCCGAACGACGTGCCGTCGATCTCGTTCACGCCCACCAGCCGGAAGCGCTTGACGCTGCGGTCGCCCGCGACGCCGATCCGGTCGCCGATCTTCAGGCCGTCGCGCTCGGCGGTGCCGCTGTCGATCGCGGCCTCGGTGCCGGTGCGGGGCGCGCGGCCGTCGGTGTAGGTCAACGGGTCGAACCGCTCCGGCACGGTCGACGAGATGAAGTTGGGCGCGAAGCCGGCGCCGAGGCCCTCGTTCTCGTCGTCGACCAGCCGGACCACGGCGAACACCGCGCCCGACGCCGCCTCGACCCCGTCGACGTCGCGGACGCGGTCGAGCAGCGCCGCCGAGAACGGCGGCGGCTCGTCCTGGTCCTGGCGGACGACCTCGCGCGGGGTCACGACGACGTCGCTGCCCTTGAGCGAGCGCTCGAAGAGCTTCTCGAACGAGGCGTTGATGGTGTCGGTGAACACCAGCGAGCCCGCGACCAGCGACACGCCGAGGAACACGGCAAGCACCACCCCCGCCAGGCGCGAGCGGCGCTCGGACAGACCCCTGAGGATCAGCTTGCGCATTCGCTCAGCTCGCGTCCTGCATCAGCCGCATGACCTGGCCCTCGTCGCCCGCGTCGCCGTCGTGGGCGACCTTGCCGTCGCGCAGCACCACGAGCTGGTCCGCGTAGGCGGCGGCGTGGGCCTCGTGGGTGACCATCACCACGGTCTGGCCGAACTCGTCGACGGCCTGGCGCAGCAGCCGCAGCACCTCGGCCGAGGCGGTCGAGTCGAGGTTGCCGGTCGGCTCGTCGGCGAACACCACCGCGGGCCGCGACACCAGCGCTCGCGCCACCGCCACACGCTGCTGCTGGCCGCCCGAGAGCTCGGCGGGCCGGTGCGTGCGGCGGTCGCCGAGGCCGACGACGTCGATCAGCTGGTTCAGCCATGTCGGGTCCGGGTCGCGGCCCGCGATCGACAGCGGCAGCACGATGTTCTCCTCGGCCGTCAGCACCGGCAGCAGGTTGAAGAACTGGAAGATGAAGCCGAGCTTGTCGCGGCGCAGCTCGGTCAGCTCGTCCTCGTCGAGGTCGGCGAGCTCGGTGCCGTCCACCACGACCGAGCCGCCCGTCGGCCGGTCAAGTCCCGCCAGCACGTGCATGAGCGTGGACTTGCCCGAGCCGGACGGGCCCATGATGGCGGCGAACCGCCCGCGCTCGAACGCCACGGACACGCCGTCGAGGGCGTCCACGGCTGCGTCGCCGACGCCGTAACGGCGCGAGAGGTCGGTGGCGGTGACGATCGGTTCGCTGGTCATGGCGCCAACTGTTCCAGTTCCGCCGGGCCGCACAAGTGTGGATATCCCTACCCGCGAGTCGGGGATGACCCCTACGGCAGGCGCACCACGGCGACAACCTACGTCTGCAGGAACGCCAGCACCGCCAGCACGCGCCGGTGGTCGCCGGCCGTGGGCGTCAGGTCGAGTTTGTGGAAGATCGAGGTCACGTGCTTCTCGACCGCGCGCTCGGTGACCACCATCGTGTCGGCGATCGCCAGGTTCGAGCGGCCCTCGGCCATCAGCTCGAGCACCTCGCGCTCGCGCGGTGTCAGCAGCTCGAGCGGGTCGTCGCGGCGGCGCCTGCCCAGTAGCTGGGCCACCACCTCGGGGTCCAGCGCCGAGCCGCCGACGGCAACGCGCCGGACGGCTTCCAGGAACCGGTCGACGTCGGCGACGCGGTCCTTGAGCAGGTAGCCGACGCCGCCGCCGCCCTGGCTGATCAGGTCCAGCGCGTAGCCCTCCTCGACGTACTGGGACAGCACGAGCACGCCGGTCTGCGGCTGGCGGTCGCGGATCTCCAGCGCGGCGCGCAGGCCGTCGTCGGTGTGGTCGGGCGGCATCCGGACGTCCACGACCGCGACGTCGGGCTTGTGGGCGTAGACGCGCCGGCGGAGGTCGTCGGCGTCGCCGGCCTGGGCCACGACATCGAAGCCGGCCTCGGCGAGCAGGCGCACCACGCCCTCGCGGAGGAGCACCGAGTCCTCGGCGACGACTACCCGCACGGGATCCTCGCCCTCACGGTCGTTCCACGGTCCGGGGCGCTGTCGACCTCGAGCCGGCCGTCGAGCGCGCTGATGCGGTCGCCGAGGCCACGCAGGCCGGAGCCGGCGCTGGGGTCGGCCCCGCCGACGCCGTCGTCGCTGACCGCGACCAGGACGAAACCCTGCGCCTGCTCGACATGCACGACCGCCGAGCTGGCGTTGGCGTACTTGGCCACGTTGGTCAGCGCCTCGGAGACCACGAAGTAGGCGGCCGACTCGACCGCGTCGGGTACGCCGTTGACATCGCTGTGCAGGTCGACCGGCAGCGGGGCACGGGTGGCCAGCGTGCGCAGCGCGGCGTCGAGGCCGCGATCGCTGAGCACGGCCGGGTGGATGCCGCGCGCCAGCTCGCGCAGCTCCTCGAGCGCCAGCTCGAGCTCGCGCGCGGCGCCGTCCATGACCTCGACCGCGCCGTCGGGGTCCGGCGCGACCTTGTTGCGCGCCAGGCGCAGCGACAGCGCCAGCGACACCAGCCGCTGCTGCGCCCCGTCATGCAGGTCGCGCTCCAGCCGCCGGCGCTCGGCCATGCCGGCCTCGACCAGCCGCGCGCGCGAGGCGCGCAGGTCCTCGAGCCGCGCGCGCAGCTCGGCGTCGAGGCGCTCGTTCTCCAGCGCCAGCGCCGCCGCGCTGCCGACGGCGTCGACGAGCTCGGAGTCCTCGGTCAGCGAGGCGTCGTGGATGATCGCCGCGATCCGAGCGCCGTCGCGCTCCACCGGCGTGACCGACCGGCCGGACCCGATCGGTGGCAGCTCCAGCTCCTGGCCGGTCGAGTCCACGTAGCGCCCGTGCTCGGGCAGCCAGAAGGCCAGCGTCAGCGTCTCGTCGCCCAGCGCCCGCGCCAGCTCGTCGGCCAGGCAGCCGGGATTGGGGGTCTCGGCCAGCCCGGCCATCAGCCCGCCGACCGCGCCCGCCTGGAACACGCGGCTGCGCACCAGGCCGCCGAGGAAGACGTAGGGCAGCAGCACGAACACCGTCGAGGCGGCGAAGTATGCCCCCTCGCCGAACGCGTCCGGCAGGCTCAGGAGCTGGACCGAGAGCGAGAACGCCAGCAGCAGCAGCGTCAGCGTCCCGGCGCCGTAGACCGGCCCGAGGATCCGCCGGCGCGGCGGGCTGGCGGCGCGCCAGCGCGACGCAACCCTCGCGAACACGCGCATCAGGATCACCACCCCGACCACGTTCAGCAACGGGTTGCCGACCGAGCCGACGGCGTCGATCTGGGCCACGTCGAGCACGTACGGCGGGCACTCCGGGCATCCGCTGATCGGATCGTTGAGCGTGTACAGCGGCAGCACCCCGAGCGTGACCACCAGGTACGCCAGCCACACCGTGATCCGGTCGCCGCGGGTGTGCAGCTCGCCGTCGGGATAGGCCAGCAGCAGGTGCATCAGCGCGGCGGCGAAGATGTTGCTGGTCAGGACCGCAAGCGAGAACACCACCGCGTTGTCCGACGGCACGCACATGGCGGCGAACCAGGCGAACCCGATCAGAGTCATCAGCGCGCCGACCTTGCGGTCGGGCCGGCGCGACCATGCGTAGAGGCCGGCGCCCACGAACCCGAAGCCACCGAGCACGGCGAACACCACCGAGATCCAGCGCAGCTCGTAGTAGCCGCTGATGATCAGCGCCACCACCGCCGCCCCCACCACGACCGCGAGCGCGAAGATCCCGGCCAGCGCCCGGTGCAGGCTCGTCATCGCAGGAGCGCCTCCAGCGCCGCGCCCGAGAGCTCGGACTTGGGCACGAACCCGGCCGCACCGCTGTCGGTGGCCAGCGTGCCGTAGTCGCACGCATCCCGGCTCGAGGTCATGACCACCGCCGGCGCGTTGCCGTTCGCTCGCAGCCGGCGCGAGACCTCGAACCCGTCCAGATCGGGCAGCTGGACGTCCAGCAGGACGAGATCCGGGGCCAGCTCTCGCGCCGCGGCCAGGGCCGCCTCTCCGTCCGGGGCCTCGCCGACCACGTCCCACCCGTCCGACTCCAGGAGGAGCCGCGCGCTCTGCCGGAAACTGGGGTGGTCGTCCACTATGAGCACCGTGTCAGCCACAGCAACATGATTGTCGTCAGTCGCGCGCGGCGCGCCAATACGGCTAGCCGCACCGCCCTATCATCGCCGCCGTGCTGGCCTCCCTGCGTTTCGCCCGCCGCCACGGCATGTTGCGCCCGCGCTACGCGCGCCTTGGCGTGGGGCTGCTGCGCCGGCGCTGGCTGACCTCGTACGGACGCCGCCTGCATACCGACGGCTTCGTCTTCATCGCCTCCGACGTGAAGATCCAGATCACCGCGCGCGGGCGTGTGGACCTCGGGCGCTGGTCGTGGCTCGGCCACGGCTGCAAGATCCGCTGCCACGAGGGGGAGGTGTCGATCGGGGCCAAGACCGTGCTCGGCCAGGAGTGCACGATCTCGGCCTACCAGCACGTGTCGATCGGGCGCGAGTGCGTGATCGCCGACCGCGTGATGCTGATCGACTTCGACCACGGCATGGTCGAGGTCGAGCGGCCGATCCGCCTCCAGGGCATCTACAAGCGCGACGTGCGCGTGGGCAACAACGTCTGGATCGGCTACGGCGCATGCATCCTGCGCGGCGTCACCGTCGGCGACAACGCCGTGATCGGCACCAACGCGGTCGTCACGCGCGACGTGCCGGCCAACGCCGTGGTCGGCGGCGTGCCGGCGCGCCTGATCCGGATGCGCGAGGAGCCGAAGGAGCTGACCTGGGAGTGACGCGGCCGGCCGGCATCCTCGCGCGCGGGCCGTGGGACCCGGCCGACGTGTCCGTGCGCTGGGACGAGGCTCCGTACACGGCGCCGCCCGAGGCCGACGCCGCCGCCGACGCGACGCTCGCGGAGCTGGCCGAGCGCGGCTCGCCGACCCACGACGGCATGGCCGCGCGGATGGCGGCAGTGTCGGTCGGCGACGCCGGCATGGACATGGTGTGCCAGCCGATGCGCTGGTCACTGCGCCTCGGCGACGACGCGGCCGATTCCCTGTCGGCGCTGTGCGTGGTGCGCGACGCCGGCGGCCGCTGGCTGGCCGGCCGCCGGGCGGCGTGGGTGGCCAGCTGGCCCGGGCGCTGGGCGCTCGGCGCCGGCGGATCGGTCGAGGTTGGCGAGAACCCGGTCGACACACTGCCGCGCGAGCTCCACGAGGAGTGGTCGCTGGTGCCCGAGCGACTGACCGTCGAGGCGCTGATCCGGATCCCGTCCGGGATGGTGATGCTGGTCGGCCTGGCCCGTGTGACCGACACTAGCGGCCTGGTCATGGACGCCGAGCACGACGAGCACGCGTGGTGGCCGCCCGACCCCGCTGACTGGCCCGAGGAGGCCGACCCGCCGCTGCGCCTGATGGCCGCACTGCTGGACGAGGGCTGACTGCGCCGCCGCCGGCCGTCCAGGCGAGCAAGACGGCCGATCTCCGCCATCACCCGATGTGATGAGCGAGACCCCTCGATCGCGGGATGGCGCGGACAGCGGGCGGCCGTAGATTTCGGCTCATGTCGAAGTACCTGACCTCCCCCCGCGCGCGCCAGAGCGCCGCCACCGGCGCCCTGGTGGTGTTCACCCTGTGGCTGACCATCGCGCAGTGGGGCAGCCAGGGCTTCGGCCAGTTCGAGGACAGCGCGCGCGACCCCGACGGCTTCGGCTTCCTGCTGGTGCTGCTGACGGCCGCCAGCGTGACGCTGCGCCGTTCCAACCCGCTCGGCACGATCGTGCTCGGCGGCCTGACCAGCATCGCGCTGGTGGCGCTGGACTACGGCGAGGTCGTGTACATCGCGCCCGCGGTCGGGCTGTTCACGCTGGCAAGCGACCGGACCGCGGACGACCCGCGCGTGGTGCCCGCGATCGCGCTTACGGCAGCGATATGGCTGGCCACCTCGGTGCTCCAGGTGGTCAACCTCGGCGCCGACGGCAGCGCGCTGACCGCGGGGATACTGATCTACATCGGCGCCTGGCTGCTTGGCGACCGCGTCCGCGAGGGCCGCCGGCGCCGTGCCGAGACGCGCGAGCGCACGGTCGCCCAGGAGCGCGCCCACATCGCCCGCGAGCTGCACGACTCGGCCGGGCACGCCATCAACGTGATCCTGGTCCAGGCCGGCGCCGCGCGACTGCAGGCCGAACGCGACCCTGCCGCTTCGCGACGGGCGCTCGAGACCGTCGAGTCGGTGGCGCGTGAGACGCTCGGCGAGATCGACCGGATCGTCGGCGCCCTGCGCGCGGACGACGCCGAGGCGGCGCCGTTGCCCGGGCTGGCGGGCGTGCAGACCCTTGCCGAGCGCCACCGCGCCGCCGGCACCGACGTGAGCGTCGAGATCCGCGGAACCGAGCGCGCGCTGGTGGGCTCGGTCGACCGTGCCGCATACCGGATCGCCCAGGAGGCACTGACCAACGCGGCGCGCCACGGCCGCGACGGGGCGGCGCTCGAGATCGACTACGGCGCCGACGCGCTGGCGCTGACCGTGACCAACCGGATCGACCCGGCCCGCCCGCCCGCGCGCGACGGAGGCGGCCGTGGGCTGGTGGGTATGCGCGAGCGCGCGACGCTGCTCGGCGGCGGCCTGGACGTGGCCCGCGCGGCCGATAGCTTCCGCGTTACCGCCCGCCTGCCCTACGACGCCCCGGAGGAAGCGTGACCGACAGCGAGCTCGTGAAGGTGGTCGTGGTCGACGACGACGACCTGATGCGCGCCGGGCTGCGCTCGGTGCTCTCGTCGGACGACGCGATCGAGGTGGTCGGCGAGGCCCGCGACGGACGCGAGGCGGTCAGCCGGGTGCCGAGGCTGGCGCCCGACGTGGTGCTGATGGACGTGCGCATGCCCGAGATGGACGGCATCGCGGCGACGGCCCAGCTGCTGGCCGACTCGAGTGCAGCCAAGATCCTGATCGTGACCACCTTCGAGCACGACGAGTACGTGTTCGGTGCGCTGAAGGCGGGCGCCAGCGGATTCCTGCTCAAGCGCTCGTCGCCCGAGGAGCTGATCGCCGGCATCCACACCGTCGCCGCCGGCGAGGCGCTGCTGGCGCCGTCGATAACCAAGCGGGTGGTCGACCGGATGGCCTCCCAGCCGGTGCCCCGCGCGGCCGACGACTCGGCGCTCGCGGAGCTGACCCCGCGCGAGCGCGAGGTGCTGGGCCTGCTTGCCCGAGGCATGTCCAACCGTGAGATCGCGCAGGCGCTCGTCGTGGAGGAGAACACCGTCAAGAGCCACGTCAAGCGGGTGCTGATGAAGCTGGACCTGCGCGACCGCGTGCAGGCGGTGATCTTCGCCTACGAGACCGGGCTGATCGCGCCCGGCGGCTAGGCCAGCCGGGGCGCCCCGGTGACCCCGGCGTAGACCTCGGCCGTCCGGGTCGCAACGTCGGCCCAATCGAACCTGAGCACGTGCTCGGACGCCTCGGCCACCAGCCGCTCGCGGAGGGCGTCGTCGGTCAGCAGGCGCTCGACCATCGTGGCCAGGTGCTCGGGATCGCCGCCGTTGAAGCGCAGCCCAACGCGGTCGTCGGCCGGCACGATCTCGCGCAGGCCGCCGGTGTCGGCCACGATGCACGGACAGCCCGAGGCCATCGCCTCCAGCGCCACCAGGCCGAACGGCTCGTACAGCGACGGAACCACGGTCAGGTCGGCCACGCGGTAGAGCGAGTGCAGCACGTCGTCGCCGATCCAGCCCATGAACGTGCCGTGGTCGTCCAGCCCGAGCTCGGACGCCTGGCGCTTGAGGTCGGCCTCGGCGGTGCCCGAGCCGGCGACCAGGAACCTAACGTTGCCCAGCCGCTTGACGAGCCCCGGCATCGCCTCGAGCGCCAGCTGGAAGCCCTTCTCGTAGACCAGCCGGCCAACCAGCAGGATCAGCTGCTGGTCGGGCTCGGCAAAGCGCGCGCGCAGCGTGTCGAGGTCGTCGACCGCCGTCAGCTCCGACGGGTCGATGCCGTTGGGGATCACGCTCACGTCGCCCTCGTCGAGGCCATAGATGTCGGCCACGTGGTCGCGCATGTACGCCGAGCAGGTGATCACGCGATCGGCGCGGTTGGCCATCCAGCGCTCGACGCCGTGGATGTGCGACTGCGGGTGCTTGTCGACCCAGCCCTGGTGACGGCCGTACTCGGTGGCGTGGATGGTGACCACGAACGGGCAGCGGAAGCGCTTGGCCAGGTGGTCGCCCGCGCCGGCAACGAGCCAGTCGTGCCCGTGCACCAGGTCGAAGTCGTACTCGTCGCCGACCTCCACCCCGGCGGCCAGCATGTCGGCGTTCATCCGCTCGATCCAGGTCACGAACTCGCCGAGCTCGCGCGGGCGCTCGGGCTCGAGCACGCGGTGGACGGTCACGCCCTCCATCTCCTCCTCGGCCGGGGCGTCCTCGGTGCCACGCGCCAGCACGTGGACGTCGACGCCCTGTGCCACGAGGTTCTCGGCCAGCTTGCGCACGTGGCGGGCCAGCCCGCCCTCGATCAGCGGCGGGTACTCCCAGGACAGGATCAGGACGCGCATCACGGGGCCAACAGTGGCGCCAGGTCCAGGTCCGGGGCGAGGTTGCGCAGAGCGGGGTCCGGCTGCACGGCCGCTGAGTCTCGCACGCAGCCGAGCGCGGTGTCGAGTTCGGCTGCATGGCCAGCCAGCCGCTCGCGCGGGTAGCCGGCCGACAGCTCGCCGGTGATCTGGAACGCCCAGTCGCTGGCCTGGAGCGCCATCAGCTCGCGCGCCGCGCGGCTCAGGGCCGCGGGCGCGGCGCCGCCCTGCGCCGCGGCCGCGACCGTGCGCAGCTCGGCGCCGCGAGCGGCGAACGCCACATCGGCCACCTTCGGCGAGTCCCAGGTGGAGAAGTCCTTGGCGGTGCCCCAGCTGGAGGCGTGAAGCTCACGCTCGACCGGCTCGGTCCGGGCCACGCCCTCGCTGACGGTGTCCAGCTCAAGGCCCTGCTCGCGCGCCTCGGCCAGCACCGCGCGCAGCCACTGCTGGCCCTCGTACCACCAGTGACCCAGCAGCTCGGTGTCGAGCGCGAAGCACAGCAGCCCGGGCCGGCCGCGGTCGGCCGCGTGGGCGTCAAGGCGCTCGATGCAGCGAGACACGAAGTCACGTGCGTGGGCGCGCGCCTGCTCGGCCGCGTCGGCCGGGCGGTAGCGGCCGCCGCCGATGTTCCACGGGCGCAGGTCGTGCGTGGTGCGGTGGTGGTAGTCGCGGTAGCACGCGGTGGCCGGGTAGCCGGTCAGCCCGTTCCACACCAGCTGCACCGCCTGCCAGTCGATCGGCACGGCCACCACGCCCGCGGCGGTCAGCACCGGCTCGAGCTGCTCGGGGGCGCCGAAGCCGTGCACGGCGGTCTGATCGACACAGGTGACGGTCACCCCGGCGTCGGCAAGCTCGCGCTCGAGGCCGGGCGCGTACGCGCACTCGGGCAGCCACAGGCCGCCGCCGAAGCCACCGAAGCGGCGCTCGTGCGACGCCGTGCCGGCGGCCAGCTGGAGCCGCACGCCGGCGTCGCTGGCCAGCAGCGGCAGCAGCGCATGGGTGGCCGAGGACGTCCACAGCTCGACCGGCGTCTCGCGCTCGAGGCGCGCCAGCGCGCCGAGCAGGTCGCGGTCCTCCCCGAACCGGCGTCCGGCCCGCTCGTGGTCGCCCGCGGCCCGGCGCACCTCGGCCGCCAGCTCCGGGTGGCCGGTCCGCTCGAGGCCGTCGGAGTCACGCGCGTGGACCTCCGCGCGCGGCCCGGACAGGAACCCGGCCAGGCGGTCGCCCGCGGGACCCGGCAGCGTCTCGAGCTGGTCGGCAAGCACCGGCGTGACGCCGAGCGTGACCGGGGCCTGGGCCTCACTGAGCAGATCGATCAGCGGCAGATAGACCTGGGCGACCGCCTCCCACAGCCACTCCTCGCCGAACGGCCAGGTGCCGAACCCCTCGACGTAGGGCATGTGGCTGTGCAGCAACAGTGCGAGCGAGCCGCGGTGAGAACCTCGCTGCGGTGCCCGCCGGACCACCGGTCCGGCGGTGCTCCTCGCGCTCTGGCTCATCGGAGCACGGCCACGAAGTCCAGGGCACGGTCCAGATCGCCGCTGCGCAGCGCGAAGTCCGAGGCGGCGATCGCGGGCGTGAACCAGTCGTAGAACGGCTTGGTCACGCCCAGCTTGGCGTGCACGCCGTCCCAGCCCGCATCCAGTGCGAGCTCGTGCAGGCGCAGCTTGCGGGCGTGAAACAGGCCGTACAGCTCGACGTGGTCGAAGACCGACTCGCACAGCTCCCGGAACTCGTGCGCGCGGTACTCCTTGACGTGCCACGGGTTGTCGGACTTCTCGGCGCCCTCGGGCGCCAGCGTCAGCAGGTTGGGCGTGGACACGTATGCCACGCCGGCCATCGCACTGAAATGGCGCAGGACCGCCTCGGGGTCCTCCACGTGCTCGATCGTCTGAAGGAACACCACGGCGTCGCAGTGCTCCCTGTGGTTGTCGATCAGGTCGCGCACGAACCGCACGCCGGGCGCGCTGTACTTGGCGGCGGCGTGCTCGTAGGCTTCGGGGTTGGCGTCCACGCCCGTGACCCGCGCGGCGCGGCGGGCCAGCACAGCGGTCCCGTAGCCCTCGCCGCAGGCCATGTCGACCACGTCACGGCCCGCCACCCGCTCGGCGATCCACTCGTACACCGCCAGATGGCGCCTGAACCAGTAGTTCTCCTCGGGCACGTCGGGCAACGTGCGCTCGCCGGTCAGGGCCAGTGGGGGCACCCCGGCCGGCTGGTCGGATTGGACGTACTCCGCCACGGCGCGGCAGTGTATGGAGGCGGCCCCGGCCGACCGCGACTACCCTGTCCCGGCCCATGGCCACCGCCGAGGCCCAGCCCGACTACATCCGCGACGCCAACGTGCGCTACCACGACATGGCGGCGGAGCACTACGACGCCAAGTGGGGGATCGACTACGGCGTGCCCGGCCAGGCCCAGGTGACCGGCAAGCTGCGCAAGGCGCTGGGCGCCCGGCACCTCGGCCGCTTTCCCGCCGCGCTCGAGATCGGCGCCGGCACCGGCTACTTCGGGCTCAACCTGGTGCGTGCCGGCACCGTGCGCGAGTACACGGCCACCGACATCTCGCCGGGCATGGTCGGAGCGCTGGAGGCCAGCGCCGCGCGCCTGGGCGTGCCGGTGCACACCCGCTGCTGCGAGGCCGCCGAGCTGCCGTTCCCCGACAACTCCTTCGACCTCGTCTTCGGCCACGCCGTGCTGCATCACCTGCCCGACCTCGAGGGCTCGCTCCGCGAGTTTCTGCGCGTGCTGCGCCCCGGCGGCGCGATCGCGTTCTGCGGCGAGCCATCGCACTACGGCGACCGGATCGCCGCGCTGCCCAAGCAGGCCGCCTACCGCGCCGCGCCCGCCTGGCGCGCCCTGATGCGGGCGGCGCCCGCCATCCACGAGGGCTTTCACCGCACGCCCGACGAGGACGAGCTCGAGCGGATCGTGGACGTGCACGCCTTCACCCCGGCGATGCTGCGCGACGGCGCCGTCGGCGCCGGCTTCGACCAGGTGCTCGTGCGCGGAGAGGAGCTGGCGGCCAGCATCTTCGGGTGGGCCAACCGCGCCCTCGAGGCCACCGCCGAACCGGCCGACGTGCCGTGGCTGTGGCGCCAGTACGCCTACCGCGGCTACCTGGCCTTCCAGGCGCTGGACCGAACGCTGCTGGAGCCGCGGCTGCCGCCGGCGCTGTTCTACAACCTGCTGGTCTCGGGCCGCGCGCCGGCCTAGGCGGGCGCCTACGCCAGCAGCGCCGCCACCGGCAGCGCCGCCCCGACCACCATCGCCGCGTCCGCCGCGCGCAGGCGCAGCGTCAGCGCGTCGGGCACCGGCGCCGCGCGGAAGCGGCCCGAGACGTCGTAGACCCACCCCAGCACCGCGTCGACGAGGGCGATCACGGCGAACGGCGTGTCCTCGGCAAGCTTGCGCAGCGAGTGTCCCGCGCGGATCAGGTGGCCCTCCGAGCCGATGTGGTCGAGCGCCTGGATGGCCTCCGGGACCGCGGGCAGTGCCCGAAGCCGGCCGAGCGTGCGCCTGAACACCTCGCGCAGACCGTCGGCGCCCGCGGCCGAGCGCAGCCAGGTGGCCACCAGCACCAGCAGGACGGCGCGCAGCCCGCGGCGCGCGGCCACCTCGATGCCGAGGCCGCCGACCAGCGAGAAGCCGACGGCGCCAAGGCCGAGGATCGCGGCCAGCACCAGCCCGGTGCGCCATGCGCGCCGGTCGCCGCGCGCGCTCGCGATCGCCACCGCCAGCCACGTGGCCACCGCGGCCAGCAGCGCCCATTCGGTGCCGGTGAGCAGCAGCGCGAACGCGACCGCGGCCGCCAGCGTGGCCGCGCGCGCGTCGAAGCGGCCGCGGTGCACGGTGGGCTCGTCCGGCGGCGCGTCGCCGTCGACGGCCGCGGACGGCCAGCGCCGCAGACCACGCCGGTAGACAACCACCTGGACCACGCTGGCCAGGACGCCCCAGACCACCAGGCCGAGCGCGGTCAGGACGAGCGTGCCGCGCTCGCCGAGCTCGACGCCAACCCTTCCGGCGATGTTCTCGTACGCGCCGGCGTAGGCGTCCAGGCCGCCGGTGATCACGAACACGAAGAACGCGATCCCGACGGCGTTCGACAGCAGCCGGATCGAGGCGGCGACAGCGAACTGGGCGCCGAGCCCGCGGCCGCGTGCCTCCATCGCACCCAGCAGGGGCGCGCTGATCGCCTGGGTCAGCGGCACGCCGAAGCGGGCCGGACCCATGATCGCCACCGTCTCGAGCATCGCCGCGATCGAGGCGCCGAAGCCCCGCCGCGGGCCGTGCACCGCGGCCACGCGCGCCAGCGCCGTGCCACCCGCCAAGGCCACCACGAACCCGCCCGAGGGCACGGCGCGGGAGGCCAGGAAGGACACCGTCGCCACGTGGGCCGGCCCCGCGATCTCGGCGTCGGCGCGCACGGTCACGCAGCTAGCCTAGGAGGCCATGCCCGACGCCTCCGAGCGCTTTCCACTGTTCCCGCTGGGTCTGGTGCTCCTGCCTGGCGAGGTGGTGCCCCTGCACATCTTCGAGGAGCGCTACAGGACGATGATCGACGAGTGCCTGGAGCAGGGCAGCGAGTTCGGGATCGTCTGGTCCGGGGACGACGGCATCCGCGACGTGGGCTGCGCCGCCGAGGTGGCGCAGCTGATCGAGCGCACCGAGGACGGGCGCATGAACATCCTGGTCAAGGGCACGCGCCGGTTCACGCTCGAGCGGCGGATCGACGACATGGCCTACCCGGCCGGCGACGTGACCTGGACCGAGGACACCGACCCCGCGGAGGGCGCGGCCGGGGGCGCCGCGCGCAAGGCTTACGCAGATCTCGTGGAGCGGGTCACCGACACCCGCCCCGAGGAGTCGGACCTGACCGAGCTCGACGCGTACGGGATGGCCTCCACGATCGCGTTCGACGCCGGCGAGAAGCAGGGGTTGCTCGAGCTGCTGACCGAGGACGGCCGGCTGGAGATGCTCACCCGGCTGTGCACGAGCGCACTGGAGAACCTCACGCGCTCACAGGAGGCGGCCCAGCGGGCGGCCACGAACGGCAAGGTGCACCACTAGGCACGGCGGGGCCGTTCGTTGGTACCGGGGGGTTTCGTTTCCGCCCGGAAAGGGGACGATCAGCGCGACTCAGCCCCCCCGACTTGTGAGGATCTCCGATGCGTAGAGCAGCACTCGCCGCCGGGCTGGCGGTAGTAGGCACCCTTACGATGGCCGGCAGCGCCCAGGCGGCGCAGCGGTACGTGGCCGACGAGGTCATCGTCAAGTACAAGAGCGGCATCACCGAGAGCCAGCGCTCCAGTCTGCTCGAGCGGGCGGGCGTGCAGCGCACGCTCGGCACCGTCAAGGGCGTCGACGCACGCGTGCTGCGCACGTCGGGCGACGCGGCCACCGCGGCCAGGCGCCTGGACGCCAGCTCGCGCGTGCTCTATGCCGAGCCGAACTACATCCTGCGTACCTCGGCCACCCCCAACGACCCGCGCTTCGGCGAGCTGTACGGCCTGCACAACACCGGCCAGGGCGGCGGCAGCCCCGATGCCGACATCGACGCACCCGAGGGCTGGGACCTCGGCGGGCTTGGCGCCTTCCCCGGCAGCGGCGGCGTGAAGGTGGGCATCATCGACACCGGCATCGACCAGGCGCACGAGGACCTACAGGGCAAGACGGTCAACTGTGCCCGCTCCGGCGGCGGCCTGATCCCGATCGGCGGCGGCAGCATCCAGGAGGGCAGCTGCGCCGATGACAACGACCATGGCACGCACGTGGCGGGCACCGTCGCCGCCACGGCCAACAACGGCAAGGGCGTGGCCGGCGTGGCGTTCAACTCACAGCTGGCCATCTGCAAGGCGCTCGGCGGCCCGCTGGGCACCGGCTCCACCTCGGACGTTGCCAACTGCATCAACTGGACGGCCTCCAAGGGCGCCAAGGTCATCTCGATGAGCCTCGGCGGTGGCAGCTCGACCACCCTTCAGCAGGCGGTCCGGAACGCGGACGACACCGCGATCGTGATCGCCGCCGCCGGCAACGACGGCGACGGCACGCTGAACTACCCGGCCGCGTACCCGGAGGTCGTGTCGGTCGCGGCCACCGACAACCGCGACGCGCGCGCGAGCTTCTCGAACGCCAACGCGGACGTGGAGATCGCGGCACCGGGCGTGGACATCCTGTCCACGCGGCGCGGTGGCGGCTACGTGGCCTTCAGCGGCACGTCGATGGCCACCCCGCACGTGGCCGGCGTGGCTGCGGTGATCGCCCAGCGCAACCCGGGCTTCACCCCGGCGCAGGTCCGCGGCAAGCTGGACGCCGCCGTGGACGACAAGGGCACCCCGGGCCGCGACCCGGTCTTCGGCTTCGGTCGCGCCAACCTGGCGAAGGCGGCGCAGTGACGAGCTTCCCATAGTCGGGACGGGCAGCAGAGAGCGAGCGGGCGGCCTCCGGGCCGCCCGCCTTCGTTCTAGGGTTCGTGACATGAGCATCACCGACGCGCGCGGCCTGAGCTGCCCGATGCCGCTGGTGATGGCCAAGACGGCCATGGAGACGGTGCCCGCCGGCGAGGAGCTGACCGTGCTGGCCACCGACCCCGAGGCGGCGATCGACCTGGCGGCGTGGGCCGCCGACAGCGGCTACGAGCTCAGCGAGCGTGCGGCCGAGGGCTGGACCGAATACGTCCTGCGCAGCAGGGCCGACGAGGTCGTCAGGGAACCTCGATCGCAACGCCCCCGCGGCGGGGATCGCCGCCGCCGGTGACGCGGCCGTCGGCGTCGCGCACAACGGCCTGCACGCCGCCGAAGTAGAGGTTGCGCTCCTGCCAGCGCTTGACCTGCCAGTCGCGCTCGGCCAGCGCCGCCAGCGCGTGCTCGTCCACGCCCGGCTCGGCCTCGACGAGCGGGCCCTCGACGTGCACCCGTGGCGAGTCCACCGCCGCCTGGGCGGCCATGCCGCCGTCCACCACCGCGGCGATCGTCTGCACGATCGCGGAACGGATCCGGTTCGACCCCGCCGAGCCCAGCGCCATCTCCGGCCGTCCGTCGCGCACCACCACCGTCGGCGCCATCATGCTCGGCACCCGCGCGCCCGCCGGGTGGCCGTGGAAGCCGCCGGGGTTCAGGTCCTCCTCGCCCATCATGTTGTTCAGGTGCATGCCGGTGCCGGGCACCACGATCCCGGACGACGACCCGTTCGAGCACGTGACGGTAGCGCAGCCGCCGTCGGCGTCCATCACCGAGATGTGCGTGGTGCTGCCCAGCCGCGAGCCGATCTCCCCCGCCACCCGGTCCAGCGCACCCGGAGCCAGGAAGCGCTGCACGAAGTCGGTGCTGCGCAGGCCCTCGACGAACTCGTGGTCGCGCGCGCGGTTGGTGGCGGCCACGACCTCGGCCAGCGTCTCGGTGTCACCCGGCCGGTCGATCCGGTCCAGCAGCTCCAGCGCGTCCGCGATCAGGATCCCGCCCGAGGAGGGCGGCGGGTTGGTCAGCACCCGCCGGTCGCGGAAGTCGGCGCCAACCGGCGCGCGCTCGATCACCTCGTAGTCGGCCAGGTCCTGCGCCGTCAGCAGCCCGCCCCGCTCCAGCACCCATTCGCTGCACGCGGCGGCAACGTCGCCGTCGTAGAGGAAGCCCGGGCCCTCGGCGCCGAGGCGGTCCAGCAGGTCGGCAAGCTCGGGCATCGGCAGCCGCTCGCCGGCCACGACCGGGCGGCCGGCCGGCTCGTACAGCGCGGTGCCCTCCGGCGTCGAGCGGAAGATCGGCCCGAGGATCCCGAGCAGGTACTCCTGGATCGGCGACACCTCGACCCCTTCGCGCGCGGCCTTGGCGGCCGCCGGCGTCAGGTCTCCGAGCGCGAGCGTGCCGTAGCGCTCGAGCGCGTAGGCCAGCCCGGCCGGGTTGCCGTAGGCGCCACACGAAGACGCGCCGACGTTGAACATCTGGATCGTCTCGGGCGAGAACGCCACCTCGACCGGCACCAGCGGCGCCGGATCGGGGTCCGCGAGCCCCTTGCCCGGGGCGGCAACGAAGAAGTCCAGCAGGTGGCTGCGCCCCGTCGGCGAGGTCAGCAGCATGAACCCGCCCGCGCCCGGCCCGGTCAGCAGCGACTCCGACGCGAACGACACCAGCACCGCTGCCACAGCAGCGTCCACGGCGTTGCCGCCCGCGCGCAGGACGTCCGCGCCCGCCTCGGCGGTTACCGGATGCCCTGCTGCGACGACGCCCCTCATGCCGGGGCGAGGCTATCCGGCGCGGCCGAACTCCCGTCGGCGTTCGCGGCGAACCGGGCGAAATGGCTGGCTGGGTACGGGCGGGTGTGTAACCGAACGGCTCGCTCGTAACCCTGCCGTTACGCCGAGCCCGGCCCCGTGGGAGCTTTGCTGCCTAAGTGTCGTCCTACGACACTTACTTGACAAAGCTCCTGGCTGGGGCCGCGAATCGGGTTACCAAGGGGTCGCGAACGTGACAGACCTGCTCCCTACCCAGCCGGCCGTTTCGCCGGCGCCCACCGTGGTCGCCGCGGGGGACCGTCAGCCGCGCGGGATGAACTCGGGCACGTCGAGATCGTCGAGCGCCACACCGACCCGCTCGCGCGGGGGCGTCCGGCGCGTGATGCGCGGCTCGTGGTCGGCGTCGGTGGCGGAGCCGGGACGGTCGCGCTCGCGACGCGCCGCCTGCTGGTCGCCGTAGCCGGTGGCCACGACCGTGATCCAGACCTCGTCACCGAGCTTCTCGTCCACCATGGCGCCGAAGATGATGTTGGCGTCGGGGTGGGCGGCCTCGGCGACGGCCTTGGCCGCGTCGTTGACCTCGAACAGCGACAGGTCGGGGCCGCCGGTGATCGACAGCAGGATCGACTGCGCGCCCTCGACCGAGGTCTCGAGCAGCGGCGACTCCACCGCGCGGGAGGCGGCGTCGAGCGCACGGCTCTCGCCGGTGCCCATGCCGATGCCCAGCAGCGCGTTGCCGGCCTGGGTCATGATCGTCCGCACGTCGGCGAAATCGAGGTTGATCAGGCCCGGCAGCGCGATCAGGTCCGAGATGCCCTGCACACCCTGGCGCAGGACGTCGTCGGCCACGCGGAAGGCGTCGACCATCGACGTCTTCTTGTCGAGCACCGACAGCAGCCGCGCGTTCGGGATCGTGATGAGGGTGTCGACCTCGGCGGCCATCTCCTCGACGCCGCGCTCGGCCTGCTCGCCGCGGCGGACGCCCTCGAAGGCGAACGGCTTGGTCACGATGCCGACGGTCAGCGCGCCGACCTCGCGCGAGATGCGCGCCACGACGGGCGCGGCGCCCGTGCCGGTGCCGCCACCGGCGCCGGCGGTGATGAACACCATGTCGGCGCCCTTGAGCAGGCTCTTGAGCTCGTCGTACTGCTCCACGGCCGCACGGCGGCCGATCTCGGGCTCGGCGCCCGCGCCGAGACCGCGCGTGGAATCGCCGCCGATGTGGACTCGCGTGGGCGCGCTCGACTGCTCCAGCGACTGGACGTCGGTGTTCACGGCGATGAACTCCACGCCCTGAACCTGCGCCTCGATCATGCGGTCGACGGCGTTGACGCCGGCGCCGCCCACGCCGATCACGCGCAGCACCGGCTCACGGTGCAGCGGCGACTCCGCCTGGTGGATCGGCTCTCGGTCGGCCTCCGCGTACCGCGACTCCGAAGGCCGCTCCATGATGTTCTCGGGAATGTCGGTGCTGAACACGGTCCGCAGGCGCTCCTCGGGCGTGGGCACGCCCTCGTAGCGGGACACAGTCCGCTCCTCCCGCGCCGCGCGCGACTCGGGCCGGCGACGCTCGGGGCGCGGGTCGCGGCCGGCGGCCGTCGAGGGCTCATCGGCACGCGGGGACGGCTCGGGCGCACGCAGCTCCGACCGCTCAGGGACGGTCCGCTCGCGATCGACCGGCTCGCGCGCGGTCTCCTTCTTGTGCTCGGGTGCCTCGGCGCCCTCCTCTTCCGTGGCCCGGAAGAGCGCGGCCAGGGGCCCCTCCCTCATGCTCGCGCGCTTACCGCTTGCCATTTCCGAGGACCTCCTTAGCGAGCTGGCGGTAGGCGTATGCAGCCTTCCCGTCAGGGTCGTATTTCAGGACAGACATTCCCTTCACGGGCGCTTCGGCAAATCGAACGGTCTTGTTGATGCGCGACGCAAAAACGCGGTCCCCGAAGTTCTCCTCCAGGATCTCGATCGCCTCCTTGGCGTGCACGGTGCGGTTGTCCACGAGGGTAGGCAGGATCCCCTCGATGTCCACGTCGGGATTCAAGTTCTCGCGGATCATCGACAGAGTGTTCTGAAGCTGCACCAGTCCCCTCATCGACAGATACTCGCATTGCACGGGGACGATCACCTTGTCGGACGCCGTCAGGGCGTTGATCGTGAGCAGTCCGAGCGACGGTGGAGTGTCGATGCAGATGAAGTCGTAGTCCTCCTTGACCGGGCGCAGCGCCTTCTCGAGCGAACGCTCGCGACCGATCTTGGTGGACATCGCGATCTCCGCCCCGGCCAGGTCGATCGAGGCGCACGCGATGTCGACCTCGCGCTTGCGGATCACCTCGCGGATCGAGATGTCGTGCACGAGCACGTCGTACATCGACGTCTCGAGCGAGTCCGGGTCGATCCCCTGGCTCATCGTCAGGTTGCCCTGCGGGTCCAGGTCCACGCACAGGGCGCGGTGACCGCTCTCGACGAACGCAGCGGCCAGGTTGAGGGTTGTGGTGGTCTTGGCCACCCCGCCCTTCTGATTGGTGAAGGCGATCACCTTCGCCTGGTCGGTCACGGCTGCCTCCGGCTGTGGGCATTCACGGGCATTACGAAGGGCGTATTCGCATAAACGTGGGCAACTCCTTCCGGCTCGCACGTAGGGTCTGTGGAATGCCTGCGTCTCCCCTCAACAAGCGGCTGGTCTTCGTGACCGGCAAGGGCGGGGTCGGCAAGACCACCGTCGCCGCCGCCATCGGCCTGGCCAACGCCGCGAGCGGGCGCCGCGCGATCGTCGCCGAGGTGTCCGAGCAGGAGCGCGTGACCGGCCTGTTCGGCAAGCCGCCCGCGGGCTACAGCGAGACCGAGGTGGCCGAGAACCTGTCGGCCTTCTCGCTGAATCCCGAGGATGCCAAGGAGGAGTGGCTGCGCGACCAGCTGAAGTCGGGCCGGCTCGCGGGGATGCTGAACTCGAGCCGGATCTTCTCCTACCTGACCGCGGCCGCTCCCGGGCTGGACGAGCTGGTCACCCTCGGCAAGATCTGGGAGCTGGCCCAGATGGAGCGGCGCAACAAGCGCGACCACGCGTTCGACACCTGCGTGGTCGATGCGCCCGCAAGCGGCCACGGCGTTGCGATGCTGCGCTCGCCGCGCACCTACGCCGACATCGCGAAGGTCGGGCCGGTGGCCAGGCACGCCGGCTTCTTCGACAAGTTCATCCGCGACGGCCGTTCCACCGCGGTCGTGGTGGTCGCGCTGGCCGAGGAGATGCCCGTCAACGAGACGATCGAGCTCGAGGCCAAGCTGGCCGACATCGGCGTCACGCTCGCGGCGGTGGTGGTCAACGCGGTCCTGCCCGAGCGCTACTCGAACGCAGAGGCCGAGCAGCTGCAGAAAGCGGACGGCGACGGCGGCCCGGCCACCCGTGACGCGGTGGCCACGGCGCTGGCAGCGCACGCACGCGCGAAGGAGCAGGGCAGCCAGATCGCCCGGCTCAAGCGGGCGCTCGATGCGCCGGTGGTAACGCTCCCGTTCCTCCTGACGCCCGAGGTCGATGTGGACGGGCTTCACGAGCTGGCCACGGAGCTGGAGCGCAAGCTGTGAGCCGCACCGCCTCTAGCGTCGAGGACCTGATCGGCCGCAAGCAGGTGGTCATCTGCGCGGGCTCGGGCGGCGTCGGCAAGACCACCACCTCGGCCGCCATCGCCGCCGGCATGGCGGACCGCGGCAAGAAGACGGCCGTGCTGACGATCGACCCGGCCAAGCGGCTCGCCAACTCGCTCGGCCTGACCGAGCTGGGCAACGAGGAGGCGCGCGTCGAGCTGCCAGGCGCCAGCGGCGAGCTGTGGGCGATGATGCTCGACGCCAAGCGCACGTTCGACGAGCTGATCGACACCTACGCGCCCGACGAGGACACACGCGACTCGGTCCTGGCCAACCCGATCTACAAGCAGCTCTCGAACGCAGTGGCCGGCTCGCAGGAGTACATGGCGATGGAGAAGCTGCACGAGCTCCACCAGGACGGGCAATACGACCTGCTGGTGCTGGACACGCCGCCCAGCCGCAACGCGCTGGACTTCCTCGAGTCGCCGCGGCGGCTGGCGCGGTTCATCGACTCGCGCTCACTGCGGTTCTTCCAGAGCTCCAGCCGGATGGGGCTCGGGATCATGGGCAAGGGCACCGGGGTGCTGTTCTCGATCATGAAGCGCGCCACCGGCGTCGACCTGCTGCGCGACCTGTCGGACTTCTTCAACGCGTTCGGCTCGATGACCGAGGGCTTCTCCGAGCGCGCCCGGCGCGTGGAGGCGCTGCTTGGCGACAGCCGCACCACGTTCCTGCTGGTGACGTCGCCGCGCGAGGCCTCGATCCGGGAGGCCGAGTGGTTCGCCAAGCGCCTGCGCGAGGAGGACCTGCCGTTCGGCGGCGTGATCGTGAACCGCGTCCGGCCGGAGATCGGCACCCGGCCATCGCCCCAGCTGGACAGCGAGCTGACCGGCCTGCTTGGCGAGAAGCTGGGTGCCAAGGTCGCGCGCACGCTGGGCGAGCAGGTGGCGCTCGGCGAGGTCGACGCCCACAACATGGCCGACCTGAAGCGCCGCCTGGGGCGCAAGCCCACGCTGGCCGTGCCCGAGCTGGCGGGCGACGTGCACGACCTGGACGGCCTACGCGCCCTGAACGACCACCTGTTCTGACTCCTCCTCCGCCAGCGCCCGCATGAACGCGCTGACCACCTCGGCGTCGAACTGCGTGCCGGCGCACGCCAGTAGCTCGTCGCGCGCCGCCTCGGCCGCCATCGCCTGCTTGTACACGCGCTCGCCGGTCATCGCCTCGTAGGCGTCGGCGACCGACAGGATGCGGGCTTCGAGCGGGATCTCGTCGTGCGACAGGCCGAACGGGTAACCCTCGCCGTCGGGCCGCTCGTGGTGGGCGACGATCCACCCGCGCAGGTCGGCCAGCTCGGGCCTGCTCAGCAGGCGGGCGCCGATCTGCGGGTGGGTGCGCATCTGCAGCCACTCCTCCTGGTCCAGCGGGCCTGGCTTGGTCAGGATCGCGTCGGAGATGCCGATCTTGCCGACGTCGTGCAGCAGCCCCGCAAGCTCGATCCGCTCGATCCGCTGGCCCGCGAGCCCCAGCCGGCGGGCCATCATGCCGGAGTAGCGCGCCACCATGCGCGAATGCTCGCCGGTGCCGGTGTCGCGGATGTCCAGCGCTTCGGCCAGGCCGACCAAGGTGGCCAGCTGCATCTCGCTGCTGTCGGCCAGCCGCCGGCGCGCGCCCTCCAGCGACTCGGAGGCCTGCTCGCTGTAGACCACCGAGCGGTCGCGGCCCTTCTCCTTCGCGCTGTACAGCGCCTGGTCGGCGGCGCGCAGCACGCCCGGCCCGTCGGCGGCGTGGACCGGGAAGGTTGCGATGCCGAAGCTGATGCTCAGCGGCACGACGTCGCCGGCGAACACCTCACGGATGCCAAGCCGCAGCCGCTCGGCCACCTGCTCGGCCGCGTGGTGCCCGGTGGCGGGCAGCAGCAGCGCGAATTCCTCGCCGCCGACGCGGGCGGCCACGTCGGTCGCCCGCTTGAAGCGTTGCAGCTCGACGGCCACCCGCCGCAGGGCGTCGTCGCCCGCGTGATGGCCCTGGCGGTCGTTGACCAGCTTGAAGCCATCCAGATCGCCGACGAGCACGCTCAGCGGCTGGGCGTCGCGGCTGGCGCGCGCCAGCTCCTCGTCGAACCGCTCGCCGAACGCCCGCCGGTTGGGGATGCCCGTCAGCTCGTCGGTGCGGGCGACATCGGTCAGGCGGTCCAGCAGCGTGACCAGCCGTGTGCGCAGATAGCCGACCAGCAGGCCGAGAGCGACGGTGGCCCCCAGCGCCACGATCCAGTGCTGCCACGCGTTCGGCGTGCCGGTCGCCTGCAGCGCCCACCCGTATGCGCCGGCGACGTAGAGGATCTGAAGCGCGATCCCGCGCTGGGTCAGAAACAGGAACGCCTCCGCCCCGACCCACGGGTAGAAGGCGGCGTAGATGCTGCCATGGCCGTCGAAGTAGACGGCGCTCGTGATCGCCGTGGTTCCGCAAACCAGGAACAGGGGCACGCCCCAGTCGGGCAGCCGGCCCCCGACGGCCAGCAGCAGCGGTCCCACGAACACCGCCAGGACGGCGGTGATCAGGACGCCGAGCGAGTTGGTCTGCGGCGCGTGACCCGCGGCAAGCGAGATCACGACGGTCGACCCGCCGGTCAGGAACAGGAACGCCAGCGTGCGGGCCATCTCCTGCTTTCCGAACGGGTGTTCGTCGCTCTGCCGCTCGGTAACGGGGACCAGCCGCATACTGACTTATCGGGCATGCGGCGCCCCGGCTTTAGGCGCGGGACTACACGGGTGCGGACCAGTACTGCGCATCGTCCAGCCCGAGCTGTCCCTCGAGCTGGTCAGCCTCCGCCTGGACGTTTGTGGGTTCGGGCGGGGCCGGCTCCGGCTCCGGGCGTGCCGGCTTCAGCGACGCGGCACGGATCTCGAACCCCCCATCCGGGGGGCAGGCGGCTTCGGGCTGGTCGAGCAGCAGCTCGTCGGCCACACGCCTCAGGTCGGGGTCGAGGTAGCCACAGAGCACGTCGCGCAGCAGTGCCCTGAGGTGGCGCTCGACCTCCTCCACCAGCGACACGTCGGTGGTGTCCTCGTCGGCACCGTTCCCGATCACGAATCGCTCCAGCGCCTGGGCCAGCTCCACCCGCCGCTGGACCCGGCGGCGCTCGCTCTCCTCGGCGCACAGCACCGCGACTCGCAGCGCCAGGCCGGAGTCGCCCTCGTCGATCATCGCCCGCAGGGCCAGCAGGTAGTCGGTCAGCGCCTCGGCCTCGAGCCGGCGCCCGGCGCCCATCTGGAACCGCGACAGGGCCCATGCCACCGGCCCGGTGCGCGGTGGCGCCGCCACCGCGTCCAGGAACGGGACCAGCTCTGCCTCCTCGCCCTCGACCAGGATCCAGGGAACGCCGCGGGCCTCGCCGCTGGCCTCGAGCTCGGTCGGCGTCCAGCGGCCGTCGCCGGTCCGGCGCCAGGCCACTGCGCCGAGCGCGATCCCGCCCGGCTTGAACAGGCGCATGCCGTGGAGCAGGCGGTGAAAGTCGCGGCGGGCGTCCTCCAGCGGCACCGGATCGTCGGGCGCGACCTCGCGCTCCAGCATCAGCAGCGCGCTTGGCTCGCCGTCCGGGTCGCCCCAGACGGCCTCGTCCGGCGCGTCGGTGGTCTCACCCCGCACCAGCGAAAGGCCCGCGCCAAGGTCGACGCGGTCGTCCTCCATCTCGAGCCCGTGCACGGGCACTAGCACGGTGGCCGCCTGGCTCTTCTCGTAGAGCGTGCCCTCGACCTCGGCGTACACGCGCTCGAAGCGCTCCTCGGGGAAGGCGAAGTCCGACAGCTCGTCGTAGAGGCGCTCGAGCAGCGCCCGCAGGGCGGGCTCGGCCTCGGCGCCGCGCAACCCGTTCAGGCGCAGGTAGGCGGCCGCGCCCGAGTCCAGCGCCTCGGCGGCCGCCGGCGCCGAGTCCAGCAGCCGCAGGCGGTCCCAGCGGTCGGCGATGTACTCGCGCGTCAGCGGCCGGTAGTGGTAGAGCGCGGGGCCGCCGCGGCGGTGGCCCTCGTCCAGCTCGAAGCCCAGCTCCTGGCCCGCGGCCTGGTCGTCGCGCAGCAACGCCGCGGCCTCGAGGGCGAACGCGCGGAGCGCGTCGTGGAGCTGGCGGTTGCGCATGACCGCCGTTTCGTCGCAGAGTTGCGCGATCCTGCCAGCATGAGCGGCGTGCATACCCACGTGCGTACGGAGGAGATGACGCCGGAGCTCCGGGCTTCGTACGCCGCCTGCCGGCGCGTGCACCGCCGCCACGACCCGACCTACTACTGGGCCACGCGCCGGCTGCCCGCCGACGTGCGCCCGGCGGTGCACGCGGTCTACGCGTTCGTGCGCGCCGCCGACGAGCTGGTGGACGGCCCGCTCCGCGCGACCGAGCCCGCCGCGCGGCGGCAAGCGCTCGACGGCCTCGAGGCCGCGCTGCGCGAGGCGCGCGCCGGCGCCGCCAGCCCGGACCCGGCGGTGACCGCGCTTGCCCACGCCGGCGCGCGCCACGACCTGCCGCTCGGCGAGCTCGAGGTGTACATGCGCTCGATGCGGATCGACTGCGGCCCGGTCCGGTTCGGCTCCTGGGACGAGCTGACGGGCTACATGGACGGCAGCGCCGCCGCCGTCGGACGGATCATGGCGCCGCTGCTGGGCGCCGCCGGATCGGCCGAGAGCTTCGCCGCCCTTGGCCAGGCGTTCCAGCTGACCAACTTCATCCGCGACGTCCGTGAGGACTTCGCCCTGGACCGGATCTACCTTCCCGGGATCGACGAGGCAGAGCTGGCCACGGGCACCGCCAGCACGGGCTTCAAGTCGGCGCTCGCCGAGCAGGTTGGGCGCGCGCGGGAGCTGTTCGCCGACGGCGCGCCCGCCCTCGGCGCGGTGCAGCCGCGCGTGCGACCGGGGATGCGGATGGCGCGCGCCGTCTACATCCGCGTGCTGGACCGCGTCGAGCGGCTCGATTACGACGTGCTCGGCCGCCGCGCCGGCCTGCCGCCGTGGGAGGTGGCCGGGGCGGCGGTGGGCTCGCTGCGCGCGTGACCCTCCGCGCCACCCTCCGCGGCGCCGAGCGCACGCCGATCGAGCGCCCGCGCGCCGACGTCCTGATCTGCGGCGCCAGCTTCGCCGGCCTGGCCGTGGCGCGCGAGCTTGCCGGCTCGGGCGCCGACGTGCTGATCGTGGACCGCTACGAGGTCGGCGAGCGCCAGACCTCCGCATGCGCCGCGCCGACGCCGTGGCTGTACGCCATGGGCGTCGAGCGATCGATCCGCCAGGAGATCCCGCACATGTCGTTCCACACCCCGCGTGGCACATCGCGCTACCGGCTGCCGTGGAGCTGGTCGTCGTTCGACTACCGCACGCTCTGCGAGCTGCTGTTCGCCCAGTGCGACGCCCGCTTCGAGATCGCCAAGGTCGAGGGACGCGATGAGCGCGGCAACGTGGTCACCGACCGCGGCGTGCTGGAGGCGCCCGAGGTGGTTGACGCGCTGGGCTGGCGGCGCGTGCTCGCCACTCGCGGCTACCAGCCGCCGGAGGCGCCGCTGTCGCGCGGCCTCGAGGTCCACCCCGACGGCGGCGGCACCGACCTCGACGTGTGGGTCGACCGCTCGCTCGTGCGCCGCGGCTACTGCTGGAGCGTGCCGGCCGCCGGCGAGCAGCGCGTCGGCTCGGGCTCCTACGACCCGCGCCAGCACGTAAAGGAGCCCACGATCGACCTGGCCGGCCGGCTCGGCGTTGACGCCGTCCGCTACCAGGGCAACTGGTTCCCGCACCGGCTGCGTGATGCCGCCGAGGACGGCGTCTGGTTCGTGGGCGACTCGGCCGGCCACTGCTTCCCGCTGTCGGGCGAGGGCATCCGCACGGCGTTCTACTTCGGCATCGCCTGCGGACGCGAGCTGCGCAGCGTGATCGACGGCGCGCGCGAGCCCGCAGCCGCGCTCGGGCGCTACGCCGCGTTCAGCGCCCGTCACCGCAAGGCGTTCTCACGCGCGCTCAAGCTCCAGCGCCTGATCCCGGCGCTACCGCCGCGCGTGCTGGCGCTGGCGTTGAAGGCGATCGGGGCGCAGCCGGTCGTGGACCGCGCGTTCGGCTGGTACCTCGACCAGGCCCACCCGTCGTTCGCGGCCTCCGAGCAGCCGAACCGGCCGATCGGCCAGCGGCCGGCTGCGTCGAAATCTTGACCGCGGTCGACTTCGTAGGGGCTATAGCCCCGTCAATGACGACCGCGGCGTGCGCGGCTCAGGCCGACGGCGCCGGCGTGCACTTCTCCGGCAGCCACTCGCGCCCGTAGCGGCGCATGTCGTCGATGAGCGGGATCAGCGCCTCGCCCTTCTCCGTGAGCGCGTACTCCACCCGCGGCGGGACCTCCGGGAAAGTGGTCCGCCTGACGACGCCCTCGTCCTCAAGCGCCCGCAGGCGCAGCGAGAGGGTGCGCGGCGAGATGCCGGCCAGCGAGCGCTCCAGCTCGCTGAAGCGGGTGCTGCCGTCGGCCAGGTCGCGGATCACGAGCATCGTCCACTTCGAGCAGATGATGTCTGCCGTCGCGCAGACGGGACAGGTCTCGTTCGCTACGCGGTCCTCGACCGTGACGGAAGCCATGCGTTTACCAGTCTAGCGCGCATGACTTCAGGAAATGAAGCGGGACGCCCCGCTCCGTTGACGTGGACGGGACGGGCACGGATGCCCGTCCCGTCGAAGGTATCGTCAGCCGGAGAGGTTGCCGAGCAGGCCACCGCCGCTGCCGCCGCCGGCAGCCACGACCGGGCGCCCCTCGCTGGGCTGCACGAGCACCCAGCCCTGGCCCTGGAAGGCCATCTGCAACGACTCACCGGAGCCACGGCCGATGAAGTTCTTCAGGTTCACGTCGGTCTTGATCGACGTGCTGACGCTGCTGGACCACGTGATCGCGGCCTGCGGATCGGCGAACGTGGGCGCGTCACCGGTGTTGAGCAGCACGGGCGGGCCGTCGGAGATGATCGCGACCCAGCCGCTGCCCTGCAGCGCCATGTTGAACAGGCCGCCCGCCATCATCCCCGAGGCGCCCTGGACCTTCTGGATGTCCCAGTCGATGCCGGCGTCGAAGGCCAACACGTTCGCGCCGTTGCAGGTAATGGCATCGTTCTCGAGCTTGAGCAGGTGCACGTCCTGGGCCGTGTCGGCCAGGAACACCTCGCCGGTGCCGGTCATCTTCATCAGCGACGTGCCCTCGCCCGAAACGGCCTTCTTGAGCATGCGGCCCATGCCGCCGGAGCCGGCGTGCTCGAACTTCACGTCACCCTGGTAGGCCACCATCGAGCCCAGCTTGGCCTGGATCGTGACCGCCTCCAGCCGCACCTTCAGCAACTTGCTGTTCTGGAGGTGGAAGGCCTCCTGGGACTGGGTCTCCTGGAACTCACCGAGCGTGCTCTGCACCGCTCCTCCTTGTCGTCGAGGTCAGCGGCCGACTCTGGCCGCTGAGCGCGGCCCAGTCAAGCGCCAGTGGGTGCAAACACCTGATCGACCGAGGTCGAGCGCTGGCCGTCGCTGGAGACGAGCAGCTTGAAGTCGTGCGGAGCGGTGGCCGCCTTGAGCGCGTCCTCCATCGTCACACGGCCGGCCTGGACGTGCCCGAGCAGCGCCTGGTCGAAAGTTTGCATGCCGTAGTAGGCGCCCTCGCTGATGACCTCGTTCAGCTGGCCCGTCTGATCGGGGTCCATGATCATGTCCCGCACGCGCCCGGTCATGCGCAGCACCTCGCACGTGGCCACGCGGCCCCTGCCGTCCGGGGTGGGCACCAGCCGCTGGGAGATCACGCCCTTGAGCGTCCCGGCCAGCATCGCGCGGCACTGGTGCTGCTCCTCTGGCTTGAAGAAGTCGATGATGCGGTTCACGGACTCGGCCGCATCGACCGTGTGGACGGTCGAGAGCACGAGGTGGCCCGTCTCGGCCGCCGACAGCGCGGTACGCACCGTCTCCTCGTCGCGCATCTCGCCGATCAGGATCACGTCCGGGTCCTGGCGCAGCACCCGCCGCAGTGCGCGCCCGAACGAGCCGGTGTCCTCACCGACCTCGCGCTGGTTGACGATCGACTGCTTGTCGTTGTGCAGGAACTCAACCGGGTCCTCGATCGTCACGATGTGCTTGGACTGGGTGGTGTTCATCCGGTCGATCATGGCCGCCAGCGTGGTGGACTTGCCCGACCCGGTCGTGCCCGTCAGCAGGATGATCCCGCGCTCCTCGTCGGCCAGGGTGTTGACCACGTCGGGGAGCATCAGCTCCTCGCACGTCTTGATCTCGAACGGGATCGCACGACAGACCAGCGAGATCGAGCCGCGCTGGTAAAAAGCATTCACGCGGAAGCGGGCCACGCCCGGGACCCCGTAGGAGAAGTCGACCTCGCGCTCGGCGGCGAACTCCTCGAGCTTGCGCTCGTTGGTGAGCATCCCTCGGAAGACGCGCTCGGTGTCCTCCGGCGTCAGCGGCTCGGTACCCGCGATCGGCACCAGCTTCCCCTGCTGGCGGATAAGCGGGATCGCCGGCACCTTGAGGTGGAGATCCGAGCCCCCGGTGGCGATGACCAGGCGCAGAGCATCGTCGACATTGAACATGTAGGGGCCTCATCGGCCTACGGCGCCGGGCCCTTTAGCCGTCCCAGAAACCCTTGTCTTTGAGGAGCTCGCCGTCCTTGTCGTGGCGCGGCCCGAAGACCAGGAGCTCAAGCGCCTCGTCGCCCGCCTCGAACGCCCGCGCCACGGCCGGTGCCACCCGGATCGCGTCCATCGGCCCCACGTCGGCGATCTCATCGTCCAGCTTCATCCGGCCGCTGCCCGACAGGACCACGTAAATCTCCTCGGCCTCGTCGTGGCGGTGCGCGAACGCCTGTCGCTTTCCGGCCTTGACCACGTGGTAGGCCAGCCCGGTGTGCTCGGCACCCAGGTCCCCGCGGGCGAAGCGGGCCTCCTGGACATCGCCGAAGCCGGCGTCGGGCGCGACGTCGTGGACCTCCCGGAGGTTCTTGATCGAGTGGCTCATGACGCGAGCCTACGCGTCAGGGACCTGAGGCGCGGATGAGCCTCAGGCGACTTCGCGGAGCTTCTGCGCCTCGGCCAGCGACTGGAGCTTCTTCAGCGACTGGTTCTCGATCTGGCGGATGCGCTCGCGCGTGACGTTGAAGGTGCGGCCCACCTCGTCCAGCGTGCGCGGATGCTCGCCGCCGAGGCCGTAGCGCAGCTCGAGCACGCGCCGCTCGCGGTAGCTCAGGTTCTCCAGCGCCTCGCGCAGCGACTCCTTGGTCAGGATCTCGGCGGCGCGGTCGAACGGCGATTCGGCCCGCTCGTCGGCGATGAACTGCCCGAACTCGGACTCCTCCTCGTCGCCGACCGGCTTCTCGAGGCTGATCGGAGCCTGGGCGGAGCGCTTGATCGAGTCGACCTCGTCGGGCTCGATGCCCGTGACGTCGGCGATCTCCTCCGGGGTGGGCTCGCGGCCCAGCTCGGTGACCAGCTTGCGCTCGGCGCGACCGATCTTGTTCAGCTTCTCGACCACGTGCACCGGGATCCGGATCGTGCGCGCCTTGTCGGCAAGCGCGCGGGCGATCGCCTGACGGATCCACCAGGTCGCGTAGGTCGAGAACTTGAAGCCCTTGCGGTAGTCGAACTTCTCCGCAGCGCGGACCAGCCCGAGCGTGCCCTCCTGGATCAGGTCCAGGAACGGAAGGCCCTGGTTGCGGTAGTTCTTGGCAATCGAGACCACCAGGCGCAGGTTGGACTCGACCATCTTCTGCTTGGCGTCGAGGTCACCGCGCTCGATCGCCTTGGCCAGGATGACCTCCTCCTGGGCGGTGAGCAGGCGGACCTTGCCGATGTCCTTGAGGAACAGCTGGAGGCTGTCCGTGGTCATGTCCGGCTTGAGGTCGATGGTCGCCTTCTTGCGCCGGCCACGCTTGTCCGGCGCGCGCTCGACGTCCTTGGAGGCGGCCTGGGCGGGATCGATCTCCTCGACCAGCTCGATCTCGGACTTCTCCAGATGCGTGTGGAGGTCCTCGATATCGCCCTCGTCGAGTTCTACCTCGGACAGGGCGGTGGCGATCTCGGCATAGGTGAGCACGCCGGCCGTCTGCCCCTTGGTCAGGAGCAGCTTCACCTCTTCGAGCTCTTGCAGTTCGGCAACAGACATACGTGAATCCGATTCTTGGACGGGCCTGGGCGCGTGCCTCGGCCATTCAAACGACCAGCGCAAGCATAGCCCGCGTTGGCGAGCACCAACACGCGCAATACGCAATTCGCGTGAAGTCGAGCACCGGCCGAGTGACGACTTGTACCCACTTGGGCGGAATTCGATACGCGCCCGAGGCTAGTATCCGCAGCGATGACCGACGAGGAGCCAGGCCTGCTGGGCAACCTGCCCCGCTCCCGTCCAGGCACCCGCAGCGCCAAGCGCGGCGGAAAGGGCGCGGCGGCGGCGGCCAAGAAGCCCGCGGCGGCCAAGAAGCCCGCGGCGGCGAGGAAGCCCGCAGCGGCCGGCAAGCGTGCCGCTACGCCGACCAAGCCGCCGCCCGCCGACCCGGCCCCGGCCCCGGCCGCATCGAACCCCCTGGAGTCCGCGGTCAAGGTGGCCGGCGCCGGCCTGCGCGTGGCCGAAGGGGTCACGCGCGAGGTCCTGCGGCGCCTCCCGCGGCCGTAGGTCGCCCGTGCCGGCCCCCGCGGGGCAGGAGCACCGCCCGCCCGCGCGGGCGTTTAAGGACTTCTGGGTCAAGGCCTATCACGACAACGTGACCGGCCTGGCCGGGATGGTGGCCTACAACCTGCTGCTGTCGGTGTTCCCGCTGGCGCTGCTGGCGCTGTTCATCGCCGGCCGGGTCCTGGAGAGCCCCGATCTGGAGTCCAGCGTCCTGGCCGACCTCCAGCAGCTGTTCCCGAACGCGGCCGACGGCACGCTTGCGCGCGCGCTTGCGCGGATCCGCGACTCCTCGACCGGGTTCGGGGTGGTGGCGCTGGTGGCCAGCGTCTGGATCGGCTCGTCGTTCTGGGGCGCCCTCGACACCGCTTTCGGCGCGATCTACCACGTCGACTCGCGCAGCTGGGTGCGTCAGAAGTGGTTTTCGTTCGCGATGCTGGCCGTGGTCCTGCTGTTCATGGCCGCCACGGTCGCCGTTCCTACGATCCAGAGCGTCCTGGTCAACGGCACCGACGACCTGCCGCTGGGGCTCGCGGAGGTGGACGGACTGTTCTTCGGCGTCTCGCTGGCGGCCGGTCTGCTGCTGCTGTTCGTGGTCCTCAGCGTGATCTACTGGGCGGTCCCGAACGACCGGATGCCGTGGCGCGCGATCTGGCCCGGCGCCCTGGCCGCGACAGCCGCAATCGGCGTCGTGGACTACGCCTTCCCGGTCTATCTGGGCAGCATCAGCACCCTCGCCCAGTTCGGGACCACGTTCGTCTTCGTGCTGATCGTGCTGCTGTGGTTCTACGCGCTGGCCATCATCGTGCTCAGTGGAGCGATCATCAACGCGCTGCGATTCGAGCTGCACGACACCGGCACGCTCGAGGAGCCCGGCTAGCTATCACCCGATCTGGGTATAGCCGATACCAGATGGCTGGTTCCACGAAGCTCAGTTTCGTGATCATCGACGAGCATCCCGTGGTCCGCGAGGGCGTGCGGTCACTGATCGAAGACACCTGGTCCGGCGCCAACGTGACGGATGTCTCAAGCCTGTCCGATGCGCTCGAGAACCCGGTGTCCAACGGCGCCGCTCGCATCGTCGTGGTCGATCCATGGCGCGCCGGCGCCGACGTCGGCGAGCTGGTCAAGCGGCTCACCGCGGAGCTGAACGCGCCGGTCGTGATCTTCACCGCCGACGGCGGCGCACGCCTGCTGACCGAGTCGCTGAAAGCCGGCGTGCGCGGGTACGTACGCAAGGACTCGCCGCCCGAGGACCTCGTGCGGGCCATCCGCGCGGCCCAGGCCGGCGAGTTCTACGTGGATCCCAGCCTGTCCTCGACGATCGTGCTCGAGGAGGGCGACCGCACACTCAGCGCGCGCCAGCGCGAGATCCTCCAGATGCTTGCCAACGGCCTCCAGACCGACGCGGTTGCCACCCAGCTCGGCCTTTCGACCGAGACCGTACGGACACACACCAAGCGCATCCTGGCCAAGCTCGAGGCGTCGACGCGCACACAGGCGGTGGCTATCGGCCTCCGCTACGGCTTGATTCAGTAGTGATCGGCTGACCCAGCGCCACCGGCTCGCCTGCCGCCTTGGCCCGGTACATCGCCTGGTCGGCTGCCTCAAGCAGCGCGTCGGCGTCGTCGCCGTGCTCGGGGCTGGAGACCACGCCGATCGAGGCGCCCACGCCGGGATCGATGTCGCCGTCGCCGGTCTCGCCCGCGATCGCCGACGCCAGCCGCTCCGCCAGCGGGCGCGCGGCCTCGGCGGTCTGGCTGGGCGCCAGCACGCAGAACTCGTCGCCACCGATGCGCGCGGCGGTGTCCACCGCGCGGATCGTCCGGCGCATTGCCAGCCCGACCTGCACCAGCACCCGGTCGCCGGCCGGATGGCCCTGGCCGTCGTTGACGCGCTTGAGGTCGTCCACGTCGATCACCAACAACGCGAACGGCCGCTCGTAGCGCTTGACGAGCCCGAGGTTGTGCCGCAGCTGGGTCTGGAGCTGGCGCATGTTCGCCAGCCCGGTCAGCGGGTCGGTATTGGCCAGCGTGGCGGCCTCGCGCGAGCGCTGGTCCACGAGCGACTCGATCGCCGTGGCCTGAAGCCCGGCCACCGCCTCGGTGACCGAGGTGACCACCGTCGCGTACGCCGAGGCGCCGATCTCCTCGGCGTCGCGGGCCAGCGCCTCGAGCACCACGGTCTGGATCGCGGTCACGTCGCGGGTGAGCTCACTCGCGCTGGGCTCGTCACCCTGGCGCAGCTCGGCCAGCCGGGCGGCGCGCTCGCGGACGTCGTCGGGCAGCTTTAGCCGGTCGCGCCCCTCGCCCGCCGCCAGCTGGAGGATGTCCGAGATCACCGCAGGCAGCTCGGCGGCGATCTGCTCGGTCGGCAGCCTGCTGATCTCTTCAAGCGAGGCACGCTCGATCAGGCGCATCAGCCAGGCCTTGGCGAGATCCTCGCGCGCGCTGTCCAGCCGCGCCAGCGGCCCGCGTAACGGCGTGATGGTCAGACGGTCAGGCTCAGGCACGGCGGCTCCGTTGGGACGATCGAAGCTGATCGTACGGTGCGCCACGGAGGGAATTGGGAGGATGGCGGGATGGCCGAGCCGGTCCCCATCGAGACGGCGCGCGACGCGGTCCTGGCGGCGACGCGGCCGCTCGGCGCCGAGGACGTGCCGCTGGCCGCGGCGCGCGGCCGGATCGTGGCCGAGTCGGTGACAAGTCGCGCGGACGTGCCGCCCTTCGCCAGCTCGGCCATGGACGGATTCGCGGTCCCGCCGGGCGCGACCGGGAAGCTGGCCATCGCCGGCGAGTCGCGCGCCGGCCACCCGTATGCGGGCAGCGTCGAGCCCGGCACGGCCGTGCGCATCTCGACCGGCGCGGTGGTGCCCGAGGGCACGGGCGCGGTCGTGCAGGTGGAGCTCGCCGAGGAGGGCGACGGCGTCGTATCGGTTCCCGGCCGCGAGGACGGCACCAACATCCGCGGCGCCGGCGAGGACATCCGTGCGGGCGACACCGTCCTGGCCACCGGGACCGTGCTCGGCCCGGCCGCGCTTGGCGTGCTGGCCAGCATCGGCTACACCACGGTGCGCTGCGCCCGGCGCCCGCGGGTGGCGCTGCTGGCCACCGGCGACGAGCTGACCGCCCCGGGAAACCCGCTTGCGCCCGGCGGCATCTACAGCTCCAACGGCCCCGCGCTGGCGGCGCTCGTGCAGGACGCCGGCGGCGAGGTCGTGCTGGCGCAGGACGTGCCCGACAGCGCCGACGGCACCCGCGCGGCGCTGGCGCGCGCGCTGGAGTCGGCCGACGTGGTGTGCGTCTCGGGCGGGGTGTCCGTGGGGCCGCACGACCACGTCAAGGGGGCGTTCGCCGATCTCGGCGTGGAGAAGCGTTTCTGGCGCGTGGCGCTCAAACCCGGCAAACCGACGTGGTTCGGCACCGCGGGCGCCAAGCTCGGGTTCGGCCTGCCGGGCAACCCGGTGTCGGCCCTGGTGACCTTCCTGCTGTTCGCCAGGCCCGCGCTGCTGGCGCTCCAGGGCGCGGACCCGGACATCGCGCGGATCACCGGGCGGCTGACCGCGCCCGTCGCCCCCGAGGCCGGCCGCACCAACGCCGTGCGCTGCCTGCTGCGCGCCGGCGCGGAGGGCTGGGAACTGACCCCGACCGGCCCCCAGGGCTCGCATCAGCTGACGTCGATGCTGGCCGCGGGCGCGCTCGCCCTGATCGAGCCCGGCGATGGCGAGCTGGCGACCGGTACCCGTGTCCGCGCCGAGCTGGTGCCGTGAATATCGTCTGCGAACCGTGAGACAGCGCGACCCAAGGCGAGTGCTCGGCCGCCGGCGCGAGGCCCGCGCACGCGTGACGATCCGCAACGTGCCCGAGTCGGAGGCGCCGCCGGACGGCAGCGTCACGACCAAGCAGGAGGCCGAGGTCACCCTCCCCCGGTCCGAGCTCGACCGGATCTGGAGCGCCGAGTACCTGGAGCGGCTCGCGCGCACCTACTGGCGCTTTCTCACACGCGTGTCGCTGGGGATCCTGCGTGTGGTCTACACGGACGAGGGCCGCGAGATCTGCCTGTTCGGCCGGCCGTTCAGCCTGCTGACCTTCCACGCGCCCGACTACGAGGCCGAGGAGGATTGCGGCTCGGTCACGTGGCGGATCAAGAAGGGCTTGCTGGTGGCGCCCGCTGGACGCACCAAGGGCTATCTGAAGCTGACCGTCCAGCGCCCCCCGGCCGACGGCGAGGACCACCCCGGCACCGACCTGATCACCGGCACCGTCACCTCCGAGGTGGCCAACTTCTACCCGCTGATCGCCGGCTGGGGCTGGTTCGCCCGCGTCGGCCAGTACGTCTACCGGATCACCCAGCTGCGGATCCATGTCGTCGTCACCCATGCGTTCCTGCGCTCGCTGGCGCGGCTGGACCTGGCGCCGTCGGTGGTCGGGGCGCTGAAGGGCGATGCGCCCGAGGAGGCCGATCAGGAGGAGACGGAGACCGGGCGCACGGCGGCTGGGTAGGGAGGCGCCCGAAACCACGGTCATGATTGGGGGGGCTATCGCCCCGTCAATGTTGACCGCGACCGGAGGAGCGTCGCGGCCCCCTACCCAGCCGCAGTTCGCCGGGCCCGCCGCCGCGTTACGAGATCTGGCCCGACGTGATGTCGCGCAGCTTCTGGCGGTCGTGGCGGGCGCTCACGCGCCGAACCGTGCCCGAGCGCGAGCGCATGACCAGCGACTCCGTCGTGGCGCCGCGCCGGGTGCCCGAGCCCTCGTAGTGCACGCCGCGCAGGCTGTCGCCGTCGGTGACGCCGGTGGCGGAGAAGAACGTGTCGCCCGGTGAGCAGAGGCGGTCGGTGTCGAGCGTCTCGTCGAGGTCGTAGCCGGCGTCAAGGGCGGCCTGGCGCTCGTCGTCGTCGCGGGGCCATATGCGGCCGAGGATCGTGCCGCCGATGCACTGGATCGCCGCCGCGGACAGGACGCCCTCGGGCGTGCCGCCGATGCCGAGGAGGAGATCGGCGGCGGAGTCCTCGGTCACGGCGAGCAGGGCGGCGGAGACGTCACCGTGGGGGATCAGCCGGATGCGCGCACCCGCCTCGCGGACGTCGGCGATCATCTGCTCGTGGCGGGGCCGGTCGAGCATGACCACGACGAGGTCGCCGATGTCGTCGCCGGTCTCGTCGGCCATCAGCTTGAGCGTCTGGCCGATCGGCCGGTCGAGGTCGAGCAGGTGCGCGTAGGACTCCGACGTTGCCATCTTCATCATGTACACGCACGGGCCGGGGTCGAACATCGCGCCCTTCTCGGCCACGGCGATCGTGGCCAGCGAGTTGGGCATCCCGTCGGCGCACAGCTCGGTGCCCTCGAGCGGGTCGACGGCCACGTCGACCTCGGGGCCGCTGCCGTCGCCGACCTCCTCGCCGTTGTAGAGCATCGGCGCCTCGTCCTTCTCGCCCTCGCCGATGACCACGGTTCCGCGCATGGCAACGGTGTCAAGCATCAGGCGCATCGCGTCGACGGCGGCGCCGTCGGCCGACTCCTTCTGGCCCCGCCCGATCCAGCGAGCGCAGGCCAGCGCCGCGTACTCGGTGGTGCGGACCAGCTCGAGCGCGAGGTTGCGGTCCGGCTTGGGAGCGTCGGTCACGCGGGAGTTATATGACGCCGGGTGGCTTCTTGGCATCCACGTGGCGCGACTGGCGCATGAACCCGCTGACGGCCATGCCGATACAGGCCAGCAGGGCGATCGGGTAGCCCCACTGGAGCGACACCTCGACCGTGTCACCGGGGCGGCCGAGAATCACGCCGTTGCACAGCACGAGCACGAACGCTGCGGCGCCAACGATCATCGTGATCTCGCCCGGCTTCCACTCGAGCTTGTGCCGGCGCATGACGATCCAGGCGAGGATGAACGGCGCGATCACGGCCGCCAGCAGGATCCAGCGCAGGATCGGGAACATCTGCCAGGCGCTGATCGTGTCGCCGCCCTTCACGACCTCGCCGCTGACGGTCTCGAGCTGCGAGTTGGGGTTGGACGAACTGGTGCCGTACCAGGGCAGGAACAGCGACAGCGCGAACACGAGCGCGGCGACACAGCCGCCCAGCTCGCCGAACGTCAACCTGCTCGGCGCCAGGTAGCCGGCGCTCTCCGCCCTCGATGCTTCCACGCACCCCAACGTACCACCGGGACGCGGCCCGTGAGCCGTTTCGTTTCCCGTGAGCGCGCCTCGGTACCCTGGTCGGACCACCCGGTAGCCCTCGTGCGACCTCATAGCTCAGAAACATTGCCCCGAGGAGGGGCCGACGCGCTGGACAAGGGCAAGTTCCGCGATGCCCTCGCCGAGGGTCGCGGGCGCACGCTGGCGCTGGTCGAGCCCGTGGACAACGACGATCTGGACCGGGTCCACGACCCGCTGATGAGCCCGCTGGTATGGGACCTCGGCCACATCGCCGCGTTCGAGGACCTGTGGCTGGGCCAGCGCGCGGGCGGCCTCGAGCCGCTCCGTCCCGACCTGGCCGTGGTCTACGACGCCAGCGAGACCCCGCGCGCGGACCGCGGCGACATCCCCTACCTGCGCCGCGACGACGCGATCGCCTACATGGATGCGGTGCGTGACCGCTCGCTCGCGGTGCTCGAGCGAGCGGACCTGTCGGACGACTCCGACCACCTGAACGCCGGCGGCTTCGTGTGGGAGATGCTGATCCGCCACGAGCACCAGCACAACGAGACGATGCTCCAGACGCTGCAGCTGGCCCGCCCCGGCACGTTCGCCCCCACCCCGCGCCCGGCGCCGGCGGGAGGAGCGCAGCCGGGCGCCGGCCGGCGAGCACCGCACCGAGGCCGCTCCGCCGGGGAGCATCACGCGGGCACGGTGCACATCCCCGCCGGCGAGTTCGTGATGGGCGCCGACGGGCGCGGGTTCGCCTACGACAACGAGCGCCCGCGCCACCGCGTCCAGCTGGACGCCTACGACATCGACCGCGCACCCGTTACCAACGGCTCGTACGCGGAATTCGTGGCCGACGGCGGCTACCACGCGCGCGAGCTGTGGAGCGACGAGGGCTGGCGCTGGCTGGTCGACGAGAACGTCGACCGGCCGCTGTACTGGACCGTCGACGGCGCCGAGCGGCGGTTCGACCGGGTGGCCCAGATCGATCCGAGCCTGCCCGTGATGCACGTGTCCTGGTACGAGGCCGACGCCTTTGCGCGCTGGGCCGGCGGGCGCCTGCCGACCGAGGCCGAGTGGGAGCGCGCCGCGGCCTGGGACGCGGTGACCGGCGAGCCGCTGCCGTTCCCCTGGGGCCACGAGCCGCCCGCGTACGAACGCGCCAACCTCGACCAGACGGCGTTCGGGCCCCAGCCCGTCGGCTCGCTCGCGGGTGCCAGCCGCGAGGGCGTGAGCGGCCTGATCGGCGACGCGTGGGAGTGGACCGCCAGCGCACTGGAGGGCTACCCCGGGTTCCGCCCCTTCCCCTACCCCGACTACTCGCAGGTCTTCTTCGGGGGGCCCTACCGCGTGCTGCGCGGCGGGTCGTGGGCGACGCGCCCGATGGTGGCGCGCAACACCTTTCGCAACTGGGACCTGCCCCAGCGGCGGCAGATCTTCTCCGGTTTTCGCTGCGTACGCGAGGCGTGATGAGCGAGGCGGCGGGCGCGGCGGATGTGACGATCGTGCGGGGCCAGGGCGCCTCGGGCGAGGACACCTTGGCCTCGGACGTGCGCGCCGCGCTGACCGCCACGCCCAAGGTGCTGGGCCCCAAGCACCTGTACGACGAGTACGGCTCCGAGCTTTACGAGCGGATCACCACCGACGCGCCCGAGTACTACCCGGCGCGATCGGAGCGCGAGATCCTGAACCGGCGCGCGCCGGAGCTGACCGAGGGCGCGCGCGAGCTTGTCGAGCTGGGCTCGGGCATGGCTTCGAAGACGCGCGCGCTGCTGTACGCGATGGCCGGCTCGGGCGCACTCGAGCGCTACGTGCCGTTCGACGTGGACGAGTCGGTCGTGGTGGCGTGTGCCGACGAGCTGACCGAGGCCTACCCCGGCCTGAACGTGCACGGCGTTGTCGGCGACTTCGACACCGATCTGAGCCTGATCCCGCCCGGCCAGCACCGCGTGTTCGCCTTCCTGGGCGGCACCGTCGGCAACCTCGAGCCGTCGCAGCGCACGCCGTTCCTGACCGAGCTGGCGGGGCTGATGGGGCCCACCGACGCGCTGCTGCTTGGCACCGACCTGGTCAAGGACCGGGCCACGCTGGAGGCGGCGTACGACGACTCCGCCGGCCTGACCGCCGCGTTCAACAAGAACGTGCTGACGGTGATCAACCGCGAGCTGGGCGGCGAGTTCGACCTGGACTCGTTCGATCACGTCTCGTACTGGCACGAGGAGTTCCAGCGGATCGAGATGCGGCTGCGCTCGCGCCAGGCGCAGTCGGTTTCGATCGCCGGGCTCGGCATCACGGCCGAGTTCGCCGCCGGCGAGGAGATCCGCACCGAGGTCTCGTGCAAGTTCACCCCGGAGCGGGTGGCTGACGAGCTGGAGGCCGCCGGGCTGCGGATGGAGGCCTTTCACACGGACTCCGCCGGCATGTTCGCGCTCTCGCGCGCCGCGCTTCGCTGATCATCGTCGATGCGGTAATAGGGTCTCCCGCCATGGAACTGAACGGAGCGGGAGCGCTGATCAGCGGCGGGGCGTCCGGCCTCGGCGCCGCCACCGCGCGCCTGCTGGTCGACAAGGGCGCGCGCGTGGCGCTCGTGGACCTGAACGGCGATGCCGCGCGTGAGCTGGCCGAGGAGCTCGGCGACGCGGCCCATGCCGTGCCCTGCGACGTGACCGACCCGGGCGAGATGGAGGCCGCGGTCGACGAGGCGGACACGCTGCTTGGCGGGCTGCGGCTGGCGGTGGGCTGCGCCGGCGTCGGCTGGGCCGAGCGAACCGTGCACAAGCGCGGCGCGCACAGCTTCGACCCCTTCCAGCAGGTCGTCCAGGTGAACCTGATCGGCATGTTCAACCTGCTGCGCCTCGGCGCCAACGCGATCGCCCAGGCCGAGCCCGCCGACGACGGCGAGCGCGGCGCGGTTGTCATGACCGCCTCGGTGGCGGCGTTCGACGGCCAGATCGGCCAGCTGTCCTACTCGGCCTCGAAGGGCGGGATCGTGGGCATGACCCTGCCCGCCGCGCGCGACCTGGCCGGCCGTGGCGTGCGCGTGAACACGATCGCCCCGGGCCTGTTCGACACCCCGCTGCTTGCCGCACTGCCCGAGGAGGCGCGCAAGGCGCTCGGCGACGGCGTGCCGTTCCCGCAGCGGCTGGGCCGGCCGGCGGAGTACGCCGCGCTGGTGGCGTCGATCGCCGAGAACTCGATGCTCAACGGAGAAACGATTCGGTTGGACGGCGCACTGCGCATGCCGCCGAAGTAAGGAGACTCGCAATGCCCGAAGCAGTCATCGTCGACGCCGTCCGCACCCCGATTGGCCGCGCCTTCAAGGGCTCGCTGGCCCAGGTGCGCCCGGACGAGACCGGCGCGTTCATCGTCGACCAGCTCCTCGAGCGCAACCCCGGCGTCGACCCGGCGCTGGTCGAGGAGGTCATCACCGGCTGCGGCATGCCCCAGGGCAAGCAGGCCTTCAACATCGGCCGGCTGATCGCGCTGCTGTCGCAGAAGCTGCCGCTGGAGACCAACGGGGTGACCGTCTCGCGCTACTGCGCGTCGGGCCTGGAGGCCATCCGGATGGCCTCGAACAACATCACGGCAGGCCAGGGCGACGCCTACGTCGCCGCCGGCGTCGAGTTCGTCTCCCAGTTCAACGAGCGCACCGAGGCCGCCGGCGCCGCCGACCAGAACGACCACCTCAAGGGCGAGGGCGATGACCCCGACGTGTACATCGCCATGGGCGACACCGCGGTCAACGTGGCCAAGCGCTACGACGTGTCGCGATCCGACATGGACGAGTACGCCCAACGCTCACAGGAGCTGGCCGTGGCCAGCCAGGAGAGCGGCTACTTCGACAAGGAGATCGCGCCGGTCACGCTGCCCGACGGGACCGTGGTCGACAAGGACGACGGGCCGCGCGCATCGTCGACGCTGGAGAAGCTTGCCGAGCTGCCCGAGGCGTTCGAGGGCGGCGGCGGCGTGACCGCCGGCAACTCGTGCCCGCTCAACGACGGCGCCGCCGCGGCGCTGATCATGTCCGACGCCAAGGCATCCGAGCTGGGCCTGACCCCGCGCGCGCGGATCATCACCGCCGCGACCGCCGCGAACGAGCCCGAGTACATGGGCGTCGCCCCGATCTGGGCGATCGGCAAGGTGCTCGAACGGGCCGGCATGTCGATCGCCGACGTGGACACCGTCGAGCTCAACGAGGCGTTCGCCGCCCAGGTCATCCCGATCATGGCCGAGTGCGACATCCCGCTGGAGAAGATGAACCCCCACGGCGGCGCGATCGCGCTGGGCCACCCGTTCGGCATGACCGGCGTCCGGATCATGACCACGCTGCTGAACGGGCTCGAGGCCGACGACAAGACGATCGGCCTTGAGACCATGTGCGTGGCCGGCGGCCAGGGTGAGGCCATGATCGTGGAGCGGCTGAGCTAGCGGGTTCGCCCGCGCTCAGCCTGGCGCGTCCGGCAGCAGCGGCCCCGCCGGCGCCGGGCGCCGCGGCAGCGCCGGCGCCGTCAGCGGCTCGCCGGCGTGCGAGACGGCGGCGCGGGCCGCGCGGGCGCCGGCGAAGCGGGCCTTGAACGCGCCGCCGCGGGTGACCGTGATCCGAGCGGGCACGGAGCGCCCGCCGGCGACGGTCAGGGTCCCGACGAAGCTGCCGCGGCTGCGACGCAGACGGCCCGAGACCCTGACGCCGGGCACGTACTGGTAGCCGACCAGGCGTACGCGAACGGGGTCGAGGCCTGCGATCGCATAGCCGCCGCGCAGGCCGCCGAAGCGGGCGATGGCGGTGCCCTGGAGCGAGGTCAGCATGTCGGCGGCGGTCAGCCGGACGGCGCGAACGGTCTTTGCCTTGCGCGAGCGACCCCCGACGCCGCGCAGCGACAGCGGCGGACGTCCGCCCGTGGGCACCTCGCGCCGCACGCGCGGGCAAGCCGCTGGAACAGCTGCGCCGGCCAGGAAGCCGAACCCGGCGCGTGCTGCGCACCTGCTCGTGTCCGTGGTCATCGCCGAGTGACCCGCTCCGGCGACGCTCAGCTGGCGCCCGCCGGGGTAGGCGGCCGCCAGCTCGCGGCCCTCCTCGACGGGTGTGCGCAGGTCCTCGGCGCCGTTGATCACGAGCGTGGGCACCGCCGGGCCCGGCGCCGGGGCGCGGGCGGCGGGCGTAACGGCCGGCCAGCGCTTGCACTGGGCCAGGAAGCTGGCCGGGATCACCGCGTCCGCCCCGAACGGCGCGAACACCTTCGCGCCCAGCTGGCGGACACGGGCGGCCAGGGCCCGGTCGCGGCCGGCGTCGGGCGCCGACGCCGGGCTCCAGGGCAGCGGCGCCTCGGCGCAGGATGTGGCGGCGAACAGGGCATCGCTGACCGGTCCGGCCTGCTGGGCGGGCCCGCCGAGGGCGTTGACGGTGCCGGTCAGCGCGCGCGCCAGCGGCGCGCCGTCACCACGGCGCGCGGCGGCGACCGCGCCCGGCAGGCGTGCCCTGGTGACCGGGTCCAGGTCGCTCAGCGACACGAGCCCGTACAGGTCGCTCATTCCGAACCGGACCTTGAGCCGGGTGCCGCGCGGCGTGACAACGTAGGTGCGCAGCGAACGGGCTGCCAGCCGCCGCGCGACCCGTTTCATGTCCCCGATCGGGGACCGCGTGAAGGAGCGGCACGCGCCTGCGCAGATCGAGCGCAGCACGCGCGGCAGCGCACGCTGGCGCTGGAGGAAGAAGGGATCGGTACCGGCCAGCGTGCTGGGCGAGTCCAGCACCATGCGCGAGACCGCGCTCGGGTACCTGCGTACGTACTCGGCCGCCACGCGGCCGCCGTAGGACACGCCGACGATCATGATCGGCCCGCCACCGACCGACTGGCGGACGGCCTCGATGTCGTCGACCGAATCGCTGGTGCGGTAGAAGGCGCGCTTCGGCCCCAGCTCGGCGCCACAGCGCGCGAACACGCTGGCCTCGCTGCCGCGCTTGGCGAGCGATTGGCAGTTCAGCCCGCCCGACCGGCCCGTGCCGCGCTGGTCGAACGTCAGCAGGTCGAAGCTGGGCGCGTAGCGCCGGAAAAGGCCGACCAGGCTCTCGCCCCCGGCGAGCGCGGACTCCCCCGGGCCACCGGCCAGGAACAGGATCGTCCCGCGCGCGGGCTGGCGTTCGGCGGGCACGCGCGCCACCTTGAGGTTCACCGCGCCCGGCACGGCGCCGGAGCGGTCCAGCGGCACCGGCACGTTTGCGCACGTGCCGATCGGCAGCTCCGGGCAGGGCGCGGCCGACGCCGCGGCTGGTACGAGCGCGCACGCGGTCCAGGCAGCCAGGACGGCCGCCGCGAGGTGCATCTTGCGCTGCCGCCTGCGGCCCCCGATGGTCGGGTTGTGCCCGATCACCCCGTGGTCAACACAATCTTGCCGAGCTTGCCGCCTCCGGCGAACTGGTCGTAGGCCTCCTCCGCCCGGTCGAGCTCGTAGGTCGCGGCCACCGGCACGTGCAGGGCGCCGGAGTCGAACAGCGGCAGCAGCTCGGCCTCGACCCGGCGCATCGCAGCCGCCTTCTCCTCAAGCGGTCGCGCCCGCAGCGTCGACGCGCTGATGCGCCCGCGCTTGCCCATCAGCGCCAACAGGCTCAGCTCGGCCTTCGGGCCCCCGCCGACGCCGATCACCACGATCCGGCCACCCGTGCGCAGCGCCTTGACGTCGTCGGGCAGGTTGGGCCCGCCTACGAGCTCCAGGATCACGTCGAACGGGCCGTGGTCGGCGAAGCCCTCGGGCTCGATCACCTCGGCTGCGCCGAGCTCGGCAACCTGGTCGCGCAGGCCGGCGTTGCGCACCGTCGCTGTGACCGACGCGCCGGCCGCGCGCGCCATCTGTACCGCCGCGGTGCCAACTCCGCCGGCAGCGCCGTGCACCAGCAGGCGCTCGCCGGGGCGCAGCCCGGCCTGCGTGAACAGGGCGTCGTGGGCGGTCACGAACACCTCGGCGAGACCGCCGGCCGCGGGCCACGCCACGCCCTCGGGCACCGGCATGGCGGCGCGCTCGTGCAGCACCGCCAGCTCGGCCTGGCCGCCGCCGCCGACGATCGCCATCACGCGATCGCCCTCGACGAACCGCTCGGCGCCGGGCCCGAGGCCCACCACCTCACCCGCCAGCTCGAGCCCGGGTATGTCCTGCGGCGAGCCGGGCGGCGCCGGATACGCGCCCTTGCGCTGGAGCATGTCGGCCCCGTTCAGGCCGGCGCCCTTCACGGCGACCAGGACCTCGCCGTGCTCGGGGACGGGGTCGTCGTGCTCGCGGACGGCCAGCTCGCCGTCCTCGATGGTCACCGCTCGCATGCCGGCCAGCCTATGCGCTGGGGCGAATGGTCTGCGAGGGCTGTTCGGGGCGTTCTGCCGCGATCAGGACGAGGTTCCATCCACCGCCAGGTCCACCATGCACGCATGGCGCCTCGACCCACGCTCTCGCTGGGCTTCCGCGTGGCGCGCGGGCTGTACGGGCGCTGGCGCCGGATGAGCGCCCCCGAGCGCAAGCGCCTCGAGCGCCTGGCCGACGACGTCAAGGAGCGGGCGCTGGAGCTGCGTGGCACGCCCGACCCCGACGGGGCCGGCCGCGACCTCGAACAGGCCAGCGAACGGCTTGCCGACGCCATGGTCGAGTCGGCCGATGCCGATCCCGACGTCTCGGACGCCGAGGTCGATCAGCTCCGGGGCGACCTGGCGCGGGAGCTCGAGCGGCTGGCCACCGGCGAGGTTGCGGCGTCCCGGGGTGCGGCACCGACCAGATCCAGGCGGTAGCCTTCACACAGCGTCTCTCCTCTCTCGAGTCCCGAGCCGATCCCAACCGATAGCCAACAGTCCGGCGCCTCCGCGGCGGCCACGCTGGAGTTCCGCGAGGCGACCAAGCTGTACCCCGGCCAGGACTCGCCGGCGGTCGACAAGCTCTCGCTCGAGGTGCCCGCCGGTGAGATCTGCGTGCTGGTCGGCCCATCTGGCTGCGGCAAGACCACCGCGATGCGGATGGTCAACCGCATGATCGACATCACCGACGGCGACATCCTGCTGGACGGCACGAGCGTCAAGGACCGCAAACCGGCCGAGCTGCGGCGCGAGATCGGCTACGCGATCCAGCAGATCGGGCTGTTCCCGCACCTTTCGATCGCGGACAACATCGGCACCGTCCCGCGGCTGCTCGGCTGGGACAAGAAGCGGATCGCCGGCCGCGTCGACGAGCTGCTCGAGCTGGTCTCGCTCGATCCGCGCGAGACGCGCGATCGTTACCCCGCGCAGCTCTCGGGCGGCCAGCGCCAGCGCGTCGGCGTGGCCCGTGCCCTGGCGACCGACCCGCCGCTGATGCTCATGGACGAGCCGTTCGGCGCGATCGACCCGATCAACCGGGAGCGGCTCCAGAACGAGTTCCTGCGGCTCCAGAAGGAGATCCAGAAGACGATCGTCTTCGTCACCCACGACATCGACGAGGCGATCAAGATGGGCGACAAGATCGCCGTTCTCCAGCGCGGCGGCAAGCTGGCCCAGTTCGCCGCCCCCGCCGAGCTCCTGATGTATCCGGCGTCGACGTTCATCGAGGATTTCGTGGGCGCGGACCGCGCGCTGAAGCGCCTGGCGTTGCAGCGCGTCAGGGACATCGACCTGTGGAAGGTCGCGCAGGTGCGGGTCGGTGAGATGTGCGCCGACGCCCGGCGCAAGGTCGACGACGCGGACCTCAAGAGCCACGTGCTCGTAATCGATGACCGCGGCCGGCCGCACGGCTGGCTCGCGGTGGGCGCGCTGACCGAGGAGCGCGTACCCGACTCGGCGCACCAGGGCGCGACCGTGGAGATGGACGACATCCTCCGCGACGCCCTTTCGGATCTGCTGACCAGCGAGGCCCGCTACGGCGTCGTGGTGGACGGCAAGGGCGTGGTGCAGGGGGTCCTCTCGATCGAGGTCATCTCACGTTTCCTCCACGAGGCCCCGACCGACTCCCGTAGCGGCGCCGACCTCGTGGAAGACACGACGGCGTGAACGCGGCCGACGCCTTCGGCCTGTTCGCGCAACTCCAGACGCGCAACCGCCAGGGCGAGGCCAACTGCGTGTCCGAGGACGGGTTCTGCCCGGACTGGATCGCCGACAACTGGCAGCGCTACCAGGACCCGTTCGTCGAGCACGTCGTCCTGACGCTGGTCTCCGTGTCCGCCGGTTTCCTGATCGCCTTCACCCTGGCCCTTGTCGCGCACCGGCGCCAGTGGCTGATCGGACCCATAACGGGCGTCACCGGGGCGCTGTACACGATCCCCAGCGTCGCGTTCTTCTTCCTGCTCCAGCCCTTCACGGGCCTCGGCAGGACCACCGCCATCGTGGCCCTCACCTGTTACACGCTGCTGATCATCTTCCGCAACGTGACCACCGGCCTCCAGGCCGTGCCCGACGAGGCCAAGGACGCCGCGCGCGGGATGGGGCTGACCGAGAACCAGCTCCTGTTCCGCGTCGAGCTGCCGCTGGCCACGCCCGAGATCCTGGCCGGACTGCGCATCGCCACGACCACCACGGTCGGACTGGCGGCGCTGGCGTTCCTGGCCGGCGCCGGTGGCCTGGGCGCGGAGCTCGACCAGCAGCCCTATTTCAAGTCCAACGTGGTGGTCGCCGGCGGGCTCTGCGTGCTGCTGGCCGCGCTGCTCGATGTGATCATCCTCGCCGTGCAGCATCTGACCACCCCCTGGCAACGGGCGGCGGCCACATGAGCACCACGATCGCCCTGCTCGGGGACTTCGGCGACGCGGTCGAGTTCATCTTCAAGGAGCGCGAATCGGTGGGCGGCGGCGTTCAGGTGGGCGGCCCCGGCGAGCTGCTCGGCTTTGCCTGGACGCACCTGCTGGTCAGCGTGGCCGCGATGGCCGTGGCCTGCGCGGTATCGATACCGATCGGGCTCTACCTGGGCCACAAGGGCAAGGGCGAGTTCCTGGCCATCTCGGTCTCGAACGTGGGCCGTGCCGTGCCCGCCGTGGTGCTGGTCTTCTTCCTGGTCGCCTACCTGGGCAACGGCCTCGTGAACATCACCGTGGTGCTGGTGGCGCTGGCGATACCCCCGATCCTGACCAACACGTATGTGGGCACCGCGCAGGTGGACCCGGAAATCGTGGATGCCGCGCGCGGAATGGGCATGCGCAGCAGCCAGATCGTGCGCGGCGTGCGCCTTCCGCTGGCGATGCCGACCATCTTCGCCGGCATCCGCACATCCGCGGTCAGCGTGCTGGCCACCGCCACGATCGGCCCGTATGCCGACGTCAAGACGCTGGGCTGGCCGATCCTGACCCCGCAGACGTACGGCTTCTCGGGGCAGCTGGGCGCCGCGCTGCTTGTGGCGCTGATCACGCTCATCGCGGACGCCGGCATCGGTTATCTGCAGCAGGTCGTAACCCCGAAGGGGATCAAGCTGGCCGGAGAGCAGGGGCCCTCGCGGCGCCGACTCGCCCTGCCCACACGAAGGAGGGAAGCAGCAACGTGACTCGTACATTGCGCATCACACTGGCTCTGTTCGCCGCGCTCGCGCTCGCACTCACGGCCTCGGCCTGCGGTGACGACGACTCGGACAGCGGCGGCGGCGACTCGGGCGGCGATTCGAGCAACACGGCGATCAAGAAGGACTCGGCCAACGCCAAGACCAGCATCACGGTCGGCTCGAAGAACTTCGACGAGCAGTACATCCTGGGCGAGATCTACGCCCAGGCGCTCGAGGCGGCCGGCTTCAAGGTCGAGAAGAAGCTGAACCTGGGCTCCGAGCAGATCGCATACAAGGCGCTCAAGTCCGGCCAGGTGGACATGTACCCCGAGTACACCGGCACCTCGCTGACGTCGTTCTTCGACGTCAAGACGGACGACGTGCCCAAGGATCCGGACGAGGCCTACGAGCAGACCAAGGCCGAGTACGCCAAGCAGGGCATCACCGCGATGCCGCGCACGTCGTTTGAGAACACGTACCGGATCGCCACCACGAAGGCGAAGCAGAAGGAGCTGCTGGACGGCAAGACAACCGTCTCCGAGGTCGCCAAGCTGCCCGACGCCAGCAAGCTCACCATCGCCGGGTTCCCGGAGTGCGAGCAGCGCACGGACTGCCTGCTGGGATTGAAGAACGTCTACAACTGGACGCCGAAGTTCGTGTCGGACGAGGGCAAGTACCAGCCGATCGACAAGGACCGCTCGGACCTGGGGTTCGTGTTCTCCACCGACGGTGAGCTCACCCTCGGCAAGTACGCGATCATCGAGGACGACAAGAACCTGTTCCCGCCCTACAACATCTCGCTGGGCGTCAGGGACAGCACCTACGAGAAGCTCGGCAAGGCGGGCCAGGAGGTCATCCTGAACGTCCAGAAGCCGCTGAACGAGAAGGCGATGCAGGAGCTGAACTCGCGCGTGAGCCTGGACAAGCAGGAGCCGGAGAAGGTCGCGGCCGCCTACCTCAAGGAAGAGGGATTCACGAAGTAGTTCCAAGAACTTGGCATCCCTGCCAATTTCTTGAACGGCGGGCCGGTCAACCTTGGCCGGCCCGCCGTTTTCGTCCAGGTGTGATCACACCCACAGTCCAAACGCCCGTGCGTGTCGAATCTTGGGGGTATGGAACGCACGCTGAAGGACGGAACGAAGGTGGTAGTGCGTCCGATCCGCGCCGGCGACAAGGACGCGCTGTCCGACGCGCTGGCCCACCTATCTCCCGCCTCGGTCCACGCCCGCTTCCTGGGCCCCAAGTCACGCTTCTCGACCTCCGAGCTGCGCTATCTGACCGAGGTCGACGGCCGGGATCACGTGGCGCTCGTGGCCGAGCTCGAGGGTGAGCCCGGCACGATCGCCGGGGTCGGGCGCTGGGTGCGCCTGCCCGGGGCTCCGGACACGGCCGAGTTCGCGATCGTGGTCGGTGATCCGCTCCAGGGCAAGGGCCTGGGATCGGTCCTGGCCGACGACCTGGTGGCGCTGGCCAAGGCCCACGGCATCACCCGTTTCACCGCCACGGCGCTGAGCGAGAACGCGGCGATCGTGCGGATCATGCAGCGCCTCTCCGACCACCTGGAGCGCCACCACGGCGGCCACGGTGTGTCCGAGATGTCGTTCGACCTGGCTGCCTAGTTCAACCCTCGGGCCGCCCGGGTAGGTTCCGCCGCGATGCCGGACGCCGCCATCCAGGTCGACGGCCTGACCAAGCGCTACGGCACCCGGACGGTTGTGGACGACGTTTCCTTCCACGTCCGCACCGGCGCGGTCACCGGCTTCCTCGGCCCCAACGGCGCCGGCAAGACCACCACGCTGCGTTGCCTGCTGGGCCTGGCCCGTCCCAGCGCGGGCACCGCCTCGATCCTGGGCTCGGCCTACCGCGACCTCGACGACCCGGGCCGCACCGTCGGCGCCAACCTGGAGGTATCGGGAGCACACCCGGGCCGCTCCGGGCGCCAGCACCTGCGCTCCCTGGCCGCGATGGCCGGCCTCCCGGACTCCCGCGTCGAGGAGGTCCTTGCGCTGACGGAGATGACCGCGGCCGGTGATCGCCGCTACGGCAAGTACTCGATGGGCATGCGCCAGCGGATCGGACTCGCCGCGGCGCTGTTGGGCGAGCCGAAGATCCTCGTGCTCGACGAGCCGGCCAACGGGCTCGACCCGGCCGGTATCCGCTGGCTGCGCGACATGCTGCACGCCACCGCCGCCGAGGGCCGGACCGTGCTGGTCTCCAGCCATGTGCTGGCCGAGATGGCACAGACCGTGACCGACGTGGTGGTGATCCACAGGGGACAGGTGGTCAAGCAGGGGTCGATCGGGGAGCTGACCGCCAGCGCGCGCGGCGCGACGATCGTGCGTGCACCCGACGCCGAGAAGCTGGCCGCCGCCCTGCGCAGCGGGGGCGCCGAGGTGACCGCGTTCGAGGATGGCGCGCTGAACGTGGAGGGCATGCGGGCCGCGGCGGTGGGTGACGCCGCGCTGGCCGCGGGCGTGGCCGTGCACCAGCTGTACGAGGCGCAGGCGTCGCTCGAGGACGTCTTCCTCGAGCTGACCGGCGGCGAGGCGGCCACATGAGCAACCTGATCCGGGGCGAGGCGATCAAGATGCGCAGCACCCGCACGGCGATCGGATTCCTGATCGCCGGCGTGGGCCTGACGCTGCTGTTCGTGCTGATCTCGACACTGGCCGACGAGCCCGCGACCGAGGACGCCAAGCGCGAGGCGATCAGCGTCGCGCCGCTGTTCATCCTGTTCCTCGTCTTCGGTGTGGTGGGCGCCACCGGCGAGTACCGCCACCGGACGGTGGCCCCCGCCGTGCTGATCGCGCCCGACCGGTTGCGGCTGCTCACGGCGCGGATGCTGGCCTATGCCGTCACAGGCGCCGGCGTCGCGCTGGCGATGGTGGTCGTCGCGCTGGCGATCGGCCTTCCGCTGATGACCGGCAACCCCGGTGAAGCGCCGGCCTTCGGCGAATACGCCGGCGTGGTGGGCGGGACGCTGCTGCTTGGCGCGGTGGGCGGCGCCCTCGGCGTGGGCTTCGGGGCACTGGTTGGCAACCAGGTCGCGGGGGTGGTCACCGTGCTGATCTACCTGCTGATCGTCGACGGCCTCATCGGGCTCGCCGACTCCGACCTGACCCCGTACACGCTCGGCGCCGCGGCGACCCAGATGGGCGGGATCGACACCGATGACGCCTTCGGGTTCGCGGGATCACTGGCGGTACTGGCGGGCTGGACGGCGGTGTTCGTGGGCGCCGGTCTGGCGCGCGAGTCACGTCGCGAAGTCAGCTGAAGGCCTCGCGCGGTGCCGGCCCGGACTGCGCTCCAAGGCGTAAACGCACCCGTTCGGGCACTTCATTAGGCTTCCGCGGCCGCCGATGAAGCTTTCCGTTCCCAAGGAGTCCTCCGCTGGCGAGAGCAGGGTCGCCACCGTCCCGGAGGTCGTCAAGAAGCTGTCCTCCTCCGGGGTGGAAGTCGTGGTCGAGTCCGGCGCCGGCCAGGCCGCCCACGTCGGCGATTCGGCCTACCAGGAGGCCGGCGCCAGCACCGGTGACGGCTTCAGCGGCGAGGTCGTGGCCAAGGTGGCGCCGCCCAGCTCCGCCGAGGTCGCCAGGCTCGCGAGCGGCACGGTCCTGATCGGCTTCCTCCAGCCGCTGACCGCGGGCGACACCGCCAAGGCGCTGGCCGACGCCGGCGTGACCAGCTTCGCGATGGAGGCCATCCCGCGGATCACCCGTGCGCAGTCGATGGACGCCCTCTCCTCCCAGGCGACCGTGGGCGGCTACCGTGCCGCGCTGATCACGGCCGAGGAGCTGCCGCGCTTCCTGCCGATGCTGACCACCGCGGCCGGCACGATCCGGCCGGCGAAGGTGCTGGTGCTCGGCGCCGGCGTGGCCGGCCTCCAGGCCATCGCCACCTCGCGCCGGCTCGGCGCCGTGGTCTCCGCCTTCGACGTCCGCGCGGCCGTCGAGGAGCAGATCCAGTCGCTGGGCGCGAAGTTCGTGAAGCTGGACATCGGGCTCGAGGACGCGGAGGACGCCGGCGGCTACGCCCGCGCCCTGACCGACGAGGAGCAGCAGCGCCAGCGCGAGGCGCTGGCCGACGTGATCGCCCAGATGGACGGCGTGATCTCCACCGCCGCGGTACCCGGGCGCAAGGCGCCGCTGCTGATCATCGAGGACGCCGTCAAGCGCATGAAGCCCGGCTCGGTGATCGTGGACCTTGCCGCCGAGACCGGCGGCAACTGCGAGCTGACCAAGGCGGGCGAGACGATCGTCGAGCACGACGTGAAGATCGTCGGCGCCGTGAACCTGCCGGCCTCGATGCCCGACCACGCCTCCCAGCTCTACGCCAAGAACGTGCAGAACCTCGTCGAGCTGATGACCGGCGACGACGGCGCCCTGACCCTGGACTTCGAGGACGAGATCATCAAGGGCGCCTGCATCACGCACGAGGGGCAGATCGTGCACGACGGCGCCCGCAAAGCCGCAGGCGTGGAGGGCTAGGCCGTGGACCTGATCACCGAGCTCACGATCCTCGTCCTGGCCGCGTTCGTGGGCTTCGAGGTCATCTCGAAGGTGCCGAACTCGCTGCACACGCCGCTGATGAGCGCCACCAACGCCATCCACGGCATCGTGGTGCTGGGCGGCATCCTGGTGATCGGCTCATCCGACGGCGTCCTGAACAAGACGATCCTGGTGATCGCGATCGCCTTCGGCACCATCAACGTGGTGGGCGGGTTCCTGGTCACCGACCGGATGCTCGAGATGTTCAAGGCGCGCCCGAAGCCGAGCGAGAAGGAGTAACGCCGTGACGTTGCCGCTCGCCTCGTTCCTGACCGACCCGGACTTCCTGAACGTCCTCTACATCGTCGCGTTCTCGCTGTTCATACTCGGCATGCGCCAGGTGACCGGCCCCACCACCGCCCGTCGCGGCAACGCCACCGCGGCGGTGGGCATGGCGATTGCCGTGGTCGCGACGCTGCTGCAGCCCAGCGTCGGCGACTATGGGCTGATCGCCCTCGGCGTGGTCATCGGCACCGCCATCGGCGTCCCGGCGGCGCGCAACGTGAAGATGACGGCGATGCCGCAGATGGTGGCGCTGTTCAACGGCGTCGGCGGCGGCGCGGTGGCGCTGATCTCGTGGGCGGAGTACCGCCACTACCTGGAGATCGGCGCCGGCAATCCCGAACTGGACACGCTGATCCCGATCCTGTTCGCCGCCATCATCGGCTCGATCTCCTTCTGGGGCTCGAACATCGCCTTCGGCAAGCTCCAGGACCTGATCCCGCAGAAGCCGATCGCGGTTCCCGGCCAGCAGGTCGTGAACCTGATCCTGCTGGTGCTGGCCATCGGCGCGTCGGTGCTGATCGCCAGCGGCGAGGAGTCACAGGGCCTGTTCATCCTGATCTTGGTGGCCGCGGGCGTGCTCGGCAACATGGTCGTGCTGCCGATCGGCGGCGCCGACATGCCGGTCGTGATCTCGCTGCTCAACGCCCTGACGGGCCTCTCGGCCGCCGCCGCCGGAATCGCGCTGGACAACACGGCGCTGATCGTGGGCGGCATCATCGTGGGCGCCTCGGGCACGATCCTGACCAACCTGATGGCCGAGGCCATGAACCGGTCGATCCCCAACATCGTTGCCGGCGGCTTTGGCGGCGGTGCGGCCACCTCAGGCGGCGGCGACGGCGAGGAGAAGCCGCACCGGTCCACGGACGCCGTCTCGGCCGCGATGGCGCTGACCCAGGCCGACGCGGTGGTGGTCGCGCCGGGCTACGGCCTGGCCGTGGCCCAGGCCCAGCACACCGTGCGCGAGCTGGCCGACGAGCTCGAGAAGCGCGGCGTGGAGGTCAACTACGCGATCCACCCGGTCGCGGGCCGCATGCCCGGCCACATGAACGTCCTGCTGGCCGAGGCCGACGTGCCGTATGACGCGCTCAAGGAGATGGACGAGATCAACCCCGACTTCGAGACCACCGACGTGACGCTCGTGATCGGGGCCAACGACGTGACCAACCCCGCCGCGCGCGAGGACGAGGGCTCGCCGATCTACGGCATGCCGATCCTGGACGTGGACAAGTCGCAGAACGTGATCGTGTTCAAGCGCTCGATGAGCCCGGGCTTCGCCGGCATCGACAACCCGCTGTTCTACAACGAGAACACCGAGATGCTGTTCGGCGACGCCAAGGCGTCCGTGCAGGACGTGCTGAGCGCCGTCAAGGACCTGTAGGGGTCCGTTGGCGTCCGCGGTTGGCGCGGGCGATCGGCTGGCTGGGTAGGGCCGGACCCAACTCCCTGACGGCACCTGCCCCCGTTCCGGGCCGGACCTAACCAGCTGATCCGTTACGCCTGACCCTCCGTCGACGCCGGAGCTACCGCCTCGGCCTCGATCTCCACCTTCCAGCGCGGGTCCAGCAGCTCGCAGACCACCATCGTGGCCACCGGCCGGTGGTCGCCGAATGCCAAGCCGTGGGCCTCCCCCACCGCGTCCTGGTGCGCGCGGTCGGACACGAACATTCGCGTGCGCAGCACGTTCTCGAGCCCGGCGCCGAGGCCGGACAGGGCCTGCTCGATGATCTCGAGGCAGCGGCGGGCCTGGACGCCCGGGTCTGGGTCGCAGGACCCGTCGGGCCAGATCGGCGCGGTGCCGGCCACCTCGATCCGGTCGCCAGTGCGCAGCGCGCGACAGAAGCCCCAGCGCTCCTCAAACGGGGACCCCGATGCCACTCGCTCGGTCACGGCGCCACCGTAGCGATTGAGCGACCCCGACCCGGGGTATGCGCCCGGAAGATCCGACCGGGGAGGAATCGATGGACGACGAACAGGACGACAAGACCGATCTCGAGAAGGAGGAGGAGGCGGCCAAGCAGGAGGTCGCCGAGCTCGAGGACGATCCGCCGAAGGATCTCTCCGACTGGCCCGACGGCGACGCCAAGTACAAGACCATGGGCGGTCCGGAGGGCGACAGCGGCTACGAAGAGGGGCCGACGTCGAACCTCGGCGCGTCCGGCGTCCGCCACCACGAGGACGGCACCGTCACGGTCGAGGGCGAGGAGGTCGACAACCCCGACGACTACAAGGGTGACCCGATCCCCGGCGGCCCGACGGACCCGGACGCCAAGGATCCGGAGGGCCTGAAGAGCGACGACGCCGAGCCGGAGAGCGACGTGAGCAGGGACGACTAGTCTGGGCCGAATGACGTCGCTCTCCGATCTCCAAGAGGAAGTCAGCCCCGCGCGGGCCCGCGAGCTGCACGAATCCGGCGCGGTCCAGCTGGTGGACGTGCGTGAACAGGACGAGTGGGACGCCGGCCGGATACCGGGCGCCCGGCACGTGCCGGTGGCCCAGCTCAGCGAGCAGGCCGACAGCCTGGACCGCGACCGGCCGGTGGTGTTCTACTGCCTGTCGGGGAGCCGCTCGGCGATGGCTACCCAGGCTTTCAACGCCTCCGGTTTCGACGCCCACAACATGACCGGCGGCATCGCCGCCTGGAACGCTGACGGGCTGCCGATCGACGGCGAGCTGGCGGAGCACTAGCCAAACGGGCCGGTGCGGGCGGCGCAGTCCGCCCCGGCGCGGGCGCCACGCTCGACCGCCGCGTCGAGCTCCAGCCCGGCGCCCAGCCCCCAGGTGAGGCCGGCGGCGAACGAGTCGCCGCAGCCGAAGCTGTCACGTTCCGGGCCCTGCGGCGCCAGCGCGTGCCAGCGGCCGGGCCCGCCGGGCCCGTCCCAGCTGCCGCCGGCGCTCGCCTCGGTGCGCAGCACGTATTTCGGCTCGGGGTCGAGGTCGCCGGGCGCGTAACGCTCGCCCGGGTCGCCGGCGCTGCCGACGAGCGCATCGATCCGGACACCCGTCCCCCGCAGCGCGGGCAGCGCCCGCGCGGTGGCCACCAGCACGCGGGCACGGCGCGCCTGCGCGACGGCGCCGGTATCGCCCGCGGTGAAGTAGGCGGCGTCGGCCTCCTCGAGCAGATCCCAGGGCAGGTCGTCGGCAGCGGCAGGCCCGGCGCGCGTGCCCACGACCGTGATGGCGCGCTCGCCGTCGCCGTCCACGTGGACCAGCGCCTTGCGCTGAGGGTGGTCGCGCCAGGCGGCGTGCACGTGCACGCCAAGCTCGCCGAGTGCGGCGTGGGTGCGCCGGCCGAGCTCGTCGTCGCCGAGCGCGGTGAACAGGTGGACATCGCCCGCCAGCCGACCCAGGACCACCGCGGTCACACCACCGCCACCGGCGGGCACGGACCAGGCCGGCTCGCCGTGCACGATCTGGCCGGCGGCCGGCAGGCACTCGACGCGCACGGCGTCGGCCCACTCCACGTGTCCAACCACGGCGACCGCCACGCGCGTCAGTGTAGGTTCGCCGCCATGGAGGACCCGATGCGCGTGGACGCCCGCACCGCCATCCCGCTGGCCGAGATCGAGTTGCGCACGAGCCGCTCGTCGGGCCCCGGTGGCCAGCACGCCAACGTGACCGCCTCACGCGTCGAGGCGATCTTCGACGCGGCGGCCTCCCCCTCGCTCAGCGAATCGCAGCGGCGCCGGATCGTCGCCCGGGCCGGCGCGCGCGTGACCGCCGTCGCCCAGGACACGCGCAGCCAGGCGCGCAACCGCGAGCTGGCGCTGGAGCGGCTGCGGTCACGGCTCGCGGCCGCGCTGCGCCAGCAGCGCAGGCGCCGCGGCACCAGGCCGACGCGCGCGTCGAAGGAGCGCCGGCTCGAGGGCAAGAAGCGCCGCGGCGACGTCAAGCGCAGGCGCAGGCGGCCCGACTTCTAGGGGGAGTCGGGCGCGACCGCGCCGCCGCCGCCGGATGCCGGCGGGTTGCTCGGAGCCTGCGGGGTGCCGCCGCCGGTCGTGCCGCCACCGCCGCCGGTGGTGCCGCCGCCCGTCGTGCCGCCACCGGTGGTGCCGCCACCGGTCGTGCCGCCACCGGTCGTGCCGCCCGTGGTCCCGCCGGTCGTGCCACCGGTGGTGCCACCCGCGGTCCCGCCGCCCGTGGTGCCGGACGGGGTCGGGGTGGTGTTCGTGGAATCGGTGGTGTCGGTCGGCTCTTCCTCGACCTCGGGCGTGGTCGGCACCTGGAGCTCGGCGGGGTTGGACGACCTCTCGGCGTCGTCGCCGCCCCCGCCCGCCACGAGGGCGATGATGATGATCAGGACGATGCCGGCGCTCAGCGCCGCGACGAGCCGGCGGCGCATGTACACCGAGTCGTCTTCGCGCCGGGGCGGCCGCCGCCGCGGATCGCGAGCGGGCTCTAGGCGTCGTGTCGGCTGGTCATCCACTGTGCGGCGAAGGTAGCAGTCAACGGCGGCTCCCCTGCACCATACGAAATACCTGCTAGAGCGCGCTATAGCCCGGGGATGTGACGCACGGCGAAGCCCCCGGTGCCACGTGAGGCCTCCTGCCAGCGGGTGCCGGCGCGGCCCCGGCCGCTGGTGTCGAAGCGCAGGCCGGCGACCACCATGAAGATGTGGCCGGGGTTGGCGTAGATCGTGATCCACTCGCCCTGGCCCGCCTCACCCCACTTCATGAACGGGCCCGACGCCAGGGGGCTGCGCAGGAGCCCGGCGCCCGCCAGCGCGAACGACACCGAGCCGGAGCAGTCATAGCCCGTGTCGCGCCACGCGCCGTGGCCGCCGCCCCACTTGTAGGGCAGCTTGGAGATGGCGTTGCCGGCCTGGATCACCCGCTTGACGGGCTCGGGGGCGTCCTCGGGCGCGACCGCCGTGCCGTCCTTGAGTACCCGTGCGCGCGGGCCGGTCTGGAGGTAGGCGGTGGTGCTCAGGAGCTTCTTGAACTTGCGCAGCTCGCTCTTGGCCTCCTTGAGGTCGGCCTTGACCTCCGCGTCGCTGGGCGCTCCGGGGCTGATGCCCTCGCCGCTGTCGTAGGTCTTCGCCGCCCCGGCGCCCTCGAGCCTCACGGCGCGTGCCTGGGACCTGCTGGCCTTCTGCTCGGCGCGCCGGACCGCCTCCGGATCGACGCCCTCGGGGGTGAGCACGACATCGTCCTGCGCTGCCTTGCCGGCGCCCGTCGAGGACTGCTGCTCGCGACCGCAGCCTGCGGTCACCAGCGATGCCGCCGCCAGGGCGCAGATGGCGATGCGGACCTTCATGGGGCGAAACGTAGCGCGGCGGGCGGTCTGGCAGTATCAGACCGATGAGCAATCGACCCAACGCGCGGCTGCCCGAGGACAAGAGCGGGATCGATGCCCCGCACGACGTGCTTGCCGCCGACGAGTTCGCGGTCCCCGGCCGCTCGGTGAGGGACGTGCCCTCCGACCCGATTCACGCGCCGCACGACGTCCTGGCCGCGGACGAGTTCGCCATCCCCGGCGGCGGTGCGGACGACCGCGGCCAGTCCGGCCTCGACCCGCGCACGCTGCTGCCGTCGCTGCTGCTGGTGGCCACGATCCTGTTGCTCCTGCGAAGGCATCGGCGGGCCGGCTAGGGGTAGAGGTCGCCGTCTTCGCCGTAGATGAAGATCGCCGTGACGGGGCAGTTGCCTGCCGCGTCCATGACCATGTCGAGCGGGTCGCCGTCGGGATCGATGACCACGGCCTTGTCCTCGTGGTCGAGCTCGAAGACGCCTGGCGCCGATTCCACGCAGTCGCCTGAGCCGATGCACAGGCCGCGGTCGACCTCGATCCGGATCCGGTTGACGGGTGAGAGCTCCTTGGCCATGGCCGCGCCAGGCTAGCTACTGGCGACGCCAGAAGCTGGTCCGCATGCGCGCGCCGTCGCGTGTCAGGCCGATATGCACGTGGTCGCGGTGGGCCAGCGTCCGGTCCACGTTCTTGCGCCGCTTGCCATTACGCGTGTAACAGAGGGAGTACGGCTCCATCCGGTCCGAGCCCGACCACCACGAGCGGCAGTCCCAGATGATCTCCTGGACGCCCATGCGCCGGGCCAGCGCGTGCGGGTTGCCCGCCCGGTCGGTCGCCAGCAGGGTCAGGACCAGTCGCCGCGCGGCGCGCCGGTCGGAGGGCTTCGAGACATCCAGGTGCCAGTCGATGGCGCGGCCCTCGGAGTGCAGGCTCATGCTGTCGCGCGACAGTCGCTCGCAGCGCATAATCCCCCAGAACTGGCCACCGGCATTCCGGCTCAGCCAGGCCACCATCGCGTTCGCACCCCGCGCGGGACGCTTGTAGCAGTGCTTGGCGCGGTCGTAGTCGTAGTCGTCGATCGGCTTGGCGGCCAGGCGGTCGGCGGGGTTGTGGGCCACGCTGCCGTACGGGGTCGCGGCCGCGACCGCGGTCAGGCACGCGAAGGCCAGCAGCGTCGGGAGAAACCAGCGCACCCCTGCCTTGTCGGCACGTCAGGGCGAAGGTTGAGCGGTCCCCCCTAGCTGCTCTTGCCGCGACCGTTGAGCAGCTTGAGCAGGCCGCCGAGCAGCTTCGTGGTGCGCGCCTTGTACGGATACATGAAGAGCTCCTTCTTCATGCCGCGCGGGGCGATCACCGACACCTGCTGGCGCGTGTACTTGCGGATGCCCTGCGCGCCATGCCGGGTGCCGAGGCCCGAGGACTTCCAGCCCCCCATCGGCGCCTCGAGCGCCAGGTAGTTGAGCTGGTGCTCGTTGACGTTCGCGGCGCCGGCCTCGAGCCGGGCGGCCAGCTGCGCGCCGCGGTCGGCATCCTTGGTCCAGACCGACGCCTGCAGGCCGTATTCGGAGTCGTTGGCCAGCGCCAGCGCCTCCTCGGAGTCCTTGACCTTCATGATCGGCAGCGTCGGGCCGAACGTCTCCTCGGTCATGCACTTCATCGAGTGGTCGACGTCCAGGAGCACGGTGGGCTCGTAGTAGCGGCCCGGGCCCGGGCCGGCGTGGCCGCCGACGACGGCACGGGCGCCCTTTTCGACGGCGTCGCGCACGTGCGAGTCCACGACCTCGGACTGCTTCTCGAACGTCACGGCGCCGACGTCCACGGCACCGCGCTCGCCGGGCACGCCCTGGCGCAGCGCGCCAACCTTCTCGGTAACGAGGTCGACGAACTCGTCGTAGACGGGCTCCTCCACGTAGACGCGCTCGACCGATATGCAGGTCTGGCCGCCGTTCTGCATCGAGTAATAGGTGGCGGCGTTGGCGGCCTTCTCGACGTCGGCGTCGCGCAGCACGATCATCGGATCCTTGCCGCCAAGCTCGAGGCCGACGGGGGTCAGCGTCCGGGCGGCGCGCTCGGCGACCTTCTTGCCGGTGGCGGTGGAGCCGGTGAACATGACGAAATCGACCTGGTCGACCATCTCGGCGCCCACGTCGCCAAGGCCGGTCAGCACCTGGTAGACGTCGCGCGGCACGCCACACTCCTCGAGGCACTCGGCCATCAGCAGCGAGGTCAGCGGCGTGACCTCGGACGGCTTCAGGATCACGGCGTTACCGGCCGCGAGCGCGGGGATGCAGTCGCCGAAGCTGTTGGTCAGCGGGTAGTTCCAGGGGCCGATCACGCCGACGACCCCCACCGGGCGGTAGCGCACGACCACCTTGCGCCCCAGCAGGAACGGCGAGCTCGAGCGGATCTTCTCGTCGGCCAGGTACTTCCCGGCGTTCTTGGCCCAGAAGCCAAACGCGGGCGCGGCGTAGCCGACCTCGGCCAGCTGCGCGTCCTCCCACGTCTTGCCGGTCTCGGAGACGATCGTCCGGATGATGCGGTCCGAGTTGTTCAGCGTCCACGCCTGTGCGCGCTTGAGCACACGCGCGCGGCCGGCGAAGCCCAGCGCCTCCCAGCCCGGCTGGGCGCGGCGGGCGCGGGCCACCATCTCGGCCACGTCCTCGGGGAGCATCCGCGGCACCGAGCCGGCGCTCTGGCCGGTCGCCGGGTTCTCGACCTCGATCCGCTCGCGGGCGCCGGCCGCGTCTCCCGCACCATTGGTGGTCGCCAGCGTCTCCGTCTCAGCCATGTCTCGTCCTCTGGTCGCGCGCGTGAGGGGCCAGCATATCGGGGTTGGCTGGGCAGCCAGTTTCGTGCGGCGCGAGGGACACGGGGGTCACCGGCACACGCGTTCACGTTCGCCGAGCCTTCGTTAGCCGAACGTGAACGCGTAGCCGCTCACGCCCGGGGCGAACTCCAGCTCCAGGTCGTGCTCGCCGGCTGCGGGCAGGTCGACGGCGGTGTAGATGTCGTCGCCGCGGACCGCGACCGTTCGCTCCGGGCCGCTGTCGACGCGCACGCGAACCGAGCGCCGGCGGCGATCCGCGGAGCGCAGCACCAGGTAGACGCGGCGGGCGCGGAAGCGGGCGCGGACGGTCGCGTCGCGCACCGCCGTCGCCGACTCGCCGGTGACCTTCCAGCGCCCGCCGAGCGCGAAGGCGTTCAGCGGTGGACGGCCCGCGTCCGGATAGCTGCGCGTGCCGCGCTCGGGCGGCACCAGCCAGCCCTGGGCGCGTTTGGCGCCGAAGTAGGTCTCGGGGGTCTGGGCGCCGTCGCCCGGTGCGATCGCGCGCGCCCGGCCGGCGCGGGCGCCGGGCCGGGCGCCCGACTCCGCCAGCAGGGCGCGGATGGCGCTTTCGGTGCCGTCGTAGTCACCCTCGCCGAAGTGCGTGTAGCGCACCCGCCCGCGGGCGTCGATCAGGTACTTGGCGGGCCAGTACTGGTTGCCGAACGCGTTCCAGATCCCGTAGCCGTTGTCCTGCACGACGGGGTAGCGAAGCTCGTTCTGGGCGATCGCCGCGCGTACGTTGGCGGTCTTGCGCTCGAACGGGAACTCGGGGGTGTGCACGCCGACGACGGTCAGGCCGCGGCGCCGGTAGCGCTGGTCCCAGGCGCGCAGGTAGGGAAGCGTGCGGATGCAGTTGATGCAGGTGTAGGTCCAGAAGTCCACCAGCACGACCCGGCCGCGCAGCTCGTCCAGCTCCAGCGGCCGCGGCGTGTTCAGCCACTTGCCGCCGCCCTGGAAGCCGGGCGCCGGGCCGAGGTCGAGGTAGCGGGCCGACGCCGGCGTGGTGCCCGCCGCGCGCCGGCCCCTGGCCGTGGCGCGATCGAACTTGGCCTGGCCGCGCAGGTCGGCCAGGCGTGTCTTGGCGGCGGCGGACCGCTCGATCGCCCCCGTGGGGTTGACCACGAACTGGGGCAGGTTGTCGGCCAGCGCGGTCTGGAAGCGCACGTCGAGCTGGGTGCCCATGGCCACGGCCGTGAGCACCATGATCACTCCGAGCGCGCGCTGCAGCACCGGCCCGCGGCCGACGCGCGCGAACACCTGCCTGCCGCCGACGGCCAGCGCGAACAGCACCACGCCGGAGCCGATCCCATAGGCAACTGCAACGGCCACGATCCCGCCCGTGGTACCGCCGCTGGCGCCCGCGGCCACCACCGCGGCCAGGATCGGTCCCGCGCAGGGCGCGTAGACGAACCCGAGCGCGCCGCCGACGGCGAGGCCCGACCAGAAGCCGTGGCCGGAGTCGCGCGGCCCGAACCGGGCGAGCCGCTGGAGCGGCCGCTCGACCGTGGCGCCGAGGCGGGGCCAGATGAGCGCGATGCCGAACACGGCCAGGACGGCGACCGCGCCGGCTCGGACCGTGTCCGACGCCAGGCCGACGCCGTCGATGACGGTGGCCAGCGCCACCACGGCGATCGTGTGGCAAACCACCAGCCCGAGCGCGATCCCGGCCGGCCGACGCCGGCCCCCGGTGGCGCTGGCCGACAACAGCGCCGGGAGGACCGGCAGCACGCACGGTGTGAGCGCCGTGCCCGCCCCGGCCAGCAGCGCGAAGATCAGGAGCAGCGCCATCGGTCACAGTGTGCGCAGCCGAAGCCGCGGCGGATGCTTCGGTTTCCTTACGTCCGGACCGATGCCTGGTCGGACGGGATGCGTAGCCGGTGGGTCAGGGTGACGGTGGTGCCCGCCTCGGTGTGCACGAGGTCCATCTCGTCGATCAGCTCTTTCATCATCGGCATCCCGCGCCCGCGGCCCTCGTCACCACCATCGCGCCAGCGACCGGGGTCGCTGACCGTCAGCTCCACGGTGCCGTCGGTGACCCGGCCCGTGAGCGTGAAGACCTGGCGCGGGCTCATGCCCGCGTGCTCGATGGCGTTCGCCGCAGCCTCGCCGACCGCCGCCACGATCCCCGCCTCGTCGTCCTCGGAGGCGCCGGCGTGCCCCAGCCAGCGGCGCAGCATCGCGCGCATGGAGGCCAGCTGACGCGGCTCCGGCGGCAGCTCCAGCTGGAACCGGTCGGACATCTGGGGCGTGTGCAGCGCGAGCAGGGCCACGTCGTCGGCCATCGCGCCCGTGGGCACGAGCCGCTCGAGCACGTGGTCGCAGGCGGCGTCGGCCGACACGTCGGAGCCCTCCGCTGCCACGGCCAGCCGCGCGAAGCCGTCGTCCAGCAGCTCGCCCGGTCGCTCGACAAGGCCGTCGGTGTACAGCAGCAGCGTGCTGCCCTCGACCAGCGGCGCCGAACCCTCCTCATAGGACGGGAACGGCATCACTCCCAGCGGCACCGAGCGCGGGCCCTCGAGGAAGGTGTTGGAGCCATCGCCGGCCATGATCAGCGGTGGCGGATGGCCGGCGTTGACCCAGGTGATGCTGTTGGCGACCGGATCGACCAGGACGAACACCAGCGTGGCCATCTCGCTGTCCTCGACCTCGGACCACACCAGCTGGTTGAGGCTGCCGATCACATCGGCGGCCTCACGCCCCTCGAGCGCGTAGGCGCGCAGGGCCGATCGCAGCCGCCCGACCATCGAGGCCGCCGCCAGCCCCTTGCCGGCGATGTCACCCATTACGAGGCCGACACGCGACGAGTCGATCGGGATCACGTCGTACCAGTCGCCACCCACCTCCGACTCGCTGGCCGCCGGGATGTAGCGCGCCGCCACCTCCAGGCCGGGGATCACCGGCAGCCGCTCGGGCAGCAGGCTGCGCTGGAGCGTCTCGGCGATCCGGTGCTCGCGCTCGAACACCAGCGAGTGGTCGATCGCCAGCGCCACGCGGTCGGCGGCAAGGCCGAGCAGCAGCAGATTGTCGTCGTCGAACGCTCGCGGCGCCGGGACGCCCACCTGGATCACCCCGGTCACGTCCTCGCCGGCGGTCAGCGGCACCGAGATCACCGAGGCCATCCCACGCATGGCCGGCGCCGACAGGTCCTCGTCGGGCGGGTTGTTCACCAGCAGCGGAGAACGCGAGTCGGCCACGCGCGCGGCGATGTGCCGGCCACGCGCGACGACCGGCTCGTCCGGGAGGCCCCCGCTGCACGCCCGGAGGACGAGCTCGCCGGTGGCCTCGTCGGTCAGGAAGATGGTGGCCGCCTCGGCCGTAAGGACCTCGCACAGCCGCGGGACCAGCAGCTCGAGGATCTGCTCCAGGCGGCCATGGGCGAGCGCAGCGTCCAGCAGCATCTGGAGCCCGTGGACCATGCCCGCCATGTGCTCGGCCTCCTCGCGCGCGGCCTGCTCGCGGTAGAGCTGCTCGCGCTCGCGCTCGCGCTCGGCGCGGTGGCTCAGGTCGCGGGCGAAGACCAGCAGCGCGCGCCGCTCGTCGACCATGACGACGCTCATGGTGACCTCAACCTCCAGGCCGTCGCCGCCCTTTCGCATGAGCGTGCGCTCGCCCCGCTGCGGCGCGTCGACGGGCGACTGCTCGAACGCCTGGACCAGACGATCCTCGTGGCCGTCGCGGTCCTCGGGGAGAATGATCAGATCGGCCGCGCGGCGGCCCACCGCTTCGTCCGCGGGGAAGCCGAACAGGCGCTCTGCCTGACGGTTCCACTCGCCGATCACCCCGTTCTCGTCGACCGTGAAAAAGGCGTTGGGCGCGGCGTCGATGATCGACCGCACCTGCTCCTCGCTCTCCTGGAGCACCTCGGTGCGGTTGATCGCGAGGCGCACGACCATCGAGAGCAGCAACCCCGCGACGAGCGGGGTGCCCATCCCGATCAGCCACCTCACGAACGGGCTGGTCACGTCCTGGTCCGCGAGTACCAGGGCATACGACGACGCGATGACCGCCATGTAGCCGGCGGCCTCCAGCCGGCGGAAGAAGGCGAACACGTAGAGCGCGAGCCAGATGTAGATGATCGGGACGAGTGCAACCGGTCCGAGCACGTAGTTGGCGAGGCTGAACACGACGATCGCCAGCACGACCGCCACGCGTAGGCCGGCGTCGCCGACGCGGCTCGCGCCAACCATCAGCCCGAGCCCGAGCGCGGCGGCCACCGGCGCGAACACGTAGGTCGCCTCGGTGCGCACCATCTCCGAGTGCGGAAACACGACGAGCAGCAGGCTGACGCCCGCCACGCCGGCGATCAGGAAACCGATGGTGCGGGCCTTGACCCGCTGGCTGTAGAAGGCCCCCATCCGGGGGGTCAGACTACCCCGGTTCGTCGCCGCCCTCGGCGGCGAGGCGCGCCAGTTGCTCGTGACCGGCCACGACGCGCACCTTGACCGGGTCGTCGTCGGGCCGGTCGTGGACGAGGTCCCACGTCTGGTCGGCGACCTTGCGCGCCGAGGCCGGGGTGGCCTGGCCGAACATCACCTCCACGAGCTTGAGCTCGAAGCCGCCGATCTGCTCGGCGGGATCGCCGGGCGGCATCTTCGGAAGCGGCTCCTCGGTGTGCTCTCGCCACATGCTCGTGGCCATGACCAGCCGGTTGCGCAGGGCTGCTGGATCCATCCCGGGGAGGCTAGTACAGCCGGCCGGCTGTACTAACTTCCACTGCGTGAGCGAGTTGATCCACACCTGTTACCGAATCGGCGACATCGACAGGTCGGTGTCCTTCTACGAGAAGCTGGGATTCGAGGAGATCCGGCGGATGCCCATCCGCGACGAGGCCATCAACGTGTTCATGGGCCTCCCGGACGACGGCGCGCGGCTCGAGCTGACCTACAACCACGGCGTCGATTCATACGAGATGGGCACGGGCTACAACCACATCGCCGTGACCGTCGAGGACCTGGACGGCACGCTCGAGGGACTGGCGGGCGAGGGCATCGAGCCCGAGAAGCCGCCCTACACCGTGCGCGAGGGCGGGAACCGGATCTGCTTCGTGCGCGACCCGGACGGTTACCGGGTCGAGCTGATCGAGACCGGCGCCTAGGTCGCCCCGGCTCGGCAGCGGTTCGGCAGATGGTCGCGGCGCGCTAGCTCTGGCCCGGCGGCAGGCTAGCCGCGATGCTGTCCCCGGCGCGCCATTTCTCGAGCAGCGGGCGCGGGTCGCGCGCGGCGCCCTGGCCCCCGCGGCCGGCGCGGACCTCGAAGTGCAGGTGGTCGCCGAAGCAGGAGCCCGTACAGCCGACGCCACCCAGGCGCTGGCCGGCGGCCACCTCGTCGCCGGGCTTGGCGGCGGGCGGGCGGACCATGTGCATGTACACGTAGGTCACGCCGCGGCCGGGGTCGTACAGGTTCAGGTAGTTGCCGCGGCCGCCGTCGTTGCCGGTCTCGAGCACGGTGCCGTCGGCCACGGCCACGATCGGGGTCCCGGTGCGCGACATCACGTCCTGGCCCTCGTGGCCACGGCCGCCGCCGAACGAGGCGGCGTGCTGGCCCCAGTTGAACGGGCCGCGGACCGGGAAGGCGAAGCGCTCCGGCTGCGGGGCCGGAACCAGCGATGGGGAGTTGACCACGCTGGCGCGTGGCGCGGCTCCGGCCGGGTCCGCCACGACCGGCGTCATGGCAATCGCGAGCGCCAACGCGCTCGCGCGCAACGTCGTATTCAACTTCCTGCTCCGTACGTCGGGGACGGCGTGCGGGGCGAGCGGACACGCACTGCGTGCCATGGGACTCAGCCCCTGAACAGCGCGGGACGGTAGCAGTGCCCCTCAGAACTCCCCAATTTGCAGCAAATGTTGCACCCCGGGCCGGGCGCCGGACTACGCCCCGGCCGGCGCAGCGTCCAGGCGCCGGCCGCGCGTGCTCACTGGAGCACGGCGACGGCCGCGCCGAGGGCCGCCTCGCGCCTGAACGTGGCAATTCGCCGGCCGGGCTGGATGGCGTCCCTGACGCCGCCGATCAGCTCGCCCGCGGCGGCCACGGTCGTGTCGATGTCCGGCGCAAGCAGCGCCAGGCCCCACAGCCGCGCGGGCGCGGCGGGGTCGCTTGCCTCGCGGGCCTGCGGCGGGTGCTCGACCACCTCCAGGACCGGCTCGCCGACGCGAAAGAAGGCCTGGCGTGCCGAGCCGGCGCCGGTCGGGCCTTCGCGGCGCCGGCGCAGGTCCATCCCGGCCGTCTCGAGCGCTGTCACGGTGCGCTCGAGGTCGGGGCTGAAGGCGACAACGTGGTCGACCGCCGTGATGCCGTTCGGGTGCCGGCCGCCGGGTGCGGGCGCGGGCGCCACCGCCGGGTCGGGCAATCCGTCCAGCGGCCCGTCCGGAGGCGCCGTGAAGGTCCAGCCCAGCAGCCCCCGGCCCGCCTGCGCGCCGCGCAGCTCGATGCGCACCGCGCCGAGGGTCACACCGCCGCCGTCCACCGCGAAGCCCGCCGCGGCCCAGGGATCGGCGTCGGCGGCCAGTGCGAGGGAGGTCAGCTGCATCGCCCCCATAGTCCATCATCCGCGGCCGTGGACCCGGTGCTCTCCGTGCGCGCGCCCCTGCGCATTTCCCTCGGCGGTGGCGGCACCGACCTGCCGTCGTACTACCGCACCCATGGCGGGTTCGTGCTGTCCGCGGCGATCGACCGGTACGTGCGCGTGCGCGTCTCCCCGGCGTCCGGGCCCCGGTTCCGGCTCGAGCACCTGTTCCTCGAGGAGGTCGAGGACCCGGCCGAGGTCGAGCACCCGATCCTGCGTGCGGCGCTGGCACGCCACTGGAACCGCCGCCCGCTCGATCTGGTGTCGATGAGCGACGTGCCACCCGGCACCGGGCTCGGCTCATCGGGCGCCTACACGGTCTGCGCGATCAAGGCACTCGACGTGGCGGCGGGCCGCGACCCGTCGCCGGGCGAGCTGGCCGAGTCCGCCTGTGACGTCGAGCTCGGCGACCTCGGCCGCACCGTCGGCAAGCAGGACCAGTACGCCGCCGCCCACGGCGGCGTCAACGCCTTCACCTTCGGCCAGGACGGTCGCGTCGAGGTGTGCCCGGTCGCGCTCGGTGAGGCCACCAGCGAGGCGTTCGCCGATCGCTACCTGCTGTTCGGCACCGGCGGCCAGCCGCGTTCGGCGGCCGACATGCTGGCTACCCAGGTGGAGCGCACGCTGGCCGGCGACGACGCGCTGCGCCAGAACCTCGCCCGCGCCGAAGAGCTGGCACGTGCCGCCTGCGCCGCGCTCGAGGCCGACGAGCCCGACGACCTCGGCCGGCTGATGAACGACCAGTGGGCGCTCAAGCGCGAGCGGCTGGCCGGCGTGTCGATGGACCGCGTCGAGCACCTGCGCACCGCCGCCCTGGACGCCGGCGCCTTCGGCGCGATGCTGGTCGGCGCGGGCGGCGGCGGCTTCCTGCTGGTCTGCGCCGCCGACCCCGAGCGCGTGCGCGCGGCGCTGACGGGCGCCGGGGCGCCCGAGCTGACGTTCGGGATCGACGAGCACGGGTGCGTGCCGGAGTAGCGGGCCCGCTCGCGAGGAATCGTGAGGGCTTGTCGTAGCCAGGACGACGTCAAGCCCTCAGGATCCGGGCGGCGGTTAGGCTCGCGCGATGCCCACCGATCTCAAGCTCGGCTTCAACACCGGCTACTGGGGCGCCGGGCCGCCCGACGGCGCGCCCGAGGCGGTGGCCGAGGCGGACAGGCTCGGCTACGACTCGATCTGGACCGCGGAGGCGTACGGCTCGGACGTGCTGACGCCGCTGGCGTGGTGGGGCGCCGCGACCCGCAACGTGCGACTGGGGACGGCGATCATGCAGATGTCGGCGCGCACTCCGGCCGCGTCGGCGATGGCCGCGATGACCATGGACCACCTCTCCGGCGGTCGCTTCATCCTGGGGCTTGGCGTGTCCGGGCCGCAGGTCGTGGAGGGCTGGTACGGCCAGCCGTTCGCCAAGCCGCTGGCGCGCACGCGCGAGTACGTGGCGATCGTGCGCGACATCATGGCCCGGGGCGACCGCGTGACCGCGGAGGGCCCGCACTACCCGCTGCCGCTGGAGGGCGGGACCGGGCTCGGCAAGCCGCTGAAGAGCACGCTCCACCCCGTACGCGAGCAGATGCCGATATTCCTCGCCGCCGAGGGGCCTAAGAACGTGGCGCTGGCGGGCGAGATCTGCGATGGCTGGCTGGCGCTGTTCTACAGCCCCCACCACGACGACTTCTACCGCGAGGCGCTGGCCGAGGGGCTGGGCCGCGAGGGCGCCCGGCATGACCGGGATTCGTTCGAGGTGTGCGCGACGGTCCCGCTGATCGTGCACGACGACGTGGAGGAGGCGGCCAACTGGCTCCGCCCCATGTACGCCCTGTACTTCGGCGGCATGGGCGCGAAGGGCGCGAACTTCCACAACGACGTCCCGCGCCGGATGGGTTACGAGGACGCGGCCGAGAAGATCCAGGACCTGTACCTGGACGGCAAGAAGGACGAGGCCTGCGCCGCCGTGCCCACCGAGCTGATCGAGAAGCTGGCCCTGATCGGGCCCGAGGACAAGATCAGAGCCGAGCTGCCCGCGTGGCGCGAGTCGCTGGTGACCACGGTGATGGTCGGCGGCGGCGTGCAACAAGTCCGCCAGGCCGCCGATCTGGTCCTCGGCGCCCGATAACGGTCTCCATAACCCTGGGCGGATTCGTGCACCCCACCGGCTGCAAGAATCCCTGCAACGGGAAGGATTTCGCCCTGATACAACGACGCCCGCTGCCGAATCGTCCTGGCCCGACCAAGACGAACGGGGGAACCACTGCGGCCCATGGCCGTGGGGCGAATCGCCCACGATAGTGGGCGTAGGGAAGCCGTCCGTGAGGCGGACACGATGTCCGCCTGAACCTGAAGGTATCCCGAGCCCGTCAGCTCACCCCGTAGGCGACATGAGGCACCGACAACGAGGTGAGAAGCATCTTGAACTCCGTCCCCGCGGACCTGTCGTCACGCGATCTGTGGTCCGAATCACTGGAACGCTCCCAGGCGCGCCGGCGCCGTGGCGGCGCCGTGCCCGGCTACTCGGCGATCGAGCTGCTGCCGGGGGAGTCGCGCGACCTGACCGACCCCGAGGTGTGGGTGCGCTCGGGTTGGCGCTCGCGCGCGCGCCGCGAGGCCGCCGCCCACAAGAACGAGATGCCCGCCCCCTCCCCGCGCGGGCTCTCGCTGGCTGCGCTGCTGGCGCTGACCGGCGTCCCCGCGGCCGGTGTGCTGTCGGGGGCGCTCGGCGGCAGCGGCGGCGCCGAGGCGCAGGCCAAGACCGCGGTGGCCTCACGCGGTAGCGGCGTTTCCGCCCTCCAGCGGATGCTCGGCGTGTCCGCCGACGGTGTGTTCGGTCCGCAGACACAGAAGGCGCTGAAGTCGTGGCAGGCAGGCCACGGCCTGACCGCCGACGGCATCGCCGGCCCGCAGACGCGGTCGCGGCTCGGCCTTGGCTCCGGTCCCGTCCTCAAGCGCGGCCAGGCGCGCGCGTCGGGCGTGCGCGCCACCCGCTCGGTCGCCGCCCGCGGTGGCGGCGTCGAGGCGCTCCAGCGCGCGATCGGCGTGGCCGCCGACGGCGTCTTCGGCCCCCAGACCGAGGCCGCCCTCAAGCGCTGGCAGGGCGCGCGCGGACTCGAGGCCGACGGCATCGCCGGCCCGATGACCCGCACGAAGGCCGGGCTCGGCCCGGGCCCGGTGCTCAAGCGCAAGAGCGCGCGCGCCTCCGGCGGCGGTGGCGACTCGCGCGTAGCCGGCGTGATCGCGGCCGCCAACCGGATCGCCTCGACCCCGTACAAGTACGGCGGCGGTCACGGCTCGTTCAACGACTCGGGCTATGACTGCTCGGGCTCTGTGTCCTACGCGCTGCGCGGCGGCGGGCTGCTGAAGGCCCCACTGGCCTCCGGCGGCTTCACCGGCTGGGGCGCTCCCGGGCCGGGCAAACGGATCACCGTGTACGCGAACTCCGGGCACGCCTACATGGTCATCGACGGCCGCCGGTTCGACACCAGCGCGCGCAGCCAGACGGGCAATCGCTGGACCTCGGAGCAGCGGTCCACGGCGGGTTACGTGGCGCGCCATCCTGTGGGGCTATAAGCGCGACAGGAAGATTCGCACCCAGCCCCTCCGGCCCGCTGCACGCGGGCAACCTGCGCACCGCGCTGATCGCGTGGCTGCGGGCGCGGTCGCTGGGCGCGCGGTTCCTGCTGAGGATCGAGGACCTGGACCCGCAGCGCTCGAAGCGCGAGCACGAGGCGGAGCAGCTCACAGACCTGCGTGCCGTCGGCATCGACTGGGACGAGCAGCCCGTGCGCCAGTCCGAGCGCCACGCGCTGTACGCGGACGCGCTGGCGCGGCTGGACCAGCTGGGTCGCGTGTACCCGTGCTGGTGCACGCGCGCCGAGATCCGCGAGGCCTCGCGGGCCCCGCACGGGCCGCTGCCCGAGGGTGCCTATCCCGGCACCTGCCGTGATCTGACGCCGGCGCAGCGGGCGCAGAAGGAGCGCACGGCTGATCGCCCACCCGCGCTGCGGCTGGATGCGCGCGCCGAGACGGTGGCGTTCGACGACCTGCTGCACGGGGAGGTCGAGTCCGCCGTCGACGACATCGTGCTGCGGCGCTGGGACGGCGCCTATGCCTACAACCTCGCCGTGATCGTTGACGACGCCGACCAGTCGATCGGCGAGGTCGTCCGCGGCAACGACCTGCTGGACACCACCCCCCGCCAGCTGCTGGTCGCGCGGCTGCTGGACCTACGTGCGCCGCGCTACGGGCACGTGCCGCTGATGCTTGACGCTTCCGGCAAGCGGCTGGCCAAGCGCGACGGACCGCGGCCCGCGGGCCGCGACCTTGAGGAGCTGAGGGCGGACGCGGAACGGATCGCCGCCCGCTTCATACGAGCGCCTTAGGCAACGGGTGCAGGCTCGACCACGATCGTGGCCGAGCCCGCCCCTCCTTGTCCGTCAGGCCTGCTCGCGGGGTGGGCAGTCACGGCCCCCGCGACCCTGGCCGGACCGGGCACCCACGCCCTCGTCGCCGGACGGGTAGCCGAACTCGCCGTCGAGGTCCAGCGCCACCGTCGAGTCGGTCACGGTCAGGTCGCCCTCGGCGGCGACCCTGGCACCGGCCAGGTCGCCGCTCCCACGGGCCTGGCGTACCCGAACGTCGTACACGCCGTCGCTACCGGCGCGGCCGTGGACACGCACGCGCAGCTTGCCCCCGGCCGAGCTGACCGTGAGGATTCCGTCCAGCTTCGAGCGGGTGCTGGACGAGCGGGTGCTGAACTTGATCGCGCCCGTGAGCGCGCCTGGGTCGCCGCCCGCCGCGGTCCCGATGTCCGACGTTACGGCGCCCGCGGCCTTGACCGCGCGCCTGATCGTGATCGTCTGGGCGTTCCCGTCGCGCCCCTCGACCGTCGCCGTACGGGACTTGCCCGCCGACGTCACGCCGAGACTGGCGGCCAGCGACAGGTCGGAGTCCAGCAGCTGGTCGCCGCCGCCTCCTCCGGGTCCGCCGCCACCCGGGCCACGGGCCGCGGCGGGTGTTGCGGCGACGGCGCTCAGCGCCGCCGCGATCAGAACTGTGTGGGTGATCCGAGATCGGTACATGCCGGCATGACCCATCGGCCACGGGAAAACTTGCGCTGTAAGAGCGCAAGGTCGGCGACGCCGAAGGCGTCAGGTGGGCAGCGATGAGAGAGGGAGAGATGGGCAACTCGACCACCACCAGCGGCATTGGCGCCGACGACTTCGCCAGCGTGTACGACCGCCACCGCGGGCGCGTGTATGCGCAGTGTCTACGCCGATTGCGCTCTCCCGCCGATGCCGACGACGCCACCCAGGTCACGTTCCTGCGCGCGTTCACCGCGATGAACCGCGGTAGCGGCCCGCGCCGGCTGGGCCCGTGGCTGGCGACGATCGCCAAGAACGAGTGCAACGACCGGCTGTCGGCGGCGGGCCGTGCCGTGCCGATGGACATGACCGAGCTGGCGCTGGCCGACGACGGGCCGGAGCCCGACGCGGGCGTGCTGGCCGAGGCCGAGGGCGCCGAGGTGCGTGCCGCGCTGGGCCAGCTGCCGTTCGCCCAGCGCTCGGTGCTGCACCTGCGCGAGGTCTGTGAGCTGTCCTACGCCGAAGTGGCCGAGCGGCTTGCGATGCCGGTGACCGCGGTGGAGACGCTCCTGTTCCGCGCGCGCACCAACCTGCGTGAGGAGGTGCTGGCGCTGCGAGCTCCGGTCAAGTGCCACCGCGCGCGCCAGCTCGGCGAGGCCGTGCGCGACGGCGAGGCGATCACCTCGCTCGAGCGCAGGGTCCTGCGCAACCACCGCTCCGACTGTGCCCTGTGCAGCTGGCTCCCGGTGCGCAGGGCACGCGGGGCACGCGCCGCCGCGGTGCTCGTCGTGACCGCGGCGGCCGCGACCGCAAGGCGGCTCGTCGTGGCGCCGGTGGCCGACGCGCTGGTGTCTGCCGGCGCTCCGGCGAAGACGGCGGCGGTCGCGGTGGCCGCCGGTGGCGTCGCGGCCGGCGGCCTCGCCGTGGAGCGGCCGCGGCCGGTGAGCGCGCCCGACAAGCCGACGGCGCAGGTGCGCAAGGCGGCGCCGCGCACCGCGAAGGCGCCCGTCCAGGCGGCCCGGCCGGCGGTTGCGGCGACGACCGCGACGCGGACCGCCGCCGCCACGCGGCCGGCCGTGACCGAAACGTCCCGGCCCGCCACGCTGCCCACGAGGCGGGCCGGGCGCTCTCCCGGAGCAAGCGAACCCGCATCGGAGCGCACGCCGGTGCGGCGCGAGGCCGCGCCCCGCGGAGACCGCACCGGCCGCGGCACCCCGCAGCGGCGATCATCCGATACGCCCACAGCAGCGCCGGTACGCATCGCCGCCGGCGCCGCGCGCGCAGGCGCAGCAGCCGGCCGCCACCGAGGCGGTGAGACAGCACTGTCCTGAAGATGAGGCGAGCGGGCCCGGCCCCGCGCCGTCAGGCGGAGGACCGGGCGCTCACAGCTAGCGAACGGGACGCAGCCGGATCGACGATCCGGTGAGTACCGCTGTACTGCTCACGACTGGGTGACGTTTACGGCCTTGGGGCCCTTGTCGCCCGACTCGGCGTCGAAGTTGACCTTCGCGCCTTCGGTGAGGGACTTGAAGCCCTCGCCGGAGATTCCCGTGTGGTGAACGAAGAGATCCTTGCCCCCATCGTCGGGGGTGATGAAGCCGAAGCCCTTCTCGTCGCTGAACCACTTAACGGTGCCAGTAGGCATGTGGAAAATCCTCCACGTCTTTCATGTTCGTGCCGACCGCGCTGAGGGAACCTGAGCTACCACTGCGAGCGCCTGCACTACTGCTTCGCCGGGCTTCTCCACCCGGCCGTACGCCGGAGACCGTAGCATCGCGCGGGTGAAGGGCCCCCTCCTCCTCGTCGACGCCCCGTACCTGCTCTACCGCGCCTTCTTCGGGCTGCCCGACAAGATCAAGGGCGCCGAGGGCAAGCCCGTCAACGCGCTGCTGGGATCGGTGAACACGATCCTGGCCGTCGCGCGCGAGGAGGACGCCCGCGCGACCGTCTGCTGCATGGGCCCGGATGCCGCCCCCTACCGCACCGAGCTGTACCCCGCCTACCACGCCCACCGTCCGCCGATGCCGCGCGACCTGGCATGGCAGTGGGAGCGCGCGCCCGCCCTCTACGAGGCGATCGGCTGGGCCGGCGCCTACGACCCCGAGCTGGAAGCCGACGACCTGCTCGGCGCCTACGCGCGCGAGGAGGAGGCCGGCGGCGGCCAGGCGGTGATCCTGACCGGCGACCGTGACCTGTTTCAGTGCGCCACCGACAAGGTCCGCGTTGCGCTGCTGGGAGGCCGCGGCAAGAAGGGGCCCGAGCGGATCGACCCGGCCGAGGTGCGCAGGCGCTACGGGGTCGACCCCGGCCAGGTGCCTGACTTCATCGCGCTGCGCGGCGACCCTTCCGACGGCCTCCCGGGGGCAAAGGGGATCGGCGAGAAGCGCGCGGCCGACATCCTCAAGCGCTCGGGCACGCTCGAGGCGGCGCTCCAGGAGGCCGAGTCCGGCGACGCCCCCTCCACCCTGCTCCCGGTGGCCGACGAGCTGCGCGCATTCCGCGACATCGCAACCCTGCGACCGCCCGCGGTCGAGCGGCCGGCCGACGCCCCGATCGACTTCGCGGGCGGCTCGGCAGCGGCGCGCGAGCTCGGCATGAAAGGGCTGGCGGAGCGGCTGGAGAAGGAAGGCGCCGCCGGATAGCTGGACAGGCAGGTCGTTCGCCCCCAGTCTGGACAGGTGCGCACATACGCCCGCCTCGCCATTCTGGGACTGGTTGCCACCGGCCTGGTAGGCGCGGCCGGGCCGGCGCAGGCCTCGGCACCGGCGTCGAGGACCGAAGCCAACGCCCTTGCCTCGCAATCCGCCGGCTGCTCGTCGCTCAAGCGCAAGGCGGTTCGCTACAAGCGCGGCTCCGCCAAGCGCAGGCTCTACCTGCGCAAGTACAACAGGTGCCGCGCGCGGGCCCGCAAGCGCCCGGCAAGCCCGCGGACGCCGTCGACGCCGGCGCCGGTGCCGGTGGCCACGCCGACGCCACCGGCCATCACCGGGCCGGTCTACCTGCCCTCGATCTTCCCCAACCCGAACGGATACCGCAGCGGGGCAGGGTGCCTGCCGGGCTACGAGAAGACCTATCTGCTGGCAGGCTTCTCGTGCCAGTACGCGGGCTACAACAGCAACCTGGGGTTGCCGAACAGTCCGGTATGGGCGCCGGTGTACCTGCTGTTCGGCGTCTGGTACTGCGCGGACCAGAACTTCCGCTTCCGCTGCTAGGCCGCCAGCGACCAGAAGCCGTCGGCGCCGACGTGGTGCTCGACGGCAACGTGCCCGAGCTGTTCCCGCGCCTCGCGGTCGTCGAGCTCGCAGATCTCGGCCACCTCGCGCGTGGCCAGCGGGAACCCTGCCCAGGCCAGCACTTCCTGGACGCCGACCGGCTCGCCGCGGCGTCCCAGGTCCGGGACCAGGTTGGCCAACAGGACGTCGTAGGCGGCAAAGGGCTGGAAGCCTGGAACCGAGATGCGCACCCCGTCCGAGACGCGCTCCACCTCGTACGAGGGGCACGTGTAGCGCCGGCCGCCTGACCAGTTGGCGAGCCGGTCGTCGAGCACGCGGGCGGCAGGCATCGGCTCGCGGGCGCGCGCCATGTCCTCGCGCAAGACCCGCTCGACCTCGTCGTCCGCCATCCAGGCCTGGAGCTCGTCAGGGTCCAGGCCGGTGCGGGTGGCCGCGGCGGCGATCGTCGCGGGCTCGTCGATCAGCGGGCCCTCGAAGCAGAGGACTCGCAGCGCGCGCAGCAGCCGGCGCTCGCGCTCGGGGGCGTTCAGGCGCGCGGCCACGATCGCGCGGCAGGCCACCACGGTGGCCATCATCCGCGGCCGTTCGGTGGTGTCGATCGGCATGCCGTGGTCGCGCGCGATCTTCCGGTAGCCCGCCTGCTGCTTCTGGGTGTCCATGCCCTTTTCCAGGTACTCGTCCGCGGTCTCGGAGAGCACGACCACGTTGACCTTCCAGTCGATCGCGTCGCCGTACAGCCAGCGCAGCCGGTGGCGGAACGGCTCCGCCGAGAAGGCCCACGGGCAGGCGGGGTCGGTGAACTCCGTGATCACCACGTCGGCGGCCATCAGCGCGCAAGCTCCGCGAACCAGTCCAGCGCCTCGGGGTTGGCCAGCGAGTCGCGGCTGGCGGCCTGCTCGGGCGCGGTGCCGGAGAGGATCCTCTTGACCGGCACCTCGAGCACCTTGCCGGACAGCGTGCGCGGCACCTCGGCGACGGCGTAGACGTCGTTGGGCACGTGGCGCGGCGAGCAGTACTCGCGGATCTGCTTCGCGATCCGCTTCTTCAGGTCGTCGCCGAGCTCTGCCCCGTCGCGCAGCACCACGAACAGCGGCATCCAGTTCTCCTCGCCCTCGCGCGGCACATCCACGACAAGCGCGTCGACTATCTCGTCGATGTCCAGCACCGCGCGGTAGATCTCGGACGTGCCCATGCGCACACCGCCGCGATTGATGGTGGAGTCGGAGCGGCCGTAGATGACAGCGCTGCCGCGCTCTTTGATCTCGATCCAGTCGCCGTGGCGCCAGACGCCCGGGTACATCTCGAAGTAGCTCTCGTGCATGCGCGAGCCGTCGTCGTCGTTCCAGAGCTTGATCGGCATCGACGGCATCGGCTCGGTGATCACCAGCTCGCCGACCTCGCCGATCAGCGGCTTGCCGTGCTCGTCCCACGCCTCGACGGCGCAGCCCAGAGCCCGGCCCTGGAGCTCGCCGATCCACACCGGCAGCGTGGGCACGCCACCCACGAACGCGGTGCACACGTCGGTGCCGCCCGAGGTCGAGAACAGCCACGTGTCGCTGCCGACGTGGTCGTAGACCCACCGGAAGCCTTCCGGCGACAGCGGCGAGCCGGTCGAGCCGACGGCGGTGAGCTTCGAAAGGTCGCGCCCCGACGACGGCTCGATGCCCTCCTTCATGCACGACGACAGGAACGCCGCCGAGGTGCCGAACGTGGTGGTGCCGGTCCGCTCCGCCAGATCCCACAGCACGTTCAGGTCGGGGTGCCCGGGCGAGCCGTCGTACAGGACGATCGCGGCGTCGGTGAGCAGTACGCCGGCCAGGAAGTTCCACATCATCCAGCCGGTGGTGGTGAACCAGAACACGCGGTCACCGGCCTGTGCGTCCACGTGCAGGAACATCTTCTTCAGGTGCTCGAGCAGGATGCCGCCCTGGCCGTGCACGATCGCCTTCGGCAGCCCGGTCGTGCCCGAGCTGTAGAGCACCCACAGCGGATGGTCGAACGGCAGCTGGGCGAACTCGAGCGGAGCGTCCTCGGCGCCGAGGAACCCGTGCTGCCAGCCGGCGCCGTCGAGGTAGCCGAGCCAGACGATCGGCGCGCCGATCTGCGCTGCGATGCCCTCGACGGTCTCGCGGCGGTCGAAGTCCTTGCCGTTGTAGCGGTAGCCGTCCACGGCCAGCAGCACCTTCGGCTCGATCTGGGCGAAGCGGTCGACCACCGACTTGGCACCGAAGTCGGGCGAGCACGACGACCACACCGCGCCGATCGACGAGCAGGCCAGGAACGCGGCCAGCGCCTCGGCGATGTTCGGGATGTAGGCCGCCACCCGGTCACCCGGCTCGACGCCCATCGCCTTGAGGCCGGCGGCGATCCGTGCCACCTGCGTGCGCAGCTCGCCCCAGCTGACCGTGTCGAGCTCGCGCAGCTCGGAGGCGTGATGCAGCGCCACGGCGGAGTCGTCGTGGCCCTCGAGCACATGCTGTGCGTAGGACAGCCGCGCGCCCGTGAACCACTCGGCACCCGGCATGTCACGCGAGGCCAGGACGCGCTCGTACGGTGTGTCGGCGCGCACCTCGAAGTAGTCCCAGATCGAGGCCCAGAAGTCCTCGAGGTTGTCCACCGACCATTGCCACAGCGAGTCGTAGTCGCCGGTCCGCACGCCGCGCTCGGCGGCCAGCCAGCGCTGATAGGCGGCCAGGTTCGTGCCGTCGATGCGCTCCCGGGTGGGGGCCCAGAGGGGTGCCGAGTCGGTCGTGCTCACGAGAAAGACCGTACCCGCGCGGGCGCCGGGCCAGTCCGGGTTCGCTTTTACTCAGCGGCCTCTGAGCGCCGGCAGGACGGTCTCTCCGTAGCGCTGGATCGTGCCCATCGGATCGGCCTGGCCGATCAGCTGAAGGCACACCGCGGTGGCGCCGAGGTCCTCGATCTCCCCCACCCGGCGCACGTGCTCGTCGAGGTCGGCGCCGACGATGAAGCCGTCGGACGCGAACTCCTCGTCGCTCATCTGCTCGTCCGCGCGGCGCTGCATGTCGGCCGGGTCGGGGATGTCGTCGATGTAGAGCTCGGGCAGCTGCGTCGGCTTCCACCGCCGCGCCCCCTCCAGCGCCGCGTCGTCGTCCTCGGCCCAGGCGATGCCGGACTGCAGGATTATCTGCCCCGGATCCTTGCCCGTCTGGCCACACTCGGTGCGGTACACGTCGATGATCTCCGGTGCCGCCTCCGGATCGCCAAGCGTCCACAACCCGTCGCCGTAGCGCGCCGCGATCGCGGCCGCCTGGGGCCCGAAGGCCGACACGTACATGCGCGGGCGCGCCTTCGCGCGCGTGTAGAGCTTGGCCTCCTTGAGCCTGAACCAGCCGGCGTCCATGGTCACCGTCTCGCCGTCCCACAGCCGCGTGATGGCCTCCAGGCCCTGCTCGAAGCGCTGAAGCATCTCTGTCGGCGCCGGCCAGTCCAGCCCGAGCGGCACCTCGTTGACCGCCTCGCCCGAGCCGACCCCCAGGAAGACGCGGCCGGGATACAGCTCCTCCATGGCCATGAAGGCCTGGGCGATCAGCCCCGGGTGGTAGTGGTGCACGACGGGTGTCACGCCGGTGCCGATCGGCAGCGACGTGTGCTGGCCCGAGGCGCTCATCGTGACCCACGCCTGCGTGCCAAGGCCATCCGGGAACCAGGGCGCCCAGTGGTCGGAGATGCCGAGCCCGTCGAAGCCGGCTCGCTCGGCGGCGGCATGCTGGGCGACGATCTCGGTGGGCGTGAACTCCTCGGTCGAGGCGGCGAACCAGTAGTCGGCTGCCATCGTCAGACCCTCCGGGCCGCGGTTTCGCGAGCCGCATCGCGCAGGTTGCGATCGGGATCGGCGCGCTCGGACTCGCCGCGGCCGGCCTCGGCCGATCGCGAACGCGCGTCAAGCAGGTCGCCGGCCTCGTGCAGCTCCTGCGCGATCGCGGTGAGGACCCGGCGGCCGGGGTCGCCACCGCGCTCGGAGGCCTCGGCGGCCGTGCGCGCCGTGCGCTTGCGCACCCCCGCGCTACGGAGGGACCTGTACAGGCGTTTGTCGCGCTTGGCCATGTGCCCACGCTTACCCGGCTCGGGTAGCGTGCACGCACCGTGTCGAAAGGCAAGAAGGCCAACAAGCGGTCCGAGCCCGACATGGCGGTCGCCGGCTCGGCCGACACCAAGCGCAGCGTTGCCGTGGCCGGCAGCAGCGGCACCCGGCGCAGCGCCGCGGTCGCCGGCAGCGCCGACACCCGCGGCAGCGTGGCCGTGTCGGGCAGCGCCTACACGCGCGCGAGCGCGGGCGTGGTGGCCAGCGCGGCCACCGCGGCGAGCACCGGCGTCGCCGCCAGCGCGTTCACCGCCGCGGGCGCCGGCATCCTCGCCTGCGTGGGGACGCTGCTGTGCGTGGCGTGCCGGCGCTGCGCGCTCTGCCTCGCATGCGTGGACTGCGAGGACTGTGTCCTCTGCATCGGCTGCGTGGGCCTGGAGGGCCAGAGCTTCAAGCTCGGCGCCCGCAAGCGCCGCCGTTAGCGGGAGGTGCGCAGCCGGACGTTGTCCGGCGCGCACCGCACCGACGCCGTCAGCGCGCCCGGCGGCCCTGGCGCTTGGGCCCGCGGCCGTCCGACGACCAGCCCTGGGCCTTGGCCTTCGGCTTGCCGCCACCGCCACCGCCGCCGCCGTTGCCACGGTTGCGGCTGCGGTTGTTGCCGCCTCCACCGCCGCCGCGCTGAGGCCGCGTGCGGTTGGAGTGCGGCCCGTCGCCAGGGACGGCCACCGGCGTGCCGTCGGCCGCCTCGAACTGGTCGCCGAGACCGAGGTCACGCGCGATCTTGCGCATGTCCCGCACCTGGTCGCCGAGGACGAAGCTGACCCCGGCGCCGGTGTTGCCCGCGCGGCCGGTGCGGCCCACGCGGTGGGTGTAGGTGTCGCGGTCCTCGGGTGCGTCGAAGTTGATCACGTGCGTGATGTCCGGCACGTCGATGCCGCGGGCGGCGACGTCGGTCGCCACGAGCGTGTCCACGGTGCCCTTCTCGAACGCCGCGAGGGCCTTCTGGCGCTGGGCCTGCGACTTGTTGCCGTGCATCGCCACCGCGCGAACCTTCTGGCGGTCGAGCTTCTTGACCAGCCGGTCGGCGCCGCGCTTGGTGCGCACGAACACCAGCGCGCGGCCGCGCTCGGCCTCGTTGAGCTCGCGCACCAGGTGGTCCACCTTGGCCTCGTGCGCGACGTGCACGAAGCGGTGGCTGATGTCGCCACTTCGCTCGGCCGGCGGCGTGTGCGTGTGCTTGGCAGGGTCGTGGGTGAAGGACTTGGCCTGCTGACCGACCTCGCCCTGGAGCGTGGCCGAGAAGAACAGCGTCTGGCGGTCATCCGGCGTCTTGGCCACGATCCGGTCGACCGCGGGCTTGAAGCCCATGTCCAGCATCCGGTCGGCCTCGTCCAGGACGAGGATCTCGACGTTGGACAGGGTTATGTCGCCGCGCTGGAGCAGGTCCTCGAGGCGGCCGGGGGTGGCCACCACGATGTGGGCGCGGGAGGCCTTCTTGGCCTGCGCCACAAGGCCGACGCCACCGTGCACCACGGCAACCGACAGCGCGCGGGCGTTGGCCACCGTCTGGAGCTCGTCCACGATCTGGAGCGCCAGCTCGCGGGTCGGGGCCAGGATCAGGCCGGCGGGGCGCCGGGCGGAAGCGTCGATCAGGTCGGCCATCGGCACGCCGAAGGCGAGCGTCTTGCCCGAGCCGGTCGGCGATTGGGCCAGCACGTCGCGGCCGTCGAGGATGTCCTCGATGACGAGCCGCTGTACGGCGAAGGGCTCGTGGTAGCCGCGCTCTGAGAGAGCGCGCACGACCGCGTCGGAAACGCCGAGATCGGCGAAGGACTTCTGAGACATGGAACTGCAACTCCTTATGTGTACGTCGGGAGATCCAGCGACCCCGGACGCGCACTCGAGCGCAGCTAGGAACGGAACCTCTCGGGCGCCACGGTTGGCAACCCGACGCCGCGGACGGTAGCAGGGCCAAGGGAAAAGTCCCGCTCAGCGGGAATTTTGCACCAGCGCGACCAGCGCCTCGCGTCCCTCACCGATGATCGGGGCGCCGTGGGCGAACAGCACGTGCTCGAACGCCTGGGTGTCCAGCAGCTCGCTCACGGCGGCGGTGATGTCGGCGCGCACCTTTGCGGGATCGTCGCCGAGCAGGCCGTCGGGCACGAACCCGGGCGCTCCCTCGGCGCTGATCACCGAGTCGGCAAAAGCCAGTGCGCCACCATCCACGTCGAGCCGGAGCACCGTGTCGTCGGGCGCGATCGGGCCGTTCGCCACCGCGGTGATGCCAGGGACCACCTGGTCGCCGACGGCGTAGGGCGTCACGTCCTCGCCCGGGTACTCGTGCACGCCGTTCTCGGGGACGTGGAAATCGGCGCCGAACGTGTCCACGAACCTGGCGTGGTCGCGGTCGTGGTGGCGGCAGCTGAGCACCACGTGCCGCGGCGTGGGCAGGCTGTCGAAGGCGCCCATGCCATCGGCCGGCACCATCGGGTCCAGAAGCGCCGCGGCACCCGCCAGGTAGTACGAGCTGACCTCCTGGCCGATGTTCGGATGCTGGGTCGTCCAGTGCCAGAGGCCGGGAAGGAGTTCGCGCATACGTACGTCCCTACCCGGACGTGGGGTGGATCAACGGTCACTATGACCGTTGATCCACCCCACATCGAGCGGCCGATCCGGTTCGATCGCTCGCCCGCGGGCGTCGCCCGGTGTGTCGATCACTGAGGGGCACCATCTGGTGCGGCCAGACCATCACGTGCATCTCGGGGCCAGTGACGTTCTAGCTCAGTGGGCGATCCCCAGCTCGCGGTAGGCCGACCGCGCCTCGGCCGTGAGCCGGCGCGCGCGCTCCGCGTCCCCGGGTGCGTCCCGCCTGGACAGCATCTGCGCGTAGTCGCGCTGGGTGTGCGCCAGCCACGATCGTGCGCCTATCCGCCGGTTCACCTCCAAGGCGGTCTCGAAATGGCGCTCGGCGTCGTCCCAGCGCGCGAGCATCGTGGCCATGAGCCCGAGCGGGCGAGCGACCGAGCCGGTGCTGACCTCGGGCAGGCCGATCGCCACGCGGTCGGGGTATGCCCGCATAGCCTCGTAGATCACGCCGGCGGACTCGGTGTCCTGGAGCGCGTGGACCGTCTCCGCCAGGAATCCCATACCCAGGAGCCACTCCTCGTCGAAGGGCAGGTGGCCCACGAGCGCGGCCAGCGACTCACGCGCCTCGGTCACGTTCCCGAGCTCGGTCACCATCAGCGTCCGGGCACAGTGCAGGATCGGGTAGGTGGGGTTCTCACCGGCCACACGGCGCACCAGCACTTCGATCTCCCGGAGCCGTCCCTGGTCGCGCCGGAGCACGAACATCTGGAGCGTGTGGCACACGCGGGCATCCCAGTTCTGGGCCCGCCCACCAACCTCGAGCGCGCTGGCGCTGAGCACCTCCGCCTCCGCAAACCTGCCCTCGAGAAGGGCGAACAGCGCCTTGTGCACGGCCACGAACCAATCGTGAGTGGGCTGCCTCAGCTCACCGGCAAGCTTCTCCATGGCGGCGTAGTCCGCCTGTGCCCTGGACACCTGCGCGAGGTCGATCAGGGCGCAGGCACGATGCTCGTAACCCTCGACGGCCCGTTCGAGGTCGCCCACGCCGACGGCGACCTCCACCTGTTCCGTCGCCAGGTCGACCTGCGCCGGAGCGAAATCGGGCGAGTGGTTGGCCGCGATATAGCCGGCGAGCGCCCAAGCAAGCGTCGGCGGGTCGTCCAGCCGACGTGCCATCGCCAGCGCCTGGTCGCTCAACGAGTGCCTCCGTTCGGGCGAGCGGCCGACCTCGCGCAGGGGCCCGCCGGAGATGCGGGCCAGCAAATGCACCCGCGCAGTGCTGTCTTCCTCGCCTACCGCGGCCAGCGCGCGGTCCAGGATCGCCAGGTGGTGGGCGTCGCCCCTGGACACCTCCCAGACGAGTCGTCCGCCGTATCCCAGGGCGGCTCGCGTGAGAAGGTCGGTCAGGCCGAGGTCGTCCGCCAGGTCGGCGGCATCCAGAAACGACCGCTTCGACGCGGGTGTGTCGCCGGCACGAGCCTGTGCGTCACCCAGCGCCAGCAGCAGCCGGCAGCGAGACTCGGCCCCGGCGACGAGCGTGAGCGCCGTCGCGTACAGGCGGACTGCCTCCTCATAGGCAGCCTGCGCAGCCGCTTGGTCGCCCGCGCGCCGGGCGTACTCCACGGCCTTGGGCGCCACAGCGGCGGGATCGGCGGCGAACAGATGGTGTGCCAGCTCGGCGAGATTGGGCTCGAGGTCGCTGGCATAGACCTCCTCGAGCGCGGCGGCGGCCTGCCCATGAAGCGACTGCCGCCGGGCAGGGTTCAGCGTGTCGTAGAGCGAGTCCCTGATCAGGGCGTGGCCGAAGCGAAGCCGCTCGCGGGTGCCTGGAACGTCGGTGACCACGCGCTCGGCCATCGCCTGATCCAGCGCGTCCAAGAGCTCCTCACGCGGAAGGTCGCTCAGCCGTTCCAGTGTTCCGAGCCCGAACTCGCGACCCAGCACGGATGCGGACACCAGGAGGTCCCGGCAAGCCTCCGGAAGCCGAGCCACCCGCCGGCCGATCACCTCTCGCACCCCGGGCGGGATGCGCAGCTCGGCTCCCGGCTCGCCGATCTGTCCGTCCGCCACCAGCAGCTGTACTACCTCGACCACGAACAACGGGTTGCCGTCGGTCTCGCGGTGGATCGCCCCGACCAGCTCGGCGGGCGGTGTCATACCGGTCGATTGCTCGATGTATCCGAGCACCTCGTCTTTGGCCAAACCGCCCAGGCTGATCCTCGCGGTGTGCGGTTCCCTTGCGAGCTCCACCAGGGTCGCGGTCAGGGCCTCCTGCAACGTGGGGTCGACATCGCGGAAGGCGCAGACCACCAGGAGGCGCACGTCGGCCATCTCGCGGGCGAGGAAGCGGAGCAGGAGCAACGACGGCTCATCGGCGGCGTGTACGTCGTCGAGCATCAGCACCAGTGGCCGGTCGCCGGCAGCGTTGCGCAGGAACGAGGTGACCGCTTCGAACAGGCGAAAGCGCGCACCCTCGGACTCCTGCGCCGGGGGCGGCGGCAGGTCACCGAACATCTCTCCCAGCTCGGGCAACAACTGAGCCAGGTCGCCGCCGGCGGTGCCGAGCTGCGCCCGCAGAGCATCGGGCGCCAACTCACGGCTGTAGGCGCGCAATGACTGCACCCAGGGCCAGTACGCGGGCGCGCCGCCCGCCTCCCAGCAGCGGCCCACCACAACCCGCGCACCTCTGGTCCTGGCCTGCGCGATCAGCTCGTCGGCCAACCGACTCTTGCCGATTCCGGGCTCGCCCGCGACGAAGACCATCCTGCCGCGCCCGGCCAGCGCGTCATCCAGTCCACGGCTCAGCTCGGCCAGCTCGCGCTGGCGCCCGACGAAGATGCCACGCTCGGTGGGCTGTCGTGACGGTCCCTCAGCTTGGTCGTTCCAGTCGAGCGCGGGTTCCTGACGCAGCATCGCCTCCTGCACGTCGCGCAGCTCGCGGCCGGGCTCGAGCCCGAGCTCGTCCGTCAGCGCTCGGCGGGCGTCCTGGTACACCTCGAGCGCGTGGGCCTGGCGGCCCGAGCGGTAGAGGGCGAGCATCAGGTAGAGCCGCAGGCGCTCGCGCAGTGGCTGACGCATGACCAGCTCCTGAAGCTCTCCCACCAGGTCCGCGTGGCGACCCAGCTCCAAGTCTGCCGCGATCCGCTCCTCGGTCACCGTCGCGCGGAGCTCCTCCAAACGAGCAGCTTCGACCTGGGCAAACGGCTCGTAGGCGAGGTCGGCCAGCGCCGGTCCGCGCCAGATGGCCAGGGCTTCCCCCAGCTTGCCCCGCGCCAGCTCGGCGTCACCGCAGGCGAGCGCCTCGCGGCCGGCACTGGCCTCGTCTTCGAACCGGTGGAGATCGAGGCACTCCCGCTCGAGCCGCAGCTCGTAGCCGGGCGGCCGCGTGACCAACGGCTCGCCGGGCCCGAGCGTTTTGCGCAACCGGGACACCGCCACCTGAAGCGCCTTGGAGGCGTCGTCCGCCTCGCCCCACAGCTCCTCCACCAGACGGTCGCTGGACACCACCTCGTTCGCGTGAAGCAGCAGCAGCGCCAGCAGCGCCCGCTGCCTGGCGCCCCCCAGAGGAATCGTCTGATCCCCGTCATCTACCTCGAGCGGCCCGAGGATTTTGAAGTCCATCGGCGAGTCCCCCTCGCGCGCGACCGTAACACGGCTGTTACCGCGTTGCAGGGGTCTTGAAAGCGGGCGGGCGCACTCTGAATGGACACGTTCCATCACCAGGAGGTCGGTCATGTCCCACTTCACACACCCCCACATCTCATCGCCCATCCACCTCTCCCGGCGCACCGCCTGGCTCGCGGCGCTGTTGACCCTGGTCGCCACCGCCGCGGTCGTGCTGGTCATCGCCATCGGCGACGACTCCAGCAGCGACGCCACGCCGGCAGGTGCTCAGGCCCAGCCGAGCCTGCGCTCCGGCGGCGGCCCGGAAGAGAGCGGAGTCGCCGCCAGTGTCGGGTCACCCGCGTCCGCCGGTCCCAGCGAGAGCGCTACCGCTGCCGCCGTCGGCAGCGGATCCTCGGCGGTCGAGTCGCCGAGTTCCGGCGGCCCGGACGAGGCCAGCACCGCCGCCGCCCTGTCGGGCCACCGCTAGACCGACCGGCGGCCCCCGGGCACCCGCTCGCGCTTTCTCCCAAGGCGCGAGCGGGTTTCGCCCGGTATCCCCCCAAAGTCGTAGGCCAAGACCATCCCATCCGGTGATGGCGGATCGTCATCGAGGGCGATTCCAGCCAGCCGCTGCGGATCGATGCTGGGCCCATCAAGCAATCCAGCCCAGGAGATTCCACAATGGCCCACTCAGGACAGATCATCCAGAACCCCGTCAGCGGCGAGACCATCCGCTTCGAGCAGACGGCCGCCGACACCGACGGCGAGCTGCTGGCATTCGAGGTCGAGCTGACCCCGGACGGTCACGTGCCCGGCATGCACGTGCACCCCGAGCAGGAGGAGCGGTTCGAGGTGCTCGAGGGCACGATGAAGTTCCGCAAGGGCTTCAAGACCGTCGTCGCCGAGGCCGGTGACGTGGTCACGGTGCCCGCGGGAACCGCACACAAGTTCGCCAACGCCGGCGACGGGCCCGCCCGCGCCCGTGTTGAGGTCCGCCCGGCGCTCCAGATGGAGCGGCTGTTCGAGACCGCCTGCGAGCTGGCCGAGGAGGGCAGGACCACTAAGAAGGGCATGCCCAAACCGCTGGAGCTCGCGCTGTTCACGCGCGAGTTCAGGCGCGAGGTGCAGGGCGCGTTCCCGCCCGCGTTCGTCCAGCACGCCTCGATGGCGCCGCTGCGCTGGATCGCCGACCGGCGCGGCAAGGGCGAGCGCTACGCGGCCCCGGCACGGCCCGCCACTGCCTGATCGCATCCAACAGCCGGTCGCGAAGGGCGAGGGGTTGTGGTCGCTGCGGCGGCTGCAGCCCCGTTCCCTTCACCAGACGAACCGGTCGATCAGACGGGCCACGTCCTCGCCCGGCACCGGGCGACGATCGATCCGCTCGCCGGCGATCAGTGGATGACCTCCTTCAGCGTGATCAGCAGCAGCCCGAGCACCCCGCTGGCGGCCACCAGCTTGAGCGTGCCGGCGCGCCCAAGGCCGCGGCGGCGACCGATCACAACCCCGTACGACGCCAGGATGGCGACGGCCAGGCCGTAGGCGATCCAGAGGCCGGTGTCGTAGCTGAACACGTTCAGGCCGACCAGCACCATCGGCGCCAGCTGCGGGAACGCCGCGCCGACCATCGGCCAGGTGGCGCGCAGGTCGTGTGCCAGCTCGTGCGGGCGCGGGTGGTCCTCGGTCACGCGGACGGCCACCCCATGCGCGTAGGCGTGGGCGAGCCAGAACACCGTCAGCGTGGCCAGGACCTGGACGCTGGTCAAAAATGGCTTGTCCCAGCGTTTGTCGCTGACGACCGACATGGTCGCCGCGGTCAGGATCGTCCCGTAGATCGCGCCCGCGATCGCCTCCTCGCGGTCATGGCGGATCCGGGCAGCCAGGGCCTCCATCGCGGCCAGACTAACCTTGCGCGGCCCTTGGCCCAGCGAGACGACATCCGCAACGTGGCGATCGTCGCCCACGTCGATCACGGCAAGACCACGTTGGTCGACGCGATGCTGTGGCAGTCCGGGGCCTTCCGCGAGGGCCAGGACGTGGACGACCGCGTGATGGACTCGATGGACCTGGAGCGCGAGAAGGGCATCACGATCCTGGCCAAGAACACGGCGGTGGACCACGCCGGGGTCAAGCTGAACATCATCGACACGCCCGGCCACGCCGACTTCGGCGGCGAGGTCGAGCGCGGGCTGACGATGGTCGACGGCGTGCTGCTGCTGGTCGACGCCTCCGAGGGGCCGCTGCCGCAGACGCGCTTCGTGCTGCGCAAGGCGCTGGAGGCGCGGCTGCCGGTGATCCTGGTGGTCAACAAGGTCGACCGTCCCGACGCGCGCATCGCCGAGGTGGTCGACGAGGCCTACGAGCTGTTCCTGGACCTTGACGCCGACGAGTCGCAGATCGAGTTCCCGATCGTCTACACGAACGCCAAGGCGGGCTGGGCCAGTACCGAGGAGGGCGTCGAGCCGGCAGCGACCTCAAACCGCTGCTGGACCTGATCGTGGACACGGTGCCGGCACCCGAGTTCGATCCCGACCACCCGCTCCAGGCGCAGGTGACCAACCTGGACGCCTCGCCGTACGTGGGCCGCCTCGCGCTCTGCCGCGTGCGCCACGGCACCATCGGGCAGGGCCAGCGGGTGGCGTGGTGCAAGGCCGACGGCAGCACCGAGGGCGTGACGATCACGAACCTGTACGTGACCGAGTCGCTGGACCGCGTGGACGCGGACGAGGCCGGCCCGGGCGAGATCATCGCCGTGGCCGGCATCCCCGAGATCACGATCGGCGAGACGCTGGCCGACGCCGACGACCCGCGGCCGCTGCCGGTGATCAGCGTGGACGAGCCGTCGCTGTCGGCGGTGATCGGCATCAACACCGCGCCGCTGGCCGGCCAGGACGGCGACAAGCTGACCGCGCGCCAGGTCAAGGCGCGCCTGGACGCCGAGCTGGTTGGCAACGTGTCGATCCGCGTGCTCGACACCGAGCGGCCCGACGCGTGGGAGGTCCAGGGCCGCGGCGAGCTCCAGCTGGCGGTGCTCGTGGAGATCATGCGCCGCGAGGGCTACGAGCTGACCGTGGGCCAGCCCCAGGTGCTGATCCGCGACATCGACGGCACCGACCACGAGCCGGTCGAGCGGCTGGCGATCGACGCGCCCGAGGACTACGTGGGCACGATCACCCAGCTGCTGGCGGTCCGCAAGGGTCGCGTGCAGGAGCACGTGAACCACGGCACCGGCTGGGTGCGGCTGGAGTACCTGGTGCCGGCGCGCGGTCTGATCGGCTTCCGTACCGAGTTCCTGACCGAGACGCGCGGCACAGGGATCATGCACCACGTGTTCGAGCGCTGGGAGCCGTGGGCGGGCACCATGCGCACGCGTCCGACCGGCTCGCTGGTTGCCGACCGGCGCGGGGTCACCGCCACCTTCGCGCTGTTCAACCTCCAGGAGCGCGGCACGATGTTCGTGGGCCCTGGCGAGGAGGTCTATGAGGGCATGATCGTCGGCGAGAACTCGCGCCCCGACGACCTCGACGTGAACGCGGTCAAGGAGAAGCACCTGACCAACATCCGCTCCTCGACAGCCGACGTACTGGTGCGGCTGGTCCCCCACCGGACGCTGTCGCTGGACCAGGCGCTGGAGTTCCTGCGCGAGGACGAGTGCGTGGAGGTCACGCCCGATGCCGTGCGCCTACGCAAGCTCGACCTGGACAAGACAGAGCGCGTCAAGCGCGCCCGCCGGCTCAAGCAAGCCGGTTAGAACGATCTTGCGTACCGATCTGGGCGCGCGTGCGGCGTTGGCAGCGGTTGTGGTTGCCGCGGTGATGGCCGGCTGCGGTGTCGAGCAACGCAGCGTGAAGGGCCCCGTGACCGTGACAGCTCCCGCGCCCGATCGCACGGTGCCCGAGCCGCCCGCGCTCGAGCCGGCCCGCTGCCCCGCCGGGGCGGGCAACTGCGCCAGCGCGACCGGGCGCGTGGTCTATGTCGAGAAGGTCGACCCCGACGGCGACGGCGACGCCCATCTCGTGCTGGCCGGCGGCGACGTCACCGGGCCCGGGCTCTCGGTGATCGACGTTCGCGCCGGCCTGCGCCCCGACCCGCTGCCGCGGACCGGTGACCTCGTGACCGCCGCCGGACCGGTGTACCGGGGCTCGTATGGCCAGCGCCAGATCGAGGCGCGGGAGCTGCGGGTGCGCCGGCGCTGACGCGACGGCGGGCGAACAAGGCGGCGCCTGCGGCCGCGGCCAGCGCGGCCAAGGCCCCCAGCAGCAGCGCCACGCGCGGGCTGGCCCCCTGAGCCACCAAGCCGGCCAGCGGCCCGCCGATGGGCGTCGAACCCAGGAACACCACCGAGTAGAGCGCCATCACGCGGCCGCGCATGTCAGGCGCCACCTCCAGCTGAAGGGTCGAGTTCACGCCCGCGGCGAATGTCACGCTGGCGGCGCCGACCAGCGTCAGGGCGGCCACGGTGAGCGGCAGCGTCGGCGCGGCCGCGGCGAGCGCGGTGGCCAGGCCGAAGGCAGCGCTGGCGCCCACCAGCAGCGCCGGCGACACGCGCCCGCGCGCGCCCGCCGTGAGCGCGCCAACGATCGAGCCGGCCGCCATCGACACAACCAGGGCGGCGTAGGTGCCGGGGCCGCCCTCGAAGGTGAACTTGGCCAGCAGCGGCAGGATCACCTGGAAGTTGAAGCCCAGCGTGCCCACCAGCACCATCATCGCCAGCGGCACCGCCAGCGCCGGCGTACGGAGCACGTATGCCAGGCCCTCGCGCAGCGCGCGCGGACGCCGCGGCGCGCGCTGCGGGCTCGTCAGCGCGCCGGCGTCCATGCGCCGCAGCGCGACCAGCATGGCCAGGAACGAGGCGGCGTTGATCAAGAAGCAGGGCTCGACCCCCACGGTGGCGATCAGCACACCCGCGATGGCCGGGCCGACCATCCGCGCGCAGTGCACGATCACGCTGTTGAGGCTGACCGCATTGACCACGCGGTCGGGACCGACCATCTCGATCACAAAGCTCTGGCGGGCCGGGTTGTCCAGCGCGTTGACCGTGCCGCGCGCCAGCACCAGGGCGAACACCATCCACGGGGCCACGACGTCGGTGGCGGTCACCGCGAACAGCGTCAGCGCGGGCACGATCATGCCGAGCTGGGTGATCATCAGCAGCTTGCGCTTGTCGAAGCGGTCGGCCAGGAGCCCGCCGTAGGCGCCCATCACCAGCATCGGCGCGAACTGGAGCGCGGCCAGCAGGCCGACGGCCACGCCGCTGTCGGTCAGGCGCAGGATCAGCCACGTCTCGGCCACGATCTGCACCCAGTTGCCGCTCAGCGACACCACCTGGCCGCTGAAGTAGCGGCGGTAGTTGGGCACCCCAAGCGAGAGGAACGGCTTGCGCAGCGCTGCGGTCACCCGCGGTCGTCCAGGATGCGCTCGAGCACGTCGGCGGCGCGCTCCAGCGCCGCGCGGTCGCCGGCGCTGAGGCCACCCATGCGGTCGGCCAGGAAGGCGTTCTTGCGCGAGCGCACCTGCTCCAGCAGGTCGTGGCCCGCGGCGGTCACCGAGAGCAGGCTCACGCGGCCGTCGCGAGGATCGCCGGCGCGCTGCACCAGCCCGCGCTCGGTCAGGTGCGCGGCCACGCGCGTGGCCGTTGGGCGCTGGATCCGCTCCACGTCGGCCAACTCGCTGGGCGTCAGCGGCCCGCGCTTCTCGATCGTTGCCAGCGCCGCCACCTGCGACGGCGTCAGGCGGGCGTCGGCCTCCTGGCGCAGGCGCCGCGCGGTGCGGGTGATGGCCAGCCGCAACCGGGCAGCAACGGCGAGGTCGGTGTTCGTGGAGGTACCAGACTTCATTAGCTCTGGTAATTACCTTAGCGAAGCAACGACGGTGCGCGCTGGCGCTCCTAGAACACGTTGGCGCTCAGCCAGTCCGCGGCGAAGAAGCCGACGAACAGCAGCGCGATCACCCAGCTCAGGGGGTGCACCTGTCGCACCCGATCGGTCACCGAGAGCACCACCACGTAGCCGATCATGCCCAGCCCGATGCCGGCGGCAATCGAGAACGTCAGCGGGATGCCGGCGATGACCAGGAAGGCGGGCAGGGCGTCCTCGGGCACGGCCCAGTCGATCTCGCCGACCATGCGGATCATCAGGTAACCCACCATCACCAGCGCGGGCGCCACGGCCGGGTGGATGGTCAGGTCCTCGGTTACCTCGACGCCCTGGCCCACCAGCGCGATCAGCGGCACGAACAGCAGCGACAGCGCGAACAGCGCCGCCACCACGACCGAGCTCAGGCCGGTGCGCGCGCCCTCGGCCAGGCCCGCGCCGCTCTCCACGTAGGTGGTCACGCTGGACGTGCCCGCGGCGCCCCCCAGCGCGGCGGCGCCGGAGTCGACCATGAGCATCCGGCGCGTGTTCGGGAGCTTGCCGTCGGCGTCCATCAACCCGCCCGCGCGCCCCAGCGACACCGACGTACCGATCGTGTCGAAGAAGTCGGTCATGAACAGCGCGAAGATCACCGGGATCAGCGCCACGGTCAGAGCGGCCTCGAGGTTCGACGGGTCGAGCCCCTCGCCTATGGTCGAGAAGTCACCCGAGCCGGGCGCGTCGACGAGGCCGTCCGGGCCTTCGAGCACGCCGAAGACGAGCCCGAGCACGGTCGCCATGACCACGCCAAGCGGCAGCGCCCCGCGCACGCCACGGACCGTGAGCACCGCGGCGAACAGGATCCCGGCCAGCGAGATCAGCGCCGGTCCGTTGGTCAGGTCACCGAGCGCGATGCCGGTGGCGGGATCGTTGACCACGATCCCGCCTTCGCGCAGCCCGACCAGCGTGATGAACAGCCCGATCCCCACGCCGATGGCGAGCTTGAGCGACGTGGGCACCGCATTCATGACCGCCTCGCGAAAGCCGGCGAGGACCAGGACCAGCGCCAGCAGCCCCTCGATCACGATGATCGACATGCCCACCTGCCACGGCAGGTCGCGGCCGATCACCACCTCGAACGCGATCACCGCATTGATGCCGAGGCCGGGCGCGAGCGCGAACGGCAGGTTGGTCAGCAGCCCCATCGAGGCGGTGGCCACGCACGAGACGATCGCGGTGGCCACCGCGACGGCGCCGAACGGCATCCCGGCCGCCGACAGGATCGCCGGGTTGACGAACAGGATGTAGCTCATCGTCAGGAACGTGGCCAGGCCCCCTAGCACCTCGGCCCGCACCGTCGTCCCCCGCTCGCCGAGGCGGAAGCGCCGTTCCAGCATCGGCGCAACCTATCCGGAAGTAGGGTCCGGGCATGCCCACGCTGACGCTGCACGCCCTGGCCCCCTCCCATCCCTGCATGGCGGCCGAGGCAGCGCTGCGGCTGAAGGGGCTCGAGTTCGAGCGCGTGGACTTCACGCCCGGCACACACGTCGAGGAGATGGCGAAGCTCTACGGCGAGGGCAACACCACCGTTCCCGGGCTGACGATCGACGACGAGCGGGTGCACACTTCGCGCGCGATCCTCGCGCGGCTCGACGCGATGGTGCCCGACCCGCCGCTGTACCCGTCCGACGCCGTCCGCGCGGCAGAGGAGTGGGGCGACGCCGAGATCCAGGACCTGGGCCGGCGGCTGCCCTGGGGGGCGTTGCACTTCCGGCCCGAGGCGCTGGGCAGCTTCGGCGGCGGCGGACCGCTGGACGGGGCGGGCACGGACTTCGCCATGAAGCTGATCCACGGCACCTGGAGGTACCACGGCATCACCGGCGAGCGGCTCGAGAGCGACCTGGCCGGCCTGCCGGCGAAGCTCGACCACGTCGATCGGCTGGTGGCCGACGGCGTTATCGGCGGCGAGCAGGCGACCGCTGCCGATCTCCAGATCGGCGCCACGATCCGCGTGCTGATGGTCGTGGGTGACGTGCGCGCGATGGTCGAGGGCCGGCCGGCCGAACAGGTGGCGCTGCGCTGGTTCCCCGATTACGCGGGCGAAATCCCCGCGGGCGCGTTCCCGGCGAACTGGCTCCCCGCGTGACCTTCGACGCCTGGGACGTCGAGCTGCACGGCCACAGGATGATCTACCGGGTGGCCGGCGAGGGCCCGCCCGTGGTGCTGATCCACGGGATGGTCAACTCCTCGCGGCACTGGCAGCAGGTCGCGCTGGCGCTGGCGGACCGCTATACGGTGATCGCGCCCGACCTGATCGGCCACGGCGACTCCACCTCACCGCGCGGCGACTACTCGCTGGGCGCGCACGCCGCGCGGATCCGCGACCTGCTGGCCTGCCTCGGCGTGGACAGCGCCTCGATCATCGGCCACTCCTACGGCGGCGGCGTGGCGATGCAGTTCTTCTGGCAGTTTCCCCAGCGCACGGACCGGCTGATGCTTGTGTCGGCCGGCGGGCTCGGGCCGGAGGTCAGCCCGATGCTGCGCTCCGCGGCGCTGCCCGGAGCGTCGGCGTTGCTGTGGCTGGTGGCCCACCCGCGCCTGGTTGCCGCACTTGGGCGCGCCGGTACGACCGGCCGGCAGGTCTCGCGCGCACTGCACCCGCTCTCGGGACCGGGCCAGCGCGAGGCGTTCCTGCAGACGCTGCGGTCGGTGATCGACGTGCGCGGCCAGCGCGTGAGCGCGCGTGACCGCCTCTACCTGCTGGGCCACGCACCGACGCCGACCCAGATCGTGTGGGGCGGGCGCGACCACACGATCCCGGTGGCCCACGGCCGCTTCGCGCACCGTGCCGTGCCGCACAGCCGCTTCGACGTCCTGCCCGACGCCGCGCATTTCCCCCACCTCGAGGATCCCGACGGGCTGGCCCGGGTGCTCGGCGATTTCCTGGACCGGACCGAGCCCGCGCCGGTCGAGGACGCCGACTGGGGCGACGTGATCGCCGAACGCGCGCCGCGCTCGCGCGTGGAGGTCTGATGTGCACGCCGGACTGCACGCTCGTCTGGACCTCGACGAGCTCGCCGGGGATCCGCACCCGGCGCTAGCCCGCTTGCGCGCCACGGCGCCCGTCGCCTGGGTCGACGGCCTCAACGGCTGGCTGGTCACGGCCCGGGAGCCGGCGCTGGAGGTCATGCGCGACGCCGGCCGCTTCAGCGTCGACGATCCGCGTTTCACCACCGCACGCGTGGTGGGCCCGAGCATGCTGTCGCGGGACGGCGCCGAGCACGCGCGCCACCGCGAGCCGTGGGTCCCGGCCTGGCGCCGCTCCGACGTGCACGCACGCCTCGGCGGCGTCGTGGCGGCCGAGACCGACCGCCTGATCGACGGCTTCGAGGCCGAAGGCCGCGCCGACCTCCGCTCCGCCCTGGCCGGACCGCTGGCCGCCGCGGTGGTCGGCCACGCGCTCGGGCTGGACGCCGAGCCTGCCACCGTGCTGCGCTGGTACGGGGCGATCGTCGAGTCGGTACAGGCGATGACGGCGGGCGGCGAGCCCTCGGATGACGCCGCCGGCGCGTTCGCCGAGCTGACCGCGGCGATCGGCCCGTCAGCGCACGCGGAGCTGAGCGACTCCGAGGCGGCGTCGAATGCCGCGGTGATCCTGTTCGGCGGCATCGAGACCACCGAGGGGATGATCGCCACAGCGCTGTGGCACCTGCTTCGCGAGCCGGGCGGCGCCGAGCGCGCGCTGGCGGACGCCGCCTGGCTGGCGGGCGCGATCGAGGAGTCGCTGCGGCTGGAGCCGGCGGCCGCGATGGTCGACCGCTATGCCACCGCGGACACGTCGCTGGCCGGGGCGGCGATCGCGGCGGGTGACCTGGTGGCCGTCTCGGTCACGGGCGCCAACCGCGACCCGGCCGTGTTCAGCGACCCGGACCGGTTCGACCCGCTGCGGCCGAACGCCAAGCGTCATCTGGCTTTCGCCTCCGGGCCGCACGTGTGCATCGGGGTGCACCTGGCCCGGCTCGAGACACACACCGCGGTGCGGCGGGCGCTCGAGCGGCTGCCCGAGCTGGCGCTCGAGGACGCCCGCTCAGCGGCACCGCGCGGCCTGGTGTTCCGCAAGCCGCCTCAGCTGGAGGTGACCTGGCGGCCGCGCAGCTCGCCGCGCACGTAGCGCTCGCCCGCCCACCTGCGCAGGCGGTCGCGCCCGATCACGAACGCCGGCCCCGCCGCGCTGCCAAGCAGTGCGCACAGCAGCGGCGCGAACAACATGCCGCCGAGCAACAGGAGGCCGAAGGCGGCGCCCGCCTGTCCCCCGATCAGGGCGACTATGAACAGGCGGGTCTCCTCGGAACGCTCTCGCATGGCGGACTGGTTCGCCCGCGCGCGCGAAGCTCCCCCTCCTGCAACGTTTCCTGCCCTGCTTACGTAGACGACCGTGCCCGAAAGCCGCGCCAAGACGTTCACGCTGGTCCTGTGCTGCCTGGCGCAGTTCATGGTCGTCCTCGACGTGTCGATCGTGAACGTGGCGCTGCCCTCGATCCGGTCCGACCTGGACTTCACCCCCGGCGAGCTGCAGTGGATCGTGAACGCCTACACGCTCACGTTCGCGGGCTTCCTGCTGCTGGGCGGGCGCGCGGCCGACCTGCTCGGCCGGCGGCGGGTGTTCATGGCCGGGATGCTGCTGTTCGCGCTCGCGTCGCTGGTCGGCGGCCTGGCCGAGGACCGGCTGACGCTGGTGATCGCGCGCGCGATCCAGGGGCTCGGCGGCGCCGTGGTCGCACCGGCGACGCTGTCGATCCTGGCCACCACCTTCACCGACCGCGCCGAGCGCAACAAGGCGCTGGGGCTGTGGGGTGCGATGGGCGGCGTCGGCGGCGCCACCGGCGCGCTTCTGGGCGGCGCGCTCACCCAGACGCTGAACTGGCGCTGGGTGCTGTTCATCAACCTGCCGATCGGGCTGTTCGCCGCCGTCGCAGCATGGCGCGTGGTCGCCGCGGGCCGGCCCGAGCGGCGCGGGCGCCACTTCGACCTGGCCGGCGCGCTCAGCGTGACGGGCGGGCTGGTGGTGCTGACCTACGGCATCGTGCGCACCGAGGTGCACGGCTGGGGCTCGGCCACGACGCTGGCGACCCTGGGGGCGGGCCTCGCCCTGCTCGCGGCGTTCCTGTACGTCGAGGCACGGCGCGCGGCCGAGCCGCTGATGCCGCTGCGGATCTTCCGCTCGCTGCCGCTCAGCGCGGCCAACCTGATCGTGTTCGCGCTCGGCAGCTCGGTGTTCGCGATGTGGTACTTCGTGACGCTCTACCTCCAGAACGTGCTGGGCTACTCGCCCCTGCGCGCGGGCTTCGCATTCCTGCCGATGACCGTGCTGATCGTGATCTGCTCGCGGTTCGCCGGTTCGCTCGTCTCGCGCCGGGGGCCGTGGGGGATGCTGGCCGCCGGCATGTCGATGATCGCCGTCGGGCTGGCGCTGTTCAGCCAGGTCAGCCCGGACGGCACGTACCTGGGCGACGTGCTGGCGCCGTCGCTGCTGTGCGCAGCGGGCATCGGGTTCTCGTTCGTGCCGGTCACGATCGCTGCGACCAGCGGCGTGGCCGCGTCCGAGTCAGGCCTGGCCTCGGGGCTGGTGAACACCTCGCGGCAGGTCGGCGGGTCGCTGGGGCTGGCGGTGCTGGCCACGCTTGCCACCGCCCGCACGGCCGACGTTGCCGCCGCGTCCAGCGCCGCCGAGGCCGCCACCGCGGGCTTCGACCACGCGTTCTCGGTTGGCGCGCTGTTCGCGCTCGCCGGCGCGCTGGCGGCCGTGTTCGCCGCCCGGGGCAGCCACCGCCGGCGCCGGCGCGCCCGGCCGGCGTCCGCCGTGGCTTCCTAGATCGTTCGTCCGCCTCCGGGCTACCGGCCGAGGGCCAGGGTATGTTCCGGCCATGCAAAACAGAGTTGATGTGGGCGGCGTCCTCAGCAGGGCCTTTTCGATCTACGGAGAGCAGGCGTCGGTGCTGCTACCCGTCGCCTTCGGGCTGTTCGTGATCGTCGGCGTGCTGCAGGGCATCCTCGGCGGGGTCCTGGTCCTGCTGGCCACCGTGGCCAGCCTGATCGCGAGCACGCTCTACACGGGCATGGTGGTCAAGCTCGTCGAAGACGTCCAGGACGGCCGGCGCGATCACTCGGCTGGCGACCTGCTCGGCTCGGCGGCGCCAGTCATCGCGCCGCTGATAGGCGCGGGCATCGTCGTCGGCATCCTCGTGCTGTTCGGCTTCATCCTCCTGATCGTCCCGGGGCTCTACCTGCTCACGATCTTCGCGGTCGTCGCACCCGTGATCGTGATCGAGCGGGCCGGCGTGTTCGAGGCTCTGGGCCGTTCGCGCAGCCTCGTCAAGGGCAACGGCTGGAACGTGTTCGGCGTGATCATCGTCGCCTTCTTGATCACGTTCGTGATCAGCGCCATCTTCGGCGGGATCGGCGCGGCGCTCGGCGGCACGGTGGCGCGGATCATCTTCAGCATCATCGCCAACACGTTCACGGCGCCGATCGCCGCGCTGGTCGGCGCGGTGCTCTACTTCACCCTGCGCGGGACGGAGACCCCGGCCCCGGCCGCCGATGTGGCCACGACGCCGGACACGTCCGCCACGGCACCGCCGCCGCCGCCGCCCCCGCCCCCGCCCACGCACTAGGCAGGACCGGCGGTGACCTAGCTCAAGCCGCCGGTGTTCGTCCGCAAGGTGTTCACCTCGCGACCCCACCTTCCGTATCGAGCAGGGCTAGACGAGTTGTTAACGCGCCGCTGCCCGGGGTAATCCCTCCCGCGTGAGCGTCCTCCGCACGAAGTCGATCGACCAGTCCATCGCCGACACCGAGGAGGGCGAGCACCAGCTCGACAAGGCCCTCGGCCCGATCGACCTGACGGTGATCGGCGTAGGCGTGATCATCGGCACCGGCATCTTCGTCCTGACCGGGGAGGCCGCCGCCAACCTCGCCGGCCCCGCGGTGGCGCTGTCGTTCGTGGCCGCCGGCGTGGTCTGCGCGCTTGCCGCCCTGTGCTACGCCGAGTTCGCCTCGACGGTCCCCGTGGCCGGGTCGGCTTACACCTTCTCCTACGCCTCGCTCGGCGAGCTGTTCGCCTGGATCATCGGCTGGGACCTGATCCTGGAGCTGGCGCTGGGGTCGGCCACGGTGGCCTCGGGCTGGTCGGACTACCTGCGCGTGGTCATGGACGAGACGTTCGGCGTGAACCTGCCCGCGTTCATCGACGGCGAGGGCCACAACCTGGCCGCGGCCGGCATCGTGCTCGTGGTCACCGGCCTCCTGTGCGTCGGCATCAGGGTGTCCAACCGCGTGAACGCCGTGGTCGTGGCGATCAAGGTCACCGTGGTGCTGCTGGTGATTATCGCCGGCGTCTTCTACATCAAGGGCGGCAACTACTCGCCGTTCGTGCCGCCCACCGGCACCGAGCCGGCGGGCGGGCCCTCCGACCCAAGCGTCCTCCAGGAGATCGGGCTGGGCACCGGGTCGTTCGGCATCGGCGGGATCTTCACCGCCGCCGCGCTGGTGTTCTTCGCCTACATCGGGTTCGACGTGGTGGCCACCGCCGCCGAGGAGACAAAGAAGCCCCAGCGCGACATGCCGATCGGCATCTTCGGCTCACTGGCCATCTGCACGACGCTGTACGTGCTGGTGTCACTGGTCGTCACCGGCATGGTCCCGTTCGACAAGATCGAGGTCGAGGCTCCGCTGGCGGCCGCGTTCCAGTCCGTCGGCAAGGACGGCATCGCCCAGATCATCTCGCTCGGCGCGCTGGCCGGGCTGTTCACGGTGATGCTGATCCTGATGCTGGGCCAGTCGCGCGTGTTCTTCGCGATGAGCCGCGACAAGCTGCTGCCGCCCTTCTTCTCCCGCGTGTCGCCGCGGTTCAGGACGCCGTACCGGTCGACGCTGGCCACCGGCGTCGTGGTGGCGCTGATGGCGGGGCTGATCCCGCTGACGACGCTTGCCCAGCTGGTGAACATCGGCACCCTGTTCGCCTTCATGGTCGTCGCTGCGGGCGTGATCGTGCTGCGGCGCACCCAGCCCGACCTCAAGCGCGCGTTCAGGGCGCCGCTTGTGCCGTTCCTGCCGATCGTCTCGATCCTGGCCTCGCTGTATCTGGCGCTCAACCTGCCCGTCGAGACCTGGGAGCGGTTCCTGATCTGGATGGCGCTCGGCTTCGTCGTCTACTTCGCCTACGCGCGGCACAAGAGCCGGCTGGCCCAGCAGCCGGGCGTCGATTCGGCCTAGGCCGGGCCGGCATCGATCGCTGCCTCCACCTCGGCGCGCAGCGGCTGAGGCCCGAAGCCGGTCAGGCACCAGCTGGCGCCCGCCTCGACCCACGGTGCCGACTCGGTTCCGGGCGGGTTTTCCACGACCACGTCGAACGGCGAGGACCCCTCGCGCAGCTCCCGGGCCTCGGCCACGAGCTCGGCCAGCTCGGAGGGGCCCGGCAGCTCGATCGGGAACATGCCGTCCCAGCGCGCGGCCCGCTTCAGCGGCCGGCGGCTGGGCCAGCGCGACGCGATCCACACCGGGATCCGCGGTTGCTGCACGGGCCGTGGCAGAAAGTCCCCGTCCCAGTAGCCGGCCAGGCGGTCGAGGCCGTCGTCCAGGAGCCGTGCGCGCGCCTTGGGGTCGCCCTCCTCGCCGAACCGGGCGGGGTCGAACTCAGGCGTGTTCTCGGAGCCCAGTCCCGCACCCAGCACCAGGCGGCCGCCGCTGAGGCGGTCCAGCGTCACCGTCTCGCGCGCCAGCTGGTGCGGGCGCCGGCGCGCCAGCGGCGTGATCAGCGGGCCGATCGTCACGCGCTCGGTCGCCACCGCGACCGCGGCCAGCGTAATCCACGGATCGGCCACGGCGCGAACCGGAGCGCGATATTCCACGTGGTCCCAGACGAAGAAGCCGTCCCAGCCGGCCTGCTCGGCGCGGGCACCCAGCTCGGCCACCAGCGCCGGCTCGCAGAGCTCGTCGAACGGCGCCAGGAAGATCCCGTGGCGGGCGCCAGGCACGCGGTCAGCCCGCCATGGCCAGGGGCCGCTCCACGAGCCCCTCGGCGATCGCCCACTCCACGATCCGGGCCCACGTCTCCTCGACCGGCGTGTAGACCAGGCCCAGCTCGCGCTCGGAGCGCGATGCGTCGTAGCGGTGGCCGTGCAACAAGGTGCGCACGCGCGCGGCGCACAGTGGCGACGTGCCGTCCCTGAGCTTGTAGACGCCGTCGCTGGCCGCGGCCACGGCGCGCGCCACCGGCGCCGGGATCATCCGCACCCTGTGCTCGACGCCGGCGACCTCGCCGACGATCTCCAGCGCGCGCGTGGACGGGATCGTGGCGCCGTTGAGGACGTAGCGCCGGCCGGGGGCGCCGCGCTCGGCGGCCAGCAGGTGGCCGGCGGCGCAGTCCTCGATATCCACGATGCTGACCGGCACGTCCAGGAACGCGGGCAGCTTGCCGTTGAGGTAGGCGATGGCGATCGCGCCGGTGCCGTGGGTGCGGCCGGGGCCCTGGACCGAGGACGGGTTGACCGCCACCAGCTCGACGTCCTCGTGGGCCGCGGCGGCGAACGCGGCCTGCTCGCCCTCGTGCTTGGAGCGGTCGTAGACCGACAGGTACGAGCCGCGGTGGGGCGAGTCCTCGGTGCCCACGGTGCCCTCGGCCTCGCCGAGCGATGCGGCCGAGGACGTGAACACCACGCGCTCGATCCCCGCGGCGGCGGCCGCGCGGACGGCGTTCTGGGGCCCGTCGACGTTCACGCGCATCATCAGCCCCGGGTCCGCCGGGCAGTGGCTGTTCAGGCCGGCCACGTGGTAGGCCAGGTCGCAACCCGCCATGCCACGCGCGATCGAGTCCTCGTCGAGGGCGTTGCCACGCGCCACCTCGGCGCCGCGCCCGGACAGCACGCGCGCTGCGGCGTCGGAGCGGGCCAGGCCCACGACCTGGTGGCCCTGGTCGTGCAGCCTCGGGATCAACGCGCCGCCGATGAAGCCGCTGCCACCGGTCAAAAAGACGCGGGCCACGTCAGACGGGCTCGCGGGTGCGGACCACGTTCGGGTCGGGCTCGGTTGCCGCCCCCGACTCGGCCAGGAACAGGCGCACGCGCTCCATCGTCTCGGCGGGCTCCTCTCCCTCACGCGGGCGGAGCGGCTCGCCGAAGCGGACCTCGATCCGGTGGCGGCGGCCGAGCGGGCGGTCGCGAAAGACCATCCAGTGGTGCCCGCGCGGCATCGCCTCGTGCGTTCCCGCCACGTAGACCGGCACCAGCGGCACGCCCTGCTGGGCGGCCAGCACGGCGGCGCCGGTCTTCAGCCGGCCCACCTGGCTGTCGTTGGTGCGCGTGCCCTCGGCGAACATCAGCAGCGTCCCGCCGCCTTCGACCCACTCGCGCAGGTGGCCGGTGGCCGCTTCGCTGAGCCCGCCGCCGCTGCGTTCGACGGGCACGGTACCGAACACCAGCGAGGCGGCCAGCGCGTTGCGCCGCTTGGAGTAGAAGTAGTCGACGGCGGCCGCCACGGCGGTGCGCCGCCGGCGCCGGCCCGGAAGGGCGCGCAGCAGCGCGGGCGTGTCCATGTGGCTGGCGTGGTTGGCCACCAGCACCGCGGGCCCGTCCAGGCGCTTCAGGCGATCACGGCCGCTGACCCGGCGGCGGGTATAGAGGTCCATGCACGGACCGAGCACGCCACAGACGAGGAACTCCCGCACACGCGCCGCCACGGCGGTGCGCGACCAGGGCTCGTCCAGCTCCGACGCGGGGGGCATACCTCTACTACTCCCCGGACCGGGACGGGTTTCGAACCTATTTCACGATCTTGCCGGGGTTCAGGTTGGCCCCGGGGTCGGTGCCGTGCAGCAGCGCCTCGACCATCCGCACGCCCGGGCCGGAGATGTCCTGCTCGAGCCAGCGGGAGTGCTCGGTGCCCACGGCGTGGTGATGCGAGAGCGTGGCGCCGTTGTCCACGAACGCCTGCTGGATCGCGTTCTTGACCGCGTCGTACTCCTCGAGCGAGTCGCGCTTGCCCGAGGGGGTGATCGCGAACGTGAAGTACAGGCACGCGCCCGCGTGATAGCTGTGCGACAGGTGGCACATCAGGTAGCCGGGCACGCCCAGCTCACGGAACGCGCCGTGGCCGGCGGCCATCACGGCGTCGTAGACGTTGCCGAGCTCGCTCCACGGCGCCGACGTCTCGGACACGTCGGCGGGGGCGCCGCGATCGAGCAGGAAGTCGCGGATGTAGGGGGTGTCGAACTTCTTCTGGTCGTACAGTTCGCCGGGGCTCGAGCCGATGCACAGCCCGCCGTGGGCCTTGACGATCCGCTCCGTGAGCGCGCGCTGGACCTTGACGTTCGTCTTCGTGCCCTCGTAGCCGATGAACGACAGGCACATCTGCTCGAGATCCCAGCCCTTGCGTTTAAGGAACAGCTGGAGCGCCTTCGACTTGAGCTTGTCGACCGGGGTCGACGCCTTGCGGGTGGCGAACGAGAACACGGTCTCGGGCGCGTCCGACACGCGCGTGACCGACGGCTCCGCCTCGCTGGCGGCGATGTCGCGCATGGCGGCAAGGCCCTCGCGCCAGTTCGGGAACAGGTAGCCGAGGATCCGGCGCTCGGGCGCGATCCGGCGCACGTGGATCGTGGCCTCGGTGATCAGGCCGAGGCGGCCCTCGCTGCCCAGCACCATCTCGCGGACGCTCGGGCCGGTGGACGTCGACGGCACGGGACGCACCGCCATCGTCCCTGTGGGCGTGACCATGCGCAGGCCACGCGTCAGGTCGGCGATGTCGCCGTAGCGGTCGGACTGCATGCCCGACGAGCGGGTGGCGATCCAGCCGCCAAGCGTCGAGTGCGTGAAGCTGTCGGGGAAGTGGCCGAAGGTCCAGCCGCGCGCGCCGAGCTGGCGCTCGAGGTCGGGCCCGTAGACGCCGGCCTGGACGCGCGCCAGCCGCGCGGTCGGATCGATGTCCAGCAGCTGGTCCAGCCGGGTCATGTCCACGCTCAGGACCGGGCGCCTCTCGCCCGGCTCGGCCTCGACGCTCCCCGAGATGCTGGAGCCGCCGCCGAAAGCGATCACCACGGCGTCGGCCTCGAGCGCCGCCTTCAGCAGCGCCTCGACCGCCGGCTCGTCGCCGGGCCGGACCACGGCGTCGGGCAGCCGCGGCATGTCGCCGCGGCGCTGGCGGACCAGGTCGCGCAGGCTCTTGCCGCGGGTGTGGACCACGCGGTCGAGGGCGTCGGTGGACACGTGCTCGGCGCCCACCGCCCGCTCGAGCTCCTCGCGCAGCGGGCCCGGCAGGTTCGGCTCCGGCAGATCGAGCTCGCCGAGCTCGGCCGGCCGCTCGGTGCCGGGCTTGGTCACGTCCAGCTGGAGCTGTTCCCTGATGAACGGGGCCAGGTCGGGCTTGTCCTCGTGGGTGAACGACACGTCCTCGCGTCCCCATCCCCACCACTTCATGGCGGCCATGCGGCCACACTATCTGCGTGGATGCACGCCGCACCGAGCTGGAGTGGGACCTCGCGCCCGAGCGGGCGGCGCTGCTCGTCCGCGGCGACGAGCGCCCGTTTGTCCTGTCCGGCGCCTGGGCCGGAGGTGGCGCGGTTGTCGGATCGGAGCCGGTACGGGTGGCCGGTCCCGGCGCGGACCCGTTCGCGCTGCTCGACGAGGTCGCGCCGGTCTCGGGAGATGGGGTTCACGGCGGCTGGGTGGGGTGGCTCGGCTACCGCCTCGGAGCGCGCGTCGAGCGCCTCGACGCCGGTCCGCCGCGGCCGTGGCCCCAGCCGGACTTCCAGCTGGCGTTCTACGACCACCTGTTGCGCCTGGATGCCGACGGCCGGTGGTGGTTCGAGTGCCTCTGGACGCCGGAGCGCGCGCAGGCGCTTGCGGCGCGCGAGGCGGAGCTGCGCGCGCGCGTGCCGCAGCCGCGGCCGTTCGCGACCGGTTCCTGGCGCCCGCTGCCCGAGCCGGCCGGGCACGAGCTCGCCGTGGACGCGGCGCGCGAGCGCATCCACGCCGGCGACCTGTTCCAGGCCAACGTGTGCCTCAGGCTGGAGTCGACGCTCGAGGGCGACGCGCTGGACCTGTTCTCCGCCGGGGTCGCCGCGCTGGCACCGGACCGGGCCGCGTTCGTGAACGGCACGATCGCCAGCCTGTCGCCGGAGCTGTTCCTGGAGCGCCGCGGCCGGCACGTCCGGACCGCGCCGATCAAGGGCACCCGGCCGCGGTCGGACGACCCGGCCGAGCTGGAACGCTCGGCCAAGGACCGGGCCGAGAACACGATGATCGTCGACCTGATGCGAAACGACCTCGGGCGCGTGTGCGTGCCGGGCTCGGTCAAAGTGGATGCGCTGGCGCAGGCGCGCGCACACGCGGGCGTGTGGCACCTGGTTTCGGAGGTCTCGGGCGAGCTCCGCGACGGCGCCGGCGACGCCGACCTGGTGCGCGCGTGCTTCCCACCCGGCTCGGTGACCGGGGCGCCGAAGATCGCCGCGATGAACGTGATCGCCGAGGTCGAGTCGACCGGCCGCGAGGCCTACACGGGCGCAATCGGGTTCGCCTCACCGTGCGCCGGCCTCGAGCTCAGCGTGGCGATCCGGACGTTCGAGTTCGCCGGCGATCGCGTCTGGCTCGGCGTGGGCGGCGGCGTGGTGGCCGACTCCGACCCGGCGGCCGAGGCGCGCGAATGCGCCGTCAAGGCGACGCCGCTACTGGACGCGATCGGCGCCCGGGGTCGATTCGACTCGGACAGCGAGCACAAGCGACCCCGCATGGTCCGGCGCGGGCCCGTGCCCACGCCGCGGCCCGACCCCGACGCCGGCGTGTTCACGACGCTGATGGTGCGCGACGGCCTCGCCCTGGCCGCCGATGCGCATCTCGCGCGCCTGGGCGCCAGCGTCACCGAGCTCTACGGCGCCACCCTTCCGGCCGACCTGGCCGCCCGGATCGAGACGGCGGCCGACACGCACCCGGGCCCCGGCCGCATGCGCCTGACCTACGTGCCAGGAAACGCCGAGCCCGCCGCGATCGTCATCGAACCCTTCGATCCGGGCGGCCGGCCACCCACGCTGGCGCCCGTGACGCTGCCCGGCGGCATCGGCGCCCACAAGTGGCTCGACCGCCGCCTGCTCGACGCGCTGAAGGACGAAGCGGCTCCCGCGCTGCCCCTGCTCGTGGACCTCGACGGCTTCGTCCTCGAGAGCTGGGGCGCCAACGTGTTCGCCCGCCTGCCCGACGGCGCCCTGGTCACGCCGCCGCTGGACGGCCGCATTCTGCCCGGCGTGGCCCGCGCGCGGCTGCTGGAGGTGCACACGAACGCGCGCGAGGGGGCGCTGACGCTCGAACAGGTGCTGAGCGCCGGCGAGGTGTTCCTGACCAGTGCCCTCGGCGTTCAGGTCGCGGCCACGGCGCCGGTCGCCACCAGCGCCAGCACCAGCGCGCCCAGCCCTACCCGGTAGATGATGAACACCGAGTAGTCGTGGGTGGCGATGTAGCGCAGCAGCCACGAGATGGCCAGGTAGGCGGCCACGAACGAGATCGCGGTGGCCAGCAGCGTCGGCCCCCATCCCACCCCGCTCGAGATGTTCTCGTACTCGGTCGCCGCCTGCAGCACGGTCGCGGCGCCAAGCGCCGGGATCGAGAGGAAGAAGGAGAGGCGCGTGACCGTCACGCGGTCGAGCCCGCGCAGCAGGCCGGCCGACATCGTTGCGCCGGAGCGCGAGACGCCCGGGATCAGCGCCATGCACTGGACGATGCCGATGATCAACGTGTCCCTGGTGCGAACGTCGTCCTCGCCACGCTCCTGGGTGGCGTTTACGTCGGCGTAGTACATGACGCCGCTCCACACGATCAGCGCGCCGCCCACGAACCACAGGCTGCGCAGAGTGGTCTCGATCTGGTCCTTGAACGCCAGCCCGACGACCGCGATCGGTATGCAGCCGACGGCCACCGCGATGCCGAAACGGAAGTCGCGCGTGTCGCGCCGGCGCACATCGGCCACTCCCGCGGCCAGCGCGGTGAGGATGCGCCCGATGTCGTTTCGCAGGTAGAGAACCGTGGCCAGCACGGCTCCGCTCTGGATGATCGCGGTGAACGCGGTCACGTCGGGGTCGTCGATGCTGAACCCCATCAGCTTCTCGAGGATCGTCAGGTGCCCTGTCGAGGAGATGGGCAGGAACTCGGTCAACCCTTCGACCAGCCCCAGGATGATTGCCTGCCACAGGTCCAAGCGGCGCAGGCTAGCTGCGGGGCGCTAGGCGGGCACGGCCCCCATCGCGTGGAACCCGCCGTCGGCGTGCAGGATCTCGCCGCTGACCGCGCGCGAGCGGTCGCTGAGCAGGAAGCAGACCGAGCCGGCCACGGCGCCGGCGTCGTCGGAGTCCCAGCCCAGCGGCGCCTGGCGCCGCCAAGCGCCGGCCAGGTCTTCGAAGCCGGGGATACCGCCCGCGGCCGCGGTGGCGATCGGGCCCGCGGCCACCAGGTTCACGCGCGTGCCGTCGCAACCGAGGTCGCGCGCCAGGTAGCGCGACACCGATTCCAGCGCCGCCTTTGACACGCCCATCCAGTCATACGCCGGCCACGCCACCGACGCGTCGAAGTCCAGCCCGACCACGCTGCCACCGTCCGGCGCGGCGGCCAGCAGCGGGCGCAGCCCGGCGCCAAGTGCCTTGAGCGAGTAGGCGCTGGTGGCGAACGCCTGCTTGGCGCTCTCGGGAGAGGTGTCCAGGAAGTTGCCACCGAGCGCCTCCTCGGGCGCATACGCGATGGCGTGCAGCACGCCGTCGACGTAGCCCCAGCGCTGCTCCAGCTCGCCGCGGAGCGCATCGACGTCATCGGGCTCGTTCACGTCCAGCTCCAGGACCGCGGGCGGGTCGGGCAGCGACCTGGCTGCCCGCTCGGTCAGCCGGCGGGCGCGCCCGAAGCCGGTCAGCACTACCTCGGCGCCATCGCGCTGGGCCTGCTCGGCCACCGCGAACGCGATCGACTGCCTGGTGATCACGCCCGTGATCAGGAGCTTCTTGCCCGCGAGCATCAGAGCGGCACCGGGACGAAGGACGGCGCACGTGTCCACACGGCCACCACGCGCGCGGTGACCGCCAGCCGGTCGTCGGCCTTGAGGCGCAGGCGCAGCGTGACCAGGCCGTGCTCGTCGTCGAGCGCGCTCGTGTCCTCGACCTCACCCTCGACCGTGAGCTCGGCGCCGAACGGCACCGGTCGCTTGAAGCGCACGTCGTCGAGGCCGCGCAGGGCAACCACGCGCTCGGGGTCGAACCCGAGCTGGCCGACGGCGAACGACACCGCAAGCAGGCCATGCGCCACCTGCTCGCCGAAGCGGCTCTGGGCCGCCCACTGCGGGTCGGTGTGCAGCGGGTGGCGATCGCCGGTCAGGCCGGCGAAGGCCTGGACGTCGTCACCGTCGACGGTGCGCGGCCGACCGCGGAAGCGCATTCCGGGCTCCAACTGATCGAAGTCGATTTCGAGCGTCACAGGTGTGCCTCCAGGGTTCGGGTGAAGTCCTCGGCGGCGCGGCGGTGGCCACGCGGGGACGGGTGCAGTCCATCGGCGGCGTAGTGGCCGCGGTCGGCCTCGCGGTCGCGTCCCTCCCACTCGAGGCAGATCGCGCCGTGGCGCTCGGCCGCGGCGCGGATGGCCGCGTTCACGCGCTCGAGCCCGCGTGTCACGCGCCGCCGCGTGCGCGGGCGCATGTCCAGGTGGCGGCCGGCCTCGGGGTAGGTGGCGCACACCACCGTCGGGACCTCGGCCAGCGCGGCGAGTAGCCGTCCGATGTTGTGTTCGAAGGCGTCCAGGTCGGGCCGCACCGACAGCAGGACGTCGTTGGCCCCACACACCACGGAAACCAGGTCGGGACGGAAGTGCAGGGCACGTGGCAGCTGATGGACGAGCACGTGCTCGCTGGTCGCGCCCTCGACCGCCAGGTTGTGGACGACGGTGTCCGTGGCGCCGCCGACCAGATCGGGCCATGGCACCTCACCCGGCTCGCCGACACCGGCGCTGAACGAGTCGCCGAGCGCGACGTATCTCCTAGAGCGGGATGTTGCCGCGGCCACGGCGGTCCCTCCCCTCGGCGCCCGAGCCGGCAAGCGCCCAGGCCAGCCGGTCGCGGGTGTCGGCTGGCTCGACCAACTCGTCAACGAACCCCTCGCGCGCGGCCACCTCGGCGCCCAGCTTCTCGGCCTCGTAGCGGGCGGCAAGCTCGGCGGCGGCGGCGTCGGGGTCGGCAGCGGCGGCGATGTCGCGCCGGTGCATGATCTTCACGGCCTGCGGTGCGCCGACGACGCCGATCTGGGCCTGCGGCCACGCCAGCATCAGATCGGCGCCGAGGTCCAGCGAGTTCATCGTGATGAAGCCGCCGCCGTAGCCCTTGCGCAGCACCACCGTCAGCCGCGGCACGGTCGACTCGGCGAACGCGTGCAGCAGCTTGGCGCCGTGACGGATCACGCCCGCCTGCTCCTGGCGCGTACCGGGCAGGAATCCGGGCGTGTCCATCAGCACCACCAGCGCGATGCCGAACGCGTCGCAGGTGCGCACGAACCGGGCGGCCTTCTGCGCGGCATCGGCGTCGATCACGCCGCCGAGCCACTTCGGCTGGTTGCAGACGAAGCCGACAGGGCGGCCCTCGATCCGGCCCAGCGCGGTGACCATGTTCTTGGCGAAGCGCGCGCCGGTCTCGAGCGTGCGGCCGTCGTCGACGAGCGTGCCGACGACGTCGCGGACGTCGTAGACCTTGCGCTGCGACTCGGGCACGGTGGCCGCGGGATCGTCGCCGCCGGGCGGCGCCGGTTCACCCTCGCCGCCGAGGTAGCCCAGCAGCTCGCGCGCCAGCAGCACGGCGTGGACGTCGCTGCGGGCGGACAGGTGGGAGACGCCGTTGCGGGCGTGCACGTCGGGCCCGCCGAGCTCCTGGCCGGTCACGTCCTCGCCCATGACCTCGTTGACCACGCCGGGCCCGGTCAGGAACATGCTGGCCTCGGGAGCCATGACCACGAAGTCGGCCAGCGCGGGCGAGTACGCGCCGCCGCCGGCCGAGGTTCCCGACACCACGCTGATCTGGGGCACGCGGCCGGACAGCTCGACCTGGGCGCGGAAGATCTTGCCGTAGCCGGCCAGGGCCGAGACGCCCTCGTCCATGCGCGCGCCGCCGGACTCCACGAAGCCCACGATCGGCGCGCCGGCGCGGGCCGCCATCTCCATCACGCGCACGATCGAGTCGGCGTGCAGCGCGCCAAGCGAGCCGCCGACAACGCGCGAGTCCTGGGCGTAGCAGTAGACGGCCCGGCCACCAACGCGGCCCGAGCCGACCAGCACGCCGTCGCCGGGACGGCTGCGCCCGGACGGTCCCTCGACGGTGGTTCGCACCAGCCGCAGCGTGCCGGGGTCGCACAGCGTCTCGAGCCGCGTCTGGGGATCGAGCGCACGGGTGTCGTCGGCGCGCGGGCGGACGTCCTCGAGCACCGGCGGCTTCACGAGAGAACCTCGCTGCGCATCCGGCCGAGCCGGCTGCTTGCGCCAGGCGCCTCGCTGCGCATCCGGCCGAGCCGGCTGCTTGCGCCAGGCGCCTCGATGCAGAGCACCGCGTTGTGGCCGCCGAACCCGAACGAGTTGGAGATCGCGCGCAGCGGCGCGTCATCGGCGTGCTCGAGCGCCCGCGCCGGGCCCGGCACGTAGTCCAGGTCCATGCCCTCGTCGCGCTGCTCCCAGCCGACCGTCGGCGGGGCGAAGCCGCGCTGGAGGGCCAGCGTCGTGGCCACGGCCTCCACGGCGCCGGCGGCGCCGAGCAGGTGGCCGATGGCCGACTTCAGCGACGACACCGGCGTCTGCGCCGCGTGGTCGCCGAGCGCGGTCCGAAGCGCCTCGGTCTCGGCGCGGTCGTTCAACGGCGTCGAGGTGCCATGGGCGTTCACGTAGTCGATCTCGTCCGCGTCCACCCCGGCGTCTGCGAGCGCAAGCGCGATCGCGCGCGCGGCGCCCTCGCCCGACGGCTCGGGCGCGGTCAGGTGGTGGGCGTCGGCGGTCGCGCCGTAGCCGGCGATCACGCCAAGGATCTCGGCCCCGCGCTCGAGCGCGGCTTCCTCGTCCTCAAGCATCAGCGCGCCGGCGCCCTCACCCATCACGAAGCCGTTGCGGCGGGCATCGAACGGGCGCGACTCACCCGTGGGCGAGATGGCGGCCATGCTGCCGAAGGCGGCGCTGGCGAGCGGCGTGATCGCGGCCTCCGAGCCGCCGGCCAGGCAGGCGTCGGCGTCGCCGTGCTGGACCATCCGCATGCCCGCGCCGATCGCGTGCGCGCCCGCCGCGCAGGCCGACACGACGCCATAGCACTGGCCGCGCAGGTCGTTTTTCATGGCAACCGAGCCCGAGGCGGCGTTGGCCATCAGCAGCGGTATCGCCAGCGGCGACACCTGCCCGGCGCCCTTGTGCTCGAGCACCATGTGCTGCTCCTCGATCGTGCCGATGCCGCCGATGCCGGTCCCGATCACGCACGCGGTGCGGTCGGCCCGAACCGGCTTCTCCCCGTTGAACCCGGCCTGGGCCAGCGCCTCATCCGACGCGGTCAGCGCCATCTGGGTGAAGCGGTCGGCCCGCCGCAGCTCCTTGCGCGACAGGTGGTCGGCGGGGTCGAAGTCCGCACAGCGGCCGTGGCCGTCGGCGATTCCGGACGCGCCCTCGGCCCAGCGGCCGATCAGCGGCTCGGCGCCGACGCCGAGCGGGCTGACGGCGCCGACGCCCGTGATGGCGACGCGTCGCTTCACGACAGTCGCGCCTCCACGAAGTCGACGGCCTTGCCGACGGTGTCCAGCGTCTTCATGTCCTCGCCGGTGATCTGCACGTCGTAGTCCTCCTCGACGATCTGGGCCAGCTCGACCAGGTCGAGCGAATCCACGTCGAGCGACTCGAACCTGGCGTCGGGGCCGATCGCGTCGCGCTCGGCGCCGAACTCCACGAGCGCGTCGGCCACGCGGCTCTCGATCTGCTCGCGGGAGATGGTCTCGGTGCTCATTCGTCCTGCCTTTCAGGCGGTCATGCCGCCGTCGACTGTCAGTACCGATCCGGTCACGTATGCGGCCTCGTCCGAGGCCAGGAAGCGGATGCAGGCGGCCACCTCGTCGGGGGTGCCGGCGCGGCGCGCGGGCACGGCCTTCAGCAGCTCGTCGCCAAGGTCCTCGGTCATGTCCGTGTCCACCAGGCCGGGGGCCACGGCGTTCACGGTCACCGAGCGGCGCGCCACCTCGGCGGCCACGGTCTTGGTCATGGCGATCAGGCCCGCCTTCGATGCGGCGTAGTTGGCCTGGCCGGGGTTGGCGCGCTGGCCGACCACCGACGACACGTTGACCACGCGCCCGTAGCGCGCCTTCATCATCGGCCGCAGCGCGCGCCTGGTCAGGCGGAAGGCGGCCGAGAGGTTGGTGTCGATCACGGCGTTCCAGCCCTCGTCGTCGATCTGAGGCGACAGGTTGTCGGCGCGCACGCCGGCGTTGTTGACCAGCACCAGCACCGGGCCGAGGCGCTCCTCTGCGGCGGCGAACAGCGCGTCGGCGCAGGCGGGGTCGGCGACGTCGCCCTGGATCGCCTCGGCGATCCCGCCGTCGGCCTCGATCGCGGCCACTGTGGCGTTGGCACCGTCCTCGTCGGAGCGGTAGTTCACCGCCACCGGCCAGCCCGCGCCGGCCAGCGCACGGGCGCTGGCGGCGCCGATGCCACGCGAGGCGCCGGTGACCAGGGCGCAGCCCTCCATCACGCGGTCCCCCACTCGAGTACGGCGGCGCCCCAGGTGAAGCCCGCGCCGAAGGCGCCGAGCAGGACGCGTGCGCCCGGCTCGAGCCGGCCCTCGTCGGCGGCCACGCGAAGGGCGATCGGCACGGTGGCCGCGGACGTGTTGCCGTATGTGGCGATGCAGTCCACGACGCGTCCGGGATCCAGCTCCAGCTCGCGCCCGACGGCCTCGAGAATGCGGGTGTTGGCCTGGTGGTACACGAACAGGTCGATCGACTCCAGGCTCACGCCGGCGCGGCCGGCGACGAGGCGGCTGGACTGGCTCAGGCGCGCGACCGCGTTGCGGAACGTCTCGTGGCCGGCCATCCGCACCAGGCGGTCGCAGTGCTCGATGCGGATCAGGTCGCGGCCCGACGCGGCGTCCGCGCCCAGCACCACCGGGCCGATGGCGCCGTCGGCGTCCGCGCTCACCAGCGCCGCGCCGGCACCGTCGCCGAACAGCGCGGCGGTCGAGCGGTCGTGCGGGTCGGTCACGCGCGCCATCAGGTCGGCGCCGACCACCAGCACGGTGTCGGCGCGGCCGGCCTCGACCTGTGCGGCAGCCTGGCCGAGCGCGGACACGAAGCCCGTGCAGGCGGCGCCAACGTCCACGGCGCCGGCGCGGGTGGCGCCAAGCCGCTCGGCCACCAGCGGGGCTGCGTTGGGCAGCAGCTCGTCGGCCGTGGTGGTGGCCACCAGCACCTGGTCCAGGTCGCCGGCGCTCACGCCTGCCTCGGTCAGCGCCTGCTCGGCGGCCTCGGCCGCGAGGTCCTCCAGGCGCGCGCCCGGCTTGGCCACATGCCGCGAGCGCACGCCCGTCCGGCGTTCGATCCAGTTCTCGTCAACGCCCAGGCGCGCAGCCACGGTGGCGCTGGGCACCTGGTGCTCGGGCACGGCAGCGCCCACGGCGGCGATGCCCGCGGTGCGGACGGCGCTCTCGGACGGAGCGAGCGTCGCGTCCGGAATGGCGCTAGGCATGGGCGGCCAGCGCTTCGGCGTCGTCCAGGGTCCTGCGCACCAGGCCGGTGAGCACCGAGCCCGGGCCGGTCTCGACGAACCGGCGCACGCCACGCCGGTGCAGCTCGCCGAGCACGTCGACCCAGCGCACCGGTGAGGTAAGCGCGGCGGCCAGCTCGTGGCGAACATCGCCGAACGGCGCGGCGGTAACGCACGACAGCACGGGGACCGCCGGTTCGGAGAACGTCGTCTCGCGCAGCACGGTGCGCAAGCCCTCGACGGCCGGCGCCATGAGCGCGGAGTGGAAAGCGCCCGCCACGGGCAGGCGCTTGCCGCGCACGCCCTCGAGCGCTTCCAGGTCGGCGGTGGCGCCGGCCAGCACCACCTGGCGCGGTGAGTTGTCGTTGGCCACGGCCACGCCGCTGTCCCGCGTCAGCGGCTCGATCTCCGCGCGCGAGCCGCGCACGGCCATCATGCCGCCGTCGGTCGCCTGCGCGGCCTGCTCCATCAGCCGCCCGCGTAGGGCGACGAGCCGCAGGCCGTCCTCGGGCGACACGGCGCCCGCCGCGGCCAGCGCCGTTATCTCACCGAGCGAGTGGCCAGCCAGCGCCACGGGCTGCAGCTCGCGCAGCCCCTCCCAGGCGGCCAGCGCGGCGCAGTAGAGCGCGGGCTGCTGGTAGCGCGTGCCCTCGTCGGCGCGGGCGAACGGGTCGTCGCCGCAGAGCTCGTCGGCCAGGTCCACGAGGTCGGGCAGCACGGCCCGGGTGGGCTCGCGCATGCCGGCCTGCTGGCTGCCCTGGCCGGGGAACAGGACGGCGGTTGGTGTGGTCGGTGCGCTCATGCCTACCGATCACTTCACCGTGGCCGCGCCGGCGCAACGCCTCGCGAGCGCCATACCCCCCGGCCGGGGGATCGGGCGGCGAGGGGTGGGGGGTGCGACATAGGCTGACCGCGTGCCAGAGCCCTTCATCCACACCGAGCGCGTCCGCTTCGGCGACCTCGACGCCATGCGCCACCTGAACAACGTGGTCTTCCTGCGCTACTTCGAGACGGCGCGGATCAGCTACATGCGCACGCTCACGCCCGAGCACGACCCCGCCGACCCCGAGCGCGGCGGCTTTGGCTTCATCTTCGCCGAGTGCCACATCAACTACCGCTCGCCGGTCTACTTCGATGAGGTGGTCGACGTGCTCTGCAGCATCGGCGAGGTACGCCGGTCGGCGTTCCAGGTGGCGTTCGTGATGAAGGTGGGCGACCGGATCGCCGCCGAGGGCTACGGCTGGCTGGTCGGTTTCGACTACACCGCCCAGGAGGCGGCGCGGCTGCCCGAGAAGCTGCGTGACTCGCTCGCGGCCGAGGCGGCCGGCTAGCGCTCGATCATGACCGGTTTGCGGGCCGCCTTGCGCTCGGTCCACACGGCGCAGAAGGCCTCGACCACGACCGGGTCGAACTGCGTCCCGGCGCAGGCGCGCAGCTCGAACATCGCCTCGGTGGGCGTGCGCGGCTTGTTGTACGGGCGCTGGGAGGTCATCGCGTCGAACGAGTCGGCCACGAACACCACGCGCGAGCCGAGCGGGATCTCCTCGCCGGCCAGCGAGTCCGGGTAGCCGGTCCCATCCCAGCGCTCGTGGCTCGAGCGCACCAGCCGGGCGACGTCGTTCAGCGCCGGCGCCGCCGCGATGATCCGCTCGCCGATCAGCGTGTGCTTGCGGATGAACTCGAGCTCGTGGCGCGTCAGGGTGCTCGGCTTGTGCAGGATCTCGTCGGGGATCGCCACCTTGCCGACGTCGTGCAGCTCGGCGGCATGGCGCACCTCGGCGACCTCCTCCTCACTCAGCGCCAGCTTGCGCGCCACGGCCTCGGCCAGCTCGGCCACCTCGTGCATGTGGGTCGACAGGTCGGGGTTGCATTCGGCCAGTGCGCGCACGAGCACGTCACGGCTCTGGCGGCTGGCCGAGCCGCGCCCGGTTCGCTTCTGGGCGTACATCCGCCGATCGGCGATCCGGAGCGCCTCGCTGGGGTCGTCGGTCTCCAGCGGCAGCAAGATCGAGCCGTGTGAGCTGGTGATCGAGAAGCCCTCGCCACGCTCGGCCAGGGCCGACGCCGCACCGGCCACGATCGGCCCCGCGACCTGCTCTCCCGGTTCGAACAGGGCGCAGAACTCGTCGCCGCCCATCCGGTATGCCGTGCCGCGCCCGTCGAAGTAGGCGCCGAGGCTGCGGCCCAGGCGCTCCAGCAGCGCGTCGCCGGCCGGGTGGCCGAAGGCGTCGTTGTAGCTCTTGAATCCGTCCAGGTCGAACAGCGCGAGCACAACCGGCCGTTCGGCGCTGGCGCGCGGGATCGCCTGCTCGAGATCGCGCGTGAGCGCACGCCGGTTGCACAGCCCGGTGAGCGCGTCCTGGTGCGCCTCGTCGCGTGAGACCAGCAGCATCCTGACGTTGTCGCGGAACGTGAAGATCAGGCGGGCCATCACGGCGAGCATCGCCGCCGCGGCCAGCACCACCGCCAGCGGGTTCAGCTGCGCGAAGCAGCCGTAGATCAGCAGCCCGAGCCCGACGGCGGCGAAGGACAGCGGCATCACGATCAGCCGGATGCCCTCCTGCGGCGCGTCCCTGTCCGAGCCGGGCTGCCAGGCGGCCAGCGCGACCAGCGTCAGGCCGATCCACCAGCCGGCGTCGAACCAGCTGGACGACTCGTAGGTGGCGTTGGCGATCTGGACCAGGTACAGGGAGTCGGCGAGCCAGAACATGAGGAGCCCGGCGCCCAGCAGCGCCCAGGTGCGGTCCAGCCGCCAACCGGTGCGGGCCAGCGCCCCCACCACGAAGCCGCCGAGCACCAGGTCGCTGAGCGGATAGGCAAGCGTGGTGGCGATGCCGAGCGGGTCGCCCTCGGCGGCCGACAGGGCGGTGTCGAACACGATCGCCGCGCTGACCGCCGCGATCGCCAGCGCCGCGGTCAGCGCGTCGGCCTGGAGGGTCGTCGGCACGCCGCGCGTGCGCGTGCGAAGGAGCGAGACCAGCCCGGCCAGCATCAGGACCGGGGCCAGCAGGTAGCCGGCGTCCGCGGGTGACGGCACCGGCACGGACTCGACCGTCCACAGCACGCCCGTGTAGTACGTCTCGCCGAACGTCCAGCTCAGGATCGCGGCGCCGATCAGGCCCCACGCCAGTCGTTCCTCGCGGACGAGCACCACCCGCGCCAGGCACAGCGCGCCCGCGGTGAACAGCACCGCGTCGTGCACGTAACGGCCGAACAGCGGCCCGGCGTCGAGCTGCGTGAAGAAGGCGTTGCGAATCGCCGCCAGACCAAGCCATGCGCCGATGACCAGGAAGATCACCCGTACGGCACGCGGCGGCTGTTCCATGCCTGGGGTATCGACAGTTCGCCGGCGGGCTTGAGCGAGCGTTCAGGCGGTCAGACCAAGGCGCTCCGCGCGCCGCACGGCCGCCGTGCGGTTGCGCACGCCGAGCTTGCGGTACACGGCGCTGGCGTGGTCCTTGACCGTGTGGGGCGAGAGGTGCAGCTCGCCGGCGATCTCGCCGTTGGTCGAGCCCCGCGCCATCAGCTCCACGATCTGGCGCTCGCGCGCGCTCAGGCCCGCGGCCGGGCGCTCCTCGCGCGGCACGAACACGGTCATGCCGTTGGCGACCATCCGTACAGCGCTCATCACGTCGGCGGCGTCCCAGTCCTTGGGCACGAAGCCCGACGCGCCCGCGGCGCGCGCGGAGGCGGGCGAAAGCCAGCCGGCGCCGGAGATCAGCATCACCTTGATGCCGGGCTGGCGCTCGCACATGGTCGCGCACAGCTCGGTGCCCGAGCTGTCGCCCATGAACAGGTCGATCACCGCAACGTGTGGGCGGTAGCGCGTGGCCAGCTCCAGCGCCTCGTCCGGGCTGCCGGCGGTCAGGCAGCGCTCGACCCACGGCTGGTCGGCCATCAGCAGCCGGAACCCCCAGCGAACGACCTCGTGGTCGTCGACGGCGAGCAGGCGCAGGCGTTCGGGCATCGCGGCGTCTATCACCGGCGCGCTTGGCGCGTTAGCGCGCCTCGGAGCAAGACCCCCCGACCGGGGGGTCAGCGGATCGTGACCATCAGCGTGCCGGTCAGCAGCAGCACGAAGCCGGCCATGCGTAACGGCGTCAGCCCGATCTCGTCGAGGCCGAGCGCGCCCAACCTGTCCAGCATCGCCGACACGATCAGCTGGGTGGTCACGGTTGCGGCGACCACGCCGCCGGCGCCGAGCGTTCGCACTGCCACCAGCGACACCGAGACCAGCACCGCTCCGAGCAGCCCGCCCGTGAGGTAGATCGGCGGCACCGAGGGGATGGCCGACAGCTGCGACGCGCCGCCGGCGGCGAAGAACACGGCGCCCATGACCAGCGCCGAGATCGCGGTGCTGATGAAGGCCGCGCCCAGGATCGACGTCTCACGCGCCAGCTGCGAGTTCACCGGCGGCTGGAGGGCGATCAGCCCGCCCACGATCAACACGGCCACGAGGGCCAGCGGGCGCTCCATGGGCCATTAGTTCGGCGCGGCCGGCCGCTCATCCTCCCCGGGCACCACCACGCGCAGCTCCTCGCCGCCGACCGTGACCAGGTCGCCGTGGTGGAGCTGGCGGCCGCGCCGGTCGTCCGGCTCACCGTTGATCAAGACCGTCTCGGTGGCCAGCAGCGTGCGCGCGTCGCCGCCGCTCTCGATCGCGCCCGCCAGCTTGAGCAGCTGGCCGAGCCGGATCATGCGGCCGAGGATCGGGACGTCGCGCGGCATGGCCCGATCTTAGGATGGTCATGTGACGGCATTGGCCCACCGGATCGGAGGCGCCCCCGGAGGCGGTACCTCCGAGCGCCATACCGAGGTCACCGAGTCGGCCACCGGCGCAGTGGTGGCGCGCGTCCCGATGGCCACGCCGGAGGTGGTCGACCGCGCCGTGGCGGCAGCGCGCGCCGCCAGCGAGGAGTGGGGCCAGGCCTCGATCGCCGCTCGCACCAAGGTCATGTTCGCCTTCCGCGAGCTCGTGCACCAGAGCCGCGAGGAGCTGGCCGCGCTGATCGTGCGCGAGCACGGCAAGGTGTTCGACGACGCCATGGGCGAGGTGCAGCGCGGGCTCGAGGTGGCTGAGTTCGCGTGCGGCGTCGGCGAGCTGCTCAAGGGCGGCATGTCGGCTCAGATCTCACGCGGCGTGGACAGCTACTCGCTGCCCCAGCCGGTCGGTGTGGCCGCCGGGATCACCCCGTTCAACTTCCCCGTGATGGTGCCCATGTGGATGTTCCCGGTGGCGCTGGCATGCGGCAACGCGTTCGTGCTCAAGCCGTCCGAGCAGGACCCGTCGGCGTCGCTGCGGCTGGCCGAGCTGCTGGCCGAGGCGGGCCTGCCCGACGGTGCCTTCAACGTGGTGCACGGCGACCGCGAGGCGGTGGACGCGCTGCTGACCCACCCGGGCGTGGACTCGGTGTCGTTCGTGGGCTCGACCCCGATCGCGCGCCACGTCTACGAGACGGCCACCGCACATGGCAAGCGCGTGCAGGCGCTTGGCGGGGCCAAGAACCACGCGCTGGTCCTGCCCGATGCCGACCTGGACGTGGCCGCCGACGCGCTGGTGTCGGCGGGCTACGGCTCGGCCGGCCAGCGCTGCATGGCGGTGTCGGTGGCGGTCGCGGTCGGCGACGTCGCCGACGCGCTGGTGGCCAAGGTGCGCGAGCGGATGGACGCGCTCACCGTCGGCGATGGCGCGGACGCGGGTTCGGACATGGGCCCGCTGGTCAGCGCCGGCCACCTCGGGAAGGTGCGCGCCCTCGTGGACGCCGGCGTTCACGAGGGCGCCGACCTCGTGGTGGACGGGCGCGCGCTCGAGCTGCCCGGCGACGGCCACTTCCTCGGTCCTTGCCTGTTCGACCGCGTCGAGCCCGGCATGCGCATCTACGACGAGGAGGTGTTCGGACCGGTCCTTTGCGTCGTCCGCCGCGCCACCTACCCGGAGGCGCTGGCGCTGGTGAACGCGGACCCGCGGGGCAACGGCGCCGCCGTGTTCACCAACGACGGTGGCGCGGCGCGGCTGTTCGAGCAGAGCGTGACCGCGGGCATGGTCGGCATCAACGTTCCGATCCCCGTGCCGATGGCCTACCACTCGTTCGGTGGCTGGAAGGACTCGCTGTTCGGCGACCTGCACGTGCACGGGCGCCACGGTGTGCGCTTCTACACGCGCGACAAGGTCGTGACCAGGCGCTGGATCGATCCGGCCGAGCGCCGCGGCGTCGATCTGGGCTTCCCTACATCCGATTGAGCAAGAAACGTTGCGTGGCGCCACCGCATCGGGAGGCGCTTGCCAGGGTTGAAGGCGTATGGCCCGAGACCTCACGCGGCGTCAGGCGCTGGCGGGCAGCGCCGGGCTCGCGCTTGCGCCCGCGCTCACCGCGCCTGGCGCCGCGCTTGCGCGTCGCGGCGCCACCGACCACTTCACCGTGGGCGTGCCACTGCCCGACGCCGGTGTGGCGCGCGCCGGCTGGACCACATCCAGGCCGGTCAAGGCCCCGCACTCGTTCGACCTGATCGGCGCGCGCTGGCGATCCGGACATGACGTCGCGGTCCAGGTGCGCGTGCGCCGCCGCGGGCGCTGGAGCCGCTGGTTGGCGCTTCCCAACGCGCTGGACCACGCGCCCGACCGCGGCGCCAAGACCACCGGCACCGATCCCGCCTGGATTGGCGGCGCGCGCATGTTCCAGCTGCGCACCAAGGGCCGCCCACGCGGGCTGCGAGCGCACATGGTGGTGGCGGGCCGCCGTGGCCTGAGCCCGATTGCCCGCCCGGCGCGCAGGCTCCAGAACGGCGGGCCGACGATCATCACACGCGCGCAGTGGGGAGCGGCCTCGTACCGCGGCTCGCCCGGGTACGGCTCGGTTCAGATGGCGTTCGTGCACCACACCGTGTCGCTGAACACCTACACCAAGGCCGAGTCGCCCGCCGTCGTGCGTGGCATCCAGCGCTACCACCAGAGCTCCAACGGCTGGAGCGACATCGGCTACAACTTCCTCGTCGATCGCTTCGGGCAGATCTACGAGGGTCGCGCAGGGGGAATCGACCGCGCCGTGATCGGTGCCCAGGCGCAGGGCTGGAACTCGGTGTCGACCGGCGTCGCCTCGATCGGCACCCACACCGCCCTCCAGGTCACGCCCGAGACCTTCAACGCCATCGCCTCGATCGTGGGCTGGAAGCTCTCGATTCATGGCGCGCCGGCCCAGGGCACGGTCACGCTGACCTCGTCCGGCGGCGCGGCCAACCGCCACCCGGCGGGACGGCGGGTGAGGTTCGAGCGCATCTCCGGCCACCGCGACGGCGGCGCGACCTCGTGCCCTGGTGACGCACTCTACGGTCAGCTGCCGGCTCTGCGTGCCCGGGCCGCGGGCCAGGCCTTCGACACCGGGCTGAGCATCCGGCTCCCGCGCCAGCGCGTCGCCCAGGGCAAGGCGGCGGTTGTGACGGGCCGGTTGGTCTACCCCGACGGCGCGCCCCCCGCGGGCGTCGGCCTGGAGGTCCAGGCCCGCACCGCCAGGGGCTGGGTGACCCTCGGCCAGACGGCCACCGGCGCCGACGGCAGCTGGACGACCCAGGTCCGGGTGCCGTACTCGCGCGCGCTGCGCGCACGGATCCCCGCCGCCCCGCCCCGTGGCGAGCTGCGCTCGCCCACGGTCCGGCTCCAGGTCGCGCCAACCATCCGGGCGGCCATGTCGAAGAGCAACATCCGCCGCCGCACCCGCCCGGTGGTGCACGGCCGCACGATCCCCGTGCGCAAGAAGCAGAAGGTCACGGTCACCGTCGAGCGCCGCATCGGCCGGCGCTGGGTGCGTGTCCTGCGCATCACCACGCGCGCCAGGAAGGGCAAGTTCCGCCTCAAGCTCCCGCTGCTGCGCACCGGTCGCCACCGCGTCACCGTGACCACGGCCACCGACCGCCTGGGCGCGGCCGGCAAGTCGAAGCGGCTGAGCCTGCGCGTCCGGTAGTTCCGAAGTGTCCTGGCTTTAGCCGACGGTGGCGGCACTGGGCAGGACAGCCGCGCGGTCGGCGTCCTACGCTTGCGCGGTGAGAGCCTTCACCTGCGGCAACTGTCACCGCCTGGCCCCGTTCGAGAGCAACCGCTGCCTGCACTGCGGGGCCGAGCACGGCTTCGACTGGGGCGAGCGCGAGCTGGTGGCCTTCTGGCCGTCCGAGCGCATCCGCTGCGCCCACCAGGCCACGGCCGCGTGCAACGCCGTGGTGGGCGCCGAGGGCGAGGCCTGCCTGTCCTGCGCGCTCACCCGCACCCGCCCGGCCGACGACGACCCGGCCGGCTTCGCGCGCTTCGCCGAGGCCGAGGCCGCCAAGCGCCGGCTGGTCTTCGAGCTGGCAGAGCTGGGCCTGCCGCTCGACGGCGGGCTGGCCTTCGACATGCTCTCGAGCGAGAACGAGGCCGTGACGACCGGCCACGCCGACGGCGTCGTCACGATCGACCTGGCCGAGGTCGACGACTCCCACCGCGAGGCGGTCCGGGCGCAGATGGCCGAGCCCTACCGCACCGTGCTGGGCCACCTCCGGCACGAGATCGGCCACTACTACCAGCCGATCGTGGTCACCGACTGGGATGCCTGCCGGGCGCTGTTCGGCGACGAGCGCGAGGACTACGCCGCGGCGATGAACCGCCACTACGAGCGGGGCGCCGCCCCCGACTGGCCCGGGCGGTTCGTCAGCGCCTACGCAACGATGCACCCCTGGGAGGACTGGGCCGAGACGTTCGCCCACTACCTGCACATCGCCGACACGCTCCAGACGGCGGTGGCCTACGGGGTCCAGGTGACCGGCCCGCCGGGGCTCGAGCTGGCCGCGGTCGGTCAGGACGAGTTCGCCACCCTGCTGGGCGACTGGCTGCCGCTGACCTACGCGCTGAACGCGCTCAACCGCAGCATGGGCGCCGGGGACCTGTATCCGTTCGTGCTCGCGCGGGCGATCGTCGCGAAGCTGAGCTTCGTCCACCACGCTGTAGTTGGTACTTCCAACCACTGAGTAGGAATTGGCGCTACAATTGTGCCCATGGCTTCGAAGAAGCGTTCATATGGCGACGCGTGCGGGATCGCCCGCGCGCTCGACACCGTCGGCGAGCGGTGGGCGCTGATGGTGGTGCGCGAGCTGCTGCTCGGCCCCAAGCGGTTCACCGACCTGCGCACCGGGCTACCCCAGGTGAGCCCCGACGTGCTGGCCCAGCGGCTGCGCGAGATGGAGGCCAACGAGATCCTGGTCAAGCGCAAGCTGGCGCCCCCCGCCGCGTCGCAGGTCTACGAGCTGACCCCCAAGGGCCGAGCGCTCGAGCCGGTGCTGGTGGCCCTTGGCCGCTGGGGCGGCGCCGAGGCCAACCCGCCGACCGTAGAGATGGGGATCAGCCTCGACGCCCAGATGCTGTCGCTGCGCACCCTGTTCGACCCCGAGCAGGCGGGCAACCTGAAGCTGACGGTGGCCATGGAGCTGGACGGCCAGGACTTCTTCGCCACGGTCGCCGGCGCCGCGCTGGTGGCCGAGCGCGGTGAAGCGGTGTCACCGGATGTGGTCGTGACCGGCGCCCAGTCCAGCCTGATCGAGCTGATCCGCGGCCGGCGGTCGGTCGACGAGATGATCGCCGACGGCGACCTGGCCGTCGAGGGCGACCGTCAGGGCTTCGAGCGCTTCATCGGGCTGTTCCCGCTGCCCGCTCCAGCAGCAGCGCCCGCTCTCGCCGGTTAGCGGTCATCGCCGCGGCGCGCGCGAACTCGGCGCGCGCCTCGTCGTCGCGGCCGAGCTTGGCCAGCAGGTCGCCACGGACGCTCGGCAGCAGGTGGTAGCCCTCGAGGTCGCCGCCCTCGACGAGCTGATCGACCACCGCGAGGCCCGCCGCGGGGCCCGAGGCCATGCCCACCGCCACGCCGCGGTTGAGCTCCACCACCGGCGAGCCGGTGAGCGTCGACAGGTGCCCGTACAGCAGCGCGATCCGGCTCCAGTCGGTGTCCTCGGCCAGCTTCGCCCGCGCGTGGCACGCGGCGATCGCCGCCTGGAGCGTGTACGGCCCCGGCCGCCGGCCCGCCCAGAGCTCCTCCGCCCGCTCGAGCGCCGCCAGCCCGCGCCGGATCAACAGCTGGTCCCAGCGCGCGCGGTCCTGGTCCAGCAGCAGGATCGGCACCCCACCGGCGTCGGTGCGCGCCTTGGCGCGGGACGCCTGGATCTCCATCAGCGCCATCAATCCGTGCACCTCGGGCTCGGTCGGCGCCAGCCCGGCCAGGATCCGTCCCAGTCGCAGCGCATCCTCGGTCAGCGCCGGGCGCATCCAGTCGTCGCCCGCCGTCGCCGAATAGCCCTCGTTGAAGATCGCGTAGACCACCTCGCACGCCGACGCCAGCCGCTCGTCGCGCTCCTCCCCGTGCGGCGTCTCGAACGACACGCCCGCGGTCTTCAGCGTCCGCTTCGCGCGCACGATCCGCTGCGCCATCGTCTTCTCGGGCACCACGAAGGCGCGCGCGATCTCGGGCGTGGTCAGCGCGCCCACCAGCCTCAGGGTCAGGGCGATCCGGCCCTCGGTGTTCAGCACCGGGTGGCAGGCGGTGAAGATCAGCGTCAGCAGGTCGTCGCCGATGTCGTCGTCGGCCTGTGCGTCCAGATCGGGGTCGTCGACCACGTCCATCTCGGCTGCGATCTCGTCACGCTTGCGATCGACCATCTGCTCGTGGCGGATCGTGTCGATCGCGCGGTGCTTGGCGGTGGCCATCAGCCAGGCGCCCGGGTTGTCCGGTACGCCCTGCTCGGGCCACTGCTCCAGCGCCGCCACGAGCGCCTCCTGCGCCAGGTCCTCGGCTCGCCCGACATCGCGCACGATGCGCGCCAGGCCCGCGATCAGGCGCGCCGACTCGATCCGCCATACGGCGTCGATCGCGCGGTGCGTGTCGGGGACCGCAGACACGGCCCCCGACTACAGCACAGCGCTTCAGACACCGTTCTCCTCGAGCACCTGGCGCAGCTCGAGGCGGGCGGGGTGGTCCTCCGCCGGCCAGCGCCGCAGCCACTCCAGCGCTTCCTCGCGCGTGCGCGTCTGCAACAGCGAGAAGCCGGCCACCAGCTCCTTGGACTCGGTGAAAGGGCCGTCGACGACGCTCGTGGCGTGGCCGTCGAACATCACCCTCACGCCCTCGCAACTGGGCCTGAGGCCCATGCCCTCGAGCATCACGCCCGCTTCGATCATCCGGCCGTTGTAGGCCAGCATCGCGTCCAGGAGCTCGCGGCTGGGCCGGCCGCCGGACTCGGTGAAGTCGTCCGCCTTGCGGAAGACGACGAACCTCATCGCGCGTTCTCCTCCGTCTGCGCCCGCAGCCGATCCTGCTGTTCGCGGATCTCAGGGGTGAACTCCTCGCCGAAGTCATCGGCCTCGAACACCTGGCGGACCTCGATCTCGCTGTGCACGCCGTCGGGGTTGGGGCAGCGCTTGATCCACTCGACGGCGTCGTCGAGCGAGTCGCACTGCATGATCCAGAAGCCGGCGATCAGCTCCTTGGTCTCGGCGAACGGCCCGTCCTTGACGACGGGTTGCTGATCGCCGAACTCCACGCGCGCGCCCGTCGAGCTCGGTGCCAGGCCCTCGCCGGCCAGCATCACGCCCGCCTTGACCATCTCCTCGTTGAAATCGCCCATCTGGCGCAGCAGCTCCTCGCTGGGCATCATGCCGGCCTCGCTGTCGGAAGTGGCTTTGACAATCGCCATGAATCGCATCTGTCTCTCCTGTGGTCGTGGGGGCCGTTCGCCCCGCTCTATACCCAAGTCGAACGGGCGCGTCCGAAATCGACAGCGTTTTCAGAGGCCGCGCGCAAGCAGCGTGATCAGAAGCCACTGGAGCGGCCGCGGCGGCCGCACGAAGACCGTTTCGCCGCGGTAGCGCTTGAGGAACCTCGCTGCGAAGCGCGCGCCGGCCATGCCGCGCGGCATGCCCGACGGCGTGAACAGGCCCTCCCGGGCCGCGGCCGCGCTCTCCTCGAGGAACGGCTGGAACCGCAGCGCCGGGGTCACGACCGTGCGCAGCCGCGCCTCCCGGTCGGTGACGGCGCTGACGGCGTGGACCATGCCGGCGGGGACGCGAACCTCGCCATCCTCGGGGGCGATCACGCGCGCGCCGCTTCCGAGCCGGAAGTGGACCTTGCCCTCGACCACGCTCCACACCTCCTCCTGGACCGGGTGCAGGTGCGGCGGCAGGGCGCCGCCGGGCTCGATCCAGGTGTCCACCACCAGGCCGTCGCCGTGCTCGTGGATGGCGTAGCGGACCCGCGACACGGGATCCCGGACCTCGGAGGCAGGCGCTGTCGTCCCGGCGGGGGGCACCGGCACAGGGTGCGCGCCACGGCGGTTTGGTTCAAGATCCAATCCAGTCTTGGATATCCAAACCACTTCACCGGGCCCCGCGTTCCCTCCGGATGTGCTCGTGGACTGCCGGCCGGCGGACGGGCGCGGGGTGCGCGAGCAGCTCGAGCACGGCCTTCGCACCGCCATCCAGGACGGCAGGCTGCGCCCGGGCGCGTCGCTGCCCGCTACGCGCGTTCTGGCGTCCGAGCTCGGCATCTCCCGCAGCGTGGTCGTGGAGGCCTACGGCAACCTGACCGCCGACGGCTACCTGGACGCCCGGCAGGGTTCGGGCACGCGGGTACGGCCCGCGGTCGCCACGCGCGCCCAACCGCCGTCCCGGCCCGCCCCCGCTCGCCGGGCCGGCTTCTTCGAGGGCCCCTACCGGGCGACGGCCGGCGGCGCGGGCCGGCTGCGGCTGCTCGGCGGGCTGCCGGACCCCGCACTGTTCCCACGGGCACGCTGGGTGCGTCACTACCGCGCCGCGCTGGCGGAGCTGCCCGACGCCGGGTTGGCCTATCCGGGGAGCCTGGGCGCGGCGGCGTTGCGCGAGCAGCTTGCCGACTACCTGGGGCGGGTACGCGGGGTGGTCACCGCCCCCGAGCGGCTGCTGGCGTGCACGGGTTTCACCCAGGGCGTGACGCTGGTGTGCCGGGCGCTGCGGCGCGCCGGCGCGCGCCGGGTGGCGGTCGAGGACCCGTGCTTCGCCATGCATCGCACCGCGATCGCGATGACGGGCGTGGAGGCGGTGCCGGTGGCCGTCGACGACGGCGGCATCGACCTCTCCGCGCTGGAGGCCGAGCGCGACATCGCCGCGGTGGTGGTCGCGCCGGCGCACTCCTATCCGACCGGCGCCACCCTTGGTGGCGACCGGCGCCGCGAGCTGGTGGCCTGGGCGCGCGCCAACGATGCCCTTCTGATCGAGGACGACTACGACGCCGAGTTCCGCTACGACCGCACGCCGATCGGCGCCCTCCAGGGTCTGGCGCCCGAGCGCGTGGCCTACATCGGTGGGGCGAGCAAGACATTCACGCCGGCTCTGCGGCTGGGCTGGGTGGCGCTGCCCGGGGACCTGATCGGAGCCGTGGAGCGCGAGAAGCGCTTCGACGACATGGGCTCGCCGCTGCTCGAGCAGTTGGCCTTCGCCCGCTTCGTGGCCAGCGGGGACTTCGCCCGCCACCTGCGCAGGGTGCGGCCGGTGTATCGGGCCCGGCGCGACGCCGCGATCGAGGCCGTCAGCGAGTACCTGCCCGAGACCGTGTGGCAGGGAGAGGCGGCCGGCCTGCACCTGCATGTGCTGCTACCGCCTGACGTGGACGCGAACGCCCTGGCCGCGACGGCGCTAGAGCGCGGCGTGTCGATCGAGGACGGCGCGTGGCACTGGGCCGAGCCCGCCACCGCGCCACCATCGGTGGTCCTGGGGTACAGCGGCGCGGCCGAGGACAGCATCCGGCACGGGATCGCGATACTCGGCCAGGTCCTCGACGCCGTCCGCGGCGGGCGAAGCACCTGAATCCCGGCCGGGACTAGTACCTTTTTTCCATGGCCTACGTGATCGCCGGTAACTGCATCAAGGACGACGTCTGCATCGAGGTCTGTCCCGGCCGACTGCATCCATCCCGTCCCCGGGGCGCCCGACTTCGAGACCGCGGAGCAGCTCTACATCGACCCCGAGACCTGCATCGACTGCGACGCCTGCGTCGAGGCCTGCCCGGTCGACGCGATCTTCGCCGACCACGAGGTGCCCGAGAAGTACGACTACGCGCTGGACCTGAACGCCCAGTTCTTCCTCCAGCGCGCGCCGGCGGCCGGATGAACGACCGGCGGGTGGCCATCATCGGCGCCGGGCCGGCAGGGGCGTTCGCCGCCGCGCGGCTGCTGCGCATGGGCGGCGGCCCCGAGGTCGACCTGTACGAGCGGCTGCCAACGCCGTGGGGGCTGCTGCGCGGCGGCGTGGCGCCCGACCACCACGAGATCAAGCGCCTCGACGAGACGTTCGACCGCCAGGTGCTGGGCCACCGCTGCCGCTTCCTGGGCAATGTGGAGGTGGGCAGCGACGTCACGCACGCCGACCTGATGCGTCACTACGACGCGGTCATCTACGCCGTCGGCGCCCAGACCGACAAGTCGCTGGGCATCCCCGGCGAGGACCTGCCGGGCTCGCTGCCGGCCACCGACTTCGTGGGCTGGTACAACGGCCACCCGGACCGGCGCCGGCTCGATCCGCCGCTTGGCGGCAGGCGTGCCGTGATCATCGGAAACGGCAACGTGGCCGCCGACGTTGCGCGCATGCTCACGCTCGATCCGGCCGTGCTCGAGCGCACCGACACCGCCGACCACGCGCTCGAGGCGCTGCGCGCGTCCGCGATCGAGGAGGTCGTCGTGCTGGGCCGGCGTGGGCCCGCGCAGGCCGCCTTCACCAGCGCCGAGCTCCGCGAGATGGGGCGCATGGACGGCGTCGACCTGCACGTGGACCCCGCGGCCGTCGAGCTGGACCCGGTGTCAGAGGAGTGGCTGGCGGCGGAGGGCACGTTCACGGCGGCCAAGAACGTCGAGCTGCTGCGCGAGTTCGCGGCAACCGCTCCCGCGGGCGCGGCGCGCCGGATCGAGCTGCGCTTCCTGACCTCGCCGGTGGCCATCCACGGCGACGGCCGGGTCGAGTCTGTCGAGGTCCAGCGCAACCGGATCGAGCGTGATGACGGGGGCGCGCTGCGTGCCCGGCCGGTGGGTGACGCGACCGAGACGATCGACTGCGAGCTGGTTCTGCGCTCGGTCGGCTATCGCGCCGTGCCGCTGCCCGACGTGCCGTTCGACGAGCGCAACTACGTGCTGCCGAACGAGGACGGCCGCGTGGTGGACGCCGAGTCGCGCGCGGTCGTGCCGGGCGTGTACGCCGTCGGCTGGATCAAGCGCGGCCCGACCGGGATCCTCGGTACCAACAAACGCGACGCCAACGAGACCGTGGCGTGCCTGCTTGACGACCTGGACCGGCTGCCCGCGCCCGAGGCGCCGGGCGCGGAGGCGGTCGACGCGATGCTGGCCGAGAAGGCGCCGCGCCTGGTGACGCTGGACGGCTGGCGCGCCATCGACGCAGAAGAGCGCGCGCGCGGCCGCGCCGCGGACCGCCCGCGGGCGAAGCTGGCGGAGCGCGACGAGCTGCTGGAGACCGCCCGCTCGGCGTCGTGAGCGAGCGGAACGTGCTCGGCAGCGCGCTCGAGCCGTGCGGGACCGACCCCGTGACCGGCTTCTTTCGCGACGGCTGCTGTCGCACCGGCCCCGAGGACCGGGGCAGCCACACCATCTGCGCCGTGGTCACCGAGGAGTTCCTGGACCACCAGCGCGGAATCGGCAACGACCTGACCACCCCGGTGCCCCAGTTCCGCTTCCCGGGCCTGAAGCCGGGCGACCGCTGGTGCGTGACCGCCGCCAACTGGCTGCGCGCGCACCACGAGGGCGCGGCCGCGTACGTGGTGCTGGCATCGACCCACGAGCGGGCGCTGGACATCGTGCCGCTCGAGGCGCTGCGCGACAACGCCGTCGACGTGCCGGGCGACCCCGGAGCCCTGGGCGGCTGACCTCAGCAGGTGGGGTGGTTTGACGGTCATAGTGACCGTCAAACCACCCCACTGCGGACCGCGTGGGCGGGATCAGCCGCGCGGCTTGCGGCCGCGCAGCGCGATGTACTCGATCGGCTCACCGTCGAACGCAAGCCGGTGCACGAAGCGCTCGGTGTGCACGTCCTCGAGGCGGGTGGCGTACTCGTCCATGTCCTCGCGGGCCGTGGCCACCATCCAGGAGCCGGCGGGGAACTGCGCCCAGCCGGCGGCGAACGCCTCGACCGGGATGTGCGAGATGCCGCCCGAGCAGACCAGCGCGTTGAGGTCGTGCTCGGCCACCAGCCGCTCGACCAGGCCGGGCTCGCCGACATCGCCGGCCACGTACTCGAGATAGGCATCCGGGCGCTCGCGCAGCGCCGCGTCGCGTGCCTCGGGGATCAGGTCCATGCCAACCAGCGCGGCGGCGCCGCCGGCCAGGAGCGGGTCCGCCGAGACGCCGTTGCCGGCCGCAAGGTCCAGGGCCCGCACATCACCCGGCGAGGCGACCGCGAACAGCAGCTCGGCGACCTTGGCCGGCGATGCGTACTGCACCCGCCGCAGCACCTCGTCGTACAGCCCGGGAATCGAGTAGACGCGGTCGTACTCGTGGAGGCGCATCCGCTCCTCGCGCCCGTCGCGCTCGACGATCAGCACCTCCTCGTGCTGCTCTCCGGGGGCGGGGTCCAGGCGGAGGGTGAAGTCGGCGGCCATCCCCTTAGTCTCCCGGACCGTGGACTTCGACCTCGACGACGACACAAGGCTTCTCCAGCAGACCGTGCGCGACTTCGCCGTCCAGGAGGTCGGCCCGGCCGCCGAGGAGCTGGACCGGACGAAGTCGTTCCCATACGAGCTTGTGGCCAAGATGGCAGCGCTCGGCTGGATGGGCATACCGTTCCCCGAGGATGTCGGCGGCGCGGGCGGCACCACGCTGCAGTACACGCTGTGCGTGGAGGAGCTCACGCGCGTGGACTCCAGCGTGGCCATCACGCTGTGCGCGCACACCTCGCTCGGCACGCAGCCGATCTACCTGTTCGGCGACCAGGACCAGAAGGACGCCTACCTGCCCGACCTGTGCGCCGGCACGAAGCTGGGCGCGTTCGGGCTGACCGAGCCCGAGGCCGGCTCGGACGCCGGCAACGTGCGTACACGCGCGAGGCTTGATGACGGCGAGTGGGTGATCGACGGCGCCAAGCAGTTCATCACCAACGCCGGGACGGAGATCTCCGGCCACGTGGCCATCACCGCCCGCACCGGCGACAACGAAATCTCCAACCTGATCGTCGAGAACGGCACCGCCGGCTACGAGGCCGGCGAGCCCTACCGCAAGATGGGCTGGAACGCCTCGGACACACGGCCGCTGACGTTCGACGGCGCGCGCGTGCCGGAGCAGAACCTGCTCGGCCCGCGCGGACACGGCTTCCGCCAATTCCTGAGGGTGCTCGACATCGGCCGCATCGGGGTGGCTGCCATGGGCGTGGGCCTGGCCCAGGGGGCGCTTGACGAGGCGGTGGCCTACGCAAAGGAGCGGCAGGCGTTCGGCCAGTCGATCTCCAAGTTCCAGGCCATCCAGACCAAGCTGGCCGACATGGCGACCGAGATCGCCGCCGCGCGCTATCTGACCTACAAGGCGGCGGTGGAGAAGGACCTGGGGCGCGACTTCTCACAGACTGCCGCGATGGCCAAGCTCAAGACCGGCCGGCTGGCGGTGCGCTGCGCCGAGGAGGCCGTGCAGATCCACGGCGGCTACGGCTACATCGAGGAGTACCCGGTCTGCCGCTTCTACCGCGACGCCAAGATCCTGACCATCGGCGAGGGCACCGACGAGGTGCAGCAGATGGTCATCGCGCGCGGTCTCGGCGCCTAGCGCTGCGCCCGACACTGGGGTAGCTTGGGCACCGGCCCCCCGGATGCCTTCCGCCCCTGTCGACAGCAGCATTCTTACGCTGTCCGTCACCGAGACCGACGGCACCGTCGTGCTGCGACTCGACGGCGAGTTCGACCTCGCCGCCGTCGGCCCGGCCGAGAACGTCCTCGATCAGGCCCTGCGGTCCCCTACCCCGGCGCGGCTCGTGTTCGATCTCCGCGATCTCGAGTTCCTCGACCTGTCCGGGCTGCGGACGATCCTGCGGGCGAGCGAGCGTGGGCGCGGGCTCGGGTGCGAAGTCGTGGTGGTGCGCCCACGCGGCACCGCCAATCGCGTCTTCACCCTCACGCGCGCGGGCGAGGAGCTGAAGATGGTGGATCAGGTCCCAGAAGCCAGCGCGCCGTCGTCGTAGCCGCCAGCAGCGTCATGACCACCGCGCTGGCCACGCACCACTGGCAGATGGCGTCGATCTCGAACAGCTCAAGCCAGGTCAGGTAGGCGCTGTAGCCGAAGCCGGCCAGCGCGACCAGGCAGGCGCCGGCGCGGGCCGCCTCGCCCGGCGCCAGCACCAGCGCCACCACCGCCAGGTAGGCCAGCAGCCCCAGCAGCGCCACCGGCACACCCATCAGCTCGGCGTACTCCGAGCTCTGGACCTTCTCGCACCCGCCGGTGGTGCACGCCGGGTCGATGCCCGCGTAGTGGACGTAGGTCAGGTAGGAGGCGATGGCCGCGCCCGCGAGTGCCAGCCCGAGCGCGGCGCGCCTCACCGAAGCAGCCGCTCGATCGGGGCCGTGAACTCGTCCACCGACAGCTGTGAGACCGCGAGCGGCTCGGGCGTGGCGCCCGTGCGCCCGAGCCGGAACGACGGCGTGGAGCTCACGCCGCCCGTGCCCGGCGGACTCAGCTCGGCGGCCGCCGACGCCATCGCCGCCGGGTCAAGCCCCGCCCCCCGCGCCACCTTGCGCAGGAAGTCCGCGGTCACGTAGCCGCTGTTCTCCTGGCCCTGGTTGCGGAAGAACAGCTCGTTGAACTCGAACAGCCGGTCGCGCCGCTGCGCGGCCACCGACCACGTGGCGGCCGTCTCGGACTCGGGGCCCAGGATCGGGACCGTGCGCTGCACGATCCGCAGCTTGCCCGAGCGCACGTAGTCGCGGACCAGCGTCGGCGCCACCTGGGTGGCGTACTGGGCGCAGAACGGACATTGGAGGTCCACGTACTCGACCAGCGTGACCGGCGCGTCGGCCTTGCCAAGCACGGCCCCGTTCTGCGGGATGCCGCGGAACAGGGCGCGCGTGTCGGCGGCGCCGAGCAGGCTCTCGCCCTCCCCGGCCCCGGACGGCTCGGAGTCGCCGCCGCCGATCAGCACCAGCGCCACCACCACGGCCACCGCTGCCGCGGTCACCGCGCCCAGGATCCCCAGGCGGCGCTTGCGGGCGGCCGCGTGGGCCGCCCGCTGATCGCGTTCCTGACGCTCCTCGCGGAGCTGGCGCTTCTGCTCTTCGCGGGAGCTCACGCCGTCCTGCGCCCCCTCATCAGCGCCGCGCCGCCGGTAAGCACGCCTGCGGCTCCGAGCGCCAGCGCCACGATGACCAGGGCGGTCGAGGCCCCATCGTCGTCATCGGAGTCGGCCGCCGCGCTCGCGGGCGCCACGTCCGCCGTCTCCTCATTCTCGGCCTTGTCGTGCGACCCGCCATGCTTTTCCTCGGCCGCGGTCAGCGTGACCTGGGCCGCGGGCTTGTCGGCCTCGGGCGGGCCGATCCAGCGCACCACCTTGCCGCCCTCGTAGGTCTGGAGCGCCTTGAACGTGAGCTTGGTGCCCGGCTTCTTGTCGGGGACGCCGACGGAGAGGCCGAAGTCCTGGAACTCGCCCGGCTTGACGATGCCCGTCTTGCCGTCGCCGGTCCAGGTGACCTGCGACACCTGCTCGCTGATCTTCTCGCCGTGGCCGGCGTCGATCGGCTTCGACAGCTTCTCTTTCTTGATCTCGGCCTTCCAGCCCGGGACCGGCTCGGTGGAGACGAAAGCGAAACCCGGAGGCATCTGCAGCTGTACCTTCGTCGTACCCGCGTCGTCCTCCTCGTTCGGCACGCGCACGTCCATCCGGGTGAACTCGCCGGCGGCGGCCTCCTTGGGCTGGACGGTCACGTGGGCGTCGGCCATTGCCGGCACCGTCAGCAGGCTCGCGCTGGCCAGGGCGGTGATCGTGATCTTCTTCATCTGATGCTCCTTTGTCTCTGAGAAACGGGCTTGGTCTGCTCAGCGACATGGCGGGGCCCTCCCGGCCAGCGAGGCGGCCAGCAGCGCGGGACCGCTGGAGCGGCGGATCCGGACGAGCCGGTGGCGGGACGGGGGATCGCTGGCGGCGCGGGCATGCGCCGGCCCGCGCCGCCGGCGCCGGATACGCCGCTCGAGCGCCCGCCCGCCGACGTAGCGGCGGGCCAGCAGCGGCACGACCAGGACCAGAACCGGCAGGCAGTACGCCAGCGTCAGCAAGAAGGACCACAGCGGGCTCACCGGATCGGCACCTCGACCTTGGCCGAGTACTGGTCGAACTCGCTGACCAGCGCGTCCACGTTCAGCTGCCACTCACCCACGGGTGCGAGCGTGGCCGCCGGGATCGTGTAGTGCCCGGGGCCGGTCTTGCGCGGCCTCAGCTCCAGCGGGCCGATGCGCTTTTCGGGCAGCCGCGCGCTCACGTTGAGCTCCTTGGGCCTGTCGTACTGGGCGCCGCTCCGACGGTCGAACAGGTAGAGATGGATCTCGTTGACGCCGGCCCTGGCGGGTGCCACCGTCAACTCCAGCCGCGCGGGCCCGAGGTTGGTGCTCAGCGATGCCGGTCCGCTCGCCGAGGTGGCCGGCGGCGCGTAGCCCACGAGCGCCGCAGTCACGCCGATGGCCACGGCCATCAGCGCAAGCTCGCCGCGGATGACCCGGCGTAGGCTCAGCCCAGCGGCGCCGGGCGCCTCGTCGCCGGCCGCAAGGCGGCGCAGCCGCGGCAGCGTGCGCCGGCGGTTGGCGGCGCCGGCCGCCACCAGCACAACCACCAGCCCGGACTTGATCAGGATCGCCCGTCCGTAGCCGGTCGAGAGCAGGTCGCCGAACGACTGCAGGTGCACCACCGACTGCAGCACTCCCGTCGCCACCAGGACGGCCACCGCCACCAGCGCGATCGTCGAGAAGCGGGCCACCACGGCGGCCAGCAGCCGCGTGCGCTCGCCGGGCTCGAGCAGGCGGGTGGCGGCGGGGACGGCCAGAGCGAGGAACGCGACGCCACCGACCCACGCGCTCATCGCGGCCACGTGGCCGGCGTCGGTGAGCAGCATCAGCGCCCTCGGGTCGGTCGCGTTGGCGTGGCCGGCAAAGGCGGGCGTGACCACCAGCGCCGCCACGGCCACGGCCGCCATGGCGCTGACGGGCCGCGGCGCGCGGCTGAGAGCCAGGCCGGTGGCACCGACCGAGGCAGGCTGCAGCGCCGGTACCCGCCGGCGCGCCGGCGGCAGCCACAGCACCAGCCCAAGCGCCGTGAATCCGGCCAGCCGCGCCGCCCACGCGGCGCCGAAGCCGGTGGCCAGGACGTCGTGCACCACCGACATGGCGAGCGCGTCGCCAAGCGACGTGCCGCCGGCCTCCGCTCCCTGCAGCAGGATGCCCGCCAGCGACAGCGCCACGCCGGCGCCGGCGGTGGCCAATCCGATCGTGCGCACGCGCCCCGCCACGGCGATCGAGGCGTCGCGCCAGCGCGCCTGCGCTCCGGCCACCCGTCGTATCGCGGGCAGCCAGGCCAGCCACAGGAAGATCGCGCCACCGGCCAACAGGGCGGTCGCGCCGTAGGCAGCGCCCTTGACCACGTCGAAGCCGGTGTGGGCCACCGCTCCCGGGCCCTCGTCGTCGATCAGGCTGGCGACCGCCGCCGCCGACTGGCCGCCCGAGCGACCGACGGTGAACGTGAAGCCGCCGGCAACCGGGTGCGAGTCGGCCGACACCACCTGGTAAGTGGCGGTATAGGGGCCTTCGGCCACGCCGCGCTCGAGCTTCGTGGCCGCGCTCGCGGCGGTCGGCTGGGTGGTGCCGCCGGTGTCCACGCGCCGGCCCTCGCGGTCGAACACGCGAACGGCGCCGAAGCGCGTCTCCACGTTCTCGCTGAACCGGAACACCACCTGCCGTGGCTGGCTCTTCAGCGCCGTGCCCTGGGACGGCGACGTCTCGGTCACGGTCGCGTGGCCCTGTGCCGCCGCGGGCAGCGCCAACAGCACCAGCGCCACCGCCAGCGCGCACCTCACCATGCCTCCTTGGCCGGCTGCGGCGAACCTCCGCGGCGGCGGCGGCGCACGACCACGACCAGCACGCCGCCGGCCAGCGACAGCACGCCGAACGCCACGCCCGCGGCCAGCGGGAAGCCGCCGCCCGGCTCGGGCTCCCAGAACAGGTCACCGCGGATCGCGGCCGGGCGGCCGTCCACACGCACCGGCACGCGCCAGTCGAAGACCTTCGTCCGCCTGTCCGGATCCGTGACCTTCCCCGGCCGCTTCTTGACCATCCAGTGGATCCGGTGGTCGTGCCAGTCGAACGTGCCCGTGTCGTTCAGCGTCTTCCACTGCGGGGCGGCCTTGGCGTCCGCCTTGGCCGGCACGTCCACCTCGGCGTAGCGGTCCTCGTTGAGGTACAGCGCCGGCGAGCGCTGGTTGACCTGCACGCGCCCGCCGGGCTGGATCCGGGCGTACGGCTCGCGGTTGTAGCCGTAGATCGTGACCGTGCGGTTGGCGGTGTTGCGCAACTGGAGCCGGTCGTCGCGGTCCTGGACGGTGGCCGAGACGCCGGGCGCGCCGGGCAGGGAACGGACGGTCGAGATGTAGTTGACGCTGCCTCCGCCGTGGGCGAGGGCCTGGGATGCGGGAACCGTCAGCGCCAGCACGGCCAGCGCCGAGGCGCCGCGGCTGAGCTTGGACACGGGCCTCCAGGGATTCGGGTCCCCGGGGCCTGCCCGGGGACTAGGACTCGGGGAGCGCGTGCGGCGGGCCGCGCTCGGCAAGCGAGGCGGCCACAAGCAGTCCGCCGCGTGGGAACGCGCGGGCGGTGCCGTGGCCGGTGACCAGCGCGGGGCCGGCGACCGGCACGCGTGCCGGACCGCCGGCTCGGCGGGTTGCCAGACGCTCGATCGAGCGCTCGCCGACGTAGCGGCCCGAAAGCAGCGGCACGGCCAGCAGCGCGATCGGCGCGGCAAACAGGATCGTGCCGCCGACGACGCCGGCGGCGAACGCCAGCAGCAACGCGGCCGACACGGCCGCGAGACCTACGAGCAGGCGAACGTCACGCCGGTCCATGGCTGCGATCGTAGCGGCCGCTAGTCATCGAGCGCCGCACCGAGCGCTGCCTGCCGCGCAAGCAGCGGCGCGGCGCGGTAGGCCTCGCCGCGCTCACGGTGCAGCGCGGCCAGCACGGCGATCACGTGCGCCAGGCCGAGCTCACGCGACCACGCCACCGGCCCACGCGGGTGGTTGACGCCCAGCTCCAGGCCGGCGTCCACGTCGGCGGCGGTGCCGTTGCCCTCGCCGATCAAAAACGCCGCCTCGTTCACGAGCTGGCAGACGATCCGGCCCAGCACCAGGCCGGGCGCATCGCCAACCTGCTCGGCGTGCAGGCCGAGCGCGGCCGCCAGCTGGCGCGCGCGGGCGAGCGTCTCGGGCGGCGTCGCCGTCGTGGCCGTCAGCTCCATCACGCCCCCTGGCCGCAGCGGCGCCAGCAGGTGGAAGCCGGCCGCGCCCGGGTCGAGCCGGTGCAGCGACGCGGTCGCGACCAGCACCATCCGGTGTTCGCCCGCCACGGGGCCGTCACAGCCAACCACCAGCCACGGCTCGCCGCCGCGGTCGCTCACATCGAAACCGTTCCGGTCCAGGGCCGCGCGCAGCGCGGCGGCTACCGCGCCCGCGCCCGTCACCGCCACCGCGCGCCCGTCACCGCCACCGCCTGCGGGCGGATCGGGGTCCGGCGGCCGGTGCTCGCCGCCGGAGGCGTACCGATACCAGCCGCTGCCGGTCTTGCGCCCGAGCGTGCCCGCGGCGACCATCCGCGCCGCCAGCGGCGACGGCCGGTAGCGCGGCTCGCCGTACGTCTGGCGGTGGAACTGCTCGGCAACGGCGTGGTTGGTGTCGATGCCCACCAGGTCCATCAGCTCGAACGGGCCCATCCGGAAGCCCCCGCCGAGGCGGACGATGCGGTCGACCTGCTCCGGTGCGGCCACGCCCTCCTGGGCCAGCCGCAGCGACTCGAGCGAGAACGGGCGGTTCACGCGGTTGACCAGGAAGCCGGCGATGTCGCGCGCATCGATCACGTGCTTGCCCATCGCCTCGCCGACGGCCCGGGCCGTGGCGAGCGCGACATCCGACGATGCCTGGCCGGCGACGACCTCCACCAGCCGCATCACCGGCGCGGGGTTGAAGAAGTGCAGCCCGACGACCCGCTCCGGACGCGCCAGTGGCGCCGCCAGCTCGGTCACGGAGAGCGACGACGTGTTCGTGGCCAGTACGCAGTCGCCCGGCACGACCGCCTCCAGCTCTGCGAACAGCTCGTGCTTGAGATCAAGCCGCTCGGGCGCCGCCTCGATGACCACGGCGCACGCGGCCAGGTCGCCGATCGCGCCGACCGGCTCGACCCGGTCCACGATCGCGTCGGCCTCGCCGGCCGTCATCCGGCCCTTGGCGATCGGCCGCTCGAGGCCGGCCGCCAGCCGCTCGCGCGCCGCCTCCAGCGCCTCCGGCACCGGGTCGTGCAGCAGGGTGCGCGCGCCCGCCTGCGCGGCCAGCTGTGCGATGCCCAGGCCCATCGTGCCGGCGCCGACCACGCCGATCGGCTCGGGGACCGCCATGGCGGTCAGCCTATCCCGCCTGGCTCGCGCGGCTACGCGGCGGCCACGCTCACCGGCACCGAGTTGTAGGCGGCGTTGCCCGTCAGCCGGTCGAGCACGGCCGGGTCGGTCAGGTCGTTCACGCTCACCCCCGGCTTCGACGCCGCCAGCTTCCAGCTCACACCCGGCTTGCCGTGGCCGAACCCGTGCGGGATCGAAATCACGCCGGGCCGGATCTGGTCGCTGACTTCCAGCGGCAGCTCGATCTCCCCCACGCGCGACGCCACCCGTACGGCAACGCCGTCGGCCAGCCCGCGCGCCTCGGCGTCATCGGGATGCAGCAGCGCCGTGCAGCGGTCGGCGCCCTTCATCAGCCGGGCGCTGTTGTGCAGCCACGAGTTGTTGCTGCGCAGCGAGCGGCGGCCGATCAGCGTCAGGTCGAAGCCGTCGCCAAGCGCCCGCTCGCGCTCGTCGGCCAGCCGCTCCAGCTGGCGCGCCTCCTCGACGAACAGCGCCGGCGCCAGCCGCACGCGTCTGCCCGGCGTCTGCAGCGCGCCCGGCAGGCGCGGCTCCAGTGGACCGAGGTCGATTCCATGCGCCGCCTTCCTGACCTTGCTCACGGTCAGCGCCCTGAACGGGCCCTTGCGCAGCAGGCCGTAGGGACCGGCGGCAAACGCGGCGTCGATCAGCCGCGCGGGGCTGGCGAGGCCCAGCATCGAGCCCACGCCAACCGCCTCGGCGACGGCGCGGCCCCTGACGCCCCCGCCCAGCCGCTTGGTCAGGCCCGTGATGATCTCCCAGTCCTCCTTGCCGCCCTTGCGCTTGGGCACCGCCGCGGGGCTGAAGCGCACGTGGTTTCGCACCGACACGGCCGGCATCACGATGTCCAGGTCGTCGCGCTCCAGCGGCGACACCGACGGCAGGATCACGTCCGCGTAACGGCTGGTCTCGGTGATGTGGGGATCGATGGCCACGCAGAAGTCCAGCTCGTCCATCGCCTCGCCGAGCCGGTTGCCGCCGGGCGAGGACAGCACCGGGTTGCCCGCGTACACCAGCATCGCGCGCACCTGGCCCTCGCCCGCGGTGGTGATCTCGTCGGCAAGTCCCGCCACCGGGAACTCACCGTTCATGTCGGGCAGGCCGCTCACGCGCTGGCACGCGCTGCGGTGGCTGCCTGCGACGCCGGCCACGGCTGCCAGCTTGAGCACCTGACCGACGTCGACGGGCGGGTTGGTGAACATCGCGCCGCCGGGGCGGTCGAGGTTGCCGGTGACCACGTTCAGGACGTTGATCAGCCAGTGCGTGAGCGTCCCGGTCCGCTGCTGGCAGACACCCACCCGGCCGTAGGCCACGGCCGTCTCGGCAGCGGCGAACTGGCGCGCCAGCCGCGCGATCGTGTCCGCGTCGATGCCGCTGGGGCCTGCGGCGCGAGCGGGTGGCCACTCGCTCGCAAGCGCGCGGACGCTCTCGAGCCCGTCCGTGAAGTCGCCAACCGCTCCCAGGTCCACAAGCTCCTCGGCGAACAGCACGTGCAGCATGCCAAGCAGCATGTACGGATCCCCGCCGGGGCGGACCTGGGCGTGCTCGGTGGCCAGCTTGGCCGTCTCGGTGTGGCGCGGGTCGACCACCACCACGGTGCCGGCGCGTGCGAGGATGCCGCGCAGGCGGTCGCGCACCCCCGGCGCCGACATCAGCGACCCGTTCGAGACCGCCGGGTTGGCGCCGAAGATCAGCATGTGCGAGGTCCGGTCCACGTCGGGGATCGGGAACAGCGCCAGGTTGCCGAACATCTCCGCCGAGGTCAGATGCTGAGGGAGCTGGTCGGTCGAGGTCGCGGACGAGTTGTTCCTCGTGCCCAGTACGTAGCGCAGCCCCAGGAACGAGAGCACGGCCCAGGTGTGCGCACCGGGATTGCCCAGGTAGGTGGCCACGGCGTCATCGCCGTGCTCGGCGCGCACCCGGCGCAAGCCGGCGGCGGCGAAGTCCAGCGCCTCGTCCCACTCCATCTCCTGCCACCCGTCGCCGGTCCGCCGGACCGGCTTCGTCAGCCGGTCGGGGTCCTCGTACAGGTCGGCCAGCGCCGCCGCCTTCGGGCAGATGTACCCGCGCGAGAACTCGTCCTCGGGATCACCGGTGATCCGCAGCACCTTCGCCCCGTCCACCTCCACGTTTATCCCGCAGTGCGCCTCGCAGAGGTTGCACTGGCGGTGGACGGTGCGGGTTGCGGTCGCGGAGGCCATCCGCTGGCGATTGTCGCACGGTCCCTCGTTCGACACGTGGGTGCGGTTCGACTCCGGGGTGGTCCTGCCGACCTACCGCCCGGCGCCGTGGGGTCAGGGCGGCGGGCGAACGCTGAACGTCGTCAGGCGATACGTCAGCCGGGCGCGGTCGCCGTTGTCCAGCGACCTGCGGCCCTTGTAGCGGTCGTCGCCGGTGATCCGGCGCAGCTCGCTGGATCCCATCCGGTAGGCGATCGGCTGCGAGGTGTGCCGGTCGTACTCGTTGATGTCGCCCGTGTCCTGGGGCCCGAAGTCGTCCTCCTTCAGCTCCAGCCAGACGGGGACCACGTCGGCGGTGCGGTTGTCGCGCGGCAGGGCCTTCACCCACTGGCGCTTCGAGTCCTCGAGCCAGCGGTCGATGCTGCGCTCACGCACCAGCGTGCGCCCGTTGACGACGAGCGTCACTCCCTTCAGCCGCCAGCCGCCGCCAAGACCGTCCTTGCTCTTCTCGATCGCCACGCTGTCGATGTCGGCCAGCGTCAAGCCAGCGCGGGTCGCGCCGCCGATCGGCACGCTGTACGTGTCGTCGTCGCCGCGCTCGAAGTCGTTGTACAGGCCCTTGTCGAGCGAGAAGCGTTTGCCCCCGACGCGCAGGTAGACGTCGTCGTCGGTACCGGCCGACCCCTTGTCGGCGGTCTCGATCCGGACCGTCATCGACGTCACCGGCGTGCTGGCCCTGTGGCCGACGGGCACGGACCGGATCCACGTGAACGGCGCGTAGCTGCCGGGGAAGCTGAACGAGTCCTCGCCATTGATGATCGTGGACGTGTAGGGCTGACCGCGGATCCTCGCGTTGGCATAGATGTCCGCGGAGCCGGGCGTGTCACCGAGCGAGATGCCCCTGTAGTCGCGCACCTCCAGCTGCGCGAACCGCGTCCGCGCCTGGTCGGTCTTGGTAGATGGCAGGTCGGGCAGCACCTCGCGCTCGATCGGGTAGCTGCCCCACGTGCCGATCACCTCATTGAACGCTCGCCGGTAGCGGGTCGGGCCGCGGTCGTGGTAGTCGCCGAGCGCCAGCCGCAGGCTGCTGATGCTTCCCGCGTTGCCGGTCCGTTCGCCGCAGCTGAACGGCACGCACGGCTCGCCGCCGCCCTGCCAGTGGCCGCTGAACTGCGAGATCGACTCTGCGCCGGCCACGTCGTGGCGCAGCTCCGACGTCGGCGGCAGCGTCATCGCCCGCCGCCACAGCACGTCGTTGCCCACCCAGCCGCGGATCGCGCGGATCCACTGGCGCGACGCGAAGTAAGCGGTCGCGTACGACTCGCGGTACTTGGGCCGGCCCGGCCAGTCCTTGTTCAGGCCGCCGAACAGGGTCCTGTTCTTGTCCGACTGCCAGTTGCCGTGCCCGCGCGGCACACCCTTCACGCCCGTGTAGATCTCGCTCGCGCCCGTCAGCGTCGCGCGCCTGTCCGCGGGAACGTCGAACCACGTGGGCGTCTGGCCGAAGCCGCGCCCCGCCAGCCCGGGGCCGCCGCGGCCGGTCGCCGCGTTGGGGTCCTCGACCCAGTTGCTGTGCGTGTAGAAGTCCTGCACCGCGTGCAGGGAGGTGCCGATCACCGTCATCACGCGGATTGGGTCGTTCCTCTGCGCGGCGTACTGAGCGCGCATCCGCGTGACCGCCATCAGCCGCCGCCACTCCTGGTCCACGCCCGCGGTCGTTGACAGGTCCGGCATGTCAGGCGACCGCTTCTCGGCGTCGAAGTGCAGCTTGCGCGCGCTCTCGACCCAGATCTTGGGCCAGCTCTCGCGTGCCAGCCCCAGCCGGGTTACCCCGATCAGCGCGTTGGCGTGCCCCGAGTATGGATTCTTATCCGGATTCGTGTAGTAGTCGACCAGCCAGTTGTCGACCATTCCCACGTCGGCGGCGGCCGCGCCGAACCCCTCGGACGTCAGCGCGTCGCGGGTCATGTCGGCGTGCGGGCCGGTGTCGTAGGCCTCGGCCGACGCCGGGGCGATGCAGAGCGCTGCCGCGACCATCAGGAGTTTCCGGCGCATCTCCGCGACCTTCTCACGGTTCGTGGATCAGGGCAACAGGCGTGTCTATTCGGCGGACGTTCGTTTGACGCAGTGCCAGACCTGAACGCCTACTTCGGGCGCTGGGAGGCGAGCACGGCGCTGCCCATGCCGGAGCTGGCCCCCTGGACGATGAACCGCACGCGGCCGTCCACCGCGCTCACACGGCGGCGAAGATGGCGGCCGGCTAGCCGCTGACGATCCGGGGTCCTTCGGAGAGGACGCTCTTGACGTCCTCGAGCCGCTCCTCGGCGGAGTGGCGCGCCTCGCGTTCGCGGGCGACAGCGGCCTCGGCGGCCTTCACCTTTTGGTCTGATTCTTCGACCTGTCGTTTCGCGTCGGTGTGCGCGCGGGTGATGCCGTCGAGTTCTTCCTTGACGCGCTCGAGTTCCTGTTCGCCGGCGATCCGCGCCGCGTCCTGCTCGGCGAGCAGGCTCGCGCTCTCCGCCAGCCTGCGCTCGAGCTCACCCGCGCGCTCACTCTCCTGGCGGTAGCGATCCTCGGCCGCAGCGATCCGCCGCGCCGCACGTGGCTTGACCTCATTACGCGCCTGCTCGAGCGCCCGCTTCATCCGCTCACCCTCAACGCGAGCACCCTCACGCGCGTCCGCCAGCTGCTTACCAACCGCCGCCAACTCCTCACCAGCCGCATCGCGCGCCTGCGTCAGCTCCTGCACCCGGCCCTCGAGCACAGCGCGCTTGGCCGACTCGCCCTCCAACCGCTCGGCCAACGCATCACGCTCGCCCCGCGCCGCCTCGGCCGCAGCCACCAAATCCGCAACCCGGCCCTCCAACTCGGTCCGCTCGCCCCGCTCACCCTCAAGCCGCTCATACACCGCCTCGACCTCGGCCCGCGCCACCTCACCAGCCTCAATCAACTCGCGCACCCGCTCCTGCAACAACACACGCGCCGCCGACTCACGCCCAAGATCCTCCTCACGCGCCTCAGCCTCGGCCCGCGCCGCCCCAGCCGCAGCCTCAGCCACCTCAGCCGCAGCCACCAACTCCGCAACCCGACCCTCCAACACAGCCCGCTCGCCCCGCTCACCCTCAAGCTCGTCAGACACCGACTCAGCCTCAGCCCGCGCCGCCTCAGCCGCAGCCCGCGCAGCCTCAGCCGCAGCCTCCAACTCCGCAACCCGCGCCTCCAGCTCGGCGCGCACTTCCCGCTCACCCTCGAGCTGCTCGGACACCGCCTCGAGCTCGGCCCGAGCCACGTCACCAGCCTCGATCAACTCGCGCACCCGCTCCTGCAGCAACAGACGCGCCGCCGACTCACGCCCAACCGCGTCCTCATCCGCGGCGGCCCGCTGCTCCAGCTCCGCGAGGGACGCTTCCATCTTCGCGCGCTCGTCCGCCAACTGCCTGAGCTCGCCACGCGCACGCTCGAGGTCTCGCTCCGACTCCACCCGCGCGCGCAGCTCGTCTGCGACCGCCGCGCTGACCTCGTCCATGCGCTCCTGGTGCTGGGCACGCTCGTGTTCGAGCACTCGGCAAAGCTCCACGCGCCTCCGCGTCTCCTCGGCCACCTTTTGGTCTGATTCTTCGACCTGTCGTTTCGCGTCGGTGTGCGCGCGGGTGATGCCGTCGAGTTCTTCCTTGACGCGCTCGAGTTCCTGTTCGCCGGCGATCCGCGCCGCGTCCTGCTCGGCGAGCAGGCTCGCGCTCTCCGCCAGCCTGCGCTCGAGCTCACCCGCGCGCTCACTCTCCTGGCGGTAGCGATCCTCGGCCGCAGCGATCCGCCGCGCCGCACGTGGCTTGACCTCATTACGCGCCTGCTCGAGCGCCCGCTTCATCCGCTCACCCTCAACGCGAGCACCCTCACGCGCGTCCGCCAGCTGCTTACCAACCGCCGCCAACTCCTCACCAGCCGCATCGCGCGCCTGCGTCAGCTCCTGCACCCGGCCCTCGAGCACAGCGCGCTTGGCCGACTCGCCCTCCAACCGCTCGGCCAACGCATCACGCTCGCCCCGCGCCGCCTCGGCCGCAGCCACCAAATCCGCAACGCGGCCCTCCAACTCGGTCCGCTCGCCCCGCTCACCCTCGAGCGACTCTTTCGCAGCCTCGACCTCGGCCCGCGCCACCTCACCAGCCTCAATCAACTCGCGCACCCGCTCCTGCAACAACACACGCGCCGCCGACTCACGCCCAAGATCCTCCTCACGCGCCTCAGCCTCAGCCCGCGCCGCCCCAGCCGCAGCCTCAGCCACCTCAGCCGCAGCCACCAACTCCGCAACCCGACCCTCCAACACAGCCCGCTCGCCCCGCTCACCCTCAAGCTCGTCAGACACCGACTCAGCCTCAGCCCGCGCCGCCTCAGCCGCAGCCCGCGCAGCCTCAGCCGCAGCCTCCAACTCCGCAACCCGCCCCTCCAGCTCGGCGCGCACTTCCCGCTCACCCTCGAGCTGCTCGGACACCGCCTCGACCTCGGCCCGAGCCACGTCACCAGCCTCGATCAACTCGCGCACCCGCTCCTGCAACAACACACGCGCCGCCGACTCACGCCCAGCATCCTCCTCACGCGCCTCAGCCTCGGACCGCGCGACATCGGCCGCCTCGACCAACTCCGCAATGCGCGCGTCCGCGGCGGCCCGTGCCGCGCGCTCACGCTCTATCTCCTGCCCGCGCGCCTCGACCTCGGCAACCAGCTGTTCGACCCGGCCCTCGAGACCAGCCCACTCGCCCCGCTGACGCTCGAGCGACGCATCTGCAGCCTCAGCCTCGGCCCGCGCCGCCTCAGCCGCAGCCTCGGCCACCTCGGCCGCAGCCGTCAACTCCGCAACCCGCGCCTCCAAAGCCTCCTGATCCTCACGCGAACCAGCAAACTGGCGCTCGCGCGCCTCAGCCTCGGACCGCGCGGCGTCGGCCGCCTCGGCCAACTCCGCAATCCGAGCTTCCAGAGCCTCCCGAGCCTCCCGCGAACCAGCCACCTGGCGCTCACGCTCCTCAGCCTCGGCAACCAGCTGCGCGACCCGGCCCTCGAGACCCGCACGCTCGCCGCGCTCGGCCTCGAGCGACTCAGCCGCAGCCTCCAAGTCCGCAACCCGCGCCTGTAGGGCCTCCTGGTGCTCACGCGATTCAGCCAACTGCCGCTCACGCGCCTCGACCTCAGCCCGCGCCACGTCGGCCGCTTCGACCAGCTCCGCAACGCGCGCCTCCACGGCGACCCGTGCGTCGCGCTCACGCTCGGCCTCTTGCGCGTGCGCCGCGACCTCGGCCCGCGCCGCCTCCTGGGCCTCGACCGACTCCGCAGTCCTTGCCTCCGCCGAGGCCCGCCCGGCGCGCTCGCGGCCGATCTGTTCCTCCGCCGCAGCTCGGAGAATCTCCAGGCGCCGGTTCGCCTCCTCCAAGTCCCGCACCATCTCCTCGTTCAGCCGCCTCAGGCCGGCGACGGTGTCATCGGCGCGCTCGGTCCGGTCGCCTGCATCGGTGTCCGCCTCGGAAGATTTGCCGTTCTCGGCTCGCCGTACTCGCGGGCCAGGCTCACACGGCGTCGGGCTGGGAAGCGCGAGCGGCGGTTGATCATCCACGGTCACCATGAACTCCGCGCGCGGGTCACGGATCAGCTCGAGGGGAGCGGAGAATCCCACCTGCCATGCGTCATCGGCCTCGCGAGTGGCCACCGCGCCGCGTGCGGCGGTCGGAAGCGGGGCAAGGGTGACGGTGGCCTCGTCGTTCGTGGCCGTCAGGCGGATGCTGTCGGGCTCCGAGTCGACCCACGGCACCGGCAGCGCCAGCCTGAGCAGTGCGGTCTCCGCGCCGGCCTCGAGGTACTCGAAGCGCTCGCGCTCGTGAGCAATCGCGTCGGACGCGGCGCCCGCACGCTTGGACGATCTCAAGAGGCCGATCTTCACTGTGCTCCCAGTTCGCTGCCGTGCGACAAAGTCCTTGTCAGCCAGCGGGGCGGGAAAACCTGGCCTGGATCCATTGTGGCAATCGGACACCACGGTTGGCAAGGCCGAATCAGCGCAGCTCCTGTGAGTAACAGGTCGCACCGCATGGCGGCTTGGGGGGCAGCACGGGATTCTGCCGAGCCGCTCGCCGGTGATCGCTCCAAATTCGTGCACGCTGGTGCGGAGTCTCATAGAGTCGGCAAACACGTCCTCAAACAGAGACAGAGGCCCATGTCGCATCAGGGAAACACTCAGGTCACGTTCCTTTTCACCGTCGGTCCCGACCAAGTCGAGGAGGGTGATCGGATCGTCGCCAGCCACGCGAAGTGGATGGAGCAGACCCACCACCGCGACGGGGAGCTGGCCCTGCTGCACTACAACGTCGTGAAGGGACCTGAGCTGTCCAACAAGCTCGACCCGGCATCCGAGCCGACGGGCAACACCTGCTACGTCCTGGACGAGGTCTACGAGAATCCGGCGGGTCTGGAGGACCACTGGAAGCAGGGCGCCGAGAGCTGGGAGGACTTCAACGCCTTGATGGAGTGGGCGGGCAACGCCGAGATCGCCGTGCTGCACGGCTCGCCCGTCGTGCACTCGCTCTGGTAGCCACGAGACATCGAAACCCGCGATCCGGGCCGGCAGGCGTCGGCATCATGGGGAGCACGGCAACGTGGCTGCGTCGGCTAGCCCTGGTCCGCCGCGGCCGAGGGCTTCGGCGGCGGGCGGATCGCGGCCGCTTGAAGCTGGCGGCCGGTCGCCTGCATGGCGGCCGGGGGCGATGACCGCGCGCTGTTGCTTCTCCAGCATTCGGCCGAGACATTCTCCGCGCTCGGCTACCGCTACACGCCGCTCGGGCGCAGCTGGACCTCGCCAGTGCCCTTGGGTAGTTTCAACGATGCTCGGCCCGCTGCCAGCCGCGACCCTTCTCGCAACGGTTTCGATCGCAAACCAGGGAGGAACACATGACGCCGGAGACTGCAGGAACGGCAGCGCCGGAACCCGCGGCGGTCCCCGCCGCAGAGGGCGAGGCGCGCTGGTGGGGCGACGGCCTCGCCGAGATCAAGGCGACAGCCGCGACCACGGGCGGGCAGATGACGATCCTCGAGATCACCGAACCGCCCGACAAGGAGGCGCCGCTGCACGTGCACCACAAGGAGGATGAGGCGTTCTGGATCCTCGATGGCAGCGCCACATTCGAGGTCGGTGACCAGACGATCGAGGCTCGCGCCGGCGACTACCTGCTCGGCCCGCGGGACATCCCGCACAGCTACAAGACCGGCCCAGAGGGATGCCAGATGCTCTTCATCTTCACTCCCGGCGGCTTCGAGCAGCTGTTGCGCGCGGTCAGCCGGCCCGCCACCAGCCGCACCCTCCCGCCCGAGGGCGAAGAGGCGCCGCCGTCGGACGAGGAGATGGAGCAGATGCAGGCCGTGATCCGCAGCCACGGCTGCGAGCTGCTCTAGTGGGAGCTGCAGGATGACTTCGCGGGAGTCGGCGCGGATACCGGTTCATTGACCGACCTCCACTCTGGGATCGAGGCCCAAAAGCGCCAAACGTAGCTCGGTGCTTCGTGACGAGGGCCCGCAACCATCACGCCAACCCCTGAAACAGCGAAAGGCCCGCAATGCGGGCCTTTCGTGAGTAGCGGGGGCGGGATTCGAACCCGCGACCTTCGGGTTATGAGCCCGACGAGCTACCTGACTGCTCCACCCCGCGTCGCGACCGTCAAATGTACCAATGTCGCCCGGTGCTGTAAACGCGGGCTTCGGGCCGCGCCGGCGTCGGGCATCACGACCTGCTGGACGGGGATCTCGATGCCTTCGGCCTCGAACGCGGCACTGATCCGCTCGCGTGGAGGCGACCGATCTCGAACTGCTCGGAGAGCTTGGTCTTGACCGCCGGCCCGCATTCGATTCGATGAAGGAAGCCACCGCGGCGGCAGGCTAGAGGCCGATCCCGCGCACGTCAGCAGCACCCGGCTAGCGTGCGTCCCGTGAACGAATCCGCCCGCATCGCCGTGGCCGACCTGGGTACCAACTCCACCCGGCTGCTCGTGGCGGATGTCACGCCCGACGGCCACGTGCGGCCGCTGGAGCGGCGCAGCGAGGTCACGCGGCTCGGTCAGGGCGTCGACGCCAGCGGCCGGCTGGCCGACGAGGCGACTCAACGGACGTACGACGTCCTGACGGGCTACCGCGCGGTGGCCGACGAGCTGGGGGCGGCTCGATCGCTTGCGGTCGCCACCAGCGCCGTGCGCGACTCCGACAACGGCCTCGAGTTCCGCGACCGGGTGCGGGAGGAGCTGGGCTTCGAGCTGGAGGTGATCAGCGGCGACGAGGAGGCGCGGCTCACGTTTCTCGGCGCGACCGCGGGGCGCGACGGCGGGGTCGTGCTGGTGATCGACATCGGCGGGGGGAGCACCGAGTTCGTCGTCGGGTACCCCGGCCGGGCGCCCGACTTCCACGTGTCGACCAGGATGGGCTCCGTGCGCCAGTCAGAGCGCCACCTGGCGGCCGACCCGCCCGAGCACGAGGAGACCGAGGCGCTCGCCCGTGCCGCGCGTGAGATCGTGGCCGCGGAGGTGCCCGATGCCGAGCGCGCGAGGGTCGGCGCCGCGATTGCCGTGGCCGGGACCGCTACGTCACTGGTCGCGATCGACCAGCAGCTGGTGCCCTACGACCCCGAACGCGTGGACGGCTACCGGTTGGGCCTGGCCGACTGCGAGCGGATGCTGGCGCTGCTGGCTTCGGTGCCGCTGGCCGAGCGACGGCGCCTCCCGGGCCTGCACCCCGACCGCGCGCCGACGATCGTCGCCGGCGCCGCGATCCTCGTCGAGTCGCTGCGCTCGTTCGGCCTCGAAGCCTGCGAAGTACGCGAAGCCGACATTCTCCACGGGGTAGCGTTGGACGCTTTGTACAAACGGGAGCAGAGCTGACCCGAGCATTGGACCACCTTGAGGGTTGTGGTTTGGCGCCGGGTTCCGTTACTATCGAAGTTGCTGGGTCCGGGGTAGCTGCTTGCAGCCGTCCCAAGGGGCCTGGTACATAGGTTCGGGCGAAGCCGCATCGTATCGGCGCCTCCCGCCGTCCGGACCGCAAGGCTCTTTCAAGGCACGTACCCCTGCCCGTCCTGATCGAGCCGTAGAGACGACCCGGCTCTGCCGGGTCGTCTTGTTAGCGGGACCGGAACCGGTACAGCCAGGTTCCGCCTGCAAACGCGAATGTTCTCAGCGCCTCGTTTCGCCGCTGCGGATAGCCGTTCAGGCCAGGTTCGACTTGCGCGGATAGACCACGGACGGGTCGGTGAGCACGTTGACCAGGGCGGGCTTGCCGCTGGCGAAGGCCCGCTCGAGCGCGGAGCGCAACTCGCCGGGCTCGCGCACCAGCTCGCCGTGACCACCGAGCGCCTCGACGACCTGGTCGTAGCGGCACTCGGGTTGCAGGTCGGCGGCCACCGAATAGCCGTAGAGGAACTCCATCGGGTGCTTCTCCAGCGCCCAGATGCCGTTGTTGCCCATCACCGCGACAACCGGGACGCCGTGGCGGACCAGCGTGTCGAACTCCATCCCGGCGAAGCCGAAGGCGCCGTCGCCGAGCAGCAGGCACACCTGGCGATCCGGGTTGGCGATCTTGGCGGCCAGGGCGTAGCCCGGCCCCGCCCCCAGGCAGCCGAACGGGCCCGGGTCCATCCAGCACCCCGGTTGGTAGGTGTCGATCACGCGTCCGGCGTAGGACACGAAGTCGCCGCCGTCACCGATGACCACGGCGTCGCGGTCCAGCACGGCCTTCAACTCGTGGTAGAGGCGGAGCGGGTGCAGCGGCGCGCGCTCGTCCGTGAGCTCCCCGATCTCGCCGGCGCGCTTCTCGTCCTCGACCGCCCGCAAAGACTCGGCCCACGGCCTTCGTTCCGGCCCGCCGGCGGCACCCTCGCGCAGCGCATCCAGCGTGGCAGCGATGCCGCCGTACAGCTCCACCGCGGCGTCGCGCGGTGGCGTGCGCTCGGGCTCGGCCGAGTCCAGCAGGACGATCTGGGTGTCGTCGCCGAACGAGCTTCCGAAGCCGAGCCGGAAGTCCATCGGCACGCCGGCGACGATCGCCACGTCCGCCTCCTTGAGGCCCTTGCCGCGCGCGCGTGAGAAGAACAGGTCGTGGTCGGCGGGCAGGCAGCCACGGCCGAGCCCGTTCACGAACACCGGGATCGTGAGCTCCTCGGCCAGCGCGCGTAGAGCGTCCTCGGCGTGGGCCCAGTACAGGCCGGTGCCGGCCATGATGACCGGGCGCGCGGCGCCGCGGAGCAGCTCGATCGCCTTCTCGGTGCCCGACGCGGCCGGGATGCCCAGGTGATCCACGCGCGCGGCCTCCGCGTCGGCGTCCACATCGGACTCCGTGAACACATGGTCCATCGGGAAGTCGACGAACGCCGGCCCCGACGGCGGACCCTGGGCGGCGGCGAACGCCGAGTCCACGGCGGCGGGGATGTCGGCCGTGGAACCGACGGTGGCCGCCGAGCGCGTAAGCGGCGCGACGAACGGCACGTGGTCGATCTCCTGGAGCGAGCCCTGACCCCACCGCATCGCCGGCGCGCGGCCGCCAAGCGCGACCACCGGCGAGCCGTTCATCAGCGACGATCCGAGCGCGCTCATGGCATTGGTCACGCCCGGGCCGGCGGTCAGCGCGGCCACTCCGACCTGGCGCGTGGCCTTGGCCCAGCCCTCGGCCGCGAACGCCGCGGTCTGCTCGTGGCGGGTGTCGACGATGTCGATCCCCTCCTCTCGGCAACCGTCGTAGATCGAGAAGATGTGCCCGCCCGAGAGGGTGAAGAGCTTGCTCACGCCTTGCGCCTTGAGGCGCTTCGCGACCAGCCGGCCGCCGTGGAGTTGCTGGGCCTCGGTCTGCTGATCGGTCGCCATGCGCGGACCCTATTAGGGTCGGGGCATGAGCGATACCTCCCGCGAGATCCGCCTCGCGTCCCGTCCCGAGGGCACCCCCACCGAGCAGAACTTCGAGCTTGCCGAGGTGCCGGTGCCCGCACCCGGCGACGGCCAGGCGCTGGTGCGCAACGAGTATCTGTCGGTGGACCCGTACATGCGCGGGCGGATGCGCGACGCCAAGTCCTACGTGCCCCCGTTCGAGGTGGGCGCGGTCATGGAGGGCGGCGCCGTCGGACAGGTGGTGGCCTCGAACACGCCCGACCTCGCCGAGGGCGACTGGGTGACCACCCAGCTGGGCTGGCGCGAGCACAGCGTGGTCGAGGCAAAGGGCGCGCTCAAGGTCGATCCCGATGTGGCGCCGGTGTCCACGGCGCTCGGCGTGCTGGGGATGCCCGGTTTCACGGCCTGGCTGGGCCTGACCGAGTTCGGCAGGCCCAAGGAGGGCGAGACGCTGTTCGTGTCGGGCGCCGCGGGCGCTGTGGGCTCGATGGTGGGTCAGCTCGGCAAGCTGCGTGACCTGCGAGTGGTCGGCAGCGTGGGCTCGGACGAGAAGGCCGCGCTACTGACCCGCGAGCTGGGCTTCGACGCCGCGCTGAACTACAAGACCGACGACCTGAACGAGGCGCTGCGCGAGCACTGTCCGGACGGCATCGACATCTACTTCGACAACGTCGGCGGCGATCATCTCGAGGCAGCGCTGAACCGAATGAACGTCTGGGGCCGGATCCCGCTGTGCGGCGCCATCTCCGGATACAACGAGGAGACCCCGCCCCCCGGGCCGCGCAACTTCCTGGCGCTGCTGCCCAAGCGGCTGACAATCCGCGGCTTCATCATCCTCGACCACTACCAGCGCTACGGCGAATTCCACGCCGAGGTCGGCCCGCTGGTCGGCGACGGCAAGATCACCTACCGCGAGACCGTTGTGGAGGGGATCGAGAACATGCCCGACGCGTTCCTCGGCCTGCTGAACGGGCAGAACACGGGCAAGATGCTGGTGAAGCTCTAGCGGGGCGCCGGGTCTCAGAGCGCCAGAGAAGCGCGAGCCGCCGCGGCCAAGGAGCCGCGCAGTTCGTTCGGCGCCGGTGGCTCGGCCCGGCCACCGGGCCCGCGGACCCCGTACGTGACCACCAGCACGGCGCTCCCGTGTCGCTGGAGCACGCGGCGACAGTCCGCGATCACCGCACGCGACTCGAGCGGCCTCAGCCCACAGGCGGCCAGGAACCGGTCGGCCAGTCCGTCGTCGACCTCCTGGGCCTCGACCTCGAGCTGCTCGACCCGCGGCCGGCCCGAGGTGGCGCCGGCGGTCGGCACCAGGACCATCGTGGCCATGTCGTCGCTGACGGCGGTGGCCTCCGCGGCCACGCGGTCGAGCATCCGGCCCGCGGTTGCGTCGCGACCCATCTCGGCGAGGATGTCGCCCAGCCGCGGTCGGCCCAGCACGCCGCGCTCGGTGCGAGCTTCGGCAAGGCCGTCGGTGTACAGGCATACGACCGACCCGGGCGGCAGCGGCAGCACGGTCTGTCGCAGGCCGGTGCGCAGGCCCAGGCCCACCGGCGGGGCCGAGGCCGCCACGATCGCCTCCGGGCGCGCCGGCCCGGCAACGAGCGGCGCCGGGTGCCCGGCGCTGGCGTAGGTGAGCGTGCCCTGAGCCGGGTCGTGGATTGCCACGAGCACGGTGGCGAACTCGCCGCCCATATGGTCGTCCATGACCGTGCCCGCCACCTGAAGCGCCAGCCGCGGCTCCATCCCGCCCTCGAGGTAGGCGCGCAGCGTGTAGCGCACGAACGCCGTGCGTGCGAGCGCCTGGCGGCCATGGCCGCAGACGTCGCCGAGGATGAACGCCGCCCGCCCCCCGGGCAGGGTCATGGCGTCATAGAAGTCACCGCCGGCCGCGGGGCCGTCCGAGGGCCGGTAGGCCACCGACGTACGCACCTGCCCGACCACCTCGGGCACGTCGGGCAGCAGCGCGGTCTGCAGCAGGCCAACCTCCGCCAGAAGGTCCGCCCGCTGGCGGTCCAGCCGGCCGGCGCGGATGGTGGCGGCCAGGTAGCCGAGGCCGAGCACCAACGACAGCACCACGAGCGAGCCCAGCAGTGTCAGCAGCGGCTCGGGCAGCACACGCCTACCGTCGTCCGCTGCTCCCGCCCCGGTTAGCAAGCGATCAGACGCTAGGACGTACGTCTACGGAGTGGCCGGGCGGTTCCCGGCGGTACCTTGGGGCGCCGACTTGTTGGGTGCGTTGCCCTTGCGCTGGAAGTTGAACCTCTTGCCGCTGTACAGCGACGGCGGGGCCACGAAGCAGGGCGGGCGCTCGGCATTTGGGTCCGGCAGCGGGGCCGCGTCGACCGGGTTGCGCAGCGTGCCGCCCTCGGGCTTGCAGTCGAACGACTCGAACGTGCCGAGGTCGAGCCCGCGCCGCAGCGCGTTGGGCTCGAGGTAGGAGTTGCCGCGCTCCCACTTCGGCCGCTTGGTGTAGCGCGTGAGCGAGGTGTTCGGATCGATGATCGCGATCTGGGATTGCACCCGCTGACCCCCCGGCGTTGAGTTGAGGTCGGCACTGGCGTTGGAGACGAAACCGGCGACCGTTGCCTGGTGGAAGTTCAGTAGCGAAAGGATCGGGTTGAGCTCGGGGAAGAACACGTGCGCCTGTTCGAACACCGGCTCCGCGCCGCGGACGACCCGGGTCAGATCGGGCAGGCCCTTCTCGGACGCCTTGATCAGCGGGCTCAGGTCGCGGAACAGGCCCTCGAGGTCGGGTGCCAAGTCGCCAAGGTCACGCACGGTCGGCCCGAGGTCGTCGGCCGACGGCTTGAGCAGGTTGACCAGCGGGCGGGTGCGGCGCGAGAAGTTCTCCAGCCGCGCCAGGGTGGATTTCGACTCGTCCAGGAAGGTCGGGAACACACGGATCGTCTCGGCCAGCTCGCGGTCCCGCGAGGCGGTGGCCTCGAACGTGTTGTTGGAGTTGATGACCAGCTGGCGCAGCGCGCCCTGGCGCTCGTTCACGGCCCCGAAGACCACGCCGGTGTTCTTGATCAGGCGGCGAACCGCCACTTCCTGCTCGTTCAGGGTCTTCAGCAGCGTCGCGCCGTCGACGGCGAAGCCCTCGAGGTTGCCAAAGGCATCGTTGAGGTCCTGTCCGCGGCCACCCTTGGCTGCCTTCGACAGCTCGGCGACCCATTCCTGGAACGCCTTCCGGGTGGGGCGGTCGAAGGCGTTGAAGATCTCGTCGAGCTCGACCGTCGGCTCGACTTGGTTGTTGACCAGCCTGTCCCCGTCCTTGAGCATCCCGCTGCTCTTGTCGCCGGGGGCGAGCTCGACGTAGGTCTCGCCGAGCAGTGTCTTCTGGCGCAGGATCGCCCGCGTGTTCTTCGGGATCGGCGCGTACTGGTTCTTGATCTCGAGCTCGACCTCGGTCCGCACAGCGCCCTTGAGCAGCTTGCGCTTCTTGACCTTGCCCACGTTCACGCCCGCCAGCCGCACGTCCGCCTCCTCGACCAGCGTGGCCGCCTCGGGGAACGCGACGCGCGCGCGGTACTCCTGCGACTGGAGCGGCACCGAGCCACCGAACGAGAGCCACAGGAACAGCAGGATGCCGACGCACGAGAACGCGAACGCCACCATGGCGACCATCCGGCCGATGCTCGGGGTCTCCTTAACCATTGGTGCACACCCCCGCGGCGCCGAGCGCATCGGTGATCTGCTGGGTGGTCACGACGCCGCTCAGTGGCGGCGGGAGCTGCGAGAGCGGCCCGCCGAGCTGGGCGGTCAGGATCGAGCAGCTGAGACCGCCGAGCGTGATGCGGCGCAGCGGGCCCATCGCGTCCGCGGTGCTGAACAGCGAGTTGGTGTTCTGCGCCGTCCAGGCCAGCCAGTAGAGGTAGCCCTCCTGGCGGTTGCGATCCACGACCGAGTTGCCGGTCAGGCCCTCGGCGCCGCCGGGGTTGAAGGCGCCGATGTTGAACAGCCGGTTGAGCTTGTTGAACGAGACCGTCAGGTCCGGTGCCCCGGCGCTGAGGTCCTTGGCGCCCGTCCCAAGGTCGCGGACGTACGGGATCGAGATCCGGGCGAACGGCCGGATCTGGTCGCGGATCTGCGGCGTGGCCTCGCGCACCAGCGGCAGCACCGCCTTGTTGGCCGGGTCGAGCTTGCGGATCGGCGAACGCAGCGACTGCAGCGCCGGCGTCAGGCGCCGGCCGAAGGTGTTGACCTTCTCGAGCGTGTCGCCGGTGGTGTCCAGCGTGCCCGGAAGCTTGTTGACCGCGCTGGCGATCTGGGTGTTCTGAGTGGCCAGCGACTCGAAGACCGCGTTCGAGGAGCGCACGAGCCGGACGATCTGGCGGTCCTTGGTGGCCAGCTCGCTGGTGAGTAGCCCGTACTTGTTGATCAGGTTCTTCAGGTTGTCCTTGCGCCGGGCGATGGCCGAGTTCACGCGCGCGAGGTCGCGGTTGGTCGGGCCGAGCCGGGCGTAGGTCTCCTGGAGGTCGCTGCCGCGGCCCTTCAGGCCCTTGCCGGCGCCCGACACGAGCAGTTGCAGGTAGGAGCGCGTGTCGGCGTCCAGCGCGCTCAGGATCTCGTCGGGGTCGATGTCGGGCGCGGTGCTGGCCGACTGGATCGTCCCGCCCTCGGGCATCGTCTTGCCGCTGCCCGGGTCGACCTCGATGAACATGTCCTTGAGCCCGGTCTTGGTGCGCAGCAGCGCGGTGGCGTCGCGCTTGACGTATGTCTTGTACTTCGCCTCGAGCTGCAACTCCACGAGCGCCTTGCCGTCCTTGAGCTGCACCTTGCCGATCTGGCCCAGCTCGACGCCGGCGCTGCGGACGGTCTGGCCCTGGCCCGGCTGGACCGCCTGGGCGTCGTCGAGCTCGGCCTTGACGATGAACGGCTTCTCTTGGATCAACGGGAAGCGCAGGCGCTGGTTGGACAGGATGTAGCCGCCGATACCGGCGGCGAGAACCACCAGCGCGATGATGGCCACGAAGTCACCCAGATGGTCCTTGAGCGCCTTCTTCACGGCTTGGCCTCCTCTGCGAGCTTCTCGAGGCCTTCCTTGAACTTCGCCCGGCGCTTGTCCATGGCGTCGCTCTTCTCGAGCTTGCGCCACAGCGCGCCGGCCTGCTGGAGCTTCTTGCCGTCGATCTGCTTGCGGTCCTGCACCGCGCGGGCGGTCGCTCCGGAGCCACCGGTCGGGAACTGCAGGACGCTGCCGCCGGGGGCGTTGAGGTTGGGCTTTTCCTGCGTCTCGCACGGCACGTCGGGGCGACGCGGCGGCGGCTGGTTGCCGCCATCGGAGGGTGCGGCCGGACGCACGTTCAGCGGTGGCGCGACGGCACTGGTGCGGAAGTAGGACAGGTTGCCGTCGTTGACGCGGCTCTCACCGGACAGGCCGACGAAGCCGCGGTTGGCCTGGGTCAGCGGCTTCTGGTTGTTCTGCTGCGGCTCGTCGGGGTCGGGCACGCGCGAGTTGGCGAACGGGACCAGCACGCTGTTGGTGCACGAGGAAAGCGCGCGCGCCTGGGCCAGCAGCGGTACCGAGCGGCGGCTGAGCGTGACGAAGTTCGGGATCTGCAGCCGCAGCTGGCGCGCGGCGCCCCTGAGCTCGGTGGGTCGGACCAGCAGCCGCGCCTGGCGGATGAACGGCAGCGAGGCCTCGAGCGTGGGCCCGCTGGAGCGCACACCCGGCAGCGCCTCGCGCGAGAACACGCGCAGCGTCGGCAGCGCCGAGTTCAGCGACGCCAGAGCCGGCGAGCCCACGCGCAGGGTGCGGTCCAGCGCGGGGATCGAGCGTTCCAGCGCGGCGTCCTGGCTGGCGAACGCGCCCGCGACGGTGTTGAAGTTGGTGACCAGGCCCTTGAGCGCGTTCTCGTCCTCGTTGAGCGCGGCGAAGGTCCGCGCCTGCCCGCGGAACAGGCGCTGCAGGTCCTTGGTCGGCTCGAGCCCCAGCAGGGCGTCGCTGGCGATCGCCGTGGTGCGAAACGCGGCCGGGCCGGTGCGCAGCGCCTCGTTGAAGCCCTCGGCACCCTTGCCCTCCAAGCCCTTCGAGTACTCCTTCAGGAACACCTGGAGGTCGGAGCGGGTGTCGCTCTGCAGCGCGGACAGAACATCGCCGAACTGGACCGGCGCGGCGGTCTGCGTCGCGGGGATCGTCTTCCCGCTATCCAGATTCGGCGAGGCGGGTGAGCCGGGCTTGACGTCGACGAAGAAGTTGCCCTCCAGGAACACGCGCGGGCGGATCTTCATCTGCGCGTCCTTGTGGATCGGCAGCGCGTTGTCCTTCAGGTGCATCGTCACGATGGCGGCGCCCTCGCGGCGGCCGCCCTCGACCGCCTCGACCTTCTTGACCTTCCCGACCTCGACGCCAGCGATCCGCACGGGCGAGTTGGGCTTGAGGTTGTTCGCGTTCTCGAACGCGCCCTTGAGCTCGTAGGGGCTTGCGAACGGGTTGGCCTTCGTGAACGCGAAGAACACCGCCACCGCCACGACAACGATCGCCACGAGCCCGGCCGTGAACGGGGCGAGCCCGCGCTTGTCCCTCCGCTTCTTCGCTCGCCTGGCCATCAGCGCAGCTTGTCCACGTCGCGGAGGTTGTTCAGGCCCAGCTGGCGCGACTTGTACGTGCCGCCGGAAAGGACCGGGAAGTTGCTGATGCTGACGCCGGCGTTACCGCCGCTGGGATCGCCGTTCGGGGCCAAGGTCGTGCCCGCGTAGCGGTTGGGCCCGAGCGGCCCCCTGACCCAGCCGTTCTGGCCCACCTGGCAGTCGGCGTTGCCCTGAGCGTCGATCGCCGGCTGGTAGGGCTGGCTGTAGAAGCGGAACAGCGGTTCGGGGCCGACGCTGGCGCCGACCGGGTCCACGCCGGGCGGCGTGTCCACCGGCCGTGAGCTGCGGATCGACCCGAGGCTGTTGGCCTGTGTGTTGTTGGGCAGGCGAGCGCCCTGCTGCTGAACCGTGCCTCCGAGCGAGCTGACCTCGGACTGGTGTTCGCCGAGCGGGTGGACGAAGTAGTTCCAGTAGTTGCAGACGGTCTGGTACGGCGCGATGAACTCCATCGCCGGGCGGACGACCGTGAGCGTGGTGCGCAGGTCGCGCAGCGCCAAGAGCGTGTTCGGATTCTCGAACAGGTCGTCGAGCGCGTCGAAGTTGTCGCCAAGGCGGCCGTTGAGCGCCACCGTTCGCGGCAGCACCGGCGTGCCCACGCGGAAGGCGCTGTTGATGGCGGGCAGCGACCGCGGCAGCTCGTTGACCGCCGGCCGCAGTCGCCGGGACAGATCGGCGAAGTCGGACAGGAACGGGCGCTGGACGCGGAACGAGCGCACCGCCGTGTCGATCGTCGGAGGCGACTGCTCGATCGTCTGCTGCAGCGCAGCCGGGTTCTCGCTGAACGCCGCGAACGTCGTGGCCATGTCGGCGAACACCTGCGCCTGGGTCGCCGCAACCGGCGCCAGCTGGCCGACCGTCTCGCCCAGCTCGGGGAAGAAGTCCGCGAGGCCGGTCTCCGGGTCGTTCAGCGTGCTCATCACCGGCGTCAGGAACGAGAAGAACGGGTTCAGCGCCTCGATCGAGGTGTTGAGCGCCCGGCCGCGGCCGGTGAACGCGTCGCCGAAGCCCTCCAGGGCGCGCTGCGAGTTGCGCCGCGTCTTGTCGTCCAGCGTGGAGAAGACGTCTTCGAGCTCAAGTCCCTCGGAGGCGTTGCGCAGCGGGATGGTGGAACCCGCCTTGAACGTCTGCTTGCCCTTGCCGGGCGTGACCTCCACGTACTTCAGGCCGAGCGCCGACCGCGGGCGGATCTTGATCGTGGAGTTGCGCGCCAGCGGCTCGACCGTCTTGTCCAGCTTCATCGCGATCACCGCGACGCTCTTGGTCTCGCCGCCGGTGCGGACCAGCTTCGGGGTGATCTCGTCGACGACGCCCACGCGGAAGCCGCCCACCCGCACCTCGTTGCCGGCCACCAGCTTGTTGCCGGTCGGCAGCTCGGCCTTCAGGTCGTACGTCGGCACGAACGGCAGACCCGAGTTGGCGTTGTAGGCGATGAACACCGCGACGATCGTTATCAGCAGCGTGACGGCGCCAACCAGCACCGGGCTGGCCACGAGCGTTGCGCTGGCGTTCCGGTTCCTCATGGCGCCAGCAGGAAGTCGAGGAGCTGTTGCGGGCTCGGCGGCGCGCTCGGCGTCTGGCCCTTGGGGCCCTCACCGCTGAGCAGCCGGTCCACGTTCTCGGTGTTCAGCCTGTCGCGCGTCTGCTCGGGCAGCGTGTTCTTGGTCAGGCCGTCGACCAGCTGCTGCACCGCGGGCGGCAGCGCCACCTGCGGTTTGGACAGGTCGCGCTGGCCCGCCACCGGGCCGGCATCCGGCTGGCCGGGAGAGCGCCGCTCGCCGCGCTTGGCCGCCGGCTCGGGCGAGCCGTCCTCGCTGCGAGCCGAGGCCCGTGCGCTGCTGCCGGTGCGGGTGAAATCGGGGGTCGTGTTGCCCGGCTGGTTGGGACCGAGCCAGCTGTTGCACTTGTCGAACTTGGATTTCAGCTCGGGGTTGCTCTGCAGCGTCCGGTTCTCGAGCGGGCTGCAGTCGGTGGCCGTGACGCCCAGCCGCAGGACGTGGCCGATGTCGTCGAACGCATTCAGGGACAGGCTCTGCCAGAAGAAGTAGTTCCACAGCGACTCGAGTCCGGTGAAGCCGCCCGTGTTGGCACGGCCACGGTTGGATACGTCGCCGGCGGGCGGCGCCCCGGCGCGCCCGCGCGGGTCGGAGTCGATCGCCCGGCGGCGATCGTCGAGCGAGTCCAGGAACTGCGCAAGCGGCTTGGCGGTGGGCGCGGCCTGAGCCCCAAGCCGGCGCAGCTCGGCAACTTCCTCGCGGCCGCGCTTGAACGCCTTCGTGCCCTTCTCCGACGCGTTTCCGAGCGACCGGATCGCCGGCCGCGAGGCCTGCGCGAACGGGCCGAGCCGGGTCAGGAACGTGTCCAGGCTCGGGGCCGCGCGCTGCGCGTCGGCCAGCAACGGGATCTGCTCATCGGTCAGCTGGCCCAGGCGCCGCATCGTCGGGTCCAGCTCGTCGAGAAAGCGCGGCAGCTTGTTGAACGTGGATGCCAGCTCGTTGCGGCGGGTGGCGGTGATCTCGGCGGTGTCGCCCGCCTCCTCGATGAACCGCGTGACCTCCTGCTTGCGCGCTTCCAGTTGCGCGACCACCGTGTCGGAGTCACGGATGAAGTTTTCGATCGTGCGGTTCTGGTTGCCCAGGATGCGCAGCGTGGAGCTGGTCTCGCGCAGGCCGGGGTGCGCGCGCCTGAGGACGGCCTGGAGATCCCTCGGCCGCCCGGCCAGCCCGGTGCCGAGCTCGTTGATGAGCAGCCGCAGCCGCTCCTTGTAGGGCCGGCGGAGGATGTTGTTGACCAGATCCTGGGGGATCGTCGAGCTGGTCTGGGTGACCGGGACGGCTCCACGCAGCCGCGGCTGCGTGCGCGAGCCGGGCTGGCAGTCCACGTAGTACTCGCCGATCAGGGACTGCGGCTTGATGTTGCAGGTGGCGTCGCGGCGGAAGTCGGCGAAGCCGGGCTCGCTGATCTTGGCGGTGACCTCCGCCTTCGGCACGCCATTGACCTTGATCGCCTTGAACGTGCTGGTCGAGCCCGCCTTGACGCCCCCGACGCGGAAGTCGCCGCCCTCGGTCAGGCCGAACGCGTTGTCGAACACGATCTTGAACTGGGTCCCCGGCTTGGCCTCGTTGTCCTGGGCGCCCGCGAACACCGCGCCGCCCGCCAGCAGCGCCAGCACCGCGGCCATGGCGATCAGGCGCCTCACGGGCCCGCGTCCCCGGTGGCACGCTGGAAGCGGTCGCAGTCGAGCGTGCGCGCCTCCTCCTCACTGGCCACGTTGGAACCGTCGGGCGCGACCTCCTCGGCCGCGCCCGGGCAGCGCCGGAACTGGCCGCTCTTGACGGGGTTGCCGGGCGCCGGGAGGTTCTCCGCGAAGGAGATGTGGCCACGCGCGTAGGCGCCCATCGAGTCGAAGCCGCCGCCGGTGGTCGAGAAGTCGTCGAGCCAGCCGAGGAAGTCGGTGGTGTAGGGCCGCGCCTCGCCGATGATCGGCGCCCCGCCCTTGAACGCATCCACGGTCTCCGGGAAGGCGCCGCGGCGGGACTTGCCGTTGCGGTTGGCCGGGTCGACCGCGATGTCCGCCAGCGGCGGGACGGAGTTCACGAAGTCGATCAGGTCGTTGGCGCTGCCGCGCTTGCGGACCGTCACGCGCAGGTCGCGGACGGTTGGCTCGGCGTCGGCGGCGAAGGCGCGTGCCTGGCTCAGGAACGGCCGAAGCGCCCGCGCCGGCCGGTACGAGGCGTCCACGAGCGGATCGACGTCGTTCAACGCCGCGCGCAGGTTCACGAACGTGGTGTTCGCGCGGCGCATGAACGGGGGCAGGCGCTGGATCGAGCTGGCCAGCGCCGTCTTCTGGTTGCCCAGGGCGCGCGTGGTCTCGTTGAGGTTGCCGATCAGGCCGCTGAGGTCATCGCGACGCTCGGCCAGCGTCGTCACCAGCTTCGAGCTGTCGACCAGGAAGCGCTCCAGAGTTGGCTGGTCGCGGGTGGCCTCACGGAACAGGCGGCTGGAGGACGACAGCGCTGGGTTGAGGTAGCGAAACGCCTCGTTTGCGTCCGTGCCGGCCCCGCGGAACTGACGCGCCTGGCCCTTGAAGAACCCCTGCAGCGCCCTGCGCGTCGGCGGATCGAGCGTGTTGAACAGCTCGTCAAGGTCGACCGCGGTGGAGGTCCGGTCCACGTCGAGCCGGGCGCCGTCGTCGAGGTTGCCTTCCTTGCGGTCGGGATAGGACAGATCGACGTAGCGGTTGGCGATCCCCGAAAGCGAGAATTGGCGGATCGCCGCCCGGGTGCCGGTCGGCACCGGCGCGTACTTCTCCTTGACGTTCAGCTCGACCTCGGCCTGGCCGTCGTCGGTGATATGGATCTCGCCAACCGTGCCGATCGGCGTACCTCCGGTCTGGACCGGGTTGCCCTTGACCAACTGGCCGGCGTTGATGAACTTGGCCGTGAGCGTGTATTGGTCGCCACCGGGCTTGAAGAGCACGAGCGCGACCAGCACCACGGCAGCGATGACCGCACCCAGTGCGGCGACCCTTCCCACCGTGCTCACCGATCCCATCGCTTCCCTGCTCCTCCCGCCCCGAACGGCCGGTGCCGCCCGTGTATCAGCCGCTGGAATCTACCCCCTCGATGGCCTGATCACACCGGCCGGGCCGAAGGGTTAAAGACGGCTTAAGACTTGTCCTTGGGGCCCGGCCACGTGCCGGTGAGCCCGCGGAAGGTCCTGCGGGCCTGCCGATCGAACAGCGCCCGGGCGAGCGCGAACACCGTTGCCTGCAGCGCCGAGGCCAACAGGATCCGCGGCAGGGGCTCGAGCTCCTCGCCCGGATCGGGCGGATCCTCGTCGTCGATCGCCTTCCAAACGCGATCGAACACCTTGCGCGCCACGAGGCCGGCGACCAGCGAGAACGCGACGCTGAACGGGGTGAAGAGGACCTTTGCCACTGAGCCGGGAGCCTACCCAGCCAGCAGCACGACAAGCAGGACGATCAGCACCAGCCCCACGCCCGCGGCCAGCACGCTGACCGGCCGCTGGCCGCGCCAGAAACCCGGGTCGGCGCGCTCGCGCGAGTGATGGCCCTCCGGCGGCTCGCCGACCCAGTCGTCCTCGTCGTCGTAGTCGGCCATCATTTCGAATCATACCCCCGCCCGGTATCGGATAGACTGAATCCCATGGCCACCACCACACCGCGCGGCTACAGCGCGACCAAGGATCAGCTGCTCGCTCGCCTCAACCGTATCGAGGGACAGGTGCGCGGCATCGAGGGCATGGTGGCCGACGAGCGCTACTGCATCGACGTGCTGACGCAGATCGGCGCCGTTCAGGCCGCACTCGACAAGGTCGCCCTGGGCCTGCTCGACGACCACGCCAAGCACTGCGTGATCGGAGCCGCCGAGGGCGAGCAGGACGAGAAGACCGAAGAGCTGATGTCCGCGGTCGGACGCCTGATGCGTCGCAACTGACGCCGCTTTTCTCGATATACCCCCTGGGGGTATGTGCTACAGTGCCCGGCATGAGTGTCGCCACCCGCCTCCTGGGCTTCGCCGCGCTGCTGGCCGCCGTGTTCGCGCTTGCCGCGGTGGCGGGCAATGCCGCCGACCTCGGCAAGAGCGAGCCGCCCGCCGACGCCGGCCACGGCGAAGCCCGCCACGGCGGCTCCGAGCCCGTGGCGGATCCCGTCCGCGGCCTTGGGGTCAGCGCGGACGGCCTGACGCTGGACCCGGAGGGCACGACCGCCGCTCCGGGCCGGCGGTTCGAGCTGCGCTTCGCCATCCGCGACCGCCAGGGCCGTGTGGTGCGCGACTTCGATGTCGAGCACACCAGGCGGATGCACGTGATCGTCGCCCGCCGCGACATGACCGGCTTCCAGCACCTGCACCCCACGCAGCGGCCCGACGGCACCTGGGCCGTGCCCGTGCGCCTCTCCGACCCAGGCGCCTACCGCGTGTTCGCCGACTTCTCCCGGGACGGCGCGCCGCGCACGCTCGGCGGCGACCTGACGGTCGACGGGCCGGTGAACAGCCGGCCGCTACCCGCCGCCGGCCGGACCGCCCGGACCGGCGGCTTCGACGTGGCGCTGAAGCCGGGGGCCGGCGCGCTCGGCTTCGAGGTCACCCGCGGCGGCGAGCCGGTCGCCGTCGAGCCGTACCTGGGCGCCAAGGGCCACCTGGTGGCGCTGCGCGAGGGCGACCTGGCGTACCTGCACGTACACCCCGACGCCGACCGGCTGCAGTTCGAGGTCGCCTTCCCCACCGCCGGGCGCTACCGGCTCTTCCTCCAGTTCAAGGTGGCCGGTCGCATGCACACCGCCGCGTTCACGCGCGAGGTCGGGCGATGAGCACGACCAACCTGCCCATCCGCGGGATGACCTGCTCGTCCTGCGCCAACCGCGTGGAGAAGAGCCTGAACCAGCTTGAGGGCGTGACCGCCAGCGTGAACTACGCGACCGAGAAGGCGCACGTGAAGCACGATGCCGGATACGACCCCGCGCTGCTGGCCAAGGCGATCGAGTCCGCGGGCTACGAGGCGGTCCTGCCCCAGGCCGCACCCGGGGAGCGCGAGGAGGAGGGGGCCGAGGACGACTACATCGCGGGCGCTCGCACGCGCGCATTCGTCAGCGCCGCGCTGTCCGTGCCCGTCTTCCTGGTCTCGATGGTGCCGGCGCTGCAGTTCGACAACTGGCAGTGGCTGGCCCTGACGATGGTCACGCCGGTCGTGCTGTGGGGCGCCTGGCCGCTGCACCGGGCCGCGCTCGCCCAGCTTCGCCGGGCCGCCGCCTCGATGGACACGCTCGTCAGCGTCGGCGTGCTCGCCGCCTGGCTGTGGTCGCTGTACGCGCTGTTCATCGGCGAGGCGGGCACGCCCGGCATGCGGATGGCGTTCGACCTGATTCCCAGCCGCGGCCAGGGCGCCGACCACATCTACCTCGAGGTGGCCGGAATGGTCACCACGTTCATCCTGGCCGGGCGGTATTTCGAGGAGCGCGCCAAGCGCCGCGCCGGCGCCGCGCTGCGGTCGTTGCTCGAGCTGGGCGCCAAGGACGTGGCGCTGCTGGCCGACGACGGCTCCGAGCGGCGCGTGCCCGCCGACCAGCTCGCGGTCGGAGACCGGTTCGTGGTCCGCCCGGGCGAGAAGGTGGCGACCGACGGAGTGGTCGAGCAGGGCAGCTCCGCCGTGGACATGAGCATGCTCACCGGCGAGTCGACGCCGGTCGAGGTCGGCCGCGGCTCCGAGCTGGCCGGCGCCACCGTCAACGCCGGCGGGCGGCTGGTGGTGCGTGCCACCAGGGTCGGCACCGACACCGCACTGGCGCAGATCGCGCGGCTGGTCGAGGACGCACAGACCGGCAAGGCGCCCGCCCAGCGCCTGGCCGATCGCATCTCAGGCGTGTTCGTGCCGGTCGTGCTGGCGGTGGCTGCGGCCACGCTGGGCTTCTGGCTCGGCACCGGCGAGAGCGCCACGTTCGCCTTCACCGCCGCGGTCGCCGTGCTGATCATCGCCTGCCCGTGCGCATTGGGCCTGGCCACGCCGACGGCACTGATGGTCGGCACCGGTCGCGGCGCCCAGCTGGGCCTGCTGATTCAGGGTCCCGAGGTGCTGGAGTCCACGCGCCTGGTCGACACCGTGGTGCTGGACAAGACCGGCACCGTGACCACCGGCCAGATGAGCCTGGTGGACGTGGTGACCGAGGGCGCCGGGCGGGACGAGGCGCTGCGGCTGGTTGGCGCGGTGGAGGACGGGTCCGAGCACCCGGTCGCGCGCGCGATCGCCGGGGCCGCTCCGCCGGGTCAGCCGGCAGAACACTTCGCCAGCCGCGACGGCCTGGGTGTGGAGGGCATCGTGGCCGGCACGCACGTGGTCGCCGGGAGGCCGCAGTTGCTGGCGGAGTGGGACATGGACGTCCCAGCCGCACTCGAGCAGGCTCGCCACGACGCCGAAGCCGGCGGTCGCACCGCGGTCCTGGCCGGGTGGGACGGCCGCGCCCGGGCGCTGTTCGTGGTGGCCGACACCGTCAAGCCCACGTCGGCCGACGCGATCGCGCAGCTGAAGGCGCTCGGGCTGCGGCCCGTGCTGCTGACCGGCGACAACCACACCACCGCCCGCGCCGTCGCGACCGAGGTGGGCATCGACGAGGTGATCGCGGGGGTGCTGCCGTCCGGCAAGGCCAACGTGATCTACGCGCTCCAGGCGGAGGGCCGCGTGGTGGCCATGGTCGGCGACGGTGTGAACGACGCACCGGCGCTGGCCAGGGCCGACCTCGGCCTGGCCATCGGGACCGGGACCGATGTCGCGATCGAGGCATCCGACCTGACGCTCGTGTCCGGAGACCTGCGCGCCGCCGCCGATGCCATCCGCCTCTCGCGCGCGACGCTGCGCACGATCAGGCAGAACCTGGCCTGGGCGTTCGGCTACAACGTGGCCGCTATCCCGCTGGCCGCGATCGGCCTGCTGAACCCGGTGCTGGCCGGCGCGGCGATGGCGTTCTCGAGCGTCAGCGTGGTGGGCAACGCGCTGCGGCTGAGGCGCTTCCGGTAGTGCCCGGGGTGGGATTCGAACCCACACGCCCGTGAGGGCCGGGACTTTTAAGGCCCCTCTGTCTACCGTTCCAGCACCCGGGCGAAATCGAGTCTAAGGCGCAACTACAGAGGCGCTAGCGTGTCTCTACGGTTGGGAACAAGGATTCCCGCGGTCCCCCCATGGAAGCTTCCGCACTACGACACCAATCCGCCCTGCCCCACCTGGGCGGCCGGTCGCCCCTCCTGAGGCTGCAGAGCGACGAAAAGCTCGTGGCCATGATCCGGCGCGGCAACAACAGCGCGTTCGATGCGCTGGTGCAGCGCTACCAGCCGCGGCTGCTGGCCTTCTGCCGCCATATGCTGGGCTCGCAGGAGGACGCCGAGGACGTGCTCCAGGAGGTGTTCGCCGCCTCGTTCAACGCGCTGCTGGCCGACAACCGGCCGATCAACGCGCGCCCGTGGCTGTACCGGATCGCGCGCAACCGCTGCCTGAACCACCTGCGCCGCCCGCGCGCGGCGGGCCAGGACTCGATGGACATCTTCGAGACCGAGCACGGCACCAGCACAGCCGAGACGGTCCACCGGCGCGAGGAGTTCCGCCAGATCGTCGCCGACGTCCAGGAGCTGCCCGAGACCCAGCGCACGGCGCTGCTGCTGCGTGAAATCGACGCGCTTTCCTACGACCAGATCGCCGAGGCGATGGACACCACCGTGCCCAGCGTCAAGTCACTGCTGGTCCGCGCCCGGGTCGGCCTGGCCGAGGCCTCCGAGGCGCGGCTGCTGACCTGCGAGGAGGTACGCGTCGAGTTGGCCGAGGTGGCCGAGGGCCTCAGCCGCACCACCGCGCCGGCCCGCCGCCACCTCAAGAACTGCGAGCGCTGCCGGACGTTCCGCAGCGAGCTCAAGACCACCAGCAAGGCGCTGGCCGCGGTGCTGCCGATCGGCCCGCTGGTGATCCTCAAGAAGCTTGGCATCGCCCACCTCGGCCTCGGCGGCGGCACCGCCGCCGGCTCGATGGCAGCCGGGTCCGCCGCCACCAGCGGTGCCGGCCTGGCGGCCGGCGGCGCCGCGGCGGGCGGCGCCGCGGGCGGTGCGATCTCTGCCGGCGTTGGCACGCTGGCCTCCAAGGCGGCCGCCGGCATGGCCGCCGCCGTGATCGTCACGGCCGGCGCCGTCGAGGTCAACCACGTGGCCAAGCGCAACCCCGCCTCTCCGGCCGCGGTGGCCGAGGCGCCCAGAGCACCGGCGGCGCCCGCACCGGTCGCCAAGCCCCAGCCGGCGCCGGTGGCCAAGCCCGCCAAGGCCGACGGCGAGCCCGACGCGGCCAAGAAGGCCGAGGACGCGCGCAAGCCTGCCGCGCAGCCGACCGCCCCGGCCCCCGCGACCACCCCGAAGCCAACCACCCCGCCCCCGGCGGCATTGGCGCCGACGCAGGAGGACCAGGGCACCTCGACGCTGCCGCCGCGGACCACGCCGATCACCCCCGGCTCGGATGACGGCACCGACGCCCCGTCTGCCACCGCTCCTCCCCAGCAGGCGCCGCCGGACGATCCGCCCGCCGCTCAGCCCGCTCCGCAGCCACAGCCCGAGCCCGGGCTCGTTCCCGCCGCCCCAGTAGCCGGCCGACTACTCTCCGGCCCGCCGTGGCCACCATCGAGGACTTCGACAAGATCGACATCCGCGTCGGACGGATCGTCGAGGTCGAGGATTTTCCGGAGGCGCGCAAGCCGGCCTGGAAGCTGCGCGTGGACTTCGGGCCGGAGATCGGCGTCAAGCGCAGCTCGGCGCAGATAACGAACTACTCCCGCGAGGAGCTCGAGGGCCGCCTGGTGGTCGGTGTGGTCAACTTCCCGCCGCGCCAGATCGGCCCGGTCATGTCCGAGTTCCTGGTCCTCGGCGTGCCGGACGAGGAAGGCCGCGTGATCCTGCTGCGGCCCTCGTCCGAAGTGCCGCTCGGTGGCCGGATGTTCTAGTAGGGCGCCGCGGTGCGTGCTAGGCGACGGGCGCGAGCCCGATGACCTTCAGCCGCCGTTCGAGCGCCTTCATCGCGAACTCGCGCGTCTCGACCAGCGTGTAGCCGAACAACTCGGTGTCGTCGTCCACGCCCTGTTCCTCGGCCCACTTGGGCGTCAGCACGCCGTCGGCGGCCGGGCCGCACTCGACCAGCGTGCGCTGGATCGCGTCGCCGTACTTGCCGTCGCGTGCCGCCATGTCGCGCAGGAAGGCGGCGCCGAAGGCCACGTGCCGGTGCTCGTCACGGGCGACGTTGTTGAAACCCTCCACGAAGCCCGGCAGCGTGCCCTGCTGCTCGTTGTACTCGATGATGAAGTGCTGTCCGGTCAGGGCCAGCATGCCCTCGATGATCATGTGGTAGAGCGTGACCGCCTCCACCAGCGTCTCCAGGTCCTCGGGCTCGGCGGCCAGGCGATCGACGCGGTCCTTGAGCATCTGGTCGAACAGCTGCTCGAAGCTCTCGTTCACGTGCACGCTGGTCTCGTCCAGCCGCGCGCCCAGGTCATCGGCCTCGAGCACCCCGACCTCGGAATAGAAGCGGTCGAAGAACGCCACGTGACGCGCCTCGTCGGCGATCTGGGTGCACAGGAAGATGCGCATGTCCTCCTGCGGCGCGGCGCGCATGATCGGTCCCAGCTCCGCCGCCACCCGCTGCTCGCCGATGAAGAAGGACGACAGGCCGGCCATGCGCTGGTAACGCTCCTCGGGCGGAATCCGCTCGTGCCAGTCGACGCGATCCTGACTGAAGTCGATGTCCTGCACGGCCCACTGCTGGCGTTCCCACAGCAAGTACAGCTCCCCGTAGCTCAGCAGCTGCGACTGGCCGCGATCGGCCGACTCCATCACGGCCGGGTCGGTGGTGGCCTGGAAGTCGGCACGATCTGTGCGGTGCATGGACCGGACCCTAACCCAGACTGGCCAGCCGGCCAAACGGCCCGCGTGGGGTGATCTGACGGTCATATTGACCGTCAGATCACCCCACTACGGGCCGGGCTCCGCGTTCGCCGTGATCCGCACCCGGCCCTGGGGGCCGGACAGCACCAACGATCGGCCCGGGCGGAGGCCGGCGAAGGTCGCCGTGGCCGAGTTCTCGCCCTCGCCAGCGACCAGCGACTTGCCACCGCCGCGAAGCGAGTAGTCCCGGCCGTCGGAAGAGCGCAGCTCGACCGTGATGGCGATGAACGGCGGCACGCTGACCGTGGCCGGGGTCAGCTTGCCGCCGCGGCCCGTGACCAGCGCCTGGGTGGCGTTGGGCACCTCGTCGCCGGCGCCGCCGGGCTGGTCCTCTCCGGGGGCCTTCGTCCCGCCGCTGTCATCGCCGGTCTCGGCCGGCTCGGGGTCGGTCTCCGTCGCGGTCGGCGCGGTCTCGGTGGTCGCGGCCGTTTCCGTCGTTTCGGTGGCGGTGCGCCCGGCAGGCTCATCCTCGTCATCGCCACCGCACCCCGCCAGTGCCAGCACGGCGGCCGCCGCGGCGATCGCGAGGAACCTCACGCGCTGTGCGTGTCGCCCGGCTGCAGGATCACCACGGACGACTTCGTCTGGTCCTCGACGTCGGCCTTGAAGGCCTCCGCGTCCGCCTCGATCGGTGGGAACGTGTCGTAGTGGCACGGGATCACCGTTGGCGCGCCGACCAGGTCGACCGCCTGCACGGCGTCGTGGCGGTCCATCGTGTAGTGGCCACCGATCGGCACGAGCGCCACGTCGAGCGCGTCGCGCTTGCCCGGCAGCGCCAGGTCGGAGAACAGGCAGGTGTCGCCAAGGTGGTAGACGGTCTTGCCGTCCAGGTTGATGACCAGGCCCGCGGGCGTATGGGGCGTGCCATCCGGGGTGACCGCGGTGTGCCAGGCCGGCACCAGGCGCACCCAGCCTCCGTCGAACTCGACCGTGCCGCCCAGGTTCGGGTCGACCACGGTCTCGATGCCGGCGGCGCCGATCTCGTTGGCCAGCTCCACGATCGCGATCACCTGCGCACCCGTGCGCTTGGCGATGTCGACGGTGTCGCCGAGGTGGTCGGCGTGGCCGTGGGTGAGCAGGACGTGGGTCGGGTCGACCTCATCGGCCGAGGCCGCGCCCTTCGGGTTCCCGGTCAGGAACGGATCGACCAGCAGGCGCGTGTCGCCCGCGCTGATCTCGAAGCAGGACTGGCCAAGGAAACGGATGTCCATGTGAACTCCTCTGCTCAGGAAGTGAGGCGAAGGATTCGACGTCGTGTCGACTCCTTCCCGGCTCGGGCGAGCCTAGCGATCGGGCCCCAGCTCCAACTCGCGCGCCAGCTCCCATCCCACGGCGACCCCCACCAGCATGCCGATCCGGTTCTCCTCGGCCAGCAGGGTGCGCAACGCCGTCACGCGGTCGCCCTCGTCGGGGTGGGCGGCGGCGGTGCGCACGTTGGCATCGTGAGCCTCGCCGAACCAGCCGGCCGCGTGCAGCGCCTCGGCCAGTATCCGCTGTAGCTCGGGCGCCCGGTCCATCACGATCGCCTCGGCCTCGCGGAGCCGGTCGGGCTCGGACAGGCGCTGGATCGCGGCATCCAGCTCGGCCGCCGTGAACGGGCGCTCGTCGCTCATGCGCGGCGGGGCAACAGCCCCAGCATCGGCGCAAGCAGCGCACCCGCGAGCGCGCCGACGGGCCCGGCGACCGGGTTCGCCTCGGTCACGGCAAGCGGCAGCAACAACAAGAGCGCGGCGATCACCGCCACACCGACCAGGTCGTTGCCGCGCTGGTCGCCGTGGCGCGCGGCACGGCGATCGTCGACCAGCCAGGCCGTCAGCAGTCCGAGGGCAGCGCCGTTGGCGCCCAGCACCGCGTACAGCACGTTCGACTCGGCGACCGGGCCCAGGTTCAGCTGCACCGCGGCCGCGATGCCCGCGGCGCCCGCGGCCATGAACACCAAGAGCGGCGCGAACCAGCCGAAGCGGCGTTCGAGCAGGGTGCCGAAGATCCCGACGGCCACGAGCGTGGCGAACTGGTAGGCCAGGCTGTCGTGCACGAACGATGCGGTCGCGTAGCGCCACGGTTCCTCGTCCAGCGGCACGACGATGCCACCGACCTCGGCGAACGTCAGGCCCCCCGCAAGCACCAGCGACACCGCGACCGACACGCCGATCAGCAGGAACGTGGCCACCGGCCGCGTGTCCGGCGCGATGCCCTCGATCTCGCTCGGACGCAGCCGCGAGAGCTTCGGGATCCGCCGCCTGCGCTCCTTGGGGCGCGCCTCGGCGCCGGGCTCGTCGCGCTCGAGCTTGGGCGCCCGCTTGCGTACGCGCTGACCGCAGTACGGGCACTCGGTCACGTACGGGCTGACCTCGGACCCGCAGTTCTTGCACACGACGAAGAGGTCGGGCTGACTCACCGCCCTGAGGGTACTTGGAGAGCTATTCGGGCGGGGAGTGCGGCCCGGTCTTGTCCACAATTTCCCCGACCACCTCACGCAGGTCGTGGTTGGCCTCGTAGACGACCTTCTGGCGCGTTCCGCCGTTGCCCTTGAGCAGCAGGTCCTCGACCGCCTCGAGCTCGTTGGCCGAGCCGAGGTCCTCGGCATGGCCGCGCAGGCGGTCCAGCAGCCGCCGCGCCAGCGCGCGCGTGGGCACGCGCTCCTGGCTGGGCAGGTCCACGAGCTCGCCGTCCAACCCATGGCGCGCGGCCAGCCACTTGTTCTCGTCGAGCATCTCGTACGGGTAGCGCGAGAGGTGCTCGCCGGAATCGAAGTGCTCGGCCAGCTCCTTGACCATCGCCTGGACCAGCGCCGCCAGGCCGAGCGTGTGCTCGAGCCGGGTCTGGGAGTCCATCACGCGGATCTCGACCGTGCCGAACTTGGGGTGCGGGCGCACGTCGTACCAGAGGTAGGTGTAGTCGTTGATCGTCTGCGACTCGCGCATGAACGTGATCCGCCGCGCCCAGTCGTCGAAGTCCTCGTAGCGCGGCGGGATGCCCACGCGCGGGAAGGCACGGAAGATCGGCGTGCGCGCGCTGAGCATGCCGGTGTTCTGGCCACGCCAGAACGGCGAGTTGGCCGACAGCCCGAGCAGCACCGGCAGATGCACGCGCATGCCGTTGACCACGTGGATCGCCTTGTCGGGGTCGTCGAGGCCGACGTGCACGTGGATGCCGAAGATCAGCTCCTGGCGCGCCACGAACTGGAGGCCCGAGATCAGGTCGCGGTAGCGCGGGCGGGACACGATCCGCTGGTCCTCCCAGAGCGCGAACGGGTGCGTGCCCGCGGCCCCGATCGCCCAGTCGCGCTTGGCCGCGACATCCTGGACCGTGCTGCGCAGCTCGGTCAGCTGCTCGCCTGCCTCGTGCGCGTCGCGGCACGGCGCCGTGGCGATCTCGCAGACCGACTCCATCAGCTCGGGCTTGACGTCCCCGGCGGTGCCCGCGTCCTGGAGACCCCGGAGCATCTCCTCGATCGAGTTGGTCAGATCGAGGGTCTCGGCATCCACGATCATGAGCTCTTCCTCGATCCCCAGCGTGTACGAGGGGCCCGTGAAGCGGTGCTCCATGCGCCGGAGCCTATCCGCGCCCTACGATGCAAGGGAGCACGCAAGCAACCTCCCCGACAGGAGACCCCCATGGCCACCATCGACACGACCTCATCGCAGCTCGAGGAGCTTCTCGGAGACGACGCCGGCGACCTGCTGGGCCACACCTGTCAAACCGTCGACAAGTCCCGGCTGCACCTGCCCGGGCCCGACTTCCTGGACCGCACCTTCGTGGACAGCGACCGCTCCACCCGCACCATCAGGAACATGAGGTGGCTTGCCGACAGCGGCCGCCTGGCCGGCTCCGGCTACGTGAGCATCCTGCCCGTGGACCAGGGCATCGAGCACACCGCCGGAGCGTCGTTCGGGCCCAACCCCGCCTACTTCGACCCCGAAGCGCTGGTGGAGCTTGCCGTGGAGGGCGGCTGCAACGCCGTGGCCTCCACCCTGGGCGTGCTGGGCGCCGTCAGCCGCAAGTGGGCTCACAAGATCCCCTTCATCGTCAAGCTCAACCACAACGAGCTGCTGACCTACCCGAACACCTTCGATCAAGTCACGTTCGGCAGCGTCCAGCGCGCTTACGACATGGGCGCCGCGGGCGTGGGCGCCACGATCTACTTCGGCTCCGAGGAGGGCAACCGCCAACTGGTCGATACCGCCCGGGCCTTCGAGGAGGCGCACCGGCTTGGCATGTTCACCGTGCTCTGGTGCTACCTGCGCAACTCGGACTTCAAGAAGGACGGCACCGACTACCACGTGGCCGCCGACCTGACCGGCCAGGCCAACCATCTTGGCGTGACGATCGAGGCCGACATCATCAAGCAGAAGCTGCCCGAGAACAACGGCGGCTTCGACGCGATCGGGTTCGGCAAGACCAACGCGGCGATGTACGACCAGCTGTCGACCGACCACCCGATCGACCTGACCCGCTACCAGCTGGTCAACTGCTACATGGGCCGCGCCGGCCTGATCAACAGCGGCGGCGCGTCATCGGGCGAGAGCGACCTTGCGGAGGCGGTCCGCACGGCCGTGATCAACAAGCGCGCGGGCGGAACGGGCCTGATCTCGGGCCGCAAGGCGTTCCAGCGGCCGACCGACGAGGGCATCGCGCTGCTGAACGCGATCCAGGACGTGTACCTCAACGAGGACGTCACGATCGCCTGAAGGAGTGCGGAGAAGCGGGCACCCGTGGACCCGCGCGTGTGCGCATCAGCACAGGTTGGGTGGGCCTTTGCAGTGGTAGCCTCTGCAACCGATCATGCGGATGCGGCAGTCGATAGCGCAGTTCGAGGCGGATTTCCGTGAGGAGGCCGCCGATTCCGTCGTCCGCCGGGAGAAGTTGCGCCGCAACGCCGTGCACCGCTCGCGCGCCCGTCGCGTAGAGCGCGTCCACAAGGCCGGTACCGCGCGTTTCATCGCGCTCTGCATGGCGATCCTGACCACCACGGTCCTCGTGACCGTGGTCATGTTCCAGGTGCTCGCGCGCGTCGCCGGCTAGGCGGGATTGGCCAGAACTCCGGCGGGGTGCCCCGATCCCAGCCACTGAGAAACGAGAGGGGTCCGGCTAGTCGCCCTTGAGCTCCTCGAGCGCCTTCTGCACGTCAACGGAGGCGTCGCCCTCCTGGTCGCGCTGGATCTCGACCCAGACCTCCTTGCGAAAGACAGGGACCGAGCGCGGCGCCTCGATGCCGATCCGCACCTTCTCGCCCATCACCGCAAGTACGGATACCTGAATGCCGTCGCCGATCATGATGCTCTGGTTTGCCTTGCGGGTGAGAACGAGCACTGCCAGGGCCCTCCCTCCCTGGTCATGGCGGCGTCCGTGCCGCGTGAGCATGAGCGTTCAGTATGCCCGAGGTTGGCGCACGGCACACGCATTCCTGGCAAACGGCCGATAGTCTGCGCGCCCCTTGGCACGTAGATCACTCAAACCACAACTGAACCAGATCCGCACCTGGGTGCGACAGGGCCGCACCGACGCGTGGATCGCCCATCAGCTGGAGGTGTCCGCGAAGGACATCGCCGGCTTCAAGCGCGAGCACGACCTTGCTCCCGGCGAAGAGGCGGCCAGCGCCGAGACCGACCTGTTCGGCCCGCGCATCGAGGAGAACGAGCCCGACCTCCGGGCCGAGGACGAGGCCGCCGTGGCCGCCGCGCTCGAGGCCGAGCAGGACGAGCCCGAGGACGAGGACGACTCCGACGCGGGCGAGGACAGCGACTCCGGCGACGTGGACGACTCCGACGACGCGACGCGACGACGGCAACGCGGGCCAGCGCCGCCGGCGGCGCGGCCGCCGCGGAGGCCGTGGCCGTGGCCGCCAGCGCAAGCCGCTCGAAGGCACGTTCGACCACGGCGAGGAGGGGTATGGCCTGTGGCTCGATCCGGGCGTCCAGGACGACCCGGTGTACGCCGAGCACTGGCGCGGCCACCGGTCGGTCACGGTCACGATCGAGGCCGACCGGATCGTGATCGAGCGCTCCGGCGACAGCGACGACTAGTCGCGGATGTAGCGCCTGCCGCCGGCGAAGTCGGACGCCTCACGCGCATAACGAGCGAACGCCGCGTCAACCACAGCGACCGCATCGGACGCCGCCCAGCGCCGGGCTGCGATCTCCTCGGCCCACTCGGTGCCGTCGTTGTAGAGGTCGGCAAGCTCGGAGACCTCGAACGTGGATCCGAGCCGGTGGCGTAGCTCGTCGAGCACGGCGAACATCGCGCGATCGAGGTGTCCCTGGTCGACCGGATCGGCCTGGCGCAGCCGCTCCTCACCCTCCCGCCACTGGTACATCGCGTTCTCCAGCGCCACGTTCACGGCGCCGAATCTACCGACGTCGTCCAATCTCCTGAGGAGGGCCAGCTCAGCCGGCCCGTTCACGCGGCCAGGATGGCCGCCAGAACATCAGAAGTGAGGGCAGGATGCCCTCACGGGGCATCAGGAGGGCCGGCTCAGCCGGCCCGTTCACGCGGCCAGGATGGCCGCCAGAACATCAGAAGTGAGGGCAGGATGCCCTCACGGGGCATCAGGAGGGCCGGCTCAGCCGGCCCGTTCACGCGGCCAGGATGGCCGCCAGAACATCAGAAGTGAGGGCAGGATGCCCTCACGGGGTAATCACGTACGAGCGCTCGCCCTCCTTGACCATCCCCAGCTTGCGCGCCTCGCGTTCGAGCGCGCCGGGATCGCGCAGCGAGCCGACGCGGCTCTTGAGCCGCGTGTTCTCGTCGGTCAGGCGGTCGAGCTGCTGCTGCTGGTCGCGCGCTGTCGAGCTCTGCTCGAACCAGCGCTTGGCGGGCGAGATGTAGAGCATCAGGATCACCGCGAGCGTGCCAAGCAGGGCGATCCGGCTGATCTTGTCCCAGCGCACCCCGGACCGGCCCGGGCGGGCGCGCGGTCGGCGGGCAGCGGTGGTCGCGGCGGCCATTGGCGCGATGTTCCACGCCGGCCACCACCCTCCTCCCGCGCTAGGCGCGGAAGACGCTGCGGCCCGGGTACTGGGCGGAATCGCCCAGCGCGCCCTCGATCCGCAGCAGCTGGTTGTACTTGGCCACGCGATCGGAGCGTGACGGCGCGCCGGTCTTGATCTGACCGCAGCCGGTGGCCACCGCCAGGTCGGCGATGGTGGTGTCCTCGGTCTCGCCGGAGCGGTGGGACATCACCGCCGTGTAGCCGGCTTCGCGGGCCATCGCGATCGCCTCCAGGGTCTCGGTGAGCGTGCCGATCTGGTTGACCTTGACCAGGATCGAGTTGCCAACGCCGAGGTCGATCCCGCGTCTCAGCCGCTCGGTGTTGGTGACGAACAGGTCGTCGCCCACGAGCTGGACGGTGTCGCCGATCTTGTCCGTGAGCGCCTTCCAGCCATCCCAGTCCTCCTCGTCCATGCCGTCCTCGATCGACAGGATCGGGTAGCGCTCCACCATGTCGGCCCAGTAGGCGGCCATCTCGTCGGCGGACAGGCCGCGGCCCTCGTGCTCGAGCTCGTAGACACCGCTCTCGTAGATCTCGGATGTGGCCGGGTCGAGCGCGATCGCAACGTCGTCGCCCGGCGTGTAGCCGGCGGCCTCGATGCCCTCGATCAGCGCCGAGAGCGCCTCCTCGTTGGAGCCGAAGTCGGGCGCGAAGCCGCCCTCGTCGCCAACGGCGGTGCCCAGGCCGCGCTCGCCGAGCGTCTTCTTGAGCGCGTGGAACACCTCGGCGCCGGTGCGCAGCGCCTCGGAAAATGTCGGCGCGCCGCACGGCACGACCATGAACTCCTGGAAATCGACCTTGTTGTCGGCGTGTGCGCCGCCGTTGAGCACGTTCATCATCGGCACCGGCAGAACACGTGCGTCGGCGCCGCCCAGGTGCCGCCACAGCGGTGTGCCGGCGTCGGCAGCTGCGGCCTTGGCGGCCGCCAGCGACACGCCGAGGATGGCGTTTGCGCCAAGGCGGCCCTTGTTGGCGGTGCCGTCGAGGTCCAGCATCGCCCGGTCCAGCGCCCCCTGGTCGTCCGCGTCGAGGCCGGTGACAGCCTCGGCGATCTCACCGTTCACGTTGGCAACGGCCCGGCCGACGCCCTTGCCGTTCCAGGCGCCGCCGCCATCGCGCAGCTCGACGGCCTCGAACTCCCCGGTCGAAGCGCCCGACGGCACGGCGGCGCGGCCGCTGGCGCCGGTGCCGAGCGTGACCTCGGCCTCGACCGTTGGGTTGCCGCGGCTGTCGACGATCTGGCGGGCGGAGACGTTCTGGATCGCGCTCATGTGGCCTGGCGTTCTACCTGTTCGCGGTAGCGGTCGGCAGCGCGCCTGAGCTCCAGCTCGGGATCGGCGCCGGCGTCGACGGCGATGCGGACCGCCTCGAGCAGCGCCTCGCCGTGCCCGTCGCCCTCCGGCTCGGCCGCCCCGGCGGCCCGGGCGCGCTTTAGGACCTTCTTCGCGTACAGCGTGGACGGCAACACCTCGGGCAGCTCGCCGAAGATCTCTCCTCCGCGCTCCTGGTCACGCTTGACCGCGCCCCACGTCTTGACCACCTCGGCCGCCGTGGCGGCCTGCGCCTGGCCGAACACGTGCGGGTGGCGCCGGACCAGCTTCTCGACGAGTTGCTCGGCCACGGCCTCCAGGCTGCCCGCGCCGCGCTCCTCGAGCAGCAGCGCCAGGAAGTAGACCTGGAACAGGACGTCGCCAAGCTCGTCGAGCAGCTTGGCGTCGTCGCCGCTGTGGGCGGCGTCGGCCAGCTCATAGGCCTCCTCGACCGTGTGCGGGACGATCGAGCGCTCGTCCTGCTCGCGATCCCACGGGCACTCGACCCGCAGGCGCCGGGTGATGGCGTCCAGGCGGGCGAGCGCTCGTTCTGGATCGGTCATGGATGACCGATCCAGCTGCGGCAGTCCTCGGGCTCGACGGCTATGGCTGCGGTGCGCTGGGCTGGGGTGGTGCGCTCGGTGCCTGCGGCGCGCCCTGCGGAGCCGCCTGCGGTGCCGCGCCCTGAGGTGCGGCGCCCTGCGGTGCGGCGCCCTGGGGTGCGGCGCCCTGCGGTGCGGCGCCACCCTGCTGGGTCGGGTCCTGCGGCGCGCCCGGCTGCGCACCGCCGGCCGGAGCGGTCTCGGTGCTGCTCTTCGGCGCGTTCTTGCACTCGGCCACGCGGTAGTCCTCGGAGCAGTTGGTCATGTCCTTGTACTTCTTGCGGAAGTCCTTGACGAACGAGTCCAGCGCCTTCTGCTCACGCTGGCTGCGGAGCAGATTGCGGATCGTGTCGCGCGCCTGGGCGAGCGTCTGCTGCGACGCGCCCTTGACGTCGGTGACCTCGAACACGTAGTAGCCGAACTGGGTCTTGACCGGGCCGGTCAGCGCGCCCTTCTTGGCGCCGAACGCGGCCTTGTCGAGCGCCGGGTCCTGCTTGCCCTTGGCCAGGTCCGGCAGCTTTCCGCCCTGGGCCTTGGAGGCCTGGTCGATCGAGAACTCCTTCGAGACCGCCTTGAAGCTCTTGCCGTCCTCGAGGTCGGCCTTGGCCTGGTCGGCCTTGGCCTTGGTCTTGGTGAGCACCACGTTCAGATCGCGGCGCTGGGGCTGGGCGAAGCGCTTCTTGTTCTTCGCGTAGTAGGCGTCGATGTCCGCGTTCGTGATCTTGACCTTGTCCTTGCTGACCTTCTGGGTCAGCTTGGTCTGGAGCTGGTCGAGCTTGACGCGGAAGAGGATGTCGTCCTCGTTCATGCCGGAGTCCTTCAGGAACTTCTTGTAGTCGGCCTCCTTGGGGAAGGCCTGCTTCTTCTGCTGGTCGAAGGACTTCTTCACCTCGGCGTCCGAGACCTCGACGTCACGGTCCTCGGCCTCCTGCTGGACCCACTGGGACTGGATCAGGAACTGCATGACCTCGCCCTTGAGCTGGTCGTACTGGGTCTTGCACTGCTTCTTGAGCGCCGCGTCGGTCTGCTTGGGGGCGCCCTTCTGGGCCGCCAGCTGCTTCTTCAGGCCCGCCACGCACTTGCTGTACTCGGGCGGGTCCGGGATGACCGCGCTGCCGCCACCCTGCTGCTGGCCGGAGGCCGCGTTCTTGAGCCAGCGGTTGAACTCGTCCTTGGTGATGTTGGAGTCACCGACCTTCGCGACGCTGTTCGAGGGCACGTCGTCGCCACAGCCGGCGACGAGCGCGGCGCACACCCCGGCGAGGGCGATGGTCGCGAGTGAACGTGAAGCGGTGAGTCGAGGCAAGGTCATTTCCCGGTTTCTAGGACTGGAATCTCAAGCGCGTCTCAAGATTGCCGCCGGCCAGTGGGCACGGCTGCGACTGGGCGCCAGCGGGGCATGGTAGCTAGTCCTCACTCGTCTGGGGCCGACGCGGCCTCCAGGATCGCCTCCGCGGCCGCGACAACCGCCGGGAAGCGCTCCGCCGCGTCGTCGGGCACCCTGATCCGCACGGTGCTGCGGCCGGACTCGTACACCGCCGCGGGGATCCGCTCGCGCAGGATCTTCACCTGCCGCGAGTCGATCTCGATCGGCGCCACCGCCAGCTTGCCGCCGGTGAAGTCGACCGTGCGGGCGCCGGCGCGGCCGAGCTTGATGCGCGCGTCCTGGAGCCGGATCAGGTTGTCCAGCGGCTCCGGGATCGGGCCGAAGCGGTCCTCCAGCTCCTCGCGCAGCACGATCAGGTCGGCGATCTCCTTGGCCCCGGACACGCGCCGGTGTACCTCGATCTTGGCCGCCTCGTAGGGCACGTAGTCGCCGGGCACGAACGCGTCGACCGGCAGGTCCACTCGCACGGGCTCGGGCGCCTCCTCGGCCGAGTCGGCTGCGAGCGCCGCCACCGCCTCGTCCAGCATTCCCACGTACAGCTCGAAGCCGACCGCTGCCACGTGGCCCGACTGCTCGTCGCCCAGCAGGTTGCCGGCGCCGCGGATCTCCAGGTCGCGCATCGCGATCTTGAAGCCCGAGCCCAGCTCGGTGTAGTCGGACAGGGTGGCCAGCCGGGCGCTGGCCTCCTCGGTCAGCGCCGCAGTGGAGGGGTAGAGCAGGTAGGCGTACGCGCGCTCGGAGGACCGGCCCACGCGCCCCCTGATCTGGTAGAGCTGGCTCAGGCCGAGGTCGTCGGCGCGTTCCACGATCAGCGTGTTGGCGGACGAGATGTCCAGGCCCGACTCGATGATCGTTGTGCACACCAGCACGTCGGCCTCGCCGCGCAGGAACGTCAGCATCACCTGCTCGAGCTGCTTCTCCTCCATCTGGCCATGGGCCACGATGACCTCCGCGTCGGGAACCATCGCGCGCACGCGCTCGGCGGTCTCGTCGATCGTCTCGACGCGGTTGTGCAGGAAGTAGGCCTGGCCCTTGCGCGCCAGCTCGCGCTCGATCGCCTGCTTGACCAGCTCCTCGTCGTACTCGCCGACGTAGGTGCGCACCGGGCGCCGGCCCTCGGGCGGGGTCTCGATCACGCTGATGTCGCGCAGCCCGGCCAGCGACATCTGGAGCGTGCGCGGGATCGGGGTCGCCGAGAGCGAGATCACGTCCACGCGCAGGCGCAGCTGGCGCAGGAGCTCCTTCTGCTTGACGCCGAAGCGCTGCTCCTCGTCAACGATCAGCAGGCCCAGGTCCTTGGGCCGCACGTCGCGCGAGAGCAGCCGGTGCGTGCCCACCAGCACGTCGACCTTGCCGTCCTGGAAGTCCTTGAGTACCTGGCGCGTCTGGGCGGCGCTCTGGAATCGTGACGCCACCTCGATCCGGAACGGGTAGTCGCGCAGGCGCTCGGCGAACGTGCCGAAGTGCTGCTGGGCAAGGACCGTGGTCGGCACCAGGAACATGACCTGCTTGGCGTCGGCGGCGGACTTGAACGCCGCCCGTAGCGCCACTTCGGTCTTGCCGTAGCCCACGTCGCCGCAGATCAGCCGGTCCATTGGCCGGCCCTCCTCCATGTCGGCGCGGACCGCTTCGATCGCGTCCATCTGGTCCGGCGTCTCGCGGTAGGGGAAGGCGCCCTCGAACTCGACCTGCCACTCGGAGTCGGTTGGGAACGCGTAGCCGGCGCGGCGCTTGCGCTCGGCGTACAGGTTGATCAGCTCACCGGCCAGCGCCTCGGCGGCGCGGCGGGCACGCAGCTTCTGCTGCTCCCACTGCTTGCCGCCAAGCTTGGACAGCTGCGCCTCGCCCGCCTCCGCACCCACGTAGCGGCTGATCTTGTGGATCTGGTCGCTGGGCACGAACACGCGGTCGCCGTCGCGGAACTCCAGCTCCAGGTAGTCGCGCGTGATGCCGCCGACGGTCTTGGTCTCGAACTTGGTGAAGCGGGCGATGCCGTGGTCCTCGTGCACCACGGTCACACCCGCACGCAGGTCGGTGAACGAGGCCATCGCTCCCGCGCCCGTGCGCGGGCCCGCCGCCTGCTCGGCGCGGCGGCGGCGCAGCAGCCGGTGCTCGGGGATGATCGCCAGCTTCATCGACGGCGACAGGAAGCCCTCGCGCAGCGACGACGCGGCGAAGTGCAGCCCGGGGTCGTGCGGGGCCTCGTTGCCGTCCAGGAACGCGGCCTTGACGCGGTCGAGGTTGTAGGCGGCGCGCTCGGCCTCGCCGTGGCGGGCCCAGGCGACGATCGTGCGGTAGCCCGATCGGATCAGCTTCTCGAGCTCGGGCTCGGCCGCCTTGAGCGATCGTGCCGCGGTGTCGGCGGCCTGGGCACGGAAGGTGTGCGGCTGATCGCCGGAGATCGACGACAGCGACATCGACGCGCGCTCGGCCAGCGTGCCCTCGAGCTGCTCGGGGTGCACGTACAGGTGGTGGGCGTCCGCGTCGTGGAAGGCGGCGGTCACGTCGTCCCAGTAGTCGCGCAGCGTCGGCGCCAGCTCCTCCTCGGCGGCAATCGCCACGAAGCCGCCCTCGGGGATCAGCGACAGCACCTCCGCGAACCGGTCCACCGGCAGCACCTCGGCCACATCGGGACGCTCGCCCTCGTCCGCGCCGGCGGCGATCTCGGCCAGCTCGCGGTGCTCGGGCGCCAGCTCGGCCGCGGGCTCGATGGCAACGGTCTCGACCTCCTCCAGCGATCGCTGGGTGAACGTCGAGAAGAACGTCAGCCGCTCGACCTCGACGTCGAACAGCTCGCAGCGCACGGCCCGCTCCTCGGTGGCGGGGTAGACGTCCAGGATGTCGCCCCGGACGGCGAACTGGCCGCGCTCCTCGACCTGGTCGACGCGGTGGTAGCCGCACCCGACCAGCCGCTCCGCGGTCTCGTCCAGGTCCAGCAGCTCGCCCTTGACGATCGCGAAGCCGTGCGGGCGCAGGTCGGGGTCGGGCACCTTCTCGGCCAGCGCCACGGCGCTGGCCACGACCACGCAACGCTCGCCGGCCGACGGCTCGTCGCGTAGGGCGTCCAGGGCGGCGATCCGGAGGCCGGTCAGATGCGGTGGCGGCGCCAGATGCGATTCGTAGGCGACGCCGCGCGCGGGGTAGAGCTTGACCGGGCGCGGGTGCAGGAACTGCTTGAGGTCGGCGGCCAGGTCACGCGCCTGGCGGTCGTCGCCGGCCACCACCAGCGCCGGCCGGGCCGGGTCCAGGTCCGCCAGTGCCGCCAGCAGGTAGGGGCGCAGGCTTGAGGACACGAACACGCGCTGGGGCGCACCCGCGGCGGCCTCGCTGAGGGCGTCGATCGCCGGGTCCTCGTGGGCGTATGTGAGCAGTTGGCGCAGGGACATCGCACGCAAACGAACCGCCCGGCTCTGCCGCGCGGCCCGCGTCCCTATCGTAGTCGCGCGTATGAGCGCCCCCGTTCCCCGGCCCGAGTCCGCCGCGCCGCTGCGCGAGGCGCTCGAGCGCTGCCGCTACTCCGCCGGCGCGCTGATGGTCGACCTCGGTGGCGACATCGACACCGACGCCGGCCGTGCCCCGCATCAGTCGCGCCAGCTTGCCGACGACGACCGGGCGCAGCTGGCACGCCTGTTCCTGCTGGGCCAGCCGGTCGAAGCGGCGCGGGCGGGCCAGGCGTTGGCGCCCGCGACGGTCGACGAGCTCGTTAAGGCGGGCTGGCTGGGCCGCGACGGCGACATGGTGCGCTGCCCACTGCGGATCACCCCGCACGAAGGCGTCCTGCTGGTGCACGACCCGCTGGAGATCAAGGCGACCGACGCCGACGTCGTGCTGGGCCGCAGCTCCGCGGCCAACACGCTGGCGGCCTTGACGCCGCGAAGCCACGTCGGCTCAGTGCTGGACGTGGGCACCGGCTGCGGCATCCAGGCGCTGCAGGCGGCCGAGCACGCCGACCGCGTGGTGGCGGTGGACGTGAACCCGCGCGCGCTGGAGCTGACCGCGCTGGGCGCGGCGCTCAGCGGCATCGAGAACGTCGAGCTGCGTGAGGGCAGCTGGTTCGAGCCGGTCGCCGGGGAGCAGTTCGACCTGATCGTGAGCAACCCGCCGTTCGTGATCTCGCCCGAGAACGACTACGTCTACCGCGACGGCAGCGGTGGCCGCGACGAGGTCTCGGAGCTGGTGGTCAGGCAATCCGCGCGCCACCTTGCCCCGAACGGGATCGCGCAGGTGCTGGTGAACTGGGTCGAGGACCCGTTCTCGTCCTGGGTCGCACCCGTCCAGAAATGGCTGGACGGCCTGCCGGTCGATGCACTCGTCCTGCACCACCTGAGCGAGCAGCCGCTGGGCTACGCGGCAAAATGGAACATGCACCTGCACGGCGACCCGGATGAGCACGGCCGCGTGCTGGACCGTTGGACGGCCCATTTCGAGTCCGAACAGATCCTGACGATCGCAACCGGGGCGATCGTGCTGCGGCGCACCGACCAGGAGCCGCCGCTGTTCACCGGGCTGTCGATGGAATCGGCCCCTGGCGGGCGCGCCGGCCGGCACACCGTCCGGCTGCTCGATGCCGCGCGCTGGCTGGACTCGGTGACCGACGACGAGCTGATGGCGACCGAGCTGGCGCTGGTGGACGATCACCGGCTGATCAGCGAGCGGCTGCACTACGAGGGCGAATACGGCGAGGACGAGGTGCGCGTGCTGCTGGCCGACAGCGCCGGCGTCAACGGACAGCTCAGCACGGCCGCGGCCGCCGTGCTGATCGGACTCGAGGGCGGCTCCAGTCCCGCCGACGCGGTGCCCGGGCTGGCCGCGGCGATCCCGGATGAGCGCGGCGTCGACGCCGAGCACGTGGTCGCCACCACGGTGCGCGACCTGGTCAGCCGAGGGCTGCTGGTACGCCGATGAGGCGCTCGACCCCGTCCGCCGCGGCCCCCACCAGCGCCGCGACGTCCTCCTTGGGCTCGCTGAACCGGCCCAGCACGTAGGCCGAGACGATCTCCGGGTCGGTGGTGTCGGGCCTGCCGACTCCCACCCGCACGCGCGCGAAGTCGGGGCTGCCGAGGCCCCGCCTCAGCGACTTCAGGCCGTTGTGGCCCGCCAGGCCGCCGCCCACGCGCGACTCGATCCGCCCGAACGCCAGGTCGATCTCGTCGTGCACGGCCACGATCCGGTCCAGCTCGAGGCCCAGCGCACCTCGGGCCGGGCCGACCGAGTCGCCGGCCTCGTTCATGTAGGTCAGCGGCGCCAGCAGGCCGACGCGCGGGCCACCGGGACCGGCCCGGCCCTCGGCGTACTGACCCGCCCACTTCTTCTTCGCGCGGGGGAGCTCCCAGCGGCGCATCAGCTCGGCGATCACGTCGAAGCCGACGTTGTGGCGGGTGCGCTCGTACTTCGCGCCGGGGTTGCCGAGCCCGGCGATCAGCCAGTCGACTCGGCCGTCTGACATGAGGGTTTACTCGTCGCCGGAGTCGCCGGAGTCGCCGGCGTCGCCGCCCTGGTCCTCGGGGGCATCGCCGCCCTCGCCCTCGGCGGCACCCTCGATCGGCTCGCCGTCCTCGCCGATCAGCTCGGTCTCCTCCTCGACCTCCTCGGGCTCCTCCTCGACCGTCGGGAAGATGACCGTGGCGACCACGGTCTCCTCGAGATCGTCCAGGAACTCGACGCCCTCGGGGACGGGGACCGACGAGAGCATGAGCGTGTCGCCCATGTCCATGGCGGACACGTCGACCACGATCAGATCGGGGATGTCGGTGGGCAGCGCCTCGATGTTGATCTCGCGGGTCGCCAGGTCCAGCACGCCACCCTCCTTGACGCCGGGGGCGTCCTCGATGCCCTCGAGCTCGAGCATGACCGTGGCCTGGATCTTCTCCTTGAGGTTCACTTCGAGGAAGTCCACGTGCATCACGTCACCGCGGACAGGATGGTCCTGGCGGTCCTTGAGGATGGCCGGAACCGACTTGTCGCTGCCGATCTTGATGTCGAACAGCGCGGCGCCCTCGCTGAGCAGTCGGCGCAGCTCGAGCGCGCCGACCTTGAGCGACACCGGGTCCGGATGGCTGGCGCCGTAGAGGATGCCGGGCACCTGTCCGTCACGGCGCAGGCGGCGCGCCTCGCGCGATCCGCGCTCGGAGCGCTCCTCTACTGCCAATGAAGGTCTCTCAGCCATAGCGACGGGCCATGGTAGCGCCGACCTAGAACAACTGGTTCTCTCCCTGGAAGATCTCGGACACGGAGTCGTCCGTGAAGATCCGGCGCACGCTGTCGGTGAGGATGTCCGCGGTGGTCAGCACCTTGATGTGCTCGGGGGCGCCGTCCGCGAGCGGGATCGTGTCGGTGACCGTGATGCTGGACAGCGGCGAGGCGCCCAGCGTCTCGAAAGCACGGCCGGAGAACACGCCGTGGGTGGCGATCGCGTGCACCTCGGAGGCGCCCTCGTCCAGCACCGTCTGGGCGGCGGCGCTGAGCGTGCCGCCGGTGTCGATGATGTCGTCAACGATCACGGCGCGCTTGCCCTTGACGTCGCCGATTACGTAGCCGATCTCGGCCACCTGCTGGGCGGGACGCTCCTTTTCGAGCAGCGCGTACGGGGCACCAACCTTCTGGGCGAACTTGCGCACGAGCTTCACCCTGCCGGCATCCGGGGCGATGATCACCAGGTCCTCGCCGCCGAGCTGGTCCTGCACGTACTGGGTCAGGATCGGCATGGCCGTCATGTGGTCCACGGGCTTGGAGAAGAAGCCCTGGACCTGGCCGGCGTGGAGGTCCATGGTGACCACGCGGTCGACGCCGGCCACCTCCAGCAACTCGGCCGCCAGCCGGGCCGTTATCGGCTCGCGCGGCGCCGACTTCTTGTCCTGGCGCGAGTAGCCGTACCACGGGGTCACGGCGATGATCCGGTGGGCCGAGGCGTGCTTGGCCGCGTGCGCCATGACGAGCAGCTCCATCAACGCGTCGTTGACCGTCAGGCGCTCGCGTTCGGAGCCGCAGGTGGACTGCACTATGAACAGGTCGGCGCCGCGGATCGAGTCGGCGTAGCGGCAGTAGACCTCGCCGTCGGAGAACGTCTTCAGGCCGGCATCGGTCAGCCCCACACCCAGTCGCTGTGCGATTCGCGAGCCCAGCTCCAGGCTGGCACGGCCCGACGCGACCATCAGCCGCTTGTCGTACTCGGCCGGGATGAACGAGCCCGGGACCGGCGCCGACTGGGTGTCCAAGCTGCTCAACTGCGCTCCTTCTTGCGGTTCGCGAATCCCTCGATGTTGGTCTGCTTGGACCGCGCCATTCCCAGTGCGTCCTCCGGGACATCCTCCGTGATGACCGACCCGGCGCCAGTGTACGCCCCGTCCCCGATGTCCACGGGAGCGACGAACGCGGTGTCCACACCGGTGCGCACGTTGTCGCCGATCGTGGTCCGGTGCTTGTCCTTGCCGTCGTAGTTGGCGGTGATGTTGCCGGCGCCGATGTTGCTGTTCTGGCCGATGTCTGCGTCGCCGATGTACGACAGGTGCGGGACCTTGGTGCCCGCCCCGATCTCCGAGTTCTTGACCTCCACGAAAGTGCCGACCTTGGCGCCCGCGCCCACGTGCGCACCCGGGCGCAGATAGGCGAACGGGCCGAGGCTGGCGTCACGCTCGACCCGCGCCTCGACGAGAAGGCAGTGGGGAGCGCTGACCCCGTCGGCCAGCGTCGAGTCGGTGATCGTGGTGGCGGGGCCCACCACGCACTCCGCGCCGATGCTCGTCTGCCCGCGCAGCGTCGTACCGGAAGCGATCACGGTGTCGGCGCCGATGGCCACGCCCGCCTCGACGCAGATCGAGTCGGGCGCCAGGAAGGTCACGCCGGCCTCGGCGTGGGCGGCCAGGATCTGACGCTGGGCCAGCGCCTCGACCTCCATCAGGCCGGCGCGATCGTTGACGCCGATCGCGCTGCGCACGTCATCGGTCACGTGCGCGACCACGGTCAGGCCGCGCCCACGCAGGACGGGGAGCGCACCCGGCAGGTAGACCTCATCGCGCTCTGTCTGCACCTCGTCGAGCGCGGTGAACAGCTCCGACGCGTCGAAGGCGTAGGTGCCGATGTTGACCTCGCGGATCGCGAGCTCCTCGGCCGGCACGCCGTCGGGGTGCTTGGTCTCGACGATCCGCTCCACCGAGCCGTCGGCCGCGCGCACGATCCGGCCGTAGGCGGTCGGGTCGAGCTGCTCGGTGGTCAGCAGCGTGGCCGCGGCCCCGTGCTCGCGGTGGGTGGCCACCAGCGCCTCGATCAGCTCGGCCGACTGCAGCGGCACGTCGCCTGAGAGCACCACCACGGTGCCGCCGTCGACCACGTCGCGGGCGGCCAGCACCGCGGCGCCGGTGCCCTCGCCCTCGCGCTGCTCGGCCACCTTCACGTCGTCCGCCAGGCCTTCGGCCACGCCGTCGCCGGGGCGGGTGATCGCGACGACCTCATCGGCGCCCGCGCCGCGGGCGGCGTCGACGACCCACTGCACCATCGGCCTGCCGCAGACGGGGTGCAGCACCTTGGGCAGCGACGATCGCATCCGGGTCCCCTTGCCCGCCGCCATGATCAGGACGGTCAACCGGTCAGGCGGGCTCATGGCAGACGGCTTCGATGTTGTTGCCGTCCAGGTCCAGCACGAAGGCGCCGTAGTAGTGCGGGTGGTAGATCGCCCGCACCCCGGGCCCGCCGTTGTCGGTGCCGCCGGCCGCGATGGCCTCCTTGAAGAACTCGTCGACGATCTCCCGCGAGCCGGCCGAGAACGCCACGTGCGCGCTGGTCGTCGGCTCGGCCCGCGTGCCGATCCAGAAGAACGGCTTGCCCTGGTCCGGGAAGCCGAAGCCGCCGATGTAGTCGGCCGGCTCCATCAGCAGCGTCATGCCGAGCGTGGCCAGGACCGGCTCGTAGAACGCCTTGCTGCGGTCGTAGTCGGCGACCTCGATGCCCACGTGGTCGATCATCGGCCCACAGGCTACGCCGTATCCTGCGGACCGACACGGTGCGGGGTCGTCTAATGGCAAGACAGCGGGTTTTGGTCCCGCTAATGGAGGTTCGATTCCTCCCCCCGCAGCTCAGCTGTCGGCTGCAGGCAGGATCACCGGTCGTGCTTGGCGCGCGGCACCCGGCCGCCACCGGCGCCGGCCTCGGAGGCCGGACCGCCGGGCGGCACGATCCCCAGCACGCGCATCGACTTCAGGCCCAGGCTCAGCCGCTCGCGGCCGTCGGTCGAGCTGACGTCGAGGCCGCTGAGCTCGCGCACCCGGTCGAGCCGGTAGCGCACGGTGTGGCGGTGGGTGTAGAGCTTCTCGGCGGTCTTGGCCACGTTGCCGTCGGCCTCCAGAAAGCTCTCCAGCGTCAGCACCAGGTCGGTCTCGTACTGGTTGTCGTAGTCGATCAGCGGCGCGACGGTCTCCTGATGGAAGCGCTGCAGCTCGCCGGGGTCCTCGCTCATGGCGGGCAGCAGCAGCCGGTAGGCGCCGGTCTCCTCGAACGCCAGCCGGTCGACGCCGCGCGCCTCCGCCACGTTGGCGGCCATCAGCGCCTCGGAGCCCGAGCGGTGGAGGTCGACCGGGTCGGAGGCGGGCCGGCTGAGCCCGATCACCACGTCGAAGCCGGACAGGCCCAGCTCGAGCTCACGCTGCACCGCCTCGGCGGCGCGGGCGCCCGGCTCGCCGCCCCCGCCGGGCACGAGGATCGTGAGCTCGCGCGCGGGCGGGAGGGGATTGCCCTCGGGACGCAGCCGCGGCGGCCCCAGCTCGATGGTGGCCGCCAGGCACGTGCGTTCGACCGCGCGGGCGCCGCGGGCGGCCACTGCGAGCACGCGCTCGCGCCAGTCACCTTCCTCGGCCTGATGGGGCTTGGCGCGCGCCACGATCACGGCGGCGCCCGCCGTGACGTCGCAGCCCAGCTCCTCCGCGCGCGCCACCATGTTCTGACGATCGGTCAGCTTGCGCGAGAGCAGGTCGGCCAGGAAGTCGGCCACCGCCGCCTCGCTGGCGCGCTCGGGCGCCTGAGCGCGGTCCACCTCCTGCGCGATCAGCGTCGTGACCATGCGCAGCAGCACCGGCGCGGGCGATGCGGCGCGGGGACTGAGGCGCAGCTCGCCGACGCCGGCGTCGGCAACGCGCAGCGCGATCGCCTCGGTCGACCCCTCCCCGGCCAGCACGGCGCGCTCGTCCTCGGGCGACCGGCAGGCCACCGCCAGGATGCTCGAGCGATCGTCCAGGACGATCACGCTGGCTTCGAGCGCATGCGCGGCCGCCCGTGCCACGGCGGGCAGGCCGGCGCCCGACTCGACGGCATCCGAGACCTCGGCGAAGGCGTCGAGGACGGGGCCGGCGGGAGCTTGCGGCTGGCTTCTTGGCGCGGCGGGCATGGCCGGCGGATTCTAGGTCGTGGCGACCAGGACGGTCCCGTCACGCTTCCTGACGCGACGCGGGGCGTGGCTGGCAAGGAAGCGGGTCGCGACGTGTGTGAACACACACGAGCGAGCCGATGACGCCGCCAGGCTTCCGGACGCGACGCAGGGCGTGGCTGGCAAGGAAGAGGGTCGCGACGTGTGAACACACACGAGCGAGCCGATGACGCCGCCAGGCGCGGCCTGCGGCCGTCAGGCGCGGCCTGAGGCCGTCAGGCGTAGCGGTCGTACGACCAGACGATGGCCAGGCCGAGTGCCGCACCGCCGCCGACCATCGTCGCGAGGATGTAGAGCGTCAGGAATGCCGCGCTGATGCGCTCCCACCAGCGCCCGTACGCCTTGACGGCGGGCATCAGGATGAAGGCGATGTAGCCCGCCCCCACGATTCCCGCGGCGACCGCGATGGCGATCTCGGTGGTGGTCAGGTCCAAGTTCATGCCGTCTGCCCATTGTTGCGGATGTGGTTGACGGCCAGCGCGACGGTCGCGCACAGGCCGAGCACGGCCGCGCCAAGGCTCCACCCCGCCGCGACGTCCGACCAGTAGTGGGCGCGCAGGTAGATCCGCGACAGGCCCACCACCGCGGCGATGCCCACCGCCCCCCCGACCAGCGCTGCGCGGCTCGCCAGGCCGGGGAGCGCGCGGGCCACGACCACCGCGAGGGCGATCCAGATCGTGGCGTAGGCCGCGTGGCCGCTGGGAAAGCTCGAGCCGCTGGTGTCGGTCAGGCCGCCGCTGGGCCGCGCGCGGTCGACGCCGGCCTTCGCCAGGTTCACGGCCACGAGCAGCAGCACCACCCCGACCGCCAGCGATGCCAGCTCGGCGAAGTGGTGTCTGGTTGCCAGCACAACCAGGACCGGGAGCGACAGCGCGATCACGATCGGCAGGGCGCCGAGGTCGGTCACCACCGCAAGCACGTCGGTGAGCCGATCGGTGCGCAGGTCGCCGGCCAGCCGCAGCAGGCGCCGGTCGGCGGGCGGGAAGTCGCGGCCGCCGTGGATCACGACGGCGTAGAGCGTGAACAGGTATGTGCCCACGCCGGCGACCGCCAGCGTGGTGGTGAACTCGAGTCCGAGGTCACCGGGCGTCAGGCGCCTGCCCAGGAAACGCAGCCGCGGGCCCGCGCGGTTCATCAGCCGCCGGCCCCAACGCCGGTACGCCAGCACCGCGCCGGCCACCACGAAGACGACGATTCCGAACGCGAACGTGGCCTTGCCCGCGATGCCCGCAACCTGGTCGAACGAGCGGTAGAAGACGTAGCCGAGGACGGTGAACAGCGTGGCCCACAGGCCGCAGCCGATGATGCTGAAGGGCAGGAAGCGGCGGTAGGAGAAGCCCGACGACCCGATCACGAACGGCGCCATCGCGCGGATGAGGCCGACGAACCGGCCGATCAGGATCGTCTTGCCGCCGTGGCGCTCGAAATAGCTCTCGACCTGGTTGAGGCGCTCCTCGGTGATCTTGAACCGCGGCCCGTGACGCAGCATGAAGTCGCGGCCCATGCGCCGGCCGATGAAGAAGCTGGTGGTGTCGCCAAGGACGGCGCAGACCCAGATCAGCCCGATCAGCGGGATCAGCTCGACCTCGCCCTGGCCGGCGATCACGCCGCCGACGATGATCGTGGTCTCGCCCGGCGCGATCAGGCCCACGAACGCGCCGGTTTCCAGGAACGCCATCAGCCCGACCAGTACGTACGTCCACGGGCCGAGCGTGGTCGCAACGTCCTCGATCAGCTTCTTGGCGTCGGGCAGATGCGGGATCACGCCGGTGAGGTAGAGCACGACCACCAGCACGACCAGGGCCGCCGTGACACTGAGCAGCTTGTGCTCGCCGACGCGCCTCACCGGGTCACCTCGGCCACGAGCGCGCCGGCAAGCCCGTCGGCCGCGGCCCGGGCCGCGTCGCCATCGTCGAACACACCGAACACCGTCGGCCCCGAGCCGCTGACCAGCGCCCCGTGGGCACCGGCGGCGCGCAAGGCGTCGATGCGCGCGCCCAGCTCCGGCCGGAGCCACAGGGCGGCAAGCTGGAGGTCGTTCTCGAGCCGCGTGGCCAGCTGGGCCGGCGGGCTGCCCGCCAGCCGCTTCAGCGGGCCGGGGTCGAGCCCGGCGGCCGCAGGTGCCTCGCCCGCGCCGCGGAGCCGGTCGAGCTGAGCGTAGACCGCACCGGTGGACAGGCCCTCGGCGTCGGTGAGCAGCACCAGTCCCATCGGCGCCAGCTCGACCCGGTCGATCCGCTCGCCGGTGCCGTGCACCACGGCGCTGGCGGGCTCGACCTGGCTGGGCACGTCGCTGCCGAGGCGGCGCGCGATCGCTCGCAGCGCGTCGGCGTCCAACGGCTCCCCGGCCACCGCGTTCGCGGCGCGCAACGTGGCGGCGGCGTCGGCGCTGCCGCCAGCCAGGCCCGCTGCGACCGGAAGCCGCTTGTCGATCGTCACCCGCAGCGGCGGCAGCTCCACCTCCTCGCGAAGGGCGCGCAGCGCGGTCGTGGCCAGATTCTCACCCGCGACACCCACGCACACCACCTCGTCGCGAACGGCCGGCTCGACCGTGACGGTGTCGGCCAGGTCGAGGCAGGCGAACAGCGAGCACAGTGGGTGCAGCCCGTCGGGGCCGGGCTCGCCGACCCGCAGCACCAGGTTGACCTTGCCCGGCGCGGTCTCGATGACGGCGCTCACCGGATCAGCTCCGCCAGCCGGACGAAGTCGGCGGGGGTCAGCCGCTCCGCGCGCGTGTCGGCCGGGTGGCCCATACGCTCGAGCGCGGCGCGGGTCGCATCACGGACGCCGTCCGGCGCGTCCGGCGCCAGCGCCAGCGAGCCGGCCAGGGTCTTGCGCCGGTGTGCGAACGCGCCGTGGACCAGCGCCGACAGCTCCGGCGTGGCGGAGCTCCCGGTGCGGGCGATCGACACCAGCGCGGACTCCACGTTCGGCACCGGGTGGAAGACCGCGCGCGGGATCTTGCGCACGAGCCTGACGTCGCCCGCCACCTGGGCCAGCACCGAGGTCGCGCCGTAGGCCTTGCCGCCGGGGTCGGCGGCCAGCCGCTCGGCCACCTCGCGCTGGACCATCGCCAGCCAGAGCGTGACCCCCGGCAGCTCCTCGACCGTGCGCAGCAGGACGGTTGCGGCGACGCCGTAGGGCAGGTTGGCCACGACCTTGGTCGGCGCCGGGTCCAGCGCGGCCAGGTCCATCCGGACCGCGTCGTCCAGGTGCAGCGTGACGTTTGCCAGCGGGTCGAGCGCGTCGCGCAGCGGCGCCTCCAGCCGGCGGTCGACCTCGACCACGTGCAGGTGCGCCACCAGCGGCGCGAGGTGCTCGGACAGCACGCCGAGGCCGCCGCCCACCTCCAGTACCACGTCGGCCGCGTCCAGCTGCGCCGACTTCCCGATCACGCGCAGCACGTTGTCGTCGATCAGGAAGTTCTGGCCCAGCTCGCGGTTGGGCTTGACGTCGAAGCGCCGCAGACGGTTCAGGCTGGCCTGGCGTGGCAGCTCGTCGGCCACCGTCACCAGTCCAGCAGGCGCCGTGCGTTCTCCTCGACCTGGCGCTCGAAATCGGCGTAGGACTCGCCGCGCAGCTCGGCAACGAACTCGGCCGTGTGCACCACGTTGGCCGGCTCGTTGGGTTCGCCGCGCAGCGGCACCGGGGTCAGGTAGGGCGCATCGGTCTCCACCAGGATCCGCTCGCCCGGCAGCGCGCGCGCCGCCTCCTGGAGGGTCTCGTTCTTGGGGTAGGTCACGTTGCCGGCGAACGAGCACAGATAGCCGCGCTCCACGACCTCGTCGATCCGGTCGGGTGCCGAGAAGCAGTGCAGGAGGACGGTCAGGCCGGCGGCCCGCTCGGCCAGGATCGCGAACGTGTCGTCCTCGGCCGCGCGCGTGTGGATGACCACCGGCAGCTCACGCCGCGCTGCGATGTCCAGCTGTGCCTCGAACGCGCGCCGCTGGTCGTCGCGCGGCGCGTAGTCGCGGAAGTAGTCGAGGCCGGTCTCGCCGATCGCGCGCACCAGCGGATCGGCGGCGGTCTGCTCGATCGCGTCGGCGTCGGCGTCGCCGAAGCCCTCGGTCTTGTGCGGATGTCGGCCCGCCACCACGGCGACGCCCTCGTGGGCGCGGGCGGTCTGGAGCGCGCGCTCGATCGTCGGGCCGTCCATCCCGATCGTCGCGATCCGGCTGACACCGACCTGGCGTGCCCTTGCGATCAGCTCGGCGTCGTCGTCCTTGCAGGAGTCCAGGTGGCAGTGGGTGTCGACCACTTACGTGGCCTCGACGGGCGGCTCGATCCGGGGAAACAGCTGTCCAAGCGAGCCGACCGTGGCACCGCCGCCGTGGCTGCCCAGCCGCGCGCAGTCCAGCGAGCGGTCTTCGGTCCCCAGCGCCGTCAGCAGTCGCTCCGCCGAGTCCGGCAGCCACGGCAGCAGGAGCACGCTGACCACGCGCAGCCCCTCGGCCAGCCCGTAGAGCACCTGGTCGAGGTCCGTGGCGCGGTCATCGTCCTTGGCGAGCTGCCACGGCGCCTGGTCCTGCACGTAGCGGTTGAGCGCCCGCACGCGCCGCCAGATGGCGTCCAGCGCGGCGCTGACCTCGACCGCGTCCAGCGCGTCGGCCACCTCGCCGGCGATCCCGTCGAACTGGGTCGCGAGCGCGCTCGTCGCCGTCGCGTCGGGCACGCGGCCGTCGCGGTACTTGGCGATCATCGCCAGCGTCCGGTTGGCCAGGTTGCCGTACTCGTTGGCCAACTCGGAGGTGTAGCGGCTCTCGAACCCCTCGGGCGAGATCGACCCGTCCTGGCCGAACGAGACCTCGCGCAGCAGGTAGTAGCGCAGCGCATCGGTGCCGTACACGTCCATCACCTCGAACGGATCGAGCACGTTGCCGAGCGACTTGGACATCTTGTGCTCGTCCATCAGCAGGTAGCCATGGATGAACACCTTGTGTGGCACGTCGATGTCGGCCGCCATCAGCAGAGCGGGCCAGAACACCGCGTGGAACTTCAGGATGTCCTTGGCGATCACGTGCACCGTGGCCGGCCAGAACTCTTCCGTCAGGTCCTGGTCCGCGCGCGCGTAGGACAGCGCCGAGTAGTAGTTCAGCAGTGCGTCGACCCACACGTAGACCACCTGCTCGTCGTCCCACGGGACCGGCACGCCCCAGCTGATCCGCGAGCGCGACAGCGAGAAATCGCGCAGGCCGCCCTTGATGAACGACAGCGCCTCGTTGTAGCGCGACTGCGGGCCGACGAAGCTGGGCCGGTCGGCGTAAAGCCGCTCGAGCGGCTCCTGGAACGCCGACAGCCTGAAGAACCAGTTCTCCTCGTGCTCGCGATCGAGCTCGATCAGGTGAATCGGGCAGCGGTTGCCGTCCACGACCTCGTTGTCGGTCTTGAAGTCCGCGCAGCGAGGGCAGTACCAGCCCTCGTACAGGTCCCTGTAGACGTATCCGTTCTCCTTGATCCGCTCCACCACCCGCTTGACCACGGCCGCGTGCTCGGGGTCGCTGGTGCGGATGAAGAAGTCGTTGGTCGCGTTCACGCGCTCGGCGACCGCCCTGAACCGCTCGGCGTTCTTGTCCGCCAGCTCGCGCGGCGTCACACCAAGCCGCTCGGCCTCCTGGGCCACCGGCTCGCCGTGCTCGTCGGTACCGGTCAAGAAGAACACGTCCTCCCCGCGCTGGCGCATGTGGCGCGCCAGCACGTCGGCCGCGACGGTGGTGTACACGTGGCCCAGGTGCGGGTCGCCGTTCACGTAGTAGATCGGGGTGGTCACGTAGTAGGGCAGAGCATCGATCCTACTTCCGGGGCGTCAGGCGCCTGCTCCTGTCAGAGGAGAGTGACCACCCACGAACCTGTCGCAACGTCAGCCGCGGAGCTGGCCGGGGCGTCAGCGGCGGCCGCCGACCAACGGGCGCACCATCGCCCGGAGCAGGGCGCGAATGCCGCCACGGCCGGTCGGCTGACCACCCCGGCCCGGGCGGCCGAGGCACGCCGCTGCGCCTAGCAGGCCGAGGCAGGCCAGCGCCCAGCCGAGGTCGGGCCCGTCGGCTGCCGGGACGCCAGCGGGCTCCGGCGCGCGGGCCGGCTGAGGCCGGCGGCCGGGGTCGCCGAGGCGGACGGGCCGCGGGCCCCTGCGCGGCGCGCGCGCGGGCCGTGGATCGCGTCGGATCGAGGGCACCGGCCTCAGCGCCGGCACACGGCCGCCTGGCACGGGCGCGGCACGCGGCGACAGGCCACGCGGCGCCGGGCCGAGCCGGGGCACACGCACCCGCCGGCCGGCTGGCACCCGCACGCGCCTGCCCGCGGGAACACGCACGGGCCGCCGCACCGGAACGCGCAGCGGGGATCGTCCGCGTACGGGCGCCGGCTGGGGGCCCGGCACGACGGGGACCGGCTCGGGCCCCGGCGCGCCTCGCGGTGCCTCGCGGGGGCCGGACGGCACGGGAGCCAGGAAGTCCAGCGGGTTCAGATAGGCGTGCCGGTCACCGGCGCGGCGAATGCCGAAGTGCAGGTGTGGCGCGGTGACCGAGCGCCGGCCGCTGGTGCCCACCGCCCCGAGGCGCGTGCCCGCCGCGACGGCCTGGCCTTCTTTCACCGCCACCGCCGACAGGTGCAGGTAGGAGACGTCGTGGTCGCCCGTGCGCACGGAGACGGTCAGGCCCGAGTCGCCCGCGACGCCGGCGTGGCGCACGGTCCCGGCGGCGGCCGCGACCACCTGGGTACCCGTGGAGGCGGCGATGTCGATCCCACGGTGCTGGCCCGCCGCGTACGGGTCGGAGCCGTTGTGGAACGCGGTGAGCACGTCGCCGCGCACCGGCCAGGCCCAGTCGCCCGAGGCGGTAGCCGGCGCCGGCAGGAGGAGCAGGCCGATGAGGGCGGCGATGACGGCGCGGAGAGCCATGACGGCGACCGTAGATCGCCCCGGGCGCGCCGTGGGGCCGGCCGCTCGGGTCGTGACCGCACCGTCACGCCGCTGTTACACAACCGGCCGATTGGTCACGAGGTGAGCGCGCGGTAGAGCTCGTTGGCGCTGGCGCCGGTGAGCTCGGCGACCGCCGCCGCGGCCGGTCGCGGCTTGGCGCCGGCCTCCACGAGCGCCCGCAGCTGGTCCAGCCCGTCGGGTTCGCCCGCACCCGCTGCGGCCTCGGTCGCCGGACCGACGACGAGCACGACCTCGCCCTTCGGCGGCGCGCCGTCGAACCGCCGCGCCAGCTCGGCGGCGGTCCCGCGCACGACCTCCTCGTGCACCTTGGTCAGCTCGCGGCATACAGCCACCAGGCGCTCGGAATCCAGATCGGCCAGCAGCGCCAGCGTGGCCGGCACGCGGCGCGGCGACTCGAACGCGATCAGCGTGCCGCCCGCCTCACCCAGCAGCGCCGCCAGCTCGCCGCGCTTGCGCGGCAGGAAGCCGGTGAACCGCCACCGGTCGGCCGGCAGCGCCGAGGCCACCAGGGCCGCCAGCGCGGCCGACGGTCCCGGCAGTACCTCGACGCCGATCCCGGCGGCCACGCACGCCTGCACGAGCACGTAGCCCGGGTCCGAGACAAGCGGCATCCCGGCATCGGACACCAGCGCCACCGTGTCGCCGGCCCGCATCCGCTCCACGAGCTCACCGGCCCGCTGCTGCTCGTTGTGCTCGTGGTAGCTCACGAGCTGGGCGCTGACCCCGTAGCGGTCAAGCAGCACTCGCGTGCGGCGCGTGTCCTCGCACGCCACGACGTCGGCCTCGCGCAGCGCCGACAGCACGCGAAGCGTGATGTCCTCGAGGTTGCCGATCGGCGTGGGGCACACGACGAGGCTCACCGCAACGCCCCATTGCGCATCCGGTTGCTTGCGCTCACAACAGCTCCCTTGCGAGCAGCGCCGCACCGACCACGCCCGCCTCCTCGCCGAAGCGGGCGGGAACGATCCGCGCCGCGCGCGCCACCGGGGGCAGCGCCCGCTCGGCCACTACCTCGCGTGCGGGGTCCAGAAGCAGGTCACCCGCGGTGACCGCGCCGCCGCCGATGACCACCACGTCCGGGTCGAGCGCGTTGACGATCCCGGTCAGCCCGGCGCCGAGCCGGCGGCCGACGTCGGCAAGGACCTCGCGGGCGGCATCGTCGCCGTCGTGGGCGAGCTCGGTCACCGCCTGCCCAAGCACCACGCCCGACTCGGCCAGCTGCCGCCCGAGCGCGGAGTCGGGCGCCGTGCGTGCGGCGCGCTCGCCCGCCACGCCGATCGCCCGGCCCGAAGCGAGCGCCTCGAGGCAGCCCCGCCCGGGGCAGGCGCCCGGGCAGTCGGCGCCGTCATGGTCGACGACCACGTGGCCGAACTCGCCGGCGTAGCCGTGGGCGCCGCGGTACACCCGCCCGCCCAGCACGAGGCCACCTCCGATGCCGGTTCCCATCGCAACGAAAACAGCGTTCTCACAGCCCTGGGCAGCGCCCGCGCGGTGCTCGGCCAGCACCGCCGCGCTGCCGTCGTTGTCGACCACGACCGGCAGGCCGAGCCGCTCGGCCATCAGCGCACGCAGCGGAACGTCGTCGAGCGGCAGGTGGTTCGACCAGCGCGAGACGCCGTCGGTCCACTCGACCAGCGCCGGCACGCCGATCCCGACGGCGGCCGCCGCGGGCGCGCTCGCCCGGATGTCGGCAACCGCCGCGGCGATCACCTCCAGCGTGGCGTCGCGGTCCTCGCCGGCCCATGCGTGACGCACGCGCGGACCGAGCTCGAGATCGTCGCCGAGGCTGGCCCCGAGCAACTTCGTGCCGCCGGCGTCGAGCCCGATGACCATGCGCTGACCCTATTCCCTGTCCACGCCCGGGCGGCTGCCTACCATGCCCACTCGTGAACGACCCCGGTGGCGGCGAAAAGCCCGAGTACAAGGTCTACCGCTCCCGGCCGGGGCGGTTCCGGAAGGAGCCGGACACCTCGGGCCTCGAGGCGCTGCGCCAGCGCAACCGGCCCGGCGAGGACAGGAGGCCGCGCGAACCGAGCGACCGTACGCCGATCACGGGCGGGCGGGTCGCGAAGTGGGCGGCGGTGGCGGTCGGCGGCTGGCTGCTGCTCTCCTTCCTGGTCTTCCTCGTCAGCGCTCAGACCCAGACCGGCGTGTCGAGTACGGCCGAGGACGCCCTCACGGGGGGCGGCAACAGCCTGCTGACCGGCAGCAACGTCCTGGTGCTGGGCTCCGACAGCCGTGCCGGCGCCTCGATCGACGAGAGCCAGACCGGCCCCGGCCGCGCCGACTCGATCCTGGTCATGCGCGCGTCGTTCGGCAGCGTGAAGAAGCTGTCGATCCCGCGCGACTCGCTTGCCGAGATCCCCGGCCATGACGCACAGCGGATCAACGCAGCCTACGCGCTCGGCGGCACCTCGCTGATGGTCAAGACCGTCGAGGGGTTCCTGGGCAACGACCTGAAGATCAACCACGTGGTCGAGGTCGACTTCAAGGACTTCCCCGATCTGATCGACGCCGTCGGCGGGGTGACCGTGGACAACAAGACGAAGATCTGCGCACCGCCGTTCGACAACTTCTGGAAGGGCTTCAACCTCCCCAAGGGCGAGCAGCGCCTGGACGGAACCAAGGCGCTCGGGTACGCGCGCGTGCGCAAGAACAACTGCGCACCCGGCGAGAACGACCTCGACCGCGCCGCGCGCCAGCAGCAGGTGGTCTCGGGCCTGCGCGGGAGCCTGCTGCGGCCCGCGACCTTCTTCCGCCTGCCGCTCATCTCATGGCAGGCGCCGAAGGCGATCAAGAGCGACATGAAGGGCCCCGGTCTGATGGGCATGTTCACCGACCTGATCACCGGCAACTCGGACGAGACGAACGTGCTCGAACCCGACTGCCTGGGCTGCGGGCCGGGTGGCGCGCTGGTGGTGTCGCCGACGGAGAGGGCGAACGCGGTCGAACAGCTGGAGCGCTAGTCGCTCTTGGACTTCGAGTCCGACGACGAGCTCTTGGTCTCGGTCTTGCTGTCCGACTTCGGCTCGGGCTTCTTGTCGGATGCCGGCGTGTCCGAGGACGACGAGTCGCCGTTGCTGGAGTCGCCCTTCGCCGCGCCCTTGGTCTTCTTGCCGTAGTCGGTGTTGTAGAAGCCCGAGCCCTTGAAGTGGATCGAGGGAGCGTGCAGGACCTTGGTCACGGGCACGCCCGTCTCGGGATCCTCGGTCAGAGCATCCTCGGACATCGACTGGAGCACCTCGAAGGTGGTCCCGTCGGGACGGCGGTACTCGTAGATCGGCACGGCCGACGATTATAGGTGCGGCGCGGGCGCTACTGGGGGCGCTGAGCGGCCGGGGCGTCCAGGTCGGCCAGCAGCGATATGCCGGTGGAATGCCACACCAGCCACGCTGCGATGTGCCCGACGGGACGCAGAGCGGTCGTGATCATCGAGCGGCCACGCTAGCGGCCGTTGCCGACGGCCGCCACAGAGAAGACCCGCAAAATGCGCCCGATAGTGTGGCGCCCATGCCCCCTGACGCCGTGACCATGGACAAGATCGTCGCCCTCTGCAAGCGGCGCGGGTTCGTGTTCCCGTCCTCGGAGATCTACGGCGGGCTGGCTTCGACGTACGACTACGGCCACTACGGGGTGCTGCTGAAGACCAACGTCAAGGCCGAGTGGTGGAAGGCCATGGTGTTCGGCCGCGACGACATCGTGGCCCTCGACGCGGCGATCCTGATGCACCCGCGGACATGGGAGGCGAGCGGCCACCTCGAGGGCTTCACCGACCCGCTCGTGCAATGCCTTGGCGAGTGCAAGCGCCGCTTCCGCGAGGATCACCTGCGCGAGGCCCAGCCCGAGGGTGAGCTCAAGTGCCCGGTCTGCGGCGGCGAGTTGTCCGCGCCGCGCAGCTTCAACCTGATGTTCGAGACCCACATGGGGCCGGTGCGGTCGGAGGGCTCGGAGATCTACCTCCGCCCCGAGACCGCCCAGGGCATGTTCGTGGACTTCAAGAACGTGCTCCAGTCGGTGCGCAAGAAGCCGCCGTTCGGCATCGCCCAGGTCGGCAAGAGCTTCCGCAACGAGATCACCCCCGGCAACTTCGTCTTCCGCACGCGCGAGTTCGAGCAGATGGAGATGGAGTACTTCGTCCCGCCCGCCGAGGTCGGCGACTGGTACGAGTACTGGAAGACCGAGCGCTTCGCCTGGTACAAGCGCCTCGGCGTCCGGCCCGGCAAGCTGCGCCTGCGCGAGCACGACGCCGACGAGCTGTCGCACTACTCGTCCGCCACCGCCGACGTGGAGTACGACTTCCCGTTCGGCTGGGGCGAGCTGGAGGGCATCGCCAACCGCGGCGACTACGACCTGACCCAGCACGCCACGTTCTCGGGGGAGAAGCTCGACTACGTCGACCCGGGTTCGGGTGAGCGCTACGTGCCGCACGTGATCGAGCCCGCGGCCGGCGCCGACCGGGCCACGATCACCTTCATGATCGACTCCTACGACGAGGAGGAGGTCGAGGGCCGCGAGCGCGTCCTGCTGCGCCTGCACCCGCGGCTGGCCCCGGTCAAGGCGGCCGTGCTGCCGCTCTTGAACAAGGAGGGCCAGCCCGAGAAGGCGCGCGCCATCTACGAGGAGCTGCGCGAGCTGATGTCGGCCGAGTTCGACACCGGCGGCTCGATCGGCAAGCGCTACCGGCGCCAGGACGAGATCGGCACACCGTGGGGCATCACCGTGGACCACCAGACGATGGAGGACGACACGGTCACGCTGCGCGATCGCGACTCGCTGGAGCAGACGCGGATCGCCGCCGACCAGGTGGCGGGCGAGCTGGCGCGGCGGCTGGCGGCTGACTGGACGAGCCCGAAGCTCTAGGCGCACTCGTACCCACCGGCGCCGCCGCCCGGCAATCGCAGGCGAGGGTCCGGGATCGCCCGTACATTGGTTTTCCAGATATGCAGCCCTTGTTCGAGCACCGGCTGTACCTGGCGGGCTACCGCACGCGGGTCCTGGAACTGGAGGGTGAGGGTCCGCCGCTGCTGCTCCTGCACGGCTACTCGGACAGCGCCGACACATGGCGGATGCTGCTGGACCGGCTGGCCCGGGCGGGCAGGCGCGCGGTCGCTGTCGACCTGCCGGGCTTCGGCACCTGCGACCTGCTGAACGATCACGAGCCGATCCTGACCCAGCTGCGCCGGTTCGCGGCCGCGGCGGCCGAGTGGGTGGCCCCCGACGGCGGCGCGGTGGTGGCGGGCAACTCGCTCGGCGGGCTGGTGTCGCTGCTGCTGGCCGAGGACGGCCACGACCTGGCGGGCGTGGTACCGGTGGCGCCCGCGGGCCTGGACATGGCGCGCTGGTTCACGCTGATCGAGCGCGACCCGCTGCTGCGGACGCTGCTGGCGGCGCCGGTCCCGATCCCGCGTGCCGCGCTCCAGCGCGTGGTGGCCGAGCTCTACAAGCGGCTGGCCTTTCATCGTCCGCGCGACGTGGACCCGCTCGTCGCGGCCACGTTCGCGTCCCACTTCGCCGACCGCGCCACCACGGCGCGGCTGCTTGGCACCGGCCGGCGGCTGCTTCCCGAACTTCGTGATCCCGTCCGCCCCGAGAAGATCGACTGCCCGGTGCTGATGGTGTGGGGCGAGCGCGACGTGATGGTGTTCCCGACGGGCGCGGGACGCGTCCTGGAAGCCGTTGACGACTCGCGGCTGGTGACCCTGGAGCGCTGCGGCCACTCACCCCAGATCGAGCGGCCTGACGTGCTGGCCGAGCTTGTGCTGGAGTTCCCGGGCTCGCGCAATGAGACTGCCGCTGCCTGACCCCGAAACGCTCGTGGACTCCGCCGTGACCGGCTGGGACCACCTGCTCGGCGGGGGCGTGGCGGACACCACCCCCACGCCGTCGTCGATCATCCACGAGGGCCCGCAGTGCACGGTCCACCGCTACCGCTCGCGGCGCCGCGCCCGGGCCGACCGAGCGCCGGTGCTGCTGGTGCCGCCGCTGGCGGCGCCGGCGTCGTGCTTCGACCTGCACCGCGACTGCAGCCTGGCCCAGCACCTGACCGCCATGGGCTACCCGACCTACCTCGTGGACTATGGCCCGATCGGCTTCCACGATCGTGCGCTGGGCCTCGAGCACTGGGTCGACAACGTGATCCCCACCGCCGTCCGGGTGGCCTCCGAGGACGCCGGCGGCGCGCCGGTCCAGCCCGTCGGATGGTGCCTCGGCGGGATCATGACGCTGCTGGCGGTGGCGGCCGACCGCACGCTGCCGGTGGCGTCGGTGGCGATGGTGGCCAGCCCGTTCGACTTCGAGCAGATGCGGCTGCTGGGGCCGATCCGCCAGCTCGGCAAGCTCACCGGTGGGGCGCTGGTGGGCGCGCTCTACCGTGCCCTCGGGGGCGCGCCCGCGCCGCTGGTAAGCCGCGCGTTCCAGCTGACCGCGTTCGAGCGCTACCTGACCAAGCCGCTGTTCCTGGCCACCCACCTGCACGACCGCGAGACGATCGCCCACATGGAGGCGGTCGACGCCTACATGGCCCACATGTCCGCCTACCCAGGACGCACCTTCGGCCAGCTCTACCACGCCTTCTTCCGCGTGAACGACCTGGCCCGGGGCAAGGTCGAGCTGCGCCGCGGTGAGCCGATCGACCTGGCCGACGTGACCGTTCCCGTGCTCAGCGTGGCCGGTACGGCCGACGTGCTCGCGCCGGCGGCGGCCGTCCGGCACGTGGGCGCCCTGGTGGCCGACGTCCGCCTCGAGACCGCGCCAGGCGGGCACCTTGGCGTGCTGACCGGGCGCTCCGCGAAGGACACCACCTGGCAATACCTGGACGAGTTCCTGGCCGATCACGACCCGGTGGCGGCCAGGCGCACCGGCGCGCGCGTGAGTGGCGATGCGCCACAATCGCCCGCATGACGTCGGTCCTGCCCACGCCCGACGAGTATGCCGGGCTTGCGCCATCTCCCGGATCGCCGGTGTGGCGCGCCTTCAACGACGTCCGGCTGCTGAACACAGCCGCGTTCGCAACCCTGCTCCAGGTGGCTCACCCCACAGTCGGGCACGGCGTCCATGAGTACTCGTCGTTCGTCAAGGACCCCTGGGGGCGCCTGCTGCGCACGCTGGACTACGTGCACGGCACCATCTACGGCGGTCCGGAGCTGGCGGGCGAGATCGGCGCGCGCGTTCGCAACATGCACAAGACGATCAAGGGGACCAAGCCCGACGGCTCGCGCTACAGCGCGATGGAGCCCGACGCCTTCGCCTGGGTCCACGCCACGCTGGCCCACTCGATCTTCGAGGGCTACCGCGTATTCGCCACCCCGATGTCGGCTTCCGAGAAGGAGGCGTTCTGGCGCGAGTGGATGGGCGTCGGGCGGCTGATCGGCGTGCGCTACCGCGACCTGCCCGAGACCGCGAGCGGGTTCGAGGAGTACTTCGAGGCGGTCGTCGACGAGCAGCTGGAGTGGACGCCCGCGATCCCCCAGGTGCTGGACACGCTCGGCGGCTCGCCGCCGCCGAACGTGCCGGGGATGCGGCCAGGCCTGTGGCGCGTGCTGCGTACCCCGATGGGCTTTCAGGTGGGGATCACGACGATCGGCCTGATGCCCGAGCGGCTGCGCCGGCGGCTGGGGCTCCCCTTCTCTGCGCGCGATCGGCGCTTGTTCAAGGCCATGACCGCGATCTCCCGCGCCGCCGGCCCGGCGGTTCGCGGCCCGCTGAACGAGTTCGGGCCCAACTACGTGCGCTGGCGCCGCGAGGCGCTGGCCCGCGGCGACGTGGCGGCCACCGGCTCGGCGCCGGCGGCTGCAAACACGGCGGCAGCGGCCTAGGAGGCTTCGCGACCGCGATCCCCGGCGGATCCGGCGAACAGCCGGGCCTCGCGCGTCTCGGCCTCGCCCACCCAGCCGGCGCCCTCCGAGCCCTAGTCCCCGGCCAGCTCCTCGAGCTCGGCGCGGATTTCGGGGTCCGACGCCGCCGCCTTCGCGTCCAGCCAGTGCCACGCCACAGCCGCATCCATCGACGTGCGGCCGTCAGCCAGGTGGTCGACGACCTCTTCGACGGCGATCTCGACCACCGCCAGCGCCGGGGCCGCCTCGACGCCCTCCTTGACCACCCGCGCACGACCCTTGGCGGTGAACGCCAGCGTCTCGGCCATCACGCACAGAGCCGCAGCTGGGTCCTCCTCGCGCAGGCGCCGCAGCGTCTCGCGCCTGCCGCCGAGCGCCAGCAGCACGCGCCGGTCACCGGCCCGGATCGCCGTCGACACGGGGATCGCGTGCGGCCCGCTGACGCACAGCACGGCGGCGGTGCCGGGCGGCCACGTGGGCAGGGCATCCATGCTCCGCAGGGTGTCAGGTCGGCTGCGGCGCCTCGAAACTGGTGTGCGGAAGCACGCGGTCCAGCGGCCGCGGCAGCCACCAGTTCCAGCGCCCCATGACCTCCATCGTGGCCGGCACCAGGACCAGCCGGACGATCGTGGCGTCCAGGGCGATCGCAACCGCGAGGCCGAGGCCGATCTCCTTGACCGACGGGACACCGGTGCCGGCGAACACGGCGAACACCGCGACCATGATCAGCGCCGCGCTTGAGATGGTGGCGGCGCTCGCGGCCAGGCCCTGGGCGACCGAGCGGCGGGTGTCGCCGGTGGCGTCGTAGCGCTCGCGGATGCGGCTGAGCAGGAACACCTCGTAGTCCATTGACAGGCCGAAGACGATCGCCAGCAGCAGCGGCGGGGTCATCGTGTTGATGTAGCCCAGCGACTGAAAGCCGAAAAAGCCGTCCAGCCAGCCCCACTGGAACACGGCCACCAGCACGCCGTACGCGGCGCCGACCGACAGCAGGTTCATCAGCACCGCCTTCAGCGGCAGCAACACCGAACGCAGCAGCACCAGGAGGATCAGGTAGCTGAACGCCAGCACGAACAGCACGATCTTCCACATCGAACCGCTGACCAGGTCCTTGAAGTCCTCGACCGAGGCGGTGGCACCGCCCACACGGATGTCGGCGCCGCCCACCTGCAGCTGGCGCAGCCGGTCGACCATCGCCCTGGCCTCGGGGCTCTCGGGGTCGTGGCGCGGCGCGACGGTGATCAGCGCCGCGCGGCCGTCGCGCGAGCGCTCCGGTCGGCCCACGGCGGCCGCCTCCGGGTCACGCCGGGCGTGGGCGGCGAGCCGGGCCAGCGTGGCCCGGTCGGTGGTGTCCACCAGCACCTGCACCGGTCCGGACGCGCCCGGGCCCGCCTGGCGCGCGGCCAGCTCGGCGCCCTCGCGCGTCTCGTTGCCCTGCGGGAACTGGCGCAGGGCGCCGTCGCCGGTCTCAAGCGACAGCGCCGGGATCGCGAGCACGAGCATCAGCGCCGCGCTGGCGGTGGCGAACGCCAGCGGCCGGCGCATGACGGTGTCGGTCCAGCGCTGCCAGAAGCCGGCGCGCCGATTTGCCGGGTCGGTCGAGCCGCGGCGGCGCCGGCGCCAGCGCAGCGCTCGGCCGACCAACCCGACCACCGTCGCCGTGCGCCCGCGCGTATACGCGCGCGTGCCCAGCACGCGCATCAGCGCCGGCAGCAGCGTCACGGCGGCCAGGATCGAGACCGCCACCACCACGATCGCGCCCATGGCCATCGAGCGAATCGTCGTCGAGTCGACCAGGAACAGCCCGGCCAGTGAGACGATCACGGTGATCCCCGAGAACACCACGGCGATGCCCGACGTTCGCATCGCGGTGCGGCGGGCGGCAGCGGGCGCGACGCCGCCGCGCACCTCTTCGCGGTAGCGCGCAAGCAGGAACAGCGAGTAGTCGACCGCCACCCCGATGCCGATCATCGACGACACGTTGGTCACGAACACCGACATCTCGGTGGCCTGGGCCAGGAAGAAGATCACCGCGCCCGTGATGGTCACCGACGCGAAGCCCAGCGCCAGCGGCAGCGCCGCGGCGGCCAGCGAACCGAACACCGCGAGCAGGATCAGCAGCACGATCGGGAAGCCGGTGACCTCGGCCTTCTCCAGGTCCTCCTTGGCCAGGTCCTGCATGCCGGCCCACAGGGCCTCCTGGCCGACGGTGTACAGCTCGACTCCGCCCTGTGCGCCCCCGCCGATCCCGAGCTCGTCGCGCAGGTCCACGGCCAGGTCGCTGGCCTGGTCCTGGGTGGCCTCGACGGTCAGCGGCACGGACACCACGGGCGCACGGGCCGCGCGGCGCTTGGCGACGGCGGCCGCGCGGGGCGACAGCTCGGCGTGCGGCAGCTCGGCGGCGACACGGTCGATCCGGTCCACCGCCGCGCGCATGCCGGCGTCGCTCGCGCCCGGGCGGCGGGCGACGATCACGGCCAGCGAGTGCGCCTGGGCGCGGTCGAACTCTGCCAGGCCGCGGTCGACGGCCCGTGAGTCCGAGCCGGGCACGGCGAAGCCGCCGCTGGTCAGGTGCTCGGTCTGCTTCATCGCCAGCGGTGCGGCGGCCGCCAGCAGCAGCACCCAGATCACGATCACGGCCAGGCGTCCACGCTCGGTGAGAGCCGTCAGCCGGTCCATCGCAGCCTGCATGCGGTGCTCCTGGGTCGATCGGTGGAAACTGGCCCGTCAGCCAGTCAGACGATCAGAACGCAGTCGGCGTGACGGCTGTGTGATGTCGATCACTGGCCGAGCAGGTGGCGGGCTGTGTCGGTCGCCACGTCCAGCGAAGCGCCGCGGGCCCACTCGGGGTCCGAGACCATCTGCAGCCCCAGCCCGTCGCCGATGGCGAAGATCAGCGATGCGACCGACTCGGCATCGCCTTTGAGCGCGATCACGCCCTCACTTTCCTTGTTGCGCAGCGCGTCGGCCAGGTGGCGGCGCCAGGTGCGGTAGAGCTCGGCCATCTCCGCGCGGATCTCCTCGGAGTGGTGGGAGGCGCTGAGCATCTCGTAGATCACGGCCTGGGTGCCGGGCTCACCCTTCACGAACGCGTCGAGCGTCCGGACCAGCGAAGCGATGATCTCGTCGACCGTCGTGGCCTTCTCGAGCCCTTCCTCGAGCTCGGCGACGAACGTGTCGCAGTCGCGCCGGACCACCTCGACCATCAGGCGTTCCTTGGAGCCGAAGTAGTAGTGCAGCAGACCGCGCGAGACGCCGGCCTCGCGGGCCACGACGTCGAAGGTCGAGCCGGCGGCGCCGCGTGCGCCGACGCTGTCGCGCATCGCGGCGACGATGCGGCCGGCCTTCTCGCCATCGAGCTTGCGTGGGGCTGTGGCGGCTGCCTCCACGAGGCGGAGTCTAAGGCGGCGGGCCGAGGATCACCGCTCCGCCGTTCAAGAAATTGCCATGGATGGCAATTTCTTGGCACCCCATCCAACGAGAAAGGCGCCCCGGGAGGGCGCCTTTCGTGCTGCAAGGTGTTGCGTGAGCCTAGGCTCCGACCTTCTCCGTGCTGCTGGTGGCGGAACCGGAGTTCGACGTCGTGGAGGACGTGTACTCGAACTCCTCCTCGGCGCCGAACAGCGCGTCGAGCACCTTGTTGCGCAGTCCCTCGCTCAGACCGAGCGCCAGACCGGCACCCACGATCCCGACGAGCAGGAACTTGCCCTTGCCCCGCTTGCGCTTGGGCTTGGAACGCAGCGAGTCCGCCGCGCTCTTCAACGAGCTGGCGGCCTCCTTCAGCTCCTTCTGGACCTTCTTGTCCTCGAGTGCCTTCTGCGGCCCCTTGCCGTTGATGCGGTCGTAGGCCTTGCGCGCCGACTCGAAGGCCGTGCGCAGGTCGTCACGCAGCGACGCGTCGTCGATCAGCCGCTGTACGTACTCGTTGTTACGGGCGGCCTGACCGGCGGCGACTGCTCCCGCTCCGGCCTTTGCGGCCTTCTTCTTCGATGCCATGGCTCTCCTCGGTGGGCTTGCTGGTCACAGACTACCCAGAGTTGGCGGGGTAATCAGCCGACCTTCGCCAGCCGCCGCTTCGCGGGGCCCAGCGCCTCCTCCAGCACCTCGTCGACGTTGTCGACGAACACGAACCTCATTCCCTTGAGCAGGTTGGGCGGGAACTCGTCAAGGTCGGCCTCGTTGCGGCGCGGTGCGATCACCTTCTTGACCTCGGCGCGCTGGGCCGCCAGCGCCTTCTCCTTCAGGCCGCCGATCGGCAGCACCTGCCCGGTCAGCGTGATCTCGCCGGTCATCGCCAGGTCGGCCCGCACCGGGCGCCCGGTGACCAGCGACGCCAGCGCGGTGGCCATCGTGATGCCGGCGCTCGGACCGTCCTTGGGGATCGCGCCCGCGGGAACGTGCACGTGCACGTCGTTCTCGCGGAACCAGTCGTCGGGCACATCGTCGCCGAGCGCGCGCACGTCGTGGCGGATATAGGACAGCGCCGCCGAGGCGGACTCCTTCATCACGTCGCCCAGCTGGCCGGTTACCTGGAGCTTGCCTTCGCCCGGGTAGGCGGTGGCCTCCACGAACAGGACGTCGCCGCCTACCGGCGTCCACGCCAGGCCGGTGGCCACGCCGGGCTGGCCGGTACGGCGGCCTGTCTCGGGCTGGAAGCGGCGCTTGCCAAGCAGCTCGGTCACGACCTTCGGTCGCACCGTGCGCTTGGACTTGCGCTTGCCCTCGGCGTACTCGCGCGCGACCTTGCGGCACACCGCTCCGACCTCGCGCTCGAGGTTGCGCACGCCCGCCTCGCGCGTGTAGTGCTCGATCAGGTCGCGCAGCGCGTCGTCGGTGAACTGGATCTTCGATCTGCCGACGCCGTTCTGGTCCATCTGGCGCGGCACCAGGTAGCGCTTGGCGATCTCGAGCTTCTCCTCCTCGGTGTAGCCCGAGAGCTCGATCACCTCCATCCGGTCACGCAGCGGCGCGGGAATCGGGTCGAGCTGGTTGGCGGTCGTGATGAACAGGACCTTGCTCAGGTCGAACGGCAGGTCGAGGTAGTGGTCGCGGAAGGTTGAGTTCTGCTCGGGGTCCAGCACCTCGAGCATCGCGCTGGACGGGTCGCCGCGGAAGTCGGCGCCCATCTTGTCGATCTCGTCGATCATCAGCACCGGGTTGGCGGTGCCGGCGTCGCGCATCGCGCGCATGATCGTGCCCGGCATCGCGCCGATGTAGGTGCGGCGGTGGCCGCGGATCTCGGACTCGTCGCGCACGCCGCCGACGCTGATGCGCTCGAACTCGCGCCCCATCGCGGAGGCGATCGACTTGCCGAGGCTCGTCTTGCCGACGCCGGGTGGGCCGACGAAGCACAGGATCGAGCTCTTGGCGTCGGGCTTGAGCTTGCGCACCGCCAGGAACTCCAGGATCCGGTCCTTGACCTTCTCCATGTCGTAGTGGTCGGTGTCGAGCGTCTTGCGTGCCTTCTTGAGGTCGATGTGGTCCTCGCTGGACTTCGACCACGGCAGCGTGGCCAGCCACTCCAGGTAGCTGCGGATCACGCCGTGCTCGGCGGCCTGGGGCGGCAGGCGCTCGAACCGCTGGAGCTCACGCTCGGCCTGCTTGCGGGCGTGTGGCGGCAGCTCCGCGGCTTCGATCTGCTCGCGCAGCTCGTGCGCCTCGGCCTCCTGCTCGTCGACCTCGCCAAGCTCCTCCTGAATCGCCTTGAGCTGCTGACGCAGGAAGAACTCGCGCTGGCCCTTCTCCATCTCGGACTCGACCTGTGACTGGATCTTGGTCCCGATCGAGATCAGCTCCGACTCGCGCGCCAGCAGCTCGGACAGCCGCCGCAGCCGGCGTGCGACGTCCAGCTCCTCGAGCAGCTCCTGGCGCTCCTCGGTCTTCAGCCGCAGCGCGCCGGCGATCATGTGCGCCAGCTCCGCCGGGTCCTCGAGGTTGGCCACCGCCACCTGGAGCTCCTCGGGCAGGTAGGGCACCTGCTCGATGATCTCGCTGAACGTGTTCTGGACGTTGCGGAACAGGCCCTCGAGCTCGGCGCTCGGCGACAGCTCGTCGGGCAGCTCCTCGATCCGCGCGATCGGGTAGGGCTCGCTCTGTACGTAGTCGACAAGCCGCACCCGCTGCGCGCCGTGCACCAGGATCCGCAACGTCCCGTCGGGCACCTTGATCATGCGCGCCACGGTGCCGGCCACGCCCACGTCGTAGAGGTCGACCGGGTCGGCCGACTCGATCTCGCCGCTGCGGCTGGCCGCCATGACCAGCATCCGGTCGCCGCCGAGCACGTCGTTGACGAGCCTGATCGAGTGCTCCTGTGCGACCGCGAGCGGGGTGAGGGTCTCGGGGAACGGCACGCTGTCCTTGAGCGGCAGCACCGGCAGCGCCTCCGGCAGCCGGGTCTGCACACCGAGGTCCTGCGGCCCGTTGTCCGAGGCTGGGATCTCGATCACTCGCCGTCTCCTATCGGGACGCGGCGGGCGGTCTCATCGGGGCGCGCCAGCGGTACCTCGACCACCAGCATCCCGTCGTCGTAGCTGGCGCTGGCCTCCTCGGCCACCACGTCGGCGCCAAGCTCCACGCTGCGCCGGAACGGGCCGTGCTCGATCTCGATCTGCTGGAACAGCCGCCCCTCGGCCTGCTCGGCTCGCCGCTCGCCCGCGATCAGCAGCTGGCGGCCGCGGATCTCAAGCGCCACGTCCTCGATCAGCACGCCGGCCAGATCGGCCTTGACCACCGCCCGCGGCGGGTCGTCGGTGTAGTACACGTCCACGCTCGGCGAGAAGCCGCGCCCGCGCATGCCGGTGCGCTCGAACACGTCGCCGAACAGCTCGTCGATCTCGCGCCGCATCCGCTCGAAGTTGGCGAACAGGTCACGCTCGGAGTTCACGGTTCGGAGGGTACCCGGGCGGTCGAGCCCCAGCCGGGGGGCGAACCCGCGGTGTGGGGTGACTTGACAGTCATATGGACCGTTCAATCACACCACAAGGGCTGGAGCTGGCGATCGTCGGGCTGGCGACCCGCCAGCACGGCGTCGTCAGCCGAATACAACTCACGGGGCTGGGGCTGACCCCGGGGGCAATCGATTCACGTCTGCGCCGGGGGCGGCTGCTGGCGATCCATGCCGGGGTCTACGCCGTCGGCCACCTCGACCTCCGGCGCCAGGGCTGGTGGTGGGCCGCCGTTTTGGCAGCAGGCGTGGGCACCGTGCTCAGCCACTTCACCGCCGCGGCACTATGGAACCTGCTCAGCCCCCGCTCGATCATCCACATCAGCGTCCCGGGGCGCACGGGACGGCTCCGGCTCGGCGGCGTCGTCGCGCACCGCCCTCGCTCGCTGCCCGCCGACGAGGTCGACCACGAAGACGGTCTCCCGGTCACGACGGTCGCCCGGACGCTGGTCGACCTGGCCGCAGTGGCCCGGGAGAGCGACCTCGAGCACGCGGTCGAGCAGGCCGAGCGCCAGAGCCGGTTCGATCTCGTCGCGGTTCAGGCAGTACTCGCACAGAGCCGCGGACGACGGGGGATCCGGACCCTGCGCGAGGTGATCCTGCGCTGGGCCGGCCCCAACGTCACGCGGTCCCAGCTGGAGATCGCGTTTCGGGCCATCTGCCGGCGTGCCGGTGCCCCGCAGCCGCTCACCAACGCGCCGGTGTTGCTGGAGGGCCGCCACTACGAGCCCGACTTCCTCTGGCCCGACCGCCGCCTGATCGTGGAGACCGATGGCTTCGACTCCCACAAGACCAAGGCGGCGTTCGTGCGCGACCGGCGCCGCGACCGCCGACTGCGCCGGGCCGACTACGCCGTCGAACGCTTCTCGTGGGACGACATCTTCTTCGATCCGCGCGGCTGCGCCGAGGAGATGATCGACATCATGGCCCGCAACCCACCGCGCCCATGAGCATGTGGTGTGGGTCGACGGTCACTATGACCGCCGACCCACACCACATCGCGGGGGACCTAGATGTGGAACACCGAGCCCTCGCGGGCCAGCTCGACCGGAGCGCCGAATGCGCGCTCGGCCTCCTTGCGTGCCCAGGTCCAGTCGAGCTCGTCCGAGATGTGGGTCAGGACCACATGGCCGACGCCGGCGGCGCGGGCGTGCTCGCCGGCCTCCTCGGGCGTGAGGTGGCCGCGCATGCCGTCGCGCTCGGGCCGCGGCAGCGTGGCCTCGATCAGCAGCAGGTCGGCCTTGGCGACGAAGTCGATCAGCTCCTTCGAGGGGCTGGAGTCGGCCCCGTAGGCCAGCTCGCCGGCGCCGTTGCCGGACGCAGCGCGGATGGCGAACGTCTGGACGAAGTGGGGCACCTCGCAGAACGAGAACTCGATGCTGCCGACCGAGGGCGTGGATTTCGCGCCGAACTCCTCGAGCGCGAACGCCGTCTCGATCAGTTCGGGCTGGCCCCAGTTGCCCGTGACCTTGCGGAAGAACTCCTTCGCCCCCGGTGGGGCGATCAGCCGCGGCCGGGCCGGGGCGTCGGTCCCGGGCCAGGGTGGAACGGGAACCGGCTGCTGGCGCGGCGCGTAGGACAGCGCATAGGCATACGGGACCAGGTCGAGGAAGTGGTCGGCGTGCAGGTGGGAGATGACGACCGCGTCCACGTCGACGTAGTCGATCTGCTCGCGCAGCTTGCTGAACACGCCGTTGCCCGCATCGATCAGGACGGTCGTGCTGTCGTCCTCGAGCAGGTACCCCGAGCACGCTCCCCCTGCGTCCTGCCACGACGGCGACTTGCCGAGCACGGTGAGGCGCATGCGAACGACACTATCGCCGCGAGGCGGCGCGATGGGTCAGGACGCGGGCTGTGGAAGCGGGAAGGCGTAGGCCGACCGCGTGCGCTCGGAGCGGAAGGTGAACGAGAGCTGGCGCTCGGGAGCGAGGTTGCGCTCGGCGGGACGGAACGTGGTGCAGGGCTCGTCGAGGTTCAGGGCACACAGCATGTTCTGGTGGAAGAAGCACTCCTCGCACGTGACGCGCTTCTTCTGGCCCTTTGCCATACGGTCCACTGCCCTCCTCGTCTCGTCGGAATGATCGGCCGCCGTCCGGGCCGCGGACCATCAAACACGAGGCCCGGCAGGGCCGCTAATCACGATCCCGCAAATCGGTGCTTTTCCTGTTTACTGCAAATTCCAGCGTATTCGTGCTTCAGCCCGCTCCTTGCGTGGTTTCGAGGGGGGCGAAGCCGTGGAGCTGGTGACAGGCGCCACCGGCTACGTCGGCGGACGGCTCGTCGAGCGTCTGCGTCGCGAGGAGCGCGAGGTCCGCGTGCTCGTGCGCGACCGCGCGCGACTGTCCCCGCTGCACGGCGTCGAGGCCGCCACCGGCGACCTGGTCAGCGGCCGCGGCGTGCGCGAGGCGCTCGAGGGTTGCCGCACGGCCTACTACCTCGTGCACTCGATGGAAGCCGCGGACGACCTCGACTTCGCCGCCCGCGACCGCTCAGCGGCGCGCACGTTCGCCGATGCGGCCACCGCCGCCGGCGTGGAGCGCGTGGTCTACCTGGGTGGCCTGGCGCCGGACGGACGGCCGGCCTCGCCGCACATCACCTCGCGCGTGGAGGTCGAGGAGATCCTGCTGGAGTTCGGCCCGCCCGCCACGGCGCTGCGGGCCTCGATCCTGATCGGCGCCCGGTCCTCGTCGTTCCGGATGCTGGTAAGGCTGGTCGAGCGGCTTCGCCTGCTGCCGCTGCCGGCGTGGCGCGCCAACCGCACGCAGCCGATCGCCGAGCGCGACGCGATCGAGTACCTGGCCCGTACGCCGCTCCTCCCCGCCGCGGCCGGCCGCTCGCTGGACATCTGCGGCCCCGATGTCGTGAGCTACGGGGAGATCGTGACGGCGATCGCCGAGGCGATGGGGGTCGGGCGGTTGCCGCTGGACCTGGGCGTGTCGCTCACGCCACCCGCGAGCGCGGTCGTCAGTGCGCTGACCGATCAGCCGCTGGAGCTCGTACGCCCCCTGATGGAGAGCCTCGAGTCAGACCTGCTGCCGCGCGATCCGCGCGAGGCGGCCGACCTGTACGACATCGACCCGCTGCCGTTCACACGCGCCGTCGACCGCGCGCTGGCGGACTGGGAGCAAGACGAGGAGCTCGCCGCGCGATGAAGGTGGAACGCGAGATCGAGATCGCCGCCGCCGCGGACGACCTCTACAAGGTGATCATGGACCCGCACCGGCTCAAGGACTGGGTGAGCATCCACGAACGCCTCGAGGACGCGCCCAAGTCGCTGCGCAAGGGTTCCACCCTCACGCAGTCCCTGAAACTCGCCGGGCGCAAGTTCAAGGTGGACTGGAAGGTCGTCGAGAACGAGCGCCCGACCCGCGTCGTGTGGGAGGGCAAGGGCCCGCTCGGCTCCAAGGCGCGTGCGGTCTACGACTTCACCGAATCCGATGGCGTCACGCATTTCACGTACAGCAACGAGTACGACCTCCCTGGTGGCGCACTGGGCAAGATGGCCGGGCCCGCGGTGCGCAAGGTCACCGGAAAAGAGCTCGACACTTCATTGAAGAATTTGCAGTCACTCGTCGAGTGATGTGTAACACTCTTCTTATTAGATAAAGCACGTGCGGGGGCACTGGAGAGTTTGAAGTGACTGATTTTCTCGATGAGAAGCGCAAGGAGATCGACGCGCGGCTGAAGGAGCTGCAGCCGATGGTCGACGAGTTCCACCGGCTGGAGAAGGCCGCGGCGGCCCTGTCCGGTGTCGGCACGACCGGCGGCCGCGGCGGCTCACGCCGGCGCCGGCGCTCGTCATCCAACGGCACCGGCAAGCGCGGCCGTCCGCGCGGCAGCGGCAAGCGCGCCCTCCAGGCCCAGGAGCTGGTCAACGCCCAACCCGGGATCACGATCCCCGAGCTGGCCGACGCCATGAACATCCAGGCCAACTACCTCTACCGCGTGATGCCCACACTCCAGAGCGAGGGCAAGGTCACCAAGCGCGGCAAGGGTTGGCACCCGGTCGGCTGAGGCGCCGCCGGCGGCTCGTCGGTCTCCCGTCGTCCCCCGTCTCCGAACTGTCCTGCCTAACACGCCTATAAGCGGCAAAGGTCAGGACAGCGCCGGCGAAGCCCACCGCCGAGCGTTACGAGAGCGCTGACGAACGGGGCGGATCGCCCTCGCGGCCGGCCGTCTAGCCGACCAGGCCCAGCTTCTGGACGGCTTCGCGCTCCTCGACGAGCTCCTGCGCGGTCGCGTCGATGTAGCCGCGTGAGGTGTCGTTGATGTCCAGCCCCGTGACGATCTCGTACTCGCCGCCCGAGCAGGTGACCGGGAACGAGGAGATGATGCCCTCGGGCACGTCGTAGGCGCCGTCGGAAGGGATCGCCATCGAGACGAAGTCACCGTCGGCGGTGCCGTTGACCCAGTCATGGACGTGGTCGATTGCGGCGTTGGCCGCCGACGCCGCCGACGAGGCGCCGCGTGCCTCGATGATGGCCGCGCCACGCTTGCCCACGGTGGGGATGAAGTCGTCCTTGAGCCACGCCTCGTCCTTGCCCGCGGCCTCCCAGGCGTCCGCGCCGCCGACCTTGGCGTTGAACACGTCCGGGTACATCGACGGCGAATGGTTGCCCCAGACGGCCAGGTTCGTGACCTCGCCGACCGGCGCGCCGGCCTTCTTGGCCAGCTGGGTCATGGCGCGGTTCTGATCCAGGCGGGTCATGGCGGTGAAGCGCTCGGCGGGCACGCCGTCGGCGTTCTGCTGGGCGATCAGCGCGTTGGTGTTTGCGGGATTGCCCACCACCAGCACCTTGAGATCGTCGGCGGCGCCGGCGGCAAGCGCCTCGCCCTGGGGCTTGAAGATGCCGCCGTTGGCCTCGAGCAGGTCGGCGCGCTCCATGCCCTTGGTGCGCGGTCGCGCGCCCACCAGCAGGGCCACGTTCACGCCGTCGAAGGCCTTGCCGGCGTCGTCGTGGATGTCGATCCCGGCCAGCAGCGGGAACGCCGAGTCGTCGAGCTCCATCGCGGTGCCCTCGGCGGCCTTGACGGCGTCGGGGATCTCCAGCAGCGACAGGTGAACAGGGGTGTCGGGCCCAAGCAGCTGGCCGGACGCGATGCGGAATAGGAGGGCGTAGCCGATCTGGCCGGCGGCGCCGGTGACGGCGACCTTTACGGAACCGGCATGGATGCCGGGTCCGTCGGCGGCATTCTGAACGGGTGAGGTCATGGGCGCGATCCTACGCGTCGATGTCGAGCGCGGCGTTCAGCGTGGCGCTGGGCCGCATCGCATCGACCACCGCCTCGGTGTCCGGATGGAAGTAGCCGCCGATATCGACCGGCCGGCCCTGGACCGCCGCCAGCTCCTCGACGATCCGCTCCTCGTCCGCCGCCAGGCGCTCCGCCAGCGGCGCCAGCGCGGCCGCCAGGTCCTCGTCCTCGGTCTGCTCGGCCAGCTCGGCCGCCCAGTAGAGGGCCAGATAGGCGTGGCTGCCGCGGTTGTCCAGCTCGCCCGCCTCCCGCGACGGGGAACGGCCCTCCTCGAGCAGCCGGCCGGTCGCGCGGCCGAGCGTCGTGCCGAGCACCCCGGCGCGCGGGTTGTCGGTCTTCTCGGCCAGGAACTGGAGCGACTCGGCGAGCGCGAGGAACTCGCCGAGCGAGTCCCAGCGCAGATGGTTCTCCTTGACGAACTGCTGCACGTGCTTGGGCGCGGATCCGCCGGCGCCGGTCTCGAACAGCCCGCCGCCGTCCATCAGCGGGACGATCGAGAGCATCTTCGCGCTGGTGCCCAGCTCGAGGATCGGGAACAGGTCGGTCAGGTAGTCGCGCAGGACGTTGCCGGTCACCGAGATCGTGTCCTCGCCGCCGCGCGCGCGCTCGAGCGTGAAGCGTGTGGCCTCGGCAACGGGCAGGATCTCGATCCGGACATCGTCGGTCTCGAGCTCATCGAGCGCCGGGCGCACCTTCTTCAGCAGCTCGGCGTCGTGCGCGCGCGTCTCGTCCAGCCAGAAGACCGCGGGCGCGCCGGTGTCGCGTGCGCGCGTGACCGCCAGCCGCACCCAATCCTGGATCGGGGCGTCCTTCGTCTGGCACATGCGCCAGATGTCGCCGGCGTCGACGTCGTGCTCGAGCAACGTCTCTCCCGCCGTGTCGACCACGCGCACCTGGCCCGGGCCCTCGATCTCGAACGTCTTGTCGTGCGAGCCGTATTCCTCGGCCTTCTGCGCCATCAGCCCGACGTTTGGGGTCGTGCCCATCGTCGCCGGGTCGAACGCCCCGTGCTCGCGGCAGTGGTCGACGGTCTCGGAGTAGAGCGCGGCGTACGAGCTGTCGGGGATCACGCACTTGGTGTCCTGACGGCCGCCGTCGGCGTCCCAGCCCTGCCCGCCGGCCCGGATCAGCGCGGGCATCGAAGCGTCGATGATCACGTCGCTCGGCACGTGCAGGTTGGTGATCCCGCGGTCGGAGTCGACCATGTAGAGGCCGGGCCCCTCGGCCAGCACGGCGTCGATCTCGGCCTGGGCGCTGTCGTCGGCGGAGGCGAGCGCGCCGAGCCCGTCGTCGGGGTTGATGCCGGCCCGCTGCTCGAACAGCTGGCCGAACATCGCATCGACGGCGTGGCCGAAGATGATCGGGTCGGAGACCTTCATCATCGTCGCCTTCAGGTGGATCGAGAACAGCACGCCTGACGCGCGCGCGTGATCGAGCTGCTCGGCCAGAAACGCCTGGAGCGATGCCCGGCGCATGACCGCGGCGTCCACGACCTCGCCGGCGATCAGCGGCGTCGACTCCTTGAGCGCGGTCACGGTTCCGTCGGTGGCCACGTGCTCGATCCGGACGTCGTCGTCGGCCGTGACCGTGACCGACTGCTCGGTTGAGCGGAAGTCGCCGTCGGACATGGTCGCGACGTGGGTCCCGCAGTCCGGGGACCACTCACCCATCGAGTGGGGGTGGGCCTGTGCGTAGGCCTTGACCGAGGCCGGCGCACGACGGTCGGAGTTGCCCTCGCGCAGGACCGGGTTAACGGCCGAGCCCTTGACCGTGTCGTAGCGGGCGCGGACCTCGCGCTCCTCGTCGGTCGACGGGCTCTCCGGGTAGTCCGGGATCGTGAAGCCCTGCTCCTGAAGCTCCTTGATCGCGCCCTTGAGCTGGGGCACGGACGCGCTGATGTTGGGCAGCTTGATGATGTTCGCCGCAGGCGTCTTGGCCAGCTCACCGAGCTCGGAAAGGGCGTCGGGGAACTCCGCGTCGAACTGGGCCAGGATGCGGCCGGCGAGCGAGATGTCGCGCAGCTCGACCTCGACGCCGGCGGGCTCGGCGAACCTCCGGATGATCGGCAGGAGCGAGCGCGTCGCCAGGGCGGGCGCCTCGTCGGTCTCGGTGTAGATGATCTTCATCGTCGGCGTGTGAACCTACCTGCCACCATCCGCGACATGTTCGGCGGTGGCAGCTCGATCCAGCTCGCGCGCGTTTTCGGCATCCGCGTGGGCGTGGAGCCGAGCTGGTTCCTGATCCTGTTCCTGCTGATCTGGCTGCTGACCGGCGACTACGCGAACCAGTTTCCCGGCGACGGCACCAAGGCGTTCGCGCTGGCGGTGCTCTCGGCGCTGCTCTTCTTCCTGAGCATCGTGCTGCACGAGCTCGGGCACGCCGTGGTCGCGATCCGCAACGGGATCAAGATCGAGGGCATCGACCTGTGGCTGTTCGGCGGTGTGGCCAAGCTCTCGCGCGATTCCAAGACGGCCGGCGAGGAGTTCCGGATCGCGGCCGCGGGCCCGCTCGTCACGCTGCTGATCGCCGTGGGCGGGTACGGCGCGCTGGCGCTGATCAGCTCCGGCGGGACCGAGTCGGTGAGCTTCGACCCACAGGCCGGCGGGGAGACCGCGGCCGTGCTCGGATACATCACCTACATCAACATCGCGCTGCTGGTGTTCAACCTGATCCCGGCGTTCCCGCTGGACGGGGGCCGGATCGCGCGCGCGGCTGCCTGGCAGGTGACCGGCAGCCGCAGCAGCGCCACCCGCTTCGCCGCCCGCATCGGCCGCGGCATCTCGTACCTGATGATCGGTTTCGGCGTGTTCCTGGCGATCGCCCAGAACGCGCTGTTCACCGGCGTCTGGCTGGCCGTGATCGGCATGTTCATCGGTCAGGCGGCCAAGGCGGCCGAGCAGCAGACCGCGGTGACCGACCGGATCGACGGGCTGCGCGTGGCGGACGTGATGGACGACGAGCCGGTCGCGGTACCGGCCGATCTGCCATTGGACCGCGCCGAGGAGGAGTACTTCCTGCGCTACCGCTACCCGTGGTTCCCCGTCGTGGGCGCCGGCGACCGGTTCGTGGGGCTGGTGACCCAGGCCAGCGTCGAGTCGCTGCCCGAGGCGGTGCGCTCGGGGCGAACCGTGGCATCGGTGATGGCCGCCGACGGCGAAGGCGAGAGCCGGATGCGCGTCCGCGCCGACGAGCCGCTGGAGACCCTCCTCGGCCTCGAGGGCCTGGTGCGCCTTGGCGCGATCATCGCCGTCGACGGTGAGGGCCGCCTGCGTGGGATCGTGACCGCGGACCAGGTGCGGCGCGCGTTGGCGCCGACGGCGTAGGCCGCCCTAACTCGGGCTCCGTATGTAGTGTGGAGCCCGCCGTGCGTAAGATCGCCGGCGCCCCAATCTGACCCATGCCCAAGCACGACGTCCTCGTAATCGGAGCCGGCCTCGCCGGCCAACGCGCAGCTCTGGCCGCCGCCGAGGCGGGCGCGTCGGTGGGGATCATCAGCAAGGTCCATCCGGTGCGTTCGCACTCCAACGCGGCGGCGGGCGGCATCAACGCGGCGCTGAACCCCGAGGACTCGTGGGAGTCGCACGCGTTCGACACCGTCAAGGGCTCGGACTACCTCGGCGACCAGGACGCGATCGAGGTCATGTGCCGCGAGGCTCCCGACGAGGTGCTCCAGCTCGAGCACTGGGGTGTGACCTTCCACCGCAACGAGGAGGGCAAGCTCGGTACCCGCGCCTTCGGTGGCGCGTCCGCGGCCCGCACCTACTACATCGCCGACATCACCGGCCAGGCGCTGCTGCACGTGCTCTACGAGCAGCTGATGAAGCACGACGAGGTCGACCGCTACGAGGAGTGGTTCACGACCGCGCTGGTGCGTGACGAGAGCGGCCGGATAGCCGGTGCCGTGACGCGCAACATCCGCGACGGCGAGCTCCAGCTGTTCACCGCCAAGTCCGTGATCCTGGCCACCGGCGGCAACGGCCAGCTGTTCACCCCTACCACCAACGCACTGATCTGCACCGGTGACGGCATCGCGATGGCCTACCACGCGGGCGCGCCGCTGATGGACATGGAGATGGTGCAGTACCACCCCACGACTCTGGCCGGGATCGGGCTGCTGATCACCGAGGGCGCCCGCGGCGAAGGCGCCCACCTCTACAACGCCGAGGGCGAGCGCTTCATGGAGAAGTACGCACCCAACAAGATGGAGCTGGCCTCGCGCGACGTGGTCTCGCGCGCCGAGCAGACCGAGATCGACGAGGGCCGCGGCTTCCCCGACGGCACCGTGGCGCTGGACATCACCGTGGTCGGCGCCAAGCGCATCCACGAGTCGCTGCGTGAGATCGTGAACGTGGGCCGCGACTTCGCCGGCACCGACATCACCAAGGAGCCCATCCACATCAAGCCGGGCAACCACTACGTGATGGGCGGCATCAAGACCGACATCCACGGCCAGACCGAGGTACCGGGCCTGTACGCCGCCGGCGAGTGCGCCTGCGTGTCGGTCCACGGCGGCAACCGCCTCGGTGCCAACTCACTGCTGGACACGCTGATCTTCGGCCGCCGCGCGGGCGAGCACGCCGCGACGGTGGGCAGGAGCATGAGCATGCCCACGCCCGCCGGCGAGGAGATGGACCGCGAGCGCACGATGCTCGACGAGATCGTCTCGCGCGACCGCACCGGCCGGCGGATCTCCGAGATCCGCAACGAGATGGGCAAGGTCATGGACGCCGACGTGTCGGTGTTCCGCGAGGAGGACCGGCTGCGCAACGCGCTCGAGGTGGTCAAGCGCCTCCAGGAGGAGGCCAAGACCGTGTCGGTGGACGACAAGGGCTCGGTGTTCAACCAGGACGTGCTGAGCGCGCTGGAGCTGCAGTTCATGCTCGACAACGCCGAGTGCATCGTGATGGGCGCGATCGAGCGCAAGGAGAGCCGCGGCGCCCAGTTCCGCACCGACTTCCCGGAGCGCAACGACGACGAGTGGCTCAAGCACATCAACCTGACCGCCAACGGCGGCGACGTGCCCGAGATCTCGTACAGCGAGGTCACCATGACTCAGTGGGAACCCGAGGAACGGAAATATTGATGCCCTGGCTGGTGCCTGAAGATGGCTGAGCAGTACACCCTCAAACTGCGCCGCTACGACCCCGAGTCGGGCGAGCCGGCCTACTGGAGCGAGTACGGCGTCGAGCTCGACCCCGAGCGGTCGGTGCTACAGGGTGTGCTGAACGCGCGCGACGACGAGGACGGCTCGATCGCGATCCGCTGCTCGTGCCGCGCGGCCATCTGCGGATCGTGCGCGGTGCGCATCAACGGCAAGACGGCGCTGGCCTGCAACACGCAGATGGGCGACGCCCAGGCCAAGGCAGGCGAGGGCAACCCGATCGTGGTCGAGCCGATGAACAACATGCCCGTGCTCAAGGACCTGATCGTGGACATGGACGCCGTCCACTGGAAGAAGATCCAGCGTGTGGTGCCGTGGCTGCTGCCCGAGGGCGACCCGCCCGACCGCGAGTACATCGTGCCCGCCGAGGCGATGATCGACGTGACCCAGTCGATGGCCTGCATCCAGTGCGGCGCCTGCGTGGGCGCCTGCCTGGCGCTCGAGGTCGACCCGGACTTCGTCGGCCCGGCCGCATCGGCCAAGGCCTACCGGTTCGTCGGCGACCCGCGCGACGGCCAGCACGAGGAGCGGCTCAAGGACCTTGCCGAGGACCCGCACGGCATCTACGACTGCACCCACTGCTTCGCGTGCGTGGAGGTGTGCCCCAAGGACGTGGCGCCGATGGACCAGATCATGCGGCTGCGGCGCAAGGCCACCGCCGACCACGGGATCAAGGACAAGAACAACGGCTATGGCCACGAGCACGCGTTCGTGAACATCATCGAGCGCTACGGCACGCTGCACGAGCCCCAGCTGCTGCCGCGCAGCTTCGGCGACGGATCGTTCATCCGCGGCCAGACCGAACCGACCGCGGTGAAGCAGCTGGTGGAGAACTTCCCCACCGTGGTGCGCGCGGTGAAGGCGGGCAAGGTGCCGCTGAAGCCACACACGCTGCTGCACCCGAAGCTGCCCGACCAGGACAAGGTCAAGACGATCTTCAAGACGATCGAGTCCAAGGACGAGCGCCTCGAGATCAACATGTACATCATCGGCGAGAGCGCCGAGGACGAAGCCGAAGGCAAGCCGGCGGTGGAGGGAGAGAAATGAAGCTCGCGTACTGGCCCGGCTGCGTCTCGCGCGGCTTCACCCCCGAGCTGCACGGCTCGATGAAGCTCGTCGCGCCGAAGCTGGGCCTCGAGCTGGTTGAGCTGGACCGCGCCAACTGCTCCGGCGCCGGCGTGATCGCCGAGCACAACCAAGAGCTTGCCGACACCCTGAACGCGCGCACGTTCGCCATGGCCCAGGACGTGGAGGGCGCAGCGGGCATGATGAACATCTGCTCCACATGCCAGGGCGCGCAGAGCGAGTGCCAGCAGCGCCTGGACGCTGACGGTTCCTACCGCTCGACGGTGAACGAGCACCTCAGCCCCGAGGGGCTCACATACGAGAAGAGCGCCGAGTGGTGGAACAAGAACTTCCTCTGGCTGCTCGTCGAGGAGATCGGCCTCGACACGCTGGCCGACAAGATCGTGCGGCCGCTGGAAGGGCTGCGGATCGCACCGTTCTACGGCTGTTACATCGTCCGCCCCACCGAGCGCCTGGGCTACGCCGAGTACCCCAACCGTGACAAGTACCTCGACATCCTGATCGAGGTGCTCGGCGCCGAGCCGGTCGCGTACGCCGGCAGCCACAAGTGCTGCGGCTTCCCGGTGATCACGATGAACCGCACGACCTCGCTGCGTCAGGCCGGCCGCCACCTGGCCGACGCGATCGACGCGGGCGCCGACTGCCTCGTCACACCATGCCCGCTGTGCCATCTGAACCTGGACATGCAGCAGCCGGAGGCGGCCAAGTACGTGGAGCGCGACCTGGACGTGCCCGTGTTGCACCTGCCCCAACTGGTCGGCCTGGCGCTGGGCCTCGAGCCCAAAGAGCTCGGCATGAACCGCCACGTGGTCAAGACCAAGGACGTGCAGCGCAAGATCACGGAGCTTGCGGCCGCCTAACGCGGCTCGCCGCCCCCGGAAACGAGAGAACCGGCCACCCTGCTGGCCGGTTCTCGATGCGACGGGCGTACCCCATTCCGCCCCAAAAGCTGTGCGGGAACCATTGTGTACCACGGCCGCTCGCGGCACTTCCCCTGCTCAGAGGGATCTTGGGGGGAGTAAAAGGGTGAGACCATTGCAGCGCTTGCCTCCCCCTTCGCCTCCCCCTTAAACTGCGCCAATGCCCAGCAACGTCAGCGTGCTCCTGGCCAAGTTCGAGGATCTGGTCGCGCTCGGGCTGAAGCACCTGGTGGCCCACGACCCGCACCTGGAGCTGAAGGAGGAGGGCGTCCCGCCCTCGGCGCTGGAGACCGCGATCGAGCGCCATGCGCCGCACGTGGCGGTGCTCAACTTCGGCTCGCTGACGAGCCCCGCCCAGGTCTTCCAGTTGCATCAGCGCCATCCACGCTCGCGGCTGGTGGTCCTGGCCAACCGCCCCACCGCCTCCGAGTGCAACCAGATGTTGTCGTTCGGCGCCACGGCGTGCCTGTCGAAGGAGACCCAGGGTCGCGACGTGGTGAACGCCATCCACCTGGCCTCACGCGGTATGCACGTGCTGCCACGGTCGGCAGCCGCCGGCGGCCTGACACGTCTCAGCCCGGTGCAGGGCTCGGACCTGCTGACGCCGCGCGAGGCCGATGTGCTCGAGCTGCTCCAGCAGGGCGCGACCAACGGCCAGATCGCGCACAGCCTGTCGATCGGGCTCGAGACCGTGCGCACACACGCGCGCAACATCTACCGCAAGCTGGGCATCAGCTCGCGCCGCGAACTGGCCCGCGTCACGCCTGCGCAGCGCGGCTGAGCAGGCCGCGCTCGACCAGCAGCTCGGCCACCTGGACTGCGTTGGTGGCGGCGCCCTTGCGCAGATTGTCGCCCACGACCCACATGTTCAGGCAGCGCTCGTGCGAGTCGTCGCGGCGGATGCGGCCCACCAGCACCTCGTCCCGCCCGGCCGCGTCGATGGCGAGCGGGTAGAGGCCGTTGGCCGGGTCGTCGATGACCTGGACGCCGGGAGTGGCGGACAGCAGCTCGCGGCACTCGTCCGGTGAGATCGGGTCGCGTGTCTGCACGTTGATCGACTCCGAGTGACCGGTGTAGACCGGCACGCGCACGCACGTCGCGGTGATGCCGATGTCGGGCGCGGCCAGGATCTTGCGCGTCTCGGCCATGACCTTGCGCTCCTCGGTGGTGTAGTCGTCGCCGTCCTTGAACGACTCGACCTGGGGCACCACGTTGAAGGCGATCTGGTGCGGGTAGACGGCCGGCGCGGGCAGTTCCTGGGCCTCGATCACGGCGCGTGCCTGGTCGTGCAGCTCCTCGACCGCCTTCTGACCGGTACCCGACACCGCCTGGTAGCTGGACAGGATGATCCGCTCGAGGCCGACCGCGTCCAGCATCGGCTTGAGCGGCATCATCGCCTGCATCGTCGTGCAGTTGGGGTTGGCCACTATGCCCTGGTGCTCGTGCACGGCGTCGGGGTTCACGCCCGCCACAACCAGGGGCACGTCGTCGTTCATGCGCCAGTAGGACGAGTTGTCCACCACCACCGCGCCGGCGTCGGCGAACTTGGGCGCCCACGACTGGCTGATCGCGCCGCCGGCCGAGAACAGCGCCAGGTCGAAGCCCTGGAGCGCGTCGTCGGTGAGCTCGCGCACGGTCAGGTTCCGCTCGCCCCAGTCGATCGTCCGGCCCGCCGAGCGCGCGGACGCCAGCGGCACGACCTCGTCGGCCGGGAACCCGCGCTCGCGCAGCACGCCGAGGATCGTGGAGCCCACCGCTCCGGTGGCGCCGACGACCGCGACGCGCACGGCTAGCTCACCACCGGGCGGTGGTCGCCTCTGACGTCCTCACGGTGGATCGTGCCGTCGCCGAGCTCGAACGCCGCATGCAGCTCGCGGACCGCCTGCTTGACGTGCTCCTCGCGGATCACGCACGAGATCTTGATCGGCGACGTCGAGATCATCTCGATGTTCACGCCCGCCTGCCCGAGCACGCTGAAGGTCTTGGCCGCAACGCCCGGATGGCTCTTCATCCCGGCGCCGACCACGGACACCTTGGCCATCTCGGGGTCGCTGGTCACCGCGCCGATGCCCATCTGCTCGCGAACGGCCTCGAGTGCGTCGATCGCCGTGCGCAGGTCGTCGCGCGGGACGGTGAACGACATGTCCGCGCGCCCGCCCTCGGTCTCGGGCTCGTTCTGGATGATCATGTCCACGTTCATGTTGCTGTCGGCCAGCACCGTGAGCACGCGGCCGGCGATGCCGGGCCGGTCGGGCAGGTCCGTGAGGGTGATCCGCGCCTCGTCGGTGGAATGGGTGATCGCGGTGACTAGTGGTCGTTCCATGGTGACCTCCTCGGACTGTACGAAGGTACCGGCTGCGTCGTCGAAGCTGGACCGGCAGTGAATCGGCAGGTTGTGGTTGCGCGCGTACTCGACCGAGCGGAGCTGGAGCACCCCGGCACCGGAGGCCGACATCTCCAGCATCTCCTCGAAGGAGACCACGCTGAGCTTGCGCGCGTCGGGCACGATCCGCGGGTCGGCGCTGAACACGCCCGCCACGTCGGTGTAGATCTCACACACGTCGGCCGTGAGCGCGGCCGCCAGCGCGACCGCCGTGGTGTCCGAGCCGCCGCGGCCGAGCGTGGTCACGTCGGAGTCGGTCGACACGCCCTGGAAGCCCGCGACCAGCACGATCTTGCCGTCGTCGAGGGCCGCGGCGATGCGATCGGCGCGCACGTCGAGGATGCGCGCCTTGGTGTGCGAGGTGTCGGTGACGATGCCTGCCTGCGAGCCGGTCAGCGAGATGGCCTCGTGGCCGAGGTCGTTGATGACCATGGCCGCCAGCGCGCACGAGATGCGCTCGCCGGTCGACAGCAGCATGTCCATCTCGCGCGGGTGCGGGCGCTCGGAGACCTCGTACGCCATCGACACGAGCTCGTCCGTGGTCTTGCCGCGCGCAGACAGCACTGCCACGACGCGGGCGCCCGCGTCGGCCGCCTGGGCGATGCGCGAGGCGGCGCGCTTGATGCGCTCGGCGTTGGCAACCGAGGTGCCGCCGAACTTCATCACGACCGTCTCGGGATCGGCGCTGGGCATGGCCGTGGCAGGTTAGATGGTTGGTTCCGTGGCCGCGTGTGCGCGGGGGCGCACGGGACCAAGCCTGGCTGGAAAGCAGGGTGAAGCCGGTAGCGGCGCTACCGGCGAACCCGATGACCAGATCAGGCGAAGGTATCCGCGCGTCATCCGCGCATACGGGGTCACGGAACCAACCATCGATATAGCGTTCGCCGCGTGCGCGCCAGACTGGCACCCAGGGCGCTGATGGCCCTCGGCCTCGGCGCGGTGATCGCGCTGGGCGCGGGCCTCGGCGCGCTCGTGGGCGAAAGCGGCCGGAACGGCTCGGGGACCCCCACCCCGTCCGGCGGCATCGTTTCGACTGCCACCGCCACCACGCCGGACGGGCGGCCGGACCCGGTCCCGGCGCTGGTTCGCCGGATGAGCACCGAGCGCAAGGTGGCGCAGGTGTTCCTGTGGGGTGTGCCCGGCACCGCGCCGCTGCCTTCCAAGCTCGCCGGGCTGGCCCCGCGCGACCTTGGCGGCTTGGTGCTGGCCCGGGGCAACTACTCCGGCCCGGCCCAGCTGAAGGCCCTGACCGCATCGATCGGGGCCGGCAAGCGGCTGCGGCCGCTGGTCATGGCCGTGCAGCAGGGAGGCGAGTTCAACGCGCTGGCGGGGCTCCCGCCGGCCACGGCGCCGGCCGACCTTGACGACGTCGCCGCCGGCGTGCGCGAGGCCCGTGCCACCGGGCCGGCGCTGCGCCCGCTCGGGGTGAGCGGCGTGTTCGCGCCGGTGCTGGACATCGGCCCACCCGACGGCGCGGCCGTCGGCGCGCTGGCCTTCTCCGACCGCGCCGCGGAGGTGTCGAGCTACGCGGCGCGCGTGACCACGGCCTACCGCCGGGCGAAGGTCTTCGCCGCCGCCGGCAGCTTCCCGGGCCTGGGCTCGGCCTCGCAGCCGGTGTCCGAGGGCCCCGCGAACGTCGGCCTGTCGCAGCGTCAGATCGAGCGCGGCGAGGTCACGCCCTTCGTCAGCGCGATCAAGGCCGGCGTGCCGGGCATCGTGGTGTCCAACGGGCTGTACACCTACGACGACTTCGTCACGCCGGCCACGCTGTCGCGGGGGGTCATGACGGGACTGCTGCGCCGCAAGCTCGGTTTCGAGGGTGTGGCCCTGACCAGTGACCTGACCGACCCCGCGGTTACGGCGCTGCAGCCGCCCGCCCGCTCGGCCGTGGCGGCGCTGCGTGCGGGCGCCGACCTGCTGTATGTGTCCGCCCCGCCCGCCGACCAGGCCGCCGCCTACCGCGCTGTGATGGCCGCGGTGCGCGACAAGCGCGTGCCGGTCCGCCGGCTCGACCAGGCCGTGGCGCGCGTCCTGGGCGCCAAGCGCGATTACGGGCTGCTGCGGTAGGGCCCGCGGCCTTCGCGCCTTGCCGCGCTGCGAGCGCCTGGCCGCTAGAGCTCGCGCCGGCTGCGGAGCGCGCGCCCGAGCGTGATCTCGTCGGCGTACTCGAGGTCGGAGCCCACGGGCAGGCCGCTGGCCAGGCGCGTGACCGACACCTGCGGGGCGCGCCTGCGTAGCTCGTCGGCGATGTAAAGCGCGGTCGCCTCGCCGGTGGTGGTGGCGTTGGTGGCGACCACGATCTCGCGCACGCCGTTCTCGGCGGCGCGCCCGAACAGCTCGGACACGTGCAGGTCCTCGGGGTCGATGCCGTCGATCGGCGACAGCGCGCCGCCCAGCACGTGGTACTTGCCCGAGAACTCGTTGGTGCGCTCGATCGGGATCACGTCGCTGGGCTCCTCGACGACGCAGATCACGTGCGCGTCGCGGCGGTCGTCCTGGCAGATCCGGCAGGTGGCCTCGGTGGCCAGGTTGAAGCACACCTCGCACTGGCCGACCTTCTCCTTGACCTCGCGGATGGCGTCGGCCAGAGCGAACGCCTCCTCGTCCGAGGCGCGCAGGATGTGGAACGCAAGCCGCTGCGCCGTGCGCTGGCCGATGCCCGGGAACCGGGCCAGCTCGGTGATCAAGCGGTTGATCGGGGCGGCGAACACGGCGCCCAGACTTACATGCCCGGCAGACCCAACCCGCCGAGCCCGCCGCCCGGGCCGCCACCCAGCCCGCCGGTCACCGCGCCCATCTTGTTCGCGGCCAGCTCCTGCGCCGAGCGCAGCGCCTCGTTGGCGGCCGCCTGGACCATGTCCTGGAGCAGCTCGACGTCGTCGGGGTCGACCGCGTCCGGATCGATCTTCAGCTCAAGGATCTCCAGCTCGCCGCTGACCTTGACCGTGACCATGCCGCCGCCCGCGCTGGCCTCGACCGACTCGTGCTTGAGCTCCTCCTGGGCCTTGGCCATGTCGGCCTGCATCTGCTGGACCTGCTTCATCATCTGCTGCATGTTCGGCGGCTGGGGCATGTTCAGTCCTGGTTCGGGGGCTGTTCGGCTTCCTCGAAGACCTCCTCGGCCCCGAAGTCCCGCTTGAGGCGCTCGAGCAGCTCCTCCTCGCCGAGCGTCAGAGCGGCCGGCGCCTCGGTCGTCTCGCTGAGCTCGAAGGCAACGGCCAGCGCGGTGCCGGTCAGGTTACGCAGCGCGCCGAGCACCAGCTCGCGGTTGGCCTCGGCCTTCTTCTTGTGGAAGCCGGCGTCGGCCGGGAAGGCGATCGTCAGCGTGTTGCCCTCCAGCGCCGACGGCTGAGCCTCGCCGACCAGCGCGGCGACCATCGCGTTCTGCTCACGCACGGCCTCGGCGACGGCGGGCCACATGTCGCGCACCCCGTTCAGGTCCAGGGCCGGCGCCACCGCGGGCGCGACCTCGACCTCCACCTCGCCCTCGGGCTCGGCGGTGGCCTCGACCGCCGCGGCGGCGACCGCGGTCACGGTGGCAGTGCGCACCGCACGCTCGATCGTCGACGGCGGCTCTTTCGCCGGCGCGGTGGCTGGTGCGGGTGCACCAGCCGGTGGACGACCCCCTTGCTCCAGCGTGCGCTCGAGCCGGTCGATCCGCTGCATCAGCGCCTGCACGGTCTGGTCGGCTTGGGGCTGCGTGGCCTTCAGCAGCGCCACCTCCAGCTGGAGCCGCGGCTCGGACCCCTCCTTCACCGCCGCAAGCGCGGCGGCCAGCAGGTCGACGGCGCGGAGCAGCTCGCCCTGGCCGAGCGCCTCGGCCTGGGCGCCCAGGCGGTCGGAGTGCTCGGCGGTAACGGCGAACGAGTCGGGCACCTCGCCAAGCGTCTGCACCACGAGCAGGTGGCGCAGGTGGGCGGCCATGTCGCGCATGAACTGGTCGTAGTCGCGGCCGGACTCGGCCAGCGTCTGCACCGCCAGCAGGGCGGGCTTCGGCTCGTTGGCCACGAGCGCGTCGGTGGTGTCCAGGATCAGCGTGGCGTCGGCCGCGCCGAGGTTGTCGAGCACGTCCTCGAGCGCGATGTCGGCGCCGCCGTAGGTCACCAGTTGCTCGAGCGTGCCGAGCGCGTCGCGGAACGAGCCCGTGGCCTTGCGCGCGATCATGCCAACTGCCGGGTCGGGGATCGTGATCCCCTCCTCCTGCGACACCCGCCGCAGCACGCCGGCGATCTGCTCCAGCGACGGGCGACCGAAGTCGAACCGGTGGCAGCGGTCGATGATCGTCGCCGGCACCTTGTGCGCCTCGGTCGTCGCCAGAACGAACACCACGTGCCCGGGCGGCTCCTCGAGCGTCTTCAGGAACGCGTTCCACGCCGCGGTCGAGAGCATGTGCGCCTCGTCGAGGATGTACACGCGCCGGGAGCCGCCCATCGGTGACAGCGACACGTTCTCGCGCAGCTCGCGGATGTCGTCGACCGAGTTGTTCGACGCGGCGTCCATCTCCACCACGTCCAGCGACGTGCCGTTCATGATCGCCTTGCACGCCGGGTCGTCGGGCGAGAAGTCGGTGCGCGGCCCGCCGTCCGCGTTCAGCGCGCAGGCCAGCAGCTTGGCCATCGATGTCTTGCCCGTGCCGCGCGAGCCGACGAACAGGTAGGCGTGGTGGACCTTGCCGAGCTCGATCGCGTTGCGAAGCGTGCGCACGACGCTCTCCTGGCCCACGACCTGATCGAAGGTCCGCGGGCGGTGACGGCGGTAGAGCGAGAGCATCGGCGGCCCCATGCTAGATGGTCGCGCGCCGGCCCCTGCCGTCCCCCGGGGGCGAACTCCAGCTCAGCGGGCGTCAGGCTGCCGGCCGACCATCGAGGCCGCCACCACGCCGCCGACTGCGCCGAACAGGTGGGCCTGCCACGACACGCCCGGGGTCGGCGCCAGGCTGGCCAGCAGCGACGCCCCCCACACCACCAGCACCCCGATCCCCAGCACCAGGTCCAGCATCCGGCGGCTGAAGAAGAAGCGCGTCATCAGGTACGTGGCGTAGCCGAACACGAGCCCGCTGGCCCCGATCGTCTCGGTGTTGGCGCCCGCGGTCAGCCACGTTCCGATGCCGGCGATCAGGCCCACGATCAGCGTGACCGCCACCAGCCGCTTGGCGCCCGCGAGCGCGATCGCCAGGCCCATGGCCACCAGCGGGATCGTGTTGCCGATCAGGTGGCCGAAGCCGGCGTGCAGGAACGGCGACGACACGATCCCCGGCAGCGCGTCCACGTCGCGCGGCTCGATGCCGTAGTTGTCCAGGCGGTGATCGGCGGCGACATCGACGATCTCGAGCACCCACATGGCGGCCACGATGGCCAGCAGCACCTGGGCACCGGCTGCGAAGTCAGAGCGCGGCTTCGAACGTTCGGCCATGCCGGAAGGATGGCTGATCGCCCGGCCGTGCGGTGAACTCCAGCCAGGGCGCGGCCATGGACGGCCGCAAGAGCGATTAGCGGACCGTGCACCCATCTCTGTGAAGGGTCCCCGGGCGTGCCCGCCGTCTCTCGGCTCCGGCCAGGCTGGTCCGCGGCGCATGAACGGCTTCGCTTAAGGCTGCTTCCTTCCGGACCTGACCTGGTTCGCGATCGCTCACCGCGCGGGACCCGGCCATCAGCGCCTCGATCCGGCGTACTGACCCCGAGGGCCGCTTCCCTCGGATGGGAATTCAGCCCCGCTAGAGCGGATTGCGGGTGTAGGGCTCCGCTAGATCCCCGCCTAGCACGGTCCGCCGCTGACTCTAGCGCGATTCACGCCCGCGCAGGGACGCTTACAATCACCGCTCTCCCGGGCGCGTAGCTCAGTGGGAGAGCGCTCGCTTCACACGCGAGAGGTCGGTGGTTCGAAACCACCCGCGCCCATCGCCGCACACCCTGGCGGCCGTCGCACTGCGGGGCCTAGAGCTGCAGGTCGTGCACCTTCGTGCCCTGGGGCGCCGATTCGGAGATGTCGAGCCCGTGGACCGCCTTCATCCGGTCGCGAAACCAGGTGTTGAGCGGCTCGTCCGATGACCCGAACTGTGCGACGCCGGCTTCGGGATCCTCACCCTCGACGTAGACGATGGCGATGGTGCCGTCCGGCGTTTGCTGGTGCCAGACAACTTGGCGTGTGATTCCGGCCTGCCGCAACGCCGCTTCGTACTGCTCCCGGCGCGGGCCCGCCATCTCTTCAAGCGTCGAGCGGTCGAGTTCCTCTTTCCCTGGCACGATCGGGATTGCGAACGCGAATTCGGGCATTGCCCCTCCCCTTGCTCATCAAGTGACGAGCGACCATCTTCCGGGAGGCGGGGCGCGCTCGTCAAGACTGCCTCGGGCCACGTCCCCCCTGCGACATCGCCCGCCCAGGATCCCGCCGCCCGGCTGTCGTGACGGACGGCCTCGCTATCGCGGCCCTCCTGCGAGCGCGCAGAACGTGTCGCCGACGACACCCTGGCCGGGGAAGGCGGTGATCGTGAGCACGACGGGCTTGCTCCGGTTGTCGCCGTAGAGCTCGACCATCAGGCCAAGCAGGTTCAGGTCGAGCGGCCCGAGCACCAGCCGCAGGACCTTGCAGCTGGGAGCCTTGGTCTGGGCGGCCCGCGCCTCGGGGGTCAGGGTGGCGCTGGCCTGGAACGCCCGCAGCGGCTTGCGGGCCAGCCGCGTGTTGAGACTGCGTGCGACCTGGCGCGCGCGCTCCGCCGCCTTGACGGACCCGCGCAGCCTGATCGTGCTGCGCGAGAGCTGGCAGAACAGCCTGCCGAGCACGCCGCTGCCCGAGCCGCTGCGGATTCCGTAGAGCCTCAGGTTGACCGCGCTGGTGTCCACGCGCAGGCCGAGCAGGTCGAGCTGGAGGTCGTCGAGCTGGAGCGTGAGCACTCTGCACGTCCGTGCGACCGCGGCGACGCCGAAGGTCACGCGCCGGGTGGCCGTCCGGCTTGCGCCCGAGTCGTCGGTGAGCTTGGCCTTGAGCGTGCCACGGCCGACGATGTTGCGACCGCTCACCGCGAAGCGCTTGACCTGCACGTCGACGGTGACCTTGCCGTTTCCAGCGCCGCTCCTGGCCTCGGCCGCGGCCGGCAGGGCCGCGAGGAGTGAGACGACGGCGGCAAGAACAAGGATCCGAGCTCGCATTGATTTTCTCCTCGAGGGTTGCTGGAAGGGCATGAGCGCGCGAGTTATATGCGATCGCCACCTCCAAGCCAAGCGGCAACCGGTGTCCGTGCTCGTGCACGCGAGCCCGTAGGCTCGCGGCGTGCTGCGCCTGATGTCCTACGCCTACTGGACGGCGATCGTCCTGTCGGCGCCCGTGTTCTTCGTGATCGCCGTGGTGATCTGGCTGCTGACGCTGCCGTTCGACCGCCGCAAGCTGATCCTGCACCTGTACTCGTGCGCGTGGGCCGTGTTCTTCGTGGCGCTGAACCCGCTCTGGCGGCTCAACGTGACCCGGCGCGACCTGCTGCCGTGGAAGGGCCCGGCGGTGATCGTGGCCAACCACGCATCGCTGGTGGACATCCTGGTCGTGTTCGATTTGTTCCGCCCGTTCAAGTGGGTGTCGAAGATCGAGAACTTCAAGATCCCGTTCGTGGGCTGGAACATGCGCCTGAACGGCTACGTGCCGCTGGTGCGCGGCGACCGCGAGTCGGTGCTGGCGATGCTGGCGCGCTGCTCACAGCTCCTGGCCGATGGCAACCCGGTGCTGTTCTTTCCCGAGGGCACACGCAGCAAGGACGGGCAGATGCGCGCGTTCAAGGACGGGGCGTTCGAGCTGGCGGTCGAGCACAACGTGCCGCTGATCCCGGTGTCGGTTCACGGCACGTCACGGGCGCTGCCCAAGCACGGCATGGTGCTCCAGGAGCACGTCGACGCGCACGTGGACGTGCTCGAGCCGCTGGACCCGGCCGACTTCGCCTCGGTCGGCGCGCTGCGCGACGCGGCGCGCGAGCGGATCGCCACGGCGCTGGCCGCGCGCGACGAGGACCGGCGCGCATAATCCTGGCATGACCCTGGACGACCTCGCACGGCTGCGGCGCGTACGCGACCGGATCGACCGCGAGTACGCCCAGCCGCTGAACGTCGAGGCGCTCGCGCGAGGCGCGCACATGTCGTCCGGGCACCTCAGCCGCCAGTTCCGGCTGGCCTACGGCGAGTCGCCCTACAGCTATGTGATGACTCGCCGCATCGAGCGGGCGATGGCGCTGCTGCGCCGGGGCGACCTCAGCGTGACCGAGATCTGCTTCGAGGTCGGCTGCTCGTCGCTGGGCACGTTCAGCACCCGTTTCGCCGAGCTCGTCGGCATGTCGCCCAGCGACTACCGGCGCCGGGAGGCGGGGGCGATGGCGGGCATGCCGCCGTGCGTGGCCAAGCGCGTGAGCAAACCGATCAGGAATCGAGAAGCACCCGCGGCGAGCGGCGCCTAGCGTTGCCGGCATGGACATCACGATCTCCGCGACATTCCTGCCGCACGACGATCCGGCGACCTCGCTGGCCTTCTATCGCGACACGCTCGGCTTCGAGGTCCGCCAGGAGGTCGAGTACGGGGGCATGCACTGGAACACCGTCGGCCCTCCCGGCCAGCCCGGCACGTCCATCGTCCTGCACCCACCTGGCGCGGACCCGGGCGTGACCGACGACGAGCGCCGGGTGATCGCCGAGATGATGGCCAAGGGCACCTACGCGAGCCTCCTGATGGCCACCCCGGACCTGGACGGCGTCTTCGAGCGGGTGCAGGCCGGCGACGCCGACGTCGTCGAGGAGCCGACCGACCAGCCGTGGGGCGTCCGCGACTGCGCGCTGCGCGACCCCGCGGGCAACCTGATCCGCATCCAGCAGGCGAGCTGAACGTGGCCGCAGCGGTCGCCGACAGCCACGACCTCATCCGCGTGCAGGGCGCGCGGGTGAACAACCTCCAAGACGTGAGCATCGAGCTCCCCAAGCGCCGGCTGACGGTGTTCACCGGCGTTTCGGGCTCGGGCAAGAGCTCGCTGGTGTTCGGCACGATCGCCGCCGAGTCGCAGCGGCTGATCAACGAGACCTACAGCACGTTCGTCCAGGGTTTCATGCCCACGATGGCGCGGCCCGAGGTCGACGTGCTCGACGGCCTGACCACGGCGATCCTGGTCGACCAGGAGCGGATGGGCGCCGACGCCCGCTCCACGGTCGGCACCGTGACCGACGCCACCGCGATGCTGCGGATCCTGTTCAGCCGGCTGGGCAAGCCACACATCGGTTCGCCGAGCGCGTTCTCGTTCAACGTCGCCTCGGTCAAGGCCAGCGGTGGCATCACGGTGCAGCGGGGGGCGAAGACCGAGACCAAGAAGGCGACGTTCTCCCGCACCGGCGGCATGTGCCCAACCTGCGAGGGCCGCGGCTCGGTGTCGGACTTCGACCTGTCCGAGCTCTACGACGACAGCAAGTCGCTCAACGAGGGTGCACTCACCGTCCCCGGCTACAGCATGGACGGCTGGTACGGGCGGATCTACCGCGGCTGCGGCTTCTTCGACCCGGACAAGCCGATCAAGAAGTTCAACAAACGCGAGCTGCGCGATCTGCTCTACAAGGAGCCGACCAAGATCAAGGTCGAGGGCACGAACCTGACCTACGCGGGGCTGATCCCCCAGATCGAGAAGTCGTACCTGTCCAAGGACGTGGAGGCGATGCAGCCGCACGTCCGCGCCTTTGTGGAGCGGGTCGTGACCTTCACGACCTGTCCCGAGTGCGACGGCACCCGGCTCAGCGAGGAGGCCCGCTCGTCCAAGATCGCGAAGACCAACATCGCCGACGCGTGCGCGATGCAGATCACCGACCTGGCCGACTGGGTCGGCGGCCTCGACGAGCCGTCGGTGGCGCCGCTGCTGGCATCGCTGGCGCACACGCTCGACTCGTTCGTCGAGATCGGACTGGGCTACCTGTCGCTCGACCGGCCGTCGGGCACGCTGTCGGGCGGCGAGGCGCAGCGCACCAAGATGATCCGCCATCTGGGGTCCTCGCTGACCGACGTGACCTACGTCTTCGACGAGCCGACGATCGGCATGCACCCGCACGACATCCAGCGGATGAACAAGCTGCTGCAGCAGCTGCGCGACAAGGGCAACACGGTGCTGGTCGTCGAGCACAAGCCCGAGGCGATCGCGATCGCCGACCACGTGGTCGACCTCGGCCCGCGCGCCGGCAGCGAGGGCGGCGAGATCGTGTTCGAGGGCACGGTCGACGCCCTGCGGGCCGCCGACACGCTCACCGGACGGCACCTGGACGACCGTGCCTCGCTGAAGGACTCGGTGCGAACGTCGTCGGAGGCGCTGGAGGTGCGCGGCGCCGCCACCAACAACCTGCAGGACGTGGACGTCGACATCCCGCTCGGGGTGCTGGTGGTGATCACCGGGGTCGCGGGCTCGGGCAAGAGCTCGCTGATCGGCGGCTCGGTGTCGGGGCGCGACGGGGTGGTCACGGTCGACCAGGCCGCGATCCGCGGCTCGCGGCGGAGCAACCCGGCCACGTACACGAAGCTGCTGGACCCGATCCGCAAGGCGTTCGCCAAGGCCAACGGAGTGAGGCCGGGGCTGTTCAGCGCCAACTCCGACGGTGCCTGCCCCACCTGCAACGGCGCCGGCGTGATCTACACCGACCTGGCGATGATGGCGGGCGTCGCCACCACCTGCGAGGAGTGCGAGGGCAAGCGGTTCCAGCCCGAGGTGCTCGAGTACGAGTTCGGCGGCAAGGACATCAGCCAGGTACTGGCGATGTCGGTGGCCGAGGCCGAGGAGTTCTTCGGCGAGGGCGATGCGAGCACGCCGGCCGCCCACAAGATCCTCGAGCGGCTCGCCGACGTGGGGCTCGGGTACCTGAAGATCGGCCAGCCGCTGACGACGCTGTCCGGGGGCGAGCGCCAGCGGCTCAAGCTGGCCACCCGCATGGGGGGAACCCGTCCCAACCCGCCCGGCGTCTACATCCTCGACGAGCCAACCACAGGCCTGCACCTGGCCGACGTCGAGCAGCTGCTCGGCCTGCTCGACCGGCTGGTCGACTCCGGCAAGTCGGTCATCGTCATCGAGCACCACCAGGCGGTCATGGCGCACGCCGACTGGATAATCGACCTCGGCCCGGGCGCCGGCCACGACGGCGGCCGGATCGTCTTCGAGGGCGCGCCCGCCGACCTCGTCGAGTCCCGCTCCACGCTCACCGGCGAGCACCTCGCCGGGTACGTCGGTCCGTAGCAGATCGTCCGATAACGGACCTATCGCTGCTAGCCTTGAAGCATGAGCGCCACCATGGAAGTCGTCCAGCAGGAGCCGGCCGAGCTCACGGGCAACCTCGGGTGGCTGTTGGCGCAGGCCAGCCATGCGCTCTCCACAGAGATGACCGCGGCATTCGAAGCGGCAGGCGGGACACCACGTGGGCACTGCGTACTGTCCACCGCGCGCACGGGTGAGTTCACCCAGAAGGAGCTGGCCGACACGGTCGGCCTCGACAAGACCACGATGGTGGTCACGCTCGACGCGCTCGAGGCGGCCGGCCTGGCCGAGCGGGTGCCATCGCCGCAGGACCGGCGTGCGCGCGTGATCCGGGTGACCGCCGCGGGCGAGAAGGCCGTGGCCAAGGGCGAGAAGGTCGTCGAGCAGATCCAGCACGAGGTGCTCTCGGCCCTGCCCGCGAAGGAACGCGACGCCCTGATCGGAGCGCTGGCCAAGCTGGTTTGCGGACGGCTCTCCGCCCCCGCGGCGTGCGCGCGCGCACCACGTCGCAAGGCCTGAAGCACTCCTCGGGGTACGGCTAACCCCACAATCGGTCCTGTGAAGATAGTCCGCTGCGGATCTATCTGCTACGGTCGAGCGCGAACTTACTCTTCGTAAGGAGCTGACGTATGACCGCCACGCTGACCAAGCCGCCGCAGACAGAGGGCCAGACCTACCGCCAGAAGATGCTGGCGCTCTACGTCCTGTGCACCGGCTTCCTGATGATCATCCTCGACGGGACGATCGTGAACGTGGCGCTGCCCTCGATCCAGGACGACCTGGGCTTCTCCCAGTCGAACCTCGCGTGGGTGGTCAACGCCTACCTGATCCCGTTCGGCGGGCTGCTGCTGCTGTCCGGCCGGCTCGGTGACCTGATCGGGCGCAAGCGACTGTTCACCGCAGGCCTGTTCCTGTTCATCGCCGCATCCGCGCTCTGCGGCGTGGCCCAGAGCCAGGAGATGCTGATCGGCGCACGGTTCCTGCAGGGCGTGGGCGGCGCGCTGACCTCGGCGGTGATCCTGGGGATGATCGTGACCATGTTCCCCGAGCCACGCGAGCAGGCGAAGGCGATCGGCATCTACAGCTTCGTGGCCGCGGCAGGCGCCTCGCTGGGGCTGCTGCTGGGCGGCGTGCTGACCGAGGCGATCAGCTGGCACTGGATCTTCTTCGTGAACCTGCCGATCGGCGTCTTCGCCGCACTGGCCGGCCAGCGGCTGATCGAGGCCGACGCGGGCATCGGGCTCGACAAGGGCGCCGACCTGCCCGGCGCGACTCTGATCACGAGCGCGCTGATGCTGGGCGTGTACACCATCGTCCAGATTCCCGAAGACGGCTGGGCCGCCACCCAGACGCTGGTGCTCGGCGCCGTGTCGCTGATACTGCTGGCAGGCTTCGTGGTGCGCCAGCGGACGGCCGCCACGCCGTTGATGGCGTTGCGGATCTTCCGCTCGCGCAACGTGACGGGAGCGAACCTGGTGCAGGTGCTCATGGTGGCCGGCCTGTTCGGGATGTTCTTCCTTGGCGCGCTGTATCTCCAGGGCATCCAGGGCTACAGCCCGATCGAGGTCGGGCTGGCGTACCTGCCGGTGGCGCTGCTGATCGGGACCGTGTCGATGTGGGTCGCCGACAAGATGATCATGCGCTTCGGCGCGCGGAGGGTGCTGGTCGCGGGCCTGAGCTCGGTGCTGGTCGGCCTGCTGCTCTTCACGCGGGCGCCGCTGGAGGCCACCTACGTGACCGACGTGCTGCCCACGATGGTGCTCTTCGGCGCCGGCGCCGGACTGTCGTTCCCCGCTCTGATGACGCTGGCCATGTCCGGCGCCACGGCCGAGGACGCCGGCCTGGCATCGGGCCTCGTGAACACCACCCAGCAGGTTGGTGGCGCACTGGGGCTGGCCGTTCTGTCCACGTTCTCGGCCACACACACCGAGGGCCGGCTGGCCGACGGCGCCTCGGCGGCGGCGGCCACCGTGGACGGTTATCAGCTGGCGTTCATCATCGCCGCCGGGTTTGCGGCTGCAGCGATCGCCGTGGCCGCCACGGTGCTCGAGCCCACGCCGGAGCTGGAGATCGCGGAGCTCCCCGACGTGGAACTCGAGGAGGGCGTCGAGATCGGCTACAGCGAGGCTGCCTGAGCTGTAAAGCTGGCGGCAATGGCCGCCGGTGCGCTCACGCAGATCCTCGAACGCCTACGCGCGAGCGAGTGGGTCGATCTGACCCACTCGTTCGCGCCGGGCGTTCCGCACTACCACCAGTTCCCGGATGAGCGGCGGGAGCAGCTGTTCGACTACCGCGACGGCTTCCGGGTGCACGACTATCGCCACGTGGGCCAGTGGGGCACGCACGTGGACCCGCCGTCGCACTTCATCGAGGGCGGCCGCACGCTGGACCAGCTGCCGGTGACGGACATGGTGCTCGAGCTGGTCGTGCTCGACGCGCGTGCGCGGGTGGAGGACGACCCCGACTACGCCGCCGACACCGACCTGGTGGCCGCGCACGAGGCCGAGCACGGCGCGGTCCCCGAGCGCGCGTTCGTCGCGCTGCGCAGCGGCTGGTCGGCACGCTGGCCCGACCCGCAGGCGTTCGAGAACGACGGCCGCCGGCCGGGCTGGGACGTGAGCGCGCTGGAGGTCCTGGTCGACCAGCGCGGCATCGCAGCAATCGGCCACGAGACGACCGACACCGACCCGGCGGCGGCGCTGGCCACCGGCAGCACGGCGGCCGAGACGTTCATCCTCGACCGCGACCGGTGGCAGGTCGAGGCGATGGCTTCGCTGGAGCGGCTGCCCGCCCGCGGCGCGCTGATCGTGGTCGCCTGGCCCAAGCCCGCCGGTGGCTCCGGCTTCCCGGCGCGATGCTTCGCCATCCTGCCCCCGGCATGAGCGACCTGCCCGACTCCGCCCGCTGCGTGGTGATCGGCGGCGGCGTGGGCGGCAGCTCGATCGCCTACCACCTGGGGCTCGCCGGCTGGGACGACGTGGTGCTGCTCGAGCAGCACGAGCTCGGTGACGGCACCACCTGGCACTCGGCCGGATTCGTCGGCCAGCTGCGCTCGACGATCACCCAGACCCGGATGATCATGTACTCGACCGAGCTGTACGCGCGCCTGGGCGGCGAAACCGGTCGCGACCCGGGCTGGCGCGGCGTCGGCGGGCTGCGCGTGGCCACCACGCCGGAGCGCCAGGCCGAACTCGAGCGCGCCGCCGGCACTGCCACCACCTACGGGCTCGAACTCGACCTGCTGTCGCCGGCCCAGACGAAGGAGCGGCTGGGGCTGCTCAACGTGGACGACCTGACCGGGTCGGCGTGGATGCCAGGCGACGGCTACGTGGACCCCGAGCTGCTGGCGCTGGCGCTGGCCGACGGCGCCCGGCGGCAGGGCGTTTCGGTCCACGAGCACGTGACGGTGACCGGCATCGACGTGGACGGCGACCGCGTGACCGGCGTGCAGACCGACCAGGGCCCGATCTCCGCCGAGGTGGTGGTCGTGGCCGCCGGCGCCGCGACGGGCGTGGTGGGCGCGATGGCCGGTGCCGTCATCCCGATCACGCCGATGCGCCACCAGTACGTGGTCACCGAGCCGCTGAATGAGGACGTCGAGGGCATCACGACAGTGCGCGACCCCGACCACATCATGTACTTCCGCCCGCACGACTCCGGTGGGCTGCTGGTCGGCGGCTACTCGCGCGAGCCCGTGACCTGGGACACCGACGCGCCGCTGGCCGACGCCCGGACAACGTTCGAACCCGACATGGAGCGGTTCGCCGAGTCGTGGGAGGGCGCGCGCAACCGCGTGCCGGCGTTGCGCTCGCTCGAGCCGGCGAAGGTGGTCAACGCGCCGGAGGCGTTCACCCCCGACGGCGACTTCATCCTCGGCGAGACCGATGTGCGCGGGCTCTGGACTGCTGCCGGGTTCTGCGTGCACGGGCTGGCGGGCGCCGGCGGCGTCGGCAAGGTCATGGCGGAGTGGATCACCGACGGCCGGCCCGAGTACGACATGGCCTCGATGGACATCCGCCGGTTCGGGGCGCACTACTCGTCGCGCTCCTACGCGCGCACGCGCGCGCTGAGCGCCTACTCGCGCTACTACGACATCGTCTACCCGCACCAGGAGTTCGGCGCCGGACGGCCGCTGCGCCTCTCGCCCGCATATCCGCGGCTGGCCTCGCTCGACGCCGAGTTCGGGGAGAAGGCGGGCTGGGAGCGCGTGAACTGGTTCGGCTCCAATGCCGCGGCGGGCGACGAGACGCTGCGCCCGCGCGGGTGGGCGGGCGAGTTCTGGTCGCCCGCGATCGGCGCTGAGTGTCTGGCCACGCGCGACAGCGCCGCGCTGTTCGACCAGTCGTCGTTCGCCAAGATCGACGTGCGCGGGCCGGGTGCGGCGGCGGCGCTGTCGCGGTGTGCGCCAACGACGTGGCCGGCGACGTTGGCCGCGCGGTGTACACGCAGCTGCTCAACGACGGCGGCGGCATCGAGGCCGACCTGACGGTCACGCGCGTGGGCGAGGAGTCGTTCCGGGTGGTCACCGGCACCGCGTTCGGCCGCCACGACCGGGAGTGGATCGCACGCCACCTGCCAGACGGCGTGACCGCCGCCGACGTGACCGGTTCGCGCTGCTGCTACTGCCTCTGGGGTCCGGCGGCGCGTGACATTCTCTCTTCGCTCACCGACGACGATCTGGCCTTCAAGTTCCTGCGCGCGCGCGAGATCTCTGTCGGGCCGGTGCCGGTGTTCGCGCAGCGGATCACGTTCGTCGGCGAGCTTGGCTGGGAGCTGTACGCGTCGGCCGAGTTCGGCCTGGCGCTCTGGGACCTGCTGTGGGCGGCCGGACGCGAGCACGGCATGGTCGGCGGCGGCTACCGCGCGATCGACTCGATGCGGCTCGAGAAGGGCTACCGCGTGTGGGGCGCCGACATCACGCCGGAGACGACGCCTGACGAGGCCGGGTTGTCGTTCGCCGTCGCGACCGACAAGCAAGGCGGCTTCATAGGGCGCGACGCGCTGGTGGCGGCGCGCGAAGCCGGCGGCCCCAGCCAGCAGCTGCGCTGCCTCGTGCTGGACGACCCGCGCCTGGTGTGCCTGGGCAGCGAGCCGGTGCGCGTGGACCCCCCATCGCGGGGGGCAGTCGGCGCGCCGGTCGGACGCGTGACCTCCGGCGGATACGGTCATCGCGTCGAGCGCAGCATCGCGTTCGCCTACCTGCCGGCGGAGGTCGACGTCGGTGCGCGGGTGGACGTCGGCGTCTTCGGCGACTGGATCGGCGCCGAGGTGGCGGCCGAGCCGCTGTACGACCCTGAGTTCGAACGCGTGCGCGGCTAGAGCTCGTCCGCGCGTGGCGGGTCGGCCCCGGCGCGGGTGCAGGTGATCGCGGCCACCCGCGCGGCAAACGCAGCGGCGGCCTCCGGGTCGTCGCAGCGACGCGTCAGGAACGCGCCCGCGAACGCATCCCCGGCGCCGATCGTGTCCACCACGTCGACCTGCGGCGCCGGGATCTCGATGGCGCCGTCGGCCGTGACCACCGTCGCGCCGTGCGCCCCGCGCGTGAGCAGCGTGGTGGGCGTGCCCAGCTGCCGTGCCGCCAGCGCGGGATCGGTCCCCGGCGCGAGCCAGGCCAGGTCGTCGTCGCTGGCCTTGAGCACCGCGGTGCGGTCGAGCAGGCGCCTCAGGCGCTCGCGGTACGCGCGCTCGTCGGCGACCGCGCTGGGGCGGACGTTGACGTCCAGCAGTACCGGGGCGTCGGTGAGCTCGACAAGGCGCTCGACGCTCGTGGCCAGCGGTTCGATCACGAGCCCGAGCGTTCCGATCAGGAGGGCGTCGACGTCCCCGGGCAGGCAGGCCGGGTCGATCGCCGTCGCCGCGGCCGTGGCCTCGGTGTAGAAGCGGTAGGTCGCGCCGCGTTCGTCATCCAGCTCCGCGACCGCGAGCGTGGTCGGCGCTTCGGTTCGCAGCTCCGCGGGATGGTCCACGCCGTCCGCCTCGAGCATCGCGGCGAGCCGGCCGCCGAACGCGTCGGTCGACACGCCGCCAAGGAATGCGACCGGCGCGCCGAGCCGGCCGATCGTGCGCGCGGCGTTGAACGGCCCCCCACCCGGGTGGGCGCGGATGCCGCCGTCCTCGGTCGGCACCAGGTCGAACAGGGCCTCCCCGGCCACGACGATCGTCACGCCACGGATGATCCCAGCGCGGCGATGAGCTCGCGTTCGACCCCGCCGGGGATCCCGGGCCAGCCGGCGCGCGGTCACAGGCACCACCGCGATGTGCCGAGCCGCCAACCAGGCAGCGCGCTCGTTGTCGTGCTCGAAGCTCGACCGGATGCCGTGGGAGGCGAAGTCGTTGGTCTCCACCACCACGCCCTGGGCGCGCCAGTAGAAGTCGACTCGGTACGGCCCGAGCCACGCCTGCGTGGCCGACGGCATACACGCCGCGGTAGAGCGGGATCAGCCGTCCGGCGGAAACCAGACGGCCGACGGCGGCGGCGCCGAACCCGAGCGATAGGAGCTGACGCCGGGCCACGACGCCGAACTGCCGAGCAGCGAGCCGGGCGAGCGCGGTCGATTGCGATCGCATACCGAGGTCAAGTGACCCAGCGCGTAGTTCTCGCCCCCCGCGCCGGCGTCCGGGGTCGATTGTTATCGCCATGCGCTCCCAATCGACCTCCGACCTCACTAATGTGGATCGATTGATGTCTGACCAGGGTCGAGTCTGGATGCTCTCCGAGCGTGGGCGCGAGCGCGAGCTGGTGTTCGCGTTCGAGTTCGACGAGGATCTGAACGAGGCGGTCAAGGAGCTGCCGCGGCGCTGGTTCGACTGGCGCCGAAAGCACTGGCGCGTGCCCGCCGACCCGCGCTCGGCGCAGGCGGTGCAGCAGCTGCTGGCGCAGTTCCCGGCGCTACAGCCGGACGCCGAGGTGCTGTCGTGGCTGAGCGACTCCGACAAGTGGCGCGGGCTGGTGACGGTGCTGGCGCACGAGGGCGCCGGGGCGTTCGTGGTCAGGACGCTCGCCGGCGACGTGCCGGAGGAGCTGACCGACGACGCGATCGAGGTGACCGAGGACCGGCACGTGCTGCCGTTCAGCCGCGCCAGCGCGCGGCTGGTGACGCAGCTCGAGGGCACCGATCTGGACTCGCTGGCGATCGGCTGCGTGCGTGAGATCCGCGAGGGCGTGGAGCCGGCGGGCGCGGAACTGACGGTCGAGATCGGCGAGGACGGCGAGCCGACGCTGACGCTGGCCACGATCTGGGACCACGCGCCCGCGCGTGATTTCAAGGCTCTGCCCGAGGCGGAGCTGGTGGCGCTGCCGGGGCGCTACTTCAAGCGCGAGGCCGCTTGGGGCGTCGCGGTGCCGGCCGACGCGGCGCTGGCGCCCCAGATCGGCGAGTTCGTGTGGTCGCACGAGAGCGTGCGGCTGGACGACCGCGCACGCGCGACGCTCGACGAGCTGAGCGAGGAGCACGACCGCGCCGCGGCCACGGTGTCGCTGTCCTACGCCGAGGATGCCGACCTCCAGGACCTGGAGCTCGGCGGCACGCTGCGGCCGTTCCAACGCGCAGGCGTGCGCTACGCGCTCGAGCGTCGGCGCACGTTCATCGCCGACGAGCAGGGCCTGGGCAAGACCGTCCAGGCGCTGGCGGCGCTGGAGGCCGACGGCGCGTTCCCGGCGCTCGTGGTCTGCCCGGCGTCGATGAAGCTGATGTGGGAACGCGAGAGCCACAAGTGGCTGCCCGAGCGCAAGGTGGCGGTGCTTAGTGGCCGCACCGAGGCGGGCTGGCCCGAGGAGGCCGGCGAGGCCGAGCTGCTGGTGGTCAACTACGACATCCTGGACGCCCACTTCGACCGGCTGGCGGCGCGCGACGCGAAGGCGCTGGTGCTGGACGAGTCGCACTACGTGAAGAACCCGCAGGCGCAGCGCACCAAGGCGGCGCTGGAGCTGGCGCGGCGGCTGCCCGACGAGGCGCTGCGGCTGGGCCTGACCGGCACGCCGATCCTGAACCGGCCCGAGGAGCTGGTCGCCCAGCTGCGCGTGCTGGACCGGCTGAAGGACTTCGGCAGCGGCGCCCGGCTCGCGCGGCGGTTCCGCACGGCGGGCAGCGACGACCGGCTGCACTGGAACCTGCGCGCGCACTGCTACGTGCGCCGCACCAAGGCGCAGGTGCTGCCCCAGCTACCGGCCAAGACCCAGGACACGATTCCGGTGCGGCTGTCGAACGAGAGCGACTACCGGCTGGCCGAGGCCGACGTGATCGCGTGGCTCCAGTCGCTTCCGATCGACCTGAAGACCATGGACGCGAAGGTGGCCGCGGCCGCCCGGGCCGAGCAGCTGGTGCGCCTGAACAGCCTCCGTCAGCTGGCGGCCGCGGGCAAGCTGCCAAGCGCACTTGCCTGGATCGAGGACTTCCTGGAGTCGGGCGAGCCGCTGGTGGTGTTCGCCGAGCACGTGGCCACCCAGAAGGCGGTCATGGCCCACTTTCCCGATGCCGCGCACATCCTGGGCGCGGACTCGGCGGTCAAGCGCCAGGAGGCGGTGGACGCGTTCCAGGAGCCCGACGGGCCGCAGCTGATCGTCTGCTCGATCAAGGCCGCCTCCCAGGGGATCACGCTCACGCGTGCGTCCAACGTGGCGTTCCTGGAGCTCGACTGGACGCCGGCCCGCCATGACCAGGCCGAGGACCGCCTGCACCGGATCGGCCAGGACAGCGCGGTGACCGCGTGGTACCTGCTTGCGCCCGACACGATCGACGAGACCATGGCCGAGCTGCTTCAGCGCAAGCGCGGACTGATCGACGCCGTGACCGACGGCCAGGTGCGCGACGAGGAGCGGATGCTCGAAGCCGTGGCGCGCGAGCTGCGCGGCAAGCCGTACCGGCACCTGCGCGTCGTGGCATAGGGTCCGCGCCAATGCGCGTGCACGGGGTCACGGACGGGCCGCTGTTCCCGGACCCCGGCTCGCGTTCGGCCCGGCTTTGGCGGCGGATGCGCAGCATCGGCCTCGAGACGCTGCTGTTCGTCCTGATCACCTTGAGCTCGCCGCTGCTGTTGGTGGTCGCCGCCGCGGTGGACGCCGCCCGCTATGCGTCCGGCCAGCGCCAGTGGATGTCGCTGCGATTGGTGGCGATGGCCTGGTGGTTCCTGCTCGGCGAGATGCGCGCCTACCCCACGGCGGCCGCGATCGCCTTATTCAGCCGCTACGGCTCCGAGCGCCGCCGGTGCTGGGCATACGCGCTGCGGATCCGCTGGATGACGGGACACGTGGCCGGTCTGCGAGCGATCATGGGTCTGACGTTCGAGGTCGAGGGCGTGGAGGAGGCGGGCCCTGGGCCGGTGGTGATCTTCATGCGCCATGCCAGCATCATCGACAACGCGCTTCCCGACGCGCTGGCCGCGCGAGCGCACGGGATGGGCCTGCGCTACGTGATCAAGCGCGAGCTCCAGGCCCTGGCTGCGATCGACATCGTGGCTCGCTGGATCCCCACCTACCTGGCCGCGCGAGACTCCAAGGACACCGAGGGCGACGTGGCCGCGGTGCGCAGGCTGACCGAGAACTTCGGCCCCGGCACGCGCGAGGCGATCCTTATCTACCCCGAGGGCACGCGCTTCACCAAGGAGCGCCTGGCCAGGGCGAAGAAGGTGATCGGCGAGCGCCAGCCCGAGAACGCCGCGCGCGCGAACCGGCTCGAGCACGTCTTGCCGCCGCGCCTTGGCGGGCCGATCGCGGTGCTGGAGGAGACGGCCCCGTGCGATGTGGTGTTCTGTGCCCACGCCGGCTTCGACGGGCTGCGCACGGTCGGCGACATCTGGCGCGGCAAGCTGGTCGGCAACACGATCCACGTGCGCTTCGAGCGCTTCCCGGCGAGCGATGTCCCGGCGGGCCGCGCGGACAAGGTCGCGTGGCTTTACGAGCGCTGGCAGGAGGTCGACGACTGGGTGGGCGAGAAGCTCGGGGAATCACGCTCCAGCCCGAGCCCGGCGTGACCGACGCCCTCGTCTATCTCCTGCGCTGCGCCGACGGGACGCTCTACTGCGGCTGGACCAATGACCTGGACCGGCGGCTGGCCGCACACCGGGCCGGCACCGCCAGCCGCTACACCCGCTCGCGGCTCCCGGTCGAGCTGGCCTGGTCGCGCGCGATGGACTCGCGCTCGGAGGCCATGCGCGAGGAGGCCAGGATCAAGCGCCTGCCCCGCGCGGCGAAAGACGAGTTGGTCCGCGGCGCGCGCCCGAGCGCTCGAGCTTGATGCCCAGGCGCGTCAGCAGCGACGGCTCGGAGGGGGCCGCGGCGTGGACCACGGCGTCGTAGTCGGCGTGCGCCACCCGGGCCGGGTCGCCGGCCAGACCGACCACCGCGGCATCGGTGACCAGCTCGATCCGCCTCACGAGGTCGGCGAGGCGGCCGGCGGCCTCCTCGTCGCGCTCGGGGCGGCATCCCGCCATCAGCACCGTCACCCGGTCGGCATCGCTTCCGGCCAGTTCGGAGATCAGCACGTCGTCGCTGTCAGGATCGGCTGTGATGGCGAGTATGTCGTTCATGACAATGACCCTCGCGACCGTTCCTAAGCGCCGCCTAACGGTTCCGTGAGAGGGTTGCCACGGTGAGGCGCCCGCGACCGATACGCCGCCTGGTCGACGGCCGCCCCGACGACTCTGGCCACACGATCTCGCGCCGGCTGACGCTGCTGATGGCGCCGGCGATCGGGCTGACCAACGCCGTCGGCGCCACGATCGTCCTGTTCCTGGCGGCGTACGCGGTGCCGCGGCCGGACATCGACGACGAATCCACGGCGCTGGTGGCCAACTTCGTCGCGTTCGGCGTGTTCCTCGGCCTGGCCGTCTTCGTGGGCGTGGTGTGGGGCTACCAGCGCCTGACCCCCGTGCGCGACTGGCTGCGCGCCGACCGCCCGCCCGGCGCCGACGAACAGAAGCTGACCCTGCGCGCGCCGCGCCGGGTCCTGCTGGTGAACGGGCTCCTGTGGGCGCTGGCGGTGGTGGTCTTCACCGCGGTCAACCTGCCGTTCTCGGCCGGGCTCGCGCTGGTGGTGGCCATCGTGGTGGCGCTGGGAGGCATGACCACGAGCGCGGTCGCCTACCTGATCAGCGAACGGCTGCTGCGGCCGGTGGTGGCGCGCGCGCTGTCGCAGCAGCCGCCCGAGCGGCCGGTGACCGCGGGCATCGTGACGCGCGCCCTGGCCGCGTGGGCGCTTGGCACCGGCGTGCCGGTGTTCGGCCTCGTGCTGGTGGCGATCGCGTCGCTGTCGGGGCTCGACGTGACCGAGACACAGGTGGCCGTGACCACACTGTGCCTGGGTGGCGTGTCGCTGGCCGTCGGGCTGCTGACCACGTGGCAGGCCGCGCGCGGCACTGCCGACCCGGTGATGTCTGTGCGCGAGGCGCTCACCCGCGTGGAGGACGGCGACTTCGAGGCGGAGGTGCCGGTGTTCGACGGCAGCGAGCTGGGGCTGCTCCAATCCGGCTTCAACCGGATGGCTGCGGGGCTGCGCGAGCGAGAGGAGATCCGCGAGCTGTTCGGGCGCCAAGTGGGCTCGGACGTGGCCCGGGCGGCCATGGAGCGTGGCACCGAGATGGGCGGCGAGACGCGCGAGGTGGCCGTCCTCTTCACCGACATCGTGGGTTCCACCAGCCTGACCCAGGACCGCCCGCCGCACGAGGTGGTGGACATGCTCAACGGCTTCTTCGCCGTGGTGGTCGAGGTGGTCGAGGAGCACGGCGGCTGGATCAACAAGTTCGAGGGCGACGCGGCGCTGGCCGTGTTCGGCGCGCCGATCCCGCTTGACGACGCCGGCGACCGCGCGCTGGCGGCGGCGCGCACGCTGGCCGAGCGTGTGGCGAAGGAGGTACCGGACCTCAAGGCGGGAATCGGCGTGTCCGGCGGCACCGCGCTGGCGGGCAACGTGGGCGCCGAGCAGCGGTTCGAGTACACCGTGATCGGCGATCCTGTCAACGAGGCGGCGCGGCTGACCGAGCTGGCCAAGGAGGAGGATGGCTGCGTCCTGGCCTCGGCCGCGCTCGTGGAGCAGGCGGGCGGCGACGAGGCGGAGCGCTGGCGCGTGGGCGACGAGGCCGAGCTGCGCGGGCGCTCGCAGCCCACCCAGCTGGCCCGGCCGGCCTGAACACGCCAAATGGGTCAGCCGGCCGTGTAGCCGGCCACCACCGCGGTGTAGCGCTCGAGCGCGCGCTTCACGGCGTCCAGGTCGCGCGGCGGCAGGTACCACTGGAAGCGGTGCACGCCCGCCTGCGCGTAGCGCTCGAGCTCGGCCGGGTCGGTGGGCGAGACCGCCAGCGTCACGCCGATGTCCCGCCCGGCCTCCTCGCGCCCGCGCCGGATGATCTTCTCGATCCGTGCCCGGATCTTGTCGTCGTCGCCCACGCGGTTGGGCATCCACTCGTCGCCGAACGCCAGCACGCGGTCGGGCGTGGTCCTGCCATTGCCGCCGACCAGCACCGGCGGGTGCGGGTCCTGGACCGGCTTGGGCCACGACCAGACGGGGTCGAAGTCCACGTGCCTGCCGTGGTACTCGGCCTCGTCCTGGGTCCAGATCGCCTTGATCGCCTCGACGCGCTCGCGCATCAGGCCGAACCGCTTGGTCGCGTCGGTGCCGTGGTTGGCCATCTCCTCCACGTTCCAGCCCGCGCCGACGCCGAAGAGGAACCGCCCGCCGGAGAGGTGGTCGACCGACGCGGCCTCCTTGGCCGTGACGATCGGGTCGCGCTCGACCACCAGGCAGATGCCGGTGCCCACCTTGAGCGTGCTGGTTGCCATCGCGGCGGCGGTGCAGGCCACGAACGGGTCGAGCGTGTGGCTGTACTCCGGCGGCAGCTCGCCGCCCGCCGGGTACGGCGTGGCGCGGCTGATGGGGATGTGCGTGTGCTCGGGGAACAGCAGCGAGTCAAAGCCAGCCTGCTCCACCAGCTGCGCCACCTCATGCGGCGGCGCCGCGTAGTCGGCGGGGAACATCGCGAGGCCGAAGAGCACGCGCCGATCCTGACAGGCAGACTGCGCGCCTGATGCGTGTGCTCACGATCATCCACCAGGACGACGCCGGGCCCGGCGTGTTCGCGGAGGTGCCAGGCGCCGAGCTGGTGCCGTGGAAGGCCGACAGCCAGCCGGCACCGGCCGTGGACGGCGTGGACGCGGCGCTGGTGCTTGGCGCCGCCGCCAACGTGGAGGACACCGAGACCAACCCGTGGATGGTCGACGACCTGCGCGTTGTGGCCGAGCTGCTCGAGCGCGGCGTGCCCACGCTCGGGGTCTGCCTTGGCGCCCAGCTGGTCGCCAAGGCGGCGGGCGGCGCGGTCGAGCGGGCGCCGGAGCCGGAGATCGGCTGGTACGAGGTCGCGCTCGAGCAAGCGGCGGCGGCCGACCCGCTGATGGGCACTCTGCCCGAGCGCTTCATGAGCTTTCAATGGCACTCCTACGTGGCCGTGCCACCTGCGGGCTCGCTCACGCTGGCGCGTAGCGAGCACTGCCTCCAGGCGTTCCGCCTTGACGGCGCACCGGCGTGGGGGATCCAGTTCCACGCGGAGGTGGCGGCGGCGGACGCGACGTCGTGGACCTGGCACTACGACCACGATCCGGACGCCGTGGCGCTGGGGCTTGACGCCGAGGCCCTGCGCGCCGAGAACGACCGCCGCATGCCCGGCTGGAACGAGCTCGGCCGCTCGCTGTTCGCGCGCTTCCTTGCGGTGGGCGCCGTCCCGCCGGGGCGCCCACCACGATCTCCGGGCTAACCGGGGAGCGGCTCCTTCTCGCGGGCGCCGGGGGTGTAGGCCCCCTCCGGCTCGAGCCCCGCGCGGATCTGCTCGCGCAGCTCCGCCGTGTTCTCGTGCCCGTGCACCGCCTCCGCGTGCTGAGCGGCCGTGGCCACGACCTCTTCCTCCTCGCCGATGATCGTGAGCGAGCAGTCCGTGTCGCTCGCGAACCTTCGGCAGTCGGCCATCATTCGGTCCATCTGATTCACCTCCTTGGCCAGGGTGACTGTCCCACGCTACGCCCCCGCGCGGTGCGCGGTCAACCGCGCGACCATTTATTCCGGCGTCACGTACGCGCCCGAGAGGCCGCCGTCCACCAGGAACGTGGTGGCGTTCACGTAGCTGGACTCGTCCGAGGCCAGGAACAGCGCGGCGTTGGCCACCTCGCGCGCCTCGCCGAAGCGGCCCGGCGGCACGTGGACCATGCGCCGAGCGGCCTTTGCCGGGTCGGACGCGAACAGCTCCTGTAACAACGGCGTGTCGACCGGGCCCGGGCACAACGCGTTCACGCGCACGCCCTGGCGCGCGAACTCCACCCCCATCTCGCGCGACATCGACAGCACGGCGCCCTTGGACGCGGTGTAGGAGATCTGCGACGTCGCGGCGCCCATGACCGCCACGAACGACGCGGTGTTGACCACCGAGCCGCCGCCGTTCTCGAGCAGGTGCGGAATCCCGTGCTTGCAGCACAGGAACACGCTGCGCACGTTCACGTCCTGCACCCACTGCCACGTCTCGATCGGCGTGTCCAGCACGCTCATGTCCTCGGGCGGGTTGATGCCGGCGTTGTTGACCAGCACGTCGACCTTGCCGAACTCCTGCCTGGTGCGGCCGTACATGCCGGCCACCTGCTGTTCGTCGGTCACGTCCGCGCGCAGGTTCAGGTCCCCGGCGTCGCCCTCGTTGAGGTCGACGCCCACGACCTTCGCCCCGTGCTCGCGGAACACGCGCGCCATCTCGGTGCCGATGCCGCTGGCTGTGCCGGTGATCACGCAGACCTTGTCGTCCAGCCGGCCCATCAGGTGGCGAGGTACACGTTCTTGACCTCGGTGTAGTGGTCCAGCGCGTGCGGGCCGAGCTCGCGCCCCACGCCGGACTGCTTGAAGCCGCCGAAGGGCGTGCTCACGCGCACCGACGTGTTGGAGTTGACCGACAGCACGCCGGTGTCCACCGCGCGCGCCACGCGCAGCGCCTTTGCGCCGTCGCGTGTCCACACCGATCCCGACAGCCCGTAGATGGTGTCGTTGGCCTTGGCCACCGCGTCGGCCTCGTCGTCGAACGCGATCACGCACACGACCGGGCCGAAGATCTCCTCGACCGCGGCACGGTCGTGCTGACCGACGGGCGCCAGCACGGTCGGCGGAAACCAGAAGCCCGCGCCGTCAGGCGCGTCGCCGCGCGTGGCCACCGGCGCCCCCTCCGGCACGAACGAAGCCACCTCGTCGCGGTGGGCCGCCGAGATCAACGGGCCCATCTGGGTGGACTCATCCAGCGGGTCGCCCACCCGCACCTCCTTCACGGCCGCGTCCAGGAGCTCGGTGAATCGGTCCATCGCCTCCCGCTGGACCAGGATCCGCGAGCGCGCACAGCAGTCCTGGCCCGCGTTGCCGAAGACCGACATCGGCGCCGCCGCGGCTGCGGCCTCGAGGTCGGCATCGGCGAAGACGATGTTGGCCGACTTGCCGCCCAGTTCGAGCGTCACGCGCTTGATCGTGTCGGCGGCCTGGCGCGCGATGCCACGGCCGACCGCGGTCGAGCCGGTAAACGCCACCTTGGCAACGTCGGGGTGCTCGACCAACCGCGAGCCGCAGACGCTGCCGGGGCCGGCAACGACGTTGAGCACGCCCTCCGGCAGCACCGTGGCGGCGATCTTCTCCAGCTCGAGGGCGGTCAGCGGCGTCAGCTCGGCCGGCTTGAGCACGACCGTGTTGCCCGCGGCCAGGGCCGGCCCGAGCTTCCACGCGGCGATCACCAGCGGGAAGTTCCACGGCACGATCAGCCCGATCACTCCCAGCGGCTCGCGAAACGTCATGTCGATGCCGCCGGCCACCGGGATCGTGTCGCCCAGCAGCCGCTCGGGCGCGCCCGCGTAGTAGCGGAAGGTCTCGACCACCATGCCGATCTCGCCGCGCGCGTCGCCGATCGGCTTGCCGGCGTTGCGGGCCTCGAGCACGGCAAGGTCCTCGGCGCTCGCCTCGACCGCGTCGGCCAGCTCGCGCAGCAGCGCAGATCGCGCGGCGGGCTCGACCGCTCGCCACGCGGGGAAGGCCGCCTTGGCCCGCTCGACCGCGGCGTCGACCTCGTCCGCCCCGGCGCGCGGGACCTCGGCCATCACGCCGGCGGTCGCCGGCTCGACAACCGAGATCACCCGACCGCCTCCACCAGCGACCTGACCACGTTGGCGCGAACGTCCTCCTCCGGATGCCAGAGCACGCCGAGCGCGTACGGGCGCCCGGGCAGCTCGATCGCCTCGATCACCTGGTCTGGCTCGGACCAGCCAGTGACCACCAGCTCCTCCCCGAGCTCGGCGACGCCCTGGTGGTGGTGCGACTTCACCGGCACCGACTCGGCGCCGGCGGCCGCCGCCGCGAGCGAGCCGGGCTCCAGCCGGACGTCGTGGTCGGCGAAGGTGCCCGGCGTGTGGCGGTGGTCCTCGTGGCCGAGGCTGTCGGGCAGGTGCTGGTCGATCGTGCCGCCGCACGCCACGTTGAGCATCTGCATCCCCCTGCAGATGCCCAGCACAGGCATGTCGCGATCGAGCGCGGCGTGGGTCAGCGCCAGCTCGAAGCGGTCACGCTCGGGCCAGCTGCCCTTGGTCTGCTCGTGCTGCCTGGCGCCGTAGCTGCCCGGGTCCACGTCGGCGCCGCCGGCCAGCATCAACGCGTCCACGTGGTCGAGCAGCCGCGCCGGGTCCTCCAGCGCGTGGTCGTCGGGCGGCAGGATCAGCGCCACCGCGCCGGCGTCCTGGACGGCGCGCGCGTAGTTGCGCGGGGCCAGGTGGACCTCAGTGTCCCAGGCGCCCCAGCGGACCTTCTCGATGGCCGCGCAGATCCCGACCGCGGCCGTCACAGCCGCTCGAAGCCGCGGACCTTCTCCCAGTCCGTCACCGCGGCGTCGAAGGCCTTCATCTCCACGTCCGCGTGGTTGAGGTAATGGTCCACCACCTCCTGGCCGAACGCATCGCGCGCCAGCTCGGACTTCGCGAACAGGGCACGCGCGTCGCGGATCGTGCCGGGCACGCGCTCGCGGCCGGCGGTGTAGGCGTTGCCCTCGAGCGCGGGCTCCAGCTCCAGCTCCTCGTCGATGCCCTTGAGGCCCGCGGCGATCATGGCCGCCAGCGCCAGGTACGGGTTCACGTCCGCGCCCGGCAGCCGGTTCTCGAACCGCAGCGAGCGGCCGTGCCCGACTGCGCGGATCGCACAGGTGCGGTTGTCTTCGCCCCACGCCACGGCGGTTGGTGCGAACGATCCCTCGGCGAAGCGCTTGTACGAGTTCACCTGGGGTGCGAAGAACAGCGTCAGCTCGCGCATCGTCGCCAGCTGGCCGGCCACGAACCGCTCGAACAGGACGCGGTCCTCGCCGAACACGTTGGCGCCGTCGCCGGAGGCCAGTGAGCAGTGGATGTGGCACGAGTTGCCCTCCAGCTCGTTGAACTTGGCCATGAACGTGATCGCCATCTGCTCCTGGTCGGCGATCTCCTTGGTGCCGTTCTTGTAGATCGCGTGGTCGTCGCATACGCGCAGCGCCTCGCCGTAGTGGAAGTTGATCTCGTGCTGGCCGAAGTTGCATTCGCCCTTGGAGTTCTCGACCTTCATCCCGGCGCCCGCCATCTCGTTGCGGATCCGGCGGATCAGCGGCTCGACCTTCGCCGTGCCCATCAGCGAGTAGTCGACGTTGTAGAGGTTGGCCGGGTGCAGGTCGCGGTACGCGGCCTTCCACGCCTCCTCGTAGGTGTCCTTGAACAGCATGAACTCGAGCTCGGTGCCGGCCATCGCGGTCCAGCCGCGCTCGGCCAGCCGATCGAGCTGGCCGCGCAGTATCTGCCGCGGACTGGCCACCACCGGCGCACCGTCGTGCCACTGGAGGTCGGCCATCACCAGGGCGGTGGCCGGGTGCCACGGGATCGGCCGCAGCGTGTCCAGATCGGGCACCATCGCGAAGTCGCCGTAGCCCCGCTCCCAGGACGACATCTCGTAGCCGTCGACGGTCTCCATGTCCACGTCTACGGCCAGCAGGTAGTTGCATCCCTCCGCCCCGTGCTCGAGCACGTCGTCGACGAAATGCCTGGCCGCCATCCGCTTGCCCTGGAGGCGGCCCTCCATGTCGGCGATGGCCAGCAGCACGGTGTCCACGGACCCGTCTGACACCGCCTGCTTGAGCTCATCGACGGTCACGGCGCTGGGGCTAGTGGGCTCAGCTGATCTCCTTTGCCAGCCCGGCCTCCTCGAGGTCGATCTGGCGGACGGTGCCCTGGAAGTGCTTGTGCGCGCTGACCTTCCACCAGATGCCCACGATCGCCAGCACCGCGAGCACGGTGATCGGCGCGTAGTTGACCGCCTTCCAGTCGAAGGCGTCGTCCCACGGCACCGCCGCCGGCGTGAACGGCAGGCAGAAGATCACGGTGATGATGCCGACCCAGATCGTCGAGAGCAGGTTCATCCACCTGTATTTCTTGCCGTTGGTCCACGGCCCGGGCTCGAATGCGTCCCCGACGCGCCAACGCAGGAAGATCGGGATCACGTAGGCGATGTAGAGGCCGATCACGGTGATCGAGACCACCGCGAAGAACGCGTACGGGAAGGCACCGTCGCCCTCGAGCGCGGGCAGTGTGATCAGCAGCGCCGCGATCGCCATCGTGATCACCGCCGCCACCGGGACGCCGTCCTTGCTGACCTTCGACAAGCGGGCTGAGCCGGGCAGCCCCTTGTCGCGGGAGAAGGCGAAGCACATCCGTGAGGCGCTGGTCAGGCACGCCGTGCCGCAGAACAGCTGTCCGAGCGTGGAGATGCCGACCACGACCTTGGTCGCGGTCAGCGTCAGCGCGCTGTCGAATATCGCCAGCGAGCCGCCGCCGCCTTCGTTGACCGCCCCCACATCGGTGGCCGCGAACGTGATCGCCAGGAGCACGAACCATCCGATCAGTGCCGAGTAGAAGATCGACCGCCACACCCCCTTGGCCGCGGACATCGATGCGCCCTTGGTCTCCTCGGACACGTGGGCGGAGGCGTCGAAGCCGGTGATCGTGTACTGGGTGAGCAGGAAGCCCAGCGGCAGGACGTAGAACCAGTACATGCCGGCGCCGCCGAAGCCCGAGTTGTTGATCCGCTCGGTGAAGACGAAGTCGATGCTCTGGTGGTTGTCGGGCACCAACACGAGGATCCCGATGATCACCGCGACGCCCAGCACGTGCACGCCCACCGAGACGCTGTTGACCATGGCGAGGAGGTGGGTGTTGAAGATGTTCACCAGCGCCGAGGCCACGAGGATCACCAGGAAGATCGCGAACGTCTCACCGAGGATGTGCTTGTCGTCGGCGAAGTTGAAGATGAAGTTCAGGCCGAAGTAGCCGAACAGCGAGTTCATGAAGGTCGCGCACGCGTACTGAACCGAGGCCACGACCCCGACCAGGCCGATCAGGTTGAACCACCCCGTGAACCACCCCCACACCGGGCCGCCAAGCTTGGCCGCCCACCAGTAGATGCCACCGGCGGTGGGGTACTTCGACACCAGCTCGGACATGCAGAAGCCGATCATCAGGATCGGGATCGAGATCAGCGGCCAGCCCCACGAGATGGCCACCGGGCCGCCGTTGTTCCACGCCTGGCCGTAGGTGGTGAAGCAGCCCGCGAGGACCGAAATGATCGTGAACGAGATCGCGAAGTTGGCGAAACCGCCCCACGCGCGCTTGAGGTCCTGCTTGTAGCCGAGCTCGGCTAGAAGCTTCTCGTCCGCGTCCTGGATCGCTGCAGCGTCGGTCGCCAAAGCCCTCTCCTCGTAAAGGTTTGCTGGCCCCACCTATGGGTTGCTGCGACCCTATGCGCGGCGCCCGACGCAAGTCAACCGCCTGACTGTCAGAGGTCTCCGTCCCACATGTCACAGCTGCAGCCCTACCTGGATCGCCTGACGCCGCTGCTCGGCCCCGTCGAAGGCGAGCCCGAGCCGCTGGAGGGCGGCATCACCAATCGCAACTACCGCGCCACCTTCGGCGGCGGCGAGCACGTGATCCGGCTGCCCGGGCGGGACACCGAGCTGCTGGGCATCGACCGCGCCGCCGAAGGCGCCGCGGCATCGGCGGCCGCGGAGCTGGGGATCGCGCCGCCGGTGACGGCATTGCTGGAGGACCCGCCGTGCCTGGTGTGTGCGTTCGTGCCCGGCCGCCAGGTGACCGAAGCGGACCTTCGCGGCCCGGGCCTGCTGGAGACGCTGGCGCGGACGCTGTCCGAGCTGCACGGCTCGGGCGTCTCGGTCGACGCCTCTTTCTCGGCATTCCGGGTCGTCGAGGCGTACCGGTCGACGGCGCGCGAGCGCGGCGCCTCGATTCCCGACGACTACGCAGGCGCGCACGCGTGCGCCGAGCGGATCGAGGCCGCGTTCGGCGGCCCGGACCACGATCCGGTGCTGTGCCACAACGACCTGCTGGCCGGCAACCTGCTCGTCCAGGACGACTCGCTCCGGATCGTGGACTGGGAGTACGCAGGCATGGGCGACCGCTGGTTCGACCTCGGAAACCTGGCTGTGAACAACGGCCTCGGCGCGGACGAGGAGGAGCGTCTGCTGACGGCCTACTTCGGCGAGCCGGCGGACGACCGCCGCCGCGCCAGCCTGGCGCTGATGCGATACATGAGCGACTTCCGCGAGGCCATGTGGGGCGTGGTGCAGGGCACGGTGTCAGACCTCGAGTTCGACTTCGGCGGCTACGCGCGCGAGCACTTCGACCGGCTCGCCGCGACCGGCGCCGACGACCGCTTCGAGGACTGGCTGGACGCCGCGACGGCGCGTTAGGCGCTACGTCGTGGCCGGCTCGGCCTCGCGCAGCACCTTGCGGTCCACGACGAACCCGCCGAACGGGAGCACGGCGCCGATCAGCACGCCCACGCCGGTGGCCGTGCTCCACCCGGTCGGCTTCCACACCATCAGCGCCAGCGCGACGTAGGCCAGGAACAGCGCTCCGTGGATCGGCCCGAGGATGGTCACGCCGAGCGGCGCGTCGGCGGAGTACTTGATCGCGGTGGCCACCAGCAGGGCCAGGAAGCTGGTGGCCTCGGCGACCGCCACCCAGCGCAGCGGGGAGATGAGGTTCATGCGGCTTGAGTATGGCGAGGGCCGGTCGGCCGGTTGAGCTAGGCGGGCTGAAGCGGCTGCTCGGCCCCAACGCCGTTCGTCACCGGCGGCAACAGCCCGGCCAGGATGTGTTCGGTGCCCTCGGTGTGGTCGCGCATCAGGCGGACCGCGCGCGGGACGTCGCGGCGCGCGATCAGGCCGACGAGCCGGCGGTGCTGCGCGTTGCTGCGCGTGAGCACCTGCTGGGGGTGCGGTATCCGAGCCAGCAGGTCGCTCATGTTTCCCTGCGCCTCGGTCATGGCCGTGACCAGCCGCGGCGAGCGGGCGGCCTCGGCGATGCCGATGTGAAAGCGCGTGTCCAGCCGGCGGTACTCGGCGAAGTCCTCGGCCGCCGCCATCAGCTCGACGATGTCGCCAAGGCGCTCGAGATCCTCGACCCGAGCGCGCTCGCACGCCAGCACGATCGCGCCCGTCTCGGCAGCCACCCGCTCTTCGAGCACGGCCCACGCCTCGGCCCCCAGCGGCTCGGCGTCACCCGCACCGGACAGCGGCGGCTCGGCGGCCACGAACGTGCCGCCGGAGCGACCCCGGTAGGCCACGAGGTGGCCGCTCTCAACCAGCGTGGTCAGCGCCTGGCGCAGCGTGGAACGCGAGATCCGGAGCTGATGGGCCAGGTCGCGCTCGGCCGGGAGCTGCGAGCCGGGCGCAAGCAGTCCGAGCCGAATGGCGGTGCCCAGCCGCTCGACCGTCTCCTCGAAGGTCGTCGGGGGGGACACCGGCTCGAACACCGCGGCGGTGGCGGCGCTTGGCTTCATCAACCTCAACGGTACCCCCGATGTCTAGGATCGCCATCAGTGGACCTGCGCAAGGAAGACGTGGTGCTCGAGACCGACCGGTACCGGATCGCCGGCAAGATGACCCTGCCCGCGGAGGGCCTGGGCAGCCGGTTGTCCGACCACGTCAACCGCCGCGACGTGCAGTTCCTGACGCTCCAGGACGCGACGCTCTCCCCGCTCGATGGGGGAGAAGCGCACAGCGAGCCGGTGCTCATGGTTGCCAGCCGCCACATCCGGCTGATATCTCCCCGCGAACAGGCCTGACCGGGTTCCGTCCGGAACCCGGCCGACCATCCTCCCAATGCTGGCCCTCCTCGTCTGCGAGAACCGCGAGTGTCGTGCCGCCTTCGAGGCGGAAGGCACCGCCGACGCCATCGGCGAACTGCGCTGCCAGGACTGCGCCAGCCCCCTGCGCGCCGTCGGCTATGCCGACGCGGAGCCCGCGAAGGGCGGGGGCAGCACGCCGGAGGTTCGCAGGGCCGCCTAGCCATTAGCCTTCCGGGCCACCCCGGAGAGGTGTCCGAGTGGCTTAAGGAGCGCGATTGGAAATCGCGTGGGCGGGGTTGACCCGTCTCGAGGGTTCGAATCCCTCCCTCTCCGCTCTCGACTGTTCTGGTGTGCCCTGGCCACGTCATCGGCACGGCTCGTGTGCGCAGCACACGTCGCCGGCCTCTTCCTCGCCAGGACGCTCCAGAACAGCCGAGCTCCTACAGCCCCAGCCGCTCCACGCCACGCTCGTTCCAGCCCAGGTGGTGGGCCAGCTCGTGGCGGACGGTGCGGGTGACCTGGGCGCGCAACAGCTCGGGGTCGTGGCCGAAGTCGCGCTCGAGGGTGTCGCGGTAGATGATGATCCGGTCCGGATGGTCGTCGCGGGCCACGGTGTCGCCGATGTAGTGGCCGTAGGCGCGGTACTCGCGGCCGCGGCGCGAGATCACCACGGGTGTGGTCTCCAGCAGGCTGCGGAACTCGGCGGGCAGGTCGTCGATCGCCCGGGTGACCAGCTCGTCGAACTCGTCCGGCGGCAGCTCGGGCACGGGCAGGCGGGCGAGGGCCTCGCTGCGCTCGACGATCCGCTCGAACTGGCGCTCGGAAGGCCCGTCGTCGCCCATCATCACGACGAACACCCACGCGGTCATCAGGGTCAGGGCAACGCCGCCACCGAGCCACATCGCCATGCCCGGCAGACCGGACAGCGACGGCGGGTCGATCAGGAACAGCACCACGCCGACGGTGAATGCCGCCACGAGCGCCGCCTTCAGCGGGGTCCGGGCCAGATCGAACATGGTTCGAGGGTAGTTGCCACGCTGTGCGTTCGGACGGGCCCTTCCACGCCGGCCGTGGGCAGCGCCCGCTCGCCTAGAGTGGGCGGGATGCGTGAGCACCTCCAGGCCGAGGGCACCCGCCGCGTGCGGGTGCTGGCCGCCGGCGGCACGATCGCGATGGCCAGTGAGGGGAACGGCGGCGTGACGCCCGAGCTCGACGGCCCCGCCCTGCTGGCGTCGATGCCGGGCCTGGAGAACCAGCACGGGATCGACGCCGAGACCGTGATCAACGTGCCGAGCGCCCACCTGACGCTGGAGGACCAGCTGCACATCTGCCGCGCGGCCCGCGACGCGGCCCGGCGCGGCATCGGCGTGGTGATCACGCACGGGACCGACACGCTCGAGGAGACGGCGATGCTGGCCGACGTGGTGCACGACGCCGAGGCACCGATCGTGATCACCGGCGCCATCCGCCCCGCCTCGGCCCCCGGCGCCGACGGCCCCGCCAACCTCAGCGACGCGGTCAGCGTGGCTGCCAGCGAGGCGGCCGCCGGCATGGGCGTGCTGGTCGTGTTTGGCGGTGAGATCCACCACGCGCGCTGCGTGCGCAAGACCGACACGACGTCCCTGGTCGCGTTCTCATCGCCCCAGACCGGTCCGCTTGGGCGCGTGACCGAGGGCCACCCGATCATCTGGTCCAAGATCCCGCGCAACCCGCCACTGGACCCGCAGAACCTGGCGAAGCGTGTGATGGTGGTGCCCACCATGGCCGGCGACGACGGCTCGCTGGCGCGCGCTGCGCTGGCGACCGACCCGGACGGCGTTGTCATCGGCACGCTCGGCGCGGGCCACCTGGGCCCGCCGCTGCTGGAGGTCTGGGCCGAGGCGGCACAGCACATCCCGGTGGTCGCCTACTGCCGGCCCGAGCGCGGCGTGATCTTGAACTCGACCTACGGCTACGCCGGCTCCGAGCGCGACCTGCGCAACACGGGGATCATCCCGGCCGGCTTCCTGTCACCGCAGGCGGCCCGGATGAAGCTGCTCGCCTCCCTGGCCGGCGGGCTCTCGATCGACGAGATCCGCTGGGCGTTCAGGCAGGACGACGGCTGACGGCGCAAGGTTTCTTGCAGGCGATCCGGGCCGCCACCCACCATGGCCCGCATATGTTCACCGCACTGCTCACCTGTTCCGACGAGGACTGCCACGAGGTCGGCGCGTACGTCGGCTCGCTCGAGGGGGCCGAGGACGTGCTCTGCGAGGCCTGCGGCTGCCTGATGCAGGTCGTGGGTGTCGAGGACGGCCATGAGAGCGCCGACGTGGTCGACCTGGGCGCCCACCGCGCGCGGCGCGCGGGCGCGTCCGGGCGGGTCGCGGCCTAGCGCTCCGGCAGCCCCCGGAGGCCGCCGGATGGCTGGTCATCGTCGAGTAGTCGCCGCGCCAGTCCCAGCACGGCCACGGTCGCCGCGTCGCTGATGCTGCCGTCATCCGCCATCGCATCGACCTCGGCCAGGGCGAACCGCCCCACGCGCAGGCCCTCCTCCTCGGCCTCCAGCGCCTGCTCTCCCTCGCTCAGGCCTGTGGCCAGCCAGGCGTCGAAGTACTGGCTGGAGATTCCGTAGGCGAAGTGCAGCCGGGACAGGTGGCGCAGCTCGGAGGCGCGCAGGCCGGTCTCCTCGGCAAGCTCGGTGCGCGCGATCTGCTCGGCGTCCTGCTCGCCGGCGCCGTCGAGGGCGCCCTGGGGCAACTCCCACAGCCGGGCCCCGACCGGGTGGCGGTACTGCTCCACCAGCGTGACGGTGTCGTCATCGTGCAGCGGCAGGATCACCGCGGCGGGCTGCTTCTCGACCACCGAGTACAGGCCGGGCGACCCGTCCGCGCGCTCGAGCCGGTCCTCGCGAACACGCATCCAGCGGTTCTCGTAGACCACCTTTGAGGAGGTCACCCGGGGCGGCCTCACGGGAGAACCCGCCCGCGCCCGATGCGTGCCCTCACAGCGCGCGGGAGATCACCATGCGCTGGATCTCGTTGGTGCCCTCGTAGATCTGGGTGATCTTGGCGTCGCGCATCATGCGCTCGACGGGGTACTCGGTCACGTAGCCGAAGCCGCCGAGCACCTGAACGGCGTCCACGGTCACGTCCATCGCCGTGTCGGAGGCGAACAACTTGGCCATCGAGCTGTACTTGGCGAGGTCGGGGTCACCGCGGTCGGCCTTCGCGCACGCGGTGTAGAGCAGCTCGCGGGCCGCGGCCGTCTTCGTCTCCATGTCGGCGAGCTTGAACGCGATCGCCTGGTGCTGGTTGATCGGCTTGCCGAAGCTGATGCGCTCCTTGGCGTACTGGTTGGCGTAATCGGTGGCGCCCTGCGCGATGCCCACCGCCTGGGCGCCGGCGCCCAGGCGGGTGCGCTCGAGCGTCGAGAGCGCCACGGCCATGCCGCGGCCGACCTCACCGATCACGTTCTCGGCCGGCACCCGCACGTCCTCGAACACCGGCTGGCCCGTCGGCGAGCCCTTGATGCCGATCTTGTGCTCGAGCTTGGGCACCGAGAAGCCCTCCGAATCGGCGTCGACCACGAACGCAGTGATGCGCTTGCTCTCGCGATCGGTGACGGCGAACACCACATAGAAGTCCGCGATCGTGGCGTTGCTGATCCAGTTCTTGGTGCCGTTGATGACCCAATCGTCGCCGTCCCGCACCGCGCTCGTTCGCATCGAGCCGGGGTCCGAGCCTGCCTCGGGCTCGGACAGGCAGAACGCCGGCGACTTCTCGCCGGAGGCGCAGTCGGGCAGGTACTTCTGCCTCAGCGCGTCGGTGCCGTGCAGCTGGATCGGCAGCGTGCCCAGCTCCTGGACCATCAGGATCAGCGCGCTCGACGCACATGCTTTCGCGATCTCCTCGACCGCCACGTTCAGCATCAGCGTGCCTGTGCCGGTGCCGCCGACATCCTCCGGGAACGGCAGCCCGAGGATGTCGTGCTCGGCAAGCGTCTTTCGCACGTCCCACGGGTACTCGCCGCTGCGGTCGATCTCCGCGGCACGCGGTGCGATCTCACCGGCCACCAGGTCGCGGATTGTCTGCTGGAAGTCCTTGAACTCCTGCGGCAGCGTGTAGGCGTCGGCCCCGGGGGTGGCGATCGTGCTCATGGCACCAGGCTAGGGACCTTCACGCTCGCGCCGAGGCCCCACCCCGAAACCCTCGAGTCGCGCGATGACTTGCTCCCGCTATCCGGGACCAACTCATCACTCGACTGCGGCCGCGTCACGAAGTGCGAAGGCCTAGCCCCCGACGTACACCGTCGTACCCACGCGCACGCGCTCGAACAGGTCCTTGACGTCCGCGGGGTCCATTCGTACGCAGCCGTGCGACGCGGCCTGGCCCAGAGAGCCGGCCTCCTTGGTGCCGTGGAAGCCGACCGATCCGTTGAAGCCGATCCAGCGCGCCACCAGCGGGTTGTCCGGATCGCCACCGGGGATGGTCTTGCCGGCCAGGTCGCCCGCCCACTCGGAGTTGGGCACGTTCCAGGGCGGGTCCTTCTGCATCGACTGGACGCTGAACTGGCCGGTCGGCGTGGGGTGCTTGGGCTCGCCGACCGCGGCCTTATAGGTCTTGGTCACCTTGCCGCCCTCGAACACCCGGATCGTGCGCCCCGAGCGCGAGACGGTGACCACCGTCGGGCTCTGGCGGCGCAGGTCGTCGGCTGTGACCTTGGGCCGCACGGGCTCGGTGCGCGCGGTGAAGTCGCGGTGGCTCCCGGAAGCCTGGAACGCCGTGCGCACCTGCCGCGCCAGCGCCTCACGGGCGGCCAGCCGGCGGCCCGGCTTGGCCTCGGTGATGTCCACGCTCTCGACGCTCACGTCGAAGCCGGCGTCGGTGGCGGGACGGTCGGCGGCCCTTGCCAGGCGGGCGACGAAGCGATCGACGCTTCCGCCCTTGACCCGCACGGGCAGCGGGATGTCCACGTCAACGCCCTCCCCCTTCAGCTCGCGCCAGCCTCGGGCGATGAAGCCATCACGGCGACCCTCGGCGGCCGCCTGCATGGCCGCGCCGGCCACGTCGACGCTCACGCCCGCGCGGCGGGCGTCGAGCGAGTGCGGCTTGCCGTCCAGCGTGACCACCACCGGCGCCAGCGCCGGGTCGGCGATCCGGCGCTGAAGCCGGCGCTGGGCCTGGGCGACGGTAAGTCCGCCGACTTCGACGCCCTCGACCGTCACCCCCGCGGCGATCCGGTCGCCGGACTGCTTTTCCGCCCACGCGAGCGTGCCCACGGCGCCGCCGGCGCACAGCAGGCAAAGGAGCACAGCGACGGCGAACACACGGCGGAACATCGGACCTCGGGTATCGGGAACGGCGACGGACGCTAGTACGCGGTCGGGGAATCTGCCGAGATTCCTGCGTTTTGCAGGGTTTCGCCCAGAAGCTCCCCGTCGAGGTAGAACGCCGGCGTACCGGGCGCGCCGCTGCGGCGGGCGCTGTCCACGTCGGCCGCGACCGCGGGCGCATGCACGTGATAGCGCAGGTCGTTCTCGAACCGCTCGATGTCCAGGTCCAGGGCCTGGGCGTGAGCCACGAGCTCGGGCACCGGCAGCGTGTCGCTGTCGGCCATCAGGCGGTCGTGCATCTCCCAGAACTTCCCCTGGGCGCCGGCAGCCTCCGCGGCCTCGGCGGCCACCGGTGCGTCGGGGTGCGCGTCCTCGATCGGCAGGTGGCGGAAGACCAGGTCGAGCCGGTCGCCCATCTCGCGCCGGAGCTCGGCGAGCTGCGCCTCAGCCGCGCGTGTGTGCGGGCAGGAGTAGTCGCCGAACTGCACGAGCGTGACCGGCGCCCCGACCGCGCCGCGGTGGTGATCGGTGCGGGCGTCGGCGGGCGGGTCCAGCGGGCCGGCGTCCGGCTCCTCGTCCGCGGAGACCGTGCGCGCGTCCACGGCACGAAACAGAGCCCACCCCAGAGCGGCGGCCAGCGCGGACGCGATCAGCACGCCGACCTTGGCCTCCTCGCGCAGCGCCTCGTCCTCGAACGCGAGCTCGGCGACGAACAGCGACACGGTGAAGCCGATCCCCGCCAGCGACGCCGCCGCGGCCAGGTGTCCGCGCCCCACGCCAGCCGGTAACACCCCGGCGCCGGCCTTCAGTCCGGCCAGCGACACGCCCGTGATGCCCACCGTCTTGCCGACCACGAGGCCCAGGACCACGCCAAGCGTGATCGGCGAGCTGAGCGCGTCCGAGAGCGAGTCCGATCCCAGCGCAATCCCCGCGTTGGCGAGGGCGAACAGCGGGACGATGACGTAGCTGGTCCAGGGATGGATGGCGCCCTGGAAGCGCTCGTTGGGCGAGACCGAGCGCGAGACCTCGAGCGCCGTGGCGCGCCCGCCGGCCGCCGTCAGGTCGCGCCGGAACACGCGGCCGAGGCTGGCCGCGCGGGCGATCGCCTCCGGCCGCGGCGGGTGCACCGCCGTGACCAGGCCTAGCGCCACCCCCGCGATCGTGGGGTGAATCCCACCAGCCAGGACGAGCGCCCACAGCACCAGTCCCGCCGCCATGTAGGCGGGCCCACGCCACGTCGTCAGCCGCAGGGCAAGGACGATCAGGGCCAGCAGGCCCGCCGCCCCGGCCAGTGCCGCCACCTCGATGCCGCTCGAGTAGAAGACCGCGATCACCGTGACGGCTCCGATGTCGTCCACGATCGCCAGCGTCAACAGGAACACCCGGACCCCCGGCGGGCAGCGGTCGCCGAGCAGCGCCACCACGCCCAACACGAAGGCGATGTCCGTGGCCATCACTATCCCCCAGCCGCCGGCGCCGGCGCCGCCCACGTTGACCGCCGCATAGAGCAGCGCGGGCACCGCCATCCCGGCCAGCGCGCCCAAGACCGGGATCGACGCGGCGCGGCGGTCGCGCAGCTCGCCGAGCGACAGCTCGCGCCGAATCTCCAGGCCCACGAGGTAGAAGAAGAACGCCATCAGGCCGTCGTTGACCCAGTGGCGAAGGTCCTCGTCGACGGTGAGCCCGCCAAGGTCGACCGTCAGGTGCGTCGCCCACAGGTCCTCGTAGAGCCCGGACAACGGCGAGTTGGCCCACACCAGCGCGACCACGGTCGCCACAAGCAGCAGGCCCGCGCTGCCGCTCTCGGTCTGGAGGAACTCGCGCACGGTGCGGTTGGTTGTCTCCCCCCAGGGCGTGATCCCGGGCGGCGACTGCGCGGCTTGGACGCTCACGAAAGCTCGAGCACGCGCTCGGCAAGCGCGCGGAAGAAGTCGCGGCGGGTAATCACGCCGACCACCTGGCCGCCGTCCACGACCGGCAGCAACAGCACGCGGTGATGGAAGAACGTCTCCGCGATGTGACCGTCGGAGGCGTCCGAGGGCACGTCCACGTGCTCGGTGAACATGTGGTCGCCAACGTGCTCCTGCACGCACGCGGCTTTCTTCTCGAGCGCGTCGTCGAGCACTTTGGGCAGGAAGCCGGCGGACTTCAGCTGGGAGAAGTAGCGCGGGAACAGCGCCTCCATGAACTCGCGCTCGCCGAACACGCCCGCGAGCGTGCCGTCCTGCTCGACCACCGGCACCGCGGGCAGCTCCGCATCCAGGATCGCGCGCACCGCCGTGGCGACGGTGTCGTCCACGCGCACCACCGGCGGCTCGCGCACGATCATCTCGGTGACCCGTCGAGGGCTCATACGTAGCGGAGGAGGATGTATCCCGTTGCCAGCACGATCGACACCACGGTGACAGGCACGCCCGCGCGTAGGAAGACCATGAAGCCGATCGGCTGCCCGGCCTTGCTGGCCATCCCGGCGGCGGCCACGTTGGCGGCAGCGGCGATCAGCGTCAGGTTGCCGCCGAAGCACGCGCCCAGCGCCAGCGCCCACCAGTAGGCGTCGTCCCCGCCGTTGTCGGCGTGCAGCTCCTCGACGACCGGGATCATCGTGGCGGTGAAGGGGATGTTGTCGACCACCCCCGACCCGAGCGCCGAGATCCAGGTGATACCCAGCAGCTCGGCGGTGCGGTCGCCGCCGGTCACGTCGCCGATCCCCTGGGCCACCTCCCCGATCGCGCCCGTCTCCTCGAGTCCGCCGACCATCACGAACAGGCCGAGGAAGAAGAACAGCGTCGGCCACTCGATCCCGGCGAGGGCGTCCTCGATCTTCTGGTGCGTGACCAGCAGCATCACGGTCGCGCCGGCCAGGGCCACGGTCGCGGGCTCGAGGCCGATCGCCTTGTGCACGAAGAACACGAGGATCGTGCCGACCAGGATCGGCACGGTCCGCTTCAGCTCGTCGCGGTCCTCGATCCCACCCTCGGCGTCCAGCTGCATGACCCGCTCGCGTGCGTCCGACTCGATCTGCAGGCGTGGCCGGTAGGCCAGATACAGCATTGTCGTTGTAACGGCAAAGGTCACGACCACGACCGGCGCGAGGTTGACCACGAACGCGCTGAAGGACAGCCCGGTGGCGCCGGCGATGATGATGTTCGGCGGATCGCCGATCAGGGTGGCGGTGCCGCCGACGTTGGAGGCGATCACCTCGATGATCACCAGCGGGATCGCGTCGATGTCGAGTGCGTCGGCCAGCAGGAACGTGATCGGGACCATCAGCAGAACCGTGGTCAGGTTGTCCAGGAACGCCGACAGCACAGCGGTGGTCCCCGCCAGGGCGAGCACCACCGCCAGGGGCCGGCCGCGCGACAGCTGGCCTGCCTTGATCGCCAGGTAGGTGTAGACCCCGGTGGTCTCGGTCAGGCGGACCATCAGCATCATCCCGGCCAGCAGCCCGATCGTGTTGAAGTCGATCGCCTCGATCGCCTGCTCCTGCTCGAGCGTGTGCGTGACCACCACGAGCCCGGCGCCCAGCAGCGCCACCTTCGTGCGGTCGATCCGCTCGCTGGCGATCGCAACGAGCGCGACGCCGAATATCGCTATCGCCAGCGCCATCGCGGGCTAGCGGCGGAGGGATGTCGAGAGCATGCGCAGGTGGAAAAACGGATCGACGCCGTGTGTCGCCGACCAGTCTTCCCGGCACACCTCGTCGTCAGGCTACCGGGTCGCCCGACGCGAGCTCGAGGAACGCCCGCACTGCGGGCCCATGGCGGCGCCCGGCGCGATGGACCACGAAGACACGGTGCACCATGTCCGGGTCGGACAGCTCGGCCACCGCCACCGGCGGGCCCGGCGTCAGGGCGTCGGAGCGCGGCAGCACGCTGACGCCAAGCCCCTCGGCGACGATGCTGCGGATGCGCGAGGTCTCACCCGCCTCGAACGACACGCGCGGGCGGAAGCCGAGCCGCTCGGACGTGCGGTTGACCAGCGCGCGGATCGTGGCGCCCTCGCTGAACAGCACGAAGTCGTCGCCGGCCAGGTCCTTCAGCGACAGCCGGTCGCGGTCGGCCATCGGGTGGCCATGCGCCAGCACTGCCACCAGCGGCTCGCTGGCCACCTCCTGGCTGGCCAGGCCGCGGCGCTGGTCACGGCTGAGCCAGGTGGTGAACGCACAGTCGATCGTGTCGGCCCGCAGCGCCTCGGCCAGCTGGGCGCTGAAGCCCTCGCGCAGCACCAGGTCGATCTCGGGGTTGGCGGCCCGGAAGCGGCCCAGCAGCGTGGCCACCCCGAGCGGCCCGGGCGTGGGCGTCACCCCGGCAACGACCCGGCCGGTGCGCAGCCCGCGCAGGGCATCGAGCTCGGACTGCATCGCCTCCAGCTCGCTCATGATGCTGCGCGCCCGTGCGGCCACTCGCTCGCCGGCGTCGGTCAGCGCGACGTGCCGGGTGGTGCGATGCACCAACGGCGTGCGCAACTCGTCCTCGAGCTTGCGGATCTGCTGCGAGAGGCCGGGCTGCGCTATCTGCAGTTTCCTGGCCGCGCGCGTGAAGTGCCGCTCCTCGGCCAGCGTGACCAGGTACCTGAGCTGACGCAGCTCCATAATCTACGCTTCTTAATATCAGATGCAATCGGTCTTGGACTTCTGAATCGCCCTCGTGCACACTGGAATGGCATCACTCCTCCCTCAGCGGGTCGCGCGGGTCATTCCGCCGGCCCGCTTTTTTCGTCGTCACACTCAGCGCGGTGCGAACGCTTGCGATACCGCTCGTTGCCCTCATGGTCCTGGCCGCCTGCGGCCAGGGCGAGCGCCCGAGTGACGAGGCCGTGCTCGACGGATCGGCCCCGCTGGAGGCGCGCACGACCACCGACGGGGCGAAGCGCGGCGGCTCGCCGCGGGTGGTGCAGGTCGTGCCCCCGGGCGGTGAGCGCGCCCCTGCGGACGCGGCCAGCGAGGAGAGGCGGATCCGCGGCCAGAACAAGCAGCTGCGGCGTGAGCTCGAGGATCTGGAGGCGCTGGAGAAGGCGCGCAAGCGGATCCAGCGGCAGCTGGCCCGGGCCGGGTATGACTCCAACCTGGTCATCGGCGCCGGCGGACTCGCCTGGCCGGTCAACGGCACCGTCAGCTCACCGTTCGGCCCGCGCTGGGGGCGCCTGCATGCCGGCATCGACATCTCGGCGCCCGCCGGCCGCGTGATCCGCGCTGCCCAGGACGGCAGGGTGTCGATCCGCGGGCCGGTCAGCGGCTACGGCAACTACACCTGCATCGCCCACACCAGGGAGTTCCAGACCTGCTACGCGCACCAATCGCGCTTCTTGGTCGAGCGCGGCGACGACGTCGTGCAGGGCCAGGCGATCGGGCTGGTCGGCTGCACCGGGCGCTGTTTTGGCGACCACCTGCACTTCGAGGTGTACGTCAACGCCCGTCCTACCGACCCGATGCCCTACTTGTAGTCAGGCCGGGGGCGACGGCAGGTCCGGATCGAGCCCCCTGATCGAGTCGATCGCCTCCTCCAACGTGCGGTGGCTCTCCAGGATCGAGCGGAGGTTCACGAGCGTCAGGACGCGCTCGATGATGGCGCGGTCGGGCACGACCGCGGCGAGCCGCTGCTGACGCGCCGACAGGCGCTCGGCCAGCTCGAAGATGATGTTGACGCCCGCACTGTCGAGGTAGGTGGTCTCGCGCAGGTCGAGGACCAGCCCGTGATCCTGGTTGGTCACGGCCCGCAGCAGGGCGATCCTGATCCCGGGCGCGCGCGTGAGGTCGACCTCGCCGGCCAGGCGGGCGACCGGGATGCCGTCGTGGTGCTCGACATCGACGCTCGGGTTCACGCGGCGGTGGCTTCCCGCGGGCGGCGGCGCAAGGTCACGGTCGTGCCCTCCTCGCTGCCTTCGATCGTGACCGAGTCGGTCAATCCCTCCATCAGCGTCATGCCCTTCCCCCGGTGGGCCCCGCGTGGTGGGCGCCACTGGCCCCAGTCCCGGACTCGCATCACGATCTCTCCATCATCCACGTGCGCCCCGACGAAGAACGTGCGGGCTTCGGGCGGGTACGCGTGCTCGATGGCGTTGGCGCACGCCTCGCCGCAGGCGAGCGTGAGCTCCTCGACCTCGTCGGGAGACGCGCCGTGCTCGCGCAGCCAGCGACGCAGGATGCGTCGCAACAGCGGCGCCGACTCGGGCTCGGCCGCCATCGTCAGCTCGAGCTCGTCGGCAAGCGGGTGGATGGCCATGACCATCACGGCCGCGTCATCGGCCGCGGCTCCGGCGGGCAACAGCGCCGTCACTAGCGCGTCGGCCAGCTGCTCGGGATCGCGAGGGCCCGCCGACCCGGCTTCGCGAAGTCGCTCGAAGCCGTCTTCGAGGCCCTCCTCGGCCCGCTCCATCAGCCCGTCGGTGTAGAGAACCAGCTCGATCGGTGGATGGACCTCCACCGTCACGTCGCCGTAGACGGGGTTGGGGACCACCCCGAGCGGAACGGCCGGCGGGAGCTCTACGAAGGTTGTCGCGGCACCATCGCGCAACAGCGGCGGAAGGTGCCCCGCCGACGCCAGCGCGATCCGTCCGGCGTCGGAGTCGAACTCCAGGTAGAGCAGGGTCGCGCTGCCGCCCGGGTCGATGCGCCGCAACAGCGTGTTGAGCTTGGTCATCAGCTCCCAGGGCTCGTTGCCGTCGAACGCGTAGGCGCGCAGTGCGCTGCGCAGCTGCCCCATCAGCGCGGCGGCCCGGAAGCCCCGCCCGACCACGTCGCCCATGACCAGGCCCAGTGACCCCGACGGCAGCAGAAAGGCGTCGTACCAGTCGCCGCCCAGCGGCGCGGCCGCTGCCGGCCAGTAGCGGGCGGCCAGCGAGACGCCCGGGAACTGCGGCAGCGGCCGCGGGAAGAGGCTGCGCTGCAACTCCTCGGCCAGGCCTCGCTGGCGCTCGTACAGGCGCGCCCCGATGGCCAGCGCGGCCCTGTCGGCCGCCCGCTGGAGCAGATCGATCTCGTCGGGCGTGAAGACCCGGCTGCTGAGCGCGCCCACGTGCAGCACGCCGATCAGGCGTTCCTCGACCAGCAGGGGGACACCGAGCAGCGACTCGAGTCCCTTCTCACGCAGGAGCGGGTTGAGGATGTCGGCGTGGTCGACGTCGGTGATCTGGACCGGTCCGCGCTCGGCGGCGACGCGGCCGGCAAAGCCGCGTCCGACAGGAATGCGCACGCCCCGCTCGACCTCCTCCTCGAGCCCCCTGGCCGCGCGAGCGGCGAGCATGCGCCCGTCCTCCTCGAGCAGCAGGACCGCGACGGTGTCCACCGACAGGATCGCGCGTACCCGCTCGAGCAGCGCGTCCAGCAGCTGGTCAAGTGGCAGCGATGAGAGGGCGGCATCGGTGACCTGCTGGAGGTCGCGCAGCTGGGACGCGCTGTCTCGGGCCATCGTGCGCCGCCAGCGTACCTGAGCGGCGTCCGGTAGAAGAGGAACATGAGCGCGCAGTACGAGACGGTCATCTACCGCAGCCAGGGTCCGATCGCCTCCGTCACCTTGAACCGGCCCGAACGGCTGAACACGATCGTGCCGCCACTGCCCGAGGAGGTCCAGGACGCGGTCGGGCGTGCCACGCGCGACCCGGAGGTCAAGGTGATCGTGCTGCGCGGCGCCGGCCGGGCGTTCTGCGCCGGCTACGACTTCGGCGGCGGCTTCACACACTGGAACGATCACTTCGGCACCGACGGGCAGTGGGACCCCGGCAAGGACTTCGCTTTCGCCACCGCTCACGAGCTGGCGCCGACCCAGCAGCTGATGAGCATCTGGCGCACGCCGAAGCCGGTGATCGCCCAGGTACACGGCTGGTGCGTGGGCGGCGGCAGCGACTTCGCTCTGTGCGCCGACCTGGTGGTCGCCAGCGAGGACGCGGTGATCGGCACCCCCTACAGCCGCATGTGGGGCGCCTACCTGTCGGGCATGTGGATCCACCGCCTCGGCCTGGCGCGGGCCAAGTACCACGCGCTGACCGGCCGTCCGCTGACAGGCGCCCAGGCCGCCGCGGTCGAGCTGGTCAACGAGGCCGTTCCGTTCGCGCGGCTGGAGGAACGGGTGGCCGAGCTGGCCGCCGAGCTGTGCTCGATCCCCTCTTCCCAGCTGGCCGCGCAGAAGCTGGTGGTCAACCAGGCGTACGAGAACATGGGCCTGGCCCAGACCCAGACGCTCGGGCCGATCCTTGACGGGCTGATGCGCAACACGCCCGAGGCGCTGGCGTTCATCGACAAGGCCGAGCGCGAGGGCGTGCGCGCCGTCGTCGAGGACCGCGACGGCCCCTTCGGCGACTACAGCCAGGCGCCGCCCGAGCTGCGGCCGGACCCGGAGAACGTGATCGATCCCTGACCAGGAGCTGCGATGAGCCACCGAACCCATCTCCCACAGCTGGACGGCGACCTGTACCTGACCGACGGGGGGATCGAGACGAGCCTGATCTTCCACGACGGTCTCGACCTGCCTCTGTTCGCCGCGGTCGAGCTGCTCAGGAGCGACGAGGGCACGGAGGCGCTGCGCCGCTACTTCGAGCCCTACGCCGCGCTGGCCGCCGAGCGCGGCACCGGCTTCGTGCTGGAGAGCCCGACCTGGCGCGCGAGTCCGCGCTGGGCGGCAGAGCTGGGCTACTCGGACGCCGAGCTCGACGAGCTCAACCGCAAGGCGATCGCGCTGATGGAGGAGATCAGGGAGCGCCACCAGACGTCCGCTGCGCCGATGGTGATCAGCGGCTGCATCGGACCGCAGGACGACGGCTACAACCCCGGCGAGCTGCTGTCGGCAACGGCGGCCCAGGACTACCACTCGACCCAGATCGCCACCTTCGCCGACACGGCGGCCGACCTGGTCACGGCGATCACGATGACCTACGCCGACGAGGCGGTCGGTCTGAGCCGCGCCGCCCGGGCGGCCGGGATACCGGTCGTGATCTCGTTCACGGTCGAGACGGATGGAAGCCTGCCGAGCGGCCAGGCGCTGGCTGAGGCGATCGAGCAGGTCGATGACGAGACCGACGCGGGACCGGCCTACTACATGGTCAACTGCGCGCATCCCACGCATTTCGACACCGTGGTCGCCGCGGACGGGGCGTGGAAGGACCGCATCCGTGGGCTGCGCGCGAACGCCTCGGCCAAGAGCCACGCCGAGCTGGACGAGGCGGTCGAGCTGGACCCGGGCGATCCGGCCGACCTCGGGCAGCGGTACTCGAGGCTGGCCGGTTCCCTGCCGAACCTCAACGTGCTCGGTGGCTGCTGCGGGACCGATCGACGCCACATCCAGGCGATCGCGCAGGCGTGGGGATCGTGAGGTGAGCGAGGCCGTCGAGGACAGCAACCGGCGGCTGCTGCGTGCACGCGACATGATCGACCGCGATTACGCGAGGCCGCTTGACGTGCCGGCGCTGGCGCGCGTGGCGCTGATGTCCGAGGCCCACTTCATCCGTGAGTTCCGCGCGGCGTTCGGCGAGACGCCGCACCGCTGGCTGCAGCGGCGGCGGGTGGAGCGGGCGATGTTCCTGCTCACGCAGACCGAGCTGCCGATCATGGACGTGTGCCTGGACGTGGGCTTCACCAGCCTCGGCAGCTTCGGCCGCACGTTCCGCCGGATCGTGGGCAAGACGCCCACTCAGTTCCGTCAGGGCAACTCGCCGGAGCGCGTGCCGGCGTGCTTCACGATGACTTGGAACCGACCGAGCAGTTTCGGAGAAGCCGCGGCGAACGAGCGAAAGTAGGTTCGCCCCATGTTCAACTCATTCAACATCTCGAGCGTCTACGTGCTGGACCACGACGACGCGCTGGACTTCTATGTCGGCAAGCTGGGTCTGGAGATCGGCGCCGACATCGACATGGGCTTCATGCGCTGGCTCACCGTGCGGGTGCCCGGCCACCCCGAGCGTCAGGTGCTGCTCGAGAAGCCCAAATCGCCGCCGCTGGACGAGGACTCCGTCGCGCAGATCCGCGAGCTGGTGTCCAAGGGCGCCATGGGCTTCACGCTCGGCCTGACCACCGACGACTGCCAGAGGACGTACGAGCAGCTGTCCGCCAAGGGCGTCGAGTTCACACAGGAGCCGACCGAGCACTTCTACGGCATCGACTGCGGCATCCGCGACCCGTTCGGCAACAACCTGCGCTTCTCGCAGCCCAACCCCGACATGAAGGTGCCGTCCCCGGAGGAGCTGCGGCGGGAGTTCAGCTCCTGAGTTCGGCGCCACGCCAGCGGGCCAGCGATCGCAGTGCGCGGTCGATGGCCCGCGGCGCCGCGCGGCCGGGCTCGACGTGCAGGGCCAACACCCGCAGCACGCCGTCCTCGTTGCGCAGGTCGGCGCGGCCCACGAAGCGCTCGCCGTGCAAGATCGGCAGCACGTAGTAGCCCCAGCGGCGCTTGGGGCCGGGCACGTAGATCTCCAGCCGGTGGTCGAAGCCGAACAGCTCGGCTGCCCGGGCGCGGTCGCAGATCAGGTTGTCGAACGGCGACAGCGCCACCGTGCGGCTCCCCCGCTCGAGGCGTGAGGCACGCTCGAGCTCCTCGGGTCGCGCCCACCACTCGCCGCGCAGGCCCTCGACTTCCACGCGCTCGAGGCCGCCGCCGCGCTCCAGCTGCTCGAGCGCCATCGCCAGTCCCGGATAGCGGCGGCGGGTGAAGTGGGCGTTGATGTGCGGCGCCCGCGCCACGCCGAGCATGCCGACCGCGCGCAGCGCGGCGCGGCGCACGACCTCCTCCTGCTCCAGCCGCTCGGGCGCGGCGCCGCCCGGGACGCAGCGCTCGAACACGTCCCACAGCCGCTCGAGGCCGGCCCGCGCCCCGATCCCGGCGCGGCCGGTCATCCAAAGCAGATCCAGCATCCGGGCGATCGTCTGGCGCGAGGACACCTCGTCGGTCCAATGCCCCCACTCCCACGCCGCCGCCGAGCGATCCTCCAGTTCCCGTGCGCGCACGGGCCCGCGCGCGCGCAGGTCTTCGACCAGGTGCTCGACGAACTCGGCGTTGTCGACCAGCCAGCGGGCGCGGTGCGCGCGGGCGGGGGTCAGCCGGTCGAGGTAGCTGCGCATCGCCCAGCGGTGCAGCGCCAGGTCGTCCACGTGGCACAGGCTGGCCTCGTGGCACCAGTAGTCGAACAGCGCGCGGTCGTGATACGCGGCGCGGTCCAGGGCGCGGGCGTGGCTGTCGTGCGTACCCCCGCGCAGGCGTGCGCGCAGTACCAGCAGCGGGGACCGCGCCACCACGGCGACCGGGTCGAGCTGGAGGCAGCCCAGCCGCGCGACCACTGCGGACACGCTCTGGCTCGCCGGCGCCGGCATGGCCAGGCCCTGCGCATGCAGCGCCATCCGGCGGGCCTGGTCGAGCGGCAGGCGGGGCGTCATCCCGCGCGAGGCTAGTGTCCCGCCGCTGAGCGGCGGGGTCCTGGCCGACCCTGGGGCTAGCGGTAGCCGGTCGGGTCCGCGGGCTTGCCAGGGTCCTGCACCTCGACCATGTAGCGCCAGCAGTCGGGCGCCGAGCCATCGACGTCGGTGAAGCCGTATTCGCGCGCCAGCTCGCCGGAGGAGAACGAGCCGCCGTTGCGGCGCGCGAGCTCGGGGTCCGCGGCCAGCGCGGCGACGGCGCGGCCGACGAACAGCGGGCTCTCTGAGATGGCGGCGAAGTGCGGCGATCCCTTCTCGGCCTCGCGCCAGTTCTCCTCGGTCACGCCGTAGATCTCCAGCATCATCTCCGAGCGCAGCCAGCCGGGGGTCAACGCGAGCGCGGTGCAGCCGTGCGGCGCCAGCTCCTTCGCCTGGGTGAACGCCAGCCGTAGCGCCGATGCCTTGGCGAGGTCGTAGAACGTGTTCACGCGGTAGTTGGCGTCGTTGTAGGCGCGCGTGCCGTCTGTCATCTCGACAACCAGCCCGCCCGGCCGGCGTGCCAGCAGCGCGAGCGCGAAGTGGCTGGTCACCACGTGCGTCTCGATTGCCAGCCGCAGCACCCGCAGGCCGGCGTCCAGGTCGTGCTCCCACACCGGCGTGTCCCACTCGACCAGCTTCTCGGCGCCCCAGATGTCGTTGACCAGCACGTCGAGCCGGCCGTGGTCGGCGTCGATCCGCTGTACGAGCGCATCCACCTCCGCACGCTCGAGGTGGTCGACGGCGATTGCGATGCCGTTACCACCGGCGGCGTCGACCAGCTCGGCGGTGTCCTCGATCGTCTCCGGGCGGTCGTACTCCGACCTGCCCGCGCGAGTGCTGCGGCCGGTGCAGTAGACGGTGGCGCCCGCCTCGCCGAGCGCCACGGCAGTGCCGCGACCGGCACCGCGCGTGGCGCCGGCGACCAGGGCCACACGATCCTCAAGCGGCCGACTCATACGCCACCCCTCGCGGCATCTCGGCGACGCGATCGGGCACGCGCACCGCCACGGCCGCCAGCAGCACCAGCGCGCCGCCGGCCAGCTGCACCGTCCCAAGCGACTCACCGAACACGGCTGCCGCCAGGGCAACCGTGACCACCGGCTCGAGCGTGGACAAGATCGCGGCGGCGGTCGGACCGACCCGGCGCAGCCCGGCGAAGAACAGCGCGATGGCGCCGACCGTGGACACCACCGACAGCGCGACCAGCCAGAGCCAGCCGGGCGCGCTGACGGCGGCCGGATCGAGCCCGCCGGTGAGCAGGCCGGCCGCGGTGAGCGTGATCGCGGCGCCGCTGCACACGAGCGTGGCCAGCGCGAGCGAGTCGGCGCGCGAGGCGATGCCCTCCGACGTCAGGATGTAGACGGTGTAGACGCCGGCCGCGCCGAGCCCCAGCGCGGTGCCGGCCAGCTCGAGCGAGCCGGTGGCCGCGCCGGCAAGCACCAGCGCGATCCCGCCGCCGGCCAGCACCAGCGCGAACGCGGTGCGGACGCTGGGCTCGTCGCGTTTCAGCACGATCGCGGCGACGGCCACCATGACCGGGAACGTGTACAGGACGAGCGCCAGCAGCGACACGTCCATGCGGTCGAGCGCGGCGAAGTAGCAGCCGGCCTGGGCGCCGTAGCCGATCGCGCCAAGCCCCAAGGCAAGCATCACATCGCGCCTGCCGAGCACGCGCAGGCGCTCGAGGCTGCCGGTGGCGACCAGCACCGCCCACAGCACCAGCGCCGCAACCACGAACCGCGTGGACAGGAGCGTGGTGACGTTCGATCCCTGCTCGAAGGCGAGCTTGCCGAACACGCCCATCGCGCCGAACGCGGCGGCGGACGCCAGGCAGAGGGCGATGCCGGTGATTGGCATGCGGCGATGGTGGCGCAGTTGATGTTCAGCAGCGACTTAGCTTTCTGAGCAGTATTCGGTAGCATTTCTTGTGAATGCTCGACCTGCGCCGACTGCGGCTGCTGCGTGAGCTGCACGAGCGCGGCACGATCGCCGCGGTGGCCGAGGCGCTCCGGTTCACGCCTTCGGCGGTCTCGCAGCAGCTTGCGGTGCTGGAGCGCGAGGCGGGCGTGACGCTGCTCGAGCCGGCCGGGCGCGGCGTGCGGCTGACCGACGCCGCATACGTGCTCGTCGGGCACGCCGAGGCGCTGCTCGATCGCGCCGAGCTGGCCGAGGGCGACCTGGCCGGGGCGGCTGGGGCGATCATGGGTCGCGCGCGGATCGCCTCGTTCCAGTCGGCGGCGCTGAAGGTGGCCATCCCCGCCATCCGGGCGCTGGCGCGAGATCACCCGCGCCTGCGCTGCGAGCTCAGGGAGGCCGAGCCCGAGGACTCGCTGCCCGCGCTCCAGCTCGGCGACGTGGACCTGGTGCTCGGCGACGAGTGGCAGCACCAGCCGCGCCCGCGCCCCGCCGACATCGACCGGGTGGACCTGCACCACGATCCCGTCTACCTGATGCTGCCCGCCGGGCATCCGGCGGCGCGGCGGCGCAAGCGGGCGGTGCGGCTGGCGGACCTGGCGGGCGAGTCGTGGACCACCGGCTACCCCGGCGGTGGCTGGGAGCAGGTGGTGCAGCGCACCTGCCGCCAGCTTGGCGGCTTCGAGCCCGACATCCGCCACCGCACCAACGACAGCGTGATCAGCCTCGAGCTGGTGGCCGCCGGCCAGGCGGTGATGCTGCTGCCGGAGCTGGTCGGCGCCGAGGGCCACCCGGGCGTGGCGGTGCGGGCGATCGCCGAGGGACCGCTTGAGCGCACGATCTTCGCCTCCACCCGTTCGGCCGACGCCGAGCGGCCGTCGCTGCAAACGCTGCTGGAGGCGATCCGCGCCGCGGGCGCCGAGCTGGGCTGGCTGCGCTGACCCGGCCGGCGAACGCTCAGGGCGAACGCGGCCAAGCACGCTCAGCCGGCGATGCCGAGTGCGTTCACCATCAGCGGCAGCGCGACGATGATGATCACCGCACCCAGCACGTCGAACACGCTGCCGTTCCTGACCATCTTCGTGATCGGCACCACGCCCGATCCGTAGACGATCGCGTTCTGGGGCGTGGACACGGGCAGCATGAAGCCGAACGACGCGGCGAAGGTGCCGGCCAGCGCGGGTATGAACGGGTCCACCCCCGCCGCCGCGGCAACGGGTATGACGATCGGCACCACGATCGAGGCGCTGGCGGTGTTGCTGGTGGTCTCGGAGACGAGGATCGACAGGATCACGGCGAACACGGTGATCGTGAAGGTCGAGTTCACGCCGAACGTGTCGGCGCCTGACTTGCCGATCGTCTCGGCGAGGCCGGTGTCGGCCAGCAGCGTGCCGAAGATCACGCCGGAGCCGAACAGGATGATCGTGCCCCAGTCGATCTCCTTCGCCTCGCTCCAGGTGAGCGTGAACTCGCGCTTCGGCCAGTTGGTGGGCAGCACGAACAGCAGCGACGCGGCCATGATCGCCACGATGCCCTCGTCGAGGTGGGTGGTGGCCTCCTCGTAGGCCTTCGAGCCGTCGCCGGCGATGATGCCGACGATGCCCGGGGCGATCCACAGCGTGACCGCGAAGGCGAACGCGACCAGCGTGTTCTTCTCCTGACGCGACATCGGGCCCATCTTGCTGCGCTCGCCCGCCACGTACTCCTCGACGCCCTCGAGCCTCTTGACCTCGGGCCGGTTCAGCAACAGCAGCACCACGGCCAGGACCACGAACATCGCGGCGCAGATCGGCAGCGCGCTCAGCACCCACTCCAGGAACGAGATCTGCTCGCCGGTGGCCTCCTCGATCAGCCCGCGGCCGATCAGGTTCGGCGGGCTTCCGACGGGCGTCAGCAGGCCGCCGACGCTGGCGCCGTAGGCCAGCATCAGCATCAGCGCCACGCCCACGCGCAGCTTCAGCGGGTCGAAGCCCTCGCGGTCGGCGCCTTGCTCCTTCATCAGGTTGGCCAGCGTGCCCAGGATCGCGATGGCTGTCGGCAGCAGCATGGCCACCGTGGCCGTATTCGACACGAAGGCGGACAGGATTGCCGTGACCAGGCCGAAGGCGATCACGGTGCGGGTGGTGGACTTCGAGACGCCCTTGACCGCGAGCATCCGGAACGCGAACCGGCGTGCCAGGCCGTGACGCAGCATCGCCTCGGCGATGATGAACGCGCCGATGAACGTGAACACCGTGGACGAGCCGAACGGCGCCAGCACGGTGTCGGCATCGCCGACCCCCAGCACCACGATCAGCGCGATGCCGATCAGGCCGCCGACCGGGATCGGCACGGCCTCGGTGATCCAGAGGATGACGACGCCGATCAGAACCGCCGCCAGCTTGTCCTGGGTCGGCTCGAGGTCCAGCGGCAACAGCAGGAAGACGATGATCGCGGCGGGGGCGAGGAACAGCCCGGCGGTGCGCCTGCCGCGCTCGAAGCGCTCCTCCTGAGGGCTCAGCTTCTGTTCGCCGAGGCTGCGATACGTGCCCGTCCGGGCGATCAGCTGTTCGGCATCATCGGTCGTTCCCGCCTGCGCGGGGCCCCTCTCCTGCGCTCCCATGCTGGCGCGGTTGCCCTGGTCAGCGAGCGGCGAAACCCGAAGCCGGCTTGGCGCCGGACAGCGCCGCGCCGACACCGAGCCCGATGTAGACCCCGCCGCTGATCCGGTTCAGCCAGCGGCCACCGCGCAACCGGGCGCCGAGCGCGCCCGCGACGAGAACGTAGGCGCCGTCGCTGACCACCGCCAGCACGGTGAACAGCGTTCCCAGGATCAGCGTCTGGACCGCCGCCCCACCCTGCGCGGGGTCCACGAACTGCGGCAGGAACGCCAGGAAGAAGACCGCGATCTTGGGATTGAGCAGTTGCACCACCAGGCCCTGGAGGAACAGCCGCGGGTGCGCGCTCGGCGTGTGCTCGCCGTCCTCGTCACGGCTGCGCAGCTTCTGCACGCCCAGAAAGATCAGGTAGGCCGCTCCGGCGTACTTGACGGCGGTGAAGCCGGCCTCGGATGCGGCGATCAGCCCGGTGAGCCCGGCCGCCGCCGCCAGCGCGTAGGCGAACGTGCCGGTCTCGACCCCGAGCACCGACACCAGGCCGGCGCGCGCTCCCTGGTCGACGCTTCGCGTGACCACGTAGAAGACGGCCGGCCCGGGCACCGCGAGCAGCGCAAGGCTGGCGCCGGTGAACAGCAGCAGGGTCGATGCATCGGGCACCCGGTCAGCTTCGCACGGCCGCGCTCAGCTCCGCCACGACATCGGCGGTCGTGGCCGAGCCGCCGAGGTCCGGCGTGCGCGGGCCACCGCCGGCCAGCGAGCCCTCCATCGCCGCCATGACCGCGGCCGCCGCGTCGCGCTCACCGAGGTGCTCCAGCATCTGCGCTCCGGACCAGATTGCCCCGAGCGGGTTGGCCAGCCCCTGTCCCGCGATGTCGGGCGCCGAGCCGTGCACCGGCTCGAACATCGACGGGTGGTCGCGCTCGGGGTTGAGGTTGGCCGACGGCGCTATGCCGATCGAGCCCGCCACCGCGGCGGTCAGGTCGCTGAGGATGTCGCCGAACAGGTTGGAGGCCACGATCACGTCGAAGCGGCCCGGGTCGAGCACGACCATGGCCACGAGCGCGTCGATCAGCACCTGCTCGGAGTCCAGGCCCGGGTGGCGCTCGAGCGCGGCGGCGAAGCGCTCGTCCCAGAACGGCATCGTGTGGATGATCCCGTTCGACTTCGTGGCCGAGCAGATCCGGCCCGAGCGCTCACCCGCCAGCCGGCACGCGAAGTCCATCACGCGGTCGCAGCCGGTGCGCGTGAACACCGTCTCTTGCACAGCCATCTCCATCTCCGTGCCCGCGTGCAGGCGGCCGCCGATCTCCGAGTACTCGCCCTCGTTGTTCTCGCGCACCACCACCAGGTCCAGGTCCGCGGGCGTCACGTCGCGCAGCGGCGACGGGACGCCCGGCCACAGCCGCATCGGGCGCTCGTTCACGTACTGGCGAAAGCGGCGCCGGATCGGGATCAGCAGCCCCCACAGCGACACGTGGTCGGGCACGTCATGGCGGCCCACCGCGCCCAGGAAGATCGCGTCCGCACCCGCCAGCCGCTCCAGCGCGTCGGCGGGCATCATCGTGCCGCTGTCGACGTAGTGGTCGCAACCCCAGCCGTACTCGGTCGGCGCCAGCTCGAAGCCGTGCGCGCTGCCGGCGGCGGCGAGCACCTCAAGCGCCGCCGGCGTCACCTCGGTGCCGATGCCGTCGCCGGGGATGACCGCGATCTCGTGTCGCCTGGTGCCCATCGGTCGTGGGTATCCCGCGGGTGGAGTTCTCAACCTTCATCAAAGCGCTCGCGCGCCCGAGCGATCTCGTGCTCGGCCTCCTCGCGCGAGCCCCAGCCTTCAACCTTCCAGTCGCTGCCCTCGAGCTCGCTGTAGGAACGGAAGAAGTGCTCGATCTCCCGCGCCAGGTCTCCGGGCAGGTCGTCGAGCTCATCGAGGCCGCTCCACGACGGGTCCGACACGGGCACGCCAAGGATCTTGGGTTCAGGCCCGTCGCCGGTCTGAAGGCGCAGCACGGCGATCGGCCTGACGCGTACGACGCAGCCCGGGAAGGTGGGCTCGGTGACGGCGACCATCGCGTCAAGCTCGTCCCCGTCGGGCGCCACCGTCTGCATGACGAACCCGTACTCGGTCGGGTAGCTCACCGCGGCGAACAGACGCCGGTCCAACTCGATGTCGCCCGTCTCCTGGTTGAGCTCGTACTTGTTGCGGCTGCCCTGGGGGATCTCCACGAACACCCGGACCGTCTCGTCGTCGTCCATGCGTGCGCGCTACCCGGGCCGCGACGCGCGAAGCGGCGCCTGCAGCACTTCGCCTAGCTCAGCGGAGGGGGTGGGATTCGAACCCACGGTACGACTTACGCCGCACAACGGTTTTCGAGACCGCCCCGTTCAACCACTCCGGCACCCCTCCGGGGTCCGCTGGGACGCGGATCGAGAGGCTAGCGGCCCCGCCCGCCCGAGGTGGGGTGGATGGACGGTCACTATGACCGTCCATCCACCCCACCTGGCCGCGCAGTGCTTAGGGTCTGGGTTCATGAGCGCATTACGAGATCGCACCGTGATCATGTCCGGCGGCAGCCGCGGCATCGGCCTGGCCATCGCGAAGAAGGCGGCCTCGGAGGGGGCCAACGTGGCCATCATCGCCAAGACCGACCAGCCCCACCCCAAGCTGGAGGGCACGGTGCACACGGCGGCGGCCGAGATCGAGGCGGCGGGCGGCGGCGCGCTGGCGATCGTCGGCGACGTGCGCGACGAGGAGTCGGTGGCCGGCGCCGTGGCGCAGACGGCGGAGCGCTTCGGCGGGATCGACATCGTCGTGAACAACGCCAGCGCGATCAACCTGGCCCCGATGCGCGACCTGCCGGTCAAGCGGCTGGACCTGATGCTGGACATCAACCTGCGCGGCACGTTCGTGCTGACGCAGGCGGCGCTCCCCCACCTGCGCGAGTCCGATCACGCGCACGTGCTGTCGCTCTCGCCGCCGCTGTCGGCCGACCACAAGTGGCTGCGCGGGCATTCCGCTTACACAGTCGCCAAGTACGGCATGACGATGGTCACGCTCGGCGTGGCGGCCGACGAGGCGGATGCGCCGATCGCCGCCAACACGCTGTGGCCGCGGACGCTGATCGCCACGGCGGCGGTGCAGAACCTGCTCGGCGGCGACGCGGCGATGGCGCAGGCGCGCACGCCGGAGATCTACGCCGACTCGGCGCTCGCGGTGCTGCGGCGCGACCCGCGCGAGTGCACCGGCAACTCCTTCATCGACGACGAGGTGCTGGCCGAGGAGGGCGTCACCGACCTGTCCAGGTATCAGGCCGATCCCTCGGGCGAGCTGGCGCTGGACCTGTTCGTGGACGGCTGGCCCGAGTGAGGGTCCTGTTCGTGTGCATGGGCAACATCTGCCGTTCGCCGACGGCGGAAGGCGTGTTCCGCGCGCTGGCCGAGGGCGAGGGGGTCGACGTGGAGATCGACAGCGCCGGCACCGGCAGCTGGCATGTGGGCCACCCGCCGGACGAGCGGGCCACGGCCGCGGCGGCGGCGCGGGGGATCGAGCTCGCGGGCGCCGCGCGTCAGGTCGAGCCGGCCGACTTCGACCGCTTCGACCTGCTGGTGGCAATGGACGCCGACAACGTGGCCGGGCTCCAGCGGCTGGCGCCCGACGGTGAGGCGGCGGAGAGGATCCGCCTGCTGCGCGAGTTCGACCCCGACGCCGCCGGCGAGCTGGACGTGCCCGACCCCTACTACGGCGGGCCCGACGGGTTCGAGCAGGTGCTGGACATGGTCGAGCGGTCCTCGCGCGGGCTGCTGGAGGAGGTCCGGTCGACGCGCTGAGCGCAGCGGCCGCGGCGCTGGGCAGCGCGGTCACGTCCGCGGCGCCCGTCACCGGCGGCGACCTGAACGATGCCTGGCGGCTGGAGCTGGCCGACGGCACGCCCGCATTCGCGAAGACGGGCCAGCCCGGCACCTACGCGGCCGAGGCGGCCGGGCTGCGGTGGCTGGGTGAGGGCGGCGCGAGCGTGCCCGAGGTCCTCGCCGCCTCAGATGACGTCCTCGTGCTGTCGTGGGTGCAGGCTGGTGACGCCGGCGCGGAACGGCTCGGCCGGATGGTGGCGGCGATGCATGCGGCGGGCGCGGACGACTTCGGCGTGGTGGCGCCAGGCACGCCTGGAGGCGAGCGCTCGCCGCTGCGGCTGGGACCGCTGGAGATCCCCGCTGACCGTGCGGATGACTGGCCGGAGTTCTACGCGACGTCGCGCGTGATGCCGATGGCGCGGCGGGCGCGGCTGCCGCCCGCCGGCATGGCGGCGATCGAGCGCCTGTGCGAGCGGATGGCCGACTTCGCCGGACCGCCCGAGCCACCGGCGCGCCTGCACGGCGACCTGTGGGGCGGGAACGTGATGGGCGGGCCGGTGCTGATCGACCCCGCCGCCTACGGCGGCCACCGCGAGGTCGATCTGGCGATGCTGTCGCTGTTCGGCTCGCCCGGCGACCGCTTCCTGGCCGCCTACCAGGAGGTACACGCGCTGGCCGACGGGTACGCGGACCGGGTGGCGCTGTGGCAGCTGTTCCCGCTGCTGGTCCACGCAGCGCTGTTCGGCGGCGGCTACGGCGACTCGGCGGTGCGCGCGGCGCGCCGCTATGTCGGTTAGCGCCGCCGGGCCAGAGGCGCCCGGGCTTGCGGTATTGAGCCTCGGTTAGCGCCGTGTGGCGAAGAACGCGCGCAGCATGTCCCCCGCCTCGGTGGCCAGCAGGCCGCCGGCCACGTCCGGGCGATGGTTCAGCGCGGGCTGGGCGAGCACGTTCATAACGCTGCCCGCCGCACCCGTCTTCGGATCCTCGGTCGCGAACACCACGCGCGGCACGCGCGCGAGCACGATCGCGCCGGCGCACATGGCGCAGGGCTCCAGGGTCACGTAGAGGACGGTGTCCTCGAGCCGCCACGACCCCAGCCTCGACGCGGCCTCGCGCAGCGCGAGGATCTCCGCGTGCGCGGTCGGGTCGCCGCGAAGCTCGCGCTCGTTGCGCGCGGCGGCCACGACCTCGCCGGCGGCGACCACGACGCAGCCCACCGGGACATCATCATGCTCGAGCGCGCGCTCGGCCTCGCGCAGCGCGAGGCGCATGAAGTACTCGTCGCGTGGGAAGAACGCGGTGCTCATCCGCCGGTGACCAGCGGCCTGCCCGCGCGCCGGCCGGCCGCGCGCGCGAGCGCTGTGAGCCCCGCGCGGCCGGCCATGCGCATACCGGCAGCGCCCAGCGACAGCGGCGACGGGCCGCCCGCGAGCGCACCACCGTCGATCAGCTCGCGGTACCACTCGACGGTGTCGCCGACCGTGGATTCGAGCGCGCGGCTGCGGTAGCCCAGCTCGCCCCGCGCCTTGCGCGACGAGTAGCTCCAGTTCAGCCCCATCAGCAGGATCCCCTCGGATGCGATCGGGACCGGCAAGCGCATGGACTCGGCGCGCTCGGCCACCGCGCCCAGCATTGGCGGCAGCACCGCGACGGGATGGCGCACGCCCGACAGCTCGGCCACGAGCTCGATCAGCGCCACCCATCCGCTGTCGTGCCCCCCCAGGACGTAGCGCTCGCCAGGCTTGCCGCGCTCGGCGGCGCGAACGTGCCCGCGGGCCACGTCGCGCACGTCGCAGAAGTCCGTGCGCCCGTCCACCACGGCCGGCAGCCGACCGCGCAGGTAGTTGCCGATCAAACGCGTGGACGTCTCGCCCGGCTGGGACCGGTCCACCGGTACGCCGAGCACGTACGAGGGGTTGACCACGATGACCTCGACCCCCAGCCGCGCCGCGGTGGCGACCGCCTCGAGCTCGCCCTCGTGCTTGCTGTCGGGGTAGACGAGACCCAGCGACCCGCCCCGGAACGGGTCGTCCTCGGTGCCGATCGCGTCCCCCGCCACCGGGCCGAGGCCGGCCACGCTGGAGGTCACGACCACGCGCTCGACGCCCTCGGCGGCAGCCGCCTCGACGGCACGGCGCGGCCCCAGGGCGTTGACGCGCCAGGCGCGCTCGGCCGGGCGCGAGCCCACGAATCCGGCCACGTGGAAGAGCTGGTCGCAGCCCCGGACCGCGCGTCGCATGGCTGCGCGATCGAACAAGTCGGCCTTGATCGGCTCCGCTTCGAGCGCACCGAGGCGGTTCAGGCGGCGCTCATCCCGGTAGACCACCCGTACCTCGTGTCCGGCCTCGAGCAACTCGCGGACCACGTGCGCCCCGAGGAACCCGGTACCACCGGTTACGCAAACCCTCATCGACCCGCCATGATCAACCTGAGGGAGCCGGACAACTTCCTGGGGTTTCGGGTGTTCCGGGCCTCGTACACTCGAACGAGCACCGTAAACCATGAGACCTCGACAACTTTCCCGCACGGCGGTAGCTCTGGCGGTCGCCGGCGTCGCCGTGCTGGGCGCGAGTGCCGCCCCCGCCATGGGAGCGTCGTACGTGCCGGGCGAGGTGATCGTGAAGTACAAGGACCACGCGCGCACGGGCGGCGCGGTCGGCCCGGCGCCGACCGCGCGGAAGGTGGCCGTCGGTCGCGGCTCGTCGGTGCGCGCCACCGTGAGCAGGCTCCGTCGTGACCCGCGTGTCCAGTACGCGGTGCCGAACTACAAGGCGCGGATAGCGGGCCTGACCCCCAACGACCCCGGCTTCCGCCAGCAGTGGAACCTCCAGGCGGGCTTCGGCATCAACATGCCCGACGCCTGGAATCTGGCCAAGGCCCGCAAGGCCCCCGGCGGCAAGGGCGTGACGGTTGCCGTCCTCGACACGGGCGTGGCCTACCAGCGCTACCGCCGCTTCCGGCGCGCGCCCGACCTGAAACGGTTCACGCGCGGCTACGACTACGTGGACGGGGACACCCATCCCAACGACGAGAACGGCCACGGCACGCACGTGGCGGGCACGATCGCCCAGAGCACGGGCAACCGGACGGGTGCGGCGGGTATCGCCTACCGGGCGAAGATCATGCCCGTGCGCGTGCTGGACTCGCAGGGCGAGGGCGACACGTACTCGATCGCCAGGGGCATCAACTTCGCGGTGCGCAAGAAGGCCCGGGTGATCAACCTGAGTCTGGAGTTCAATTCCTCGGTGCGGGCGTCGCAGATCCCCGACCTGCTGGCCGCGCTGCGAAACGCGCGCCGCAAGGGCGTGCTGGTGGTCGGCGCGGCAGGCAACCAGGCGGAGACGACGGTGGCCTACCCGGCCCGCGCGCGCGACGTGCTGGCCGTGTCCGCCACGACCATCCGCGGCTGCCTGGCGGAGTACTCGAACATCGGCGCCGACGTGGACCTGGCCGCTCCCGGCGGCGGCCGCGACGCGGTGCTGTCGGACAACCCCTACGACGCAAGCACCTGCCGGCCGGAGCTGTCGGGGCCGTTCATCTACCAGCAGACCTTCACCTCGAGCGTCCGCAACTTCGGCCTGCCACGCGGCTACGAGGGCACGTCGATGGCGGCACCACACGTATCCGGCGCGGCCGCACTTGTGATCGCGTCGAAGCGACTGGGGCGCAAGCCGAGCCCGGCGCAGCTGACGCGCCATCTCCAGCTCACGGCGCGCGACCTGGGCCCGCCCGGCCCGGACCCGCGTTACGGCTACGGCCTGCTCGACGCTGCCGCCACCCTCCGCTAAGTCGTCCGGATGATCAGCACGCTGCACGGCGCGTGGTGCGACACCTTGTTCGGCACCGAGCCGAGCAGGAAGCGCTTGGCGCCCGTCATGCCCTTGTTGCCCACCACGATCAGGCCGGCGCCGGTCTCCTCGGCCACGTCCAGGATGGCATCGGCCGGATCCCCTTCGCGCGCCATCGTCTCGACCTCCACGCCGGCCACGGCCAGCTCCTCGGCGCCGGCGGCCAGCGTGGACTCCACGTCCTCGCGCGGGTTGACCATCCACTGGAGGTCGGCAGGCACGTCCTGGCGCTCCTCGCGCAGCCGGCCCTCCGGCACGGGTTCGTAGGCGCTCACGAGATAGAGCTTGGCCTGCGTCTGCTTGGCCAGCTGCGACGCCTGCCGGACGGCCTCGGACGCGGTTGCGGAGCCGTCGGTGCCCACGACGATCGATTCGAACATGACTCGATGCTATCCGTGGCACGAAAACGCGGTTAGGGTGGGCCGACCGCACAACAGGGGGCTTGCTTGGACGAACGCATCCGATGCGCAGCGGTGGACGCCCACCCCTGCCTGCTGGAGGGGCTCGAGAGGGTCTTCCGCACCGCCGACGACATCGAGCTCGTGGCTCGGGCGGCCGACGCCGAGGCGGCGCTGGAAGCCGTGCACGCACACGCACCCGACGTGATGGTCACCGACGTCCGGCTGCCGGGAATGGACGGCATCGAGGCGATCGGGCGCCTGGCCGAGGTCGCGCCGGCGGTAACGGCGGTCGTGTACTCGGCCGATGGTGACCGCAACCTGCTGAGCGACGCGATCGGCGCCGGCGCGCGCGGCTACGTGCTCAAGGGCTCGCCGGTCTCGGACCTGTTGCGTGCCGTGCGCAGCGTGGCCGCCGGTGACGCGTACGTGGACCCCGCCCTGTCACCCACGCTGATGATGGACCGAGCGGCGCCCGGGACCCCACTGGCCCGGCGCGAGCGCGAGGTCCTGCAACTGCTGGCCGAGGGCCTCGGAACCGAGCAGGTGGCTGCGCGGATCGGGATCTCCGGGGAGATGGTCAAGGCCGAGACCAAGCGGGCCGTCGCGCGCCTCGAGGCCACCGGACGGGTGCACGCGGTGGCCAACGCGCTGCGCCACTCCTACATCAGCTAGACGAGCGCCGCAAGATCAGCTCAGCGGCGCAGATTGTCGCGGGAGTCGCTGTTGGCGGCGAAGGCCATCGCCAAGCTGGCCAGCAGGGCGACCACCCCCGCCACCATCAGGATCGTGCCAACGGTGGGGATGTCGATGCCCGCGACATCGGCGGTCACGGCGTACCTCAGGATGGCCCCGAAGGCGAACAGGAAGATCGAAGCTCCGATTGACATAGTGTGGATTGTGCCTCGTTTCTGGGTCTACGTGCAGGTCCTGATCGTGATCTTCACGCTGGCGTCGATCGTGATCGCAGCGGTCAAGCTCTCGTGATGGTTGGCGTTCCCCGTGTGCGGTCAGCCTCCTCCATCGGCTTGACCCAGAGCTCCTCGACCAGGATCACGAGCATCGACAGCACCGGCACGGCCACGATCAGGCCGATGAAGCCGAACAGCTGACCTACGACCACCACGCCGAACGCGATCACCGCCGGGTGGAGCTTGACGGTCCGCGCCATCACGAGCGGAATCGTCACGTTGCCCTCGAACTGCTGCACGAGCGTGTAGACGATGATCACCAGCAGCGCCTTGCCGGGTGAGTCGGTGAACGCGAACAGCACCGGCGGCAGGCCGCTGATGATGGCGCCGAAGTAGGGGATCACCGACAGCAGCGCCGTGAGGACTGCGAAGAAGATCGCGAAGTCGAGCCCGATCACCGTCAGCCCGATGTAGAGCAGGATCCCGGAGACGAGCATGTCGACCAGCACTCCCTGCATCCAACCGATCCACGAGTTACGCAGCCGGCGCATCACGCGATCGGCGTCGTCGCGGTGGCGGGGCGGGATCAGCGACCGCACGCCGGCCAGCAGCGGCTGTGGATTGATGGCCATGTAGTAGGCGGTGATCAGCACCAGCAGCAGCGCGCCGATGATGCCCGCCACGCTGAAGCCGATCGAGGTGATCGGCCCGATCAGCTTCTCGGGGTCCTCGGCCTGCTTGTCGGCGAACTCCTGCACGCGATCGGAGATCTCACCGGGCTTGGCGCCCGTGATGTCCTCGGCCTGGCCGCGCAGGTCGACGACGATGCCCGGAACGTCGTCCACGAACCCGTTGGTCTGTTCGATGAACGGCGGGATGATCAGCGCGACCACCCCGGCCACCACGCCAAGCCCGATCACGATCCCGATCAAGGCGCCGATCGGGCGCGGGACATTCAGCCGGCGCTCCATGCGGTCGGCGAACGCCGACAGCGCGATGGCCACGATAACCGTGATCAGCACGGCCAGCAACAGCGTGACCAGCTGCTCGAACAGCAGCCCCAGGACCAGCAGCCCGCCCGCCAGCAGGACCGCCCGGTAGGCGACGGCCCCCCGGGCGTTCATCACCCGAACAGGACGAGGTCGGGCTCGCGCTCACCCCGCAGGACGGCCGGGTCGACCTCCACGCAGTCGATGCCGCGCGACTGCGCCAGCACGCGCGCCTGGGGCTTGATCTGGCTGGCCGCCAGGACGCCGCGGCAGGACGCGAAGCCCGGCTCGGCGGCCAGCCGCTCCAGGTAGCGCGTGAGCTGCTCGACCGCGTCGATGGTGGCCACGCGCTTGATCTCGACGGCCACCCAGCCGTCGTCGGCATCGCGGCACATCAGGTCGACCGGGCCGATGTCGGTGGGCCACTCGCGGCGCACCAGGCGGAAACCCTCGCCGCAGTGCTCGGGCGCGTCGGCCAGCAGCGCCTGGAGGTCCTTTTCGACCCCTTCCTTCTCCAGCGCCGCCGCCTCGCCCATGTCGTGCGTGACGTCGGACAGCACCTCGGCGATGTCGATCTCGAGCTTGTCCTCGGTCGTGCCGGCGTGCTTGCGCACGACGATCCGGCGGTCCTCCTCCTCGATCACCGTCGGCGGGGTCATCCAGTTCTGGGGCTTGAACCCGCCCGTGTCGGCGTGGACCATCACCGAGCCGTCCGACTTGATCATCAGCAACCGCAGCGCCTCCGGCAGGAGCGCGGTCAGGCGGCCCGTGTAGCGGACCTCGCAGCGGGCGACGATCAGGCGCATCGGATCCCGACGGTAGGCCCCGCGAGCGGACGGGACGAAGGTTCGGTTAACCGGAGCGCCTATGTGCCAGATCCGGTGTAGGGTCGTCTGGTCCGGCCACGGCAGGGGTGGCGGGCGGAGAGACCTTGAACCCGAACGACCTGCCGACAGACTCCACCCCCGGCCTGGACCGCCGCAACTTCCTCGGAGTCGCGGGCGGCGGACTGCTGCTGTGCACCGTCGGCGGGCAGAAGGTCGAGGTCAGGAGCGCCGCCGACGTCGCGAAGGTCGACGCCACGGCGGCCAGGGTCACGCGCCCCGCCGCCACCCGGGAGAAGAAGGGCGCGCGACGCGAGCGCGTGGACGACCTGCGCTTCGGCACCCCCGCGCCCGCCCCCGGCGGACGGCGCAAGGAGTACTGGATCGAGGCGCGGCCGGTGCGCTGGAACGTGGCCCCGACCGGCCGCGACGAGTGGATGGGCAAGCGTGTGCCGCGCAGGCGCACGTTCACCGCGTTCGTGTACCAGCAGCACACCGCCGGCTTCGCCTCGCCGATGGGCAAGCCGCGGATGCCCGGGCCGACCCTGCACGCCGAGGTCGGGGACGTGATCGTGGTCAACTTCCGCAACGGCGGCGGCAAGAAGTTCGACCAGGCCGTGACCATGCATCCGCACGGGGTGCACTACACGCCCGACTACGACGGTGTCTACCTGGGCGACTTCACCCGCATCGGCGGCTTCGTGGAGCCGGGCGAGGAGTTCACCTACACCTGGGAGGCGCGACCCGATTCGGTCGGCGTCTGGCCCTACCACGACCACGGGCCCAACCACACGCTCAATTCGCTGCGCGGCCTGTTCGGCGCGATCGTGGTCACGCCGAAGGGGGCGAAGCCGCCGGACGTGGAGACCGTGCACTTCATGCACAGCTTCCCGCCGCAAGTGACCGGCTTCGACTCCCTGATCCACTGCGTCAACGGCCGCACGTTCGCCGGCAACACACCCACCGTGCGCGCAAAGGTCGGGCAGTCGGTGGCCTGGCACGTGATCGGCGGCGATGGAAACTTCCACACCTTCCACATCCACGGCCACCGCTGGAAGAACGCGGCCGGCCAGTTCGTGGACGACCCGACCCTCGGACCGAACGAGACCGTCTCGGCGGTGTTCACCGAGGACAACCCAGGGCGGTGGCTGTACCACTGCCACGTGTTCAGCCACCAGGACGCCGGTATGGCCGGCTGGTACCTGGTCGAGCCCTAATAGAGGAGAGCGATGAGGACCGTGAAGATGCTGTTGATCGCCGTCGTGGCGCTGGCGCTGGTAGTGCCGGCCGCGGCGCAGGCCGGCAACTATCCGCCTGCCGGCAACCCCGGCAAGGGCAAGAACAAACGCAGCGCCAAGGCCAAGACCTTCACCGTCTGCAAGCAGAAGCGGTGCAAGTACCGGACGATCAACAGGGCCGTCGCAAAGGCCAGCGGCGGGGACCTGATCCGCGTGCGGAAGGGCACCTACCGCGAGGGCGTGAAGGTCACGGGCTCGCGCTACGACGGCCTGCGGATCGTGGGCGACACCAGGAAGCCCGGCCGCGTGGTCATCGACAACAAGCGCCTCAAGGGCGCCGCCGCACAGAATTCGGTGCTGGTCAACAGCGCCGACCGCGTGACCGTCAGCGGCTTGAAGGTCCGCAACTACAAGGGCAACGGCGTCTTCTTCGTGAACGTCGACGGCTACACGGCCAGCGACCTGATCGCCGCCGGCCCGGGCGTGTACGGCGTGTACGCGTTCAACTCCAAGGGCGGCACGATCAAGGACTCGGTCGCGTACGAGCACAACGACGCGGGCTTCTACATCGGCCAGACGCCCAAGCAGGCCAAGCCCAAGCGCTCGATCGTCACGAACGTGAAGGCGTACCGCAACGTGCTCGGCTTCTCGGGCACCAACATGCGCTACGTGACGATCAAGAACAGCCAGTGGTTCAACAACGGCACCGGCATCGTGCCGAGCTCGCTGAAGTCAGAGCGGTTCCCGCCGCCGCAGGAGAACGTGATCTCCGGCAACGAGGTGTTCTGGAACAACTACAACTACTACGCGGGCGCGAAGTTCAGGATCCCCAGGACCGGTCCGGCCGGCCTGGCCGGCTACCCGCTCGGCGTGGGCATCCTGCTGTTCGGCGGCCAGGGCCACACGGTCGAGAGGAACAAGATCTACGGCAACTGGCTGGTCGGCTACGGCGCGATCGAGCAGCTCACGCTGCTCGGCGAGAAGAGCCCGGCGCTGAAGGAGGCGGCCGTCCTGCGTCGCAACGTCGTCCGCAACAACGACTTCGGCCTGGGCGGGCGCGACCTCAACGGCCGCGACATGTTCTACGACGGTACCGGGACGCAGAACTGCTTCTCGGGCAACACGCTGCGCAGCCCCAACCTGCCGCTGGACAACGGTACGTTCGCGGCCTGTCCCGCGCCGGCGGCCAACACCAGGAACGCGGCCGCCCAGGGCGAGGCGATCGGCTGGATCGCGGGTGTCAGCGCCAAGGACCCGAACTCGTTCGAGAAGTACTGGGTCCGGCACCCGCACGCGGCCAGGAAGGGGATCAAGCCGCTCGTGCGCACCAAGTAGCGCCCGCACCCACGCGCACGTACCCTGCACCAAGTAGGAGGAGGACCACCATCAAGAGCAGGCTCATGACAATCACGGCGCTGGCGCTTGGCGCCACAGTGCTTGCTGCCGGCCCCGCCGCCGATGCGGCGAGGGCGCCGAAGAAGACGGTCAAGATCGGCGACAACTACTTCTCGCCGAAGAAGACGTCGGTCAAGGCCGGCACCACCGTCACGTGGAAGTGGCGGTCCGACAACGCGGATTCGCACGACGTCAAGCTGAGGAAGGGGCCGAAGGGCGTGAAGAGGTTCACCTCCGACATCGCGTCCACCGACTACAGCTACAAGAAGAAGCTGTCCAAGCGGGGCACCTACTCCCTCTACTGCACGCTGCACGAGGGCATGACGCAGAAGATCACCGTGAAGTGATGGCCGAGCCCGCCGTCCTGACCGAGGTGCGCGACGGCGCGCTCCTGATCACCCTCAACCGGCCCGACCAGCGCAATGCGGTCAACGCGGCGATCGCCGCCGGAGTCGCCGACGCCCTCGACCGCCTCGACGAGGACGACGCGGTGTCCGTCGGCGTGCTCGCCGGGGCCGGACGCGGCTTCTGCGCGGGAATGGATCTGAAGGCGTTCGTGACCGGCGAGCGGCCGTGGGTAGGCGACCGTGGCTTCGCGGGCATCACCCAGCGCTCGGCGCGCAAGCCGCTGATCGCCGCGATCGAGGGCTTCGCGGTGGCCGGCGGGCTGGAAGTCGCACTGGCATGCGACCTGGTGGTCGCCGCCGCCGGGGCGAAGCTGGGCATCCCCGAGGCCAAGCGAGGGCTGGTCGCCGCGGGCGGCGCGCTGCTGCACCTGCCGCGCCGGATCCCCTACCACGTGGCCATGGAGCTGGCGCTGACCGGCGACCCGATCAGCGCCGAGCGCGCCCACGAGCTGGGCCTGGTCAACCGCGTTGCCGAGCCGGACCACGCCGTCACCGAGGCGCTGACACTGGCGGCCGAGATCGCCGCCAACGGGCCGCTCGCCCTGATCGGATCGAAGCGGATCGTCCAGGAGTCGCGCGACTGGCCGCTGGACGAGATGTGGGAGCGCCAGGGTCGGATCGCCGAGCCGATCATGTCCTCCGAGGACGCCCAGGAGGGCTCGAAGGCGTTCGCCGAGAAACGCGACCCGCAGTGGCGGGGTCGCTAGGCGGGCTCGATGCCGCGGTCAACATTGCCGGGGCCATAGGCCCCAAGATATTGACGGCGGCTCCAGCTCCCCGCTCACTCTAGGCTTGGCTACGTGGCCGAGACAGAATCACTGAGGGGCAAGCTCCTGATCGCCGCCCCACAGCTCAGCGACTACTTCGCCCGGACCGTCGTGCTGGTGCTCGAGCACACCGAGGACGGGGCGATGGGCCTTGTGCTCAACCGGCCCACCGAGTCCGAGGTGATCGAGGCCGTGCCGTCACTGTCCAGCCTGGTCGACGGCAGCGACCTCGTGCACGCCGGCGGCCCGGTACAGCCGGACTCGGTGCTGGTGCTCGGCGACTTCGAGCAGCCCGAGGACGCCGGCACCCAGGTGGTCGGCACGCTCGGCCTGCTGGACCCCGAGCGGCCCGATGCCGAGCTGAACCGCGTGCGCGTGTTTGCCGGCTACGCGGGCTGGGCGCCGGGCCAGCTTGACCTCGAGCTGGACCAGGAGGCCTGGATCACGGCGCCCGCCGACCCCGACGACGCGTTCGCCGAGGAGGATCTGTGGAGCGACGCGCTGCGCCGCAAGGGCGGCGAGTACGCGCTGCTGGCCACCATGCCTTCGGACCCCTCGCTGAACTAAGCGCCAAGACCGACCGGGCAGCTGACGCCGGTCCCACCCAGCCCGCAGTAGCCGTTCGGCACCTTGTGCAGGTACTGCTGGTGGTAGTCCTCGGCGTAGTAGAACTCGCCCGCGGGGGCGATCTCCGTGCTGATCTGGCCGTAGCCCTTGGTGTCCAGCGCCTCCTGGTAGGCGGTCTTCGACGCCGCTGCCGCCTCGGCCTGGGCGCCGGTAGACGTGTAGATGGCCGAGCGGTACTGGGTTCCGACATCGTTGCCCTGGCGCATGCCCTGGGTCGGGTCGTGGCCCTCCCAGAACGTCTTGAGAACATCCTCGAACGAGATCTCGGCCGGGCGGTAGACCACCAGCACGACCTCGTTCTGGCCCGTGCGGCCCGAGCAGACCTCCTCGTAGGTGGGGTTGGGCGTGATCCCGCCGGCGTAGCCGACCGCGGTCGTATACACGCCGGGCAGCTGCCAGAACGCCTTCTCGGCGCCCCAGAAGCAGCCCATGCCCACCACGACCTGCTCGCTGTCGGCCGGGAACGGCGGCGCCATCGGAGTGCCAAGCACGGAGTGATCACCTGGCCGGGAGATCGGCGTGTCGCGCCCGGGCAGCGCGTCCTCGGGGGCGGGCATCTCGGTCTTGTGGCGGGTCAGGAACTCGAACATGTACCCATCAGGTTAGTCCTCCGAGTCCGGCCTGATGACCAGCACGGCCACGTCGTCACGGCCCCGTAAGGCGCCGCCCTGGATCACCTCGCGCTCGATCAGGGAGACGGTCTCGGCCGCGCTGGAGTGTGCTCGGGCACGACCCAGCATCGCGGCGAATCCCTCCTCGGTGAGCTCCTGCGCGGGGTCGGCGTCAAGCACGCCGTCGGTGTAGAGCACCAGCCGCTCGCCTGGGGCCAGTTCGACGCGCTCCTGCTCGAGGTCGGGCTGGTCCCAGATGCCCAGCACCATGCCCTGCCCACCCACGACGCGGGTGACCGAACCGCTTGCGTCCACCCGCAGCGGTGGGAGGTGGCCCGCCACGCACACGCTCATCGTCGCCCCGCCACCGTCCAGCGGCTCGACGAACGCGCACACCGCGGACACGAACCGCAGGTCCTCACGCTGGCGCAGCAGCGCCTCGTTCAGCCGGGCATGAACGGTGCACGGGTCGGCGCCGTCGCGGATGGCCGCGGCGCGCATCGTGTACCTGGCCAGCGCTGTGATCGCGGCAGCTTCGGCGCCCTTGCCGCACACGTCGCCGACCACCACCATCCAGCAGCACTCGCTGACCCGGAAGACGTCGTAGAAGTCGCCGCCGATCTCATGGCCGTCGCCGGCCGGGCGGAAGCCCGACGCCAGGTCGAGACCAGGCACTACGGGCAGTCGGTCTGGCATCAGGCTGATCTGGAGCTGGTTCGCGATCCGCTGCTCGGTGGCGAGCTCGCGCTCGAGCAGCTTTCGCGCGCGCACCTCGGCGGTCGTCTCGTAGCCCACGTTCAGGATCCCCGCGGGAGCGCCGTCCGGGCCTTCAACCGGCGAGGCGATGAACGTGTAATAGCGGTCGCCCTCCCACGCGCTCGGACCGCTGTCCGCGAGCGGCACGTCGTGAACCTCGACCGTCTCGCCGCGGTCGAGCACCGCCACCCGCACCTCCTCGATCGCCTCGGCCGCGTTGGGGAACACCTCGTCGACGGTGCGGCCGATCAACTCGTCGCGCTCGTGCGGCATGAACTCCAGCGAGCGCTCGCTGACGTAGCGCAGGCGCAGCTCGCGGCCCCACGTCACGATCACCGCCGTCGGCGCCTGCTTGAGCAGCTCGCGCAGAATGTTGCGCTCGAGCTCGAGCTCCTCGGCGATCTCGTGTGCGACGCGCTCGGCCACCTCCGCTCAAACTACTGCGCGGCGTCGTTTGCGGGCCATGCCGTGCGGGTAGCGGAGCGCGACCATGCCCCGCCTGACCAAGGTCGACTGCGCCGGCCCGGGGATTACCCGGCGTGCCCGGGGACGCGGCTGGGAGTACCTGGACGAGGATGGCCGCAAGATCGAGGACCCGGAGGTGGTGGCGCGGATACAGGCGCTCGCGATCCCGCCCGCATGGCAGGACGTGTGGATCTGCGCGAAGCCGATGGGCCACATCCAGGCCACCGGCACGGACGCCGCCGGCCGCAAGCAGTACCGCTACCACGACCACTGGCGCGAGCGACGGGACGCTGAGAAGTTCGACTCGATGGTGCGGTTCGCGCGCGAGCTACCGGCGCTGCGGGAAGAGGTGGCGCGCGACCTGGAGGGCGGCGACCTGGGCCGCGAGCACGTCCTGGCCTGCGCGATCCGGCTGCTCGACCGCGGCTTCTTCCGCGTGGGCTCGGAGGGCTACGCCGAGGACAACGAGACCTACGGGCTGGCCACGATCCTGAAGGAGCACGTGACGGTCCGCGGCGACGTGATGACCTTCGACTACGCGTCCAAGGGCAACCAGCGCCGGATCCAGCACGTGGACGACCCGGACATCGCCCCGCTCGTGACCACGCTCCGGCGCCGCCGCTCGGGCGGTGACGAGCTGCTGGCGTACAAGCGCGGGCGCCGCTGGGTCGACGTGAAGTCCGCCGACGTGAACGAATACCTCCAGGATGCGATCGGCGGGGACTTCTCGGCAAAGGACTTCCGTACCTGGAACGCGACCGTGCTGGCCGCGGTGGCACTGGCGCCATCGGCCGAGGCGGCGCGCGCCACCAAGACCGCGCGCAAGCGCGCGATCAAGCGGGCCGTCGACGAGACGGCGCGCTACCTGGGCAACACGCCGGCCGTGTGCCGCGCGTCGTACATCGACCCGCGCGTGTTCGATCGCTTCGCCGGTGGGCTGACGATCGCCGGGGTACTGCCCGACCTGATGGACCCCGACGCCGAGTGGCCCGAAATCCAGCCTTCGGTCGAGCAGGGCGTGCTGGACCTGATCGCAGGCGACGAGGACGCGCCGGCGGTGGAGGACGCGCCCGCGGTGGCCTAGCCGCGGTCGCGGCCGGCGTCGCTCAGTTGATTGAGCGACCGCCGCAGCAGGCGCGACACGTGCATCTGGGAAACGCCGATCTTCTCGGCGATCTCCGACTGGGTCAGGTCGTCGATGAAGCGGAGCTTGAGGATGATCTGCTCGCGCTCGGGCAGCCCCTGGAAGACGGGCGCGATGGCTTCGCCGAGCTCGACGAGCTCGTAGTGGGCGTCGTGATCGCCGAGCGTGTCGCCAAGTGTCCGCTCGCCCTCACCGTCCCCGCCGGGCTGGGGCGCGTCCAGCGCCGCCGGGCTGTAGGCGCTTGCGGCGTCCAGCGCCTCCAGCACCTGCTCGAGGGTCAGGCCGGTCTGCTCCGCTAGGTCGCGTGGGCTCGGCGAGCGGCCGAGGCGACCGGCCAGGGCATCGGTGGCGCGGTTGACCAGCAGCACGCGCTCCTGCACCGAGCGGGGCACGTGCAGCCCCCAGCCCTTGTCGCGGAAGTGACGCTTGAGCTCGCCCATGATGTTCGGCACCGCATAGCGCACGAACGGCCCGCGGCCAATCTCGTAGCGGTCGATGGCCTTCAGCAGTCCGAGGTAGGCGACCTGCTCGAGGTCGTCCTGCGCCTCACCGGTGTGGCGGTAGCGGCCGGCCAGCCTTCGCGCCAGCGGCATGTAGCGCCGCGCCAGTTCTTCGCGCGCCGTGACATCGCCCTCCGCGTAACGGCGGAGAAGCTCCTCCTCGTTCGCGGACGGTGTCAGCTCAGGCGACGACATACGGGGAAGCTACGGATCGGGCGACCCGCGGGATTCCCCGCGGGAGACTAGACCGGCTCGGGCTCGGGGACCCCCGGTGGCTGCACCGGAGGTTCGGGAACAGGTGCATCGGGCGGATCGGGATCGGGGCCCGGCGGGTCGATCGGGGTGTCGGGCACCTCGGGCCCGGGCGGGCCGGGCTCCGGGCCGACAGGCGGCTGTGGCTCGGGCATCCTCATGGCATCACTCCTGACCTGCGTTGGCCGGGTTGCCGGTGGCCTGCTTGTCGCCGCCCTCAGCGCCCTCGGCGCCGGCGTTCTCGGTCGCATCCTCGCGCGTCGCGCTGTCATCGTCGTCGTGCGCCTGGCCCGCCGGTCCCTCTTCCGGGAGCTGGTCCGATTCCTCGCGTTCCATCAGTCCCCTTCCCCTTCCTCGTCGGCTTCGCCGTACTCGGCGCCGGGGTCGGCGCCCTGGTCGTCGATCCGGTCAAGCAGCGGATTGCCGTGGCCGTCGGGATCATGGGTCGCGTTGGCCTCGAGCTCCTGCTCGGCCAACTCGAACCCCTCGGACTCACCCTCGCCGCCCTCGGCGACCGGGCGCTCGGCGTCGCTGAGCTCCGGATCGGGGTTGGGACCACCGATCGCGCCGGCCTCCTCGGCCGCCGCCTCCTCCGCGTCGCGCTCGTCGGACTCGGCCATCACCGTCGCGACGCCTCGAGCTCGCGCTTGAAGCCCTCGAACAGGCGCCGGTGCCCCTCCTCGTCGCGCAGGACCGCGATGACCATGTCCTCGGTCACGGGATCGCGGTCGGCGCAGAACTCGATCACGGCGTTGTAGTGCTCGATCGCGCCCGTCTCGGCGGCGATCACGCCGTCGACCACGTGCTCGATGTCGGTCTGCTCGCCGGGAGGCTGGAGGAAGTCCTGCTCCGCGGTGAACTCCATCGAGCCGGGGACTACGCCGTACAGCTCCTTGATCCGGGCGGCGAACTGCTGTGCATGACCCAGCTCCTCCTGGATGTCGGCGTCCAGGCTCTCGGAGATCTCCCGCGCCAGGATGCCGTCGGGGTTCACCGAGTTGCTGATGTAGCTCATGACCGTCTCGAGCTCCATGAAGTAGGCCTTCTTCAGCATCTCCACGATCTGCTCGCGGTCCTGACTGGCGTCCTCGCTGAGGATGCCCTGGCTGGCGCTGGTCGCCATGGTCGCGTGTCCTTTCTACGGGGCCGGGTCCAACGTTACGCGGTACCCGGAGCGGTCCCGAGCGATGCACACTCGGACAGGCGCCGGAGCGCCTGCGCCTCGATCTTGCGCACTCCCTCGGAGGACAGCCCCAGCCGGCGGCCCGCCTCACGCAGGGGCTTGGGCTCTCCGTCGTCCAACCCGAAGCGCATGCCGATCACGGCGCGCTCGCGGTCGGGCAGGTCCATCACAGCGCCGCGCACGGCGTCGCTCTCCATCGCTTCACCGACCTGCTCGTCGGGGCCGGCGGCGTCGCTCGGCAGCAGGTCGCCGAGGCTGGACGAGCCCTCCTCGCCGACCGGCCGCTCGAGGCTAGTGGAAGCGCGCGGGGCCTCGAGCACCTCACGCACCTGGCGCGGCTCCAGCTCGGCTGCGGCGGCCAGCTCCTCGTACGTCGGCTCGCGGCCCAGTTCGGTGGCCAGCCGGTCCTCGACCCGGGCGATCCGGCGCTCGTGCTGGCCGATGTGCACCGGCACGCGGATCGTGCGCGCCTTGTTGGCCAGGCCGCGCTGGATCGCCTGCCGGATCCAGAACGTCGCGTAGGTCGAGAACTTGAAGCCCTTGCGGTAGTCGAACTTCTCCGAGGCGCGGATCAGGCCGAGCATGCCCTCCTGGATCAGGTCGCTCAGGGGCAGCTCGTGACCCTGGTAGCGCTTGGCCACGGACACCACCAGGCGCAGGTTGGAGTTGATCATCCGTTCCTTCGCATCGAGGTCCCCCTGCTCCACCCGCCGCGACAGATCGACCTCCTCCTGCTTGGTTAGCAGCGGGTAGCGTCGGATATCGCGCATGAACAGGTCCAGCGCCTCGCCCGTTTCGGCCGCCTCGTCCATGATGCTTTCCTTCCCACGGTGAACGCCACCAAACCCGCCGAGCCCGAGCATCCGCGCCATCTCGGCGGCCGGGCGTGGCGGGACACGCTCAAGCGCACCGCGCGCGAGTTCCAGGACGACAACCTGACCGACCGCGCGGCCGCCCTCACCTACTACGGCGTGCTGGCCCTGTTCCCGGCGCTGATCGCGCTCGTGTCGATCGTCGGCCTGTTCGGCGATCCCGAGACCGTGACCGACGCGCTCACCGACATCATCGAAGATTTGGCGCCCGGCTCCGCCAGCGACACGCTGTCGGGGACGATCGACGACCTGACCCAGGACCGCGGCGCGGCGGGTGTGCTGCTGGTGGTCGGCACCATCGGCGCGCTGAACGCGGCGTCCGGCTACATCGGCGCGTTCATCCGAGCTTCCAACGCGATCTACGAGGTCGAGGAGGGGCGGCCGTTCTACAAGCTGCGGCCGCTCCAGCTGGGGGTCACGGTGGTCATCCTCGTCGCCGTCGGCCTCGTGATCTCGGCGATGGTGCTCAGCGGCCCGCTGGCGGGCTCGGTCGGCGAGGCGCTCGGCGTCAGCGATGCGGCGGTCACCGCGTACGGGATCGCCAAATGGCCGATCCTCGCGCTGCTGGTGATGGGCATCCTCGGGCTTCTCTACTACGCGTCGCCCAACGCCCGGATCGCAGGCATCCGCTGGATCACGCCGGGCAGCCTGTTGGCGCTCGTGGTCTGGGTCGGCGCCTCCGCTCTGTTCGCCCTCTACGTGGCCAACTTCGGCTCCTACAACAAGACCTACGGCACCCTCGGTGGCGCCGTGACCTTCCTCGTCTGGCTCTGGATCACGAACATCGCCGTGCTGCTCGGGGCCGAGCTCAACGCCGAGCTGGAACGCTCGCGCGAGATCGAGGCCGGCGTTCCCGGCGCCGAGGACGAGCTGCAGCTGCCGCCGCGGCAGGAGGCGAGCTAGGGGGCGAAGTCGGGAGCCGTCCTGCCTTGTGCCGGTAGTGGCGGTGAAACCCAGGACAGTTGAGGAGCTGCTCGCGACGACGGCCTCGGGTAGCCATGGCGTGGTCACCCGTGCGCAGCTGCTGAAGGCTGGAGTGAGCCGGCACGAGCTGCAGTGGCGATTGGACACCGGAGCGCTGCACCCGGTGCACCGCGGGTCGGCCACGAGGCGCCCGACGTTCCGGCCCTCTACCTCGCAGCCGTCCGGGCCTGCGGCGAGGAAGCGTGGCTCGCCGGCCGTTCGGGGGCGTTCAACTTCGGGCTCGTCAAGGGGGGTGCCCCGGCACCCGAGGTGGTCACGCTGACCGAGCGGCGCGTAAGCGGGGTGGCCACGCGACGCCTGCGCCGATCGCGACCCGACACGACGAGCTGGCGCGGCATCCCACGCTCTCCGTTCCGGAGTTGCTGGTCGATCTGGCCCGGACGCTGCCGATCGGTCAGCTGGCACGGGCCGCCCACGAGGCCGGCGTCCGCTATCGCACGACCCCGAGGCAGGTCGCTGCCGCGCTGGCGCGGCAGCCGACGGCCGCGGGCGCCGCGAACCTCCGCGTCGTGATGAGCGGCGACGCGCGAGTGAGCCTGAGCCGCCTGGAATCGCGATTCCTGGAGCGGCTGAAGGAGATCGGGCGGCCGCTACCGGTGACCAACAGGCCGGCCGGAGGACGGCGGGTGGACTGCCGCTGGCCCGAGCATCGCCTGACGGTCGAGCTGGACTCCTACGGCTTCCACAAGCTGGGAGCGGGACCGTAGGCGCGAACGGGAGGCCTACGGAAGGCGCGATGGCTTCCGCCGCTACACGTACGGGGACGTGTTCGAGGCGCCGGCGGAGATGTTCGCCGAACTGTCCTGCCTTCTACCGACAGAGTCGGCAGAAGACAGGACGACGGTCGTGTTCGGCGACTAGCTCTTGATGAAGGGCTTAGCCTTCTCGAGCACCTCGGCCATCGGAATGCCCTTGTCGAACGCGGACGGGGCGATCTTGTCCCCGTTCAGCAGGCGGACGACGCCGGCGTGCCGGGCCTCGACCTGGACGATGCTGCCCGCAGCGGCCAGCACTTCCTTGGACTTGATGCTCGGACCGGCGCCGTTGTAGGCGCCGACGCCGAGATCCTCGAACACCACGGCGGTGGTCAGGAACGACTTCTGGTTGGCGAACGCCTCCCCGAAATCGACTCCGGGCTTGGCGGCAGGCTTGCCGCCCAGCTCCTTGACCGTGGCCGTGAGTGCGTCGACGTGCTCGTTCTCGTCGTCGCGGATCGTGGTGGCGATGTCCTTCGCGTCACCGCTGATACCGCCGACCTGCTTGAGGGCCTCGGTGTAGAACGCCGCCTCCAGGTACTCCAGCGTCAGGGCGAAGTTGAGGATCTCGACATCCCCACCGCCGTCCTGGGCCAGCGCCTGGCTGACGAACGGTCCGACCGTGGACAGGCCGTATACCGACCCGGCCGCGATGGCCCCGCGCATGATGAACGACTCGCGCGTCATGCCCTGAACTTCGATGCTCGCGAGCTCGGGCGTCTTCATGTTGCTCTTGGACATTTCTGTCTCCTTTCGAAGTCGTCCAGCTCTACGACTTGATGAATGGCTTGACGGCCTTGAGCACCGTGGCCATGTCGGCAGGCTTGGCGAACGCGCCGTCGGGCACGATCGTCTTGCCGATCACGTTGTTGAGCACGGCGGCGTGCCGTCCCTCGTTGCTGTGGATCGAGAGGGCGGCGGCCAGGACGTCCTTGTTCTTGATGTTGCCGGCCTGGCCCAGGTACGCGGCTGCGCCCAGGTTCTCCACCGACGCCGCGGTCTCGAGAATCTTCTTCTCGCCACCAGCCAGCACGTCGTCGAAGTTGGTCGTGGGCTTCGCCGCGGGCTTGCCGCCAAGCTGCTCGACGGTGGCGGTCAGAGCAGCGACGTGCTCGTTCTCGTCCTCCGCGATGGTCTTGGCGACCTCGACGACGGCCTTGGTCTTGACCTCGCCGGAGGCGATGGCCTGCTTGTAGAACTCGGCCTCGAGGTACTCGAGCGTCAGCGCGTAGTTCACGATCTCGAGGTCGCCCTTGGCGGACCCGGAAGCCTTCTCCGTGCTCTCACCGGCGCTGGAGCTCGAGCCGCTGTCCTCGTCGTCATCGCCGCAGGCGGCGAGGAAGATCGCGAGCGCTCCCGCCGCGCCTGTGCCGCCGGCGAGCTTGAGGAACTGGCTTCGCGACGAACGCTCCTCACCGGGCAGCTCGTCCTTGACACGATTCATCCTGCATGGGGTCGGTACCTCCTATCGGGTGGTCGTGAGGGTCTGCGCGGCCCGGACGCACGCGGATCAATCGGCTGGCGCGTCCGCACCCTCCGCGCGCCGCGTGGTATATACGCGCCACCCCCGGTGAGCCTGTTCGACGTGAACATCTCGGAAGGCCGGCTGGGCCCCGTCGCCGCCCTGTCCGGCGAGGTGGACCTGGCAGCCGCGGAGGCCGTCGAGGAACGAATCGGTACCGCGCTCGCCGACGAGCCCGACGTGCTGGTGCTGGACCTGCGCGAGGTCGAGTTCCTGGACTCCAGCGGGCTGCGCGTGGTGCTTGCGGTGGACCGTGCCCAGCGCGACCGCGGCGCACGGCTCGTGGTGGTCCGCGGCGGCCGCAGGGTCGCGCGCGTGATGGAGCTGACCGGGGCCGAGCGTCAGCTCGAGATGGTCGACGACCCCGCCGAGATCCAATAGCGCGAGGTCCGTTGACGTGCGTGAGAAGGACACGACGTCCTTCTCACGCGCACGAGGTCCGTTGACGTGCGTGAGAAGGACACGACGTCCTTCTCACGCGCAGGTTATCCGCGGGGGTTCATCCGCAGGGTGATGCTCTCGCCGTCGTCGCCGTGCTCGACGCGCACGTCGTCGGCCAGCCGCTCCAGGACGGAGCCGATCACCGGCACCTCGCTGTCGGCGATCACGGCCTGCGCGCCGCCGGGCTCGAGCGGCCCGACGCGCAGCTCGAAGCCATCGTCGACCAGCTCGATGCGAACGGCGACGGCGTCGCCGATCAGGTAGCGCAGCGCGTTGCGGGCCACCAGCTCCGCCAGCAGCAACCCCTCCATCACGCGCTCGCTTGACATGTCGCGCTGAGCCGCGACCACCGCCACCAGCCGGCGCAGGATCCGCTCGGCCGGCTCCACGCCAGGCACCGACCCGTCCACGGCCACCGGCGGCTCCGGGCGCCCCAGCGGCAGCGCCATCGTGATCTCGGTGCCATCGCCGTCGGCGAAATCGACGCTGGTGGCGATGCTGCCGATCATCGGGAGCCCGAAACCGTCGCCCGCGCCGCTCGAACGAACGTCCACCGGGATGCCGACGCCGGAGTCGGCCACGCTGACCTTGAGCTCCGTCTCGCCCGGCGTGAAGCGAACCGCGACCTCGCCCTCACCGTCGGCATAGGCGTGCTCGACGGCGTTGGCGCAGGCCTCGGTGACCGCCAGCTCGGCGTCCTCGAGCGCCTCAAGATCAGCGTCGACGGTCTCCCCGAGCGACCTCAGGGCCTGGCGCACCAGAGGCAGCGTGTCCTGGTCGGCTGGCATCTGAAGCGTGAGCTCCGGCCGCACGATGCCGATCTCTATGTCGATCACGCGTGACTCCGTGTCTGGGTCTGCCCGCGACGCCGGTCGCCCGCGGACTTGTTCTTGACGCGCGACTACCCATCGTGTGGGGGCCGAAAACGACCGGGCGCGGCAACACTAGTCTGCCCCGCGTGAGCTGGATCGCGCAAGCGGTGGTCTACCAGGTTTACCCGCGATCGTTCCAGGACGCCAGTGGCGACGGCATCGGCGACCTGGCGGGGATCGAGCAACGTCTGGACCACATCGCCGATCTTGGGCGCCAGCGCGCTCTGGCTGTCGCCTATCTACCCCTCGCCCGGGGTGGACATGGGCTACGACGTGGCCGACTTCACCGCCGTGGACCCGCTGTTCGGCGACCTGGCCGCGTTCGACCGGCTTGTCGCGTCGGCGCACGCGCGTGACCTGCGCGTGCTGATGGACCTGGTGCCGTGCCACACGTCGATCGATCACCCGTGGTTCAGCGAGCGGCCCGACTACTACGTGTGGGCAGACGGTGAGGCGCCGCCGAACAACTGGATCGCCAACTTCGGCGGCCCGGCCTGGTCACGTCACGACGCCGACGGGCGCTGGTACCTGCACTCCTACTACCCGGAGATGCCCGACCTCGACTGGCGCAACCCCGACGTGGTTGCGGCGATGCAGGACGTGGTCCGGTTCTGGCTCGAGCGCGGGGTCGACGGCTTCCGCCTTGACGCGATCCAGGGGCTGATGAAGGACCCCGAGCTGCGCGACGACCCGCCGGCGCGGGCGCCGTTCGGGCTGCCGCTGCCCGAGCAGTACGGGCAGCTGGACCACGTACATTCGACCGACAGCCCCGACGTGGGCGAGGCCGTGGCCGCGCTGCGCGCCGCCGCCGGCGACGCCGCTCTGATCGGCGAGGTCTACCTGCCCGCCGGCCGCCGCGGCCCGTACCTGGAGCACCTGGACGCGGCGTTCGCGTTCGAGCTGCTGCACGCGCCGTGGGACGCGGGCGCGCTGCGCGCCGCGATCACCGCCAACGCGGGCGGCGGCGCGGCCTGGGTGCAGTCGAACCATGACTTCCCGCGGGTGCCGACGCGCGTGGGAGAGGATCACGCGCGCGCGGCGGCGGTACTGCTGCTCACGCTGCCCGGTCCCGCGTTCGTCTACCAGGGCGAGGAGCTCGGCCAGCGCGACGCGGCCGGTCCGGGCGACCGCTACGACCGCCACGGCCGCGACGGCTGCCGCCACCCGGTCCAGTGGGACCCCGACCCGCGCACCGGCGGCTTCACCACCGGCGAGCCGTGGCTGGCGCCGGTCGACGCGCCCGAGCGCAACGTGCGCGACCAGACCGGCGACCCCGGGTCGATGCTCGAGCTGTACAGGGCGCTGATCGCGCTGCGCGCCGACCTCGACGGCGACGTCGAGCTGATGGACGCGGAAGACGGCGTGGTGGCCTTCCGCCGCGCCGCCCACGCGGTGGCCGTGAACACCTCGCGCGCCCCCGCGCGTATGCCCGTCGAGGGCCCGCTGGTGCTGTCCACCCACCCAGGCGAGCACGCCGCCGCGACGCTCGCGCCGGGCGAAGCGCGCGTAGTCGGTTAGTTTCGTGCCACCCGGGGGTAGGAGCCTGGGCGTGGAGAGGAGAGGGATATGCCCGTGAGGGCATTGGCTGCACTGGTCTCGAGCTTGATCGTCGCGCTCGCCGCAGGCTGCGGCGGCGGCGACGAGGGCGCCGGTGCGCGCACGATCAACTGGTACGTGTTCAGCGAGCCCGGTGGCGCGTACGACGCAGCCGTCGAGACCTGCAACAAACAGGCCAAGGGCTCCTACAAGATCAACTACGTGCGCCTGCCCACGGACGCCAACCAACAGCGCGAGCTGCTGGTGCGGCGACTCGCCGCCAAGGACTCCAGCATCGACGTGATCGGCATGGATGTGATCTGGACGGCGGAGTTCGCCCAGGCCGAGTGGATCAAGCAGTGGACCGGCGCCAACGAGCAGGCGGCGAGCAAGGGCAAGCTCAAGGGCCCGCTGCGCAGCGTCAAGTACAAGGACAAGACGTGGGCGATCCCGTTCACGTCCAACACCCAGCTGCTCTGGTACCGCAAGGACAAGGTCAAGACCCCGCCCAAGACCTGGAGCGAGATGATCGACCAGGCGATCAAGCTGGACACCGCGATCGAGGTCCAGGGTCGTCAGTACGAGGGCCTGACCGTGTGGGTCAACTCGCTGATCGCTTCGGCCGGCGGCCAGATCGTGGACGAGGACGGCAACGTGCAGGTGGGCCCGGCCACCAAGCAGGCGGCCGAGATCATCAAGCGCCTGGCCACTTCGCAGGCGGCGCCCCCGGGTCTGACCACCAACGCCGAGGACGAGGCGCGGCTGGGCTTCGAGTCCGGGCGCTCCTACTTCCAGATCAACTACCCGTTCATCTACCCGAGTGCGGCCGAGGTCAAGTCGCCGAAGAACTTCCAGAAGCGGATCGGCTGGGCGCGCTGGCCCGCCGTCGACCCCGACAAGCCCAGCCGGCCGCCGCTGGGCGGCATCAACCTGGGCGTGGGCGCCTACTCGAAGAACCCGGACCTGGCCTTCCGCGCGGCCCGCTGTCTGGCCCAGCCCAAGAACCAGATCGTGGCCACCGAGAAGGGCGGCCTGCCGCCGACCACGAAGGCGCTCTACGACGACAAGGCGATCAAGAAGGTCTACCCGTTCGGCGACCTGATCGCCACGTCGCTCGAGGCCGCCGCGCCACGCCCGATCAACCCGGCCTACAGCGACATCTCGCTGGCCATCCAGAAGACCTTCCACCCCGAGACGGACATCCAGCCCGCTGACATCGAGTCCAAGCTCAGGGGCAGGCTCGACAAGGCCGCGCAGGGGAAGATCTTCTGATGGAGGCCACGACCGCCACCAAGGCCGAGCCCAAGGTCACCGACCGCGCCAAGGAGGAGCGCAAGCTGGCCTACATGTTGTGCGCGCCCGCGGTGACGCTGATGATCCTGGTCACCGGCTTCCCGATCGCCTACGCGTTCTACCTGTCGCTGCAGCGCTTCGACCTGCGCTTCCCTGACGAGAAGGAGTTCGTCGGCTTTTCGAACTACATCGACGTGCTGGGCTCGCAGACGTGGTGGAGCGACGTGGGCGTCACGTTGTTCATCACGGTCGTGTCGGTGGCCATCGAGCTGGTGCTCGGCATGATCATCGCGCTGGTCATGCACCGGGCCATCTTCGGCCGCGGCCCGGTGCGGGCGGCCACGCTGATGCCCTACGGGATCGTCACGGTCGTCGCCGCGTTCACCTGGAAGTACGCCTTCGACCCCACCAGCGGCTTCGTGCAGGGCCTGCCGCTGGTACCCGACGACTACGCGCCGCTCAGCGACCAGCCCGGCTCGCTGCTGATCATCATCCTGGCCGAGGTCTGGAAGACGACGCCGTTCATGGCGTTGCTGCTCCTGGCCGGACTGGCGCTCGTGCCCGACGAGCTGCACGAGGCGGCCAAGGTGGACGGCGCCAGCCCGCTGCAACGCTTCTTCCGCATCACCGTGCCGCTGATGAAGCCGGCGATCCTGGTGGCGGTGCTGTTCCGCACGCTCGACGCGTTCCGGCTGTTCGACTCCGCCTTCATCATCCAGCCGGGCGGGGCCAACGGGACCGAGACGGTGTCGATCCTGGGCTACAACGTGCTGATCAACCGCGTGAACCAGGGGCTCGGCTCGGCCATCTCGATTCTGATCTTCATCGCCGTGATCCTGATCGCGGTGTTCTTCGTGAAGGTGCTGGGCACCAGCACGGCCCAGCAGCGTGGAGAGGAGGCCTAGGCAGATGAACAGCGAGAACACGGGAACCGACCGCGTCAAGTGGTCGATCGGCATCGCGGTCGTGCTGTTGTACGCGCTGATCCCGGTGGCCTGGATGATCTCGCTGTCGGTGAAGCCCACCGACAAGCTCAGCGACAAGAAGTTCTTCTCCGGCATCGACCTCTCCAACTACGAGGCGATCTTCAAGAACGGCGACTTCCTGGACGCGCTGCGCAATTCGCTTGGCATCGCCGCGATCTCGACCTTAATCGCGATCGTGGTGGCCGCCATGGCCGCCTACGCGCTGGCGCGGCTGGACTTCGCCGGCAAGGCCGTGATCCTGTCCGGGGCACTGGCCGTGGCCATGTTCCCGCCGATCTCGATCGTCGGCTCGCTGTTCGAGATCTGGCGCACGATCGGGCTCTTCGACACCTGGGCGGGCCTGATCATCCCCTACCTGACGTTCACGCTGCCGCTGGCCATCTACACGATGAGCGCGTTCTTCCGCGAGATCCCGTGGGAGCTCGAACAGGCGGCCCAGGTCGACGGCGCGACGCCGTTCCAGGCGTTCCGCAAGGTCATCGTGCCGCTGGCCGCCCCCGGCGTGTTCACCACGGCGATCCTGGTCTTCATCTTCGCCTGGAACGACTTCCTGTTCGCGAACACTCTTACCTCGACCAACAGCGCGCGTACGGTGCCCGCGGCGCTGGCCTTCTTCACCGGCAACTCCTCACAGTTCGAGCAGCCGATCGGCGCCATCTCGGCGGCCGCGGTGGTGGTCACGGTCCCGATCGTGATCATGGTCCTGATCTTCCAGCGGCGCATCGTGGCGGGCCTGACCGCCGGCGCCGTGAAGGGATAACCCCGAAGGAGACTGTATGGCAGACATCGTCCTGGACAACGTGACCAAGAAGTACCCGGACGGCTTCGAGGCCGTGAAGGACATGAGCCTCGAGATCGCCGACGGCGAGTTCGTGATCCTGGTGGGCCCGTCCGGCTGCGGCAAGTCCACGGCGCTGCGCATGGTGGCCGGGCTCGAGGACATCACGGGCGGCGAGCTGCGTATCGGTGGCGAGGTGGTCAACCAGAAGTCTCCGAAGGACCGAGACGTGGCCATGGTCTTCCAGAACTACGCGCTCTACCCGCACATGACGGTCGGCGAGAACATGGGCTTCGCGCTCAAGCTGGCCAAGGTGGACCAGTCGGAGATCGACAAGAAGGTCAACGAGGCGGCCGAGATCCTGGACCTCGATCAGCATCTCTCGCGCAAGCCGGCCAACCTCTCCGGCGGCCAGCGCCAGCGCGTGGCCATGGGCCGGGCGATCGTGCGCGACCCGGCGGCGTTCCTGATGGACGAGCCGCTGTCGAACCTCGATGCCAAGCTGCGCGTGCAGATGCGGACCGAGGTGTCGCGGATCCAGAAGAACCTCGGCACCACGACCGTCTACGTGACACACGACCAGACCGAGGCGATGACGCTGGGCGACCGTGTCGCGGTCATGCGCGCCGGCGTGCTTCAGCAGGTGGGCTCGCCGATGGACCTCTACAACAACCCGAAGAACCTGTTCGTGGCCGGGTTCATCGGCTCGCCGGCGATGAACTTCATGCCCGCCACGGTGGAGGGTGAGACGGTCAAGCTGCCGATGGCCGACGTGGCGATGCCGCGCGGAGCGCGCGAGAAGGTCGGCAGCACCGAGGGCGGTCAGCTGATCGCCGGCATCCGGCCCGAGAGCTTCGAGGACGCGTCGCTGGTGGACAGCGCCCACATGAGCCAGGGCACCCGCTTCAAGGCCACGATCGACCTCGTCGAGTCGATGGGCGCCGAGCTGTACGCGCATTTCAAGGTGACCTCGGACGCGGAGATCGAGTCCGACCAGTTGCGCGAGCTGGCCGAGGACGCGGGCGCCGGCGAGGTGCCCAGCAGCGGCGAGGAGGGTCGGATCGTGGCCCGCCTGAACCCCGAGAGCAAGGCGCAGCAGGGTCAGGAGCTCGAGCTGTGGGTCGATGCCAGCCACATCCACCTGTTCGACGCCGCCTCCGGGGACAGCCTCACCTCCGCTCAATGACGTTTGCGCGATGCGGATTCGGGACAAAGGGAGTTCCGTCTTGGAGCAATCGCAGGGGAATGGCAAGGAGGACGGCTACTGCCCGCACTGCCAGCTGCTGGTGGAGCGCGGGGTGGGCTCGCCCTGGCCCGAGCGGGCCGAGCGCTGCCCCCACTGCCAGCTGCTGATCGGCCCCTGCCGCGGTCTGGCCGAGCCGTCCAGCGAGCCCGGCGCCAAGGGCACCGCGGCCGGGGTCTTCAGCCGCCAGGCCAAGCGCGCCGGCGGTGGCGAGAACGCCGTGCCGCCCGAAGAGGTGCTTGCCGCCATCCGCGCGGTCGCCGAGACCCGCGGCCAGCGCCCGGACCGGCTGCTGATGGTGGACTATCAGCAGGAGGCGGCGATCGACTCCGAGCTACCGCCGCTGCCCGACGTGTTCGAGGCGTTCGGCAGCTGGAAGGCGGCTCGGCGCAAGGCGGCCGGCGGCGCCGATTAGCCCATTGCACGGTGGGTAAGCCCTCCCCAATGGGAGAGAACCCAAAAAACGAGAAGGACCTGACCGCGCCCCCGAGTGGCAACACGCACAAGGCCACCGTGCCTCCTGGCTCCGGTGAGCGCGACGAGGACGCGATCAAGAAGGGCCAGGAGAACCTCCACCGCGCCGGCGGCGGGCACTAGGGCGCGAGCCGCTCGACCACCCATTCCCCGACCGTGTGCCGATAGCGCAGGCGGTCGTGGAGGCGGTCGTGCCGGCCCTGCCAGAACTCGACAACGTCGGGGCGTAGCCGCAGGCCGCCCCAGTGCTCGGGCCGAGGGACCTCATCCGGGTACCGGGCGGCGCCCTCGGCGTAGGCCTGCTCGAGCACCTCACGCGACTCGACCGGCTGTGACTGGGGGCTGACCATCGCGCTGATGCGCGACCCGTGCGGGCGCGAGGCGAAGTAAGCGTCCGCGTCGGCCGCCGCGAGCGGCTCGACGGCGCCCTCGACGATGACCTGCCGCTTCAGCGTGATCCAGGGAAAAAGCGCCGTCGCGCGCGGGTTGGCCGCCAGCTCCTGACCCTTGCGCGAGCGCAGGTTGGTGAAGAACGCCAGCCCGCGGTCGTCCACGCCCTTCAGCAGCACGGTGCGCGCCGAGGGCACCGCGTCGGTGTCCGCGGTGGACAGGACCATGGCGTTGGGCTCGGCGATGCCCGTTGCGACAGCGTCATCGAACCACTGCTCGAACTGCTCCAGCCACGAGACGGCCAGATCGGTCTCGCGCAGCGGCTCGGATCCGTAGTCGCGGCGCATTCGCTGCAGGTCCTCGGTCATCCGAAGAACACCTCCGCGGTCTCGTACAGCTCGGGGTCCAGCAGCTTGGGCTCGGCCAGCGCCGCTTCGATCGAGACCCGGTCGATCGCGGTGCCGCGCAGGGCCACCATCTTGCCGAAGTCGCCGGCGGCGACCGCGTCGGCGGCGGCCACCCCGAAGCGGGTGGCAAGCACACGGTCGTAGGCGGTTGGCGTGCCGCCGCGCTGGACATGGCCCAGGATCGTCATGCGGCTCTCGTAGCCGGTGCGCTCCTCGATCTCCCCCTCGAGCCGAACCGCGATCCCGCCCAGCCGCGCGTGACCGAACGCGTCGGTCTGGCCGGTCCCCGCCGGGCGTGCTTCGCCCGCCGGGACGGCGCCCTCGGAGACGACCACGATCGAGAAGTTGCGGCCGGAGTCATGGCGGCGGCGCAGGTGGTCGCACACGTGCTCGATGTCGTACGGGCGCTCGGGCACGAGGATCGCGTCGGCGCCGCCGGCCATGCCCGCATGGACGGCGATCCAGCCGGCGTGCCGGCCCATCACCTCGACGATGATCACGCGGTTGTGCGACTCGGCCGTGGTGTGCAGCCGGTCGATCGCGTCGGTGGCGATCTGCACCGCGGTCTGGAAGCCGAACGTGAAGTCGGTGCCTTCCAGGTCGTTGTCGATCGTCTTCGGCACCCCCACGATCGGCACCCCGTGCTCGGCGTGCAGGCGGCGGGCCACGCCGAGGGTGTCCTCGCCGCCGATCGCGATCAGCGCGTCGATGCCGTGGCGCTCCAGGGTGGCCAGCACCCGCTCGGGCCCGCCGTCGTCCTTGAACGGGTTGGTGCGCGACGTGCCGAGTATCGTGCCGCCGCGCGGCAGGATGCCCGCGGTGGACTCCAGCGTCAGCGGCACCGTGTCGCCGTTGATCGCCCCGGCCCAGCCGTAGGGCAGGCCGACCAGCTCGTGCCCATGGCGCTTGACCGCGGTCCGCACGACGCCGCGGATCACCGCGTTCAGCCCGGGGCAGTCACCACCGCCCGTGAGCACGCCGACCCTGGTCATGCGCGCGAGACTACCGGCGCGTCAAGGTGTCCCGCAGGCCCTTGGCGGCCTTCGCGCCGGCGCGGTTGAAGCCGAGCTGCATGATCGGGTCGAACAGCCGCAGCGGCCCCTTCATCTTCACGATCGCGGTGTAGGTGACCTCGGATCCGCCGTCGCCGTTGGGCGCAACGTCGATCGTGTCGTCGCTGGTGAACCAGCCGGCGTCGGTCACCAGGCGCACGTGCCGGGCACGGTCGTACTCGACGACCTCGTACACCAGCTCGGTGGTCCGGCCGGCGATCTCGAAGTCCAGCTCGAACTTCGACCCCACCCCGATCGGCCCACCGTCCTGGAGGTCCCGGCCGCACTTGGCGCTGGGGTCCCAGTCCGTCGTGTTCGAGAACCGGGCGAGGTAGTCGAAGGTGTCCTGTTGTGTCCGTACCGACGGCACGGTGTCCTTGAAACGGGCCATTGTGCTGTTACGGCTACCCGCCCGCGCGCGGATCAGACCCGCTGCGGCTGGGTGGGCGACCACGGCCCGCGCCGCGGTCGCCCACAAGCCCTCGGCGCGGCTAGTCGACGGCTACGCCCGTGCGACAGTTGGCGGACCTGCTGAGTCCCAGCCGGTCGATGAAGGCGGCCGAGTCGTACTGGCGGTCGCCCTGATCGAACACGGACAGGTACAGGCGGTGCTTGCCCGGGGTGATCCGGGTCGATGCCCGGAGCACGCGCGTGGCTCCGTCGTAGGTCGTGCCCTTGGCACGCGAGGCGGTGACCGAAGCGTCTCCGACCCCGTTCACCGAGATGCGGTTGCCCATCGCGTCCACCGCGAAGTTCCTCGGCGCGGTGATGATCGGGCTGTTGATCGTATTCGTGTTCCAGGTGGTCTCGTCCAGCTCGGCGATGAAGCCGTCGTTGAAGATCTCACCCACGAACTCCGGGAACTCCTCGGTCAGGAACTTGAACCGAAACGACAGGCAGTTCTTGCCCTTGGGCACCTGGAGGTTCACGCGGAAGATCGTGACGTCGCGACTCCCACGGATGGTCGGGCCGCCGGCACTGACGCCGGTGCTACCGGAATCGTCCTTGTTGTCCGCCAGCAGCGCGTCGCCCGTGGACAGGATCGCGTACGACTTGCCCGACCGCGGGAACTCGGCCAGCTTCCTGGTCGACCGCGCGGCTACGCGGCCATACGGGGGCCGCGTCACGAACACCGAGCTCGGCCCCTGCTTGCGCGTCACGAACGTGCGTGACAGCTGCTCGGCCTCGACCCGGCTCTCACGCTGTGCGCCGGCCTTGATCCGGCCCTTCTTCGATGCTGCGTCCGCTGCGCCGATCGTGCCGCCGAAAACCATCAGCAGCCCTCCGGCGAGCGCTATCCCACGCTGACTGGAACGTCTCATTCACCACTTCCTCTCGGGTTCAGGGACCTGGCTGGCCCGACCTCCCAAACCGCCTCGGCGGCGTAAGTTGCGTCGGGCACAAGTTCGCGCGTGCGGCGGCACCCAGCCGCCGAACACGCGCTCCAGCTCCAACGCCACCGCGATCGCGACGTGGTCGCGGTCGCGCCCGGCCACGGCCTGCACGCCAAGCGGCAGCCCGTCCGCGTTCAGCCCCAGCGGAATGGCGGTGGCGGGCAGCCCCATCAGGTTGAAGATGGCGGCGTGCAGGATCACCCACGGGCGCCCGACGGTGCGGCCGTGCCTTGGCGCCACCTTGCCGAACGGCGGGTGCAGGAGCACGCCGTCGCCGAGCATGGCCTCGACCTCGCGCGCGAGCGCGCGACCCGCCTCGATCGCCTTGGCGTTGCGGTTGTCGGGCACGCGGTCCGCCAGCCGTTCCACCGCCAGCAGGATCGCCAGCGGGATCGTGTGGTCGCCCCGGCCGCGGAACGACTCGCGCAGGATGCGACCCAGCGGCGCCCGGCTGCCGGGCTCGCCGCCCACCTGCAGCCAGACCTCCTCGACATCGCCGGCGGACAGGGTCGCCAGGTAGTACTCCATCGCCCGCCGGATCGACTTCAGCGACTCGTGCCGCACCCTGGCCCCCGCAGCCATCAGCGCGCCCGCGGCGCGCTCGCGTGCGTGGAGCATGTCGCTCTGCACCGGCCAGACGGAGATGTCCTGGCTGACAACCACGTCGAGGCCGCTGATCTCCACGTCGGCCGGGTCGCCGAGCTCGACCATGCGCGTGTCGGGGTCCAGGCCGTCGGGGCCGGCGATGGCCTCCAGCACCGGCATCAGGTCCTCCGCCCGGCGCGCGATCGGGCCCACGGCGAGCATCCGTGTGGGCTCGCCGACCGCCTCGGGCCACATTCCGCTGTTGGGCACGAGGTGCGCGGTGCACTTGTGGCCGAACACGCCGTTGAAGAAGGCGGGTAGCCGGATCGACCCGCCGATGTCGCTGCCGAGGCCCACCGGCGCGCCGCCACTGCCGACCGCGGCGCCCTCGCCGCCGGAGCTGCCGCCCGCCGTGCGCGCCGGATCGTAGGCGTTGTTGGTGCGTCCGTAGACCCGGTTCACCGACTCGACCCACATCGTCAGCTCGGACGTGTTGGTCACGCCGAGCGGGATCGCGCCCAGCCCAAGCAGCCGGCTGGTGGTCGAAGCCGACTCGGCCGACACATGGCCCTTGCGCGCCACCACGCCCGACGTGTTCGGCATCCCCTCGAGCCAGATCGACTCCTTGATCGTGCACGGCACGCCCAGGTACGGCGGCAGCTCATCGCCGTCCTTCGCCGCCGCGATCCGCTCATCCGCCGCGTCGGCATCGGCCCGCGCGGCGTCGTAGCGGTCCACGGCGATGGCGCCGAGGTCGGGCTCGAGCCGCTGAAGCAGCTCGACATGCGCCTCGACCACCTCGCGCGAGCTGAGTTCGCCCGCGCGGATCGCACGGCCGAGCGCGAGCCCGGACCGCTCGGTGATCGCCTGCCCCGCCACGGGCTCACCCTACCCCGAGGGGGGCGAACCGGGCCGCTTTGTCACCTGGGTGTCGTAGTGGCACACCCAGATGACAAAGCGGAGCGGGTCATGGCCCGAATCGCCGGGGCGGCGTTCGGCGTGGTCACCAGGATCCAGCTGCTCGAGGCCGGGCTGAAGCGAGCCGAGATCAGGCATCGGCTCCACACGAGCGCGCTGATCGCGATTCACCCCGGCGTCTACCGGGTCGGCCACGCGGCCGCGAGCACAGACGCCTCCTACCTTGCCGCCGTTTACGCGTGCGGCGCCGCCTCGACCCTCGGAGGCGCCGCGGCCTCGTGGCGGTACGGGCTGATGAAGGGCCCGGCGCCGCCGCCAGAGGTGATCACCACGGTACGCCGCCGCGTCGAAGGCGTGCTTACGCGCCGCGTCCGGCTTGACCCGCGCGACAGCACCACCTTCCGGTCCATCCCAACGCTCACGATCCCCGCCACCCTGGTCGACATCGCCGGCCGGCTTGCGATCGATGACCTGGCCCGGGCCTGCCACGAGGCCGGCGTGCGCTACCGGACAACGCCCCGCCATGTGAACGCGGTGCTGGCGCGGCGGCCGAACGCCAAGGGGGCGGCCAACCTGCGCGCCGTCATGAGCGGCGAGGCGCGCGTGAGCCTGTCCCGGCTCGAGTCACGCTTCCTGGAGCTGCTGCGCGAGCACAGCCTGCCGCTGCCCGTGGCCAACAGGCCGGCGGGCGGGCGGCGTGTGGATTGCCGCTGGCCCGAGTTCCAGCTCACAGCTGAGCTGGACTCCTATGGCTTCCACAACTCGCGCCACTCGTGGGAACGGGACCACCGCCGCGAGCGCGAGGCCTACGCTCGCGGCGATCAGTTCCGGCGCTATACGTGGGGCGACGTGTTCGAGCAGCCCGGCCCGATGCTGGCCGAGCTGCTGAAATGCCTTCGGCTACTGGGCATCGTGCCCAGCCAGCAAACGTCTAGGCCCTGTTCGCCCGCGAGGCCAGGAGCTCGGTGGCCTCGGGCGAGGCCGGGCCGGACCCGTTGGAGCCCTGGCCGTTGGAGGTCCCGAGGCCGGCCGCGACCTTGGCGCCGAGGCCGTCGTCGACGTTGGCCCAGTAGGCCACCACGCGCTCCTTCATCGCGTCGGTCATCTCGGGGGTGCTGGCGTGGCCGACGATCCCGTCGACGAGCGCCTGGCGGTTGTCGTCGCCCATGACGTCGTTGTAGAGCGCGCGCGGCTGGACGAAGTCGTCGTCCTCGGCGTGCTTCTTGTTGGCGTAGCGGGCCAGCTCACCGGCCTCCACGTCCCAGCCCAGGTCGGCGCCGTGCTCGGGCCCGACGGCCTCGGGGCCGCCGTAGCTGTTGGGCGCGTAGACCGGCTGGTCGCCGGCGTGGTGGTAGGTCATCGGCCCCTCCTTGTTGTAGGAGTTGACCTCGGACTTGGGCCGGTTGATCGGCAGCTGCTCGTAGTTGGGGCCCACGCGGTGCAGGTGGGTGTCGTGGTAGCTGAATATCCGGCCCATGAGCATCTTGTCGGGACTCAGGCCGGTGCCGGGCACCAGGTTCGACGGGTTGAAGCTGGCCTGCTCGACCTCGGCGAAGAAGTTCTCCGGGTTCCGGTTGAGCGTCAGCCGCCCGACGGGGATCAGCGGGTAGTCGGACTTGGGCCAGACCTTGGTCAGGTCGAACGGGTTGAAGCGGTAGTCGGCGGCTTCCTCGAACGGCATGACCTGGACCGAGAACGTCCACGACGGGTGGTCGCCCTTGTCGATCGCCTCGACGAGGTCGCGCCGGTGGTAGTCGGGATCCTCGCCGGCGAGCCGGTCGGCGTCGGCCTCGGGCAGGTTCTCGATCCCCTGGTCGGTGCGGAAGTGGTACTTGACCCAGAACTTCTCGCCGCCCGCGTTGATCCACGAGTAGGTGTGGCTGGAGAACCCGTGCTGGTGGCGCCAGGTGGCGGGGATGCCGCGGTCGGACATCAGGATCGTGACCTGGTGGGCCGACTCGGGTGAGAGCGTCCAGAAGTCCCACTGCATGTCGTGCGAGTGCATCCCCGTGTCGGGCAGCCGCTTCTGGCTGTGGATGAAGTCCTGGAACTTGGACGGGTCACGGACGAAGAACACCGGCGTGTTGTTGCCGACCATGTCCCAGTTGCCCTCTTCGGTGTAGAACTTGATCGCAAAGCCGCGCGGGTCGCGCACGGTGTCGGCGAAGCCCTGTTCACCAGCCACGGTGGAGAAGCGCAGGAAGGTGTCGGTGGTCTTGCCCACCTTGCTCAGGAAGTCTGCCTTGGTGAACTGCGTGACGTCCTCGGTGACCTCGAACACGCCGTGGGCGGCGCCGCCCTTCGCGTGCACCACGCGCTCGGGCACGCGCTCGCGGTTGAAGTGCTGCATCTTCTGCACGACGTAGTGGTCGTGCAACGCGATCGGACCCTGTTCGCCGACGGTGAGCGAGAACTCGTCGCTGGATGCGGGGATTCCGGAATCGGTGGTGGTGCGCTTCTTGTCTTCGCTCATCTCTACTCCTTCGTTTCCCAAGGTCGACCCGGACCATAACAAGCGACTTGTGGGCTCTTCAGCGCCTGCTACCCGTAGTACCGCGAGATGACCTCCACGGCGATCATGTGGTTCCGGCGCGACCTGCGCGTGCACGACCTGCCGGCACTCGCGGGCGCGGCGGCGGCAGACCGGATCGTGCCCGTGTTCGTGTTCGACGACCGGCTGCTGAGGACCGGCCGCTTCCCCAGCGCGAACCGCACAGCGTTCATGCTCGGCTGCCTGCGCGAGCTTGACGCGGCGCTGCGCGACCGCGGCGCGAAGCTGGTGGTGCGCCACGGCAAGCCCGAGCGTCAGATCCCGGAGCTGGCGGAGGAGGCCGGCGCCGCGGACGTGTTCTGGACCGCCGACTCCTCGCCCTGGTCGCGCCGCCGCGACCAGGCGGTGATCGACCGGTTGGCTGAGGCCGGCGTGCGCGCGCACCCGTCGCCGGGGGCGTTCGCCGTCGACGATCCGTCGAACCTGCGCACGGGCGAGGGCAAGCCGTACACCGTGTTCACGCCGTTCCACCGCACATGGGGGGACGAGGGCCGGCGCGAGCCGGCCACCACCCCGCGCGCGCTCACGATGCCGAGCGACCTGAAGACCGGGCGCATGCCCACGCTCGCGGACGTGGGCGTCGACCACACGCCCGATCTGCCGTTCGAGCCGGGCGAGCCGGCGGCGCGCAAGGCCATGGCCGCCTTCCTGCGCGAGCCCGTGGAGCGCTACGAAGAGCTGCACGACAATGCCGCCAAGGGCACGTCGCGGCTGTCGCCCTACCTGCGCTGGGGCTGCCTGTCGCCGCTGGAGCTGGAGCACAAGGCGTCCGACAAGCGCGGCAAGGGCGCGGCCGCCTTCGTGCGCCAGCTGGCCTGGCGCGACTTCTACGCCGCCGTGCTGATGCACTTCCCGTTTGTGATCCGCAAGGAGTTCCAGGAGAAGTACCGCGACCTCGAGTGGGCGCGCAAGTCGAAGAAGCTCGACGCCTGGAAGGAGGGCCGGACCGGATACCCGTTCGTGGATGCCGGCATGCGCCAGCTGCTGGCCGAAGGCTGGATGCACAACCGGCTGCGGCTGGTCGTCGGCTCGTTCCTGACCAAGGACCTGCACATGGACTGGCGTCACGGCGAGGCCCACTTCATGGAACACCTCGTCGACGGCGACATGGCCGCCAACAACGGCAACTGGCAGTGGGTGTCGTCGGTTGGGACCGACCCCAAGCCCTACTTCCAGCGCATGTTCAACCCGATGCTCCAGCAGAAGAAGTTCGACCCCGGCGGCGAGTACGTGCGCCGCTGGGTGCCGGAGCTGGCCGGCGTGCCCGACTCACACCTGGTCGAGCCGTGGACCATGAGCGAGGGCGACCAGCGGATGGCCGGCTGCGTGATCGGCCGCGATTACCCCGAGCCGATCGTCGACCACGCCGAGGAGCGGCGAGTGGCCCAGGAGCGCTACCGCGCGGTGTCGCCTTGACGTTCTGTGTCGGAATCGTCGCCTATACCCAGCGCCGCGGCGCCGAGGCCTACCGCCGCCACCGCGGGCGCGGCGACCATGATCGCGGTCTGCGCGTCCAGGTAGCCATCCTTGTGGCCGAGGCCGGCGGCCGCCGCGTCGGCGGTGTCGCACAGCAGGCCCATCTGGAGCCAGGTGCGCCGGTTCGAGCCCTTGGCCATCAGCGTGCCGACCCCGAGCGCCACGTCGCGCACCCCGAACAGCCGCGCCAGGTACGGCGCCTGCTTGTTGCGCTTGACGTCGAGCCCGAACAGCGTGCCCGCCAGATTCGGCGCGAACCAGGACAGCAGCCCGATCACGATTCGCAGCCCCGCCAGTGCCTTCACGCTTGCCTCACCCATGCGGGCGATCCTATACCGGCGGATCCGGGCATAGGGCCAAGATGAGCTCAGAGACCAAGAGCAGCCTGTTCGAGGGCGCCGGCGCGCGGCTGGAGGCGGCCGCTGCGGTCGCCGAGGTGTCCGAGGACACCCTCGAGCGCCTCCGCCTGCCGCAGTCGGTGCTGAAGGTGTCGGTGCCGCTGCGCATGGACGACGGCTCGTTGCAGACCTTCCCCGGCTACCGCGTGCGCTACGACGCCACCCGCGGACCGACCAAGGGCGGCATTCGCTTCCACCCACAGGTGAACGTTGACGAGGTGCAGTCGCTGGCCTTCTGGATGACGTTCAAGTGCGCGTGCCTCGACCTGCCGTTCGGGGGCGCGAAGGGGGGCATCACGGTCGACGCCAAGGAGCTGTCGCTGGCCGAGAAGGAGCGCCTGTCGCGCAACTACATCACCAGGATCGCCGACCTGATCGGACCCGACACCGACATCCCGGCACCCGACATGTACACCGATCAGATGGTCATGGGCTGGATGGTCGACGAGTACTCGATCATCCGCCGCGCCCAGATGCCGGCCGCGGTCACGGGCAAGCCGCTCTCGCTGGGCGGCAGCCTCGGCCGCGATACCGCAACGGCCGACGGCGCCTTCCACGTGCTCAAGACGCTTGCGCCCAAGCTGGCCGAGGCGGCGGGTGGTGACGAGCCCGACCTGCAGACCGTGGCGATCCAGGGCTTCGGCAACGCCGGCGCGCGGATGGCGCAGCTGTGCGCCGATGCCGGCTACACGGTGGTCGCCGCATCCGACTCCACCCGTGCCGTGTACGCGGAGAACGGCCTCGACGTGGCGGCCCTTCGCGAGGCCAAGGACGCCGATGGCGAGCTGCCCGCGGACGCGGGCGAGGAGCTGGACCCCGAGGATCTGCTGGAGCTGGAGGTCGACGTGCTGATCCCGGCCGCGCTCGAAGACGTGATCACCGACGAGAACGCCTCACGCGTGCGGGCGCGCGTGGTGCTCGAGGTGGCCAATGGCCCGATCGCCGTCGCGGCGGACCAGGAACTGGACGACAACGGCGTGATCGTGATCCCGGACATCCTGGCCAACGCCGGCGGTGTGACCGTGTCCTACTTCGAGTGGGCGCAGAACCGCAGCGGCGTGCGCTGGAGCGCGGACGACGTGGCGGGTCGCCTGGAGCAGAGGATGGTCGAGCAGTCCGAGCTTGTCTGGGACTGCTCGCGCGAGCGCGAGGTCACGCTGCGCACGGCCGCCTACGTGATCGGCCTCGAGCGGATCTCCGAGGCCGTGAACGCCACCGGCTCGGTGGAGCAGTTCCGCAACGGGCGCTAGCCGAACAACCGCCGCGCCGGGTCCAGCTCGCCGCTCTCGTCGCGCTGGAGGAGCGCGTCGACGCCGGCGCGGTACTTGGACAGCGAAGCGACCTCAGCCTCCAGCGCGGCCAGCACCTGGTCGGCCGGGCTGTGGCCGTCCTCGCTCTTGGTCTCGAGCAGGATCAGATCGTCTCGCAGACGCACCGACCGATCATCCATCCGTGTGAGCCGCACATCGAGGTCGGCCGTGAGCCTGGCATCGCCCTCCCGGGCCGCCAGCGTCAGTCGCCGGAAGCTCGTGCGAAGCACCGGTTCGAGCGCATCCGGCGGCGTGATCGCGGTCTCGCGCAGAGCGTTCTCGAGCAGAGACTCGGCCTCTGACGTGAGCGCGTCGGCGGCGTCGGCGGGGTGGTCGGTCTGGCGCTTGTCGGTGCCGCCGCCGATCGGCTTGAGCTTGACCTCGAACACACACTGGCCGGTGTTGACGTAGTGGCGCGTCCGCGCCTTGAAGCGCGGCTTGACGGACTCGACGTGCTCGCGAAAGCAGCGCAGCTGCGACGTGTCGAAGTACACGTTCTCGTACCCGAAGACGCGCTCGCCACCGATCTCCAGGACATCGTGATCGTCGCCCAGCCGGTCGATCACCTGCCGCAGGAGGTCCCGGTCGATCACGTACTTGGTGTCGACCCGGCGCAGGAGCGCGGCGCGCTCCTCGAGCGTCCCCAGGGAGATGCCCCGGAGCGGCTCCAGGAGATCCTCGACGGCGTCCACGCCGCGCAGTCTGACGCACGCGCTTGAGCCGCCCCGCTCCGGGCAAACAGCGCCCTATGGGAGCGACGAGCTTGCGCGACAACGCCGGTGTGTACTTCTTCGGCGCGCTCGGGGGGATGCTCTTCGGCTACGACACGGGCGTCATCTCAGGGGCGATCCTGTTCATCCCCAACGACTTCGAGCTGACACCGTTCCTGAAGGGCGCCGTGGTGGCCGGCCTGCTGCTGGGGGCGATGGCCGGCGCCGCCACGGCCGGGCGTACGTCCGACCGCCTGGGCCGGCGCAAGGTGATCCTGGTCGCCGCCGTGATCTTCACGGTCGGGGCGCTTGGCGCCGCGCTCGCTCCCACCGTCGGCGTCCTGGTCGCCGCCCGCGTGGTGCTGGGCGTGGCGGTTGGCGCGGCCGCGCTGATCGTCCCGCTGTACCTGTCCGAGGTGGCCCCGACCTCGATCCGCGGCGCGGTCACCTCGCTGAACCAGATGATGGTGGTCATCGGGATCCTCATCGCGTTCATCGTCAACGCGGCGCTGGCCGCGTCGGAGAACTGGCGGTTGATGCTGGGCTTGGCCGTGATCCCGTCGGTGGCGCTGTTCGCCGGCATGTTGCGCATGCCCGAGACGCCCCGTTGGCTGATCCGGCGTGGGCGTGAGGACGACGCGCGCGCGGTGTTGGCACAGACCCGCGAGAAGTCCGAGATCGACGAGGAGATCAAGGCGATCCGCGAGGTCGAGGAGGCTGAGTCGGGGGACAGGGGCCTGCGCGCGGCGTTCGCCCCGTGGGTGCGGCCGGCACTACTGGTGGCCATCGGCTTGGCCGTGTTCCAGCAGCTGGTCGGGATCAACACGATCATCTACTTCGCCCCGACCACGCTCACGAACGTCGGCTTCGGCAACTCCGGCGCGATCTACGCCAACCTCGTCATCGGAGTGCTCAACGTGGCCGCAACGGTGGTGGCCGTCCGGATCGTCGACCGCGTGGGGCGCAAGCCGTTGCTGCTGGCGGGCCTGGGCGGGATGGTCACCAGCCTGACCGTGCTGGGGTTGTCGAACCTGCTGATGGCCGAGCCGAACTCGGCCGGTGACCCGCTGGCCATCGTCACGCTTGCGTGCCTCGGCGGCTTCATCGTCTCGTTCGCCGCCACCTGGGGGCCGGTGGTGTGGGTGATGCTGCCCGAGGTGCTGCCGCTGAGCGTGCGCGGATCAGCGATGGGCGTGGCGATCTTCCTGCACTGGGGGGCCAACTTCCTGGTGGCCCAGACGTTCCCGATCCTGCTGGAAGAGTTCGAGGCCGGGCCGGTGTTCCTCGGCTACGCGGTGATCGGCGTGTTTGCCGCGCTGTTCGTGGGCACCCGGGTCACCGAGACGAAGGGCCGCAGCCTCGAGGCGATCGAGGAGGACCTCCAGGAGGCGGCCAGCCCGGCCTAGCCGAACGGCGTGTCGGCCAGCCCGGCGCGCAGCGCGGTCAGCGACTCGAACACGGCCACCGCGCCCGCCTCCTCCAGCTCGGCGCGTGAGAAACCGCCGGTGGTCACAGCCACGGTCGGCACCCGGGCCTTCTTCGCCGCCTCGATGTCCCAGGTGGTGTCGCCCAGCATCACGGCCTTCCCGGCACCCGCCTTCTCCTTGGCGGCGTGCACCAGATCGGGCTCGGGCTTGGTGGACTTCACGTCCCCGGAGCTGGTCCAGTCGTCGGCCAGGTCGCGCACGTCCAGAAGGTCGAGGTAGTGGTCGACCTCGTCGTCCTTGGCCGAGCTGGCCAGCACGATCGTGTGGCCCGCGCGCTTGAGGTCCTCCATCAGCTCACGTGCGTCGCGCATCGGCTCCACGTCGCGGATCAGCGTCATGTAGAGGATCTTCTCCGCGGCCCGCACGGCGTTGCCGTGCTCGGCCTCGAACGCGTCGCTGGTGAGCGCGCCGACCAGCTGGTCACCGCCCATCCCGATCGAGCGGTGGATGCGCCAGATCGGCAGGATCGCCCCCTCCTGGCGGAACGCCCAGAACCAGGCGAGCGCGTGGTGGTAGTTGGTGTCCACCAGCGTGCCGTCGATGTCGAGGATGGCGGTTTGGCTCATGCTTCCTCGGACAGTTGGTTACCCATGAAGATCCTGAGAGCAATCCTGAATACCATCGTCGACGTCGTGATGCTGCCGTTCCGGGCCATCAGCCGCCTCCTGGGCGCCGGTGAGTCCACGGCCAAGGGCGGTGGCCGCACGCGCCGGCGCTAGCGCGCAGCGAGCCTCCCGCGAGCTCGTCGCGCAGCCGCCCGAGCGGCAATGAGCCGATGGTGGTCGATGCCATGTCCGCCGGTTGTCCGGCGGGGCGCCCCGCAAACTCACGGCTCGCTCGCTGGAGCGGTGCCACCGCCGCCTAAGCTCCGGGCGTGGAGCTCCAGCCGCGGCTGATCGACACAACCGTTCCCGCGCTGCCGCGCGGCGTCGTGCTCGTGCTGCACGGCGGCGCCGCCCGACGCGAGAACATGATGGTCAGCCCGACGCAGCTGTCGGTGCTGCGGATGATCCCGATCGCGAAGCGGATCGCGCACGCGGGCGGCGACCGGCTGGCCGTGCTCCGGCTGCTGAACTCACGGCGCGGCTGGGACGCCCACCACACGCCGGTGGAGGACGTCCACTGGGCGCTCGACGAGGTGGCCAACCGGCTCGGTAGTGCGCTGCCCGTGGTTCTCGCAGGTCACTCGCTCGGCGGGCGCGCGGCGCTGCTGGCAGCGGGCAGGCCACAGGTGCGCGGTGCGGTGGCGCTGGCGCCGTGGGTGTTGCCCACCGACACTCCGTTTGGCATCGACGGCCAGCGCCTGCTGATCGTCCACGGGTCAAAGGACCGTATCGCCAGCCCGCAGCGGTCGGCCGCGATGGCCGAGCGGCTGCGCCGCCACGGCATCGCCATGGAGTACGTGAACGTCCCGGGCGGCAAGCACGCGATGCTGCGCCACCACGAGAAGTTCAGCCGCCCGGCCGCCGACTTCGCGGTGGACACCCTGCTCGAGGCGGGCGGGTACAACGCCGCTCGCCCATCTGCTGCACGGTCTGGCCGCTGAGCACGGACTTCGGCTCGGTGCTGACCGGGTTGCGCCGCGCATCGGCCTCCTCGTCGCGGCGCTTGATCAGCAGCCAGCGCGGACCGTGGTCACGGCTTGATCAGGACCTTGAAGGCGTTGTCCTCCTTTTTCTGGAACGTCTCGTACGCCTGTGGGGCCTCGTCAAGGGGCACGTGATGGGTGGCAAAGCTCTCGACGCCCAGCGGGTCGTCATCTGCGGTCACCAGGGGCATCAGATCGTCGATCCAGCGCTTGACGTTGGCCTGGCCCATGCGCACGTTGAGCTGCTTGTCGAACATCTGGATCAACGGCATCGGGCTGGCCGCGCCGCCGTAGACGCCGGAGAGCGAGATCGTGCCGCCGCGCTGCACGAGCTCGATCGCCATGTGGAGCGCGCTGAGCCTGTCGGTGCCGGCCGTCTCGATCATCTTCTGCGCCGCCGCGTCGGGCAGGAACCCGGCCAGGCGCTGAGCCAGCTTGCCGATCGGCGCGCCGTGCGCCTCCATCCCAACCGCGTCGATCACGGAGATCGGCCCGCGGCCGTCGGTCACCGATCTGATCGTCTCCGGCAGGTCGTCGTGCTCGTCGAGGTCGAACACGTCGACGCCGTGGGACCGGGCGCGGTCGATCCGCTCCGGGACCAGGTCCACTGCCATCACGTGCTCGATGCCACGCTGCTGTGCGATCCGGCACGACATCTCGCCGATCGGACCGAGGCCCAGGACCAGTACGTCGCCGCCGTCGGGGATGTTCGCGTATTCCACCGCCTGCCATGCGGTGGGCAGCACGTCGGACAGGTAGACGAAGCGGTCGTCGGGCGGGCCCTCGGGCACCTTGATCGGCCCGAACTGTGCCTGGGGCACGCGCAGGAACTCGGCCTGGCCGCCCGGCACCTGGCCGTAGAGCTTGGTGTAGCCCAGGAACGCCGCGCCGGTGTCGAACTCGCGCACCTGCGTGGTCTCACACTGGGACATGAGCCCCTTGTCGCACATGAAGCAGTGCCCGCACGAGATGTTGAACGGGATCACGACGCGGTCACCGGGCGCGATGTGCTTGACGTCGGAGCCCACCTCCTCGACCACGCCCATCGGCTCGTGCCCGAGGATGTCGCCCGGGTCGAGGTAGGGGCCGAGCACCTCGTAGAGGTGCAGGTCCGAGCCGCAGATCCCCGACGAGGTGACTCGGATGATCGCGTCCGTGGGGTGCTCGAGCTCGGGATCGGGGACCGTCTCGACGCTGACGTCGTGGACCCCCTGCCATGTCAGTGCCTTCATCGCTTCTCACTTGGTCGGGTGCCAGGGCCGGTTGCCCAGGGCGCCGGCCGAGAAACGGTTTCGGTCACGCTGGTCCGGAAACACAGGGCCTCCCATGCGCCGCCACCACCACTCCGCCTTCCCCGCTGCGCGGATACGCGCCGAGCGTGAGTCCTCGGTGTCGGTGTGCCTTCCGGCACGCGACGAGGCGGCAACGATCGGGCCGATCGTGGAGGCGTTGATGCCGCTGGTCGACGACGGCGCGGTCGACCAGGTGGTGGTGGTCGACGACTCCACCGACGGCACGGCGGACATCGCCCGGGCCGCGGGCGCCGAGGTTCATTCACAGCCGGACCTCTGTCCGGAGTACGGCCCCGTTCGTGGCAAAGGCGACGCGCTGTGGCGAGCGCTCACCGTGGCGCACGGCGACGTCGTGTGCTTTTTGGACGCCGATTCCGAGGACCTCGGCGCTCACTTCGCCTGCGGCCTCGTCGGCGCGCTGGTGTGCGGGCGGGACACCGACTTCGTCAAGGGCTACTACCGCCGGCCCTTCCGCGCGAACGGCGCCAGCGCCGACCACGGTGGCGGTCGCGTGACCGAGCTGACCGCCAAGCCGCTCCTGCGCCGGTTCTTTCCGGAGCTGGCGGAGGTCCGCCAACCGCTAGCGGGCGAGTTGGCGGCGCGCAGGGAGCTGCTGATGGAGCTGCCGTTCGTGACCGGCTACGGGGTGGACATCGCGCTGCTGATCGACGCGTGGCGCGAAGTCGGCCTCGACCGTATGGCGCAGGTCGACCTCGAGGTGCGCCAGAACCATCACCAGCCGCTGGCCGAGCTGGCCCCGATGGCCTCGGCGGTGCTGGACGCGGCGATCAGCCGGCTGGTGTCACCGGCCGTGCCCGGAATCGAGGAGCGGCCCCCGATGGCCTCGCGGGCCCCGCTAGCACTGAACTGAGGTCGGTGTCGAGGCGACCGCGGGACCCGGCGCGCGGCCGCGCCGGTCACCAGCTACGGCCGCCGACGCCGGACATCAGCTCGCGTACCCGCAGCGGGCCAGAGGACTCACGCGACAGCGGTGGCGTATCGAAGCCGGCCCCGCGGGCGATGCCCTCCAACAGCTCCCCGAGCGCCTGCTCCGAGCTGCGGCGGGGCGTCCACCCCAGCTCCCGCTCGGCCCGGGCCGTCTCCATCAGCGGGACCTGGAGCGCCATGTCCACCCACCCGGGCGAAGTGGGCTGCAGGCGAGCCCTCCACGTGGCCTTGGCCGCACCGCGAAGCAACCCGGCCGGGACCCTCACCGAACGCGCGCCGATCACCGAGGCCAGCCGCGCCGAGTCCAGAACGGGCTCCGCGGCAAGGTTGTAGGCCCCGCGTGCGGAGTCCTCGGCCAGCGCCAACCGGAAGGCCTCGGCGACGTCATGCGAGTGCACCGCCTGGAAGACCAGGTCGTCGGTTCCGGGCACGGCCGGCAGCAGGCCGTGCCGGAGCAGCGCATTGGGCATGAACGGGCCGGCGAAGTAGCGCCGGATCTCGGTGGCCGCATCGCGCTTGAAGATCAGGCCGGGGCGCATCCGGATCACGCGACAGTCCGGGGACGCCTTCTCAAACCGGTCGAGCAGCCGCTCGACCTCGGCCTTCTGGCGCGAGTAGTACGAGCTGTCGATGCCCCCGGTGGGCCAGGCCTCGTCCACGCGCCGGTCCTTGGGGCCGGGCGAGTAGGCACCGACAGAGGAGGCGTATGCCAGCACCGGCACGCCCGCGGCCGCGACCGCGTGGAAGACGCGGGCGCTGCCCTCGACGTTGGTGCGCGAAACCGTCGCCTGGTCGCGCGCGGGCTGGATCAGCCAAGCCAGATGAACCACGGCGTCGGCGCCCGCGAACAGCGCTGCCAGGTCGGCATCCACCACGTCGGCGGCCACCCACGTGGTCTTCTCCATCGGCGCCGCCGAAGGGCGCCGGGCCAGCCCGACGATCTCGCGAACCGTCGGATCCTGGCCCAGCGCGGCGAGCACGCTCGTGCCCACATTGCCGGTTGCGCCTGTGACGACGACCTTCACGACCGCCGCGGCTACCCGGTTTCACCCAGACAACACGGATGGAACGCCTGGTTTGCGTCGTCGGCGGTCCGGTAATTCGCCCGCCTGCCAACGACGACCGAAGGGAGACCAAGTGGCCAAGACAGCCAGAGACATCATGACCGGCGGCGCCCAGTGCATCGGCGAGAACGACTCCGTGACCGATGCGGCCAAGCTGCTCGCCGACCTCGACGTCGGCGCCGTGCCGATCTGCGGCGATGACAACCGGCTCAAGGGTGTGGTCACCGATCGTGACATCGTCGTGAGCGTGCTGGCCCAGGGCAAGGATCCGGGCTCGACCAAGGCGATCGACCTCGGCGGCGAGAAGCCGGTGACCATCGGCGCGGACGACTCGGTCGACGAGGCCCTGAGCACGATGAAGGATCACAAGGTCCGGCGGCTGCCCGTGATCGACGGGCAGGAGCTGGTGGGCATGGTCAGCCAGGCCGACGTGGCCAAGAATCTGGACGACGACAAGGCCGGTGAACTGATCGAAGCCGTTTCCTCGGGCGGCTGACCGGCCGGGAGCCCGACCGCGAGGACGGGGCAGTCCCGTCCGTCGCGGCGGGCACAACCGGCCGCCGATTGGAGGTTGAGGAGGGACGCGGGCAACGGCAATCCTCTGCTGCCGGCGCCTAGCCGCGCTGGTCGGCGGGGATCTCCTCGCGGGCGACCTGCTTGGTCATGACCGCGATCTGTCCGGCCAGGAACTTGGCCATCCGCTCCTCGTCGAGCCGGATGTCCCGTGCCAGCTTGGCTGTCTCCTTGTCGCCAACCGCCTCGGCGAGCGTTTCGATTGCGGTGTAGTTGGCGATCTCCTCGTGTTCCTCGGAGTACTCGGTCTTGGCGTTCTTGAGCTGCTTCTCGGCCGCGCTGAGACCACGTACGGCGTGCAGCGGGCCCTGGGCAAGCGCAGCAGCCTTCTTCGTCCCGGTCTGCACGGCCTCGGCTATCTCGCCGATCGCACCGGGAAGCGCGCCGGCCGCGGCCTTGCCGCCCAGCTTCTCGATTCGGCGTTCGATCCGGCGCGCGTGGTCCTTGGTCTCCGCAAGGTGCTCGTTGAGCCGTTTTCGGTAGGCGTCACGGACGGCCATCCCGATGTGGGCCTGGAGCGCCGTTTCGAGCTCCTTCTCTTTTCCGTAGGCCTCGTTGAGGTACTGGATCAGCTTCACGTCGCGAGTCTTCAGTTCGGTCATAGGCGAGCAGCGTTACCCGCTTCCGCGAGCGCGAACCAATCCGTCCCACAGACCCGAGGGCAAGCCGGTGCTGCGACCGTAGCGGCGTACTAGGCGCGATCCTGGACGGCGTCGCACCGTGATCTTCATGGCCTTGTCGTAGTCGTTGCCGCAGACCTCGCAGGTAGCCATGTCAGTCGCCCTCCTCGGCATCGGCGTCGCCGGGGCCGTCCGCCGGGGCCGTCGGGCCGCCGATGTCACGCTCGCCGCGCTCGCCGTCGCCGGCGGGGTGGCCCTCACCGGGCTCGGTATGCACGTCCGGTCCGTCGCCCTCGACCGCGATGCCCTCGCGGTCGGGCTCGCCGGGGCCTTCGCCCGTCGGAGGGGTCCCTTCCTGGACCATGGTCACTCCTGTATCGGGAGAAACCCGACTATCGGGAATCGGCTGTTTCATGCGGATCGCCGGATCCGCCGTTCCGGCTCACGCGGGGTGCAGGTAGAACACCTCGGCCGCCACATCCTCATGCGTGTCGACCCCGGACACGAACGCTCGCACCCGGCGCCCGGTGATCTCCTCCACCGCGCCGCGGAAATCGTCCGCACTGGCGTGCTGGAAGTAGATCCTCATGTCGCGCAGGCGTTGGTGCTCGCCGTTGGCGGCCATGTTCTGCTCGGCACGCGTGAAGGTGTCCTCGAGCGAGCAGATGATGGTGTCCTCCCCCGCCCAGTGACTTCTGACCTTCGTCGGACCGCGGCCGAACAGTTCCTTGTAGAGGCGGACCATCGCGTCCGAGATCTGTCGGGTGTCCGAGCGCTCGCTCCCGTCGTCCGCCATGCACGCCGCCTTCCGGTTCATTCGGGGGCAACCACGCGCGAGTGGGATCGTCGGTACTGCCAAGCGGCGGCTGTGGGACACGACCGGTTTACCATTTGCCCCTGGCGCAAACCCACTTTTGAAACTGCCGGGCGGTTGGTATCTTTCGTCACGGAGACGCCGTCTGCCCGGCGGTGAGCTTCAGGAGTGCGTAGGAGACGGTTCCGGTCGGTGACGGCCCGGCGCTTTCGGATCCTGCGACCGACAGAGAAACGTCGATCGCGAGGGCCCGAATGTCCATCCTGGATAGTCCGCTCGGCGGACACAGCGTTTCTAACGGGCGAGAGACAGACGAGGCGCTGCTCAATCAGTACGCGGAAGGCTCGTTGAGCGCGCGCGAGGAGCTCACGCGCCGCCACATGCCGATGGCCAGGCGCCTGGCCAATCGTCACCGTCGCAGTAGCGAGCCCCGTGAGGACCTGGAGCAGGTGGCCTACCTGGGCCTGCTCAAGACGATCGATCGCTACGACAGCACGGCCGGCTCGTTCGTGAGCTACGCCGTGACCACCATCCAGGGCGAGCTCAAGCGCCACTTCCGCGACCACGGCTGGACCCTGCACGTGCCGCGCCCGCTCCAAGAGCGCTATCTGAAGGTCAACGCCGCCGCAGAGGCGCTGTCGGCATCGCAGGGCCACGCGCCGACCGTCCGCGAGCTGGCCGCCAGGACCGACCTGACCATCGACGAGGTTGTCGAGGCGATGGACGCGGCCCACGGGTACTCACCCCCCTCGCTCGACGCTCCGGCGGGGGTCGACCCGGACGAGACGGCCCGGACCCTGGGGGACGCGGTCGGCCGGCTGGAGCCCGGCTACGACTCGGTCGATATCGGTCAGGCCATCCGGCCGGCCTTCCGCAAGCTCTCGGAGCGCGAGCAGCGGATGCTGCACATGCGCTTCATCGAGGACCTGACCCAGTCGGAAATCGCCGTCCGGTGCGGAATCTCGCAGATGCACGTCTCCAGACTTCTGCGACGCTCGCTGAACCAGCTGCTGGAGTCGCTGGAGACCGATGCCGCTTGAGGAAGGTTTTGACCGGGGCCCCCCGGGAAGCCCGGATCAGGTCTGCAGGCATGTAGACGCCGCAGAACGCCGCGGGGACGTCCGCCGTCGGTTGACGGCGCCGGACGGACCCGTCGGCGCCGGTTCGAATTGAGGCGGTTGCACCCCATCGGCCCCGGGTAGCAGCCAGGCCGGGGCAAGGGAGACGCCATCGAGGAGAGGGAGCAGCAATGGAGATCGTTCTCATCATCGTCGCCGTCGTAGTGGTGATCGCGTTGATCGCGGCGGTCGTGGGCGGGCGTCGCAGGAAGCGCGTTCGTGATGACCAGCGCCGAGTGGAGGCGCACGACCATCGCAAGGAGGCACAGGTCCGCGGCGCCCGCGCACAGGCGCGCGAGGCCGAGGCCGAGGAGCAGGCGGCGATCGCCAAGCGCGAGCAGGCCAAGGCCGACGAGCGAAAGGTCCAGGCCGAGCGCGAGCGCACCGCCGCCGACGAGCGCCACGATCACGCCGACGACCTCGACCCCGACGTGGACGCTGAGGCCCGCCGCGAAGAGCGCAGCGGCCAACGGCGTTGACCGAAGGCGGACCGAGCGACGACGCCCCGGCCGCCGCGGCCGGGGCGATGACCGACGCACTGGAGACGGTCGAGCGCGCCCGTGGCCACCTGTACTCGTTTCACCAGCTGATCGGACGGGCCGACCTCAAGCTCGACGAGGCCGTGGAGGGGCTTCGCGCCGCCGGCGCCGGCGACCTTGCCGACGGGATCCAGCGCGACCTGATCGGACGCAATGTGCTCGAGGACCGCTGGACGTTCCAGGTGGTGGAGGAGTTCGACGACGGCTACTGGTCGGCCTTCCGCGATCACGAGCGTGAGGTGCGCACGGCGGTCGCCGGCGGTCGACGGCATTCACAGGAGGCCGCGATGAAGGCGGAACGCCGTTCGCCTCGGCTCGACTGAGCCGCTACGATCGGTCGGCCGCGTTTAAGGGCGTCGTCGCGTCCTCTTTCCTTTACTCGCGCACGGTTATGAAGAGGGCGCGGATTTGGAGGCCTCATGGAGGCCGGCCGAGAGCGATCCGGTTCCCCGGGCAGCGCCATCTCCGATGGGGCGGTGCATCTGCTCCGCGAGTACACGGGCCGGGGCCCCACGAAGGCCCGGACCGTCATCAACGACGACATGGTCACGATCGTGCTGTCGGACACCCTGACCAAGGGCGAGCAGCGGCTGGTCGCATCGGGTGGCGAGGAGCGCGTGCTGGACACCCGCCAAGAGTTCCAGCGGTTGATGCGCGACGACCTGGTCCATCTGGTCGAGACCTGGCTGGAGCGCGAGGTCGTGGCCTTCATGTCCTCCAACCATGTGGACCCGGACTTGGCGGTGGAGACCTTCTTCCTGGCCGCTGCCTGAGGCGACGTTTGCCCCTGTCGGAAGCGGATAGCCGCGGTCTGTGCACCATGGACGAAGGAGGACGCATGGCGGATGACCACGGACCGAGCGTCAAGGACGATGAGCAGTACGAGGCACTTCGTCGCGAGGGCGCAAGCAAGGAGAAGGCGGCGCGGATCGCCAACACCGACCGCGAGACCGCCGGTGAGCGCGGCGGTGAGTCACCGAGCTACGAAGACTGGTCCAAGGACGACCTTGAGTCGCGTGCAGCGGAGCTGGACATCGACGGCCGCGCGGACATGGACAAGGACCAGCTGATCGACGCGCTGCGCAATCACTGAGCGAGCGGCGTAGGGCAGCGACCGCCTGGGATCTAGTCGGCCGCTGCCCCGCCTGGCCGGCCGCCGCGCTTCAGGAGGAACTCTCTGCGGCGGGCCGGCTCCGGTTGCGTCTTGCCGGTCACGCAGCGGGCAAACGCGGCCTCGGCCAGATCGTGTGCCAGGCCGTCTTCGGCGCGTCCGACGAGTCGCCCGCTCGTGGTAACGCGCACCGCCAGCGGACGGTGGATCGGCACGCCGTGATCGATCAAAGCGCGCTCGAAGGCCTCGTCCTCCAGCGCCGGCTGCGGACCCATGCCGCCGACATGGCGGTAGACGTCGGCGGTCACGGCCAGGGACGCGCCGCTGAACTGCCAGTGCTCGCTGGTCGAGCCGGGCGGGCCCGGATTCGCCAGTATCAGCTGATGGCGGCGACGCTGGCGCCGGCGGCGGTCCTCCGCGACCGCCGCTGGCAGCGTGGCCATCTCGGCCGGCGCGATCTCGATCCGGCCCCCGATCGCACGAGCGCCCGCAGCCACCGCCGCGAGCTGGGCAGCCACCCAGTCCGGAGCCACGGTTGAGTCGGCGTCCGTGCAGGCGATCAGGCCGCCGGGGGGCAGGCGGGCCGCGGCGGCGTCCATCCCAACCCGTCGCGCCGGCCCCGCGCCGCGGCCCGGGCCCGCCAGCACACCCACGCGCAGCGATGGGTGCCGGTCGCGGGCGCGAGCCACTTCGCCCGCTGTGTCGTCGGCGCACGCGTCCAGGACCACCACGACCTCCCACTCGTCGGGCGCGACGCCGCCCTGGGCCGCCAGGGCATCCAGGCAGGCGCCGACCAGCTCCTGCTCGTCCCGTGCCGGGACCACGACGCAGCAGCGCAGCACGCTCACGGGCACGGTCCCCCGGCCTCGATCAGCCGCCGGCCGCGCTCGTAGTCGCCGTCCCGCTCGTGGCACAGAACGCCGACGCACACCCCGGCGCGGTCGGCGTACCAGGCGGTGAAGCCGCCGTCGCCACCGCTCTCGAACCGGAGGGTGGCGTAGCCGTCGCCCCAGGCCAAGTGCTTGAGCGTCCGGCCGGCGATCGCGCTCCAGAAGCCGGGGGCCGTGTCCCACTCGCGCGCCTCCCCCGCCAGCACCGCGCCGGCCACCGCGCCATGCGTGAGCGCTTCGCCCCAGTGCTCGACCCGCAGCGGGCGGCCCGCGGCGGCGTTGTGCGCGTAGGCCACGTCACCTACCGCGAGGATCGATGGGTCACTGGTGCGCATGTCGGCGCCGGTGGCGATCGCCTCGCCGTCCAGCCGCAGTCCGGCCGCCTCGGCCAGCTCCAGGCGCGGGGTGATCCCGGTGGCCAGCAGCACGGTGTCGGCCTCCAGAACCGAACGCCCGGCGTGAATCCTCCACCCCCGTTCGACGCGCTCGATGCGGTCCAGCTCGGCTCCGCACAGCAGCTCCGCACCCGCCTCCTCGATCCACGCGGCGATCCGCCCGCCCGCCTCCGGCCCCAGCCGCTCCCCCTGCGGCAGCGTCTCCGCGGTGGCGACTGTGACCGCCGCGCCGCGGCGCGCCAGCGTTGCCGCCGCCTCACAGCCAACGAAGCCCGAGCCCACCACCACGACCCGCTTCCCGTGGGCCTGGAGCGCGCGCGAGTCCTCGATCCGGCGCATGGTCCGGATGCCCGCGGCGGCGGCGCCGGGCACCGGCGGCCGCTGCGGCTCGGCGCCGGTGGCCAGGACGCACGCGTCATACGCCAGCTGCTCCCCATCGGCAAGCGTGACGCGCTGCGCCGCCGGATCGAGCGCGGTTGCGGTCGCCCCGATGCGCAGCTCGACGTCGTGCTCGTCGAACCAAGCCGCCGGCTCGATCTGCAGGTCGTCCTCGCTGGCCTCGCCCAGCAGGAAGTCCTTCGTCAGCGGCGGGCGCTCGTAGGGCAGGTGTGGCTCCCCGGCCACGATGGTGACCGGCCCGCCGCCGCCGGACTCGCGGTAGGCGCGCGCGGTTGCCAGCCCCGCGGGTCCGCCGCCGACGATGACCACCCCGGCCGGCGGTGTCACGCGCGGGCGTGGAGGTCGAGCCGGTAGTGCGGGCGGTCGTGGCCGTGCACCGCCCGCAGATCGGGGCGCGCGGCCAGCGCGCGGTGCACGTCGCGGCCCTGAAGCGGATACTCGCTGGTGCGCTCGGTCCAGTGCACGGCCAGGAGCAGCCCCCCGGGAACCAGGCCGGCCACGAGTACGTCGAGGCCGTGCTCGAGCAGTTCCGCGTCCCAGTAGTACAGGACCTCCGAGCAGACGATCAGGTCGAACGGTCCCTCCGGCATGTCTTCCGGTAGCGACGCCCGCTCGACCCGGACGCCGGCACACTCCGCCGTCCGCTCGCGCGCGGCGGCGACCGCAGCGGGCGAGAGGTCCACCGCCACCAGCTCACCACAGCGCGGTGCCAACCGTTCCGTGAGCACGCCGATGGAGCAGCCCACCTCGAGCGCGCGCTCGAAGCTGCGCTCGCCGAGCGCCGCCAGCGAGTCCGCGTACTTCTCGCTCTCGTAGTGGCTGGTGGCGAAGTCCCAGGGGTCGGGGTCGTGGCGGTAGAGGTCGTCGAAGTACGCACGCGTGAGGCGCGACCCCGGAGCGCTGCTCACGTGCCCAGAGCCCTGCGACCCAGTCGCGCCAGGAGCGGGTCGAGGCGGTGCTGGTTGAGGAACAGCTCGAGGTCGCGGCGCGAACGGTCCAGGCGGCCGCCGGCTGCCAGTGGGCGTGAACCGGCGGCGCGTACGGCCTCGTCGACCGTGTTACGTGCCGCTGCCGCGATGGCGGCGCGCAGTGCCACCGACAGATCGGACGTGGGGGCGGCCGGATCAGAAGCGATCGCCGCTGCCGCGCGCGTAAACCACGCGTCGATGGTCCCCGCGTCGGTGAGCATCCGGCCCGCGGCCAGCGCGCTCAGGTCGTCATCACCGGGGCGCTGCGCCAGCGCCGCCAGCGCCTCCTCGCGGACCGCATCGACCAGCCCCGCCCAGCACGCTGCGGTGCGGATGGCGTCACGACCGAGCCAGGGCTCGCGCGAAATCTCGCCGGGTTCGCCCAGCACCGCGAGCACCGGCGCGTCTTCGAACACGACGCGATGGCTCTCGGACGCACGCATGCCCGCCGCGCGGTACCAGGAGCGGTCGATCCGGACGCCCTCGGTCAGATCGACGTAGGCCAGCAGCGGCGGCCCGGGCTGATCGCCCCTCACGAGCACCAGCGCCGCATCAACCCCACCGGCGCCGGAGCAGAAGGTCTTGACGCCCCGCACCCCGCCCCGTTCCAGCCGGGCGGGCTCGCCCTCGCCGGGTCCGGGGTCGGCTCCCCACACGCCCAGCAGGGCGCCGTCGCTATGCACCCGCCCGAGCTCGCGGTCGCGTAGCCAGACCGGGGCCGTCTGGGCCAGGCGCTCGACGGCGTTCAGGTGTCCATCCAGGATCCGCGCCACGGATCCGTCGGCGCGGGCCACGGCGCGAACCAGGCGCCAGTGCTCCGGCGCAGGGCCCTCATGCCTCGTGACGCCGGCGGCCCGCAGCGCGGCGAACGCCTCGACCGGAAACCGCGGCTCGCGGTCCAGGTCGGTCGCGCCGGCGGCCACCGCGGCCACTGCCTCGGCCTCGGCCGCGGCGCGGTGGTTGACCTCCGCGCTCACGCCGCCGCGCGCTCCAGCGAGCCGGCCGGAGCGCGCGCACCCGCCAGCAGCCGCTCGGTGAGCTCGACCGTGTGAGCGCAGTCGCGACGGCGGGCGCCCGGCCCGAGCCCGTCGTGCATCAGCACGACGCTGCCGGCCGCCACGTCCGAGCCACAGGCGGCGAGCATCCGATCGGCGTCGTCGCCACGCCAGTCGTGCGAGTCCACGGTCCAGTGCACCAGCTCCAGACCCATGCGGTCGGCCACCGAGTGGGTGTCCGGCGTAACCACTCCCCACGGGGCGCGCCAGCGTCGTGGGCGCACGCCCAGAGCGCGCAGGCGGCGAAGTGCGCTGGCGGTGTCCGCCGCCAGCTCGGCGCCGCTCATCTGCGTGTGACGCACGTGGCGGTCGGCGTGGAGAGCGACCTCGTGGCCCTCCGCACGCGCCCGCTGCACGGGCTCGGGGTGCCGCTCGGCCGCCGGCGCGAGCACGAAGAAGGTGGCGGTGGCGCCGTGTGCCGCGAGTGCGTCGAGCACGCGCGGTGTCCAGACCGGGTCGGGACCATCGTCATACGTCAGCGAGATCACCAATCACGGATATCCGGAACGGGTCCCGGAAAACGAGCCGCTACCACTTGGGCCCGCGCTCGCCGAGAGCGACCTTGGCGGCGTGGACACGGTCGCGGGCGGCGCGCTCGGCCGCCGCGTCGCCACGCCGCTTGGCCCAGCCCACCGACGACCGGGCTGACATCAGCTCGCGCACGAGCTCCGCGCGACGGGCCTCGGGCAGCGACGGGTCGCTGGCGCGCCAGCGACGGCCGTCGACCACGATCCAGCGTCCATCGGGAGTCCGCTCTGGCACAAGCCGAATACGCTCGCCGGCGTGAAGCGGCCCACCCCCGAACAGATCGAGGCGAAAATCGTGGCGCTGCTGGAAGCGCGCGACGCGGGCAAGACCATCTGTCCCTCCGACGCGGCCCGCGCGCTTGCTGGCGCAGCGGACTTCCGCCCGCTGATGGAGTCGGTGCGCGCGCGGGCGCGCGAGATGGCCGCGCGCGGCGAGCTCGAGATCACTCAGGGCGGCCGGAAGGTGGATCCCGGCTCGGCCCGAGGGGCCATTCGGCTAGGCCGTCCGACTGCGGGCGGACACCCCGGCCTTGGCGCGGTGGAGTTCTCGCCGCACGATGAGTCGTGGCTTGAGTACGGGCCCCCGGGCGACCGGCGCCGGATCGACTTTCACGACTACGGGGCCATCTACGCCGTCCCCGGCCTGTACGAGCGGGTGTTCTACGAGACGCTGATGATGCGCTCGACCGCGGAGGTGGTGCGCCTGTACGCCGAGGCGCTGACCGAGCTGGACCGCGACCCCGGCGGCGAGCGGGTGATCGACTTCGGTGCCGGCAACGGGCTGGGCGGTGAGTTCCTGCGGGAGCTGGGTGTCGGCGCCGTGATCGGCATCGACCTCGAGCCGATGGCGCAGACGGCCGCCGAGCGTGACCGGCCCGGAACCTACGACGAGTACCACGTCGGAGACCTCGGGAGCTGGAGCGCGGACACGCTCGATCAGCTCCGCGCCACCCGGCCCACGGCCCTGCTCGCCCTGTCAGCCGTGGGGGTCGGCCACGTCCCGCGCGCGGTCCTGGAGCGGGCACTCGGCCTGTTGGGCCCCGGTGGCATCTACGCCTTCGCCGTGGCCCCACCCCTGGCACCCGAGAGCACCGACCCGGCCGGCGTCGCGACGGGCTACCCCGCCTTCATCCGCGAACTGATCGAGACCACGCACGTCATGCGGCGGGCAGAGTACGTGCACCGCTCCAGGGCCGACGGCTCGGACGACCTGGGCATCGCCTTCGTTGGCGTACTGCCCCAAGCCGCCTGACCTCAGGCCAGCCCGCCCACCACGCTGGCGAGTCCCGCCATCAGCGCCAGGCTGAGCCCCACGGCGCGAAAGCGCTGGGCGTCCATGCGTAGGAACAGCCAGCGCCCAAGCGGCCGGCCGACCCCGACCAGCGCCAGGAGCGCGACCACCTCCACCGGTGCGATGTCGTCCAGCCGCAGCTGGCCCCCGGCGGCCAGCGCGATCGCCACGGCGGGTGCGAACAGCAGGAACGTCGCCGCCAGCGAGTCGCGGAGCTGATGCTGGTCGAAATCGGTGCGCAGCAGGTACAGCAGCACCGGCGGACCGGTCACACCGACCGTGGTCGACAAGGTGCCGGCAACCACGCCCACCGGGGCGGCGGGCCAGGGCGCGGGCCCGGCCGTGGCAGCCGGCCGGCCGCGCAGCTCGAGCGCAGCGGCCACGACCACGGCCACGCCCACCGCTACCTGCAGCACGGGCTTGTCGACTGCGCTCAGGATCACCACGCCGAGCGCCAGTCCGGGGATGCCCCACAGCACAAGCGGCACGATGGCGCGCCAGCGCACATCGACTCCACGGCGCTCGGACAGCAGGACCAGGATGCTCAGCAGCGGCGCGAGGAGGGTCAGCAGCGTGAGCGCCGTGCCGGGCGCGAACGCCGCGAACAGCACCGGCCCCGTGACCAGCGCGAAGCCGAAGCCCGTGGCCGACTGGAGCGTGGCGCCCGCGAGCACGGCCACGGCCACGGCGGCGACCGTCACGAGTAGGCCAGCACCTCGACCCGGTTGCCCCACGGGTCGTAGGTGTAGAAGCGCCGCCTGTCGTCCAGCCGGTCGTCCCAGTCGACAACCGCGCCCGCGGCTTCGAGCCGGGCCGCGGCCGCGTCCAGGTCCGCACCGCCCACGCGCAGCGCCGGGTGTGCGCGCGCCGCGGGTGTGAAGTCCTCGTACTCGAGCACGTGCAGCTGTCGGTCGCCGAGGGCGAACCAGGTGCCGGTCCGGCCCAGCGAGTCGGGCACGTCCAGCTCGGTCAGGCCGAGCGCGCCGCCATAGAACTCGCGCACCTGCGCGGTGGCCCCTTCCGGCACCGCGACCAGCACATGGTCCAGCTCGGCCGATGCGCCCGCCAGCTCGCGCGTGAACACGATCCGGTCGTGGCCCGGGCCGGCGTAGTCGGCCACGTGCTCGACGGCCATGCCCATCGAGCGGTGGAAGCCGATCGACATCTCGTTTGCCGGCGTGGTGATGGCCTTGAGCGTGTGCGCGCCGCGCGCCCGGGCGATCTGCTCGAACTCCGTCCACAGCCGCGTGGCCAACCCTTCGCGCCGGTGTCCCTCACGCACCCCGACCAGGTGCACGTAGCCCACCCCGCCCTCCACGAAGCCGAACAGGTAGCCGGTCAGCCGCCCGCCCTCGTGCAGCGCCACCGACGTTCCGGCGAACTCGTGCACCAGCGCCGGATGGTGCGCCGGGCGCAGGTCGCGGTCGCCCCAGAAGGCCGCGTGCTCCTCCAGGATCGCCGCGTAGTCGGCCGGCGTCGGGCGGCCGACGTTCACTCGGGCTTGCGCTCTTCAGCGGGAGATCCTCCTGCGGTGCTCGCCCCGCCAACGCCCGGTCTGCGCTCCTCGGCGATGACACTGCCGGTGTCCGCCGCGATCGCCTGCGGCGGCCACGGACCGATCCAGTTGTCACGCGCTCCGTCGACGGTCAGCACCGTGCCGGAGGTGAAGTCGCCCGCGGGCGAGGCCAGATAGGCGACCAGCCAGGCCAGCTCCGCGGGCTCGCCCATCCGCTGGAGCGGCACGCTGGCGGCCACGCCGTCCACGATCTGCTTCGGGTATTTGGTCAGAAGCGTGTCGGTTCGGAACTGGCCCGCGGCCAGGGCGTTGAGCTTGATGCCGAATCGCGCCCACTCGACCGACAGCGTGCGCATCATGTTCTCGACCGCGGCGCGCGCGGCGCCCGAGTGCACCATGCCGGGCATGCCCTGGTGCGGCGACAGCGTGACCGACACCACCTTGCCCCCGCCGGCCGGGATCATCGCCTTGGTGGCCACCGTGTGAGTCATCAGCCAGGTGCCCTCCACGTTCAGGCGCATGACCGTGCGAAAGCCCTTCGGGCTCACGTCCTCGGCCGGGGACAGGTACTGCCCGCCGGCGTTGTTCACCAGCAGGTCGATCCTGCCGTGGCGCTCCAGGGCGCCGTCCACCAGCGCGGACACCTCGTCCTCCTCGCGGACATCGCACTGGACGGCGTCGAAGCGGCCGCCGGCGGCCATCCCCGCGGTCTCGGCCAGCGGCTCCTCGCGGCGGCCGCAGCCGACCACCCTCATGCCCAGCCGCGTCAGCTCGAGCGCGGTCTCGCGGCCGAGGCCGGAGCCGGCGCCGCTGACGATCGCCACCTGGCCGTCCAGCAGGCCGTCGCGGAAGACCGCCGAGCTCACTTCCCCTTCCACCGCGGCTCGCGCTTCTCCATGAACGCGGTCACGCCCTCGACGACGTCCTCGGTCGACAGCGCCATCGACAGGTTGCCGCGAAGGTAGTCGAGCGCGTCCATGAACGCCATGTCCTGCTGGCGGAACATCGCGTCCTTGCCCATCCGCATCAGCAGCGGCGACTTGGACGCCAGCTTGGCCGCCCAGTCGGCGACGGCCTCGTCGAGCTCGGCGCGGGGGACGACCTTGTTCACGATCCCGATCTCGCGCGCCTCGGCGGCCGACAGCCGCTCGCCGAGCAGCAGCATCTCGGTGGTCTTCTTGCGCGGGACGTTGCGGTAGATCAGCGCCATGATCATGAACGGGAAGACGCCTACGTTGATCTCCGGCGTGCCGAACTGCGCCTCCTCGGCGGCGACGATCAGGTCGCACGCCAGCGCCAGGCCCAGCGCGCCGGCCAGCACGTGACCGCTCGCCTTGCAGACCGTCGGCTTGCCGAGCTCGCCGATCAGCTGGAACAGCGACGGGAACCGCTCGGTGCCGATGTGCTTGTGCACCAGCGGCACCTCGGCGGCGAACGCGTCCAAATTGCCGCCGGCCGAGAACACCTTCTCGTGCGACGAGGCCAGCACCACGCAGCGCACGCCGTCGTCGTCGCGGGCCAGCTCGAACGCCTCGATCAGGCCGTCCAGCGTCTCGTTGCCGAGCGCGTTGCGGGTGTCGGGGTCGTCCAGGGTGATCGTCGCGATCGGGCCCTCGACCGTGTAGAGCACCTTCGCGTCCTCAGCCATCGTCCGCGACCTCCCCGATCACCGCGAGGACCGTCCCCGCGTCGACCTGGTCCCCCTCGGCCACGCGCAGCTCCTCCAGTGGACCGTCGACAGGCGCCACGATCTCGTGCTCCATCTTCATCGCCTCGATGATCAGCAGCGGCTGGCCCTTGGTCACGTCATCTCCCGCCGCTGCCAGCACCCTCCACACCGAGCCGGGCATCGGCGAGGCCAGCGAGCCCGCGGTGGCGGCCTCCTCGGCCAGCGGGTGGCGCGGCTGCTCGACGAGCGACAGCTGGCCCGCGTCGCAGTTGACGTGCACCGCGCCGCTGGGCTCGGCGTGCACCCGGAAGCGGCGCCGGTGGCCGCCGGCCTCCAGGTCCACGTGGTCGGGCGCGGCGTCGTGGAGGACCGCGCCCTGCACGGCCTCGCCGTCCACCAGCAGCGTGGCCAGGCGGTTCTGGCGGTCGAACAGATAGGCCACCACAAGCTCTCGGTCGCCATCGGCGAACGTGACCTCGTGCGGGGCGGCGGGCACGTTTCGCCAGCCGCTGGGCACGCTGGCAAGCACCGTAGCCTGCCGGCGGCGGGCGGCCTGGAGCGCCAGCGCCGCGGCCGCCGCCGCCAGCCGCTGCTCGTGCTCGTCAAGCAGCGAGCGCGCCAGCTCGGCCGGGTCGTGGCGGTCCAGGAAGCCCGTGTCCGCGCGACCGGCGCCGAATTCCTCGTGGCGCAGCACGCCGACCAGGAAGTCGCGGTTGGTGGTGGTGCCGTGCAGCTCGGCGCGCGTGAGCGCATCGGCCAGCAGGCGCACGGCGTCCTCGCGCGTCGCGCCGTGGGCCACGACCTTGGCCACCATCGGGTCGTAGAAGGGGCTGATCTCGGCGTGGTCCTCGACGCCCGTGTCCACGCGCACGTCGTCGCCGATGCGAAAGCGGCTGAGCGTCCCGGTAACCGGCAGGAAGGCGTTGGCAGCGTCCTCGGCGTACAGCCGTGCCTCGATCGCGTGGCCGGTCAGCTGCGGCTGGATCGCAGCCGCGGGCAGCGGCCGGCCCTCGGCCACGGCGATCTGGAGCTCGACCAGGTCCAGGCCGGTGACCAGCTCGGTCACGGGGTGCTCGACCTGAAGCCGGGTGTTGACCTCGAGAAAGAAGAACTCTCCCTGCTCGGTCAGAAGGAACTCGACCGTGCCCGCACCCACGTAGCCCAGCGCTTGCCCGGCCGCCAGGGCCGCCTCGCTCATCTGCTTGCGCAGCGGCTCGTCCACCGCCGGGGACGGCGACTCCTCGATCACCTTCTGGTGGCGGCGCTGGACCGAGCAGTCGCGCTCCCCGAGCGCGGCCACGGTGCCCTCCATGTCGCCGATGATCTGGATCTCCACGTGACGCGCGCGTGGCGCAAACCGCTCCAGGAACACCGTGTCGTCGCCGAACGCGCCCGCCGCCTCGCGGCGCGCGCCCTCCACGCCGGACTCCAGCTCGGCGGCCGCCTCGACCAGGCGCATGCCCTTGCCGCCACCGCCGGCGCTGGCCTTGACAAGCAGCGGGTATCCGATCGCGTCCGCCAGCGCGCCGAGCGCATCGCCCGCCTCGCCGTCGAGCCGCTGTCCCGGCAGCACCGGCACGCCCGCCTTCTCCATCCGGTCGCGCGCCTCGGTCTTGGAGCCCATCGCCTCGATCGCCTCCGGCGCGGGGCCGATCCAGGTCAGGCCGGCGTCGGACACCGCACGCGCGAACGCCGCGTTCTCGGCCAGGAACCCGTAGCCGGGATGTACGGCGTCCGCGCCCGCATCCAGCGCCGCCTGCACCACCGCGCCGGCGCGCAGGTAGGAGTCGGCCGGCGCCGGGCCGCCGATGGCCACCGCGCGGTCGGCCTCGCGCACGAACCGCGCCCCGGCGTCGGCCTCGGAGTACACGGCGACGGTGCCGATGCCCAGCCGGCGGCAGGTGCGAAAGACGCGCCGGGCGATCTCGCCGCGATTTGCCACAAGAACGCGGTTCATCGCCCACGCCGTTCGATGAGATTCCCTCCGCGGGGCATCCTGCCCCGCGTCCTGAGGAGATCGTTCGCCATCACGGCTCTCTTGAACGGGGCCTTCGGCCCCTCCTGATCACATCCGGAACACGCCAAAGCCTTCAGCGCCTTTCACTGGGGCGTTGTGGACCGCGCTCAGCGCCATTCCCAGCACCGTGCGCGTGTCACGCGGGTCGATGATGCCGTCGTCGTAGCCGCGCGAGCTGTTGGCCAGCGCCGTCTGCTCGGACTCGATCTGCGCCTCGACCATCTCGCGCATCGCCTTGTCGGCATCGTCGTCGTACTCCACGCCCTTGCCCTCGGCGGAGGCACGGGCCACGATCGAGAGCACCCCCGCCAGCTGCTCCGGACCCATGACCGCGGACTGCGCCGACGGCCACGAGAACAGAAAGCGCGGGTCGTAGGCGCGGCCGGACATGCCGTAGTTACCGGCGCCGTACGAGGCGCCCATGATCACGCCGAGGTGTGGCACCTTGGAGTTCGAGACCGCGTTGATCATCTGCGCGCCGTGCTTGATGATCCCGCCCTGCTCGTAATCCTTGCCGACCATGTAGCCGGTGGTGTTGTGCATGAACACCAGCGGCACGTCCTTCTGGTTCGCCAGCTGGATGAACTGCGCGGCCTTCTGCGCCTCGGCGCTGAACAGCACGCCCTGGACGTTGGCGATGATGCCCACCGCGTAGCCGTGGATGGACGCCCAGCCGGTGGTCAGCGACGGGCCATAGAGCGCCTTGAACTCGTCGTAGCGTGAGCCGTCGGCCACGCGCGCGATCACCTCGCGCGGGTCGAACGGCGCCTTCAGGTCGGGCGGCACGATCCCAAGCAGCTCCTCCGGATCGTGGACCGGCGCGTCGGGCGACTCGGTGGCGCCGTAGCCGTGCTTGCGCCAGTTCAGCCGCCGCACGACCTCACGGCCAAGGCGCAGCGCGTCGTACTCGTCGTTTGCCAGGTACTCGGCCAGCCCGCTCACGCGCGCGTGCATGTCGGCGCCGCCCAGCTCCTCGTCCTCGGACACCTCGCCGGTGGCCATCTTGACCAGCGGCGGGCCGCCCAGGAACACCTTGGCCCGCTCGCGGACGAAGATGTTGTAGTCCGACATCCCGGGCAGGTAGGCGCCGCCGGCGGTGGAGTTGCCGAACACCAGCGCCAGCGACGGGATCCCGAGGCTGGACAGCTTGGTGATGTTGCGGAACGTCTCGCCGCCGGGGATGAAGCCCTCGGCCTGCGTGCGCAGGTCGGCGCCGCCGGACTCGACGAGCTGCACCATCGGCATCCGGTTGACCTCGGCCACCTCCATCATCCGCAGCGCCTTGCGCCACGTGTGCGGGTTCGACGTGCCGCCCTTGACGGTCGGATCGGCCCCGCCGATCACGCACTCAACGCCCTCGATCGGGCCGATGCCGGCCACCATCGAGCCGCCGACCTTGTAGTCGCTGCCGTGGGCCACGAACGGCTGCAGCTCCAGGAACGGCGCGTCGCGGTCCAGCAGCAGCTCGATCCGCTCGCGGATCAACAGCTTGCCGCGGTCGCGGTGGCGTTGCACGTAGCGCTCGCCGCCGCCCGCGCGGACCTCGTCGAGAACCTGCTCGAGCTCGGCCAGCTTGGCCTGCATCGACTCGCGTGCCTCCTGCGCCGCGGCTCCGCGCGGGTCGTGCTTCGAGGTCAGGACTGGCACGGTGCGACAGTATGCCGGTATGAGCCTCGAGGACCCCGCGATCATCACCTGCTCGATCTCCGGGGCGCTGGCCAACCGCGACCAGTGCCCGGCGATCCCGTACACGCCGGAGGAGTACGCGGCGGAGGCGCGCCGGATCGTCGACGAGGGCGGCGTGCACATCCACATCCACGCGCGCAAGCCCGACGGCACGCCGTCCTACGAGATCGAGGACTTCCAGAACATCAAGGACGCGATCGTGGCCGAGGTGGGCGACGGCGCGATCATCAACTTCTCCACCGGCACGATCGGCGTATCCGTCGAGAAGCGGGTGGCCTACCTGCGCGAGGTGCGGCCGGAGGTGGGCGCGCTGAACATGGGCTCGATGAACTACGCCAAGTACTCGGCCAGGCGCAAGGAGTTCGTGTTCAAGACGGTGTTCGAGAACAGCTTCGATGAGATCATCGAGCTGCTGAACGCCATGAACGAGCTGGGCATCCGGCCCGAGCACGAGTGCTTCGACGTCGGCCACGTGGGCTCGCTGGCGCCGCTGGTGGACATGGGCGTGCTGCGCGAGCCGCTGCACGTGGACCTGGTGATGGGCGTGACCGGCGGCATCCCGCCGACCGCGCGCAACCTGGCGATGATGGCCGACAACGTCCCCGCCGGCGCGCACTGGGGCGTCATCGGCATCTCGCGCGCGCAGTGGATGCTGGTGGCGGCGGCGCTGACGCTGGGCGGCTCGATCCGCGTGGGGCTCGAGGACAACCTCTACCTGCCCGACGGCACGATGGCCACGTCCAACGGCGAGCTGATCGCCAAGGCGCGCCAGCTGACCGAGGACGTGGGCCGGCGGCCGGCCACGGTCGAGCAGGCGCGCTCGATGCTGGGCCTGCCCGCCGCCGCGGTAGTCGCCTAGGCGCGCGCGGCGAGGTCCGCGACACCCACCTGCACCGTAGGGTGCGCGGATGCGCGCCTATCGAGTCCACGTGAGCCACGACTTCGCCAAGCCCCCGGAGCGGGTGTTCGCCTACCTGAGCGAGCACGAGAACCTCGGGCCGCTGTTCAACGCCAAGATCACGCGCGTGCGCGACGGCGACAGCGAGCGCAACGGCGTGAACTCCGTGCGCGAGCTTAAGATCGGCCCGCTGCCGCCGCTGCAGGAGACCGTGCACGAGTTCGTGCCCGGCGAGCGGATCGTCTACCGGATCACCAAGGGCGGCCCGCTCAGAGATCACGTGGGGGTGCTGGAGTTCAGCCCCACGCCGGGCGGCGGGACGCACCTGGAGTACAACATCCGGATCGCGTCCGCCATACCGGGCGTGGCGCCGATCGTGGCGTCGGGACTCACGCGCGACATCTCGAACGGCCTGCCGCTGGCGGACGAGCGCTGCTAGAACGACCGACCGCGCTGCGGCTGTCGGCCGATTGGGCGCTGCTCGGCGCCGCCACGCTGGCGCTTGGCGCGGGCCTCGGCGCGCTCGGCCTGCCGTCCTCGTACCTGTTCGCCGCGCTCGTGGCCGGGCTTGGCGCCGCGCTCGTGGCGCCGGGGCGACTGGAGGTCCCCGACCCGCCGTTCACCGTCGCCCAGGGCGTGACCGGCGTGACCCTTGGCGCGTACCTGCAGTCGGACTCGCTGGAGGCCGTGGCCGGATCGTGGCTACCCGTGCTGGTCGTCAGCGCCGGCACGCTCGCGCTGAGCGTGGCGGCCGGGCGGCTGCTGGCGCGCGCCACCGGCTGCGACGAGACGACGGCGTCACTTGGCCTGGTGGCCGGCGGGGCCACCGGCATCGTGGCCATGGCCGACGAGCTCGGCGGCGACGGGCGGCTGGTGGCGTTCATGCAGTACGCGCGGGTGCTGATCGTGGTCTTGATCACGCCGCTGGCGGCGGCGGTCGCGTTCCCCGGGCACGCCACCGCCCCCGCCTCGGCGCTCGAGACGCCGCTGCTTGGCGAACCGTCGTGGTGGGCGATCACCGCCGCCGCCACCGCGGCCGGCGCCGCCGCAGGTGCGCTGGTGCGGATGCCCAACCCCTGGATCCTGGGCCCGCTGCTGGTGTCGGGCGCCGTGACCCTGATCGCCCCGTCGGGCACGTTCGCGGTACCCGAGCTGCTGCGCGAGGCCGCGTTCATCGTGATCGGCGCCCAGGTGGGGCTGCGCTTCACGCCCGACACGCTGCGCCAGGTAGGCCGGCTGCTGATGCCCGTGCTGGTGGCGATCGCGGCCCTGATCGTGGCGTGCTTCGGGCTGGCGGTGCTGCTGCACCTGACGGCCGACGTGACGCTGGCCGACGCGTACCTGGCCACTACCCCGGGCGGCTTCTACGCGGTGGCCGCGGTGGCGTTCGGAGCCGGCGCCGACACCACCTTCATCGTCGCCGTACAGGGCCTTCGCGTGCTGGTCATGGTGCTCTTGGCACCAAGCGTCGTGCGTTGGCTGGCGCGGTCGCGGAACGCGGCGTAGATTGGCCCGCGTGGGCTCCGGCGCACTGCACTACGCCGCCTTCACGTCCACCCCTGGCGGCGGCAACCCCGCCGGCGTGGTGCTCGACGCCGCCGGCATGGAAGCGGCCGAGATGCTGGCGCTGGCGGCGCGGCTGGGCTACTCCGAGACGGCCTTCCTGACCGCCAGGCCCGAGCCCGGCCACCACGACGTGCGCTACTTCAGCCCCGAGGCCGAGGTGCCGTTCTGCGGCCACGCCACGATCGCGTCCGGGGTCGCGCTGGCCGAGCACGCGAACGCCGGCGGGCGCCTGGTCCTGCACACCGCCAGCGGCGAAGTGCCGGTCGACACGGCCACCGATGCCGACGGCCGCACGCTGGCGACCCTGACCAGCGTCGTCCCGTACGTGGAGGAGCCCGACACCACGCTTGTCAGCGGTGTGCTCGGGCACCTTCGCTGGGACCCGGGCGACCTGGACAGCGAGCTGCCGGCGCGGGTGGCGTACGCCGGCGCGCGCCACCTGGTTCTGCCGTGCCGCACGCGCGCCCGGCTGGCCGCCGTGGACTACGACTTCGAGCCGATGAAGGCGCTGATGCTGGCGCACGACCTGATCACGGTCCACCTGGTCTGGCGCGAGGACGCGAGCACTTTCCACGCGCGCAACCTGTTCGCGGTCGGTGGCGTGGTCGAGGACCCGGCCACCGGTGCTGCCGCGCCCGCCTTCGGCGCCTACCTGCGCGAGCTTGGGGCGGTCGAGCCGCCGGTCGAGCTGACCATCCACCAGGGCTACGACATGGGCCGGCCCAGCACGCTGACCGTGCACGTGGACACGCCAGAGCGGCCCGAGGTCCGCGTGAGCGGCTCCGCGGTGACGATCGAGCGCTAGGCCAGCGCCTGGCGCACGAACGGCTCGAGCACACGGCCGGCGGCGGCCGCGGTGCGGTCCGGGGTCCCCGACGGGGCGGTGGCGTAGCTCACGCCAAGCCGCACCGCCACGTCGGCCAGCTGGCGGGCGTCACGCGGGCGGACGCCCGGCCAGCGCTGGAGCAGGGCGCTCGAGAGCCGCTCGGTGGCGTACACGAACAGCGGCTCGCCCTGCACGGTCAGCAACGGCAGCAGTTCGTCGGCGCCCGCGCCGGAGGTGATGGTGCGCACGAACGGGTCGTCGGTGGCTGCGCGCAGGAACACGGTCAGCCCGGCGGTCAGGGCGCTGCTGGGATCGTCCGCGTGCTCGCCGACCGCGCGCTCGACGTCGGCAAGGAAGCGGTCCGCCTCACGCAGCACGAACGCCTGGGCGAACTCCTGGCGGGTGCCGAACTCCTTGTAGAGCGTCTGGCGCGACACGCCCGCGGCGCGCGCCACCTCGGCCATCGGGACCTGGCCCCACTCGCGCTCGCCGATCAGCTCGCGCATGGCGTCCAGCAGCGTGTCACGCAACAGCTGCCGGGCCGCCGTTGGGTAGGCAACGGCCATCTAGGCCTCGACCTTCTCGAAGTCGACCTTGTCGCGCACGCCGCAGTCCGGGCACGCCCAGTCGTCCGGGACCTCGCTCCACGGCGTCCCGGCCGGGAAGCCCTCGCGCGGATCGCCGACCTCCTCGTCGAAGGCGTACTCGCACTCGGGGCAGACGTAGACGCTCACGTGGCGGCCTCGAACCGGCGCAGCATCTTCTGGCGTTTGGCCGGGAGGATGTTCGCGCGCGTCACGTCCCCCTCGTAGTGCTCGAGCAGGCGCTGGTCCATCACCTTCCTCCAGACCGGGGGGATCACGGCGAACAGCATCATCGTGGCGTAGCCCGACGGCAGCTCCGGCGCCTCGTCGAAGTGGCGCAGCGCCTGGAACCGCCGCAGCGGGTGCGCGTGGTGGTCCGAGTGGCGCTGGAGGTGGTAGAGCAGCACGTTGGACGACACGTTGTCGCTGTTCCAGCTGTGCTCGGGGCGGGTGCGCTCGTAGCGGCCGTCGTCGCGCTTCTGGCGCAGCAGCCCGTAGTGCTCGAGGTAGTTCACGACCTCCAGCAGCGAGAAGCCGTAGACGGCCTGGATGACCAGCCACGGCAGGACCACCGGGCCGAACACGAGCGCCAGGCCGGCGAACAGGACGAAGGTCATGGCCCAGGCGTTGACGATGTCGTTCTTGAACGTGAACGGCCGCCGGCCCGACCGGGCCAGCCGCTCCCGCTCCAGGTGCCACGCCGAGGTCAGGCTGCCCCAGACCGTGCGCGGCAGGAACCTCCAGAAGCTCTCGCCGAGGCGCGAGCTTGCCGGGTCCTCGGGAGTGGCCACGCGCACGTGGTGGCCGCGGTTGTGCTCGATGAAGAAGTGGCCGTAGCCGGTCTGCGCCAGCGCCACCTTGGACAGCCACTTCTCCAAGGCCGGGCGCTTGTGGCCCAGCTCGTGGGCCGTGTTGATGCCGATGCCGCCCACCATGTCCCACGGTGAAGGCCAGGCCCAGGCTCTCCAGGAGGCTGAGGTCGCCGTGCGCCCAGAACCAGCATGCGCCGATCAGCGCGGCGAACTGCAGCGGGATGTACGCGTAGGTGCAGAAGCGGTAGTAGCGGTCGGCCTCGAGCCGCTTGAGCACGCTGTCCGGCGGGTTGGCCGAGTCCTTGCCGATGACCGTGTCCAGCGCAGGCATGATCCCGTAGACGAACATCGGCCCGAACCACCAGAACAGGCCGAGGCCCGTGGCCTCGACCAGGCCCCAGGCCATGAACGGGATCATCGGCACCAGCAGGCCAAGCAGCCAGGCATAGCGCTTCGGGTCGCTCCAGGCGACCTCGTTGAACTCGATGTCTTCGTGCCCGTGGCTGTGCGCGTGCTCGCTCATGGTTGACAACCATACATCTTTTGTCAACCACCGTTACAGCGCGGGCTATTCTGTCCACCGCGCCGCGAGGTGCACCAGCACCGCCGCGGCCGCCGCCATCTCCTGCACCGAGGCCCACTCGCGCACCGAGTGATACTCGTGCCCGCCGGTGAAGATGTTGGGCGTCGGCAGGCCCTTCGCGCTCAGCTGCGAGCCGTCGGTGCCGCCGCGGATCGGCGTTCGGGCCGGCTCGAGCCCCTCCCGCCGCAACGCCTCCTCGGCGTGCTGCAGAACCTCCGGGAACGGCTGCAGGTGGTCGCGCATGTTCGGGTACTGGGGCACGTCGGTCACGCTGACGCGGGCGGGCGGGTGCGCGCCCACGACCCGCTCCGCGGTGTCGCGCAGGAGGTCGATGTGGCCTTGCTTGAGGTCCTCCTCGAAGTCGCGCGCGATGAACGTGAGCGTGGCATCGACCGCGTCGCCCTTGATCTCCACCGGGTGCAGGAACCCCTCCCGGCCCTCGGTGTGTTCCGGCGTCAGCTCAGGAGGCAGCGCCGCCAGGATCTCGGCGGCCAGCCGCGTGGCGTTGACCAGGATCCCCTTGGCGTGACCGGGGTGGATGTCCACCCCCTTTACCCGCACCACCACCTCGGAGCCCGTGAACGACTCCGCCTGGAGCTCGCCGAGGTCCGAGCCGTCGAGGGTGTAGGCGCAGCAGGCGCCGAAGCGTTCGACATCGAACAGGATCGGGCCCTTGCCGATCTCCTCGTCGGGCGTGAAGCCGACCCGGATCGCGGGGCGGGGCAGTTCGGGGTTGGCCGCCAGGTGGGCGACGGCGGCCATGATCTCGGCCATGCCGGCCTTGTCGTCGGCGCCCAGCAGCGTGTCGCCGCTGGACGTGACCAGATCGTGACCCGCGGCCTCGGCCAGGCCGGGCACGGTCGCCGGATCGAGCCTGGTGCCGGCCTTCGGCAGCTCGATCACGCCGCCGTCGTAGCCGCGATGGACGATCGGCTCCACGCCCTCGGCGGGGGCGTCGGGGCTGACGTCGATGTGGGCCAGCAGGCCGATCGCCGGCGTGCCCGCCACCGTGGCCGGAAGCGTGGCGAACAGGTAGCAGTGGTCGTCCAGCTCCACGTCCTCCAGCCCGAGCTCGGTCAGCTCGGCCTCCAGCAGCCGCGCGAGCTCCCACTGGCCTTCGGTGCTCGGTGTGCCCTCGCCCTCGCGGCTGGACTGCGTATCCACGCGCGCGTAGCGGACCAGGCGCTCGGCCACGTCCTCCGACAGCTGCTCGGCCAGGGCTGAGGTGAAGGGAGCGGTGGCGGTCACGGCTGTATTGTGCCCGCGCATGTCAACTGGAGATCGTCGTGCACAGCCGGCCGGGCCGGCTGCTTCGCTGCAAGCCTCGAGCGCCGCACTACCCCGCCGCACCGTCCTGGCCGACGCGATCCCGGGCGCCCTGGCGCGCGACATCGCGCTGGTGATCGGGGGGGCGCTGTTCATGGCGCTGATGGCCCAGGTGACCATCCGCATGCCCGGCGAACTGGTGCCGATCACCGGCCAGACGCTTGGCGTGGGCCTGGTGGGCGCCACCCTCGGTGCCCGCCGTGGGGTCAGCTCGATGAGCCTGTACGTGGTGCTGGGGCTGTTCCTGCCGGTCTACGCCGACGGCGGCAGCGGCTTCGACGTGATCTGGGGCGCCAGCGGCGGCTACCTGGTCGGCTTCGTCCTGGCGACGTACGTGATCGGCCTGCTTGCCGAGCGCGGCGCCGACCGCAAGGTCATGGCCGCCTTCGCCGCCTTCGTGGCCGCACAGCTGATCGTGTTCGGCATCGGCGTGCCGTGGTTGAAGGTCTCGGCCGACCTGACCTGGGGCGACGCCATCCACAGTGGCTTCACGATCTTCATCCTCGGCGGCCTGATCAAGGCCGCGGTCGGCGCGGCGGTGCTGCCGTCGGCGTGGCGGCTCGTGCGCCGCGCCGAGCGCTAGCGGCCCGCCGCGAGCCCGAGGCCCGGGTGACGCCGCCGCGCTAGCTTCGGCCCATGCCCCAGACCCCGGAGCGCCAAGGTGTCGGCCCGCTGCTGCGCGAGTGGCGCACTCGCCGGCGCCTCAGCCAGATGGACCTGGCGCTGGAGGCGGGCGTGTCCACGCGCCATTTGAGCTTCGTCGAGACCGGCCGCTCGCGGCCCAGCGCCGAGATGGTCGTCACGCTGGCGGAGCAGCTCGACGTACCGCTGCGCGACCGCAACCAGCTGCTGCTGGCGGCGGGGCACGCGCCGCGGTACGAGCAGCGCGACCTGGACGCGCCGGCGATGGGGCCCGTACGCGAGGCGCTCGACTCGGTGCTGGCCGGCCACGAGCCCTACCCCGCCGTGGTCGTGGACCGCCACTGGGGGATGGTGGCCGCCAACTCCGCGCTGGGGGTGCTGACCGAAGGCGTCGCGCCGCATCTGCTGGAGCCGCCCGTGAACGTGCTGCGGGCCAGCCTGCACCCCGAGGGCTGCGCGCCCCGGATCGTGAACCTGGCCGAATGGCGCGCGCACCTGCTGGACCGCGTCGGGCGCCAGGCGGTGGCAACGGGCGACCCGGCGCTGGTGGCGCTGCACGCCGAGGTGGCGGCCTACCCCGGCGGCGATGGCAGCCCGGCGCCCGACCTGGCCGCCGGCGAGATCGCCGTTCCGCTGCGGATCCGCTACCGCGACACCGAGCTGGCGTTCATCAGCACGATGACGCTGTTCGGCACCGCGGTCGACATCACCCTCTCGGAGCTCGCGATCGAGTCGTTCTTCCCGGCCGACGACGTCACCGGCAGGTTGCTGCGGGGTTGATGGAGATGCTGTTCGCCCAGCGGCGGGTCACCGATCGGCTGCGCTCCTGCGGCTGACGACCACGCGTCCTCCCTTGGCCGGGATCATCGTGACGTTGCGGTGCAGCGCGCGCTCGGGCTCGGGCTCGGCCGCCGTGATGTCCAGCCGGCGCGCCATCGCCTTCAGCACCGCGCGTTGCTCGGCCATCGCCAGCGCGGCGCCAAGGCAGCGGCGCACGCCACCGCCGAACGGGATCCAGCGGTACGTATCGGGCTTGACCCCCTCCCACCGCTCGGGCCGGAACGAGAACGGGTCCGGATAGATGTCCTCGCGGTGGTGGACCAGCAGGATGCTCATCGAGATCGGGGCGCCGGCCTGGACCGCGTACTCGCCGAGCCGCCACGGCACGCTCACACGGCGGCCGATGATCGGCACCACCGGGCGCGAGCGCATGCTCTCGTTGATCGTCTGCTCGACGACTTCGTCGGCGCCGTCGTCCTCGCGCACGGCCGCGGTCAGGCGCTCGAGCGCCTCGGGCCAGCGCACCAGCCGCTCCCACGTCCACGCCAGCTGGTTGGCCGTGGTCTCATGGCCCGCCAGCACCAGCGTCAGCAGCTCGTCGCGCAGCTCCTGGTCGGTCAGCGCCTCGCCGTCCTCGGTGCGGGCCCGCATCAGCAGCGACATGATGTCGGTGCGCTCGTCGAGGTCGGTCGCGCGGCGGCGCTCGGCGATCACCTGGAACGTGGGCCTGTCGATCACCTTCATCGCCAGCTTGGTCAGGCCCACCGGCTCGCTGCGGCCCAGGTTCGTGAGCTCGCCGATCTGCGCGATCGGCTTGGTCGACAGCTCGGTCAGGCGGCGGGTGGCATCACGCAGCGCGTACTCGGGCGTGCCCTTCTGCGGGTCGTCCACGCCGAAGATCCCGCGCATGATCACGTCGAGGGTGATGGCCTGCATCCGTGGCGCCAGCGTCAGCGGCTCGCCCACGGGCCAGCGATCGAGCTCGCGCTCGGTGACCTCGTCGATCATCTCGACGTAGCTCGCCACCGCCTCGCCGTGGAACGGCGGCAGCAGCAACTTGCGCTGGCGCATGTGACGGTCGCCGACCGCGGTCAGCACCGAGCCCGAGCCCAGGATCGGCCGCAGCGGCGACTCGCCGGTCAACGACGGCGCCAGTCCCGGCTTGGCTGTGAACAGCGACCTCACGTGGTCGGGGTGGCTGGTCACGGTGGGGTCGCCGGGTATCACGCCCTTGACGCGGAACACCGGCCCCAGCCGGCGGCGGCAGGCGAACACGAACTCGATCTGGCGCTGGCTGAAGCGCAGCACCTGGAGCGCCCGCGGCAGGTCCGCGGCGGGCGGGTCGGCCAGCGTCGCGGCCTCGGCCTCCTCGATCGGCCCGGCCGGCGAGGGCTCGATCGTCGCCTCCCAGCGCGAGCTCGCGGTCGCCGTGGCCATGCGGCACAGACTATCCGGCCAGCCAGCCCTCGATCAGCCGTCGCGCGATCGCCGACCGCGGCGGCAGCAACAGCGTGTCGCGATCGTCGTCGGGGGTGTCCCACGAGTCGTCGGCGGCCGCGGCGGCCACCTCGTCGCGGCCGAACCATGCGGCGTCCTCGAGCTCCTGATCCGCCCCGCCGATCTCACCCTCCAGCCACGGCGCCGTGAAGCCCAGCATCAGCGAGCCCGGGAACGGCCACGGCTGCGAGCTGCGGTAGACGGGCGTCCCGACGCGCACGCCGACCTCCTCGTGCGTCTCGCGCACTACCGCCTCCTCAAGGCTCTCGCCGGGCGAGACGAAGCCGGCGAGCGCCGAGTAGCGGCGCGCGGGCCACACCCTCTGGCGGCCCAGCAGCACGCGCTCGTCGCCGTCGGTCACGACCATGATCACCACAGGGTCAACGCGTGGGTGGTGCTGGGCGCGGCAGTTGGGGCAGCTGCGGACCAGGCCTGCCTCGGCGACGTCGGTAGGCGTGGCGCAGGTGGCGCAGAAGCGGTGGCTGCGGTGCCAGTTGAGCATCGCCGCGGCGTACGCCGCCAGCCCGCTCTCGGTCGGATCGAGCGTCTGGGCCGCCTCGCGCAGGCCGACGTGGTCGTCGCCGGCGGGCGGCGGCTCGCCGCGGCGCCCGCCGGCACCAACGAACGCGGGCCGGCGCCCGGGCTCGGTGGCCGGCCCCTCGTCGATGGCGAACACCGGTCCGTGCTCGTCGAGGCCCAGCAGCGGCGGCACTCCGTCGGCAACCGGCGCGGGCGCCCGGCTCAGGGGCACGAGCGCCAGCCGTCCGTCTCGCACGCGCATGCCCGCGTCTGCGGCCATCACGGCGCGGGCCGAGGGGTGGCTGAGCTGCTCGTGCACCCATGCGGCGTCGGTGCGGCGCCCGTCGGCGGCGCGGTCCAGCCGCGCGCCCGTGAAGGTGTTGGGGTCGGGCACGGGCATGAATCTAGATGCCGGGGGTAGGAGGTGCCCATGCTCGCCGCCTACGCCTCAGCGCCCAATGCCGACGATCCGCTCGCCGCCCTGGAGGTCGGCGACCGCCCGGACCCCGAGCCGGGCGACGGCTGGGTGACGGTCGACGTCGAGGCCGCGAGCCTGAACATGCACGACGTGTTCACGCTGCGCGGCGTGGGGATCAAGGAGGACCGGTTCCCGATGATCCTGGGCTGCGACGGCGCCGGCACGCTCGAGGACGGCAGCGAGGTGGTCATCCACGGCGTCGTGCCGTCGCCGGGCTGGATCGGTGACGAGACGCTCGACCCCAAACGGACGCTGCTGTCCGAGAAGCACCAGGGCACGCTGGCGCAGAAGGTCGTGGTGCCAGAGCGCAACGTGCTGCCAAAGCCCGCCGCGCTGTCGTTCGCCGAGGCCGCATGCCTGGGCACCGCATGGCTGACCGCCTACCGGATGCTGTTCGTGAAGTCCGGCCTGCGGCCGGGGCAGACGATGCTCGTCCAGGGCGCCTCCGGCGGCGTGGCCACAGCGCTCACCGCGCTCGGCTCCAACGCGGGGATCCGCGTGTGGGTCACGGGCTCGACCGAGGACAAGCGCGCGATCGCCGACGCCCAGGGCGCCGACGCCGTCTTCGAGCCCGGCGCGCGCCTGCCCGAGCGCGTCGATGCAGTCTTCGAGACGGTTGGCGGCGCCACGTGGTCGCACTCGCTGAAGTCGCTGAAGCCCGGCGGGACCGTGGTGATCGCAGGCGCGACCTCCGGCGACACCGACCACGGTGAGCTCCAGCGCCTGTTCTTCCTTCAGCTCAAGGTGGTCGGCTCGACCATGGGCACGCGTGACGAGCTGGCCGACCTGCTGGCCTACCTCGAGCGCGAGGAGATCAAGCCGCGCATCGGCGCGGAACTGGCGCTGGCCGACGCGCCGGAGGGCGTGAAGGCGATGGTCGACGGCCAGACGGCCGGGAAGATCGTCTTCACGACCTGACCGCCGCGGTCACGATCCAGGGGGCTATAGCCCCCGCAATGATGACCGCGGCAACTCAGCTCACGAGCTGCACGAAGGCCGCGAGGCCCACCACCACCACCACCACGCGGAGCACGTTCGGCGGCAGCCTGCGCGCCACCTTTGCGCCCGCGGCGCCACCGATCGTGGCGCCGACGGCGATCAGCGCCACCGCCTCCCAGGCGGGGTCGGCCACGAACACGAAGATCAGCGCCGCCACGCCGTTGACCAGCCCCGCCAGCACGTTCTTGATCGCGTTCAGCTCCTGCAGCGAGTCGCTGAGCATCAGGCCCATGACCCCCAGCAGCAGCACGCCCTGGGCGGCGCCGAAGTAGCCGCCGTAGACGCCGGTGACGAAGATCAGGCCGAACAGCAGCGGCCCACCGCGTGCCTTGCGCCCCCCGCGCTGTGGCACGCCGACGCGCTTGGCGACCACGGGCTGGACCGCCACCATGATCACCGCCGCCGCCACCAGCACCGGGACCACGACCTCGAATGCGCTCTCGGGCAGCACGAGCAGCAGCACCGCCCCGACCGCGCCGCCGGAGACCGACGCGCAGGCCAACTCGGTGACCTGACGGCGGCGCCCTCTGAGCTCCTCGCGGTAGCCGACGGCGCCGGCGAGCGATCCCGGCACCAGCCCGAGCGTGTTCGACACGTTGGCCACCAGCGGCGAGTAGCCGACCGCCAGCAGCACCGGGAAGGTGACGAGCGTTCCCGAGCCAACCACCACGTTGATGGCTCCGGCCGCTCCCCCCGCCAGGAGCACCACGATCGCTTCGAGCACCGTCATCGCCGCGTAGCATGACCGCCATGCGCGGCGGCATCGACCTGGGCGGCACCAAGATCCAGGCCGCGGTGGTCGGCGACGACGGCGAGGTGCGCGGCCAGGCGCGCCAGCCGACCCCCACCGAGGGCGAGCCCGCCGACGTGGCGGCGGCGATGGCCGAGACCATGCGCGAGGCGGCCAGGGGAGCGGACGTGAAGGTGGGCGAGCTCGAGGGCGTCGGCGTCGGCTCGCCCGGCGTGGTGGACGACTCCGCCGGCACCGTCGCCGGCGCCGGCAACCTGCCCCACTGGGACGCGCCGTTCGCCCTGCGCGACACCCTGGCCGAGGCGCTCGGCTGCCCGGTGCGCCTTGGCAACGACGTCCAGGTGGCCACCGACGCCGAGGTGGCGCTGGGCGCCGGCCGGCCGTTCCGGTCGCTGCTGGGGGTGTTCTGGGGCACCGGCGTCGGCGGCGGGATCGTGCTCGACGGCACGCCGTGGCTGGGCCGCTCGGCCGCCGGCGAGATCGGCCACGTCGTGGTCAAGATCGGCGGCCGCCGCTGCCCGTGCGGGCGCAAGGGCTGCATGGAGGCCTACGCCGGCCGCGGCGCGATGGAGCGGCGAGCGCGCAAGCGGGTGGACAAGGGCGAGAAGACCGAGCTGTTCAAGATCATGGAGAAGCGCGGTCGCGAGCGGCTGTCCAGCGGTGTCTGGGCGCGGGCGCTGAAGGCCGGCGACGGCATGGCGGCCGAGCTCCTTGACGAGGCGGTCGAGGCGCTGGGCGCAGGCGTGGCGTCGGCGGTGAACCTGCTGGACGTGGAGGCGGTGGTCATCGGCGGCGGCATGGGCCTGCGTATGGGCAAGCCCTACGTGGGCCGGATCCAGGCGGCCATGACGCCGCACCTGTTCAACGACTCCGACCCGCCCGCCGTCGTGCTGGCCGAGCTCGGCGACCTCGGCGGCGCGATCGGCGCGTCGCTGCTCGCACGCTAGCGCTACTCCCGAAGCTCCAGCGCGTGCCGGTCCGCCCCCGGCGCCCAGAACCCAAGCAGCGCCCGCCCCTCGGCCTCCACATCGTCGGGTAGCGGTCCGTCCAGGCCGTCGACCGCCAGCGTGGCCACGCCCTTCTTCTCGGTCAGCACCCACCCCGCGCGGTGGAAGCCGTCGATCAGCAGGTGCCCGGCGATCAGCCCGCCGCCGCGCCAGCGCACGTCGGGGCCGCCGCCGTCCAGGATCCGGGAGCGGTCGTCGTGGGACAGGGTGGCGTTGTCCAGCCGGGGCAAAAAGCGCGGCGGCGCGGGCGTCCCGGGGTCGGGAAGCAGACCGTCCGCCACGTCGAACAGCTCGCGGCCGCGAGCGTCGCGGAACGTGCGCAGCTCGGCTCGCAGCTCTTCGAAGACCTCGCGCAGGCCCGTTACGCGCGACCACGTGCGCATGTCGGCAACGGTTGCAGGGCCGAACGCGGCCAGGTAGCGACGGGCCATCGCGGCCGGTGAGGGTTCGTCCACCAACGGCGCGCCCACCCATTGCTCGAGCGGCGCGAGACGAACCTCGGCGGATTGCCTGAACAGCCCGCGCGGCGGCACCTGGGCGCAGGGCTCGAAGTGCGTAACGCACACCGCGAGCGCGTCGCGCTCGGCGTCCGGCCAGCGCTCGGCCAGGAGCTCGGCTAGCTCGCGCTTGGTGCGCGGCTCGGCGGCCATCAGGGCGACCGCGGCGGCGGACACCTCCTGCGGGTCCGCGCCCGCCATGGCCTTGCCGAAGTTGCTGGCGAACGACTGCCCGTGCAACCGCCGCGTCAGCGGGTACATGGCCAGCGCATCGGCCGCGGTGAGCAGGTGGATCGTGCCGCGCATGACCCAGACACGCACAACCCTGCGGTCGCTGAGCGCCTCGCCAAGCTCGGCAGGATCGAAGCCCGCGATCCGCGACCATAGGCCCAGGTAGGGGTACTGGGGCTGCTCGGCCTGAACGCCCGCCAGCCGCTCGACAATCTCTGTCGGCGAGACGGGCTCGCGATCCAGCAGCCCTTGGCGCGCCAGCAGCGCGCGGTTGAGCGCGCGGTCGTCCAGCACCTGCTCAGTCATCGGCAATGGGCTGGACGTGCGACCGGATCCCTCCGTCGACGAGCACATGCAGTGCCAGCCCGGAGGGCTCGGCCGTCATCTCGATCGGCAGGTCGTCCTCGGGTCGCAGGTCCAGCCGCAGCTGGCTGCTCACGCCGGGCGCGATGACCACCGAGGCGCCTCCGAGCGCGGTGGCCATCGTGCGGTGCACGTGGCCGCAGGCCACGGTCTGCACCTGCGGGTGGCGACCCAGCAGCGCGGCCGCCGCGGTACGGTCGGCTGCGGGGAGCCCGATCGCGTCCAGCGCGCGGATGCCCGTGAGCACCGGCGGGTGGTGCATCACGACCACGGTGGGCGTCTCGGGGTCGGCGCCGAGCTCGGTGTCGAGCCACTCGATGGCGTCCTCGCGGAGGCGGCCGTCGGCACGGCCGCTGAGGCTGGTGTCCACGCCGAGCACACGCAGCGGGCCGGCCCTGCCGGACACCGGAAGCGGGCCGAACGCGGCCACCAGGAGGTCGCGGTCGTCGTGGTTGCCGGGGATCGCCATCAGCGGCAGCCCTGCCTGATCGAGGATCTCCCTCGCGTGCGCGTAGACCTCGGGCTCGGGCACGTCGGCAATGTCACCGCTGACCATCACCGCGTCGGGCCTGGGTTCCATCGCCGCGACCAGGGCCAGGGCGCGGCGCAGCTTTGCCTCGGGACCCGGATCGCCGCGCCGCAGGTGCAGGTCGGACAGCTGGACCAGCACCGCTATGGCAGGGCGTCGGCGCGGACGTGCTCGGGCAGCGCTCCCCCGCCGATGAGCTCGGCGGCCACGTCCTGAAGCGCCGTGAGCGCCACGCGGTAGCTCCACGGGCCGAGCGACACCCGCGCCACGCCCATCCGCTCGAGTTCGGCCGCGGGCGGCATACCCGGCATGGCGATCACGCTGAGCTTGCGCTCGCCTAGCTCCGCCACCAGCGCCTCGATGTGGGCGGGATGGCTGACGCGCGGAACGAACACGCACTCGGCGCCGGCGTCGAGGAAGGCGCGGCCGCGCTCGGCCGCCTCGGCGACGGTCTCGACGTCCGGCTCGCGCACCATCAGGAACGCATCGGTTCGCGCGTTCAGCACGAACCCCGCGCCTTCGGCCGCACGCGCCGCGACCACGGCCTCGACCGCGGCCACCGCCTCCTGCAGCGGACGCATCCCGTCCTCGAGGTTGGCGCCAACGGCGCCCGCGGCGAGCGCCCTGCGGGTGGTCTCGCCGGGGTCGCCGTAGCCGGACTCGAAGTCCATCGACACCGGCAGCTCGGTCGCGGCTACGACGCGCTCGACGGCGGCCAGGTGAAGCTCGAGCGGGATGTTCTCGCCGTCCTCGTAGCCGTGGGCGGCGGCAATCGAGTGGCTGGCCGTCGCCAGCGCCCGCACGCCCTCGACCGCGGCCACCGCGTGCGCGCTGGCTGCGTCCCAGACGTTGGCCAGCACCAGGATCTCGGGGGCCTCGTGCAGCTCGCGCAGGACGGTCGCTCGGTCAGCCATCGGCCGCCCACCTTCTCAGACGCCCCAGCGCCTCGTCCAGGACGTCGGCGCGCTTGCAGAAAGCGAATCGCACCAGCGACCGCAGGCGTTCCGGCTCGCTGCTGAACGCGGCGACCGGGATCGCCGCAACGCCCGCCTCCTCGGGCAGGCGCAGGCACAGTTCGCGCGCGTCCTCGTGCCCGAGCGCGGCGGCGTCGGCGTTGAGAAAGTATGTGCCGGCGCTGGGCAGGACGTCGAAGCCCAGCTCGCGCAGCCCCGACGCCAGCCGGTCGCGCTTGCCGGCCAGCTCGGCGGTCAGCTCACCGGCGTCCATCCCGACCCCGACCGCGGCGGCGTGCTGGAGCGGAGTCCCGCCGGCGAACGTGATGAACTGCTTCACCGCGCGCACGCGCGCGATCAGCTCCGGCGGCCCTGACGCCCAGCCCACCTTCCAGCCGGTGAGCGAATGGGTCTTGCCGAGCGACGACGCGGTGACCGTGCGCTCGGCCATGCCCGGCAGGGTGGCCAGCGGCACATGCGTGCCGTCGTAGACCAGGTGCTCGTAGACCTCGTCGGTCACGGCGATCAGGTCGTGCCGGCGGCACGCGGCCGCCAGCAGCTCCAGCTCGTAGCGCTCCAGTACCCGGCCGGTCGGGTTGTGTGGCGAGTTCAGCACGAGCACGCGCGTGCGCTCGGTGACCGCCGCCTCGATCGCGGCCTCCTCGACCCGCCAGCCGGGCGGGTCGAGGACGATCGGCCGGACCGTCGCACCGGCGCGGCGGGCGATCGGCGCATACGAGTCGTACGATAGGGTCCAGCGCCACCACCTCGTCGCCCTGGGAGGCGAAGGCCAGCAGCGCAGCGGCGATGGCCTCGGTGGCGCCGAACGTGACCTGCACGCCGGCGTCGGGGTCCACGGCCAGGCCGTAGCGGTCGCGCTGGTGGTCGGCGACCGCCTGGCGCAGCGCGGGCACACCCGGCAGCGGCGCGTACTGGTTGTGCCCGGCGCGCATGGCCTCCACCGCCGCGTCCACGATCGCGCCCGGACCGCTCTCGTCGGGGAACCCCTGGCCCAGGTTGATCGCGCCGGTGCGCTCGGCCAGCGCGGTCATCTCGGTGAAGATGGTCGTCGGGGCCGCCACGCGGCCCCAGACTACGCCGCCGCGACCGGCGCGAGCGCCGCGATCTCCTCGGCCAGCCGGCCCGGCTGCTCGAGCGGGACGAACGTGCGCCCACCCTCGATCTCAACCAGCCGCGCCGCGGGAAACACGGCCGCCAGGCGGTGAGCGAAGTCGAGCTTGAAGAAGCGATCGGCGTTGCCCCAGACCAGCAGCACCGGGCGCTCGAACCGGCCGAGGCGCGAGGCCACGTCGAGGAGGTCGACCGGATCGACACCGCGGACGAAGTTCGCCGTGTCGCGGCGCACGTCGGCATCGGTCAGGCACGGCTCTACCCATGCGCGCGTCTGGTCGGCGTTCAGCTCGTGGGCGAGCATCCCGTAGCCCGCGGGCGAGTGGCGCACGGCCGTGGCCTTCATCGGCGCCATCAGTGCGCGGATCGCGCCGGCCCTGCGAAACGACTTGAAGAGCGTGTCGAACGGCGCCGGCGGGAAGTTGTCGAACGCGTCGCAGTTGGTCAGCACCAGACGGCCGATCCGCGACGCGTCGGTGTCCACGACGAACTGGCTGATCGCGCCACCGGAGTCGTTACCCACAAGCGTCACGTCGTCCAGCTCCATCGCCTCGAGGAACGCGAGGACGTGGCGCGCCACCCCTCGCGGCGACTGGTCGACGCCTTCGTCGAGCGCGATCGCATGCGAACCCAGCGGCCAGTCGGGGGCGTAGGAGCGGACGCCGTGGTCGGCCAGCGCCACCGCGGTCTGGTCCCACAACGTCCCGTTGGTCAGGAAGCCGCCGACGAAAACCACCGGCGGGGCGGCGGAGTCCTCGGGGCCGGCAACGCGGTAGTTCACGGTTCCGCCGGGAAGGTCGATCGTCGGCATTACTCTGCTCCTCGGTTTAGCTTTACGTACAGCTTGCACGTAAGATACATACTGTCTGTATGACCGTCAACCGGCGCACCCAAGGTGATCGATCCGCCGCGACCCGCGCGGCGCTGCTCGCCGCCGCCCGGCCCCTGTTCGCCGAGCACGGCTTCGGCGGCGTCGCCACCGAGGCGATCGTGCGCGCGGCGGGTGTTACGCGCGGGGCGCTCTATCACCAGTTCGCCGACAAGACCGAGCTGTTCGCCGCCGTGTTCGAGGCGGTCGAGGAGGACGTGGGCGGCCGGGTCGGCGCGGCGGTCACCGCCACCGGCCCGGACGACGCGGTCGAGGCGATGCGCATCGGTGCCGGCGCCTGGCTGGACGCATGCCGCGAGCCCGAGGTGCAGCGGATCGTGCTCCTGGACGCGCCCGCGGTGCTGGGCTGGGAACGCTGGCGCGAGATCGGGATGCGCCACGGGATGGGCCTTGTCGAGGGCGTGCTCGGGCACGCCATGCAGACCGGCAAGATCCGCGAGCAGCCGTTGCGCCCGCTGGCCCACGTGATCGTGGGTGCGCTGGACGAGGCCGCGCTCTACGTGGCCCGCGCCGAGGACCCGGACACCGCCGACCGCGACGCGCGGGCGGTCATGGACTCGCTCATCGCGGGGCTCAGCGAGCCGTCTCGGTCGTGATCCGCTGCGACAGCCCGAGGAAACGCCAGACCTCCGGGTAGACCGTCGGCTTGCCGCTGGTGACGATGCCGACCGCGGTGCCGCGCCGGGGGTCGGCCCACGCGAGCGTGTTGGTGAAGCCCAGGTGCCCGAACGCGCGTTGGGTGTCGCGGCCGAACAGGCTGATCAGCTGCGCGCCCAGCATCAGGCCGTAGCCGAACCGGGTGGGAAACCCGAGCGAGAGATCCAGCTCCAGGTGCGACTGCTGGGTCAGCGCCGTCCGGATCGTCTCGGGCTCGAGCACGCGGACGCCGTCCAGCTCGCCGTCGCGGCGCATGACCTCGAAGAAGCGCGACAGCTCGTTGGCGGTCGTCATGACGTTGGCGGCCGGCACTACGGCGGTGCGGAAACGGCGGTCGGCGGACCATTCGACGATCTTGTCCAGTGGCACGCCGAGCGCGCGCGTGAGCAGCAGCGACGCCGGCGGCAGCAGCGCCGGGCCGGTCACGTAGTCGGTGCCCAGCATGCCGAGGTCGGCCTCGGCGACGCCGTAGTTGGTCCAGCGAAAGCCGAGCGGGCCGAGGATCGCCTCGTCCAGCACCGTGCGGATGTCCTTGCCGGTGACCTGGTGCGCGATCTCGCCGAGGATGAAGCCGCCCGACACCGCGTGGTAGGCCAGCATCCGGCCCGGCTTGGCGAACGGCTCGGCGTCCACCAGCGTGCCCGCGATGAACTCGCGATCGCCCATCTTGTCCAGGTCGAAGGCGTGCGCGGGCATGTTGGGCACGCCCGCGCGATGGGACAGGACGTGCCCGACCGTGATCGCGTGCTTGCGGTTTATGCCGTAGCCGGGGATGTAGTCGGCCACCGGCTCGTCGAGCCCGACCAGGCCCTGCTCGATCAGGCTGTGAACCACGAATGCGGTGATCGCCTTGGAGGCCGAGTACACGCAGAAGGGCGTGTCGGTGGCCACCGGGACCTTGTGGGCGTCGGGCGGGTCGCCGGGGCCGTTGCCGCTGGCATGGCCGATCGCGCGGTCAAGCACGACGTGGCCGTGACGACGCACGCACACCTGCATCGCCGGGTGGACGCCGGAGCGGTACCACGTGACGGCGTCGCGCCAGATCTGCTCGACCGACTCGCGCGTGAGGCCGGCCACGGCGGGGTCGGCCTCATCTCCGACCGCGGTGACCGCATCGAGGTCGCGCGGCACGCGGATGCGACGCAGCGGGTCGGGAACGAGCGGAAGGCGTGGGACGCGCGGCACTAGATGAGCGGTCTCGAGTCGATGTCAACCCGCCGGCGTATCCCCGGTGGGGCCTTCGGTGGCCACCAGCAGCATGCGTTCCGCGCTGCCGATCGCGCCGTCCTCCTGACGCACCGCGGCCAGCGGCGCGGCCCCGCTCTCACCGATGTACAGCCCCGCGGCCACCAGCTCGCGCCGGGCGGCCGCCGCCTCGTCGTCGGTGACCGTGATCGTGCCGGCGATCCCGGCCCGCAGGTCGGGCCACGCCGCGTGCGAGACCTCCGCGCAGTCCAGGCCCGCCATGGTCGTGCCGGGCGCGTCCACGACCGTCGGCTCGCCCGCGGCCAGCGAGGCGGTCAGGCACGCGGCGGTCACCGGCTCGACCCCCACGACCGGGATGCCCGCGCGGGCGCCGAAGCGAGCGGCCGCGGCCGCCAGCGATCCCACTCCCACGGGCACCACGAGCAGGTCGAACTCGACCTGGCCGGCGGCCTCGTCGAACAGCGTCGCGTAGCCGTCGATCACGTCGTGCGCCGGCCGCGACGAGCCAACGTCGGCGATCTCCGCGCTGCCGCTGTCGGCGCCGGCCTCGCGAGCCAGCTCCACGCACCGCTCGTACGTGCCGTCCACGACCACGACCTCGGCGCCCTCGGCGGTGATCGCTTCCCGGCGCGCCGCCAGCGAGCGCTCGGGCAGGAACACGCGGCAGGCCAGGCCGCGGCGCGCGGCCTCGTGCGCCACCGCGCGGCCGTGGTTGCCGGCGCTGGCGGCCACCAGCGTTCCCGTGCCCGGCGCCCGCGCCAGCGCGCGCTCGACCGCCCACGACGCGCCAAGGATCTTGAACGCGGGCAGCCCAAGTCGGTCCGACTCGTCCTTGACGAGCAGGCCGCCCGCAAGCTCGCGCACGGGCGTGGGCGCGTAGTCCGGGAGCGCGTGGTGGAAGCCGGCCGCAGCGGTGGTCGGGGTGGTGACGGCGCCGGGGTCGAGGTGCTCGTTGGCCAGGAACGCCATCAGCGCGGCAGCTCGGCCAGGGCGAGGTACAGCTCGCGCGCGGCGGCCTCGCCCCACTCCAGCGAGCGCAGCGCGTAGGACTCGTCGGGTGCGTGGATGGCGTCGTCGGGCAGCCCGAAGCCGCCCACGATCACCGGGTAGCCGCGGGCGGCCATCTCGGCGACGATCGGGATGCTGCCGCCCGAGCGCACGAACACCGGCGCGCGCCCGCAGGCCGCCTCGAGCGCGCGGGCGGCCAGTTGGATCACGGGGTTATCGACCTCGAACAGCGACGGCCGTGCCGTCTGGACGCGGGCATCCAGCTCGGCGCCGTCGGGCAGCCCTTGCCGCAGCAGGCCGAGCAGCACCGTGCTCATCGCGTTCGGATCCTGGCCGGGTGCGAGGCGCATCGTCACCTTTGCGTACGCCTCCGGCGGGACGATCGTGCGCGGCTCGCCACCGGCGATCTGGTTGACCTCCAGCGAGGGCGCCGCGCCCGTGCGCTCGTAGAACTCCGCGCCTGCCGTGGGCGCCACCGGGTGGCCACCGCTCTCGGCGATGGCCTGCTCGCCCGGGACCAGGGTCGCCCACGACTCGCGCTCCGCGTCGGCCACCGGCGCCGTCCCCGCGCGCAGCTCGTCGCGCACGCGCCCGTCGGCGCCGGGGACCACGTGCGCCAGCTGCGCGTGGAGCACGTGCAGGGCGTTCAGCACCGTGCCGCCGTACAGCCCCGAGTGCAGGTTGCGCGGCGCGGTGCGCACGGTCACGTCCACATCGACCATGCCACGCAGCCCAACCGTGACCGCGGGCGTGTCGGGGTCGGGCATGCCGCTGTCGAACACGATCGCCGCGTCGGCGCCGCGCTCGTCGATTCGCACCCACGTGGCCGCCGCCGCGCCGGCCACCTCCTCCTCGCCCTCCACCAGCACCCGCACGTGCACCGGCAGCGTGCCCTCGCGCGCCATCGCGCAGGCCACGTGCAGGAGCGGCAGGAAGTTGCCCTTGTCGTCGGCCGCGCCGCGCGCGTAGAGGCGCCCGTCGCGTACCTCGGGCGTGAACGCCGGCGAGGTCCAGGCGTGGTCGGGCCCCGGGCCCTGCACGTCGTAATGGCCGTAGATCAGGACCGTGGGGGCGTCGGCGGCGGCCGCGCGCAGCTCGCCGACGGCCAGCGGGTTGCCGCCGTCGAGCACCACCTGCTCGGCCTCGCCGCCGGCGGCCCGGACGCGGTCCACGACCCACTGGGCGGCGCGCTCGAGCGCGTCCGCGTCAGCGTCGCCCGTGGACACGGACGGGATCTGCAGCCAGTCGACGAGCTCGTCAAGCAGCGCGGTCACCGTACGTCAGCTGACGTATGGACGCGGCCGGCGGTCTGGCTCAACGTGGTGTGCATGATCTTGAAGCTCGCGATCACGGTGGCGGCGATGTTGCTCGGCCCGCCAGCGGCCGCACAGGCGGTCACGGTGGGGGCGCCGCTGAATGTACCGGCGAACGCGAGCGGGGTCGGCTGCGAGGCGCTGGTGTACATCGGGCCGCCGCCGCCGAGCTGCACGATCCTGGGCGTCAGCACGGGCGCGTGGACTTCGCAGACGCCGCGCGGAAACTGGGTGATCACCACCGCGCGCGTACGGACTGGCCCGCGCGTCGGACCGATGGTGTTCACGATCATCCGCGCCACCCGCTCGCAGGCCCAGGGCGGCGGGCGGCTGCTTTGCTGCAACACGCCGGTCGAGAGCCAGGTGTTCGTCCCGCGGCCGAACACCGTCAACGAGGTTCCGGTGCGGCTGCCGGTGAAAAACACCGTTGACGTGGTCGGCGGCGAGCCGATCGAGACCGTGGACTACCTGGGCATCAGCCTGCTGGACCTGAACAGCTCCGGGCCGGTGGCCACAACCGACGAGTCCGAGAGCCTGTCTTACATCGCGCCCGCGATCCGCCAGGGCCAGGAGCGCATCGCCGACGGCAGCCGCGGCAGCGCGCGTGTGTTGGTCAACGGCGAGTACCAGCCCGCGGACGCCGCCGGCGGTGGCGGGGGTGGTGTCGGCGGTTTGATCGACCGGTTGGCGCCCGCGCTGAGCCGGTTCGGCCTGTCGCGCAACCGGTTCGCAGCCGCGGGCCGCGGCGGCAGCGTCGCAGCGAAGGTCGGCACGACCATCCGCTACCGCCTGACCGAGGCGGCCACGGTGACCTTCCGCGTGCGCCGCAAGGGCACGAAGAAGCCGCTGAAGGGCTCGTTCAGGCACAAGGGCAAGACGGGCGCCAACAAGCTGCGCTTCACCGGCAGGCTGCGAAAGCGCAAGCTGCCGCGTGGCTCGTACGTGATGTCGGCCACGTCGAAGGACGCCGCCGGCAACGTGGCCAAGGTCAAGCGCCTGCGCTTTCGCATCGTCAAGCGCTGACCCGGCGAACCTCCTGCACCCCTTTCACCTGGATCTGGGCGGCAGCGGCACGAAGCCCGACGTTCGCTCGACGTACTCCCGGTAGCCGGGGCGGCGCTCGCCGATGTCCTTCTCCAGCAGCGACACGCCAGAGACGCGCGTCAGCAGCGCGGTCATCACGAGCGGGCCGATCACCGTCCACCAGGTGCCGCCCGCCGGCAACACGACCAGCCACAGCCCGAACCAGACGCAGGCATCGCCGAAGTAGTTGGGGTGGCGCGTGTAGCGCCACAGCCCACGGTCCATGACCTGGCCCCGGTTCTCCGGGTCGGCCTTGAAGCGCTCCAGCTGGCGGTCGCCGGCCGCCTCGAATGCCAGGCCGAACAGGAACAGGGCAACGCCCGGGATCGCTGACGGCACGTCAAGGTCACTGCCCACGTCGGCGCCCACCTGGAGCGGCAGCGACACGATCAGCACCAGCACGCCCTGGACGCCGAAGACCATCACGAGCGCCCACAGGTCGAAGCGCTCATGGCGGTCGCGCATGACCCGGTAGCGGCGGTCCTCCTCGGGGTCGCCGAGCTTGCGCCGGATCAGGTGCCAACCGAGGCGCAGGCCCCATGCCGCCGTCAGGCCGGCCAGCAGCCAGCGCCGCCCGGGATCGCCGCCACCGGCGACCGCGCCGACGAGCGCGACGAGCACGAACGCCGGCCCCCAGACCGGGTCGACGATCGAGATGTCCCGGCGGCGGATGCCCTCGGCCCAGGTGGCCACCATCAGGACCGTCACCGTCAGGGCGGCCAGCGGGAGGACGATGCCGGGACCGCTCATGCCTGTATCTACGCACAGGCGCACCCGTCGGCTGTAGTCTGGCTGCGTGGCCAGTCACGTTGACGTGCTCATCGTGGGGGCGGGCATCTCAGGCATCGGCGCCGCCTGCCATCTGGAGGACGAATGCCCGTCCAAGAGCTACGCCGTGCTCGAAGCCCGCGATTCCCTTGGCGGGACGTGGGACCTGTTCCGCTACCCCGGGATCCGATCGGACTCGGACATGTTCACGCTCGGATTTCGGTTCGAGCCCTGGACCGACACCAAGACGCTCGCCGACGGCCCGGCGATCCTCTCCTACGTGCGCGAGACCGCGCGCAAGCACGGCGTCGAAGAGAAGATCCGCTACCACCACCGCGTCGTGGGCCTGAGCTGGTCGAGCGAGGACGCGCGCTGGACCGTACGCGTGGACCGCGATACCCCACAAGGGGGCACAGGCGGCGAGCAGATCGAGATGACCGCCAAGTTCGTGTTCCTGTGCAGCGGCTACTTCGACTACGCCGGCGGGTACACGCCGGAGTTCGACGGGATCGACGGGTTCGGTGGCACCGTGGTGCACCCGCAGAAGTGGCCCGAGGACCTGGACTACACGGGCAAGCGCGTGGTCGTGGTGGGCAGCGGCGCCACCGCGGTCACCATGGTCCCGGCGATGGCAGGCACGGCGGAGCACGTGACGATGCTCCAGCGCTCGCCCACGTACATCGTGACGCTGCCGGCCGTGGATCCGATCGCGCGTGCGCTCCGGCGCGTGCTGCCGCTGAGGGCCTCGTATGTGGTGTCGCGCTGGAAGAACGTGCTGCTTCAGTTGGGCACGTACAACCTCAGCCGCTGGAGGCCGAAGCTGGTGCGCAAGCTGATCCGTGCGGGGGTCAAGCGCCAGCTGCCCGCCGGCTACGACGTGGACCGCCACTTCAGGCCGGCCTACGACCCGTGGGACGAGCGGATGTGCGTGGTGCCCGACGGCGACCTGTTCGAGGCCATCTCCAGCGGCGACGCCGAAATGGTCACGGACACGATCGAGAGCTTCACCGAAAGCGGCATCCGGCTGGCGTCGGGCCGGGAGCTGGAGGCGGACATCGTGATCACCGCGACGGGCCTGAACCTGGTCAGCCTTGCCGCCGTGGACGTGACCGTCGACGGGGAGCCGGTGCACGTGCCCGACCGCCTGACCTACAAGAGCCTGATGCTCGAGGACGTGCCCAACCTGGCGTTCACGATCGGCTACACCAACGCGTCGTGGACGCTGAAGGCGGACCTGACGTCGGAGTTCGTCTGCCGGCTGGTCAATCACATGGACGAGCGCGGCTACGACGTCTGCGTGCCCCACAACGACGACCCGACGATCACGGCGCAGCCGCTGATCAACCTGGCCTCCGGGTACGTCCGGCGCTCGATCGACCAGATGCCCAAGCGCGGCTCGAAGCCGCCTTGGCGGCTGCGCCAGAACTACGCCGTCGACATCGTGAACCTGCGCCACGGCCAGATCGAGGACGGCGTCATGCGGTTCTCGCGCACGGCAGTCGGTGCGCGCGACGGCGACGCGACCTCCCAGACCGTCGCCGCCTGACCGACGACGGCAAAGCGCACGCAGCCGACCGCTACTCGCGCACGTTGCCCTCGGCCGGGATGCCGCCCTTGAGCGTCCGCGCCAGGTGCATCAGGTTCCAGGTCATGAACGCCGTGTTCGTGTTCGTGAACTCGTTGTCCAGCCCCACGCCGTCGTCGCCGTAGCTCGGCCCCGGGCCAGCCTCGCCGATCCAGCCCGCGTCCGCCTGTGGGGGAATCGTGTATCCCACGTGCTGCAGGCTGTAGAGCACGTTCGAGGCGCAGTGCTTGATGCCGTCCTCGTTGCCGGTGATCAGGCACCCGCCGACGCGTCCGTAGTAGATCGACTGGCCGCTGTCGTTCAGCTGGTGGCTGTTGGAGTACAGCCGCTCGATCATCAGCTTCATCTGCGAGCTGTTGTCGCCCAGCCAGATCGGCCCGCACAGCACCAGGATGTCCGCGGCCAGGACGCGCTCGAACAGCTGCGGCCAGGCGTCGGTGTCCCAGCCCGCCTCGGTCATGTCGGGCTGGACGCCGGTGGCGATGTCCTGGTCCACCGCGCGGAACTGGTCGACCGCCACGCCCTCGCCCTCCATGATCGCGGCGCTCTTGTCGATCAGGCGTTGCGTGTGGCTGGGCTCCGGCGACCGCGTCAGCGTGCAGTTGACGAACAGCGCCTTCAGGTCGGCAGTCACTTCGGCTGCGGGATGATCCGCAGCCACGGCCGAGGAGCGTCCCAGCCGTCGGGGTACTTGTCCCGTGCCTGGTCGTCCGACACCGAGCCGGCGATGATCACGTCGTCGCCCTGCTGCCACTGCGCCGGCGTGGCCACGGCCTCCTTTGCCGTCAGCTGCAGCGAGTCGATCACCCGCAGCACCTCGTCGAAGTTGCGACCGGTGGTCATGGGGTAGACCAGCACCAGCTTGACCTTCTTGTCCGGGCCGATCACGAACACGTTGCGCAACGTCTGGTTCTGCGCCGGCGTGCGCTCGGTGGGGTCGCCCTCGACGTCCGGCGGCAGCATCCCGTACAGCTTCGCGACCGCGAAGTCGCTGTCGGCGATGATCGGGTAGTTGGGCGCGGTGCCCTGGGTCTCGGCGATGTCCTGGGCCCACTTCTCGTGGTTCTCCAGCGGATCTGCCGAGAGCCCGATGATCTTCACGCCGCGGCTGTCGAAGTCGGGCTTGATGCTGGCCATGTAGCCGAGCTCGGTGGTGCAGACCGGCGTGAAATTGCGCGGGTGGCTGAACAGCACGGCCCAGCTGTCGCCGATCCAGTCGTGGAAGTTGATCCGGCCTTCGGTGGTCTCGGCCTGGAAGTCAGGTGCGTCGTCGCCGATCGTCAGCGCCATGGGTGCTCTCCCTATCGGTTCGTGGGCACCACCCAATCTACTCAAAGACGACGGGTATTGACCGTTTTGCTCCGGCGGCATACTTGGGACGCATGAGGGCCGTCGCCTGCACCGATGGCGCGCTCGCGGTCGTCGACCGGCCCGCGCCCACGCCCGGCCGCGGGCAGCTGCTGCTTGACGTCACGCGCTGCGGCATCTGCGGCTCGGACCTGCACGCGCGCGTGCACGCCGACGAGGTTGCCGGCTTGATGGGAGAGCTCGACTACCACGACTTCATGCGCTCCGACCAGGAGGTGGTCTTCGGCCACGAGTTCTGCGGCCAGGTGGTGGCGCAGGGGCCCGGATGCCGCGGGACCGCCCCGGAGGGCACCGCCGTGGTCGCCGTCCCGTTGCTCCGCGGACCCGACGGCGTCCATCCCACCGGGCTGACGGCCAAGGCTCCTGGCGCGTACGCCGAGCAGCTGCTGGTGGAGGAGTCGCTCGCCTTCCCCGTGCCCAACGGCCTGGCGCCCGAGGTTGCCGTGCTCACCGAGCCGATGGCCGTCGGCTGGCACGCCGTCCGGCGCGGCGAGGTGGGCAAGGGCGATGCGGCGATCGTCGTCGGCTGCGGACCGATCGGCCTGGCCGTGATCTGCCTGCTCAAGGCCCGCGGCGCCGAGCCCGTGATCGCCAGCGACCCGTCCCCGGGCCGCCGCGCGCTGGCCGCGAGCTGTGGTGCCGACGTCGTCGTCGACCCCGCGGTCGAGTCCCCGTACGCGTCCGCGCCGGAGCAAGGGCACCTGACCAGCGCGACCGAGGCGCTGGAGCTGGCGGTCGACTCGGTCGAGAAGCTGCGCAAGCTCCCGCTCGTGGACTGGCGCCACCTGTGGCGCACAGCCGAGCGGCTGGGCAAGGCCGCGCCGAAGGCGCCCGTGATCTTCGAGTGCGTCGGGGTGCCGGGCATCATCGACAGCGTGATCGCGGGCGCTCCGCTGTTCTCGCGCGTCGTAGTGGTCGGCGTGTGCATGGACAACGACACGATCCGGCCGTCGATGGCGATCAACAAGGAGCTCGACCTGCGCTTCGTGCTGGCCTACACACCGCTCGAGTACCGCGACACGCTGCACATGCTGGCCGACGGCAAGGTCGACGCCTCGCCGCTGGTGACTGGCACGGTCGGGCTGGATGGCGTGGACGGAGCGTTCGATCTGCTTGGCGCCGCCGACACGCACGCCAAGATCCTGATCGACCCGCGCAGCCACGCTCTTACGCCGGGCTGATCCGGGTCCGGCGGGTGACGACAACGCGATCCACCAGCTCGCCACGGTGACCGGCAGCGTCCGCAAGTCAGACGGCTAGCCGGCCCACCAGTCGCGCTCACCCTGCACGTCGCTGCGAGGATCGTCGCCAAGGTTGGGGGCACCGATCACGAGGATCTCGAGGCCCTCCGGCCCGGCCTCGTAGCCGCGCCACGTACCGGGCGCGACGCGCACCGCATCCCACTCCTCGAGCTCGACGATCTCGTCGTCGAGCTTCATCCGCCCGCCCCCGCTCACGACCACGTACACCTCCTCCTGCCTCGCGTGCGTGTGGCCGTACGGAAAGCGATATCCGGGCGGGAGCCGCTGGTAGCCGAGGCCCGACCGCTCGAGCTCCAGCGCCTGGCTTGCAAGGCGGAACTCCAGATCCTGCGCACCGCCGAAGTTGGAGCCGAGATCCTCCAGATCGCCCCTGAGGTTCTTGAGCGTGAACGGCACGGCCGCGATTCTACGTTCGCTCGTCATCCGCCGGACGCCTACGACCCTTCCGTCTGCAAGGGGTTGACCGTAGAGTCGGCTCGTACGGTCTCGAACGAAAGGACCCGATGGACACATACGTCATTCTGCGCCGCAACGGCTGGCGGTCGCCCGACGACCTGCAGGCCGCGGCCGAGCGTTCCAGGCAGGTGGGCGACGACGAAATGTCCGACGACATCCGCTGGATCCGCAGCTACGTCCTCGAGGAGGGCGGGAGCGAGGTCGGCACCGTCTGCGTGTACCAGGCCACCAGCGCGGACGCGATCCGCGACCACGCGTCGCGCGCCGACCTGCCCGTCGACGAGATCATCCCCATCGCCGACACCGTTGTGGTGCGCCCGGATCCGGAACCCGCAGCTGGTTAGTCCCCGCCTCAGCGTCTGACGATCCGGAAGCGCGCGCTGACGGAGTTCGCCGCGGACGCGGTGACCCGATAGCGCCCCGGCTTGAGCGCCCTGCGGTTCACGCGCCCGCTGAACCCGACGGTGCCCGCCCCTGCGCGCCCGCTCCGTAGGATCGTCGCGACGGTGGTGCGCCGCGTGCACCGCTTGCGCTTGCGGTTCGCCCTGGTAGGCGGCGAGCAGCGCCCGCCCGCTCCGCGGCGTCCGGCGCGCTCGCGGGCGAACTTGATCGTGACCACCGTCGCGCGGCTGAGGCGGTAGCGGATCTTTGCGCCGCGCGGGCGGGCGCGGCGGCGCTGTGCGATCACGGCGGTGTCCCCGGAGCCGACGGCGAACGACCTCCGGCTGAGCCTCAGACGGCTGATCCGGCCGGGCACGGCTGCCTGGGCCTCGACTCCCGGGGCCACGGCCGGCGGCGGCTGCACCGGGGTCGGCGGCGTCGTTGGCGGTGTCTGTGGTGTCGCCTCCGGCGTGGCGGCGGGCTCCGGGGGCTTGGTGTAGACGAGCGCGAGGTTGTCGAAGTAGGCGTCGTTGGCGTTGCCCACCCGGCGGGTGGCCGTGAGCGTGACGCGCACCCGGCGGGTGCCGACCGGGATCTTGGCGGTCTGGAGCTTGCCGACCATGGTGGTCTGGTTGCGGCGCTCGGCCGGTGTGACAGGACCGAGCTGGACCAGCCCCAGCGGCCCGCCCTGGGCGTTCAGGAAGGTGGCAACGACGGTGCCCTCATCGGCCTCGGCCGCCTTTCCTCCGAGCAGGCCGGACAGGGTCGCGCTCGCCTGCCCGGTGTCGATCTCCTGGGCCCGGCTACCAAGACTCACGTCCTGGACGGCCGTCGATACGGCGGAGTTGCCGCCGAAGAAGAAGCGCTCGCCAGCCCCGCCGCGGTCGATCACCTTCTGCGCTCCGCGTGCCGCCTCGAGCACCGAAGGCAGCCCCGGCGCCGTCGGGAAGCCCGGCAGCCCGTAGCGCAGCGCGGTCAGGCCACCGTTTGTCTGCCAGTCCGGGACCGGGTAGTCGACCCCGAAGAAGTAGCCACCGAAGCCGTCCTCGGTGCCACCGTCGCGCAGCAGCGAGGACGGCTGGGCGCCGCGCTCGGCGAACGACTGCCAATCAAGCGGGTACCCGAACTTCGATATCCCGATGACCGAGGTCTGGCCGCCTCCGTCGGGACGCGCCACGACCAGCTCGAAGTTCTTGTTCTTGGCCGGCTGCTGGGTGAACGCGATCTGCTTGCCGTCGGGTGACCAGACCGGCGAGTAGGTCTGGTTGGGGTGATCGGCGATTCGGTGCGCACCGCTGCCGTCGGCATTGCCGACCCAGATCTCGTACGCGTTCGAGTACGAGGTCCAGAGCAGCCGGCGCCCGTCCGGCGACCAGCTCGGCCCCGAGTCGGGGGCGGTACGGTTGGGCAACAGCCGGCGCTGGTTCGAGCCGTCCGCGTTCATCATGTAGAGGTGGAACTTGTCGTTGGCGGTCTCACGTGAGAACCACACGATCTGCCTGCCGTCGGGCGACCACCGGGCCCCGTAGTCCTCGAGCGGACGGAAGGTGAGCCGCCGCACGTTGGTCCCGTCCGGGGTGTCGGCGACGTAGATCTCCGTCGTGCCGGTGCCGTCGCGACCACTGGTGAACAGGAGCTTCCTGCCGTCGGGCGACCACGACGGGTCGGCGTCGTAGGCGTCGCCGGCGGCGAACCTGCGCACCGAACCGCCGTCGGCGTCGGCGATCCTGATCTGGTCCCTGCCGGTGGCGTTGTTCACCCACGCGAACCGGCGCCCGTCCGGCGACCAGACGGGCTCAGTGTCCCGGCCTGACCGCACCGCGAGCGGCCGAGCGAACCTGCCGTCAGCGTTGATCGCGAACAGGTCCAGGTTGGCAAAGGCGACACCCGTGGAGAAGGCGATCTGTCCGTTCTGGCCTGGGAAGGTCGCGTGCGCCTGGGCCGTGAGCCCTGCAAGCGCGCCTGCGAGCACACCCGCCACAGCTGCAGCCAGCCGGATCCGACGTGCGCCGGATACCACCAGAGGTGGACTCACCGGTCCAGACTAACCGCGCCGGGGGGATCCTGCCAGCGCTGGTTCGGCCCGACCGCCACGCGCAGCTTCCCGAGTATCGTGCGCACGCGCTCGCCGCTGTCGTCCGCGCTCACGCTCAACACGTCGGCGATCTCACCCAGCTCGATGCCGATGCGGCGGCGCTCGGCCTCCACCGCCAGCCGTGCCGACCGCTCGCGCTCGCGCAGCAGTGCCGCCGCGTACGCAAGCGCGATCGTGGCGATCGACGGCATCAGCAGCTGGGTGGCGAAGCTCTCCAGCCTGGCGGTGTCGCGCAGCTCGGGGAAGTCGACACCCACCAGCACCGCCACCCCCAGGTACGCCGCCGTGAAGACCGCCCCGGTGGCCACCGGGGGCGCGGGGAGCGCGTAGCCACCAGCGCCGACCCCAGCCCGTAGAGTGCTCCGATCGCCGCGAGCGAGAGATCGTCGCCGGTCACCTTGTGCACCAGCAGCAGCGCGACGGCCAGCGCCGTGGCACCCACCCGCGCGGTCGCGAACAGGGCGATCCAGCGATCCTCGAGCGGCCGCTCCTCTTCCATCACGCCCATGCCAGGCATAGCGGCCCTCCCTGCGCCCGGGAACCATCCGTGAGCGACCTCGGCGTCCTGGCCGCAGTGCTGTTCGGCTACAGCCTGGTGTCGCGCCGGCTTGACAGGCTGGCCGTAAGCGCACCGATGGTCTTCGTGGCCACCGGCATGCTGCTGGGCCCCGACGTGCTCGGCGTGATCGACCTCGAGCTGACCAGCGAGACCGGCCTGCTGGTGGCCGAGGCGGCGCTGGTGATCGTGCTGTTCGCGGACGCCGCCCGGATCGACCTGCGCGCCCTGCGCGGCAACAGCAATTTGCCGGCGCGGCTGCTGGGTCTCGGGATGCCGCTGACGATCGGTCTCGGGGTGCTGGCCGGCGCCCTGCTGCTGGAGCAGATCGAGTTCTGGGAGGCGGCCATCATCGCCGCCGTGCTCGCGCCGACCGATGCGGCGCTCGGCCAGGCGGTGGTTTCGAGCGAGCTCGTCCCGCAGCGGATCCGCCAGGCGCTGAACGTGGAGAGCGGGCTCAACGACGGCCTCTCGATCCCGTTCCTGTTCCTGTTCGTGGGACTCGCCGTCGCCGAGACCGAGGTCAGCGCGACCGGCTGGCTGGGCTTCGCCGGCGAGCAGATCGGGCTCGGGGCGCTCGTCGGGATCGGCCTCGGCCTCGCCGGCGGCGCCCTCTACCAGCGATCCGTGAACCGCGAGCTGATGACGGCCACCTTCCAGCAGCTGGCCATGATCGGCTTGGCGATCGTGGCCTGGGCGCTGGCCGAGCAGCTGGGCGGCAACGGCTTCATCGCCGCCTTTACCGCCGGCCTGGCGACCGGACGCATAACCCCCTCGTGCGGCGAGACGATCCTTGACTTCACTGATGACGAGGGCCAGCTGCTGAACCTGGCGGTGTTCTTCATCTTCGGCACCAGCGCGATCGGCTTCCTGGATGCCGCCGGCTGGGAGGTTGTCGTGTTCGGCGTTCTGAGCCTGACGCTCGTGCGCATGCTGCCTGTCGCCCTGGCTCTCATGGGTACCGGCCTGCGCGCCAGCTCGATCGCCTTCGTGGCCTGGTTCGGGCCGCGTGGCCTGGCATCGATAATCCTCGCGCTGGTGGTGGTCGAGGAGGAGCCCGAGCTGGCGGGCCTCCCGGTCGTGCTGGCGGCCATGACCGTCACGGTCCTGGCCAGCGTCTTCGCCCACGGGGTCACGGCACGGCCGCTGGTCCGCGCCTATGCCCGCCGGATCGAGGCGACGGCCGGGGCGATGGCAGAGAGCGAGCCCGTGCCGGAGATGCCCACCCGGGGCCGCCAGGCCGAGCCCTTGTCCAGACGCTGAACGCTCGTTCCCTGGCGAAGGTGGCCGGGATGCTGGCATCGGTCATGCCCTTCAGGAAGGCCGGCCGATCATCCGGCTCGAGGTGGGCTCGCGTGAAGTTCTGCGCGCTCACCGTCGTGGCAGCGCCTACTTTCGCACGCGGAAGCGGAGCATGGTGATGGCGCCCGACTGGGTGTTGCTGAAAGGTTCCAGGTCGATCCTGTCGATGCTTGGGGGCGAGAAGCGGACGCCGTCGCCCAGTAGCACCGGTAGGACATACACCAGGATCTCCTCGATGAGCCCGCGCTGCAGGCACTGGGCGGCCACGTCGGCACCGAGGATCTCGAGGTTCTTGCCGCCCGCGGCGCTGCGTGCCGTGGCAACGGCTTCCTCAAGACCACAGGTGAGGAACGTGACGGCAGGGTCCGGCTCGTCGGGAGGCTGGTGGGTGAGGACGAACTGCGCTCCCCCGTCGTAGGCGGTGTCCTGGTCGGCCATACGCTTGGCGACCTCGTACGTGCCCCGGCCGATGAGCATGGCGCCCGTGGCCGCCATGACCTCCGGGAACGCGTCCGCAGGCAGGTACTCGGCGATCCAGTCCATCGCATGGCCAGGACCGGCGATGAAGCCGTCCAGCGACATCGCCCTGTTCACGACGACTTTGCCGGTGCCGATGCCCACATCACTCATGCGTTTTCTCCACGGATCTTGGAGGCCCGAGGCCAAACCATGGTTCCAGCCGCCGGGGACGGCGGGATCAAACCGCGAGGTGGTGTGGATTGACGGTCACTATGACCGTCAATCCACACCACCCGGTCTTGGAGGCGTCATCGTCTCGAAAATGACCTCGCTCCACGCGCCCGAGAGGATTCGAACCTCTGACCTTCGGTTCCGTAGACCGACGCTCTATCCAGCTGAGCTACGGGCGCTGGTGCGGCGACAGAGCCTAGCGCCCATCCGGTGCGTCAGGCTGTCGGGCGATGGACGGCTTGGTGACCGGACCGGACGGGCTGCCGCGCTGTGGCTGGGTGACCGGCGCGGAGGACTACATCCGCTACCACGACGAGGAGTGGGGCCGTCCGGTGCGCGGCGACCGGGCGCTGCTCGAGCGGGTCAGCCTCGAGGCGTTCCAGTCGGGTCTGTCGTGGCTGGTGATCCTGCGCAAACGGGAGGCGTTCCGGGCTGCGTTCGCCGGCTTCGATCCGGTGCGCGTCGCCGCGTTCGGCGACGCTGACGTCGAGCGGCTGCTCGGCGATGCCGGGATCGTGCGCAACCGGGCCAAGATCGAGGCGACGATCGCCAACGCGAAGGCGGCTGTCGCGCTGACCCAAGCTGGCGACTCGCTGACCGATGTGATCTGGAGCTTCGCGCCCGAGCCCGCCGGGCGGCCGGCGCCCGAGTCCCTGGCCGCGGTGCCGGCCACGACGCCCGCGTCCAAGGCGCTGGCGACGGAGCTCAAGCGGCGCGGGTTCCGGTTCGTCGGGCCGACCACCGCCTACGCGCTGATGCAGGCGTGCGGGCTGGTGAACGACCACCTGGCCGGGTGCTCGGCGCGAGAGGGGCTACCCCCTCGGTAGCGACTCGTATGGCAGCGCGTCGTCGGGGGACTCGACCTCGACGGGCCGGTTCGGCTCGTCGATCCGCACTTCGAACGTGACCGTCGCCCCGCTGAGGTCGCCCAGACCCCCGGCGAGCCGGCGGGGAGCGCCGGCGCCGATGTCCAGCTCGAGCGTGAGCCTGCGCAGCAGACGATCGTCCTTGCCGGTGAGCAGCTCCATGGACGCCGACTTGACGGCCCGCTCGAGTTGCTCGGCGTCAGGGCCCGTGATCGGCTTCAGGGCGCCGACGGCATCCCCACCGCCCACCTCGCCCAGCGTCCTGACCGCGTCGTTGATGGCCTTGACGACCTCCACATCCGCTGTGATCCGCTCCCTGTCACCGCTCTCGGAGCTCTTCTCGTTGCTGGTCCACGAGGCAATGTCGAGATCCCCCAGCGGACCCTCGCCACCCCCGCCGGGCGCGGCCCCGCGCAGGCCCGAAACCCGGTCTGGCGGCAGCTCGTAGGCCCGCCCCTGGACCTCGACCCACGCGCCCTTGGCGTCGGAGATGAACTCGATGCCGCCACGCCGGTCACCCGCGATCTGGGTGTATCGCAGCTTGGCCAGCGGCAACTCTCCATCGCGCCTGCTCAGCTCGAATGGGCCGATCAGCTCGAAGCCGATCGCGGCGCCTTCAACGCTGGGCTCAACCAGCAGCTTCATCGACAGCCGGCCGCTGCGAAGCTCGCCGAGCTTGTCGGCCGTTGCCTCGATCGCCCCGTCGCCTCCGCCTCCGCCGCCGCAGCCACCGAGGACCGCGCATGCGGCGAGCGCCGCGATCCGCCTCAACCTCATGGCGTCTTGGGGGGCTGGCTGCCCTCCGGCGCCGCCGGCGTTGTCGTGGTCGGGGGCGGAGGACGCTGCTGCTCCGTGGTCTGGGGCGGCTGCTCCTGTGCCGGAGCCTCGGGCTCGGTGCTCTGCGGTGGCGCCTGCCCGTCCTGGGGGCCGGCCTCGGTCTCGTCACGGTTTTCGGAGCCTGGCGGGTCGCCGTCCGGGGGCGGACCGTCGCCCTCGTCGTCCTTACTCCCAGCCGAACGCGGGACGACCTGATTGGCGAGAACGTCACGGATTCCATCGGCCAATTCCCCGGCCCGCGTGCGGATCTCGTCGTCCGTGAGTTTCTTTTTGCCCAGCTTCTTGAACTCGCGCTGAATCCGCTTGAGCTGTTTGCGGCCCTCGTGCGTGAACTCCAGCGGTTCGCCGCCGCCGAGCACGAACTGGTACGCGAGCGCCAGCGTCTGGCAGCTGATGCAGTCCTCGTTCACCGCGACGGCGATGTTCTGAGGGCTCACCACGTCCGGTGACCCCGCGACGAGAATGATCTGGACGGCGATCGCGACGGTCTGGCAGTTCTCGCAGTTGGCGTACGCCACCGCGGAGTTGGTCTGGTCGACCACCCCGTTGGAGACGCGCCGCACGTCGAAGGCAAGCTCGAACACCGACTTGCCGTCCTTCTCGTTGAAGGCCTCGGCGGCGTTGTCGCCCGGTTTGCTCGCGTCGCCACCCCATGCCGCGGGCGCCCAGGACACGGCCAGCACCGTGCTGAGCAATGCGGCGAGCAGCAGCCCGAGTACACGCGCTCGGCTCACGGCGCCGTCTCTGTCGGCGCCGGCGCGCTCGGTGCGGTCTGGGCGGGCGGCGGCTGTGGTGGTGCAGGCTGGATCGGAGCAGGCGCGGCAGGCGTGGTCGGGGCGGGCGCAGGCTGCGCGGGGTCGCGCTCAGGCGCGGCCGGCTCGGCGGGCGTCGTTTCCGGCGCCGTTCGTTCGCCGGAAGCCGGCGCCTGCTCCTCCTGCTCGGCATCCGGCGACGCGGAACCGCGATCTCGGGGCTCGGCGCTCTGACCACCGCGCTGTCCGCGTCCGACCGCCGCCTCCGGATTGCCGTCGACCCTCCGGAAATCACCACCCTGCTCGCGCACCGTACGGGCGCCCTGCAGTTGGCGCTCACGCTCGGGAGTGAGCGCTGGGCGACCGCCGCTGACGGCGGAGAGCGCCTTCAGCCCGCCACCGACCGTGCCCTTCTCACCGGGCTGGATCGGACGGTACTCGCCGTTCGGGAACAGGAGGAGCGCAGCGAAGCCGGCCGAGACGACCGCGGTGGCGATGACCACCCCCCGCCGCCGGGGAGCACCCGCGGACCAACCCCACACACCCTTGCCGACGCGCGAGCCGAGCCGACTGGTCGTGAACACCATGCCAAGACACGGGAGCGTGATGGCGGTCAGCTGCAACAGCCCGGCGGCCGTCGCGAACCCCTTGCCGTCGTCGAAGGCCGTGCTCATCCGGTCGTACTGAACCCCGATCGAGTCATACGCGGTCGCGAACACGCGCGGGGCGCTGATCAGCATGAAGGCGAAGGCGAGCACGAGCACGGGGATCAGCGTGAGCACATAGGCGCTGACCACGACCCGGACCCAGGGCTTGAGCTCGTCGACCTCCTTGCCCGCCTGCCGGCCGGGAATGAGACTGCGCAGAATCGGCCGGACGCGAGTGAGGATGTCGGGCACTCCGGTGAGGTCGCTCATGATGTAGTAGCCATCGAGCCGCAGGAGCGGCATGAGCTGCTGGAGCGCCGCGAAATTCTGGAGCAAGATGATGAGCAGCAGCGGCTCGAACCCGGTCGCGAAATACGCGGCCGAGGTGATGAGGGCGAAGACCCCGTTGAAATACACCCCACCCAGGTCCGTGCGCAGCCTACCCGCCCTGCTCAGCCGGTAGGCGTCCGTCACGTCGCAGTAGAAGACGGGCCAGACCACGTAGATGCCCGCGCCGAGCACACCGGGCTTGGCGCCCCCGTAGCGGCAGGCGGATGCATGCCCGATCTCGTGGAACGCCGTGGCCAGCACGACGGCCCCGAAGAACATGACCAGCAGCAGCGGCTGGTAGACCGCCTGGCGGACTCCGGCGCCGATGCCGTGGATGAAGAACAACCATACGTCGAGACCCACGATCCCCACGAGCATCGCGAGCATCACGGGTGGCCAGAACAGCGGCTTGAAGATCGTGGTGACCGCGCCGACGGCGCGTTCGGGCACCAGCGCGACCCGGAACTTGAGCGCCAGCAGCGGGTCCTTCTTCTCGATCTCGGGCGTGGTGCCGTCGGCCTGCGCCAGAATCCCCAGCGGGCGCAGCTGCTTCTCCACGAGGAACTGGACGTTACCCGCGCTGACCTTGCGGCCGAACTGCTCGGTCACGGCAGCACCGATGTCGTGATAGTCGCGCCGGCCGTTGACCGCGGAGGCGACCAGGTGGAGCAGATAGGTGAGCTGAATCACCTGGCCGTCCGCGCGGCGCGCGATGTAAGGGGCTTCCTTGTACCCCGAGTCCTCGTACTCGCCGATCAGCTCGATGCCCTCGGCCAGCCGCGGCGCGACCCGGGACGTCGATCGACGCCGGCGCCGCGGCCGGTGCCGGCGCTCTGTCGTTTCGACTGTGGGGGCAGTAGGGCTCATGCAAAGTATGAGAGGGGGCGGCCCGCGGGCCGCCCCCTCTCATAGTGCTTCAGACGCGAGCTAGTTGCTCTGGTCGATGTCCACGTCCTGGGTCGCCTCGGCCGTCGCGGACGAGTTGTCCGACAGCACGTTGGCGGCGACCGCGGCGTTGACCGGCGCCGCCACGTTGGCGTTGATCAGCGACATGGCCTCGCGGTCGGGCAGCTCCTCGCCGCCCTGCGCCTCCAGCTCCTCCGCCGTCAACTCCTGCTCCGGCGCCTGCTCCTGCTCGTTCTTGGTCTCGTCTGTCATGTCCACTCCTCCTAGTTGCCCTGGTCGATGTCCGCCTGCTGGGCGGCGTCGGCTGCGGCGGTGGAACCGTCCGACAGCACATTGGCGGCGACGGCAGCGTTCACTGGAACGGCCACGTTGGCGTTCACCAGCGACATCGCCTCGCGGTCGGGCAGCTCCTCGCCGCCCTGGGCCTCCAGCTCCTGCGCCGTCAGCTCGCGCTCCTCGGCGGGATGTTCCTGCTTGGACTCGTCAGTCACCTGACTTCTCCTTCGTATCCGGGGTATCCGTCTCGTTGCTCGAGGAGTGGTGCTCCTCGAAGACCTCAGTCCTGCCGTTGCGCTGAACGATGCGCTGACGGCTCGAAACCCGGGTCTGCGAGCTTCCGGGCTCGTTCACGTTCGCCGACACCACCGCGTTCACGCCTCCGGCTGCGGACACGTTCTCGTCCTCATGCCGGAACGGCTTGGAGATGATCTTCTTGATCTTCATCTGCATCGCTCCTCTCAACGACTCCGGGAAGAGTGCCCGCGACACCCCAGCGACGAACTCCTTGACAATCGGGCGCGCCATGCGATCCCCATGGCTACTGAGATGGCGCTCCCTAGGGTGATCGTGATCGTCAACTTGAGTTGCCGGCTGCGGCAACGACTGTTGACGGCTTCGATAGGTTGCCCGGATGGCTGGACGGGCCTTGAGGGCGGCAAGGCAGGCTTCTAGCTCGGGCGACCCGGGCAAGGGGCTGGCAGCCGTCAGCGAGCTGCGCAGCGAGGTCGAGCGACTCGAGGTCGAGCAGGTGCGCTCAGCGCTGGCTGCCGGCTGGTCGTGGCGCCAGATTGCGGAGGCGCTCGGTGTGTCCAAGCAGGCCGCTCACCGAAAGCACGCCGCCCGGCGCGCTCCGCCGGCGCCCAAGCCGCGCGCCGACCAGCGCAACCGCGTGGTGATCACGGGCCAGGCCCGCAAGACCGTGGAGTACGCCCGCGAGGAGGCCAGGTCGCTCAGACATCCCGCCGTGCAGCCGTTCCACCTGCTTCTCGGTTTGCTGCGCCCGGGGGACGCGGTTGCCACCACGCTCGTGAGCGCCGGCATCGATCTGGACTCGGCCCGCGCAGAGGTGCGCTCGATCGGCGCGGCCGACGAGGAGAGCGAGACCGGCCTGCCGCGCGGCGACCGCGTGCGGGTGTCGGCAGCGGCACGGGCCGCGTTCGAGCAGGCGCTCAGGGAGGCGGTGGCGCGAGGCGATGCAACGCTCGGTCCCGAGCACCTGCTGCTGGCGCTGCTGCGCGACGGCCACGGCGGTGCCACGGAGGTACTCGGGCGTCTGGGCGTCCCGGCCGGGCGGCTGGCGCGCCTGGCCGAGCAGACCGCGGAGGGTTAGGACTCGGCGTCGTCGGGATCGACCCCGCCGGGATCGACCCCGCCGAGGTCGTCCTCGTCGAGGTCCTCGACGGCCCCCGCGAGCACGTCGGCGGCCAGCGCCGGGTCGATCGGAATCGCCACGTCGGCGCTGAGGCTGGACAACGCGGTGCGATCGGGCAGCTGATCGCCCTGCTCGCCCACGAGCTCCTCCTCGGAGAGCTCCCGCTCACGCGGGTCCTCACCCTCGGGTCCGTCGCCTGATTTTCCGGTGCGTGGTGTCATGCGTTCCGCCACCGACTGTAGCCCCCGAGGGCGTCGTGACCCACGTGTAAGGATCGGGGCCTTGCCCGCTCCCACCCTCCGCCTACCGCTGGTCGCCCTGCTGACCGCGCTGACCCTGCCCGGTTGTGGGGGGCCGGGCGCGGCGGAGCGCCGGCCGGCGCCCTCACTGAGCGATGCGGAGCTGGCCGCCGCCACCGTCCGCCTGCAGATGCGGGCAGTGGCCCGCGGCGACGGGCCGGCGGCATGCGGGCTCTTTTCCCGGAAGGCGCTCGAGCAGGTGGAGGCCCGGGTGGGCCGGCGGGTGGGTGACATCGGCTGCGCGACAGCCGTTGAGCAGGGCGCGTCCGGGCTCTCGGCGGGTACGCGCGCGGCACTGCGGCGGCCGGCGATCACCCGGGTGGCGGTTCACGGCGATCGGGCGACGGTGAGCGTGCAGCTGCCCGCCGGTCTGGTGGCGCTTGCCGGCGAAAGAGGCGAGCACGACTTGAAGCTGGCCTTGCGCCGGACCGGGGGGAGCTGGCGGGTCGCCGGCGTGCCGCGCTAGCCGGCCAGCGACGCCCACAGGTGCTGCACGGCGTAGGCGCGCCAGGGGCGCCAGGGCTCGGCCAGCGCGACGGCGCGGGCGGGGTCGCGGCCCAGCCGGGCCAGCGCGTGGCGGACGCCGAGGTCGGTGGGCAGAAAGGCGTCGGGATCGCGCAGCGCGCGCATCGCCACGTACTCGGTGGTCCATGGACCGATGCCGGGCAGCGCGAGGAGGCCACGGCGGACGGCGGCGCGGTCGGCGCCCGGATGCAGCGGCAGGCCGGCTGCGCACACCGCCTGGAGCGCCGCGGCGCGTGAGCGCGGCATCGCCCACCCCGAGGGGTCCGCGGCGGCGAGCGCGGCCGGCTCGGGGAAGACGTGCGTAACGCCGCCCACGGGCCGGACCAGCGGACGCCCATGCGCGGCGACGAGCCGGCCGGCCAGCGTCGCCGCCCCGGCCAGCGACACCTGCTGGCCCAGTACGGCGCGGACGGCCAGCTCGGCACCGTCGCTTGCGCCGGGCACGCGGCGGCCGGGGCAGACGCGCACCAGCGGGCCGATCAGCGGGTCGGCGCCGAGCGCGGAGGCGATCGGCGCCGTGTCGGTGTCCAGGTCGAACAGGTCGCGCACGCGCCGCTCGGCGGCAGGCCGGTCGCGCTCGTCGTCGAGCGTGAAAGCGGTGGACTTGCCAGGGCGGACCTCGACCACGCCGTCTCCGTGCTCCAGCGCGAGGCTGCGGCGGTAGCTGCCGTCGACGGCCTCCTCTACGCCGGGCACGGCTCGGCGAGCGAAGAAGTCGACCAGGTCGCGCACGGCCTGGACGGTGGCAGGTCAGCTGCGTTTGATCTCGGAGTGCAGCTTGAGCACGCGGCTGCCGTCGTCCTGCTCGATCAGGTACGCGGGACAGCGGTCGCTGCCGTTCTTGACGATCTTCGACCCGTCGATGGTGCGCTGGACCCGGCGCGTGAAGCTGTCGGTGACGTGCCCGTAGGCGGTGCCGCTGCCCCACGACCAGCGCACGTTGGAGCCCTTCTTGTACTTGCGCATGCGAGGTGTACGAACGAGGGTGCCCTAGGAGACGACGGGCAGGGTGATCGCGGTCGGATGCCCGGCGTCGCACAGCACCGTGACCGCGACCGCCCGCATCCGCTCGCCGGTGGCCGCATCCTCACCGGTGCCGAGGTTGCGCGCGTAGCGGGGATGGGCGCCGCTGGACACCTGGAGCCGGATCCGGTGGCCGGCCTTGAACCGCCGCGCGGTCGGCCACAGGTCCAGCTCCACGCGGTGGATGCCGTCGGGGTCGGCATCGAAACGTCCCGGCTCGATCCGCGTCAGAGCGTCGCAGACGTTGAGCGAGGTGCCGCCGGGCAACACGTCGCACAGCCGGGCGAACACGTCGAAGTGCGGGCCGTCGGCGCACGCATGAACGACGGCGGACACCGGTCCGATCACCTCCAGGTCGCGTTCCAGCGCCTCGGTGGTGAACACCAGCACATCGCCGCGGCTCTCGAGCTCGCGGTTGTCGGTGACCGGCTCGCGGGCCAGCAACGTCGGCCCGCCGACGGACGGCGTTGGATCGGCGGGGTCATAGCGGTAGCCGGCGGCGGACTCTTCCTCGTGCGGTGGCTCCTCGGTGAGCCGGCTGCTCGCGCGCGCGTGGAGAACGTGCGATTGCGAGGGCGGCGGCCATGCGTCCATGCTGCGCCACTCGCGCGCGCCACCGACCCACACGCGGACCGGCGCCGGGTCGAGCATCCGCCGGTCTCCGAGCAGGTGGGCGCGCAGCCAGGCGATGCCCTCGCGGGCGCTGACCCGGGCCAGCTCGGGCGAGGTATGAGCCCACGGCCCGACCACCAGCTGCGGTGACCGCCCTGCGTCCTGGAGCGCGGCGAAGTCCTCAAGCATCCACGGCAGGAAGATGTCCGCCCAGCCCCCCACGAGCTGCACGGGCGCGGTCACGCCGGCCACATCGGCCGAATGGTCGCGCGCGCTCCAGTACGGGTCGTCGGCCGTGGTGTGGGTCATCCAGTCGGCGTAGAAGGGCACCGCCGTGCCCGCCGCCAGCGCGTCGAGGCCGCCAACCGGCAGCTGGTCGATCACCCCCGGCAGCTGACGCAGGCGGCGCACCATGTGAAATGGCGCGGCGCGCTTCTCCTGCAGCGCCATCATCGTCACCCAGGACAGGCCTGTCTCCAGGGAGATCGCGCCGCTGCCCATGGCCTGTCCGTGGAAGTTAGAGGCGGTGACCGACGGCGCCAGCGCGGCCAGCGCGTCGCCGGCGCCGCGCGCGACCGCCCACTGCGTCAGGCCCAGGTAGCTCGGGCCCGTCATGCCGATGCCGCCCTCGTGCCAGGGCTGCCCGGCCAGCCACTCGATCGTGGCCAAGCCGTCGTCGCGTTCGTCGAACGGGTCGAACGAGCCGCCGGAGCCGAACGTGCCACGCACGCTCTGGACAACGGCCTGGAGCCCGCGCTCGGCCAGCAGCCGGCCGAAGAGCAGGCCGACCGGGCCGCGGCGGCCATAGGGCGAGCGCACGAGCACCGTCGGCGACGGCGCGCCGGGCCGGGGCGCATAACGGTCGGCCAGCAGCACGGCGCCGTCGCGCATCGGTACCTCGAGGTCGCGTTCCAAGACCAGGTCGCGGCTGAGCGGGCGCGGCAGGCCCATGGCCCGTCCCGCGGCTTCGCTGGCGATGGTCATGGCTGCGAATCTATTCGCCGTGCCGGCGCTGGGTGACTTCGACGCGATTCTCAGCGACCTTGACGGGGTGCTGGTGGACTCACACGCGGCGATCGCACGCGGGTACGACGAGTGGGCCGACGCACACGGTCTGAATCGCCAGCTGGTGCGATCGCTGTTTCCCGGCACACCCGCCCGGCAGGTGGTCGAGCAGGCCGCGCCGTGGCTGGACGCCGACGCGGAGGCCGAGCGGATCGACGAGATCCACGTGGCCCATGGCGGTGAGGTGCGCGCGCTGCCCGGCGCGCCCGCGCTGCTGGAGGCCCCGCCACGACCGCTGGCGGTGGTCACGTCGTGCAGCCGGATGCTGGCCACCGCCAGGTTCGCTGCGGCCGCGCTGCCCGCCCCCGAGGTGGTCATCACCGCCGACGACGTGGCGGTCGGCAAGCCCGATCCCGCCGCCTACCTGGAGGCGGCGCGCGCGCTGGGCGCCGCACCGGGGCGCTGTCTTGTGATCGAGGACGCACCGGCCGGTGTGCGGGCGGGCAAGGCGGCGGGAATGGCCGTGCTGGCCCTGACCACGACGCACGCCGCGGCCGCGCTGGCCGAGGCGGACCAGTTCGTGGTGAACCTTTCGGCGATGCCGCGCTGGGACTAACCCTCGTCGGCCGCTTCGCGAGCCGCGCGTTCGGCGCGCTTGCGCGCCCTGCGCCCGCCCGGGATCCGGCCGGCCATCTCACTCAGGCCCGTCACGCTGGCGCTGAGCGTGTCCAGCGCCGGTTCGAGCCGGCCGAGCTGGTCGCCGATCGACGAGACCTGGTTCTCGACCGCCTGTACGCGTCCGGGCAGCTGGGGCAGGCCCTGGGTGGACTCGGCCAGGCGCTCGAGCGCTGCGGCCACCGTGGCCAGCCTGTTGAGCGAGTCGCCAAGGGCGCCGAGCGCGCGCAGCGTCTCCTCGAGCGCGCCGAGGCGCTGAAGGGTCACGTCCAGGTCGGCCAGCCGTGCCAGCGTCTCGGACAGGTCGCCCAGGTGGGCCACGGGGCCGTCCTCGGCCAGCAGCTGCTCGATGCTGCCGCCCGGTTCGAGCAGCTTGTTCAGGGTGCCGTCGGGCTGGACCAGCCGGTCGATGGTGCCGTCCACCACCAGCATCTGGTCGACCAGGCCGTCCTCGGCGAACAGCCGCTCGAGCACGCCCTGCTCCTCGAGCACCCGGTCCAGCGTCCCGCCCTCGGCGGTCAGGCGATCGAGCGCGCCGCCATCGGAGAGCAGCCGGTCGAGCGCGCCGCCCTCTGCAAGCAGGCGGTCCAGCGGCCCGTCCTCGGCAAGCAGCCGGTCGGCGACTCCGTCCTCGGCAAGCAACCGGTCGAGCGGCCCGCCGGGGGCCAGCGCCCGGCCCAGCGGCTGGTCGTCGGCGGTGAGCATGGCCAGCTGCTCCAGCCGCGACAGCGGCCCGGCCGGGTCGCCGAGGCGGCCCAGGCCCACGACCGCCTCCGCCGTGGCCGTGACCGTGCGGACGGGCAGCAGCGCGATCGACATCAGCCCCATCGGCCGAGCCTACAGAGCCACGACCTCACCCGATGTGGCGCTGTGGCGCGCGGCTTCGATCACCCTCACCACGTCCGCCGCCTCGCGGCCGGTGACCGGCATCGGAGCGCCGTCCGAGAGCGCGTCGCGCACGCCAGCGTAGAAGTCGGCCCAGTCCGCCGGCGGCGCCGGCACCACCCGGTTCCCCTCCGCCGGGGTGACCAGCCGCAGCGTCACCTCGGGCGCCTGGTCGCCGCGCAGCCGCGATTCCTGTGGGTCCAGCCCGTGCGACTCCAGCAGCCCGCCGAGGCCGGTCACGCGAAAGCGCGGGCCGGGCTCGATGGCCACCAGGCTCATCCACAGCTGGACGTCGGGCCCGCCGCGGAAGCCGAGCTGGACGAAGGTGTCGTCGTCCACGCGCGCGCCCGCTCGCACGCAGGCGAGGCGGGCGAACACGGTCGCCGGCGCGCCGAACAGCGCCAGCGCCTGGTCGATCAGGTGGCTGCCGAGGTCCCAGAGCAACCCGCCACCGTCGGCGTCCGCGTCCGACTCGCGCCAGCGCTCGCCCTCGACGTCGGGCCGCCAGCGGTCCCAGCGCGCCTCGTAGCGCACCAGCGGGCCGATCGCCGCGACAAGCTCGCGCACCGCCAGGAAGTCGCTGTCCCAGCGACGGTTGTGGAACACGGACAGCGGCACCCCCGTCTCATCGCTGAGCGCCACCAGCCGCTCGGCATCGGCGCTGCTGACGGCCAGCGGCTTGTCCACCACGACCGCGAGCCCCTCGCGCATCGACCGCTCCGCGAGGTCGGCATGCGCCCGGTTGGGCGCGGCCACCACCAGCAGGTCGAAGCGGCCGCTGTCGTCCCAGACGGCGTCGGCCGAGTCCAGCACGACGGCGCCCGGATGATCGCGCGCGACTGCCTCCCGCCGGCCCGGGTCCGAGGTGACCACCGCGGCCAGCTCGATCCCGTCCGTGCGCGCGATCAGCGGAGCGTGCAGCCCGGCGCCGGCCGGCCCGTAGCCGACCAGCGCCGCCTGCACGGCACGGTGACCGACCCCGCTTGGTGCGCTCAGACTCTGCCTTCCGCCTGGCGCTGCCTCCGCGCCAACGCGTCGACCACGACGGCCGCCAGCAGCACACCGCCGGTGACCATGAACTTGACCGACGACTCCAGCGCCAGCAGGTCCATTCCGTTGGAGATCGAGCCGATGATCAGGGCGCCAAGGAGCGCCGACCACACCGAGCCGCGACCCCCGAACAGGCTGGTGCCCGCGATCACCGGCCCGGCGATCGACAGCAGCAGCAGGTCCGCTGCACCCGAGGACTGGTTGACCGCCAGCAGCCGCGACGCCGCCAGGATCCCGCCGATCGCGGCCATGGCGCCTGCGATCGAGAACACGATCACGCGGATGCGGTTGACGTTGATGCCCGCCCGCCGCGCCGCCTCGGCGTTGCCGCCGACGGCGAACACGTGACGGCCGAAGCGGGTGCGCCCGATCAGGAACTGCATGCCCAGCACGAATCCCATCAGGATCAGCACCGCCAGCGGCACGCCGCGGTCGTCGTTGAACACCCACACGGCCACGAGCACGGCGATCGCCAGAACGCCGATACGGAAGACGATCGGTGCCAGCGCCTGGTCGGCCAGCCCCGCCTTCACCCGCGTGCGCCAGCCCCACAGCGTCACGCCCGCGTAGCCCGCGATGGCCAGCACCGCGATCCCCCACCCGGTCGGGTCGTCGTAGAACGTGCCGGTCAGGCCGGTGATCTTGCCGTCGTTGATGTTCAGCGTGCCGGTGTCTCCCAGCACGTACAGCAGTGCTCCCTGCCAGGTCAGGAGACCGGCCAGGGTGACCACGAACGACGGCACGCCGAAGCCCGAGAAGAACAGGCCCTGGACCATGCCGATGGTCGCGCCGGCCACCACCCCGGCGCCGATGGCCACGTAGGGGTTCCAGCCGTGCTTGACGTTGAGCACGGCCATGATCGCCGCGCAAAGGCCGCTGACGGCGCCGACCGACAGGTCGATCTCGCCCAGCAGCAGCACGTACACGATGCCGACGCTGATCAGGCCGACGGCCGTGATCTGCAGCATCAGGTTGGTCAGGTTGGTGGACGTCAGGAAGTTGCTGTCCTGGGACTGGAAGATGGCCCAGATGACCACCAGCCCGAGGATCACCCGCACCGACGCCAGGTCGCCCTGGACAACCCGCCGCAGGTAGCCGCCGCCGGTGTTCTCCTGCTCGGTCTCGTCGGCCGTCGCCCCGGCGGTGCTCATGCGACCTCCTTCCCATTCCCGCCTATGCCGGTGATGGCGCCGACCACCTGCTCCTGGGTGACCTCGCCGACCTTGAAGTCGGCCGCCTGGCGACCGAGGCGCAGGACCACGATCCGGTCCGCCACCTCGAACACGTCGGCCAGGTTGTGGCTGACCACGATCACACCGAGCCGGCGCTCGCGCAGGCGCTTGATCAGCGCCAGCACCTGGGCCGTCTGGGGCACGCCGAGCGCGGCCGTCGGCTCGTCAAGCATCACGAGCTTGGGGTCGCCGAGAAGCGACCGGGCCACCGCCACCTGCTGGCGCTGGCCGCCCGACATCGCACCCACCTCGGAGCGCACGCTGGGAATGGTCACGGCCAGGTTCTCCAGCAGCTCGTGTGAGCGGTGCTCCATGTCCACCTCGTTCAGGCGGTAGGTGGCGCGGCCGACACCGGATGACACCTCCTCGCGTCCGAGGAACAGGTTGGCCACGACGTCCAGGTTGTCGCACAGCGCCAGGTCCTGGTAGACGGTCGCGATCCCGAGGTCGGTGGCCTGCTGTGGCGTGGTGATCTTGACCCGCTGCCCGTCGACGTTGAACTCGCCCTCGTCCGGGGAGTGGATGCCGGCGATGGTCTTGACCAGCGTCGACTTGCCGGCGCCGTTGTCGCCCACCAGGGCGACGACCTCGCCGGCGTGGACGTCGAGGTCCACGCCGGCGAGCGCCTGCACCGCGCCGAATCGCTTCTTCACCCCCCTGAGCGAGAGCATTGCGGTGCCCTGATCGGTCATTCGATCCCAGCCTCCTTGCAAGCGGCCGCGTACTGCTTGGTGCAGATCTGCGCCGCCTTCCAGAAGCCATCCTTGACGACGGTGTCCGAGATGTTGTCCTTGGTCACCGCGACCGGGGTGAGCAGCACGGACGGCACGTCCTTCTGCTCGTTGTTGACCTTGTCGTCCACGCCCGTGGGCTCCTCGCCCTGGACGAGCGCGACGGCGATCTCCGCAGCCTTCTCGGCCTCCGGCTTGATGGCCTTGTAGACCGTCATGTACTGCTCGTCGGCCAGGATCCGCTGGATTCCCGCCAGCTCTGCGTCCTGCCCGGTCGTGGGCCGCTCGGACGGCTTGATGCCGGCCGACTTCATGGCCGCGATCGCGCCACCGGCGGTGCCGTCGTTGGCGGCGTAGACGGCCTTGAAGCCATCCTCACCGAGCCCGGTGATGGCCTGCTCCATCTCTTGCTGGGCCTTGTCCGGGCTCCAGTCCGGCGTGTCGTAGGACTTGCCGATCTTCACGCCCTCCTTCTTGAAGACGCCCTCGGCGCCCTTCTTGAACAGCGCGGCGTTGGAGTCGGTGGGCGCGCCGTTGATCATCGTGATCGGACCGGCCTCTGCACCGTCCTCACCCAGCTTCTTGACGAGTGTCTCGGCCTGCAGGCGGCCCACCTGCTCGTTGTCGAACGAGATGTAGTAGTCCACGTCCGCCTTGGTGATCAGGCGGTCGTAGCTGATGACCGGCACCTTCTGCTGCTTGGCGCGCTGCACGATGCCGCCGGCGGAGGCCGCGTCCACCGGGTCCAGCACCATGACCTTGGCGCCCTTGGTCAGCGCCGCGTCAGCCTGCTGCTGCTGCTTGGCGGCGTCCTGGTCGGCGTTGCTGTAGATGATCTCGCAGTCCGAGCACAGCGCCTTGACCTTCTTCTCGAAGTTCGGCCGGTCCTGTGACTCGTAGCGGGCGGTCTTGGACTCCGGCAACAGCAGCGCGATCTTGCCGCTCTTGGCGCCGCCCCCGCTGTCACCGCCGCCGTTGTCGTCATCGTCGCTGGTGCCACAACCGGCCACCACGCCACCTGCGATCAGGGCACACGCCGCGAGTGCCGCGGTGCCTTTCCTCCTGTTTGTTCCGAACATCCGGGGTTCCCTCCTCGTTGACTACGTCTACGTCGTGACTGCTTCCCGCACGGGCGCCACCTCGGCGTCGCCGAGCACCAGGGCGACGGCCCCAAGCACCTCGGCGCGCTCGCCCAGCACGCCGGCCACGATCTCCACGTCCTGCGCCGCCGACAGGACCGCCCGGCGCCTGACCGCCTCGCGCATCTCGCCAAGCAGCAGGTCGCCGGCCTGGCCGATGCTCCCCCCCACGACCACCCGCGACGGGTTCATCAGGTTGCAGACCGCTCCCACGGCGTGGCCCAGGTGGCGGCCGGCGTCGGCGATCGCTCGCCTGCAGGCCACGTCGCCCTCGATCGCCTGCTCGACGATCTCCTCGGCGGTCAGCTCGTGGCCGAGGCTCGAGCGCAGCAGCTCCACCAGCGCATCACCGGCGGCGAAGGTCTCCAGGCAGCCGCGGTTGCCGCAGCGGCACATTGGGCCGTGCTCGTCGATGGTCAGGTGGCCGATCTCGCCCGCGGTGCCGCCGGCCCCGTGGAACAGGCGTCCCTGGATCACCAGCCCTGCGCCGATGCCGGTGGCCACCTTCAGGTAGACGAGGTCGGACGAGCCCTGGCCGGCGCCCCAGAACAGCTCGGCCAGCGCGCCGAGGTTGGCGTCGTTGTCCACGCGCACGGGGAGGCCGAGCCGCTCCTGCATCTCCTCGGCCACGCTGAGGCCCGCCCAGCTGGGCAGGATCGTCGACGAGCCCACCTGGCCGGACGGCCCGTGGATCGGCCCGGGCAGCCCGAGGCCGACGCCGAGCAGGTTGCCAGAGCTCACCTCGGCGCGCTCGAGCACCTCCTCGACCAGGGCGGTCACGGTGTCCATGGCCGCCACCGCGTCGTAGCCCTCCTCCATCTCGCGCCGGTCCTCGGCAAGCAGCGTGTGCGAGAGATCGGCCACCACCACCGCCAGGTGGCGCTTGCCGAAGTCGATTCCCAGCGCCGCGCCCGCGCGGGCGCTCAGCCCGATCGGCGTCGGCGGGCGCCCGGCCCCGGTCGTGGCGTGGCCGTCGCCGTCGCCATCGAGCCGGTCCACGACGAGGCCCTCGTCGCGCATCTCGGCGACAAGGCCCGAGATCGTGGTCCGCGAGAGCCCGGTGTGGCGGGCGATGTCGGCGCGGCTGGCCACGCCCAGCTCGCGCAACGCGTAGATCACGCGGCTCCGGTTCAGATCGCGCACGGACGGCGGCGACTGGCTGGCTTCTCTCCCCACGACGGTCGCGAGTATCCGTCGTCACAAGCCTTTATGTCAAGGGCGCGAACAAATTAGTCGGAAAACGCCTGCTAATTCGTACGCGGGCGGGCGACTCAAGCCCGAGCGACACGCGTCGATGTACTCCTGATGGGGCCTACGGCCGACAAGCTCGCGCGTGAGGAACGCAGGACGATCGCCTACAGCGCGGCCGCCATCTACCTCGGCGCCGTCGCCATCGCCGGGCTCGAGACCGCGCTTCCCGGCGGACCCCAGAACTCGATTGGGCCAGGCCTTGTCGCCGTGCTCATGGCGGTCATCGCGGTCGCCGTCGGACCGCGGCTGCCGCGCAGCTGGCTGGCCGTCTTCGCGCCCATCGGGGTGGCCGTGATCGCCTACGCCCTGGCCACGACCCGCGGCGGCCCGACCGACGGGGCCGTGCTGTACATGTGGCCGGTGCTGTGGATGTCCTACTTCTACGGGCGCGCGGGCGCCGCGTTCATCGTCGCCGTCGTTGCGCTGGCACACGGCCTGGCGCTGTCGACCATGCCCGATGAGATCGTCAGCATGGACCGCTGGATCGACGTGGTCGCCTCGGTGACCGTGGTGGCCGCCGTGGTGCGCTACCTGGCCGCGCGCAACGCGCGTCTGGTCAAGGACCTGCAGGAACAGGCCCGGGTCGATCCGCTGACCGGGCTGCTCAACCGGCGCGGGCTGGAGGAGCGGACGGAGATCGAGCTCCGGCGAACGCTCCGCTACGCGGCGCCGATGGCCGTGGCAATCGTGGACATCGACCACTTCAAGACCGTGAACGACGAGCACGGCCACGAGGTCGGCGACCGCGTGCTTGCGTGGGTCGGTGACGTGCTGGCGCGGGAGTCGCGTGGCGTCGACGTGGCCGCTCGCACCGGGGGCGACGAGTTCGCCGTGCTGATGCCGGAGGGCGACGCCGCGGGCGGGCAACGGTTCGCCGACCGTGTTCGCCGGGCGATCGCGGACAGCGAGGCGGCCAACCGCGGCCGGTTCGGCCTTCCGCCCTCGCTGGCGCTGACCGTCAGCATGGGCGTGGCGTCCGCCTCCGCCCGCGACGCAGAGCCGCTGATGAAGGCGGCCGACGAGGCGCTCTACGTGGCAAAGGGTGAGGGCGGCGACCGCGTCGTGGCCGCCGATTACGACGCGCTGCGCGCGACACCCGCTCAGCCCGCCTAGGCCATCCAGCTACGATCGGCACCGGGTGCTTCTGATGCTGATCGACACCCGCGACCCCGAGCCGGGCCCCGATCCCGGCCGCCGCCGCAAGCGCGACATCGACTGGCCGCTGTGGTTCTGGAGCTTCGAGAGCGTCGGGTTGTTCGTGGCCGCCTCGTCGCTGGCCGGCTTCGTTGCCGTCGGGCTGGCCTTCGCCGGCCTGTTCGCAGGCTTCAAGGCGCTGGACACCTTCTGCGGGCACTGGGGCACCGGGCTGCACGACCACCGGCAGTAGCGCCATCGGGTGCATACAATCCGGCCGTTCCCGGGACAGGTGGCCGAGTGGCTGAAGGCGCTCCCCTGCTAAGGGAGTATGCGGCTTAGAACCGTATCGAGGGTTCGAATCCCTCCCTGTCCGTCGGATCGGCCCGCACCCGCCACACTTCGCTTTCATGCGCAAGGTGCTCCTGGCCGCCGCCGCGATCGTAATAGTGCTCCTCGCCGCCTCACAGGTGATCGCGCCACGGCTCGTCAGCGGCGAGGTCGAGAAGCGCCTGACACAGGAGGGCGGCACCGCCCACGTGAAGATCACGGCGATGCCCGCGCTGACGCTGGCGTGGAGCCGCGGGCGCATGATCGAGATCAGCGGCGACGACCTCGTCTACGACCTCGACGAACGCAAGGAGCGCCCGTTCGAGCGGCTCGACGGCTTCGCTGACGTCCGCGTGGACCTTCGCGACCTCGACGCGGGCTCGGTGAGGCTGACGTCATTCACGCTCACGCGCGAGGGCCGGGGCGAGCCGTATGAGCTGGCGATGCGCGGCACCAGCACGCCGCGCGACCTGGCGGCCGAGCTGGGCACGGCGACCGGCGGATCGCTCGGCGGCCTGATCGGCGGCCTCGCCGCCGGCGTGCTGCCCGACGCCGGGGTCGGCTCGGTGCCGCTGCAGATGGACGCCACGGTGCGCAGCGACAACGGTCGCCCGCGCGTCGACCAGGCGCGCGCGACCGTGGCCGGGGTGCCGGCCGGCCGGCTGACCGAGGTGGTGCTGCGGGCGGTGCTGGAACGGCTCTAGGACTCCCCGGCCGCTATCACCGCCGCTCGAGGGAGAGCAGGAACTTCTTTCGCTCCAGACCGCCGGTGTAGCCGCCGAGGGCGCCGCCGGTGCGCAGCACGCGGTGGCAGGGCACCACCACCGGGATCGGGTTCGAGCCCAGGCCGCTGCCCGCAGCGCGCACCGCCTTGGGGCTGCCGGCGCCCGCGGCCACGCCGGCATACGTGCTGGTCTCGCCGTAGCCGATTTTCGCCGTGGCCTCCAGGACCTTGCGGTAGAAGCCGTGCGCGAGCGACAGGTCGACCGGCGTGTCGAACTCCCGCCGGCGACCGTCGAAGTACTCGTCGAGCTCGCGCCGGATGCCGTCCAGCCGCGACGGCGCCTCGAGCACGCGCGGGGACAGCTCGCCCGCTAGGCGCACGAGCACCTCGTCGGTGCTGAGCTCGGGGTAGGCGAGCATGACAAGGCCACGCTCGGTGACGGCGACCGTCAGCGGCCCTATCGGTGAGTCCGCAGTGGCGTAGGCCACGTCGAGCAGCCCTTCGCGCCCAGCCCGCTCGGCCACCTTCAAGTTCAGCTCCCTCACGATGGCACCTCCTGTCGCAACCGCTTCAACCCTTCGTGCACGCTGCGGCGGGCGGCATCCTGCGAGCAGCCGAGCGCGGTCGCCACGTCGGCGTAGGACAGGTCACCGACGCTGCGCAGGAACACGGCCGCGCGCTGCTTCTCGGGCAACTCGCGCACCTGCGCCCAGAGCGGGTCCTCGGCGTCGCCGGGCGCGCGGTCGGCCGTCGCCGGCTCGGGCACGTGCTCCACGGGAACCGGCCGCCGCGCGCGGGCGCGGTGCGCGTCCAGCGCCTTGCGGTGCGCCACCGTCATCAGCCAGCCCTTGAGGTTGCGGCCGTGCTCGAGATCGGGATAAGCGCGCAGTGCGGCGATACAGGCCTCCTGGTAGCAGTCGTCCGCGTCCGCCGCTCCGACCGACGCCAGCAGGAACCGGTGCACGGCGGGGCCGTGCTGGTCCAGCAGCACCTGGAACGGCGGCAGGGACATCTGCTCCTACAACGCTGGCAGACGCGTCTGCGTGAGGGCGGCTAGCTATCGACGAACATCGGTGTCCCCAGCGGCACCCGCTTCATCATCCATCTGGTGTCGCGCGGGTTGGTGCGCATGCAGCCAAGGCTCACCTGCCTGCCAAGCCCGTCCAGGTCGCGCGTGGCGTGCACGGCCAGGCGGTCGCCGCCGGGCCAGCCCTCGGGCAGCTCGGTCTGGTGCCCGGTCAGCGCCAGCACGCAGCAGCCGTACGGCGACCCACGGTCGCTGACGCGGAGCTTGTCGGTGACCGCGAAACGGCCCCGGGGCGTGGGGTGGTCCTTGCGGCCGACGCCGATCTTCATCCTGCGCACCGTCTTGCCGTCGTGGGTCACCGTCAGCGTGCGCTTGGAGAGGTCGGCGCGGAGCGCCCAGGTCACGCTGCTGATGTTGGCCACCTCGTCGTCGCGCACCCAGGCCTGCTCGCCGTTCTCGAGCTCCGGCACCAGCACCGCCAGCCACCGGCCACGGCGCTCGACCACGCTGAGGATGCGGGGCGAGTCCCATTCGGTCTTGGGCGCGATCCGCAGGAGGACCTTGCCGTCAGGCTCGCGATAGAGCGCGGTGCGCTTGTTGATCCTCGCCGTCGGGTACTGCTCGGCGCTCTGGGGGTCGGACGGGAACGGCTCGACCGAGCCCGAACCCTCCTTCGCGGGCGAGAACTCGCGCGTCGCGGAGGACGCCGCGCCGGCGGGCTCGTTGTCGGGGTCGCCGCCGGTGGCCAGAGCGGCGACGACGCCGGCCGGCACGAGCACCGCCGCCGCGGCGGCGGCGCCGATCGCCAGCCGCCTGCGGGTCCGCCCGCGCTCGGGCCGCGCGGGCTCCGGCGCGGCGGGCGCTTCGTCGCCCGCCAGCATGCCAAGCACCGGCTCGGGCTCATCCGCGCCGGTGGCGTCGTCGGCATCGGCGTCCGGCTCCGGGAGCCTGGCCGGCGTGCCGGTGCTCGCGCCTACGGGCGGGTGGTCGGCCTCGGGTGGGTCGGCGGGCGGTTCGCGCTCGGCGGGCTCGGCCCCGACCGGAGCACCGGCCGGCGGGGCCTGCACCCGGGCCCAGGTGTCGGCCTCCAGCATCTCCTTGAGGATGTGACCGAGGTCCGCGCCGCGCTGGGCGCCAAGGTCGGAGGACAGCGCCTCGATGGCGGCGGCCCGGCGGCGGGCCACGTCGGCGGGCTCGGCCCCGAACAGGGCGACCAGGTCCTCGTCGGGCACGCGCCGGCGCAGGGAGTAGTCCAGGATCTCCCGCTCGCGGGGATCGAGGCGGGAAAGCGCCTCGGCGATCTGTTGACGTTCGATCATGGCTGGGACAGCGGGCTGAGACGGTGAGAGGGCGGCGCGTCTCGGGGATCCAGCCTATCCATCGCACCTGCCGGCTCGATCGGGTGCCCGGTAGCCGGCTTTAGTTTGAGCGGCCTGCGTGCCGGGGTAGCCCCGCTGCACCCGAAGGAGGAGCAAAGCATGGTAATCGGAGCGATCGTGGCGGTGTGCGTTGTCCTGGTGATTCTCGCGTTCGTGTTTCCGCGCCTGTCGCGCCATCCCCAGCGTGGCGTGGACAGCACGCTCAGCGCGGGCCAGAAGGCCGGCGGGATTCTGCCCGGGTTCCTGGGCCGCTGGGCCCAGAAGCCGTTCGGCAAGTCGCGCAAGGCGACCAACCGCAGCGCCGCCGCAGGCCGCAAGGGCCGCGGCAAGCTGCCCGGCTGACCCGCCGTAGACCTATCCGCCTGACACCCGGGCGGGTAGGTTGCTCGCGGAAGGCGCCCTCGCGCCGGGCGCCGGCGCACGGCAAGCGGCGTCAGGCTCCCAGCCAGGGCCCCGGAACAGGTAGCCCAGCCGCGCGGACCAGGTCCGGGCCGCGCGCACGTCGCGCCACAGCGAGCCGAACTCGTGGAAGGCGACCTTGACCGGGTTGAACGTCTCGATGTTCCTCGTCAGGCCATAGCGGACCCGCTCGCCCTCGGGCTCGAAGGTCCCGAACATGCGGTCCCAGATGATCAGGATGCCCGCGTAGTTGCGGTCCAGGTACTGCTCCTGCGAGCCGTGGTGCACGCGGTGATGGCTTGGCGTGTTGAAGACCCACTCGATCGGCCGCGGATAGCGGTCGACCGCCTCGGTGTGCAGGGTGAACTGGTAGAGCAGGTTCCAGGCGAGCGCGAGGAAGATCATCCACGGCGGGAAGAACAGCGCCGAGGGGAGCCAGAACAGCGTCGCGCTGAACGGCGTCCAGTCCTGGCGCAGCGCGGTCGAGAGGTTGTAGTGCTGCGAGCTGTGGTGGACCACGTGGGTGGCCCAGAACAGGCGGATCCGGTGGTGGCCGCGGTGGTAGGCGTAGTAGGCCAGGTCGTCGGCGAAGAAGAGGATCGCCCACGTCCACCACACCTCGGTCGGCAGCTTCAGCGGGCTGGCCACATACACGCCCGCGTAGATGGCGGTCATCACCAGCTTCCACGCCGCCGCGATGCCCAGGTGGCCGATGCCCATGGCCAGGCTGGTGCGGGTGTCGCTGCGCTCGTAGCCGACGGGGCCATCCTCCCCGTGCTCGTGGGCGGCGTGGCGCAGCGCAATCGCCTCCAGCGCCATCGAGACGAAGAAGAACGGGATCGCGGTGAGGATCAGCTTGTCCACTCGGGGGCCTCCTGGAGTACCGGCGTGACTGGTCTAACCAGTGCTGGTTGTACCAGTCGGCCGATGTCGCTGTCAACCGAAGGCGTCGATGTCCGGCTCGAGCAGCGCACGCGCCGCGCGGTCGGCCTTCGCCGGATCCGCGGCCGCGACCGCGCGGCCGAGGGCGCGGACGCGTTTGGGCTCGGCCGGCCGGACCACCCCCGCGACATCCGGGTAGGCGCCCAGCGTGGCCATCAGCGAGTTCAGCGCCAGCCGGTAGGCCAGGTTGCCCGAGCCCATGACGACCTCGCGCCAGAGCAGGGCGTAGGAGTCGTCGACCGCCTGGTCATCGGCACCGATGGCGCCGGCCACACGCTCGGCCAGCCCTTCCACGCGCGCGAGTACCTCGGCGTCAGCGCGCTCGGCGCAGCGGCGCGCGGCATCGACCCCGACGCTGGCACGCAGCTCCAGCACCGAGCGCGCCAGGTCGGCAGGCGGCTCGATGCCGGCCGGCAGGTCGAGCAGGATCTCCAGCCCGCCGCTGTCGCGCCAGTCGCGCACACGCGTCGCGCCGCCCTGGCTGATCGTGACGAGCCCCGCCTGCTCGAGCCGCTTCAGCGCCTCGCGCACCGCGTGCCGGTTCACGCCGAGGTCCTCGGCCAGCTTGCGCTCGGACGGCACCGGATCCCCGGGCGCCATCGCTCCCGACAGGATGTCGGCCCGCAGCGCTGCGTGCACGCGGTCGGAGATGCGATCCATGCAGCGGTTCTATCGTGTCGCGACCACGGGAGCGGTGGCAGAGTCCGGTTTATTGCAGCTGCCTTGAAAGCAGCCGACCACGCAAGTGGTCCGGGGGTTCGAATCCCTCCCGCTCCGTTCTTGCGGCTGGCTGGTGTGCCCTGCCGGCGTCATCGGCACGCCTCGTGTGCGGAGCACACGTCGGCGGCCTCTTCCTTGTCAGGACGCTCCAGAACCCGCAAGCTGTCCTGGGTTTCGCCGACACCGGCGGGCAAAGTCAGGACAACACCGACCGGACCAGCCCCTACCCAGCCGCCGTTGCCGAGCCCGCCGAGTCGCGCCGCTAGCCCGCCGTCTCGATCCGCTCCGGCGCGCCCCACCGGACCAACGGCGCCGGCAGGAGGATCGACCCGTCCTCCTGCTGGCCGTTCTCCACCAGCGCGATGATCGTGCGGCCGACCGCGACCGCGGTGCCGTTGAGCGTGTGCGCGTGCCGCGTCCCCTTGGCGCCGCCGGCGGGGCGGTAGCGGATGTCCAGGCGGCGGGCCTGGAAGTCGGTCGTGTTCGAGCACGAGGTCAGCTCGCGGTGGCGCCCCTGGCCGGGCAGCCACACCTCGACGTCGTACTTCTTCGCGGCGGAATTGCCCAGGTCGTCGACGGCGATGTTGACCACCCGGTAGGGCAGCTCGAGCGCCTGCATGATCTCCTCCTCGACGGCCAGGATGCGCTCGTGCTCGGTCTCGGATTCGGACGCGGGCACGAACGAGAACATCTCGACCTTGTCGAACTGGTGCACGCGGAACAGGCCGCGGGTATCGCGCCCGGCCGCGCCGGCCTCGCGCCGGAAGCACGGCGAGTAGCCCGCGTAGCGCAGCGGCAGGGCGTCCTCCTCCAGCACCTCGCCTGCGTGCAGGGAGGCGAGCGGCACCTCGCTGGTGCCGGCCAGGTAGAGCTCGTCGTCGGGCACGCGGTAGATCTGCTGCTCGGTGTCGGGAAGGAAGCCGGTGCCGTGCAGCGCCTCCTCGCGTACAAGGATCGGCGGGATCACCGGCGTGAAGCCGTGCCCGGCCAGCAGCTCCATCGCCCACCGCACCAGCGCCAGCTCGAGCAGCACCAGCGGGCCCTTGATGTAGGCGAAGCGCGAGCCCGCCACGGCGGCCCCGGCCTCCAGGTCGACCAGGTCGCCGAGCAGCTCGAGGTGGTCGCGTCCGGAAGCGCCGGGCTCGCCGACCTCGCGTAGCACGGTGTCCTCCCCGGCCGCGGTCGGATCGGGCAGGTTGGGCAGCTGGGCCACGGCGCCGTCGAGCTCCTCGGCCACCTGCTTGGCCTCGGCCTCCAGCGCCTTGAACCGATCGCCGCTCTCCTTGACCTCGGCGATGGCCGCGGAGGCGTCCGCGCCCGAGCGCTGGAGCTCGCCGATCCGCTTCGACGCCTCGTTGCGCGCCGCCCGCAGCTCGTCGAGCTCGGGGGTGATCGCGCGCCGGCGCGCGTCCAGCTCGAGCACGCGGTCGAGCCGCTGATCGGATCCGTCGCCGCGGCGCGCCAGGGCGTCCCGGGCGGGCCCGGGGTCCGAGCGGATCGCCTTCAGGTCGAGCATGCCCGGAGGCTAGTTGGCGTTGCTGGTGCGCTCGCGGCCGGAGTACTTGGCCAGGTACGCGGCCAGCTCGTCGGCCTCGCGCCCGGTCACGATGTTGGCCGGCATGATCGCGCCCGAGAAGCCGCCGTTGCGGATGGCGTAGAGGGCGTCGTCGCGGTTGACCTTGCGCTGGTTGAAGTTGGGGCCGTTGGTGCGCTCGCCCGGCTTGAGCTGGCCCTGCGGCTTGGAACCGTAGGAGTTGGCCGGCTTGAGCGAGTGGCAGCCCGAGCAGTGCTGGTTGAACGACTCAGCGGCCGCGCGATCGGAGTCGTTGTCGGCCTCGACCTCGCCGCCACAGCCGGCCCCGAACGCGCCCAGGGCGCCGACGCACGCGAGCACCGCGACGCGGCGAGCTGTGTCAGAGCGAGTCACGCGCGCGCATATTACTGGCGCGCGGAGCGCAGCCAATCGTCGATCGGCGAGCACCGCACCGCGGGGTCCGGGAGGACCGAGCCGGAACGCGGCGAAAGACCAGGTGCCCCGGCGTCGGCCGCGGCGGTCCAACAGTCCCGGGACCGCCCGCATCGGCGGCGATCCAGCGTCGGCGCCGGGGCGTTTCTACGCTCGTGCGCTCAAGCCGCCGCGAAGCGCTTCGAGAACCGCAGCGAACCGCCGCCGTCGCCGCGCACGAGCTTGACCTCGTCCATGACCATGGACACCAGCTCGAGACCGCGACCGCCCTCGTCGAGGCGCTCGACAGGATCGCCCGTGTCCAGCCGGCCCGGGTCGGTGACCTCGAACACGAGCTTGTCGTGGCTCATGCAGGCGAAGATCCGCACCACGTCACTCTGATTCGCGGAGCCGTGGACGATCGCGTTCGTGACCGCCTCGCTCATGGCCAGCTTGACCTGGAAGCAGTCGTCCTCGGAAAGGCCGTGATCGACCGCGACCTGGTTGGCCCATTCGCGCGTCTCGTGCAGCCGCTCCAGCTCGGCGGGGATCTCCAGCTCCCGCCGGGAGTGCTCACTGCACATGCCCACGTCTCACGTACCCTGCCCTTCGTTGCCTGCCCGACAGCTCTGTTTATCCCCCGGATGGCGGGGCAGCCAAACCCCCTACCGGGTTACATCCCGGTCTGGTGGGCGCGCAGGGACAGCGTGAGCACGAGCAGGACGCCGATCGTCATCACACCCATCTCGGCCAGCGACACACGCCGCGCGAGCGCGATCTGCTCGTCGCGGTCGAGCGCGTCGAGGTCGGGGACGTCCTCGATCAGGCGCTGGGCGGCGCCGAGGCGCGTGCCCTCGGCGATCACGGTGACGGCCAGCAGGGCGACCCCGTAGGCGACATGCAGCCCGTCCGGGGCGCTCGAGCCGCGGGCCAGGAGGAGCAGCCCGATGACCACCTGCACCACCACGGTCGCCTGGGCCACCCGCAGCAGCCACCAGAACGGGTGCGAGGGGAACCCGCGCAGCCACGACACCCCACCCCACGCGGCCGCGACCGCGTTGCTGGCGAGCACCGCGATGCCCATGACCATGTGCACCTGGCTCACGGGCAACGGCCTCCCGCGGCCCTAGCGTGGTTTCGCACTATGTAGCAATGCCGCACAAGCCTGCGTTATACATGCGCCACCTTGCTGAAGAGCTATCTGCCAGCACTCGTGTTCCTGCTGCTGGGCGTGGGCGTCGGCGTCGCGTTCACGCTCGCGAACAGCGCCCTCGGGCCGAGCAGGCCCGGCAAGGTCAAGAGCGAGCCGTACGAGTCCGGCCTGCCCTCGGATGTCCGCAAGAGCTTCCGCTTCGGGATCAGCTTCTACATGATCGCGATGCTGTTCATCCTGTTCGACATCGAGGTCATCCTGATCTACCCGGTCGCCCTCGGGGTCCAGGAATTCGGTACCGCGGCGCTGGTCAAGATCATCATCTTCGTGGCGCTGCTGGCGGTGGCGTTCGCACACCAGTGGCGAAGGGGTGCGTTGGATTGGAAGTGACTCGCACCAAGCTGCCCGGCTCCAAGGACGAGTTCCGCTCGCGCCAGCTCAAGGCCCAGCAGATGCTGCGCGGCGAGCTCGAGGGCAAGGACCTCGACGAGTACGCCGAGAAGTCCGTCCTGCTGACGCGGTTCGAGGACGCCCAGAACTGGGCGCGCAAGAACGCGATCTTCCCGCTCGGCTTCGGCCTGGCCTGCTGCGCGATGGAGATGATCAGCGTGATCGGCTCGCCGCGCAACGACCTGGCCCGGTTCGGCGCCGAGGCGATCCGCTTCACCCCGCGCCAGGCAGACCTGCTGATCCTGTCCGGGCGCGTGTCGATCAAGATGGCGCCCGTCATCCGCCGCATCTACGAGCAGATGCTGGAGCCCAAGTGGGTGATCTCGATGGGCGCGTGCGCCTCCAGCGCCGGGATGTTCAACAACTACGCGCTGGTCGCCGGCGCCGACAAGTTCCTGCCGATCGATGTGTACGTGCCCGGCTGCCCGCCGCGGCCCGAGGCGCTGATCTACGGGATCATGCAGCTCCAGGACAAGATCCAGGGCAGCCCGCACCAGGGCTGGCGCGAGCGCTACCGCTCGGCCGGTACCGAGGAAACGGGGTTCTCCGAGGCGGCCGAGGGCAAGGGACCGGAGACTGAAGGTAACCCCGACGGGGCGGCCCGGAGTGCCTGACGCAACGGGGCTGGAACTGGTGGCCCAGCGCGTCCGGGACGCCGTCGGCGAGGACACGGTGGTCGACACCCTGCACGCGTACGGCCAGGCCACGCTCCAGGTCGTGCCCGAATCTGTTCACGACGTGCTTGCCCATCTGCGTGACGCGGACGAGGAGCCCTACGGCAACCTTGCCAGCGTCCACGGCTGTGACTACCTGCCCGAGGAGCCGCGGCTCGGGGTGCACTACCAGCTGCTGAGCATGGAGCGCGCCGAGCGGCTGAACGTGAAGACGCGCCTCGGCGTGGACGAGCCGAAGCTGGCGACGGTCACCGACCTGTTCCCCACCGCCGGCTACCAGGAGCGCGAGATCTACGACTTCTTCGGCGTGGAGTTCGAGGGCCACCCGGACATGCGCCGGATCCTGATGCCCGAGGACTACGTGGGATGGCCCCAGCGCCGCGACTTCCCGATGGGCGGCGAGCCGGTCCTTTTTACGTTCAATGAAGACGAACTCCCCCGCTGGTATGACTGAAAAATTGCGAAGCAATTTTTGGAGGGGGTGCCAAGAAATTGCCATCCGTGGCAATTTCTTGAACGGCCGCGCAACCCCCCGTGGCCGGTTGAGGGTCCTCAATGCCCGATGACCCAATGAAGGGCGCGCTCGACGTTCCCTACCGCGAGCGCGAGAAGTCCGTGGACATCGGCAGCCTGCCGGCGCCCGACATGCCGGTCGCGGGCACCGAGCTGGAGCCCGACACCGAGCTGCTGACGATCAACATCGGGCCGCACCATCCGGCCACGCACGGCGTCCTGCGGCTGCTGTGCACGCTCGAGGGCGAGACGGTGCTGGACCTCGAGCCGATCGTGGGCTACGTGCACACCGGCATCGAGAAGAGCTGCGAGGACCAGGAGTACTGGAAGGCCATCCCCTACGTGGAGCGGATGGACTACCTGTCGTACTACTTCAACGCGATGGCGTTCTGCAACTCGGTCGAGTCGCTGCTCGGCGAGGACGTGCCGCCACGCGCGCGGTACCTGCGCGTGATCCACCTGGAGCTGAACCGGATCGCCAGCCACCTGTTCTGGCTCGGCACCGGCGCGCTGGACCTGGGCGCGATGTCGATGCTGTGGTGGGCGCTGCGCGAGCGCGACGGCCTGCTGGACCTGTTCGAGATGTCCTCGGGCCAGCGGATGCACACGCGCTACTTCCAGGTCGGCGGCGTGATGGAGGACATCCCGCCCGGCTGGGAGGACAAGTGCCGCAAGATCATCGCCGGGCTGCCGAGCCGGATCGACCAGTACGAGAACCTGCTGGACCACAACGAGATCTGGCTCCAACGCACCAAGCACACCGGCGTGGTCAGCAAGGAGGACCTGCTGGCGCTGGGCGTGACCGGGCCGCTGCTGCGCGCCGCGGGCGTGCCGTGGGACCTGCGCAAGGCGATGCCCTACTCCTCGTACGAGCACTTCGACTTCAAGATCCCGGTGGGCACCGAGGGCGACAACTACGACCGCTACCGCGTCCGGCTGGCGGAGATGCGCGAGTCGGCGAAGATCGTTGAGCAGGCGCTCGACGGTCTGCCCGAGGGCCCGTTCATCACCGCCAACCGCAAGGTCGCGCTGCCGCCGCGGCACGAGCTGGCGACCTCGATGGAGGCGCTGATCCACCACTTCAAGCTGGTGACCGAGGGCTTTCGCGTGCCACCGGGCGAGGCCTACACGGCGATCGAGTCGCCACGCGGCGAGCTTGGCTGCTTCGTGGTGGCCGACGGCTCGGCGAAGCCCGCGCGCGTGCACATGCGCGACCCGTCGTTCGTGAACCTCCAGGCGCTCAAGAAGATGGGCGAGGGCTCGCTGATCGCCGACTTCATCGCCAGCCTTGCGATGTTGGACCCGATCCTCGGCGGGGTCGACCGCTGATGGCCGACCGGCGCCTGGTCCCCGTCGGCTGGGACGAAGCGGTCGACCTGGACAAGGACCCGGGCGTGATCCCCGACGCGGCCGACGTCGACGTGCCTCACGAGCTGCGCACGGCGATCGCGGCGGCCATGGCGCGGTACCCCGAGAAGCACTCGGCCGCGCTGCCGGCGCTGGCGTCGGCCCAGAAGGTGCACGGCTGGTGCTCACCGCTCGCGCTGCGCCAGACGGCCGCGGTGATGCAGGTCACGCCCGCCTACCTGTCCTCGGTGGCCACCTTCTACGACATGCTGCGCACCGAGCCGGTCGGCGACCGCTACGTGTACGTGTGCACCAGCGTGGCGTGCCACCTGCGCGACGCGAAGTCGGTCTACGACGCGATCGCCGACGAGGCGCGCGACCAGGAGCTGGAGGGTGTCGAGGTGCGCGAGTTCGAGTGCCTCGGCGCCTGCGACATGGCGCCGATGGCGTCGGTCGACGGCCGCTTCGTCGGCCCGCTGGACGAGAGCGACGCGCACGAATTGGTGGCCGCCGTGAAGGAACGGCGCGAGGTGCTGCCGGGAAGGGGCCTCACGGATGCCTGAGACGCTGAACCTGACCGACGGGATCGACACCCCGGGCCTGAACACGATCGCGGTGTACGAGGAGCGCGGCGGCTACGCGGCGGCGCGCAAGGCGCTGACCGAGATGACGCCCGAGGCGGTGCTCGAGCAGCTCGAGAGCTCGGGCCTGCGCGGACGCGGCGGCGCCGGCTTCTCGATGGGCAAGAAGGCCTCGTTCATCCCTAAGGGCACGATGCACAAGTACCTGTGCTGCAACGCCGACGAATCCGAGCCCGGCACGTTCAAGGACCGCCTGCTGATGCAGAAGAACCCGCACCTGCTGGTGGAGGGGTGCATCATCGGAGCGATCGCGGCCGGCGCCGACAAGGCGTTCATCTTCATCCGCGGCGAGTACGAGGCCCAGGCGGCGATCCTGGACGCGGCGGTCGAGGAGGCCTACGACAGGGGCTATCTGGGCACGCGCATCTTCGGCGCCGAGTTCGACCTCGACCTCGTGGTGCACCGCGGCCAGGGCGCCTACATCTGCGGTGAGGAGTCGGCGCTGCTTGACGCGCTCGAGGGCAAGCGCGGCAACCCGCGACTGAAGCCGCCGTTCCCGGCCAACCAGGGCCTGTACCAGGGCCCCACTCTGATCAACAACGTCGAGACCCTGTGCAACGCGCCGGCGATCATCACGAAGGGCGCCGACTGGTTCAAGGCGATGGGCGTCGAGAACTCGACCGGCACGAAGATCGTGTCGGTGTCGGGCAACGTGCAGAGGCCCGGCAACTACGAGATCGAGCTGGGCGTCTCGGTGCGCGAGATCGTCTACGGCATCGCCGGCGGTCCGCCCGAGGGGCGCGAGGTCAAGTGCTTCTTCCCAGGCGGGTCGTCCGCGCCGGTGCTGACCGCGGACGCACTCGACCTGCCGTACACGTTCGAGGACATGGCCGAGGCCGGCTCGATGCTGGGCTCGGGCGCGATCATCGTGGTGGACGACTCACAGCCGATCGTCCCGCTGGCGCTGCGCCTGGCCGAGTTCTACCGGCACGAGTCGTGCGGCAAGTGCGTGCCGTGTCGCGAGGGCACCAACTGGACCGTGAAGATGCTCGAGCGGATGGACGACGGCGAGGGCACGCCGATGGACATCGAGATCATGGCGGAGGTCCAGGAGAACATCATCGGCAACTGCCTGTGCGTGCTCGGTGACTCGATGGCGATGCCGATCGGGTCGATGGTCAAGCACTTCCGCGACGAGTTCGAGCAGCACATGGAGGCGGCACGCGCCGAGCGCGACCTGCAACACCTGCCGGCCCAGGGGGCCGGCGAGCTGGCCGCCGTCGCCGAGGCGGGTCCGGCCTAGTGGCACGCCCCGAGCTCAAGGACGTGACCTTCGAGATCGACGGTCGCGAGGTCACCGCGCCCGAGGGCACGATGCTGGTGGACGCCGCCAAGGCGGGCGACGTCGAGATCCCGTACTTCTGTTACGAGGCGAAGCTGGGCCAGCCAGTGGGCGCATGCCGGATGTGCCTGGTCGAGATCGAGGGCATCCCCAAGCTGCAGACCTCGTGCTCGACGCCGATCCGCGAGGGCATGGTCGTCAACACCACCTCCGACCGCGTCAAGCACGCCCAGGAGGCGGTGGTCGAGTTCCTGCTGATCAACCACCCGCTGGACTGCCCGGTGTGCGACAAGGGCGGCGAGTGCCCGCTCCAGGACATCTCCTACGGCTGGGGCGGCGGCAAGTCGCGCTACATCGAGCCCAAGCGCCACTTCAAGAAGCCGCTCGAGCTGAGCCCGCTGGTGGCGATCGACCGCGAGCGCTGCATCCTCTGCTACCGCTGCGTGCGCTTCAGCCAGGAGATCTCCGAGGACTATCAGCTGGTCTTCCTCGAGCGCGGCGACCACACCTACGTGGGAACCCATGACGGCCGCCCGTACGTGGGCCCGTTCAGCGGCAATATCATCGAGCTGTGCCCGGTCGGCGCGCTCACGTCGACCGCCTACCGCTTCCGCGCGCGCCCGTGGGACGTCGAGGGCGCGGGCTCGGTGTGCACGCTGTGCCCGGGCCAGTGCAACGTGGAGTACACGGTCCGCGACGACTCCAAGGTGCTGCGCGTGCTGGACCGCCAGAACGACGAGGTCGACGACGGCTGGCTGTGCGACAAGGGCCGCTTCGGCTACGAGGCCGTGCACGCGCCCGAGCGCCTGCGTGCGCCGATGGTGCGCGACGGCGGCTACCTGCGCGAGGTGTCGTGGGAGCGCGCGCTCGACGAGGCCGCCAAGGCGCTGACCAAGGCCGGCGAGTCGGCCGCCGCGCTGGCGGGCGGGCGCAACACCACCAACGAGGAGGGCTTTGCGCTCCAGCACCTGATGCGCGAGGCAGTCGGCTCGCCGCACATCGACTCGCGCGCCACCTCGCCCGTGGACGCCGAGCAGGCGCGCGTGCTGGCCCGGCCCGGCCTGTCCGCGCGCGTGAGCGACATCGACCACGCCGACGCGGTCCTCGTGGTCGAGTCCGAGCTGGTCGACGAAATGGCCGCGCTGGACCTGCGCGTGCGAAAGGCGGTGCGCAGGGGCCACGCCAAGCTGGTCACGCTGACCAGCCGTCCGGGCACGCTGGACGCGAACGGCACCGGGGTGCGGTACGCGCCCGGCGCCACCGACGCGGCGCTGACCGCGCTGGCCGCCGAGCTGGGGTCGGCCCGCGCCGAGGGGTCACGGCTGGGATCGCGCGCCGGCGCCGAGCCGGGCACCATCGCCGCGGTGGCCGAGACTCTGCGGGACGCCGGCGACGTGGTGATCCTCTGGGGCGAGCGAATCGCTCAGGGCGAGCGGGGGCCCGCCGCCATCGACGCGCTGCTGGCCGTGGCCGCCGCGCTCGAGATCGAGGACAAGCCCGAGTCGGGCCTGATCGAGGTGCCCGAATCGGCCAACGCGCGCGGGCTGCGCGAGGCGGGTGTGCTGCCCAACCTTGGCCCGGGCCTAGCCGACGCTCCGGCCGCGGGACGCGCGGCGGCCGAGATCGCCGATGGGCTGATCGGCGGCGAGCTGTCCACGCTCGTGCTGTTGCACGCCGACCCGCTGGTCACCCATCCCGGCCGCGCGCGCTGGGAGGATGCGCTCGAGGCCGCGAGCTCGGTGATCGCCTTCGCCGAGTTCGCCACCGAGGCGCTGGCCGAGCACGCGAGCGTGGTGTTCCCCGCCGAGTCCGGGCCCGAGAAGGAGGGCACCCTGACCCACCCCGACGGTCGCCTGCAGCGCGTGCGCCAGGCGATCGGCCACCAGGGCCAGACACGGCCCGAGTGGAGCGTGCTGGCCGAGCTCGCCGACCGCTGCGGCGCCTCGCTTGACGTGCTGTCGGCGCCCGAGTTGACCGCCAGGCTGACCGAGGCGGTGCCGTTCTACGCCGGTATCGACCTGGAGGCCATCGGCGGCACCGGTGTGCGCTGGCAGGACGGCGAGGCGGCGGCGAAGCTGCCCGAAGCCGACGTGCCGACCGGCCCACTGGCGTCCCCGGCGGAGCTGCCCGAGGGACTGCGCCTGGGCCTCACGCACTCGATCTGGGCCGACCCCGTGACCGAGCATGCGCCGTCGCTGCGGTTCCTGGCGCCACGCCAGCGCGCCGAGCTGGCGCCGTCCGACGCCAAGAGGATCGGGGTCCAGTCCGGCGACCGCGTCGAGGTCAGCGCGGGCGGCGTGAGCGTGCAGGCCACGGTCGCGCTGCGCCAGGCGGTCCAGCCCGGCAGCGTGTTCATGCTGGCGGGCACGCTGGAGGACAACGCGACCGCGCTCGCAAACGGCGCGCCGCGCGTGGTCTCCGTGCAGCGGATCGAGTCCGAGCAGCGCAGCCCGCTCGCCGTGGTCGCGGCCGGGGGCCCGGACGCGGAGCCGGCGCCGCCCACATGACCGTCCTGGGCGCAACCGCCGTGGAGGGCACGCTCGTCCAGATCATCAAGGCGGTCGTGATCTTCGCCTTCATCCTCCAGGTCGTGCCGCTGGTGCTGCTGATGGAGCGCAAGCTGCTGGGCCGCTTCCAGTCGCGCTACGGCCCCAACCGCGTCGGCCCCTACGGGCTGATGCAGCCGCTCGCCGACGTGTTGAAGCTGCTGTCCAAGGAGGCCTTCACGCCCGCCACGGCGATCCCGTGGATGATGGCCGTGGCGCCGGTGATCGCGATCGTGTCGGCGATCGCCACGCTGGCCATCATCCCGTTCGGCCCCGCGGGCGCCTGGGGCGGCGACTGGGGCCTGTACGGCATCGACGTGCCGATCGGCGTCCTCTACTTCCTCGCGTTCGGCTCGATCGGCTTCTACGGCTTCCTGCTGGGCGGTTGGGCATCTGGCTCGAAGTACTCGTTCCTGGGCGCCATGCGCGCGGTCGCGCAGCTGATCTCGTACGAGATCGCGATCGGCCTGTCGCTGCTCGGCGTGGTCATGACCGCCGGCTCGCTGAGCTTCGTGGACATCGTCGAGGCCCAGGGCGCCGGAGGCAAGGGCATCTGGTTCGCCGTGCCCCAGTTCGTGGGCTTCTGCATCTTCCTCGTCGCCGGGTTCGCCGAGAGCTCACGCGCGCCGTTCGACCTGCCCGAGTCCGACGCCGAGCTGGTGTCCGGGTACAACACCGAGTTCGGCGGCATGCGCTTCGGCTCGTTCTTCATGGCCGAGTACATCGAGGTGATCATCATCAGCTGCATCGCCGTGACCTGCTTCTTCGGCGGCTGGCACGGGCCGGGGCCGATCGCGCTGGCGCCGCTGTGGATGCTCTTGAAGACGTTCTTCTTCGTGATCCTGTTCATCTGGGTACGGGCGTCCCTGCCGAGGCTGCGCTACGACCAGCTGATGTCGCTCGGGTGGAAGGTGCTGATCCCCCTGGGAACGCTGAACATCCTCGGTACTGCAATCGTGCTCGTCGCCACATGAGTGCTCCCCGCCTCAACTTCCGCCGCGCTCGGCCGGCCAGGACCGTGCCTGACGGCGCCCGCGATGCTCGCCGATGCGCTGCGTCGACTCCGCTCGCGTGCTTGTCAACCACGATCCTGCCTCGCCCGATCATCGACGGAACTTTCGGCGGCGAGCACATGAGGGGAACCACATGACCTACGAACTGCCCGACGACGTCCTCGAGGTCCAGCGCGGCCCCGAGCCGGGCGGTGTTGGCGGCGCCTACCGCGCCTTCGGCGCCACGCTCAAGGGCCTGCGCACGACCCTGGCGCGCGCGGTCACCGAGAAGCCCGTGACGGTGCAGTACCCGGAGGAGAAGACGCCCGTCTACCCACGCTTCCGCGGTCGCCACAAGCTGCACAAGTTCGAGGAGACCGGCCTCGAGAAGTGTGTCGGCTGCTCGCTGTGCGCAGCCGCCTGCCCGGCCGAGTGCATCCGCGTCGTCGCCGCCGAGAACACGCCCGAGAACCAGGTCTCGGCCGGCGAGCGCTACGCCGCGGTGTACGAGATCAACATGACGCGCTGCATCTTCTGCGGCTACTGCGAGGTGGCGTGCCCGTTCGACGCGATCACGATGGGCAACGACTACGAGCTGGCCGACTACGACCGCTCGGACATGATCTTCACCAAGGAGATGCTGCTGGCCGACCACCTGGAGCGCACGCCGCTGCGGCGCGAGGGGGAATGATGAGCAACCTGCGGTGCTCGCCGGGCCAACGCCCCGGCTGCGCTCCTCGGCCAAGGTAACCGCCGCCGTGTTCTTCGAGCAGCTCCTGTTCTTCGTGGCCGGCATCGCCGCGCTGGGCGGCGCCTTCGGCGTGGTCACGCTGCGCAACCAGTTCTACTCGGTGCTGTCGCTGATCGCCCACCTGCTCGGTCTGGCGGTGCTGTTCCTGCTGCTGACCGCCGAGTTCCTTGCCGCGGCCCAGGTGGTGGTCTACGCCGGCGCCGTGATGGTGCTCTACCTGTTCGTGGTGGCCTACATCGGCGGCGCCGACGAACCGCTGCGGCCCGAGAGCGGCCTGCTGCGCGTGCTCGGTCCCGTGGTCGCGCTGGTGCTGTTCCTGGAGCTTTCGATCGCCGTGCTGGGCTCGTCGCTGAACGGGCTCGGCAGCCGCGGGCCCGACGTCGACGCGGGCTTCGGCTCGCCCGCCCAGATCGGTGAGCTGCTGCTCAACCGCTTCCTGCTGCCGTTCGAGGCCGCCTCGTTCCTGCTGCTGGTGGCCGCCGTCGGCGCCGTGGTCATGGCGCGCAAGCGGCGCGGGCTCGAGGAGGCCGGCCACGAGGCGCCGGTGCAGCTCGGCGACCCGATGGCCGACCGCCCCGGGATCGGCGCGCGCGGCGAGGGAAAGGCCTATTAGGCGATGAACGTCGAGTGGTTCGTCGTGCTCTCCGCGCTGATCTTCGCCATCGGCGCCGCCGGTGTGCTCACCCGCCGCAGCCCGCTGGTGATCCTCCTGTGCCTCGAGCTGATGCTCAACGCCGGCAACCTGGCGCTGATCGCGTTCTCGCGCATGGTCGGCAACGGCGACGGCCAGGTGTTCGCGCTGATCGTGATGGTGGTCGCCGCCTGTGAGGTCGTGATCGGCCTCGGGATCATCGTCGCGATGTACCGGCGGCGGCTGAGGATCGACGTCGACTCGGTCTCGGAGCTGCGCGGCTGATGTCGCCGACGGACTTCGGCTGGCTGGTGCTGCTGTTCCCGCTGCTGGGAACGGTCCTGGTCATGCTCGGCTGGCCGCGCTGGCCCGGCCGCAGCGCGGGCTGGGTGGCGAGCGCCGCGATCGGCCTGGCGTTCGCGTCGTCGATCGGGATGCTGCTGACGCTGAACGACCAGCCCGAGGAGGGCAAGTCGCTGATCGGAACCGCCTACGAGTACGTGGGCACGTCCGGCTTTCAGGCCGACCTTTCGATCCTCGTCGACCCGCTCTCGATCGTGATGTGCCTGGTCGTCACCGGCGTGTCGTTCCTGATCCACCTCTACTCGGTGTCCTACATGACCTCGGACACCGGCTTCACGCGCTTCTTCGCGTACCTGAACTTCTTCGTGTTCTCGATGCTGGTGCTGGTCCTGGCGGGCAACTTCGTGCTGCTGATCGTGGGCTGGGCGTTCGTGGGTGCCGCCTCCTACCTGCTGATCAGCTTCTGGTACCGGCGCGCCACCGCCACGTCCGCGGGCATCAAGGCGTTCGTGATCAACGTGGTCGGCGACGTCGGCCTGGTGATCGGCGCGTTCCTGCTGTTCGACAAGACCGGCGCGCTGGACTACCCGGGCGTTTTCCTGCGCGCGCCCGACGTGTTCTCGGCCAACGACCCGCAGCTGGTGGCGGCGTGCGTGCTGCTGCTGGTGGGCGCGTTCGCCAAGTCCGCCCAGCTGCCGCTGCACACATGGCTTCCGGATGCGATGGAGGGCCCCACCCCCGTCAGCGCGTTGATCCACGCCGCGACCATGGTCACCGCGGGCGTGTACCTGATCGCGCGCTGCTTCCCGCTGTTCGAGCTGGCCCCCACGGCCGCCGACATCGGCGCGATCATCGGCTGCGCGACGCTGATCTTCGCCGCCTCGATCGCGCTGGTGCAGACCGACCTCAAGCGCGTGATCGCGTACTCGACGATGTCGCAGATCGGCTACATGGTCATGGGCGTGTCGGTGGCCGCCTACGGCGCCGGGATCTTCCACCTGATGACGCACGCCTTCTTCAAGGCGCTGCTGTTCATGGGCGCCGGCTCGGTCATCGGCGCGATGGCGGGCGAGCAGTCGATGGACAGGATGGGCGGCTTCAAGAAGGCGATGCCGTTCACCTACGCCACGTTCCTGATCGGCGCGCTGGCGCTTGCCGGGTTCCCGCTGATGTCCGGCTTCTTCTCCAAGGACGAGATCCTGGCCTACACGCTCAACCGCGGCGGCGGGTTCGTGGTGCTGGGCGTGGTGGGCTACGTGGCCGCGCTGCTTACCGCCTTCTACGCCTTCCGGATGGTCTTCCGCGTCTTCCACGGCAGGGCGGTGCCCGAGGCCGAGGAGCTGGAGGGCGGGCACCTGGCCCACGCCGAGCCGTTCAACCCCGCCAGCGGCGAGCGCGAGGACACCGAGGTGGGTTTCCCCGGTTCCGAGCACCACGTGGCCGAGCAGGCGCCGCCGATGAAGGCGGCCATGGGCCCGCTCGCGGTGCTGGCGATCATCGCCGGTGCGCTTGGCATCCCGGGCGTGACCGACACGCTGGAGCACTTCCTCGAGCCGACGTTCGCGACCTCGAAGTACCACGACGTGCATCCGTCGACGGGGGCCGAGATCTCCGGCCTGGTGGTCGGCGGCGCGGTGGCCGTCATGGGCATCGCGGCCGCGTTTTTCGTGTTCGTCAAGAACCCGGCGCTGCGCACGCGCGCGCTCGAGCGCCTGCCGCTGGTGCACCGCGTGCTGGCGAACAAGTACTACTTCGACGAGGCGATCGACCTCGTCTTCGTGCGGCCCGCGTTCGCCGCCGGGCGGTTCGGGCGCACCGTGGTCGAGAGCGCGTTCGTCCAGGGCACGCTGGTCGGCGGCGCCACCGGCGCGGTGCGGCTCGGCACCGCCTTCGCGCGGTCGATCCAGACCGGTGAGCTGCGCGCCTACGCCGGCCTCCTGATCGCCGGTGTCGGCGGCACCATCCTCTACTTCCTGGTGGTCTCCACGTGACGATCCACCTGAGCTTCGTGCTGTTCCTGCCGCTGGCCTCCGCGCTGGTCGCGGCGTTCCTGCCCGCGCGCATCGGCCGCTGGGTCGTGGTGGCCGGCACGCTAGCGGTGCTGGCCTATGCGATCGCGCTCGTTGTCGACTTCGACCGCGCCGACGCCGGCCTGCAGTACGTGACCGACGACCAGTGGATCGCCGAGCTCGGCGTCCGCTATCAGCTCGGCATCGACGGCCTGAACCTGTTCCTGGTCCTGACCACGGCGCTGCTGTGGGTGCCCGCGACGGTGTGGGCGGCGGTGCGCGAGAGCGAGCGCACCAAGCTCTACCTGTTCCACCTGGCGCTTGGCGAGACCGCCATCCTCGGCGCGTTCCTGGCCCAGGATCTGGCGCTCTTCGTCGTGTTCTTCGACCTGATGCTGGTGCCGTTCTACTTCCTGATCGGCGGCTGGGGCCACGGCGACCGGGTGGCGGCCACGACCAAGTTCGTGATCTTCACGCTGTTCGGCTCGCTGCTGATGCTGGCCGCCGCGATCGCGCTCGGCGTGCTGGCCACACCCGACGGGGGACAGCTGTCCTACTCGCTGGCCGACCTGGCCAGCTCCGAGCGCCTGCTCGGCGAGGGCACGCAGGACTGGATCTTCTGCCTGTTCGCACTCGCGTTCCTGATCAAGGCGCCGCTGTTCCCGTTCCACGGCTGGGTGGTGGACACCTACCGCGCCACGCCGATCCCGGTGCTGGTGCTGCTGAGCGCGGTCATGTCCAAGGTCGGCGTCTACGGCTTCCTGCGGATCGTCCTGCCGATCCTGCCCGACGCCTCGGTGCAGTTCCAGGACCTGATCCTCGTGCTGGCTGTGATCTCGATCCTGTACGGCTCGATCCTGGCGTTCTCACAGTCCGAGCCGCGGCTGGTGGTGGCCTACTCGTCGATCGCGCAGCTGGGGTTCATCTGCCTGGGCATCTTCAGCCTTGACGAGAAGGGCGCCAACGGCGCGCTGATGCAGATGGCCAACCACGCGCTGGTCACGGCGGCGCTGTTCTTCATCATCGCCGTGCTGACCGCGCGCGCCACGGCCCCGGCCACCCTCGAGCGGCTTGGCGGCATGGCCTTCCGCGCGCCGGTGCTGGCCACGCTGTTCCTGGTGGTCGCCCTGGCAACGCTGGCCATGCCCGGTACGCCCAACTTCGTCGGTGAGATCCTGATCCTGTTCGGCGCACTCGAGGACAAGCTGGTGTTCGGGGTGATCGCCTCGATCGGTGTTGCGCTCGCCGCCGTCTACGCGATCCGGCTGTTCCAGCGCTCGATGCACTACCGCGTCGGCGCGGGCGTCGGCGAGGGCGAACGTGACGTGGGCGCGTTCGACTTCGCGATGATCGCGCCACTGGCGCTGGCGATCGTGGCGCTTGGCGTGTACCCGCAGGTGATGCTCGGGCCGTCGGAGAAGGCGACCAACGCGCGGGTTCAGCCTGCCGCTCAGGTGGCCGCAGGCGACGAGGCGACCGCGTCGGAGGAGACGCCGTGAGCGAGGCGCCCGCGATCGACTACATGGCGCTGTCGCCGGTGCTGGCCCTGGTGGGCGGCGCGGTGCTCGCGCTGATGGTGGCGCTGTTTCCCGGCCGCTTCGTGCAGCGCGTGCTGGTGCCGGTCGTCGGCGCGGCGTCGCTGCTGACCGCGGGCGGGCTCACGATCGCCAACTGGGAGCCGGGCGACAGCAACCCGATCATCGCCGGCGCCCTGGCGGTGGACACGCTGGCGCTGCTGCTCTCGCTGCTGTTCTTCGTTATGGGCCTGGTCACGATCCTGCTGTCGGTGCGCGCCGACGTGACGCGCGAGGCCGGCGCGGGCGAGTACATGACCCTGCTGCTGAGCTCGATCCTGGGCATGGTCATCCTTGCCGGCGCGGAGAACCTGGTCACGCTGTTCATCGGCCTCGAGCTGCTGTCAATCCCGCTGTACGTGCTGTGCGCGGCCGAGACGCGGCGCGCCACCTCGCTGGAGTCCGGGCTGAAGTACCTGGTCATCGGCTCGGTCGGCTCGGCAACGCTTCTGTACGGGCTGGCGCTGGTCTACGGCGCCGCGGGCGACACCGATTTCGCCGGCATCGCGGCCGCGGTCGGCGACAGCGTGAGCGTGACCGACCCGCTGCTGCTGACCGGTGTGGCGCTGGTGGTGGCCGGGCTTGCGTTCAAGGCCTCGGTCGCGCCGTTTCACCAGTGGACACCCGACGTGTACCAGGGCGCCCCCACCCCGGTCACGGCGTTCATGGCGGTGGCCACCAAGGTGGCCGCGTTCGCGATCCTGCTGCGCTTCCTCGACCACGCGCTGCCGGACGCCCAGACCGAGTGGGCGCCATGGCTGGCGGTGCTGGCCGTGACGACGATCGTGATCGGCAACGTGGGCGCCATCGCCCAGGACTCGCTCAAGCGGATGCTGGGCTGGTCCGGCGTGGCCCAGGCCGGCTACCTGCTGGCCGGCGTGGTCGTGGGCACCCGTCTCGGCCTCCAGGCGGTGTGCTTCTACCTGATCGCCTACCTGTTCATGAACGTGGCCGCGTTCGCCGTGGTGGCTGCGCGCGAGCGCGTGTCCGAGCACGGCGACTCGCTGGAGTCGCTGCGCGATCTCGGCGCCGCCACCCCCCTGCTGGCGTGGCCGATGACGATCGCCATGTTGTCGCTGGCCGGCTTCCCCGCGACCGCCGGCTTCATCGGCAAGTTCTATTTGATCGACGCCGCGGTGGCCGGCGACTACGCCTGGCTCGGCATCGCCATCGTCGTCGGCTCGATGATCTCGCTGGTCTACTACCTGCGCGTGCTGGCGGTGATGTGGATGGGCAGCTTCTCGATCGAGCTGCCGGGCCTGCCGGCGCGCACGGTCAAGGCGGTCAAGGGCTGGTCGCCCGAGGCCGACGCCGGCGCACAGCCCGAGATGGTGTTCGTGGCCGTGCTGGCCGCGGCGGCCACGGTGGTGTTCGGCATCGTGCCGTCGCCGCTGTTCGACCTCTGCCGTGACGCGGGCACCTCGCTCAGCTCGATGCTGTAGCGCGAATTCCTGGGTGCGACGCAGCGGACGCTGGCTACTCTGGGTGTAGAGCGCTGTGGAACTGTTGCCTGGCATCCTGCTGCTGGCGTTGGGGGCCGGGATGCTCGTGGCCGAGGCGCATCTGCCGACCGGAGGGCTGCTCGGTGCCGGCGGTGTGGCGGCCCTCGCGGCCGGCTCGGTGCTGGCCCTGACCGCAGCCGGCGCGGGCGCGGTGGCAACGATCCTGGTTGCTGTCGCCGTGGCCGGTGTGAGCGGCGCCGTGCTGGCCTTAGCCACCCGCGCCGCCCTGCGCGCCTCCCACCGGCGCCCGTGGGGCGGGCCGCAGGGCCTGGTCGGCCACGTGGGCGTGATCCGGCGCGCGCCCCAGGGCAGCGCCGACCAGGGGGCGGTGTTCGTGGACGGTGCCCTGTGGCGCGCCGTCGTGGCGCCCGAGCACCTGGACGAGGAGCCGCTGCGCAGTGGTGACCCCGTTATCGTCGAGCGCGTGAACGGGCTAACGGTGACCGTCCGGCGCGCGGACCCGCTGGAGCTGCCGTCATGACCGCCGTCCTCATCGTCGTCGCCGTCATCGCCGCCCTGCTGGTGGCGCTCGCCGGCTCTGCGGTGCGGGTCCTGCGCGAGTACGAGCGCGGAGTGGTCTTCCGGCTCGGGCGCCTGGTCGGCGCCCGCGGCCCGGGCCTGATCCTCCTGATCCCGGTCATCGACCGAATGGAGCGCACCAGCCTCCGCACGGTGACCTACAACGTCCCCCCGCAGGACATCATCACTCGCGACAACGTGCCCGCCAAGGTCAACGCGGTGACCTATTTCCACGTGGTGGAGCCGGTCGCGTCGGTGGTGGAGGTGGAGAACTATCTCAACGCGACCTCGCAGATCGCCCAGACCACGCTCCGCTCGGTGCTAGGCAAGGCGGAGCTGGACACGCTGCTCTCCGAGCGCGACCGCCTGAACGACGACCTGCAGCGGATCATCGACGACCAGACCGAGCCCTGGGGCATCAAGGTCACGACGGTGGAGATCAAGGACGTCGAGATCCCGAGCACGATGCAGCGGGCGATGGCGCGGCAGGCCGAGGCCGAGCGCGAGCGGCGGGCCAAGGTCATCAACGCCGAGGGCGAGTACCAGGCCGCCGCCAAGCTGGGGCAGGCCGCCGACGTGATCAGCCAGAACCCGACCACGATCCAGCTGCGCTATCTCCAGACGCTCGGCGACATCGGCTCCGACCAGAACTCGACCGTGGTGTTCCCGCTGCCGATGGACATGGTCCGGCCCCTGCTCGAGGGCTCGGGCGGCGCCGGCAGCGGCGCCGAGGCCAGCCGCCCGGCCGGAGCCGAAAACCGGGCCGACAGGCCCGCCGCGCTGGAGCCCGGCACGGACCCGCTGCCCGAGCCCGACGGCACGGGCGCGGGCGACGAGGCTCCCGTCAAGGACGTGCCGCCCTCGCGCCGGTGACACGGCGACGAGCGCCCCGGCGCGCGCCACACCGTCGGCCGAGCGGCTCGGCAGGGCGCATTCTCCAAGATAGGAAGCCCGGCCACATCAAAACGCCTGGGGCAAGCGACTCGAGGAGCAGCGACATGACCAGCCCGATCCCCGGCGAAGTGCCTCGCGCACGCGCGGCATGACGCAGGAGGAGATGCAGCAGGCGATGGAGGAGGCCTTCGGCGGGTGAGGTTCGCCGACCACGAGCAGTGGCGCGCGTGGCTGGCCGCCGAGCATGCCGACAACCCCGACGGCGTCTGGATCGAGATGGCCAAGAAGGCGTCGGGGATCGAGTCGATCACGCATGCCGAGGCGGTGGAGGTGGCGCTGTGCTTCGGCTGGATCGACAGCCAGCGCAAGGGCGTGGACGAACGCTGGTTCAGCCAGCGGTTCACGCCCCGGCGCGAGCGCAGCAAGTGGTCGCGGCTGATGTGCGAGAAGGCCGAGGAGCTGATCGCCAGCGGTGAGATGCAGCCCGCCGGGCTTGCCGAGGTCGAGCGGGCGAAGGCCGACGGGCGCTGGGACGCCGCGTACGAGCCGCCCAGCACCGCGAAGGTGCCCGCCGACCTGCGCGCCGCCCTGGACGCCGACCCGGTGGCGGCGGAGTTCTTCGAGGCCCTGAACTCCCACAACCGCTACGCGATCCTGCACCGCATCCACGACGCCAAGCGGCCCGAGACGCGCGCGCGGCGGATCGCCAGGTTCGTGGCCATGTGCGCGGCCGGCGAGAAGGTGTACCCCTAACGAGTAAACGGGGCCCGCGCGGGAAGGTAGAAGGAATGAGACCCCCACGCGCTTGCCTTCTCACACTGGCGGTGGCCATGATCACGCTGGCCGTGCCCGCCTCCGCCCCCGCCGAACGGCCCAAGCACCACGCCGACGAGCCGCTGGTGATCGGCCACCGCGGCGCATCGGGCTACCGGCCCGAGCACACGCTGGCCTCGTATGAGCTGGCAGCCCGGATGGGCGCCGACTACATCGAGCCCGACCTGGTGCCGACCAAGGACGGCGCGCTGGTAGCGCGCCACGAGAACGAGATCGGCGGCACCACGAACGTGGCCGACAAGCCCGAGTTCGCCAACCGCCGCACCACGAAGACGGTGGACGGCGTGCCGATCACGGGCTGGTTCACCGAGGACTTCACGCTTGCGGAGCTGCGCACGCTGCGGGCGAAGGAGCGGATCCCGCTGGTGCGCCAGCGCAACACGATCTACGACGGGCGCTACCGCGTGCCCACTTTCCAGGAGGTCATCGACCTGAGCAAGCGGCTCTCGCGCGAGCTGGACCGGCCGATCGGCCTCTACCCCGAGACCAAGCACCCGACGTACTTCGCCTCGATCGGCCTGCCGCTCGAGGATCGCCTGGTGCGGGTCCTGAGGTCCAACCGGCTCGACGGCCGCAAGGCGAAGGTGTTCGTGCAGTCGTTCGAGACGAGGGGCCTGCGCAAGCTGGACAAGCAGATCGACGTGCCGCTCGTGGCGCTGCTGTCGACCAGGACGGCCGAGCCCGCCGACCGCGCGGGCAGCGGCGTGACCTACGGCGATCTGGCCACCCCCGCCGGGCTGAGGAAGCTTGCGCGGTACGTGGACGGCGTCGGACCGGACAAGGCGCTACGTGATCCCGCGCGACGATTCCGGACGGTCGCTGGCTCCGACTTCGTTCGTGCGCGACGCCCACCGGGCGGGGCTGCTTGTGCACCCGTACACGTTCCGCGCCGAGAACCAGTTCCTGCCGCTCGAGCGGCGCTCGTCCGCCGACCCGAACGCCTACGGCGACCTGTTCGGCGAGATCGGCGACTTCCTGGACGCCGGCGTTGACGGCGTGTTCACCGACAACCCCGACATCGGGCGGGAGACGGTGGACGAGCGGTAGCGTCCGGCGCCTGGCGCGCTATGACCACATCGGCCACGGGTACGCGCGCACGCGCGCGGCCGACCCGCGCATCGCGGCCGCGATCGACGCGGCGCTCGGCGATGCGCGGACCGTGGTCAACGTGGGCGCGGGCGCGGGCAGCTACGAGCCGCGCGACCGCGACGTGACCGCGGTCGAGCCGTCACAGGCGATGATCGATCAGCGCCCACGTGGGGCGGCGCCCTGCGTCCGGGCCGCTGCCGAGGCGCTGCCGTTCGGTGACGCGAGCTTCGATGCCGCCCTGGCCGCGATGACGGTCCACCACTGGGACGACGTCGACGCTGGACTGGCCGAGCTGCGGCGCGTGGCCCGCGACCGCGTGGTCGTCCTGACCTGGGACCCCGAGCTGGCGGCGGAGTCGTGGCTGACGGCCGAGTACCTGCCCGAGCTGCGTGCGCTTGACCTGTTCAGGTTCGACTCACCGGCGCGGCTGGCCGAGCGTCTTGGCGGGAACGTGACCGTGACCCCCGTCCCGATCCCCGCTGACTGCCGTGACGGATTCATCGAGGCGTTCTGGGCGCGGCCCGAGGCCTACCTCGACCCCGTGGTCAGGGACGGCATGTCGGGCATGCGGGCCATGGACCAGGAGGTGGTGCGCCGCGCCATGGCACGCCTCGAGGCCGACCTGCGCAGCGGAGCGTGGGACCGCCGCCACGGCGACCTGCGCGAACAGGCCGAGCTGGAGCTGGGCTACCGGCTTGTAGTGGCCGAACAGACCTAGCCGGGTCGTGGACGGCGCACGCGCCAGGTTCCCCACCGGGCCCTCCGGGGCAATAGGTTCTCAAGGGAACTACGGAGGAGAGAGCAGTGAGCGAGAACCTTGCCCGCATCATGACCACGGCCGCCGAGGAGAACCCGGACGGTATCGCGGTCAAGCTGGACGACACCGAGATGAGCTTCGCCCTGCTCGAGGAGGGCAGCGCGCGGATGGCGGCGATCCTGCGCGACAAGGGCATCGAGGCCGGCGACCGCGTGGGCATCATGCTGCCCAACGTCCCCTACTTCCCCGTCGTCTACTACGGCGTGCTGCGCGCCGGCGGCGTGGTGGTACCCATGAACCCGCTGCTCAAGGGACGCGAGGTCAAGTACTACCTGGACGACCCCGGCGCGAAGCTGCTGGTGGCCTGGGGCGACTTCGAGGAGCCTGCCACCAAGGGCGCCGAGGAGGCGGGTGTGGAGTGCATCCTGGTCAAGCCGGGCGAGTTCGAGAAGCTGCTCGGCGAGGTCGAGGAGCCGGCGCACGTGCTCGAGGACCGCGACCCCGACGACACCGCCGTGATCCTGTACACGTCGGGCACCACGGGCCAGCCCAAGGGCGCCGAGCTGACCCACTCGAACATGTACAAGAACTGCACGGTGGCGGCCGACCAGCTCGGCGAGATCAGCAAGGAGGACAAGCTGCTTGGCGCGCTGCCGCTGTTCCACAGCTTCGGCCAGACGTGCACGCTGAACGGCGCGGTGCACGCCCAGGCGATGATCTCGATGATCCCGCGGTTCGATCCCGACAAGGCGTTGGAGATCATCGAGCGCGACGGCATCACCCTGTTCCAGGGCGTACCGACGATGTACAACGCGATGCTGCACGCCTCCAACAAGGACGACGTGGACACCTCCACGCTGCGCGTCTGCATGTCCGGCGGCTCGGCCATGCCCGAGGAGGTCATGCGGGCGTTCGAGAAGCAGTTCGGCTGCAAGGTGCTGGAGGGCTACGGCCTGTCCGAGACCTCGCCGGTGGCGTCGTTCAACCATCCCGACAGGGAGAACAAGGCCGGCTCGATCGGCACCCCGATCGAGGGCGTCGAGATGATGCTGGTCGACGACGACCACAACGAGGTGCCCGACGGCGAGGTCGGCGAGATCGCGATCAAGGGCCACAACATCATGAAGGGCTACTGGGAGCGCGAGGATGCCACCGCCGAGGCGATCGTGGACGGCTGGTTCTTCTCGGGCGACATGGGCAAGCGCGACGAGGACGGCTACTACTTCATCGTCGATCGCAAGAAGGAGCTGATCATCCGCGGCGGCTACAACGTCTACCCGCGCGAGATCGAGGAGGTGCTCTACGAGCACGACGCTGTCCAGGAGGCGGCGGTGATCGGCGTGCCGCACGACGAGCTCGGCGAGGAGGTCGGCGCCGCGATCGTGCTCAAGGACGGCGAGGACGTGGACGCCGACGCGATCAAGTCGCACGTCAAGGAACAGGTGGCGGCCTACAAGTACCCGCGCCAGGTGTGGTTCATGGACGAGCTGCCGAAGGGCCCGACGGGCAAGATCCTCAAGCGTGAGATCGAGGCGCCGGACGCGGAGGCTGCGAAGAGCGAGTAGGAGGGCGAGCCGTGGCCGCGACCAGTGAGCAGGACGAGGAGGCCGCCGCGTCGGCGGGGGCGAACGGCAGCGGTGACGCGCGCCCCCAGGGCGCCGCCATGGACATGCTGCTGACCGACGCCGCCGGCGAGGGCGGCGGGATCGGGCGCTTTTTGCCGGGGAAGGCGCTCGTCAAGGCCGGCGCGCGGCTGGCCACGCGGCCCGACCGGGTCGCGAAGCGCTGGGGCCGCAGCACGGTGGAGAGCGCCCGCATCTGGGCCGGCCGCTCGGACGTCGAGCCCGCCAAGGGCGACCGCCGGTTCAAGGACGACGCGTGGAGCGGCAACCCCGCCTTCCACCGGCTCCAGCAGCTCTACCTGCTGTGGGCGCGCGAGGTCGACGGGCTGATCGACGACGCCGACCTGGACTGGCAGGACGAGCGCCGGCTGCGCTTCGCCGCCGGCAACGTGACCGACGCCCTGGCGCCGACCAACTTCCCCGGCGCCAACCCCGCGGTGCTGAAGGCCACGCTCGACCAGGGCGGCTCGAACCTGGTCGAGGGCACCAAGAAGCTGGTCCGCGACATGGCCAAGCCGCCGCGGATCCCGAGCATGGTGGACACGTCGGAGTTCGAGCTCGGCCAGAACGTGGCGGTCACGCCCGGCGCGGTCGTGCTGCGCACCGAAGTGTTCGAGCTGATCCAGTACGAGCCCCGCACCAGCCAGGTGCACGAGCTGCCGCTGCTGGTGGTGCCGCCGATGATCAACAAGTACTACATCACCGACCTGGCCGAGGACCGGAGCATGATCCAGCACCAGCTGGACCACGGCCAGCAGGTGTTCTGCATCTCGTGGCGCAACCCGGGCCAGGAGCAGGCCGACTGGGGCCTGGACACCTACGCCGGCGCGGTGATCGAGGCGCTGGACGCCGCCCAGTCGATCACCGGCTCCGGCGCAGCCCACCTCCTGGGCCTGTGCGCCGGCGGGATCGTGACCTCGGCCGTCGCCGGCCACCTGGCCGCCATCGGCGAGCACGACCGGCTGGCCGGGATCACGCTGGGGGTGTGCGTGCTGGACAACGAGAAGGCGGGCGACACCGGCGCGATGATGGACCGCCAGGTGGCGGCGCTGGCGGCCGCCGACTCGGCCCGCCGCGGCTACCTCAAGGGACAGTCGCTGGCCGGGGTGTTCGCCTGGCTGCGGCCCAACGACCTGGTGTGGAACTACTGGGTGAACAACTATCTGCTCGGCAAGGAGCCGCCCGCCTTCGACATCCTGTTCTGGAACGCGGACTCGACCAACCTCGCGGCGGCGCTGCACCGCGACTTCCTGGAGCTCTCGCTGGAGAACTCGATCGTCGAGCCGGGCGGGTTGACGGTGCTGGACACGCCGATCGACCTGTCACAGGTCACGGCGCCGACGTACATGGTGGCCGGGATCGCCGACCACATCATCCCGTGGCAGAACGCCTACAAGAGCGTGCACCTGTACGGCTCGGATCCCAGGTTCGTGCTTTCCACCAGCGGCCACATCGCCGCGCTGGTCAATCCGCCCGGCAACGAGCGGGCCTCGTTCCAGACCAACGACCGGAATCCGGAGACTCCGGAGGAGTGGCTGGAGGGCGCGGCCAAGCACCGCGGCACCTGGTGGGACGACTGGTCGGAGTGGCTGGCCGAGCGCTCCGGCAAGGACAAGCGCAAGCCGGCCAGGCTCGGCCAGCGCGGGTTCACGCCGCTAGGGGACGCTCCCGGGGAGTACGTTCACGGCTGACCGCGGTGTCGCGCGCCAGGGTCTCGGCCACCGCCCGGTAGACCTTGCGGTTGAAGGCCAGCCCGACGTGGCTGCCGGTGACCTCCACGTTGGTGGCCCATTCCGCGCGGCACGCCTCCCACCACACCACGCCGTCGCCCTTGGAGTAGATGGCCGTGAACGGCACGTCCTCCGGCACGGGGGCGCTGAAGTCGGCGGTGAACCTGCAGCGGCAGTGCTCGGTGAAGCAACCGTTGCGCTCGACCCGGTCGCTGGTACGGGCGAACACGCCGCGCGCCACCTTGAGCACTCCTTGCAACGGCACGCTGACGTCGAACGGGGCATCGAGGCCCGCGCCCATCGAGATCGCCGATGAGATCCAGTCTGGATGGCGGTGGCTCAGCGCCTTGGCGAAGTGCCCGCCGCGGCTGTGGCCGATCAGCGCCACCTTGCGCCCGGTCTCACCGCGGACGCGCGCGACCCGGCGCTCGAGCCGGTCGAGCGCGCGGTCGGAGCAGTCCACGTTGCTGACGATGCCCGCGCGGCGGGCGTCGTAGCCGATCCGGTCGAGCCAGCTACGCATCACCTCGAGCGACCCGTCGCCGGCGAACAGCCCGGGGATCAGCACCACCGGCGCGCCGTCGCCGCGGGGCACGCCCTGCCCGCGGAACACGGGGTCGACCGTCAGGCGGGCCAGCTCGGCCTGCCACCGGAACTCACCCAAATGGTTGCCCCACCAGCGCCGATCGGGCGCCTGCGCTCCCGGGTCCATTGCTGCAGGGTAGACGCCCCGCCGGTCACGGGCGCTAGGCGCGTTCGCGGATCGCCCCCGCCACGGCGTGCGCGCCGCCGGCGCCCATCAGGATCGTGAAGTGGTTGCTGTCGGGCACCTCGCGGAGCTCGACCGTGGGGTGGTCGAATGCGGCCGCCAGCTCGGCGGGGATGAACGCCTCGGGCTGGTCCAGCAACCCGCGCTGGGCGCGCAACAGCACGCCGGGGGTGCGCATCCGCTCGAGCGCGGTCCGCACGTCGTGGTCGGCGACCAGCTCGCGCCCGTCGGTTCGCACGGCCTCCGCGGCCACGCTGGTTCGCATCTGCGGCGGCTCGCCGCGCAGGTCGTGGTCGGCGTAGGCGACCAGGTCCGTGTCGCTGACGTCGGAGCCGGCGAAGGCCGGGTGGGCGCGCCAGAACTCGTGGTAGGCGGCGCGCGATTCGAACTCCCGCGAGATCCGATCGATCGACGGTCCGAGCGTGCCCTCCAGCAAATCGTCGGGGTCGGCCCCGTCGGGCACCGGAAGCGGAGGACCGCCGTCCACCAGCACCACCGCGCGCACGCGGTCGGGGTACGTGGCCGCCATCAGCGCCGCCACGTAGGCGCCCATCGAGTGGCCGGCCACGACGGCGTCGGCGAGGCCCTCGGCGTCCAGGCGGGCGATCGCGTCGTCCACGTGCCGCGCCAGCCCGTAAGGCCCTGGCTCGGCGCCAGCGTCGCCGCGGCCGCGCAGGTCGGGCGCCAGCAGCCGCACGTGGCCGCCCAGCTCGCGCGCGACCGCGTCCCACGCGCGGCCGTTGGAGGTGATGCCGTGCAGCGCCAGGACGGTTGGCGCCATCAGAACTCGATCACGCTGCGGATGCCGTCCTGGGCGTGCATCAGGTCGAAGCCCCTGTTCACCTCGTCAAGCGCCAGCTTGTGGGAGATCAGCGCGTCCACGTCGATCTCGCCGTCCAGGTAGCGCTCCACGAACACCGGCACCTGGTCGCGCCCCTTCACGCCGCCGAACGACGAGCCGGCGATCCGCCGGCCGGTGATCAGAAGCCGCGGGATCACATCCAGCGTCTCGCCCTTGCCGGCCACGCCGGCCATCGTGGCCAGGCCCCAGCCCATCCGCGCCGACTCGACCGCCTGGCGCATGACGTCGACGTTGCCGGTGGCCTCGAACGTGTAGTCGGCTCCCATCCCGCCGGTCATCTCGAGGATCCTCGCCACGCTGTCGCCGCCGCCCACGAACGTGTCGGTGGCGCCCTGGCCGCGCGCCATCGCCAGGCGATCCTCGGACAGGTCCACGCACACGATCCGGTCCGCGCCCTGTAGCCGCGCGCCCGCGACCGCGCCAAGTCCGACCAGGCCGGCGCCGAAGACCACCACGGTCGAGCCCGGCTCGACGCCCGCCGTGTTGATGGCCGCCCCGAGGCCGGTCGAGAGGCCGCAGGCGAACACGCACACGCGGTCGGCCGGGGCGTCGGGGCTGACCACCGCGAGCGCGATCTCCGGCATCACCGTGTATTCGGCGAATGTGGAGGTGCCCATGAAGTGGCGGATGTCCTCGCCGCCGCGGCTCAGCCGCGTGGTGCCGTCGGGCAGGTGGCCCTTGCCCTGCTCCTCGCGGATCGCCATGCAGAGGTTCGTACGCGGGCTGATGCAGTGCTCGCACTCGCCGCACTGGGGGCTGAACAACGTGACCACGCGGTCGCCCTCACGCACCAGCGACACCCCCGGCCCGGTCTTCTCCACGATCCCCGCGCCCTCGTGACCGAGCACCGTCGGCGCATAGCCCGACGGGTCGGCCCCCGAGGCCGTGTACATGTCGGTGTGGCAGACCCCGCACGCCTCCAGGCGCACGAGCACCTCGCCCTCCTTCGGCTCGGCCAGCTCGACCTCCTGGACCACCAGCGGCTGACCGAACTCCTCGAGGACTGCGGCGCGGATCTTCATCGGGAGGCAGTCAATCAACCACGAGGCCGTGGCGCATCACGTTCTCGGTGACCACGCGCGGCTCGGCGAACTGGAGCAGGTAGTCCGGGCCACCCGCCTTCGAGCCGCTGCCCGACAGCCGGTTGCCGCCGAACGGCTGGCGGCCGACCATGGCGCCGGTCACGCCCCGGTTCACGTACAGGTTGCCGACCGGCGACCGGTGCGCGACCGCCCGCACCACCTCGGGGTTGCGCGAGAACAGGCCGCCGGTCAGGGCGAAGGGCAGCGCGTCCACGGCCTCGCAGGCGGCCTCGACCGAGGCCACCGCCTCGACGGTCACAAGCGGGCCGAACACCTCGGTGCCCAGCACCGGCGCGGCCGGGTCCAGCTCGGCGGCCACGGTCGGCGCCAGGAACCAGCCGCGGTCCGGCACGTTCGCCACGCGCCCGGCGATCCGGCCGCGCTCGCCGGCCTGCTCGCCAAGCGCGCGCACGCGCTCCTGTGCCTCGCGCTCGATAACCGGCGGCACCTCGGTGGCGAAGTCCTCGGCCGCGCCGACGCGCAGCACCTCGGTCGCCCCGGCCAGCCGCTCCACCAGGTGCTCGGCCACCGCTTCGTGCGCCAGCACGCGCGAGCAGGCCGAGCACTTCTGGCCCGCGAACCCGAACGCCGACGCCACCACCGCGGGCACGACCTCGTCGAGGTCGGCGTCGGAGTCCACGATCACGCAGTTCTTGCCGCCCATCTCGGCCACGACGCGCTTGACGTGGCCCTGGCCATCGGGCGTGCGCGCCGCGCGCTCGACGATGTCGAGGCCGACCGCGCCCGAACCGGTGAAGGCGATCACGTGCACGCCCGGATGCTCGACAAGCGCCCGGCCCGCCTCGGCCTCGCCGGGCAGCAGCGCCAGCGCGTCCGGCGGCACGCCGGCGCCGTGCAACGCCTGCACCAGCGCCAGCGCACAGCCGGGCGACTGCTCGGCGGGCTTGAGCACCACCGCGTTGCCCGCCGCCAGACCGGCCGCGGTCATCCCGGCCGGGATCGCCAGCGGGAAGTTCCACGGCGCGATCACCGCAACCACCCCGCGCGGCGCGTAGCGCATGGTGTTGCGCTCGCCTGGCACCTGGGCCAGCTCGGGCCCCGCCTCCAACGCCGGCGCCGCGAGCGCGTAGTACTCCAGGAAGTCGATCGCCTCGCACACGTCGGCGTCGGCCTCGGGCCAGGGCTTCGCGCACTCGCGCACCATCAACGCGGCCAGCTCGTCGCGTCGCCGTCGCAGCTCGGCGGCGGCAGCGCGCAGGACCCGGGCGCGCTCGGCCGCCGGGCGCGCGCCCCAGTCGCGGAAGCCGCGCTGGGCGGCCCCGACCGCGGCGTCCGCGTCGGCGGCGCCGGCCATGCCGGCCTCGGCGACGACGCGCTCGGGATCGCCGGGGTCGGTCGAGGTCAGGCCCGAGGTCGCCCCGCGCTCGCCGCCGATCAGGATCGGCACCTCAAGCGGGAGGGTGGCGTCCAGGTCGCGGAGCGCGGCCGTCAGCTTCTCCCGCGCGGGCGCCCGCCGGAGCTCGGCCACGGGCTCGTTGGTGAAGTCGGCGAGGGAGGTCACTGGGGCGGGTCAAACGTACCGCCGTGTCCAAGCCGACCCGGCGGACTCGGCGAACGGCTGGCTGGGTAGCCGGGCGATGGATACGTCGGTGTGAACGCGGAGACGCCACACACCCACCCCTACCCAGCCGCAGTTTTCGCCGAGGCCCCGCGCGCGGACGATCGCGGCAGATCTACGGCGCCGCCAGCAGCTCGCCGATCGGGACCCCGCGCTGCTGGTCGCCGAGGAACGAGTCGTTGGAGGTGTTCTCGAGCAGTCGCCTGACGAGGTAGGCCATTCCGGCGACCAGGTCGCCGACCGGGCAGTAGGCGCGCACGCGCAGCCCGGTCGCGGACAGCCCGTGCTGGAGCTCGTCGCCGAGGCCGCGCAGCACCTGCAGCTCGAGGTCGCCGTCGGCGCCCCCGAGCTCGCGGTTGCAGGCCACCGCGTGCGCCACCGAGCGCAGGTTGTGGGAGGCCACGGCGACGCGCACCGGCTCGCCCTTCGCTCGCGCCTGGAGCAGCTGGCGGGTGAGCCGCTCGAAGTTGCGGTCCGACTCCGCCTTGACCTCGAACACCGGCACGCTCCATCCATGCTGGCGCGCCTCGACGAGCTCGTGGTCCCAGTAGGCGCCCTTGACCAGTCGCACCGTCAGCGGCGAGCTGCGCCCGGCGGAGCCGGTGAAGTCCAGCACCCGCTCGAGCTGCTGGGGCGACTCACGCAGGTAGGCCTGGAGCACCAGCCCCGCCTCGGGCCCGTCGCGGAACTCGTCCTCCCCCAGCACGCCGAAGATCAGCTCGAACGTGGTTTCAAGCGAGTCCACCGACTCCATGTCGATGTGCAGGTAGGCGCCAAGCTCCTTGGCACGGCGCAGCAGCGGGCGCAGCCGCGCTGCCGCGTCGTCGCGCCCCACCGACGGCGCCTCGGGGCGCATGTGCGGCGTCAGGGCCGAGATCTTGACCGACACGTTGGCGCGCGCGATCGAGCCGAGCGAGTCGCGCTCGAGCGCCTCGCGTCCCGGCCAGCGCGCCGCGGCCGGTGCAACGGTCTCCAGCGCGTCGCGGCAGCGGGCGGCGTAGTGGTCGGCCTCGGCCGTGGTCACCGTTGCCTCGCCGAGCAGGTCCACCGAGCTGGCCACGCCCGCCCGCCACAGCCGCTCGAACTCGCCGAGCGCCTTCTCCGGCGTCTCGCCGGCGATGAATCGGTGGGCCATGTGGCGCACGCCGGCCGCGGTGGCGCGCCCGAGCGCGCGCGACCCGCCCGGCGCGTGGGCGGCACGCAGCGCCGCGTCCAGCGCCGGCGGGCGCTCGGGCACCTCCTCGAGGTACGCGGTCAGATGGCGCGCCAGGTCGGCGGTCGAACGACACGCCGGTGTCACGTCGACCAGCCGGAACAGCGCCGAGCGCAGCTCCTCGTCGCGCGAGGCCATCTCCATCGCGCGCGCGTCGACGACCTTGACCGGGTTGCGCGAAGGCCTTGGCAGCGCCTCGTGGATCTCGGTGCCGATCGTCCGGATCGCGGGCTCCAAGTCCACGCTTAACACGCTATCCGGCATGGGTAGGGTACGACCTGCGAATGGTTGACTTGGTGCTCGGGCCGCTGCTGCGCTACGTCGACCAGACCGACGCCGTGGTCTGGGTCGAGACGAGCGCGCCGTGCGAGGCGCAGGTGCTGGGCTCGACCGCTCCGACGTTCACCGTCGAGGGCCACCACTACGGCGTCGTGCAGATCCGCGAGCTCAAGCCCGGCACCATCTACGAGTACGACGTCCAGCTCGACGGCGAAACGGTCTGGCCGCCGAAGGAGTCGAAGCTGCCGGCCAGCACGATCCGCACCTACGCAAACGACGAGCAACCGCGGATCGCGTTCGGCTCGTGCCGCGTGGCGGTCCCCAATGAACCGCCGTACTCGCTGACCAAGGACGATGACGACAGGGGACGCGAGGTCGACGCCCTGCGCGCCGCGGCGCTGCGGATGAGCAAGCAGGACCCCGCCGAGTGGCCCGAGCTGCTGCTGTGGGTCGGCGACCAGATCTACGCCGACGAAGTGTCGCCCGAGACACGCCGATTCATCGAGAAGCGGCGCGACACCGACGACGAGCCGGGCTGCATCGCGCTCGACTTCGAGGAGTACTGCAAGCTCTACTACGAGTCGTGGACCGAGCCCGTCACGCGCTGGCTGCTGGCCACCGTGTCGTCGGCGATGATCTTCGACGACCACGACATCCACGACGACTGGAACACCTCGGCCGCGTGGGTCGAGGCGATGCGCCAGCGGGACTGGTGGGACGAGCACATCGTCGCGGGGCTGATGTCGTACTGGATCTACCAGCACATCGGCAACCTCAGCCCCGACGAGCAGGACGAGAACGGGCTGCTCAACCGTCTCCAGAACCTGACCGACGGCACCACGGTGCTGCGCGAGTACGCGCGCGGCTCGGATCGTGAGTCGGGCTACTCGCGCTGGAGCTTCCACCGTGACGTCGGCCGCACGCGCGTCCTCGTGATCGACTCCCGCTGCGGGCGCCAGCTCGGGGAGGGCGGCCGCTCGATGCTGGACGAGTCCGAGTGGCAGTGGGTCGAGGACCACGCCACCGGTGGCTTCGACCACCTGCTGATCGCCACCTCGCTGCCGTGGCTGCTTGGCGAGGGAATGCACCACCTGGAGGCCTGGAACGAGGCCGTCTGCGCGGGCGCCTGGGGTGGCCTGGCGGCAAGGCTCGGCGAGAAGATCCGTCAGGACGTGGACCTCGAGCACTGGGCCGCGTTCAGCGAGTCTTTCGAGCGCCTGGCCGAGATCCAGCGCTCCGTCGGCGCGGGCGAGCGCGGTGAGCCGCCGTCCTCGATCGTGACCCTGTCGGGCGATGTGCACCACGCCTACGTGAGCGAGGTCGCCTTCCCGCGCGACGCCGGGGTGCGCAGCGCCGTCTACCAGGCCGTCTGCTCGCCGATGCGCAACCCGCTGGACAAGCGTGAGCGGCGCGCGATCAGGGCCATGTTCACGCGTCCGGTGGCGGCCGCCATGCGCAGCCTCGCGCGCTCCGCGGGCGTGAGCGATCCGTCGATCCGCTGGCGCCGGATGGGCAACGGGCCGTTCTTCGACAACCAGCTCGCGACGCTGGAGATCGACGGTCCGCGAATCGACCTGAAGCTCGAGAAGGCGGCGGCCCCGGACGGCGATCCGGTGCTGGAGTGCGTCCAGGAGACACGGCTGGCCTAACCGCCCGGAGGCAGGTCTATGCTGGCCCACCCGCATGGACTACCCCGCCGAGAGCTTCACCGATTCCGAGCGCGCCGCGCTGGCCGCCCACTTCACCAACCTCGACTCACCGGTCTTCGGGCTCGTCGACCTTCCGGAGACGGTCAAGGGGGCGCTTTTCGCCCGCTACTCGCGCTATCAGGGGACGCTGCGGCGGCTCTACCTGGACGAGTTCGCCGCCGACGCGACCGGTGAGGCGCGTCCGTTCGACGGCGCCGAGGGCGAGCGCGCGGCAAAGCTGTACGAGCGCATCTTCCTCGGCTACGGCGACGACTCCGTCGCCCAGCTCGGCGGCGCCCACATCGCCTGCGAGTACGTGTCGAACGTGATGACCAAGGTTCTCCAGCGCGGCCGGCTGGCCTCGTACCTCGAGCAGTCGACCCGCTACATCCCCTACGACACGCCGATGGAGGGCCTGGGCGGCTACCGCTACTGGCGCCACGAGGAGCTCGGGCCCGAGTACACGGGCGCGATGGACCTGCTGTTCGACACCTACTCGCGCACGCTGCCGCGCGTCGAGGCATGGGCGGCCGAGCGGTTCCCGCGCGGCGACGACGAGAACGAGGCGGCGCACGCCCGCTCGATCCGTGCGAAGGCGCTGGACCTGTTGCGCGGCCTTCTGCCCGCGGCGTCGCTTTCGCACGTGGGGATCTTCGCCAGCGGCCAGGCCTACGAGCAGATGATCCTGCGGCTGGTGTCCTCGCCACTGCCCGAGGCGCGCGACTACGGCCGCATGATCCTGAACGAGCTGAAGGCGATGATGCCCAGCTTCGTTTCGCGCGTGGAGCGTTCGGACCGTGGCGGCGAATGGGTCGACTACCTCGAGAAGCGAGGCCAGGCGGCCGACCGCTGGGCCGCGCGCCTGGGCCTGGATCACGACCGCGGCGGCGATTCCGACGCGGGCCCATCGGTGCGGCTGCTCGACGTACAGGGATCCGAGGACGACCTGTTGGCGGCGCTGCTGTTCGAATCCGCGGCGGCTCCCGAGCCCGAGGCCCGCGCCGCGGTGCGGGCGCTGCCGCCCGACCAGCGGGCGCAGATGCTCGGCGAGCTGGTGGGCGATCGCCGCAACCGCCGCCACCGGCCCGGCCGCGGCTTCGAGGCGCTGCGCTACCGCTTCGAGGTCGTGTCCGACTACGGCGCCTTCCGCGACCTCCAGCGCCACCGGATGCTCACGATCCAATGGCAGACGCTGAGCCCCGAGCTCGGCGCGGGCGTGCCCGGGGAGCTCGACGAGGCCGGCGTCGGCGACGACTACCGCCGCGCGCTCGACGCCTCGCGCGCCGAGTACACCCGGCTGGTCGATACCGGCATGCCCCAGCTGGCCCCGTACGCACTCTGCCTGGGCTACCGCATCCGCTACCTGCTGGACATGAACGCGCGCGAGGCGATGCACCTGATCGAGCTGCGCTCCGGCCGCGAGGGCCACCCCGGCTACCGCGCCGTGGCGCACGAGCTGCACGCCCAGATCGGGGACGTACATCCGTCCGTCGCGGCCGCGATGGACTTCGTGGACTCGGACACGGAGCCGCGCTTGGAGCGCATCCTGAGCGAGATCCGGACCCACGCGCGCCAAGTCGCGGCGCGTTAGCGCCGCAACTTTGCGGGGGGCGGGCAGTTCAGAGGGGCAACCCCCAACCACCAAGTAGGAGGCAACCCCTGTGAAGCAGCGTAGCGGAAGGATCGGGCTCGGCCTGACGGTTCTCGCCGTTGTTTCGTGCCTCTTCGCCACGGCCGCGATGGCCGCGACGATCATCGGTACGAACGGCAAGGACCGGCTCAACGGCTCGAGCGATGCCGACACCATCAATGCCAAGGGCGGCAAGGACCGAGTCAGCGCACGCGGCGGCGACGACACCGTGTTCGGTGGCAGCGGTTACGACCGGATCTTTGCCGGCGACGGCAACGACAGGGCCAACGGCAACCGTGGCCGTGACGTTGTCCGTGGCGGCAACGGCGACGACACCGTGAGCGGTGGCGGCGGCACCCGTGGGCGTCGTGCCGACCTGCTGTTCGGCAACGCCGGCAACGACACGGTCAACGGCGGTCCCGGCTGGGACTTCATCGCCGGCAACCGCGGCAACGACACCCTCAACGGCGGTGGCGGCAAGGACCGCATCTTCGCCGGCAAGGGTGACGACACCGTCAACGGTGGCCCGGGCGCTCCCTACAGCCGCAAGCGGTTCGAGGATCGCCTGCACGGTGGCGACGGCGACGACCGCCTCAACGGCGGGGCCGGCCGGGACTACATGTCCGGCGGCACCGGCGACGACGTCCAGCAGGGTGGCGCAGGTGCGGATCGCATCTTCGCCAACCTGGGCACCGACACCACCGACGGTGGCGACGGCAACGACGACCTGTGGGCGATGGCCAAGGGCGATGTCGCCAACCCCGGCGTGGACACGCTGGTCGGCGGCAACGGCAACGACAGGTTCCACACGTTCGACGGCGAGGCCGACCTGATCACCTGCGGCCCCGGCAAGGACCGCGCGATCCTGGACCAGGCGGACGTGATCACCGACGCGACCCCGGGCAACGCCAACGGCTCGTGCGAGAAGGTGACCCGCACCGTGGCCGAGAGCGACAGGGCCGAGAACCGCCAGCAGGCTCCGTCCGAGGACAAGAAGGAGAACGGCAAGGTCTGAGGCACGGCCCGGGTCTTCGCGCTCGGGTGTCGGGTTTCGGGGAAGGGCCGGCACGATGCCGGCCCTTCGTCGTTACCGGCACCCGAAACCGACACGCCGGTGCGATAGCTTCGCCGCCGTGTTGAACGAGCGCCGCGTCTGTCCCTCGATCCTGGCCGCCGACTTCGCCCGCCTCGGCGAGCAGGTGGCCGCCGTCATGGACGCCGGGGCGAGGGTCATCCATGTGGACGTCATGGACGGGCACTTCGTGCCGCCGATCTCGATCGGCGCCGCGGTGACCGCGGCGCTGGAGCCGCAGGTGCACTCCACCGACGGCTGGCTCGACGTCCACCTGATGGTCGAGCGCCCCGAGCGCCACGTGGCCGAGTTCGCCGCGGCGGGCGCGGACTCGATCTCGGTCCACTTCGAGGCCACGCCGCACATCCACTTCGCGCTCAAGGCAGTGCGCGAGGCCGGCTGCCATGCCGGGCTGGCGCTCAACCCGGGCACCCCGCTGGCCGCCCTGGACGCGGTGCACGGGTCGTTCGACCACGTGCTGTGCATGACGGTCAACCCCGGCTGGGGCGGCCAGAGCTGGATTCCCGAGTCGAACGCGAGGATCGACGCGCTGCGCTCGCTGCTGCCCGGCGACGTGCCGATCCAGGTCGACGGCGGCGTCGACGCCGACACCGCCGCGGCCGCCGTGACTTCCGGCGCGGGCCTGCTGGTGGCCGGCTCGTCGGTGTTCGGTAGCGCCGACCCGGCCGCGGCCTACCAGGGTCTGGTGCAGGCGGCCGGCGCCCGGTAGCCTGCGCGTACAGCAGCAGGGGAGCCACTAGACATCGCCTGGGGAGGCGCCACATGAACCGCACCCGTATCGCCGTGCTCGCGCTGATCGCGACCGGACTCGCCGCACCGGCCACCGCCGTGGCGGGCCACAACCTGAGCCGGGCGCTGGACCACGCGGGCGCGCCGATCCGGCTCGAGGCGCCGCCGACCAACGCGTTCACCTCCGGCGGGCCGGGGGCGAAGTGGGAGCTGCTGAAGACGTTCCCGACCGGCAACCCGCACACCGACGTGGACTTCTTCACCCAGGGTGGCAACACGTTCGTCTCGGCCGGCACGCTTGGCATCGGGCCAAACGACGGCGGGCAGGAGATCTTCCAGCTGACCGAGGGCGGCCGGGTGGCGCCGAAGGCGGTGTCCAGCCACGGCTCGGCATCTTGCCTGAGCAACGCGGCAGACGCCACCGGCCTCCAGCACGACGTCGAGGCCACGCCGAAGGGCGGCGCGATCCTGAACGCGGACGTGCTCGGGGCGGCGCGCGACGACACGCAGTTGCTGCTCGACGCCACCGACGCCCCTGGCCGCTGTCACGACCAGGGTGTGTTCGGTGTTGCCGGCGTGCCACAGGGCGGGCTCGAGATCATCGACGTCACCGACGTCAAGAATCCGGTCGAGATCGGCTTCACCAGCCACATCGGCGAGGCGCACACGGTGAACGTGGACCCGCGCCGGCCGCACATCGCCTACGCGTCCTCGTCCGACTCGGTCGGCGTGAACGCCGCCGGGGTGCGCAACAACGACGCGGGCAGCTCGCTGAACCTGGACGGGTTCGAGATGATCGACCTGTCCAGCTGCATGAACTTCCCGGCCGGCACCAGCGTGGCGGCCAAGCGCGCGCGCTGCCGGCCGCAGGTGTACCGCTACCGCTACCCGACGATCGACATGGCGCTGGGGCACACGAACAAGAACAGCGTCTACGGCTGCCACGAGCTTGAGGTCTATCCCGACGACCGGCTGATGTGCGCTGGCGGCAACGCGCTGATCGGCATGGACATGAGCGGCGCGTTCGACACGCGCGGTACGCCGAGCCCGCGGGACGACAAGCCGCGTGGCACTGCGCTGCCGTGCACGATACGGGGCAGCTCGTCGGCGCCGCCGTTCGGCACCGGAGCCCAGATCGTGGATTGCGTGGACGGCCCCGCCGCCGGCACCACCGACCTCGGCGTTCCCGGCTGGAAGGCCCAGGGCTCGCCGTCACTGGCGGGCGTGCGCTGGATCGGCAGCGCGTTCCACCAGGGCCGCGAGGACGCCGTCGGGGCCGCCAACCCCGCGTTCGATTCGACCAAGGACATCGACTTCGACCACGAGGCCGAGCTCACGGCCTCGGGCCGGTACCTGCTGGCGACCGACGAGCGCGGCGGCGGCATCGTCCCGCCCGGGGCCACGTGCAGCACCGTCGGCGACGTCAGCGTGGGCAACGGCGGCGTGCACCTGTACGACGTGAACAAGCTGCTGCGACGCCGTCCCACCAGCGCCGACGACGCGTTCAGCTCGTACGCCAGGAACTCCAGGGGCGGCAAGGCGATCTACCGCGCGCCGATCCGCACGCGGCCGCAGGAGAGCATCTGCACCGCGCACGTGTTCCAGCAGATCCCGGGCCAGAATCGGATCTTCATGGGCTGGTACTCGCAGGGCACACAGGTGGTGGACTTCACCGAGAACGCGAACGGGACCGTGGACTTCAAGGAGGCCGGCTACTTCATCCCGGCCAGCGCGAACCAGTGGGTCTCGCACATCTTCAAGGTCGACCGCAACCGCGACGGCACGTTCACCTACTACGGCACCAGCGCCGACTTCGCGCTCGGATCGGCGGGCCGCAACGCGGTGGAGGTGTACAAGGCCACGCTGCCCGCGCCACCCACGCCGCGTGGCCGCCTGGCCGGCACCGGACGCGGGTTCCAGCCCACCCCGTGCCTGGCCAGCAGGGTCAGGATCGGGCGCAAGAACATCGGCAGGCTCAAGCTGGGCCAGGGCAGGAAGGCCACCGCCCGCCGGGCGGGCCCGCCGCTGGGCACGATCTCGCGCAAGACGCGCACCTACCGCTACTGCGTGAAGAAGAGCAAGAAGGCGCGCGCCGTAGCCGTGTTCGACCCGAAGGGGCGGATCCGGGTCGCCGCCACCAGCCGTGGCAGCCACTCCTACGGCAAGACCAAGCCGGGCACACGCGCCAAGACGCTGCGAAAGCGCTACGGCAGGCGGCTGCGGCGGCTGTCCAAGACCACACGCGTGGTGCGCTCGCGGCGCGGCGTGGTGGTCTTCGGGCTGCGGCGCGGCAAGGTCAGCTACATCGCCGTCGCCGACCGCACCGTGGCCCGCAAGGCCAAGTCCCTGCGCGGCTACGTGAAGCGCCTGGGCCTACGCTGACCGGGTGAGCAGCGAACTCAAGGCCGGCGCGCTCCTGGCGGCGGTGCTGGCACTTGCGGGGATCGCCCTGGCGCTGACTGCCGGCGACGACGAGGACGCCGGGGGCGCGCGGATGACGCTGGAGCGCAGCGTCGGCACGACCGGACTCGGCGAGGTGCTGGTCACCGTGACCGGCGACGCCGCGGTGTCCCGGGGGGCCAAGGACGTGATGCTGACGTGCGTCGACGCGCGCGACGAGCAGGTCACCTCCGCTCGCCATCCGTGGCCGCTGGAGAGGGACGGGCCCGACCCCCAGCCGCACATCCACCAGCCCGTCGCTCCGAGCGAGCTGGACCGGATCGAGCGCTGCCGGATCGGTACGCGGCCGCCGCTGACGGCCACTCTGCCGCTGCGATGAAATAGGGCGATGGACGGCCTTCTGGCGTGTCCCGTCTGCCACGGGGACCTCGACCGCGCCGGGCGGGCGTGGCGCTGCGCGGAGAACCACTCCTTCGACGTCGCCCGCCAGGGCTACGTGAACCTCGCCGCCCGGGGCGCCGCGGCCGGCGACGACGCGGCCATGGTGGAGGCGCGGGCGGAGTTCCTGGCCGGCGGCTGGTTCGACCCGCTGACCGCGGCGCTGACGGAGGCGGTCGCCGACGCGCCGGCCGGGCCGGTGGCCGACCTTGGCGCCGGCACCGGCCACCATCTGGCGGCGGCGGTCGGTGACCGCGCCGGAGTGGCCATGGACGCCTCGGTCTATGCGGCCCGCCGGGCGGCGCGCGCCCACCCGAGCGTGGGCGCGGTGGTGGCCGACACGTGGGGGTGGCTACCGCTGCGCGACGGGGCGGCAACCGTGGTCATGGTGGTCTTCGCGCCGCGCGGTGGCGCCGAGATCGCGCGCGTGCTGGCTCCCGGCGGCACCCTGGTCGTGGCCGCCGCGGCCGACACGCATCTGGCCGAGCTGGCGGCGCCGCTCGGGCTTCTGGCCGTCGACCCGCACAAGCACGAGCGCCTACGCGACGCGCTCGCGCCCCACCTGGAACCACTCGACACCCGTGAGCTGCGCTGGCCGATGACGCTGGACCACACAGCCGCGGCGGCGCTGGCGGCGATGGGTCCGTCGGCCCGCCACATCGATGACGCCTCGCTCACGCGCCGGATCGCCGCCCTGCCCGACCGGGTCCCGGTGACCGGCGCGGTCACCCTCTCGCGCTGGCGGGCGCACGGGAATCGAGCGCAGCGCTAGCGGCGCTTGCGCTTGCGCGACGTGGGCCGCTGCCGGGGCTGGCCGCGCTCGGTGGCCGGCTCGTCCGGATCGAGCTCAGGCTCGTGCCGCTCGGCGGCCTGGCGCGCCGCCTGCTGGTCCGCCGCCGTTGGCCACGGGACGGGCTCGACCACGTCCCAGGCCGGGCCGCGGCCGCCCGGCCAGCGGCCCAGGAACAGCATCCCCAGCGCGACGATCCAGAACAGCTGGATGAACGCACCGGGCAGGATCGGGATGACCACCAGCACGCCGGCGATGATGCCCAGGATCCCCATGAAACGGCTGAGCAGGCCGGCGCGCATGGCGTTCAGGCTGAGCAGCAGGTATGTCAGGCCAAGCGCAAGCCCGCCGCCCTGGCCGACGGCCTTCGTCACGGTGCCGCTGAGATCGCCCGCAAGGTCGTCGGCCCGGGCCTTGGTCTGGGGGCCGTCGACGAAGTCCTCGGCGGTCGAGGTGGCGTCGAAGTAGCCGGTGATCGCGGCCACCGAGAGCAGCACCCCGGCCAGCACCGCGACCGGCCAGAGGATGCTGAGCCCGCCCTCGGGCCGGCGCGCCACGGCGGCCCTGTAGAGGAAGTAGAGCGCGCCGATCAGCACCACGACCGCGAGCGCCTGGACGATCCGTCCGGCCAGCACACCGGCGTGGTGGGTGTCGATCTGGCGCAGCACCGCGCGGTCGCCGGTCACGCCCTGGAACGTTGCCGCCTGGACCGCGAACGAGGCGATCGTCAGGGCGCCCGCGGCGAACGCAACGATCGCGAACCTGGGGCCGTGCTCGGCCTCCCACCGAAGCTGTTGTTCGTCGCTCACTTGGGCGGCGGCGGCGGTGCGCTGGTGGTGCGCGGCGGGTAGTGCTCGTGGTCCTCGGGCTCGACAAGCCGCGACAGCCGGTCACCCGCCGCGAGCACCAGGTTCAGGGCCGGGGCGGCGATCCTGATCACGGTCTCGACCCGCTCGCGGGTGCGCATCTGGTCGGGCGTCAGGGGGGCCACGCCGCGGAGACTAGTGACCCGGGCGCTCCCCCTACACTCACGGTATGTCCTCAGAAGACCCATTCGGCGGCCTGTTCGGCGACCCCGAGGAGCTGCGGCGGCGTATGGCCGAGCTCGCGGAGCAGATGCAGGGGGCGCAGAAGGTCGCGTGGGCCGACAACGCCATCAAGCTGGCCGCGGACATGACCGTTGCCGGGATGTCGCGGCTGAACCTGCAGGGAAACGCCGAGCAGCAGACGCAGGAGCTGCGCACGGCCATGTCGCACCTGTTCCCCGAGGCGGTCGCCCTCGTGCGCGAGGCCCGCGAGGGGTTCGGGGCCTAGTCGCCCGATGCCCGCGGCGCGCGCCGATTCGCCGCTGAAGTCCGGCGGCCTCGAGTGCGCCGCCTGGCTCTACACCCCCGACGCCACCGGCCCACACCCGTGCGTGGTCATGGCCCACGGGTTCAGCGCCGTGCGCGAGCAGCGCCTGGACGCCTATGCCGAGCGGTTCGCCGCGGCCGGCATGGCAGTGCTGGTGTTCGACTACCGCCACTTCGGCGCCAGCCAGGGTGAGCCGCGCCAACTGCTCAGCATCGCGCGCCAGCTGGCCGACTGGCACGCCGCCGTGGCCCATGCGCGCAACCTCCCGGAGGTCGACGCGGCGCGTGTGGCGGTCTGGGGGACCTCCTTCAGCGGCGGGCACGTCGTGGCCGTGGCCGCCAAGGACCCGGCGATCGCGGCGGTGGTCTCGCAGGCGCCCTTCACCGACGGTGCCGCCGCCATCGCCGCCGGCGGTGCACGGCACGCGCTCGACCTGACCGTCGCCGGGCTGCGCGACGGCGTCAACGTGCTGCTGCGGCGCGACCCGTGGTACCTGCCGGCCGTGGGACCGCCCGGATCGGTGGCCGTGATGACCGCGCCCGAGGCCGAGCCCGGCTTGGCGCTGATCGACCCAGCCGGCAGCACGTGGCAGAACCGCGTGGCCGGCCGGATCGCGCTCACGGTTGGCGCCTACCGCCCGTACGCGAAGTTCCACAAGCTGCGCCAGCCGGTCTTCGTGGCCGTGTGCGACGACGACGCCACCACGCCGCCCGGCCCGGCCGTCAAGGCGGCCGAGAAGTCACCCAACGCCCAGCTGGTGCGCTACCCGATCGGCCACTTCGAGATCTACATCGACCCCCAGTTCGAGACCACCGTGAGCGACCAGACCGACTTCCTGGTGCGCAACCTGGTGGGCGGCGAAGCGCCCGTCGCGGCCTAGGCCGGCCCTCCCGCGACCCGCTCGGCGGCCCGGTCCTCGCGACCGCGGGCGATGATCTCCTTGAAGCTGCGCACCCGGAAGATGAAGAACAGCGCGGCGAAGCCGACTCCGAACGCGAAGCCGCCGAGCGCGATCTGCTGGCCGACCGAGTAGGCGGCAACCGTGGCCCCGGGCGCGGTGTCGGCGAAGACCTTGACCAGCAGCGCCTGAGTGACGCCGGCGCCCTGCGGCGTGAACGGCACCGCCGCGCCGACAGCGTTCACGCCCAGTACCAGCAGCACGTTCTGCACCGAGCCGCCGATGTTGAACGCCTCGAGCAGGAACCAGAACGCCGCGAACCTGAACAGCCAGCCCACGAACTGCACCGCGAACACCTCGCGCAGGTAGCGGTCACGGTCGTACAGGATCGTCAGCCCCTGACGCACGCGCGCCCAGAACGCCTTGACGCGCATCGACAGCATCGCGAACGCCACCAGCGAGGCAACGCCGATCGCGGTCAGCAGAAACAGCGTGAAGCGCGGATGCGAGGCCAGGTAGGACAGGTCGAACGCGTTCAGGTCGGCGAAGTCGGGCGGCTTGGGGAACACGCCCTGGGTGAACGCGAAGCCCAGGATCAGCACACCCATGGCGATGTCAAAGCCCGCTTCGACCGCGAAGCTGGCCGCCACCGCCGGATACGACGACCGCGGCACCGACGTCTTGGTCAGGAACAGGCGCACCACGTCGCCGCCGCGGGCCGGGACCACCGCGTTGAAGCCATAGCCGGCGAAGTACGCCCCCCAGATGTCCCGGAAGCGGAACGTCTCGGTCGGGTACGCGGCGCGCAGAATGTTGTACGACGCTCGCGCGCGGCAGGTCAGGTAGACCCCGAACAGCACGAGCGCCAGAAACAGCGCTCCGAACCGGACGTCCGCCAGGTTCGCGAAGAACGAGTCGACGGCGTCGAAGAACGACCGGAACGACTCACCGATGGCAGCGACCGGGGGCACGGCGCCTAGGGTACGAGGGCGGGGGTAGCCACCCCGTCGCGGCGAGCAGCGTCCTGCCCTGTACCGCCACCGGCGGCAAAATCCAGGACAGTTCGGCTAGAGCTCTGCCAGCGCGCCCAGCACCTGGTCGTCGTGCGTCTTGGGCGACGCCTTGGGGATCACGTGCGCGACCTTGCCGTCCTCGTCGATGATGAACGTCGAGCGCTGGATGCCCATGTAGGTCTTTCCGTAGTTCTTCTTCTCCACCCACACGCCGTAGGCCTCGAGCACGTCATGTGACGGGTCGCCGACCAGCGTGAAGTCGAGGTCGTGCTTGTCCGCGAACTTGCGCAGCTTGTTCGGCTCGTCGGCGCTGACACCGATCACGGTGGCGCCGGCGGCGTAGTACTCGCCGCTGCGGTCGCGGATGCCGCACGCCTGCGTGGTGCAGCCGGGGGTGTCCGCCTTGGGGTAGAAGTAGAGGACCACCTTGTTGCCCCGCTGGTCGCTCAGGGAGACGGGCTCGTCGTCCTGGTTTCGGAGGGTGAAGTCCGGGGCCTGCTCGCCAGCTTCGATCATTTGAGCAACTTGCTCAGGCGCCGGTCCTTGAGCACCCGGCCGCCCGTCTGCTCCTGCGGGCAGTAACACATCACGTAGTCCTTGAAGTGGATCGCCTCGATCCGGGTGCCACAGCGGGGGCAGTCCTGGCCGTCGCGGCGGTGGACCTCCAGCGGCATCGGCAGCTTGTCGGGGACGGTCGCGCCGATGACCTCCTCGTAGTGGTCGAGCGCCGCGCCAAGGCGCTCGGCGCAGGCCGTGCGCAGGCGCTCGCGCTCGTCGTCCTCGAGGTCGGACGCCTTCTTGAACGGCGACAGGCACGCCGTCCACAGGATCTCGTCGACCCACGAGCGGCCGATCCCCGAGATCGTGCGCTGGTCACGTAGCAGCGGGTGCAGGTGGCCCGGCTTGTCCATCAGCTCGGCGAAGGTCGCGGAGTCGAGCGCGGGCCACGCGTCGGGGCCGAGTTTGGCCACCGCCTCGTCGCCCTCCAGCGCGTCCGTGGACAGCAGCTTGGCCCATGCGCGCTGCTGGGTGCCGAACTCGCGCAATCGCAGCTCGCGGTCGCCGTCGAGGCGCAGCAGCAGACGCGACGCCCGGTCGCGCAGCGAGGCGCGCTTGTCCCATACCTGCAGCCGGCCGGCGGACATCAGGTGGATCAGCAGCGACAGGTCGCCGAGCGCGACCACGAACATCTTGCCGCGCCGGCTCACGCCGTCGATCTCCCGCCCAGCGATGGCGTCGAGCGGCGGGTCGAACGTCTTCATGGTGACCATGCCCGGAGCGAGCGCCGACTCCACGCGCGCACCCGCGACCGCGGCGCTCACGCGGCGGGCAGCGATCTCGACCTCGGGCAGCTCGGGCATGGCCACCGAGGCTACCCTGGCCCCGATGCGAATCAGCGTGTCAGCGGACGAGCGAACCGGGGTCGCGGATGCGGTAGTGGAGCGCCTGCGCGCGCTCGGCCATGAGCCGCTGCCGCACGGCGCGCTGGCCGACGGCGAGCGCGACGACTGGGCATGGGCCAGCGAGGCCGCCGCCCGCGACGTGGCCGAAGGACGCGCCGACCAGGGCATCGTGTGCTGCTGGACCGGCACCGGCGCGTCGATCGCCGCGAACAAGGTCGCGGGCGTGCGCGCCGCCCTGTGCGCCGACGCCGAGACGGCGAGCGGGGCGCGCAAGTGGAACGACGCGAACGTGCTGGCGCTGTCGCTGCGGACCACCAGCCAGGCGCTCCTGGAGGAGATCCTGGACGCGTGGTTCGCCGGCGAGCCGAGCGCCGACGCCGATGACGCCGCCAACGCCGGCCACATCGACGAGATCTAGCGAACGGTCACCGCGGTGCGGGCGGCGCGCTTGTTGCCGGCGAGGTCGGTGGCGGTGACCGTCACGCGGTAGCGGCCGGCGGCGGGCAGCTTCAGCCGCCGGACCTCCGAGCCGGACACCGCGCGGCGCGTGCGCAGGGTTCGCACCGTCCAGCCGTGGCGCGTCAGCTTGATCGTCACACGCGACTTCTCGGACAGCCGGAAGGCCACTCGGACCGTCTTCCCGGCTTTGGCCGCGAGGCGGCGGACCACCGGCTTGACCCGGTCCGGCCCCACCTGCACCACGCCCGCCATCAGGCCCGGGTGCAGCGTGCACACGTAGTCGTAGGTGCCCGCCCTCGTGAACGCGCGGCTGAAGGTCTGGCCGGAGTCGACCAGGCCGGAGTTGAACCCCTGCGGCGCGCCCCTCCTGCTGGTCACCGTGTGCAGCACCTCGCCGCGGTTGGTCCAGGTGACCGAGTCACCGGGATCGATCCGCACGCGGTCGGCGCGGTAGAAGAACTCGCCGATGCCGACGTTCTGGCTGGCGGCGTGGACCGGCGCGACGAGCACCGTGAACGCGAACAACGTCAGGGCGATCAGCCTGGTCGACCTGCGGGGCGCCGGTGCGCCCGCGGCGATCACCGCCCGCAACGGCGACCCAGGCGCCTCGAAACGGCGCTGACCCGGCCCAGCCGGCCGTCGTACAGCCGTGCGCTGGCCTTGACCCGGTAGCGCCGTCCCGCCTTCAGCGCTCGCCGCCGGATCGTGTAGGTGAACGGCTCGGCGCCGTCGCGGCCCCGGCGCGCACGCCGTTCGCCGCGACCGCGCGAGTGGAACCGCGCCCGGATCACCAGGTCGGCTTCGGCACCTCGGATGCGCACCTTCAGCCCGCGCCGCGTGCATGCCTTCGCCAGCCTCAGCCTCGGCCGCGGCCCGGCGGGTCGCGCCACGCGTGCCGGCGGCGGCGAGTCGCGCAGCGCCACCAGCCCGCCAAGCACGCCGACGTAGGCGGTGCCCCCGGGCCCGATGCTGACCGGCGCGTAGTTGTTGTTGAAGCCCAGCCCCAGCCCGGCCAGCCGCTTGTAGACAGTCCGGCCGCTGCGGAAGTCCAGCGCGGTCAGGTACCACGGGTCGTCGGGCGGCGTCCGCCGGTCGGGCTCCTTCGTGTACGTGTAGACCAGCCCGTTCTGGAGCGAGAGCTTGGGCACCACCGACGGCGCCCGCTCGCTGCTCACCCACGCGACGCGGCAGCCGCGGCCGCCGGCGTTCAGGTCCACCCGCGCCAGCCCTGGCGCCGTCGAGCCGCCGCTGGTGGCGGTCACGGCGCCGTAGCCGAAGTTGTTCTCCACCACCACCGACCGCGCGGTGGCGATCAGCGAGTTGTCGGTGGCGCTGCCGCCCTTGCCGAACACCGGCTGGGTGCACACCGTGCGCGGCCCGGCGACGCGCTTGGCGCGCTTCATGATCACCACGTTCATCGGGTCGGCGTTGTCGGTGATCGCCACGTGGTGCTTGCCCATCACGGTCGGCGTGGTGCCGGAGCCGGTCTGGGTCTGGCCCGGCTTCCTGAGGCCGGAGTTGGCGTAGGGCTGGCGCCAGCTCTGACGCGGCGTCCCGTCGGCGGCGGCGTCCATGCGGTAGAGCGCGTCGTCGGCGGCGATGTACACGCCGCCGGTCTCGTCCGCGGCGAACGAGTTGCTGATCGGCGAGCGCAGGTCGGTGGTGCGGGTGCGGCCGGTGGCCGGATCCAGGGTGATCACGACACCCTTGGTCGAGACCACCCAGATCCGGCCCGCCCAGTCCGGCATCGCCGCGATCAGCTTGTCGTCGCCTGCCACCAGCGCGGAAAGGTCGAAGTCCCGCTGCACCTGGAAGCCGCCCCCGCCCTGGCCCACAATCAGCAGGTGGCGGGCACTCGTGGGGATGACCGCGCGGTCACGCTGGTCGAGGTAGAAGTAGCCGCCGCCGCTGAAGTCGTTGAAGACGTTGGCCGGGTTGGTCTGCCGCGGTGGCAGGTCCATCGTGGCCAGCTCGGCCAGGCTGTCGGGGTCCAGCAGCTTGAGCTGCGGGCGGTCGAGGCCCACGCAGATCGTCACGATCCGCCCGCGCTGGTCGAACGTGAGCGACGCGCACTCCTTCGCGTAGAAGGTCGACACCCGGCTCATCCCGCGGCCGAGCGGCCCGGGTAGATCGGCGGTGTCGGTCTGGTATGCGTCGTCGTGGATGTTGCTGCGGTCGTTCGGCGCCATGAACGGATGCCGCGGCGGCCGCGGTGCCTCGGCAAGCGACAGCGGGTTGGCCCTGGCCGGGCCGCCGATCTGCTCGGGGTTCCCGGTCAGCGACGGCCGCTCGGTGATCGGCGCCGCCGACACGGCGGCGGGTGCCACCAGCAACGTCGACACGACGACAGCCCACACCCTCCCCATGTGCGACAGCCTACGCCTGTGAGGGCTCGCTGTGCGCCGTCTGGGAGGATGCCGCGCGGGATGGAGATCGTCGAAACAGCCGCCGAGGCGGAGGCGCAGGACCGTCCTCCGCTCCTGGTCCGTGAGCCGCTCGCGGCCTTTCTCGACGCGCAGGGGCTCGGCGCCGGAGCGATCGAGGCCGAGCGGATCGGCGAGGGCCACTCGAACGTCACCTACCTGATCCGCCGCGGCGACGACCGGATGGTGCTGCGCCGCCCGCCGCGCCCGCCGCTGCCGCCGTCCGCGCACGACGTGCTGCGCGAGGCGCGGCTGCTGACCGCCCTCGAGCCCACCGAGGCGCGGACACCGCGCGTTCTGGCCACCTGCGACGACGAGGGCGTGCTCGGCGGCGTGCCGTTCTACGTGATGGAGGAGATGCACGGCTCGGTGATCACCTCCGACGTGCCGGAGGCGCTTGACGTGCCCGAGCAACGGCGCGCGATCGGGCTCGAGCTGGTGGACGCGCTGGCTGAGATCCACGCCGTGGACTGGCGCGCCGCCGGGCTGGAGGGCTTCGGCAAGCCGACCGGCTACCTCGAGCGCCAGCTGCGCCGCTTCAACGGGCTGTGGGAGCACAACAAGACGCGCGAGCTGCCCGCGGTCAGCGAGGTCGGCCGCTGGCTGGCCGACAACCTGCCCGAGTCGGGGCCGTCGACGATCGTGCACGGCGACTACCGGCTTGGCAACGTGATGGTGGCCGACGCCCCGCCCGCGCGTGTGGCGGCGGTATTCGACTGGGAGCTGGCCACGATCGGCGACCCGCTGGCCGACGTTGGCTACATGACCATCACATGGGCCCAGCACGACGACCCCGAGGACCTGGCCTTCGGCGCCCTCTCGGCCGCGACGCGGCGGGAGGGCTTTCCGACCCGCGACGAGCTGGTGGCTCGCTACGAGGAGCGCAGCGGCCGGTCGGTCGAGTCGCTGGCTTGGTACCAGGCGCTGGCCATCTGGAAGGCCGCCGTGTTCATGGAGGGCAACTACAAGGCCTACGCCGAGGGGCGCAGCGACGACGAGTACCTGGCGATGTTCGACGAGGGCGTGCCGGCGCTGGCCGACCAGGCGCGGCAGATCGCCACCACGGGCTCGAGATGAAGGGGCTTCTCGTTGACTTCGGTGGAGTCCTTACCACCAACGTGTTCGACTCCTTCCGCGCCTTCTGCCAGTCCGAGGGCCTCGACGCCGACGCGTTCCTGAAGCTGATGTCCTCCGACCCCGAGGCGCGGCGCCAGCTCCGGCGGGTGGAGACCGGCGAGATCGACGAGCCCGAGTTCGGCGCGATCCTGGCCGAGAAACTGGGCGTCTCCGACAGCGAGAACCTGATCGACCGGCTGTTCGCCGGCATGCAGGCCGACAAGCCGATGATCGCGGCCGTGAAGCGGGCCAAGGCGGCGGGGATCCGGACAGGCCTGGTCTCCAACTCGATCGGCGCGGGCCGTTACGACCGCGCCACGTTCCCCGAGATGTACGACGGCGTGGTCATCTCGGCCGAGGTGGGCATGCACAAGCCCCAGCCCGAGATCTTCCTGCTGGGCGCCGAGCGCGCCGGCGTGGCGCCCGAGCAGTGCGTGTTCGTGGACGACCTGCGAGAGAACTGCGAGGGCGCGGAGGCCGTGGGCATGACCGCGGTACTGCACCGCGGCGCCGAGACCACGCTGCCGGAGCTCGAGCGGCTGCTTGGCGTGGAGCTGCGCGCGGGCTAGCCGTATCTGCCCGACACCAGCGGCCAGAGGCAGGACAGCGGCACCGGGCGGGCTAGGCAATCGAATGAGGGCTTGACGCCGCTATGGCGAGCCCAACTCCTCAATCGTTTGGGGGCCCCGGCCGACCGCCGGGTCGTAGCGCAACTCCGCCACGCGCTCGGCGGCCAGCGCGCGCCGGACCACGATCTCGGCGGCGTCGGCGACCGACCTCGCGAGCCGGCGGCAGAGCAGGGTGAACCCCCGCGGTGTGCTGTCGGCGTGGACCACGAACAGGATGCCGAGGCGAGGGTCCCCAAGCTCGACGGCGTGGAAGGCGGTCGCGCCCTCCATCGAGCGGAGGCCGCCGAAGTACGGGTGCGCCGGCACGTCCTGCACGGTCAGTGGGTATTCGAGCTGGTTGGCGCGCGGCGCGGTCTCCTCGATGCTCTCCCCGGAGGGGGGCGCCCAGCCCAGCGACGCCTCGCCCACGCGCGCGTCGCCGGCGTGGTCGTAGATCCAGACGCCGCCGTACTCGCAGGAGAGCGAACGCGCCGCGATCGCTGCCACCTGCTCCAGGATTCCCTCAACGGTCTCGGCCGACACCGCCGTGATGGCGCGCACCGCCTCGAGCACCTCGAGCTCATCGGCCAGCCGTTTGGCGGGTGGCACGGACGCGGTGATCTTCACCGCAAGCGCGGTCCGCGCGACCAGGTCCTCGGCACACACTTCGGCCAGCTGGTCGGATGCCGACCCCAGCACCACCACCGCGTCCGGCCCGTGCGGAACCACCGCCGCCGTCTTGGCGTAGTAGGGACCGAACACGCGCGTCTCCTCGTCGTGGCCGAGGCAGACGGGATCGCCGCCCGACACCGCCGCGGCGAAGGCCGGCTCGTGCTCGGCGTCCAGCTCCACGTTCCCGGCCCAGCCCGCGCCGCGGCCGGTGCCGTCCACGTGCGAGTAGCGCCCGTGCGAGGTCAGGCGAAACACGAACAGGTCGTCGGCGCCGGTCCGGTCGGCGACCGAGGCCAGCCGCTGGATCCGGTGCTGCTCCTCGCCGTCGGGATCGACCGGCGCTCCGAACACCGCCGGCGGCGCCGGGCCGCGCCGCTCGCCGACGACCTCGAGCACCGCCTGCACGGCGCGCGGATCGAATTGGCTGCCGGCGTTGGCCGCCAGCTCGGCACGCGCGACGTCCTCGTCGAGCGCCTTGCGGTAGGGGCGGTCGGACGTCATCGCGTGCCAGGCGTCGCAGGCGAACACGACCCGGCTGGCCAGCGGGATGGCATCACCGGCCAGGCCGTCGGGGTAGCCGCCGCCGTCCCAGCGCTCGTGCTCGTGGCGCACGGCGCGTGCGACCTCCTCGAGGTACGGGATGCCGCGCAGGATCTGCTCGCCGATCACGGGGTGCTGCTGCATGACCGTCCGCTCCTCATCGGTCAGCGACCGGGGAGCGTGCAGGATCTCCGTGGGAATCCCCAGCTTGCCGATGTCGTGCAGCATCGCCGTCTGCTCCAGATGCTGGAGATCGGCCTTGCCGAGTCCCATCTGGCGGCCGACGTCGACCGCCATCCGCGCCGTCTCGGTCGAGTGCGCGCCGGTGTACTCGTCGCGCACGTCGAGCGCCGAGGACAGCGCCACGACAACAGCCTCGTAGCTCTCGGACAGGCGCTCCTCGCGGCGCAGCCGGTCCAGACCCAGCGCGACCAGCGACGCGTGCGCCTCCGCCAGCTCGAGGTCACCGGGCTCGGGCGCGCCCGGAACCTCCCCGTACGCGGCGAACGTGCCCAGGACCGGTCCGCCGGAGAGGCGCAGCGGCACCGACCAGCAGGACTGCAGCCCGGCGTCGGCGGCCGGCCCGCGGAACGCCTCCCACTTCGGGTCCGCGCGGATGTCCTCGGTCACGATCGCGCGGCCGCGGAAGGCGGCGGTGCCGCACGTGCCGACATGGGGCCCGATCTCGATGCCGTCGATGGCGTCGATGAACGACGCCGGGATGCCCACCGAGCCACCGTGGAAGAGCTGGCCATCGCGCAGGACCAACAGCGAGCACAGGCCGCTCCCGACCAGGTGGCTGAGCTGCTGGACCGCGCGCTGAAGGTAGCTGACGTCGTCGACTGCCTCGCCCGCCGCACGGGCCGCCGCCCGTAGTTCGGCAATGGCGAACTGGTCCGGGGATGTCGCGACGCGTGATGCCATGGGCGAGGCCTCCCTGACCTCTACGCAGCGTATCGGTGGCTCGGCCACGGACTTGAGGACCGGCCCGCGCGAACCGACGTGTATACAGGCACGGTGCGCCTGGTCCTGTGGGACATCGACGGAACGCTCGTGGACACGTCCGGCCACGGCCGTGACGCGTTCGAGGACGCCTTCCGGCACGTGCTCGGGCGGCCCGCGACGCTCGGGGACATCACGATGTCGGGCCGGACCGACCACTCGATCGCCCTCGAGCTGCTCGAGATCAACGGCGAGCCGGTGGCGGACGAACGCCTCCCCGAGATCTTCACCGCGCTGAACGGCGCCCTGGACGCGCGCCGCGACGGCATCGCCCGCGACGGCCGCGTGATGCCCGGCGTGCCCGAGGTGATCGCCGCGCTAGCTGAGCGTGAGGACGTGACCCAGTCGCTGCTGACCGGCAACATCGAGCCGAACGCGCACGTGAAGCTTGCGGCGCTCGGCCTCGACGGCCTGCTGGACATGGCGATCGGCGGCTACGGATCTGACAGCGGCATCCGCCCGGAACTGGTGGACGTTGCCAGGCGCAAGGCCGAGCGCCTGCGCGGGCTCGACGTGGCCAGGTCCGAGACCGTGCTGATCGGCGACACGCCCCTCGACGTCCACGCCGCACACCAGAACGGCGCCCGCGCGGTGGCGGTGGCCACCGGCAGGTTCACGGTCCAGGAGCTGCTGGACACCGGCGCCGACGCCGTCCTGGCGGACGTGTCGGACGTGGACGCCGCCGTGGCCGCGATCCTGGGATAAGGACAGTTCCTGGCCTAATCCCGCTCTACGGTAGGCCGATGAACAAGCGCGAGAACTATCCGGCGGGCGTGCCCTGCTTCGTCGACTCGGGACGGGTCGACTCGGCCGCGGCACGCGACTTCTACGGCGGCCTCCTCGGCTGGGAGTACGAGGACGTGTCGCCGGGCGGCGATGCGCCGCCGTACCACATGGCCAAGCTGAACGGGCTGATCGTCGCCGGCCTCGGCACCCAGCCCCAACAGGACTGGGAGCCGGCGTGGAACACCTACGTGAACGTGGCGGACGCCGAGGCCACGACCCGCGCCGTGGAGGGGGCGGGCGGCGCGATCGTGATGGCGCCGTTCGACATCGGCACCGCGGGGCGCATGGCCGTGTTCGCCGACCCGCAGGGGGCGGAGTTCTGCGTTTGGCAGGCGGGCCAGACCACGGGTGCCGAGCTGGTCAACGAGACGGGTGCCGTGGTCTTCAACACGTTGCACACCCCGGACCTCGAGGACGCCATCCCCTTCTACGCCACGGTCTTCGGCTGGGCGATGACTACCGAGGGCGAGCAGTCCTGGATGATCCGCCTGCCCGGCTACGCGCAGGAGCAGGACCGGCTCGCGCCCGGGTTCGTCGACGGGCTCGAGAAGATGGGCGCCCCGGACGGCTTCGGCGACGTGGTGGCCGCGGTCGCGCAGGACGGACCGCCACGCTGGGAGGTCACGTTCGCCGTCGAGAGCGCGGATGACGCGGCGACGAAGGCGAAGGAGCTGGGCGGCGAGGTGGTGAGCGCACCGCGGGACCTGCCGTGGGTTCGCGAGACCGCGATCCGCGACCCCGACGGGGCCCAGTTCGTGGCCAGTCAGTTCGTGCCGCCCGAGGGCTAGGCCAGCTCGACGCGCTCTATGAAGACCGGCTCGGTGGGCGCGTCCCCCGGGCCGGTCTCGACACCCTCGATCGCGTCCACGTTGTCCATTCCCGAAGAGACCTCACCGAACACGGTGTGCTTGCCGTCCAGCCAGCCCGCCTCGCCAATGGTCACGATGAAGAACTGGCTGCCGTTGGTGTTCGGCCCGGCGTTGGCCATCGCAAGCGCGCCACGCACAACCTTGTTGTCGTTGAACTCGTCCTCGAACGTGTAGCCGGGGCCGCCGGTACCGGTGCCCTCAGGACAGCCGCCCTGGATCATGAAGTCCTTGATCACACGGTGGAAGGTCAGGCCGTCGTAGAAGCCGTCGCCCGCCAGCTTGCGGAAGTTCTCGACCGTCTTGGGAGCGGCGTCATCGAAGAACGTGACCTCGACGGGACCGTGGCTCGTGTGCAGCGTTGCTTGGCTCATCAGCGCTTAGCGACCTCCAACCGGAGCTTGACGCCCCGGACCTCGTTTCCACTGACCTTGTCCACCACTTCCCCGGCGCGAGCGGCGGGAACCTCGAGAAACGAGAAGCGCTCCAGGACGCGCACGTTGCGCACGTCCTCGCCGTCCAGGTGCGAATGGTCCACGATCGCCCCGACCACGTCGGCAGGGCGGAAGCCCTGCTTGCGGCCGGCGCCGAGGAAGATCTTGGCGGCGTCGCCGGCGCTGTCCTCGCGGCGCGGCTTGGAGTGCCTGCGCCGGCGCGGCTCGCGGCGCGGCTTCTCCTCCGCCGGCTCCTCCGCGGGCGCGGGCTCGGCCGCCGCCGCGGGCTCACGCTCGGGCGCCGCCGCAGCGGGCTTGGCGGCGCCATCGCCATCGGACCCCCACTGCGGGATCGTGGTGCTGGCGTGCTCCTCGATCGCCGTCAGGTCGGCACGCTGCTTCGGCGTGATGAACGTGATCGCGCGGCCCTTCTCGCCGGCTCGGCCCGTGCGCCCGATGCGGTGCACGTACACGTCGGGGGAGTTGGGCACGTCGTAGTTGATGATGTGCGACACGCCGGCGATGTCCAGCCCGCGGGCGGCCACGTCGGTGGCCACGAGCAGTCGCTCACGACCATCCTTAAAGGCGATCATCACGCCGTCGCGGGCGCCTTGGGACATGTCGCCGTGGAGGGTCTTCACGCGCATGCCGCTGTCGCCGAGCCGCCGTGCGAGGCGGTCGACGCCGATCTTGGTGCGCACGAAGATGATCGCCTGCTTGGGGTTCTCGGCCTTGACCACCTCCGCCAGCTTGTCCTGCTTCTCCTTGTCGGAGACCTCGATGTAGGACTGTGCGACGGTGTCGATCGTCAACGTGGCCGCCTTGACCTTGACGGTCTCGGGCTCGTACATGCGCTTCTCGGCAAGCTTCTTGATCTCGGGCGGCATCGTGGCGCTGAACAGCGCCGTCTGACGGCCCGACGGGCAGCGGCCGAGGATCTTCTCGACGTCCTCGAGAAAGCCGAGGTCGAGCATCTCGTCGGCCTCGTCCAGGACCACGTAACGGGCCTGGTCGAGGAACAGGTGGTGGCGGCCGATCATGTCCATGACGCGACCGACCGTGCCTACCACCACGTGCGCGTTGTCCTTGAGCCGGGCGGCCTGGTCGCGGATCGGTGCGCCACCGAAGATGGCGACGACGTTGATGCCGCGCTTGTCGCCGTAGGCGCGCAGCGCCTGTGTCACCTGGATGCACAGCTCGCGCGTCGGCGTCAGGACCAGGGCCTGGATCTCGTTGTCGGCGGGATCCACGTACTCCAGCATCGGCAGCCCGAAGGCTGCGGTCTTACCAGTGCCCGTCTGGGCCTGGCCGATCACGTCGCGCCCCTGCAGGAGCAGCGGGATCGTCTCTTCTTGGATGGGTGTCGGCTGCTTGTAGCCGAGGTGCTCGAGGGCGTCCAGTACAGGCTGGGACAGCCCGAGCTCTTTAAAGGTCGTCATTCGTACGCCCCAGACTACTCACGCCGGGCCGGACATCCCCGTCCGGGCCGGAACCCCCACCGGAACTTCGCGCCGCTCAGGCGGAGGCGCTGCTTGTGCGATCGCTCGCACCCGCCCGGCCGAGGAGCACCGTGCCAAGGCCACCCATGACGCCGACCACCAACACGCCCACGGCCCAGGCGGTCCCGGCCAGGTCGAGGCCGAGAACATGATCCAGGGACCACTGGCCCGCACCCACGCCCGCCAGCGCCAACGCGATCAGGATGTAGAGCACGTTGGTCTCGTAGCCGGAGTCCTGGGCGAACGGGCCGTTCGGCAGGTGCACGGTCCGGATCGCGGCGACCATCGTCGCCACGATCAGCACCGCACCGAGCGGCACCAGCAGGCCGAGCGCGATCAGGATGCCTCCGGCGAGCTCGTTCAGGCCGGCGGCAGTCGCGTGCACTCGGCCTGGGTGGAGTCCAAGCTTCGACTCGAAGAAGCCGGCCGTGCCCTCGATCCCGGCGCCGCCGAACGAACCAAACAGCTTCTGCGCGCCATGGGCGGCGAAGTACGCGCCGACGGCGAGATGGAGCATCAGCAGGGCGAAGTTCATGCCGGGTTCCTGCCCCGGCCCGCTGCTTACTAAACGTTAGTTCGCTGGGTCGAGCAGGAGCTTGCCCGAGCTGCGCCGGCCGGAGATGTCCTCGTGCGCGCGGCGGACGTCGCTCAGCGGGTAGGTGGCACCGATCTGCGGTGTGACCTGCCCGCGCTCCGCGCGGGTGAACAGATCGGCCAGCGGGCCCTCGGTCATGTCCCGCCGCGCCAGGCAGTGGTACAGCCAGAAGCCCACGACCGCGCGGCTGGTCCGCAGCAGCGCCGCATTCGAGGTATGCACCTTCTCGCGCGTGGAGTTGCCGTAGGCCACCAGCCGCCCGAACGGCGCCAGCGCCTGGAGGCTGTGCTCGAACACGCGCCCGCCGGCGGTCTCGAGCACCACGTCGACCGGCTCGCCGCCGTTGGCCTGCACCAGCGCGCCCGTCAGGTCCTCGGCGTCCGGATCCACCGCGGCGTCCGCCCCCAGCGCCAGCGCCCGCTCGCGCCGCTCGGGCGAGCCCGCGCTGGCAACCACCCTGCCGGCGCCGAACGCCTTGGCCAGCTGCACCGCCAGCCCGCCCACGCCGCCGGCGGCGGAGTGCACCACCACGCTCTCGCCCTCGGCCAGGCGTGCGCTCGTGCGCAGCAGGTGCCACGCGGTCAGTCCCTGGATCAGCAGCGCCAGCGCAGCGTCCGGGTCCAGGCCGTCGGGGATCGCGTAGGTCTGCGCCGCCGGTACCGCCGCCAGCTCGGCGTAGCCGCCGGTCTCCAGCAGCGCGACCACGCGGTCGCCGGCGGCGAACCCGTGGCCGCCGTCCATAACCTCGCCCGCGACCTCGCCGCCCAGCACGAACGGCAGCTCGCGCTCGGCCACGTACTGGTTCTGGCGCTGGTGGGTGTCGCCGAAGTTCACGCCCGCGCGCGAGACCCGCACAAGCAGCTCGCCGCCTGCGGGCTCCGGGTCGGGGACCTCGGATACGGCGAGCACCTCGGGCCCTCCGAACTCGGTTATCTGCACCGCGCGCATCGACGGTCAGGCTACGAAACGCCGTCCCAGTCGGTGCCCCCGAACGATGCTGAGGACTTGCCGTAGCCATGGCGACATCAAGTCCTCGAGATCGCGGGAAGGGCCCCCGGCCGGCGCCAACCACTAGCCTGCCCCGGCCTATGAGCCTTGTTGTAGTCGGATCCATCGCCTTCGATGCCGTCAAGAGCCCGTCCGGGGAGCGCCCGCGGATGCTCGGCGGCGCCGCCGTCCACTTCTCGCTGGCCGCCAGCTTCTTCGACGAGGTCCGCGTCGTCGGCCCCGTCGGCGACGACTTCGGCGACGACGAGTACGCGGTGCTGCACGGCCGCGGGGTGAACACCGACGACATCGAGCAGGTCGAGGGCAAGACCTTCTCCTGGACCGCCCACTACGAGGACCTGAACGAGGCGATCACCGACGACACCCAGCTCGGCGTGTTCGAGACCTTCGAGCCCAAGCTCTCGGACGGTTCGCTGAACGCCGACAATTTGTTCCTGGCCAACATCCAGCCCGATGTCCAGCGCGGCGTGCGCGAGCAGATGCCGGACGCCGGCTTCGTGGGCCTGGACTCGATGAACCTGTGGATCGACATCGCCAAGGACTCGCTGCTGCAGACGATCGCCGGCGTCGACCTGGTGTTTCTGAACGATGCCGAGATCCGCGCCCTGACCGAGCAGCCGAACCTGCCGCTTGCCGCGAAGGAGGTTTTGGCCATGGGCCCGCGCGCGGTGGTGGCCAAGCAGGGCGAGTACGGCGCTGCGCTGTTCACCGAGGACGGCTTCTTCGCGCTGCCCGCCTTCCCGCTCGAGACGGTGCAGGACCCGACCGGCGCCGGTGACTCGTTCGCGGGCGGCTTCCTGGGCTATCTGTCCTCGCAGGACGACGCCAGCGACGACGCAACGCTGCGCCGCGCGATGACCTACGGCACCGTCATGGCCTCGTTCAACGTCGAGGAGTTCGGCACCGAGCGCGTCGCGCGCCTGACCCGTGACGAGGTGGACGAGCGCTACCAGGCTCTGAAGGGCATGACCACGCTGTAGCAGTCCGAGCGCGCCATCCCGGGGCGGGGCTTGCATCCCGGGGTACCCTCGGCAGATGGACGTGACCACTTTCATGTGGATGTTCGTGGTCCTGAAGATCCCGATCGCCCTGGCGCTTTGGCTGATCTGGTACGCGATCCAGGAACCGGAGCCCGCTACGGCCGACGACCAGGACGAGGGCGGCTCGGACCGGCGCCACCGGCCGCTGCCGCGCAAGCCCGGCCCGCCGCGCCGCGGCGGCCCGCACGCGGCGCCCCTGCCCGCCCCTGCCCGCATGCGCACCACGGCGCGCGCCCGCACGACCACGCGGTAGGTTTCGCCCCGATGACGGCGTTCTACATCTGCGGCGGCGTGCTTGCCGGGTGGGCCGTGCTGGTCAGCTTTCTGGGGATCACGCGCGAGGGCTTCCCCAGCAGCGACGGGTCGGCGCGGATCGTGATGACGCTGTCGGTGCTGCTCACGCTGGCGGCGATCCTGTCCGGCGTGATCGGCTCGGCCCTGCACGAGGAGGACGAGGGCCACGAGACCGAGGCCGCCGTCCTGCTGACCCCCCGCTGAACCGCGTGCCGATCGACGACGGCACCGCGATCAGCTACACCGCGCTCCCGACCGGTGTGCCCGTGTACGACTCCGCCGAGGCCGAGGTGGGAACGCTGCGCAAGGTGCTGGACAACGCGCGCGAGCGGATCTTCGACGGCATCGAGGTCCAGCGCCGCGACGGCGTCGTGGTCTTCGTCGACGCGCCCGAGGTGGCCCGCACCGCGGAGCGCGGGGTGACCCTGAACATCACCGGCGCGGAGCTGGACGCCTACCCTGCTGTCAAGGGCGGGGTCCGGCGACTGTTCGGACGCTGAACCAGACAGAGGAGACGAGATGGCCGAGGAGAGCACGCAGGATTCTGACAACGGCTCGGTAGCCACCGGCAAGGCGGACACGCTGAGCGTGACCGACAACCGCACGGGTGAGACCTACGAGATGGAGATCACCGACGGCACCGTCAAGGCCATGGACTTCCGCTCGATCAAGGTCAACGAGGACGACTTCGGGCTGATGACTTACGACCCGGCGTTCACGAACACCGCCAACTGCCGCAGCGACATCACCTACATCGACGGCGCGGCCGGCATCCTCGAGCACCGTGGCTACCCGATCGAGCAGCTGTGCGAGCACTCGTCCTACCTGGAGGTTGCCTACCTGCTGGTGCACGGGCACCTGCCCACCAAGGACGAGCTGGAGTACTGGATCTACGCGGTCACGCACCACACCTACGTGCACGAGAACCTGAAGAAATCGATGGAGGGCTTTCGCTATGACGCGCACCCGATGTCGATGCTGCTGTCCAGCGTCAGCACGCTGTCCAGCTTTTACCCGGGCTCCAAGGACTTCGAGGACCGCACCGAGCGCTACATGGCCGTCACGCGCCTGATCGCCAAGATGCCGACGCTCGCCGCCTTCTCCTACCGCCACAACCTCGGGCTGCCCTACGTCTATCCCGACAACGATCTCTGGTACACGGGCAACTTCCTTTCGATGCTCTACAAGATGACCGAGGTCAAGTACGAACCCGACCCGCGGCTCGAGCGTGCCCTCGACGTGCTCTGGATCCTGCACGCCGACCACGAGCAGAACTGCTCCACGGCCACCGTGCGCGCCGTGGGCTCGTCGAACGTGGACCCCTACACGGCGGTCGCCGGCGGCATCGCCGCGCTGTACGGCCCGCTGCACGGTGGCGCCAACGAGGCGGTCCTGTCCATGCTCGAGCGGATCGGCACGGTGGAGAACATCCCCGACTTCCTCCAGGGCGTGAAGGACCGCAAGGAGAAGCTGATGGGCTTCGGCCACCGGGTGTACAAGAACTACGACCCGCGCGCGCGGATCATCCGCAAGCACGTGGACGAGGTGCTGGACGCCACCGGCGGACTGGACAACCCCAAGCTGGAGATCGCCAGCGAGCTCGAGAAGCGGGCGCTGGACGACGACTACTTCACCGAGCGCAAGCTCTATCCCAACGTGGACTTCTACTCCGGCCTGATCTACGAGGCCATGAGGATCCCGACCGACATGTTCACGGTCATGTTCGCCATCCCGCGCACGGCGGGCTGGCTGTCCCAGTGGCTCGAGATGCGCGAGGACCCGGAGACCAAGATCGCGCGGCCGCGGCAGGTCTACTCGGGCGACCGCGAGCTGGACTACGTGCCGCTCGCAGACCGCTGACCTTCGACGTCGACACCTCGCAGGACTGGGCCGTCACCTGGACCGTCCAGGAGCCGATGGCGCGCTCCTGCCACGCGCTCGCCCACGAGGGACGCGTGTGGCTGGTCGATCCGCTGACCGACGACGAGGCGCTCGAGGCCGCCGAGGCGCTTGGCCGGGTGGCCGGCGTGATCCAGCTGCTCGACCGCCACGACCGCGACTGCGAGGCGTTGGCGCGGCGCTACGGCGCGCCGCACCTGCGACTGCCCGAGCAGCTGCCGGACACGCCGTTCGAGGTGCTGCGCACGGTCTGGCTGCCCGGATGGCGCGAGCTGGCCCTGTGGCTGCCCGGCCAGTCGGCGCTGGTGGTGTCCGAGGCCGTTGGCACGGGGGCCTACTTCGCGCTCGCGGGCCGGCGGGCCGGCATCCACCCGATGCTCCGCCTGCGCCCCCCGGGCGTGCTCCGCCGGCACCGGCCACGGCACCTGATGGTCGGCCACGGGCCGTCGCTGCACGATCGCGCCGCCGACGCCCTCGACGAGGCCCTGTCGCGCAGCCTGATCGATATGCCGCGGGTACCCGCGGCGGTCGTGCGCGCCTACCGCCGGTAGGCAGCGCGCGGAAGGGCCCCGGTCATGATTGTCGGGGCCATAGCCCACACAAGGCCGACCGCGGCGTCTGACCCCACCCCTACCCAGCCGGGGTGTTCGCCGAGCCCGCCGGCGACGGATCGCGGCAGAACCGCCGCCCGCGCCCCGATCCTCGGTTAGGTTCCCTCCGGCGTGGAGGGGTCCGTGATCACCGAGGTACTGCTGCCCGTGTGCGTCGCGGGGATCATGCTCGTGCTCGGCCTGTCGCTGACCCCGGACGACTTCCGCCGCGTGGCGGCGACCCCGCGCGGCGTCGGGATCGGGCTGGGCAACCTGCTGGTGATCTCGCCGCTGCTGGCGTTCGGGATCGCCGAGCTGACCGGCCTGGCCCCCGAGCTGGCCGTGGGGCTGGTGCTGCTCGGTGCCTCGCCCGGCGGCGCGATGGCCAACATGCTGACCCACCTGGCGCGCGGCGAGGTGGCGTTGTCGGTGACCATGACCGCGGTCAGCAGCATCATGGCGCTGGTCACCGTGCCGCTCTACCTGGGGCTGGCGATCGACCACTTCGGCGCCGCCTTGGACGACGACTTCGGCATGGCCACGATCGTCGCGCGCGTGTTCTTCATCACCGTCGTGCCGCTGAGCATCGGGATGACGGTCCGCCACCTGCGCTCGGCATGGGTGGAGGCCAACTACGAGACCGCCCGGCGAGTGTCGCTGGCCCTGCTGGCGCTGGTGATCGTCGCGGCGGTGGCCAGCGAGGCCGACCTGATCTTCGAGAACATCGGCGCGGTCGCGGCGGCGGCGCTGCTGCTCAACGTGGCCGCGATGACGATCGGCTTCGGCATCTCGCGCCTGGCACGCCTGAACACACGGCAGGCCACCGCGATCGCGATGGAGCTGGGCGTGCACAACTCGACCGTCGCGATCGCGGTCGCGGCGCTGATCGATACCGAGCTCGCCATCCCCGCAGCCGTCTACAGCATGTTCATGTTCGTGACGGCCGGGGGCTTCGCGCGCTGGATCGCGCAGCGCAATACCGCGGTCGCGGCGACGGTTGTCCATTGACACCACCCAGCGGGGTGACCAGACTCGCCGGCTGAGGAGGAGGTTGAGGGGAGTTCCATCGACCCTGGTTAGGGCGGTCGTCGTGGCCGCAGTCGTGCTTGCGATGGCCGCCACGGCCATCGTTCTGTTTGGCACGGGCGGGGGCGGCTACACGGTCTCGGGCACGTTCACGAACGCCGCCCAGATCGTCAAGGGCAACCCGGTGCAGAGCGGAGGCGTGACGATCGGGTCGGTGGAGGACGTGGCGCTGGCCGACGACGGCCGCGCCAAGCTCGAGCTGTCGGTCGACGAGGAGCATTCGCCGCTACCGCGCGGCACGCGCGCCGCAATCCGCCAGTCGTCGCTGTCGGGCATCGCCAACCGCTACGTGGACCTGACCTTTCCGGCACGCCGAGCGGGCGCCGGCGAGATCGGCGACGGCGGCACGATCGCGGCCGACAGGACGCTGACCCAGGTGGACCTCGACGAGGTGTTCAACACGCTCGACCCGCCCACGCGCCGGAGCCTCGAGAACCTGCTGACGCGCGGGTCGGCCTCGATCCGCGGTCGCGGCGACGACGTGGGACGCGCGCTCGAGTACCTGGATCCCGCGCTGTCCACCTCGGGCCGGCTGTTCGACGAGGCATCGCGCGACACGCCCACGTTGAAGGCGAGCCTGAAGAACAGCGCGCGCCTGGTGACCGCGCTGAGCGAGCGCGACACCCAGCTGGCCGCGCTGGTGGGCGACCTGAGCACGACAACGCGCGCGCTCGGCAGCCAGAAGAGCGCCCTGGCCGACTCGGTCGGCCTGCTGCCGCCGGTGCTGCGCCGGGCCAACACCTCGTTCGTGAACCTGCGCCTGGCGCTGGACGACGTGGACCCGCTGGTCGACGCCACCAAGCCGTTGCTGCCCAAGCTGCGCCCGGTGTTCGCCGAGACGCGCCGGTTCGCCGCGGACTCGCGCCCCGCGCTGGCCGACCTGCGCACCGCGCTGAGCCGCCCCGGGAAGGCCAACGACCTGCTGGAGCTGCTGGCCGACGTGCCGCCGCTCGCCGACGTGGCGGTGGCCACCAAGCAGCGTTCGGTCGCCCCCGGCGGGCGCAACGTGAGCGTGGGCCGCACGGCCGGCGCGTTCCCGCAGACCAGCAGCGCGCTGAAGGCGGCCACGCCGGTGATCGGGTTCGCGCGGCCGTACACGACCGACTTCCTTGGCTGGCTGGACGACTTCTCGACCACCGGCGGCTTCTTCGACGCGCTCGGGGCCAGCACGCGGGTATTCATCTCGGTCGCCGAGAACAACACCGGCGGGCCGCCAAAGCGCGAGCAGTTCCGGCGTTGTCCCGGCGGCGCCGACGTGCCGGCCCGTGACGGGTCCAACGTGCTCAGCGCCGAGGAGCAGCGCGCATTGAACTGCACCGAGTCGCACAGGGCGATCCGGTGAGGCGGCTGATCGCCGCGCTTGCGGGCGTGGTCGTGCTGACGGCGGGAGCGGTGGTGGTCGCCGGCGCCGGCGGCGGCGGCGAGCAGCGCGAGGTGCGGATGGTGTTCGACAACGCGTTCGGCCTCGTCGAGGGCGGCGACTTCCGGATCGGCGGCGTGCGCGCCGGGCAGACCACCAGCTTCGACGTCCTGGAGTCGAAGTCGGGCCCGCCGAAGGCGATCGTGAAGGCCACGATCGCGCGCACCGGCGCCGCGGCCGAGCTGCGCCGCGATGCCACCTGCACGATCCGGCCACAGTCGCTGGTCGGCGAGTACTACGTGGACTGCCAGCCCGGATCGTCGCGTCGAAAGCTCGGCAAGGACGACGCGGTGCCGCTGCGGCGGACCGAGGGCACGATTCCCCAGGACCTGGTCAACGACGTCCTGCGCCGGCCCACGCGCGAGCGCCTGCGGCTGTTCGTGGCCTCGCTGGGCACCGGGCTGGCCGGCCGCCCCGACGACATCCAGGCCGTGCTGCGGCGGTCGTTCCCGGGTCTGCGCGAGACGCGCAAGACGCTGCGCATCCTGGGCGACCAAAACCGCACGATCAAGCAGTTCATCGCCGACGCGGACACCGTGGTCACGCGCCTGCACGACCGCCGCGCCGACGTGACCGACTTCATCCGCGAATCGCGCGGCGCGGCCGAGACGGGCGCGTCGCGACGAGCAGAGCTGCGCGACGGGGTACGGCGGCTACCGGGCTTTCTGGCCGAGCTGCGGCCGAGCATGGTGGAGCTGTCGAAGCTGGCCCGTGAGGGCAGCCCGCTGGCCGGCGAGCTGCGCCGGTCGGCGCCCGACGCGACGACGCTGCTCAAGCGCCTCGGCCCGTTCTCGGAGGCCGCGCTGCCGGCGCTGCGCGGGCTCGGCAACGCCGCCGGGCCGGCCACCCAGGCACTGCGCGAGAGCAGCCAGGAAGCCGCCACCCTGCGCGCGCTGGCGCGCGACGCGCCCGCCACGGTCAAGCCGCTGCGCCAGACCCTCCAGACGTTGGACGACCGCCGCCGCGCGGTCGACAACGACTCGCGCGCCGCGCTCACGGCGCCGCCCGCGCCCGACCCGACGGCGAACGCGAACGGCCGCGGCTTCACCGGCTTCGAGTCGCTCGTGAACTACTTCTTCTGGCAGACGATGACCACCAACGGCTTCGACGCGATCGGCCACCAGCTGCGGGTCGGCGCGACGGTGTCGAAGTGCACGCCCTACAGCAACAAGCCCCCCACCGACGCCGCCGGCGAGCAGCTGTTCAAGGACTGCAACTCGTGGCTCGGACCGCGCCAGCCGGGCATCAACGCGCCCGACCCGTCGGTGCCGGGCTCCGCCGCGGCCAACGCGCGCGCGGCAACGGGCGGCGCGCCCTCGACCCCGAAGGTCGAGCTGCCGCCCGAGCTGAAGAAGCTGATCGAGCGCACGGGCGGCAACACCAGGCCGATCGACCCGACAGCGCCCTCCCAGCGGCGAGCGCCGGCGGGGGGCCCGTCCCCGGCCGGCGGCGCACCCCAGACGCCGAACCCGACCGGCCTCCTCGACTTCCTGCTCAAGCCATGAACCGCAACCGGACCAGACAGGCCCTGGTGGCCAGCCCCGTGCTGGTGGGCGCCGTGACGCTGCTGGTGGTGATCGTGGGCGTGTTCCTGGCCTACAACGCCAACTCGGGCCTGCCGTTCGTGCCCACCTACACGCTCGAGGCCGAGCTGCCGACGGGCGCCAAGCTGGTCAAGGGCAACGAGGTGCGCCTGGGCGGCTTCCGCGTGGGCGCGGTGTCGGAGATCGGGGGCGCCAAGCGCGGCGGGCGCGCGATCGCCTTGGTCGAGATGCAGCTGGACAAGAGCATCCAGCCGCTGAGCGCCGACACCCGGCTGCGGGTGCGCCCGCGCTCGGCGCTGGGCGTGAAGTTCATCGAGATCACGCCCGGCACATCCCGGCGCGAGCTGACCGCGGGGGCGACCGTGCCGCTGGCGCAGGGGTCGCAGTCCAACGACTTCGAGGACGCGTTCGCGACCTTCGACCGCGACACCCGGCCCAACCTGCGCAGAGCCACGGAGGGCTTCGGCACCGCGTTCACCGGCCGCGGGCCGTCGGTCAACCAGGCGCTGGCCGCGCTGCCGCCGCTGCTGGACGACCTGCGGCCGGTCATGGCCACCCTGAACGACCCGCGCACCGACCTGGCCGGGTTCGTACGCAACCTCGGCGCGGTTACCGCCCAGGTGGCCCCGGTGGCCACCCAGGCCGCCGACCTGGCCCGCAACGGGGCCGATACGGCGGCCGCGCTGAACCGTTCGCCCCAGGCGCTGGCCGACACGATCTCGGACACGCCCCCGACGCTGGCGGTCGGCACGCGCGCGCTGCGCCGCTCGCGCCCGGTGATCGCCCAGACCGCGATCCTGTTCGGCAAGCTGCGGCCGGTCACGCGCGAGCTGCCGGACACGCTGCCGCCGGTCAGCGACGCCCTGCGTGTGGGCACGCCGGTGCTGAGGCGGTCGGTCGACCTTTCGAGCCGGCTGCGCACCACGTCGCTCGCGCTGCGCGACCTGGTCCGCGACCCCAACACCCAGCGCTCGCTCGGCAACCTGCGCACCTCCGTGGCGCTGCTCAAGCCGACGCTCAACTTCGTCGCGCCGTACCAGACGGTCTGCAACTACGCCAACTACTTCTTCCACCCGCTTGGCGAGCACCAGTCCCAGCCCGCGCCGGGCGGCAACGCCCAGCAGCAGCTCGTCCGGACGGTGAACCTGGCCCAGCCCAACTCGCTGGGCACCACCTTCAGCTCGCGCCCGTGGGACCTCCAGCCCGGCCAGTCGGCGCACGGCGCGACGTTCGACGGTCAACCCGCCGGGCGCCCGATGGCGCCGCCCTACCAGCCCGCGATCGACGCCGCCGGCAACGCCGACTGCCAGAACGGCCAGGTCGGCTTCCCCGCGTTCCGGCTGATCGAGGACTTCGTGCGCAAGAACGGCGCCGCCGGCACCGGTGACCCGACCGACATCGTGACCGGCACGCTGCCCGACGGCACCCCGGCGGGCGCGAACTCGGTGGTCGGCAAGAGCAACTACCCGGGCCTGGCCGGCGGGACCTACAAGTCGCGCGAGCTCGGCATCGACAACCTGAGCGACGTGCCGTGAGACGCGGGCAGAAGCAGCGGCTGTCGCGCTTTTGGGCGGGCGTCCTGGCCATCGTCGTGGTAGTAGGTGCCAGCACCGTCGGCTGGTTCCGGCTCAACCCGTTCGAGCAGAACCACACCATCCGCGCCGAGTTCGCGCAGGTGTCGAACCTGGCCAAGCGGTCACCGGTCCGGATCGCGGGCGTGGAGGTGGGCCAGGTCACCGCGGTCGAGCCGCGCAAGGCCGGCGGCGCGCGCGTGACGATGAAGCTCAAGCGCTCGGCGCTGCCGCTGCACCAGGACGCGCGCCTGAAGGTGCGCTCGCGCATCTTCCTCGAGGGCAACTTCTTCGTCGACCTCGAGCCGGGCACGCCGGCCGCGCCGGAGCTGGGCAGCGACGACGTGATTCCGGCTCGCCAGACCTCGGCGCCGGTGCTGCTCGGCGATGTGCTCACCACGCTCCAGCGCGACACCCGGCGCGACCTCCAGACGGTGGTGCGCGAGCTGTCCACCGGCCTGGGCGACGGCGCGGCGGAGTCGCTGAACCGCAACGCGCCCGATGCCGCCCCGGCGCTGCGCGACCTTGCCGTGGCCTCGGACGCGTCGCTGGGCCAGCAACCCACCGAGGACATCCAGCGCGTGCTGCGCGGCACGGCCAAGCTCAACGGCGCGCTGTCCGAGGACGAGGAGGCGCTCAAGGGCGTGGTCACCAACCTCGGCGCCACCGCCGGCGCGCTGGCCTCGCAGGACCGCGCACTGTCGGCGTCGATCCCCGCCCTGCGCGACACGCTGCGGGCCACCCGGCCCGCCCTGACCGCGCTGGACGGAACGCTGCCGCCGCTGCGGGCGCTGGCCACCGAGGCCACCCCCAGCGTGCGCCGGCTGGACCCGGTGCTGGACGCCGCGCTGCCGTTCACGCGCCAGCTGCGCGGGCTATCCGGGCGAACCGAGCTGCGCGCCACGGCGCGCGCGCTGCGCGTGAACACGCCGGCGCTGGACCGGCTGCTGCGCACGTCGGTGCCGCTGTTCGGCGAGGGCCGGGCCGCGTCCGCGTGCACCGAGGAGGTGCTGGTCCCGTTCGCGAACAAGGACTTCCCGGACCCCGACTTCCCCGGCAACAGCGGCACCGTGAACCAGAAGCTGATGCGGTCGTTCGTGGGCCTCAGCGGCGAGAGCCGGTCGGTGGACGCCAACCAGAGCTACTTCCACGCGTCGGCCGTGCCGCCGGGCATGCAGGTGCGCCCGGCGCCACCGGACTCGCCAACCAACCCGCCGCCGCACCGGCCCGACGTGCCGTGCGAGACCCAGCAGGCGCCCGACCTGGAGGCGCCGGACGCCAACCTGCTCGAGAGCGGTGGGCTCAACCCGCGCGGCGCATCCGACGCCAAGCGCGTCGGCGGGCCGTCGGCCGCCACCCGCAGGCGGCTGATCACGCGCGCGGCCGGCCGCGTGGACGACTGGTACGAGCGGATCCTGGAGCGGCGCGCGAAGGTGCTCGAAAAGGAGCGCAAGCGGTGAGGCGGGCGATCAAGGCCTACCTGCCGTCGTTCCTGGCCGTGACCGCGGTGATGCTGCTCGGGCTCGGCGTGGGCGCATACATCCTGTCCAATCAGCGGCTGCGGTTCCCGCTGATCGAGGAGTCGCCGAAGAAGATCGACGCGGTGCTGTCCAACGCCCAGGCGGTCCAGCCCGGCCAGGGCCAGTCGGTGCGCGTTGCCGGCGTGACGATCGGCGCAATCGGCCCGGTCAAGCTCGAGGACGGCCGGGCCGTGGTCACGCTGGAGATCGAGCCCAAGTACAAGGAGCTCGTCAAGGACGACGCCACCGCGCTGCTGCGCTCGAAGACCGGCCTCAAGGACATGTTCGTGGAGGTCGACCCGGGCCACGGCGCGACCCTGAAGGCGGGTGGGCGGATCGAGCTCAGCGACACGCTCCCGGACGTGAACCTCGACGAGGTGCTGTCGGTCCTGGACGCCGACACCCGGCCCTACCTGCAGCTGCTGGTCAACGGCGCCGGCAAGGGCCTCGAGCGCCGCGGCGACGATCTGTCCAAGACGCTGCGCCAGCTCGGCCCGCTCCAGCGCGACACCCGCCGGGTCTCGGGCGCGCTGGCCGAGCGCAAGGCCAACCTGCGCCGGCTGGTCAACCGCTACGGCCGGCTGGCCGAGGAGGTTGGCGCGAGCGACCGCGACCTGGTGCGGCTGGTGCGGGCCAGCAACAGCGTGTTCTCGGCGTTCGCCGACGAGCGCGGCAGCCTGGCGCGGGCTGTCAGCCAGCTGCCCGGCACGCTGCGCCAGACCGAGACCACGCTCAACGACGTGCGCGGCTTCAGCACCCGCCTCGGCCCGGCGCTGCAGGCGCTGCGGCCAGCGGTGCGCGAACTCGACCCGGCCACGCGCGCGCTCCTGCCGCTGGCCCGCGAGGGCACCCCGATCGTGCGCGGCGAGCTGCGCCCGCTGGCCCGCGCCACCCCGGCGCGGCTGAACACGCTCGGCGCCGCGGCCGGTGACTTCGCCACCGCCGCGCCCGACCTGACCACCTCGCTGGGCAAGGTCAATCGGCTGCTGAACATGGCTGCGTTCAACCCGAACGGCGCCGAGCCGCTGGCCGGCAAGACGTTCGACCAGCAGCGCAACCGCCAGGAGGGCTACCTGTACTGGGCGGGCTGGGTCGCGCAGACCGGCGGCTCGCTGTTCGGAACCGCCGACGGCCAGGGCGTTTTCCGGCGCTTCACGCTCGGCAACACCAACTGCGCCACGCTGACCGGCTTCGGACTGCCGCCGGCCGTGACCACGATCTTCGGCAACGCGGGGCTCTGCTCGCTGTGATCAAGGAAACGCCCAGCGCCGGCCGGATCGTCGCGATGGTGACGTTCGCGTTCTCGTGCGTGGGCATCCTGCTGTTCCTGTGGCTGTCGTTCGGCGGGCCGGTGCCGCTGCGCGCGGAGGCCTACCGGTTCGAGGTCGCGGTGCCCGAGGCCACGTCGCTGGCGGTCGAGAGCGACGTGCGCATCTCGGGCGTGAACGTGGGCAAGGTCAAGTCCAAGGAGCTGGATACCGATGCGATCGATTCCGCATCCATGCGAAATCGATCCCGGGCCGGGGGCGCCAAGACGCTGCTCGAGATCGAGGTCAAGCCGCGCTACGCGCCGCTGCCGCGAAACGTGCGCGCGATCCTGCGCCAGAAGACGCTGCTCGGCGAGACCTACGTCGAGATCACCCCAGGCGACCGCGACGGCCCCAAGCTGGCCGACGGCGGCCGGCTGCCGGACGGCCAGGTCGAGCCGACCGTGGAGCTTGACGAGATCTTCGACGTGTTCACCCCGCGCACCCGCAAGGCCTTCCAGCAGTCGGGCGCGGAATTGGCGAAGGCGTTCTCCGGCCGCCGCGGGCAGGCGCTCAACGACGCGCTCGGCAACCTCGAGGGCACGGCCACGTCGGGCGAGCGGCTGCTGTCGGTCCTGCGTGACCAGCGGACCGACCTACGCGCCTTCGTGCGCAACGGGAGCGTGGTGCTTGGCGCGCTGAACGACCGCCGCGGCGCGCTCCGCGGCGTGATCGTGAACTCCAACGACACGTTCGGCGCCCTGGCCTCGCGCGACGAGGCGCTCAGCGAGACGATCACGATCCTGCCGACGTTCCTGCGCGAGTCGCGCGCCACGCTCCAGCGGCTGGAGCGCTTCACCGACAATGCCGCGCCGGTGGTCACCGGGCTCCAGCCGGTGGCCGACGACCTGGCCCCCACCGTCCGCGACCTGCGCGCCCTGGCTCCCGACCTGAGGGCCACATTCCGCTCCCTCGATCCCCTGATCACACGCTCGCGCACAGCGCTGCCGGCCCTGACCCGGACCGTGAGCGGCGCCCGGCCGCTGGTCGCCGCGCTCAACCCGTTCCTGAGTGAGCTCAACCCGATCCTGGCGCTGCTCCAGTACAACCAGGTGCGGCTGGCGGGCTTCATCACCAACGGCACGCCGGGCATCGACGGCGACTTCGGCGGCCAGCGCTACAACAACGTCGTCGGCATGATCGACCCGCGCTCGTTCAGCAGCTCGGCCGAACGCCCGGCCGACGACCGCGGCCAGGCCTACCTGCCGCCGAACTTCGCCAACCGGCTGATCGCCCTGGGCGGCTTCGAGACCACCGACTGCAGCAAGGCCGTGGGGCCGCGCAACCGCTTCGGCGACGTGCCCCGCAACGACGCCCTGACAGCGCCGCCGCTGCTGAAGAACTTCCAGCGCTCGCCCTCGTGCCTGGTGGCCGGCCCGTCGCTGTACGACGGCAAGATCGTGCCCCAGGCATCGAAGGGCCGAAGCGCGCTCAAGGCGCCCGACTCGGGCACGGAGGGCAGCACACCGCTGACCGGGCGCCCGTAAGCGGCGCTCCTCCCGTCGCCCCCGGCCGTCGACCTCAGTCGCGACGCGTTGGCGAGCAACTTGGGCACGCGGCCGCCTGCGCTGGTACGCTGGCGTTCCATGGGCTACACGCGCGGCATGTTCGGCCCCGACAGCGTCTCGTGGCGGGTCATCGGCCACCCCGCCGCGCTCGTCGGCGGGCTGCGCGCGCTACTGCTGCAGGCGCTGCACCCACTGGCGATGGCGGGCGTGGCCCAGCACTCGAACTACATCGAGGACCCGATGGGCCGGCTGCGGCGCACGGCGGGCTACGTGTCCACGATCACCTTCGGCACCCATGCCGAGGCCGAGGCCGCCGCCGCAATCGTCCGTGGCGTCCACCGGCACGTGCACGGCACCGACCCGGTGACCGGCCGCCGCTACTCCGCCTCCGACCCGGCGACGATGGTGTGGGTCCACTGCGTCGAGGTGCACTCGTTCCTGGCCGCCTACCGCGCCTACGCCCGCCCGATCAGCCGCGCCGACCAGGACCGCTATCTGGCCGAGCAGGTGGAGGCGGCCGTGCTGCTGGGCACGCCCCGCCACCGGGTGCCGGACTCGGTCGACGCCTACCGCGACTACTTCGCATCCGTGCGCAGCATGCTGTGCACCTCGCCCGAGGCCGAGGCGGCCATCGGCTTCGTGCGCCGGCCGTCGCTGCCCGATCTGCACCCGGCCGAGCGCGTCCTGCTCCAGCCCGCGTTCCGTGCGATGGGCGATGCGGCGACCTCGCTGGTACCGGCGTCGCTGCGCGAGCTCGCGGGGCTGCCGCCGCGCGGGCCGCGCGATCTGCCCAGCCGGATGGCGGTCACGGCCGCATCCAACGCGGTGGCAGTCGGACTGCGGATCCCGGTGCTGCGCCACGCGGTCGAGGAACCGCTGACGCGCACGCTCGGCACCAAGCGCCGCCCGCGCGTTCCTGCCGCCGCCTGACCGTTTCGCGCGGCCGGGGGCGGGGTAGCCCGAAGTCGTGCGCGCGCTCGCGGTCCTCAGCCTCATCGCCCTCGCACTGGCAACCGGCCTGACCACCGCCGAGGCCAGGCCGGGGTCCAAGCTGCGCCCACCCGCAACCGGCAAGCGCGGCGTGATCGCCACCGAGTCGCCCGCCGCGGCGCGCGTGGGCCGGTCGGTGCTCGAGCGCGGCGGCAACGCCGTCGACGCGGCCGCGGCGACGGTGTTCGCGCTCAACGTCGCCCGCCCGCAGTCGTGCGGCATCGGCGGCGGCGGCTTCATGGTCTACCGCTCGGCCAAGGGCAAGACCGCGGCGCTGGACTTCCGCGAGACCGCGCCGGCGCGGTTCACGCCCAACACGCTCGCCCCGGACGGCCTGCACAAGCGCTTCACCGGCCACCTGACCGTCGGCGTGCCTGGAACGGTCGCCGGCATCCGGTCGGCGCTTCGCCGCTACGGCACGCGCAGCCTGGCGCAGTCGATCCGGCCCGCGGAGCGCCTGGCGCGGCGCGGCTTCAAGGTGCCCCGATCGCTGTCGCAGGCGATGGCCGCCAACGCCGAGCGGCTGAAGCTGTTCCCCGCCGCGGCGCGGCAGTTCCTGCGCGAAGGCAAGCCCTACCCCGCGGGTTCAACCCTGCGCCAGCCGGACCTGGCGGACACGCTGCGAACCATCCGCAAGCACGGGTCGCGGGCGTTCTACGCGGGCTCGATCGCGCGCAAGATCGACGCCGAGATGGATCGCACGCGCGCCAGGCCGATCCCCGGCGACTCCGCCCTGCTGACAGCCGCCGACCTGCGCCGCTACAAAGCCCGGTGGCGCAAGCCGCTGGTTGGCACGTTCCGCGGCCGCCGGCTCGTGGCCATGCCGCCGCCGACGTCGGGCGGAATCGCGGTGCTGGAGATGCTCAACATCCTCGAGAGGTCCGACAACAGGGCGTCCGGCCAGAGCTCGGCCGACACCCTGCACCGGATCATCGAGGCACAGAAGCTCACGTTCGCCGACCGCGGCGAGTACGTGGCCGACCCCGACTTCGTCCGCCAGCCCACCCGCACGCTGATCTCGAAGCGGTACGCCGCCAGGCGCGCCGCGCAGATCGACCCGGCCCGCGCCAACCCCGCGCCCGAGCCCGGCCTCGGCCCGCGCGCCAACGCGGCCAACGGCCGGGAGAACCCTGCGGGCACCACCACCCACCTGTCGGTGATCGACGCACGGGGCAACTCGGTTGCGCTGACGTGCACGATCGAGCAGGAGTTCGGCTCGGCGGTCGTGGCGCGTGGCACAGGCTTCCTGCTCAACAACGAGATGACCGACTTCGGCGCTCCCGGATCGGCCAACGAGCCGCGCGCCTTCAAGCGCCCGCGATCGTCGATGGCGCCCATCATCGCCAGCGAGGCCGGCCGCCCGATCGTCGCGACCGGCGCCGCCGGCGGCTCGCGGATCATCATGGGCTCGCTGTTCACGGTGTTCAACCGGATCGAGTACGGCCTGCCGCTGAACCAGGCCGTCGACGCCGAGCGTGTCGACGCCAACGAGTTTCCGGCCAAGGGCATCAAGGTCGAGGACGCCCGGCTGGCGCCGGGAGTGCTCGACTCGCTGCGCGCCCGCGGCCACACGCTCGAACTGCTCGGCGAGTACGACACCCGCCCGCGCGTCCAGGCCGCCGGCTACCGCGGCGACGGCGGCCGCGCCAAGGACGCCGTCTCGGACTCGCGCACGGACGACGGCTCACTGGCCGAGCGGCGCTAGTCGACGATCTTCCAGAACGAGTCCTTCCGGGTGATCTTGCCGTCGGCGAGCTGGAGCAGGTCGCAGCCGCGCACCTCGATCGCCTCCCCGGTCGCCTGCGTCCCGCGGATCGTCCACTCGGAGACGCCGCGATCGCCGCAGAGCCAGTGAACGTCGTCGCCGTAGTGGATGTCGGGGATCCCGTCGAGCCGCGTTTCGATCCCTTCCCGCACCTGCTCCTTGCCCACTAGCCTGCGTCCCCCGGGCCCGGGCCCCCGGGGCATGTCGAGGACACAGTCCTCGGCGAAGAAGGACATGATCGCGTCGACGTCGTGAGCGTTGAACGCGTCGAGGAAGGCTTGGAGCAGCTCGCTACCGGAGTTCGTGTCGGACATGCCTAAATCTCCTCATCGGGACTGTTCGAGTACCAGACCACGTCGATGCCGCGCGCGTCCCAATGGCGCGCACCGGCGTAGCGCAGGCCCACGTTGTCCATCACGCGCCGTGACGCGGCGTTGTCGGGGTGGGCGATCGAGATGACCTCGCGGGCGCCCACCTCGTCGAGGCAGAACGCCAGCGCCGCGCGCGCGCCCTCGGTCGCGTAGCCGCGGCCCCAGACGGCGGGGTCGTAGAGCCAGCCGATCTCGGTGTTGCGGTCGGGCGCGGGCTCCCAGTCGGGGTGGCGCTTGGCACCGGTACGGCCGACGAACCGGCCGCTGTCCTTCTCGTGCACGGCCCAGTGCCCGAAGCCCCAGCGGATCCAGTGCTCGCGCAGCAGCTGCACGCCGTACGCCGACTCGGCCGGCGTCGCCGGGCGCGGCGGCCACATGTAGCGCATGACCTCGGGGATCGCGCAGATGCGCGCGTACTCGTCCACGTCGGCCGCTGCCCACTCCGTGAGCACCAGGCGCTCGGTCTCGACGGTGGGGATCACACCCTGAACACGGGCAGCAGACGCTTCTCGTGCTCGGCGTCGATGCTGGCCACCACCTCGACGTGGTCCTCCAGTCCGGACCCGTGCAGCTTGGTGGCCAGCAACTCGTCGACCTGGAAGATCCCGGACGAGTTGTTCATGGCGATCTCGATCGTGACCGCCTTCTGCTCGCCGGCCCGGATCTCGACGCCGTCGATCGCCACGGCCGACAGCGAGTGGATGTTCGGCCGCCCCTGCTCGAACGGCACGCGCGAGCGGCCCTGGGCCAGGTCCAGCGCGTCGGCCACGCGCACGATTCCGGCCTCCGGGGTGAGCGGATCGCCGCGGCGGCGATGGCCGATCACCGCGTGCAGCGCCTCCGATGCCACCACGGTGCGCTCGGGTTCGTCGTAGATGCCGGCCAGCAGCGACGCCAGCCGCTCGTTGGCCAGGAAAAGGCTGAACGCCTCGTGGTCGGTGCGGTGGATCGACATGCCGGTGTCGTGCAGCAGGCAGGCCGCGGCGATCACAACCTCGGCGTCGTGCTCGCGCATCAGGTGGTCACGCACCATCGCCGGCTCCAGTGCGCGCTTGAACAACAGCCGCGACAGCCGCAGCGCGATGTTCAGCACGATCCGCACATGCACCCACGAGTGGTCGGACATGCCGAGCCGGGTGGCGAACGTCTGCTGCATCAGCCACTGCGTCTTGAGCCGCTGGTCGGCGTTGGCGGCCTTCAGGAACGACTCGAGCCGGCGGTTGCCCCGGGTGGGAGCGTCGACGTTGACGTTCGCGATCGCGTCGGCGGGGGTGGCGGGGCCGGGAGGCTGCGGGACGTCGTCGTCGGCCATGCGCGGGACGCTATCGCCAGCGGCTCCACCGACACCGCCACCACCTTGTACTCCGGGCAGCTGGTGTTCACGTCCGAGGACTGGCCGATCAGCAGGTTGGTGCGCACCTCCGGGAAGTGGAAGGCGGTGAACACGTGTCCCGGCTCGATCTTGTCCGTCACGTCGACACCGATCCGCACCTCGCCGACGCGCGAGCGCAGCCGCACCTCGTCACCGGGCGAAAGACCCAGCGCTGCCGCGTCGTCGGGGTGGATCTCCAGCGTGTCCTCGGGTAGCAGCGTCAGGTTCTCGGTCCGCCTGGTCATGGTGCCGGCGTTGTAGTGCTCGAGCCGGCGGCCGGTGACCAGGATGAACGGGAACTCGTCGTCGGCGGCGTCGCCCGGCGGCTTGTACGGGATCGCCGCGAAATGACCGAGGCCACTCTCGGTCTCGAACCGCTCCTCGTACAGGATCGGCGTGTCGGTGCCGTCGGGCGCAACCGGCCACTGGAGGCCGCCGCGACCGATGCGGTCGTGCGAGATGCCGGCGTAGCGCGGCGTCATCTCGGCCACCTCGTCCATCACGTCGGAGGGCGTCTCGTAGCCCATGTCGTAACCGATCGCCTTCGAGACCGACGTGATGATGTCGAAGTCCGTCCGCGCCGATCCGGGCGGCGCGGCGGCGGGCTCGACCATCTGCAGCCGGCGCTCGGCGTTGGTGAAGGTGCCGGTCTTCTCGAGGAAGGCCGAGGCGGGCAGGATCACGTCGGCGAACTTGGTGGTCTCGGTCTCGAAGATGTCCTGGCAGACCAGGAAGTCGAGCGACGAGAGCGCCTTCTCCACGTGCGCGGTGTCGGGATCGGTCTGCGCAACGTCCTCGCCGAAGATGTACATCGCCTTCAGCGAGCCCTCGACGGCGGCATCGAACATCTCCGGGATCTTCATGCCCGGCTCGCGCTTCATCTCGACGCCCCAGCGCTGCTCGAACCGTGACGTGACCGCGTCGTCGGTGACCGGCATGTAGTCGGTGTAGGTGTCGGGCAGAGCGCCGTGGTCGGAGGAGCCCTGGACGTTGTTCTGGCCGCGCAGCGGCAGCAGCGCGGCACCGGGCTTGCCGACGTTCCCGGTCAGCAGCGCCAGGTTGCAGATCAGCTGCACGACCTCGGACCCGTAGAGGTGCTCGGTCACGCCGAGGCCCCACGAGATGCACGCGCGGTCGGCGTCCGCGTACATGTGCGCGGCCGCAACGATGTCGTCCGCCGGTATGCCGGTGATCTCCTCGACCGACCCGGGCGTGTACGCGTCCACGAGCTCGGCGACCGCGTCGTAGCCCTCGGTGCGCTCGCGGATGAACTCCTCGTCGGCCAGCCCGTCGCGGATGACCACGTGACAGAGGCCGTTGAGCAGCGCGGCGTTCGTGCCCGGGCGCATCGGCAGGTGGATCTGGCCGTAGTCGGACAGCTCGATCCGGCGCGGGTCGGCGGTGATCAGCTTGAGTCCCCTGAGCGCAGCCTGCTTGATCCGCGCGCCGACCACCGGGTGGCCCTGGGTCGGGTTCACGCCCACCAGCAGCGCCACGTCGGCGCGCTCGAAGTCGTCGAACGAGCCGCTTGCGCCGGACAGGCCGAACGATTTGCGCAGGGCGAACGACGTCGGCGAGTGGCAGACCCGCGAGCAGTTGTCGATGTTGTGGGTCCCGATCGCGGCGCGCATGAAGCGCTGCATCACGTAGCAGTCCTCGTTGGTCGCCCGCGAGGAGGCCAGGCCGGCCAGCGCGTCCGGGCCGTGCTCGGCCCTGATGCGCGTGAACGCGTCAACGATCTTGCCGATCGCCTCGTCCCAGGAGGCCAGCCGGAAACCCTCGTTCTCGCGCACGAGCGGCGCGGTCAGGCGGTCGCGCGAACGCGCGAACTGGTGCGCGAAGCGGCCCTTGACGCACGTGTGCCCCTTGTTGGCCGGGCCGTCAAGTGCGGGCGCGATCGAGCGCACGGAGCCGTTGACGCGGTGAGCCTCCAGCCGGCAACCGACACCGCAGTAGCCGCACGTCGTGGTGGTGGTCTGTTCGAACCGCCCACTCATGCCAGTAGGTCTAGCAGCGAATGCTCCGTAATGGCATCCGTCGGGCAGGTGTCCGCGCACGCGCCACAGGAAACGCAGCTCGAGTCGCTGAAGCCGGCGTCCAGACCGGCGGCCACGTTGGACTCGAACCCGCGCCCGGTGGCGGTCAGCGCGAACGCGCCCTGGACCTCGTCACACGCGCGCACACAGCGCCCGCACGAGATGCACAGCTCGTGGTGCAGCGCCAGGTACGGGTGGCGCTCGTCGTGGCGCGGCTGGTGCACCTCCCCGGTCCAGCGCGGCTCGCCGACGTCCAGCCGCTCGGCGATCTCGATCAGCTCGGTGTGCGCGCCCGGCGTCGAGGGCAGCTCGCTCATCACCAGCTCCACGGTGGCCGTGGCGACCCGGCGCGCGGTGGCGTCGGTGGTGTGCACCTCCATCCCCTCAGCGCACGGCGCGGTGCAGGCTGCGATCGGCCCGTCCTGGCCCTCGACCCCGACCATGCAGACGCGGCAGGCGCCGAACGGGGCCAGGCGCTCGTCGAAGCACAGCGTGGGCACCCAGCGGTCGGCCATCCGCGCCGCCTCCAGCACCGTGGCGCCGTCGGGGACGTCCACGTCGATCCCGTCCACCGTGACCTTCATGCGGGCTCCTCGGCGTCGTCGGTCACGGCCTCCTCCTCGGGGCGGCGGTCGCCCTCGGAATCCTGCTCCTGCCGCGGCTTGTCGGGCCCGTCGCCGCCGGTCAGCCCGAGCTCGTCACCGAAGAACTCGATCAGCGTCCGGATCGGCGCCGGCATGCCGCCGCCGTGGGCGCACAGCGAGCCCAGCTCCAGCGTCTCCAGCAGCGCCTCGAGCTTGGCGCGGTCGATGTCGCCCGGCGCCTCGGACATCTCGACCGCGCGCCGGAGCCCGATCCGGCACGGGAAACACTTGCCACAGCTCTCGTCGGCGCCGAACTCCAGCAGGTGCGTGCACAGCGCGCGGATGTCGGTGTCCTCGTCGAAGGCCAGGATCGAGCCGTGGCCGACCATGCAGCCGTGCTCGGCAAGCTCGTCGAAGTCCAGTGGCGTGTCCAGCAGCCAGTGCGGCAGCACGCCGCCGAGCGGCCCGCCGATCTGCACCGCCTTGATCGACCTGCCGTCCTTGAGCCCACCGCCCAGCTCGTCGCAGATGTACGAGACGGGCGTGCCGAACGGCACCTCGAAGATGCCCGGTCGCGCGAACCGCTCGTTCAGGCACACCAGCTTCACGCCGGGCGTGGCGCCGGGCGACAGCGCCTTGTAGGCCTCGGCGCCGTTGGCGGTGATCGACGGCACGTTGCACAGCGTCTCCACGTTGTGGACCACCGTCGGCTTACCGTGCCAGCCGCGCTGGGCGGGGAACGGCGGCCGCGCGTTCACGGTGCCGCGCAGGCCCTGGAGCGATCCAAGCAGCGCGGTCTCTTCGCCAACCACGTAGGAGCCGGCGCCCTCCTCGACCTCCACGTGGAACGAGAAACCGCTGCCGTGGATGTCGTCGCCGAGCTCACCCTCGGCGTAGGCGGTCTCGATCGCCCGGCGCAGCACGGGCATGGAGTCGGGGTACTCAGACCGAACCAGGATCAGCCCGTGCTCGGAGCCGACCGCGTAACCCGCCAGCGCCATGCCCTCCAGCAGCAGCCGCGGGCATTGCTCCATCAGGTGCTTGTCGATGTAGGAGCCGGGATCACCCTCGTCCCCGTTCACGACGATCAGCTTCTCGTCGCCCTCCGCGTCGCGCGCGAACGACCACTTCGTGCCGGCCGGAAAGCCGGCGCCGCCGCGGCCGCGCAGGTTGGCCTCCTTGACCTCCTCCAGCAGCTCCTCGGGCGACAGCTCGGACAGCGCGCGGCGCAGGCCGGCGAAGGCGCCCGCGCCGAGCAGGACGGGCTCGTCGAGCATCGACCGGCCCTCGGGCTCGGCCGCCTGCTCCGCGGCTCCGGCGGCCACCCGCTCGAGCGCGCCCGGCCCGGCGTCCACGACCGACCCGTCACGGTACGCCGGCGACGAATGGCAGAAGCCGAGACAGACGGTTGCGCCGTAGGACACCGACCCGTCCTCGGAGCGCTGGCCGAGCTCCAGCCCCAGCCGCTCGCCGAGCGCGGCCTCGTGGTCGCCCGGGTGCGACGCCCAGCATGCCGTGCCGGTGCACACCGCCACGTGACGCTCACCGCGCGGCTCGGCGAGGTCGTCATAGAAGGTCGAGATGCCATACACAACGGCCTCCGGCAGGCCCGACACCTCGGCGGCGTGACGGCGCGCGGCGTCGGTGATCTGCCCGTCGCGCTCCATGGCCTGCTTGAGCGCGGCCAGCGCGGTCGGCCGGCCTTCGCCCTCCGCGGCGCGCAGCATCTCGATCAGGTTGTGCGACATCTCTCCTCACGCCCAAAATAGCCGCCGCGGGCCCCGAACAAACGCCGCGGACCCGACACGGCGCTAGCTTGTGCTGTGTATGAGCCGTGAGCCCTTGAGGGACGGACACGGGCGGCTGATCGAGGATCTGCGGGTCTCGGTCACCGACCGCTGCAACTTCCGCTGCCAGTACTGCATGCCCGCCGAGGGCCTGCCGTGGCTCGACCGCGACGAGGTGCTGAGCTTCGAGGAGATCGAGCGGCTGGTCTCGTTGCTGGCCCAGATGGGCGTGAGCGACCTGCGCCTGACCGGCGGCGAACCGCTGGTGCGACGCGACTTCCCCCTGCTGGCGGGCATGCTCGCGCGGGTGGAGGGGATCGAGGACCTGTCGATCACCACCAACGGATACCTGCTGGCCCGCGATGCGCCCGCGCTGGCGCAGGCGGGCGTCAAGCGCCTGAACGTGTCGATCGACTCGCTGCAGCGCGACCGCTTCTTCGAGATGACGCGGCGCGACTCGCTGCCCCAGGTGCTCGAAGGGCTCGAGGCCGCCGCCGCCCAGCCGGAGCTGCGCCCGATCAAGGTCAACGCCGTCGCCCTGCGCGGGTTCACCGAGCGGGAGGCGATCCCGTTCGCGGAGTTCGCCCGCGAGCGTGACTTCCAGGTGCGCTTCATCGAGTTCATGCCGCTCGACGGCGACCAGGCCTGGACCGCCGACCAGGTGCTCACCGGCGACGAGCTGCGCCGGATCATCCACGCCGTGCACCCGCTCGAGGAGCTGCCGCGCGAGCCCTCATCCACGGCCCGGGTCTTCCGCTTCACAGACGGTGCGGGCGAGATCGGCTTCATCAACCCGGTGTCCGAGCCGTTCTGCTCGGATTGCAACCGGATCCGCCTGACCGCCGAGGGCAAGCTTCGCACCTGTCTGTTCTCGCTGCACGAGACCGACCTGCGCGAGCCGCTGCGCGCCGGCGCCTCCGACGACGAGCTCGAGGCGCTCGTGCGCGACGCCGTCTGGCGCAAGGAGCTCAAGCACCACGTGGGCCAGAAGGGCTTCCGCCAGCCCGCCCGCAGCATGAGCGCCATCGGGGGCTGACATGCCGGCGACGCCGAGCGCGCCATAGCGGACTGCGTGGGCGCCATGTCCGGCATCGAGGCCGCGTTCTGCCGCTCGGTCCCGTGGCGCGGCTTCGCACGTCGCGTCGTGCTGCCCTGGGTCCTGCCGGAGGGCCAGGCGCTGGGACCCGAGGTGCTGGAGATCGGCGGCGGTAGCGGGGCGATGGCGCAGGAGCTGCTCACCCGCCACCCGGACATCCGCGTCACGCTGACCGACATCGACCCCGCGATGGCCGCGGCGGCCCGGCGGCGCCTGGCGCCGTTCGGCGCCCGGGCTCGGGTCACGGTCGGCGACGGCGCGGCATTGGAGTTCCCCGACGGCTCGTTCGACTGCGTCTGCTCGTGGCTAATGCTGCACCACACGATCGACTGGGAGGGCGTCCTGGCGGAGGCCGTGCGCGTCACGTGCCGCGGCGGCCTGATCGTGGGCTACGACCTGACCGACACGGCCGCTGCGCGCGCGCTGCACAGGCTGGACGGCTCCGAACACCGGCTCCTGCGCCCCGCCGAGCTGCGGCGCCAGCTCGGCCACCTCGGCAGCCGCGATCCCGTGGTCGAGCCGCGGCTGGCCGCGACAACGATGCGATTTCGCGCGCTGGCACCGTGAGCTCGTACACGCTGATCGTCCGCGCAGGCGCCCGCGTGCACAAGGAGCGCCATGGCGACCTGGCCGCGGCGCTGGCGGCGGTGCGCGAGCACGCCGACGAGATCGTCCGTACGGCCGACGCGCGCGCGGCCGGCGGACGCCTGATGCGCCGCTTCGAGCCCGCGCAGCAGGTGGTCGGCCGCGTCGAGCTCAAGGGCGCCGGCGTGCGCTGCGGCATCGACGTGCGTGGCGACGGCTCCGCCGAGGCGTTCACGGGCCGCGTCGGGCGGACGCTGGTGGCGCAGCGCCCGGGCGAATCGCCCTACGACGCGCTGGTCCGGGAGATCGGGCTATAAACGCCGCCATGACCGTGCCCCGACAGGCGGATGACGGCGGCTACCGCGGGAACCGCGTGCCGCTCCCCACTGGTGCACAGCCGCCGCTGCGGGTGTTCGTGAACGGGATACGCCAGGCCGAGGGCAGCGACTTCACCGTCGAGGACGGCGAGCTGGTGTTCACCCGCGAGCTGGCCAAGGAGCGCGTCGGATTCTGGCGCTGGACCGCCATGTTCTTCGCGCTCTTCGGCAGCTACGGGCGCAACGACACCGTCGACGTGCACTACAAGCTCGGCGGCCGCGACCAGGTGGCAGCGGGCCTCCAGATCGCACCGCCCGACGACAGCTAGCCCGCCTGCAGCAGCGGGTGCTCCAGGCCGTGCTCCTCACACAGCCGCGGCAGGCTCTCGGGCTGGAACTCGATGCCATAGCGCGCGCCCAGCTCGCCGAGTTGCGCCGGCGCGTCCTCCGCACCGCTGTCCATGATCGATCCGAGCTCGTCGAAGAAGTGCTCGAAGCCGCCCGGTGAGATGATCTCGAGGATGCGGCAGGGCTCGTCACCCGCGTTCCAGAACGTGTGCCACTGGTCTCGCGGCTTGAACGCCAGGTCGCCCGGCTCGGCGTAGACGACGTCATCGCCGAGCTGGGCGCCCATCCGCCCCTCCAGCACGAAGCTGTACTCGTCCTCGCGCGAGTGCTTGTGCAGCGGAGCGGCCAGCCGCCGCGGTGGCATCGGGTGCTCGACCAGCGAGAAGCCGCCGCCCGTTTCCTCCGTCCAGGCCATCATGCGGGCTCCGATCGAACCCAGGTCGACGGACTTGCCTCCGCCTGGACCGACGATCCTCGGTCCGTCCGAGCCGTCAAAGCGGCTGAGGTCGTTCGTCTGAGCTGCCGAATGCATGTCTCACTCCCTCGTATTTCGCTGAACATAACTGTGCGACGAACCTATCATCCGGCCCGCAGACCTGTCAAGCTTCGGTGAACACATATGACCAACGAAACTCCCACCCCAGGGGCGCGTGCCTATCGCAAGCGCCTGCGCGCCGATCAGGAGCAACAGACCAGGAAGCGGATAACCGAGGCCGCCGTGAAGCTCCATGGCAGCGTCGGCCCGGCCAGGACCACGGTCAGCGGCGTGGCCAAGGAAGCCGGTGTCCAGCGCGCAACCGTGTACCGCCACTTCCCCGACGAGGAGTCGCTGTTCGCCGCCTGCACCGCCCACTACTGGGCGCGCCATCCGATGCCCGACCTGGCCCGTTGGGCCGCAATCGCCGACCCGGCCGAACGGCTCAGGCATGCCCTGGCCGAGTTCTACGAGTTCTACGAGCGCACCGAGCAGATGCTGGAGCGCACCAGCCGTGACGCCCATCTGGTCGACGCCATGGCCGGGTACGTGGCGGCGTTTCGCGGCTACGTCGACGCGGCCGCTGCAACGATCAGCAGGGGGCGCCCCGAGCGCGGGGCGGCCCGACGGCGGGTGCACGCGGCCGTCGGGCACACGCTGGCGTTCGCCACCTGGCAGTCGTTGGTGCGCGATCAGGGCCTCGGCCAGGCCGAGGCGGTGGCGCTGATGATCGCGCTGATCGAGGCGGCGGGGGGAGCGCGCCCGCGCTCCTAGCGCAGGCTGCGCGGCGCCGCCAACCTGCCAAGCGCACTTCGGTAGCGATTCATCGACGCGCGCCTGAAGTCACCGTGGGTCTGGCGCCGCAACCGCGCGACGCGCTCGCGGTGGAACGGGCTGGACAGGCTCTCGGCGTGGCCGATCACGTTCCTGGTCGCGATCCTGTAGCGGCCCTGGAGCGAGCGCGTCAGCCGCAGCGAGGCGGTGCGCTGGCGGCGGTTGCCCAGCACCTGGCCGTCGCTCGTGCCCACGTGCTCGATGCCGATCGCCGCATGGTTCAGGCCCACGGTGTGGCGACACATCAGCGTGTCGCGCACCAGCCGGTGGACCGTGCCGTCGCGATCGATCAGGTAGTGCGCGCACACGCCGGGCAGCTCGCCGAGCTCGGTGTCGCGCTGATTGCGCGCGAAGGTCTGAAGCGCCGACTGGAAACTGTTCGACGCGGTGTAGTGCTCGACGATCACCTTCGGCCTCAGGGCGTCGGAGTCGATCCCGTAGTGGCGCCTGGCGTAGGCGCGCATCTGCGCCCGCCGCCCGGGGCCGTAGGGGATGGGCGTCGAGCGCACGGGCGGCGGCGCGAGGGCGCGCGCCAGCGTCAGCACCGCGCCGCGGTGGCGGCGCACGCCGGCCCGCGACAGCCGGCCCGCGGCCAGCTCGACCACGAACGCGGTGTCACCGCGGTAGGTCGCGTTCTGCCACCGGGTCGCGGTTCCGGGCAGCGGATCGATGCCGCGCCAGGGCAGCCGGCTGGCGCGTGCGTACAGCCGGGTCAGGAAGCCGTCGCCGCCGGAGCGGTCCACCAGCCGCATCTGCTGGTGGTAGTAGAGCGTCACGCGGGGGCGCAGGCGGCCGATGTAGGCGGCCAGGCCGCGGTTCTCGCTCTCGGACAGCGGCCCGCCGCCGGGGAAATAGGTGTCGAACGCCCGGCCGCCGCCGCGCCACCCCACCGGCCAGTTGCGGTTGAGGTCCACGCCGCGGGCGTTCTGGCGCGTCCCGCGCGCCTCGCCGTCGGGGTTCACGGAGTCGACGAGCACGATCTGCACACCACGCGGCGGCTTGGCCGTGCGCAGCGCGCGCAGCACCGGGACGCCGGCCCGCTCGTCGCCGTGGATCGCCCCAACCACCAGGATCCGCCGGGCCGCGCGAGCGCCGCCGATCCGGCGCGCCACCACCGCCCGGCCGCGCTCGGAGTGGGCGATCACCTCGCGCGGAGGGGTGTCGGCAATCAACGCCATGCCCGGGAAAGTACCCTTCCGCGGATGCGAATCGACGAGATCCTGGAGCGGCTGGACCGGCCCGTCTTCTCATTCGAGTTCTTCCCTCCCAAGACCGACGACGGTTTCGCCAACCTGCGCACCACGCTGGACGCGCTGCGAAACGACCAGCCCGACTTCGTCTCGGTGACCTACGGCGCGCTCGGCACCACTCGCGACCGGACGCTCGAGATCGTGAAGTGGATCAAACAGGACCTGGACATCGAGGCGATGGCCCACTTCACCTGCGTGGGCGCCACGCGCGAGGAACTGTCCGCCACCCTGCGCGAGATGGAGCAGGCCGGCGTGGACAACGTGCTGGCCCTGCGCGGCGACCCGCCCCAGGGCGAGACCGAGTGGAAGCCCACCGAGGGCGGGCTGCTCTATTCGACCGAGCTGATCGAGCTGCTCCACGGCGATTTCGACTTCGCGGTCGGCGCCGCCGCGTTCCCCGAGGTGCACCCCGAGGCCAAGAGCGCCAAGTCCGACCTGGAGTTCCTGAAGGCCAAGCAGGACGCAGGCGCGGGCTTTTTCATCACGCAGCTGTTCTTCGACAACGAGTTCTACTTCGACTTCGTGGCCAAGGCGCGCGATGCCGGCATCACCGTGCCGATCATCCCCGGGATAATGCCGGTGACCTCGGTGAAGAACATCAAGCGGATCACCGAGCTTTGCAAGTCCGAGATCCCGCCCGCGTTCGAGCGCGAGCTGGACCGGCGCGAGGACGACACCGAGGCGGTCGAGGACCTGGGCGTTGCCTACTCCACGCTCCAGTGCGTCGACCTGCTCTCGCGCGGCGCCCCCGGGATCCACTTCTACACGCTCAACCGCTCGCCCGCGACGCGCGCCATCCTGGCCGCGCTGCGTGCCGCCCGGCCCTGGACCAGGGCCTGGCAGCCCGTCTGATGCCCCGCAGGGGGCTCGCCCCCCCCCGCACCCCCCGCCGACCCTTGGCTGGCCGGGGTTACGAGGTCCGTTGACGTTCTACGAGATGGGCACGATGCCCATCTCGCCTACGGCATCAGGCGCCAGCACTCGGGGTCGGAGCCTTCGACCTTGGCCGCCTCGCCGAGCACCTCGAGGTGGCGCAGGTAGGCCAACGTCTCTGCCAGCCCCCAGCTGACCAGCATCGGGTTGAGGTCCTCGGTCTGCATCAGCTTGGGCACGATCTCGAACGGGGTCGGCTCGTCGAGCGCCGAGAGCGCGTCGCGCACCCGGCCGATGCGCTCGTGCACCGCCTCGCGGTTGGCGCGGACGAGCCCGGGCAGGTCGCGCACCGGCTTGCCGTGCCCGGGCAGGATCAGGTCGGTTGGCAGGGCCGCGACGGTGTCGAGGCTGGCCAGGAACTCGCCCGCCGGGTCGGGCGTCCAGCCGAAGTCGTAGTAGAGCGATACGCGGCCGATGATGTGGTCGCCCGACACCAGCAACCGCCGTTCGGGCTGGTGCAGGACCACGTGCGAGGGCGCGTGGCCGGGCGTCTCGTACACCTGCCAGCGGCCAAGGTCGGTGTCCACCTCGACCCCGGGCAGCAGTTGCCTGTCCGGCTCGACCAGCCGTGCGATGCCGCTGCCGGTGCCGGTGCGCGCCTCGCGCGCGGCCTCGACCGACGCCGCCGGCACGCCGCTCTGGAGCGCTACCTCGAGCCGCCGGTTCATCTGGGCGTCGGGGTCCTCGACCAGCTTGCGCATGTGCTCGTCGTTCGGGTGCATCCACAGCTCGCAGCCGGACGCTTCGATGATCGGCCCCGCCAGCCCATAGTGGTCGGAGTGCGCGTGCGTGCACACCAGCAGCCGCACGTGCTCCAGGCGCAGACCGGCCGAGCCGAGCGCCAGCTCGAGCTGGCCGAGTGCGCCCGGCTGGTCCATCCCGGTGTCGAACAGCACCACCCCGTCGCCCGCGGCCACGGCCCAGGCGTTGCCGTGCGGAACGCCTGGCCAGGGCAGCGGCAGGCGCAGCCGCCACACGCCCGGAAGCACCCTGTCGGCACGGGCCAGCTCCTTGCGGCGCGAGGGTCTGGCGCGGAAGCGGTCGTCGCTCATGCGCGACCACTCTTTCACGCGCACGGCGCCGGCCGCTGGAGCCGCAACTAGGCGTATGTAGAGTGGTCCATGCAGTAGATGGCCACCCAGGGAACCACCGTTCAGATCGAGATGCCGACCGTCGGGGAGTCGGTCAACGAGGGCATCGTCCTCGAGTGGCTGGTCAAGGTCGGCGACAGCGTCGCCGAGGGTGACGAGCTGGTCGAGATGTCGACCGACAAGGTGGACGCCCCCGTCCCCTCGACGGTGGCCGGTGTGGTCACCAAGCTGCTCGTGGAGGTCGACGAGACCGTGACCGTGGGCCAGCCGCTGTGCGAGATCGAGGCCGGCGACGCCCCGGCCACCACGCCGGACTCCGCGGACAACGGGGCGGCGGCAGCCGAGCCCAGCGACGACGGCGATGGTGGGGGCGGCGGCGGCGGCGAGATCGTTGACGTGACGCTGCCCGAGATGGGCGACTCCGTGGTCGAGGGCACGCTGCTGGAGTGGGTCGTCAAGGTCGGCGACCGGGTGTCCGAGGGTGACGATTTGGCTGAGATGTCCACCGACAAGATCGACGCCGCGCTGCCCGCCCCCGTGTCAGGCACCGTCACCGAGCTGCTGGCCGCGCCCGACGAGACCGTGGCCGTAGGCGCAGTGCTGTGCCGGATCGAGGCCGGCGCCGGGGCCGCCGATGGCGCCCCCGCCCCGGCGGACGAGCAGAGTCCGGCCCCGGCCGCCACCCCGGCGCCGGCGGGCAACGGCGACGCCAACGCCACCCCGGTTGCCGCACGCCTGGCCGCCGACCAGGGCGTGGACACCTCCACGCTGACCGGCACCGGCCCGCGCGGACGCGTGACCAAGGCCGACGTCGAGAACGCCGCCGCCGGCGGCACCAGCAACGGCGCGGCCAAGCCGGAGGCGCCGCCGGCGCCGGTCCCCGACGGCGCCGAGACCAAGGTCATCCGCGGGCCCGCTGCGACGCTGGCGCGGTTCATGGACCAGAGCCGGTCGATCCCGACCGCCACCAGCTTCCGGACGCTGTCCGTGGGCCAGCTGGCGGATCGCCGCGCGCAGCTCAAGGGCGCGGGCAAGAAGCTTTCGTTCACGCACCTGATCGCGTGGGCGATCGTGCGCGCGGCCGGCGACGACATGCCGGTGATGGCCAACTCGTTCACCGAGGTCGACGGCAAGCCGCACCGTGTGAGCCCCGCCGCGGTCAGCCTGGGCCTGGCGGTGGACGCCGAGCGCAAGGACGGCAGCCGGACGTTGATCGTGCCCGTGATCAAGAACGCGTCCGAGATGAGCTTCGACCAGTTCGTGGCCGCCTACGACGAGGCCGTGTTCGGCGCGCGCGACAACAAGCTCGGCCCCGATGCCTACACCGGCGCCAACATCACGCTGACCAATCCTGGCGGCATCGGCACCATCGCATCGGTGCCGCGTCTGATGCCGGGGCAGGGCACGATCGTGGCCACCGGCTCGATCGCCTTCCCGCCCGGTATGGGCGACGTGGAGCCGGACAAGCTGGCGGAGCTGGGCGTGCAGAAGGTCATGACCATGACCTCCACCTATGACCACCGCGTGATCCAGGGCGCCGAGTCGGGCGCCTTCCTGAAGCGGGTCGACGAGCTGCTGGCCGGCCAGGACGGGTTCTACGACGGCGTGTTCGCCGCGCTCGGCGTCGACGCCGAGCACGCGGAGAGCTCATCCGACCGCGGCGGCACGGTGACCGCCTCCGATCCCGTGCCCGCCGTTGCAACGCCGGCCGCCGGTGGCACGGTCGACGACACGCTGCTGCAGGCCGTGCAGGCCGCGACCTCGGTAGTCAAGGCGCACAGGATGCAGGGCCACCTGGCGGCGCGCCTGGACCCGCTCGGCTCGGTTCCGCGTGGCGACCCCGCGCTGCTGCCCGAGTCGGTCGACCTCACCCCCGAGCTGATGGAGCGCATCCCCGCGTCGGTCCTGCGAATGGCCGTCTCCGGCAAGACGTTCGCCGACGCGCTGCCACAGCTGACCGATACGTACTGCGGCACGATCGCCTACGAGATCGAGCACATCGCCGGCCCCAACCGGCGCGTGTGGTTGCGCAAGGCGATCGAGTCGGGCGAGTTCCGGGGCGAGCTCGGCGCCGACGAGCGCAAACGGCTGCTGCGGCGCCTGTCCGAGGTCGAGTCGCTCGAGAAGTACCTGCACAAGGCCTTTTTGGGAAAGAAGCAGTTCTCGATCGAGGGTCTGGACGCGATGGTGCCGATGCTCGACGAGACGATCGAGCTGACCAGCCAGAGCGGCGCCCGCGAGGTGATCCTCGGAATGGCCCACCGCGGCCGCCTGAACGTGCTCGCGCACACGGTCGGGCGGCCGTACGAGTCGATCCTGGTGGAGTTCGAGGGCGAGCAGACGCTGTCGGCCGACACCGCCGCGCCCGAGGGCGGCACCGGCGACGTGAAGTACCACTACGGCGCCAAGGGCACGTACAAGACCGAGGAGGGCAAGGACGTCACGGTCACGCTGGCGCCCAATCCCAGCCACCTGGAGTACGTGAACCCGGTGATCGAGGGCAGCGCGCGCGCCGACCAGACCTCGCGCAACGGGCGCGAGCTCTCGCACGATCCGAGCGTGGTGGTCCCGATCCTGATCCACGGCGATGCCTCGTTCCCGGGCCAGGGGATCGTCGCCGAGACGCTCAACCTCCAGGCGCTGGCCGGCTACAGCACCGGCGGCACGATCCACATCATCGCCAACAACCAGCTCGGCTTCACGACCGACCCCAACGACTCGCGCTCGACACGCCACGCCTCGGACCTTGCGAAGGGCTTCGACGTGCCGATCATCCACGTGAACGCCGATGACGTGGAGGCCTGCATCGCCGCCGTGCGCCTGGCGGTCGCGTTCCGCGACGAGTTCGGGCGCGACGTCCTGATCGACCTCGTCGGCTACCGCCGCTTCGGCCACAACGAGACCGACGAGCCCGCCTACACCCAGCCGCAGATGTACGAGGCGATCAAGGCCCACCCACCGGTGCGCGAGGTGTACGCCAAGCAGCTGGAGGAGCGCGGTGTGGTGTCGGCCGCGGACGCCGAAAGCATGGCCGCCGAGTGCTACGAGAAGGTCGCCGCCGCCCATACCGAGCTCAAGGAGACGATGGCCGGGCCGCCCGACACCGGCCGCCACGAGATCGACACCACGATGAGCCGGGAGCCCAAGACCACGCTCCCGGAGGACACCCTGCGCTCGCTCAACGAGCAGCTGCTGCGCGTGCCCGACGGCTTCAACGTGCACCGCAAGCTCAAGCCGTTCCTGGAGCGCCGCCGCGACGCGGCGGGCGATGACGGCCGCGTGGACTGGGCGCACGCCGAGTCGCTTGCCTTCGCCTCGCTGCTGGCGCTCGGCGTACCCGTTCGCCTGACCGGCCAGGACACCGAGCGCGGCACCTTCAGCCAGCGCCACCTGGTTTTCCACGATGCCGAGGACGGCGACCGCTACACGCCGCTGCAGAACATCTCCAGTGCCGTGGCTCCCTTCGAGCTGCACAACAGCCCGCTGTCCGAGCAGGCGTGCGTGGGCTTCGAGTACGGCTACTCGGCGACCGACCCCGAGTCGCTGGTGCTGTGGGAGGCGCAGTTCGGCGACTTCGTGAACTCCGCCCAGGTGATCCTGGACCAGTTCCTGGTCTCGGGTCTGGCCAAGTGGGGCGCGACCACCCGCCTGACCCTGCTGCTGCCGCACGGCTACGAGGGCTCGGGACCCGAGCACTCTTCCAGCCGCGTGGAGCGCTTCCTCCAGGCGTGCGCCGAGGGCAACATGCGCGTGGCCAACACCACCACGCCCGCGCAGTACTTCCACCTGCTGCGGCGCCAGGCGCTGGTGTCCAAGCCGCGGCCACTGGTGTTGATGACTCCGAAGAGCCTGCTCCGCCTCCCCGCTGCCACCTCCTCGTTCGAGGAGCTCTACGACGGCGGCTTCGAGCGTGTGCTCGACGACCCGGCGGCGCCGGAGGACCGCTCCAAGGTGACCAAGCTGGTGCTCTGCTCGGGCAAGGTCTACTACGACATCGCCGCCAACGAGGACCGCGACAAGCAGGGCCACATCGCGGTCGCGCGCGTGGAGATGCTCTACCCGTTCCCCGACGACGAGCTACGCGGGCTGATGGAGAGCTACCCCAACCTCGAGCGCGTGGTCTGGGTCCAGGAGGAGCCGCGCAACATGGGCCCGCGCGCCTACATGCGCCGCCGCATGGCGGCGATCCTGCCCGAGGACCTGCACTACTTCTACGTCGGCCGCCAGCTTCGTGCCGCGCAGAGCGAGGGCTACACCGCCGCGCACCGCAAGGAGCAGGCGCGGATCGTACGGGTGGCGCTGGACCTGGAGGACGACGTGCTCGAGCGCGACGCCTCCGCCGAGCGGCCGCGGCTCTAGCGCCAAGGCCCTGCGGGCCTTCGACGCGACCGTTCGCGCCGATTCGTCACGCAGGGGCGGTCCGTCGATGAGCTTCGCCCGCATACCGGGAACAACTCATCGCGCGTTACCGGGCCCTAGTAGCGCTTGGGGTGGCGCGCCACGAAGCGGTCCGAGCGGCGCAGGGTCTTGCTCCACCGTGGGCCGGTGCTGGGCCCGGGAGCGCCGCGGGGACGCATCGAGGTGTCAAAGCGCAGGCCGGCCACCACCAGGTAGGCGTGGCCGCCGTGGGCGTAGACGGTGATCCAGCGGCCGGTGCCGCGACGCGCCCAGCGCATCAGGCCGCCCGAAGCCATCGGCGACTTGAGGAAGCGGCCGCCGCGCAGAGCGTGGCTGACGGCGCCGCTGCAGTCGTAGCCCGCGGCCAGACGGGTGGTGAACGCGCCGTGTCCGCCGCCCCAGCGGTAGGGCTTGCGCACGATCCGGTTGGCGGCACGGATTACTCGCTTGACGCGCTTGGGAGCGCCGGCCGGGGCCCGCACGCGCCCGCTCTTGAGCAGCTTCGCCTCCTTGGGCGGCGGCGGGGGCGGCACGAACTGCGCGCCGCCGGTACCGGCGGCGGAGGCGCTGCCGCTGCCGAGCACGGCCAGCACGAAGGCCGCCGCTAGGGCGCACATGGTCAGCTGTCGGGGGATGCGTTGGTTCATCTCTCTCGGCCGCCTGCGGGGTTAGCTGTCGGGCTCGCGCTGAGAAAGTTGCGCGTCGGGAGTGACTTCCCGATTGGCCCCGGGGACTGAATTGGGTCCCCCGCTCCGCGTGGGTACGCGGATTCGGCGTGTATCGAGGGGCTAGAACACCGGCTCTGGGGAAAGGTTGCGCGGCGCTATGTGAAGTGCGTCACAGAGGGTCAGCGCTTGTCGGCCTGGCCCTCGGCCATCTGCGCCGCGACCTCGCGGCTGCCCAGCTTTCGCTGGATCGCGCCGACCGGTCCCGGCGCCACGCCGCCCGCGATCGACCCAAGCCGAAGGCTGATCGGGGCCACCGCCACCTCGGCCCGGCCCGTCTCGATGCCCCTGACCACACCCGCGGCCACCTGATCGGGGGTACGGGTGCCGACGCCCTTGGGGAGCCGGGTTTTGCTGTCGTGGAACATGCCCGCGTCGCGGATGAAACCGGGGAGGACGGTGGTCACCCCGACCCCGGTGCCCACCAGGTCCTCGCGCAGGCCGAGCGCGAACCCGCGCATGCCGAACTTGGTGGCCGAATACAGCGAGCTGCCAGGGCTGGCCGTCCTGCCCGACAGCGACGAGATGAACACCAGGTGGCCCGAGCCGCGCGCGACCATCGGCCCGGCAAGCTCACGTGCCAGATGCAGCGGGGCGCGCAGGTTCACGTCCAGCGCCTTGTCCACCTCCGCACCCGAGAACGAGTCGTACGGTCCCGAAGCGGGCAGCGCCGCGTTGGCCACCAGCACGTCGATCCGGCCGGCACGCTCCGGCAAGGCCTCCACGTCGCCGGCCTCGGCGAGGTCGGCCGCCAGCACCTCGACTCGGTCGCCCAGCTCCGCCCTGAGGCGGTCCAGCACCTCCTTGCGCCGGGCCGTGGCCACCACGGTGGCGCCGCGCGCGTGCAGGGCACGGACGATCGCCTCGCCGATGCCTCCCGACGCTCCGGTGACGAGGGCTCGGCTGGCGGCCAGGTTCACGCTCATGCGGCGATTATGCCTGCGGACGCGCCAGGAGTTCGCGACGGTTGATACAAGGGTCTGGAACTCATAGCCTCGCGGGCGAACCTACCGGGCCCAGCCAGGCGCCCGGTATCGAACGAGGGAGCAGAGAGACAATGCCGATTCCGACCGAGATCGTCGGGTCGCTTCCGCGCCCGCGGAAGCTCCAGGACGCCTACGAGGACCTCGACCAGGGCAAGATCACCTTCGAGGATCTCCAGCAGCTTCAGGACGAGGCCGCCAAGGACTCGATCCAGCGTCTCGAGCAGACCGGCGAGAAGTACGTGACGGACGGTGAGCAGCGTGAGTCGAGCTTTGCCACGTACCCGATCACCGACACGCTGGCCGGTACCGGCCTGGCCGACAACCTCGCCGGCGACGGCCAGTTCTTCGCCATCTTCGACGACGGCCATCATCGTCAGCTGCCGCGACTGACCGGCGGCCCGTTCCGGTACAAGACGTTCGCCTCCGAGTTCGTCGAGAAGAACAAGGCCGACGCGTCCAACCCGGTCAAGCAGGCCGTGATCTCGCCGTCGATGATGATGCTGCTGTACCCGCTCGAGGAGGAGCTCGAGGGCTATTCGCGCGAGCAGTTCCTGGACGATGTGGTCGACGAGGTCGAGAAGGACGTCCGCGGCGCGTTCGAAGCCGGCGCCGAGCGCGTTTCGGTGGACTTCACCGAGGGTCGGCTGGCGAACAAGAACGATTCGCGCAACCCCTGGACAGGCAGGGACATGCTCCAGGAGTTCATCGACCTGAACAACCGCCTGTTCGACCGCTTCTCAGCCGAGGAGCGCAAGAACATCGGTATCCACACCTGTCCCGGCGGTGACAACGACTCGGTGCACTCCAAGGAGGTTCCATACGAGAAGCTCCTGAACAAGATGTTCGAGATGAACGCGGGCTACTTCCTGATCCAGTGCGCTTCCGAGGAGGACAAGGAGACGGTCTACGAGCTGGTCGGCAAGAACCTCCGCGAGGACGCCGACGGCGTGAAGCAGGTGGCGTTCATCGGGGTGATCAACCCGCTGAGCCCCGAGGTCGAGTCCGCCGAGGAGGTTCGCGACCGGCTGGTCGCGGCGGCCAAGCACATCCCGGCCGAGCAGCTGGGAGCCACCGACGACTGCGGCTTCTCACCGTTCTCGCGTGACCTCAAGCCCGGCCACGGCAGCGACCCCGACTACGCCCGCGACGTGGCGATGCAGAAGATCACGAACCGGATCAAGGGCGCCCAGATGGCAAGCGAGGAGCTGGGCGTCTAGCTCTCGAGCGACCCGCGAACGGTTCATCTGGTTATCGGGGCCCCAACCCCGAAAACCAGTGAACCGCGGGTCGTGCCCGCCGGCCCGCTCCGCTATATTCGCCGAGCGCCAGCGGGCGTAGCTCAGTTGGTTAGAGCGCCGGCCTGTCACGCCGGAGGTCGCCGGTTCGAGTCCGGTCGCTCGCGCTGAGGGGGCTGCAAAGCTTCGCCTTGCTGTGTCATCGGGCACGGCCATGTGCAAAGCACGATCGCTGGCCCTCTTCCTTGCCAGGCTCGCTTTTCGCACTCAGCACGAGCGACTTCGTCGCTCGCGATCCGAGGAATCCCTGCACCTCCTGGGATTTCTTTGGCGTCGAGCTCGTCGATCGATGCGCGAGCCTCGGCGAGCGCGCCCGGCTATTGGGCGACGGTCCCGGTGAAGGTCTCCCGACCTTCCGCTTCGCTTCTGAACTTCACCTTCATCCGACCGTGCCCGCGTAGCCCCTCAAAGCGGCCGCTGCCATCCACGATCCTCCAAGAACCGCTTTGGCGCGTGCAGCTCTGTCCACCGACCGGACTGAAGCTGATCGTCAGGCGGCCGTCGGGGCAGCGGAACGTCTTGACCATCGACCCCTCGCCGTTACCCCCCTTCCGGTCGCGGAAACGTCCACCGGGGCAGAATGCCGAGTCGCCGATGGAGGACCCGCGGAGGACCTCGCCTACGGGGATGTCAAGGCGCGTCTTGATGAGGATCGCCTCGCCGCCCTCTCCGCCGGCTACGAAGCGATCGCGATCGGTCGCCCCGCCTCCGTCTCCGTCGTCGTCGCCGCAGGCCCCGAGGCCGATTGCCGTGACCGCCAGGGCCACCGCGAACCAGCGAACCCGGTGCATCTCGATATATGGAACTAGATCGCTCATGTCCGCAGCATCCGCTCGGCGCAACGCGGGCGCCATGGGCGAGCAAGGGCCAAACCCGCCGACGGAGAGACAGGCGAACCTTGCCCGGGGGCAAGGGACCTTGCCGCGAGGCAAGCGCCGGCTTGCCAACAGCCGGGGACGGCAACCACCGGACTCCCGTTGCGTGGAGGGTCGCCCCGGCGGATGATGCCCTCATGGGCCAGCGGCGGACCGTCGCGACATCAGCGCGACCGGTCATCAAGGAGCGCTATGAGGTGCTAGGTACGCTCGGCGCCGGCGGCGAGGGGCATGTCTTCAAGGCCCTGGACCTCCAGCACGACCGAGTCGTCGCGTTGAAGATCCGCGAGGTGCGCGACGACCGCTTGCGCGATGAGCTCCTGAACGAGGCTCGGATCCTGCTTGCCGTTTCCCCGCATCCGGCGCTGCCGCTGGTTCGGGAGGACTTCTTCGACGGTGACAGGTACGTCGTGGCCATGGACTGGGTGGAGGGCACCGACCTTGCGAGGCTGCTGAGCGAGCGGGGCCGGCCGGGTCTGGCGCCGTCGAGCGTGCTCGCCTACCTCGCCCAGGCGGCCGAGGCGCTGACCCACCTTCATTCTCAGGACTCGCCCGTCATCCACGGCGACGTCAAGCCGGCGAACTTGATCCTGACCAAGGGCGGGCGGGTGAAGCTTGTGGACTTCGGCATGTCCTCGGCCCCGGCGGCGCCGCACCGGCGCGCGGGTACACCCGGCTTTCGCGCGCCCGAGCTCGCCGGCGACGGGGTGCCGGCGCGCGCCAGCGACGTCTATTCGCTTGCTGCCACCGCGTTCGCGCTGCTGAGCGGATCGCCCCCTTCGGGCGTGCTGCCGTCCTGGGAAGGCATCGAGGCCGCTCAGGCCGATCAGCTGGAGGCCGCGCTCCGTTTGGGACTGGCGACCGATCCCGCGCGCCGCCCGGGCACGCCGGGCGAGCTTGTGGAGAGCCTCCGCAGCGGCTGGGCCGCGGCATTGCCGACCGGCGTGATGACGTTCTGCCTATCTGACATCGCGGGCTCGACGATGCTGTGGGAACGCGATCCTGCGGCGATGGCCGAGGCGCTCGTCCGCCACGACGCGATCATCGCTGCGCAGGTCGAGGCCCGCGGCGGCCGAGTTCTCAAGTCGATGGGCGAAGGCGACTCGACGGTCTCGGTGTTCGAGTCGGCGCCTCGGGCGCTCGACGCTGCGCTCGCTGCCACCCGCGCCCTTCAGGAAGAGGCGTGGCCCGGTGGGCTGGGAATTGCGGTCCGATTCGGGTTGCACACGGGCGAGGCTGAACGCCGCGGAGCCGACTACTTCGGGCCGACCCTCAACCTGGCCGCCCGGCTACGCGGACAAGCGGATGGCGGCCAGGTCTTCGTCTCGGCGGCGACGGTCGCGCTCGTCGCCCAACACCTCCCGGCCGGCTGCGAGCTCGTCGACCTCGGCCCGCACCGGCTGCGCGGAATCAGCGAACCGGAGAAGATCCACGCCCTCAAGGGCCCCGGGATCGGTGCGCCGCCGCCTGTAGGGGAGTCCCCCTACCGGGGTCTGCCGGCGTTCGAGCCCGACGACCGGCGGTTCTTCTTCGGACGAGAGCACGTCGTCGAGGAGATCCTCGCGCGGCTCGCGCCCGGCCGCTTGCTGGCTGTACTAGGCGCCTCAGGAAGCGGCAAGTCCTCGGTATTGCGCGCAGGCGTGGCCGGCGCCGCACTGGACGGGAAGGCCGAGGGGCTCGAGCACACGCGGATCCTGGTCCCCGGCACCGAACCCCGGCTCGAGGCGATGGGCGCGCCGAGCGAGCTGGTCGTCGTCGATCAGTTCGAGGAGCTCTACACGTTGTGTGAGGACCAGGCGCTCCGCGACGCCTTCATCGACGGACTGCTCGCGCTGCCCTCTCCGGTCGTGATCGGCGTGCGCGCCGACCTATACGGGAAGTTGAGCGACCACCCACAGCTGGCGCGGGCGGTCGCAGACAACCAAATCCTGCTCGGCGCCATGGGCGACGACGAGCTCGAGCGGGCCATCACCGAGCCGGCGCGCATCGCCGGCTTGCGACTCGAGCCGGGCCTCGTGGAGCTCATCCTGCGCGACGTGGCGCGCGAGCCCGGCGCCCTGCCGCTCCTATCGCATGCACTGCGCGTGACCTGGGAACAGCGCGACGGGCGAACGCTCACGGTCGAGGGATACCGCGCCAGCGGCGGCGTCGGGGAGGCGATCGCACAGACGGCCGACTCCGTCTTGGAGGCAGTGCCGCCCGATCGCCAGGGCTTGATGCGCAACGTCTTCCTGCGCATGACGGAGCTTGGCGAGGGGATCGAGGACACGCGCCGCCGGGTCGCGGTCGATGAGCTGGTTCCGGAGGGGGCCTCCCCGGAGGAGGTCCAGACGCTGCTCGACCGGCTGGCGGATGCGAGGCTCGTGACGCTCGGCGAGGGGACGGCGGAGGTCGCCCACGAGGTGCTGATTCGCGAGTGGCCCACGCTGCGCGCCTGGCTCGAGGAGGACCGCGCGGGTATCCGTCTGCACCGCCAGCTGGGCGACGCGGCCCGTCTCTGGGACGCGGGGGGCCGCGAGCCCGGCGATCTCTACCGCGGCACGAGGCTCGTCGCGGCGCTGGAATGGGCGCGATCGCACCCCGACGCACTGAATGCGGGCGAGCGAGCGTTTCTCGATGCGAGCGTCGCGGAGTCAGAGCGCGAACGCCGCGCGCAGCTCCGCGCCAACCGGCGCTTGCGCGGGCTGCTCGCGGGCGCCTCGCTCCTACTCGTCGCCGCCGCGATCGCGGGCGTTCTCGCGCTGCGCCAGGGCGGCCGCGCGAGCGACTCCGCTCGGACCGCCGATGCGCAGCGCCTCGGCGCCCAGGCCCTGGTCGACGACCAGCTGGACCGCAGCCTCCAGCTCGCACAGGCGGGGCGCGAACTCGATGACTCCGTCGCCACACGCGGCTACCTGCTGTCGGCGTTGGTACGCCGGCCGGCTGCTATCGGCGTGATGCAGGGAGACGGGGATCCGTTCTTCGTGCTGGCGCTAAGCCCGGACGGTCGGATGCTCGCCGCCGGGGACGACAACGGTACGGTCGTCCTGCTCGACAGGCGCACGCGCGAGCGCATCGGCGAACCGCTGCAGGTCAACCTCCTGGAGGTCGGGGGCCTCGACTTCTCGCCGAACGGCAGGTTGCTTGCAGTCGCGGGTCGGGTGAGCGAGGCGCGCGACGCCCAGAGCGTGAAGCTCGTCGACCTCGCCACCAGGAAGGTGGTCCGCACGATCGATGTCGAAGGCTTTCCGTTCGACCCCGAGGGGTTCGGGGTGGTCGCCGATGTTCGTTTCGCCGACGGCGGTCGGACCGTCCTTGTGAGCGTCACGCCCGACGCGCCGGAGGGTCCTCCGCCGTACCTGCGACGGTATGAGACGCGCACCGGCAGGTCCCTGGGACCCGGTGTCCGGATCGGCCGGGGGGCCGCCGGTGTCGCCGCGACGGTTCCCTCCCGGCGCGACCGCCTGCTCGTCACCAGGCCTGACGGAACGTTCGTGGTCGACGCAGCAACGCTGCGCGTGCGGCGGCGGATCCCGGTGGGTTCCTCCGCCCCGGCCCTGTCTCCGGACGGGCAGAGGGCCGCGCTCGGCGGATTCGACGGCAGCGTCGCCATCCTCGATCTCCGTACGGGCAAGCGGCGGACGCTCAGCGGCCGGCACGAGGATCGGGTGCGCGCACTGGCGTTCAGCGCCGATGGACGCACGCTTGTGACGACGGCCGGCGACGGCCGGGTGCTGGTCTGGGACCTGCGCTCGGGCGAGGTGCGCGAGACCCTGACCGGACACACCGGCGCCGTCAACACCCTCAAGGTCAGCGACGACGGCCACACGCTCTACACCGCCGGGCTCGACGGCCGGATCATCGTCTGGGACCTCGCCGGTGACCGCCGACTCGCGCGCCCGTTCCCGGCGGGAGGTCAGAACGGGGGATATCCGCCGCCACTCGCGATCAGTCCCTCCGGCCGGACGATTGCCGCCGGGCTCCCCGGCGGCGGCGTGCGCCTGCACGACGCGCGCACCCTTCGCCGCCTCCGCGACCTGCCGGGAATCGAGAACAGACCCGTGGCGGCTGTCGAGTTCAGCCCCGGCGGTCGATCGATCGCCGTGACGGGCCTGGCCGGCACGGTGGAGCTACGCCATGCAGCCACCGGCCGCCGCATGCGCCGGCCTCTGCGCCTCGGCGCACCGGCACAGGCGATGGCATTCTCGCCCGATGGCGGCCGCCTGGCAGTAGCGGACATCGAAGGCAACCTGCGGCTGCTGGACTTGGGTAGCGGCAAGGTGCGCCGGGGTCCGCGGCTGGCCGGGTTTGTGGCTCACCTGTCGTACAGCCCCGATGGCGGAATGCTGATCGGGCTCGCCGAAAAAGGCACCGAGCTGCGCGACGGTCGGTCTCTCCGGCTCGTGGCCCGCCTTCCCCAGCGCGCCGGAGAACCCGGTGGGTGGGGTCGCTTCTCGCCGGATGGCCGGCTGCTGGCCGTCACCTCCACGCATTACACGCAGCTATGGGACGTGGCCAGGCGCCGACGGATCGGTCCGCCGCTGAGGGGCCACGAAGGCTTGGCGCTCACTTCGGAGTTCTCGCCCGACGGCCGGACGCTCGCGACGAGCGGATCCGACGGCAGCGTGATCCTCTGGGACCTCGAGTCACGCCGCTCGCTTGGAAAGCTCCCCGGGCTTCTCGGCCAGATAGCGACCCGCTTTACCCCTGACGGCCGGCGGCTGTTCGTGCTGCACGAGTTGGGTGCGGCGCAGCGCTGGGAGGTGAGTCCGAACGCCTGGTCGAAGCACGCGTGTCGCGTCGCGGGGAGGGAGCTGACGCGAGCGGAGTGGGATGAGCTGGTCCCGGACCAGGACTACCGGGCAGTCTGCTCCTAATTCTCTGTCGATTCGCTCGCGCGCAGCTGCGTGAGCGACACGGCGCCGCGCCGCAGCGCGTCGTTGGCCAGCCGGGCACGGCGATGCGAGTCGCCGGCCGGAATGCCGAACTTGTCGAAGAGGTTGGCCAGATGCTGCTTGACTGCGGCCTGGGTGATCACGAGCTCGTCGGCGATCGTTCGCGTCGAGGCGGGCTCGGTGAACATGTCGCGGTCGAGCAGCGGCCGACAGAGGGCGACTAGGACGTCGCGTTCCCGCGTAGTGAGGTCAGGAGGGGCCTCCTCGGCCTCGGTCTGAGCACCGCCGACGCTGAGGGGATCCCTGAAGATAAGGCGGGTCTGGCCCACCCGGATCTCGTCACCTTGGCGCAGCCGATGCGAGGACCAGATTCGCTCGCCGTTGACCCACGTGCCGTTGGAGGAGCCGAGGTCGGTCACGCACCAGCCCGCCGGAAACCGCTCGAGGACCGCGTGGAGGTGGCTAGCCATGGGATCGTGCTCGAGCGGAACATCGTTCTCGGCCGCCTTGCCGACGGTCGTTCGGTCGGTCTCGAGCGAGAACCGCCAGCTGCTGGCGCCGGACATCACCTCGATCTGTGGCTGCACGGACCAAGCCTACGGAGCGGCGCGGCAAGCTGTAGCTATCGCTTCGGGCGCCGCCCGCCGTGATCGCATTCAGCGCCCAGCAATCACGCCGGAGGTCGCCGGTTCGAGTCCGGTCGCTCGCGTCTGTCGTGCCCCTCGCGCCGTTCCTTCCAGGTCACCCAGGCGAGCCAGCCGAGGAAGCCCACCACCGGTGCCAGGTAGGCGGCGTTCACGAGCCAGTGGCCGGCGTGGGCGATCGGCATCAGGTCATCCGTTGGATTGGGCCAGGAGCCAGAGCGCGAGGCTGGTGAAGCCGACCATGATCACCAGCATCCAGTACTGCGAGCGTACGGCCAGGCGCGCCTTGTCGTAGGTCACGAGCGCGCGGTCGTGGGCCAGGATCAGCGCCGCCACGTGGCCGACGACCACGAATCCCACCTGGTAGTACCACGCGCTCGTCGCCCCGATCACGCCGTAGTCCACGGCCCGGTCGGCCGTGCCGAAGAAGTCGGTGCCGTCCTTGCCCAGCGGGTTGGAGACCAGGAAGATCATCGACTGGCCCTGGTAGAGCAGCTGGGTCAGGTAGTGCGCGGCGACATAGGCGAACGCGATCGGCACGAGCGAGTGCACGAACACGTTGGCCAGCTCGCGCGCGGACACGTCACCGCCGACACTGCGCGCGCCCGCGATGCCCAGCCGGTAGAAGCCGTAGACGAGCCCGACGCCCAGCATCTGGCCGATGAAGAACGCCGCCTCGAGTCCCTTCTCGGGCGACAGGCCGAGCGACACGAACGCATCCTGGATGTCGGGTGCGATCCCGGTCCAGATCGGCGCTTCGGCCGCGCCGTCGAAGGTGACGGTGCCGATCATGACCGCCAGCAGGAACACCGCCCCCGGAAGCGGCTCCCAGGCGGCCAGGCCCGACAGCGGGCGCCGCAAGCCCACCTTCCCGGCGTGCGAGGTCCACGGCCCGATCCGCGAGAACAGGTTGAAGTAGACGCTGAAGGCCTCGCCTCGGCGGACCCAGGTGTCGACGCCGTACAGCGCCATCCCCACGAACGTCGCAGCCGAATAGACGAGCGCGGCGATGGCCACGTTCCGGGGCGTGCTGCCCTCGGCCGCCACCAGCTCGAGCGTGGTGAACGCCAGCAAACCGATCGCGGCCGGGATGTAGCCGAGCCGCTCGGGGTACTTGAGCGGCGCCGGCATCTCCCCGCCCGCGGCGGTCTGTGCGATCCACGCCACGAACCGGCCCAGGGCCCGCCACGGGTTGAAGGCACGGAAGATGTCGCCGAACAGGACGCTGATGCCGACCAGGCCGGTCCAGAACATCACGAAAACGAACTCCGACGCGAAGTTGGCCATCGGTACCTGCACACCGCTGAAACCCGAGTAGACGATCAGCCCGAGCACGGCAACGCCGATGAGACCGCACAGGACGTCGGTGACGCGGCTGGTGAGCGCGCGCGACAGCCATGCGGGCAGCGCGGCGAAGCCACCGTCCTGGAGCCGCGGCTTCGGCCACAGCACGGCCAGCGCCACGAACGAGATGACCAGCACGACGGCAGCCGCCCATCCGAACAGCCACTCCGGGATCGGCAGGTCGGTCCTGCCGACGATGCCGTGGGCGAGTACGAAGATGCCCTGCAGGGGGTTCACGCCCCCCGCCCCGCTCGCGGCGCTCGGCTGGCAGTCACGACGGCTCCACGACCAGCCGCGCGATCAGTGGCTCGCGCCCGGCGTCCTCGGCGGTGTGGCTCTCGATCTCGAAGACGCCCTCGATGTCCGCCTTGAAGCGGAAGTTCGCGGGCGCGCCCGCGGCCGCCTTCTTCTCGATGTCGTAGCCGTGCAGGTGGATGTCGTCGCCGGCCTCGTTGGTGCGCACCTGAAGCCGGACCTCTTCGCCCTTCTCGACCACGATCCGCTTGACGCCGCCGCGCGGCACGCCGTCACGCAGCGTGATCTCCTGCGGTGGCGGTGGCGCGGACTCAGCGGTTGCCGTCGGCTCCCTGGCCGCGCCGTCGCCGGCGCGCTCGGTTGCCGTGGTGTCGGTGGTGGCGCCGGCCGGGTCGTCGGCCTTGTCGCTGCTGTCTGATGGCCTCAGAGCGATGAACGCGACGGCCACGACGGCCGCCGCGAGCACGATCAGGCCCACTCGTCCTCGGTTGGACATGTCTGCCTCCTGGGTTGACGGGGAGCTCGGTCAGGCGGCGTGCGGCCGGCCCGCAGCGGCAGCCAGCTCGACCCCGCCGGGGATCAGTTCACGGCGGCGCATCCCCCCGCAGTATGGCGGGAGTGCTACTCGGGAAGGCCCGCGGTGAACTGCTCGAGCGCCTCGTCCAGCTCGGCCAGCTGCGGCTCGGCCAGCGGCGGGGCGTCGTCGCGGCGCTCGGGGTCGAATCGGTAGCCGACCCCGAAGTGGGTGTGGATGTAACGCCACGGCGGCGACACCGCCGCGAGCTTCTGGCGCACCTTGCGGATGAACACGTCGACCGAGCGGTCGCCGTGAGCCATCGTGTAGCCCCACACGCGCTGGTAGATCTCCTCGCGCTGGATGACCCGGCCCTCGGCGTGCGCGAGCAGCGTGAGGACCTCGAACTCGCGCCGGGTCAGGTCGGCGCTGCTCCCGCCCGAGAAGGCCTGGAACTGGTCGGCGCGGATCTCGAGATCGCCTGCGGTGACCGGCTCCTCGTCGGCGGGCCCGGCGGCCACGGTGCGGCGGCGCACGACGGCCTCGACGCGCGCGATGACCTCTTCAGGGTGACAGGGCTTTGAGACCCAGTCGTCCGCGCCGAGGCGCAGCCCGCGGACGCGCTGGGCGACGGTCGACCGGCCCGTGCAGACAACGATGCCAAGGGTGGGTGCGGCGGTGGACAGGTCCTCGACGTACTCCCACGCCTCACGCCCCAGGAGAGCGAGGTCCAGCACCAGCGCGTCGACGCGCATGACCGCCATCTCCTCCACATGCGGAGCGGCTTCGAGGTGCAGATGGGGCCAGTTGAGACCGTCGAGCCTGTTCTCCAGAACCCGCACGAACCCCGAGTCGGAATCCAGCACGGCCAGGCGGATCGGTCCTTGATCGCTCAGGTTCACGTGTGTCCAGCATACGCCACCCGGCCGGAGGGTTACCGTCGTTTACAGGTTTTTCACAGCCCGGTCACGCGCACATAACGGCCATTGCGCAGATGGCTGGCAGCTTTCATGCCCATGGAAGCAGCGGCCAATGGGCACCTGGAGGCGGGCGAGGTCGTGGTGCGACCCGCGGAATACATGGCGGCGGCCGACGGCCGGCCACTGAGCCTGACGTCGCGCGAGCTGGAGCTGCTCGCGGCGCTCGTCGAGCGCAGGGGCAGGATCGTCAGCCGCGAGGAACTCCACCGGACGGTGTGGGGCGATCCCTACCGCAAGTCCGACCGCTCGGTCGACGTCTACGTGGCCAAGCTGCGTCAGAAGCTCGACGACGCCGCCCCCGACAGGCGCTTCATCCACACCCACTTCGGCTTCGGCTACCGCTTCCAGCCCGAGCAGGCCCGGAGCCACCTCACCCGCCTGTCGTGATGCCCTCGGTTCGCCGGCCATCCATGGCCGGCTCTCAAACGTCAAGGACCCCCTCGGTTCACCGGCCATCCATGGCCGGCTCACACGTCAACGGACCCCACCCGGCGACTCACCCGCGTCAACGGACCCTCCGGCGAGCCGGCCATCTCAGCGGCCGCCGCCGTTCACTGATTGGGCATGGATGCCCAATCAGTGGCACCCCATCGTGAAAGCGGCAAAGCCGCTTTCACATCCCTTTCACATGGTGTGCACAACCCGGCAACAGACTGCCGGGCACAGCGTGCGACGTTCGCCCCACATGAATGACTCAAGGAGAAATCGCATGAACAAGTGGCTCGCGCTGGCTGCGTCGGGCGCGCTCGCACTGGGAGTCGCCGCCTGTGGCGACGACGGCTCGGGCGGCGGAGGAGGCGGAGCGGGCGGCGGCGACCTCTCCGGCTCGATCAAGATCGACGGCTCCAGCACCGTGGGCCCGTTTGCCCAGGCTGCTGCCGAAGGCTTCCAGGGGGAGAACCCCAACGTGAAGGTGTCCGTGGGCACCTCCGGCACCGGCGGCGGCTTCGAGAAGTTCTGCGCCGGCGAGACCGACATCTCCGACGCCTCGCGCCCGATCAAGGACGACGAGGAGGTCCCGCTCTGCAGGAAGGCAGGCGTGAAGTACAAGGAGATCCAGGTGGCCAACGACGGCATCGCCGTGGTCACCAACAAGGACCTGCAGATCGACTGCATGACAACCGACGAGCTGAAGAAGCTCTGGAACCAGGGTTCGAAGGTCACGGCCTACAACCAGGTCAACCCGAAGTTCCCGAGCACGAAGGCCAGCCTCTTCGGCCCGGGCACGGACTCCGGCACGTTCGACTTCTTCACCGACGAGATCAACGGTGAGGAGGGTGTTTCGCGCAAGGAGTACCAGCCGTCCGAGGACGACAACGTGCTGGTCCAGGGCGTCGAGGGCGACAAGGGCGGCCTGGCGTACTTCGGCTTCTCCTACTACGAGCAGAACCAGGACAAGCTGAACCTTGTCGGCGTGGATGGGGGCGATGGCTGCGTGAAGCCCTCGCAGAAGACGATCCAGGACAACAGCTACACGCCGCTGTCGCGGCCGCTGTTCATGTACCCCAGCGAGAAGTCCCTGAACAAGCCCGAGGTCAAGGCGTTCATGGACTACATCGTCGCGAACCAGGCCGAGATCGCGAAGACCGCGCAGATCGTGCCGCTGACCGACGCCCAGGCCACGAAGGGCGCTGCCGACCTCAAGGCGGCCGAGGCCGCGGCGAAGTAGGCGATGGAAGCGGCGACTCAGCACACACGCGCCACCCCCAAGCTGGGGGTGGCGCGCCGTCGTGTCGGCGAGGACCTGATCAAGGGTGTCCTGCTGCTGGCCGCGCTCCTGTCGGTCCTCACCACCACCGGCATCGTGGTGTCGCTGGTGCGGGAGACGGTCGTCTTCTTCGGTGACGTCGGCATCGGCGAGTTCATGTTCGGGACCGACTGGTCACCGGTGATCAAGCCCCAGAGCTTCGGGGTGGTGCCGCTGGTGTGGGGCACGCTGTTCGTGACCGCGATCGCACTCGTGGTGGCCATCCCGCTGGGCCTTGGCTCGGCGATCTATCTGAGCGAGTACGCCTCACCCCGGGTGCGCAAGACGTTCAAGCCGGTTCTGGAGCTGCTCGCGGGAGTGCCCACGATCGTGTTCGGCTACTTCGCGCTGACCTTCTTCACGCCGAACCTGCTGAACGACATCGCGAAGCTCGACGTGAGCATCTTCAACGTGCTGTCGGCCTCGATCGTGATGGGCTTCATGGTCATCCCGACGATCGCCTCGGTCTCCGAGGACGCGATGTCGGCGGTGCCCCAGTCCCTGCGCGAGGGCTCGTTCGGGCTCGGCGCAAGCCGGCTGCAGACCTCGCTCCGAGTGGTGTTCCCGGCCGCGCTGTCGGGCATCGTCGCCTCGATCGTGCTGGGCGCCTCGCGCGCCGTCGGCGAGACGATGATCGTTCTGGTTGCCGCCGGCCAGATCGCGCAGATAACCCTCGATCCACGCGAGCCGGAGTTCACCATGACCTCCTACATCGCCTCGATCGCCAAGGGCGACCTGGCAACCGGCAGCGTGCAGTACAAGACGGTCTTCGCCGTCGGGATGCTGCTGTTCCTGATCACCCTGGTTCTCAACGCATTCTCGATCCGGTTCGTGCGCAAGTACCGGCAGGTGTACGAGTGAGCGCCGTGGGCAGCTCCGTCGCGGGCAGGCGCAAGGGGTCCGCGCGCCTGCGCGAAGGCGGCTTCCGGGCGCTGCTGCTGGCCTGCCTGGCCCTTTCGGCGCTGATGCTGGCCGTGCTGCTCGTGGACGTGGCACTCGACGGCAGCAGCTCGATCAGCGGCGAGTTCTTCACCAAGTACGCCTCTTCCTTTCCCGCCAACGCCGGCATCCGCGCCGCGCTGCTCGGCACCGTCTGGCTGATGGGCGTGGTGATCCTCTTCATCGTGCCGGTCGGCGTCGCAACCGCCGTCTACCTCGAGGAGTACGCCGATCGCGAGCTCTGGTTCAACCGCGCGATCGAGGTCAACATCCAGAACCTGGCCGCCGTGCCCTCGATCGTCTACGGCATCCTCGGACTGGCGTTCCTGGTCCGCGGGCCGCTGGACCTTGGCAACGTGGTGCTGGCGGGCGGACTGGCACTTGGCCTGCTCGTGCTGCCGGTCGTGATCATCACCGGCCGCGAGGCCATCCGCGCCGTGCCGCCCTCGATCCGCGAGGGCTCGCAGGCGCTGGGAGCAACCCAGTGGCAGACGATCTGGCGCCAGGTTCTGCCCGCATCGGTTCCCGGAATCGCCACGGGCGTGATCCTGGCGCTGTCGCGGGCCATCGGCGAGACCGCGCCGCTGATCGTGGTCGGCGCCGCAACGTTCGTGGCGTTCGACCCCGACCTGAGCTCCCAGTTCACGGCGCTGCCGATCCAGATCTTCTACTGGATCTCCCAGCCCCAGGACGAGTTCAAGGCTTTGGCTGCGGGGGCGATCATCGTGCTGATGGTCCTGCTCCTGGCCATGAACGCGGTGGCCATCTATCTGCGCAACCGCTACGAGCAGAAGTGGTAACGGCCGACGAACCCGACCGGTCCGAACCCCAGACCGAGAGAGAGAACATGGAGACCCCAACCAGCCACCCCGCCGAACCCGAGACGACGAGTCCGGCACCCGGCCGCCACCCCCGCAACGGGGCCGCCGTCACGGCCGACGCCGCCCCGACGGTCAAGCCGGTGCGCGAGTCCGTGTTCGATCTCGAGAGCGTGGACGTGCACTACGGCTCCAAGCCCGCCGTGCGCGACATCAGCTTCCCGATCGGCAGGCACGAGGTGACCGCGCTGATCGGGCCCTCGGGCTGCGGCAAGTCCACGCTGATCCGGTGCCTGAACCGGATGAACGACCTGATCCCCGGCGCGCGCGTGCAGGGCAAGATCAGCTACCACGGCGAGGACCTGTACGCGCCCCAGGTGGACCCGGTCGAGGTCCGCAAGCGGATCGGGATGGTGTTCCAGAAGCCGAACCCGTTCCCCAAGTCGATCTACGACAACATCGCGTTCGGCCCGCGCGTGCTCGGCATGAAGGGCGACATGGACGAGATCGTGGAGCGTGCGCTGCGCCGCGGCGCCCTGTGGGACGAGGTCAAGGACCGGCTCAAGGACAACGCGTTCGGCATGTCCGGCGGCCAGCAGCAGCGCCTCTGCATCGCCCGCTGTTTGGCGGTCAAGCCCGACGTGATCCTGATGGACGAGCCGTGCTCGGCGCTGGACCCGATCTCCACCGGCGCGATCGAGGACCTGATCGACGAGCTCAAGCAGGAGTACTCGATCGTCATCGTGACCCACAACATGCAGCAGGCCGCGCGCATCTCGGACCGCACGGCGTTCTTCACCGTGAAGGTCGAGAAGGACGACGTGCGCGTGGGCAACATGGTCGAGTTCGACGAGACCGAGAAGGTGTTCACCAACCCCTCCGACGAGCGCACCGAGGCCTACGTGACCGGCAAGGTCGGCTGATGGCCGAGCGCGGCAGCAATCGCCAGCACTTCCAGGACGAGCTGGCCAAGCTCGAGGCCCAGGCGCTGGGCGGGCTGGACATGGTCAGCCAGGCGCTCGACCGGGCGCTCGAGACGGTCGCGCACCGCGACATCGAGCTGGCGGCGATGGTGATCGCCGACGACGACCGGATCGACGGCCGCTACCTGGAGGTGCACCAGGGCATCCTCTCGCTGCTTGCGCTGCAGGCCCCCGTGGCCGGCGACCTCCGCCTCGTGGCGGCACTGCTGCACGTGATCAAGCACGTGGAGCGGATGGGCGACCAGTGCGTGAACATGGCGAAGATGGTGCCCCTGGCCGGGCGTGAGCCGCCCGACGACGACGAGCTGCTTGCCAACATCGCCAGGATGGGCGAGCTGGCGGCGTCGCTCGTGGTCCAGTGCAAGCAGGCGTTCGAGCGCCGCGATCCGGCGATGGCGCAGGACCTCGTCCGCCAGGACGAGGAGATCGACCGGCTGAACAAGTGCTCGTTCGACCGCGCGCTGAGCATCGGCGACGACCCCGACCGGCGCGAGTGGGCCATGCACATGATGCTCGTGGCCCGGGCGATCGAGCGGGTGGGCGACAACGCCGTCGACATCGGCGAACAGACGGCGTTCGTGGCCACCGGCCTCTTCCGAGAGTTCGAGGACGCCTCGCACCCGGAGTTGTCGGCCACTCCGCCGCCCCGCTGACATGGCGGCCGTGCCCCATACGGACGACGAGGGCTTCTTCGGCCTTTTCGCCCTTGCGGGACACAACGCCGAGGCCGCCACCACGCTGCTGGACCGCCTGATGCGCGAGTGGCCCGACACGACCGTCAGCCGCGGTCAGATCAAGCAGCTCGAGGAGGAGGGCGACCGGATCACCCACGACATCCTCCACCAGCTGCACTCGACCGCCGTCACGGCGATCGATCGCGACGACATCCACGCGCTGGCTACGGCCCTGGACGACGTGGTCGACCTGAGCGAGGAGACCGCCGACGTGCTCGGCCTGTACAAGATCGAGGCGCCGATGGAGCAGGCGCTCGAACTGACCGCGGTGCTGCGCGAGGCCGGCGCCGGCGTCTCCGCCGCGCTCCAGAGCCTGGATGACCTGTCCGCGATGGCGCCACATCTGGCCGAGGTCGACCGGCTCGAGGACGAGGGCGACCGGATCAGCCGCCAGGCGCTGGTGGACCTGTTCTCCGGCGGGATCGACCCGATGGTGGTGATCCGCTGGAAGGACGTGTTCGAGCGGCTCGAGCAGGCCATCGACGCGTGTGAGCGGGTGGCGCACCTGCTCGAGGGCATCGCCGTCAAGCAGTCCGGTTGACGGCGGTCGGCCGGACCGCAATCGTGTCGATGCCGTGTACGGCTGCATCGATATCGGGAGCAACACGACCCGGCTCCTGGTGGCCGAGGTGAACGGCGGCCGTGTACGGGCGCTGGCCGCCCGTCGGATCTTCACCCGGATCGGCGCGGGCGGCGAGGTCGCGCCCGAGAAGATCGCCGAGACCGCGCAGGTGAGTGCAACGCTGGTCGCGGAGGCCGCAGAGATGGGGACCGAGCGGATCGTCCTGCTGGGCACCGCCGCGGTGCGCGAGGCCACCAACGGCGACGAGCTGCGCGCGGCGGTCGAGCTGGCGGCCGGGCTGCCGATGCGCGTGCTCAGCGGCGACGAGGAGGCACAGCTGTCGTTCGCGGGGGCGCGCCAGGGGCTCGAGGACCGCGTCGTCGAGCGGCTCGGAGTGGTGGATGTGGGCGGCGGATCGACCGAGCTGGCCGCCGGCACGCGCACGGGCCCCGCGGACTGGACGACTTCGGTGCCGATCGGCTCCAGCAGCCTCTGCGCCGACCACCCCGCGACCGACCCGCCCGCGGCCGAGCACGTGGCCGCCTGGGAGAGCGCCGCGGCGGCGGCGCTCGAACAGGTGCGGCCACCGTCCGTGAACCTGACGCTTGCCGTGGGCGGGACGGCGACGTCGCTGCACCGGTTGACCGGGCCGCGCCTCACGCCGGCGTCCCTGCGCCGCGCGCTCGAGCGGCTGTGCGCGCACCCCGCCGAGGAGGCCGCCCGGCGGCTGGAGCTCGACCCCGACCGCGTTGCGCTGCTGCCGGCCGGGATCGCCGTCCTGAGCGCGGTCGCCGAGCGGCTGGGCAGCGAGCTGCTGCCTGCCCGCGGCGGCCTTCGCGAGGGCGCCGTGCTGGAGCTGGCCGGGGGCTGATGGCAAAGGCGCAGCCGATCCGCGGGCTAGCGCCCGACACGCGCTTTCGCGACGCCGCTGCCGCCGCAGTGTCGGTCCGGGCCGCCGAGGTGTTCACGTTCGCCGACGCCGCTCCGGACTTGTCCGAGATCGAGGGCGTGCACGACATGCGCGTGGCCACGCGCCGGCTGCGCGCCGCGCTCGAGGTCTTCGCCCCGTGCTTCCCGCGCAAGGCACACGCCGGTGTGCTGAAGCAGGTCAAGGACCTGGCCGACCGGCTCGGCGAGCGGCGCGACCCCGACGTGGCGATCGAGGAGCTAGAGGCGATGGCGAAGCAGTTCGCGCCTGCCGACCGCCCCGGCGTGGCGGGGCTGGTCGAGGAGCTGCGCAGCGAGCAGGCGGCCGCCAACGAAGCGGTGGCGCTCGCGCTGGCCCACGTCCGGGAGAGCCGCCTGCCCGAGCGGCTCCAGGAGCTGGCCGCGGCGGCGCGGAAATGAAGGCCAGGCCGGTCGATCGGCTGGAGCCCGATGGGTCGTTCGCCGACAACGCACGGCGGATCGTGAAGGTGCGCGTCGACGAGCTGTACGCGCTCGCGCCCAAGGCGCTGGACGTGGACAAGCCGAAGAAGCTGCACGACCTGCGAATCGCCGCGAAGCGGCTGCGCTACGTGTTGGAGATCGCGCGGCCGGCACTCGGCAAGGGCGCGACGGACGGCGTGCGCACGGCAAAGGCGCTGCAGCAGCTGCTCGGCGACATCCACGACTGCGACGAGATGCTGCCGCGCGTCCAGGCCCACGCCGCGCAGCTGCGGGCGAACGACATCGATGAACTGACCCGGCGCGCCGGGCGCAATGCGCGCGACCTCAAGGCCGAGCTGGCGCCGACGGCGACCGGCGCCGACCGCCATCGCGGGCTCGAGACGCTTGCGACCCACCTGGCCGCCCGCCGCCGCGTGCTGTTCGCCCGCTTCGAGCGCGAGTGGATCCGGCTCGAGGCGCGCGACTTCCGCGGCACGCTGCTGGCCGCGATCAGCCCGCCTGAGCCAGAAGCGCCAGCTCACGCGGACGGAGCAGGAGGATGAGCTCGCCACGGTCGATCGCGGCCAGGCCGCCCTTCTTCATCCGCACCTGCGCGCCCGTCATGTGGTTCACGGCCAGCGAGAAGTCGGGGTCGTGGCCCACCAGCATCACGTGCTCGCCGCGGCCCTCGGCGAGCTCACGCGGGTCGAACGGGCCTCCCTCCAGCCGCGGATCCTCCTCGGGCTCGATGCCGAGCGCTGTGCACGCGAGCGCGGCCGTGTCCCGGGCGCGTACCTTGGGGCTGGTGACGCAGGCGTCCAGCTCGACACCCATCACCGCCAGCGCTCTTCCGGTGGCCTCGGCCTGGCCGCGCCCCTTGTCGGTCAGCCGGCGCTCGGCGTCGGGGGAGCCGTCCTCGGCCTCGCCGTGTCGCAACATCCAGATCACGAGTGGGCAAGCTAGAGCAGCGAGGATTTACAAGTGAGCGTGACCGACACCAGCGCCGGGACCGACCTCGACGCGAGCGAGCTGTACACCAACCGCGAGCTGTCGTGGCTGGACTTCAACGAGCGTGTGCTGGAGCTGGCCGAGGACGAACGCACGCCGTTGATGGAACGCGTGAAGTTCCTGGCCATCTACACGTCGAACCTCGACGAGTTCGAGATGGTGCGGGTTGCCGGCCTGCACGACCAGGTCGACGCCGGCATCGACGTGCGCAAGGCCGACGGCCTGTCGCCGTCGGAGACGATCGAGCGGATCGCCGAGCGCCGCCGCGAGCTGGGCGCGCGGCACTCGGGCGCGTGGTCCGAGCGGGTGCGGCCGGCGCTGGCCACGGAGGGCATCAGGATCGCGTCAGGTGACGAGCTGTCCGCCGCCGAATCGGACAACCTCGACCGGATCTTCAACGAGCAGATCTTCCCCGTGCTGACCCCGCTGGCGGTCGGCCCGGGCCGGCCGTTCCCGTACATCTCCAACCTCTCGCTGAGCCTGGGCGTGTGGGTGCACGACCCCGTCAACGAGACACGGCTGTTCGCGCGCGTGAAGGTGCCGCGCGAGGTGCTGCCGCGGTTCGTGGACCTGGGCGGCGGCACGTTCGTCGCGCAGGAGGTGGCGATCGCGCGCCACCTTGACGCGCTGTTCCCGGGCATGGAGGTTCAGGGGCACGCGCTCTTCCGGGTGACCCGTGACGCCGACTTCGAGGTCTCCGACGAGGCCGACGACCTGCTGCGCGCCGTCGAGGACGAGCTGCGCGCGCGCCGGTTCGGCGAGGTGGTGCGGCTGGAGGTCAATGCAGGCGCCGACCCGGAGCTGCGCGACTTCCTCGTCGAGCAGCTGGGCATCGAGGAGAGCGAGGTCGTCGATGTTCGCGACCTGCTCGACCTTGGCGACCTGTGGCAGCTGCACGGCCTGGATGGGTACTCGCATCTGCACGAGGAGTCGTGGACGCCGCTGAACGCCGGTCCGTTCGCCGCGCCCGACGGCAAGGCCGACGTGATGAGCGCAATGCGCGTGACCGACCTGCTGGTGCACCACCCCTACGACTCGTTCGCCGGCAGCGTCGAGCGGCTGGTCGAGCAGGCCGTGCGCGACCCCCAGGTGCTGGCGATCAAGATGACCGTGTACCGCACCTCGGACGACTCGAAGCTGGTGCCGCTGCTGATCGAGGCCGCCGAGCGCGGCAAGCAGGCCGTCTGCCTCGTCGAGCTGAAGGCACGCTTCGACGAGCGCCGGAACATCGGCTGGGCGCGCTCGCTCGAGGAGGCGGGCGCGCACGTCGTGCACGGTCTGCCGGGCCTGAAGACGCACGCAAAGGCGCTGTTGATCGTGCGCCGTGAGGGCAATGGCGTGCGCCATTACGTGCACGTTGGCACTGGCAACTATCACGCCAAGACCGCGCGCCTTTACGAGGACTTCGGCCTGTTCACGACCGACCGCCAGGTGGCGGCCGACGTGGCGGCGCTGTTCAACGTGTTGACCGGCGCCGCGCGCCCGTCCGGGTACCAGAAGGCGCTGGTGGCACCCGAGGGCATGCGCTCCGGGCTCCTCGAGCAGATCGATCAGACCGTGGCCGCATACCGCGAGGGGCGCGCGGCGCGGATCGTGCTGAAGATGAACTCGCTGGTGGACCGGCGCTGCATCAGGGCGCTGTACCAGGCCTCACAGGCGGGCGTGCCGGTGGACATCAACGTGCGTGGCATCTGCTGCCTGCGTCCCGGTGTACCGGGCGTGAGCGACAACATCCGCGTGGTGTCGGTGGTCGGGCGGTTCCTGGAGCACTCGCGCGTGTACCTGTTCCAGCGCGGCGAGGAACACCGGCTGTTCATGGGGTCGGCCGACCTGATGCCGCGCAACCTGGACACGCGCGTGGAGTTGCTGATGCCGGTGGAGTCGCCTCCGCTGCTGGCCCAGGTGGAGGACACCCTCGAGCGCTGCCTGGTGGACGACAGCTTCGCCTGGGACCTTGGCGCCGACGGCGCGTGGACACGGCGCGCGGGCGGCGAGCGCTCGGTGCATCTCGAGCTGATGGCGCGCGCGGTCGAGCGCGCGGGCGACGACGGCTCGGACTAGGGCGCCGGAGGCGCTCGCAGGCCCAGCCGGCGCTTGAGTGCGAGCACCCGATCCGCCGCCTCGGTCACGCGCGCGCGGAAGCGCGGGTCGCGGCGGGCGCGCGCCAGCAGTCGCGGCTGAACCTCGTTGAACGAGCCCGAGCCGGTCATCAGGACCAGGTCGTTGCCTGCCAGCACCGAGCGCTCGGCGGCCTCGGCCACGTCGGAACGGTCGAGCACGGCCTGAGCCTCGATCGAATCGGTGACCACAACGCCCTTGAACCCGAGCCGGCGGCGCAGCAGGTCGTTCAGGATCGCCGCTGACTGTGAGGCGATCCGGCGGCGGTCGAGCGCGGGATAGAGCGCATGCGAGCTCATGACCAGCGGCGTGTTGGCGCCGATTGCGGCCGTGAACGGCAACAGGTCGGTGGCGTCCAGCTCGGCGCGCGGGGCGGCGATCGTCACGGAGGTGTCGTCCGTGTTCTCGGTCGCCCGCCCGAGGCCGGGAAAGTGCTTGGCGGTGGCGCCCACGCGCTCGCGCCCGTGCGCTCGGACAGCCGCGGCGGTCAGCTCGGCCACCTGGCGCCCGCCGCCGGGATAGGCGCGGCCGGCCACCACCGACCGCAACGAGTCGGCCACGTCGCCGACCGGCGCCAGGTTCACGTTGACCCCGCCCGCGCGGAGCCCGCGGGCGGCGTCACGTGCCGCGGCGGTCACCGCCTCCTCGGTGCGAAGGCGCGCCTGCGAGGGCTCCGGGGCCGAGAATGGCAGCGTGCGGATGTCGCCGCCCTCCTGGTCGGTGGCCACCAGCGCCGTGCCACGGGCGGCGCGCTGGAGCGCGGCGGTCAGCGAGCGCAGCGTCGGCGCGTCGGGCGCGTTCTTGGCGAACAGGATCACGCCCGTGCCCTCGCCGCTGCGCAGCCGGCGGACGATGTAGCCCGGCGCGGTGGGCCCGTCGAAGCTCATGACCAGCAGCTCTCCGACCCGGCGCGCGAGCGGGAGCCGCGCGGCCTGGGAGGGGCCTGCCGGCCGCTCCGGCGCCGTGGCGGCCTGCCCGCCGGCGCCGCTGGGCGGATCGCCATCGCCGCCGGAGCCGGCCGCCAGGCCCACGGCAAGCGCCAGGGCCGCGACGGCACCGAGCGCCGTCAGCCGCCGACGCGGGAAAGGTGTGTCAGGCGGACGTCGTGTCCGCCTTACTGGCTCCGCGACCGGACGGTCTCCCGGATCTTCTCGGCCGCCGACGGGATCGCCTTCTCCAGCCGCTTCATGTCCCACTGGTCCAGCGTGAGCAGGCGCATCGGCGAGCGGGCGATCACGGTGGCGTTGCGGCGGTCGGCCTCGAGCAGCCCGATCTCGCCGAAGTAGTCGCCGGCGCTCAGGTTGGCCAGCGTCTCGTCGCCGCGCACCACCTCGGCGTCGCCCTCCTCGATCGCCATGAACTCGTACGCGTAGTCACCCTCGTCGACGAGGTGCTTGCCCTCGGACACGGACACCTCGCTCACGAACGGCGCGATCTTGTCCAGATCCTCGTCCGAGACCCCTTCGAACAACGGCAGCGCCTTCAGTCGGCTGGTGTCCAACCTTCAGTCCTCCTTCGAGATGTACCGGCGACCTCCGGGAGGAATCTAACCCACTTGGCGTTTGGTATGCAGTGTCTCCGTTGGTTCGGGAACGAGGCACCGGGCGCGGGGATTGATCGGGTGCCGCGTTCCAACCGTAGGAAAGGGTCATGGCCCAGAAGATCGCAATCGTCGGCACCGGCATCTCCGGCCTGGTGTGTGCCCACCGGCTCCAGCGCGAGCACGACATCACCGTGTTCGAGGCCGAGCACCGCGTCGGCGGCCACACCAACACCGTGCGCGTGGACGCGGCGGACGGGACCCACTGGGTCGACACCGGCTTCATCGTCTACAACGACCGCAACTACCCCAACTTCGAGCCGCTGCTGGCCGAGCTGGGCGTGAAAACCCAGCGGTCGCGCATGAGCTTCTCGGTCAGCGACGGCACCGGCGGCTTCGAGTACAGCGGCAGCCCGCGCGGCCTGTTCGCCCAGCCGGCCAACGCCGCCAACCCGCGTTTCCTGCGAATGGTGCGCGACCTGGTGCGCTTCAACCGCGAGGTCCGCTCGCTGCTGGAGCTGGCGCCCGACGAGGGGCCGTCGCTGCGCGAGTTCCTGGATGCCGGCGGCTACGGCGAGTGGTTCACCGAACGGCTGATCGTGGCCCAGGCCTCGGCCGTGTGGTCGGCCGATCCCGGGCAGCTGTGGTCGTTTCCGGCCGCGTTCCTGGCCCGCTTCTTCCACAACCACGGCATGCTCGGCTTCACCGGCCGGCCCCAGTGGCGCACCGTGACCGGCGGCTCGCGCAGGTACGTCGAGGAGATCACGCGCCCGTTCGCCGACCGGATCCGGCTCGGCGCGCCCGTGCGCTCGCTCGAGCGCACCGGCGACGGGGTGCTGGTGGCCGCCGACGGCTGCGAGACCGAGCTGTTCGACGAGGTCGTGGTTGCCGCGCACGCCGACCAGGCGCTGGCGATGCTCGGGCGCCCGACGGCTGCCGAGCGTGACGTCCTGGGCGCCGTGGCCTACCAGCCCAACCAGGCGGTGCTGCACACCGACACATCGCTGATGCCGCGCCGCCGTGCGGCGTGGGCGGCGTGGAACGCGCACCTGGTGCCGGGCGCGCGCGAGGCGCGGCTGACCTACTGGATGAACCTGCTCCAGTCGCTGGAAAGCGACACCGAATACCTGGTGTCCCTGAACATGAGCGACCGGATCGATCCGACCAAGGTGATCACGACGATCGACTACTCGCACCCCGTGTTCACGCCGGAGGGCGTGGCGGCGCAGGAGCGTCAGATGGAGATCTCGGGCGCTGACCGGATCCACTACTGCGGCGCCTACTGGCGCTGGGGGTTCCACGAGGACGGCGTGGTCAGCGCGCTGAACGCGCTCGAGCGCGTGGGCGGCACGCAACGCGCGAGGACCGACACGATGGCGCGGGTGGCCGCATGAGCGCCTCGGCGATCTACGACGGCTGGGTCCGCCACCGCCGCCACGAGCCGGTGGGCCACGACTTCACCTACCGCCACGCGATGCTGCTGCTGGACCTCGACGAGCTTCCGCGCACCCTGGACCTGAGGCCGTTCTACTCGGCCACCGGCCGCGCACTGGCCCGCTTCCGCCGCCAGGACTACCTCGGCGATCCCCAGCGGCCCCTGGCCGACTGCGTGCGCGACCTGGTCGAGCAGCGGACCGGCAGCCGACCGCCCGGCCCGGTGCGCCTGTTGACCACGCTGCGCACGTTCGGGCATTCGTTCAATCCGGTGAGCTTCTACTACTGCTTCGCCCGCGGCGGCGAGCGTGTGGAAGCCGTGGTTGCCGACGTGACCAACACCCCGTGGGGGGAGAGCCACGCCTATGTCCTGTCCCGCGATGGCGGGGCGTCGGTCATGCGCGACACGATGGACAAGGTCTTCCACGTGTCGCCTTTCATCGGCATGGACGGCCACTACGACTGGCGCGTGACCGAGCCCGGCCGCCGGCTGCTGGTGCACATCGACGAGACCGGCAGCGGCGGCGCGCACGTGTTCGACGCCACGCTGTCGCTGGAGCGCCGCGAGCTCACGCCGCGGCGGCTGCTCGGCCTGCTGGCGCGGTTCCCATTCACCTCACTGCGCGTTGTCGCCCTGATCTACTGGAACGCGCTGAAGCTCAAGCTCAAGGGCGCCCCCTACTTCCGCCACCCGGAGCGCGCCTCGTGATCCGCGACACGGTCGCCCGCCGGTTCGCGTTCAAGCTGTTCTCGCTGATCAAGCGCGAGCGGATCGACGTGATCGACTCCGGCCGCACGCTCACCTTCGGCGACCCGGGCGCCGAGCTGCGGGCCACGATCTTCGTTCACCACCAGGACTTCTACCGCAACATGCTGCGTGGCTCGCTCGGCCTGGCGGAGACCTACATGGACGGGCACTGGGACACCGACGACCTGGTGGCGCTGACCCGCATCGGCGCCCGCAACATGGCCGCCATCGACCGCGTCCGGCGCGACTGGCACCCCGTGCTGCACCGGGCCCAGAGGCTGGCCGACATGGTGCCGCGCAACGACATCGCCGGGTCCAGGCGCAACATCGCCGCCCACTACGATCTCGGCAACCAGCTGTTCTCGCTGTTCCTGGACCCGACGATGATGTACTCGTGCGCGTACTTCGAGACGCCGGACCAGTCGCTGGAGGACGCGCAGCAGGCCAAGCTCGACCGCGCTTGCCGTGCGCTGGAGCTCGGGCCAGACGACCACCTGCTCGAGATCGGCACCGGCTGGGGCGCAATGGCCATCCACGCCGCCGAGAACTACGGCTGCCAGGTGACCACCACCACGATCTCGCGCGAGCAGCACTCCTACGCGTCCGAGAAGGTGCGCGACCGCGGTCTGGAGGACCGGATCACGGTGCTGCTCGAGGACTACCGCGACCTGACCGGCAGCTACGACAAGCTCGTGTCGATCGAGATGATCGAGGCGGTGGGATGGCAGTTCTTCCCCACCTACTTCGAGCACTGCTCGCGGCTGCTGGCCGACGACGGGCTGATGTTCCTGCAGGCCATCACCATCGACGAGCGCTCGTACGAGGTCGAGAAGCAGTCCAAGAGCTTCATCAACACGCACATCTTCCCCGGTGGCTGCCTGCCGTCGCTGGAGGTCATCCACCGCTGTGTGGCGCAAGAGACCGACATGACCACGGTGTGGCTGGACGACATCACCCGCCACTACGCCGAGACCTGCCGGAGCTGGCGCGAAGCCTTTGCGGGCAGCGCCGAGCTGGCGGCCGAGATGGGTTATGACGAGACGTTCAGGCGCATGTGGGACCTGTATCTCGCCTACGTGGAGGCCGGATTCCGCGAGCGCCGGATCATGGACGTGCACGTCTTGCTCAGCAAGCCCGAGTGGCGCCAGAGCCTCCCGGAGCCGGCTGCTCGTGAGGCGGCCTGGACGCCCTGAGTAGATTCTCCCCGATGACCGAGCTGGCCCACGATCGCTCGGGGTCCGGCCCCGCGCTTGCGCTGATCCACCCCCTGGGCGCGCACCGCGGCGTGTGGCGACCGGTGACGCCGCTGCTCGAGGGCGACTTCGACGTCGTCGCGTTGGACATGCCCGGCTTCGGCGACTCGCCCGACCTGCCCGAGGACGTGACCGCCACGCCAGCCAACATCGCCGCCGCCGTGCGCGACACGCTGGCCGGCCTTGGCATCGAGCAGGCGCACGTGGCCGGCATCTCGCTGGGCGGCTGGGCGGCGCTGGAGTTCGCCAAGACCGACGCCGCGCTCAGCGTGACCACCCTGTGCGCGGCCGGCTTCTGGCGCCGCGTGCTGGGCCCGCGGCCGGAGATCGCCCGCAGCACGGCGCGCGCCCTGCTGCCGGTGCTGCGGCCGCTCGTGGCGACCGCCCGCGGGCGCCAACTCGTGCTCAGCGGCCCCGTCGCGCACCCCGAGCGGGTGCCGCCGGCGGATGCCTATGCGCTCGTGCGCGCCTACGCGACGGCCACCGGCTTCACGCGCGCGAACCACGAGATGCGCAGCGACCTGTTCCACGGCTTCGAGGACATCCGCGTGCCGGTCACGATGGCCTGGGCCGACCGCGACCGCTCGGTCTACCCGCCGGACCACGTGCCCGCTGGAATCGAGGTGCGGCGGTTGCGTGACTGCGGCCACGTGCCGACATGGGACTCCCCGGAGCAGGTGGCCGGCGTGATCCGTGCGGGGGCCGCCCGGGTGCTGGGCGCCGCCGCGTAAGGTCAGTTCATGGCCGATACGCTCTCGCCGCCTGACGACCAGGCGCTCTCCGATGCCCGCTGGGACCTCGAGCCGCTCGTCGAGGGCGAGGGGCGCGACGGGGTCACGCGCCTGCTGGAGGAGGCCGCGCGCCTGAGCGAGGACTTCGCCTCGCGCTACCGCGGCAAGGTGGCCGAGCTGGACGCCGAGGCGCTGGCCGCCGCGCTCGCCGAGCTGGAGGACATCTTCGATCGCGTCGGCCGCGCCGGCTCGTACGCGTCGCTGGCCTTCGCGGTGGACACCCAGGACGCCCCCACGGGCGCGCTGATGCAGCAGGTCTCCGAGCGCAGCGCGGCGCTGGAGACCACCCTCCTGTTCTTCGACCTGGAGTGGAACGAGCTGGACGACGAGCACGTCGACGGCCTTCTCGGCGACGATGCGCTCGCCAGGGTGCGCCACCACCTGCGCACCCTGCGCCGTTATCGCGACCATCAGCTGACCGAGCCCGAGGAGCGGATCCTGACCGAAACCCAGGTCACCGGCGGCTCGGCGTTCGCACGCCTGTTCACCGAGCTGACCTCGGCCATCGAGGTCGACCTCCCGGGCCGCGACGAGCCCGCCCCGCTGATGGAGGCTCTGAGCCTGCTCCAGAGCCCCGACCGCGATCAGCGCCGCACCGCGGCCGAGGGCGTGACCGCCGCGCTGCAGCCAGGCTTGCGCACACGCGCCTACATCTTCAACACGCTGCTCCAGGACAAATCGACGAAGGACCGGCTGCGCTCCTACCCGCACTGGCTGGCGTCGCGCAACCTGGCCAACGAGGCCAGTGACGAATCGGTGTCGGCGTTGGTCGACGCCGTGGTCGGGCGCTACGACCTGGCCCGGCGGTGGTACAAGCTGAAGGCGCGGTTGCTGGGGCTCGAGAAGCTGGCCCACTACGACCGCATGGCGCCCGTGGCCGAGGCCGAGCAGCACGTGCCCTACGACGAGGCCAAGGCGACGGTGCTGGATTGCTACCGCACCTTCTCGGACGAGCTCGGCGACGTGGCCGCCGGCTTCTTCGAGGACTCGTACATCGATGCGCCGCCACAGCCGGGCAAACAGGGCGGGGCGTTCTGCGCGTACACGGTCCCCTCCGCGCACCCGTACGTGATGCTCAACTACACCTCGCGCCCCGGCGACGTGTTGACGATGGCGCACGAGCTTGGCCATGGCGTGCATGCCGCGCTGGCTCGGCCGAAGGGCATGTTCGAGTTCACCACGCCGCTGACCGTGGCCGAGACCGCCTCGATCTTCGGCGAGACGATCGTGCTCGAGCGGCTGCTCGGCGAGGCACCCGACGCCGCGGTGCGGCTGTCGCTGCTCGCCGAATCGCTGGATGGCGCGGTGGCCGCGGTGTTCCGCCAGATCGCGATGAACCGGTTCGAGCACCGCATCCACAGCGAGCGGCGCGAGTCCGGCGAGCTGTCCACCGACGCGTTCGCCGCGGCCTGGTCGGACACCCAGGCCGACCTGCTCGGCGACTCGGTCGAGCCATCCGAGGACTACGCGTCCTGGTGGTCGTACGTCCCCCACTTCGTGAATACGCCCGGCTACGTCTACGCGTACGCCTACGGCCACCTGCTGGCGCTGTCGGTCTACCGCCGGTTCGAGGAGGAGGGACCGGGCTTCACGCCCGCGTACCTCGACCTGCTGCGCGCCGGCGGCTCGATGCCGCCCGAGGACCTCGGCCGGATCGTCGGCGTTGATCTGGCCGACCCGGGATTCTGGGGCTCGGGCCTGGACCTGATCGAGCGCCAGCTGGACCTGGCCGAGCGGGCTGCCGCGGAGGCCGGCCGCGGCTAGCAGCTTAGGGCCTGACGAACGTGTCCGGGTCCGGGCCCTGGCGGTCGCCGGCGTCGAGCGCCTCGATCTGACCCATCTCATCCTCGGACAGGTGGAAGCCGAAGATGTCGAAGTTCTCCTCGACCCGTTCCGGAGTGACCGACTTCGGGAAGACGACGTTGCCCAGCTGGACGTGCCAGCGCAGCACCACCTGGCCGGTCGTCCGGTCGTGCCCCTCGGCGATCTCCGCCAGCACCGGATCGTCCAGCACCGCGCCCTGGGCCAGCGGGCTCCAGGCCTCGGTCACGATCCCGCGGTCGTCGTGCTCGCGCCGTAGGCCCGCCTGCTGGAAGCGCGGGTGCAGCTCGACCTGGTTCACCGACGGGGTGACACCGGTCTCGTCCTCGAGGCGCTGAAGGTGGGCGGGCTGGAAGTTGGACACGCCGATCGAGCGGATCGAGCCCTGCTCCTTGAGCTCGATGAACGCCTTCCAGGTCTCCACATACTTGTCCTGGGAGGGAACCGGCCAGTGGATCAGGTAGAGGTCCACGAACTCCAACCCCAGCCGGTCGATGCTGTCCTGAAACGCCTGCTTGGCCTGCTCGTAGCCGTGCGAGTCGTTGAAGCACTTGGTGGTGATGAACACCTCGTCGCGATCCAGGCCCGATGCCCGGAACGCCTGACCAACCTCGGCCTCGTTCTGGTACGCCGCCGCGGTGTCGATGTGGCGGTAGCCGGTATCGAACGCGCGGGTGGTGGCCGCGACCGTCTCGTCGGGCGGGATCTGGAAGACGCCGAAGCCGAGCTGGGGGATCTCGACGCCGTCGTTGAGCGTGATGGCGGGCACTGTGGTGTCGGTAGGACTCATCTCCCCGTGCATGCTCGTAGCGGAGATATCGAAACCCGCGCGGTACGTTGTCCGGTGCCAACTTCAACGGCCCCGAGGAGGACCGGATGCATACGGACGAGCTGCGGGCGATCCAGGCGCCGCTGAAGGAGCGCTACCGGGACGACCCCGGTGCCGCCGTCGTGACCTTGGACGCCGCCGCCACGCTTGGTGAAGGGGTGACTTGCAAGGTCCGGACCGGGAAGGCGCTGGCCGACGCGGGGCTGCACCCGGCCACCGGCGGCGACGGCACCGCCCTGTGTTCGGGCGACATGCTCCTGGAGGCGCTGGCCGCGTGCGCGGGGGTCACGATGCGCGCGGTTGCGACGTCGATCGGGCTGGCCGTGGAGGGGGAAGTGCGGGCCGCAGGCGACCTCGACTTCCGGGGCACGCTCGGCGTGGACCGCGACGCGGCGGTCGGGTTCCGCTCGATCAGGCTGACCTTCGACCTCGACACCGACGCCGCCGACGAGCAGGTGGACAAGCTCATCGAGCTGACCGAGCGCTACTGCGTCGTGCTCCAGACCCTGGTCGCCAGCCCCGCCCCTGCGGTGTCCTGGACGCGGGCCGCATAGCCGCCCATGACGGCGCCGCTTGGCGACCTGCTGGTGCTGGACTTCTCGCGCGTTCTGGCGGCGCCGCTCACCACGATGCTGCTGGCCGACCACGGCGCCACCGTGCTCAAGGTCGAGCGCCCGGGCCGGGGCGACGACACGCGCGGCTGGGGGCCGCCACACGCACCCGACGGGACAGCGAGCTACTTCCTGTCGGTGAACCGCGGAAAGCACAGCGTGGCCCTGGACCTGGCCGATGAAGCCGACCTGGCCGTCGCGCGCGAGCTGGCCGCGGGCGCAGACGTGGTGGTCGACAACTTCCGCCCGGGCGTCATGCGGCGGCTGGGCCTGGACCACGCCACGCTGTCGGCCGCCAACCCTGGCCTGATCTCGTGCACGGTCACCGGCTTCGGCTCCGGCGAGGGCGCGTCGATGCCCGGCTACGATCTGCTGCTCCAGGCCGTCGGCGGCCTCATGAGCATCACCGGCGCGCCCGGCGGCGAGCCACAGAAGGTCGGCGTGGCGCTCGTCGACGTGATCACCGGCCTGTTCGCCACAACCGGCATACTCACCGCCCTGCGCCATCGCGACCGCAGCGGCCGCGGGCAGGCAGTCGAGCTGAACCTGCTGACCTGCCTGCTGGCGGCGCTGGTCAACCAGTCCACCGCCCAGACCGCCGCCGGGGTCACGCCGGGCCGGATGGGGAACGCCCACCCGAGCATCGCGCCCTACGAGACGTTCGCGACCGCCGACGGCACCCTGGTCCTGGCCGTGGGCACCGACCGGCAGTTCCAGCTGCTGTGTGAGCTGATCGGGGCCCGCCAGCTTGCCGCCGACCCCCGCTTTGCCACCAACAGCGACAGGGTCGCCAACCGCGTGGCGCTACGCGCGGCGATCGCCGAGCGGCTGTTGGGCGCGCCTGCCGGCGAGTGGGAAGCCAGTCTGCTGGAGGCCGGCGTGCCGGCCGGCCGGGTGAACGACATCGCGGGCGCGCTGGAGCTGGCCGAGCGGCTGGGTCTGAGCCCGACGATCACGCTGCCCGGGCCGTCGGGCGCCGACGTGACCCTGCCGGCCAACCCGGTAGGGCTGTCGGCCACCCCGCCGCGCTACCGGTCGGGGCCGCCGGGGCTGGGGAGCATGAGCGCCGAGCAGGCGCTGGCGCTGGTGCGGCGGTGACCGTCTGGCCGCCGGCGTGACGACCTGTGCGCGAGCGCGGTCAGTGTGAGTGGGGAGCATTTTGTCGAACTGCCGGGTCGCACGGGCTCAGCGGCAGATGCGATAGCGGATGTGGGTCGCCTCGGGGGTGTCGATAACGCTGACGATCTCCAGCTCGATCTCGGACGGCAAGACGTCGAACATCCGACGGCCCCCACCCAGCAGCACCGGGATCTGATGGATTTCGATCTCGTCCAGCACCCCGGCCTCGAGTGCCCGTCGAGTCGTGTACGCGCCGCCACGCACCTGCACGTTCCGATCGCCAGCCGCGGCCTTCGCCTGCGCCATCGCGCTTTCGATCCCGTCGGCCACATAGGTCACGAGCGGATGCATCCAACGGGCGGCTGGGCTCGGCGGCCGGTTGCTGGGCACGAAGATCGGCGCGCCGCCGTGGGAGCCGCCCCAGTGGTCCATGAGCTCGGCCGTCCGCCGCCCGGCGAGGACAGCACCCGCGCCGGCCCACTCGTTCTGGAAAGCTTCGACCGGGTGAGACGGTCTGCCGTCCGCCCCGACCGCGTCGGCCCACCTATGCAGCCGCTCGCCATCCTCGCCGCCAAGGAAGTCGTCGAGGTCGGCGATGAATCCGTCGAGGGATATCGACATGTCGAGGATTGATGAAGACATCAGGTCGCTCCGATCGTTCCGGCCAGGCGTGCACAACTGGATTTGGTCAAGCGTAGATGCAGCGGTGCGAGAATCGACAAGGCCGGGCCGCTGGGGTTCGCCTGGCCGTGCCTGGGCGACGTCAGATCATGATCTGACCTCCGGCAACGTCGAGTGTGACGCCGGTGATCCACTGGGCCTGAGTGGAGGCCAAGAAGAGGGCTGCGGCGGCGATGTCGTCGGGTTGACCGAGTCGTCCGACGGGAAACTGTGCGCCGAGGGCCGCGAGCCGATCCGGGGGTATGTGCGCGCGCATCTTGTCGTTCTCGACCGTGGAGGGCGCGAGGCAGTTCACACGGACGCCTGCGTGAGCGACCTCGCTGGCGAGATGCCGGCTCAGTGCCACGACGCCACCCTTGGCCGCGGCGTAGGCCGCGGACGACCCCGCGGGTTGGCGAGCCGCGGCGGACGACATCGTGATGATCGAACCGCTCCCGCGGGCGATCATGTCGGGCAGGAACCTGGAGATCGTCAAGAAGACCGACGTGAGGTCACCCTCGATCACCATGCGCCAGTGTGCGGCCGTTTCGTCGTCAGTGTTCACCGGCGCGCCGTTGCCACCGGCGAAGGGGGCGAGGATGTCGACCGAGCCGAGCTGCCCGATGATGAGCTCTTGAGCGGCAGCCAGGTCGCTTTTCACGGTGCAGTCGGCGACCATGCCGATCGCTCGTCCGCCGCCATCGACGATCGTGGCCACCGAGGCGTCGATCGCTGCCTGATCACGCCCGATCACCGCAACGGCTACTCCGTTGGCTGCCAGAGCTCTTGCGGTCGCAGCTCCGATGCCACGGGAGGCTCCGGTGACAACCGCGACCTTCCCGGCCAGGTCTGGGTAGATCGCGGGACGACGGTCGAGCTCGCGACGGGTGGGAGGCACGGGCGTCATCGCTACTCCGGCGCGATCTCGAGGTTGGAGTAGTACGGCGTCGCGAACGGAAAGTGCTCGCTTACCCAGTGGCGCGCAGCGCGCGCGAGCGTCTGGTAATCGCCCCGCTCGTACGAGCGAGGTGTCACCCACCAGCTGACGTCCACATCGTGGTCCAACAGCGCGGGCGAAAGCGGCGTACGCCCACCCATCGGGTAGAAGTAGCAGCACCCCACGTAGTCACCCCCGCTGTCGCGCACCACGTAGGTGAACGAGGATCCCTCGCGGAATTCGAGTTCGTGCCAGACGAGGTCCACGAAGTTGAACTCTTCGGTGACTGCTTCGGTTGGCCAGCGGCCGCCGCGCGTGCGCCTGATCAGCTCGATGCTGGCGTTGATCCCGCGGACATCGTCGGCCAGGTCATCCCTGGTGATCGCCGTGGCCACCAGGCCCTCGTAAACCAGCTCGCCGGCCGCCGCGAACCCGTCCGGCAACGGGAGCTTCTTGATGAATTGCGTGTAGTCCACCGGTCCTCCCCCTAGTCGGAGCGCTGGTAGGTCAGGATCGCGATGCCGTCGCCGACGACTTTCGAGCCGGCGAGCTCGAGTGGCTTCTTGCCGGCGGGGTCGGCGAAGAGGCGCTTGCCGGTGCCGAGGACGACTGGGAAAACCATCAGCCGCAACTCGTCGACCAGGTCGTGCTCGATGAGCAGCTGCGCCAGCTGTGCGCTGCCGTGAACGACGATGTCTCCCTCGAGCCGGTCCTTGAGCGCCCGCGCCTCCTCGACGGCGTCGCCACCGAGGACCGTGGTGTTGTTCCACTCGGGGTCGCGGAGGGTCTTGGAGATCACGTATTTGGGCATCTCGTTGAACTTGTCGGCAACCTCACCCTCCATGGTCGGCCAGGCTGGGGCGAAGGCGTCATAGGTTCGCCGACCGAGCAGCTGCGCCTCGGAGGCGAGCGTCTCCTCGTCCTTGAAGGCCTGTCCCTCGCCGCGGTCATAGTCGAACACCCAGCCGGCGTGCTCGAACTCCTCGCCGCCTCCGGGAGCCTGGATCACCCCGTCGATCGAGATGTACTCGGTAACAATGATTCTGGCCACGTGCTGCCTCTTCCGTGTCGGGGATGAGGGGCAGGACTACCAGCGCTCCGGCGGCGGGGGGAGGACGCTTCGACAAACGCGAAACCGAAGCGGTTCGGTCGCGTAGGCCAGGCGCGGGAGGGCCGTTTCGGACATCCCTGAAGCGTCGCCTACCGTGGAGCGGGGATCCCTAGCCTCTCGTCGATGCTCCGCCTCCTGCCCGACAATGACGAGGAACTCTGGATCCGTCCCGGGGCCTCGAAGGACGCCGCGGCGCTCCTCGACCTTTTCGACGATGCCGTGGCGTGGCTGGTCGGGCGGGGCCAGACGGGCCAGTGGGGGAGCGAGCCGTTCTCGGCACGCACCACCAACGTCGCGCGGGCACAAGACTGGGCTGAGTCGGGAGGCTTGTTGTTCGCCGAGGACGACCACGGCAAGCGTGTCGGCGCGATCGTGCTCGGTGATGCCCACGACTATGTTCCCGCGCCGACCTGTCCCGAGCTCTACGTGCAGGTCCTGCTGACAGCGCCCGCTTGGCGTGGCATGGGTGTGGGCGCCCAACTCGTCGGATACGCGGCCGACATCGCGCGTCGTCGGGGGGCCCAGCAATTGCGCGTTGACTGCTGGGACGGTGTCCCCGAGCTCCCCGAGGCCTATCAGCGGCTCGGCTTCACGCGAGTTGGGTCCCTTGATGTGAACGGCTGGCCCGGTGCGATCCTCGCCCAAGCGCTCTAAACCGTGTCCACCGACCGTCGGTGGGCCCAGCGGCCGGTTCGGTGATGGACGCGGATGTGGCTCCGGGCCCTCAGGCGCGGTCGTACAGCGCCAAGAGCGCGTTGGCGCGGTCGGTTCGCCGGACGAGGACATGCCGGCCTTCCCGCGCGCGTGTGACCAGACCCGCGGCCTCGAGGGCCGAGAGGTGATGGGAGACGCCGCTGGGCGTCAGAAACAGGTGCTCGGCCACCTGGCCCGGGTTGCGCGCATGCTCGAGGGCCATCAGCAGGGCGGTCCGGGGTCCGCCGATCAAAGCCTCGAGGGAGTCGGGCGCGACGGTCTGGGGCGGGGCGCGGCCCTCCGGCACCGGCAGCGGGTAGCGGATGCTCAGCAGGTAGTTCTTGTAGTCGTCCCCCCAGCTGCCCGCCGGACGGTCTGCGAGCAGCGGTACGAGCCGGACCGAACCCTCGACGAGCAGCCGACCCGACTCGTGGGTGTGGCTGGGCAGCACGAGCGCTCCATCTTCGATCTGGCCGGGCAACCCGCCGTGGGCGGTCAGCTGACCACCGGCCCGGCGACTGGACACGGCCTGCACGCGGTCCACCTCGCGCTCCAACTGGTCGTGCGCGCTGTTCCACAGCGGGCGAACCTGCGCCCAGACCATCTGCACGCCGGTGACGTAGTCCTCCAGCCATCCGGCGGGATCACGATGAAGCGCCATCCAGGGTGCTGTCGGGCGGCCGGCCTTGATGCCCTGCTCGACCGCCAGGCCCAGGTCGCCCGGGTCGGTGGCGGCGAGTCGGTCGATTTCGTCCCGCATCGACGCCCGGGGGGACGCCTCCATGATCGGGTTGGGTCCGCCATCGCTCGGCATCGGGGTCGGCCGAAACGCCGCCAGCGCCCGGAGCGCCCGCCGGGGCAGGGTCGCCCGGAGCGCCCGCCGCTGCCACGCCGACAGGACTGTGGGGCGGCGATCACTGACCACGTCGCGGACCCCTTCGACGACCGTGGGCATGGGCGACAGGACCGGGTCCAGAGCCACGGCGTCCAGGTCGCTCAGGGGTAGTCGCTGGCGAGGCTGATCCTGGGAGGTGGGCACCAACCCCAAACGTTACCGCTCCGATTCGGAGCAGCCGGTCGATCTACAAGCGACGGAAGGGCGAGATGAGCGAGGCAGAGCCAACGTATCCGCACGTGCTGCTCAGGAGCGAGGAGAGCGAGGGTCGGGTGTCGGTGATAGCCAGCCGGATGCCCCCTGGTGCCGCCGGCCCGCCGCTGCACAAGCACGATTTCGACGAGGCGTTCTACGTTCTCGATGGCGAGTTGACATTCCAGGTCGGAGGTGAACTGATCATCGCTCGCGCGGGCGCGCTGATGTTCGCGCCTCGGGGTGTGGCGCACACGTTCGCCAATCGCGGCTCCCGGCCCGGCCACTTCTTGATCACGTGCACCCCGGCGGGGTTCGAGCGCGAGTTCGCGCGCCGCGCCGCACGTTCGGCCGGCGTCGAGCCGCCCGACTGGGCACTCAAGGACATCCCTCCCGTAACCGTGATCGGTCCCCCGATCGGAGAACAGCCCTGCCCAGGATGATCAGGCGCCCGACCGCCGTACGCGTTACGCGGAGGACCGCGTCGATGGGCGGTGCTGGGATCGAACCAGCGACCTCATGCTTGTAAGGCACGCGCTCTACCAGCTGAGCTAACCGCCCGGTCCGGGTGATCTTCGCAGCCGCTGAAACCGCGCGACCCGGCCGCACACGCCATCTAGACTTCTGCGCCGTGGATCGCGGCATCTTCCTCCGCTCGCTCGCGGTGCAGACCCTCTTGGTCGGCGTGCTGTTCGCGGTGCTGGCACTGGCGCTGCCCAAGAGCTTCTTCGAGGATTACGGCTGGGCGACCGGGCCGGTGGCGTGGATCGGCTGCGCGATCCTGACGGCCCGGCTGCTCGCGCTGCCCGCCGGGCTGGTCCTGTTCGCCGCGCTCGCCGGCGGCGTGGCGGGGTTCCTCGTCAGCCTGGCCGCAAGCCATGCGGCCGGCCTGGTGGTAAGCCTGCTGGTGTTCGCCGCCTCGTGCGGGGGCTACGAGCCCGAGAGCGACGCCGACGCCGCCCGCGCGGCCTGATCGCTGCGCCGCCGGGCGCCAGGGCGAGCGCATACCCCCAGCGGGATTCGAACCCGCGATCTCCGCCTTGAAAGGGCGGCGTCCTGACCGCTAGACCATGGGGGCGCGCAGGGGCAGTCTAGGCCGGGCGCTGTCTAGCATGGGCGGGCCCCCGTAGCTCAGTTGGTCAGAGCGGCGGCCTTTTAAGCCGCGCGGCGCGAGTTCGAGTCTCGCCGGGGGCACTTCGGGCAGCTAGTGCCGGAAGTGGCGCCTTGACGTGAAGACCATGGCCACGCCCGCGGCCTCGCAGGCGTCGATGACCTCCATGTCACGCTTCGAGCCACCCGGCTGGATGACGGCGCGCACACCCGCGTCGATGCCCATGTGGGGTCCGTCGGCGAATGGGAAGAAGGCGTCCGAGGCCATGACCGCCCCGTCCAGCGACAGCTCGGCTGCGGCCGCCTTGTCGATCGCGATCCGCACGGAGTCGACCCGGCTCATCTGCCCGGCGCCGATGCCGCTCGTGCCGAGCTCGCGCGCCAGCACGATGGCGTTCGAGCGCACGTGCTTGCACACGCGCCAGGCAAACAGCAGCTCGCCCCACTCCTGCTCGCTGGGCTTGCGCTCGGTGACCACCTGCATCTCATCGCGCGCCTGGCCGTCGGTGTCGCGGTCCTGGACCAGCAGCCCGCCGCGGACACGCTTGGTGTCCTGCTCGGTCACGCCGGGCCGGCGCCGCTCGGCGTCGTCCAGGATCCGCACGTTGGGCTTGCTCTGCAGGATCTCGAGCGCGCCCTCCTCGAACCCCGGCGCGAACACCAGCTCGACGAACATGTCGTTGAGCGCCGCGGCCAGCTGGACACCGACGGAGCGGTTGAAGCACATGACCCCGCCGAACGCGCTCTGGCTGTCGGTGGCCAGCGCCCGACTGAAGGCGTCGTCGACACTGCTGCCGACCGCGACCCCGCACGGGTTGTTGTGCTTGATGATCACCGCGGCCGGGAGCTCGAACTCCTCGACGAGGTTCCGGCCCGCGTCGAGGTCGAGCAGGTTGTTGAACGAGAGCTCCTTGCCGTGGACCTTGGAGACCATCGACAGCAGGTGCGTGCGGGCGCCGGCCTCCATGTAATAGGCGGCGCGCTGGTGTGGGTTCTCGCCGTAGGGCAGATCGAGCACCTTGGTGAACGAGCGGCTGTCCTGCACGGCGAAGTCATCCTCGCGCTCGGCGAACCAGCGCGCGATGGCCGCGTCGTAGCGCGCGGTGTACGCGAACGCCTCCAGCGCCAGCGACTCCCGCGTTCGCGGCTCCAGCCGGCCGCCCGAGCGGCGCATCTCCTCCAGCACCGCGTCGTAGCTCTCGGGAGAGGTGACCACGGCGGCGAAGCGGTGGTTCTTGGCGGAGGCCCGGATCAGGGTCGGCCCGCCGATGTCGATGTTCTCGATGACCTCCTCGTCGGCCACCCCGCGGCTGCCGGCCACGCGCTCGAACGGGTAGAGGTTCACGCACACCAGGTCGATCGGCTCGATCGCCTGGTCGCGCAGCACCTCGAGGTGCTCCGGCTTGGAGCGCACCGCCAGCAGGCCCGCGTAGATCTTCGGGTTGAGCGTCTTGACCCGGCCGTCCATGACCTCGGGGAAGCCGGTGTAGTCCTCGACCGCGCGGGTATCGACCCCGGCCTCCGCCAGCGCCCTGGCCGTGCCGCCGGTGGACACGATCTCGACACCCATGTCGGCCAGGCCCTTGGCGAAGTCGACCAATCCGCGCTTGTCCGACACCGACAGCAGCGCCCTTCGCACCTGCACCTCGCCCGGCTCGACCAGCTCGTGGACCTCGCCGGGATCAGCGCTCATCGATGTTCACCAGCCTCGGGTTGTGCTCGTCGACGGACACGGCACCGGAAGCGATCAGCCGCACCGCCCGCGGCAGGAGCCGGTGCTCGACCGCGTGTACCTGCGCCTCGATCGCCGCGATGTCGCGAGCATACGGAAGCTCGAACGCCTCCTGCAGGATCACCGGCCCGCTGTCCACGCCCTCGTCGACGAAGTGGACCGTGACCCCCATGACCCGCACGCCGTAGTCAAGCGCCTGCCCGATGGCGTCCACCCCGGCGAACGCCGGCAGCAGCGACGGATGGACGTTCACGATCCGGCCGGCGAAGCGACGGATGAACGGCCCGCCGAGGATCTCCATGAAGCCGGCGAGAACCAGTAGGTCGATCCCGTGGCCGTCGAGCCAGTTGCCGAGTGCCGCGTCGCGTGCGTCACGATCCGGGTGGTCGGACTTGTCGAACACAGCCGTCGGGACACCCGCGGCCGCGGCCCGCTCCAGCCCACGGGCGCCTGCCCGGCTGGAGCCGACGCACACGACATCGACCCCCGCATCCAACAGCGCCTGCAGGTTGGTGCCCTCGCCGGACACCAGCACTCCTACCCGAAAGGCCATTACGCGGCAGCTTGGAGGACCGGGTACGGCCCGGACGTGGTGGAGATCTCGCCCGCCTCGATCAGCTCGTCGACGCGCGCGAGGATGTCGGCACGGCGCATGTGCGACGACGTGCCGTAGGCGGGCAGGCCGTCGTAGGAGTTGCGCTTGATCTTCTTGCTCTGCGAACCGTGCAGGATCTCGGCGCAGGTGGTCCGGCCCACCGCAGGCTGTGCGCCCCGAGCCACCGACAGGATCGCGTCGTCGAGATCGGCCACCGCCTCGAGCGACGGCGGTGGCAGCTCGGGCACCAGCCCGGTGTCACAGACGTCGCAACAGGGCGCCCCCTCCGGGCGCTCGACCGCGCCGACGCCGTCGCCGAAGTGGCGCAGAATGGTCTGACGCCGGCAGCCCTCGCCCTCGGTGTAGGCCCAGATCTCGCGGTACTGGCGCCAGCGCGCCCGCGCGCCGTCCTCGACCGACGAGCGGCATGCCGCGGCCGCGCGCGCGTCGAACCCCTGCGGGCTGATCCGCCCCGCCACCTGGTCCGGCGCCGACGGGGTCGGTGAGATGACCCCCGCGCGCGTGAGATGGCCGAGCAACGCCCGCAGGCGATCGAAGCCGCCGCCCGCGATCCGCGCCATGTCCGCCGTGCCCACGCGGTAGCGGCCGTCGCCGTCGGCCACCCCCATCAGCCGGTCGGCCAGCGCGGCGGGTAGCTGCGGATCGACCTCCTCGCGCTTGATGAAGTGCACGTGCAGCGCCTTGTCGCGGTTCTCGGCCAGCAGCAGCGCCCGCGCGGGCAGGCCGTCGCGCCCGGCGCGGCCGGCCTCCTGGTAGTAGGCCTCGAGCGACGACGGCACGCTTGCATGCACGACCGTGCGCACGTTCGGCTTGTCCACGCCCATGCCGAACGCGTTGGTGGCCACGATCACGCGCAGCTCGTCGGCCAGGAAGCGGCGCTGGACGGCGGCCCGCTGCTCGCGCGCCAGCCCGGCGTGGTAGGCCGCGGCCGGCTCGCCGAGCTGGGCCGTGAGCTGCTCCGCGATCTCCTCCGCCCCCGCGCGCGTGCCCGCGTAGACGATGGCCGGGAGTGCGTCCTCGGCGCCAAGCGCCTCGGCGATGAGCGGCCGCTTCTCGTGCGGGCCCGGGCGCGCGACCGCGAACGACAGGTTGGGGCGGTCGAACCCCGTGGCCACCCTGAGCGGCTCGCGTAGGCCGAGCCTGCGGACTATGTCCGTGGCCACCTGCGGCGTGGCGGTGGCGGTCGAGGCCACGATCGCCCTGGCCTCGAGGTGGCGGGCGGCGTCGGCCAGGCGGAAGTAGTCGGGCCGGAAATCGTGACCCCACTGCGACACGCAGTGCGCCTCGTCGACCACGAACAGGCCGATTTGGACCTGGCGCATGCGGTCCAGGAACCCGGGCGACGCGAACCGCTCGGGGGACACGTACAGCAGCCGCAGCGAGCCCTCGGCCGCGCGCTGCATCACCGCGGTGTTGGTGGCCTGGTCCTGCTGGGCGTTGACCAGCGCCACCTGCTCGCCGGCACCACGCTGGTAAAGCGCCTCGACCTGGTCCTGCATGAGCGCCACGAGCGGCGAGACGACAACCGTCAGGTCGGACCGCATCAGCCCCGGCAGCTGATAGCAGAGGGATTTGCCCGACCCCGTCGGCATGACCACCAGCACGTCGCGGTCGTCAAGCGCTGCCGAGCACGCCTCGCGCTGGCCGGCGCGGAAGCCGGAGAAGCCGAAGTGCTCTTGGAGCGCTGTATCGAGGTCCATCGGGACGGCCACAGTAGCGCCGCGACCGGCTACCCCGAGACGACTGTTCGCTGGTTGTTACGAACGGACGACGGCCAGCTCTTCGAGCGCGAACTTGCCGTTCGCCGAGTCGCTGCGCTCCAACGGGTAGTTGCCCGAGAAGCAGGCGTCGCAGTGGGTGCCGGCGTCGCCGCGGATGGCCTCGTACACGCCTTCGAGCGACAGGTAGGCGATCGAGTCGCACTCCAGCTCCTCGGCGATCTCCTCGACCGTGCGGCCGTGGGCCACCATCTCCTGCTTGGTCGACATGTCCACGCCGTAGTGGCACGGGTAGCGGATGGGCGGCGCCGAGATGCGCATGTGCACCTCCAGCGCACCGGCGTCGCGCAGCATCGAGACGATCTGGCGGGTGGTGTTGCCGCGCACGATCGAGTCGTCGACCACGACGAGGCGCTTGCCCTCGACCACCTCGCGCAGCGGGTTGAACTTCATCCGCAGGCCGTGCTTTCGCAGCTGGTCACCGGGCTGGATGAACGTACGCGCGACATAGCGGTTCTTGACCAGGCCCTCGTCGCGCGGAAGCCCCGAGGCCTTGGCGTAGCCGGAAGCGGCCGGCGTGCCGGAGTCGGGCACCGCGATGACCACGTCGGCGTCGACGGGCGCCTCACGCCACAGGATCTCGCCCATCTTGCGCCGCGAGACCTGCGTGCGGTTGCCCTCGAGGATCGAGTCCGGGCGCGCGAAGTAGATGTGCTCGAAGACGCAGAACGCCTTGCGCGGCGCGTCCACGACCTGCTTCGTGGCGATCCCGCGCTCGCCGATCGAGATCATCTCGCCGGGCAGCACCTCGCGCAGAAGCTCGGCGCCGATGATGTCGAACGCGCATGACTCGGAGGCCACCGCGAAGTGTTCTCGTGCGCGTCCGGCCGAGCCGGACGCTTCGCCTGGAAGGTCGCCGAGCCTGCCGAGCGAGAGCGGCCGCAGGCCGGCCGGGTCCCGGAACGCGACCACCGACTCGTTGGTCATGACCACGGTCGAGAACGCGCCCTCCAGGCGCGGCAGCACGTCGGCCACCGCCTCCTCGATCGTGTCCGCCTCGTGCGTGGAGATCAGGGCGGCGATGATCTCCGAGTCCGAGGTGGAGCGGAAGCGCACGCCCTTGTCGGACAGCTCGGAGTGCAGCTCGACGGCGTTGATCAGGTTGCCGTTGTGCGCCAGCGCGACCTGGCGGCGGTCCGAGCGGTAGACCGGCTGGGCGTTCTCCCACGCCGACGAGCCGGTCGTGGAGTAGCGCACGTGACCGACCGCGATGTCGCCGGTCAGAGCCTGCAGCTTGCTCTCGTCGAATACCTGCGAGACGAGGCCGACGTCACGCACGGTCATGATGTGGCCGCCCTCGCAGGCGGCGATCCCGGCCGACTCCTGACCGCGGTGCTGAAGCGCGTAGAGGGCGAAGTACGCGAGCCGCGAGACCTCGGCCGCGGGCGCGTATACGCCGAAGACGCCGCATTCGTCGCGCGGTCCGTCGCGAAGGTCCATGGGCGCCGGGGGCACTTCTGCCCAGAGTAACAGCGGGGGTGGATCACGCCTTTCGGTCAGAGCCGGCGAGCGCTCACACAAAGACGGGCGCCAGGGACTCCCTGGCACCCGCGAGCGCGTCCACGGACCAGGACAGGTCCCCGATCCGCAGCTCGTCGCCGCCGACCGTCCCGATCAGCGCGTAATCGGCGTCCAGTGCCTCGACCGCGGCGGGTGCGCCGGACACAAGGAAGCGGCCCGCCCCCTCGCCGAACAGATCGTCGAGGCCGCCGACCGCGGCGCCGATCCCGCCCGCCACGCAGCACTCGGCCAGCGCCACCGCCAGCCCGCCTTCGGCCACGTCGTGGATACAGGTGAACTTGCCCGTACGGGCGGCGGCGCGGACCGTGTCGAGCACCCCGCGCACGGCCTCCACCTCGATCTCCGGCAAGCCGAGCGCCAGCTCCTGGCCGCGTAGCTTTGCCAGCTCCGAGCCGGCCTCCGAGGCGGCGAACCGCGCGGGCTGGACCAGCGCGATCAGGTCGCCCTCGGCGCCGAACCCGGAGCCCGGCGCGGCAGCCACGTCGGGCACCGCGCCGACCATGCCGACCACCGGGGTTGGATAGATCGGCCCGCCGCCGGACTCGTTGTAGAGCGACACGTTGCCGCCCACGACGGGCACGCCGAGCGCGATCAGCGCGTCGCTCATGCCGGCAACCGAGCGCTCCAGCTGCCATGCCACGTGCGGCTTCTCGGGGTTGCCGAAGTTCAGGCAGTTGGTCAGGCCCAGCGGCTCCCCGCCGACGCAGGCCAGGTTGGCCGCGCATTCCAGCACCGCCTCGACCGTGCCGGTGTAGGGGTCACACGCCACCCGGCGGCCGTTGCCGTCGATCGACACCGCGATGCCCTTGACGTCGTCGCCCTCGGGATACAGGCGCAGCACCGCGGCGTCGGCGTCGTCGGGCCGGCGCACGGTGCGCGACTGCACGATCGGGTCGTATTGCTCGAACAGCGGCCGGCGCGAGGACAGGTTGGCCGAGCCGAGCAGCGCGGGCAGCACGGCCTCGGGGTCATCGTCATCGAGCGTCCGCGGCGGCGCCGGGTAGATCTGCTCCGTCGGCTGCGCCGGCTCGAGGTCGTAAAGGGGGCAGTCGTCGACCAGCGCGTCGACGGGCATGTCGCCCACGACCTCGTCGCCTTTGAGCACGCGCAGGTGGCGGCTGTCGGTGACCTCCCCGATCACCGACGAGCGCACCTCCCAGCGGTCGCACACCTCGGTCAGCTCGTCCAGCTTGGACGGTTCGATCACGCACAGCATCCGCTCCTGCGACTCCGAGATCATGATCTCGAACGGCTCCATGTCGTCCTCGCGCAGCGGCACCTGCGACACGTCGATGTCGAGGCCCACGCCGCCGCCTGAGGCCATCTCCGACGAGGACGACGACAGCCCGGCGGCGCCCAGGTCCTGGAGCGAGGTCAGCGTGCCGCGATCGAGCAGCTCCAGGCACGCCTCCATCACGCGCTTCTCCTCGAACGGGTCGCCGATCTGCACCGTCGGCCGCTTGGAGTCGTCCTCGGTGTCCAGCTCGGCGGAGGCCAGCACCGACGCGCCGCCGATGCCGTCGCGGCCAGTGCGCGCGCCCATCAGCACGAGCAGGTTGCCCACGCCCGCGGCGGCCGACCGCGTCAGCCGCTCGTGGCCGGCGATGCCCAGGCACATGGCATTGACCAGGCAGTTCTGCTCGTACGCTCCCTCGAAGTAGACCTCTCCACCGATCGTGGGCACGCCGATCGAGTTGCCGTAGTGGCCGATGCCCGAGACGGCGCCGTCGAGCAGGTACAGCGACCGCGGTGACTCCAGCTCGCCGAAGCGCAACGAGTCCAGCACCGCGATCGGCCGTGCGCCGACCGCGAACACGTCGCGCAGGATGCCGCCGACGCCGGTGGCGGCGCCCTGGAACGGCTCGACCGCGGACGGGTGGTTGTGCGACTCGACCTTGAACGCGATCGCCACGCCGTCGCCCACGTCCACGGCGCCGGCGTTCTCACCCGGGCCCATTAGCAGGTGCGGACCCTCGACCGGCAGGTTGCGCAGCAGCTTCTTGGAGTGCTTGTAGGCGCAGTGCTCGGACCACATCAGGCTGAACACGGCCAGCTCGAGCCCGTTGGGGTCGCGGCCCATCTTCTGGCAGATGAGGTCGTACTCGGCGTCGGTGAGGCCGAGCTCGCGGTGCGGCGAGGCGTTCACGCGGCGCACGGCTGCCGGACGCCGGCCTCGCGGTATCCGCGCTGCCGGGCCAGCGACTCGAACAGCAGCCCCCCGTCGGCCGAGCCGGTCAGCGGGTCGACCGCGTGCTCGGGGTGGGGCATCAGGCCCATGACGTTGCCGGCCTCGTTCGCGACCCCGGCGATGTCGCGCTCGGAGCCGTTGGGGTTGTGCCCCTCGGCGTAGCGCAGCAGGATCTGGCCATGTGCCTCCATTGCGTCCAGTACCTCGTCTGGCGCGTGGAAGCGGCCCGTGAAGTGCTTGACCGGGATCGACAGGAGCTGTCCGGGCTGGCAGGCACTGGTGAACGGCGAGTCCACGCTCGGCCACCTCAAGGTCGACCTGGCGGCAGACGAACCGGCGGCCGTCGTTGGGCAGCAGCGCGCCGGGCAGCAGCCGCGCCTCGCACAGCACCTGGAAGCCGTTGCAGATCCCCAGCACGTGCCCGCCTGAGCCGGCGAACTCGATCACCGATTCCATGACCGGCGAGAAGCGCGCGATCGCGCCAACGCGCAGGTAGTCGCCGTACGAGAAGCCGCCGGGCACCACCACCGCGTCCACGCCCTTGAGGTCACGGTCGCCGTGCCACAGCAGCTCGGCGTCGCCATAGCGGCGGCAGGCCAGCAGCGCGTCGGTCTCGTCGCAGGAGCCGGGAATCGGATGACACCGAACTTCACGGCGCCGGGATGACCTCGTAGTCCTCGATCAACGGGTTCGCCAACAGCTTCTCGCACATCGCGCCGACCTGTGATTCGTCGTCGACCTCGAGCTCGACCAGCCGTCCGACGCGGACATCGGACACGCCGTCGAAGCCGAGCGCCGGGAGCGCGCGCTCGACGGCCTGGCCCTGCGGGTCGAGGATGCCCTCCTTGGGCCTGATCAGCACCGACACCTTCACGCGGAGCGGTCCAGCCACGCCTGGAACGGCTCGCCGGTGACGCGCTCGTATGCGTCCACGTACAGCTCGCGTGTCCTGTCGACCACGTCGGCCGGCAGCTCGGGCGCGGGCGGCGTCTTGTCCCAGCCCGACTGCGACGCCCAGTCGCGCACGTACTGCTTGTCGAAGCTCGGCTGGCCGCGGCCCGGCTCGTATCCGTCCACGGGCCAGAAACGCGACGAGTCGGGGGTGAGCACCTCGTCGCCGACCACAATCGTGCCATCCGGCCGGCGGCCGAACTCGAACTTGGTGTCGGCCAGGATGATCCCGCGCTCGCGCGCGTGCGCGGCGCCGAACTCGTACAGCTCGATCGAGATCCGGCGCAGCTCCTCCAGCAGCGCGCGGTCGCCGAGGATCTCGGCGGCGCGGTCGAAGTCGACGTTCTCGTCGTGGTCGCCGACCTCGGCCTTGGTCGCGGGCGTGAAGATCGGCTCCGGCAGCTGCTGGGACTCGACAAGGCCGTCGGGCAGCGCAATGCCACAGATCTCGCCGGAGCGCTGGTAGTCCTTCCAGCCCGACCCGGTGATGTAGCCACGCACCACGCACTCCACCGGCGCCATCTCCAGCTTCTCGACCAGCATGCCACGGCCCTTGGCCGCCTCCGGCACGTCGGTGAACGAGATCAGGTGGTTGGGCACGATCGACTCGGTCCGATCGAGCCAGAACGCGGTCAGCCCGGTCAGCACCTTGCCCTTGTCGGGGATCGGGTTCGGGTGGACCACGTCGTAGGTGGAGATGCGGTCCGACACGACCATCAGCAGCCGGTCGTCTCCATCCGCGTACACGTCGCGGACCTTGCCTTGATTGAGGAGTTCCCGGTCGTCCAGGAGTGCGGTATCGGTCACCGAGCCGAGGCTACCGAAGCCGTGGGATGACGGGCCGTGCCCGCTCCCTGTCCAGGACCGCAAATCGCGTGTCAGCTGAGTTGCGCATCCAGGCGACCTACCAGGTCGGCGGCGTGGCGCACGAAAGCGCTGGGGTCGAACACCGCATCCAGGTCGAGCTCGGGCGCAGCCTCGGCCAGCAGTTCGCGGAACGGCGTGCCGGTGTCCCAGGCGCGCTGGGCGTTCTCCTGGACGATCCGGTAGGCGTCGTCGCGCGAGCGGCCCGACTCGACCAGCGCCAGCAGCGCGCGCTGGCTGAACAACGCGCCGTGGGTCAGGTCGAGGTTGGCCCGCATCCGGTCGGCGTGCACGGTCATGCCCTCGACGACGCGCACCCCCAGCGCCAGGCCGTAGTCCAGCAGGATCGTGGCGTCGGGCAGCGCCACGCGCTCGACCGAGGAGTGCGAGATGTCGCGCTCGTGCCACAGCGCCACGTTCTCGAGCCCCGACTGGGCATAGCCGCGCAGCAGCCGGGCGATCCCGGTCATCCGCTCGGTGGTGATCGGGTTGCGCTTGTGCGGCATCGCCGAAGAGCCCTTCTGGCCGGCCCGGAACGGCTCCTCGACCTCGCGCACCTCGGTGCGCTGGAGGTGGCGGATCTCGGTGGCGAACCGCTCCAGCCCGGCACCCGCCAGCGCGATCGCGCCGAGCAGCTCGGCGTGCCGGTCACGCGCCACGACCTGGGTCGACACGACCTCGCGCTCGAGCCCAAGCCGCTCCAGCACCACCGCCTCGAGCTCGGGCCCGTTGGCCGCGTATGTGCCGACGGCGCCGGACAGCGCGCCGATCGACGCGCCCGCCACCGCGCGCTCGAGTCGCTCCAGATTGCGCTGGGCCTCGAGCGCGAAGCCCGCCAACTTGATGCCGAACGTGGTCGGCTCGGCGTGCACGCCATGGGTGCGGCCCACGCACAGGGTGTCCACGTGCTCGCGCGCGCGGGCGGCGAGCGCATCGCGAAAGCCACGCTGGCCCGCCACCAGGAGCGCGCCGGCCTGGGCGATCTGGAGCCCGGTCGCGGTGTCGAGCACGTCCGAGGAGGTCAGCCCGTGGTGCACCCAGCGGCCGGGCTCGCCGATCGACGCCGCCACCACGTCCACGAACGCCGCGACGTCGTGGTCGGTCACCTTCTCGCGCTCCTTCACGGCATCGACCGTGAACGCCGCGTTCGCGCGGATGGCCTCGGCGTCGTCGCTTGGCACCACGCCCGCCTCGGCCAGCGCGTCGACCACGGCGAGCTCCACGTCCAGCCACCCCTGCATCCGACCCTGCTCGGACCACACCGCGCCCATCTCGGGCCGGGTGTAGCGCCCGATCACGCGAACAGAATGCGGGCCGCGAGCACCGCGGCGTTCTTGGCGCCGTCCACGCCGACACAGGCAACGGGCACGCCGGGGGGCATCTGGGCGATCGCCAGCATGGCGTCCAGGCCGCCGGCCACCGAGGTGCGCGACTGCAGCGGCACGCCGATCACGGGCAGATCGGTATGCGCGGCCACCGTCCCCGGCAGCGCCGCGGCCAGCCCAGCGCCCGCGATGACCACCTTGAGCCCGCGCGCCCGCGCGTTCTTGGAGTAGTCGGCCACGACATCGGGGTCACGGTGTGCGCTCATCACGTGCATCTCGTTCTTGATGCCGCGCTCCTCGAGCTCCGCGGCCGCCTTGGCCATGGTGTCCCAGTCGGACTTCGAGCCCATGACGATGCCGACCAGCGGCGCGTCTCCCTCGGTGTCCGGTAGCTCGGTGACGACGTCGGTTTGGGTGGCGGGCTCGGTCATGCCTCGACCCTATCGACGGCCCGCGCCGCGATGTCGGTACGCATCTGCTTGCCGTCGAACTGCACCCGCCGCGCGGCCGCGTACGCGTGCTCGCGCGCCTCGCCCGGCGTAGCGCCGATGCCGGTCACGTTCAGCACCCGCCCCCCCGCCGTGACGATCTGTCCCCCCTCCTCCGCGGTACCCGCGTGCAGTACCTCGACCTCGATCGAGTCGATCGACCGCAGGCCGCGGATCTCGTCGCCCTTCGACGAGGACTCCGGGTACCCGCGCGAGGCCAGCACCACGGTCACGGCCCACTCGTCCGACCACTCGATGCGCACCCCCTCGAGCCCGCCCGTGCGCGTGGAGCCCTCGAGCAGCTCCATGATGTCCGAGCGCAGCCGGGTCAGCACGGCCTGGGTCTCGGGATCGCCGAAGCGGCAGTTGTACTCCAGCACCTTCGGGCCGTCGGCGGTGATCATCAGGCCGGCGTAGAGGATTCCGTGGAACGGGGTGCCGCGGCGCTTCATCTCGTCGACGATTGGCTGGTGGACCGCCTTCGCCAGCGCGTCCGCGTGCTCGGCATCGATTCCTGGCACCGGCGAATAGCTGCCCATTCCGCCGGTGTTGGGGCCCTCGTCGCCGTCGAAGATGCGCTTGTAGTCCTGCGCCGGCGCCATCGCGACGGCGCGCTCGCCGTCGCACACCGCCAGCAGCGACAGCTCCTCGCCGTCGAGGAACTCCTCGAGCACCACCTCGGTGGCGCCGAACCGCTGCTCGGTGAAGAACGCGTCGATGGCCTCCGTCGCCGCCGCCTCGTCGGCGCAGATGATCACGCCCTTGCCCGCCGCCAGTGAGTCCGCCTTGAGCACCAGCGGGTACGAGTAGCGCCCGATCGCCTCGAGCGCCTGGTCCCCGGAAGTCAGCACCTCGTAGCCCGCGGTGGGCACGCCGACGGCCTCCATCAGCTCCTTTGCGTAGCGCTTGGACCCCTCCAGCCGGGCAGCCTCCTTCGACGGCCCGAAGGCGGCGATGCCGGCCGTTTGCAGCGCATCGACAAGACCCAGCACCAGCGGCACCTCCGGCCCGACGACGACAAGCTCCGCCGCGCGCGCACGCGCGAGCTCGACCAGGCTGTCGATGTCCGCGACGTCTACCGGCACGCACTCGACCTTGTCGCGCGCGATGCCGGCGTTCCCCGGTGCGGCAAGCACGTCCGGCTTGCGCGGCGAGCGCAGCAGCCGGCGCACGAGCGCGTGCTCGCGGCCGCCGGCGCCGACTACGAGGACGGTGCTCAAAGAGAGGCGATGAACTCGTCGACCGGGATGGCCGTGAGCGACTCGTAGTGGCTGGTCCCGCGCGAGCCGAGCTCCAGCGACACACGCGCCATCGTGGTCTCGTCGGGCGCCTCGACGATGTTCACGAAGTCGAACCGGCCCAGGGTCGCCCACTGCGCGGTGACCTTGGCCCCCAGCTGCTCCACCTCGTTGTTCACCTCGCGGATCCGCTGCGGGTTGTTCTTGATGGTCTGCACACCCTCGGGCGAAAGGGTGCTGAGCAGCACGTAGGTGGGCACGAACGTCCTTTCTCTCTGTGTCGAAGCGGCGCCGGCGGCGCCAAAGGTTTCTCGCAGTTTTTCCGCACCGACGCAACCCGGTCCGGGTTACTGCGTAGGAATCGGGCGAGTCGGGGAGACTGCCGGTGACCACCAACCAGGGAGCAATCACGATGAAGACGCGACGGATCGCAGTCCCGGCCCTCTTGGCGCTGGCGGCGTGCGCGGTACCCGCTGCGGCCGATGCGGCAACGCTCGCGCCCGGCAAGCCATGCTTCGGGGACGGCGACCCGATCACGCTAGGCGGAACCGGCTTCACCCCCGGCGCGCCCGTCACGGTGGCCGCCGACGGGCGCCAGTTCAACGGCGCGCTCACCTCGACCGCCACCGGCACGGTCGCCGGGCGCCTGCTGCCCTTCACGCTCGTGGCCGGCCGTACGCAGCGGTCGGTCTTCACCGCCACGGACACGGCCAATCCGGCCAACGTCGGCCAGACGACGGTCACCCGCGCGCGCCTGCGCGTGACCGTGACGCCTGCCAACGCGAGCCCCCGCAAGGTGCGCCGGCTTCGGGCGCGCGGCTTCACCGCCGGCTCCAGGCTCTACAGCCACATCGTTCGCGGCAAGCGCGTCAGCAACCGCCGCATCAGCCGGCTGAAGGGGGGGTGCCGCGAGACCAGCCTGAGGGCGCGCCTCTTCCGCAAGAGCGCGAAGAGCGGCACCTACCGGGTGCAGTTCGACACCAACCGCAAGTACAGCTCGAAGACCGTCCAGCGCGTGCGCTTCCGCGTCCGCGTCTACCGGACCGTGCGCCGCTCCAGCAGCTCGGCGGCCTCGGCCGCGGCGGCCGGCCAGCGCGAGGTCTGGACGCAGATCCGCTAAGAGGCCGGCGAAGCCGGCCGTTCATGGCACCGGGACGGTGCCGATCGCATCAAGGCGCGGCCATGGATGGCCGCAAGAGGAGGCCGGCGAAGCCGGCCGTTCATGGCACCGGGACGGTGCCGACCCCATCAAGGCGCGGCCATGGATGGCCGCAAGAGGAGGCCGGCGAAGCCGGCCGTTCATGGCACCGGGACGGTGCCGATCGCATCAAGGCGCGGCCATGGATGGCCGCAAGATCACATCTCCACCCCCTGTCGCGCCAGGTGCTCGTCGAGCGCCTGGCGCACACGACGCCGTTCCTCGCTGCTGGCCATCCGGAAGCGCCCCAGCAGCTCCTTCTGTCCATCGAGCGGCAGCCCGGCGATTTCCCACCGCACCGCAAGCCGCTCGAACAGGAACTCGACCCGCCGCTGCCAGCGGTCCTCCGCGTCGGCCGCGGGCTTGGCGTCGAGGTCGGCAAGCTGCTTCAGCGTGCCCGCGCTGAGCCTGTCGCGCAGGGTCAGGACGTTGCCCTCCTCGTCGCGGTACTCCGACGTGGCGGCGGGCTGCTGCCCGCCCTGCTGTGCGCGTCTGCGTGACCGACGACCCACCGGGGCCACGATAACCTGACTCCACCCCGCCGTAGGAGGAGGAGACGTTGAAGAAGCTCATCAACGAGCCCGATGCCGTCGTTGACGAAGCGCTGGAGGGGATCGCTGCCGCCCACGGGGACCGGCTGCGCGTCCAGTCCAGCCCGGCCATGATCGTCCGCGCCGATGCGCCGGTGCAGGGCAAGGTCGCACTGGTGTCCGGCGGCGGGAGCGGCCACGAACCGATGCATGGGGGCTTCGTCGGGCCGGGCATGCTCGACGCGGCCTGCCCGGGGCCGATGTTCACCTCGCCGACGCCGGACCAGATGCTCGAGGCCAGCCAGGCCGTGGACGGCGGCGCCGGTGTGCTGCACATCGTCAAGAACTACACCGGCGACGTCCTGAACTTCGAGGCCGCCGCGGAGATGGTGGAGGCCGAGGGCACCGAGGTCGAGTCGGTGGTGATCGACGATGACGTCGCGGTCAAAGACTCGACGTTCACCGCGGGCCGGCGCGGGGTCGGCACCACGGTGCTGGCGGAGAAGATCTGCGGCGCCGCGGCCGACGCCGGCCGCCCGCTGGCCGAGGTGGCCGAGCTGTGCCGCCGGGTCAACGGCCAGGGCCGGTCGATGGGCATGGCACTGACGTCGTGCACCGTGCCCCACGCGGGCAAGCCGACGTTCGAGCTTGGCGAGGACGAGATGGAGATCGGCATCGGCATCCACGGCGAGCCCGGCCGCGAGCGGATGAAGCTCGAGCCGGCGGACTCGGTGGTCGACCGGCTGGTCGAGCCGATCCTCGAGGATCTGCCGTTCGCCTCCGGCGAGCGCGTGCTCGCGTTCGTGAACTCGATGGGCGGCACCCCCCTGATCGAGCTCTACGTGATCTACCGGCGACTGGCCGAGGTGCTGGCCGAGCGGGAGATCGCGATCGCGCGCAACCTGATCGGGCCCTACATCACATCACTGGAGATGGCCGGCGCTTCGATCACCCTGCTACGCCTGGACGACGAGCTGCTCGAGCTGTGGGACGCGCCCGTGAACACGCCCGGCTTGCGGTGGGGGAGCTGACATAGCCACCACGGAGCAGCTGGCCGACTGGGTCCGCCTTGGCGCACAGCGCCTGGAAGAGCGCAGGGAGGAGCTGAACGCGCTCGACGGGGCGATCGGCGACGGCGACCACGGCGCCAACATGGCGCGCGGCTTCGGCGCCGCCGTCGACGGCCTGGACGACGCCGCCGACGCCGGGGCGCTGCTGAAGGGGGTCGGCACCAAGCTGATGTCGACGATCGGCGGTGCGGCGGGCCCGCTCTACGGCAGCCTCTTCCGCGCGATGGCAGGGCCCCTGGACGGCCAGGCCGACGTGGCGCCCGCCGCGTTCGCAGAGGCGCTGGCCGCCGGTGTGGCCCAGGTGCAGAAGCTGGGCAAGGCCGAGCCCGCGGACAAGACGATGGTCGACGCGCTGCTGCCCGCACAGCAGGCGCTGTCGAAGGCTGTGGACGGCGGCGAAGAGCTGCCCGACGCCCTGGCCGCGGCGGCGCGCGCCGCGGAGGAGGGTGCCGAGGCGACCGTGCCGCTGGTGGCGCGCAAGGGCCGTGCGAGCTACCTGGGCGAGCGCAGCGCGGGGCACCGGGACCCGGGTGCCACCTCGTCGGCGCTCCTGCTGGAGGCGGCGGCCGACGCACTGGCCGGCTAAGTGGTCGGGCTCGTAGTCGTCTCGCACAGCGCCCGGCTCGCCGACGGCGTCGTGGAGCTGGCGCGCCAGATGGGCGGCGAGGTGGCGATCGAGGCCGCCGGCGGTTTGGATGACGCCGAGCGCTCGATGGGCACCGACCCGGCGCTCGTCGCGCAGGCGATCGAGGCGGCCGACTCCGGCGAAGGCGTGCTGGTGCTGATGGACATCGGATCGGCGGTGATGAGCGCGGAGATGGCGCTCGAGCTGGCGGGCGAGGAGCTGGCGGGCCGCGTGCGGCTGGCCGCGGCGCCACTGGTCGAGGGGGCCGTTGCCGCGGCGGTGGCGGCAGCGAGCGGCGCGGACCTGGCCACCGTGGCAGAGGAGGCCGCCGGCGGGTTGGGGCCAAAGGCCAGCCAGCTGGGTGAGGAGGCCGCGCCCGCGGGTCCGGCCCCCACCCCGGCGGCGGACGAGGGTGACGAGTGGCTGACCGCGCGGCTGACCGTGACCGCGGCGCATGGCCTGCACGCGCGGCCGGCCGCGCGCCTGGTGCGCACCAGCGCGGGGTTCGACGCCCGGATCGAGCTGACCAACGCCACGACCGGGGCTGGCCCGGTGAGCGCCCGCAGCCTGAACGCTGTGGCCACCCTCGGCGCCCGCCAGGGCCACCAGCTGGATGTCCGCGCTCGCGGCGCCGACGCGGCCGCGGCGCTGGACGAGTTGCGCGCTCTGGCCGAGCAGGCCTTCGGCGACGAGGCCGAAGAGCAGCCCTCGGCGCCGGCGCCTGACGACCGGTGGCCTGCGGGGGCGCTCGCGGGCCTGGCCGCGGCCGAGGGGCTGGCGCTGGAGCCGCTGCGCCGCGCGGTGACGCCGGCAGTCGAGGTCGCGGGCGAGGGTTCCGGCGATCCGCGGGTCGAGCGGGCGGCGCTCCAGTCGGCGCTCGACGACCAGCGTGCCGAGTTGGACGACCGCGTCGAGGGGCTCGCCGACCCGGCGGCCGCAGACATCCTTGGCGCGCAGCGGCTGATGCTCGAGGACGAGGAGCTTGTGGGGCCGGCGCGCGCGGCGATCGACGAGCGCGGAGCCGGCGCCGCGAGCGCGTGGTCCGACGCGGTTGCGGCCCTGCGCGAGCGCTACGAGGCGCTCGAGGACGACTACCAGCGCGCCCGCGCCGCCGACCTTGACGACCTGGGCCGCCGGATCCTGGCGCGTCTGGCCGGGCGCGAGCCCGGAGCGCCGGAGGTTTCCGAGCCCGGCATCGTGGTGGCGGCCGAGTTGACGCCGCTGGACGCGGCCGGCCTGGACGCCGACCGGGTGCGCGGGATCGCTACCGCCGGCGGCTCGCCCACCTCGCACGGCGCGATCCTGGCGCGTTCGCTTGGGGTGCCCGCCGTCGTGGGCCTGGGGCCGGCCGTGCTGGAGCTGGCGGACGGCACGCCGGCCCTGCTGGACGGCGGCGCCGGCTACGTGGTGCCCGAGCCCGGCGAGGAATTGGCCGCGCAGGCACGCGCGCGCATCGAGGCCCGGCACGAGGCGGCGGCAACCGCGTCCGCCGCCGCACACGCGCCGGCCGCCACCGGCGACGGAATCGACATCGAGGTGGCCGCCAACGCGGGCTCGCTGGCCGACGTCCGCGCCGCGACCGCGGCCGGCGCGGACTCGGTGGGCCTGCTGCGGACCGAGTTCCTCTTCCTCGACCGCGACGACGCGCCGGGCGAGGACGAGCAGCTGGCCGTGTACACCGAGCTTGCCGAGGCGCTGGAGGGCCGGCCGCTGACCCTGCGCACCGTTGACGCCGGCGCCGACAAGCCACTGCCCTACCTGCGCCAGGCGCGTGAGGAGAATCCGTTTCTGGGCCTGCGCGGCATCCGCCTCGGCCTGGTCAACCCTGAGCTGCTGGCCGTCCAGCTGCGGGCGGCCCTGCGCGTCGCGGCATCCCATCCGCTGCGGCTGATGTTCCCGATGGTGTCCACCGTTGCGGAGCTCGCGGCGGCGCGTCGGGTGCTGGAGACCGCCCGTGCCGACCTTGGCGACAGCGCCGGCGACCCGTCCGTTGGCGCGATGCTCGAGGTGCCGGCCGCCGCCCTGACCGCGGAGGCCCTCGTCGAGCAGGCCGAGTTCCTGTCGATCGGCACCAACGATCTGACCCAGTACACCCTCGCTGCTGAGCGCGGCAACGCCGCCGTCGCCGGCTTGGCCGATCCGCTCCACCCCGCGGTTCTGCGCCTGATCGCCGCCGCGTGCAGCGGCGCCGAGGGGCGCGGGCGCCCCGTCGCCGTCTGCGGCGAGATGGCCGCCGACCCCGCCGCCATCGCCATCCTCGTCGGCCTCGGCGTGCGCGAGCTCAGCGTGGCGGTGCCCTCGGTGGCTGCGGTGAAGCAGGCCGTACGGGCGCTGGAGCTGGAGTCCGCGCACGCGCTCGCCCAGCAGTCGCTCGCGCTCAGCTCGGCGGGCGAGGTGCGCGAGTTGGTAGCGCGGGGACCGTAGTCGGCGGTGGCGTTCAGGCGCCGACCGACAGCGGCGTCTCGGCGCGGTCGAAGGTCAGCTCGCCCTCGGCAGCGTCCACGCGCACGGTGTCGCCGGGCACGAACTCGTTCTCGAGCAGCTTGAGCGCCAGCTTGTCGACCAGCCGCTTCTGGATCACGCGCTTGAGCGGGCGCGCGCCGTAGGTGGGGTCGTAGCCCAGGTTGCCCAGCAGCTCCTTGGCCGCGCTGGTCAGCTCGACCTCCACGCCGCGCTCGCGCACGCGCGCGATCAGCTGGTCGACCTGGAGCTCCACGATCTGGCCGATCTGCTCACGGGTAAGCGACTGAAACTCCACCACCTCGTCGAGCCGGTTCACGAACTCGGGCTTGAAGGTGGCCTCTACGCCGGTCAGCCCGCCGGCCACGTTCGAGGTCATGATCACCACCGTGTTCGTGAAGTTGACCGTGCGGCCCTGGCCGTCGGTCAGGCGGCCGTCGTCCATCAGCTGCAGCAGGACGTTGAACACGTCGGCGTGCGCCTTCTCGATCTCGTCGAGCAGCACCACGCTGTACGGGCGCCGGCGCACTGCCTCGGTCAGCTGGCCGCCCTCGTCATAGCCAACGTAGCCGGGGGGCGCGCCCACCAGCCGCGACACGGAGTGCTTCTCCATGTACTCGGACATGTCGATCCGCACCATCGCGTCCTGGGAGTCGAACATGAACTCGGCCAGCGCCCGCGCCAGCTCGGTCTTGCCGACGCCGGTCGGGCCGATGAACAGGAACGAGCCGATCGGCTGGTCGGGGTCCTGGAGCCCGGCGCGTGAGCGCCGGAGCGCGTTCGAAACCGCCTCGACCGCCTCGTCCTGGCCGATCACCTTCTCGTGCAGGCGCTCCTCCATGTGCACGAGCTTTGCGACCTCGGACTCCATCAGCCGGGAGACGGGGATGCCCGACCAGCGGGCGACCACCTCGGCAACGTCCTCGTCGTCGACCTCCTCCTTGAGGTAGGTGTGCTCGTACTGCAGCTCGCGCAGCTTCTCCTCGGTCTCGGTAACGAGCTGCTGGAGCTCGGGGATACGCCCGTAGCGCAGCTCGGCGGCGCGCTCGAGGTCGGCCTCGCGCTCGGCCCGCTCGACGTCGCGGTGGGCCTGCTCGAGCTCCTCCTTGGCGGCGCGGATGGCGTCGATGGCCTCCTTTTCGCCCTGCCAGTGGGCCTTCTTCTCCGACGACTCCTCGCGCAGGTCGGCCAGCTCGCGCTCGATCGCCTCGCGGCGCTCGACGCTGGCCTCGTCCGTCTCCTTCTTGAGCGCCTGCTGCTCGATCTCGAGCTGCTGGATCCGGCGCTCCACGACCTCGATCTCCTCCGGCATCGAGTCGATCTCGATCCGCAGCCGCGACGCCGCCTCGTCGATCAGGTCGATCGCCTTGTCGGGCAGGAATCGGTCGGCGATGTAGCGGTGGCTCAACGTGGCCGCCGCGACGATCGCCGAGTCCTGCACGCGTACGCCGTGGTGGACCTCGTAGCGCTCCTTGAGCCCGCGCAGGATCGCGATCGTCGCCTCCACCGACGGCTCGCCGACCTGCACCGGCTGGAACCGGCGCTCCAGCGCCGCGTCCTTCTCGATGTGCTTGCGGTACTCGTCCAGCGTGGTCGCGCCGACCGCGCGCAGCTCGCCGCGCGCCAGCATCGGCTTGAGCAGGTTGGCCGCGTCCACGGCGCCCTCGGCCGCGCCGGCGCCGACGATCGTGTGCAGCTCGTCCATGAACAGGATCACCTGGCCCTCTGCCTCGGCGATCTCCTTCAGCACGGCCTTCAGCCGGTCCTCGAACTCGCCGCGGTACTTGGCGCCCGCGATCAGCGCACCGATGTCCAGCGCGATCACGCGCCGGTCGCGCAGCGAGTCGGGCACGTCACCGTCGACGATCCGCTGCGCCAGGCCCTCGGCGATGGCGGTCTTGCCCACGCCGGGCTCGCCGATCAGGACGGGGTTGTTCTTCGTGCGGCGTGAGAGCACCTGGATCACGCGCCGGATCTCGTCGTCGCGCCCGATCACCGGGTCGAGCTTGCCCTGCTCGGCGGCCTCGGTCAGGTCGCGCCCGAAGCGCTCCAGCGCCTGGTATCGGTCCTCGGGGTTCTGGTCGGTCACCCGGTGCGGGCCGCGCACGCCCTCGACGGCCTCGCCCAGCTGATCGGCCGAGGCGCCGACGTCGATCTTCGGGTCCGCCGCCAGCGCCAGCAGCAGGTGCTCGGTCGACACGTACTCGTCGCCCATGCCGCGCGCGGCCTCGTCGGCCTTGGCGAACAAGTCGGCCAGCGCGCTGTCGGGAGCCGGCTGGGCGGAGGTGTCGCCGGTGACCGTCGGGGCCTCGTCGAGTGCGGCATTGGCCTTACGCCGGACGGCGTCGGGATCGGCGCCTGCGCGACGCAGCACGGGGACGACGATGCCGCCTTCCTGCTCGAGCAGGGCGACCAGCAGGTGCTGCGGGCCGACCTGCGCGTTGCGGCGCGTCTGAGCCAGCCGCTGCGCGGCGGCGAGCGCCTCCTGGGTCTTGACGGTCATCCGGTCTGGCTGCATGTGCGGTCGTCCTCGGTCCGTAGAAATCTAAGTCTCTCCCACTTAGATTAGCGGCGGAAGGGGCCAGTGTCCAAGCGATTTGCGCCTAGATCGGCGTTCGCGGAGACGCCGGCGAACGGCTGGCTGGGTAAGGGCGGCCCTGTAACGGTGCCGTTGCACTTCACCGCGGTTCGAGAGCGACGAGCGGCCGCGGCTCTGTTTCCGTGCCTCACGGGTACGTAAGTGGAGTCGCTGTGCCGTGACCCCGCCCCTGCGTCACGGCGGCGTTACGAAGTTGACGAAGCGGCACCGTCGGCCCTACCCAGCCAGCCGTTTCACTGCGCCGCCGCGTGCGCCTCCCGGCCGGCCGGCCATCCCTGGACAGGCGGTCCAACCATCTCAGGCCCCCCGGCCCTGCCCTTTCGAGCCCGACGTCCGTACTCTTTCAGCGGTGGACCTCGCGGCCCGCGGACATACCCCTGCGCCGAACGGCCTCTACGACCCGAGCTTCGAGCACGACGGCTGCGGCGTGGCATGCCTGGCGCGCCTGGACGGCAAGGTCACGCGCGAGACGGTGGAGCGCGCCATCGGTGCGCTGGTGAACCTCGAGCACCGTGGCGCCGAGGGCGCCGATCCCTCGACCGGCGACGGCGCCGGCATCCTGATGCAGATCCCCGACGCGTTCATGCGCGCGGACGTCAACCCCGACCTGCCGCCCGCCGGTCACTACGGCGTGGCCTTTGCCTTCCTGCCCCAGGAGCCGGGTCGATGCACGGAGATGGAGAAGCTGCTGGAGTCGATCGCGCGCGCCGAGGGGCTGGAGCCGATCACCTGGCGCGAGGTGCCGGTTGAGCCGGCCGAGGCGGGCGAGCGCTCGCGCGAGGTCGCACCCACCATGAAGCAACTGCTCCTCGACGGCGGCTCGCTCGAAGGCGATGCCCTGGAGCGCAAGCTGTACGTGGTCCGGCGGCGCGCGGAGAACGAGTCCGAGGGCGACCTGTACCTGCCAAGCTGCTCGTGCCGGACGATCGTCTACAAGGGCATGCTGTCGGCGCCTCAGCTGGCGCGCTACTACCCCGACCTCGCCGACGAGCGGCTGGCCAGCGCGCTGGCGATCGTCCACTCGCGCTTCTCGACCAACACGTTCCCCAGCTGGTCGCTGGCGCACCCGTTCCACATGAGCGCCCACAACGGCGAGTTCAACACGCTGCTTGGCAACGTCAGCTGGATGGGCGCGCGCGAGGCGCGCCTGGCCGCCGGCCCGCTGGGCGACGACGTGGCGCGCACGCTGCCGGCCATCCCGGTCGGCAGCTCGGACTCGGCGGCGTTCGACGCCGTGCTCGAGCTGCTGGTGCGGGGCGGGCGCTCGCTCGAGCACGCCGTGATGCTGATGACGCCGGAGGCGCACGAGGGGCGTCCGGACATGCCGGAGGCGCTGAGCGACTTCTACGACTACGGCTCGATGCTGATGGAGCCGTGGGACGGCCCGGCGTCGGTCACGTTCACCGACGGCAAGATCCTGGGCGCAACGCTGGACCGCAACGGCCTCCGCCCAGGCCGCTGGGTCGTGACCCGCGACGGCTGGTTCGCGCTGGCCTCCGAAGCGGGGGCATTCCATGTGCCGAGCGAGGACGTCGAGCGTGTCGGCCGGCTGCTGCCCGGCCGGCTCGTGGTCGTCGACCCCGAGCGCGGCGGTCTGCTGGAGGCCCGCCAGGCCGAGCTGGACGTGGCCGGCGACCGCCCCTATGGCGCCTGGTTCGCCGAGCACTCGCTGGGCATCGACGACCTTCCCGCCGGCCGGCCACAGGAGCGCCCCGCGGTGCCGCGCGAGCAGCGCCAGCTCGCGTTCGGCTGGACCCAGGAGGATGTGCGCGCGGTCCTGGCGCCGATGGCCGGCGGCGCGGAGGCCGTGGGCTCGATGGGCAACGACGTGGCGCTGGCCGCGATCTCCGAGCGCCAGCCGCCGCTGTTCACCTACTTCAAGCAGCTGTTCGCGCAGGTCACCAACCCCGCGATCGATCCCGTGCGCGAGAAGATCGTGATGAGCCTGCGGACCGTGATCGGCCCGGAGGGCGACCTGTTCGAGGAGACCCCCGAGCAGGCCCGCCGGCTCGTGCTCGAGCACCCGGTGATCGAGGACGAGGACCTGGCCCGAATCCGCGCCGTCGAGGCCAGGCCGCTGACGTCGCAGACGCTGGACTTCACGTGGCCGATCGACCAGGGCGAGGATGGCCTGGCCGCCGCGCTGGAGCGGCTGTTCGCCGAAGCCGACCAGGCCGTCGGCGACGGCCACGGCGTGCTGATCCTGAGCGACCGCGCCACCGCCCACGACCGCGCCGCGATGCCCTCGCTGCTAGCAGTCTCGGCCGTACACCACCATCTCGTGCGCTCGGGCACACGCACGCGCGTGGGCCTGATCGTGGAGTCCGGCGAGCCGCGTGACCCGCATCACATCGCGGCGCTGATCGGCTACGGCGCAGCCGCGGTGAACCCGTACCTGATGCTCGAGAGCACCGACGGCGAGAGCCAGAAGGTGATCACCTCGATGGAGAAGTCGCTGCTGAAGATCATCTCCAAGATGGGCATCTCGACCATCCGCTCCTACAACGGCGCGCAGGTGTTCGAGGCGGTCGGGCTGGACCGCGGCCTGGTCGAGCGCCACTTCACCGGCACGCCGTCGCGGATCGGCGGCATCGGGCTCGAGGGGCTTGCCCGCGAGGCGCTGCACCGCCACTCACGTGCGTGGCCCGACGCCCACGGTGAGGCGCTACCCGACCACGTGGAGGACGCGCTGCTGCCCGCCGCGTCGAAGGAGCTGCTGCCTCAGGGCGGCCAGTACCAATGGCGCCGCGACGGCGAGCGGCACATGTGGGACCCGGGGACGATCACCGGTCTGCAGGCAGTGGCGCGCGGCGGCGGCCGCGAGACCTACAAGGAGTTCGCGCGCCGTGTCGACGACGAAAACGCGTCGTTCAACATGATTCGCGGCCTGCTCAAGCTGCGCGCCGATCGCGAGCCGATCTCGGTGTCGGAGGTCGAGCCCGTCGCCGAGATCGTCAAGCGCTTCACCACGGGTGCGATGAGCCTCGGCTCGCTGTCCTCCGAGGCCCACGAGACGCTCGCGATCGCCATGAACCGCCTGGGCGGGCGGTCGAACACCGGCGAGGGGGGCGAGGACCCGCGCCGGTTCGCGCCCGACCCCAACGGCGACCTGCGCCGCTCGGCCATCAAGCAGGTGGCGTCCGGGCGCTTCGGTGTGACCGCCGACTACCTGGTCAACGCCGACCAGATCCAGATCAAGGTCGCCCAGGGGGCCAAGCCCGGCGAGGGCGGCCAGCTGCCGGGGCACAAGATCACCGCGGAGATCGGCCGGCTACGCCTGTCGACCCCCGGCGTGGAGCTGATCTCACCGCCGCCGCACCACGACATCTACTCGATCGAGGACCTCAAGCAGCTGATCTACGACCTGCGCTGCGTGAACCCGCGCGCGTCGATCTCGGTGAAGTTGTGCGCCGAGGTTGGCGTCGGCACGGTGGCGGCGGGCGTGGTCAAGGCAAACGCCGACCACATCGTCATCGCGGGCCACGACGGCGGAACCGGCGCCGCGTCGCTGTCGTCGATCCACCACGCCGGCGTGCCGTGGGAGATCGGCCTCGCCGAGACCCAGCAGACACTGATCCGCAACGACCTGCGCTCGCGCGTGATGCTGCAGGCCGACGGCCAGATGCGCACCGGGCGCGACGTGATGGTTGCCGCGCTGCTTGGCGCCGACGAGGTGGGCTTCTCGACCGCGCCGCTGGTGGCCACCGGCTGCGTGATGATGCGCGTCTGCCACCTGAACACGTGCCCGGTCGGGATCGCCACCCAGGACCCGGTGCTGCGCGAGCGCTTCCAGGGCAAGCCCGAGCACGTGGTGCGCTACCTGCTTGCTGTGGCCGAGGAGGTTCGCGAGCTGATGGCGGGGCTCGGATTCGCCACCTTCCAGGAGATGGTCGGCCAGGTCGAGATGCTGGAGGCCGACCCCGGCATCGACCGCTGGAAGGCGGGCGGTGTGGACCTGTCGGAGCTGTTGGCGCTGCCCGAGAACAGCGAGGGCCTGCCCCGCCGTCACGAGGACCCGCCGACGCCGGTGCTGGACAACTCGGTCGACCACATCCAGCTGCTGCCGGCCGCGGCACGCGCGATCCGCGACGACGAGCCGATCCGGCTGGACCGCGACATCGCCAACGTACACCGCACTGTCGGCGCCCTGCTGTCGGGCGAGATCGTCCGCCGGCGCGGGCCGGAGGGGCTTCCCGAGGGCACGATCGACGTGGTCTTCAACGGCTCGGCCGGCCAGAGCTTCGCCGCCTGGTTGGCCCCCGGCGTGACGTTCACCGTGAACGGCACCGTCAACGACTACGCGGGCAAGGGCCTGTCCGGCGGCGTGTTCGCCGTGCACCCGCCCGCCGAGGCCACCTTCGACCCGGACGAGAACGTGATCGCCGGCAACGTCGCGCTCTACGGCGCCACCGCCGGCCGTGCGTTCTTCCGTGGCCTGGCCGGTGAGCGCTTCGCCGTGCGCAACTCAGGCGCGCTGGCGGTGGTCGAGGGTGTTGGCGACCACGGCTGCGAGTACATGACCGGCGGCCGCGTGGTCGTGCTGGGCCCCACCGGCGTGAACTTCGCAGCCGGCATGAGCGGCGGCATCGCCTGGGTGCTGGACGACGAGGGCACGTTCACCGAGCGCTGCAACCAGGAGCTCGTGGACCTGGAGCCGCCGGCGCCCGAGGACTATCCCGACCTGCGCGACCTGCTCGCGGAGCACCACGCGCGCACGGGCTCGACACACGCCGAGAGCCTGCTCGAGGACGAGTCGACCTGGGCCACCCGCCTCGTGCGAGTGATGCCGCGTGACTACCGCGCCGCACTGCAGCGGGCCGCCGAGGAGGACGACCGGCGGGCCGAGGGGGCACCCGCCTAGCCATGGCCGACCCGAAGGGATTCCTGGAGGTACACAGGGTCGCCATGCCCGAGCGCGAGCCGACCGAGCGCGTGGGCGACTCGAAGGAGATCTTCGGCCTGCTGCCCGAGCCCGAGCTCCGCGAGCAGGCGCGCCGCTGCATGGACTGCGGCATCCCGTTCTGCAACAACGGCTGCCCGCTGGGCAACCTGATCCCGGACTGGAACAACCTGGTGCGCGAGGGCCACTGGCGCGAGGCGCTCGATCAGCTGCACGCCACCAACAATTTCCCCGAGTTCACCGGCCTCGTGTGCCCCGCGCCGTGCGAGTCGGCCTGTGTGCTCGACATCACCGACGACCCGGTGATGATCAAGCAGATCGAGTACGCGATCATCGAGCGCGGGTTCGAAGAGGGCTGGGTGGTTCCGAAGCCGCCGCCCGAACGCACGGGCAAGACCGTCGCCGTGGTCGGCTCTGGACCGGCCGGCCTGGCCGCCGCCGCCGAGCTGAACGCGGTCGGCCACCAGGTGACCGTCTACGAGCGTGACGAGGGCCCGGGCGGGCTGATGCGCTTCGGCGTGCCGGACGCGAAGCTGGAGAAGTGGATCATCGACCGCCGCGTCAAGGTTCTCGAGGAAGAGGGGATCGAGTTCCGCTACGGCGTCGAGGTCGGCGCGGACGTGGACGCCGAACAGCTGGCTGCCGACCACGACGCGGTCGTGGTATGCGTGGGCTCGCGCGTGGAGCGTGAGCTGGACATCCCCGGCTCGGACCTGGACGGCGTGCACTTCGCGATGGACTACCTGTACCAGCGCAACCGCGCGGTGGCGCGGGCCGAGGGCCGCGAGGGGCCGCTCCCCGAGCGCGAGATCACCGGCGCCGGCAAGAAGGTGGTGATCATCGGCGGCGGCGACACCGGCATGGACTGCCTCTCCAGCGCCAACCGCGAGGGCGCCGAAAGCGCGCTGATGCTGGACGTCTACCGGCCGCTGCCCGAGGGCGGCCGCTACGAGGAGAGCCCGTGGCCCGAGGCTCCCCGGCGCACCGCCACCACGTACGCACTCGACGAGGGCGGTGAGCGCCGGTTCGGCACCCAGATCACCGAGATCGAGGGCCAGGACGGGCACATCAGGCGCGTGCACGGCCGCCGTGTGCAGGGCAAGTCCTCGCGCGACCTGAAGCCGATCGAGGGCTCGGAGTTCGTGGAGGAGGCCGACCTGTGCCTGGTGGCGATCGGCTTCACCCACCCCGAGCACGGCGGCGTGATCGCGGGCCTCGGCCTGGACCTGGACGCCCGCGGGAACATCGCGGCGCCCGTCTTCGCCAGCTCGCGCCGGGGCGTGTTCGCGGCGGGCGACGCGCGCCTGGGCCAGTCGCTGATCGTCAGCGCGATCGCCGACGGCCGCCGGGCCGCCCGGATCGTGGACCGCGGGCTGCGCGAGCCGGAGCCGGTCCCCGCCTGATGGCGGCGGACCCCGAGGACACGGTTGCCGGTTACCGAGAGAAGCTGCGCCGGCGTGCGCTCGGCGTGCTGCGCGACAACCTGACCCGCGTCGAGTCCACACCGCGGCGGCCGCTGGACCCGAGCCTGGTGCGTACCGAGGCCGACCAGGCGGTCGTGAACGTAACGGTCGCGTTCGAGACGCTGGCCGCCCTCGACCTGGTCAGCGACGGCGACCGCGACCAGTTCTTCCAGCGCCTGCGCGAGATAACCAGCACCACCTACGCCCCGTTCGAGGGCGTGCAGCTACGCCGCACCGTCGTGGCGCCGCGCCATCCCGAGTCGCCGGGGCTGCACCTGCTGGCCGCCGAGATGTACGACGACGGCGTGCTCCTGCGCTGGGTGTTCGTTGCCCCGCGCGGGCGCGGCGCCGCCGCCGACCGCGCCGGCCACCGCCCGCCGGAGTCGTTCACCCTCTGGGACGACGCGGGCACGGCATACACGCCGCAGGGCGGCGGATGGCTGGCCGGCGAGCACCTCCGCGGCGACACCGCGTTCGTGCCGGCTGTGCCGGACGCGGCGACGAAGCTGAGCGTGGGGGCGGGCGCCCACCGCTTCGAGCTCGATCTTGGCGCCGAGAGCTAGGCCGGCGGGGGTATGGCCGGCGCCTGCGGCGGCGCAGGTGCAGCCGGTGCGGGTGCGGGCGGCGTAGCGACCGGTGCGGGAGGCGCAGCGACCGGCGCGGGAGGCGTAGCGACCGGCGCGGGCGGCGCAGCGGCCGGCGCGGGCGGCGCAGCGGCCGGCGCGGGCGGCGCAGCGGCCGGCGCGGGCGGCGCAGCGGCCGGCGCGGGCGGCGCCGCGGCCGGCGCGGGCGGCGTGGCGACGGGCGTCTCGGCGACGCCGTCGGGCGCGTCGCCGGGGCTCAGGACCTGTTCGGGTGGAACCTCCTCCCCCGCGTCGGGAGGCTGGTCGCCCTCCGGCGGGATGGTCTCGGCGTCGCCTTCCCCGTCGTCCTGCGTCGCCGGGCTGGGGGATCTCCACGACCACGCCACCGGGCAGCTGGATCGTGGGGAAATGCACGCCGACGGGCTGCTGATCGTCCCCGCCCTGGTCGTCGCCCTCCTGCTCCTGCGCCTCGTCGTCGCCCGTCTGCTCCTCCTCGTCGTCGACGTCGACCTGGACGGGGGGCGGGTCGATCTCCGGGCGCGCTTCGACCGGCGCGGCGGGCGCGGCCGGGACAGCGGCCGTGGGGGCCGTGCCACCGGATGGGAGCGGCGGCTCGGCGGGAGCGGCGGGCGCCTGCACGGCGCCCGTCTGCTCCGTGGCCTCCTCGGGCTCGGCCACGGGGGCCGCCGCGGCCCGGGCGGCGTTGCCCGCTGCCAGCTCGCCGATGAACGGCGACAGTGAGGCAGAGCTCTCGGCGTCGCCCGACGACGCCCCCGCGTCTTGTGACGCCCTGCCCGCCGATCCGGAGGCGGCGTCGCCGGCTCCGGAGGTCGTAGCGGGGGCATCGGTCCGGTCGCTGAAGGAGAGCGGCGCCAGCGGGGTCCGCTCCAGCGCGCCTGCCTGCGCCGCCGCGGTGATCCCGAACACGCCGGCGGCCAGCGACACGCCGACGGGGGCCGGGGCGATCTTCGGCAGGCCCGGCAGCTTGTCGGCCAGTGTCCGGCGCGCCGGGGCGACGGCCGGCTCGGGCTCGACCGGCGCGGGGCGCCGCTTCTGGGCGTCGATGTACGGCCGAAGCGCGGCCAGCGGGATCGCGTCCTGCGCGACCTCGCTGACGCTCAGCCGGCCACCGCCGACGCGGTAGCTGCGCGCGATCACGTCGAGGGCACGCGCGAAACGCTCGAGCGATCCGCCGTCCCGGGTGTCACCGGCCGCGCGCTCCCACGCCGCATCGCACAGCTCGAGAAGCAGCTCGCTGCCGATCCCGGGGTAGGTCTCGCGGGCGCGCGCGAAGGCGAGTGCACGGTGCAACTCGGAGTTGCGAAGCGGGTCGAGCGTGGTGTCCATCCGTGCCGGGGCCCCTGGTGGTCGCTTGAGGGTGCTCGGAGAGGATCCCCGCGACCAGGGGTGGCCAAACGTCGCTACGGGCTCCTACGGACGCGTATCCGAACGGTCGGTTCCAGCGCCTGGCCCGGCGGCTCGTAGGGCACCAGCTCCGCCTTCGCGGCCTTGCGGACACGAGCGATCTCCTGTCGCAGCTCATCCTGCGCACGCTCGGCGGCGCGCTCGATGTTGTTGAGCCGCCGGCGCATGCGCGCGACCTCCTGCTCGAGCTCGAAAACGCGCTCGACCCCGGCAAGGTTCATTCCCAGATCGGAGGTCAGCTGCTGGATCCGGCGCAGCCGCTCGACGTCGTCGTCGGAGTACAGCCGCGTGTTCTTCGGCGACCGCTTGGGCTGGATCAGGCCACGCGCCTCGTAGATGCGCAGCGTCTGCGGGTGCATGCCCGCCAGCTCCGCGGCTACGGAGATCATGTATACGCCGCGCTCGCGCTCGGTCATCAGGCGCCGTCCCTGCCGCCGAAGAACCCGGCACGCGGGTTGTTGTCCATCACGGCCGCCAGCTCGTCGACGACCTCGCGCTGCTCGTCGGACAGCGACTTGGGCACGTCGACCGTCAGCCGGTAGTGGATGTCGCCGCGGCCGCGGTTGCCCAGCTTCGGCGGGCCCTCGCCGCGCAGTCGCTGCACGGTGCCGTGCTGGGTCCCCGGCGCCACGCGGATCCGCTTCGACCCGTTCAGCGTGGGCACCTCGATCGTGGCGCCCTTGATTGCCTCCGGGATCGTCACCGGCACGTCCACCTCGAGGTTGTCGCCCTTGCGCCTGAACAGCTTGGAGTCGCCGACGCGGGTGATCACGTACAGGTCGCCCTGCGGCCCGCCGCGCCGGCCCGCCTCGCCCTTACCGGCCAGTCGCACGCGGCTGCCGTCGCGCACGCCCGCCGGGATGTTGACCTTGTAGCGCTTGACCTGGCGGGTGTGGCCGGCGCCGTGGCAACTGGGGCACGGGTCGGTGATCTCGGTGCCGGTGCCACCGCACTTCTGGCACGGCTGGGAGATCGAGAACAGGCCTTGTGACTCGGCCTCGACCCCGCGCCCCTGGCAGCGGCTGCAGACCCTGGGCGTGGTGCCCGGCTTGGCGCCCGTGCCGTGACACGTGGGACACGGCGCAGCCATCGACACGTTGACCGGCACCTGCGCGCCCTCCATGGCCTGATCGAACGAGACGTGAACCTCGGTCTCGAGATCGGCGCCGCGCTCGGGCCGCGAACCGGGGCCGCCGCGCCCGCCGGGGCCGCCACTGCCGAACAGGTCGGAAAGGATGTCGCCGATCCCACCGCCGAAGCCGCCCGGCTGCTGGCCGGTGCGGAACGAACCGGGATCGAAGCCGCTGCCGAAGATGCCGCCGCCCGAGTCGTACTCACGCTTCTTCTGCGGGTCGGACAGGATCCCGTACGCGGTCTGAATCTCCTTGAAGCGCTCTTCGGCCCTTGCATCACCGGGGTTGTGGTCCGGGTGGTACTCGCGGGCGAGCTTGCGGTAGGCCTTCTTGATCTCGTCGTCGGACGCCTTCTTGTCGACGCCGAGCGCCTCGTATGGGTTCTTGGTCACGGGCACCCTCCGGCTCTCCTAGGCGGACACGACCACGCGCGCTGGCCGGAGCACCGTGTCCCCGGCCCGGTAGCCCTTCTCCACCGTCTCGACAACGAATCCCGACTCGGTCCCCTCCTCGGGCCGGACGGTCAGGGCCTCGTGGTCCGTGGGGTCGAACTTCTCGCCCGTGGGGTCGAACTGCTCGACGCCGTTGCGTGACAGCACGCCGACCAGCTCGGAGTGCACGAGCTGCACGCCGCCGGCGAGGTGGCTCTCCTCGGGGTTGGCCGAGGCCAGCGCCCGCTCGAGGTTGTCCAGCACCGGCAGCAGCTCCTTTACCACGCCGCCGCGAGCCCGCTCGCCGGCCGCCGCGGTGTCCCGCGAGGCCCGTTTGCGGAAGTTCTCGAAGTCGGCCTGCGTGCGCTGGGCGAGCTCGAGGTACTCGCCGCGCTCGCGCACCGCCACGTCCAGCTCCGACTCGGGCTCCTCCTCGGGAGCGTCCTTGCCAGCGCCGTCCTCGGTCTCCTCGAGCTCCGCCTCGGCCTCCTCCGCCTCCAGCTGCTCCGGGCGGACCACGGCCATCTTGGCCGTGTTCTCGCCCGGGTCGGATGACTGGCGTGAGCCCAGCTTGGATCGATCGACCCTGCGGTCTCTCCCGAAGCCGTCGTTCATCAGCGGCCCTCGGAGTCGTCCACGACCTCGGCGTCCACGACCTCTTCCTCGGCCGAGCCGTCAGCGTCACCGCCGTTGGCGGAGGCGCCGTTGTCGGCGTCGGCCTGCTGCTGCGCGGCGGCGTTGGCGTACATGGCCTCCGACACCTTGTGGAACGCGGTCTGCAGCGCCTCGGCCTTGGCGTTGATCTCGGCCGGGTCCTCCGACTCGAGCACGCCGCGCACGTCCGCGATGGCCGCCGTGATCTCCTCCTTGGACGAGGAGTCCACCGAGTCGCCAAGCTCCTCGAGCTGCTTCTCGGCCTGGTAGGCGGCGTTCTCAGCATTGTTGCGCGCCTCCACCAGCTCGCGCTGGCGACGGTCGTCGTCGGCGTGGGTCTCGGCGTCCTTGACCATCCGGTCGACCTCGGCCTCGTCAAGGCCGGAGCCCGCCTTGATCTCGATCTTCTGCTCCTTGCCCGTGCCCAGGTCCTTCGCTGTCACGTTCACGATGCCGTTGGCGTCGATGTCGAACGCGACCTCGATCTGGGGCACGCCGCGCGGTGCCGGCGGGATCCCGGTGAGCTGGAACTTGCCCAGCGACTTGTTGCCGCTGGCCATCTCGCGCTCACCCTGGAGCACATGCACCTCCACGCTTGTCTGCGAGTCCTCCGCGGTGGAGAACACCTCGGACTTGCGCGTGGGGATGGTGGTGTTGCGCTCGATGAGCTTGGTCATGACGCCGCCCTTGGTCTCGATCCCAAGGGTCAGCGGCGTGACGTCCAGCAGGAGCACGTCCTTGACGTCACCGGCCAGCACGCCGGCCTGGATGGCGGCGCCAACGGCCACGACCTCGTCGGGGTTGACGCCCCGGTGCGGGTCCTTGCCGGTCAGCTCCTTCACGCGCTCCTGCACAGCGGGCATGCGCGTCATGCCGCCCACCAGGACCACGTGGTCGATGGTGGCGCCGGAGTCCTCCAGCGCCCGCTTTGTCGGGCCCTCGACCCGCTTGAGCAGGTCGGCGCAGAGCTCGTTGAGCTTGGCCCGGGTCAGCCGCTGGTTCAGGTGCTTGGGGACCGAGTCGACGGCTGTGATGAACGGCAGGTTGATCTGTGTCTCCTGCGCCGAGCTCAGCTCGGCCTTGGCCTTCTCGGCCTCCTGGTAGAGGCGCTGGAGGGCCATCTTGTCCTGGGACAGGTCCTGGCCCTCGGCCTGCTTGAACTCGGCGACAAGCCAGTCGACGATGGCCTTGTCGAAGTTGTCGCCGCCCAGGTGGTTGTCACCCGCGGTGGCCTTGACCTCGAACACGCCGTCGCCGATCTCCAGCACCGACACGTCGAACGTGCCGCCGCCGAGGTCGAACACGAGGATCGTCTGGTCGGTGTCCTCCTTGTCGAGCCCGTACGCCAGCGCGGCCGCGGTGGGCTCGTTGATGATGCGCTTGACGTCCAGGCCGGCGACCTTGCCGGCGTCCTTCGTGGCCTGGCGCTGGTCGTCGTTGAAGTAGGCCGGCACCGTGATCACCGCGCTGTCGACGGTGTCACCGAGGTAGGCCTCGGCGTCCGCCTTGAGCTTCTGGAGCGTCATCGCGCTGATCTCCGGCGGGGCGTACTCCTTGTCGCCCACCTTCACGCGCGCGTCGCCGTTCGGTCCGCGGACGACGGCGTAGGGGACGATCGTCTCCTCCTCCTTGACCTCCGCCTCCTTGCGGCCCATGAAGCGCTTGATCGAGAAGATCGTGCTCTCGGGGTTGGTGACTGCCTGGCGCTTGGCGGGGGCGCCGACGAGGCGCTCGCCACCCTCGGTGAAGGCCACAACGGACGGCGTGGTGCGCGCGCCCTCGGCGTTCTCGACGACGGTCGGTTCGCCGCCCTCGAGTACCGCCATGCACGAGTTGGTCGTGCCAAGATCGATTCCGATGGTCTTGCCCATCGCTGTCTCTCCTTTGCGTCGAATTCGGCTTCGTCAGAAAATCTAAGTGTGAGTATGGCAGATCACTTGCCGCGTGTCCGATCGATTTCAGTGGCCGTCGAGCCGTTCGACGGGCCCGATTCGCGCGCGCTCCGCGCGGAGCTCGGCGCGGATCTGATCGCGCGCTACGGCGGCGACTCCGAGCCCGGCGTCAAGCCCGCCGCATGGGACGTGACGGCGTTCCTCGTGGCCCGCGACCGCACCGGGGAGGCGATCGGGTGCGGCGCGCTGCGCGCGCTCACGGACGGCGCCGCCGAGGTCAAGCGGATGTATGTGCGCCCGCACGCGCGCGGGGCGGGCGTGTCGCGGGCGCTGCTCGGAGCGCTCGAGGACGAGGCGCGGGCGCGCGGGTTCGAGGTGATCCGGCTGGAGACCGGGATCCGCCAGCCGGAGGCGATGCGGCTGTACGCGAGCGCCGGCTACACGGAGATCGAGGGCTTCGGCGACTACGCCGGCCACCCCGCGTCGCGCTGCTTCGAACGGCGGCTGGCACCGTGACCCGCGACCAGCTGAGGGCCGCGTGCCTGGCCCACAACGGCAGCGAGGAGACCTTTCCGTTCGGCCCCGAGACCTCGGTGTTCAAGGTGGCCGGGAAGATGTTCGCGCTCAGCGCGCTCGGCTCCGACTCGCTCCGCGTGTCGCTGAAGTGCGACCCCGCCCTGGCCGAGCAGCTGCGCGATGCCTACGACGCGATCGGTCCCGGCTACCACCTGAACAAGCGCCACTGGAACACGGTCGTGGTGGACGGCGTGGACCAGACGCTGCTGGCCGACATGATCGAGGACAGCTACGACCTGGTCGTGGCCGCGCTGCCGCGCAAGACGCGCGCGCGGCTGGGTTGGAGCGGGGAGGGAGCGTGAGTCTCGGGACCGGGAGCATCGAGCAGTACTGGATCTCCTTCATCGATAAGCGCAAGGGTGGAGGCTCTAGCCCTCCGGCAGCGGGCGCGGCGGGCGCAGCCGCGGCACGACCTCGACCGCGACGATGGCCGCCATGATCATCGCGGCTCCCAGCCAGGACACCAGTCCAAGGCGCTCGTCGGCGAGCAGGTAGCCGAACAGGCCGGCGAACGCGGGCTCGCTGGCCAGGATCAGCGCCGTGCGCGCCGGCGGCGCGTTGCGCTGGGCGTAGGTTTGAACGAAGAAGCCGAGTGCGCTCGCGACGAGCGAGGTGACCAGCAACGCCGACCACACGGTCGCGCCGCGCGGGACCTCCAGCTGTGCGGTGGCGGCGGCCACGACCAGGCAGATCAGGCCGACCACGCTCAACTGGACGACCAGCAGGGCGCCGACGTCGTGGCGAGGACCTCGTTCGGTGCCCGCGCGGCCCGCGCCACGCTCCTGTCGCCCAACAGCGCGGTCGGTGACCAGGATGTGGGCCGCGAACGCGATCGCACACAGCAGCACCAGGCCGTCGCCGCGCAGTTCGAGGCCGCCCCCGGCCCCCGACAGCAGGTAGAGCCCAGCCGCCGAGACCACCGCTGCGGCCCAGGCGACCGCCGGCAGGCGCTGGCCGAGTAGCACGGCGCCGAGCACCGGCGTGAACACCACCATCAGACCGGTGATGAAGCCCGCGTTGGATGCCGACGTGTGCTCCAGGCCAAGCGTCTGGAACACGTAGCCCGCGCACAGGAACACGCCCATCAGCGCGCCGGCGCGCCAGCCCGCTGCGCCGAGCTTGCGCAGCCGGGCGCGGAAGATCACCGCGACGAGCACGGCCGCGGACCCGAACCGGTAGGCCAGGAACGCCATCGTGGGCAACACGGCGATCGCGTCCTGGACCATCACGAACGTAAGGCCCCAGACGGCGGCGATGCCGACCAGCGCGAGCTGGGCCCGCCCTGCTGAAACCGGGCTCGGACGCCCGGATTTCAGCGCAGGTCCTCCTGCTCCCCGCGCGCGTACGGGCACATCCGCCGCAGCGGGCACTCGCCGCACCGCGGCGAGCGGGACGAGCACAGCCGCCGTCCGTGGCGGATCAGAGCCATGTGCGACTCGAACGGGTCCTCGCGCGCGGACAGGCGGAGCATCTCGTCATGGCATTCCTCCAGCGGCGCGCCGGGACGGAACAGCCCGAGCCGAGTGCCCACGCGGTGCACGTGGGTGTCCACCGGCACGTCGTGGCGGCCGAAGGCGAACAGGAGCACACACGCCGCCGTCTTGCGCCCCACGCCGGGCAGGTCGCACAGCTCGGCGCGCGCCTGCTCGAGCGGCTCGTGCTGCATCCGGCCGAGGTCGTCGCCGTCCAGGTCGTCCAGGATCGCGCGGATGCGCGGAGCCTTGGACGGCGCCAGCCCGCCAGGGCGGATGGCCTCGACGATCTCCTCCTGCGGCGCGTGGCGCACCTCGGCCCACGACTCGAACCGATCGCGCAGGCGCTCGTAGGCCACGTCGCGGTTGCGGTCGTTGGTGTTCTGCGACAGCACCGTGAGCACGAGCTCGTCCACGGGCGCGTAGTGGGGCTTGCCGCGGGTGTGGCCGTAGGCGTCCGCCAGCCGCTCGAGGATCGCGCGCAGCCGCTTCGGCGGCGGGCGCTTCCAATCGGCCGCGGCCGGCATCAGTGCGCGCCGGCGGGTGGGCGGCCGCGTGCGACCTGGACCAGGCCCCAGGCCGACACGAGCGCCCACACGCCCTCCAGCAGGAGGAAGCCGTACTGGCGGTCATGCCAGGCGAGCCCGGCAAGCACCAGCGACCCGACGAGGTTGAGCCACAGGTACAGACGCGACGCCGGGTCGACGCGACCGAACTGGACGCCGGCGAAGGCGATCAGGATGAGCACCGCGCCTACGATCTGCACCACCTGGTCCATGGCGCGAGCGTAGATGAGCCGCCGCGCACGAGGGAGCGCAGGCGGTCGCCATCCGCCGAGCACCCCGACGATGCCTTTGCGAGCATGCCGCCGCGTGAGCGCGAAGACCACAGAGCACACGGGCGAGGCCGGCGGCTGGGGCTGTCGCTGGGTGGAGGCGCCCTGGACCGGGACTCCGGTGGTGTACGTGCACGGCGTGCCCAACACCGGCGCGATGTGGCGTCCGTTCCTGGAGCGCACCGGTGGGCTGGCGCCCGACCTCCCCGGGTTCGGCGAGTCGGCCAAGCCGGCCGCGTTCGACTACTCGATCGCGGGCCTGTCCGGCTGGCTGCGCGCGTTCCTGGCCGACCGCGGCGTGGAGCGCTTCTCACTTGTGGCGCACGACTGGGGCGCGCTGGCGCTGGCGCTGGCGCAGGCCGAACCCGAGCGCGTCGAGCGACTCGTGCTCCTTGACGCCGTGCCACTGCTGCCCGGCTACGAGTGGCACACGCTCGCCCGCTGGTGGCGGCGACCGCTGGCGGGCGAGATGGCGATGGGCTTCACGTTCAAGTTGGTGACCCGGCGGCTGCTGCGGCAGCCCGACGGGAGCGCGTTCCCCGAGGATGCGCTTGACGACATCTGGGACCACTTCGACCACGGCACCCAGCGGGCGATCCTGCGCCTGTACCGCTCCGCGCCGCCGCGTGCGCTGGAGGCGGCCGGGGCCCAGCTGGACCGGATCGCGTGTCCGGCGCTGGTGGTCTGGGGCGAGGCCGATCCCTACCTGCCGGCCGGCTTCGCGCGCGACTACGCGCAGGCCCTGGGCGGCCCGTCCGAGGTGGAGGTCGTGGACGGCGCGGGGCACTGGCCCTGGATCCACGACCACGATCTGGTCTACCGGGTGGCACGATTTCTGGCGTGAGCGACCTGTGGGACAAGCTGGAGCACGCATACCACGCGGGCATCGAGGCGCCGGGCAAGGAGGTGCACCTCCTGATCCTGCTGGCGCTGGTGATCACCTTCGGCATCGTCCGGCTGATCACGCACGCGATCCGCAACCAGTCGAAGTGGTGGCCCGGCCACGACCTCGAGACCAAGTCCGGATTGCACATCCACCACATGGTCCCGGGCATCCTGCTGCTGATGCTGTGCGGCTACCTGGGGCTGTCGGTGGAGCCGGACAGCCCGTGGCGCGAGCTGCTGGCGGTGGCGTTCGGGGTCGGCCTGGGCCTCACGCTCGATGAGTTCGCGCTGTGGCTGAACCTCGAGGACGTCTACTGGCAGCAGCAGGGCCGCGAGTCGGTCGACGCCGTGATCGTGGCGGCCTCGCTGCTGGCCGTCACGTTCATCGGCCTGCCGTTCTGGGTCGACGTCTTCGAGGCGTTTTTGACCACGGCCGGCCTGAAGGAGCGCGTGGTCAGCGACACCAGCACCGCGATCCTGGTCACCGTGCAGATCGTGGCAGTGCTGCTGGCCGCCGCGGCCTTCTACAAGGGCAAGCGGCTGCTGGCGATCGTCGGCGTGTTCGTGCCCCTGGTGGCCCTGACGGCAGCCCTTCGGCTGGCCAAGCCGCGCTCGCGCTGGGCACGCCGTTTCTACGATGCCGAGAAGCTCGGCAAGTCGCGCGCCCGCTTCGCCGGCGACAGCGCCGAGCCGCCCGCGGCACCGGCGCCCGCGGGCACCTAGTTCCCTCTACCCTGAGCGCGTGCCGCGCGCAGTGCTCTCAGCGGCGGCGCCTACCCGCGAACGCCCGGCGGAGACGGAAGGCGCCGCGTCATCCGCCCCCGACACGCGGGTGGGAAGTTCACGCCTGCGCCGGGTCGACTGGTGGCGGCTGGCCCCGACGCTGCTGACCACGGCGTTGGCCGTGGCATATGTGATCGCCAAACCGCGGTCGCCGGACCTGGCGGCGCACATCTTCCGCGCCGAGCTGTTCGGCCGCGAGGGGTTCACGCTCTGGAATGGCCAGTGGTACGGCGGCCACCACACGCCGGCCTACTCGATCCTGTCGCCACCGCTGGTGTGGTTGCTGGGTCCCCAGATCATGGGAGGCATCGCCGCGATCGGCGCCACCGCCTGCTTCACCGAGCTCGTGCGGCGCCACTTCGGGACCAAGCGCTACCGCTGGGGGGCGCTTTGGTTCGGACTCGGGTCGGCATCGCTGATGGCCACCAACCGCCTGCCGTTCGCGCTCGGCACCGCCTTCGCGCTGGCCGCCCTGCTCGCGCTGCAGCGCGACCGCCGCGTGCTGGCGCCGTTTCTGGGCGTGTTGGCCGCCATCTCGAGTCCGGTTGCGGGGCTGTTCGTTGCGATGGCCGGCGTGGCCTATGCCCTGGCCGCACGCGGCGAGGGTGTGCCGGTGAAGCGCTTGGACGGAGCCGCGCTCGCGGCCGGCGGGCTGGTCCCGCCGGTGCTCCTGACGGTGGCGTTCCCCGAGGGCGGCTACGCGCCGTTCCCGTTCACCGCCTACGTCGCTATCCCGCTGTTCGCGGTCGCGGCGCTGGTGCTGCTGCCGCGCAGCGAGCGGACCCTGAGGGTGGGCGTGATCCTGTACGCGCTCGGGGCCACGCTGGCGATCGTGATCGACACCGCGATGGGCGGGAACGCCGTCCGGCTCGGTGCACTGGTCGGCGGCCCACTGCTGGCGTGCACGATGTCGGGCCGGATCCGGCGCCCGGTCGTGCCGATCGTGGTGCTGTTCGCCACCCTGATGGTGTGGCAATGGTCGGCGGCCGCGCGCGACGTGTACAAGGCCGCAACCGACCCGGTGGCCAAGGCGTCCTACTTCGACCCGGTGCGTGAGTACCTGCGCCTGCTGCCCGACCAGCGGCGGGTGGAGATCCCGTTCACGCTCGGCCACTGGGAGGGCGCCGAGGTGGGGTCGGACTTCCCGCTGGCGCGCGGCTGGCTGCGCCAGCTCGACACCGGGCGCAACCCGATCTTCTACAGGGGCAACAACCTGAGCCAGCTGACCTACGCCAACTGGCTATCGGAGAACGCGGTCCGGTACGTGGCGCTGCCCGACGCGAAGCCCGACACCAGCGCCTACCGCGAGGTCGCGCTGATCGAGCGCGGCCTGCCGTACCTGCGCCTGCGCGCGAGCTTCGAGCACTGGCGCATCTACGAGGTCACGCTCCCGACCCCCGTGGTGGTCTCGCGCGGGCGTGCGGACATCAAGCTGGAGCAGTTGGGCTCCGACCAGGTGCTGCTGCGCGTCCGCCGGCCCGGCTCGGCGCTGGTGCGGGTGCGCTGGACGCCGTACTGGATGGCCAAGGGCGGCTGCGTGGAGCGCGACGGCGACTGGACGCGCGTGACAGCGACCAAGCGCGGCTTCCTGAAGCTCGTGACCCGCTTCGGGCCCGAGCGGGTGTTGCAACGCGGCAAGCGCTGCAACACCCGCTGAGCCGCAAGTCCTATCGACTGCAGGACACCGAGTCGGTCACCTTGTCGGTGCCGTCGGCGAACTTGAACGTGCCGGCGAACTTCCACTTCTTGCTCCTGGGGCACGACGCGGGGGTTGTGATCAGGCCCTTGCCCTTGGTCGTCCGCTTGCGTATCGAGCCCTTCAGCGAGGTCACGATCACGCCGCCCGGCAGGGTGCCGTCGAGTGCCTGGGACGTCAGCTTCGCGCCCTTAGTGGTCGCCCGAAAGCCGGTCACGTCCTTGCCGCCCAGCGCGAAGAAGAACTCGTACCGGCCGCTCTTGCCGTTCGCGATCTTCACCGTGGTCTTGATCGCGTCACCGCCACCGGGCGGGACGGCCGTTGCCTTGCCGCTGCCGATGAAGGTGTTGGCGGGACACGCGGCGCTCTGCTTCTCGTTCAGGTCCTTGTCCGTGGCCTTGCACCGAGGTGCCCCGGCGCCGTCGAACTTCGAACCCTTGGGCAGCGAGATCGAGAACCGCTTGAGCGCCGCGGGGACGCGATCGCCGCCGGTGTTGGCGAAGCCGACGTCGAACGAGAAACCGGTCGACTTGTCGGGCTTCTTGGTCGTGAAGCCGAGGTTGAACTTGCTGGCATTGGTCGCCGCAAGCGCCGCAGTGGCCAGCGCGAGCAGTGCGAGCAGCGCCAGCGGGAGGGTCAGTTTGCGCATGGGGGTCCTTTCGGGACTGGGACGGAGCGCGTTTCCCGAGCGTAGGTGGGGACAGCCGAACTCGCCAGTGCCGGAGAAGGCACTACGCTGTTCTGCCGTGAACCAGGTGGCCCAGGACTTCTTCGGTCAGTTCCGCCGGTATTGGAACATGACCCAGCGCTGGCTGCCCCAGGGCTGGCTCGACGCCCTGCGCCAGCTGATGCTGTTCGCGGGCGCCTACTACGCCTACCGGCTGGTGCGCGGGCTCGTGGACGGGCAGGCGGCGCTGGCGTTCGAGAACGCGCGCAGCCTCGTGGACCTGGAGCGCGGCCTGGGTCTTTTCTTCGAGCCCGGCCTCCAGAGCTGGGCCCAGACCAACTCCCAGTGGCTCGTTGACGGGGCCAACTTCATGTACGTGAACTCGCACTTCGTGATCACGACCACGTTCCTGATCTGGCTCTACATCTTCCGCAACCCGTCCTTCTACTACGTGCGCAACATGTTCATGATCGCCATGTTCCTGGCGCTCGTGGGCTACATGGTCTACCCGACCGCGCCGCCGCGGTTCATGCCCGAGTGGGGCTTCACCGACACCGTCGCCTCGTTCGTCGGCCAGAGCGCGGAACAGAACGCGAACGTGCTCTACAACCCGTTCGCGGCGGTGCCGAGCATGCACGTGGCTTTCGCGCTGATGATCGGCCTCCCGGCCGCGTCGATCGTCCGCCGGAGCGCGTTCAAGGTGCTCTGGCTGGCCTATCCGGCCGTGGTGACGTTCGTGGTCGTGGTCACGGCCAACCACTTCTGGATGGACGCCGCACTCGGAGCCGCGGTTGCCGCCATCGCCGCCTCCGGCGCCTCCTTCGCGCTGGCCCGGGCACGTCCCGAGGCATGGTCGTGGCGCGCCGGGCGGCCGGCCGAAGCGGTCGCCTGAGAAGCATGGCCGGCCCGGCGGGAGTCGAGCGGATCAAGGGCGCGCGCCGCGAGCTGGCGCGCAACCGGCTGATCGAGTCACGCCTGACGCCCAACGCCATTTCGATGACCGGGCTGGTCGGCAACGTGATCGCCGCCGTGCTGGTGACCCAGGAGGAGTTCTTCCTGGCGGGGATCGCGTTCATCCTCGGCTCGGTGTGCGACACGCTCGACGGGCGCTACTCGCGCATGTCGGGCAAGGGCACCCCGTTCGGAGCGTTCCTCGACTCCAGCCTGGACCGGATCGAGGAGGGAATCGTGCTGGCGGCCGTGGGCGTCTACTTCGCGCGCATCGGCGACGAGCCGGCCGTGGCCGCGGTGGTGCTTGCTGTGCTGTTCAGCCTGATGGTGTCCTACACGCGCGCCCGCGCGGAAGCGCTTGGCGTGGAATGCAAGGTGGGCGTGGCGACCCGTGCGATCCGCGTGGTCATCATCTCGGCCGGGCTGATCCTGGCCAAGGGCGCGAACGTGCTGGACGTGGAGCTGCTCGAGCCGGCCGTGTACGTGTTGGCGGCGCTGACGGTGTTCACCACGTTCCAGCGCATGGCGCACGTGCGGCGTGAGTTGAACGCCGCCGCTTTCTGACGCTACCCTCTGGGCCTCCGCCGCAGCGCTAGCGGGCGCGCGGATGTAACCCGAACTCGCGTTCGGGGTTGGGTTGCTGACACGGCGCCCCGCCCGGCGCCGTTTTTCTTGAGACTTCCCAGGAGGGTCCTCTGTGACTGAACACCATTCCAGCAACGGCGCATCTCGCTACCAGGGCGAGAAGGTGCGCGTGGCCATCATCGGCGTGGGCAACTGCGCCTCGTCGTTCGTGCAGGGCGTCGAGTACTACAAGGACGCCGACCCGACGCAGGAGGTGCCGGGCCTGATGCACGTGGACCTCGGCGGCTACCACGTGCGCGACATCGAGTTCACCGCTGCGTTCGACATCGATCAGGACAAGGTCGGCAAGGACCTCTCCGAGGCAATCTGGTCGGGCCAGAACAACACGATCAAGTTCTCCGACGTGCCCGAGCTGGGCGTGCAGGTGCACCGCGGCATGACGCATGACGGCCTCGGCAAGTACCTCAAGGAGAAGATCACCAAGGCGCCCGGCGAGACCGCCGACATCGTCCAGATCCTCAAGGACACCAAGACCGACGTGGTCGTGTCCTACCTCCCGGTCGGCTCCGAGCAGGCCACCAAGTGGTACGTCGAGCAGGTGCTCGAGGCCGGCTGTGGCTTCGTGAACTGCATCCCGGTTTTCATCGCGCGCGAGGACTACTGGGGCGAGCGCTTCCGCAAGGCCGGGCTGCCGATCGTTGGTGACGACATCAAGTCGCAGGTCGGCGCCACGATCGTCCACCGCCAGCTCGCCCGGCTGTTCGGCGACCGCGGCGTGAAGCTCATGCGCACCTCGCAGCTGAACGTGGGCGGCAACATGGACTTCTACAACATGCTCGAGCGTGAGCGGTTGGAGTCCAAGAAGATCTCCAAGACCAACGCCGTGACGTCGATCATGGACCACGAGCTGCCGGCCGATGACGTGTACATCGGCCCGTCGGACTACGTGCCGTGGCTGACCGACCGCAAGTGGGCCCACATCCGCGTCGAGGGCCAGGCCTTCGGCGACGTGCCCCTGAACGCGGAGATGAAGCTGGAGGTGTGGGACTCCCCCAACTCCGCCGGCATCGTCACCGACGCCGTGCGCTGCTGCAAGCTGGCGCTGAACAAGGGCATCGCCGGCCCGCTCGAGGCGCCGTCGTCGTACCTGATGAAGTCCCCGCCGGTCCAGGTGCCGGACTCCATCGCGCGCGAGAACACCGAGAAGTTCATCGCCGAGAACGCGGGCGCGACCAAGCTGCCGGCCGGCGAGCCGCACGTCAAGGTGGAGGCCGAGGAGCCGGCCTAGCCGCCGCCTCACACACCAGAGCTACGCGACGGGCGGCCCACGGGCCGCCCGTCTACGTTCTGACGCGTAACCGGGCATGGCGCGCTCGCCGAGGCTGACCTAGTCTGACCGGATGAGGGGGGTACGAGCCACCTGCATCGCGATCATGCTGGCGCTGGCGCTGCCCGCGGCGGCCGCCGGTCAGCTGCGCACGGTCGGCAGCCAGCTCGACAAGGAGCCCAACTCGTTTGGTTGCGAGACCAGGCCGACGTTCACCTCGCAGTCCTTCGACGGCTTCTACCGCCTACAGCCCTCCGGCCAACCCGACTGCACGTGGTTCTCGACGGACGCCAACGGCGGAGGCGCGCCGGGCGACGGCCGGGTCACGAGCGTGACGATCAGGTCGGGCGCCGATCCGCCGGTGGTGCGGTTCCAGGTGATCAGGCTCTACGCAAATCCGGCGGACGGCCCCCAGGCCCGTACGTGCTGCTTCTTCGTGACGGAGACTCCCCCAGTCCAGACCGCAGCAGGGATATCAACGCACAACGTAAGCCTCCCGGTCGAGCGTCACACGAACCCCGCGACCAACCTGCTCACCCAGGACTACGTGGCGGTGAGCGCCGTGTCCGGCACGGGTGGGCTGCCGCTGTTCGGCAACGGACGCCACAATCTGAACACCGACTACGTGCCGGGCAACCCCACCGCCGCGTTCCTGTATCCGAGGTTGGGCAGCGCCCCCGGCGATGCCGGCGGCGGCAGGCGCGAGGCGGGGATCCCGGGAGTCGAGGTGCTGCTCCGGTACACGTTCTGCCCCGCCGGGCAGACTTGCGCCGGCATCCCCAACGGAGGCGGTGGCACCGTCGGCGGCGGCTCCGGCGGACCGCCGGCGGTCACGAGCGCCGCCTTCGACCCCACGGTTTTCCGCGCGGCCATCGACAACACCAACACCTTCAACCCCATCAGGCGCGCGGCTTCCGGTAATCCCAACGCCTTAATGGCCCGCGCCAAGAGGGGCTCGACGCTGTCGTTCAAGCTGTCCGAGACGGCGAACGTGAGCATTCGCATCGAGCGGCGCCTCGGCCAAGGCAGGCGCTTCAAGGGCAAATGCCGCAAGCCGAGCCGCAAGCTGCGGGCACGCAAGCGGTGCACCCGCTGGAAGAAGGTGAAGACGCTGCGCGGGAACAACCGCCCGGTGGGGCGCAACACCGTCAAGTTCGGCGGTCGCTTCAAGGGCAAAGCGCTGAAGCCCGGGCGCTACCGCGCGGTGATCGTTGCGACGGACTCCACCAAGATGAAGTCCAAGCTCAAGACGGCGAAGTTCCGGATCGTGCGCTGACGGGCGACCCTGGCCGTCAGCGCCGGGAGCGCACCCAGTTCCACTGGAACATCAGGTCGATCCCGCTGACGGGGTAGCCGTCCACGCGCGGGTCGCCCTTGCGCGTGCGCGGGAAGTAGCCGGTCAGCTGCGGGGTGCCGGCGTTGTAGCCGCCGAGCTGTGACGTGACCTTCAGCGGCAGCCGGCCACCGGAGCCGAAGCTCAGCGCCAGCCCGTCGCTGGAGTGGATCCGGTACCGCAGCTCCTTCTCGCGGATGTCATAGACCTTGATGTTCGTCCGCTTGGTGGTTATCCCGTTGGGCTTGAGCTTGAACGAGCGCGACACGTAGCGGGCGGTGCAGCAGGTGTAGGTGCCGGGCTGGTCGCGGCCGCTGAACGGATCCACGCGGCTGGAGCCGGTGAGCACGGTCAGCCGCGCCCGGGGCGGATTGGGGCCGGACTTGATCCGGATCTTGGTGATCCGGCCCGTGCCGGGCACAAGAAAGGTGAACCGGTTGCGGAACAGGTAGCCGCCGTGGCGGTAGGTGCAGCTGGACTGGTTGGTTGGCGAGAGTTCGAAGCCGAACACGCCGCTGGTCAGCGCCGACTCGCAGCCGTACTGGACGTTCGGCACACCCTTGAGCGTGCTGCCGTACCACTTGGCCGAGGCGGGCGGTGCGAACGCGATCGCCACTGCCATGACCAGCAGAACAGGGGATGCGCGACGCACCCGGACAGGCTAGGCCTGCGGGGCCCTTTCCGCCAGCCGGTCGAGCGGGCTGGGTTCGCCGCGGGCGCGGGAGCGCGCTCCGCGCGCGTACTCCCAGACGATCACCCCAACGAGCACGGCCACGAGCGCGCCGCCAAGCACGAGCGCCGTCAGCTGCGTTCCCACGAGGCCGATCGCCACACACGCCGCCAGGCCGGCCAGCCGGGGCACGCCGATGGTTCCCGTGAGACGCAGCCGGAACAGCGTGTGGGCCAGCAGGTAGATGGCCGGTCCCGCCGCCACCGCCGCCACCTCGTAGCCCGGCAGCTTGTCGGTGGGGTGGGCGATGATCAGCTCGTCACCCACGGCCGAGACGATCACGCCGGCGATGATCACGGCGTGGAGGTAGGTGTAGGCATCGCGCGCCATCAGCGTGCGGTTGGCGGCCAGCTCCAGGCGCCGCTCGGCGATCCGGGCAACGTAGTTGAAGTAGAGCCACCAGAGCGCCGCGGTGGACAGGAAGGCCAGCGCGAACGCGGCCGTGCGCGCGGTGTCCAGATCGAGGTCGGAGGCGGTCGCGCCGGTGATCACGATCGACTCCCCGAGCGCGATGATCACGAACAGCTGGAACCGCTCGGCGAAGTGCGCCGTGCTGACCTGCCACGCGCTGGGCAGCACCCGGCTGCTCCAGGGCACCCAGTAGGTCACGGCCGGCGCGCCGTAGTCGATCGCGAGCGCCACCAGCCACAGCAGCGTGCGCACCGGACCGTCGGCCAGGGCGCCCGCGATCCAGAACACGCCCGCGACGGCGAACCAGATCAGGATCTGGCTGGCCCGGCGCCGTTCGAGGCTGCCGGCCGAGGCCCCCGCAAAGGCGAGGAACGCCGTCCGGCCGACCTGGATCGCCACGTATGCGCCGGCGAACAGCAGCGCCTTGTCACCGAACGCCTCGGGGATCGCGATGGCCATCAGCAGGCTCAGCAGCATGAGCGCCATGACCACCAGGCGGACCGGGGTCGCGTCCGGGTTCAGCTCGTTGGTCAGCCACGTCGTGTAGTTCCAGGACCACCAGACCATCAGCAACATCAGCGCCGACTGCCCGGCGCCCTCCCAGCTCAGGTGCTCGAGCAGGTGGTGCGAGACCTGGGTGATGGCGAACACGAACACCAGGTCGTAGAACAGCTCGAGCGCAGTGGCGCTCTGATTGGCGCGGTCCTCCTCGGTACGGCGCAGCGGGTGCGTCATGCGCCCAGCTGCTGCCGCATGAGCTGCCCGCAGGTGGCGAGCACGCTGATGTCGGCGTCGTCGGGATCGGTGCTCACGGCGAGGATCGTATGCTGCGCGCGTGGCTCGCGACCTTCTCTCGATCGCCCAGGTCACGCCGTACCCCTGGGAACAACAGCACGAGGTCAATCACTTCGTGGAGCGGCTGGCGGGCGAGTTGCGCGAGCGTGGGCACCGGGTGGTGGTGGTGGCGCCATCGGGCTCGCGCGAGCTCGTGCGCGACGGGCGCGCGCGTGTGGAGGCCGTCAAGAACGGCGACCCCGACGCCCTGTTCGCCGGCGACGTCCTTGCCGTCGGGCAGTCGCTGCCGTTCCGGCGCGGCGGCTCGGTGTCGCTGCCGATCGACGTCTCGCGCACGCTGGAGGACCTGCTGGAGAACGCCGAGTTGGACATCCTGCACGTGCACGAGCCGTTCGCCCCCAGCGCCGCCTCGGCCGCACTGCGGCATTCGCGCGCGCTGAACGTGGGCACGTTCCACTCACCGACCGAGCGGTTCGTCTCGACACAGGTCGCGCGCCCGCTGGTGGAGCTGCTGTTCGGCCGCCTGGACGGGCGCAGCGCAAGCTTCGCCGCCACACGCGATCTGGTCGGGCGCTTCTTCCCCGGCGGCTACGACGTGATCCGCCCCGGCGCCGACCTGCTGGAGCCCGTCCGCGACGGCGGCCCACCGCACATCGTCTTCCCGCTGCGCGAGGAGCGCGGCGCGCTACGGATCTTTCTGCGTGCCCTGCGCAGGATGGACTCCGACCGCGACTGGCGGGCCACCGTCTGGTTTCCCGACGCCGCGGCGCTGGCGTCGCCGCCGGTGCTGCCACGCCGGTTGCGTGACCGGGTCCGCTTCGCCGGCCCGGGCCAGGGCACCGAGGCCGACCACCTGGCGCGCGCGGACGTGGTGGTGGCCGCCTCCTCGGGCACGGCGCCCGCGCCCCAGCTGCTGCTGCGTGCGCTCGGCGCCGGGGCGGTTCCGGTGGCCTCGCAGCTGCCGCGCTACGCGGAGTCGGTGGACGACGGCGAGCTTGGCCTGATGTTCGAGCCGCGCGACGCGCTGACGCTGGCCGCCCAGCTGGACCGCCTGGTCGGCGACCCCGGGCTGCTGGGGCGGTTCCGTGACCGGGTCGAGGCGATGCGGCCGTCACTGGCCTGGAGCGGCGCGGCCGAGCACTTCGACGACCTGTACGCGGGGATCGCGGGTCGCCGCCACGATCCGGCCGGCAAGCCGGCGGTGCGCGCGCGGGTATCCGCGCGCGAGCTGATCTCGGTCGACCTGCACATGCACACCGACCACAGCCCGGACTGCGCGACGCCGACCGACACGCTGCTCGCGGCCGCCCGCGACGCCGGCCTCGGCGCGATCGCGGTGACCGACCACAACGAGGTGTCGGGAGCACACGAGGCACGCGAGAAGGCTGCGCGCTACGGCGTGAAGGTGATCGTCGCCGAGGAGGTCAAGACCGCCGACCAGGGCGAGGTGATCGGCCTGTTCATCGAGGACAAGATCCCACGCGGGATGACGCTCCAGGACACGATCGCCGCCATCCGCGAGCAGGACGGTCTCGTGTACGTGCCCCATCCGTTCGACCGGATGCACTCGGTGCCCGACTACGAGCACCTGCTCGACGTGGTCGAGGACATCGACGCGATCGAGGTCTTCAACCCGCGCGTAGCGTTCTCCTCGTTCAACGAGGAGGCCGAGCGCTTCGCCGCCAAGTACAGGATCGTGGCCGGAGCGGGGTCGGACTCGCACGTGGCGGCGGGGCTCGGCTCGGTAAAGATCCGAATGCGGGACTTCGACGGGCCGGGGGAGTTCCTGGAGTCGCTGCGCGACGCCGACATCGTGCGCAAGAAGACGAGCCTGCTGTACGTGCAGGCGCTGAAGTTCATCCAGACGAAGGCCACCCCGGAGCAGGCGCGGCGGCGGACGGCGCGCCCCGGCGCCGGTCAGGCGCGGGCCGGTACCGGCAAGGACTGATGCAGCGAAAAGGAACCTCGTCCGGCCCGTCCAATCCTCCGGTCCAGGTGCCTGCGACCGACGACGAGATCCGTGAGAAGTACCTAGAGCGCGCCATCCGCGAGCTGAACCAGCTCACGCGGGCGGTGCAGGAGTGCGAGCACTGCCCGCGCGGCAGCATGATGCCCGTGCTGGGTTCGGGCCACCCCCAGGCCGACGTGTTCATGGTCAAGTTCGCGCCGCGGCCGTCGGAGATCGAGGAGGGCGTGGCGTTCTACGGCCGCGCCGGCAGCGCGCTGATGAAGAGCTTCAAGCGCCTGGGGATCGACCCGCTCGCCGTGTACGGGACCGTGTTCGTGAAGTGCCCGGTTGCCGACACCGACATGTCGGCGCCGGAGTGCCGCGCCCGCGTCCTTGACGAGCTGGCCGTGGTCGCGCCCCGGATCGTGGTGGTCATGGGCCCCGAGGCGCTCGAAGAGCTCAACGGGCTCGGCGTGCCGCTGGGCGCCGCGGTCGAAGAGTCACCCGGTGAGGTCCAGAAGCTCACGCCGTCGTGCGACGCGCTCTACGTGCCCGATATCGACGCCTCGCTGGACGACGAGTCCGCCAAGCGCGCCTTCTGGCGCGCGTTCCGGTCGCTCGGCGACTGGTACGCCGACTTCCCTCCGTATTAGCGCCTGCGGCCCCGCTTCGCCGGCCTCTCGGCGCCACCGAGCGGCGTCAGCCGCAGGTCCGGCTCGACCGCGTACAGGCTCATCGTGTTGCGACCCTTGCGCAGGCCGGCCACCGGCACGTTGAGCGCGAACCACTCGGTCCGGTCGCCGTCGAGGTGGAAGCTGCGCCCGACCGCCGCGACGCGGCCGTTCAGGGTCAGCGCCAGGTCGCGGCCTCCTTCGCTCGAACCGCCATCGAGGCGGCCGGCGGCCAGCGTGGGAACGTCGGCGCGCGAGGGCCCGACGCGGCGCAGGCCGGTGGGCACGGTGAACAGCGCGCGCGGGGCGCCCACGGCCGGAGAGGCGGCGTGGGCGACGGCGCGGCCCAGCAGCTGGCGGTTGGGGCCGATCCGGTAGACGCGGGACCAGCGGCCGTTGCCGAACAGGTCGCGCCGGCTCAGGCGGTCCAGGCCGCGGAGGAGCTCCATCCGGCGAGCCGGGACGGTGATGGAACCCGAGAGGTCTCGCCGCAGCATGCGCACCACGCGCCGGGCCTGGGCCGTGCGGCTGAACACGCTGCTGCCGTCGGCCTTCCAGCCGACCCGCCGGCCCAGCAGCGCCGCGATCGTGGGCAGGATGTCGAGCCCGCTCACGTACGCCCCCGACGTGTCGGCACGAGTCTGGCCGGGACGCTTGACGAACAGCGGCACGGGCGCCACCTCGTGGATGTTGGACTCGGTCACCCGGCGCCGGTCGCTCACCCCGCGCTGGAACGAGATCGCCTGGTCGGCCGTGACCACGACCAGCGCGTCCTTCCACTGGCGCGTCTTCTTCAGCCGCGCCACCAGCCGGCCGATCTCCCCGTCGACGAAGCCCGCCTGGAGCAGGTGGCGCTGCTCGTTGAATCGGGTCAGGAACTCGTCCCCGAACCCCGGCGGCGAAGCGAAGTCCGGGAGCTCGCCGTCGCGGTAGCCCTGGCGCACCTGGCCGGTGGGCAGATAGGCCCACGGCACATGCGGCAGCACCGAATGGTGGAACGTGAGCGTGGGCCGCTTTGACCGGCGCAGGCTCGCGATCGTGTTGTCCAGCCGCTCGCGGCGGCGGTGCAGGATGTTGTAATGCGGGTTCCCGTACCGGTCGGCACGCCGGCACAGGCGCGGCGGGCACACCGTCGTGGCCTCCTCGCGTGAGTGGATCCGGTACCCGAGCCGGTCCAGGTAGGTGAACAGGGACCGTGGGTGGGTCAGGTGGCTGGGGGCGTCCGCGCCCGCGCGCGGCGCCCGGCCGGTGAGGATCGCCGGCACGGCGAAATTGGTGCTGTCGTGCACCGCGTAGGCGTTGGGGAACCAGGTCGAGCCACGCGCCAGGGCGGCGAAGCCGGGGAACCTCTCGCGGTCGATCGAGCCGTCGACCGACTGGATGTCCGCGAGCGGGAACTCGTCGAGGACGATCATCACCACCGGCGGCTTCTTCGGCGCGGCGTGGGCCGGGGCGGCGGCCGCGACGGCCGCTGCGACGGCGATCAGCGCCGCGAGAACGACGTGACGCATTCGATGTGCGGGGTCTGCGGGAACATGTCGACCGGGGTCACGGGTCCGAGCTCGTAGCCGGCGTCGACGATCTGGCGCGCGTTGGGTGCCAGCGTGGTCGGGTTGCACGACACGTAGACGATCGTCTGCGCCTCCACCTCGAGCACGCGCCGCACCACCTTCTGTGACAGGCCCGCGCGCGGCGGGTCGATTACCACCACGTCGGCGCTGCCCTCCTCCTCGAGCAGTGGCCGCATCGCCGTGCGGACGTCGCCGGCGTAGAAGCGGGCGTTGTCGACGCCGTTGGCGCGGGCGTTGTCGATCGCGTCCGCCACCGCCCGCTCCACGCTCTCCACGCCAACCACCTCGGCGGCGTCCAGGGCCAGCGCGAGCGCGATCGTGCCGATGCCGCAATAGAGGTCGAACACCCGCTCACGGCCGGTAAGGCCGGCGCTGTCGAGCGCGATCGCGTACAGGCGCTCGGCCATCTCGGTGTTGGTCTGGAAGAACGCGTCGGCCGAGATGGAGAAGCGCAGCGTGGTGTCACGAACGGTCAGCTCCTCGGCCAGCTGCTCGCTGCCCTTGAGCCTGCGGGTCTTGCCGTCGCGGGTGGTCTCGGCCACACCCGCGGCCTGGGTCCACAGCACGGCGTCGGCGTCGATCTGCGCGGCGAACTCATCCTTGGCGAACGCGCCCTGGCTGGTGACGAGGCGAGCCTGGAGCCCACCCGTCCGCCGGCCCTCCCGGACCACCAGGTTGCGCAGGAACCCGCCGTGGTCGCGCCGGTCGTAGGCGCTCAGCCCGGCCTCCCGGCACCAGGCCAGGACCTGGGCGCGGAGCGCGTCGACGCGCCCGGAGGCCAGGATGTCGTGCGTGACCGGATCGACCACGTCCCATCGGCCGGGGTGGTGGAAGCCGAGGATCAGCTCGCCGCGCTCGTCCTCTCCGAACGAGTACTCGAGCTTGTTGCGGTAATGCCACTGCTCGACGGCGGGAACGATGTCGCGCACCGGCGGCGCATCGAAGCCACCGAGGCGCGTGAGGGCGTCCGTCACCTGCTGCTGCTTGGTTTCCAGCTGGCGCTCGTACGGCAGGACCTGCCACGGCGCGCCGGGGTGGGCAGCGCGCGGCTCGATCCGGTCAGGGCCGGCCTCGAGCAGCTCGGTCAGGCGCGCCTCGGCGAACGACCGCTTGGCCTTGAAGATCTCCGCGCGCACGCGGTCGCCGGGCACCGCGCCGCGCACGAACACCACGAATCCGGCCTCGGCGCGGCCGACGCCGGCGCCGCCGTGGGCCAGCGAGTCGATCGTGACGTCGACCTCGTCGCCCTTGCGGGGACGGACACGCGCGGTCGCGGGGGCCTCGGACATGTGCCCCATGCTGGCACGCACCGCACGATGACCGACGATTTGGTGCGTCAGTCGAGTTTCGAGGCCACGTCGTCGAGCACCGTCTTGCGGTTTGCATGCCGGCGCTCGTAGTCGCGCACCTTGCGCAGCTGGGCCGGGCTCAGGTCGTCGAGCCGGGCCTGGACCTGGGTGACGGTGAGGTCGTCGTAGCCGGTGATCGGAAAGCTCGGCCCGAGCCCCGCCGCGCGGCGCGCCTTGTCCGCCTGCGCCAGGACCGGGTCAGCCTGCTTGACCGCCTCGCGGCGCGCCTTGACCGTGGCCTCCTCGACCTGCTTGCGGGCGCGCTTGACCGCGCCCTGGCCGCGCTTGACCGCGCGCTCGTTGCCGTCCTCGATCTGGTCCAGCCCGCGGCCCAGCAGCTGCTCGATGTCGGCCATCACGTCGTTGGTCTGCTTGCGGCCCCGCTCGACGAGGCCGGTGATCAGGTCCTGGGCGTCGTCGGTGGTCACACGGCCGCGGCTGACCGCGTCGTTCACGGCCTCCTCGATCCGCTCGCGCGTGAGCATCAGCAGGCCCAGCGGGTCGACCACGCCCTTGGCGATCGCCTCGCGCAGCTCGGCCGCACTGGTCGCCGACGCCTCCACGGCGCTCGCGCGTGCCCCAGCCGCCTTCTTCGCCGCGCCCGACTTGGAGCCGGACTTGCGCTTTGCAGCACCCTTCTTCGCGGCGGCGGAGCGCTTGGATTGGTTGGCCTTGCGCGTCTGCGCAGCCTTCTTCGCCGCGGTCGAGCGCGAGGCCGCCTTGGGCTTTGCCTTCGCCGACGACCTGGGCTTCGCGGCCGCCTTGCGCGACCCGCCCCCGGAACCACTCTTGCGCTGGCTGCTGCGACGTTGCTGGGCCATTGCTCTCCTCGTGAATTGGCTGTCAGATGGCCTGATGCCGTGGCCGCGTGTGGCGCGGGTCGTGGCATCGGCCGTCAGGTGCGGGACTATCGCACTTCGAAGCGGGCGGCGACGAGGGCATGGTCGGACAATCGCAGCGCCCGGCCGGCCTCGGCGGGGAGCTCGCGCGCCGGGTCGGGGAGCGCGTGCGGCTGGTCCGCCACCGCCATCGCCCTGGCCAGCAGGTGGTCGATCGCGTGCGGGCCCGTGGGTGGCGCGAGGCCGTGCCGGCGCTCGAGCTCTTCGAACACCTCCGGCCGGCGAGCGGGACGCAGGTTGAGGTCGCCCCCGAACACGAGCGGGCCGTCGCCCGCGAAAGCGACCGCGAGCTCGGCGGCACGCGCGACCTCGCCCCGGCCCTGGCCGGTGGAGTCCACCGACAGGTGCATGCACGCGACGGCCAGCCGCACGCCGGACGCGAGGCGCACACGGGCCAGCAGCAGGGCACGCCGCTCGGGACGAGTGGCCAGCGCAACCTCCTGCTCGGCCTCGATCTGGCCCGGCGAGCGCACCAGGACCATGTTCGACCCGCCTTCGCCTGACGCGACCAGGTCAGGGTTGAGCTCCGCCGCCAACCCGCGCAGGCGGCCCAGCGAGTTGCGTGAAGTCAGTGCCAGCGCCGCGTTCGCTCCGCACCCGTCGCGCAGCGGGCCCAGCCACCGCGGCGGGGCCTCCTGGAGCAGCGCCACGTCCCACTCGATCCGGTCCAGCACCGACACGAACTCGGACCGCAGCGGCCGGTTGACCTGCACGTGGGTGTCGTCGCGCTCGGTCAGCCGCAGCAGCCGCGAGCGCCAGCTGCGCAGCGCCGGGTTAGGCGGGTGGTCGCGGCCGTGGAACAGGTTCCAGGTGACGGTACGTACGATGCCCGGGTGACTCGCCATTTCCTGACCGGGGAGGAGCTTACGGCCGCTGAGCTGGCCGCCCTGCTCGACCGCGCGGCGGAGCTGAAGGCCGATAGGCGGGCATCGACTGCCCTGGCCGGGCGGAGCGTCGCGCTGATCTTCGAGCAGCCGTCCACGCGCACGCGCGTCTCGTTCGAGGTCGGCGTGTCCGAGCTGGGCGGCCACCCGCTGGTCCTGCGCGAGGGCGAGATGCAGATCTCGCGGGGCGAGTCGATCCGTGACACCGCCCGGGTCCTGTCGCGGTTCGTGTCGGCGATCGGCGTGCGCACGGTCCCGCACGCCGACGTGGCCGGCCTTGCCGAGCACGCCGCGGTGCCGGTGATCAACATGCTCACCGCGGAGCACCATCCGTGCCAGGCGCTGGCCGACCTGCTGACGTTGCGCGAGCGCTTCGGCGACCTGGACGGCCTGAAGCTGGCCTACGTCGGCGACGGCAACAACGTGGCCAGCTCGCTGATGCTGCTGGGCGCAAAAGCCGGCCTCGAGGTCGCCGTGGCCACGCCGCCCGAGCTGGCGCCCGACCCGCGGGTGGCCGAGGCGGCCGGGGCCGCGGTCACGCTGACGCACGATCCGGGCGAGGCGGCGCGCGACGCCGCGGCGGTGTACGTGGACGTGTGGGTGAGCATGGGCGACGAGGACGCCGACCGCCGGCGCGCCCTGCTGGAGCCCTATCGCCTGGATGACGCGCTGCTGGCCGGCGCTCGCTCCGACGCGATCGCGCTGCACTGCCTGCCCGCCCATCCCGGCGAAGAGATCACGGAGGATGTGCTCTACGGGCCTCGGTCGGCCGTGTTCGACCAGGCCGAGAACCGCCTGCATGCGCAGAAGGCGTTGCTCGAACTGCTCGTCGAGGCGTAGGCTGGGGGCATGAACCGCATGCTTGCAGTCCTGATGGCGTGCGCCGTGCTCGTGCTGGTGGCCAGTTGCGGCGGAGACGACTCGGACTCGTCGGACTCAGGCGGGGGCGGTGGCAACGCTGCGGAGAAGCCTGCCGAGCCCTCGGGCGGCAGCAAGGCACCGGCGGGCAAGGCCGACGTGACGGTGGACATGAAGGACATCAAGTTCGTGCCCATGGACGTGACCGTGAAGAAGGGCGGAACGATTTTGTGGAAGAACGGAGACCAGGTGCCGCACAACGTGACCAAGGAGGACGGCCCCGGGCCTGACTTCGCCTCCGACACGATCGACCCCGGCGGCGACTTCAGCCAGAAGCTCGAGGCCGCCGGCAAGATCGCCTACGTCTGCACGATCCACCCGAACCAGACGGGTTCGATAACGGTCAAATAGCCGCCGCGGCTTCTTCGCGGGCGTCCGCGCGCGCCTTGGCGGCGGCGTCCTCGCGGGTGCTCCGGTCGAGCTCGGCCTGCTCCTCCGGTTCCGACCGGTCCAGCTTTGCCTGCGCACGGCGGCGGGCGTCCGCCTGGCCGCGGCGCTCGGCGTCGCGGCGCGCACGACGGCGCGCCACCCGCCCCAGCCGTCGCTCGGCGCGGGCCTGGCCGCGGCGCTTGGCGTCGATCGACGCGCGGAAGCCGGCCTCGCCACGGTTGCCGTCGCGCGCGCACGCGCGGGCGCGCTCGACCGCTGTGATCGCCGCGCTGCCCGTGCCCGTCACCTCCGCTCGCACCACCAGCGTGCGGCGGCCGCTGGCGGTAGCGGTCACCGTGACCCTGCCGCCAGCGGGCGTGGCCTCCGAGGCCGTGACCGAGGCGCGCGAGCTGATCGGGCGGCGCGCCACGTGGGCCTCGCGTGAGCGCGCCTCGCGCCGCACCGTGGCCCGCACCTGCTCGCTGCGGCACACCCGCACCGTGGGCGTTTCGGCCGGGTCGTCCTGGCTGCGCTGGACCAGGATCGCGGCCACCCCGACCAGCACGCCGAGCGCGGTCAGCGACAGGCCGAGCGACGGCCGCGCGGCCGCCCGCAGGCGCCGTCCTGGTCCGCCACCGCTCACCGCCGCAGACCGAAGCCCCTGAGCAGGAACAGGGCGGCCTCTCCAAGCCCACCGCGCTGGGGCAGCAGCCCGAGCTGCTGGGCGCCTTCGTAGAGGTCGAAGAACCCGCGCGCACGCCGTACCAGTCCATCCGACAGCTCCACGTAGTGAAGTCCGTGCAGCGAGATTGCCTTCTCGGTCGGCGGCAACGGGCCGTGCTCACCCAGGTGCGTCCCGTCCAGACGCCATGGCAGGCAGGCGTGGCCGCCACGCTCGAGCGCGTCCGCGGTGCGCTCCACCCGCGCGTCGGGGAAGATCTTGCGCATGGTCGCGGCGTGCTCGGTCACCGCGGCCGGACCGGTCAGCGGCACCATGGTCAGCGGGTCCTCGTAGGCCACGTCGCCCGTGCAGCAGTCGCTGAACGAGGCCTCCCCCATCCACGCGGCGGCCCACCGCTCGGCCAGGGAGTCGAGCGCCCCCCGCTCCAGGTCCGTCCCGGCGCTCACGTGAGCTCGGCGACGCCTTCGCTCGGGCTCGATGCGCGGCCGTAGTCGCGCCGCGGGATGCGCCCGGCGGCCCGCGCCTCCCAGCCGGACTCGACCGCCTTGCGCATGGCCGCGGCCATCGCCGCCGGGTCCTCGGCACGCGAAACGGCACTGGCCAGCAGCACCCCGTCGCACCCCGCCTCCATCGCCAGCGCGGCGTCGGAGGCGGTGCCGATGCCGGCGTCCAGGATCACCGGCACGTCCGCGTGCTCGATGATCAGGCGCAGGTTGTAAGGGTTCAGGATCCCCTGGCCGCTGCCGATCGGCGACCCCAGCGGCATCACGGCCACGCAGCCGGCGTCCTCGAGTCGGCGCGCCAGGACTGGGTCGTCGGTCGTATAGGGCAGGACCGTGAACCCGTCGTCCACCAGCTCCTCGGCCGCCGCCAGCAGTTCGGGCGCGTCGGGCAGCAGGGTGCGGTCGTCACCGATCACCTCGAGCTTGACCCAGTCGGTGCCCAGCGCCTCGCGCGCCAGCTTGGCGGTGGTCACGGCGTCGCGGGCGGTAAAGCAGCCGGCGGTGTTGGGCAGCACGAAGCAGCCGTGCTCCTCCAGCACGCCCAGCAGCGACCCGCGCGTGGACGGGTCCACGCGCCGCATGGCCACGGTGGCCATCTCCGCCCCGGACGCGGACACCGCCCGGCCGAGGGCGTCCAGGTTGCGGAACCCGCCGGTGCCGATGATCAGCCGCGAGCCGAAGTCACGGCCGGCTATGCGGAGCGCGCTCACGGCGTCATCCTCCCTGAACGGCATGCAGCACCTCGACCTGCTCGCCGTCCGCCAGCTCGCGCAGGACCCAGCGTCCGCGGGGCACGACCTCGCCGGCGATCGCAACCGCCACGCCGCGTCCGTCCTCGGGCGCACCCGCCGCGCGCACGGCGTCGGCGACGGTGGCGCCCGCGGGCAGCTCGCGATCGCTGCCGTTGACGATCACGGTTGGCATCAGGACGCCACCGTCGCCTCGAGCAGGCCGAGCACGCGGTTGGCGGTAAGGGGGGCCAGCAGCACGCCGTTGCGGCCGTGTCCGGTTGCCCAGACCAGCCCCTCGCGCCGCCCCGCCGCGATCACCGGCCGACCGTCGGGTGTTCCCGGCCGCAGGCCGGCGCGCGTGCCCGTCAGCTCCAGCTCGGCCACGTCCGGCAACACCTCCATCGCCGCCTCGAGCAGCCGGAACACGCCGTCGGCCGTGACCGCGGTGTCGAAGCCCCGGTCCTCGGTCGTGGCGCCGATGACCACGCGGCCGTCGTCGCGGCAGACGATGTAGCAGCGGGGCGTGCGGATCAGCCGTGCACCAGGGGGTGCCTGACCCCCGCTGGTGCGGAGTTCCAGCAGCTGGCCCTTGACGGGGCGGACGGCCGGGGCGCCGGGCTCAGCAGCGAACGGCGACTGGCCGCTCCAGGCGCCGCACGCCACGACCACGTGCCCGGCCTCGATCCGGGCGCCGGCCGCGGTCCGGACGCCGGTGACCCGGCCCGCCTCGCCGGTCAGCTCGGCAACCTCGGTGCGCTCCACCAGCTCGCCGCCGTCGGCCGCCAGCGCTGCGGCCAGCGCGGCCACGACGGCGCGCGGCTCGACCTGGCCGTCGTCCGGCGTGCTGATCGCGCCACCGATGCGGGGCGACAGGCCCGGCTCGAGCGCGCGTGCGGCGCCGGGCGTCAGCCACTCGGCCGCGAGCCCGAGGGCCTGCTGGTACTCGTGCAGCCGGCGTAGCTCGGCGGCGTCGTCGCGGTCGGCCGCGACCACGAGGCAGCCCGAGTCGGCGTAACCCGCGGGCAGGCCCGTCAGCGCCTCCAGCTCGGCTGCGAACTCGCCCCACAAGGCCCTGCCCTCGGCGTTCAGCTCCAGCAAATCCTGCTCGCCGAAGTCGGCCTCGGTGACCGGGGCGAGCATGCCGGCGGCCACGCCCGAGGCGCCTGCACCGGCGTGGTCGCGCTCGGCAACCAGCACCGACAGGCCGGCCTGAGCCGCGCGCCAGCCGGTCGCCAGGCCCACGGCCCCGGCGCCCACGACCACCAAGTCGTATGCGGTGTGCTGTGGTGCTGTCGCCTCGGTCATCCGAACCTGTTCTGAGCGTAGATGGTTGGCGCGCAATATCCGTGATGGTGGCCGCGGGATACGTGGATTCCCGGGGCCCGCGCCGGTCTGGCACGATGGCTGCATGAGCCACGGCGAGGACAGGCGCGCGCGGCTGGCGCGGGCGCGGCTGTACCTGGTCAGCGACGCGGGCTTCGGTGACGACGCCCTTGACGCCGCGCTCGCCGGCGGCGTGGACATGCTCCAGCTGCGCGACGCGGCGCTGGCCGACGAGGCGCTCTTGGCCGTGGCCGGCCGCTGGCGCGCGGCATGCGACCGCCACGGCGCCCTGCTGTGGATCAACGACCGGCCCGACCTCGCGCTCGCCGCCGCTGCCGACGGCGTGCACGTGGGCCAGGACGACGACGCCGTGGCGGCCGTTCGCGAGCGGGTCGGCCACGACCTGCTGATCGGCCTGTCGACCCACTCGCCCGAGCAGCTCGACGCCGGCATCGACGCCGGCGCCGACCAGCTGAGTGTGGGCCCGGTGTGGGAGACGCCGACCAAGCCGGGCCGCCCGGCCGCCGGCCTCGAGTACGTCCGCCACGCTGCCAAGCGCCGGCCGCCGGTTCCGGTGCCGTGGTTCGCCATCGGCGGCATCGACCGCGGCAACGCACACGAGGTGGCCGAGGCGGGGGCGGAGCGGGTCGTGGCGGTCCGCGCGCTACGCGACGCACACGATCCGGGCGCCGCGGCCGCCGAGCTGCGGGCGACGTTCGAGAGGAGCGGCGTTGGCGCAGCGCGGTAGTCGCAAGAAGCGCAAGGACCGCCAGCGGTCGCGGGCCGATAGCGGCGGCGAGCGCGCGTCCGGCAGTGCCGACTTCATGGAGCGCGGATACGCCCGCGGTCGCGCCAAGGACGAGGAGGCGCGCGCATCACTGAAGCCCCTGGCCCCGGGCGAGCGGCCCGGCGCGGTGACCGTGGCGTTCTGGGTTGCGGTGGTCGCGGTGGTCGCCAACGCCGTGGCGCTGATCGTGAGCTTCGACGCCGACAAGGGTCCGCAGACCACGTTCACGATTCTGGCCTGCGTGCTGCTCGCCGCCATGGCGTACGGGATGTGGAACGTGCGCTACTGGGCGGTGCTCGGCATGCAGACGCTGCTGGGCATCACCGTGCTGCTGGCGTCGCTGGGCCTGATCGGAGCCGGGAACCTCTGGGCAGCGCTGCTGCTGGTACTGATCGCGGCGGCGGCCGGCACCCTGTTCTGGTTCCTGGTCAAGGCGATGGCGCGAATCCAGATGCCCGAGCGGCCGGGCGCGCGCGACTGACTGCCGCCCGCGCGTGCTCGCGCCGGCCTCGCGCGCGCCGCGCCGCTATTGGCCTGGGTCGAACAAGCGGTCGGCCGGCACCAACGTGACCACGCGCTCGCCCCCGGGGACCGCGCGCCGCCACGGCCCCTCGCCCTCGATCGGAAACCCGGGGAAGTCCAGCAGGACCGCCACCAGCTGGTGCGCGTGCGCGAGCGAGTGAGCGGGGCTGCGGTACGTGCCGCCGGTGCTGCCCGTGAGCTGGGCGTTGCGGCGGTCCTCGACCTCGACGACGTAGTTGAGCGCGGACACTGCCCGATAGTCTCGCGGCAATGGCCGAGACCAAGTACGACTGCATCGTGATCGGGTCCGGGCCGGGCGGCTACGTGGCCGCCATCCGGGCCGCCCAGCTTGGCATGAAGACCGCCGTGGTCGAGAAGGCCGACACCGTCGGCGGGCGCTGCCTGAACGAGGCGTGCATCCCCGCGAAGGCGGTTCTGCGGGTGGCCGACGCGATGAAGGAGGTCAAGGAGGCCAAGGGCTTCGGCATCACGACCGGCGACGTCAAGTTCGACTTCGGCGGTGCGATCAAGCATCGCGACAAGGTGATCAAGACCCTCACCGGCGGCGTGGCGATGCTGTTCAAGAAGAACGGCATCGACGTGATCGAGGGCCACGGCGCCGTGACCGACGACGGCAACGTCAAGGTCGGCGGCTCGTTCGACGGCAGCGAGATCGAGGCCGGCAAGGTGATCCTGGCCACCGGCTCGATCGCGCGTCCGGTCGGCGGGCTCGAGTTCGGTGGCCGGATCGTGGACACCGCGAAGATGTGGCTGACCGCCGAGCAGCCCAAGCGCCTGGCCGTGATCGGCGCCGGCGCGTCCGGCACCGAGGTCGCCTCCGCGTTCGGCCGCCTGGGCACCGACGTGATCCTGCTCGAGGCGCTGGATCAGATCCTGCCGCTGGAGGAGAAGGAGATCGCCAAGGCAACCGCCAAGGAGATCGGCAAGCAGAACGTGAAGATCGTGACCGGCGCCAACGTCGAGAACGTGGACGACTCCGGTGACGCCGTGAAGATCGAGGTGGGTGGCGAGACCCACGAGGTCGACCTGGTCTGCATCGCCGCCGGCCGCGGCGCCGACGTCGAGGGCCTGGGCCTGGACGACGCCGGCGTGGAGACCGACGACCGCGGTCTGATCAAGGTCGACGGCGCGCTGCGCACGACCAAGGACGGCGTGTACGCGATCGGCGACCTCGTGCCCGGCCCCGCGCTGGCCCACAAGGCCTCCGACGAGGGCGTGATCGCCGTCGAGGACGCGGCCGGCCTGGACACGCACCCGATCGACTACCCCTACATCCCGCGCGTGACCTTCTGCTCCCCGCAGGTGGCCAGCTTCGGCCTGACCGAGGCGCAGGCCAAGGAGCAGGGCCACGACGTCGTCGTCGGCAAGGTGCCGATGGGCGCCGTCGGCGCGCCGACCGTCTACGGCGACCGCGGCGGCATGGTCAAGATGATCGGCGACAAGAAGTACGGCGAGCTGCTTGGCGGCCACATCGTCTCCGCCAAGGCGGCCGAGCTGATCCAGGAGCTGGTGGTGGCGCGCGACCTCGAGGGCGGCTACCCCGAGGTGGCCCGCTCGGTCCATCCACACCCGGCGTTCGCCGAGGTGATCATGGAGGCGGCGCGCGCCACCGATGGCTGGCTCATCCACGGCTGAGCCGGAGGCTCAGGCGGCGCGCCGACATCGACAACGAGCGTCCTCGTCGGTCCAGGCGCTGCGCTTCACCGTGGGGCGAACTCCTCGATCAGCTTGTCGACCACGGGCAACGACGGCCGCCAGTCCACTCGCGCGCGCGACGCACGCAGCGCCTCCGGGTCGAGCTGCCCGCGCTCGCGCGCGTTCGCGAAACACCGCCTGAGCTCGTGCTCGCCCATCACCTCGCCAAGGTCGATAAGCGTTCGCGAGACAGAGGTGCAGGGGATCCCCTCCACCGTGTCGAGGTCGTCGGGATGCAGCGGCGGGCCGCGGCGGATCCTGATCCCGGGCGGGTCGCCCGCGGCGGCACGCGGGTCATCGGGGTCGGCGGGGACGTAGATGTCGATCGGCTCGGGCATGCCGGCACGCTCTCGCACCGTGCGCAACGGGACAACGCCGGACCGTTACAACTCCGTTCCAAGTGAGCGGCCAACCCGTCTTCTACTACGACCTCGGGTCGCCCTACGCGTACCTGACGGCTGAGCGCATCAACCAGGTGCTTGGCGTGGTGCCGGTGTGGCAGCCGATCCTGCTCGGCGGCATCTGGCAGCAGAGCGGCGGCGGCTCGTGGGCGCGCACGGAGGCGCGCGCGGGGGGCATGGCGGAGATCGAGCGGCGCGCGATGGAGTACGGCATCCAGCCGATCCGCTGGCCCGATCCGTGGCCGACCGACACCCTGACCGCAATGCGGGCGGCCACCTACGCCCAGCAGGGCGGGCGCGCGGTGGCGTTCTCGCTTGCCGCGTTCCGGCAGGCGTTCGCCGCCGGACGGGACCTGGCGGAGACCGACAACGTGCTGATCGCCGCGGCGGCCTGCGAGCTGCACCCGCGTGCGGTGCTCAAGGCGGTCGACATGCAGTCGGTGAAGCATCGGCTGCGCACGGCGACCGACGCCGCCTACGCGCGCGGCGTGCGCGGGGTGCCCACGGTGGCCGTCGGCGACGAATTGTTCTACGGCGACGACCGCCTCGACGAGGCCGCCGCCGCGATCAGCGGAGCCCCGTGAAGCCGGTCTGCGCGCTGCCGGCCGAGCTGCCGGGGCGGATCAATCGGCGGTGGCGGCCGACGTGAACGCGGAGTCGTTCTCCGCCGCCGACGGCTCGCCCTGCGCCGGCGGCAGCGCGAAGCCAGGCGACTCGGCCGCGGCCACCTTGGCCTGCGGCAGCGTGGCCTTGTCGGCCAGGTAGCCCTCCAGCTGCACGCCGGGGTCGCCCTGGATCACCTGGGTTCGCTTCGTCGTGAGGAAGGGCAGCGAGATCGACGCGTCGGTGACGGTGACCGGCTGGCCCGTTGGCAGGCCCGTGTGCAGCCACCAGTCGTCGTTGGCGTCGGTGATCCGGACCCCGATCCGGTGGCCCGGGGCGATCTTCCAGTCAGCCGACCACAGATCCAGCGTGAGCGTTCCGTTCTCGCGGATCAGGTGCCCCTGGCGCGTGACCAGCGGGCCCTCGAGATCGCCGTTTGCGGCCGTACCGAGGTCGTAGACGTCGACGACGAGGTTGCCGTTGCCGAGTGCGGGCTTGGTCACGTTCAGGGTGACCTTGCCCGAGCCGGACAGGTGCGCCTCGGTCGCGAGCGGCGGCGACACGGTCCAGATGCCCTCGTCCGAGCCCGAGCCGGTTGCCACGCCCGAGGCGTCGTCGGTGTAGGCGCCCGTCTTGAGCGTGGAGGCCTGGTCCGAGGTGGCGGCCTTCCACGAGGCCGCCGCGAACCACTTGCCGTCGTTGGTCTGGACCGCCCACTTGGGATCGCGAACCGCCGGCGTCACGCCCTTGAGGTAGCGGTCGTAGAAGCGGATGGTCTCGTCGAACCAGCCGGCGCGGCCCATCTTCAGCCTCCCGTCGGCGTCGGTGTCGTTGCCGCGTACGTGCTCCCACGGGCCGAGCCAGCCCTGCTCGGGGCCGGTGTGGTTCTCCAGGTACTGGGCCATGCCGTCGGCGACCGTGTTGTTCTCGGTCAGGCCCTGTGTCAGGAACAGCGGCACGTCCGAGCCCGCGGCACCCGGGATCAGGCTGCGCTGCTTCCAGTAGTCGGTGCCGTGGTCGTCGTTCAGCGACTGGTCGATCTGGTTCTGCGCGTGGCAGCCCGGCCGTGACAGGTCGGCCGCGCCGAGGTTGTAGCCCGGGTCCAGGAGCGGACCGGGCGTCAGTGAGATCAGGTTGTAGAGCGCGGGCGTGGCACCCGAGTTCACGCGCCGCATGCCGTCGCCGTACAGGTAGCGGTACAGGTCGTAGACGGGCTCCTGCGCGACCACTGCCTTCAGGCCGGCGGGGCGCTTGTTCGCGCCGATCAGCCCGGTCACGCCGTCGTAGGACTTGCCGTACATGCCGACGCTGCCCGTGGACCACGGCTGTCCGGCCGCCCACTCGACGGCCTTCTGGACGTCCGCCTGCTCGCCCGGGCCGCCCCAGTCCAGGCAGCCGCTCGAACCGCCGAAGCCGCGCAGGTCGACCATCACGAAGGTGTAGCCGCGCTCCATGAGCCTGGCGCCGTTGACGAAGTCGCTGAAGCGGTCCGAGGGGCCGGCGCTGGGCCCGATCGGGTCGTACGGCGTGCCCTGGACGGGGCCGGCGGGTCCGGTCTGGCCGGAGTGGTTGAAGTACGGGCCGACCGAGAGGATGACCGGGGTCTTCGCGCCCGCAGCCAGGCCCTTCGGGCGCAGGATGTCGCCGTGCAGCGTGACCCCGTCCGTGCTGGGGATCTGCACCTCCTGCCACTCCGCCCCGGGCGGGACCTCGGCGGCGCCCGCGCCCGCCGGCGCGACGGCGAGGACGGACAGGGCGAGTACGGCGGCGACGAGAGTTCGCACGAGGGCCTCCAACCACGTGACGGGGACGCTCGTCTATCCCCAGCTAGCACGAAAACAAATCGCGACTCGGTTTGGTGGTCCGCCACCGCGCCGGCGTTCCCTAGGATGCCGCGGATGCGCTTCCGCCCGTTCGTGCTCGTGGCCCTGCTCTGTCTCGTCCTCGTGGGCCTCGTCGCCTGCGGCGAGGAGGAGAGCGGCCTCGGCGAGGGCCAGGAGGAGGCGGCCGAGAAGCAGAAGGACGGGGACGGGGCCGAGGAGACCGCACCCGCCGCCGGGGCAGCCGGTGCGAAGGTCTCGCGCGAGGCCGCGCAGCGCAGCAAGCCCAAGGTCGAGCTGCCGAAGGGCCAGGCGCCCGGCAAGCTCGTGATCAAGGACCTGAAGAAGGGCACCGGCGCAACCGTCAAGGCCGGCAGCCCGATCGCCGTGAACTACGTGGGCGTGCTGTACAAGAACGGCAAGGAGTTCGACACGTCGTTCGGCAAGCAGCCGTTCCAGTTCCAGCTCGGCGGCGGCATGGTCATCCCCGGCTGGGACAAGGGCCTGGAGGGCGCGAAGATCGGCGCCCGGCGCCAGCTGACGATCCCGCCAGAGGACGCCTACGGCGCGGAGGGCTCGCCGCCCACCATCGGGCCGAACGAGCCGCTGGTGTTCGTCATAGACGTTCTCGCCACGCAGTGATGCCCCAGACGGAATGGGCATCCATGCCCATCCCGTAGAACGTCAACGGACCCCACACGGGAACGGACCCCAGGCGGGAACGGACCCCTCGGCGGACCTTTCCCCCCGACTGGCGGGGTTTGCCCCTTGCGCCAGTGGCTAGAGTCGCTGGAGATGGCCACGGAGGACGCAACGCGGGGCCGCGGCCCCGAGCACCGCGGGGTCGAGGCCGGCCAGCATTCGCTCCCCGGCCGCGAGACGGCTGAGAAGGTCCTGGCCAAGATGCAGCTGATCCGCCGCTTCGAGGAGCGCGCGGGCGAGATGTACGCGAAGGCGAAGATCGGCGGCTTCCTGCACCTGTGCATCGGCGAGGAGGCCACGATCGTGGGTGCCACCCAGGCGCTGCGCGACGGCGACTACCTGATGTCCACCTACCGCGAGCACGGCCAGGCGCTTGCACGCGGCACGTCGCCCGAGGCGGTCATGGCCGAGCTGTTCGGCAAGGCCGACGGCTGCTCCGGCGGCCGCGGCGGCTCGATGCACCTGTTCGACATGGAGCGCCGCTTCCTGGGCGGCTACGGCATCGTCGGCGGCAACCTGCCGCTGGCGGCCGGCGTCGCGCTGGCGAGCGACTACTCCGAGACCGACGACGTGACGCTGTGCATGTTCGGCGACGGCGCCACCAACACGGGCAACTTCGGCGAGACGATGAACTTCGCGGCGCTGTGGAGCCTGCCGGTGGTGTTCATGGTGATCAACAACCAATTCGGCATGGGAACCGCGCTCGAGCGCCACTCGGCCGTGACCGATCTATCCGAGAAGGCCGCCGGCTACGGCGTGCCCGGAAGCCGCTGCGACGGTATGGACGTCCTGGACACCCACGCCGTGGTCAGCGAGGCGCTCGAGAAGGCGCGCAGCGACCGCAAGCCGCAGCTGGTGGAAGCCGTGACGTACCGCTACCGCGGTCACTCGATGGCCGACCCGGAGGAGTACCGCAGCAAGGACGAGGTCGAGGAGTGGCGCCCGCGCGACCCGCTCGTCACCTTCCCGGCGCGGCTGACCGAGGAAGGCCTGCTCGGCGAAGAGGACGTCAAGCGGATGGACGACGAGGCGGTGGCCGCGGTGGACGCCGCCGTCGAGTTCGCCGACAAGTCGCCGTTCCCCGACCTGGCATCGCTGTACGACGACATCTACGTGATCGGCGAGCAGGTGCGCGACCCGTGGTATTCGACCGACACGCGCTCGCCCGACACGCACCGAGGCGAACAGGAGCGCGAGGCGGGAGACGTCGCGCGCGAGCTGGCCGAGGCCGGCGCCGCGCACGAGGACGACACCGACGACGAGATGCGCGAGGCACGCGGGCGCGGCGAGGGCGGCTGACGGTGGCGGCGACGGACACCGAAGCCGGCGTGCAGACGATGCGTTACCGCGAGGCGCTGAACCTGGCGCTGCGCGAGGAGATGGAGCGCGACGGGAACGTGTTCCTGATGGGCGAGGACATCGGCGTGTTCCAAGGTGCGTTCAAGGTCACCGCGGGCCTGATGGAGGAGTTCGGCGAGAAGCGCGTGCGCGACACGCCGATCTCCGAGAACTCGATCGTCGGCCTCGGCGTGGGCGCCGCGATGACCGGCCTGCGGCCGGTGGTCGAGCTGATGACGATCAACTTCTCGCTGCTGGCGATGGACCAGGTGATCAACAGCGCGGCGTCGATCCGGTACATGTTCGGCGCGCAGGTCAAGGTCCCGCTCGTGATCCGCATGCCCCAGGGCGCGGGCCATCAGCTCGGGCCCACCCACTCGCACTCGTTCGAGGCCATCTACTCCCACATACCCGGGCTCCTGGTGGCCGCTCCCACCACCGCCGCCGACGCGCGCGGGCTGCTCAAGGCCGCCATCCGCGACGACAACCCGGTGGTGTTCATCGAGCACGAGACGCTCTACGGGCGCAAGGGCGAGGTCGACACCAGCGACGACGAGCCGATGCTGTTCGGCCAGGCAGCGGTGCGGCGCGACGGCGCCGACGTGACCATCGTCGGCATCTCGCGGATGGCCGAGACGGCGCTCAAGGGCGCCGACGTGCTCGCCTCCGAGCACGAGATCGACGCCGAGGTGATCGACCCGCGCACCCTGCGCCCGCTGGACCTGGACACGATCCTGGAGTCGGTGCGCAAGACCAATCGGGTGGTGGTCGTCGAGGAGGGCTGGCCCCACGGCGGCGTCGGCGCAAACATGGCGGCGCTGATCCAGGAGCAGGCCTTCGACCACCTGGACGCGCCGGTGGCGCGCGTGGCCGGCGCGGACGTGCCGATGCCGTACTCCAAGCCGCTGGAGCAGGCGTCCTTCCCGCACGAGGAGCACGTGGTGAAGGCCGCCCTCTCCACCTTCCGCGACGTGTAGATGGCGACAGAGGTCAACATGCCGCGGCTCTCCGACTCGATGGAGGAGGGCACGGTGCTGAAATGGCTGGTCGAGGTCGGCGGTGAGGTCAAGCGCGGCGCGCCGCTGGTCGAGATCGAGACCGACAAGGCCAACATGACCTACGAGGCCGACACCGACGGCGTCCTGATCGAGGTCGTCGCCAGCGAGGGCGACACGCTGGAGGTCGGCGAGGTGATCGCGCGGATCGGCGCCGAGGGCGAAGAGCCGGCCGAGGCGCCCGCGGCCGAGGAGGAGCCGGCCAAGGAGCCCGAACCGGAGCCGGAGGCCGAGGAACCGAAGCCATCCTCGCCTGCTCCCGCCGGTAACGGCGGCGAGCGGATCAAGGCCTCTCCCGTGGCGCGCCGGATCGCCGGCGAGCTGGGTGTCGAGCTGGCCACGCTGGAGGGCAGCGGTCCCGGTGGGCGGATCATCAAGGCGGATGTGGAGTCGGCGGCCGAGAACGGCGCTCCCGAGAAGACGAAGGCCGCCCCGGAGCCGGAGCCGGAACCCGAACCCGAACCCGTCGCCGAGGCACCCAAGGCAGCACCCGCGGAAGCCGGCGTCAAGGGCGAGCCCGAGATCGTGGAGCTGACCCGGCTCCAGCGCACCGTCTCCCGCCGGATGGCCGAGAGCAAGGCCACCGCGCCCGACTTCGCGCTCGACGTCGAGGTGGACATGACGCTGTGCATCGAGCTGCGCTCGCGGCTGAAGGAGACCGCCGGCGACGGCGTGGTGCCGTCGTTCAACGACATGATCGTCAAGGCCGCTGCGTTGGCCGCACGCGAGCACCCCAAGGTCAACGGCGCCTATCGCGACGGCCAGTTCGAGCTCTATCCCGAGGTGAACGTCGGCATGGCGGTGGCGGCGCAGGATGCGCTCGTGGTGCCGGTCGTGCGCGGCGCCGATCAGAAGTCGCTCGGCGAGATCGCACGCCGGGCGCGTTCCCTGATCGAGAAGGTGCGCGACGGCTCGATCACGCCGCCAGAGCTATCGGGCGGGACGATCACCGTCTCCAACCTGGGGATGTACGGGATCGATCGCTTCACCGCGATCATCAACCCGCCGCAGGCCTCGATCCTGTCGGTCGGCGCGCTGAGGAAGAAGGCGGCCGTCGACGAGAAGGGGCGAGTGGTGGCGCGCGATCTGATGACGATCACGATGGCCTGCGACCACCGCATCCTCTACGGCGCGGACGGCGCCGAGTTCCTGGGCCGCGTGCGCGAGCTGCTCGAGCAGCCGCTGGCGCTGGCGCTGTGATGTTCTCGACGAGATGGCCATCCATGGCCATCTCGTAGAACGTCAACGGACCCTCTCGTAGAACATCAACGGACCTTTGCCGGCCGCTCCGGGGTCCCGGCCAGAGTCAGCGCGTCACAGGCCCTGAGGTCGAAGTCGCCGTGGTCCGAGCCCAGGCCGCCCGCGACCAGGCCCGCTGCCGCGCAGCCCAGCACCGCGCTGTCGCGCAGCGAGCGGTCCAGGGAGCGGCCGCGTAGGAAGCCGGCGCTGAACGCGTCGCCGCAGCCGGTCGTGTCGACCACGTCGACCGGGAAGGCCGGCACGCGCTCGGTGCCCTCGGCCGACACCACTACGGCGCCGTCGGCGCCCGCCGTGGCCGCGACGCAGCCGATGCCCCGCTCGAGCAGGGCCCGCGCGCCCGCCTCGAGATCGTCCTCGCCGGACAGCGCGAGCACCTGCTCGTCGTTGGGCAGCAGGTAGTCCAGGTGGGCGAACGCGGGCCCGATCCAATCCACGATCTGCGCCGCCTGCCGGCCCGGGGCGAGGATGTCGGCGGAGGTGGTCACGCCGTGCTCGCGCGCGAACGCGAGGATCTGGGCGGCGGCCTCGCCGCCCATGAACTCGGGCGCGCCGAGGTGCAGGTGCGTGGCCGCGCGGATGGCGTCCCACGGCGCGTCGCCCGGCCCGTAGGCGCCGTTGGCACCGACGACGTGGAGCGCCGGCCGGTCCCCGTTCGGGCGGATCGGGAGGACGCTGGCAGAGGTCTGGACGTGATCGCGGCGGACCAGATGCGAAGGGTCCACGCCTGCGTCGCCGAGCAGGCGGACCAGCAGGTCGCCGAGGACGTCGGTTCCGATGGCACCCGCGCTGGACACGTCCGCGCCGAGCTTGGCCAGCGTCAGTGCGGTGCCGCCGGCTGAGCCCGCCGCCGTGATCCGGATCTCATCGACCAGCGCGCCTCCCTGTCCCGCCGGGATCTCCTCCACGGGCCTCGCCAGGACGTCCACCACGTGGACGCCAATCGTGATCGCCTTCACTGCGCCTGCTCCGCGTCGGCCGGCTTGGTCGATCCGTATCCGCGTTCCAGCGCGGCGGCGATCACGGCCGTGCGCTCGTGCCGGTCGAGCGTCCGCGGCTCACCCGCGCGGGCCGCGTTCAGGTACACCGTCGCTGCCCACTCGAGCAGCAGCGCGAGCTCCAGCGCCGCGGCGGCGTCGGGGCCGACGGTGACGGCGCCGTGGCTGGCCATCAGGGCGGCCGTGCGGCCCTCCAGCGCGTCGACGACCGACTCGGCAAGGGCCGGCGTCCCAAAGGTGGCGTAGGGAGCGACGGGCACGTCGCCGCCCAGCGCGAGCATCGCGTAGTGCACGCACGGCAGCTCGTCGAGCACGCAGGCGGCGGCCGTGGACATTGGCGCGTGCGTGTGCACGACGGCGCCGCAGCCGTGGCGGTTGATGGCGCCCAGGTGGAGGTCAAGCTCCGATGTCGGAGCCAGCGGCCCCTCGCGCAGGCTGCCGTCGAGCCCGACCACGCACACATCGCCCGCGTCGAGCTCGGCGAGCACCGCGCCCGTCGGGCTGACGGCCACCTGGTCGCCCGCGCGCTGGCTGACGTTGCCGGCCGTACCCAGAACCAGGCCCTCGGCAGCCAACCGCCGCGCGACGGCCGCCACCTGCTCACGTGCCTCCCGGACGCCCACGCGCCTGAACGTACCCCATTCGACCACGAGATGCGAAGATGAGTTCACTTTCGCGATGGCTGGGTATATGCAACCGACCGTGGCTCCCTCTTCGACCTCATCCGACGCACCCGCCCTCCGCCGCGAGCCACAGCAGGCACGCAGCCGCGCCCGGCTGGCCGGCCTGCTCGACGCGGCCGAATCGCTGCTGGTGCGCGAGGGGCCGGAGGCGCTGACCACCACGCGAATCGCCGCCGAGGCGGGCGTCTCGGTGGGCTCGCTCTACCGCTGGTTCCCCGACAAGGGCGCGATCGTGGACGCGCTGACCCGCCGCTACCTGGCCGAGTTCGAGGCCACGATCGACGAGCTGGCGCAGGCCGCACCCACCGCGGTGTGGGAGGACCCGGCGGGCATGCTGCTGGACGTGTTCGCCCACCGCGGCGTGTCCCAGCCCGGCTACCGCGCGCTGTGGCTCGGGCGCCAGTTCAGCGAGGAGCTGCAGGCGGCCGATCGCGCGAACAAGGCGATCCTGGCCGACGGGGTGCGCCGGATCCTGGTCGGCAGCGGCACGATCGCCGACAGCGAGGAGGCGGCCACCGCCTGCCGCGCCGGCGTCCTGGCGGCCGACGCGCTGCTGCATGAGGCGTTCCGGCTCGATCCCGAGGGCGACCCCGAGCTGCTGGCCGAAGGCAAGGAGCTGCTGCGCGCCTACCTCCGAACTGCCGCACGTCGCTTCCCGCCCGGCGACAATCCCACGTAGTGACCGACGCTCCGCTCAGCCGCCGTCATTTCCTGGGCACCGGTGTGGCCGCCGGCGCCGCCGCTGCCGGGCTGCCCGCGGCCGAGGAAGCCGAGGCCGCCAGGAGGAAGAAGAAGCGCAAGCGCGGCCGTGGCACGCGGACGGTCGATGTGGCCATCGTCGGTGCGGGCTTCGCCGGCCTGACCGCCGCGCGCGAACTGGTGCGCGACGGCCGGTCGGTATGCGTGCTCGAGGGCCGCGACCGCGTCGGGGGCCGCGTCTGGAACCGCGAGCTGGGCGGCAAGAAGGAGTCCGAGCGCGGCGGCACGTTCGTCGGCCCCACGCAGGACCACGTGATCAACCTGGCCGACACGCTAGGCATCAGCCGCTTCCCCACCTACAACCAGGGTGAGAACGTGTACTTCGCCGACGGGCAACGGAGCACGTTCAGCGACACGCTGCCAACCGGGTCCGCTCCGCTGGACCCCACGATCCTGCTCGACCTCGCGACGGTCGTCGCCGCGCTGGACGAGATGGCGGCCACAGTGCCCCCGGACGCGCCGTGGCGCGCAACACGGGCAAAGGAGTGGGACGGCCAGACGTTCGAGAGCTGGCTGAACGCGAACAGCACGTCGGAGCGGTTTCGCCGCCTGGCGGCGGTGGCCTGCCGGCCGATCTTCGGCGGCGAGCCGCGCGAGTTGAGCCTCCTGTTCGTCCTCTACTACATCGCCGCGTCGGGCAACGAGCGCACGCTCGGCACGTTCGAGCGTAATTTCAACACCAGGGGCGGCGCGCAGGAGCAGCGCTTCCGCGGCGGCTCGCAGCAGATCGCGCACGAGCTGCACAAGCGGCTCGGGAAGCGGGTGGTGCTGCGCTCGCCGGTCAAGAAGATCTTGCAGGGCCGGTCGAGCGTGCGCGTCGAGTCCTCGCGCCTGATCGTTAAGGCCAAGCGCGTGATCGTGGCCGTGCCGCCGGTGTTCGTGGGCCAGATCGACTTCACCCCCGACCTGCCGGCCGACCGTGCGGCGCTGAACGCGCGCGTACCGCAGGGCACGCTGCTAAAGGTGGCCGCGGTCTACGACACGCCGTTCTGGCGCGCCAAGGGCCTGACCGGGCAGGCGCTGTCGCTGACCGGGCCGGTGGTGGCAACGTTCGACGACTCGCCACCAGACGGCTCGCCCGGCGTGGTCTTCGGCTTCATCGGCGGCGATGATGCGCGCGCGTTCCGCAGGCAGTCCGCGGCCGCCCGTCGCGCCGCAGTGCTCGAGAACCTCGCCACCTACTTCGGCCCCGAGGCACGCGCGCCCAAGGACTACTTCGAGACCGACTGGCCGGGCGAGCGCTTCTCGCGCGGCGGCCCGGTGGGAATCCTCGGGCCGGGCACTCTGACGGCCTACGGCCCGGCGCTGCGCCAGCCCGTCCGGCGCGTGCACTGGGCCGGGACCGAGACCGCGATCTACTGGAACGGGTACATGGACGGCGCGGTCAGCTCCGGCGAGCGCGCCGCGCGCGAGGTCATGGACGTTCTGTGAGGCGCGTCCTGGGCACCGCCCTGACCCTGGCCGCGCTGATCGCCATCGCCCCGCCGGCGGTCCACGCCCGCGACCGGTTCGACACGAAGGTGCTGGCACAGGTGCCGTTCCCGGGCTATCCGGCCCAGGGCTACGTCCATCCGAACGGCCGCGTGTACGAGGGCACCTACCTCAACTCCGGCGCCGGGGTCACGCCCTCGCGCGTGTTCGAGTTCGACGGTCGAGATGGCACGTTGCTGCGGTCCTGGAGCGTGCCCGGCCAGAGCCTGGACGGCCAGCAGGCCGTTCAGGTGACCACCAGCGACGCCCAGGGCGACCTGGTCGTTCTGGACAACTCGCCGGCGCGCGTGCTCAAGCTCGATCGGGGCACCGGTGAGTTCCGCGTGTACTCCACGTTCACCGACGTGGAGGCCGGAGCGGCGCCGCGGCCGAACTACGGCGCCTGGGGGCCCGACGGCAGCCTGTACGTGACCGACTACGGACAGGGCCTGATCTGGCGCGTGCCGCCGGGCGGCGGGGGCGCCGTGGTGTGGCTGCGCGACGCGCGACTGGACGGCTCCGCGGGCTTCGGCACGACCGGCATCGCCCTGGCCGGCGACCGTCGCACGCTGCTGGTGGCGCAGGGCTCCTCGAACGTAGGCAACGGCGAGCTCAACCCCTCCACGGGCAAGATCTACTCGGTTCCGATCGACCCCGCGGGTCGCCCCGGCCCGGTCACGCGCCTGTGGGAGAGCGCGGCCGGCGACGTGCCCGACGGCTTCGCGATCGCCGCCAGCGGGCGGCTCTACGTGCCGATGGTCGGCCTGTCGGCGCAGATCGCCGTGGTGGCCCCGGACGGGCGCGAGATCGAACGCTTCCCGAAGGCGGCGGGCGAGGGCGGCAATGGCTCGCCCGTGCCGTTCGACTCCCCCTCCAGCGCGCGGTTCCTCGGGACCCGGCTGATCGTGGCCAACCAGAGCGCGCTTGCCGGCAGCCGCGCCAACCAGGCGCTGCTGGACGTCGAGGCCGGTGAGCCCGGCCTGCCGGAGCTGATCCCCGGCCGCGACGCCACCGCGCCGGTGCTCACGCGCGTGTCCGTCTCGCCGCGGCGGTTTGCCGCGATTCGGCGCGGGGGCAAGCCGCGGCGCGCGCGCAAGGGCCGCCCGGCGCGGGGCGCGCGGCTGCGCCTGACGACCAGCGAGCATGTGACGCTGGCCGTCCGCGTGGAACGGCGTGCCCGGGGCCGCTGGCGCCGCGTGCAGTCGTTCGAGCGCACGCTGGCCGGAGGGCGGCGGGCGGTCCGCTTCGGCGCCCGGATAAAGGCCGGCCGCCGGACACGCGCGCTGGCCCGCGGCCGCTACCGCTTCTCGATGCAGGCCGCCGACGGCGCGGGCAACCGCTCGCCACGGCTGTTCCGCGAGTTCCGCCTGGTGGCGGGCAAGCGCCGAGGATCGTAGGGCCGTAGGGTTGCCGTGTCCGATTCCGGACAGGTCGATCCAGGAGGAAGTTCGTTGCCGTTCTCACGCACGCTGCCAGCCATCGTCTGCATCGCAGGCCTGATCGCGCTCCCCGCCGCCGCCACGGGTGCGAAGAAGCGGGAGACCGCGTTCTCGCACGTGATCAAGACCTCCAAGGGCAGCCAGCTGGCCGTTCCGGTCACGGTGCGTTACAGGCTCAGGGGGCAGCGACTCGATCGATCGCGGCTGACCACCCGCACCGCCATCGCGGCCAGACTGCCCGGCGGGCGGGTCCTGCGTGCCGTCGAGAAGCGCCAGCTGCCCGGCACCGCGCGCGTGAAGGTCGAGCACCACCCGTTCTTCTCCGTGCGTCAGACGCGAGTGCTGCGCAAGGTCCTCAGATCGGGCCGGAAGGTCAAGCTGACGGTGGCCAACTCGCTGACCGCGGACACCGATGGCGACGGTGATATCGACGCGCGCGCGAAGAGGGCCATCTCACAGGTGCTGGCCAAGCCATCGGCGCCGACCGCGCCGGCGCCGACCCTGCATCAGGAGGGCAACGACCCGTGTGGTGCGCGGGGCCTGAGCTCGGCCATTTGCAGGAACGTCGCGGGCAGAACGGTCACGGCCAGGCACCTCTGGGCCAGCTCGACGGTCAGGATCACCTGCCCGGCCGCCTTCCCATATCCGGCGAACTCGGTGAGCACGGCCACCAACTCCGAGCGCTACACCCAGACGGTGCTCTACCCCAGCGGCCCGACCGCTGCCAGCGTGAGGATCATCGACGACAACCCACGCGGCCACCCGTACGCCTACACACCGACGGCGGCGTGCACGAAGACCAACCTCGACGGACTCGGGTAGGGCAACGCTAGGCGAGCGCGCCGCCGGCAGGCTTCGGCGCCGTGGGGTCGTCGGTGTCGCCGCCTGACTGCTCGCGCGCCATGTAGTCCTCGATCTCCGACGGCCGGTCCTTGGACCGCTCGCAAACGGCCAGCAGGTCGGACATCGTCGCGACCTCCTCGACCTGTTCCTTGAGGAACCACTGCGTGAACTGCTCGCTGACGAAGTCGCCGGCGTCGCGCGCCACCGACGCCAGCGACGAGATCTGATCGGTCACCCGCTTCTCCTGCTCGAGCGCCACCCTCACCGGCTCGACGATGTCGGCGAACTCGACCTGGGGCGCATCCACGCCCGGGATGACCGGCTGCACGTCGGCGTCGAGCAGGAACTGGACCATCATCATCGCGTGGTCCCGCTCCTCGAGCGACTGGCGGTAGAAGAACGCCGCCAGCTGGGGGAGCGTCAGCTCGTCGTAGTAGACGGCCACCGCGGCGTACTGCTGAGAGGCGCCGAACTCGCGGCCGATCTGGTCGTTGAGGGCGGAGACGAACTGTTCAGCGGGCATGGGCGCGACCCTAGCGCGGGGAGCGTCGCCGGGTGTTCTCCGGCGAGCACCTCACCGAGTGGCCTGGGCCTTGAGCAGGTCGCGGATCTCCTCGAGCAGCACGATGTCGGCCTTGGGATCCTCTTCCTGGGCCTTCGTGAACCGCTCCATCAGCGCGTTGTAGGGCTTGACCACGAAGAAGAAGACAACCGCCGCGATGCTGAGGAAGGTGATCAGCGCGTTCAGGAACAGGCCGTAGGTGAACTTCGAGCTGTTGATCGTGAAGCTCAGGTCGCCGAAGCTGGGCTCGCCGATGACAGCCCCGATCAGGGGCGTGAAGAGGTTTTCGACGAGCGAGCTGACGAGCGCCGCGAACGCGGCACCGATGACGAACGCCGTGGCGAGGCTGACGAGGTCGCCCTTGAGGATGAAGTCCTTGAACTCCTTGATCACTGATCCGCTCCCTGTCGGAAACGGAAGCCGGTCTCGGCGGCAGGGATGTCGAGCGGGCTCGACGGCAGCCCGTCGGGCACCGGATCCTGGTTGAAGCCGCGCGGGGCGGTGTCGTTGGGCGTGTCGGGGTGGAAGGTCGCGGCCAGGTACTGGATGTGGTCACGGCCGACACCGAGCTCGGTCTGGCCGCCGCCGTAGGCGCCGATGCCGTGCGCCTCGCAATAGTCGTAGGCGGCGCACAGCGATTCCAGCCCGCCAAGTCGCGACGGCTTGACGTTGACGGTCTTGGGTGGGAACGCCAGCGCCTCGATGTCGGCGACCGAGTGGATCGGCGCGTCCCAGGTGATCCGGTCATGCTCGCCCGCCAGCGCCTTCGCCGCCTCGGGATCGTCGAGGTCGGGGTCCTCGATCCACGCGTCGGGGAACGCCTCGGCGACCCGCCGGTACAGCTCGGCGTCGGTGACCACGTCCACGGGGGTGCCCTTGTAGTGGCCCTTCAGATCGACGGAGTCGACCGCCCCGGTGGCCGCCAGCTCGGCCATCAGCTCGTCGGTCCAGGTGTTGGTGGGGTCGAGCTTGAAACGCGTGCCGGGGTAGCGCTCCAGCACCGAGGTCAGCTTCTCAGCTGTCTCGGGCTCGCCCTCGGCGGGGGCGGTCAGCCGCATCGAGACGACGTAGTTGAGCGGCTGCGGAGCGCGGCCGACGACATCGGCCAGCGCCTTGCCGGCCTGGCGCAGGGCCAGGTCCAGCGCCGCCGACTCGAACGCCCAGCGGCGGTAGTTGCGCGACGGCTCGCGCACCGGTGGCGTGTCGGGGAAGAGGTCGAGCGAGTCGATCAGCTCGGACAGCTCACCAAGCGTGGCCGGTCCGGTCAGGTCGAGCACCTGGCCCGCGTCCTGGAAGGCGATGTGGTCGAGCTGGTCGTAGACCACGTCCTCGCCGACACCGTGCTCGCCGCCGCCGTGGAGGTCGATCAGCGTGCAGGCGCGGACGAACTCGGGCCCCATCGGCTGCTCGAGGCCCGAGAGCGAATAGCCGTCGATCTGAACCGGCAGCTGCGCGATCGCGTCGAAGGTGGCCACCGGCCAGTCACCCTACCGCCAGCCATATCCCGACGGGCTCGCCGTTCAAGAACATGGCCATGGATGGCCATTTCTTGGCACGTTTTATGCGGGCACGACGACGACCGGCGTTTCGGACAGGTGGAGCAGCTTGTGCGGCGTCGAGCCCAGGATCGCTCCCTTCAGCGGGCTCTCACCGTAGGTGCCCACCACAATGAAGCGTGCCTCGTGCTGCGCGGCCAGCGCCAGCAGCGCGTCCACCGGGCGCTGCTCCACCAGCTCCACGCGCGTCTCGACACCCTTGTCGCGGACCAGCTCGACCGCGTGCTTGGCGGCCTTCTCACCGTTGTCGCGCAGGGCGTCGCGATGGGCCTTGCCCTCGTCGCCGACGGTGCCGGGCGGCTCGATCCCGAAGCCGATGACCAGACCGTCGCCGTGCTCGGCGGCCAGCGACGCGGCCACCTCGAGAGCGGCCTGCGAGCCGGGTGAGTCGTCGTATCCGACCACGATGGCGGCCATGGCTACACGCTCCCTTCCGGCACTGCCGCGACGCCGGCTTTTCGGCCCGCCGCCACGTCGGGGTCGACGGTTTCGCGCTTGCGCCCGAAGAACTCGTCGTGGCCGGTCATCCGCCAGACGATCATGAGGATCAGGCCGATCAGGATCAGGCCCACCCCCAGCACGGCAGGGATGGCCACGCCAAGTATCGACTGCCCGGTGTAGGAGTCGTCGGTCTTGGAGAACTCCCACACCGCCTTGAAGAAGAGCGCAGCCAGGATGCTCGCGCCGGTCACCGGAGCGACACCGATGAAGAAGAAGTTCTTCACCGACTTGGTCAGCTCGGTGCGGTGGTAGATGGCACACGCGAAGCCGGTGAGCGAATAGTAGAACGCGATCACGATGGCCAGCGCGGTCAGCGAGTCGAACAGGAAGTTCTGCGACAGCAGGTTGAAGAACACGTACCAGACCAGCGCCACACCGCCGACCAGGTAGGTGGCCATGTCGGGCGTCTGGAAGCGTGGGTGGATGCGTCCGAAGCTCGCGGGCATCGCCTTCTGGCGCGCCATCGACAGCAGCGTGCGCGAAGCGGGCAGGATCGTGGTCTGCGCGGAGGCGACCCCCGAGGTGATGATGGCGACGATCACGATGAAGTCGAGGCTGCCCAGCGCGCCCTCCGCGACCGCGCCCAGCACCCCGACGTCGTCCTCGAACTCGCTGACTCCTTCGACGCCCGCATACGAGACGACCGCATAGGTCACGAGCAGGTAGGTCAGCAGTAGGACGACGGTGCTGACCAGCGCCGCCTTGCCCGGCGTGCTGTCGGAGTCCTCGGTCTCCTCGTTGAGGTTGACGATGCTCTCCCAGCCCCAGTAGATGAACACGCCGGTGAGCAGCCCGAGGACCGCGGCGTTGAACGAGACGCCGCCGCCAAACGGGTTCAACCAGGACAGCGAGGGGTCGATGGAGCCTTCGCCGGCGTCGCCGCCGAACACCTTGACCAGCGCCACGACCGCGAAGATCAGGAGGGCGACCACCTGGGTCCCGATCAGAATCCGGGTGGACCACTTGCCCAGCTCCAGGCCGATCACGCAGATGGTGGTGACCAAAACGATCAGCACCGCCGAGAGGATGGTGGTCGGGATCCGCTCGCTGACCGGATCGTTGGCCTCGCCCGCGGGCAACAGCGAGTCGAACCCGAGGATGTCGAAGATGTAGTACGCCGACACGTCGGTCAGCGAGCCGATGACGATCAGGCCCGTGGTGCAGACCGCGAACCCCGCTACCCAGCCCACCGACGGGCCGATCGCCCGCGTGATCCAGGAGAAGTTGGTTCCGCAGTCCGGGTCGGCGCGGTTCATGTAGAAGAACGCGGACGCGATCAGGAACATCGGCACGAACGAGAGCAGGAGCACGCCGGGCGACTGAAGGCCCACGCCCACCACCACGATTCCGATCACGGCGGCGATCGAGTACGCCGGCGCCGTCGAGGAGATCCCGACGATCAGCGCGTCGAAGAAGCCGATCGCCCCGTGCTTGAGGTCGGGCTCACCAGGTTCCGGCCTACCGGCGGCGGCGCTTGCGCTCTCCACTGACTGCTCCTCCTGGGTCGATGAGCCGGGCATCGCGCCCAGGCAAGTGCCGAAGCTAAGCCCACCCCCCGCCGCCGCGCAAGTGGCGATTGCCCCAACCCGGGAGCGTTTAGTTGTACAGAATGTCCAACTCGAGACGGCCAGACACACACGGATGGCCGGTTGCGAGTGGTGCATCCCGTAGCTACCGTTGTGCGCGGCGTCTAGTCGGAGGAGAGAAACGTGGCAAGCACCACCCCGCAGTACGTGACCCAGGACACCCCCGGTTCGGCCAGCGACCTGCAGGAGATGGCCAAGCGCCACCTGTGGATGCACTTCACGCGCATGAGCGCGTACGAGGAAGCCGAGGTGCCGATCATCACGCGCGGCGAGGGCTGCTACGTCTACGACGAGGCCGGCAAGCGCTACTTCGACGGGCTGGCCGCGCTGTTTTGCGTGAACGCGGGCCACGGCCGGACCGAGATCGGCGAGGCGATGGCGGAGCAGGTCAAGGACCTCGGTTTCTTCACCAACTGGAGCTATGCCCACCCGGCGGCGATCAGGCTGGCCAAGCGGATCGCCGACCTGGCCCCCGGCGACCTCAACCGCGTCTTCTTCACCAGCGGCGGCAGCGAAGCGGTGGAATCGGCGCTGAAGCTGTGCCGGCTGTACCACCGCAAGCACGGCGAGTCGGGCCGGTTCAAGTTGGTCGCGCGCAACATCGCCTACCACGGCACAACGATGGGCGCGCTGTCGGCCACCGGCATCCCGGACCTGCGCACGCCGTTCGAGCCGATGCTGACCGGCAACGCGCACACGGCCAACACCAACAGCTTTCGCTGGCCGGAGGACCGTGACCCGCTGTGGGCGGCCGAGCAGCTCGAGGAGACGATCCTGTTCGAGGGCCCGGAGACCGTCTCGGCGGTGATCATGGAGCCGGTCCAGAACGCCGGCGGCTGCTTCGTGCCCCAGGACGGCTACTGGCAGAAGGTGCGCGAGATCTGCGACCGGTACGGGATCCTGCTGATCTCTGACGAGGTCATCTGCTCGTGGGGGCGGCTCGGGCACTACTTCGGCGCCGAGCGGTTCGGCTACCAGCCCGACCTGATCACCACCGCCAAGGGCCTGACGTCGGCGTACGCCCCGATGGGCGCCGTGATCGCCTCCGACAAGGTGGCCGAGGTGTTCATGGAGGGCACGAACATGTTCACGCACGGCATCACGTTCGGCGGGCACCCGGTGTCCGCGGCGGCGGCGATGGCCAACCTGGACATCTTCGAGAACGAGGACCTGTGCGGCCGGGTGCGCGAGAACGAGGCCGCATTCCGCAGTCAGCTCGAGAGCCTGCGCGAGCTGCCGATCGTGGGCGACGTGCGTGGCGCGGGCTACTTCTACGGCATCGAGCTCGTGAAGGACCAGGACACCAAGGCGTCGTTCGACGACGAGGAGTCGGAGTGGCTACTGCGCGGCTTCCTGTCAGGCGCGCTGTACGAGCGCGGCCTGATCTGCCGCGCGGACGATCGCGGTGATCCCGTGATCCAGCTGTCGCCGCCGTTGATCGCGGGGCCGGAGGAGTTCGAGGAGATCACGGGCATCCTCCGCGGCGTGCTCACCGAAGCATCCGAGAAGCTGGCGAGCAGGTAGCGGACGGGCGGGTCCAGGGACCGCGCGATGCTGACGCTGCGCACCCTGCTCGAGGAGATGGAGCTGGCCCTGGCCACGGGCGACGAGTCCGCGGACTCCCCCGTGCGCTGGGTGCACATCAGCGAGCTGCCCGACCCGACGCCGTGGCTGTCGGGCGGCGAGCTGATCCTGACCACCGGCCTTCAGCTGACCACCGCGGAGACCCAGCGCGAGTTCGTGCGCCGGCTGGCCGACCACCAATTGGCGGGCCTTGGCTTCGGCATCGGCTTCGGGCACGACGAGCTACCCGAAGCGCTGGCCGACGAGGCCGCCAAGCAGCGCTTCCCCGTGTTCGAGGTGCCCTACGACCTGCCGTTCATCGCCCTGACCGAAAAGGCGTTCGCGCGGCTGGTCAACGAGCAGTACGAGGTGCTCCAGCGCGGGATCGCGATCCACAAGCGGCTCGAGCGGCTGGTGATCGAGGAACGCGGGCTCGACGAGCTGGTGCGCGCGCTGGCCGCGGCGCTGGGCGGGACCGTCACGGTGATCGACGCGCACGGCGAGCCGATCGCCCACCGCACGTTCCGGCGCGGGCTCGACGAGGGCGTCCTGGACACGGTTCGCGCCGAGGTGCGCGCCGAGCAGGCCGCGTACGAGTCGGGCGCGGGCGAGACCCCCGAGCTGGCGCCCGAGCACCCGGCGGTGGCCGGCAGGTCGGTCGTGCTGCCGGTATACACGCGTGGTCGCGGGGCGCCGCGGGCGTGGCTGTTCGCCGTTCGCGACTCCGGCGGCCTCGGTGACTTCGAACGGCTGATCCTCCAGCAGGCCACGACCGTGGTTGCGCTCGAGCTGATGCGTCAGCGCGCGATGCACGACACCGAGCGGCGGCTGGCCGGCGACGTGCTCGCCGAAGCGCTGACGGGAGGGCTGGCCGAGCGCGAGCTGGCCTCGCGGCTGCGCCCGTTCGGCGTTGGCGACCGGGCGGCGGTGCTGGTGTTCGCCGTCGAGGACCCGGTGGCCGAGGCGACAGATCTCGACCGCTTCCTGCACGACAACGGCCACGGCGCGCTCGTGGCGCCGCGCGAGAACCTCCTCTGCGCGGTCGTGGACGCGGGTCCGGACTCGGACCCGGTCGAGCTGGCGGGCGAGGCACGCGCGGTGCTGGGCGGCAGCGGCGGGCCGCCGCGGGCGGCCGCCAGCCGCGCCGACGTGGTCGGCGCGCTACGGCGCTCGTTCAACGAGGCACGCGTAGCGCTCGACGCCGCCGCGATCGCCAACGGCGATGCCCCCGAGGTGGCCTCCTACCGCGACATGGGCGCGTCGCAGCTACTGCTGAGCCTCCAGGACGACGAGGCGCTGGGGCTGTACTGCCAGAGCGTCTTGGGGCCGCTGGAGGACAACAGCGGTGAGTATGGCGAGGAGCTGATCCGTTCGCTGGAGGCGTTCATCGAGCAGAACGGCCAGTGGGAGAAGGCGGCGCGCCAGCTGTTCTGCCACCGGCACACGCTGCGCTACCGGATCCGCCGGGTCGAGGAGCTGACCGGCCGTGACCTCGGTAGCGCGCGCGACCGGATCGAGTTCTGGCTGGCGCTACGCGGTAGGGAGATGGTGCCATGAGAGCGGCCGTGCTGGGAGCCGGGGGGATCATCGCGCCCGCGATCGTGCGCGACCTCGCGGAGTCCGACGAGGTCACCCACCTCAAGCTGCTGGACCTCGACGAGGACCGCGCCCGCGCCACCGGCGCCGCCCACGCGCCGGACGCCGAGGTGCGCGCGGTCGACCGCGACGGCGGGCTCGGCTACCTGCTGAGCGGGGTCGACGTGCTGGTGAACTCGGCCAGCTACCGGGTGAACCTCGACGCCATGCGCGCGTGCCTCGAGGCGGGCTGTCACTACATCGACCTCGGCGGCCTGTACCACCTGACCGCACGCCAGCTCGAGCTGGACGACGACTTCACAGCGGTCGGCCGGCTGGCGCTGCTGGGTATGGGCAGCTCGCCGGGCAAGACGAACGTGATGGGCGTGCGCGCCACCGAGGAGCTGGGGACCACGCCGGAGCAGATGGACGTGTACGCGGCGGGGCGCGACCTGGACCCGCCCGACGGGCCCAGCTACCCGTACGCGCCACGCACGCTGGTCGACGAGCTGACCGAGCCGCCGATGGCTCTGCGTGGTGGCCGGCCAACCGCACTCGAGCCGATGCAGGACGGCGGCAGCTACCCGTTCCCGGACCCGATCGGGGAGGGCGGGTCGATCTACACGCTGCACTCCGAGGTGCTCACTTTCGGCGACTCGTTCGGCTGCTCGGACTGCACGTTCCGGCTGTCGCTGGCACCCGCCGTACTCGAGCGGGTGAGGTCCCTGGTGGGGGCGGGCGACGAGGCGATCGCGGCGGCAGCGGCGAAGGCGGTGCCCTCGTCCGGCAGGACGGTGTCGGTCCATGTGGTCACCGCGCGCGGCGGCGGCAAACTGGTCACCGTGACGGCGAAGACCGAGGGCATGCGGGACTGGGGCATCGGCGGCGGCATCGTGTCCACCGCGGCTCCGGCCGCGGCGGCGGTCCGGCTGCTGGCGCGCGGTGCGATCGACGCCGTCGGTGCGATGCCGCCCGAGCGCTGCGTCCGCCCCGAGGACCTGTTTCCCGAGCTGGAACGGCGCAACTGCACATTCGACGTCAGAACGGAGGCCTCGTGAAGGTAGGCGTACCCACGGAGATCAAGACGGACGAGTACCGGGTGTCGCTGACGCCGGCCGGTGCGCGCGAGCTGTCCGATCACGGCCACGAGGTGATCGTCCAGGCCGGCGCTGGTGAGGGGTCGGCGATCGCCGACACGGATTACGAGGCGCAGGGGGCGCGGATCGCGCCCGACGCCGCCGCGGTGTTCGCCGAGGCGGAGATGGTGCTGGGCGTGAAGGAGCCCCAGCCGGAGGAGGTGGCGATGCTCGAGCCGCGCCACCTGCTGTTCACCTACCTGCACCTGGCACCCGACCCCGAGCTGACGCGCGGCCTGTGCGAGTCGGGCGCCACGTGCGTGGCCTACGAGACGGTCGAGGACGACGACGGCAGGCTGCCGCTGCTGGCGCCGATGAGCGAGGTGGCGGGCAAGATCGCGACCCAGGCGGGCGCGTTCATGCTCGAGAAGCCGATGGGCGGCCGTGGCCTGCTGCTTGGCGGCGTCCCGGGCGTCGCGGCGGGCAAGGTGCTGGTGATCGGCGGCGGCGTGGTGGGCATGAACGCCGCGACGATCGCGATCGGCATGCAGGCCGAGACGTACGTGTTCGACCGCAACCCGGATCGCCTGCGCGAGCTCGAGAACGTGCTCAACTGGCGCGCCTCGACGGTGTTCGCCTCCGCGCTTGCGATCGAGGAGCACCTGGCCGACGCCGACCTGGTGATCGGCGCGGTGCTGGTCCACGGCGCGAAGGCGCCGCATGTGGTCACGCGTGAGCACCTGAAGGGCATGAAGCGCAACGCGGTCCTGGTGGACGTGTCGATCGACCAGGGCGGCTGCTTCGAGACCTCGCGACCGACCACGCACTCCGACCCCACCTACGAGGTCGACGGCATCACCCACTACTGCGTGGCGAACATGCCCGGCGCCGTCCCGATCACCTCGACGTACGCCCTGACGAACTCCACGCTTCCCTACGTGACCGCGCTGGCCGACCACGGCCTGCGCGGCGCCATCAACCAGCTACCCGGGCTCGCGCCGGGCGTGAACGTGGCCGCCGGAGGCGTGACCAACGCCCCCGTGGCCGACGCAGTCGGCGCCGAGCTCGTCCCGCTCGAGCAGGCGCTCGAGCCCACCCCAGCAACGTGACCCACGACCCTCAGGAGGACCAGACCATGAGCGACTACGCCGTCGTCGATCCCGCCACCGACGAGACCGCCGCCACATACGAGACGATCACCGACGACCAACTCGACGCCGCCATCGCCAGGGCCGACGCCGCCCATCTGGAGTGGACCCGCGCCTCCACGGTGGCCGACCGCGCCGACGTCCTCCGCGCCGTCGGCAAGCTCCATGCGGACCGGCGCGAGTCGCTGGCCCAGATCATCGTCCGCGAGATGGGCAAGCCGATCGAGCAGGCCCTCGGCGAGGTCGACTTCTGCGTCGCGATCTACGACTTCTACGCCGACAACGCCGAGGCGCTGCTGGCCGACGAGCCGATCGACGTGCTGGAGGGCGGCGGCTCGGCGCTCCTCAAGCGCAGCTCGCTCGGCGTGCTCCTGGGGATCATGCCGTGGAACTTCCCCTACTACCAGGTGGCTCGCTTCGCGGGCCCCAACCTGGCGATCGGCAACACCATCCTGCTCAAGCACGCGCCCCAGTGCCCCGAGTCGGCCGAGGCCATGGAGGCCATGTTCCACGAGGCCGGCGTGCCCACCGACGCCTACATCAACATCTTCGCCACCAACGAGCAGATCGAGTCGGTGATCGCCGACCCGCGGGTCCAGGGCGTGTCGCTGACCGGATCCGAGCGGGCGGGCGCCGCCGTGGCCGAGATCGCCGGCCGCCACCTCAAGAAGGTGGTGCTCGAACTGGGGGGCTCGGACCCCTTCATCCTGCTGAGCACCGACGACATGGCCGCCACGGTCGAGGCGGCGGCCGACGCCCGGCTGGACAACTCCGGGCAGGCTTGCAACGCCGCCAAGCGCTTCATCGTGGCCGACGAGCTCTACGACGACTTCGTGGACGGGCTCAAGTCGGCGCTCGAGGCGGTCGAGCCGGGTGACCCGAGCTCGGAGGACACCGTCGTGGGCCCACTGTCCTCCACAACGGCCACCGACCGTCTGGCCGACCAGGTCAAGCGCACGGTCGACCAGGGCGCCACGGTGCTGACCGGTGGCGAGCACGAGGGCAACTTCTTCTCGCCGACGCTGCTCACCGGGATCACGCCCGACAACGACGGCTACCGCGAGGAGTTCTTCGGGCCCGTGGCCGCGGTCTACAGGGTGTCCGGCGAGGACGAGGCGATCGAGTTGGCCAACGACACGCCGTTCGGCCTCGGCTCGTACGTGTTCACCACCGACCACGAGCAGGCCCTGCGTGTAGCCGACCAGATCCAGGCGGGCATGGTCTTCGTGAACGGGGTGGGCGCCGAGGGTGCCGAGCTTCCCTTCGGCGGCGTCAAGCGCTCGGGCTTCGGCCGCGAGCTCGGGCGGTACGGCACCGAGGAGTTCGTGAACAAGAAGATGATCCGCGTCGTCGAGTAAGAACCGAGGGCTTACGCCCCCCGGACCCCCTCGACCCCTGGCTGCGCGTATCGTCCCGGCCGTGGACGAGCGGATCCGGATCGAGGTCTCCGAGCACGTGGCCACGGCCACGATGGTCCGCGCCGACAAGCACAACGCCTTGGACCGGGCCATGTTCGAGGCCTTGCACGCGGCCATCGACCGCCTCAAGGCCGAGGCCGGGGTGCGCGCCGTGGTGCTGCGCGGCGACGGGCCGAGCTTCTGCTCGGGCCTGGACATCGCGTCGTTCATGGCCGAGGACGAGAACGGCGGTGCGCCCACACTGCTGGACGAGCTCGAGGGCGACGGCCGAGCGAACTACGCGCAGCGGGTGTCCACCGGCTGGAGCGAGGTGCCGGTGCCCGTGATCGCCGCCGTGCACGGTTACTGCTTCGGCGGCGGGCTTCAGATCGCGCTCGGGGCCGACATCCGGATCGCCGCGCCGGACGCGACGCTGTCGGTGATGGAGTCGCGCTGGGGGCTGATCCCCGACATGGGCATCACACGCGCGCTGCCGCGGCTGGTCGGGATCGACGTGGCCAAGGAGCTGACCTTCACCGCGCGCAGGATCGACGGCAGCGAGGCCGCCGCGCTCGGAGTCGTCACGCGCACGGCGGACGACCCACACGCAGCCGCGCAGGAGCTGGCGGCCGCGATCGCCGGACGATCGCCGGACGCCGTCCGCGGCGCCAAGCGGCTGTTTGACCGGTCGTGGACCGGCACGGCCGCTGACACGCTCGCGCTCGAGGAGGAGATCCAGCGAACCCTGATGGGATCGCCCAATCAGCTCGCGGCCGTGATGGCCGGGATGTCCAGGCAGCCGGCCGAGTTCACAGACCCGGTCTGACGCGTTGGCGTCCTATCGCTTTTTGACAACGTGGCTGCTGCGGGCGCCACGCCAGGAGGCATGGGACGTGTTGGCCGACTGCGAGTCATGGCCGCAGTGGTGGCGTGGCGTGGAGGCGGTCGACGAGCTCGAGGGCGGCGACGCCGAGCGCGTCGGCAGCGCGTACCGCGTCCGCTGGCGGGCACCGATCGTCCCGTACCGGGTGCGGTTCGACTTCCACGTGGACGTGGTGGACGAGCCGCACTCGATGGCCGGGCACGCGCGCGGAGCGCTGGCGGGCGACGGGTGGTGGCGGCTGTTCGAAGACGACGGCGTGTCGGCCGTGACCTTCGACTGGGAGGTCCGCACCACCCGCGCCTGGATGAACGCGCTGGCCCCCGTGGCGCGACCCGTCTTCACCGCCAGCCACCACCGGCTGATGGGCCGCGGCGGCGAGGACCTGGCGCGGCGGTTGGAGGTCGAACTGCTGGCCGCGGGCTAGTGGGCCTGCTGCTCGGCGACCGCGCTGCCATCGGGCACGGCCAGCATCACCCGGTTGCGGCCGGCGCCCTTGGCGGCGTACAGCGCGCGGTCGGCAAGCCGCACCAGGCCATCGGCATCCAAGGCGTCGGACGGGTACACGGCCACGCCGAGGCTGGCCGTGATCGGGGCCTCGACCTGGCTCACCTCGAGCGCCTGGATCGCGGCGCGCACCTTCTCGGCCGCGTCCAGACCACCCTCCTGGTCGGTGTCCGGTAGCAGAACCAGGAATTCCTCACCGCCGTAGCGCCCACCGAAGTCCGACGTCCTGAGCGTCGTGCGCAGAACGTCGCCCACCCCCGCCAGCACGTCGTCGCCGGCGCCGTGGCCGAAGCGGTCGTTGATCTGCTTGAAGTGATCCAGGTCGAGCAGGATCGCGGCTAGCGGCGACAGCGATCGGCCGGCCTGGGCCACCATCCGCTTGAGCGTGTCGCGACAGGAGCGCGAGTTGGGCAGGCCGGTGAGCGCGTCCGTGGACGCGCGCGACTCGGCGATCGCGAGCGTGCGCAGGTTGCCCAGCACCGGGGAGGCCTGGGCGATGGAGTTCACCACGCGCTCGTGCTCGTGGCTGTCCAGCGGGCGATCGCGCTGGACCAGCACCGACCCGATCACCACGCCGCCGACCAGCGAGGGGATGCACGTGATCTCGGCCGCGGACTTCCCGCACAGCTTGCACGGCAGCAGGGGCGTGGTCGCGGCTCCGTGCTGGTAGGGACGCGCCAGGCGAATCGCCAGGCAGCTCTCGGGATTGGCGTCCACCAGCCCCGTCTCCAGCTGCGACCCGGCCGGCACCGCGGTGGCCGCGACCAGCCGGTCGTCGGAGTTGTTGCGCACCAGCACCGTGGTCGTGGCGCCATCGATCTCACGCTCCAGATGGTGCTTGACCAGCGCATGCGCCTCGCGCTCGTCGCGCATGATCTGAATCGTCTCGGCAAACTCGGCCTGGGTCTGGCGGTAGAGGCGGTCCCGCTCGCGCCGCGCGCGGGCACGGCGTGACTGGCGTTCGATCACCACGTAGCCGAGGCCGCCGAAAAGCAGCGCCAGCAGGAAGATCACGCCGACCGAGACGGTGCCCGCGCGGGCCAGCTGACGCCGGCGCTCCTTCGCGCGATCACGCTGGAAGGCTGCGTTGCGCACGCGGAAGCGGTCGAACACCCGCTTGCGCGTCACGGCCAGACGCGGGTCGAAGCGCTTGTTCGGGTTCTGGCGCACGATTGCGATCTCCTCCTCGGCCAGCCGGTGCCAGCGCCTGGCGACAGCCGCCTGCCCGTCCACGGCGCGGCGCGTCGCGGCGTCCTGGGCCAGCCGCCGCGAGTCGCGCACCGCGGCCTCGAACTCGACCGAGCCGATCCGGAACGGGCGCAGGAAGTAGTCACGGCGGGTCAGCGCGAAGCCACGCAATCCGGTCTCCTGGTCGAGCATCCCGGTGAGCATCTGCTGGGCGGAGCGGGTCTCGTCGAAGACACGCTCGGCGGTGCGCCGCTGGAGTGCGGAGACGCCCCAGACGGATGCGGCGATCACCACGACGGCAAGTGCGAGCAGCAGCCGGGCGCGGTTGCGGGCAGAGGTTTGGGAGACATCGGACACGGTGCCTGCTTTTTTTGTCGGCTGGTCCGCAGATGACTTGAGCCCCATGCACGGCTACTGTCGTGCGGTGGGCCGCCTGGACGAACTCGACCTGTCCGTAAAGCTCTCGCGCAAGGAGCAGAAAGAACGCCTGGAGGCAGGCTACGAGCGGCTGACCGCGTTGCGCCTGGAGCTGGGCGGCAAGCTCGGCGGTCCCGAGCTGGGACCGCCGGTTTGCGTGCTGTTCGAGGGATGGGACGCATCAGGCAAGGGCGGGGCGATCAAGCGGCTGGTGGCCCCGCTGGACCAGCGGCACGTCCGGGTGGCGCAGTTCGCCGCCCCGACCGCCGACGCCAAGCGCCACCACTTTCTCTGGCGCTTCTGGCCGGTGCTGCCCGGCTGGGGCGGCATGACGATCCTGGACCGCTCCTGGTACGGCCGTGTGCTGGTCGAACGGGTGGAGGAGTTCGCCACCGCGGACGAGTGGCGCCGCGCCTACGACGAGATCGTGGCGTTCGAGCGGACGCTGGCCGGCGACGGCATGGTGATCGTCAAGTTCTGGATCCACATCTCCGAGGACGAGCAGCTGCGCCGGTTCGAGCGCCGCGAGCGCAAGCCGCTCAAGCGCTGGAAGCTGACCGACGACGACTGGCGCAATCGCGAGAAGCGCGCCGCCTATACCGACGCGATCGAGGAGATGCTGGAGCGCACCGACCACGCCGACGCGCACTGGCACCTGATCGAGGGCGACTCCAAGCGGTGGGCGCGCGTGAAGGTGCTGGAGACGGTGATCGCCGAGATCGAGCGCGGCCTGCGCGACCGCGGGACGCGACCGCCACCGGAAGGACCGGCCTAGCCGCGCAACTTTTGCGGGCTCTCGGGGGTTCTGACCCATCGGTGACCTGCCCGTGACCGACGGGTGATCCCTTCGAAGGCCATAGGCTTCTGTTCGCGCCATGGCCAGACTGCTCATGCCCAGGTATCTGATCCCCATCCTGACCGCCGTCGTAGCCATCGGCGCGATCACGCTGATCGACAACGACGGCCAGCGCGCCGTGGCAAAGAAGGCGAAGATCCCGGACAAGCCGCCCGTGGTCATGATCGTCATGGACGAGTTCCCGGTCGATCAGATGCTGGGCGCGAACGGGAAGATCGACCCCGTGCGGTACCCGAACTTCGCCGCTCTGGCGGCCGGATCGACGTGGTTCAAGAACGCGTACACGACCTATGACTCGACCACGCGGGCCATTCCCCAGGTCCTGGACGGGCGGTTGGCGCGGAAGCGCAGCACGCCCAACTACATCGGTCATCCCAACTCGATCTACACGGCCCTTGGCCGGCGCGGGTACCGCGTCGTCAGCTCCGAGGAGGCCACTTCCCTGTGCCCGCCGCGCTATTGCAAGAACGCCCGGCGCGGCCGCCCGGCCATCCTGCCGCTGCTACAGCGCGGCCGTCGGGAGCGGCTTGACCGTTTCTTCAACGCCATCAAGCCGGGCAAGCCAACGCTGTACCTCAAGCACGTGCTGCTGCCTCACGGGCCTTACATGTTCCTGCCCTCCGGAAAGCAGACACGCCGGGCGTTCCGCGACCCACTTCCGGGCATGAACGGCCCGGTCGGCTTCGGCGACAGGGGCCTCACCGAGCACAACCAGCAGCGACTGCAGCTCCAGATCGCCTTCGCCGATCGCGAGATCGGCCGGATGGTCGCGAAGATGAAGGCCAACGGCACCTACGACCAGGCGCTGATCGCCATCACGGCCGATCACGGCTTCGCCTTCGACGTGGGCGTAAAGGACCGGCGTACCGCGACCAGCGGCAACATCGATGAGATCGCGCCGGTGCCGATGTTCATCAAGGCGCCGGGCCAGGTCAAGGGCCGCACCAGCTCCGCCTATGCGCGCACGGTTGACGTCGTCCCCACGATCGCCGACGTGCTCAACTTCAGGCTGCACTACCGGGCCGACGGGCGCTCGGCGTTCTCGGCGGCGGTGCGCCGGCGCCGGTCCGTGCGCATGATCCGGCGCAAGTTCAACGGTACGATCACCGTCTCGGCCCGGACGATGGAGAAGCGCCGGCGGGCGAACGTGCGGCGCAAGCTGCGCAAGTTCGGCTCCGGCGACTTCGCCAGCCTGTACACGGGCATCGGGCCGAACCGCCACCTGCTGGGCCGGCTAACCGCGCAGTTGAGGCCGGCGGGCGCCGGCAAGGTGCGCACTCAGATCGCCAACGCGGCCGACATGCGGTCGGTGAGCCCGAGCTCGCAGATCCACTCGACCCAGGTGGCGGGGTCGCTGAGCGGCGTCAGGCGCGGCCAGAGACGTGACGTCGCGGTGGCCGTGAACGGCCGGATCGAGGCGGTCGGGCGCACCTTCCGCCTGCGTGGCTCGAGCAAGGAGAGCTACGCGCTGATGGTGCCCGAGACGGCGCTGCGTCCGGGCAAGAACACCGTGGAGCTCTTCGAGGTCACCGCGAGGGGCACCAAGCTCCAGCTCATCGGCAGGGCGTAGCGCGCGCACCAAGGGCGTCGACGGAGCTCTTCCCGCCCTAGCGATCATCGAGGCCGAACAGCTCCTGGTTCGACGAGCCGCTCGGATCCTTGCGCACGGACACAGGATCCTTCCGCGTGTCGACCAGGATGCAGATGCTGCGGCGGCGGTCGTCACGGGGCACGCAGAGGCGGAAGTAGCCGGGCTCGATCCGGTGCGTGTTGGCCGCCTCGAAGTTGCGCCGCAGCTCGGCGTCGCCGGACCGCCTGACGAACAGCTCCAGCTGGCGGCCGGCCTCCTCGGTCTCGTTGGTCTCCGACACGATCAGCGGCCGGTTGCCCAGGCCCGAGATCACGCAGCCGGCGAACCCCAGCGCCAGGAGCACCGCCGCCACCCGGTCCTGGAGCACCTCGCGCTCGACCTGTGGCGTCCGCACCCCCGCCGCGGCGAGCTCGCGCCGCTTTACCAGCCGCCGGGCCAGGAACGGAGCCACCGCGCCGAGCAGCACGAGGTTGCCGAACAGCGCCATGAACACGCCGTCGAAAACGTTCAGGTCACGGAATGCCAGTGGCGGCAGCCGCCACAGCACCACCGCGTCGAGGAGCGTGAACGCGATGAAGGCCGGCCACTGCATGCCACCGCGCAGGCGCCATTCCAGCCGGTTGCGCCAGAAACGCTCATCGGGAGCCATCGGCCGCAGAGTAGCCTCACGTGGACGATGCCCCGAACCGCCACCGACGAGCTCTGGGTCGCCCGGCTGGGCCACGTGCCGTACGCCGAGGCGGTGGCTGTTCAGCACCGTCTGCGCGAGGCGCGACAGGCGGACGAGCTGCCCGACGTGCTGCTGCTGCTCGAGCACCCGCCGGTGTACACGCTGGGGCGGCGGGCCGACGAGTCGGACCTGCCGATGGGCGAGTCGTGGTACCTCGGCCAGGGCATCGACGTCCAGCGCAGCGACCGCGGCGGGCGGCTGACCTACCACGGCCCTGGCCAGCTGGTGGGATACCCGATCGTGCGCGTCGGCGACGTGCCTGCGTACGTCCACGGTCTCGAGGCGGCGATGATCGCGGCGCTGGCCGACGAGGGCGTTCCCGCGCGCGTGCGCGAGGGCCTCACCGGAGTGTGGGCCGAGCACGGCAAGGTCGGCGCGATCGGCATTCACGTCTCGCGCGGGGTGACCACGCACGGATTCGCCGTGAACGTGGACAACGACCTGCAGCCGTTCGAGTGGGTGGTGGCCTGCGGCGGCGAGGGCACGCAAGTCAGCTCGCTGCTGAAGGAGACCGGCCGGACGGGGGCGATGGCCTGCTTCTCCAAGCGGGTCGCGTGGCGCATAGCCCAGCAGTTCGGCCGCCGCCAGCGGCTCGTCTCGGCCCGCCAGCTGGGCCTGGTGGGCGACGTCGCACTCGTCTGAGCCGAACGCGATCGAAATCGAGGCTGGCGGTGCCGGCCGCCAGGTAGTCTCGGGGGGGTGAGCACCGCCTCCCGCGAACACAGGACACGGTCGCGCGCCAATCCCGGTGGAGCGACCGAGCTCGGCCTCGGCGAGGTACTGCCGTTTGAGACCCGTAAGCCGTCGTGGTTCAAGGTAAAGGCACCCGGCTCGCCCAAGTACCGCGAGCTGTCGCGAATGATCGAGTCCGAGGGCCTGAACACGGTCTGTGCCGAGGCGGCCTGCCCCAACATCGGCGACTGCTGGCAGCGCGGCACGGCCACGTTCATGATCCTCGGCGACACGTGCACGCGCCGCTGCGGGTTCTGCAACGTGACAACCGGCAAGCCAACCCACAACGACCCGCTCGAGCCGCTGCGCGTGGCTCAGTCGGTCAAGAAGATGGGGCTAAGGTATGCGGTCGTCACGAGCGTGGACCGCGACGACCTGCCCGATCTGGGATCGACCGCGTTCGTGGGCACGATCCGCTCGATCCGGCGGATGGCGCCGGGCACCAAGGTCGAGGTGCTGACACCGGACTTCCGCGGTGAGGAGATGCCGCTGGCTCGTGTGATCGCCGAGCGGCCCGATGTGTTCAACCACAACGTCGAGACCGTGCCGCGGCTGTACCCGCTGGCCCGGCGCGGATCGAAGTTCCTGCGCTCCTGCCGCGTGCTGCGAAACGCCAAGGAGATGGGCGGCGACGAGGTGGTCACCAAGTCCGGTCTGATGACCGGCCTAGGCGAGAGCCGCGAGGAGATGCTCGAGACGTTCGGCGTCCTGCGCGAGCACGACGTCCAGGTCCTCACCGTCGGCCAGTACCTGCGCCCCACGCGTGACCACCTGCCTGTGGTGCGCTACTGGCACCCGGACGAGTTCGCCGACCTGGAGACCGAGGCTTACAAGATGGGATTCGAGTCCGTGGCCGCCGGCCCGCTCGTGCGCTCGAGCTACCACGCCGAGCAGACCCTCGATGCCGTCAGCGAGGCCGGCGTCGTGCCGGCTTTACGATGAGTCAGCGGACCCCTGCCTCCCCCTGACATGCGCTCGCGCGCCCTCCTGGCCGGCATCGTGGCGCTGGGCGGGGCGGACGGCACCGCGGCGGATTACTTCGACATCCCGTGATCCCGCTCAAGGACGACATCCCGGCGCGCCGCTTCCCGCTGGTGACGGTCACGCTGATCGCGGCGGCGGTCGTGGCGATCGCGCTCGAGGGCGATCCGTGGCCGCTCGTGGTGGGCGGCGCCTTCCTGTGGCTGTTCGGGCCGTCGGTCGAGGACGCGATGGGACGGCTGCGCTTCGTCGCGTTCGCGGCCCTGGGCGGCGCTGCCGCCGCGGCGCTCGATCCGGCCGCGGCGGGCACGGGCGTGGTGGCCGCCGTGCTGGGCGGCTATGCGCTGACCTATCCGCGCGCTCACGTGGTGGCCTTGAGCCTCGTGCCCGGGTGGATGACCGTGGTCCGGCTGCCGGCGCTGGCGGTGCTGGTGCTGTGGCTGCCGCTCCAGGCACTGGCCGCTGGGCTCGATCCGGCGCCGCTGGCCGGGCTGGGCGCCGGCCTGGTGACCGTGCGGCCGCTGGCCCGCAGCGTCCAGCGCGACTACGAGCGCGCGCCGGCCTACTGATGCCCGGCCGCACCGCCGCGCTGGTGGCTACGCTGGCGCTGATCGCCCTGCTGGGCTACCTGACGCTGAGTGTCCTGATCCGCGATGGCTTCGACATCCTGGTGGCCACGTCCATGTTGATCCTGGCCATGTTCACGTTCGGCGTGGTGGGCGCGCTGATCAACCCGCCAGAGGAATGAAGGCCCTCCTCACCGTCTCGCGCTGGCGCTGACCGTGTCCCTGGCGGGAGCCGGGTACCTGTGGGTCACGCGCGACGACGGGCCCGGCGCACAGCCGGGAGTCGTGGACACACCGAGCGTGGTGCCCGAGGAGGGCGGCGGGTCGCTGGAGGCGCGCTCTCCGGCGCCGGTGCGCCTGACTGGCGGCAATGCGTTCGACCCCCGCTTCAAGAAGCCGCCGCGCGCCGTCCTCGTGTTCGACGTCGACGACGGCCGGGTGCTGTTACGGCGCGAACCCGAACGAGTGCTGCCGATCGCCAGCCTGACCAAGATCATGACCGCCCTTGCGGTGGTCGAGGAGGCCGGGCCCGACGAGCGGGTGCGCGTCACGCGCGCGGCGCTCAGGTACCAGGGGTCGGGTGTCGGAGTCCTGCCCAAGGGCAAGCGCGTGCCGCTCGAGGCGCTGCTCAATGGCCTGATGCTGGTGTCCGGCAACGACGCCGCGATCGCGCTGGCCGACCACATCTCGGGCAGCGAGCGCCAGTTCGTCGCGCTGATGAACGAGAAGGCACGCCTGTGGGGGCTGCGCTGCACCCGGTTTGCCTCCGCGCACGGGTTGGAGAAGGGCAACCGCTCGTGCGCCGCCGACCTCGCGGTGATGACCCGGCTGGCCATGCGCAGCCCGCGCATCACCAGCGTGGTCCGGCGCAAGCAGGCCAGCTTCCGCTTCCCGATCAAGGGGGGCAAGCTCTACCTGTACGGTCACAACCCGCTCATCCGGGCCGGTTACCGCGGCGCCATCGGCCTCAAGACCGGCTACACCGACGAGGCCGGTCGCTGCTTCGTCGGCGTCGCACGGCGCGGCGGGCGCACGCTGGCGGTCGTGCTCCTGGACTCGTCCAACCCGCTCAGGCACGCCACCGCGTTGCTCGATCGCGGCTTCACGTCCGAGGGCGCGCGCTGAGCCTCGGGCGCGGCTTGAACACCGACAGCCCGGTGGCAAGCGACAGCGCCAGCACGTCGTAGGCGGCGCCGATGATCAGGGTCGTTCCGCTGCCGCCGTCGCCGGCCCGCATCGCCGCCGTGTTCGGGCCGAGCACCAGCGCGCCGACCACGATCACCGACACCAGCAACCCAAGCTTGACCGCGACCCAGGCGTGGCGCAGCACACCCCACTTGGTGCCCAAGCCGAGCAGGACCCCGCTGCCGAGCGCGATGAAGCTCAGCGGGATGCCGAACATCGCGCTGAACATCTCCAGCAGCTGGTAGGTCACGCCGGCGAACTCCGGGTCGTCCGTCGTCGCCGCGCGCACGTTCATCGCCAGCACCGCCGCCACGTCGCCAAGCAGCCCGACGGAACTGGCGATGTGCACCGTCAGCACCGCGCGCCGCGCGCGGGTGGACAGCGGGCGCCGGGGCCTGCGGGTGGTGGCGGCTGGGCTCTCGGCCACGTGCAACATGGGCACAAGCCTTCCGTCAGCGCGCACGGCGGTCATCGCCCGGGCGGGTGAAGCCGCCTCATCCCGAAGGAGGGGGCCGCGGATACCATGGCCCACACGGGGCCATAGCTCAGCTGGAAGAGCGTCGCGTTTGCAACGCGAAGGTCGCCGGTTCGAACCCGGCTGGCTCCACTTCCGACTGGTTGGACGTTTGTCTTACGCCGGATCGTTCCCGGTCACGTGGGCGCTTACCGGCGCCGACAGCGATCACACGACGGCACGGAGGGTTCCGTCGAGATAGCGGCACGGGACGCCGCGAACATGAGACGGGGATCGCCGGGGCGGGCGGTTCCCGTCTCTGTCTTTGCGGGCGCTACTCCTCTTCGTCGTCGAAGTCGAAGTCGCGCGGGGGCTTCTGCTCGAACCAGAGCCGGTCGTGCTCGGGTGTCTCCTGGAGGAATTCGGGGGTCTCCTCGAGCACGTCCTCGCCATCGCCGGCGGGCTCGTCCTCGGACAGCGCGTCGAATCCGCGCGTAGGCGTTTCGCTGCCGGCCGGCGGGGGCTCTGCCAATGCCTGATCGGCCGGCGGCTCGTCCTCGACGGCCGTGGAATCGATCGTTGCCGGCGGCTCTTCGGCAAACGGCTCGTCCTCGGCCAACGACCACGGCGCCTCGGACTCTGGCTCGCTCGCCGGCCCGTCCGCGACCGCTTCTCCGGCCACGTGCTCCTCGGCCGCGGCCACGTGCTCCTCGGCGCCGGCGTCCTCAGGGGTAGGCGGCGCCGGCTCCTCGGCAGCCGGCTCCGCTTCGCGCCTGACCGGCCCAAGCGCCTCGTCCTCCTTGCGCTTGAGCTCGGACTCGTCGGCCCCGTGCGCGCGTTTGAGCTCGAGATGTTGCCGGATGGCGTCGTCGAGAACACCCATCGCGACGAAGCCTAATAGATCGGCCCGAAGGTTCCGGTTGCCCGTCACCGGGCACCCATCTGGTGGAGGAGAGCAAAGGAGGAGCGAGATGCCTGACAATCGTGGAGTGGCCTACATGGGCACCGGCAAGGTCGAGGTGCAGAACATCGACTTCCCGGAACTGGAGCTCAAGGACGGCCCCGGGGTCCACCCCGAGAACGTGGGCCGCAAGACACCGCATGGCGCGATCCTGAAGATCGTGTCCACGAACATCTGCGGCTCGGACCAGCACATGGTGCGCGGCCGCACGACCGCGCCCGAGGGCCTGATCCTGGGCCACGAGATCACCGGCGAGGTGGTCGAGGCCGGGCCCGGCGTCGAGTTCATCAAGGAGGGGGACCTGTGCTCGGTGCCCTTCAACATCGCCTGCGGGCGGTGCCGGATGTGCAAGGACGGCCACACGGGCGTATGCCTGAACACCAACCCGGATCGCCCCGGGTCGGCCTACGGCTACGTGGACATGGGCGGCTGGGTCGGCGGCCAGGCCGAGTACGTGATGGTTCCGTACGCCGACTGGAACCTGCTCAAGTTCCCCGACAAGGATCAGGCGATGGAGAAGATCCTCGACCTGACGATGCTGTCCGACATCTTCCCGACGGGCTACCACGGCTGCGTGACAGCGGGCGTGACGACCGGCTCGACCGTGTACATCGCCGGCGCCGGGCCGGTGGGCCTGGCCGCAGCGCATTCGGCGCAGCTGTTGGGCGCCGCGGTAGTGATCGTCGGCGACATGCAGACGCAGCGGCTCGATCAGGCGAAGGGCTTCGGCTGCGAGGTCGTGGACCTGAACAAGGCGACGCCGGAGGAGGGGATCGAGCAGATCCTGGGTATCCCCGAGGTGGACTGCGCCGTCGACGCCGTGGGCTTCGAGGCGCGCGGCCACGGCGAGGGTGCGGGAGAGGCGCCGGCCACGGTGCTCAACTCGCTCATGCAGGTCACCCGGGCGGCCGGGAAGCTGGGCATTCCGGGCTTGTACGTGACGGGCGATCCCGGCGCGGTCGACGACGCCGCGAAGGAGGGCTCGCTGTCGATCGCGATCGGAGTCGGCTGGGCCAAGTCGCTGTCGTTCACGACCGGCCAGTGCCCGGTGATGCGATACCACCGCAGCCTCATGCAGTCGATCCTGAGCGGGCGGGCCGAGATCGCGAAAGCGGTCAATGCGACGGTGATCACCCTCGACGAAGCGCCCCGGGGCTACGAGGACTTCGACAAGGGCGCCGCGCAGAAGTTCGTGCTCGACCCTCACGGCCTGGTGGCCGCCTAGCAGCGCCGCGCCGGCGTGTTCAGCGAACAAGCGATCAGCTGCGCCATACGGCGCGGCGCCCCAGCATCGAAACCCAGGAACAGCTCGGGCTCGATCAGCTCGAGCTCCATGACGAGCGGGCCGTCGGGACCTGCGACCAGGTCCACGCGGGCATAGAGCAGCTCGCCGGCCGGCGCCGCGGCAAGAGCCTGCTCGGCGGCTTGCGTCTCGGCGACCGTCGGCACGTGGGCGCGGTAGCGGCCGCCGTACATCTCCTGGACGCGGTAGTCACCCGCCGCGGGCAGCTTGTCGACCGCATGTGAGAACCGGCCGCCGAGGAAGATCAGCGAGCGTTCCCCTTGCTCGGCCACGGATTCGACGAACGGCTGCACGAGCGCGTCGCTGTCGGTCACCAGCTCTGCGAGGTGGGCCGCTGCGGCTGGATCGCCGGCCGCGAACCGGCCCGCGCCGCGCGAGCCGCTGGACACGGCCGGCTTGATCACCAGGCCGGCGCCGGCCTCGCCGTCGATCACGGTTGCCTCATCGCCCGCGCGGACGAGGCGGGTGGGTACGACCGGCACGCCCGCGGCGGCCAGATCGACCAGGTAGCGCTTGTGGCTGTTCCAGGCCAGGACGGCCGGCGGGTTGAGCACCGGCGCCGGCAAGCGCCGGCACACGTCGAGGAACTCGTCACAGCGGTGGATGTAGTCCCACGGCGTGCGCACCACGACCAGGTCGGCGTCCGCGCCGGCTGCGGGGTCGGTCCACTGCACCACAAGGTGACTGACACCTTGCTGCGAGAGCGCTTCGGTCAGGAGGTGGGTCTCGGGATCGGGCTTTGGCATCGACTCGCCCGTGAGCAGGTGGACCGTGCTCATGCGCCGGTCAGCCGCACCAGCTCGGCGGTGCCACGCTCGACTCCGTCGGCCATGGCCTGGACGTCGTCGATGATGTCGGGATCGGCGCAGAAGCCGAAGCAGAGCGTGTCGGCCATCGACACGGCCGTGACCCGCAGCGCATGCCGCTCGCCGATCTCGGCGACCGAGTGCAGCGACTCCACCTGTGCGCCCAGCACGCTGATCGGCGTGCGCGGGCCAGGCACATTCGACACGTTCACGGCGAAGTGGCGCGGGCTGGACTCGATCCGCTCGCAGAGCTGCGACAGCCGCGGTGACACCCCCGCCAGCCGCCTCAGCAGGTGGTCCATCTCCTCGGCGTCGTGGTCGGCCTTGCGGATCTTGGTGGCCTCGTGGACGGCGCGCAGGCGCGCCACGGGGTCGGGCTCGTTCAGCGGCAGCGCGACCGAGAAGTACGAATCGCGGTTGCCGGCCGCGTCGCCCTCGTGGTGCAGGCTGACCGGCACGCGCACGCGCACGCCGCCCAGATCGCCGTGGTGGTGCTCGACCCAGTCGCGCAGCGCGCCCGCCACGACCGTCAGGACCGAGTCGTTCAGAGTCGCCCCGGCCAGTTCCCTGCCGGCGTCGTGCAGCTCGGGCAGCGAGACTGCGGCGAACGCGACCTGGCGCCGGGTGCCGATCCGCCCGTCGAACGGCGATCGGCCGGCCGAGCGCGCGAACTCGCGCTTGATGAACGCGGCCAGGTGGGCTTGGCGTCGCTGTTCGTCCTCCGCGTGACCGGCGGCGGTGTGCGGCTGGTGGGGCAGCGGCTCGCCGGCGGGGATGGCATCCCACAGCATCGCGCGCGCCAGGCGCATGCTCGCCGTCCCGTCGGCCAGCGCGTGGTGAAGGCGCCAGACCAGCGCCGTGGCGCCGTCGTCCAGCGCGATCCTGTCGATCCGCCACAGCGGCCGCGACCGGTCCAGCCGCTGCTCGAACAGCCGCGCCACCGCGGCGCGTAGCTCCGGGCGCGGCAGCGACTCGCCCGTGCCCGCGTCGGCCACGTGGTCGGCCAGCTGGAAGTCGGGATCGGGCACCCATGCGGGTGCATCGTCCGGACCGTCCAGCCGCCGGGTCAGCGCCGGTGCGCCGCCCAGCCGCGCGCCGATCGAGGCGCGCAGCTCCCCCAGCGCCGGGCCGCCCGCTGCCACCGTCACGACCTTGCAGGTGTGCCCCGCCACGGTCGGGCCCTCCAACGCCAGGATCGCGCGGTCGGCCGCGGCCAGCGGCACCGCCTCCGCGCTCACGTCGAGCCCGGCCGGGCAGGGACGTCCGCGCCGTGGGCCGGGCGGGTGTCCGGCGCAACCAGGAGCTGCTCGGCGGGCTGTGCGGGTCCCATGCCGTCGCGAGTGTAGGCGGATGCCGCTCAAGTAAGCGGACCGGACGCCCGACGTATCCCCCATGAACCGAATCAAGCGCGGTTGGCGCCTGGCCAAGGACAGCTGGGCCGTCCTGGAGTCCGACAGGTCGCTGACCATCTTCCCCGTCCTGTCGTTCGCCGCAGCCGTGACCGCGTTCGTGCTGATCATGGCTCCGGGGGTGGTGGTGGCCGCCGTCGCCGAGCAGGAGTGGGTGGCCGTGCCCTTCTTCCTCGTGGCCTCTTACCTGGCCACGTTCGCGACCATCTACTTCAACGTCGCCCTCACCGGCGCGGCCGTCAAGTCCATGGACGGCCACGACACCACGCTTCGCGACGGCCTGTCCGTGGCGCGCAAGCGCCGTGGCCTGATCGCCAGGTGGGCGCTGGTGCAGTGGGCCGTCGGGTTGCTGATCCGCGTGCTGCAGAACGCCGGCGACCGCGGCGGTGTCGGCCAGATCGTCAGCGCTGTCGTATCCGGCCTGGTCGGCGCCGCGTGGGCGATCGCCAGCTTCTTCGTCGTTCCCGTCCTGGCGCTCGAGGGGCGCGGCCCAAAGGACGCGCTGAAGCGCTCGATCGGCGTGATCCGAGAGCGCTGGGGCGAGGGCATCGTAGGCCACGCCACCATCGGCGGTGCGGTGTTCCTCGTCGGTGTGCTGCCTGCGCTGGCGGTCGGCGGGCTTGGCTATGTCAGCTTCGCGTCCGTCCCCGCCCTCGGCGGTGCCCTGATCGCGATCGCCGTCGTGGCGCTGATCGCCGTCGGCGTGATCGGTTCGGCCCTGAACGCGATCTTCCGCGTGACGCTGTTCCGCTACGCGACCGAGGGCCGCGGCTCGGATCTGTTCGCCGACGAGGACCTGGCCGACGCATTCCGCCCCAAGAAGGACACGGGCCCCAGCGTCAGCCCCTCACCGGCCTAGCGGTAGTCCGGCTCGCGGCCTTCGCCGCGGCAGGTCTCCGAGCCGGTCAGCGTTCCCTGCGCGCTAGCATGGGCCGGCGCCCACGGGCGTCCCATCAGGGGCTGTAGCTCAGCTGGAAGAGCGCCTCGTTCGCAACGAGGAGGTCGGCGGTTCGAGCCCGCTCAGCTCCACCTCCAGGCGCCCGTACAGACGGCCGCCGGACCCTGGGTCCGGCGGCCGCTTGCTCCCTAGGAGGAGGGAGGTCTCAGTGGGCCCGCAGCGCGGGGCGCTGCAACATGCCCCGCAACCGCTCGGCGGCGGAGTGCGCGGCCGGGGTGGCGGCGCGCAGCTGCCGGGCCCGCAGCTCGAGCATCTGCACGAGCGCAGCGGTGCGGTGGAACGGGTCGGCGATGGCGGGGCCGCCGTTCAACGGCAGCGCCGCCACGATCCGGCCGTCGGACTCGGCGACCACGAGCTCGCCCTCGGGCACGGAGGCCGAGTCCAAGGCGGCGAGGGAGAAGAGCTGGCGCGTGTCCGAGGAACGAGCCAGCCGCACCGTGACCTCAGGTGTATGAGTGGTGTGGTTGGTCATTGTGGCCTCTTCCATATAACAAGTTGCGACTTTGCGAGTACAGGGGTAGTATCAACCGATATGGGAGATCACACAATGTCGTACAAGTTTGACTTGACCGATCTCGACCGCGACGGCGACACCTCGCTCACACAGCAACTGATCGACCGCTTCGTCGCCGGCATCGAGTCGGGTGCGCTCGAGCCGGGCGCCAAGCTCCCGCCCACTCGTGCGCTGGCCGCCGACGCCGGTATCAACCACCTGACCGCCGCGCGCGTGTACCGCCGGCTCGCGGAGGAGGGCTGGGTGACGGCCAGCGTCGGCCGCGGCACGTTCGTGCGCACTCTGGTGCCCGCGGCCGCGGACGAGAGCGGCGACGACTGGCAGGCGTACGTACTGCCCGACCGTCCCACCACCTACCAGGAGGAGATCCTGGACGACTCGTTCCGGATGCCGGGGCGGCCGGGCATGATCTCGATGTCCACGGGCTTCCCCAGCCCGCGCTTCCACCCGTTCGAGGAGATGGGGGAGATCGCCCGCTCGGTGTTCACCGAGGAGAAGGAGGCGGCGCTCTCCTACACCGAGCCCGAGGGCCATGTGCTCCTGCGCGAGCAGATCGCGACCCACGTCGACGGCGAGGCGCTGGACCCCGACCAGGTGATCGTCACGACCGGCGCCCAGCAGGCGCTGGACATCGTCTACCGCACCCTGCTCCAGCCTGGCGACGTGGCTGTGACCGAGTCGCCGACCTTCACCGGCTCGCTGCTGGCCATGCGCGCCACAGGCGCGCGCGTGATCGGCGTGCCCGTCGACGAGGACGGCCTGGACGTCGACGCCCTCGAGGCGGTCCTGGCCCGGCACGAGGTGCGGCTGCTGAGCATCCAGGCCACCTGCCACAACCCGACCGGCGTGGATTTGTCACCCGAGCGCCGTGAGCGCCTGATGCGCCTGGCCGTTGACCGCAACATGTTCGTGGTCGAGGACCGCGTGTATTCCGACCTGCGCTACGAGGGCGAGGCGCCACCGCCGCTGCGCCTGGCCGCGCCCGGCCACGTGCTGGAGGTGAACTCGCTGTCCAAGGTCGTGGGCGGCGGGCTGCGGATCGGCTGGATCAACGCACGCGGGCCCGTGCTGGCGCGCCTCGCCCACATGAAGCAGGGCACCGACTTCCACACCCCCACGCCCGTGCAGCACATGGCCGCGCGCTACCTGGCCGGCGACGGCTACGAGCGCCAGCTCGAGCGCAGCCTGCCTTACTACCGCGAGCGCCGCGACGCGCTGATGGCCGCGCTGGAGAAGCACCTGGCGGGGGAGTACGAGGCGGCCTCACCCGCGGGCGGCCACCACGTGTGGGTCACGCTGAAGCGGCCGGTCGAGGAGCGCACGCTGTACGCCGAGGCCGTCCGCCACGGGATGTCGTTCACGCCCGGCGGCGCGGTCACCGCCGAGCGCTCTCAGCGCACCAGCTTGCGGCTGTCGTTCTCACTGCTGGAGACCAAGGAGCTCGAAGAGGGTGTGCGCCGTCTCTCGCGCGCGCTGCGCGAGGTGCGCCGGCGCGACAGGACGCGCGTGGCCGCGCCGCTCTCCTAGCGCAAGCAGCGCAGCCGGACTTCGGCCGCCGTGCGCCGCATCGGCGAGCTCAGAGCATCCGCTCCCAGATTCCGGCGAGCAGCTGCTGCTCCTCGCTGCTGAGGTGGTCCAGGTAGCGCCGCCGGACCCCGTCCAGGTGGGTCTTGCGGGCCCGCGCGAAGCGCCTGCGCCCGGCGCCGGTGATCGCCGCGTTCATACCGCGCGCGTCACCCGGACACGAGCGGCGCTCGACCAGGCCCTCGCGCTCGAGCCGGTCGACCAGCCGCGTCAGGCCGCTGCGGCTGAGCAGCACCGAGTCGGCCAGGTCGGACATGCGCATGTGACCCTCGGCGCTGTCGGCCAGGAACAGCAGCACCTCGTAGGCGCTCAGCGGCAGGCCGTGGGCCGCGGTGAGCTCGCCGTCGAGCTCACGCGAGAGCGACGCGTGCGCGCGCAGGAAACCGCGCCAGGCGCCCAGCTCGAGCTGGTCCAGGGTGGCGCCGCGGCGTACGGGAGAAGTGGTTGCAGACACAATTACCTCATGGTATAGTTGCGTGTGCAACCGAGTATAGGCCCACTGCGGTAGGAGCACAGGCGGTCGTTGACCGGCGAGCACCGCACCGACGAAACCACCGGAGGAGTCGCAATGAAGCTCGAGGGGATCCACCACATCACCGCCGTGACCGCCGACGCGCCACGCAACCTCGACTTCTATGCGCGCGTGATGGGGCTGCGGATGGTGAAGAAGACCGTGAACCAGGACGACCCGTCCGTCTACCACCTGTTCTACGCCGACGAGGAGGGCAGCCCCGGGGCTGACCTGACCTTCTTCGAGTATCCCGGCGCCCCGGCCGGGCGCGCCGGCGACGGGATGGTGCACCGGATCGTGTGGCGCGTGGCCTCGGCGGACGCGCTCGACTTCTGGGCCGCCCGCCTGGCCGACGAGGGGGCCGACCCCCGCCGCGACGGCGACAGCCTGGTCTTCGCCGACCCCGAGGGGCTCGAGCACGAGCTGCGTGTGAGCGACTCGCCCGACACGCCGCTGATCGCCGACCACCCCGAGGTGCCGCGCGACGTGGCGCTCCAGGGCTTCGACGGAGTGCGGGCATACGCCTCGGACCCCGAGGCCAGTCGCGACCTGCTCGAAAACGGCCTCGGATTCACCGAGGCCGGCGGTCGCTGGGAGGTGCGCGGCGACGACCGCAGCGGCTGGCTGGCCTACGACGCGCCGCCCACAGAGCGCGGCAACCCGTCCGCGGGCACGGTGCACCACGTGGCTTTTGCCTCGACGATGGACGACCACGAGCAGTGGCGCGAGGCCGCGGCCGCGCACGGCGCCCGGCCGACGCCCGTGATCGACCGCTTCTGGTTCCGCTCGGTCTACTTCCGCGAGCCCAGCGGCGTGCTGTTCGAGATCGCCACGCTTGGGCCGGGCTTCACGACCGACGAGGACGCCGAGCACCTGGGCGAAAAGCTGGTGCTGCCGCCGCGCTTCGAGCCCCAGCGCGAGCAGATCGAGGCCGCGCTGACACCGCTGGAGAACCCGCGCGGCGCGACGAAGTAGGTCCGTTGACGTTCAGGAAATGGCCATCGACGGCCAAGTCCTGGCACAGCATCAGGGCTTCTCTACGTAGATCAGCCGGCCGTCGGAAGTCCGGTAGACCTGCCCGACGGGCTGCCCGCGGCCCTGGGCCTCGGGCGCCCGGGCCGGGTCGGGAAGCTGGCGGCCCTGATCGCTGCGGGCAGCGTCCTGCGGGGTGGCCTGGCGCTTGACCACGCGGCCGGTGTTGCTGTTCACGGTCAGGCTCAGACCGGCGACGAGGAAGGCGACGGCCAGCACGATCCCGATGTCGAACAGGTTGACGAGGCCGTCGAGGGGATCGCCCGCGCTGTCGTCGAGGCGCCCATGGCGGCCGAGGCCGACGCGGCTCACGGCTTGGCCTCCGGCTTGGCAGCCTTGAGCTTGTCCTCGTCCTCGGGCTTGCGCTCCTCCTCGGCCTTCACTTCCGCCCGCTCCTCCGTCTTGTTCTCCACCGGCGTGGGTAGCGGAGGCGGCGCGGTGCCCATGGCGGCGGCTGCGCGCTCGAGCGCGGTCAGGTCCTCGCTGTACATGCGCGTGCGCGTGAGCGTGAGGGCAAAGGCCACCGTGCCGACCAGCAGGCCGATCACGGTCGCGGCGAAAGCCGTGCGCAGGTCGGTCGCCAGCTGAGGCAGATCGCCCCGGCCGAGCGCGGCCAAGCCCGGCGCCAGCGGGATCAGGGTGCCCATGAGCCCGATCGCCGGGCCGGCCCGGACCAGGATCCGGGTGCGGTCGAGGCGCCGCTGGACCGCCACCTCGTAGTCGGCCAGCGCGTGCTCGGCCGCCACCTTGTCGTTATCCCGCGACGCGGCAGCGGCCAGCTTGACCACTGCTTGCTCGCTCGGTCGGCTCGGCGCCTTACGCGCCAGGTCGCGCGCACTCTCGGGCGCGGCCTCGGCGTGATGGGCCAGCGCCGCCAGCGGCGTCCGGCCCCCGGGCAACCCCCGCCGCACCAGCTCGGTCAGGAACCGGCCCAGCTCGAGCGCGACGGCCGCCAGCGCCAGCAGCGCGGCAACCAGCACGGGGATTCGCAGCGTCGAGGCGATCCGCGCCAGGGCGTCGCCGAGGTCGTCCTCCAGAGCGGCAATCAACGTGAGCGTGCTCACGACTTCACCGTGCGGCGCTCGAGGTAGATGCCGCCGCCGGCGCTGAGCACCAGCACCACACCGATTGCCGCGACCAGCCACGCGGGAGCCTCGCCACCCGCGGCCGCGGCGCGCAGGCCGGGCGCGGTACCCAGGCTGCGACCCTCCCCGGCGGCCGCCAGCTTGCCGCGGCCGACCAGCTTGCCGGCCACCGTCTCGCCAGCCACGGCGCCCTCGCCCCGGCCGGTCGAGCGGTTGGCGCGTTCGATGTCGCGCTCGCCGCCCGGCACGCGGCCGCGGCTGCCTGGCTGGGGCCGGCTGAACAGCGGTGCTCCCGCGCCGCCACCGCCGGCCGTCACGTCACCGTCGCCGCCGTCGGCGGTCCCGCCCGCGCCGGACAGCGTGCCGTCATCGCCACCGGTCTCGGAAACCGGACCGGGGTCCTGCTCGGTCTTGGGCTGCTCCTCGCGCTGAACGGCCGCGAGCGGCAGCGACGCCCCCGCGAGCGCGGGCGCCGTGTAGGAGGTGATCCAGACCGTGTTGGTCCGGTCGGTTGCGGAGTTGGGGATGCTGCCGTCGGGTTGCTGCATCGCGGCAAGGTAGTCGAGCGGCGTCTTGCCCGTACCCGTGGCACCGAAGCCCGCGGGCTGGATCCGGGCCGCCGCTAGCCCCCTCAGCACCCACGCCGTCGACGCCGAGTTGGACTCGGCGCCCGCGGGCCCGGCTCCGAAGCCGCCGTCGGAGTTCTGGCGGGCGCGCAGATAGGCCAGCGCGCGCTGCTGGGCGGGCGTGCCGCGGCGGCCGGTGGCGTTCAGCGCTTCGATCGCCGACCCGGTCAGATCCGTGCCGCCACCGAACGACCCATCCGGCGCCTGCTTGGAGAGCAGCCAATCCACCGCCCGGTTCACCCGCGTGCGCTCGAGCCCCGCCAGCGCGAGGATCGCGTACGTGGTGCCGTTGACCTGCGAGCCGGGCAGCGTGGGGGGCTGGGGAAACCCGCCGTCGGGCCGCTGCAGCCTGCGAAGCCGCGCCAGCGGGTCGATCTTGCCGAACCGGCGCGGCGAGGTGCCCGCTGCGCGGGCCACCAGGACCAGGCGGGCGTAGTCGGTGCTCTGGGTCAGGCCGTCGGTGTTCCGCGTCAGGTACGTGTACACGTCGGTCCCGCCGGGCTTGCGCTGGTCGCGCGGGTTGATGCCCGCGGACGCCAGCGCGAGCGCCGCCCAAACGCTGAAGGTTGGGTTGGAACCGCGCTCGCCAAAGCCGCCGTCCTTGTGCTGGACACGCTGGAGGTAGCCGACGGTGCGGTCCAGGCGCTGCTCGTCCTGCGCCGCCCCGGCGCCGGCCGGGACCAGCAGCAGCGCCGCCAGCACGACGGCGCTAAGGCGACGTAGCAACGCCATCGAGATCGATGCTCCCACGCACCACCGTGATGGTGACGGACCCGGCCTTGCGGCGCTTCGCCCCCAGGGCGGTGCGGCCGCCACGCACGCGGAGGCGCTTCGAGCCGATCCGCACCGTCGCCCGCCGGCGGCCGCGCAGCACCAGCGCCGGCCGGCCGGCCCGCAGCCTGACCTTCAGCCGCGCACCGCGGCGCCCGCGGAGCACGGTGCCCCTCCAGGCCTTGGACGAGCGCAGCTTGCGCCACGGCCCACGGCGGCGGACCGACTTCGAGCGGTCGTCGATCGGCACGAGGACGCGGCCGAAGTCGGTGACGTCCTCGCGCGAGAGGCGGTCGGTGGCGGTGAAGCGCAGCGCGTGAACACGTCCAGCCGGAAGCTTCAGTAGCACCGAGGTGGCGCTGGCGCCGCGCGCGCGGGTGACATATCGCTTCGACCTGGTCGTCAGGTCGTCCGAGGCGATCGTCCAGCGCAGCAGCCCGACACCCTCCTGGGCGATGCGCCAGCGGACGGCGATCCGCCCGCGGCGGTATCCCGACCTGCCGGCGACGGGGCGGGTGACGCGCACCGGGCCGGTTTCGCCGGCCAGCAACGAGCTGCCGGGGATGACCATCCCCGCCGGGCCGTAGAAGACGGGTGCGGGGGGTGTCCGAGGCTCCATGTCGGCGGGCTTGGCGGCCGTGCAGGGCGATGGGCAGTAGTCGACCCGCCCCGACCGGACCATGCCCGCCTTCGTGGCCTTGACACGGTGCCACGCGCCGGCGAGGTCAGCAGGCAGTGCCACGTCTCCGGCGCCGTCGGCGGTACCGAGCACCCGGCCCTGAGACCCGTCCGCGCCAGCCAGGTATACGGTCGCGCCAGGGCTCGTGGTCGCTGTCGAGCCGGTGACCGACAGGGCCAGCAATGGGCCGCCGGTGCCCGCCCACAGGACGCGATCCCCCTCGCCGAGCCGCAGCTGGCAGCCCCCGACCGGCGTGAAGGCGTCGTTGCGAAAGAGCCGCCAGCTGCGCGTCTCGTCGGCCAGGCGCGTGATCAGGTAATCCTCGTAATCGTCATACCACTGGCCGTCGAAGCCCTTGCCGAGCAGGCTCAGGGCATCGACGGTGGCGGCCGTGCCGGTGGGCGCCAGGGTGCCGCCGTTGTTGGTGCCGTCGCAGCGCCGGATCGCACCGGTGGAGCGCTCGGACAGGGACTGCACGTTGCGGCCCTTGGTGACGATCGGGCCCTCGAACAGGGTTGAGCCCTGGCCCTCTACGCGGACGTTGACCGTCGCCGCCTGCGCGCCGGCGGTGGTGGCGACCAGTGCCAGCAAGGTGAACAAGAGAAGTCGCTTCATTACCAGGCCCCTTTCCGCGAGGGCTTTCGGTGGTGGCGGACCGGAGCAGATCTCCTGGCTTCCGAGCACCCCCGGCGCGCCTTCCCGGCGGTGCCAGTGGCCGTGCGGCGAGGGTGTGGCTCGGTCACAGTGGCGGGCCCGCGCCGGTCTCACACCGGACTTCCCTGACCACCGATCCGTTGCTTGCGCCGGACACTGTAGCCCGTGTACGGTGCCCTCACTCACGGCGTGGGGAATCCGGTGTGAATCCGGAGCTGACGCGCAGCGGTATGGGTGATGACCGGATCGCGGTACCACTGGGCCCTCGGGCCCGGGAAGGAGATCCGGGAGGACGACCCCGAGCCCGAACACCCGGCCGTGAGATCAACCCGTCTCGCGTCTAGGCGGCCGTGCACCCCGGTGTGTCGCCGCCTCCTACAAAGGAGCTCGACACATGTTCAGAACCTCATCCCAACGGCTGGCCGCCCTCGGCGGCTGCCTCGTCGCGCTGGGGGTGCCGGCCACGGCCGACGCCGCCACAGGCGCTCAGATCCGCGACTCCGTCACCCGTGGGGCCAACTGGCTCGATGGCAAGCAGCAGAACGCCGGCAACTGGACGGGCTTCGGCGGCAACACCGTGCCGAGCGCCATGGCCGCCGCGGCACGCCACGCCGCCGACATCCGCCAGCCCGGTCAGACCAGCGCGCAGGACCATCTCCAGAACACGCTGACCGGTGGCGCCTTCACCGCACCCAGCACGCCCTCCGATCCTGCCAGTCGCGTCGGGATACTGCAGCAGAGCGTGCTTCAGGGTTACGCGGCGGGCCTGACCCCGGCCCGGATCGCGGCGAACCAGAACCTGGGCGCACAGCTCGCGGCTTACTGGTCCGGTGGCTACTTCGCCGCCCGGCCTCAGCCGGGCGAAGCCGATGCGCGATCGACGAACTTCGCGGCGTTCGGCGCGCTGGCGCTGAAGCAGCTGGGAGCGCCACGATTCCTGACCGACCGCTCGATCGCGGCCGTACGGGCCAACCAGCACACCGATGGCGGCTGGGACTTCCCCTATGTGGCCAGCGCCTCCGACCGCAGCGCACCGAGCAGCATCGACATGACCGGAGCCGCGCTTGCGGCGCTCTGCGAAAACGGGGCGAACACCACCGACGGCGACGTCCGGGAGGGCATCGACTTCCTCGAGAGCAGGCTGATCACGACCGCCGGCGCGGCCAACAGCGAGGGAGCGTTCGACGCCGGCTACAGCTTCTCCCCAGGTCCCGACGCCGACGCGGATTCCACCGGATGGGCAGTTTCGGGGCTGAACGCCTGCGGCGTGAATCCGCAAGGCAGCGCATTCCAGGGGGCGAGCGGGCGCACGCCGGTGGACTTCCTGATCAGCCTCCAGGTGACCGGAGGGCCGGACGACGGAGGCTACTTCTACGACTATGGCGACGCCTCGGGCTTCGGCGGCGCGAACGTGGGCGCTTCGCAGGACGCCCTGCGTGCTCTGGCCGGCGGGTCGTTCGCCGTGGAGCCCCCGACCCGCGCGAATCCCGCCGATCCGCGCCGGCGCGCCTTGCCCGCGGTGGCCGACGGCACGAGCGTGCCGGTGGCGCTGGCCGTCGATGACGGCGCGGGCCAGGTCACGTTCTGCCGCGTGACGGTGCCCAACGGAGCTTCGCTAGCAGCGCTGCTCCAAGCGGCCAACGGCGCCAGTTCGCCCGCTGGCTGCGCGACCGGCGGCGAGTTCACGGCCGGACAGCTGAGCCGCCTCAATGGCCAGGTCGGCTCATGGGCACTGAGTGTCGACGGCGGCGCCGAGCAGGTGGCCGCCGGCCAGCCGGTTCGCTTTGGTGACCTCGTGGCCCTGCGGCGCACCAGTGGCGCCGTGCCGGGCGTGCCCGCGGCGGCCGACGCGCCTGCCCCGGCGCCCGTGTCGGCCGCCGCCCAGGCAAGGACCACACCCACCGGGGTGGCCTCGAAGTCGCTCAAGGTCTCGCGCCGCAAGCGCGTGGTCACCGTGTCGCTGCGGTGCGCGAAGCAGAACCGCCTGTGTCAGGGCGTGGTGTACCTGGTGTACCGCAAGCGCACGCTGGGACGGCGAGCCTTCCTGATCGGAGGCGGTAAGACGACCAAGCTCAGGGTCAAGCTGTACAAGAACGGCGTCAAGCGACTGGGCAGGAAGCGCCGGAAGGTGAAGCTCAACGTGTTCTCGCGCGACGGCGCGGGTATCGCTTCGACCAGCAGTCGCACGATCAGGCTGACACCCACGAAGTAGGGTCGCGGGGCAATGCCCCTGACCCACCGCGAGCGGCCGGCGGCCGGGGCCCCTGAGGGGGCCCTGGTCCTGCTGCACGGCCGCGGCGCCGACGAGCACGACCTGTTCGGGCTGCTGGACATGCTCGACCCCGACCGGCGGCTGCTGGGCGCCACCGCCCGCGCGCCGCTTTCGCTGCCGCCCGGCGGCGCGCACTGGTACGCGGTCAAGCGCGTCGGCTACCCCGACCCGGAGACGTTCTGGCCCACGTGGGAGCTGCTCCCCGCCTGGGTCGACGCCCTGCTCGCCGACCACGAAGTCCAGCCCTCGCGCACGGTGTTCGGCGGCTTCTCGCAGGGCACGGTGATGTCCTACGCGCTGGGCCTGGGCCCGGGCCGCCCACGGCCGGCGGGGATCATCGCGCTGAGCGGGTTCATTCCCGTGGTCGAGGGTTTCGATCTGGATTTCGAGCGGGCCGCCGGTCTGCCGGTGGCCATCGGCCACGGGACGCAGGATCCGGTGATCTCGATCGACTTCGCGCGCTCGGCACGCGAGCGCCTCGACGCCGTGGGCGCGGAGCTGGCCTACCACGAATCGCCGATCGGTCACCAGATCGACCCGCGCTTTCTTGCCGAGCTGCCCGCCTGGCTGGCGGCGGCGTTGCCGCCCGGCTAGCCGCCGCGGCCGAACAGCCGCTTGATCCGCGACCACAGCGCGGAGAGGAACAGGGCCAGGCCGTTGACCGGCTTGGCCGGCTGCGACGGGCGCATCGGCTCCGGGGCGACCGGCGTCGCCGTCGCGGCCGCGGCTTTGACCGGCGCCCCCGAGGGTCCCGGATCCTCGGGGGTGACGCCGCCCTCGATGTTCTCCGCAAGGCAGGCCGAGAAGTCCTTGAGCAGCTTGTTCGAGATGTCCTGGATCATCCCGCCACGGCCGAACCGGGCCAGGCGGCCGGTGATCGTGAAGTCGGTGGTGGTGTCGACCGCTGTCACGCCGCCCTCCTCGCGCATGGTGCTGACGATCGTGGCCTTGGCGCCGCCTTGGCCGCGCTTGTCCTGGCCACTGGCCTTCATGGTCACGGTGCGCGCGCCCTCGTCGACCGACTCCATGTGCAGCTCGCCGCGGTAGGCGGCGGTGGTGGGGCCGAGCTTGACGGTGAAGTTGCCCTTGTAGGTGCCGCTGTCGTCGGACTCGGTGATCTCCGCGCCGGGCAGGCAGGGAGCGACGCGTTCCACGTCGATCAGCGCCTCCCACACGCTGTCGATCGGCGCCTCGACCTTGAACGTCTGCTCCAGCTTCATCTGGCCTCCTCCGCCCGCCGGAGGCCGGCGAGCTGATCGGGGGTGTCCACGTCCTCGCCACCACCGAGGTCGTCGCACGGGACCTCGCGCAGGCCGCTGACGATCACGTTGCGTGCGCCGACGTCGCCGGTCACGTCGCGCAGCGCGGCGATCTGCGCGTGCTCGAGCAGCACCGGGTGGCCGGGCCTGCCGCCGTAGGTGGCGCGCACCGCCCCGGCGTGCGAGCGCGCGGCGAGAACGCGCGCCACCGCCTTGGGTGCCAGACCGGGCTGGTCACCGAGGCAGACGACCACGGCGTCGGCGTCCTGTACCTCCGCCAGCCCGCATGCCAGCGACGCCGACTGGCCGTCGGCCCAGCGCTCGCACACCACCGGCTCGGCGCCGTGCAGATCGACCGCCGCCAGGATCGCGTCGGCCCCGGCGCCAAGCACCACGACCACCCGGTCGAGCGTGGTCTCCGACAGCGTGTCGAGCACGTGCTCGAGCAGCGGCCGGCCGTCGAGCTCGGCAAGCAACTTGGCCTCGCCGCCGAATCGCGACGAAGCACCGGCTGCCAGGACGACGCCGGCGATCACGCACCCACCTCGTGGATACGCCCGCCCTGCTTGTGCTTGAGCCGGCCACCCTCGCGGGCGTTTCGCACCGCCACCACCTCGGCCATGATCGACAGCGCCGTCTCCTCGGGTCCCGTGGCGCCGAGGTCGAGCCCGATCGGCGCGGCCAACCGCCCCAGCTCGGCCTCGCTGAGGCCCTGGGCCAGGAGGCGCGCGCGGCGCGCCTCCTGCGCGCGGGTGCTGCCCATGGCGCCGACATAGGCGGCGTCCGAGCGCAGGGCGATCCCCAGTGCGGCATCGTCGAGCTTGGGGTCGTGCGTGAGCACGCAGACGTAGGTGGCGCGATCGATCCCGCCGATGGCCTCGAATGCCTCCTCGGGCCACGCGGCAACCACCATCTCGGCCTCGGGGAACCGCTCACGTGTCGCGAACACCGAACGCGGGTCGCACACGAACGGCCGCCAGCCTGCGGCCGCTGCCAGCTTGCACAGCGCGGCCGTGTAGTCCACGGCGCCGAAGGCCACCAGCCGCGGATCGGGGAACGTCGCGTCCACGAACAGCAGCGCGTCGCCGACTCGACGGGCCTCCGAGCGCTCGGCCCACATCAACTCACGGGCCGCCTCGTCGGCGGCGGTCTCGAGCTCGGCGTCGCCGAGCGCACCGGTGCGGGTGCCGTCCCCGCGCACCAGCATCTTCGACCCCAGGCCGGGGCCTTCCATCACCGTGACGATCGCGGCGCGGCCCTGGCTGGCCGCCAGCCGAGCGAACTCGCCCTCAGGCGTCACTCGCGGTACTCCTCGACGAACACGTCGATCTCGCCCCCGCAGGGCAGCCCCACGTCCCACGCCTCGGAATCGGCGATGCCGAAGTGCAGCAGCCGTGGCCCGTTCCCGGCCAGCACCTCCGTGGCAGCCTCGACCACGGCGCCCTCCACGCAGCCGCCGGACACGGCGCCCGACACCTCTCCCGCGTCGTTGACGGCCATCTTGGCGCCGGGCGGCCGCGGAGCCGAGCGCTTGACGCCGACCACCGTGGCCACCGCCACCCGCGAGCCCGCGTCCATCCACCTGCGCACGTCGTCGACGACATCCTTCACAGCTCTCCTCCTCGCATCAACTCCGACAGTTCCTCAAGTGAAGCGAGTGTGTTGCCGGCCAGGAACCGATCCACGTGCGGGAGCGCCGCGGCCATGCCCTGCGCGAGCGGCTCGTAGTCCGCCGCGGCCTTGAGCGGGTTCAGCCACACCAGCCGGTGCGCGGTCCGCGCCAGCCGCGCCATCTCGTAGCCAAGCTGCCCCGGATCGCCGCGATCCCAGCCGTCGGACAGCACGACCACGACGGCGCCGCGGCCGATCCGGCGGCCGTGTTCGCGGTTGAGCGTGGCCAGTGCCTCGCCGATACGGGTGCCGCCCGACCAGTCCTCCATCGCCCCGGCGGCGCGTTCCAGCGCGCGCTCGGGGTCGCGGCCGGCCAGCTCGCCGGTCACGCGCGTCAGACGGGTTCCGAACGCGAACGCCTCGACCCGGCGGCGGGCCGCCACGCACGCCTGCAAGTACATCAGCAGCATCCGCGCGTACGGCTCCATCGAGCCCGAGACGTCACACACCAGCACCAGCGGGCGCGTGCGCTCACGCGGCTCGCGCCAGTGGCGCTCCACCGGCTCGCCGCCGGTACGCAACGATGCGCGCGCCGTTCCGCGCAGGTCCACCCGCCCGCCGCGCGGCCGCGGCCCGACACGGTGCGAATGGCGCGTGCGGCGGCTCAGCCGGCGTGGGGCCCGCGCGGCCAGCCGCGCCATGATCGTCCTGGCCATCCGCGTGTCGGCGGCGGTGAACTCGGCGAAGTCCTTGTGCTGGAGCAGCTCGGTGTCCGACCACGCCGCCGGCACCACCTCCTCCTCCTCGACCGCCGCCGGCGGCACGACGCGGCGCTGGGGCGGCACCGCCACCTGCGGCAGCACCAGGTCGGCGATGTCGTCCAGCACCTCGGGCTGCTCGGGGTACTCGGCGCGGCCGGCGAACACCTCCACGAACGCGGCGTCGAAAGGCTCCAGGTCCTCCTGGCGCGAGCACAGCACCGCGCGCAGCGCCAGGTAGGTCTCGGCGCGGTCGCTGGCGTCGATCGCCTTCAGCGCCCGGTGGGCGGCCAGCAGCTCGCCGACCCCCACGCGCACGCCACCGGCGCGCACCGCGGCCGACAGGTGCACCAGCTTGCCGGTCAGGGCGGCGCCCACGCGCTGCTTCTCAGACACCCTCGAGCACCCCCTCCGCGCGTACCGCATCGATGTCCTCGCGCACCTTGAGCACCACGCCGAGCGTGTCCTCGAGCGAGCGGCCCTCGAGCGCCAGCAGGGCGCGCGCCCACGACACCGTCTCGCCGACGCCCGGCAGCTTGTACAGGTCCTGCTCGCGCAGCCGGGCGACCGCCACGCAGACGCGCTCGGCCACGTCGTCGGCCACGCCCGGCAGCCGCGCGCGCACGATCTGGGCCTCGCGCTGGCGGTCGGGGTAGTCGATCCAGTGGTACAGGCAGCGGCGCTTGAGCGCGTCATGCAGCTCGCGCGTGCGGTTGGACGTGAGGACCACAAGTGGCCGGCGGGCAGCGGTGACCGTGCCAAGCTCGGGGATCGAGACGGCGAAGTCCGACAGCAGCTCGAGCAGGAACGCCTCGAACTCGTCGTCGGCGCGATCGATCTCGTCGATCAGCAGCACCGCCGGCCCGTCGTGCTCGAGCGCCTGGAGCAGCGGCCGCCGCAGCAGGTAGTCGCGCGTGAACAGCCCGCCCGGGTCGGTGCCGCCCTCGGCCGCCCTGATGGCCAGCAGCTGGCGCGGGTAGTCCCAGTCGTAGAGCGCGTGGTGGAGGTCGATGCCCTCGTGGCACTGAAGCCGGAACAGCCGCGCCCCGGAGGCCTGCGCCAGCGCGCGGGCGAGCTCGGTCTTGCCGACGCCGGCCTCACCCTCCAGCAGCAGCGGCTGCTCGAGGGCGCCGGCCAGGTGCACCGACGTGGCCAGCGCCTGGTCGGCAAGGTAGCCCTGCCCCGCGAGCTTCGCCGTCACGTCATCCGGACCGTCGAAGGTCACGCGTGGCCTCCGCCATGCGGGCGGCATCGGTTAGCCCGCCCAGCACGTGCCCGGGCTGGAAACGCACCTGCCAGTGCGTGAAGCGCGCCGGCACGAACCCGCGTGCGCGGTTGGCCTGGTCGCGCTCCAGATCCTTGCGCTGCTGAAAGGCGGTGCGGTGGTAGCGCAGGCCGTCGGTCTCCACCACCAGGCCCAGATCCGGCCAGAGGAAGTCCACGCGGTGGCTGCCCAAGTAGCGCTGCGTGCGCGGGTCGGGCAAGCCTGCGCGGCGCACCAGGCGCAGAAACAGGCGCTCCAGCTCCGAGTCGGTGAGCAGGAAGGTGGCGGCGTCCAGCAGCTCGCGCACCACCCTCACGCCCGGCTGGCCGGCGAAGGCGCCGAGGGCTGCGCGCATCGCCTCGGGATCCAGCAGGTCGCGCACGTCGGCCTGGTTGATCGCCGCCTCGAGGTGATTCGCCGGCCAACGATGCGCCATGTCCACCATGAGAGCGGGGACGGTGGTAACGGGGATGCCCCGGACCTCCATGACCGTGTGGCAGTCGCTGCGTTCTCTCCGGTGCACTCTCAGGCCCGGGCGTCTCGAACGACGGGCAGCGAGGGTGGAAACCTCGATCGGACCGGGCTCCGGGCGCCGCACCTCGAGGAGCTCGGCGCCCGTCTCGTGGCTGATCCATGAGCCCTCCCCGGAGGACAGCACGGCCGCCATCAGCCAGCCCTCGCGCGTGAGATCCGGCCGGCCCACGGCGTACGCGCCCCGCATCACCCGGTGCAGCCGGCGCTTTCGCAACTCGGTGCGTGATCGCCTGCCGCGAGAAGCCGGCCTCCAGGAGCTGCCAGAAGCTGATCGCCCCGTGCTGGCGCCGCACCAGCGCCCAGATCTTTGCGTTCGGCCACGGTTGCGACCTCATGTAGCCCATCGCCTACATAAGTCGCCAACGGCGTGGCAGTTCGCCCCCCCGGGGGCCATGGTCACGACACGGCGGTGGTCAGGGCTCGGCGCGTCAGCACCCGCGCCAGATGCGCCTTGTACTCCGGCGTCGCATTCAGGTCGCCGGGCGGCTCGGTGCCGTCGGCGGCCTTCTCGGATGCCGCCGCGATGGCGTCGGCATCGACCGCACCACCCTTCAGCGCCTCCTCGACCGCGGTCGCTCGCAGCGCCGTCGAGCCCATGTTCGTGAAGGCCACACGGACATCGTCGCCCTTCACGAGCGCCACGACGCCGACCATCGCCCAGTCCTCGGCGCGGCGGGTGAACTTCTCGTAGCCCCAGCCGAAGTCCAGCGACGGGATGTCGATCGACGTCAGCACCTCCTGCGGCTCGAGCGCGGTGGTCAGGTAGTCGTGGAAGAACTCCGCGGCCGCGATCTGGCGCTCGCCACTTGGCCCGGTCGCGTTGAACGTGGCCTCCAGCGCGAGCAGCGCCGTGGGCAGGTCGGAGGCCGGGTCGCCGTGGGCGATCGAGCCGCCGATCGTGCCGCGGTTGCGCACCTGCTGGTCGGCGATGCCGGCAGCGACCGCCTGGACCACCCCGAGCTCGTCGCTGTTCTGCAGCGTCACGTGGCGCGTCAGCGCACCGATCCGGACGCCGCCGCCGTTGGCCTCGATGCCGTCCATGGCGTCGATGCCGCCGATGTCGATCAGCGTGGTCGGCGCCGCGAGGCGCAGCTTCATCAGCGGCAACAGCGAGTGGCCGCCGGCGATCAGCTTGGCGTCCTCACCGAGCTCGCCGAGGAGCGAGATCGCCTCGTCGACGGACCCGGCGCGGCGGTATTCGAACGGTGCGGTGATCATCGGGCACCCCCTTGCTCGGTCGGGGGTGGGCCGTCGCCGTGCAGCGCCTCCCACACACGCATCGGCGTCAACGGCATGTCGATCCAGTCCAGCTCCTTGACCGGCTTGACCGCGTCCAGGACGGCGGCCGTGACAGCGGGCGTGGCGGCGATCGTGCCCGCCTCGCCGACTCCCTTGACGCCGAGTGAGTTGACCGGCGACGGCGTCTCGGTGCGGTCGGTCTTGAACGACGGCAGCTCGGCCGCGGTGGGCAGCGCGTAGTCCACGAACGTGCCGGTGACCAGCTGGCCCTCCTCGTCGTAGACCACCTGCTCGTACAGGGCCTGGCCGATCGCGTGCGCGATGCCGCCGTGGATCTGCCCCTCGATGATCATCGGGTTGATGGCCGGCCCGCAGTCGTCGACCGCGTAGTAGTCGACGACCTTGACCTTGCCGGTCTCGACATCCACGTCGACAACGCACGCGTGCGCGCCGAACGGGAACACGAAGTTCTCCGGGTCGTAGAACGAGGTCTCCTCGAGCCCCGGCTCGATGTCGGCCGGCAGCTCGTTGGGCGGGATGTGGGCCGCCCCGGAGATCTCGGCCATCGTCATCGACTTGTCCGGCGAGCCCTTCACGCGGAAGGCGCCGTCGGCCAGCTCGATGTCCTCGGGCGCCGCCTCCAGCAGCGCCGCGCAGACCTTCTTGGCCTTCTCCTGCACCTTCTCGGAGGCGCGGGCGATGGCCTCCCCGCCGACCGAGAGCGAGCGCGAGCCATAGGTGCCCCAGCCGAACGGGCCTGAGTCGGTGTCGCCGTGAATCACGTCGATCATCTCGGGGTCGATACCGAGCCGGTCTGCGGCGATCTGGGCGAACGACGTGTCCAGCCCCTGGCCGTGGGGCGAGGAGCCGGAGTAGACCGTCGCCGAGCCCGACGGGTGCACACGCACCATCGCCGACTCCCAGAACGCGGCCTGGAGGCCGACGCCCTGCGGGCCGACGGCACGTGACGGCGCCAGGCCGCACACCTCGACCCAGGTCGAGAAGCCCACGCCGCGATGAATGCCCTGCTGGGCAAGCTCAGCCTGCTCCTTGCGGAACGCGTCCAGGTCGAAGTTCTCCAGCAGCTTGTCCAGCGCTCCCGGGTAGTCGCCCGAGTCGTAGACGATTCCGAGCGGCGTCTCGTACGGGAACTCATCCGGCTGGATGAAGTTCTTGCGCCGCAGCTCGAGCGGATCCATGCCCAGCTCGCGCGCGAGCTTGTCCATGGTCTGCTCGATCCAGTACGTGGCCTCGGGCCGGCCGGCGCCACGGATGGCGTCGATCGGCATCTTGTTGGTGAAGACCCCGGTCACGCTGAAGTCGATCGCGGGGAACTTGTAACAACCGCCCGCCACCGGGAAGCCCAGCGACGCGATGAACGGCGTCAGCAGCTGGTGGTAGGCGCCGGTGTCGGCGATCACCTCCGCCTTGACCCCGGTCACCGTCCCGTCCTTCTTGGCCGTGAGCGTGACCGTGGCGATCTGGTCGCGGCCGTGGTGGCTGTTGGACATGTGCTCGGAGCGCGTCTCGACGTACTTGACCGGCCGGCCCGTCTTCTTGGCCAGCGCCAGGACCAGCACCTCCTCGCCGTAGACCTGGAGCTTTGCCCCGAAGCCGCCGCCCACGTCGGGCGCGACCACGCGGATCTTGTCCTCGGGCATCTCCAGGATGCCCGCCAGCAGGAAACGCGCGATGTGCGGGATCTGGGTGGCCGAGTACAGCGCCACGCTCTCGCCGCGCGACTCTCCGACGCAGCCCCGTGGCTCGATCGGAGCGCCCGAGATGCGGTGGTTGGGCACGCGCTGGGAGACCACGACCTCGGCCTCCGCCTCGGCAGCGGCGAAGTCGCCGCCGGCCACGCCCCAGTGGTGTGTGGCGTTGGTGCCGAAGTCCTCCCACACCAGCGGCGAGCCGTCCTCCAGCGCCTTCTCCGGGTCCACCACCGCGGGCAGCGGGTCGAGGTCGGCGATCACGAGGTCGGCCGCGTCCATCGCCTGGCCCTTGGACTCGGCCAGGACCACCGCGATCGCGTCGCCGACGTGCTTGACCTGGCCACCGGACAGCGGCCAGTTCTCGGGCACCTTGATCTCGACACCGGGGGGATCCCAGGCCATCGGCAGCGGCGCCTTGATCAGCTCGGTCAGCTCGTCCTTGGTGAATACGCCGACGACGCCCGGCATGCCGCGCGCCTCCTCGGCATCGATCGACGTGATGTTGGCGTGTGCCTCCGGCGAGCGCACGACGGACATGTGCAGCATCCCGGGGAGGACCATGTCGTCGATGTAGTCGCCGCGGCCGGTCATCAGGCGCGAGTCCTCGCGCCGCTTCATCGACTGGCCGACGAAGTTCTTGCCGCCGCCGTCGGGCGGTGCGTCGGTGACGCTCATGCCGACACCCCCTGCGAGGCCTCGGCGGCGTGTCGGACGGCGCGGACGATGTTCTCGTAGCCGGTGCAGCGGCAGAGGTTGCCCTCCAGCCCGTGCCGGATCTCCTCGTCGGATGGGCTCGGGTTGCGCTGCAGCAGGTCGGCCGCGGCCATGATCATGCCGGGCGTGCAGTAGCCGCACTGGAGGCCGTGCTTCTCGCGGAATCCGTCGTGGAGGGCGTGCAGGTTGCCCTCCTGGCCGAGACCCTCGATCGTGGTGACCTCGGCGCCCTCGACCTGGACCGCCAGCACCGTGCAGCTCTTGACCGACTCGCCGTCCACATGGCAGGTGCAGGCGCCGCAGTTGGAGGTGTCGCAGCCCACGTGGCTGCCCGTCAGGCCGAGCTGGTCACGCAGGTAGTAGACGAGCAGCTGGCGCGGCTCGACCTCGGAGTGCCTGGTCTCGCCGTTGACGCTGACCGTCAGCGGGACGGTGTCGCTCATGTGTCGTTCTCCTCCCCAGGAGTTTGGGTACGTCACTTAACCTAGTTCCTCGCGCAAGGCCGGCGGAAACCCGGCGCGGATAGAGTGGCGCGGTCGCATGGCCCCAACCCGGCACAGTTTCGAGCACGGCGGATTCCGGCTGGTCTACGACGAGTACGGGGCGGGCGAGCGCGCGGTCGTGCTCATGCCGGGCCTGTTGTTCTCGCGCACGATGCATGGCCCGCTGGCCACCACGCTGGCCGAGCGCGGGTACCGCGTGTTGTGCCTGGATCTGCTGGGGCACGGCGAGTCGGACCGGCCGGCGGAGATGTGGAACTACTCGATGACGCTGTTCGGCGCTCAGGCGCTGGCGCTGCTGGACCACCTGGAGATCGACAAGGCGGTGCTGGGCGGGACTTCGCTGGGCGCCAACACCGCGCTGGAGGCGTGCGCGGCCGGCCCGTCGCGGGTGCAGGGGATGCTGATCGAAATGCCGGTGCTGGACAACGCGCTGTTGGGCTGCGCGATCGGCTTCACGCCGCTGCTGTTGGGGCTGACCTTCGGCGCGCCCGTGACCCGGGCCTGGGGACGGCTGGCAGCGCTGGTGCCGCGGAGGGGCCCGCTGCTCGGGCAGATGCTGCTCGATTGGATCAGCCAGGACCCGAAGCCGTCGGCGTCGATGCTCCAGGGCCTCTTCTTCGGCCGCGTGGCGCCGCCTACCTCGGAACGGCGCACGTTCGAGCCGCCCACCTTGATCATCGGCCACCCGCGCGACCCGATCCACCCCTTCTCGGACGCCGACATGCTGTTCCGCGAGCTGCCCGACGCGCGGATGGTCGAGGCCTCCTCGATCCTGGAGCTGCGCCTGACCCCCGAGCGCCTGACCGGCGAGATCGTGCAGTTCATCGACGGCTGCTGGGAGCCGCCGGCCTCGCGCCGGCGCGCGGCGTAGGCCGCGCCGCTCACTACCCTTTGACCGCTGATGGCCAGTCGCAAGGAGCAGAAGGAACAGCTGAGGCGCGAACGCGAGGAGCGTGCGGCCGAGGCGAAGGCCGCCCAGCGGCGCAAGCAGATGATCGGCTACGGCGCCGGCGGGCTGGCCGTGGCAGTGATCGTCGTCGTGGCCGTGGTCCTGCTGGCCGGTGGTGGCGGCGGTGACGGCGAGAGCAGCCCGTCCAGCGACATCCTGCCCGGCGGCGGCAGCGTTCCCGAGCGCAAGATCCAGGACCTGGCGCCCGCGGCCAAGGCCGCCGGCTGCACGCTCCAGAACTTCAAGGGCAAGAGCCGCGAGCACACCGAGGATCCGAACGAGGCGATCGAGTACGACAGCAACCCGCCGACCCAGGGCAAGCACTTTGCCGTCCCGGCCGAGGACGAGGCGTACGACGAGGCGCCGGACCTCAAGGAGCTGGTGCACACGCTCGAGCACGGCCGCGTGATCATCTGGTTCAAGAAGAACCTGCCGAAGGACCAGCGCGCCGACCTCAAGGCGCTGTACGACGAGGACAGCTACCAGATGGTGCTGACCCCGGACCCGACCGGCATGAAGTACGCCGTCGCGGCCACCGCCTGGTCGCGCGACCCGGTGCCCAACGGCACCGGCCGGCTGCTGGCGTGCCCGGAGTACACCGACGAGACCCTCGACGCCATCCAGGCCTTCCGCGACGAGCACCGCGGCAACGGGCCCGAGGCGATCCCCTAGTCCTTCTCGCCCCAGCCCTGCTCGACGTCGGAGCTGTAGAGCCCCTGGCCGGTGACCAGCAACCTCAACGTGCGGGCAAGGATCCTCAGGTCCAGCCGCACGCTGCGGTTGTCCACGTACCAGACGTCCAGCTCGATCCGCTCGGGCCATGAGATCGACGTGCGGCCGTTGACCTGGGCCCAGCCGGTGATGCCGGGCTTGACCTCCAGGCGACGACGCTGATGCGGCGTGTAGCGGTCCACCTGCACCGCAACCGTGGGCCGCGGTCCCACGATCGACATCTCGCCGCGAAGCACGTTGACCAGGTTCGGGAGCTCGTCGAGCGAGAACCGCCGCAGCAGCGCGCCGACGCGCGTGATGCGGGCGTCGTTCGCCTCGATGTACAGGCCGGCGCCGATCGACTCGGCGCCGGAGACCATCGTGCGCAGCTTCCACAGCTCGAACGGGACGCCGTCGCGGCCGATCCGCTGGTGGCGGTAGAGAACCCCACCGTGCGATTCGAGGACGATCGCCACCGCGGCCACCAGCAGCAGCGGTGAGCACACGACGAGTGCGAGGGCGGCCACGGTGATGTCCAGCAGGCGGGTCACGTTACGGTCTCGGCGTCGTGCACATCCTGTACCTGCACCAGTTCTTCACCACCCGCGAGGGCACGGGCGGCACGCGCTCGTACGAGTTCGCGCGCCACCTGACCGGCGCCGGCCACGACGTGACGATGGTAACCGCGGCCCGCACGGACACCTCAGCGGGATCGGGCATCCCTGCCCGATCGCGGGCAAAGCCGCGCCGTTACGACGTGGAGGGGATCTCCGTGGTCGAGGTCAGGGGCGGCTCGCCCGACTACGTGCACGCCACGGCCCAGTCGTTCGGGCGCCGGATCGCCGGGTTCGGGGGGTTCGCCGCCGCCGCCACGGCGGCGTCGGTGAAGCTGCCGCGGCCCGACGTGGTGTTCGCCACCTCGCCCGCGCTGCCGGTTGCGGTGCCGGGGCTGCTCGCGGCGCGGCGCCACCGCGCGCCGCTGGTGTTCGAGGTGCGCGACCTGTGGCCGCGCGCCCCGATCGAGATGGGCGCGCTGCGCAACCCGGCGGCGCGCGCGCTGGCGCGAGCACTCGAGAAGGCGGCCTACCGCGGCGCCGCCCACGTGGTGGCGCTGTCGCCCGGCATGCGCGACGGTGTCATGGCGGCCGGCGTGGCGGCGGCCGACGTGACGCTGATCCCCAACGCCGCCGACCTGGACCTGTTCGCCCCGGACGTCGACCCCGGCGGGCTCGGCGCCCGCTTCGGCGACGACTTCGTGTGCTCCTACTTCGGCACGATGGGCGAGGCCAACGACCTGGACCAGGTGGTGAGGGCCGCGACCGTGCTGGCCGACCGGGGTGAACGCGGGGTCACGTTCGCCCTGATGGGCGACGGCAAGCGCCGGCCCGCGCTTGAGGCGGAGGTGCGCCGCCGCGGGCTGCCCAACGTGACGCTGCTGCCCGCCGGAGACAAGGCCGCGGCCGCCCGGCTGGCGGCGGCCTCGAGCGCCTGCCTGACGGTGTTCAAGGACGTGCCGGTGCTGGCCACGAACTCACCCAACAAGCTGTTCGACACCTTTGCCGCCGGCCGCGCGGCGATCGTGAACACCGACGGCTGGCAACGCGAGCTGGTCGAGGACAACCAGGCCGGGGTGTACGTGCGACCCGGCGACGCCGAGGACCTGGCCGCGCGCGTGCTGGCGCTGCGTGACGACCCCGAGCTGACCGCGACGATGGGCGCCAACGCGCGCCGTCTGGCCGAGGCGCAGTTCGACCGCCGCGACCTCGCGGAGCAGCTGCGCGTCGTGCTCGAAGAGGCCGCCCGTGCCCGCTGACGTCTCGTACTGCGTGGTGAACACGAACGGGCGCGACTATTTGCGCGCCTGCCTGGAGGCGATCGAGCGGGTACATCCCCCGGGCCTGGAGCGCGAGCTGCTGGTGCTGGACAACTGCTCGGACGACGGGTCGGCGGAGATGGTGCGCGCACAGTGGCCGCAGGCGCGGTTGTTCGCGCTGACGCAACGGACCGGCAAGGCCGAGAACGACTCAACGCTGCTGCGTGAGGCCAGTGGCCGCCACTGCCTGCTGCTGAACGAGGACTCGGAGCTGCAGGAGGGATCTGTGGCGTCGCTCGTGGCGGCGCTGGACGACGACCGTGGGGCCGGCGCCGCGGGCGCCCAGCTGCTGACGAGCACAGGTGAACCGACCGCATGCGCGTGGCGGCTGCCCGGGCTCGGCACCGCGCTGGCCACCGCCGTCTTCGCCCACCGCAACCTGGTGGTGCAGAGCCGTGGGAGCGCGACGCGGCCGGTCGGCTGGGTGCAGTCCAGCGCGATGCTGGTGCGTCGCGCGGCCGCCGAGCAGGTGGGCTACCTGGACCCGGCGTTCTTCGTGTACTCGGACGAGACCGACTTCTGCAAGCGCCTGCACGACGCCGGCTGGCGGGTGCTGTTCGTGCCCGGCGCGCGGGCGATCCACCACGACCAGCTGAATACCGACCTGGCCGCCGCGCGGCGGCGGATCGTCGAGTTTCACCGCAACCGCGACCTGTATTTGAGCAAGCACCACGGGCCGCTCACGCGGGCCGTCGTGCGCGCGCTCGGGGCATGGTTCTACCTCGCCTGCGCGGCGGCGGCGCTGGCAGCACCCGGCCACGACCCACGCCGCTACCTGCTCAACGCGCGCCAGGAGCTGCTTCCGCGCAGCGGCGAGGGGATACGCGAGGCCGCCGCCGAATACAACGATGCCATCCGACGGCATGGTCATCCATGACCATGCCGTAAACAACACCCACCTTCAATGGAACATCCTGACCTCGCCCAACTCGCCGCACTCGTTGCCGCCGTCGGTGCGGCGCTGATACTGGCCGGCCGCGGCCGGCTGATGGTGCTGGGTGGTCTTGGCCTGCTTGGCGCCGCCGAGGCGGGTCTGCTGGCCTCACGCTCGGATACCTCGGCGTTCGACCGGCTGGCGTCCGGCTCGGGCGCCGTGCTGGTGCTGCTCGGGCTGGTGGTGCTGGGCGCCGCGGCGTTCGTGCTGGTCCGCCGCCCGGGATGGCTGCCCGTCGTAATGATCCTGGCCGCGCCGCTGAGGCCGCCGATCGCCTTCGAGTCCGGCGGCGGCTTCCCGCTGTCTGTGGCCACAGGCGGTCAGCTCGGACGGCTGCTGCCGCTGTACTTCGTGCTGGCCGTGGCCGCCATGGCGCTCGTGTTGCGCGCGTTCGACGACGCCCAGTCGCCGGGGGCCGTGCGAGCGCTGCCGCGCGTGGTGGCGCTGCCGGCGGCCGCGTTCACCGCGTTCGCATGCCTGTCGGTGACGTGGGCGGACGAGCTGGTCCCCGCCGTGGAGCTGCTGTCCTACTTCACGATCCCGTTCGTCGTCCTGCTTGCCGTGCTGGCACGGTCGCCGTTCCCCGACTACGCGCCGCGCGCGATGGCCGTGGCCGCGGTCGCGCTTGGGGCCGTGTTCGCGGCCATCGGCCTCTACCAGGCCGCGACGCGCGAGCTGTTCTTCTACGCCCCCAACCTCGCCGTGTCCAACGCCAACTCGGACTTCTTCCGCGTGACCTCGTTGTTCGGCGACCCGAGCCTGTACGGGCGCCACGTCGTGCTGGCGATGACGGTGTTGCTGGTCTGCCTGGCGCTCAACCAGATCGACCTGCGGCTGGGCGTCGGCTTGCTGGTGGCGCTGTGGCTCGGGCTGTTCTTCTCATATTCCCAGTCGAGCATGGTGGCGCTGGTCTGCGTGACGCTGTTCGTGGCCTTCGTGACCGGTGGGCCGCCGGTCAGGCGGGTGGTCGCGGGTGGTCTGGCGCTGGTGCTGGTGCTGGGCCTCGGCTTCCTGGCCTCGATCGAGATCCGCGGTGACTCGCTGCGGCGCGAGACCAGCGACCGCTCGACGCGTATCAGCGAGACCGTGAACGTGGTCGAGGAGGCGCCGGTCATCGGCGTCGGCACCGGCGGCCAGGCCCAGGCCAGCCGGCGGCTGTCCGGCAAGGAGAAGCCCACCCCCAACTTCGTCTCGCACTTCACCCCCCTGACCGTTGGCGCCGAGCTGGGCGCGATCGGCCTGGCGCTGTACCTCTGGCTGCTGGTTGGCGGCGCGCGCGCGATCATGGCCGTGGGACGGCTGGACACGGGCCTCGGCGTGGCGCTGGGCGCGGCGCTCCTGGCGCTGGTTGCCCACTCGCTGTTCTACCCCGGTTTCCTCGAGGACCCGCTGACGTGGGTGGTGCTGGCCGTCGCGGCCGGCCAGCTGACCTGGACCCGGCGTGACGACGGGGTGCACCGGGCCGTCCGGGACGCGGCACCGGCATGAGCGGGCGGCTTTCACGCGAGGGCATGTTCGCCCTGCTCGGCGTGCTGCTGGGCACAGTCGCGATCACGCTGCCCGAGCTGGGCTCGGACCCGTGGCCGTTCCGACCCGGCATGGTCGATCCGCAGGGCATCCTGGCGCCGCTGGTGCGCGCCGCCGACCGCGAATGGGACGTTGGCATCGCGCGCACGACGTGCTTCCTGGCGGCGCTGATGCTGGCCGCCGTTGGCGTCGTCGGCCTGCGCAAACGCGACTGGCCGGCCTGGGCCGGGGTGGCTGTCACGGCGCTGGTGGCGCTGGCGCTGATGCTGCCCTCGATGCTGCTCCAGCTTGGCCTGCGCCAGTCGACCGAGCCGTGGTTCTTCACCAACGACTCCACGTACCAGATCGAGATCGGCGGGGACAAGCTGCTTGACGGCGAGAACCCATACGGCGCCGACTACCGGTTCTCGGGCATGGAACGCTTCTACCCGTTCGACGGCCGCGCGCTCGAGCGCGTCCGCGATCGCGAGGTGGCGCTCGAGCACTTCGCCTACTTTCCCGGCACGGCCGTCGCCGGCACCGTCTGGCGCGTGCTGCCCGAGCCGTTCGACGACTACCGGGTGCTCGTGACGCTGTTCACGCTCGGCGGACTGGCCGCGGCGCTCGCGTTCCGGGCGCCGCTTCAGTGGCGGCTCGTGATCGGGGCGGTGATCGTGGCCAACCCGATCGCGGTCAGGTCGGCCTGGTTCGGCCAGAACGACGCGCCCTCGATCACGCTGATGATCCTGGCCTTCGCCCTGGCCACGCGCGGCCGCGCGCGCTGGGCCGCCGCGGCGCTGGCGGGCGCCGTCCTGCTCAAGCAGTTCGCGGTCGTGGCGATCCCCTTCCTGGCGATCATGCTGCTCAAGCAGCGAAGCGAGCGCGGGGAGCTGACGCGCGTGGCCGGCGTGTTCGCGGGCGTCGTCGCCGCCGGCGTGCTGCCGTTCCTACTGCTCGACCCGGTCGCCTTCTACGAGGACACGGTCGAGTTCGGTGCCGGCACCTACAAGGTGGTCGGCTACGGCCTGTCGGGCATCCTCGTCCGCGCCGGCATCGTGGCCGACCGCGACGGCGCCTACCCGTTCGCTCCCTTCGCGATCCTGCTGTGGCTGCCCCTGACCGTCTGGCTGGGCGTGGTCGCCCACCGCGCGCGCGAGCAGTGGATCGCGCCGGCCGGCTACGCCATCTCGATCCTGGTGCTGCTGTGGATCGGGCGCACCTTCAACAACTACTATCTGGTGTGGCCGATGATGGGTGTCGCGATCGCGGTGCTGGTGTGGGCGGGCGAGCGCGAGCGGGTTCGGGCTCCCGTCGACGTTCCCGGCCACGCGGACCCTTCACGCAGCCGCTCGCCCGGGGTCGATTGTGCTCGCCAGGCGTGAACAATCGACCCCGCAGCGTGGGAGAAGAGCGCATTGGGCGGGCCCCTACCCAGCCGCCGCTCGCCGAGCCCGCGGGTGCCGGCCCTAGCGCGCCCGCCGCGCCGCCGCCCGGGCCGCCCGGCGCTCCTTGCGCGCGGCACGTGTCCGCGAGCCGCTGCGCTCGAGCGCATAGATGTGCGCGCGGCCGATCAGGTAGGTGCGGTCCTGGTCCGCCACGATCGGGCTGGCGTACTTGCCGGTGCGGGTGAACCACACCTTCTTGCCGGTGGCCGCGTCGAAGGCGGTCGTACTGTCCACGCCGGTCTTGACCGCGCGAGCGGCCGCCGAGCCGCACGTGCCGCAGGTGGCCGCGTACACGAGGCCACGCATGACCACGGGGGCGGCGTGTACGGCGCTCGGCATGTCGCGCCGCCACTTGACGTCCCCGGTGGCGGCGTCAAGGGCGTAGAACCTGCCGTCGTAGGTACCGGTGAAGACGCGTCCGCCATGAAGCGCCGCGGACGCGTAGATGTACGACCCCAGCGGCTTGGCCCACAGCAGCTTCCCGCTCTTCTGGCCGTAGGCGTACATGGTGCCGTCGCTCGACCCGATGAACACTCGGCCGTAGCTCACGGCCGGCGTGGCGTAGAAGAACTCCGTGGCCTGGCTCGCGCTCCACGCGCGTCTGCCCGTCTTCGCGTTAAGCGCGTACACGCTGCCGCTCTGGTTGCCGACGAAGATCCGTCCCTTCGAGTACGCCGCCGACGTGTTCACGCGGGCGCCGGTGTCGTGCGTCCAGATCCGGCGGCCCGTCCGGGCCCGGATCGCGTGCACCCGCCCGTCCCAGCTGCCCACGTACAGGATCCCGTCGTGCAGCAGCGGCGAGGACTCGAACGGCATGCCCTTGTAGCGCCACTTCTGCTTGCCGGTCTTGGCGTCCATGGCGATCACGAAACCCGTCGGGTTCGGGTCGTTCTGCCCGCACTCCACGAAGTCCATGTAGGCCTGGTAGATCACCCCGTCGGCGATCGTTGGCGACGATGCGGCGCAGCGCTTGAAGTCCTTGGTCTTGAACACGCGCTTGCCCGTCTTACCGCGCATCGCGATGAACAGGCCCTTCTGCTGGGCGATGTAGATGTTGCCGTAGGCCGCGGAGGCCGGGAACTCCAGCGTGTCCTTCGCGTCCACCCGCCACGTGCGCTTGAACGGTGGCGCGTGGTCATAGGGCGACTCCTTGGTGCGCTGGATGTCGTAGCCGAACGTGGGCCACGGGACCGCGATGACCTTCTTCTCCGGCACCGGCGGCTTCTTGACCGTCGCGGTCGGGTCGAACTCCTCCGTGGCCGAGCCGCGCTTCTGCGGCGGATCCTCATCGTCCAGCACCTTGTAGGCGGCGGCGCCGGCCACGAGCAGCAGGAACACCGCGCCGGCTGCCAGCAGCTTGCGCGTCATGCGCGGCACCCTAGCGACGCTCCCGGAGCACCCGCCAGACGTTGCGCGTGATCCGCGGCACCTCGAGGCCGAGTGTCCCCTCGCTGAGCTGGGGCACCCACTGCGGCGTGCCGGGACGGATCACGGTGCCCTTGCCCAAGCGGTAGCCCACGAACGCCGGCCGGCCCTCCGGCTCGCGGCCGGCCGCGCTGAGTGGCTCGGCATCCTCGGGCAGCGAGGAGGAGACCTCGAGCCGCGAGAAGTCACCGAACAGGCGGTCGGTGCCGCGGAACACGCGCAGGCGGTCGTCCTGCTGGTTCAGCGGCGCCGGCGCGTCCAGCCGCTGGGCGCGCGTGCGCTCGCCGAACAGGTCGTCGGGCCGGGGCGGGCTGGGGTTCTCGAGCCGTCCGCCGACCACGGCAACCGTCCGGCGCAGCGAGCGGTCGCCGAAGAAGACCACGCCAAGGCCGTCGTCCTCGACCTCGCGGCGCAGCCCGTCGCGCAGCTGGCGCGGCACCCAGCGCGCCGTGCCCGCGATGGCAACCCCCGGAGCGTTGGACAGCGACGGCCCCTGGCGGCGGGCCAGCGCGACATCGGTGGTCAGGTCATACGACAGCCGCGCGCGGTCGAGGAACTCGAGCAGCGGGCGCGTGGCGGTGAGCCCCGGCGGCACCTTGCCGCCCGCATACGGGCGGTCCGCCGGAACGGAGCTGGAGTCGCCGAGCGTGTCGGGAAAGCCGTCGGCGTCCGAATCCCACTGGTTGACGCCCTGCCAGGTGGCCGCGGGCAGGATCACCAGCGGGCGCGCCTGACGCAGCGCGCGCCGGCCACCGGCGGGACGACCGTTGACCACCACCGGCCATACGGCGCGCCGGCCGCCGGCGCGCACCCGTACCAGGTAGATGCCCGTGCGCGCGCCGGCCGGGATCCGCACGCGAAGGCGGCCGCCGCGGCGTGAGTCCTGGCGCAGCGCTGCGGTCGAGCCCAGGCGCGAGAGCGCGAACCGCAGGCGACGCGTCACCGGGCCCACGCGCAACCGCGCCAGCGAGCCCGCCGACACCGGCGCCGACGGCCCCTGGAGCGTCAGCCGCCGTACGTCGACCCCGGTCCGGGGCCGCGCGGTCTCGATCGTGGGAATCGGCGACGACGGCGCCTCGGTGCGGTTGCCGGCCTTGTCGCGCACGACCACCGTGAACGCGTAGCTGCCGTCGCGGGTGGGCCCGTCGCGGACGGTGCCGTCCCATACCCCCGAGCGCGCCTTGCCGCGGAACCGGCGCACGATCTGGGGCGGCCCCGACGACGTCGGTGCGCCAGACCCTGAACTCCGGCTGGGTGTTCACCGGGCCGGCGTAGCGCACGCGCGCCCGCCGCGCGCCGCCGCGGACTCCGGGCGAGATCACGTTCGGCCGCACCGCTGCGATGCGCACGCGCGGCGGACGCGTGTCCACGATGATCTTCTTGATCGAGTCCAGCGGCTGAGCCTGGTCGCGCCGTACAACCCGCAGCCGGTAACGCCCGTCGGGCACGACGTCGCCGGCGTCGTCGCGACCGTCCCAGCGAAAGCGATGCTTGGTGTCGCCCGCCAGCCGGCGCTGGGAGAAGATCTCGCGCACCTGCTTGCCCTCGGAATCGACGATCCCGAACGAGATCTCGGCCGGCTCGGACAGATCGAAGCCGATCCGGGTCGAGTCACGCACGCTGTCGTTGTTCGGGGAGATGTGGCGCGGATCGCCGGCGAAGCGCAGGACCACCGGCACCTCGGTCTTCAGCCGCTGGGTGGCGAAGAAGGTGCCCACGGTGGCCAGCACGAGCATGGCGAAGACGGCACGGACCAGGCGGCTCGACTGCACCGGCGCAACGCTATTGGACCCCGGCGGCCAGAATGACGCTCGTGCGCGTCCAGCTCGTGGATCCCCCCGCCTATACGCCGCCGTACGACCACGCGCTGGCGGCCGCGCTGGCGCGGGCGGGCGCCGACGTGGAGCTGGTGACCAGCAGCTGGCCCTACGGCGCCGTTCCCGCGCAGGGCGGCTACGCGGTGCGCGAGGGCTTCTACCGGCGCGCGACCGCGAACGGTCGCGGCACCGTCGCCCGGCGCGCGCTGCGGCTTGCCGAGCACGTCCCCGGCATGCTTGCCGCGCGCCGCTCCGCGGCGGGGTTCGACGTCGTGCACTACCAGTGGCTGACGCTCGAGCCGCTGGACCGGCTGCTGCTGGCAGGCGGGGTGGCGCGCGTGCTCACGGCTCACAACGTGCTCCGCCGCGGAGGCGGCTCGCGGCGTGCGCTGCGCTCGGTGCTGGGCCGGATGGACGCGGTGATCGCGCACACCGAGGCGGGCGCTGCCGCGCTTGCCGCGGAGACCGCCACGCCCGTGCACGTGATCCCCCACGGCGCGTTCGACCACCTGGCCCGCCAGGAGCACGAGGAGCCGCTGCCGCCGGACCTGGCCGCGGTCGAGGGCCCGGTGGTCCTGTGCTTCGGCATCCTGCGCCCATACAAGGGCGTCGATGTGCTGGTGGAGGCGTTCCGGGAGATCGAGGGAGCGGAGCTTTGGGTGGTCGGCCGGCCGTGGATGGACACGGGGCCCCTGCGCGTCGCCGCGACCGGCGCGGTCCGGTTCGTGGACCGGTTCGTGCCCGACGCCCAGCTGCCGGCGCTGTTCCGGCGCGCCGACCTGGTCTGCCTGCCCTATCGTCGGATCGACCAGTCCGGCGTGCTGTACACGGCGCTCGCGTTCGGCAAGGCGATGGTGCTGTCCGACGTGGGCGGGTTCGGCGAGATCGGCCGCGTCGACGGGGCCGCCGAGCTGGTGCCACCGGGAGACCCGGCGGCGCTGCGCGAGGCCGTGGCCGGGCTGCTGGCCGACCCGGCCCGCAGAACGGAGCTCGAGGCGGCGGCCGCCGCGGCCGCCGCGGGCCGCTATTCGTGGGACGCCATCGGCCGCCGTACGCTTGAGCTCTACGAGGGGCTGAGCTAGATGCGGGCGATCCTGATGGGAAAGCACAAGCGCTCCACGGTGGGCGCGCTGGAGCACCTGGTGCGCCGCGGCATCGAGGTTGTGGCCGTCGTGGCCCCGCCCGACCCATCCGGCGCAGCCGACATCCAGCGGCTGGACAGGGTGGCGCAGCTGAACGACATCGAGCTGACCAGCGACGACGAGCTGTACGCCCGGATCGGGCGCGGCGAGCTCGGCGACGTCGACCTCGTGCTGTCGTTCCTGTTCTGGAAGCGGCTGCGCGCGCCGCTGATCGAGCTACCGCGGATCGGCTGCCTGAACTTCCACCCCGCGCCGCTGCCCGACATGCGCGGCATCGGCGGCTTCAACGTCGCGATCCTGGAAGGCTTCGCCGAATGGGGCGTGTCGGGCCACTTCGTGGACCGGGACTTCGACACCGGCGACCTGGTTCGCGTGGACCGGTTCACGATCGCGCCCGACGCCACCGCGCTGTCGCTGGACATCGAGAGCCAGGTGCGGCTGCTGGCGCTGTTCAAGGACGTGGTCGACCTGGCCGCCGACGGCGCCGAGCTGCCGCGCACGCCGCAGGGCGAGGGCCGCTACGTGACCCGCGACGAGTTCGAGGCGATGCGCCGGGTGCCGCCCGGCGAGGACGCCGAGACGCTCGCGCGGCGGATCAGGGCGTTCTGGTACCCGCCCTTCGACGGGGCGACGATCGAGGTGGCTGGCAAGACGGTCTCCCTGGTCGACCAGGCGCTACTGGCCGAAGTGGCCGCTGCGAACAAGGAAGCAGGCCGCCTGCCGTAGGTCCGTTGACGTTCGAGAAATAGGCACGGATGCCCATCTCTCGGCGGGCTTACTGGGTCTTGTCCTGGCCCGTGACGACGACCACCGTCGCGTCGCCCGCGACCCCCTGGCTCTCGGCGTCGATCGGCTCGCGCTGGGCGATCTTCAGCCTGCGCCCGACCTCGGCCGCCTCGCGCTCCGCGCCGGGGGCGTAGAGCACCACCGACTCGGCGCGCTGCTGGTCGTTGAAGTTGGTCACCGTGCCGAGGCGGAAACCCTGGCGCTCGATCTGGTCGCCGACCTGGGCGGCCAGGCCGGGCACCGTGGTCCCGTTGAGGACGGCCACGCGAATGTTGCGCGGGTTGGGCCGCGCGCGGCGTGCGCGAGCGCCGGACGAGGTCTCGGTCTGGGGGGCACCCTGGGCCGCGTTCTGGCCCTCGCCCGGACCCGCCGGCTCCTCGTCCCCGCCCAGCAGCTGGGTGACGCCGAGGGCGACGCCGCCCAGGACCAGGATCCCGGCCGCCACCACGGCGACGCCACGGCCGCGTGACGCGAACACGCGCCGGCCGCCGCCGTTGCCATCGGCCCCCCTGCCCCCGGGGCGGCTCTGCGCGTACGGCGGCAGGATGCTGCCGCCCCCGCCCGACCCGGTCGCGGTGGACCCCGACGCCGCCGGCGCGAGCGGCGCGGGTGCGGGAGGCGCAGGCGTGGACGGCTTGGGCGTGCCCGCCGCGGGCACAGGGGCGCCGGGCGGGATCGGCCGCGACGCCGCCGGCGTGGCCGGGCGCGGCGTCACCGCGGGCTCGTCGCCGGTCTCCTCCCAGTGCTGCTCGGGCGCCGTGGGATCGTGCTCGCCGGTGTCCTCCCAGTCCCCGTCATCGTCAAGCGCGTCGTCCTCCTCGGACACCTGGTCGTGGTCGCCGGTGTCGTCGAACTCCTCTTCTTCGTCGTCCTCGTCGGGCGGTGGGGGCGGCGGATGCACGACCGTGTCCTGCGACAGGGCGTTGGTGTCGTCGGTGCCGTTGTCTGCACCCGTGGTGGCCTCTTCATCATCAGCGTCCTCGCCGGTCTTGGCCGCCTCGGCGCGCGCGGCGGGTGTGGCGGCGGCGGGCCCGACGGCGGTGGCGGGCGCCGCGCCGGAGGCTGCCGCGGCCGCGCGAGCGCCGGCGGGCGCGGGCGGGACGGGCTTGGCTCCGGGAGCGGCAGGTGCGCCGGCCGGGGTGGCGGCCGCGGCCTGGCCCGGTGCGCGCGGGACGGGCTTGACGGCCACCCGTGGCTGGGCGGCCGCGGGCTCGGGCGCACGCTCGGGCGCGCGCCCGGCCCATTCGCGCAGGCGCTTGACATCGCGCGCCTGCGAGAAGTAGAGGGCGGAAAGCACGGCCAGGCCCAGAACGGCGGCCAGTCCGGCGTAAGAGCCGATCTCCTGAAGAATCTCCATCGAAGAAGGGGTGAAGGGTAACCGCGCTACCGGGGGTACGGCACGCCGCTTGTTCCCGGCTCGGGTACGTAGTGCGCCGTCAGTGACCGCTCGGCCGACATCTGGGCGACCGCATCGGCCAGCGCGGCGGCGTCGCCGTTGAAGACGAGGTCCTCGATCCGGGCAAACGCATCCTCGACCCACGAAGCGTCCAGGCGCGGCCGCACGGCCGCCACGATCCGGTCGGCGGGCGTGGGCTCGGGGCGCTCGCCGGCCTCGAACAGCTCTTCGTGGATCTTCTCGCCGGGACGCCGGCCGACGACCTCGATCGCGATGTCCACGTCGGGCTCCTTGCCCGACAGGCGGATCATGTTCCGTGCCAGCTCCACGATCCTGACCGGGTCGCCCATCTCGAGCACGAATGTGGACGAGCGCGGTTGGGCCTGCGAGTCGCCGGCTCTCGAGCCGGACGGCGTGGGCACCAGGTCGGCGGCACGGATGATCAGCTGGACCGCCTCGGGGATGGTCATGAAGTAGCGCGTCATCTCCTCGTCGGTGACGGTGACCGGGCCGCCGGCCGCGATCTGGCGCCGGAAGATCGGCACGACCGAGCCGGACGAGCCCAGCACGTTGCCGAACCTGACCGAGGCGTAACGCGTGTCGCGGTAGCGGTTCTGGGCGGCCTCGACGGCCCACTCGGCCAGCGCCTTGGAAGCGCCCATCACGGTGGCTGGCGCAACCGCCTTGTCGGTGGACACCAGCACGAACCGCTCGACGGCCGCCTCGCCCGCGGCGGCGGCCACGATCCGGGTGGCCACCGCGTTGTTGCGAACGGCCTCGACCGGGTTCTCCTCCATCAGGCCCACGTGCTTGTAGGCCGCCGCGTGGAAGACCACCGACGGTTTCTCCTCGGCGAACAGCTCCTGCATCCGGGTGGCGTCCTTGCAGTCGGCCAGCACCGCCGACAGCGAGCCGAAGTGCTGCTCGTCCTCGAGATGGTTGCGGATCTCGAACAGGTTGTTCTCGGCGTGGTCGACCAGGATCAGCCGGCGCGGCTTGACGCGCGCGATCTGACGGCACAGCTCGGCGCCGATCGATCCGCCGGCGCCGGTCACGGCGACAACGCGATCGCGCAGGTAGGCGCCGGTCGTCTCGACGTCGGCTTGTACCGGCTCACGGCCGAGGATGTCCTCGACCTGGACGTCGCGCACCTGGCGCAGGAGGTTCGACCCGCGCGAGAGCAGCTCGAACACGGTCGGCAGCGTGCGCACCGGGATGTCGCGCTCGCGGCAGGCGGTGACCACCTTCAGGCGCAGCTCGCCGGGCGCCGACGGAATGGCGATCACCACCTCGTCGGGCTTGGTGTCGTCCAGGATCCGCGGCAGCTCGGTCGTGGTGCCGAACACCCGGTGGCCTGCCACCAGCATGCCGTTCTTGCGCGGGTCGTCGTCCACGAACCCGATCACGGCGCTGGACAGCTCGGGATTGCGGCGCAGCTCGAGCGCCACCTGCTGGCCGCCGTTGCCCGCTCCCACGATCAGCACCTCCGTGTCGGCGCGCTGGACCAGCGGCTGGCGCATCGGCCGCTCGACCACCGCTCGCACCAAAAAACGCGCACCGCCCACCAGCGCGAGCGTGATCAGGAAGTCCAGCGCCATCACACCGCGAGGCGGGTCGGCAACGCCGAAGGGCAGCAAAAACAGGCCGGCGATGAGCACGAAGCTGGCCACCACAACGGCCTTGATGATCGACTCGAAGTCGGCCTGGTCGACGAACCGCCACAGTTTCGAGTAGAGGCCGAATGCGGCGAACAGCGCCACCTTCAGCACGACCACGAACCCGATCGTGACCGCCAGCAGCTCCTGGTAGCGCTCGGGGATGCCCGAGTCGAATCGGAGCACGAACGCCAGGTAGTAGGCCAGCGCGACCAGGCAGGCGTCGACGCCGACCTGTCCCAGGCGGCGGGCGGCGACGGACGATGTGATCCGATTGCTCACTGTTCTCGCGCGGATAGCAGCAGTTTGGCCAAATCGGCCGGGTCCCGGCGGATGCGGTCCCCGCCTTGCGTCTCCCGCTTGGTCATCTGGACCTGGTCGGGATCCTGAAGGCGGCGCAGGCGCCCTTCGGCGAGCAACCGCTCGTCGACGGCGCCCAGCTTGCCCTCGAACGTGGTGAAGACCGGGGCGCCCAGCGCCACGGCTTCGCGGTTCATGGTACCGCCGGCGGACACGACCAGGTCGCTGAACGCGATCAGGCTCTGCGCGTCGATCGCGTGTTCGGGCACGATCAGGCCGTCGCGGCCCGTCAGCTCGGCCCGCTGCTCGGCCGTGCGCGGCAGCACCACGGTCTGCGCGGACGCCGCGAGCCGGTCCAGAACGCGCGCGAACAGAGGGTTCTCGAACCGGTGGTACAGCGACACCGCGGGCGGCGTGCGCACCACCGCGATCGGCGCCGACGCGTCCAGGCCGAGCTCCTCCAGCACCGCCCGGTCGGCCTCGAAGTCGGACAGGTAGTACTCCTCCTTGAGCCCCGGGTAGCCGCGCACCTTGCCCTTGGCGCCATAGCGGTCCAGCCGCTCGGGCGGGATCGCGTCGGGCACCAGGACCACCCTCACCAGCCGGCAGTTCACGTTGTGCTGGACCGTCGCCCACTCGTAGTCGAAGGCGGTGGCGCCGGGGATACGCAGCAGCGCCGCCGCCACCGCCACGTCGTTCGAGCCGTGGCCCATGGCCACGTCGAACCGGCGCGGCCGCGCCCAGCGGGCCAGCGCGGCACTGCGTGACGCCAGGCCCAGGCCCTTGCTGGCCAGCCTGCCGCCGCGATGGCGTCCGATGGCGGTGTGTTCGATCCCGAACCGGCGGCACAGCTCCAGCGTCTGTGCGAAGTCGCGCGCCGTCACCTGCACCTCGTGCCCCTGCGCCCGCATCGCGTCGATCACCGGCCGCATGACCAGCACGTGCGGGGAGTTGGTCAGATCGACCCAGACGCGCACGCCGCCACCACCTCGGCCACCGCTTCCTCCGCCAGGCCCGTGCCCATCGGCAGCGCCAGGGCCGTGCGTGCGGCCTCCTCGGTGCCTGGCAGCGCCGCCGTCTCGGCGGTGAACCGGGCCATCGCCGGCTGGCGGTGCACCGGCACGCGATAGTAGGCCCGCGCGCCCACGCCGGCGTCGTTGAGCGCTGCAACGAGGTCGTCGGCGCGCGGGTGGCGGGCCACATACAGGTGGTAGACGTGCTCGGCACCATCCGCCGGCCGGGGCAGCTCCACATGCCTGCCGAGGCCGGCCGTCTCGTATGCCACCGCCGCCGCGCGGCGGGCCGCGTTCCAGCCGTCGAGCTCGGGCAGCAGCACGCGCAGCGCCGCCGCCTGAAGCTCGTCGAGGCGCGAGTTGTAGCCCACCTCGACGAACGTCTGCTTGTCGTCCGAGCCATGGAAGCGCAGCCGCCGGGCCAGGGCGGCCACGTCGTCGTCGTCGGTGACCACGGCGCCGCCGTCGCCGAGGCAGGGCAGGTTCTTGGAGGGAAAGAAGGAGAACGTGGCGGCGTCGCCGAGCGCACCCGCCATCGCGCCGTCCAGCCGCGCGCCGGCCGCCTGCGCGGCGTCCTCGAGCACCGGCAGCCCCAGCGCGCGGATCTGCGCGACGGGTGCCACGTTGCCGAACAGGTGGACGGCGATGACCGCCTTGGTGCGCGGTGTCATCGCCGCCTTGACGGTCTCCGCGGTCACGCAGAAGGTGGCCGGGTCGACGTCGCAGAACACCGGCACCGCGCCGACGTCGGCGGCGGCCTCGGCGGTGGCATAGAAGGTGTAGGAGGGCAGCACGACCTCGTCGCCCGGCTGGACGCCCAGCGCGCGCAGCCCCACGGCCAGCGCATCGGTGCCGTTTGCGACCCCGATGCAGTGACGCGCGCCGAGGTAGTCGGCGAACTCGCGCTCGAACGCCTCTACTTCCGGCCCCAGGATGTAGCGGCCGTCCTCGACGACAGCCGTCATCCGCTCGGTCAGGAGCGGCTTGTAGCGGTCCAGCGAGGAGGCGAACAGCGGGACGGGCATGACTGGCTACCCTACTTCGCCGTGCCGGCCCTCCTCGCCTCCATCACCGACCCGATCGTCGAGGTCGCGGTCGACGTCGTCGACGCCCTCGGCCTGCTCGGTGTGTTCGTGCTGATGACGCTCGAGTCGGCCTGCATCCCGGTGCCCAGCGAGGCCACGATGCTGTTCGCAGGGTTCAACGTCTCCGACGGCGAGTACTCCCTCTTCGCCGCCGTGGCCGTGGGCTCGGTGGCCAACCTGGTTGGCTCCTGGATCGCCTACGCGATCGGATGGTACGGGCGGATCGACATCCTCGAGAAGCACGGCAAGAAGCTCCACATCAAGAAGAGCCACCTCGAGTGGGCCGACCGCTGGTTCGAGCGCCACGGGGACGCGACCGTGTTCTTCACCCGGATGCTGCCGATCATCCGCACGTTCATCTCGCTTCCCGCCGGGGTGGCGAAGATGCCGTTCTGGCGCTTCTCGGTGCTCACTTTGGCTGGCTGCGTTCCGTGGGTCCTGATGCTCACGTTCATCGGCAAGGAGGCCGGCGACAACTGGGAGCAGTGGAAGGATTCGCTGCACTACGTGGACTACGCCGTGGCCGCCGCGATCGTGATCGGCGTGGCCTACCTGATCATCCGCCGCTGGCGCCGGCCGCCCCCGGACGCCGCTCCCGAGAGCGCTTAAGAGGACTCCGGGCAAGGCGTTCGCGCCGTCGGCGGATCGGACCTATGTTGGACCGATCCGCCCCATGAGCCCCCAGCGCGCGACCCCATCCGCGGCTGGAGGTCGATCGCGCCTCACCGGTGTGGCCGACCGGTCCAGCACCGACCCACTCGACCTCGTGGCCGACCACCTGCGCCGCCATCCGCGCGTGGACGGCGGTGTGTTCATGACCGTGGACGAGGGGCGCCGGCTGGTGCGGCCCGCCATCTCGTGGTTCGCGTCGCCGGTGCTGGCCGAGATCATCTCCCAGGTCTTGGAGCGGCCGTACGGGCGAACCACGCCCGGGTTCACCGAGGCGGCGCTCGAGCGCGGGCGACCACTGTTCCTGCCACGCGTGGAGGACTGGGAGGCCGCCCCGTCGCTGCGCCGGCTACTTGACAGGGCCGGCCCTGAAGCGGGCGCCAAGCTGTGGACGGCGCTGGCGCGGGCGTCGGTGATCGCGTGCCCGGTGCGCGACTCGCTCGGGCGAGTGGTCGGCACGCTCGAGGTGGCCTCGTTCGACCCTGAGCGCCCGCTCACACGCGAGGACCTTGGCGACGTGCGGATCATGGCCGACCTGGCGGCGCTGGCCAACGAGCGCTCGAGCTACATCCAGCAGGAGACCGCACGCACGCGGATCGAGCTCGTGCTCAAGCGGGCCGCGGCCGAGGTGTCCGGCTCGCTCGAGACGGAGGAGGTGCTGCTGCGGGTGGCCGAGCACGCGCTGCCCGCCGTGAACGCCGAGCGGGCGGTCGTGTTCCGGGCGCTGCCCAGCGGCAAGCTCGAGCGGGCCGCGTCGGCCCCGCCCGCGGGCGGACCCGAGATCGACGCGGGGGAGGTGGCCCAGGTGGCCCAGGCACGGGCGTCGGCCAAGTTTGCCGGCGAGGTGGCATCGGCCCATGTGCCGCTGGTCCTGGGGCCGCGGCTGTTCGGCGTCCTGTCCCTGGCGCGCGGCGGCGACCGTGCGTTCAGCGACGACGAGGTCGAGCTCCTGCTGCGGCTGGCGCGCAGCTCTGTCGGAGCGATCGTGAACGCGGCCCACTTCGAGCAGGAGCGCAATGTGGCGCGGGCGCTGACGCGCGGGTTCGTGCCCGACACCCCGCCCGAGGTGGACGAGTACGAGCTGGCCGCGCTGTACGAGCCGGCGGGCGGCGAGACCGCGGGCGGTGACGTGTACGGGCTCTGGGCCCGCCCGAGCGGCGACCTGGCGCTGCTGATCGGGGACGTGGCCGGCAAGGGCGCCGCCTCCGCGGGCACCAGCGCGATGACCCGCTTCTTCGTCGAGGCACGCAGCTGGGACGGCGCCGGGCCCGGCGAGGTGCTGGCGCGCACGGGTGCGATGCTGCGCGCACGGCTCCCGGCCGACACGTTCGTGACCGCCTTCATGGCGATTCTGCGTGAGGGCGAGCTGCGCTACGCCAACGCCGGCCACCTGGCGCCGCTGCTGATGCGCGCCGACGGGGTGAGCGCACCGGTGCAGGCGCGCGGACTGCCGCTGGGGATCGACCCCGAGGCCGAGTACGAGGAGCACACGCTTGCGTTGGCGCCCGGCGACCTTCTGTACGCGTACACGGACGGTCTCACCGAGGCCCGCCGCCACGGCGAGATGCTCGGCGAGCACCGCCTGCGCGAGGCGCTCGAGGCGCAGCGCGGCAGCGCCGGCTCGGTCGAAGAGCTCATCCAGGCCGTGCACGAAGCGGTTCGCCGCTGGGCCGGGATCCTGGTGGACGACTCCACGGCGCTGGTCGTACGCCGCCGCTGATTAACTCCCGGCCGATGGCCGACTCGGCATACGCGCGCGCCGGCGTGGACACCGGTCAGGCCGGCGCGGGGGTCGACGCACTGGTGAGGGTGCTCAAGACGATCGACAGCGGCCGCGACAGCCGCGCGCTGCTGGGCTCGGGCCACTACGCCAACGTGCTGCGCCTCGGCGGCGACACCGGCCTGGCCCTGTCCACCGACGGGGTCGGCACGAAGCTGATCGTGGCCGAGCAGATGGGCCGCTACGACACCGTCGGCATCGACTGCATCGCGATGAACGTGAACGACGTGATCTGCGTGGGCGCCGACCCGATCGCCGTCCTGGACTACGTGGCGATCGAGCAGGCCGACCCGCAGCTGCTCGAGGCGGTGGGCGTCGGCCTCAAGGCGGGCGCCGAGGACGCCGGCGTGGAGATCCCCGGCGGTGAGCTCGCGGTGGTCCCCGAGCTGATCCGCGGGCATCCCTCCCCGGGCGGCATCGACCTGGTCGGCATGTGTGTCGGGCTTGTGGACATCCCGCGGATCGTCACGGGCGCGTCCGCGCGCCCGGGCGACGCGATCGTGGGCCTGCCCGCCAGCGGCGTCCACTCCAACGGCTTCACGCTGGCGCGCAGGGCCCTGCCCGACCTCGACGAGGCTCCGGCCGCGCTGGGCGGCGTCTCGGTCGGCGAGGCGCTCCTGGCCCCGACCGTGATCTACGTGCGCGCCACACGCGACCTGCTGGCATCGGGCCTCGACGTGCGCGGCCTGGCCCACATCACGGGCGACGGCCTGCTGAACCTGCTCCGGCTGGAGGCCGACGTGGGCTACCGGATCGACGCGCCGCTGCCGGTGCCGGCGCTATTCGGCCTGATCGCCGAGCGCTCGTCGACACCCCCGGCCGAGATGCACGAGGTCTTCAACATGGGCTGCGGCTTCTGCGTGGTGGTTCCGGCGGACCAGGCCGACGACGCCGTCGCGCTGCTGTCCGAGCGCCACCCGGGCGCCGCCGTGATCGGCTCGGTGACCGACGGTGCCGGCCTGGTCGAGGTGCCCGGCGCCGGCCTGGCGGGCCGCGCGGGCCAGGGGTTCGCCCCGGCGTAGGGAGCACCTTCCGGCGCCTGCGGAATTGAGCCGGGGTCTCGAAGAGTGATACCGAACAGGCGCTCCCAGGCGGCGCAGGCTCTCCCTTCCCCACGCCGAACCCTCACAATGAAGTGAGCGTGATCGGCACCCTCCTCAACGACCGCTTCCGCCTGGAGGAGAAGATCGGCTCCGGCGGGATGTCCACCGTCTACCGCGCGTGGGACCCGACGCTGGAACGGTGGGTCGCGATCAAGCTGATGCACCGCGACATCTCGGAGGAGCCCGACCAGCTCGAGCGGTTCCGGCGTGAGGCGCGCGCGGTGGCGCGGCTGTCGCACCCGCACGTGGTCACGGTGATCGACTTCGGCGAGGACGACGGCACGCCCTACATCGTGCTCGAGTACGTCGAGGGCGAGACGCTCAAGGAACGGATCAAGCGGATGGGACGGCTGCCGGTGGCCGAGGCGGTGGCGTACGGGATCGAGATCGGCCGTGCGCTGACGTGCGCCCACGACGCCCGGCTGGTGCACCGGGACGTCAAACCCCAGAACGTGCTGATCGACATGGAGGGCCGCGCGAAGGTCACCGACTTCGGCATCGCGCGATCGCTGGAAGTCGACGTGGCGGGCCTGACCGCGGACGGGCGGGTGCTGGGCACCACCGACTACGTGTCGCCCGAGCAGGCGCTCGGCAAGGAGGTGACCCAGCAGTCCGACGTGTACTCGCTGGGGATCGTGATGTTCGAGATGCTCACCGGCGAGGTGCCGTTCCGCGCCGAGACCCAGGTCGCGGTCGCGATGAAGCACGTCAAGGAGCCGCTGCCCGACGTGCAGCGGGTGCGGCCCGAGGTGTCGGCGGCGCTGGCCGGCGTTGTCGAGCACGCCACGGCCAAGGAGCTGGTCAACCGCTATGCCACGGCCGCCGACATGACCAGCGACCTCGAGGAGGTGCTGGCGATCGAGGTGGCGCGCACGGGCGAGGCGGGGTCGGAGGCCACCACCGTGCTGCGCGCGCTGGACGCCGACACCAAGGGGTTCGTCCCGGTCCGCCTTCGCAATCCGCGCCGGTGGCTGCTGTCGGTGCTGGCCGTCGCGCTCCTGGCCGCGGGCGCAGTGGCCTACTTCGCCTCCCGCACGGAGAAGGGCGCCGGCCCCGCCGCCACCCCGCGCCCGGCGGGTCTGGCCACGGTGCCGCTGGGCTCCAGCGCGGCGAACGACTACGACCCCGAGGGCGACGACAGCGAATCGCCCGACTCACCGCAGAACGTGCTGGACCGCAACCCCTCGACCCAATGGGACACCGAGCGCTACGAGAACGGGCTCGCGGGCGTCGGCAAGGCGGGCGTCGGCCTGTTCGTGGACGCGGGCCGGCCGGTGCCCGCGCGGGCGCTGAAGGTGACCACCTCCACCCCGGGCTTCACCGCCGCGGTCTACGGGTCGAACGAGGTCCCCGACGCCATCGACGGCTGGACCCGCCTGAGCGCACCCGCGCGCGTGGGCGAGGAGCAGACGATCCGCTTCGACAAGCGCGGCCGCCACCGCCGCTACCTGCTGTGGGTAAGCAGGCTGCCGGACGGCAACAAGGCCGCCCTGCAGGAGCTGAACCTCTACCGCTAGAAGCGGTAGCCGCGCTCGCGCGTGTGGCGCTCGACGGCCAGCTCGAGCAGGCGGTCGAGCAGCGGCCCGTAGGCCAGCCCGCTGGCCTCCCACAGCTTGGCGTACACGCTGGTGGCGGTGAAGCCGGGCATCGTGTTCAGCTCGTTGATCAGCACGTGGTCGTCGCCGTCCCGGTGTTCGACGAAGAAATCGCAGCGCGCCAGCCCGGCGCAGTCGGTGCGGCGGAACACGTCTACCGCCAGCGCCCGGACGCGCTCGCGGACACCGTCGGGCAGCCGTGCGGGAACCCGCAGCTCCATCCCGCCCGCACGGTATTTGGCCTCGTAGTCGTACCAGTCGGCGTCGATGACGATCTCGCCCGGCTGCGAGGCCTCGGGCTCGAGGTTGCCGAGCACCGAGCACTCGACCTCCATGCCGGCGGACATCGCCTCGACAACCACGAGCGGATCGTGCTCGAACGCTGCGGCAAGCGCGGCCGGCAGGTCGGCCGCGCTGGAGACCTTGGAGATGCCGACGGACGACCCCATCCGGGCCGGCTTGACGAACACCGGCAGGCCCAGCCGGTCGAGAGCGGCCGGGTCGTCGCCCTCGCGCACGGCGACGTACGCCACCTGCGCCAGCCCGGCGGCGGCCATCAGCTCCTTGAACACCACCTTGTCCATGCACACGCCCGCTGACATGACGCCCGCGCCCACGTAGGCAACGTCCAGCGCCTCGAGCAAACCTTGGACGACGCCGTCCTCGCCGTAGGCGCCGTGCAGCACCGGGAACGCGACCTCGCAGTCCAGCAGCCCGCCGCCAGGCGTCAGCGCGAGGGGCTCGCCGGCGACCGCCCAGCCGCCGTCGCGGTCGATCCGTACGTCGACCGGCTCGTGCCCCGCCCCGGCCAGGCCCGCGCGCACCGCTTCGGCCGATGCCAGCGAGATCTCGTGCTCGCTCGAGCGGCCGCCGGCCAGCACGGCGACCCTCACGGAGCGGAGTCCGGTGTGGTGGTCTGGGGCGTCGTACCGGTCGGTTCGTCGGATGCCCGGAAGTTCCCGACCACGATGATCACCGACGTGCCCTCGTCAACGTCCTGGCCCGCGGACGGACGCTGCTCGAGCACCTGTCCGTCGTTCTCCTCGTTCGATGTCGAGCGCCGCCGCACGGTCGCGCCCAGGCCCTCGCCGCGCAGCACGCGGCGAGCGTCCGACAGGGCGAGCCCCGTCACGTTGGGCACCTCGGTCTGCTGCTCGCCGCGTGAGACCACGATCGTGACCTCGTCGCCGCGCTTTGCGCTCGTGCCGCTGGACGGGCTCTGGCGGACGACCTCGTTCTCGGGCGCGTCGGAGTCGCGCAGCTCGACCTTGACGTCCAGCCGCGCGCGGGTCAGACGGGTCTCGGCCGCCTCGCGCGTGAGGCCGACCACATCGGGCACCTCGATCTTCGCCGGGCCGGAGCTGATGAACAGGCGCACGCGCGAGCCACGCTCGACCGATGTGCCCTCGCCGGGCGAGGTGCGAGTGGCGAAGCCCTTGCGCACCGAGCTCGACGCCTCGGTGTCGGCCGTGACCTCGAGGCCCTGTTTCTGCAGCTCCCGGATGGCGAGCTGGCGCGAGGTCTTGCGGACCGAGGGCACACGCACGTTGCCCGGCCCGGTCGAGACGATCAGCGTGATCGCGTCGGACGCCGCCGCCGTTTCGCCTGCGTCGGGATCCTGGCGCAGGACGGTGTCCACCTCGGCGTTGCTGCGTTCGCGCTCGACCTGGACCTTCTCGAACCCGTCACGCTCGAGCCGGTCGCGGGCCTTGGTCAGCGACAGCCCTTCGACCTTGGGCACCGAAGTCTCCTCCGGGCGCGTGAACGCGTAGGCCATGATGGCGATCAGCGCCAGCACAAGCGCGCCGATCAGCCACGGCAGCCAGCGACGCCGCCTCTGGTCGTCCGGATCGTCCTCGTCGCCGACCGGCACGGGCGCGACCGCGACGGCGGCGAAGTCCTTGGTTCCGTCGTCGCCCCCGCCGTCGGCCAGCGCCTCCACGTATGGCTTGCAGGCCTCCAGCGCATTCGCGAAGTCGGACGCGCTCTGCCACCGCGACGCGGGCTCCTTGGCCAGCGCGCCCATGACCACCGCCTCGAGGTTGGGCTCGATCTGAACGCCGTGCTCGGACATCGGCGGCGGGTTGTCCGAAAGGTGCTTGAGCGCGATCGACACGGCGCTGTCACCCTCGAACGGCAGCTTGCCGGTGAGCATCTCGTACAGCATCACGCCGATCGAGTAGACGTCGGACGCGGCCGTCACGGCATGGCCCTGCGCCTGCTCGGGCGACAGGTACTGCGCGGTGCCCATTATCGAGCCGGTCTCGGTCATCTCCGAAGCGCCCGCGCGGGCGATGCCGAAGTCGGTGACCTTGGCCTGGCCGTCGGCGTCCACGATCACGTTGTGGGGCTTGAAGTCGCGGTGGATCACGCCGCGCTTGTGCGCGAACTCCGCGGCCGTGAGGATCTGGCGGCCCAGCTCGATCACCCGCAGCTGGTCAAGCGGCGCCTCGGCGGTGACGATGTCCTTGAGCGTCCGGCCCTCGAGCAGCTCCATCGCGATGTAGTAGGTGCCCTCGTGGTCGCCGCGGTCGTAGACGCCGACCACGTGCGGGTGCTGAAGGCCGGCGGCGGCGCGCGCCTCGCGCCGGAACCGCTCCACGAACTCGGCATCCTGGGCGAACCGCCGGTGCAGGATCTTCAGCGCCACCTCACGGCCGAGGTGGGTGTCCTCGGCGCGATAGACGTCTGCCATGCCGCCGGAGCCGATCCGGTCGACGATCTTGTAGCGCCCGTCGACGACGGTGTCGGTGGCAACGTCGCTCACTTCACACCCCCCTCGCCGAGCAGCGCCTCGAGCACCTGCTTGGCCACCGGCGCGGCGTCGGTTCCCCCCTGGCCCTGGGTCCGCTCGATGGTCACGGCCACCGCCATCTCGGGGTCGTCGAGGGGCGCGAAGCCGATGAACCAGGCCTGGTTTGCGGTGGCGTTGTCGACCTCGGCGGTGCCGGTCTTGCCGCCCACGCGCGCGCCGGACAGCGCCGCCGCGGTGCCGGTGCCCTCCTCGACCACGTTGCCCATCATCCGAGTCAGCTCGGCGGCCGCCTTCTCGGACATCACGCGCGACTGGAGCTTGGGCTGCACCCGCTCGGCGCGCCCGTCCTTGGCCACGATCCGCTCGGTCAGCCGCGGCCGCATCAGCCGGCCCTTGTTGCCCACGGCGCCGGCCACCTGCGCCATCTGCAGCGGCGTGACCTGGATCTCGCCCTCGGCGCCACCCTGGCCGATGGCCACGCGGCCCACGTCGAAGCCGTCGTTGCCATCCAGCAGCCGGCCCTTGCTGTTGCGCACGCCGCTGGGGTTCATCTGGCCGTCGGGATAGTCCAGCTCCGGGTCCTGGTTGAAGCCGAACCGGCTCATGTACCGCTCGAGCGTTTCGCGGCCGATGGTCTCGCCAACCTGCGCCCAGACCGTGTTGACCGAGTTGGTCAGGGCGTCGGTCAGGCTTATCGAGCCGAAGTTCTGGCCGCCGGAGTTGGCCAGCGGCACACCGCTGACGTTGCGCGGGGAGGAGCCGTCGAGCACCGACTGCGGGTTGTACTTGCCGCTGTCCAGCGCGGCCGCCGCGGTGACGACCTTGAACGTGGACCCGGGTGGGTAGCTCGACTGGGTCGCACGGTTGAAAAGCGGCCGGTTGTCGTCGGTGCTGAGCGAGGAGAAGTCGCGCGGGACCTGGTTCGGGTCGTACTCGGGGACGCTGACCATCACGCGCACGCGGCCGGACTGCGGGTCGATCGCCACGACCGAGCCCTTGCGGCCGCCGAGCGCCTTCAGCGCCGCTCGCTGGCCGTCCGGGTCCAGCGTGGTGATCACGTCCTTGCCCTCGCGGTCCTGGCTCTGGAGCTGGCTGAAGATCGTGCCGAACTCATCCTCCTCGCCGGTCAGCGCGCCGTTGTCCGAGCGCTCCAGCCCAACGCGGCCCTTGGACACGAACGAGTAGCCCACCGCGTGCGAGAACAGCGGACCGGCCGGATAGGTGCGGCGGAAGATGCGGCTGTTGCCCGAACCGCGGGCCACGTTGCGGGCAAGCACCTGGCCGTCGGAGGCCTTGATCAGCCCGCGCGGGATCTGTTGCTCCTCGATCAGCGGCCGGCGGTTCTTCTCGTTGTCCCTGAGCGCCTCGGCGCCGAACACCGACCACTGCGACGTGAAGCCGATCAGCACGGCGAACAGCACCATCGATAGGGCGAACAGCTGCGCGATCTGCCGGTTCACACGAGGCCGCCCTGGCGGCGGAGCCGGTCCCGGCGGGCGTGGTCGGACACGATCAGCAGCAGCGCCAGCAGCATCATGTTGGCCACGATCGAACTGCCCCCGTAGGAGACGAACGGCATCGTCACGCCGGTCAGCGGGATCACCTTGGTCACGCCGCCGACGATCACGAACACCTGGAGCGCGAAGACCGACGACAGGCCCGCGGCCAGCAGCTTGGAGAAGCCGTCGCCCGCCACCATGGCGGTCTTGAACCCGCGCGCCGCGAACAACAGGTAGACCAGCAGCAGCCCGCAGCCGCCGAACAGCCCGATCTCATCCACGACCACGGCGTAGATCAGGTCGGTGTGCGCGGCGGGCAGGATGTTCTGACCGGTGCCGGGAATCTCCAGCAGCGCCTGGCCGAAGCCGCGCCCGAACAGCCCGCCGTCGGCCTGTGCGAACAGCGATTGCGCGATCTGGTAGCTGCCCCCCACCTGGTCGTACAGCTGCGCGTCGAAGGGGTCCTGCCAGACCGCGATCCGGTCCTCCACGTGGCTTACCGTGGAGGCGAAATAGGTGGCGCCGCCCAGAAACATCGTGGCGCCGACACCCACGAGCGACAGCCGCGCCGTGGCCACGTACAGCAGCGCCAGGAAGCCGCCGAAGAACATCAGCGAGCTGCCCAGGTCGCGGATGAACAGCAGCATGAACATGGCAAGCCCCCAGACCAGCAGCAACGGGCCGAAGTGCTTGAGCGACGGCCGCTCGCGCAGGATCGCCGCCAGCGAGGCCACGAAGATGGCCAGCAGCACGCTCTCCGCCGGGGGCAGCGCCAGCACCGCGACCGCCACGAGCACGAACCCCGCGGGCAGGAGGATCGTGAGCGCCTGTCGCAGCGGGGTCAGCGGCGTCAGCCGCTCCCGGATCAGCACGTCCCCCGTGTCGCGGAGGTAGCTGGCCAGGAAGATGATGATCGCGATCTTGGCGAACTCCGCGGGCTGGAACGAGATCGGGCCGAGCTTGACGTTCAGGAACGCGCCGTTGACCTGTTCGCCGAGGCCGGGCACGCGCGGCATCAACAGCAGCACGATCCCCGCCGCGGCGATCGTGTAGCGGTAGCGCTCCAGCACCGCGTGGTCGCGCAGGAACACGATCGTGGCCACAAACACCACCAGGCCGATCACGAACCATTGCGCCTGCTCGCGGGCCAGGTCGGGGTCGATCCGGTAGATCACCACAAGGCCGAACGCGGCCAGCGTCGCGCCAAGCGGGAACAGGTACGGATCGGCGTCCGGCAGCCGCGCGCGCATGAACACGTGCGCGAACAGGCACAGGCCGAGGAACACCAGCCCGTAGGTCAGCGTTCCCGCCTTGACCTCGTCGAGCGCCGCGCCGGGAGGGCCGCCCTCGCTGCGCGCCAGAAGCACGGCCGCAAAGCCGGCGCTCACGATCAACGCCACCGGGATCAGGCCCAGCATCTCGCGCGTGCGCGCGCTCACGGTTCGTCGCCGCCCGTGTCCAGCGTGCCGCGCTCGAGCTGGCGCACGAGGTCCTCGGCGTCGGCCCTGCTGCGCCACTCGTGGTCCAGCAGCCGCGCGCGCCGGGCACGGGCCAGGGAACGCGCGGGCACGCTCGAGGCGTACTGCTCGCTGTACAGGTCGACGCCCAACGGCAGCTGGTACGGCACGCCGCGGTAGATCGTCACCAGCCCCGCGTCATCGGTGCCAAGGAAGTAGACGCGGCGGGCGCCGAGGTACGCGCCGAAGGCCACCAGCGCGACCAGCAGCAGGCTGGCCAGCGCGGTCGCCGCGAGCCGACCGCGTGAGCGGCGGGCATGGGTGGGCATGCCCCGGGGCGACGGCGGCGCGGCGTCGGTCGCGGGTGCCCTGGCGGCGGCCCGCTCCTGTTCGCGCACCGCCGTGTGCACGTCGTCCGCGGTCAGCCCCTGGTGGATCGTCTCCGAGCCCGCCAGCGTGTCGTCCGGCGCCGCCGCGCCGGCGCCGCCTGCCCCCCGGGCCGGGGACTCGTCCTCGGCGAGGCGGAACAGCACGACGGTGATGTTGTCCTTGCCGCCGCTCTGGTTGGCCGCCTTGACCAGCGCCTGCGCCGCGTCGTCGAGCGTGCCGGCGCCGCGCAGGATGGCCTCCATGTCGGCGTCGGAGATCATGCCGGTGAGGCCATCCGAGCACAGCACGTAGACGTCGCCGGCGCGCGCGGTGTGGGTGTGCGCGTCCACCTCGACGTCCGGCTCCGGCCCCAGCGCGCGGGTGATGATCGAGCGCTGCGGATGGTTCTCGGCCGCCTCGGCGGTCAGCTGCCCGCTGCGCTGGAGCTCGGCGACCAGCGAGTGGTCGTGCGTCAGCTGCTCGAGCTTGCCGTCACGCAGCCGGTAGGCGCGGCTGTCGCCCACGTGGCCGATGCTGACGCCCTTGCTCCACACCATCGCGGCCGTGAGCGTGGTGCCCATACCGCGCCGTGAGGCGTCGGTGCGGGACATCTCGAAGATCCGCCGGTTGGCCTCGCGCGTGAGGTCGGTCAGCAGCTGCTCGGGCTGGTCATCGCTGCCCTCGACCTGCGCGAACACATCGGCCGCCGTGCGCGAGGCCACCTCGCCCGCCTGGGCGCCGCCCATGCCGTCGGCAACTGCGAACAGCGGCTCTGCGATCACGAAGTTGTCCTCGTTGGCGTCGCGCTGACGGCCAACGTCGGACAACCCGGCCTGCTCGACGACGCGCACGGTCACCCCTCACTCCCCGTAGCGGTACTCGGTGTCGCCGATCCGGATCGTGTCGGCCTCCTTGAGCCGCTCCGCGCCGCGAACCGGTCGGCCGTTCAGGTAGGTGCCGTTGGTCGAGCCCATGTCCTCGAGCTGCATGAAGTCCCCGCGCGCGTAGATCCGCGCGTGCGCCGACGACGCGAACGGGTCGTCCACGTTGATGTCGGCCGCGTCGCCGCGGCCCATCGTCGCCCCCGCCGCCACATCGATCACGTCACCGGGCTCGTGGCCGAGGGCGGCCACCACCGTCAGATGCGGCGACATGTGCGCCAGCAGCCCGCCGTCGTGGGGCTCGCTGCGCCGGCCACCGGGGGCATCGACCGGCTCCGACCCGGCGGCCTCCTGCCCGCGCGTCAGATCGCGCAGCGCGCTGCGCGAGACCCACAGCAGGAACAGGTAGAGCACGGCCAGGAAGCCGAACTTCAACGCCACCGCGAGCGGATCGTCCATCGCGCGTCCTACTCCAGCTCGAATTCGAGCTCGGTCAGGCCCAGCGTGATCACGTCGCCATGGCGCAGGACGGCCGAATCGACCCGCTGGCGGTTGACCTTGACGCCGTTGGTCGAGCCCAGGTCGGACACCTCCCAGCTGGCCCCGGACGGCCGCAGCTCGGCGTGCCGGCGGGACACGTTGGCGTCGTCCACGGTGATCTCGCAGTCGCGGCTGCGGCCGAGGACCACGCGCGCCCCGCTGAGCACCGTGCGGCTGCCGGCGCCGGACAGCACGGCGCGCGACGGCGCCACCGGCTCCGGCTCCAGCTTGCGCGCCGCCCGGTCTGGCGAGTAGACCATCGTGTGGCCGAAGTCGCCCTGAGATGGCGATGCCTCGGCCAGCGCCTCGCCCGGCTCGGGCTCGGGCTCCCCGAGCAGCTGGGCCTGGATGCCGAACTCGCCGAGGTTCAGCCGCTCATCGGTCATGAACTCCACCGCCGGGCGGCTGGTCAGCGCGAGCCGCTCCGCACGCGCGTGCTCGAGCAGGTAGTCGGACAGCTCCTTGCGCAGCGCCGGCTCGTAGCTCTCGAACTGCTCGCGGTCCTGCGGCGACAGGAAAACGCGGTAGTGGTTGGGCACGTAAACGCGCGAGACCGACACCTGCTTGCTCTCCTCCATCTCACGCGCCAGCTTGCGCGCCAGCTCGACGGGCTCGACGCGGGACTTGAAGGCGCGGCTGAACGCCCCCTCCACGAGGCCGCCGAGCTTCGCTTCCAGGTTCTTCAGAACGCTCATCGGTGGGTGGTCAGGGTAATGCTGGCTGCGGGGGCGCGTCGGGCCGTGGCGGCGCCAGCAGGATGACCGTCACGGCCACCAGGGCGCCCAGGGCCGCGCCCGCCACCGCGCCGCGCGCGGTCTGGAGGCCCGAGCCTGCCGACATCAGCTCGCCGAGCTGGTCGTGGGCCATCACCAGGCCCACTGCCCAGACCGCGCCGAGGAGCAGGTCGAGCGCCGCCCAGCGCCCACGTGCGATCAGCGGCAGCGCGACGGCGAACGCCGCCCAGACCGGCGCAGGCGCGAACGCTGCGGCGTCCAGGGTCTCCTCGGTCACGCCGAACAGCAGCGTGCGCTCGCTGAGCACCTCCACCGCAAGCAGCCACCCGAACCCGGCCACGGCCAGGCCCGCACGCCGCCACGCCGTGGGCGCCAGCGCCGCAACGCCGACGAACAGCGGGGCCAGGCCGGCAAGGCCCAGCAGCGGGGCCAGCGCGGGCACCGACCACAGCGTGCCCGCACGCGGGAGCAAGATCGGCACCACCGCGAGGGCCAGTCCCGTGATCAGGGCCGCGCGCGGGTCGCCCCCGTCGGTGGCAAGCCACAGGCAGAACAGACCGGCCGCGGCCAGCCATCCCAGGCGCGGAAGGAGCGCCACGGCCACGGCCACGATCGCGGCCGCCGCCAGCGGTGAGAACGCGGGCGCGCTGCCGACGGCGCCGAAGCCGACGAGCATTCCCGCGCCCGCCGCAGCGCCGGCCGCTGCGCGGACCGCCACGGTGCCCCGGCGGCTGGGCGCGAAGGGCTCGATCGCGTCCGGGGTGGCGGCGGCGCTCCCGCGATGCAGCATCGTCATCAGCCGCGTTCGCGCACGGACGGCGGTCAGCCCGAAGCGCTCGATCGTTTCGGGCTCGACCAGGCCGCCTTCGTCGGAGAGGTCGTCGGCTGCCCCCGCCAGCACCTCGGCCAGCTCCGCCGGGTCGGGCCGGTACTGAGGGTCGGGGTCGAGCGCGGCGTCCACCACCTCGGCCAACTCGGCCGGCAGGTCATCCCTGATCGAGTGCAGCGGCGGCAGCGCCATGCCCAGCCGGCGTGCGGTCGCGGCGGCGCCGCGGGCGCGCACCGGGTTGCTGCCGGTCCACGCCTCGTACAGGGTCAGCGCCAGCGAGTAGACGTCGCACGCGGCGCTGATGCGCCGCCCCTCGGCCTGCTCGGGCGCCATGTAGGCCAGCGTGCCCACCACGTCACCCGCCGCGGTCAGGTCGTCGGCGGACGCCACGTGCGCCACGCCAAGGTCGGTCAGCTTGGCGAAGCCCGCCCCGGCAGCGGGCTCGGCCAGCACCATCACGTTCGCCGGCTTGACGTCGCGGTGGATCACCCCGCGCGCGTGCGCGTGACCGAGCGCGTCGGCCAGGGCGCGGCCCACTTTCGCCACATCGCGGTCCGACAGCGCGCCTTCGTGGGCCAGCTCGCCGAGCGTGGCGCCCTCGACGAGCTCCGACACCAGGTAGATGTGCTCGTCGTCGTAGCCGAACTCGTACAGCGCCACGATGCCCGGGTGGTTGAGCTTCGCGGCGGCCAGCGCCTCGCGCTCGGTGCGCGCCTGCCTGTGCCCTACGCAGTCCGGGTACCCGGCCTCGCCACCGGTACGCGGTACGGCCTTGACGGCCACATCGCGCTCCAGCTTCAGGTCGTGAGCGCGCCACACCACCCCGAATCCACCGGCGCCGATGCGCTCGTCCAAGCGGTACCGGCCCAGCGCGATCCGGCCCGGAGTGCGGTCGGGCCCGAGGCGCACGACCGGCTCTCCTTCGGGGATGGTGGTGGTCTCGGACCGTCTCATCTTGGTTCGTAGTTCTGCCGCCGCAACCTTCCCCCTGCTGCCTCGGGGCGGCTCCGAGGCAGGACAACCGACAGAAAAGGCATACTCCTCACCGGAAGCGAGGCGCGTAACCCTGTCCTTCTTCGACGAACCGGATCAGCCAACACCGCGCCCCCGATCGGGGCGGCGCCCGCCTCCGGCGGGTCCCTCGACCGATCGCCAAACCCTCATGGTACGGCGCGCGATCGCGATCGGGGTCGGAATCGTCGTCCTGCTCCTACTCGTCCTGCTCTTCCGCAGCTGCCAGAACTCGCGCAAGGAGGACGCCTTCCGCGAGTACGTGCGCGACGTGTCGGCGCTGGTGCGCGAGTCCGACCAGGAGAGCGCGAACCTGTTCCGCACGCTCGGCGCCCCCGCGAATGCCAGCGACGTCCAGGTCCAGAACCAGCTCAACACCTTCAGCGGCCAGTCCGAGCAGTTGGTCGACCGTGTCGAGGCACTGGACACGCCGGACGACCTGAAGGGCGCACAGAGCTATCTGGACGAGGCGCTGAAGCTTCGCCGCGACGGGGTCAAGGCGATCGCGACCCAGCTCCCCAGGGCGAGCGCGGACCAGGGCGACCGCCGCCGCGGCATCGAGCAGGTCGCGGGCAGCATGCAGAACTTCCTGGCAAGCGACGTCATCTACCAGACCCGGTTCGTACCCACCTTGCGGCGCACGCTCGAGGCGGAGGACCTGGGCAGCGAGCAGGTGCCGCGCAGCAGCTTCCTGCCCGAGCCCGACTGGGTAGTGCCCGCCACCATCGCCGACCGCATCCCCAAGCTCGGCGGCAGCGGCGCCAACGACGAGGACGCCGCGCCCGGCTTGCACGGGACCGGCGTCGCCTCCACCACCATCGGTGGCCAGGCGCTGAACCCCGGTGGCGCGGCGGCCAACGTCTCGCTGGCGGACGACCTGACGATGACGGTCCAGGTGGCCAACCAGGGCGAGAACACCGAGGAGGACGTGCGCGTGGAGGTCACCATCGGCCGCGGCGGTGACGCCGTGCGCGCAGAGAAGATCCTCGACACGATCGCCGCCGGCGAGACCAAGCCCGTCGAGATCCCGATCACCGATCCGCCGCCGACCGGTCAGAACGTGCCGATCAGCGTGACCGTCGCGAAGGTGCCGGGCGAGGAGAAGCTCGACAACAACAAGGCCTCGTACTCGGCGATCTTCACGCGGTGACGTTCTTCGTGCGGTGCTCACCGGCCAACGGCCGGTTGGGACTCCTCCCGCCCCCGTAGGCAGTTAATCTCGGCGCGGTGGACGGACTCAACTCGACCGAGGGCATCGTCGCCCTGGCGGGCGCCGCGGTGGCCGTGATCGCCCTGATCCTGGCCGTCGTGCTGGCCGTGAAGCTACGCCGGCTGCGCGCCGGCCAGCGCCGCGTGCTCGGCGACGCCGGCGAACTCGACCTCGTCGAGCATGCCGCGCGGCTCGAGCAGGGGTTCGTGGAGCTGCGTGACTGGGTCGAGGAGACCGCCCAGGGAATCGAGACGCGGATGGACGCGGCCGAGGGCCGGATCGACGGATGCCTGACCTACCGCTCGCTGATCCGCTACGACGCCTACGGCGAGATGTCGGGCCGCCAATCCAGCTCGATCGCCCTCCTGGACGCCAGCCGCTCGGGCGTTGTGATGTCGTCGATCCTGCACCGCGAGAACGCCCGCGTATACGTCAAGCAGGTGCACGAGGGCAGCTCGGAGCTGGAGCTCTCGCCCGAGGAGCAGGAGGCCGTGGCCGCCGCCCTGGAGCGCCGCCCGCCGGAGCCGGTCGACGCCGAGTGAGCTCGGTGGCCTACCTCGGGCCGCCCGGCACGCACACCGAGGAGGCGTTGCTGGCCTCGGCCCCCGGTCCGGTCGAGCGCGAACCGCGCGCCACGCTGCACGAGACGGTCATGGCCGTGCAGCTGGGCCAGACGGATCGGGCCGTGGTACCGATCGAGAACTCGCTCGAGGGCGGGGTGGCCGCCACGCTTGACGCGCTCGCCGGCCCGGCCGAGGCGGTGCGGATCGTCGCCGAGGTCGTACACCCGATCCACCACAACCTGATCGCCAGGCCCGGCACCGACCTGCCCGCGGTGCGCAAGGTGCTGTCGATCCCCCACGCGACCGGCCAGTGCGCCCGCTTCCTCGACGCCAACCTGCCCGACGCTGAACGGATCGCGGTCGCCTCGACCGCCGAGGCGGTGCGCTTGGTCGGCCAGTCCGACCAGCCGTGGGCGGCACTGGGCTCCGCGCTGGCAGCCGAGCTGTACGGCTGCGAGGTACTGGCCGCCGCTGTCGAGGACCGCGATGACAACCGGACCCGGTTCGTGTGGCTGGCGCCGGCCACCGACGCCGCGCCCCCCACCGAGGGCGCTGCCACGACCTCGATCGTGTTCTGGGGCTTTAACGACGAGTCTCCCGGCGCGCTGGTGTCGGTTCTCGGCGAGCTCTCCAGCCGCCAGATCAACCTGACGCGGATCGAATCGCGTCCGCGCCGAGTGCGGCTCGGGCACTACATGTTCTTCGCCGATCTGGACGGGTCGACCGCGGATCCGCCCGTGGCCGAGGCGCTCGAGGCGCTCCGGGCGCGGGTCCACGAGCTGCGGCTGTTGGGGTCTTATCCAAGCGGGCCGGACCGCGACCCTCGCTAGAATCTCGTCACCGTGACGGCCCGCTACGAAGCGGTCAATGCAGCTCCGGCGACCGGGCCAGTCCCAGTCCCTATCGCTGCGCTGCCCGCCGGCCGGAGCGGGCGGCGCGGAGGATCGACCGGCCGCGTGCTCGTGCTGAACGCCTCGTACGAGCCGATCAACGTGTGCACGGTGCGGCGCGCCGCGGTGCTCGTGCTCAAGGAACGCGCCGAGATCCTGGAGCGGTCCGAGTGGGCGCTGCACGCCGAGTCGGTGACCCTGCCACGGCCGATGGTCATCCGCCTCACCACATACGTGAGGATCCCGCGTGACGCGCACCGGCGCAAGATCACCCGCCGTGCCGTGTTCGCCCGAGACCAGTGGACATGCCAGTACTGCGGGCAGGAGCGCGGCAACCTGACGGTCGACCACGTGATCCCCCGCTCCAAGGGCGGCGGCTCGGGCTGGGAGAACATCGTCGCCTGCTGCGCGCCGTGCAACCGGCGCAAGGGCGACCGCCTGCCGCGTCAGGCGAATATGGTCCCGCGCACCAAGCCACGCGTGCCCGGGAGCACCGTGTTCATCCATGTGGCCGCGCCCGTGATCCCGCAGGCGTGGGAGCAGTACCTCGCCTCGGCGGCCTGACCATGGCCACCGTGGAGGTCGAGCAGGAGGAGGGCACGCCGGTGACCGAGGACGACCTGCGCCCGCTGCGCCGGTGGGTCGTCGTCGCCGGCGTCTGGGCGGTCGCAGCCACCGTGGTCGCCCTGATCGCCCTGCTTGACGACTCCGGGCGCGCGGCTGAGCGGCGGGCCAACGAGACCGGCAAGCGGATCGCCGCCAGCGAGCAGCGCGTGGAGTCGCGCCTCGCGCGGCTCGAGGGGAGGCTGGACACGGCGCCCACGACCGCCCAGGTACAGCAGCTCCGAACACAGGTCGACCAAGCCCAGCGGACAGCTTCGGGCGCGGCGTCGGGCGTCACGGCGCTCGAGAAGCGAGTCGACTCGCTGGAGCGCGACCCCGGCTCCGGGGAACCGGGGGCCGGCACGCCCCCCGACGGTGGCGACAGCCCGTCCGAGCGACTGCCCCGCCTGCGCGACCTCTTCCCGTGACGCCGAAACGACGAGAGGCGCCCCGGATGGGACGCCTCTCGCACGTCTGATCTGGACCAGCACCGGGTGGCGTGCTCAGGCAATTCGCCTGGGCCGGAGGGACAAGTCCCGGCCCGCGCACCCGGCGGATGTCCGGTTGGACTCCGCTGAACGGGGCCCAGCATCCGGTCTAGCGGCCGGACACCTCCAGAGTCCCGTCATGTATGTGAATCAAGTTAGGACCACCTCCTTTCCCTGGTGATCCCAACCTAGCAACCGAGGTGGCTCTACCCCTCGGCCGGCTCGTCGCCGCCCGGCAGCTCGTCGATCGGCTTCAGCTCCTCGCTGGCGTCGCCTACCACCGCCGACGTGTCGGCCTCCTCCTCCATCACGAGCGCCACTGCGCTGACGATGTCGCCCTGGCGCAGGTTCATGACGGTCACGCCCTGCGCTCCTCGACCCTGCTGTGAGATGCCCTGCACGCCCGTGCGCTGGACCATGCCCTCGCGGGAGATGAACACCAGGTCCTGGTGGTCGCGCACGATCATGGCGCCGGCCACCCCGCCCTTCTTCTCGGTGATGTTGATCGTCTTCACGCCCATCGCTCCGCGGCCCTTGACGGGGTACTCGGAGACCAGCGTCCGCTTGCCGTAGCCGTTCTCGGTTACGACCAGCAGCTCAGCGTCGTCGCGAGCGATGTCCATAGCCAGCACGCAGTTGTCCCCACGCGAGACATTCATGCCCTTGACCCCCGCCGTGTCGCGTCCCATCGGCCGGGCGTCGGACTCCTTGAAGCGCGCCGCCTGGCCCGAGCGGGCCACCATGATGATGTCGTCCTCGCCGCTGGTTCGGCGCACCGACACCAGCTCGTCGTCGTCGCGGATCTTGATGGCGATGATCCCGTCGGCCTTGATCGGAGTGTTGTAAGCACCGAACTCGGTCTTCTTGATCTGGCCCTGGCGGGTGGCGAACACCAGGAACTTGCCCTCGCTGAAGTCGCGCGTGGACAGCACCGACTGCACCCGCTCTCCCTCGCGCATGGGCAGAACGTTCACCAGCGCGCGGCCCTTGGACTGGCGCGGCGCCTCCGGGAGGTCGTAGACCTTCTGGCGGTACACCTTGCCGCGGTTGGTGAAGAACAGGAGGTAGTCGTGCGTCGAGCACACGAAAAGGTGCTCGATGTAGTCGTCCTCCTTCGTGTCCATTCCGATCACGCCGACCCCGCCCCGCTTCTGCTTGCGGTACGTGGCCAGCGGCAGCACCTTGATGTAGCCGGAGTTCGTGATCGAGATGACCATCTGCTGGTCGGCGATCAGGTCCTCGATGTCGATGTCGCCCTCGGCGTGCGTGATCTTCGTCCGCCGCTCGCCTGCGTAGGCGTCCCTGAGCTCGGTGAGCTCCTCGCGGACGATCGACATCACGCGCTTCTCGTCGCCGAGGATCTCGCGCAGCTCCTTGATTCGCTCGAGCGTGTCCGCGTGCTCCTGCTTGATCTTGTCGGCCTCGAGCGCGGTCAGGCGCTGCAGGCGCAGGTCCAGGATCGCCTGCGCCTGGATCCGCGTGAGGTCGAACTTGTCCATCAGGCCCTCGCGCGCCGAGTCCGGGTCCGCCGAGCCGCGGATCAGCTCGATCACCGCGTCGATGTCGGCGATCGCGATCAGCAGACCCTCGAGGATGTGCAGGCGCGCCTCGCGCTGGCGCAGCTCGTGCTTGGTCCGGCGCACGACCACGTCACGCTGGTGGTTGACGTACTCCTGGATGATCCGCACCAGACCCAGCGTCCGTGGCACGCCGTCAACGAGCGCGACCATGTTCACGCCGAACGTGGACTGGAGCATCGTGTGCTTGTAGAGCTGGTTGAGCACCACCTTCGGCAGCGCGTCGCGCTTGAGCTCCACCACCAGGCGGATGTTGTGCTCGTCCGACTCGTCGCGCAGGTCGGTGATGTCCGTGATCCGGCCCTTCTTCACCACCTCCGCGATCTTCTTGATCAGCCCCGAGCCGTCACCGCGGCCGTCGCCCTTGGACACCTGGTACGGAAGCTCGGTGATCACGATGGCTTCCTTGCCACGGCCGATCTCCTCGTAGTGCGCCACGCCCTTCATGACCACGCGCCCGCGGCCGGTCTCGTAGGCCTCCCTGATGCCCTGGCGGCCGGCGATCACCGCGCCGGTCGGGAAGTCCGGGCCGGGCAGGTGCTCCATCAGGCCCTCGACCCCGATGGACGGATCGTCGATGTAGGCGACCACCGCGTCGATGGCCTCTCCGAGGTTGTGCGGCGGGATGTTCGTGGCCATCCCGACCGCGATGCCGGCCGCGCCGTTGACGAGCAGGTTCGGGAACCGCGCCGGCAGCACCGTCGGCTCGAGCTTGGACTCGTCGTAGTTGGGAACGAAGTCGACGGTGTCCGAGTCGATGTCGCGCAGCAGCTCGGTCGCCAGCTTGGCCAGCCGCGCTTCCGTGTAGCGCATCGCCGCCGGCGGGTCGCTGTCGATCGAGCCGAAGTTGCCCTGCTTGTCGATCAGCGGCTCGCTCATCGCGAACGGCTGCGCCATCCGCACGAGCGTGTCGTAGATGGCGGAGTCGCCGTGCGGGTGGTACTTGGCCATCACGTCGCCGACAGTGGTCGCCGACTTGCGGAACGGCCGGTTGGGCATCAGCCCGGCCTCGTTCATCGCGTGCAGCACGCGCCGGTGCACCGGCTTGAGGCCGTCGCGCACGTCCGGCAGCGCGCGGCCCACGATCACGCTCATCGCGTAGTCGAGGTAGGAGCTGCGCATCTCCTCCTCGAGCCCGCGCGGCTCGACGTTCCCGCCGGAGAGGGTCTCGATTCCGTTAGCCATCTAAAGCCTCCTCAGACGTCCAGGTTGGTGACGTCGCGTGCGTGGTCCTCGATGAACTTCCGGCGCGGCTCGACGAGGTCGCCCATCAGCATCGAGAACACCTGGTCGGCAGCCGCGGCGTCGTCGATCGACACCTGCTGGAGCGTTCGTCGCGCCGGGTCCATCGTGGTGCCGAACAGCTGGCTCGGGTTCATCTCGCCGAGCCCCTTGAAGCGCTGGAGGTTCTCGCCCTCGCGCGCCAGGTCCAGGACCTTCTGGCGCAGGTCCTCGAACGACAGCGCCAGCTCGGCCTTCTTGCCGAGCGAGAGGTCGAACGGGGGCGTGCCCGCCAGCTCGGTGAGGTCGCCGTGCACCTTCACGAAGCCGCGGTACTCGGGCGTCGAGAACATCTCCCGCCGCAGCGGCCGCGTTGTCGCCGACCCGGTCCGGGTCTCGATGACTCGCACCATCAGCTCGGTCTCGTCCTGGTCGACGAGCTCGGTCCGGTACGGCGCGTCGTCCACGTCCTCGGTCTCGAGCAGCTTGATCGCCGCCTCGGGGTCCGCCACGCCGGCGCCCAGCAGCTGCGACTGCTCCAGGAACACGGTCGTGTCGTGGCCGTAGCCGGCCCGGAGGCTGGACGCCCAGCCCTCGAACTGCTTGAGCAGCCGGTTGTAGCGCTGCCAGCGCGCATGCGTCATCGCGAACGCCGACCCGCCGCGGCCGCGCACGTCCATCTTCTCGAGCTTGTCGCGCAGCAGCACCTCCTCGAGCTCGGACTCCTTCTCGATGTAAAGCTCCTGCTTGCCGTTCTGGAGCCGGTACAGCGGCGGCTTGGCGATGTAGATCTTGCCTGCGTCGATCAGGTCGGGGAGCTCGCGGTAGAAGAACGTGAGCACGAGCGTGCGGATGTGTGCGCCGTCCACGTCGGCGTCGGTCATGACCACGATCCGGTGGTAGCGCAGGTTCGCCATGTCGAACTCGTCGCGGATGCCGGTCCCGATCGCGGCGATCAGCGACTGCACCTCGGTGTTCGACAGCACCTTGTCGATCCGGTTCTTCTCGGCGTTGATGATCTTGCCGCGCAGGGGCAGGATCGCCTGGGTGTTGCGGTCCCGGCCCTGCTTGGCCGAGCCGCCGGCCGAGTCACCCTCGACGATGAACAGCTCGGCGCTCTCCGGATCGCGCACCGAACAGTCGGCGAGCTTGCCCGGGAGGTTGGAGTTCTCCAGCGCCGACTTGCGGCGCGTCATGTCGCGCGCCTTGCGCGCGGCCTCGCGGGCGCGCGCGGCCTCGACCGCCTTCTTGATCGCCTGACGCGCCTCCTGCGGGTTCTCCTCGAAGAACTCCGCCAGGCCCTTGTTCACCGCTGCCTGGACGAAGCCCTCGACCGGCGGGTTGCCGAGCTTGGTCTTGGTCTGGCCCTCGAACTGCGGGTCGGCGATCTTCACCGAGATGACCGCCGTCAGGCCCTCGCGGATGTCCTCGCCCTGGAGGTTCGGGTCCTTCTCCTTGAGCTCGCCCTTCTCGCGCGCGTACGCGTTCACGGTGCGCGTCAGCGCCGAGCGGAAGCCGGACAGGTGGGTGCCGCCCTCGTGGGTGTTGATGTTGTTGGCGAACGAGAGCAGGTTCTCCTGGTAGGAGGCGTTCCACTGGAGCGCCACCTCGACCTCGCCGGCGTCCCCCTCGGCGGTGACGGCGATGACCTTCTTGTGCAGCGGCTCCTTCGTCCCCTGCGAGTGCAGCCAGGTGACGAAGTCCACGATGCCGCCGTCGTACTGGAACTCGACCCTGAACGGGCCGGCCTCCGCGTCGGCGGGGGCCTCGGGGGCCTCCACGTCCGCGGTCGACGGCGCGACACCACGCTCGTCGGTGAACGTCACCTTGAGCCCCTTGGTCAGGAACGCCATCTCGCGGAAGCGCTGTTCGAGCGTCTCGCGCTCGTATCCGATCGACTCGAAGATGTCGAGGTCGGGCAGGAAGGTGATGCTGGTGCCGTGGTCGCTGGTCGTGGCGCCCTTCTCGATCGGTCCGCTCGGAACGCCGCGCTCGTAGGACTGGGTCCACTCGTGGCCGTCGCGCCAGATCTTCAGGTCCAGGCTCTCGGAAAGGGCGTTGACGACCGACACACCGACGCCGTGCAGGCCACCGGACACCTTGTAGCCGCCACCGTCGCCGAACTTGCCGCCGGCGTGCAGAACGGTCAGCACGACCTCCGCGGCAGGCTTGTTCTCCTTCTTCATGATGTCGACGGGGATCCCGCGCCCGTTGTCGGTCACGGTCACCGAGTTGTCGGGGTGGATCGTGATCGCCACCTCATCGGCCTCGCCGGCGAGCGCCTCGTCGACGGAGTTGTCCATCACCTCGTAGATCAGGTGGTGCAGGCCACGGATGCCGGTCGACCCGATGTACATCCCGGGCCGCTTGCGGACGGCCTCGAGCCCCTCGAGGACGGTGATGTCCTGCGCCGCATAGCTGCCGTTGCTTCCATTGCCGCTCTTCCCGTTCTTCGCGTCCTTCGCCAAGCGAAACCTTTCGTCACCACACACATGAAGAGGCCCCGGTCGGACGCTCCGCGTCCAGTCCCGGGGCACTCGGTGAACCGACCTCGGATATTAGCAGGATAAGCTCCGCGGCGGACGCTCACGAGCGTTACAAAATACCTGCAAAGGCGCACAAAATCAGTGCGCAGGCCGGGGTCCCGTCGTCGGTCGTTATGGATACCGGCCGCGGCGGCCGTCAGGCGCGCCCGCCGACCCTGAACCTGAGGCCCCGGATCGGAGCGTCGCGGGCGTCCCCGAGGGCGGCGTTCAGCCGCTCGAGCAGGTCGGGCGACAGCAGCTGCAGCTCCTGCGCCCAGACCCCGGACGAGCACTCGACGACGACGGTGCCGCCCGCCTCCGCGCGCGGCTGCGCCTCCGCCGCGATGGTCGGTCCGGCCGCCTCGTCCCAGATTGCCTGCACCCGCGCGAGGAGGGTCTGCGGGCGCGCCGCGGTGGCCACCCCCTCGAGGGCGCCGGCAAGCGAGCGCGGTCCGCTCCGCCTCACCGCGCCACCCCCACCACCGGGTCGAGGGCGCCGCGATCGACCTCGATCAACCTGGCCTCGGGTCCCCGGGCGGGCACGTGGCCCGGCTCGGTGGTGGTCAGCAGACTCTGACCACCCTCGCGCAGCAGGTCGGCCAGCAGCCCGCGGCGGCTCGCGTCGAGCTCCGACATCACGTCGTCCAGGAGCATCAGTGGCGTCGTCCCGCGCTCGTCGCGCAGCACATCGCGCTCGGCGAACAGCAACGCCAGCAGCGCTACCCGCTGCTGTCCCTGGGAGCCGTACTGGCGTAGGCCGCGGCTGCCGTGCAGCAGCCGCAGGTCATCGCGATGTGGTCCGTGGGCGGTGAAGCCCCGTTCGAGGTCGGCCTGCCGGCGCTCGGCCAGCTCCGCCACGAGCCCGCCGGCGTCGGCCGCCGCGGACCGTGGCCGGTACTCGAGCGAGGCGGGCTCGGGCAGCCCGAGCAGGGTCGCGAGCTCGGCGAACCGAGGCGCCAGCGCCGTGATCGCCTCCTGCCGGTCGGCCATCAGCTGAATGCCGTGGCGGGCCAGCTCACCGTCCCAGGTGTCGAGCGTGTCGGGGCTGCTCGCTCCGGCGCGGATCCGGGCCAGCAGCGCGTTGCGCTGGCTCAGGGCGCGCGAGTAGGCCGTGCGGGACTCGCTCCGGGCCGGCCAGACCGCGGCCACGAACCGGTCGAGGTGCGCCCGCCGAGCCGCCGGCGCGCCCTTGACGAGCTCGAGCCGCTCGGGCAGGAAGACGCTCGCGAGCGGGCGTGCGGGGGATGCCGACAGGTTGTCCACAGGCGCGTCGTCCACGCGCACGGCCTTCGGCTCACCCGGCGCGAAACCGACCTCGATCGTGTGCGCGGTGCCGTCCGGCTCGGTCGTGTGCGCGGTCACGCGCGCCACCGCTGCGCCCGCGCGGACCAGCTCGCGCTCGTTCGTGGTCCGCGGCGACCGGCCCAGGCAGCCGAAGTAGACCGCCTCGAGCAGGTTCGTCTTACCCGCGCCGTTGGGGCCGGAGACGATCGTCAGGCCGGGGCCGAGCTCGACCCGCGCGCGCTCGTAGTTGCGGAAGTCGCGCAGCTCGACGGCCGTGACCCGCACGGGCGCTCAGACGTTCAGCCGGATCGGCATCACGAGGTAGATGAAGCCCCCGTCGTCACCGGACTGGATCAGGCCCGGCCGCAGCGGGCTGATCAGCTTGAGCACGAGCTCCTCCGTCTCGGCGCTCTCGAGGCCGTCGCGAAAGAACTCGGGGTTGAACCCGATCTCCAATGGTTCGCCGGCGAACGGAACAGGGAGCGACTCCGACGCCTCGCCAACGTCCGGAGTCTGGGCCGAGATCTCGAGCGCACCCTCGCTGAAGGCCAGCCGCAGCGGTGCGTTCTTCTGCGCCAGCAGGCTGATCCGGCGCACGACCTCGACCAGCTCGCCGCGTTCGATCCGCAGCTCGTGCTCGTAGGCCTCGGGCAGGAGTTGCTGGTAGTTCGGGAATCGACCATCAACCAGGCGTGAGGAGAGCACGACGTCGCCGGCGCTGAACACGACCTGGTTCTCGAGCGCGGTGACGCTGATCTGCTCATCGCCGTCGGTGGCGACCACGCGGCTGAGCTCCTGGAGCGTCCGCGCAGGCACGTTCGCCTCCAGCGAGCCGTCCAGCGGCGGATCGAGCTTCGTCTCCTTGACGGAGAGGCGGTAGGAGTCGGTGGCGACCATCCGGAGGTCCGCGCCGTCCGCGGTGACGAGCACCCCGGTCAGGTGCGGGCGAGTCTCGTCGCGCGAGGCGGAGCGTGCGACGCGCCCGATCGTCTCCACGAACGCTTGTGCCGGAACGGCGAGCGCGGCGGCGCTGTCCGGCTCGGGCAGCTTCGGGAAGTCCTCGAGCGGCAGCGTCCGGAGGTGGAACTTCGCCGAGCCGGAGATGACCTCGACGTCCTGCTCGGACGGCCGGTACTCGAGCGAGAGGTCGGCCTTGGGGAGCGAGCGGGCCACGTCGAGAAGCAGGCGCCCGGGGACCACTACCGAGCCCTCGGCGGCGATGTTCGCCTCGAACCCGGCACGGATGCCGAGGTCGGTGTCGGTCGCCTGGAGTTCGGCGCGGCCGTCCTCGAGCTTGATCAGCACGCCGGCGAGGGTTTGGATCGCGCTCCGGGTCGATGCCGCGCGGGCGACGATCGACAGACGCGCGAGGAACGTTTCACGGGAAACGGAGAGCTTCAAATCAACTATCCAGTCTTAAGAGAGGAAGTAGGGGCTGTGGAGATGTTCATTGCGGGACGGTCTTGGCTCTGGAGTGCGGTCCGCAGGGAACGGGCGCGGTGGACCGGGCTGTGGATTCTTGCAGTCAAAGCGGAGGGCACTAGCTCCGAGCCAAGCGTTGGCGAAGGCTTTCCACGGTTATCGCAAGCTCCGGATCGCGGTGGACCTCGGTGTCGATGCTGCGGACCGCGGAGAGGACGGTGGAGTGATCGCGGCCGCCGAAACCACGACCGATCTCGGGCAAACTCTGGCCCGTGAGCTCGCGCGCCAGGTACATGGCGACCTTGCGCGCGCGAGCGACGGTGGGCCGGCGGTCGCGCGCAACGAGCTGCTCGGGGTTGACCTCGAACGCCTCGGCGGCGGCCTCGACGATCGTAGGGACGCTGCACGGGTCGTTGGGGGCGGGCGCGATGCGCTTGAGCAGCCGCCGCGCCAGTTCCGGCGTCGGCGGCTCGCCGCGCAGCGACGCGTAGGCCACGACCTGGATCAGCGCGGCCTCGAGCGCCCGCACGCTGGTGCTCACACGCCCGGCGATCTCGTCGAGCAGGTCCGGATCGGCGGCCACCTCGTCGAGCCGGGCGCGCTTCTCGAGGATCGCCCGCCGGACGTGGATGTCGGGTGGCTCGATCGACACCACCAGGCCGGAGCCGAACCGCTCACCGAGGCGCTGCTCGAGCGATTCGAGCTCGTCCGGGGGGCGGTCGGAGGTCATGATCAGCTGCTTGCCGGAGTCGCGCAGCGCGTTGAAGGTGTGGAACAGCTCCTCCTCGGTACGGGCCTTCTCGGCCAGGAACTGGACGTCGTCGAGCAGGAGGATGTCGACCTCGCGGAAGCTGTTCTTGAAGCTGGCCATGTCGCGCGCCTTGAGCGCCCGGACGAACTCGTTCGTGAACTCCTCGACCGTGGCGTAGCGCACGCGCATGCTTGGCTCGTGGCGAGCGATGTAGTTCCCCACGGCGTGGAGCAGATGGGTCTTGCCGAGGCCGGGGCGGCCGTGGATGAAGAGTGGGTTGTAGGCGTGCCCGGGCTGCTCGGCCACCGCAAGCGCGGCCGCATGGGCGAAGCGGTTGCCGCGCCCGATGACGAACTGCTCGAACGTGTACTTCGCGATCAACGGCCGCGGACCGGGGCGACCATCGGGAAGGCCGGATGCGGCGACTGCGCTCGGGCCGGGCTCCCAGTCGCCGGCGACGACCTCGACGGTGGCGTCGGGGCGGTAGCCGCGCCGGACCGCGGCCTGGAGCTGTGACGCATAGCGGTCACGGACCCAGGTCCGGATGTGGTCGGGCGCGCACACGAAGACCACGGTGTCGCGCACCGCGGCAAGCTGCAGGGGCTCGAGCCAGATGTGGAACGTGAAGTCGGCGACGTCGGCTCGCAGCTCCTCGCGCACCCGGTTCCAGATCAGCTCCAGCTCTTCGCGCTCAGGCAGCAGCGTCCCCTCCCCGAGGGCGGTCCGACGACGATTGATGGGAGAGGGTCTGGGGCGCGACGCGGCCTGAATGCCCTCTGGAATCGGCGAGTCTACACCGGGTTGAGCGCTCCGCGGCGCGTGCCCCGAGGAGCGTGGCGATCAGTCCGCAAATCGCGAAAAATGCCCTCCGAAGGCCTCCCGCGCGGGTCCGGCGACTTGCTTGGGAACGCCACGATGCCGTTACCCGGGCGGGGGCTCGACTTGCTTGGGAACGCCACGATGCCGTTACCCAAGCGGGGGCTCGACTTGCTTGGGAACGGCACGATGCCGTTACCCAAGCGGGGGCTCGACTTGCTTGGGAACGGCACGATGCCGTTACCCAAGCGGGGGCTATACTGCCCTGCCGCACCACGGAGCCAGGACCTTTCGATGAAGCGCACCTACCAGCCAAAGAAGCGCAAGCGCGCCCGCACGCACGGTTTCCGTGCGCGCATGAGCACGAAGGCGGGCAGACACGTCCTGCGCCGCCGCCGCAGCAAGGGCCGCGCTCGCCTGACCCCGTAGCCGTGGCCGACCCCTCGGGCGAGGACGCCGGCCCGCGCCGCTCGCCGCGGCGCAAGCGCCGGCGCCTGTCGCGCAGCGGGGAGTTCGACCGCGTCTACCGCGAGGGCCGCTCGCACGCGGGCCGGCACCTCATCCTCTACGCGTTCCCGCGTGGGGCCGGCGACATGGGCCCGCGGCTTGGCATCTCGGTTGGGCGAAAGGTCGGTGGGGCGGTGGAGCGCAACCGCGTCAAGCGTGCGCTGCGTGAGTCCTTCTGGGAGCAGGCCGACCCGCTGCCCGACAGCCACGACTTCGTGATCGTGGCCCGCCCGGAGGCCGCCAAACTCACCGCCGAGCAGGGCGAGCCCGGCCTGCGGGAGGCGCTTCGCGAGCTTCTGGACGACGCCGGTCTGATCGGTGGGCCGGCGCGATGACGGCGATCCGCGCCGTCGTCCTCGCGCCGGTGCGCCTGTACCAGCGCGCCATCTCGCCCGCCCTCCCGCGGCGGTGCAAGTACCATCCGACCTGCTCGGAGTACGCCATCACCGCGGTGCGGCGATACGGCATACTCCGGGGCTTGGTGCTGGGCGCCTGGCGCCTGCTGCGGTGCAACCCGTGGAGCCACGGCGGCGTCGATTTCGTCGAGGACCAGCGCCTGTTCGCGCCGCGCCCGTAGAGACCAATGCTCCCACTCGCGATCATCCCCCAGCCCGCGCTCGACGTGCTCGAGAGCATCCTGACGTTCTGGCACGACCTGGTCGGCGGCGGCGAGAACAGCTGGGGCTTCGCGATCATCTTCCTGACGTTCACGATCAGGCTCTTCATCCTGCCGCTGACCTTCAAGTCGGTGAAGTCGATGCAGGCGCTCCAGGTGCTCCAGCCGGAGATGAAGAAGATCCAGGAGCGGTTCAAGGACGACAAGCAGCGCCTGAACCAGGAGATGATGAAGTTCTACCAGGAGAACAAGGTCAACCCCCTGGGCTCCTGCCTCCCGCTCCTCCTCCAGATCCCGTTCTTCATCGCGCTGTTCGAGCTCCTGCGCAGCGACAACTTCAAGGACGACATCGCCGGGAACGAGAGCTTCTTCTTCATCCCCGACCTGGCCGGGAAGCTGTACCCGGACCACATCGCCGTGCTGGTCGTGATGATCGTGCTCTACGTGGGCACCCAGCTCGCGGCCAGCCTGATCACGATGGTTGGCGGCGACAAGAACCAGCAGCGGATCATGCTGGCGCTGCCGTTCGTGTTCGTCCCCTTCATCGCCACGTTCGAGGCCGGCCTGATCCTGTACTGGGTGACCACGAACTTCTGGACCGTCGGCCAGCAGCTCGTCGTTCGCAAGCTCTACCCGAAGCCGGTCGTCGAGAAGGAGCTCGCCGCCAAGGGCGGCTCGACCGCCAAGCCAAAGGTCGCCGCCGCCGTCGCCGACGGCGGCAACGGCAAGTCCGCACCCGCCTCCGGCCCGCCGCCGAAGTCCCCGCGCAAGAAGAAGAAGCGCTCGGGCCGGCGCCGGTAGCGCACGCCGCCATGCCAGCCGAAGACGAAGTTCCCGCCGACGATCCGGCGACGCGGTTGCTGGACGTGGTCGAGCGCGTGGTCGACGAGCTGGAGCTCGACGGCAAGGTCGACGTCACCGAGTCCGATGACGAGCTGCGCGCGACGGTCGAGGGCGAGGACCTGGGCCTGCTGATCGGCAAGCACGGGACGACCATCGATGCCGTCCAGCACCTGGCGATGCGGATCGCGCTCCGCGGTGACCGGGACGACCCCCGGCGCGTCGTGGTCGACGCCGCCGGATATCGCGAGCGACGCGAGAACGCGCTTCAACGCGAGGCGGACCGCGCCGTGGCGGATGCCCTGCGCTATGGCCGCCCGGTCGAGCTCGAGCCGATGAGGGCGCCGGAGCGAAAGGTGGTCCACACCTACCTCAGCGAGCGCGCGGACGTCGAGACCTACAGCGAGGGCGATGAGCCCGACCGGCGGCTCGTGGTCGCGCCGCTGCGCCCCGCCGCGGGCTCCTGAGCGTTTCCCGTGAAACACGCGCGCTCGCGCGCGTCCGCGGCGACCTGAACGACGAACAAATCGGCCGGCTCGCGCTGCTGCTGGAGGCGCTGGCAGCGGAGCCCGACCCGCCCACGACCGTCTCCGCGCCGGAGGAGGCCGCCCGCGTCCACCTGGCCGACAGCCTCGCGGCGATCGATCTCCCCGAGGTCGCCGACGCCGGCCGGATCGCCGACATCGGCGCCGGCGCCGGCTTCCCCGGGCTGGCCCTCGCCGTAGCCCTGCCTGCGGCCCACCTCGACCTCGTCGAGTCCACGCGCCGCAAGTGCGAGGTGATCGGGCGCCTGGCGGCCGCCGCGGGCCTCGAGAACGTCGTGGCGGTCCCAGAGCGCGCGGAGGACTGGGCGCGGGGCGATGGGAGCGAGGCCTACGACCTGGTCACGGCCCGTGCGCTCGCGCCGCTGGCGGTCCTGGCCGAGTATGCCGCGCCGCTGCTCGCGGACGGCGGAGCACTGGTGGCGTGGAAGGGGCGCCGGGACGAGGCCGAGGAGCGCGCCGCAGCCAGCGCGGCCCAGGCGCTCGGAATGGCCCCGGTGCGGGTGGTTCGGGCGGTCCCCTACCCCGGCGCCCGTGACCACCACCTGCACGTTATGCGCAAGGTGGGCGCGACACCCGAGCGCTTCCCCCGGCGCGCCGGCCAAGCGCGCAAGCGCCCGCTCGCCTGATCCTCGACCCGAGGTCCATGCAACTGGAGGAGGACTTGACGGTTCGGAAGCGAACCATGACCACGGGAGCGAGTTTCCGACCGCTCGCGCCTCTAGCTTGCGAGATCGATGGGCACAATTTTCGCGATCACCAACCAGAAGGGCGGCGTTGGCAAGACGACCACCGCCGTGAACGTCGCGGCGAGCGTGGCCGACGCGGGCTACGAGACCCTGCTCGTCGACCTCGATCCGCAGTGCAACGCGACCGTGGGCCTCGGGCTCGAAAAGGATCTCAGCCCGTCGGCGTACGACTGCCTCAGCGGGGATGTCACGCTTCCGGCCGCGGCGCGCGCGACCGCGATCGAGCGGCTGTCGGTCGTCCCCGCGACGCCCGAACTGGCCGGCGCGACCGTCGAGCTGCCGCGCCTGCCCGGCTCCGAGACCCGGCTGCGCGAGCAGCTCGGCGAGGTCCGGGAGCGGTTTCTGTTCACGGTGCTCGACTGCCCGCCATCGCTGGGGCCGCTGACCGTCAACGCCCTGGTCGCCGCCGACCGGGTGCTCGTGCCGGTCCAGACCGAGTACTTCGCGCTCGAGGGGCTCGCCGGGCTGCTGGACACGCTGTCGCTGATCCAGCGCGAGCTGAACCCCAAGCTCGCCGTGGCCGGGATGATCCTGACGATGCACGATGGCCGCACGCGCCTGGCCCAGGACGTCGAGCGCGAGGTCCGAGAGCACTTCCCAGAGCTCGTCTTCGACACCGTGATCCCTCGCAACGTGCGGCTAGGGGAGGCCCCCAGCTTCGGCCTGCCCGCCATCCGCCACGCGCCCCAGAGCGCCGGCTCGGCCGCCTACCTGAAGCTGGCCAAGGAGGTCGCGGCCCGTGCCTGACCAACCGCCCGAGCACCGTACCGGCCAACGCGGGATGGGCCGCGGGCTGTCCGCCATCCTCCCGCGCTCGCGCGCGGATGAGCAGGGCATGCGCGACATCCCGCTCGAGCTGATCAGGCCCAACCCCGCGCAGCCACGGCGTGAATTCGACGAGCACGCTTTGCTGGCGCTGTCGGAGTCGATCCGCTCCCGCGGCGTGCTCCAGCCGGTCGTGGTCCGCCCGCTCGCGGGCGGCCATTTCGAGCTGATCGCCGGCGAACGGCGCCTGCGGGCAGCCCGGCTGGCAGATATCGAGACGATCCCCGCGGTGGTCAGGCAGGCCGAGGACGACGAGCGTCTCGACCTGGCGCTGGCCGAGAACATGGCGCGCGTCGACCTGAATCCGGTCGAGGAGGCGCGCGCCTGCGCGATGCTCGTCGACGACCTCGGGCTGACCAAGGAAGAGGTCGGCAGGCGCGTCGGCAAGAGCCGCGTCGCCGTGTCCAACCTGATCCGGATCCTCGAGCTGCCTGACGAGGCGCTCGACCTGATCGCGGCCGGCGTCTTGTCCGAGGGCCACGGCCGCGCGATCCTGACCGAGAAGGATCACGACCGCCGCCGCCGGCTGGCTCGCGACGCGCGCGATCATGGCTGGTCGGTGCGCGAGACCGAGGCCCGCGCTCGCGGCCGCGCCGACGGGGGCGCCCGGCGGATCGAGCCGATCGCCATCCACCCCGATCAGGCCGACGCCCTGGCGGCGGCCGAGGATGCCCTGACGGCGGCCATCGGTTACGAGGTCAAGGTCCGCGCGCGCGGCGACGGCGCCAGGGCCGAGCTCGTCTTCGATTCGCCGGCCGAGGCGATCGAACTGGCGGAGCGGCTGCTGCGAGGAAACTCGAGCGACCTGTCCGAAGCTGCCTGACCCGGAGCTGTCGAATCCAGACCGAGGCTGGCAAGGAAGAGGCGAGCAAGTGTGCTTCGCACATGACGAGTCGATGACACAGCCAGGCGACGGTGTGGATCCGACAGATGGGCGATCCTGGACTCGAACCAGGGACCTCGTCCTTATCAGAGACGCGCTCTAACCGACTGAGCTAATCGCCCGAAGCGGCTGCGATTCTATCTGGCGGCCGCAAACCAAGCTGCGCAGCGTCGTTGGTCGCTCGCATGCCGAGCACGCGTCGCGCTCCGCGTCCCCGCGCCGCTTGGTTTTCGCTCGCCAGGGTCCGCCACTAGACTGCCGACCTACCCGGCCCGCCTCCAGGAGCCCCTTTCCAGCATGACCGAGATGGTGATCTATGGCGTCAGCTTCGACATGGTCGGCAAGCAGCCGATCGTGTTGCTGAAGACGCGCGAGGGGAACAAGTTCCTGCCGATCTGGATCGGCCACCCCGAGGCCGCGGCGATCCTGATGAAGCTCCAGGGTGCCAATACGCCGCGTCCGATGACCCACGACCTGATCAACGACGTGCTCTCCGAGCTCGAGGTGTCCTGCACCCGTGTCGCCGTCACGGAGCTGCGCGAGAACACCTTCTACGCCCTGATCACCCTTCAGCTCGGCGGCCGCGACGTGGAGATCGACTCGCGGCCCTCGGATGCACTGGCGCTGGCCGTGCGAACGGGCGCCCCGATCTTCGCCGCCGAGGATGTCATCACCGAGTCGGCGATCGAGTTCGAGCACGAGGTCGAGGACCAGGAGGAGGTCGTCGAGAAGTTCAAGGACTTCCTCGACAACGTCTCGCCCGAGGACTTCGGCGCCGAGTCCTAGACGCTTTCTAGCCGGCGCCCGCGCCGGCCCGCCCCAACGCCAGCTCCAGGATCCGCTCGACGAGCTGCTCGAAGCTCACGCCGGCCGCTTCCGCGGCCTGGGGGAGCAGGCTGGTGTCCGTCAGCCCGGGTATCGAATTGGCCTCCAGCACGGCGAGATCACCGTCTTCGGAGAGCATCAGGTCCACCCGGCCGAACCCGCGGCAGCCGAGCAGCTCGTACGTGGTCAGCGCGAGCGACTGCGCCCGCTCGGTCAGCTCCTCGCTCAGCTCGGCGGGACAGACGAACGTGGTGCGCCCGATGTCGTAGCGGGACTCGTAGTCGTACGGGTCGCCGTCGGCGGGCACGGCCTCGACCACTGGCAGCGCCGCCGGTCCACCGGGGCCCTCGAGCACGGACACGGCGAGGTCGCGCCCCTGCACGTGGCGCTCGAGAAGCACTCGCTCGTCGTACGAGAACGCCGACACCAGCGCGCCTGGCACGTCGTCGGCCGCTGCCGCGAACTTGATCCCGAGCGCCGAGCCCTGGCGTGATGGCTTGACGACGATCGGGAAACCCAGCCGCTCCTCGATCGCCGGGAGCGTGTCGGCCGCGCCGAGCTCGCGGAACGCGGTACGGCTGAACGCGAAGAAGTCGGGTGTGGGCAGCCCCTCGGCCTGCAGCAGATGCTTGGTCATGACCTTGTCGATCGTCCGCGAGCAGGCAAGCACGCCGGAGCCGGTGTACGGGATCTGCAGGATCTCCAGCAGCTCCTGGACGGTGCCGTCCTCGCCGTCGCGTCCGTGGAGGGCGACGAAGGCGACCTCGGGGCGTTCGTCGCGCAGGCGCCAGATCAGGTCGCTGCCAACGTCGAGACCGATCACCTCGTGCCCGAGCCGTGTCAGGGCGTCCTCGACGTTGGCCGCGGAGCGCAGCGAGACCTGGCGCTCGAGCGAGCGCCCTCCCTTGAGCACGGCGACGCGACTCACGCGCCCTCGGCGCGGCGGCGCAGCTCGATCACCCTGGCGCCCTCCTCGGCGTCGTCCTCCTGCCGCGCGAGCTCGAGCTCCTCGGTGCTGATCGCCGTCATCTCTCCGGTGAGCGTGCCGTACAGCTCCATCTGCTCGGCGATGACCTTGCCGATCCGGCGGATGCCCTCGCGCGTGCGGTCCTCGTCGGAGGCGGAGAAGTTCAGCCGCATCGAGTCCGACCCGCGGCCGTCCAGGAACGCCCCGGCGCCGGGCACGAACGCCACATTGTCCTGCAGGGCGCGCGCCAGCAGGTCCGTGGTGTCGATGAACTCGGGCAGCGTGACCCAGACGAACATTCCGCCGGCGGGGAGGGTCCACTCGGCCTGCGGCGGGAAGAACTCCTCGAGCGCGTCGAGCATCGCGTCGCGGCGGGGGCGGTACACCGCTGTGAGCGACTCGACGTACTCGCGCCAGCCGCCGCGCTCGAAGTAGGCCTGGACCATCAGCTGCGACAGCGTCGACGTGCACAGGTCGGCACCCTGCTTGCCGACGTTGATCTTGTCGAGCACCGGCGGCGGCGCGCAGACCCAGCCGAGCCGGATCCCCGGCGACAGGATCTTCGAGAACGTGCCCAGGTACATCACGTACACGCCGCCGTCGAGCGCGTGCAGCGGCGGCAGCGCCTCCCCCTCGTAGCGCAGCAGACCGTATGGGTTGTCCTCGAGCACCAGCACCTCACGCTCGGCCGCGATCCGCACCAGCTGGCGCCGGCGCTCCAGCGACATCGTGGCGCCACCGGGGTTCTGGAACGTCGGCACCGTGTAGATGAACTTCAGCCGCCGGCCCTCGGCCGCGATCCGGTCGATGGTCTCCTCGAGCCTGTCCACGCGCATCCCGTCGGAGTCCATCTCGATCTGCACCACGTCCGCCTGGTAGGCGTTGAAGGTGGGCACCGCGCCCGGGTAGGTCGGGCCCTCGGCGATGATCACGTCGCCAGGGTCGATCAGCGTCTTGACCACCAAGTCGATCACCTGCTGGCCACCGGTGGTGACGACGATGTCGTCAAGGTCGGCGCGCATGCCCTCGGCGGCCATCACCTCCGCGATGCACTCCTTGGTCTCGCGCAGCCCGTCGGTTGGGCCGTATTGCAGGGCTTTCGCGGACGACTCCTGGGCGATCCGGGCGGTGATCGCGGCCAGCGTCTCGGGCGGGAAGGTGGACGTGTCCGGCAGCCCGCCGGCCAGCGAGATGACCTCGGGGCGCGCCGTTACGGCCATCATGTCGCGCATCGCCGACGACGTCATGACCCGCGTACGCGCCGCGAACAGGCCCGCGTAGCGTTCGAGGTCGCGCTTGGTGGAGCGCGACGGGGGCTGTGACGAGGGGCTCATGGTGCGTCGTTCGGCGCCGCCGCGGACGGTCCTGGCCGCCGCGGCGGTGGTCTATCGTCCGGGCGCAGCGTACCGGCCCCGAGGGGTCTGAACCCATGAGCATGGTCTTCGACATCGGCACCGGCGCCGGCCTGGCGACAGCCACGGGCGTGCGCCCGTTCCTGCCCCCGCTGCTGGCGGGCGCGCTGGCGCGCGGCGACATCGGAATCGACTTCGACGACAGCGGCTGGCAATTCCTGGAGAGCCCCATATTCCTGGTGGCCGTGCTGGCGCTGGCGGTGGCCGCCTATCTGGCCGAGCGCGGCGGCGTGGACAGGCGCACGGTCGTGATCGCGACGTCGGTGGTCGCGGCGGTGCTCGGCGCGCTGCTGTTCGCGGGCGCGCTGGCCACGGGTGACGGACCGCCTGCCGCCGGGATCGTTGGCGGCGTCCTGTGCGCGGCGCTGGCCGCCGCGGCGGTTGGTGGCCTGCTCGAGCGCGCCGCCAAGCGACTGGACGATTCGGCCGCCGGATTGCTCCTCGTCTACGCCGACGCCACCGCGCTGGTGCTGGCCGCGATCGCGATCTTCCTGCCCCCGGTGGCGTTCCTGGCGGTCGCCGCGATGGTCGTCCTGCTGGTCCGTGGCAGCGGCGGCGGCGACGAGAAGTACGCCGGCCTGCGGATCCTGCGGTGAGCGCGGCCGCGGCCGGCCCGCGCAAGCTCGTCCTGGCCGTGATCGACGCGCTGGCGCCCGCGGCGCTTGAGCAGGCGATCGAGGACGACAGGGCACCGACGCTGGCGCGGCTGATGCGCGACGGGCACTACGCGCCGGACTGCGTGTCCACGTTCCCGTCGGTCACGCCGGTGGCGGCGTCGGCCATCGCCACAGGGCTCGGCCCCGATCGCCACCTCGTGCCTTCGATGAACTGGTACCACCGCGGCGAGGAGCGCTACGTGGAGTACGGCACCTCGTTCTCCGCCTCGCGCGCGCACGGCATGTTCCGGTCGTTGCAGGACACGGTCTACAACATGAACCTGGCCCACCTGAGCCAGACCGAGCGCACGGTGTTCGAGCACCTGGACGACGCCGGCCTGCGCACGGCGTGCACCACCTACCTGATCTACCGCGGCCGCCACCGGCACGAGCCCTCGCGCGAATCGCCCTACGTGCGCCTGGCCGAGGCGGCCCAGTTCCGGCACTCGGTGTGGGGTGCCCGTGAGCTGTTCTATGCCGACCTGTTCGACACGCGCAACACGGGCTGCTCGTCCACGCTCGGCATGCCCGGGCAGCGCGACCGCCACGCCGCGTGCGTTGGCGAGAGGCTGGTGGCCGACGACGCGTTCGACTTCCTGCTGTTCAGCCTGCCCGACAACGACTCGTACTCGCATCGCGAGGGCCCCGCGGCGCAGCCCGAGTCGATCGCCGAGGCGGACGCCGCGCTGGCGCGGCTGATGGACGCCGCCGGCGGGCCCGACGAGTTCCTGGCCGAGCACGCGGTGATCGTGATGTCCGACCACTCGCACGACCTGGTCGAGGCCGCAACGAACCTGTCCGAGGTGCTCGCGGACTGGCGCGTGATGGCGCCGGTGGACATCGAGCCCGAGAGCGCGCAGCTGGCCGTGTGCCCCGGCTCGCGGTCGGCCCAGGTGTACGTGCTCGATCCCGGCGAGCGCCAGACGCTGGCCGCCCGCGTGGCCGCGGACCTCGAGGGCGTGGCCGGGGTGGACCTGGTGGCGCGCCTCGAGGGTGGCCGGGCAGTCGTGTCGACCCCCCGCGGGGAGCTGCGCTACGCGCCGGGCGAGTCGGTCACGGACGCGCGCGGGGGTGGCTGGGATGTGGAGGGCGAGCTGGCGGCGCTCGACCTGTCGATCGGCGAAGGCGAGGTCACCTGCGGCGCGTACCCGGACGCGCTGCGGCGGCTGTGGTCGGCGGTCGCCTGCGAGCGCACCGGCGATCTGCTGCTGTCAGCCGAGCCGGGCTATGAGTTCACCGACTGGGGCGGCGCCGACCACGTCGGCGGCGGCAGCCATGGATCGCTTCACGAGTGCGACTCGCTGGGAGTGTTGCTCACGTGCGGCGTGGGCACGGACAGCCGCCCGGACGGGGCGCAGTGGTCGATCGAAGACGTCACGCCGATGGTGCTGGACCACTTCGGGGTGGCGGCCTGATGTCCGTTCCCGAGCCGCACCTGCGTACCCACACGCGTGTGCGCCAGGGCATGGGCCGCCGGCACAACTGGGTCCAGCTGGTCAAGTTCGGCGTGGTCGGCGGCTCGGGCTACGTGGTCAACCTGGCGGTCTTCGCCACCGCCGTGAAGCTGGCGGACGTGCACCATCTGGTGGCGGCCACGATCGCCTTCGTCGTGGCCGTGAGCAACAACTTCTGGTGGAACCGGCATTGGACGTTCGGGGCGCGGGACGGCCACGCGGGCTTTCAGGCCGCGCGCTTCTTCTCGGTTAGCGTCGGCGCGTTCGTATTCGGCGCCGCGATCCTGGAGCTGCTGGTTAACGTGGGGGACGTGCCCGAGATCGCGGCACAGGCGGTGTCGATCGCAGCCGCCACCCCGCTGAACTTCGTCGGGAACAAGATGTGGAGCTTCGGGCGCGCAAGCTGATCCGCCTGTTGCTGGGCACGGCGCTGGCGCTGTGCCTGACACCGGCTGCCGCCGAGGCCGCCGCGAGCCCGGAGCTGCAGGCGCCGGACTCGTTCACGCGCGCGCCGGCCGGCTATCGGATGACCGCCGAGCGGGTCCAGCGCGCGGCCGCCCGCGACCAGAAGGTGCGTGCCGAGCGCGCGCGCCACCGCGACTTCGATCCGTCCGTGTACAAGCGCGGCCCGGGCCGGTGGCAGGTCAGCTGGTTCGACGGCGACCGCGAGGTCGCGCAGGTGCGCGTGGACGACGCCACCGGAACTGTGCTCGAGTCGTGGACCGGCGACCAGGTGGCGTGGACGATGGCGCGCGGTTACGAGGGCGCCTTCGGGCGCAAGCTCAACGCGCCGTGGGTTTGGATCCCGCTGTGCGTGCTGTTCCTGGCACCGTTCGTGGACCCGCGGCGACCGCTGCGGCTGCTGCACCTCGACCTGCTGGTGCTGCTGGCCTTTGGCGCCTCGCACGTGTTCTTCAACCGCGGCGAGATCGGCGTGTCGGTGCCGCTGGTGTACCCGGTGCTGCTGTACCTGCTCGCGCGCCTGGTGCTGGCGGGGCTGCGTCCGCGGCGCGACCGCGGGCGGCTGTTCCCGGTCTTCCCCGTGACCTGGGTGGCAATCGTGCTGGTCCTGCTAGTCGGCTTTCGCGTGGGCCTGAACGTGACCGACTCGAACGTGATCGACGTGGGCTATGCGGGCGTGATCGGCGCCGACAGGATCGTGGATGGCGAAGGGCTTTACGGCCCCAAGTTCAGCGAGGACGTGGAGCGTGGCGACACCTACGGGCCGGTGAACTACCTGCTCTACGTGCCCTTCGAGCAGGCGATGCCGTGGAGCGGAGCTTGGGACGACCTGCCCGCGGCCCACGCTGCGGCGCTGGCGTTCGACCTGCTGACGCTGGTGGGGCTTGTGCTGCTGGGCCGCAGGCTGCGGCCCGGCCCGGCTGGGCGCGAGCTGGGAGTCGCGCTCGGCTTCGCATGGGCGGCGTACCCGTACACGCTGTTCTCGCTCGAGACGAACTCGAACGATTCGGTGGTGGCGCTGTTCACGGTCGCGGCGCTGCTGGCGCTGACCCTCCCGCCGGCGCGGTCGGCGCTCGCCCGCGGCGCGGCGGTCGCGCTCGGCGCGGGTGCCAAGTTCGCCACGATTGCGCTGGCGCCGCTGATGGCGGCGGGGACCGGGGGCCGGCGATTGCGTGACGGGGGCCTGTTCGCCGCCGCCGTCGTGGTGGTCCTGGCGCTGGTGTTCGTGCCGTTCCTGCCGGACGGCGGTATCCGCGAGGTGTACGACCGCACCGTGGGATACCAGGCCTCGCGCCCGTCGCCGTTCAGCGTCTGGGGCCAGGTCGACTCGCTGGGCTGGCTTCAGACCGCGGTCAAGGTGGGCGCCGGCGTCCTGGCGCTGGCCGTGGCGTTCGTGCCGCGCCGGCGCGACGCGTTCCAGGTGGCGGCGCTCGGGGCCGCGGTGATCATCGCGGCGCAGCTGACCGTCAGCCACTGGTTCTACCTCTACATCGTCTGGTTCGCGCCGCTGGCGTTCGTCGCCCTGCTCGCGCCGTGGCGCACCGGGCCCGAGCCGGAACCGGCGGGCGCGGCAGCGCCCGCGGCGGCGGAGCGGCCGGCAGTGACCGCGTGAGGACCTACGCCGCCGCGGTGGCGCTGCTGGCCGCCGGCTTCGCCCTGACCTTCTTCGCGGGGCCATGGGACGACGAGTCGATCACCGACCTGCCGCTGTACTCGTCCTACGCCCAGATCTTCCTTGACGGGCACCTGCCCTACCGCGACGTGGCGTTCGAGTACCCGCCGCTTGCGTGGCCGGTGATCACGGTGGCGGGACTGGCCGGCGACCAGGACGCCTACCGGGTCGCGTTCGCGGCGCTTGCCGTGGTCCTCACGGTCGGCTTGGGGGGCCTTTGCGTCCGCCTGGCCAGGCTCACCGGCGGCGACACGTCCGCGGCGCTGTTGGGCGTGGCCGCGGCGCCGCTGCTGTGCGGCGCGATGCTGCGCACCCACTTCGACCTCGTGCCGGTGGTGCTCACGCTGACCGCGCTCGCGCTGCTGTGCGGGGCCCGGCCGCGGGCGGGCATGGCGGTGCTCGGCGTTGCCGTCGCGGTCAAGCTCTACCCGCTGGTGGTCGCGCCGGTGGCGCTCGCCTGGCTGGTGGGGCGCGGGCAGCGGCGCGCGGCTGTGGAGGGCGCCGCCGCCCTGGCGATCGTCGTGGTGGTGGCCTACGGCGCGGCCGCCGCCCTGTCGATCGACGGCACGGTCGACTCCTTGAGCTACCACCTCGACCGGCCCGTGCAGGTGGAGAGCTCGGCCGCGGTGGTGGTGCGGGCACTCGACGCCGCCGGCCTCGGCGTCGCGACGGCCAACGACGGCTTCCGCTCCGACGGCCTCGACCATCCGGCGGGCGACCTCGTGACGGCTGCCTTCGCCGCGCTGCTGGCGGGCGCCGTGGCGCTGCTGGCCACGGGCGCCGCGCGCGCTGCGGACGAGCGCGCGCTGGTGCTGGCGTCGCTGGCCGCGACGGTGGCGTTCGCCTGCCTGGGCAAAGTGCTCTCGCCCCAGTTCCTGATCTGGGTGATCCCGCTGCTTGCGCTGGCGCTCGCGTGGCGGATGCCGTCGCTGGCCGCCATGGCGGCGGCGGCCGTGGTGCTCACCTTGATCGAGTTCCCCGGGCTCTACCGCGACGTGGTCGACCGGGAGCCGTTCGCGCTCGCGCTCGTGGCGGTCCGCGACCTCGCGCTGGTGGCAGTGGTCGCGCTGGCTATTCGACGCCTGGAGCCGGCTCCAGGATCTGCTCGATCGAAGTTGCCTTCCCGTCTTCGCCCGCCTCGATCAGCACCGCATTGATCCACGGATCCTCGTCGGAGGTCTCGAAGCGCACGTTGGTCATCGTCTTGAACCGCTCCAGCGCCGACTCCTTCTTCACGCCGATCACGCCGCCGCGCGGCCCGGTCATGCCCACGTCGGTGCAGTAGGCGGTGCCCCCGGGCAGCACCCGGCAGTCAGCGGTCGGGACGTGGGTGTGGGTGCCGATGCAGGCGGTGGCACGGCCGTCCACGTGCCAACCCATCGCCACCTTCTCGCTGGTCGCCTCGGCGTGCATGTCCACCAGCACGTGGGTCGCCTTGCCGCGCAGGTCGGCCAGCGCGGCGTCCACCTCCGCGAACGCCGAGCGTGCGGCCTCGACGAACAGCGACCCGGACAGGTTCACCACGCCGAGCGCAACGCCGTTCTTCTCGACAACGGTGACGCCCCTCCCGGGGCTGGCGCGCGGGTAGTTGGCGGGCCGCACGATCCGCTCCTCGGTGTCCAGGAACTCGTACACCTCGGTGTGCCGGTAGGCGTGGTTGCCGAGCGTGATCGCATCAGCGCCAATTTCCAGGATCTGGCGCGCGGTCTTCTGGGTGATGCCGACCCCGCCGGCGGCGTTCTCGCCGTTGACCACCACGAAGTCGGGCCCGTGACGCTCGCGCAGCCCGGGCAGCACCGCGGCCAGGGTCCGGCGCCCGATCCCGCCAACCACGTCGCCCACGAACAGAACCCTCACGCGGGCCAGTCTGCCACTCTGCGGCGCGTGACCGGCGACGCCGTCCTCTCCGCCGAAGGGCTGACCAAGCGCTACGGCGACCGTGAGGCGCTGAGCGGGGTCTCGCTGGCGGCCGGGCGCGGCGAGCTGGTCGCGGTGATCGGCCCCAACGGCGCCGGCAAGACCACGCTGCTGTCGATCCTGGCCGGGATCCAGCAGGCAGACGAGGGCAGCGTGGGCCTCGGCCCGCGCCAGATCGGCTGGGTGCCCCAGCAGGCGGCCGTCTACGGCAAGCTCACGGTGGCCGAGAACCTGCGCCTGTTCGCGCGGCTCGAGAAGTCCGATGATCCCGAGACCGAGGTCGAGCGGATGCTGGACCTGACCGGTCTACGCGAACGCGCCGGGGACCAGGTAGCGGTGCTCTCGGGCGGCAACCGCCAGCGTGTGAACATCGCCATCGGCCTCCTCGGGCGCCAGCCAGTGCTGCTGCTGGACGAGCCCAGTGCCGCGCTGGACCCGCGCCAGCGCGAGCGCGTCTGGGAGTTCGTGCTCAGCCTGGCCGCGGGTGGCACGACCGTCGTGTACTCCACGCACGACATCGCCGAGGCCGAGCGTCACGCCCACCGCGTCCTGGTGCTGGCCGACGGCGAATTGATCTTCACGGGCGCGCCCGGCGAGCTCGCCCGAGAGGTCGAGGGGCGGGACGGCGCGGACTTCGAGGAGGCGTTCGTGGCGTTCCTCAAGGCGAAGGGCCACTAGCGGTATGCGGCACCTGCTGGTCAAGGACCTCCGGATCCTGCGCCGGTCGCCGCTGCTCGTGGCGCTGCTGGTGATCTACCCGATAGTGATCGCCACGCTGATCGGCTTCGCGCTCTCGCGCGGTCCCGACAAGCCGCAGGTTGCGTTCGCCAACCTCGTTCCGTCGTCGGGCAACGAGATCGAGCTGGGTGGCAAGCGGATCGACGTGACGCGCCAGGCCGGGCCGCTGTTCCGCGCGATCGAGCCGGTGCGGGTCAAGACGCGCGCGGAGGCGATCCAGAAGGTGCGCGACGGCGATGTGCTGGGCGCGCTGGTGATCCCGGAGGACACCACGCGCAAGCTCCAGGCCGGGCTCGAGCCGGCCCAGGTCGAGGTGTTCTACAACGCCGACGACCCGGTCAAGGCGCGTTTCGTGCGCGACACGATCAAGTCCCAGGTCCAGGACGCCAACACCGCCCTGACCAAGGAACTGTCGAAGGTCGCGCTGGACTTCCTGAACCTGATCGGGACCGGTGGGCAGTACAACTTCCTCGGCCGCGAGTTCGACGTGCTCGGCCTCGAGCGCTCCGAGCGGATCCTGGCGCGTGCGCGTGCCGACCTGCCGCGCGGGTCGCCCGCGCGCGACCAGATCGACCAGGTGATCCGGTTCGCGCGGCTGGCGCGCGAGAACCTGGACCTGTCGGACGACGTGCTCAGCTCCGTCAGCTCGCCACTGCGCGTCAAGCAGACCCAGCTCGACGGCGGGGCCACGCCGCTCAGCTCGTTCGCGGTCGCGATCGCCGCCGCCGTGTCACTGATGTTCATCACGCTGCTGCTGGCCGCGGGCGCGCTGGCGCTGGAGCGCGAGGAGAACGCCTACCTGCGGCTGGTGCGGGGGCTGGTCTCGCGCACGGAACTCCTGCTCGAGAAGGCCGGCCTGGCGGCGGTGTGCTCCACGGCCGTCGTCGTGTTGATGCTCGTGGGGATGGGGCTGTTCGTCGACCTCGACTGGGGCCGCTTGCCGCTTGCCGCGGCCGCCACCGCCGCCGGCGCGCTCGCGTTCGCCGCGATGGGCCTGGCCGTGGGCGCGCTGACGAAGGAGGTCCGTGCCGCCTCGCTGCTGTGCGTGATGGCGTCGCTGCCGTTGACGTTCCTGGCGCTCGTTCCGTCCGGCTCGGTCGCCCCGGCGCTGTTCGACGTGATCCGCGTGGTGTCCGCCGTGTTCCCGTTCAGGCCGTCGCTGAGCGCGCTCGACGTGGCCCTCAACGGCGGCGACGACCTTGGCGTCCACCTGCTGCATCTGCTGCTGCTGTTCGCCGGCTTCGGGGTGCTCACGCGGCTCGCGTTGAACCGCTTTGCCTAGACTCATTTCGATGGCCTTCCCCGCCACTCGCATGCGCCGGCTGCGGCGCACCGGACTGCTGCGCGGCATGGTCCGCGAGACCGAGCTGACCGCATCGCATCTGGTCCAGCCCTACTTCGTGCAGCTCGGCACCGACGAGCGCGCGCCGATCGAATCGATGCCCGGCGTCGACCGGTTGTCGATCTCGCACCTCGTCGAGGAGGCGGGCGCCGCGCACGAGGCGGGCGTGCCGTCGGTACTGCTGTTCGGCCTGCCGGCCGAGAAGGACGAGCAGGCCTCGGGCGCCTACGACGACGAGGGCGTGGTGCAGCTGGCGGTCCGGGCGCTCAAGGAGGCCCACCCCGAGCTCGTGGTGATCACCGACGTGTGCCTGTGCGAGTACACCTCGCACGGCCACTGCGGCGTGGTCCGTGGTGACGGCGAAGTGGACAACGACCTGTCGCTGGAGCTGCTGGCCAAGACGGCCATCTCGCACGCGCGTGCGGGCGCCGATGCGATCGCGCCAAGCGACATGATGGACGGCCGCGTGGGCGCGCTGCGCTCGCAGCTGGACGCCGAGGGCTTCAAGGACACACCGATCATCTCCTACTCGGCCAAGTACGCCTCCGCCTTCTACGGCCCCTTCCGCGAGGCTGCCGACTCCACGCCCGCGTTCGGCGACCGGCGCAGCTATCAGATGGATCCCGCCAACGCCGACGAGGCGGTGCGCGAGTCGCTGCTTGACGTGGACGAGGGCGCCGACATGCTCATGGTCAAGCCCGCGCTGGCCTACCTGGACGTGCTGTATCGCGTGAAGGCGGCTTCCGGCCTGCCGGTGGCGGCGTACAACGTCAGCGGCGAGTACTCGATGCTGGAGGCGGCCGCCGCGGCGGGCTACATCGACCGCCGCGCGGCGATCCTCGAGACCTTGACGTCGATCCGCCGCGCCGGCGCCGACGTGGTCATCACCTACTGGGCCAAGGAGGCCGCCGAATGGCTTCGGTAGACCCTTCGGCTGGTCCGGCATCCATGCCGGACCAGCAAACGGCAAGTCCTCGCGAGGCGGCCGCGAAATCCAAGGCGCGTTCCCGCAAGGACGGCTCGGCGATCCCGCTCGACGAGCTCGACAAGAAGCTGCTTAACCTGATGCAGGGCAGCTTCCCGCTGGCGCCGAAGCCGTACGAGCACGTGGCCGGCCTGGCCGGCGTGCCCGAGGCCGAGGTGCTCGAGCGCGTGCAGCGGCTCGTCGACGGCCGCATCATCCGCCAGGTCACGCCGATCTTCGACACGCGCGTGCTGGGCTACAGCTCGATGCTGGTGGCGGCCAAGGTCGATCCCGAGAACCCGTGGCGCGCGGGCAAGATCATCAACTCGCACCCCGGCGTCTCGCACAACTACCTGCGTAACCACGACTTCAACATGTGGTTCACGCTGGCCACCGAGCCGGAGTCCGAGCTCGGCCTCCAGGGCACCCTCGACGTGCTCCAGGACCTGACCGGGGCCGAGTCGATCCGCCAGCTGCCGACGCTCAAGCTGTTCAAGATCCGGATGGACCTCGAGATGGAGAAGGGCACCAAGGACCTGGCCGCGGCGGGCGTGGCGCAGGACCCGATGGAGCCGGAGACGATAGAGGTCACCGACATGGACCGCGCGGTGATCGTGGCGCTGCAGGGCGACATGCCGGTCGTGTCCGAGCCCTACGCGCCCGCCGCCGCCGAGGTCGGCATCACGGTGCCGGAGTTGCTCGAGCACCTGGAGTCGATGCAGGAGCGCAAGGCGCTGCGGCGCGTGGCGGCGATCCTGTTCCACCGCCGCGCCGGTTTCTCGGCCAACGGGATGGGTGTGTGGAACATCCCCGAGGAGCGGATCATGGAGTTCGCGCCGCTGATGGCCTCCTACCGCGGCATCTCGCACTGCTACCAGCGGCCCACCTACGAGGACTGGCCGTACTCGGTGTTCACGATGGCCCACGGCCGCTCCAAGCAGGAGTGCGACGCCATCCTCGACTCGATCGCGAAGGAGACCGGCATCGAGGACCGGCGCACGCTCTACAGCTCGACCGAGTTCAAGAAGATCCGGCTCCTGTACTACACCGACGAGCACAAACGGTGGGAAGCTGAACACGCCGCGTAGCGCGGAGCTGTACGCGCGCGCCGTCGACCTGATGCCCGGCGGCGTCAACTCGCCGGTCCGGGCGATGGGCTCGATCGGTCGTGACCCGATCTCGATCGCCTCGGGCGCCGGCGCCGAGATCACGGACATCGACGGGAACACCTACATCGACTGGATGTGCTCGTGGGGACCGCTGGTCGCGGGACACGCCCACCCGGCGGTGATCGAGGCCGTGACGGCCGCGGCGGCCCGGGGAACCAGCTTCGGCGCCACCACCGAGGCCGAGGTCGAGCTGGCCGCCGAGGTCGTCGAGCGCGTCCCGAGCGCGGAGATGGTGCGGATGGTCAACTCCGGCACCGAGGCCGCCATGAGCGCGATCCGGCTCGCCCGCGCGGCGACCGGGCGCGAGAAGCTGCTCAAGTTCGCCGGCGCCTACCACGGTCACGTCGACGGGCTGCTGGCCGAGGCCGGCTCGGGGCTGGCCACCGCGTCGCTGCCCGCCAGCCCCGGGGTTCCGGCGGCCCAGGCGGCGGCCACCGTGATCGTGCCCTGGAACGACCGCGACGCGGTGGCGGCGGCGTGCGCCGAGCACCGGTTCGCCGCGATTCTGAGCGAGCCCTACCCGGCCAACATGGGGCTGGTCCTGCCCGACGAGGGCTTTCTTGCCTTCCTGCGCGAGCAGGCCGACGGCAACGGCGCGCTGCTGGTGTTCGACGAGGTGATCTCGGGATTCCGCGTCGCGCGTGGCGGGGCCCAGGAACGCGAGGGCGTCATGCCCGACCTGACGATCCTCGGCAAGGTGGTCGGCGGCGGTGTGCCGGCCGCGGCGTACGCCGGCCGCGCCGACCTGCTGGGTCAGGTCGCCCCCGCGGGCGACGTCTACCAGGCCGGCACGCTGTCCGGGAACCCGCTGGCCACCGCCGCGGGCCTCGCCACGCTCGCCCTCCTGGACGCCGCGGCATACGCGCGCCTTGAGACCGTGTCCGCGACGCTGGCCGCCGGGCTGCGCGAGGCGGCGGACGCCGCCGGCGTGCCCGTGCACGTGTGTCACACCACCGGCCTGCTGACCGTCTTCTTCAGTGATGGCCCGGTGGGCAGCTACGAGGACGCCAAGAACTGCGACACGGAGCGCTTCGGGGCGTTCGCGCGCTCCATGCTCGAGCGCGGCGTGTACCTGCCGCCGTCCCAGTTCGAGGGCTGGTTCGTGTCGCTGGCCCACACCGACGAGCAGGTGGAGCGCACGCTGGCCGCGGCGCGGGAGGCGATCGCGCCATGAGCGCCCTCGACGAGGTGGTAGCGGCCATGGAGCCGTGGCTGGCGCGCCACCAGGCGCCCGACCCCGGCCCGGCCCGGTTCGACGACACGGTCACCGACCCCGATCGCCGGTTCGTGCTCGAGGCGGTCCGCGAGGGCTACCTGATGCACTACGGCGAGCCCCAGGCCTACACGGGCATGGAGTCGGACCTGATGCTGCTGGCCGGCGACGCGCTGTACGCCCTCGGCCTGGCGCGGCTGTCCGAGCGCGGCGACCTCGACGCCGTGGCCGAGCTGTCGGACCTGATCACGCTGACCGCGCGGGCGCACGCGGAGGGCACACCGGAGCGGGCGGAGGCGCTGTGGCGGGCGACCACCGAGGCGCTGTCCGAGCGGCGCGGCGAGGGCGCGATGGCCGGTTGGCGCGATCTGCCTGGCGCCCCGACCTCGTGACACCCGTAGCCATGTTGACTCTATTGTTCCGTCGGCGTTGAATGGATCGACGCACTCGCTTCAATGGCCTCCGATTCCCCCAAGAGCAAGAACCGCCGCAAGTCCCGATACACGGAGGACCGCGGCATGTCGGGGGCGTTCGAGGGCGAGACGGTCACCCGCCGCGGCGCCATCACGATCGGCGGCCAGGCGGCGGGCGGTATCGCGGCGGCGGCCTTCGGGCTGCCCGCGCTGGGCTTCGCGCTCGGGCCGATGCTCGAGGACTCCACGCCCGACACGTGGCAGGACGTGGGTTCCGAGCGCGACTTCAACGACGAGTTCTACGTGCCGCGCGTGATGAACATCGTCGCGTCCATCGGCGAGGCCGGCAAGACCACGGTCTACATGCGCAAGTACAACCCCAAGCGCGATGCGCCGAGCCCGAGCGACAGGGAGAACGACAAGCGCCCGCAGCCATACGTGGCCATCTCAACCAGGTGCGCGCACCTGGGCTGCCCGGTGCGCTACATCCAGGCCTCGCAGCGCTTCGTCTGCCCGTGCCACGGTGGCGTCTACGACTTCGAGGGCAAGGTGGCCGGCGGCCCGCCGGTGCGCCCGCTCGACCGCTTCTACACCCGCGTGCGCGGCGGCCGGGTGGAGGTTGGTGACCGCTTCTCCGTGAACTCCGAACTGCGTCGCTTCAGCCCGCGCGACCCCTCCAACCACCTGGATGGGCTGTGGCAGTACCTCTACCCGTCGAGGCCGAGCACATGAGCAAGCTCGTGCCGCCGCTGCCGAAGTTCCTGCGCCCGGCGCCGCCCAAGCCGGGCGAGAGGAAGAAGGCCGGCAACGGCAACGGCAACGGCAACGGCAAGCCGAGCCAGCTCGACGACCTCAAGGAACAGGGCGCCGAGACCGGCGCCCAGGTGGTCGGCTGGCTCGATGAGCGCACGGGCGCCAGCCCGCTGGCGCGCGCGCTGCTGTTCCGCAAGGTCCCGAAGGGCACCAACTGGTTCTACACGCTGGGTTCGGCCACCCTGTTCGCCTTCCTGTCGCAGGCGGTCACGGGCGTGTTCCTGGCCATGTACTACGAACCCGACACGTCGCGCGCGTACGAGTCGGCGGCGTACATCACCAACGAGGTCTTCCTCGGCGAGCTGGTTCGCGGCATGCACCGCTGGGGCGCCACGGTGATGATCATCCTGATCTTCCTGCACATGGGGCGCACGTTCGTGTTCGGGGCGTACAAGTACCCGCGCGAGCTCAACTGGGTGATCGGCGTGGTGCTGATCGCGCTGACGCTTGCGATGGGTCTCACCGGCTACCTGCTGCCGTTCGACCAGCGGTCTTTCTGGGCCACGGTCGTTGGCGTGAACATCAACGCCTCGGGGCCGATCATGGGTCCGTACCTGGCCGACTTCCTGCGCGGCGGGGCCGAGTTCGGCACCTCGACCTTGCCCCGCTTCTACGCGATGCACATGATGCTGATCCCGGGCCTGATCGCCGCCCTGATAGGGGCCCATCTGTATCTCGTTACCAAGCTGGGGACCACCGCCCCGCCGTGGCTGAAGGCCGAGAAGAAGAGCCTCAGTCGTGAGGACATCTAGCTCATGAAGCAGGCCGACAGGGAGCAGTACCTGCGCGAGTACTCGATCCTGAAGAGCCAGGGCAAGCCGTTCTTCCCGTACGCCGTGGCCAAGGACTCGCTGATGGCCTGCATAGTGATGGCGGTCATCATCGTGATGGCCATCCTGTTCGGCGCCGAGCTGGGCCCGAAGGCGGACCCAACGACGACCACGTACTCGCCCCGGCCCGAGTGGTACTTCTTCTTCCTGTTCGAGCTGCTGCGCGTGGTCAAGCCGCCGGCGCTCACGTTCGTCGCCACGATCGGCATCCCCACCATCTGCTTGATGCTGCTGATGCTGCTGCCGTTCTACGACCGTAGTCCCGAGCGGCATCCGCTCCGCCGTCCGGTGGCCATGGTGGCCGCCGCCGCTACAGTCGCGGCAATGGCCTACCTGACGGTGCTCGGCGCGCTGGCCGGCCCGCCGAGCGAGGTCGAGCCGAAATTCATCGCGCGCCCGGACCTCAAGGAGGGCGCCATGGTCACGGCCTCGTCGGGCTGCCTCGGCTGCCACAAGATCGGCGAGAACGGCAACACGCTCGGACCCAACCTGACCCACATCGGCGACCGCCTTGGCAAGGACGCGATCGCCCGGACGCTGGTCAACCCGACGTCGCCGATGCCGTCGTATCAGACGCTGCAGAGGGAGAACCCCGAGCAGTTCGACCAGCTGGTCGACTTCGTGGCCTCCTTGCGCGAAGAGTCCCAGACCAAGTAGGTGGCTCACTAGCTCCATGAGCTCAGCCACCGGGACCCTGCCCGAGCCGCAGGTCCAGGCCATGTTCGACCGCATCGCGCGCGTCTACGACCGGCTGAACAGGGTGATGACGGCGGGCCTCGATCAGCGCTGGCGCCGCCGCGCCGCCGACCTGGCGCGTGTGTCGCCCGGCGACCCGGTGCTGGACGTGGCCACCGGCACCGGTGACCTGGCGCTGGAGCTGCGTGAGCGCGTCGGGCCCGAGGCGCGCGTAGTCGGCCTCGACTTCTCGGAGGGCATGCTCGAGCTCGCGCGCGTCAAGGCGCCGGCGATCGAGTTCGTCCAGGGCAGCGCGCTCGAGCTGCCGTACGGCGACGGCGAGTTCGCCGCCGCCACGGTCGGTTTCGGCGCGCGCAACTTCTCCGACCTGCAACAGGGACTCGCGGAGATGTCGCGCGTGGTCCGGCCCGGCGGCCGGGTGGTCGTGTTGGAGATCACCACTCCGCAGAGGCCGCCGCTGTCGCTGTTCTTCCGGTTCTGGTTCGATCGTGTGGTGCCGGTGCTCGGGCGCCTGGCAGGCGACTCGGACGCCTACACGTACCTGCCGAGCTCCGTTCGGCGCTTCCCGGGCCCCGAGCCGCTGGCCGCCGAGCTGGCCGCGGCGGGCCTCGTCGACGTGGGCTGGGTGCTCACGGCCGGCGGCATCATCGCCCTGCACCACGGGACGGTGCCCGCCGTGGGCAAGCAGCCGGCTCGGCAGGCTGCTCCGCTGGGGTCCTTGTGAGCACCACGCCGGCCACGCTGGAGTCGGTACTGGACGCGGGCGGGCCCGCGCTGGCGCGGGCGCTGAAGCGGATCGAGGCGCGTCTGGGGGAGATAACCGCCGGCCACGGCAGCGAGCTGGCGGGTCACGCGTCGGGCACGCTCGCGGCCGGCGGCAAGCGCCTGCGACCCGTGGTCGTGGTGCTCAGTGGCGGCGAGGGCGACGCCGTGACGTCGGCGGCCGCCGCGGTGGAGCTGCTGCACATGGCCACGCTCGTGCACGACGACGTCCTCGACTCCGCCCGCCTGCGCCGCGGCGTGCCCACGGTCTTCGCGGTCGGTGGCCGCGGCGCCGCCACGGCCACCGGCGACCTGTTGTTCTCGCGCGCGTTCGCCGAGCTGGCCTCGACCCGCAGCGCTCCGGCGGTACGGGCACTGTCCACCGCATCGTCGGCGCTCGCCCGCGGGGAGCTGATGCAGCGCGCCGACGCGTGGTCGGCCGACGTGAGCGCCGCGCGCTACCTGGAGCGCTGTGAGCTCAAGACAGCCAGCCTGTTCGCCGCCGCCGCGCGCCTGGGCGCCACGCTCGGCGACGCCCCCGGCGCCGCCGAGGAGCTCGCCGGCTTCGGCCGCCGGATCGGGCTGGCCTTCCAGATCCTGGACGACGTGCTCGACGTGTCCGGTCCCGCCGAGCGCACCGGCAAGCACCGCGGCACCGACCTGCTGGACGGCACCGTCACGCTGCCGCTGATCATCGCCCGCGAGCGCGACCCTGAGCTGGCGCAGATGGACCTGGCGGCGTTCGTGACCGAGCCCGCTCAGGCCGATGCCGTCTGCGAACGGATCGCCGGCACGGGCGCCCTGGGCACCGCCCGCGACCAGGCGCTCGGCTATGTGGCCGAGGCCAAGGCCGCGCTGGGGCAGATCGAGCTCCCGCCCGACCGGCTGCACGCGCTCGGCCTGGTGGCCGACGGCGTGGTCGAGCGCTACGCCTGACTACCTGGTTCTAGAAGTCCTCGGGGAGCACGGCCTCGGCGTGGAGCGCGGCCGCGAAGCGGTCCACCTCCTCCGCCATGTTCGCCCGCATCAGGCGACGGTAGTCGGCCGTCAGCGCGTCGGTGCCGGCGTCCAGCTCCTCGTCGAACGCCTCGACGGCGGGCTGGGAGAAGACGCCATCGCGGACGGTCTCGCACTCCGGGCAGCGGATGGTCACCGACCAGTTGTCGTCACCGGCTTCCTCCCAGGTGGTCGGGTAGGCCAGGCGCGACGAGCATTCGATGCACACGTGGAGGTCGCCGACGGGATCGGAGAAGTGACCCGGGGGGAGGGCGCCAGGAGTGTTGTCGCCGAAGTAGACGACCTCGATCGTCTTGCCGCTCGGCAGCACCACGCGCTGCACGAGGTGCTCGCGATCGCTCTGATGATGCTCCATGGGTGCGCTATCGGCAGGCCGACAGGGGACTTGAGCGGACCGCCGCACGCCTGGCCGAGCGGCCTCGTAGACTGCGGCGCCCCGTGGTTCTCAGCGATCGCACCATCCGCTCGGAGATCGAGTCCGGCCGAATCGTCATCGACCCGTTCGACGACGCGCTGATCCAGCCTTCGAGCGTCGACGTGCGCGTGGACAGCCGCTACCGGGTGTTTCACAACCAGCGCCACCCCTACATCGACGTGCGCAAGCCGATGGAGGACCTGACGGAGCTGGTCGAGGCCGGCGGCGAGGAGCCGTTCATCCTGCACCCGGGCGAGTTCGTCCTCGGTCAGACGCTGGAGCGCGTCACCTTGCCGGACGACCTCGTGGCACGCCTCGAGGGCAAGAGCTCGCTCGGCCGGCTCGGCCTGCTGATCCACTCGACGGCCGGGTTCGTGGACAGCGGCTTCTCGGGCAACCTGACCCTCGAGCTTTCCAATGTCGCGAACCTGCCGATCACGATCTACGAGGGCATGCCGATCGGCCAGATCTCGTTCATGCGCATGGACGGGCCGGTTGAGCGTCCCTACGGCTCGGAGACCAACACGAGCAAGTACCAGGGACAGACGGAGCCCACGGCCAGCCGGTTCTTCGAGAACTTCGGCTCGCGAAAATGATCCATCCCAGGTAGCCCGGCCGAAGGAACACCCAGCTAGAGTTTGACTCGCGACCGGCCCAACGGATAGAGCGCGAGTCGCGCCCCCGTCTTAGGAGCTGCACACCATGGGAATCGGACCCCTCGAAATCGGCATCGTCCTTCTGATCGTCCTCGTGATCTTCGGCCCGAAGCGCCTGCCGGAGCTCGGCAAGTCGCTCGGCAGCGGCATGAAGTCCTTCAAGGACTCCGTGTCCGGCGATGACGACGACAAGAAGATCACCAGCGGCGACACCAACGCCGACACCACCGTTCGCGCCGAGAAGTCCGAGACGTCGGCCTAGCCGGCCGTCCCGGCCTCGCGCTCACGCGGACCCGTGCCGCGGCTACGACCCATAGACCACGAGGAGCGCATGGCGCTCGTCGATCACCTCGGCGAGCTGCGCTCCAGGCTGATCATCTCGGTGCTCGCCTTCGGCGTCGCCTTCGCCTTCTGCGGATGGCAGAACGAGCTGATCCTGGAGATCGTGAACAAGCCGCTCCCGGACAACATCAAGGAGCCGATCACGTTCGGCGTGACCGAGCAGTTCACCACCACGTTCACGAACGCGGCCTACGCCGCCATCCTGATCTCGCTGCCGGTGATCCTGTACCAGCTCTACGCGTTCATCCTCCCCGCGTTCAGCCCCACCGAGCGCAAGGTGGCCAAGCCCCTGCTGCTGATGGTGCCGGCGCTGTTCGTGGCCGGCGTCGTGTTCTGCTACTTCGTGGTACTGCCGGGGGCGATCCAGTTCCTGCTCGACTTCAACTCGGACCAGTTCAGGACCGAGGTGCGCGCGCGCGACTACTACAGCTTCACCACGCTCACGATGCTGGCCATGGGCCTGGGTTTCCAGGTGCCGATCGCCATCCTGGCGATGGTCAAGCTGGGTGTGACGACGCCGCAGAAGCTGCGCAAGAACCGCCGCTACGCGTACCTGGGGATCGTGGTGCTGGCCGCGTTCCTGCCAACGATCGACCCGGTCACGCTGCTGCTGGAGAGCATTCCGCTGATCTTGCTGTTCGAGGGGAGCATCGTGCTGGCCGCCACGCTGATCAAGCCCGAGGCGCCCAGCACCGAGCTGGCCGGAGCCGAGAGCGGCTAGCCATCTGGCTAGATACCCTCACGCTCGATGCTCTTCGATCTGACCGGAAAGCGCCGCCGTGCGGTCCAGGCCACCTACCTCACGCTGGCCGTCCTGATGGGCGGTGGGCTGGTGCTGTTCGGCATCGGCGGCGACGTCCAGGGCGGCATTTTCGACGCCTTCAACGGTGAGGGCGGGAACACCAGCAACGGCAACAGCATCGTCGAGAAGCGGGTCGACTCGAACGAGAAGAAGCTCAAGGCCAACCCCCAGAGCGAGGCCCTGCGCAAGTCCCTGACGCGCGACTACTACCAGCTGGCCACGGCCGAGGCCGACGCCAGCGGCAAGTTCAACGACGACGGCAAGGCAAACCTACGCAAGGCGGCCGCCAACTGGCAGGCCTACCTGGCGCTCGATCCCGCCAAGCCCGACACGTCGCTCGCGCGCACCGCGCTCCAGATCTACGATCCGGCCGCCCTGAACCGCAAGACGCAGGCCAAGGACGCCGCCCAGCTGATCGCGCGCGAGGAGAACGACGCCCCGTCGTATCTCAACCTCGTGCAGTACGCCGCGCTGGCGGGCGACACCCGCACCGCCGACCTGGCCGGCCTGAAGGCCGTCGAGCTGGCCCCGGCGGCTCAGCGCAAGCAGGTGCGCGCCCAGGTCAAGCAGCTCAAGATGCCCCAGGGCCAGCAGGGTGCCCAGGGCGGAGGCGCGGGCTCTCAACCGGCGCAATAAAGCCGTCGCCACCCGCGGTCGATATGGTCCCGAAAGCGTTCCAGGGGACGACTGAGAAGAGGAGCGAAGTGAACTTCCACATCCAGGACGAGGAGATCGACGGCGAGACGCACGTCATCCAACTCGGGGGTGAGATCGATCTCTACACCGCACCCGAGTTCAAGGAGCGCATGGTCGAGCTCATCGAGGGGGGCAAGAACCACATCGTCGTGGATCTTTCCGAAGCCACCTTCATCGACTCGACCACCCTTGGCGTGCTCGTCGGCGGCGTCAAGCGATTGCGCCCGTCGGGCGGCGGGCTTGCCCTGGTCTGCACCGACCAGAACATCACCAAGATCTTCGAGATCACCGGCCTCGACCGTGTCTTCCCGATCCACGGGTCGCGCGACGAGGCGCTGGGCGCGGTCAAGGCCCAGAGCGCCGAGTAACGACGCGTCGTTATGCTTGCCCGCTCGGGCCGTTAGCTCAGCTGGTAGAGCAGGAGACTCTTAATCTCAAGGTCGTAGGTTCGATCCCTACACGGCCCATGGCGCTATCGCAGGCCTTTGGCGCTACGGCAGCTGGCCCAGCCGTTGGCGTACATCGCGATGCTGATCGCCGGGGTGGAGCCGGCCAGTTGCCAGGCGCGGCCCGGGCGCAGCGCGGCGTGCAGGGAGCCGGTGGTGTCGGTCGGCGTCTGAACGGCCACGTCGGGGCGGCCCTGGCGCTCGAGCACGAGCGCGGCCGACTGGGCCTGACCGCCGGCCACGAAGTCCACGTGCAGGCTCTCGCAGCGGTGGCGGCGGGTGGCCTCAAGCAGGACCTGGTCGCTGTTGGCCTCGCCGTCGAGCACGCCGGGGTTGGCGCTGATCGCGAACCGGAACGGCTTGGCGGCGCCGTCGAAGCTGCCGCCCTGCCCGGCGGCCAGCTTGGACAGCGGGATCTTGTGCATCGGGGCGGCCTGTGCGGCGGCGGCGCCGAAGGCCAGGGCGCCGTACATGGCTGCCAGGAAGATCAGGGTGCGGCTGGGGAGTCGGTTGCGCATGGTCTCCTCGAGAAGGGGGTTATTACTACGCAGTAACGTTACGGTGGAGTAATATGGGCGTGTGTGACAAGCGCCACGCGTAAACGGATCCCCAGGAGCGAGCGCGAGCCGTTGATGCTCGCCGCTGCGGAGCGCGTGTTCTCGGCCGCCGGCTTTCACGCGGCGTCGATGGACGCGATCGCCGCGGAAGCCGGGATCTCGAAGCCGATGGTCTACAACTACTTCGGCTCGAAGGAGGGCATCTACCTGGCCTACCTCGAGCGCGCGGGCCGCGATCTGCTGAACCGGATGCTGGCGGCCGACGTGCCCGGCGGCACGCTCGCCGAGCGCCTCGAGGCCGGGGCGGGGGCGTTCTTCGGCTTCGTGGGCCAGAACCACGACGGGTGGCGGGTTCTGCGTGAGGAGATGTTCAGCCAGCGCGAGGCCGTCGGGGGCCAGGTGGCGACGATGCGGACGGCGATCCACGCGCTGCTGTCCGAGGTGCTGGTAGAGGAGGGCGGCGACCCGGCCAGGGTCGATGCTGCCGCGCAGGCGCTGACCGGCGCCGGGGAGTCACTGGCCGACTGGTGGCTCGAGCACCCGGAGACGCCGGTCGAGGTGCTGGTGCAGACGCTCGTGGCGATGGCGGGCGCAGCCGCCGCACCACGCTGATAAGAAGGGGCCATGAGCGACGAGCTTGCGATGCTCGACGGCGCGATCGCGCCGGCCGAGGAGACCACCCTCCCGGTGACCGACCAGGGCTTCATCCGCGGTGACGGCGCGTTCGAGGTCGTGCGCGTGTACGGGGGCACGGCGTTTCTGATGGACGAGCACCTCGACCGGATCGAGCGGTCGGCCGCGAACCTGCGGCTCGACGGCCCGGTGCCGCGCGACACGCTCGTGGCCGAGACCGCGGAGCTGCTGGAGCGGCGCGCCGACGGCGCCCCGTTCGACGGCGCGCTGCGGGTGATCCTGACCCGCGGTGGACGGCGCCTGCTGATCACCGAGCCGCTGCCGGAGCTGCCCGAGCGGCTGCGCCTCGCGACCGTCACCTACGCCCCGACACGGGTGCTCGACGGCGTGAAGTCGCTCTCGTACGCCGCCAACATGCTGTGCAGCCGCCTCGCGCGCGAGCGCGGCTTCGACGATGCCGTGCTGGTCACCCCGCACGGGCGTGTGCTGGAGCTGCCCACCGCCTCGCTGTTCTGGGTCGGCGACGACGGGGCGCTGTGCACCACGCCGCTGTCCGAGCACGTGCTGGCCTCGATCACGCGCGCGCACCTGATGCGTCTGCTGCAGGTCGAGGAGCGGGTGATCACTGCCGAGCAGCTGCTCGAGGTGCGTGAGGCGTTCGTGGCCTCGACGGCGCGCGAGGTGCATCCCGTGGCGGCCATCGAGGACCGCGAGTTCGAGCAGGTCGGTGAGGTCACGCGCAAGGCGGCGGCGGCCTTCAGCGCGCACATCGACGAGCTGCTCCGCCGCTAGTCCGGCTCGTCGTCGCGGGCGGCGCCGTCCACCTGATGGCGCAACCACCACGCGGCGTGGGTCAGCACGCCGACGGCTCCGCCCAATAGCTTCTTGACCGCACCCACCATGCGTATCTTGACCGTCATCGGCAATCGGCCGCAGTTCGTCAAGGCGGCCGCTGTTTCGCGGCTGCTGCGCGAGGTGCACGACGAGGTGCTCGTGCACACCGGCCAGCATTACGACGACGAGCTCTCGCGGGTGTTCTTCGACGAGCTCGCAGTGCCGGCGCCCGACCGTCAGCTCAACGCGGGTGGGGGCTCGAACACCGAGCAGACGGCGCGCATCCTGGGGCTGCTGGAGGGCGTGATCGCTTCCGAGCGGCCCGCGCTGGTGATGGTCTACGGGGACACGAACTCCACGCTGGCGGCGGCGCTCGCCGCGGCCCAGGCGCGCGTGCCGGTCGCCCACGTGGAGGCGGGCATGCGCTCGTTCGACCGCGCGATGCCCGAGGAGCTCAACCGGGTGCTCTGCGACCACGCCAGCGACCTGCTGCTGTGCTCGACCCAGACCGCGATCGACAACCTCGAGCGCGAGCACACGGCGGGCGAGCGCCACCTGGTCGGCGACGTGATGGCCGACGTGTCGCTGACCTTCGGGCCGATCGCCAGGGAGCGCTCGCGGGCGCCGGCCGAGCACGGGCTGGAGCCGGGCGGGTACGTGCTGGCCACGGCCCACCGCGCGGGCAACGTGGACGACCCCCTGCGGCTCGAACGGCTCGTGGCGCTGCTGGAGGCGGTCCCGGGCCGCTGCGTTCTGCCGCTGCACCCGCGCACCACCGCACGGCTGCACGAATTCGGCCTGCGCCGGCGCCTGGACGCGGCGGAGAACGTGCAGCTGCTGCCGCCGCTCGGGTACCTGGACTTCATGCGCCTGGCGATGGACGCGCGCGCGCTGCTCACCGACTCGGGTGGGGTGCAAAAGGAGGCGTACCTGCTGGGTGTCCCGTGCGTGACCCTGCGCGAGAGCACCGAGTGGGTGGAGACGGTGGAGGCAGGCTGGAACACGCTCGTGGGGCTCGACAGGGACGCGACACTGGCGGCGCTGGCGGCGCCACCTCCGGATGGCCCGCGACCTGAGCTGTACGGCGGCGGCAGGGCCGCGGCGCGCATCGTCGAGGTGCTCTCGGCCTACACTCCCGGGCCATGAAGATCGGCGTCATAGGACTCGGATACGTCGGCCTGCCGCTCGCGCTGGCGTTCGCCGAGGAGGGCCACACGGTGGCGGGGGTGGACTCCGACTCGCGCCGCGCGGGCGCGCTCGCGCGCCACGAGAGCTACATCGAGGACGTGTCGTCCGAGCGCCTGGCCGCCGTCGGGGACCTGCTGACCGCCGGCACCCGCTATGCCGAGCTGGCCGACTGCGACGCGGTCATGATCGCCGTGCCGACCCCGCTGACCACCAACCGTGAGCCCGACCTCGGCCCGCTGGTCTCGGCCGGCACCGCGTTGGCCGGTGTCCTGCGCGCCGGGCAGCTAGTGGTGCTGGAGTCCACCACCTACCCCGGTACCACGCGCGAGCGGCTGGCGCCGCTGCTCGAGGAGTCGGGCCTTGCGGCCGGCACCGACTTCAACCTGGCGTTCTCGCCCGAGCGGATCGACCCGGGCCGCACCGACTACACGATGCGCAACACGCCGAAGATCGTGGGCGGCCTGACGCCTGCGTGCCTGGACCGGGCGGTCGCCGTCTACGGCGAGGTGTGCGACGAGGTCGTCACCGTGTCAGGGCCCGAGCCTGCCGAGCTGTCCAAGTTGCTGGAGAACGTCTTCCGCTCGGTCAACATCGCGCTGGTCAACGAGCTGGCGATGCTCTGCGAGCGCATGAACATCGACGTCTGGGAGGTCGTGGACGCGGCCGCCACCAAGCCCTATGGCTTCATGCGCTTCTCGCCCGGCCCCGGAATGGGCGGGCACTGCCTCCCGGTCGACCCGTTCTACCTGGCCTGGAAGGCGCGCGAGTACGGTCAGCCGACCGAGTTCGTGGAGCTGGCGGGCGAGGTCAACCAGCGCATGCCGGAGTTCTGCGTCGAGCTGGTCACGACCGCCCTGAACGATCACGCGAAGGCGGTTCGCGGCTCGCGCGTGGTCATCCTCGGCGTTTCCTACAAGCAGGGCGTCGGCGACCTGCGCGAGTCACCGGCGCTCAAGATCATGCGGGCGCTCGACGCGCGCGGCGCCGAGCTGGCCTACCACGACGACTTCGTGGCCGAGCTGCCGGAGTTCGAGCTAGAGAACCTGCCGCTGGACGTGGCCCTCGAGGGCGCTGACTGCGCCGTGATCGTGACCGCCCACCCGGGTCTTGACGTGGAGGCCGTGGTGGCCGGGGCCCCGTCGGTGGTGGATCTACGCGGCGTCACCCGCGGGATCGAGTCCCCGCACGTGGTGCGGCTTTGAGCGACGCCCCCGTGAGGGTCGGCGTAGTCGGGCTCGGGTACTGGGGCCCCAACCTGGCGCGCAACTTCGATCGCCTTGCGGGCACGGAGCTGTCCTGGCTGTGCGACGCCGATGACGACCGGCGTCGAGATCAGGCCCAGGCGTTTCCCGACGCCCGCCTTTCCGCCGACCTCGACGAGCTGCTTGCCGACCCTGAGCTGGACGCGGTCGTCGTGGCCACACCGGTGCCCACGCACGCGGCGCTGGCCGAGCGCGTGCTGGCGGCCGGCAAGCACTGCTTCGTCGAGAAGCCGCTGGCCCAGACGGTCGCCGACGCAGAGCGCGCGGTCGCTGCGGCGGCGGCGGCGCACCGGATCCTGATGGTCGGTCACCTGTTGGAGTACCACCCGGGGCTGGAGATGCTCAAAGGCCTGGCCGCCGCCGGCGAGCTCGGCGACATCCACTACATCTACGGCAACCGGCTCAACCTAGGCAAGCTGCGGGCGGAGGAGAACGCGCTCTGGAGCCTTGGCGCGCACGACGTCTCGGTGCTCCTGAGGCTGGCCGGCGAGGAGCCGTACGAGGTCGAGGCCAAGGGCGAGTCCTATATGCGCCCCGGGGTCGAGGACGTGGTGTTCTGCTTCCTGCGCTTCCCGTCGGGTCTCGCGGCCCACCTGCACCTGTCGTGGCTGGACCCGCACAAAGAGCGGCGCTTCACGGTTGTCGGGTCGAAGAAGATGGCCACGTTCGACGACATGGACCTGGAGCGCAAGCTCACCATCTACGACAAGGGTTTCGACGAGGACAGCACCTCCTACGGCGAGTACATCACGCGCTCGGGCGACACGCACAGCCCGCGTGTGCCCAACGAGGAGCCGCTGCGGATCGAGTGCCAGCACTTCGCCGACCGCATCCGCGACGGTCAGCCCCCGCGCTCGGACGGCGCCAGCGGCCTGCGCGTGGTGAGGGTGCTCGAAGAGCTCCAGCGGTCCCTGGACGAGAGCCGCCGTGCTGAGCGCGTCTGACCGCGCGCCGGGCCTGTTGCTGGGAGACGGCGTCCAGGTGCCGCCGGTCGCCCAGCTCGGCGGCCACGTGGTCCTCCACGCCGGCACCCTGCTCGGCCATGATGTGCGGATCCAGGATGGCGCGGTGGTCGGAAAGCCGCTGGCGCTGGGCGAGCGGTCCACGGCGCCGATGCCGGAGCGGCCACCGCTGACACAGATCGGCGACGGCGCCACGGTGTGCGTGGGCGCCGTCGTGGTGGCCGGGGCGACGATCGGCGCCGTCACGGTGGTGGGCGACCAGGCCCATGTGCGCGAGCGCGCGGTCATCGGTGAGCGGTCGGTCATCGGCCGCGGCTCAGCGGTCGACAACGACGTCACGGTCGGCGACCGCGTGCGGGTCCAGACCGGGTGCTATCTCACCGCACACTCGGTGATCGAGGATGACGTGTTCGTGGCACCCGGGGTCACGCTCACCAACGACGACACCATGGGCCGCCACGGTCCGGAGCACGAGCTGCGCGGGGCGATCCTGCGGCGGGCGTGCAGGATCGGGGGCGGCGCCGTGCTCACCCCGGGGGTCGAGGTCGGCGAGGAGGCATTCGTGGCCGCGGGCGCCGTCGTCACGACCGACGTGCCGCCGCGAGCGGTGGTCATGGGCGTGCCGGCGCGCGTGGTGCGCGAGGTGGACGACGGCGACCTGCTGGAGCGGTGGCGCTGAGACACCGCGGGGGACTCAGGGCGGGTGCGCCAACGCTCGTGCTGGCCGTTGTCGCCGCCGGGACTGTCGGCGCCCTGGTTGCAGTCGAGTACGGCCGCGTCTGGAAGCGTGGCCGGGCGCCGCTGCCGGCCGACGCCGACGAGCCGTTCAAAGCGGCCGCCGAGGCCGCCGCCGAGACGGCGGAGGTGGCGATCGCCGGCTATCGCGAGGCCTCGACGCGGGAGAACACCCTGTTCAACCTGCTCGCCTCGTTCGTCATCAGCTTCATATCCGTGCGGAGCGTGACCTACCTCCTCCGCGAGCGGGCGTCGGTCGGCCCGTTCCGCGACCTCAAGGTGGGCCGGCGCCACATCCACCACTTCGTCCCGGGCATCGCGCTGGCGTTCATCTCCGGCGGGGTGGCGATCGTGACCCGCAACGAGACGCTGGAGCGGTGGATGGCGCTCCCGTTCGGGGCCGGGATGGGCCTGACGCTCGACGAGTCCGCGCTGCTGCTGGAGCTGGACGACGTCTACTGGTCCGAGGAGGGCATCCTGAGCGTGCAGATCACACTGGCGGTGACCGCGCTGCTGGCCGCCACGGCCCTGGCCGCGCGTGTGCTCCTGCGTGGCGAGCAGGAGGTGCTCCCGGACGCCTCGCCTGCCGCGGCGGGCAGGTAGGGTGCCGCCGATGGAGAGAACAGGAGGCGACGAGGACGACGCCCGCCGGAGCACGGGCCCCGAGGCGCCGCAGCCCGCGCCGGCGCAGGAACCGCCGGCCCCGTTGTGGTCGGCCCCCAAGAACGCCGAGCCGCCTTCGCCGTCGGGGCCGCAGAGCCCCGCGCCCGGGCCGCAGAGCCCTCGGACCCAGCCTCCGCCGCCACCTCCGGCCGGGCCACAGGCGCCGCCGTCCGCGCCACCGGGCTACGGCGGCCCCGTCCCTCCGGGCGGCTGGCAGCAGCCGGTCCGCCCGCCGCCGGCCCTGCCCGGGGAGCTGGCCGGGTGGTGGAGCCGTGTCGGCGCCACGCTGCTCGACGCACTGATCCTCACCGTGGCTGTGGTCGTGCTGGTCCTGGTGATCGTCCTGGCGTTCGCGGTCAACGACGTGCTCGGCATCGTCGCCGCTGTCGTCATCGGTCTGGCCATCGTGGCGCTCTACATCGGCTACGGCGGCTACTTCATGGCTCGTGGTGGAGAGCGCAACGGACAGACGCTCGGCAAGCAGATCGTGGGAATCCGCGTGGTTCGCGACAACGGCCAGCCGTTCGACATCGGAAAGGGCATCCTGCGCGAGTTCGTGGTCAAGAACCTGCTGTTCGGCGCCGTGGGTGGGTTCTTCTTCTCGATCCCGACGCTGCTGGACTACCTGTGGCCGCTCTGGGACGACAGCAACCGCTGCCTGCACGACATGATCGTGACCACGCACGTGGTCCGCAGCGGCTAGCTCAGGCCGCGTCGGCGGCGTGGCGCCGCACCACCTCGGCGGCGTCGGTCCAGATGATCTGCTCACGACCCGGGCCGACCCCGACGGTCACCACGGGCACGCCGAGCTGCTCCTCGATGAACGTCGATGTACGCGCGCGCGTTCTCGGGAAGGTCGTCGACCGTCCGGGCGCCCGTGATGTCCTCGTGCCAGCCGGGCAGCTCAACCGTCTCGCCGCGCACGTGGTGCAGCACCGACTGGTGGTACGGGAACTCGTCGAAGCTCGCGCCCTCCGGGCCCGAGTAGCTGGTGGCGACCGGCAGCGGGTCGATGCCGGTGAGCACGTCGAGCTTGGTCAGCACCAGGCCGGTCAGGCCGTTGACGCGCACCGCGTAGCGCAGCGCCACCAGGTCGAGCCAGCCACAGCGGCGGGCGCGGCCGGTGGTGGTGCCGAACTCGTGCCCGGCCTCGCGCAGGCGGTCACCCATCTCGTCGTGCAGCTCGGACGGGAACGGGCCGGCGCCCACGCGCGTGCAGTACGCCTTCGAGATGCCCCACACCTCGTCGATCGACTTCGGTCCCACGCCGGCGCCGACGCACGCGGCCCCCGCCACCGGGTTCGACGACGTCACGAACGGATAGGTGCCGTGATCGATGTCCAGCAGCGTCCCCTGGGCGCCCTCGAACACCACCAACCGGTCGCGCTCGAGCGCGTCCCACGCGATCGGCGGCGTGTCGGCGATGTGCGCCGCCAGCCGGTCGCCGAAGGCGCGGTAGTCCTCGGTCATCTGGTGCAGGTCCAGCCTGGGGTCCTTCACGAACTCGCGCAGCAGCGGCGCCTTCGGCTCCATGGCCGCCGCGATCTTCTGACGCAGGATCTTCTCGTCGAGCAGGTCCTGGACCCGGATCCCCAGGCGCGACGCCTTGTCCGCGTAGCAGGGGCCGATGCCGCGCTTGGTCGTGCCGATCTCGCGCTTGCCAAGGCGCGCCTCGCCGGCGTGGTCCAGCAGCAGGTGGTAGGGCATGATCACGTGCGAGTTGGCCGACACGCGCAGGCCGCTGAGGTCGATCCCCTGCCGGCGCAGCCCGTCGATCTCGCCGATCAGCACCTTCGGGTCCACGACCACGCCGTTGCCGATCACGCACGGCTTGCCCGGGTAGAGGATCCCCGACGGGATCAGGTGGAACTTGAACGTCTCGCCGTCCCTGACGATCGTGTGGCCGGCGTTGTTGCCGCCCTGGAACCGGATCACGGCGTCTGCCTGCTCGGCGAGGAGGTCGACCACCTTGCCCTTGCCCTCATCGCCCCACTGGGCGCCGACTATCACGAGTCCCGGCATGCCAGCGGTTGAGTCTAGGGGCCTGTCACACGCAGGTCCGGCCCCATGATCGGCAGCGGGTCGCCGCAGATCTCGGCCAGTCGCGACACCGTCCGGGCGCCCACCTGCTCACGCAGCTCGTCCAGGTCGAGGATGTTCGTGGTCACCAGGATCGCGCGCTCGTCCTGCCAGCGCTCGTTGATGATCGAGTAGAGCTGCTCGAGCACCCAGTCGGTGCGCTTCTCGGCGCCGAGGTCGTCCAGGTGCAGCAGGTCGACCGAGCACAGCCGCCGGAACAGGCTCATGTAGGACGCACCGGTGTTGCTGTCGTACGTGTCCTTGATCTCGGCCAGCAGCCGCGTGACGGGGTAGACAGCCACCGACCGGCCGCTCTTCTCCGCCGCTTGGGACACCAGCATGGCCAGCGACGTCTTGCCCGTGCCCACGTCACCGGCGAACCACAGTCCCTTGCCGGCATCCACATTGCGGCCCACCTGCTCCACGAACCGGCGCACGTGGCGCTGGACGAACGGGTCCAAATCGACGACCGGCTTGCGGTCGAACGACACGCCCCGGAAACGCTTGGGGATGCCAGTGCCCATGCCCTTGCTCTGGGCGCGGCCGATCATGCCCTCGCGGCAGCGGCAGGGAACCGTGGTGTCGTCGTCCTGGAGGATCCAGCCGCCGCCGTCGCAGATGCCAAGCACGCAAGCGGGTGAGCGATCCCCGTCGGAGTCGTCGGGGCCGGGTACCGGGCGGAGCATGCGCTAGCCCCCGCCGGCGGAGTATGCCGCCGCAGGCCCGGCCGCCTCTTCCCGGGAGATGCTGGCGAACTTCGGGTAGCGGTTCAGGAACGTCAGCTCGATGTGGCCCACCGGCCCGTTGCGGTGCTTGCCGATGATCACCTCGGCCACGCCCGGCTTCTCGGTCGTCTCCGGGTTGTAGTACTCGTCGCGGTAGACGAACATCACGAGGTCGGCGTCCTGCTCGATGTTCCCCGACTCGCGCAGGTCGGCCATCATCGGCCGCTTGTCTGGCCGCGACTCGACCGCCCGCGAGAGCTGGGAGATCGCGATCACCGGGATGCTCAGCTCGCGCGCCAGGATCTTCAGCCCGCGGCTGATCTTGCCCACCTGCTCGACGCGCCCGTCACGCGGATCCTCGGGACGCATCAGCTGCAGGTAGTCGATGATCAGCAGGCCGAGCGGGTGGCGCTGGTGCAGCCGTCGCGCCTTCGCGCGCAGCTCGAGCACCCCGAGGTCGGACGAGTCGTCGACGAACAGCGGCGCCTGGGTGAGCTTCTCGGTGGCCTTCAGCACCTTTGGCCACTGCTCCGCCTTCACGCGCCCCTTCCGTAGCGACTCGCCGTTGAGCTTCGCGCGCGAGGCGATGAAGCGCTGTGCCAGCTCGCCCTCGGACATCTCGAGGCTGAACAGGGCGACCGCCTTGCCGTGGTCGACCGACGCGTTCTCGGCGATGTTCGTGGCCAGCGCCGACTTGCCCATCGCCGGCCGCGCGGCCAGCACGATCAGGTTGCCGGGCTGAAAGCCACCGGTGATCTCGTCGAGGTCGCGGTACCCGGACGGCGTGCCGGTGAGCGACGTGCCCTCCTTGGAGAGCCGCTCGAGCTTGTCCAGCTCCTCGTGCAGGACGTCCTCGATCGAGCGCAGCTGGCTGGACTCCTCGTTGTGCCCGGCCTTGAAGATGGCCTGCTCGGCCTGCTCCACCAGCGCCCGCGGGTCGCTGGAGTCGGTCACGACCTTCTGCTGGATCTCGTGCGTGGCCGTCAGCAGCTTGCGCAGGATCGAGTGGTCGCGCACGATCCGCGCGTAGTCCTCGAATGCGTGCACCGAAGGCACGAGCGTGGGCAGCGCGTGTATGTACGCCTGGCCGCCGGCCTCGTCGAGCTTGCTCTCGCGCCTGAGGTCGTCGCAGACCGTGATCGCGTCGATCGCCTCCGGCTCGGCCTTCTGCTTGAGCCGGATCATCGCCCGGAAGATCAGCTGGTGGCGCGGGCGATAGAAGTCCTCGGAGTCCAGGTTGAGCTCGACCAGGATCTTGTCGAGCGCCTCCTCTGCCATCAGCACGGTGCCGAGCACCGCGACCTCCGCCTCCTCGTTCTGGGGCGGGACGGCGGCGCCGCCGCTTTCGACCGCGATCGCCATCAGGCGCCCGCCGAAGGACGGTCACGGCGCAAGAAGCAAGCTGAGCAAGGACGCAGGGAGCGACGCCTGCTTTGCAGGCGAGTCGACCGAGGACGCAGCTCAGCGCCGCTTATTGCGCCGTGACGATGGTTTTGACTTCGGCGGTGGTGCCGTCCGCAACCTCGACCGTGACCATGTGCGTCCCGGTCGTGCGGATCGGCTCGGTGAGGTGCACCTTGCGCCGGTCCAGCTTCACGCCGCGCGCCTCGCGGACCGCGTCGACGATCTCCTGGGCCGTGACCGACCCGAACAGGCGGCCGTCGTCGCCCGCCTGGTGCGAGATCGTGAGCACGGTCTTGCGCAGCAGGCCGGCGTTCTCCTCCGCCCGCGCCATCTGGTCGGCGGCCTCCTGCTCGGCCGCCTGGATGCGCTGCTGCGCGGCCGCGATGGAGGCCTTCGTCGCGGGCTGGGCCAGCTTGCGCGGGACGAGGAAGTTGCGCAGGTAGCCCGAGGACACGTCCACGACCTCGCCGGCGTCGCCGAGCGTGTCCACGGGTTGGAGAAGGATCGCTTGAGCCATAGGCGGGCCACGATACCGACTTGCCTGCTGTGGCCATTGGCCTGTCCCCCGTACTTGGCCTAGAACGGGATGTCGTCGTCCTGGGCGCCGCCGCCCGCACCACCGCTGCCGCCCGCGGGCGCCGCGGCGAAGTCGGACGAGTCGGCCGGCACGTCGCTCTGCGGCGTGAACCGCTGACCACCGCCGTTGCCGCCGCCCGCGTCGTCGCGGCCACCGAGGAACTGGATGTTCTCGGCGACGATCTCGACCTTCTGGCGATTCTTGCCGGTGTCCTTGTCCTGCCACTCGCTCCAGTCCAGCCGGCCGTCGATGGCCACGGGGCGGCCCTTGGACAGGTATTGCGACGCGTTCTCGCCCTGACGGCCGAAGATTTTGACGTCGAAGTAGTTCGGCTTGTCGACCCACTCGCCGCTCTGGTTGTCCTTGCGGCGGGTGTTGACGGCGACGCGCAGCTCACAGATCTGGAACCCGCTGGGGGTGGACCGCAGCTCGGGATCGCGCGTGAGGTTGCCCGTGAGGGTCACTCTGTTGATGTTCGTGGCTGCCATGGAACCGGCTCCTTGCCTCGCTCGATTGTGTCGCTGCGTGCTCGCCGGGCCAACGGCCCGGCTGCGCGCGGCGCGCAGTTGGACGAACGAGACTAGCCCCGGCGTCGGAGCGTTTGCAGCGCGACACCCGCGATCATGCTGGAGTTTCCGCAGAGTTGTGCGGAACCCGTTACCGAACGTGCCGCGGCGCTACTCGGTGGCGGCGGGCTCGGCCTCTTCGGCGTCCGGCTCGGGCGGCGCGTCGGCGGCCGCGCGGGCTGCGACGCGGCCCTCGGTGGGCTCCTCGTCGCGCTGCGGGCGCGGCTGCTCCGGGCTCGGCGGCACGGGCGGCCCGCCGGGCAGCTGGCGGATGATCCGGTAGCGGATCACGCCGTCCATGATGCGCAGGCTGTGGTTCAGCCGGTCGAGCAGCGCATTGTCGCCCTCGAACTGGAAGAGCTGGTAGTTGGCCTCGGGCTGGTGGTCGATCTCGTAGGCGATCCGGCGGGTGCCCCAGTCGTGGACGCCGATGATGCTGCCGCCCGAGTCGAGCATCGACTGGACCTCGCTGAGGATGGCCTGACGGCGCTCGTCCGGAGCGTTGGCGTCGATGAGCAGCATGAGGTCGTAGAGGTGGGCCATGAGCCGAGCCACGATAGCGAAACGGGGGTGAGAACCAGCCTCCGAGAGCCTTGAGAGGGCATGGCCGGGTTGCTCGGGCGTGTGCGCTGGGAGAACGTGGGGATGCTGGTGCTGGTGGCGGGCGCGCTGGCGTTGACCTGCCTGCGGGCGTGCGCGGACACGCCGGCGCGCGAGCGCGCGGCCGCGCTCCCCACGCCGGAGCCCGCGGCCCCGCGGTCGCGGGTGCGCCCCCCGGTCGCCGCGGCGGCGCCGCGGCCGCGGCGCGAGCCGGCACGCCGGCGCGTTCGACGGACACGGCGGCCACCGCGCCCGCGAGCGGCGGCGCCTCCCCCCGCACGGCCGCGCCCCCCGGTACGCCACGCGGCGCCCGAAACGCCCGCCGCACGGCCGCCCGCGCCACCGCGGGCCCCGCCCCCACCTGCGCCGGCGCCCGAGGACGAGTTCGAGCCCTAGCCGCGCAGCCCGGCGAAGAACGTGGCCAGCATCGTGGGATACAGCTCCGCGTCCAGGGAGTCCGGGTCGAGCAGACGCTGGAGCGCGACACCGTCAGCCATGGCGAAGACCATCATCGCGATGTCGGGCACCGGCAGCGGTGGCTCGATGCCGAGCTCGTCGACCCGCCGCTGCAGCAGCGTGCCGATGCCCTCGCGCAGCGCGCGGCGGCGAGCCACCAGCTCGGCCGCGAAGGCCTCGTTGCGCATCGCGTACGCCGAGAAGTCGAAGAACAGCCGCTCCCAGTCGGGGTCGGCGGCGATGAAGCGCATGAAGCTGGCCGCGCCCTCGCGGGCCTGGTCGACCAGGTCGGCGTCGCCGCTGATCGCGCTGTCCACCCGCGCCAGCACGTCGGCGAAGTGCTCGTCCAGCAGCGCCAGGAACAGGGCGTCCTTGCTCGCGAAGTTCGCGTAGAACGCCCCCTTCGTGTAGCCGGCGTGGGCGGCCACGTCGTCGATCGAGGCCTTCTCCATGCCCTGCTCGGCGAACACCGTGGTGGCCGAGCGCAAGAGCCGGGCGCGGGTCGCGGCCTTCTTCTCGGCCCGCGTGAGCCGGGCGCTGACGCTCACGCGGCCAGCGTGACCTCGCCGCCGCGCGAAGGGCTCATGGTGATCGCCCGCCGGATCACGCGCTCGGGCTTTGCGGAGGTGGCCGACGGCTCGACCCGCGACATCATCGCGCTGAGCACCTGCTTCATCTCGAACAGCGCGAAGCTGGCGCCGAGGCAGCGGCGCACCCCGCCGCCGAACGGGATCCAGGTGTACGTGCCGGCGGGTTGCTCGAGGAAGCGCTCGGGCCGGAAGCGCCCCGGGTCCGGGTAGACGTCCGGGCGGCGGTGGACGAGGTGGATGCAGGGCGCCACGGCGACGCCCGCGGGCAGCATCCGGCCGCCGACCTCGGCGTCGCGCGCCAGCCGCCGCACCACGACCGGGAGCACCGGCCGCAGCCGCAGCGTCTCCTTGACCACCGCATCCAGGTACTGGTCCTCGCCCGCGGCGACCTCGTCGCGCAGCCGCTCCAGCGCGCCCGGGTGGCGCACCAGGCGCTCCATCGTCCAGGCGAGTGAGGTCGCCGTGGTCTCGTGGCCGGCCACCAGCAGCGTCATCAGCTCGTCGCGCAGCTCGGCGTCGGACATCGGGTCACCATCCTCGTAACGCGCGCCGAGCAGCATCGACAGGATGTCGCTGCGGTCCTCGAGGGCCGGATCGTCGCGCCGCTCGCGGATCTGCTCGAGCAGCAGCCGGTCGGCGGGATCGAGCTCGCGCCGCACAACCCGGAGCCGCTCGAACCGGCGCGTGCCCAGTACCGCGAGCAGCAGCATCGTCACCGGGTCGGTCGAAGCGGCCAGCACGTCGCGGAGCCGGTCGCGAAGCGCGTCAAGGCGCGGCCCGTCCTCGAGGCCGAACACCGCCTTGAGGATGATCTCGAGCGTGATCGCCTGCATCCGCGGCCACAGCGGAATCGGCTCACCGGCGGGCCAGCGGTCGATCTCGCGTTCGGCGATGTCGCGCATCAGCTCGCCGTAGGCCTGCATCCGGCGGCCGTGGAAGGGCGGCAGCATCAGCTTGCGCTGGGTCATGTGCGCCGCGCCGTCGAGCGTCAGCACGGAGTTGTGGCCCACGAGCGGGCTGAGGATGGCGTTGCCCTCACCGGCGCGGAAGATTTCCGGGTCGCCCTTGAACACCTGCTTGACCACCTCGGGGTCGCTGACCATGACCCACGGGCCCTCCTGGGCCAGCCTCATCGTCCACATGTCGCCGTACCTCGCACGGGCGCGCTCCAGGAACGGCATCGTGCGCACGCCCCAGCCCAGCGTCTGGAGCGGCATCGGCATGCGCGGGCCGGGCGGAAGCGAGGCGGCGGCGGTCACATACCCGAAAGTATTCGAATACTGACGAGTATGTCAAGCCTTGGTCGGCTGGGGCGCGGCGCCCTTGCGCTTGGCCTCGATGTCGGCCAGCTGGTCGTCGACCCAGTCACCCGGGTCGCGCGCGCGCACCACCTGCTTGAGCCCCTCGGCACGGCGAGCGCGCTCGTCGGCCGACATCGTCAGCGCCTCGTGGATCGCGTCGGCCTGCTCCTGGACGTCGAACGGGTTCACCGACAGCGCGAACTCGGCAAGCTCCTCGTGTGCGCCGGTGTTCTCGGACAGCAGCGACACTCCATGGCGCTCGTTCACCAGCGGCCCCTCCTTGGCGATCAGGTTCATGCCGTCGAACATCGCGTTGACCATCAGCAGGTCGTAGTGCTTGTAAGCGGCGATCGCCTCGTCGAGGTTCTCGCGCAGGCGAAGCTCGATCGGCATCCAGTCCGTGGTTCCGTGACGGTGGTTGATCACGGCGACAAGTGCCTCGATCTTCTCCAGGTACTCGGCGTATTCGGCCACGTCCTGGCGCGAGGGGATCAGGTGCGCGATGAACGTGACCTGCTCAAGGAAGTCGGGGTGCTGTTCGAGGAACAGGTCGAACGCGGCGAATCCGCGCAGCACGTTCTTGGACAGGTCGGCGCGGTCCACGCGCAGGATCAGGTGGTCGCGCTTGCGCCGCAGGATCGTGCGCTCGTACTCGTGCACCTTGGCCCGCTGGGCGGTGCGGCGGAAGGTGTCGGCCGAGATCGGCAGCGGGTACGCGCGCACCCAGACCTCGCGGTCCTCGAATCGCACGACGCCGGCCTCCTCGTCGACCTCCAGGCCGAACAGGTGACGACAGCAGAGCAGGAAGTTGCGCCGGTAGGCGCGGGTGTGGAAGGCCACCACGTCGTTGGAGAGGATGCCGTGGAAGATGTCCTCGCGGATCTCGCGCGGGAGCACTCGCCAGGCGTCGGGCTGCGTCCACGGGATGTGCACGAAGTGGTGCAGGAACACGTCCGGCCGGGCCGCGCGGATGAACCGCGGCGCCGCGTACAGGTGGTAGTCGTGCAGCATCACCACCGGGTCCTCGCCGCCCTCGATCTCCTCGAGGACCGCGTCCGCGAGATCCTGGTTCACGGCGCGGTAGCCGTCCCAGTAGGACTCGACCTCCCACTGGCCGATGTCGGGCGCGTTCGACAGGTCCCACAGGTAGTGCTGGATGAACCAGAGCATCGGGTTGGCGACCGTGTTGTAGAAGCGGTCGTAGGCCTCGGCATCGGACTCGACCAGCCGGATGTCGTACGAGACGCCGTCCAGCTCGCACTCGAACGACTTGTTGCCGTGCTCGCGCGCGGCGTCCGCGTCCTCCTCGGACATCGTCGAGGCGATCCAGAGCGCGTCACGGTGGTGGACCAGCCCGGTCAGGGCAGTGACCAGTCCGCCGCCGCCCCGTTTCGGCGTCAGCTCGCCGTCCTCGCCGCGCTCGAACGTGGCGGGGCCGCGGTTGGAGACCAGGATCAGGGGAGAGTCGGCGCCCACGAGCCTTGAAGTTACCCATTGCGGGCATCCATGCCCGCGCACCCGGCGGCGAGGCGCCCTCCGGGCATCGCTTGCGGGTGCCTAGAGGTTCTTGACGAGCACCGTGCGCCCGGGCGCGAAGTCCACCGAGTCGACCGTCGCCTCGATGATCGCGTGGCTGAGCTCCTGCTCGACGGCCGGCGACGCCGGCGCGGTGCCAGCCAGCTCCATCACGAGCCGGTCGTCCTCGAGCCGGAACGAGAAGTCGACGCGGTCCTCGTCGGCACCCGGGGTGGCGTCCGCGGCGTCGCCCGGGCCCGTGTCCTCCTCGTCGGCCACGAAATCGCCCGCGGCCTCGGTCACGGCGAGCTTGAGGTCCGCGACCTCGGTCGCCTGGAGTGGCGTCAGCCGGCAGACGGCTGCCAGCGCAAGGCGCGCAAGCACCAGGTAGCCGGGCTTGGCCGGGATGGCAAGGGAGACGTCACGACTGTCGGAACTCATCCCGTGCGAGACCCTATATGCGCCGCCAGTCGGCGCACACCGTCGTCGACCTCGCGCAGGACCAGGTCGTGCAATGTGCGGTTGGCGGTGCAGATCACGGACATCTGGAACTGCGCGCCCGATCCCAGCAGCGGCCGGTCGTCCAGCGGCGCGCCGTAGGCATCCGTGACCACGGCCCCGGCGGCCTCGCAGACAAGCGCCGAGGCCGCCAGGTCGTAGGGCGAGTTGTTGAGCACCGCGCCGCCACCCACGCGCTCGAACTCGGCGCGCATGCCGGGCACGTCGGCGACCATCCGCGGCCCCGGCTCGACGTACGAATCCAGCTGGCCGGTGACCACGCGGGTCATGTCGAACGCGGCCGAGCCCAGGTCGAACGTCCCGCCGCCGACCGAGGAGGCGTCCAGGAGCTCGGCGATCACCTCGGTCAGCGCGCGCGCGGGGCGGCCGCGGAAACCATAGGTCCAGAACATCCTGTCGATCCGCTCGTTGGCGCTCAGCACCACCGGCGGCGACTCGACAAGCCCTCGGTCGCGGTCGGCGAGGAACATCTGGCCGGAGGGGATCTCCACAACGCAGCCGACCGCGACGTCGCCCATCGTGGGCTCACCGTCGAGTGGCGCCGCGGCCACCGAGACGCAGCACGACTCCAGGCCCGCAAGCGCCGGCCGGGTGCCATCGATCGGGTCCACGACCAGGACGGTCCGCGCGGTCGCGCCGGACGGCTCGACCAGGCCGCGGTCCTCGGAGTAGAACGCCACATCGGGCGCGCGCTCGGCAAGGAACCGCTCCAGCATCTGCTCGGCCGCCTCGTCGATCGCGAACGTGACGTCACCGCCCGCGGCGTCGGCGTCCTCCTCGTGCGCGCGCGCCGCGTGCGAGCCGAGTGACGGCAGCACCTGCTCGCGGAGGGCCAGGGAGAGGTCGCGAACGAGCTCGAGCGTGGCCGCCGGCCTAGCCACCCTGGGGCGGCTTCTCAGGCCGCTTGCCCAGCTCGACCTCGACCGTGCGGCGCTTGCCGTCGCGCAGCAGCTCGAGCCGGATGCTGTCGCCCGCGCGGTGGCGCCCGATCCGGTCGGCCAGGTCGCCGGCGCGGGTCAGCCGCCGCCCGTCCACGGAGATCACGACGTCGCCGTCGGAGGGCACGCCGGACTGGCCCTGGAAGTCGATCGTGTCGTCCCCCTCCGACAGGCCCGCATCGTCGGCGGGGCTGTCCTCCTGCACCTCGACGATCAGCGCGCCGGCGGAGACGGGCAGCTTCAGCCGGCGGGCCAGCTGCGGGTAGAGCGGCTGCGAGGTCACGCCGAGGTAGCCGTAGCTGACGCTGCCGTCGCGGCGCAGCTCGCGCAGCGAGCGGCGCACCGTGTCGACGGGCACGGCGAACCCCACGCCCTCGCCGCCGCCGCTGGCCGACTTGATCTGCGAGTTGATGCCCAGCACCCGGCCGCGCGCGCTCAGCAGCGGGCCGCCCGAGTTGCCGGGGTTGATGGCGGCGTCGGTCTGGATCGCGTCGCCGATCTGGAACTGGGTCAGCGACTCGATCGAGCGGTTCAGGGCGGAGATCACGCCGATCGAGAGCGATTGGCGCTCGCCGAACGGGCTGCCGATGGCCGCGACGGGCGTGCCGACGGACAGGTCGCCCGAGTGGCCGAGCGCGAGCGGCGTCAGCTCGAGCCCGGCGGGGTCGATCTTGAGCAGCGCGACGTCGGAGTTCAGGTCGTAGCCGACGACCCTGGCGCGCACCCGGTTGGAGTCCGAGAACTCCACGTACACGCGCTCGGCCTTCCTGGTGCCCGGCGGCTTGCCCTCGGTCACCACGTGCGCGTTGGTCGCCACGCGGCCGTCGCCGTCAAGCACGAACCCCGAGCCCTGGCCGCCCTCGCCACCGTCGCTGCCCAGCGATGAGCTGCCATCGCCGAAGTCCGAGATCACGGTGACCACGCCCGGCGAGAGCCGCCGGTAGAGCCCCTCGGCGTCCAGGCCGCCGCGGCGGCCGAGGCCCTCGACGACCTGGACCTTGGTGGTGCGCACGTCGCGCGGCGAGCTGTCGCCGACCTCGTCGTCGGCGCCCAGGCTGCAGCCGGCCAGCCAGGCGGCCGCCAGGCCCGCCACGGCCGCGCCGGCCAGCCGCCTCACCGGGATGGGCGTCCCTGGTAGACGGGCAGCCGCAGCGTGAACGCCGCGCCGTGCCCGTTCGATTCCGCGCGCAGCGTGCCCTCCATGTGCTCGGCGAGCTCGCGGGCGATCGCCAGCCCCAGGCCGGCGCCGCGGGCGGCGTCGCCGGTGTAGAAGCGCTCGAAGACCTGACCGCGGTCACGCAGGCCGGGGCCATCGTCGGCCACGGTCAGGCTGATGGCGCCGTCGGTGCGGCCCGCGGACACCGTCACGTGCGTGCCCTCGGGCGTGTGGCGCAGCGCATTGTCGAGCAGGATACGCATGATCTGAGCCACCCTTTCGCGGTCGCAGGTGGCCCGGACGCGAGCCGGCAGCCGCATCTCGACCTTGGTCTCGTGGCGCTGCACCGCCGGCTTGAACTCACCCAGCACCTCCAGCGCCAGCGCCGAGAGGTCAACCCCCTGGCGGTCCAGCTGGATCGATCCGGCGTCCAGGCGCGACAGGTCCAGCAGGTCGACCGCGAGCTTTTGCAAGCGCGCGGTCTGCTCGACGGCGGTGTCCAGGAACTCGCGCCGCGTGTCCTCGTCGAGGTCCTCGTCGCGCAGCAGCTCGAGGAAGCCGCCAAGCGAGAAGATCGGCGTGCGCAGCTCGTGCGAGGCGGTGGCCACGAACTCCTTGCGCGCCACGTCGACCTGGCGCAGCTGTGCCTGCATCTCGTTGAACGCCCGCGTCAGCTGGCCGAGCTCGTCCTTGGAATCCACGGGCAGCGGTTCGATGAAGTTTCCGGCGGCGACCTTCTCGGCGGCCTCTTCGACCCGCCGCACCCGGCGCGCAAGCGCCTGCGCCACCAGATAGCCGCCGATCAGCGCCACCAGCAATGCGGCGGCGGTCGCCAGAAGCAGTCGGTTGCGGATGAACGCGACCGTCTCGTCGACGTCCTCGAGACTGGTGGAGTACAGCGCCACCCAGAAGACGCGGCCGCGGAAGCGCAGCGGCTGGGCCAGCTCGCCCTGAGGCTCACCGCGCACCGTCGCGCGGCCGCGCGACAGGGTGCCGGCGCGGGCCGCACGGGTCAGCAGCGCGTCGTTGCGCGGCACCATCCGCTCCTCGCGCGAATCGCTGATCACGAAGAACCGTGCCGGTTCGCCGGGATTGCCGCGCGAGCGCTGGACGCCGTACAGCGTGACCCGCGCACCGGCGGCGTCGGCCACCGACCGCACGCGCCGGTCGAGCGCGCGCGCGTTGGCATTGCGCTTGCCCATCAGCTCCTGCAGCGCGGGCCGCGAGCCGTCGGCCGCCCGCGTCAGCTCCTCGAGCTTGCGGTCCTCGAGGCTGGAGGCCAGCTGGGGCACGACGAAGAAGAAGACGACACCGAACGCGCTGGCGGTCACGGTCAGGATCAGAAGCATCAGCTTGTTGCGCAGCGACCCCAAGAGCGGCCGGCGCAGCTTCATCGGTCGCGGAAGCGGTAGCCCACGCCCCGGACCGTCAGGATCAGCTTGGGCACCTTCGGGTCGTGCTCGAGCTTCTCGCGCAGGTGGCGGATGTGCACGTCCACCGTGCGCGGGTCACGGTAGGAGGCGTCGCCCCACACGCGTTCCAGCAGCACCATCCTGTTGTAGACGCGGCCCGGGTTGCGGGCCAGCGCGGCCAGGATCTCGAATTCGACATAGGTCAGCGACACGTCCTCGCCCACGTGCGTGACCGCCCGCTTCTCGAAGTCGATCCGCAGCTCACCGTCCTCGATCGGTGCCTCGCTGGGCTCCTCTCCCTTGGTCAGCTCGGCCCGCCGCAGCACCGCCTTGACGCGGCTGCGGAACTCGCGCACCGAGAACGGCTTGGTGATGTAGTCGTCGGCACCAAGCTCGAGGCCCTGCACCTTGTCCGACTCCTCGTCGCGCGCGGTGAGCATGATGATCGGCACCGAGCTCGTGGCACGCAGCCGCCGGCACACCTCGAGTCCGTTCACGTGCGGCAGCATCAGGTCGAGCACGACCAGGTCGAAACGCTGGTCGCGGACAGCCTCGATGGCCTCGCGACCGTCCAGCGCGGGCACCACGTCGTAGCCGTCCTTGCGCAGCGGATAGCCGAGCAGCTTCTGCACCGACAGCTCGTCGTCGACGAGAAGGATTCGTGGGGCCTGGACGGACATTGGGTTCGGACTCAGATTGTAGGTTGAGGGCGTGATCGAGCCGCGGATCTACCGGGTGGCGTTCGTGCCCGCGGTCCTGGCGGTGGTCCTGGTCATGTTCTCGCTGCAGAGCAGTCCACGGCCGCTGGCGCAGGGACTGCCTGCCGACGTGGTGTTCGAAGGCGCCGCGGCACAGCTCCAGGCAGAGCGGATCGTCGACGCCGCGCCCGACCGCCGGGCGGGTAGCGCGGGCGACCGCCGCGCCGCGCGGCTGGTGGCCGTGGCCCTGCGCGACAGCGGCTTCACGGTCGAGGTCGACCGCTTCAACCGCGACGACGACCAGCTCGTGAACGTGCTCGGGCGCCGCGCGGGCGAGACCGGACGCCAGGTGGTGGTGGTGGCCGACCGCGACGCTTCGGGCGTGCCCGATGCCGCCGGCAGCGCGTCGGACACCGCCGCCCTGCTCCAGCTGGCGCGGGTGTTCGAGGGCCGCCCTTCCGAGAAGACGCTGGTGCTGGCTTCGGTGGACGGCTCGGCGCTCGGGCAGGTCGGCGCCACGCGCCTGATGCGCTCGCTGCCCGACCCCGACCAGGTCGAGGGGATCGTGACGCTCTCCGAGCTGGGCTACGGCGGTGGCGACCCGCCGACGGTCGTCGGCTGGTCCACGACCACCGACCGCGCCAGCCAGCGGCTCCAGCGCACCGCGGCGGAGTCGGTGCGCCAGGAGACCGAGGCGCCGGTGCCCGGCACCAGTCCCGCCGGCCAGGTGGGACGACTGTCGTTCCCGCTCGGCATCGGCGCGCAGGGCGTGTTGCTTGGCGGCGGCTACGACGCAGTCCGGGTTGCCGGCGGCGGCGAGCGCGAGGACACCTCGGATACGGCGCGCGACACGATCGACCGCGACCGGCTCGGCACCCTCGGCCGGGTGGCGCTGCGCACGGTCAACGCGCTCGACCAGGCGTCGTCGGCCCCCGGTGCCCCCAGCGCCTATGTGACGGTGGCCGGCCAGGTCATGCCCGGCTGGGTGTTCGCCGTACTCGGCCTGACTCTGATCCTGCCCGCGCTGGTGGCATCGGTCGACGCATTCGCGCGTGTTCGCCGCCGGCGCAGGCCTGTGACGCCGTGGCTGGCATGGGTTGCCGCCGCCGGCCTGGCCTTCGCCCTCGGGCTCGGCCTGGCGCACCTGCTCGACCTGTTCGGGGCCGTCGATCCCCCGGCTGCGCCGGTGGCGCCCGACCTGATCCCGCTGGACGCCGGCGCGCTGGGCGCGATGGCCGGCGTGCTGATCGTGGTGGTGGGCTCTTGGATCGGCCTGCGCCGGGTGGCCGTCGCGGCCGACCCGGACCTGCGCGCGCCCGCGGCGCCCGGCGCCGCGGTGGTGCTGTGCCTGGTCATGTCCGCCGGGATGCTGGTGCTGTGGCTGATCAACCCGTTCGCGGCGCTGGTGATGAGCCCGGCGCTGCATCTGTGGATGCTGGCCACGCTCGTGGACCCGCCGCCGGGCAGGCGGGCCCGGCTGGGGCTGGTGGCCGGCGGGCTGGTGCTGCCGCTGCTGCTCGTGCTCTACCAGCTGCTGGTGCTTGGCCTGGACCCGCTCGGCGGTGCCTGGTATCTGCTGCTGCTTGTCACGGGTGGCCACGTCGGGCTGGTCGGCTCGCTGCTCGGCTGCCTGTTCGCGGGCGTTCTCACGGGCGTTGTCGCGGTGGCCCGCAGCGATCCCCCGGAGGCGCCCCGGCCGCCGCGCGAGGTGCCGAAGGTGCGCGGACCCGCCACCTACGCCGGGCCCGGATCGCTGGGCGGAACCGACTCCGCGCTGAGGCGCTGATGGCCGGCGCCGATCGTCCATCCGTCGACGGACCGGTGACATCCGTCGCCCCGGCCGAAGCCGGCGGCGATAGGAGGCACATGCACGACCTGCGTGAGCGCATCGAGGCCGGCACCTACAGCGTCGAGCCCGGCCTGGTGGCCGAGGCGATGCTCGTGCGCATCCGGCGCGACCAGGCGTCAGCCGTGCTCGTAGCCGCGCAGGCCCTGGACCTGGACGCCGCCGGGGCCGAGCAGAGCGACGCCGGCCCCCTCGGCGACCCGGCCTAGCCGCGTCAACTCCACCCCCGCCGCCGCGGCGGCCTCGTCCCACAGCTCCTCCGCCAGGCAGAACAGCAGCTCGTAGTCCTCGCCCGCGGTCGCCGCGAACACTGCCGGATCGCCGTCCACCGCCTCGGCCACCCCGGCCGCAAGCGGGATCGCGGACAGGTCGATCTCGAGCGCCACGCCGCCGGCGTCGGCGAGGTGGCCGGCGTCGGTGGCGAGGCCGTCGCTCAGGTCGATCATCGCGCTGGCGCCCGCGGCGGCCAGGGCGCGGCCGGCCGCCAGCCGCGGCTCGGGGCGCAGGTGGGCCCGCCGCAGGGCCACGTCACCGCCGCCCGTGCGCAGTGCCAGCAGGCCGGCGCCCGCCGCGCCGAGCCGCCCGGTCACGCCGACCACGTCGCCCACGCGCGCGCCGTCGCGCCCGACCAGCTCGGCGCGGTCGTCGGCCCAGCCGACCACGGTCACGCCGACCACCAGCGCGCCCGGCCGCGACCACGTCGCCGCCGGCGACGCACGCCCCGTGCCGCTCGGCCTCGTCGATCAGTCCCCCCGCCAGCTCCAGCGCCTCGCTCTCCGCAAGGCCCGCGGGAAGCGCGAGCGACACGTACGCCTCACCGGGCCAGGCGCCCATGGCGGCCAGGTCCGACAGCGCCGCGGCCATCGCCTTGTGGCCGACGTCGGCGGGCGTGTGGGTGGCCCACTCGAAGTGCACGCCCTCGGCCTGGGTGTCGACCGACGTCACCGCAAGCGGCCGCGCACGGATCACAGAGGCGTCATCGCCCGGACCGACCAGCACTCGCTCGGGGGCCGGGCCAAGGCGCTGCTGGATCGCGGCGAGCAGGTCGCGCTCGGCCACCGGTCAGTCGCCGCCGGCGTCACCGCCGCCGCCGCCGCCGTTCCCACCGCCGTTGCCGGGGTTCGGGGTAGGCGCGGGAGGCGGGGGCGCCTGCGTGCGCGGAGCCTGCTGGGGCGGGGCCTCGTACAGCCGCGGGTCGTACCCGTTGGTGCCACCGCCCTGCTGGGTGTCGGTGCCGCCGCCGTTGCCCTCGGCTGCCGGGCCGCTGGGCGTCGAGCCCGAGTTGTAGCTGCCGCTGCTGCCGCGGTTGCCGGTCTGCGAGGAGCGGCTGAAGAACGGCGAGAAGCTGACCCGCTGCTTGGGCTGGGGGAAGTCGTTGCAGTTGTCCCCGCGCGCGGTGCGCATGTAGGCGCCGAACACCGGCGCCGCGAGCGTGCCGCCCTGCCCATTGGGCATCGACACGTTGGCGTTCGGATAGCCGACCCACACGGACGAGGCCAGGTCCGGCGTGTAGCCCACGAACCAGGCGTCCTTGGAGCTGTCGGTGGTGCCGGTCTTGCCCGCCGCCGGACAACCGAACTGCGCGCGGCCACCGGTGCCGCCGCCGCTCACGTTCTGCTTGAGGATCTTGGTGACCTCGTAGGCCTGGCCGTCGCTGAGCACGCGCTTGCCCTTCGGTTTGCCGAGGTTCTCGGACTTGCCGTCGGGGAACTCGACCTTGCGGATGCCCGTCGGCTTGTGGCGCACGCCCCCGGCGGCGAGGGTGGCGTAGGCGTTGGCCATCTCCAACGGGGTCACGCCGAGGCGCAGTCCGCCGAGGGCCTCGGCGGGGTAGCAGTCGAGCTTGGTCTCGATCCCCAGCAGCTTGGCCGTCTCACAGACCTTCTTCGGTCCCACGTCGATCGCCAGCTGGGCGTAGACCGAGTTGTCCGATTTCAGCGTCGCCTGGACCAGGTTCATGCTGCCGCCGTAGGTGTTGCTGAAGGTCTTGACCTGCCACGGGCCGTAGCCGGGCACGTTCAGGTTCAGCGGCTTGGAGGTGTAGGTGGTGCTGCTGGGGTTGATGCCGGAGCGGATCGCCGCTGTCAGCACCATCGTCTTGAACGCCGAGCCGGGCTGGCGGTGGCCCTGGGCGGCCAGGTTGAAGCGGCGGTCCTTGTACGTGCCGCTGGACGCCATCGCCTTGATCTCACCGTTGTGCGGGTCGATCGACGCGATCGCCGAGGCCGGGCCGGCGGGGTCGCCATAGAACTGGTTGATGGCGTCGCGCGCCACGTCCTGCTGCTTGGGGTTGATCGTCGTGGTGATCTTCAGGCCGCCGCGCCGGTACACGCCCACGCCGTAACGCTCGATCAGCTTCTCCTGGACGTAGTCGAAGAAGAAGGGCTCGCGCCGGTCCGTGTAGCGCCGGCCGCGCTTGAGTTGCAGCGGCGCCTTGGCCGCGGACTCGGCCTGCGACTTCGTTATGAAGTCGTTCTTGGCCATCGAGCGCAGTACCTCGGCCCGCCGCTGGAGCGCCGCGCGCGGATTGCGGAACGGGTTGTACTGCGACGGCGCCTGGGGCAGGCCCGCCAGCAGCGCCGCCTCCGGCAGCGTCAGCTCCCTGGCGTGCTTGTTGAAGAAGGTCTCGGCTGCGGCCTCGATGCCGATCGCGGTGCGCCCTTCGACGGTGCCGAACGGCACGTCGTTGAGGTAGTTCTTGAGGATCCACGTCTTGGAGTGCTTCTCCTCCAGCTCCGAGGCCAGCTTGGCCTCGCGGATCTTGCGCTGGACGTTGCGCTGGGGATCCTTGATGTACAGGGCGCGCACCAGCTGCTGCGTGATCGTCGAACCGCCCTGGGTGGTCTTGCCCGACTCGAGGTTGCGCACGCCGGCGCGGATGATGCTGCCGTAGTCCACGCCCTTGTGCTTGTAGAAGCGCTCGTCCTCGATCGCCACCACGGCCTGGCGCATGTCGGCGGTCATGTCCTCCCACGGCAGCGGTGTGCGGATCTCGTCCGACTGGACGTAGCCCAGGCGCGAGCCGTCGGCGGCCAGGATCTCGGAGTTCGAGCCCTTGTCCGCCGGCTTGAGCTCGGACAGGTCGGGCGCGGTGGCGGCGATCGCGAGCACGTACCCGGCGGCGGAGAGCCCGGCGATGGCGATCACGGCGCCGACGATGCCGAACAGGACCAGGACGCGCTGGCCCGCTCCTCCGCGGCTGCGACGACGGCGCTGCTTTCTCTGCCGGTAGGTCATGGGATGCGAATCCGGTTGCGCTGCGGGACCCGAGATGGATCACGGTTCCACGCGCGCCCGTGCGCGCATAGGGCCTCAGCCGGTCGGAACGGAGGATAGCCCAGCGTCGCGCAGGCGCTGCAGGCTCTCTTTACGCAGGCGCGCCGCCACTCCTCCCCGCTCGCGGGCGTTCCCGACCCAGCTGGCGACGATCAGCGTTATCCCCTCGTTGTCGACGTTGTCGACGTGCGCCTCGACCCCGTCGTCGGCGGCCAGGAGCTCGAGGGCACGGGTGGCGTCTCCGCCGGGGGGGAGCCAGACCTCGATCTCGACCTTCACACGCGGGTCGACCACGGTGTGGTTGTGCACCGAGCTCTGCGCCAGCGCCTCATTCGGGACGATCAGCCGCTGGCCGTTGTCGAGGTGGATGTAGGTGTAGGCCAGCGTGATGTCCTCGACCTCGCCGGTCTCGTCGTCGAACGTGACCAGGTCGCCGACGCGGATCGGCTGGGTGATGGCGATGACGATGCCGGCGACGATGTTGGCCAGCGTCTGGCGGGCCGCGAAGCCCACCACCAGCCCGAGCAGTGCGGACGACGCCAGCAGGCCGGTCGCCACCCGTTTCACGGCCGGGAACTGCGCCAGCGCCAGCGCGATTCCGATCACGATGATCAGGAAGAAGATCAACCGCCGGACCAGCCGCAGCCGGGTGTCGGCCACCGCCGAGATCGGCCGGCCGCCGACGCCCACGCGAAGCTCCTGGCTGCTGTGGGACAGCGCGCGGTCCACCAGCTTGGCGATCACGCTCGCCACGAGCACGGTGGCCACGGCCGTGATCGTCTCGCGGTGCTCGGCGACGAACGAGGCGCCGATGACAAGATCGGGGGCAGACATGGCGTCGCAGGCTACTTCCGAGAAGGATTCGGCACGGACCCCGGCAGCTTCGCCGATCGTTCGTGTCCGGCCGGCGGTGCCGTCGGGATGGGCCCGGATCCGCTCCTCGGACGCGTTCGCCGACTCCTGGCGCGCGCTCGTGTGGAGCCGGCTCGGCATCTTCGCGGTGGCCCTCTACGCCACGCTGGCCGGGGGCATGTCGTCGGCCAACGCCGCCAAGTTCGACATCCCGCAGCTCACCCACCCGTTCGGCGGCCTCGGCGACCTGCTGTTCACGCCGCTGGCCCGGTGGGACTCGGTCTGGTACCTGACGATCGCGAATCTCGGCTACGGCGGTGACGACTCGCCGCGAACGGCGTTCTTCCCGTTGTTCCCGCTGCTCTCGCGCGGGGTCGGCGAGTTGGGCGGTGGCTCGGAGGCGGCGGTGCTGATCGGGTCGTACCTGGTTGCGCTGACCGCGCTCGCGGTGGCGCTGTACCTGCTGCACCGGCTGACGGAGCTCGAGCTCGGCGCGCGCGCCGCCGGCCCCGCCGTGCTGCTGCTGTGCGTGTTCCCGGCGTCGGTGTTCCTGGGTGCGCCCTACTCCGAAAGCCTGTTCCTGGCCGCCTCGATCGGAGCCTTCTACGGCGCCCGCACCGGACATTGGGCCGCGGCCGGCGCCGCGGCCGGGGCGGCCAGCGCCACCCGCAGCGCTGGCGTCCTGCTGCTGCTGCCGCTGGCGATCCTCTACTGGCAGGGCACCGAGCCAGGCCGGCGGCTGCGGCCGCACCTCGCGTGGCTGGCGCTGGCGCCCGCCGGGGTGGTGGCGTATTCCGTGTTCCTTGCGCTGGCGCACGGAGATCCGCTGGCGTTCTCGTCCGCCCAGGAGCTGTGGTCACGCAGCTTCGCCGGCCCGTTCGTGGGCGCCTGGGATGGCCTGGTGGCCGCCGTCGAGGGCGTCCGCCAGCTGGGCTCGGGGTCTCGCGAGAGTGTGTTCTTCGAGCCCGCCGGCGGCGATCCGTTCCGGGTGGCCGCCGTGAACCTGATGCTGTTCGCAACGCTGGTGTTCGCCGCAGTGGCCTCGCTGGGCGTCCTGCGCCGGCTGCCGTTCGCGTACGGCGCGTACGTGGTGGTGGCGCTGGCGCTCCCGCTCAGCTACCCGGTCGCGCCGCAGCCGCTGATGAGCCTCCCGCGCTTTTTGATCGTGCTGTTCCCGGTCTTCATGTGGATGGGCGTGGTGTGCGCCGAGCGCGGCAACACGGCGCGCGTTGCCGCGGCCTCGGCGCTCGGCCTCGGCGTGTTCACGATGCAGTACGCGGGCTGGTATTTCATTGCATGAAATACCGATGGTGTGCCAAGAAATCGACATCCCTGTCGATTTTCTTGAACGGCGGCGCGGGGCTCGGTGGCTGGGGAGCGCGTGATCCGGGCCCCGATGGTGTGCCAAGAAATCGACTTCCCTGTCGATTTCTTGAACGGCGGCGCGGGGCTCGGTGGCTGGTGAGCGCGTGATCCGGGCCCCGATGGTGTGCCAAGAAATCGACATCCCTGTCGATTTCTTGAACGGCGGCGCTGCGCGTCGTGGCTGGTGATGCTCGTGATCCGGGCGGTTCTGTTCGACGCGCTCGGCACGCTGGTGCGGCTCGAACCGCCGGCGCCGCGGCTGCGGGCCGAGCTCGAGCGCGAGACGGGCATCGACGTGGGGCCCGAGGCCGCCGAGCGGGGGTTCGCGGCCGAGATCGGCTACTACCTCGAGCACCACATGCGCGGTGGCGACGAGGCGGGCCTCGAGGCGCTCCGCGATGACTGTGCCGCCGTGCTGCACGGCGCGCTCGGCGTCCACGGCCTGGAGCGTTCCGCCGTACGGGCGGCGATGCTCGGCTCGCTCAGGTTCACGGCGTTCCCCGACTCGGCCCCGGCGCTCGGGGCGGTGCGCGCCGCGGGGGCACGCGTGGTCGTGGTCAGCAACTGGGACCGCTCGCTGCCGGAGGCGCTGGGCCAGGCCGGCCTCGGCACGCTGGTTGACGGCGTCGTGTCGTCGGCCGAGGTCGGTCGCGCAAAGCCCGCGCCCGAGCCGTTCCGCGCCGGGCTCGAGCTGGCGGGCGTCGAGGCCGGCGAGGCGCTGTTCGTCGGCGACTCCCCGGAGACCGACATCGAGGGCGCGCGCGACGCCGGGATCCGCGCCGCGCTCGTCGCCCGCGAGCGGCCCGGACCGCCCGGCATCGAGTCGGTGCGGTCGCTCGAGGCGCTGCCGTCCCTATTCTGAGCGCCGATGGCGAGCATGGTTCCCACCGTCGCGCCTCCGGACCCGCCCGAGCTGCCCGAAGGAGCGTCGCGCCGGCCGCCGTGGCCGGCGCTGTTCGCCCTCTGGGGCTTCCTCGTCGGCATCGGCACAACGCTGGTGGGCGCGGGCCTGCTCGGAGCGCTCATCTTCGCTCTCGGCGGTGACGACGACGGTCCGCTGGTCACGGTTGTCGGGACGCTCGTCCAGGGCGTCTGCTTCGCGGGCGCTGCGTGGTTCTTCGCCAGCCGCGTGGCCAAGCCGCGGCTGTGGCACTTCGGCCTCCAGGGAGCGCGCTTCTGGCCCACGCTCGGGTGGGCGGCGCTCGGGCTCGTGAGCTTCTACGTGTTCGCCGCCGTGTACGGCGTGCTTGTGCAGCCGGATGCCGAGCAGGAGACGGTCGAGGCGCTGGGCGGCGACCAGGGCACCCTCGGCCTGATCATCGCGGGCACGATGGTGGTGGCCGTGGCGCCGGTGGTCGAGGAGTTCTTCTTCCGCGGCTTCTTCTACCGCGCGCTCCGCAACCGGATGTCGATCGCCGTGGCCGCGCTCATCGACGGGGGCCTGTTCGGGATCATCCATTTCAGCGGCAGCGGCGTCGACGGGTTGCTGATCCTGCCGCCGCTGGCCGTTCTCGGCGTGCTGTTCTGCCTGGTCTACGAGAAGAGCGGGACGCTGCTGGCGCCGATCGGGATGCACGCGTTCAACAACGCGGTCGCGTTCGCCGTCCAGGCCGACGACGGCTGGCTGGTGTCGGTCGTGGTAGGCCCGCTGGTATTAGCCGCGCTCGTGATCGCGGGGCGCCGGCTGCCGCGCGTGCCCTCCCAATCGCCCGCCGCTGCAAGTACAGTTGCCCGCGCATGAGGCGCCTTCTCACGCTCCCCGTAGTCGTCGCCGCCCTCCTGGGCCTACCCGCCGCCGCCTCGGCGCAGCTCCCCGCGCCGGCACCGCCGCCGCCCGCCGCCGTGCCCCCCGCCCAGAAGGGCAAGGTCAGCATCCGCCTCGCCGGCGGCCAGGTCACGCGAAAGGCGCGCTACGTCGCCCGCGGCGGCGCGTTCCGCGTCGGGGGCACGGTCAAGCCGCTCGTCGCCGGCCAGGTCGTCCTCGTCGAGGTGCTGCGCAGGGGCAAGGTCGTGTCACGCCAGAGCGTTCCCGTCGGCCGCCAGGGCCGGATCAGAGCACGGGTCAGGACCCGCCGCAGCGGCGCGGTGAAGGTCCGGATCCGGCACGTTGCCACGCCCCAGCAGCAGGCATTCGAGTCGCGCTCGGCCAACGTCAGGGTGGTCCGCCTCACCGCCGGTCAGGGTTCGCGCGGCACCAAGGTGTGGCTGCTACAGCGCGGTCTGCACAGCCTCGGCTACGCCGTGCCGCGCACCGGGTCCTACGACGGCGGCACCGCGCGCGCCGTGCTGGCCTTCCGCAAGACCAACGGCATGGGCCGCGACGGCTTCGCCACCCGCGGCGTCTACTCCAGGGTGCTTCAGCGCTCGGGCTCGTTCAAGCCGCGCTTCCCCAAGGCCGGCCGCCACGTCGAGTTCGACTGGTCGCGCCAAGTGCTCGCTCTGTTCGACAGGAAGGGCCGCGTGTCGCGCACCTACCACGCGTCGTCGGGCAAGCCGTCGACGCCGACCGTGTTCGGGCGCTTCCGCTTCTACCGCCGCGACCTCGGCACCAACGCCAAGGGCATGGTCCACGCCGCCTACTTCATCGGCGGCTACGCCATCCACGGCTACGCGTCGGTCCCCAACTACCCGGCCAGCCACGGCTGCATCCGGGTGCCGGTCCCCAACGCGCGCCAGATTCGCGACGCCATCTCGCTCGGCGAGCGGATCTTCGTCTACAGGTAGCGTCAGCCGGCGGTCTGACGCCAGTCCCCGTGCGCGCGGCGGCGCTCGGGCAGCCAGTTGGCCAGCATCAGGCCGCCGAGCCCGAACAGCAACAGCCCCAGCACGGCCGGAACCAAGCGCTCCACCCAGACGTGGCGGGACGATGTCAGGCCGGTGAACGGGCTGGCCAGCACGTCGTTGCCGTCGTCGATCAGCTCCCTGGCCGACGAGTTCTCGGCCTCACGCGCGCGCTCCAGCGCGGCGCCGGGGTTTGGCGCGTCGACGGCGTCCCGGGACGGCAGCGAGTCCGCCTCCGGGTCCTGGAGGGTCCGGACCTGGGTGTCCCGCCCCGCGCTCGACTGGTCGATAGCGAACAGGACCAGGCTGAGGCCGATCACGACCGAGGCCGCTACCGCGAGCAGGCGTACGAGCGATCTCATGGCTCCAATAGCATCGGCAGCTCCGGTGTCCGACCTGAGCCTCGCAACCGAACGGCTGGTGGCCGCCCTGCGCGAGCACGCGCTGGTCATCGGCACGGTGACGCTCTCCAGCGGCGCCGAGGCGGAGTACTACATCGACGCGAAGCGCGCGACGCTGCTGCCGGCCGGGTTCGCGGCGATGGGCGAGCTCGTGGCTGCCAAGGCGGCCGAGACCGGGGCCACGGCCGTCGGCGGCATGACCATGGGTGCCGACCCGGTGGCCTGCGCGGCGCTGTCCGCGGGCGCCGAGGTCAAGGCCTTCTTCGTGCGCAAGGACGTCAAGGCACACGGCCTGCAGCGCGGGATCGAAGGCCCGCTGCTGGATCCCGCGACCGACCGCTGCCTGATCGTCGAGGACGTCGTGACCACCGGCAGCGCCACCCTGGCCGCGATCGATCGGGTCAAGGAGGCGGGGCTCGAGATCGTCGGCGTGGTCAGCGTGCTCGACCGCCTGGCCGGCGGCGCCGAGGCGATCGAGCAGGCAGCCGGGGCGCCTTACGTGCCGTTGGCGACAATCGACGACGTGTACCCGGAGCGACCCGACCGCTAGGTCGGCAGGTCGGCGCGCTTGCGCGCCACCATCGCGATGTAATGCAGCGGGTTGCCGGACACCGCCAGACGGTGGCGGTAGCGGCGCTGTGCCTCGAGGTCCAGTGTGCCGTCGTCCAGCGCAGTCGAGATCAGGTCCTCGAAGCCGCTCCGGTCGCCGTCGCTGACGAACCGCTCCTTGATGTTGAAGGCGATCAGGCCGCCGTTCTCGACCAGGTTGTAGGCGGTGGTGAAGGCTTCCGGCGGGATGTCGCCGAAGCCGAGCGCCGCCACGGTGGTCAGGCAGTTGAAGCGGTATTCCTCCATGCGCTCCAGATCGCCGGCGGGCACGTCGGTCAGGTCGACGACGAAATAGTCGTCGTAGACACCCGGGCGGTCGCGCTCGGCAGCCTCCTTGGCCTCCGGGATGATGTCGACGCCCACGATGTGCCTAGCGCCCATGCGGTCGAGTTCCTCGCCGACCATGCCGTTCCCGGCGCCGACGTCGAGCACCCGCAGCTGGGCCGCCGACTCGTTGTCGACCTGCTCGCCGATCAAGCCGGCGATCGTGCGCGGCGAGTCGCACTCGAGCTCCGCGTAGAAGAGCTGCTCGTAAAGGCCGGGGATCTGGAAGATCTGGTCGTAGTCGTGGAAGCGGATCCTGCGCGCCTCGCCGTCGATGACGACCTCGCAGAACTCCTCGTCCTGGTCGAACTCGCCTGGGCGCCCTGGCGGGAAGGTGATGTCGAACGGCTTCTCTGCGGTCCCTCCGAGGGAATCAGCACGAGTGTCGGTCACGTGGGTCCTGCCTCCTTGAATGGTCGTCGGAACGTTTCCGTCTCCCCGGGGTGCAGCCGAACGGCCTGGTGGGGAGTCCGCTACACGCAGAACGTTTTCGCGCCAGATGCGAACGGCACCGGCGCTGAGCGCTCCGCAAGCGTCGAGCAAAAGGTTACCGAGATCCGCCTGATCCCTAACTCCGGCGCTCGTGGAGCGCGATCGGGAGGTTCGAAACCTTCTCATGCCCCGAGCTGGATTCGAACCAGCGGCCTTCCCCTTAGGAGGGGGACGCTCTATCCAGCTGAGCTATCGGGGCGCGACGGGAACGATATCCGCGTGCGGCCAGGGGTCGACACGGGCCCCAGGCGCCTAATCGTCTTCGTAGAGCGATTCGCGCGCCAGCTCCGCGCCCCTCTGGCCGTACAGGCGGATCTCGAGCAGGTCGCCGACGTAGTCGTCCAGCGAGACCAGCGTGAAGCGGTCCTCGACCAGAGCGCACTGGTCGGTGGTCTCCGGCCCCAGCTCGGCGGTGGCCACGGCCCCGTTCGCCACCAGCGCCACGCCCCACACCAGCGTGATCACGCCGCGCTGGCCGTCGGGCCCGCGCCACTCGCCGATCTCCTGGTCGGACAGGTCGAGCGTCCAGTCGGGGTTTGCCTCGGCCGTCTCGTCGGTCCAGTCGACCGAGGTGGTGAACGCCTCGGCCTGGGCGCCCTCGTGCTCGCGCGTGTACGACACGTAGCCGAACAGCTCGAAGCCGGTGGAGGTCGGAGCGGTCGCGGGCACGTAGGTGCGCCCGCCCCAGGTCCGGTCGGGGAACCAGACCACCTCGCCGGGCTCACCGAGATCCTCCGCGGCGTCCAGCGCGCGCGCGGCCTCGTGGAAGCGGTCGGTCAGCGCCTGGCCCCAGCGCCCGTAGGGCCGGGGCTCCTGCGGCGTCTGGGCGGCGAAGGCGGGGATGGGGCGCGGTGACGGAGGCATCGGCGCGCAAGCTAGCGCAGCGCGTCGCGCAGTCTCCCCGCCGCCTCCTCGGGGGCCAGGGCGCTCAGGTGCACGCCCGCGCCGGCCTCGAGCCCGTCCGCCGGGCAGGTGCCGGGAACGATGTCGACCCGCCAGCAGAACGTGGTCGCGCCCGGTGGCGCCGTGCGCACCCACAGGCGCGGCGGCCCCGCCTCGACGGCGCCGAGGCGGGCCAGCACTTCGTGCAGCGTGTCGGCACCCGCGGGCCCGTCGTCCTCGAACGCGCCGCGCTCGGCACGCGGCAGCAGCTGGACGTGAAACGGCGCCTCGGAGGCGAACGGGCACAGCGCCACCACGCCGTCGCCCACCGACACGACGCGCACGCGGGCCCTCACCTCGGCCTGGAGCAGGTCGGCCTGCAGGTTCCGGCCCTGGGTGCGCTCGCGGTAGGCGTTGAAGCGCTCGCGCTCGCGCGCCACCCGCGCCGGCACGAACGGCAGCGCGTGCAGGTGCGCGCGCTCGGCGTCGGCCCACAGGTGCACGTAGGCGGCCTCGGCGTGAGCGCGCATCCGCTCGCGCCAGCGCTCGACGGTCGCGGCGAGCTCGTCCGCCCCGAGCTGGCCCAGCGGGCGCGGGTGGTCCAGCAGCTCGAGCGCGCCCGCCCCCGCCGACGCGGCGAACAGCGCCGGCTCGCCCCGCCCGGAGCCGAGTGGGTCGGGGTGTGGCTGCTCGGCAACGGCCTCCCAGCCGGCGGTGGGGTCGCCGACCACAGTCCGCAGTCCCGACAGCGGGTCCACGCGCAGCTCAGGCAAGCCGCTTCTCCATCGTCAGGTGGTCGATGCCCTCCTCCACGAACACCCCCGAGACCGGCACGTAGCCCGCGCGGTCGTAGACGCCGCGGGCCGGTACCTGGGCGTGCAGCAGGATCCGGTCGGCGCCATGGGCTGCCGCCAGCCGGTCGGCCTCCTCCAGAAGCAGCGCCCCGACCCCGCGGCCACGCGAGGCCTTGCCCACCGCCATTCGCCCGAGCCGCGCCACGCCACCGTCCAGCAGCAAGCGGCAGGTGCCCACGATCCGGCCGTCGAGTTCCGCCACCAGCTGGGCGGCCTCGTGGTCGCGGCCGTCGCGGTCTGCGTTCACGGCCACGCCCTGCTCGATGCAGAACACCTCGTGCCGCAGCGCGAGCGCCTGCTCGAGCTCCTCCTCCGAGCGCGGGACGCGGACGGAGATCGGTGGACCCGCCATCTCAGCGCGCGTAACGGCGGATGTCCCGCGCCAGGGCGGCCTCGGTGGGATAGCTGCCCTGCTTGATGTACGCGACCTTGCCCTTGCGGTCGAAGTAGACGGTGGACGGGAAGCCCTGGACGGCGCCGAACGACCTGGCGATCGAGAGATCGCCGTCGATGTAGGAGGGATAGGCCACCGGGAACTTCTCCAGGAACTTGCGCGCATTGTCGTCGTTGTCCTGGCCGTCCACGCCAAGGAAGGCCACGCGTTTGCCCTGCGCAACGGACTGGCGCTGCAGCGCGGGGAACTCGGCGCGGCAGGGCGCGCACCACGAGCCCCACTTGTTGACCACGACCGGGTACCCACGCAGCGCGCGCAGTCGGGCGGCGAACGCGTCCTTTCCGCCGCCGAGCAGTTGCGACGACTGGGCGTGCAGGGCGGCCAGCGGCGCGGGTGCTCCCTTCAGCCGCTCGCGCGCCTCGGCGAGCGTGGGCCCATCGGGCTCCCCGGCGCTGGAGCCACCGCGGTCGGACTCCTTCGCGCTGAACGCACCCAGCGTCACCACGGCGGCCAGGGCGACGGCCGCGGCCGCGATCGAGAGCTTGCGCGCCACGCGCCTCAGGGTGACAGACGATTGGGGTCGTGGATTTTGGATAGGTGTGCTGTAATAGACGGTGGCTGCACCACTGGGTGCAGCGCAGCGCTGCTCCCGCTGGAACACGGTGCGCAGCGATACGACCGGGCAGACCGTTGCCTCCACCGTAGGTCTTGATCCACCGTGGACCACGGCCACGCCCGATTCCTTGTTCGAGATCCAGAGGCCTCATGGCTGAAAGCACTTCCCGGGCTGAGCCCGCGCCGGTCTCCGGCGCCGACCTGAAGCGCGCCGAAGCGTTCGCGCGTGAGCCGTTCGTGCTCGAGGGCGAGACGCCCGACGTCGCGCTCGCGCCCGGCAGCGCGCGCCGCCGCGCGCTGGACGCCGCACTTGCCGAGCTCGACGACGGCCACGAGTCGCCGTCGGTGCAATGGCGGCGCGAGTACTCACTGATCCTGGGCCTCGAGCGAGTGCTGTCCGAGGAGGAGCCGCATTTGGTGGATGGCACCACCCTGTCCGCGCACCAGGTGGACGCACTCTCGGGCACGTTGATCGCGCTGACGGCCGACGTGCAGGCGCAGGCGGCGAAGAACGGCGCCAAGCCCCCGGCCGAGCTCGAGGAGCTGCCGTCCGGTGAGGTCGAGCTCGAGGGCGACGACGAGATCGGCGAGGACGACGAGCCGCTGGACTGGGATGCCGACTCCGAGGCCGCGGAGGTCGACGACGAGGACGTGCCGGCCGCGCCGCCCGACGATGCCGGCGCCAACCGCCGGTTCTGGTTCGAGCACGCCACCGGCGCCGGCAAGACCGTGGCGGCGGTCGGCTTCGCCGAGGCATCACGCACCGGCGGCGTGCTGATCCTGACCCACCGCCGCAACCTGGTCGACCAGTTCAACGGCGAGCTTGCCGACCGTGGCTACAAGAAGCGCCTGTCGGCGCCGCTGATGCAGGGCAAGGACCGCGACGCCAACGTCGAGGGACCGGTCACCGTCGAGACCTACCAGTGGTTCGTGCGCAACGTCGGCAAGATCTCCGACGCCTACACGATCGTCATCTGCGACGAGGCCCACACCGCGCTCGGCGAGAAGACGTCGGCGTCCATCCGCCAGTGGCAGGGCCCGATCTACGTGGGCATGACGGCCACCGGCGCGCTGATCGCGCGCCACGTGACCGACCTGTTCCCCACCCAGACGTCGCGCTTCGATCTGGCCCAGGCCGCTCGCCGCGGGGTGATCGCGCCGCTGCGCTGCGTGCGCATCCCGCCGGGCGTGGGAGTTCGATCGATCTCCAAGGTGCCGCTGCGCAAGGGCGAGGTCGACCAGGACTTCGACCAGGAGGAGCTGGCCGCTCTGCTGGACCAGATGCCCTTCAACCTGGCGATAGCGGACCTGTACAAGACCCGCTTCAAGGATCTGCCCGGCGTGGTCTACACCGCCGGGGTGCGCCACGCGCACAACGTGGCCGCCGCCTTCCAGGACCAGGGCATCAAGGCCGTGGCGGTCTCCGGCGAGACGCCCAAGCGCGAGCTCACGCGAACGCTGGCCGCCTACGAGCGCGGCGAGATCGACGTGCTCTGCAACGCTCAGCTCCTGGCCGAGGGCTGGAACTCGCCCCGCGCCACCGTCTGCATGCACCTGGCGCCGACCGCCTCGCGCCGGATCTACCAGCAGCGCGTCGGTCGCGTGACCCGGCGCCAGCCGGGCAAGGAGGCGGGCATCGTGGTCGACTTCGTCCATCCGGCGACCACCAACGACGACCCGGTGGTCACGCTGCACTCGCTGCTGGACCGTGACGTCTACCGCGGCGGCGCGATCGTGGTCGGCCCGGTGCGCCGCGGCCGCGGCCGACGGCTGCGCGTCGAGCGCCGCGTGCTCCCGGTCACGGCTTCGGAGGAGCGCCGTGCCCAGGTGTTCGAGCGTGAGCTGTGGCGGATCGCCGTCGAGCACCTGAGCTGGGGTGAGCAGCACGCCTGGGCTGCCCTCGCGGGCGCGCGCGTGTCGTCCAACAACTGGCGCCGCGCGAAGGCGATGCTGCACTTCGACAACACCGGCGAGCTGCGCCGGCGCTACCTGGTCACGTGCCTCCAGCGCAACCGCAACACACAGCTGCGCCTGCGCGCGCTCGGTGAGGTCGGTCAGCTCAAGGACCCCGAGGCGTTCGACGAGGCGGTCGAGCTGGTGGGCGGCTGGTCGCGCGACGAGCGCCGCGAGGGCGTCAAGTCGCTGCTCCAGGCGATGGCCGAGAAGCCGATCGGCCGCCGCGACCAGGCGGCTCGCTGGATCTGGCACCTTGCCGAGTTCTCACGCGAGGTGCACGAGGAGTACGCCGTGTCGCGGTGGCCCGAGACCAAGCGCCTGCTCGGCCTGCTGGTCAACTCCTCCGGCGGTGCGCACGCACGCAACGCGCGCAGGCTGGTGCAGGCCTCCAAGAAGCAGGACCGGCGCCTGTCCGCAGCGCTGCTTGCCGCCGCGCTGGCGCATACGCCCGAGGCCCAGCAGGTGCTGGACGGCGCCCGCATGCGCATGGCGCGCAAACCCAGCGCACTGGCCCGCGAGCTGCTGAAGAACTTCCCCAAGGGCCGCCGCCGGCGTGGCGGCCGGCGCCGCCGCGGCCGCGGCAAGGGCGGCGGCGGAGGCGACGGCGGCGGAGGCGCGCAGGTCGACGCCAACGCGTCGAAGAACGCCGACAAGCAGCAGGGCAAGAATCAGGAACGCGACGCAGCCTGATTCGTAGCTGGATCGTCGCGCACGTGACCCTGCCGTAACCCGCGAGGGAGCACACTCGGCGGCACTGCCGGAGCGGAACGTCTGGGTGCCCGAGCTGGCGCAGGAGGTCGACTGCTTGTGGCGCGATGCGCGCGTCGTGGTCGAACTGGACAGCCGGGCCCACCACCTGACGACGATGGCGCTTCAGCGCGACCGGGAGCGCGATCGGCGTTGTGTGCTGCATCACTTCGGGCCGCTGCGCTACACGTGGTTCGACGTCAGGCGGGTGCCCGGCCGCACCGTGATGAGCTGCGGGAGATCCTCAGCCGCTGAGGAGATGGACCTCGCCGGCGTCCAGTGCGACCCGGCCCGCCGCCGTGTCCACCATCAGCGCGCCGCTGTCGTCGACGCCGGCGGCGACGCCTGCGCCCTCCGGGTCCCAGGCGATCCGGCGGCCCAGCAGCGCGTCGCGCTCGCGCCAGTCGGCCAACAGCTCCGCCGGCTGCTGGCGCAGGCGCGGCGCGAGCGCGGCGAGCAGCGCGGTCAGGATCGCGGCCACGTCGCGGCGGTCCCCCTGATCGGCCAGGCAGGTCGCCGTGTCCGCCAGCGCGGGCGGTGCCGCGGTCACGTTCACGCCCATCCCCAGCACGGCCCAGCCCTCCTGCGCGCGGCCCTCGACGAGGATGCCGGCCACCTTCAGGCCCCCGGCCAGCACGTCGTTCGGCCACTTGATCGCCGCGTCCGAAACGACGTCGCACAGCGCCACGGCCGCGCGCAGCGGCAGCAGCTGGTCGGCTCGCCGGACGACCAGCGACATCAGCACCGACGACCGCGGCGAGGCCTCCCAGACGCGGTCCGAGCGCCCGCGCCCGGCGCTCTGATGGTCGGCCGTGACCACCGTGCCGTGTGGTGCGCCTGCAATCGCGAGCGCGCGCGCCAGCTGGTTGGTCGATCCCACCTCGCGGTGGTGCACCCGCGGGCGCCCGATCATCGCGGCCGAAGCCGGACCTCGGTGTCGCGCTCCAGCTCGAGCTCGCCGACCGCCGTGCCGCGGTTGATGGCCAGCGCCAGTCGCCGGTGGGCGTCCTCGTAGACCAGCAGCTCGCCCGGCGCCACGTCGGCGAACGTCGAGGTGAACGTGGCGGTGTGGGTCCCGTCGGGCGTGGTCACCTCGATCTCCGCCCCCAGCGTCAGGCCGCTGCCGACGATGTGTCCGTGGGGGACGTTCAGAGTGGCGTTGCCGAACCCGTCCACGTACAGCACGCGCGCGATCAGCGTGTCGCCGTCCTGCTCGGGCCAGAGCGGCTCGACCTGCTGGAGCGCGCCGGGCTCCAGCGGCGTGCCGGAGTCCTCGAGCGGCTCGCCCGCCGCGATGTGTGCGGCCACGGGCGCGAATACGTCGCGGCCGTGGAAGGTGGCCGACACCGGCTCCATCCGGTGCGGCGAGAGCGTGATGTCCACCGCCGTGTCCACGCCGCCGGCGGCGCGCCAGGCCAGCGACAGCAGGCCGTTGTCGGGGCCGACGAGCACGTTGCCGTCGTGGCACTGCACGGCGACGCCGCGGCGCTCGGTGCCCACCTGGGGGTCGACCACCGCCACATGCACACCCACCGGCAGGTAGGGCAGCGTGTCGTGCAGGGCGATGGCGCCGCGCCGGACGTCGAAGCGGGGGATGCCGTGCGTCACGTCGATGATCCGTGCGCCCGGCGCGATGCTGGCGATCACGCCGTGGCAGGTGCCGACGAAGTCGTCGTCGGTGCCGTAGTCGGTCAGCAGCGAGACGATCATCGCTGGGCGTCCGCCAGGAGCGCATCGACCAGGCCGTCGATGTCGTGTCGCTGCGCCTCCACGTCCACGTCGAGGCCGTGCTCGCGCGCGGTGGCGCTGGTAACCGGGCCGATCGACACCAGCCGCGCACCGCCCGGAAAGCCACCCGCGGTCTCGATCAGGAAACGCACGGTCGACGACGAGGTGAACGTGACGTAGTCGGCCGACTCGAGCGCGGCGCGGCGGCCCGCGTCCAGCGGCTCGGCGACGGTCTCGTACAGCGCGACCACGTCCACCTCGGCGCCGCGCTCGGCCAACGCGTCGGGCAGGACGTCACGCGCCTCGGCGGCACGCGCCACCATCACTCGCCTGCCCTCCACAGGGACCTCCTTCAGCGCCTCCACAAGCGACTCCGCGATCGAGCGCGGCGGGACCACGTCGGCGCGAATCCCGCGCTCGGCCAGTGCGCCCGCGGTCCCCGGCCCGATCGCGGCGACCGTGGCCGCGGCCAGCGCGCGGGCGTCGAGTCCGTGCTCGGCGAGGCCGTCCATCAGCAGCGAGGCACCGTTGGGGCTGGTCACGCACACGAGCGCATACTCGCCGACCGCGGCGAGCTCTGACGGCACGGGGAGGGGATCGATCCGGATCGCGGGTGTCTCGAGGACGTCCGCGCCCAGTTCCCGGAGGCGATCGGCCAGCGTGCTGGCCTGCGCCCGCGCGCGCGTTACGGCGACCCTGCGGCCGTGCAGCGGGCGGCGCTCCAGCCACGCGAGCGCGTCGCGCAGTCCCGCGGAGTCGCCGATCACGGTGATCGCGGGCGCCTTGATCGCCTCCGCCTCGACCTCGGCGGCGATCCGCTCCAGCGGCGCCGTGACGGCGCGCTGGTTGGCCAGGGTGCCGCGCTGCACCACGGCGGCCGGCTGGTCCGCCGGCCGTCCGGCGGCGATCAGCTGCGCCGCGATCGCGGGCAGGTTCTTCACACCCATGTACAGCACGAGCGTGCCCGGAAACGCGGCCAGGGCGTTCCAGTCCAAATCGCTCTCGTCCTTGCCGGGCCGCTCGTGCCCGGTCACGAAAGCCACCGCCGCCGCGGTGTCGCGGTGGGTCACCGGGATGCCCGCATAGGCGGGGGCAGCCACGCCGGCGGTCACGCCGGGAACGACCTCGAACGGCACACCGGCGGCGGCCAGCTCCTCGGCCTCCTCGCCGCCACGGCCGAACACGAACGGGTCGCCGCCCTTGAGCCGCACGACGCGCTTGCCGGCACCGCCCAGCTCGACGAGCCTGGCGTTGATGTCCGCCTGGCTCATGGCCACGTCGCCCGGCGCCTTGCCCACGAACACCAGCTCGGCATCCGCGCGCGCGCCGCGCATGGCGTCGGCCGGGATCAGCCGGTCGTACAGGATCGCGTCGGCGCCGGCGATCAGCTCCAGCGAGCGCCGCGTCATCAGCCCGGGGTCGCCGGGCCCGGCGCCTACCAGGTACACCATGGCGTCGCTCATCGCCGGGACGCTAGCTCTCCAGGACCCGGCGCGCCCCTGCCGCCAGCATCCGTTCGCCCACCGCCGCGCCCAGCGCGGCGGGCTCCTTCGCGGGCCCCTCGAGGGCGTCGCGGATCCAGATGGCGCCGTCCGGCGTGCCGGCATAGCCGTGGAGCACCAGCGCGTCGTCCTCCAGCACGGCGTGAGCGCCCACCGGCGTGTCGCAGGTGGCCTCGAGCCGCGCGACCAGTGCGCGTTCGGCGGTCAGCGCCACCAGCGCGGCGAAGTCCGTCAGCTCAACGGCAAGGTCGCTCACGCGCGCGTCGCCCTCGCGCCCCTCCAGCGCCAGGCAGCCCTGCCCGGGCGCCGGGAGCATCACGCCGGTGTCCACCGCGGTGGCCTCGGCGCCGCGGCCGAGGCGGGCGAGCCCGGCGGCAGCCAGCACCAGCGCGCCGTACTCACCACCGGCAAGCTTGCGCAGGCGCGTATCCACGTTGCCGCGTATCTCGCGCACGTCCAGGTCGGGGCGGGCGGCCAGCAGCTGTGAACGCCGCCGCACGCTCGCGGTCCCGACCACCGCGCCGTCGCCGAGCGCGTCCAGCGAGCCGGCACCGCAGAGCGCGTCGCGCGGATCGGCCCGCTCGGGCACACCGATGATGGCCAGCCCGTCGGGCAGCTCGCCCGGGACGTCCTTGGCCGAGTGCACCGCCATGTCGATCCGGTCGTCCAGCAGCGCGTCCTCGATCTCCTTGACGAAGCGCTCCTTGTCGTTCGTCTCGGGCGCGGGACGGGTCTCGTCGCCCGCCGTCTGGATCACGACCACCTCGACCTCCTGGCCGAGCGCCACGAGTCGGTCGCGCACCAGCCCGGCCTGCGTCAGCGCGAGCGCGCTGCCCCGGCTGCCCAGCTTCATGCTCAGCCCGGCCGGCGGCGCGATTCGAGCTTCGTCACCTCGGCTCGTTCGCGCTCCTCGAGCTCGGGCGCGGGCAGGTCGAGACCGAACAGGTCGCGCAGCGCCTGCACGTGCACGTAGGCCTCGCCGTCGAGCTCGTCGGCCGTCGACGCCTTCAGGCGCAGGGTCGGCTCGTGCAGCAGCCGGCGCACGACCGCACGTGCCATCACGGTCAGCCGCTCGCGGTCGCCGGCCGACAGCGTCTCCCAGCGGTGCTCGTTCTCGCGCAGCACGGTCTGCACGACCTCCTCGCCGCGGTCGCGCAGTGCGGCGATCGTGGGCACCACCTCCAGGCTCGTCAACCAGCGCTCGAAGCGCTCGACCTCGTCGTCGACAAGCGCCCGCGCGCGCACGGCCTCGGCCTCGCGCACACTGCGCCCACGGGCGACCGCGCGCTGGAGGTCGTCCATGTCGTACAGCGCCACGCCAGACACCTCGCGCGCCGTCGGGTCCACATCGCGCGGCACGGCGATGTCGATCATCACCAGCGGCCGGCCGGGGCGCTCGGCCATCGTCAGCTCGAGGTCCTCGCGGTCCACGATCACGTGCGGCGAGGCGGTCGAGCTGACCACGATGTCGGTCCGCGCCAGCTCCGCAGGCAGCTCCTCGAAGCGCACGGCGGAACCGCCGAAGCGCTGGGCCAGCCCGATCGCGCGGTCGTAGTGGCGGTTGGCCACGAACACCGTCTGGACGCCGCTGGCCCGCAGCGCACGCGCGGTGAGCTCGCCGGTCTCGCCGGCGCCCACAACCAGCACTCGCTTGGCGGTCAGGTCGCCGAGCTCGCGCGCGGCCAGCGACACCGCCACCGACGCCACCGACACGTGGGCGCGGCCCACTCCCGTCTCGGTGCGCACGCGCTTGCCCGCGCCAATCGCCTCGCGGAACAGCCGGTTGCTGATCGGGCCGGTGGCGCCCTCCAACAGCGCCAGCTCGTAGGCGCGCTTGATCTGGCCCTGGATCTCGGCCTCGCCGATGATCATCGAGTCCAGCCCCGCGGCCACCGAGAACAGGTGGCGGACCGCATCGCGGTCGCGCATCGCGTAGAGCGAGTCGGTGAGCTCGGTGGGCCGGATGCCGGCCTGGCGCGCCAGAACGGCCAGCGCCACGCTCTCGGCCTCGACCGGGTCGGCCGCCACCAGGTACAGCTCGGTGCGGTTGCAGGTGGACACCGCCACGGCCTCGTGGACCGACTCGCCCGCGAGCAGCTCGTCGAGCACCGTGACCGAGCGTCCCTCGGGCATCGCCAGCCGCTCGCGCATCGCCAGCGGCGCGGTGTGGTGCGACAGGCCGAGGGCGAGGAGCGACTGCCCGCTCATGGGGAGGTCGCCTCCGGCGAGGCGTCCTGCCTCGCGGTCTGAGGGGATTGCTCGCCATCCTGGCTCGGCCTGACGCCGGGGCTTCGCCCCGGCTCCGCCTCCGGCGAGGCGTCCTGCCTCGCGGTCTGAGGGGATTGCTCGCCATCCTGGCTCGGCCTGACGGCCTCGCTTCGCTCGGTCTCCTCGAGGATCTCGGCAATCTCCTTCTCCATCCGCGTGACCTTCATGCCCATGATCGCCACGTAGATGATCAGCAGCGCCAGGAACACCAGGTATGCCGCGGCTACGTACTTGCCCGCCTCGTCAAGTGGGAGCGCGGGCATGGGTCAGGCCGCGGCGGTCTCGAGCCGGCGGCGCAGGCGCTTGAGCTGCATCGAGGCGTGCTTGCTGGTCAGCTCCAGCTTCCACAGCGTTACGAACAGCAGCGTCATCGAGATCAGGCAGACCAGGAAGGTCAGCCGCATGTCGCCGGGCAGGTCGCCGCCGGTCTGGGACAGAACGCGCGGGTGGATCAGCGACTCGGCCATCCGCACGGCGGTGAAGTTGATCGGCACGAAGGCGCCTGCCGCGATGGCGAACACCGACGAGTAGCGCGCCTGGCGCTCGGGATCCTCGATCGAGAACCTCAGCGGGTAGTAGACGCAGTAGAGCAGGAACACGACCAGGAACGACACCAGCACCGGCTCGTCCCAGACCCACCAGTGGCCCCACGACGCCTTGGCCCAGATCGCGCCGGTGATCAGCACGCCAACGCCCAGGATGATCGACATGTGGATGGCGACGTAGGAGCGCAGATCCCACGAGCGGTCGCCGCTGCGCAGGTGCCTGATGGCCATGATGCCACCGGCCACGAAACCGCCCAGCGCCACGATCGCCATCGGCACGTGCACGTAGAAGATCTTCTGGATGAAGCCCTGGTCGGCGTCGTTGGGCGCGAAGAAGAAGACCATCCCGAACGCGAGCAGCGTGGTCAGGACTGTGGCGATCGCCAGCGGCTTGAATCCCTTCGCGTACACGACCCCTGAGCCTACCGATCGCCCATCGCCGGCTAGTCGTCAAGCAGGTAGTCGAACACGGCGAGCGACAGCAGCACGAACAGGGCGTCGTAGCCCGCCAGGAACCCGAGCCACCGGCCCAGGTCCTCACTTGACGCCGTCTGGCGCAGCAGCGGCTCGGTGGCCGATGCGGCCGCGATCAGCAGCGGCACCAGCATCGGCAGCAGCAGCAGCGGCACGATCAGCTCGCGCGCGTTGGTCTCCGAGGCCAGCGCCGCCACGAGCGCGCCGACCGCGGCCAGGCCGATGTTCGCCGCCAGCAGGACCAGCACCAGCTCGGGCAGCCCGCCGGTCACGCCCGGTCCCAGCAGCAGGACCACGAACGCGGGCACGGCGACCAGCTCCAGCGCCACCAGGTACACGAACAGCACGGCGGCCTTGGCCACGAACAGCGCCGTGCGGTCGACCGGCGCCAGCAGCAGCGCGTCGATGCCGCCCTGCTCGCGCTCGGCGGCGAACAGGCGGCTGACGCCGATCACCGCCGCCAGCAGGAGCGTCACCCACAGCACCCCCGACGCCAGCTCGCCGTCCAGCGAGTCGCGGTCGAGGCCGAAGTGGAACAGCACGTACACCGTCACCGTGAACAGCGCCATCGCCGGCACCGACTCCTTGGTGCGCCACTCGATCGCCAGGTCCTTACGGGCGATCGCCTTGGCGGTCGCGATCACGGGTACAGGCCCCGGGCCTCGGCGGGATCGACGCGGGCGGCAGGCTTGACGAACGCCTGCCGCCCGCCCGCCAGGCCGAGCGCCAGGTCGGCTTCGGCAAGCGCGCCCTCCACGTCGTGGCTGACCAGCACGCGTGTGCGGCCCGACCTGCGCCCGATCAGCGGTTCCAGCAGCTCGCCGCCGCCTGGGTCGAGCGCGGCACGCGGCTCGTCCAGCAACAGCAGCTCAGGATCGTGCAGCGTCGCGCGCGCGGCCGCCAGCCGCTGCACCATGCCGCGCGAGAGCTCGCGCACCGGGCTGTCGGCGCGCCGCTCCATGCCCACGGCCGCCAGCCGCTCCGCCACGCGTGCGAACCCGACGCCGTGCAGCCGTGCCTGGTACTCCAGGTTCTGGCGCCCGCTCAGCTCGCGGTACAGGAGCGGGTCGTGGCCCAGGAAACCGAGCTTCCCGCGGACGCGCCAGGCCTCGCCGGGGAGCGTGGCGCCGAGCACCGTCGCGCTTCCCGCGTGGGGACGCAGCAGGGTGGCCAGGACGCGCAGCAGCGTGCTCTTGCCCGCGCCGTTGGCGCCCAGCACGGCGAGCGTGGCCCCGGCCGGCAGCTCCAGCTCCACGCCGGAGAGCGCCACGCGCTCGCCGTAGCGGCGCTCGAGTCCCCGCAGCGCGATCGCCGGCTCAACCATCGCCAGGACGCTATCCGCTGTCCGACGGCGGCGATCCCGGCGAGCCCGCCCGCTGTTCGGCGGCCTAGCGCTCCAGCGTCTCGGCGGCGTGCCTGAGCGTCGGCTCCACGACCGGCCACGACTCACCGATGGCCTTGGGGTTGCCCGGGAAGTTGATGATCAGCGTGCGCCCGCGCGTCCCTGACACGCCGCGCGTGAGAAGGCCCATCGGCGTGTAGCGCAGCGCGTTCGAGCGCAGCGCCTCGCCGTAGCCCGGCACCTCGCGCTCGATCACGTCGCGGGTGGCCTCCGGGGTCACGTCGTCGATCGTCAGGCCGGTGCCGCCGGTGGTGAACACGAACCGGGCCCCCTCCTCGTCGCAGAAGCGGCGTAGCGCAGCGGCGATCGCCTCGCGGTCGTCGGCCACCAGGTCGCGGGTCACCTCGAGGCCGGCCGCGCGGCAGGCGGCCTCGAGTGCGTCGCCGGACGCGTCGCCGGCCTTGGCGCGCCTTGTCGAGACGGTGAGCACCGCGGCGAGGGTCACGACGAGCGATTCCAGTCGTGCCGGCCGCCGGTCTTGGAGACCAGCTGGACCGGCCCGACGCGCACGCCGCGTTCGACGCCCTTGACCATGTCGTAGACGGTCAGGGCCGCCACCGAGCAGGCGGTCATGGCCTCCATCTCCACGCCGGTCCGGCCCGTCGTCCGCGCCTCGGCGGTCAGGCGGACCACGCCCGCATCGGCATCCACCGCGATGGCCACATCGACGTACGACAGCGGCAGCGGGTGGCACAGCGGGATCAGCTCGGCGGTGCGCTTGGCGGCCTGGATGCCGGCGATCCGGGCGGTCGAGATCACGTCGCCCTTGGGCATGTTCCCGGCCGCCACCTTCGCGGCGGTCGCGGGCTCCATCTCCACGGCAGCGTCGGCGATCGCGACGCGGTCGGTGGCGTCCTTGGCGCCCACATCGACCATTCGCGCGCGGCCGGAGTCGTCCAGGTGCGAGAGCTCGCTCACCCCGCCGACGATACGCAAGCACGGCGAGTGGGTATAGCGACGCGCAGACGATGCGCCGCCTGCTCGCCACAGCCATCGCCTGCGCGTGCACGCTGACGGTCGTGCCCGCAGCCGCGGCCGAGACGCACCTGGACAATCCCCCGCCGGGCGCCAACGACTTCACCTGCAAGCCGAGCGCCGCCCACCCCGAGCCGGTGGTGCTGGTGCATGGCCTCGGCGCCACGATGGGCGAGAACTGGAGTTACGTGGCCCCGATCCTGAAGGCACGCGGCTACTGCGTGTTCGCGCTGACCTACGGCGCCGACCCGCGCTTCCCGTACGCCGGCGGCGTGATCCCGATCGAGCAGAGCGCCGAGGAGCTCGGCGTGTTCGTGGACAGGGTGCTCGCTTTAACCGGCGCGTCCAGGGTCGACCTGGTTGGCCACTCCGAGGGTACGTTCATGCCGCAGTGGTGGCTGAAGTTCCTCGGCGGCGCAGCCAAGACCGACGACTACGTGGCGTTGACGCCGCTGTACGAGGGCACCAAGCTGGCCGGCGCCCACCTGCTGCGCGATGCCGCCACCCCGTTCGGGTTGTCGCAGCCGCTGATCGACGCCGTCTCGCAGGTCTGCGCCTCCTGCCCGCAGTTCCTGCACGGGTCGGAGACGGTGGAGAAGCTCAAGCAGGGCGGGAAGGCCGCGCCCGGCGTGGACTACACGACGATCATCACCCGCTACGACCAGCTGGTGATCCCCTACACCAGCGGGCTGCTGCCCGCCCCTGCGACCAACCACATCCTCCAGCGGGTGTGCCCCAACGACGTCTCCGAGCACGTTGCCGTGGCATTCGACCCGGTCGTGGCGCGGCTGATCCTCAACGCGCTCGACCCGTCGGCCGCGCGCAAGCCGTCGTGCCTGGGCCTGCCACCGCTGGCACCACCGCCGGCGTAGCCGCGGTCAGGCCGGCGTTGCCGTGCGCTGCGCCGCCGCGATGATGTCGCGCACGGCATCCTCGTCGCCGTCGCGCAGCAGCTGGATCGGGTCCGGGTCGCCGTTCACGATCGACTCGAAGAACACCTTGCGGTCCTGGTAGGTGGGCAGCGTCGCCTTGGCCCAGCCGCGCACGTCGTTGAGCATGACCGCCAGGCGCGCGTAGGTGTCGCCGTACTCGGCGGCGATCTGGTTCTTCATCCGCTTGGCCAGCGCCGGGCTGGCGCCCGCGGTCGAGATGGCGATGGCCAGCGGCCCTGTGCGCACGATCGCCGGCAGGATGAAGTTGCACAGCGGTGGCACGTCGACCACGTTCACCAGCATCGCGCGCTTCTCGGCATCCTCGTAGACGCCGATGTTGACCTCGCTGTCGTTGGTGGCGGCGATGACCATGAACGTGCCCTCGAGGTCGTCCGGGCGGTACTCGCGCTTCTCCCACGTGACCGAGCCCTCCTCGACAAGGGCATGGACCTCGTCGCATACAACGGGCGCGACCACATGCACGCTGGCGTCGCAGGCCAGGAGCCCCTCTACCTTCTCGAGGCCGATGTCACCGCCGCCGACGACCAGGCAGCGGCGGCCGGTCAGCTTCAGGCAGGCGATGTAGAACGGCGTCTCCAGCATCCCCTGGACGCAGGTCTGGTCGCACAGCCCCTTGCGGAACTGGCAGACGCACTCTTTTCCGGCGTACGCTTGGGCAGGCATGGTCTGAGCAAGTGTACGAGCCGTACTCTCGCTGTAGATGACCGGGTACTTCGACGACGACTCGATGTTGCGGCGCGTGCACCGCGAGCGCGCGATCGCGCTGTCGGGCCCGCGCGCGCTGCTGATGCAGGCCGCCCACCCGCTGGCGGTCAGCGGGCTGCTGGCCCACTCGACCGCCATGGACGAGCCCTACGACCGGCTGGCGCGCACGGCCGAGGTCATGAGCACGATCGGCTTCGGCACCCGTGAGGACGCCGACCACGTGACCGCGCACGTGCGCGACATGCACACACGTGTGAAGGGCAGGCTCAAGGAGCCGGTCGGCGTCTATCCGGCCGGCACGCCCTACCGGGCCGATCAGCCCGACCTGCTGCTCTGGGTGCTGTTCACCCTGGTCGACTCGGGGATCGTGGTCTACCGCAAGTACGTCGGCGCGATGTCGCGCGCCGACGAGGCTGCCTACTGGGACGACTACAAGGTCGTCGGCCGGCTGTTCGGCCTGACCGATGCCGACATGCCCGACACCCTCGCCGACCTGGACGACTACCGCCGCGACATGCTCGAGGGCGAGGTGCTGCTGGTCACCGACTGGGCCCGCAGGCGCGCGCGCGAGATCGTCCTCGAGCCGCCGATCCCGTGGGTGGCGCAGCCGCTGCTGCAAACCGCCAACTTCATCACCATCGCCCTGCTGCCCGACCGGCTCCGCAAGGAGTACGGCTTCCGTGCCCTGCCGCCCGCGCCGGTGCGCAAGGCGGTCGTCGCGGGCGGCGCCGAGTACGCCAAGCGGGTGCTGATCCCGTTCCTGCCCGACCGGCTGCGGTTGGTGCCGGCGGCGCGCGCGGCGTAGGCTGCGACGCCATGGCGAAAGTTCTCTACACGGCCCAGGCCACGGTCACCGGAGGTCGTCTCGAAGGTCATGGCCGCACCAGCGACGGCGCGCTCGACGTCGATCTGCGGATCCCCGCCGAGGTGGGCGGCCCGGGTGGTGGCACGAACCCCGAGCAGCTGTTCGCGGTTGGCTACGGCTCGTGCTTCGAGTCCGCGATCCAGACGGTGGCGCGGCGGATCAAGGTCGAGGCCGACGACGTGTCGGTGGACTCCAAGGTCGAGCTCAGCCCCACCTCCGGGGGCGGCTTCGCCCTTTCGGTCGCGCTCGACGTGACGCTGCCGTCGATCGACGACGCCGCCCAGGCGGTCGAGTTGGTCGAGAAGGCACACAAGGTGTGCCCGTACTCGAACGCGACGCGCGGGAACATCGAGGTGCGGCTGACGTCGAACGGCCAGCCGGTCGGCTAGTCGCGCGGCTCCACCACGTACTCCATCAACAGCTCGTCCTCGTACCTGCCGGTGCGAAAGTCGCGTCCGCTCAGGCGCATGGTCCCCACGACGCGGAAGCCGGCCTTCTCGTAGGCGCGGATGGCACGGGCGTTGTGCACGTTGGCGCCGAGGAAGATGCGGTGGTGGCCGCGATCCTCGATCAGGTGGCCGATCAGGGTCCGCAGGACGTCGACGCCGATGCCCTGGCCGCGCAGCTCGGCGTCGAGGAATACATCGATCTCGCAGCTGCGGTAGTCGGGCTCGGTCTCCTCGTGCGCCTCGATCATTCCGGCCACGCGACCGTCCAGCAGGACGGTGAAGCGCTCGGACTCGGGCTCCTCCCACGGGAACTCGTCGTCGAGCTCGCCCCACCAGTCGGACACGTCTGGGTGGCGGCGGATCTCGCGCAGCGGTCCGGCGTGCTCGTCGGCCAGCGGTACGAGCACCACACGCTCGCCGCGCAGCTCGAGCGCCATCGCGTCAGCGGCGCACGGCCCGTACCGCCACCTTGGCCAGCGACCGCGCGCCGCCGCGCAGCGCCTTCGGCTTGTCGTCGTCGCGGCCGTAGAGCAGCTGGGCGGTGGAGTGCATCGCCTTGCCGAGCGCGCGGTCGTAGGGGTGCCACCAGAGGTTGCGCGTGTAGCCCGGCTCGTAGGCCAGCGTCTTGATCGAGACGCACTCGTAGAAGCCGAACTTGGAGTGCGAGCGGCCCAGGCCCGAGTCCTTGGTGCCGCCCCACGCGCACGAGCACACGCCGTGGCTGAACATGTGGTCGTTGGTCCAGACCATCCCGGAGTCGATCCGGTGGGCGATCCGCTCGCCGTGCTCGCGGTCGGCGGTCCACACCGATGCGCCCAGGCCGAACTCGGAATCGTTGGCCAGAGCGATCGCCTCGTCCTCGGACTCGACGGTGATCACCGGCACGACCGGGCCGAAGATCTCCTCGCGCATGATCCGCATGTCGTGCGTCACGCCGGTCAGGACGGTGGGCGCGTAGTAGTCGGCCTCGGGCACGCCGTCGGGCTGGACCTTGCCGCCGCAGCGCAGCTCGGCCCCGCTTGCGATCGCGTCCTGGACCAGCTCGTCCACCAGCTCGAGCTGCTCGCGCGAGACCATCGGCCCGATCTCGGTGTCCCAGCCCATCGGGTCGCCGACGGTCAGGGCCTTCGCCTTGGCCACCAGCGCCTCGGTGAACGGCTCGGCGACGTCGCGCATCACGTACACGCGCTCGATGCCCGAGCAGGTCTGGCCGGCGTTGGCGAAGCCGCCCCAGGTGATGCCCGACACCGTGTTGCCCAGGTGCGCATCGGAGCAGACGATGGCCGGGTCCTTGCCGCCCAGCTCGAGCACCGAGCCCTTCATCCGCTCGGCGCAGGCGATGCCGACGCCGCGGCCGACCTCGACCGAACCGGTGAAGAAGATCTTCTTCGCGCTCGACTCGACAAGCGCGCCTCCAACGGCGCCGCCGCCGTGGACGGTACGAATCAGGCCTTCGGGCACGCCCGCGCGCTCGAACACCGTCCGGATCCGCTCGCCGATCAGCGGCGTCAGCGACGCCGGCTTGAGCACCACGCCGTTGCCGCACATCAGCGCGATCGCCACCTCGCTGAACGGGATCGTCCACGGGTAGTTCCAGGGTGCGATCACGCCCACGACGCCCAGCGGCTCGTAGCTGAAGCGCGCGCGCTTCTGCTTGGCGAACAGCGGCATCGAGATCCGCTCGTCGGTCAGCAGCTTCTGGCCCTCCGCCGCGATCCAGTGCAGCGCATCGATGGTGGGGAACAGCTCCATCGTGTAGCTCTCGTTGCGTGGCTTGCCCTGCTCGCGGCTGAGCAGCTCGGTCAGCTCGTCGAGCTGGTCGATCACCACCTGCGCGGTACGGCGCATCGCGCGTGCCCGCTCGGCCAGTGGCAGGTCGGCCCAGAACGGCTGCACGCGCGCGACGTCGTCCACCACGCCCTGTACCTGGTCCGGCGTGATCGTTGGCACCGCGCCCAGGCGCGCTCCGTCGAAGGGGCTGAAGGACTCGAGCTGGTCGGTGGCGGTTGCGGGGCTCATGCCGGCAACAGTACGTCACCCACGCGCACGGTCCCACCCGCCACGATGTCCGCGCGCAGCCCGCCACGGTGCACCAGCGGCCGCAGCACGCCGCCGTCGTTGAGCTCGTCAAGGTGCAGGCACGGCTCGCACAGCCGGCTGCCGCGGCAGCGCAGCTCGCCGAGCGTGAACTCGCGCCCGACCAGGGCGTTCAGGTCGGTACCGCGTACGACCACGTTGCGGCGGTGGTCGATCGGGCCAAGCTCGTCGAGCACGGCGGCCTCGATCAGCGTCAGCGCCGAACCGGGTCGGCCCGAGGCGAAGGTGCCCTGGCCGGCGGCGTAGCGGTCTCCCTCAAGGCCCTGGCCGGCCACCGCCGCGGCCTCCTGGACGTGACGTACGGGTGCCTCGGCGGTGGGCGCCAACACCAGCGCCTCGACCACGCCGCTGCCCGGCTCACGTGCCGACGGCGGCTGCCACACGGAAACGTCCAGCGCCGCGACCATGAAGCCGCCGACCACCTCGTCGGTGGTGCCGGCCGGATCCCAGATCGGACCGGAGGGCACCCCGAACATGACGGCGGCGCGCGGACCCGAGCCGTCGCTGGCCGGCCGCAGGGCGATCCACGGCCCCGGCCACGCGAAGCCGGCGGCTCCGGCGATCGGCACCAGGCCGAGGCCCCGTCCCGCGAGCCACGCGCGCAGCTCGGCTCTTCGCCCAGCGGCACCTCGGCCGTGGGCGCGCCGATCACGGTGGCCACGCACGCGGCCAGGGTGGAGCGCTCGGTGTGGGTGGGCATCGCCTTCAGGCTAGTCGCGCCCGGGCACCACGATCCCGGACTCGTAGGCCAGGATGACCACCTGGACGCGGTCGCGCAGGCCGAGCTTCATCAGCACGCGCGAGACATGCGTCTTGACGGTCTTCTCACTGAGCACGAACCGTTCCGCCAGCTCGGCGTTGCTCAGCCCCCGGGCCATGCCCTCGAGTACCTCGAGCTCGCGTGCGGTCAGGTCGTCGAGCTCACGCGGGGGCCGGGGCGCGGGTCCGGGAGCGTCGGCCAGGCGCTCGATCAGCCGGCGGGTGACCGACGGCGATGCCAGCGCCTCGCCGTGGGCCACGGCGCGGATGCCGGCCACGATCTGCTCGCGCGGAGCATCCTTGAGCAGGAACCCGGAGGCGCCGGCGCGGAAAGCCTCGAAGACGTACTCGTCGTGGTCGAAGGTGGTCAGCATGAGCACCTTGGCGGTGGTGTCCGTGACGATCCGGCGTGTCGCCTCGATGCCGTCGAGTGTGGGCATCCGGATGTCCATGAGCACCACGTCCGGGCGGAGCGCGCGGGCCACGGCCACCGCCTCGAGCCCGTCTGCGGCCTGGCCGGCCACGCGCAGGTCATCGGTGGCATCCAAGATCATCCCCAGCCCGGCGCGCGCGAGCTCCTGGTCGTCCACCACCAGAACCGACGTGGTCACGGCCCCTGCTCCGCCGGCAGCCGGGCGAGAACGCGGTAGCCGGGCCGCCCACTGCGCGGACCCGTCTGCAGCTGGCCGCCCACGAGGCGGGCGCGCTCCCGCATGCCGATCAGGCCGCGACCACCCCCACCGCCTGCGCCGTTCGGATGGCCATGGCCGCCGTCCGTGACCTCGATCTCAAGCGCTGCAGGCAGCCAGCGCACCGCCACCCGGGCATCGCAGGGGGCAGCGTGCTTGACGGCGTTCGTCAACGCCTCCTGGACGATCCGGTAGGCCGAGAGCTCGACGCCCGGGGGCAGGGGGCGCGACTCCCCCTCCGACTCGAAGTCCGCGTCCAGCCCGGCCGCTCGCGCATTCTCCACCAGCGCCGGAATGCGATCGACACCCGGTTGCGGGGCCAGCCCAGCCGCGGTGTCGTCAGGCTGCAGCAGCCCCAGCATCCGGCGCATCTCTGTCAATCCGTCCCGCGCCGTACGTTCGATGGCGCGCAGGCTCGCGGCCGCGCGCTCGGGATCGCGGTGGATGATCGCCTCGGCACCGCCTGCCTGCATGGCGATGATGCCAAGCGAATGAGAGACGGAATCGTGGAGTTCGCGCGCTATCCGTTCGCGCTCGCTGACGACCGCCAGGCGAGCCTCGTCCTCGCGGCGCTGGTCGAGGGTCCACGCGCGGGCGTAGCGGGTGCCGGCCACGCGTCCTATCGCCCAGACCAGACCGCACAGGACCACGACGGGGATGAACTCGGGAGCGGCGTCGCCACCGCTTCCGTTGGCTGCAGCCAACGCAGCGCAAGGCACGATCACCAGCAGCCCGGCGATGGCCTGCCTGCGCGAGCCGTACGCGGCCACGGAGTAGGCGGCTACGACACCCGCGACGGGTCCGGTGTAGATCTCCAGCGGATCGCTGACGGCCGAACGGACGGCGAGCGCAGCGAACACCGTCGTGAGTACCGCGAGCGGGTACCGGCGCCGGACAGCCAGCGGAAGCGTCAGCAGCGCGACGGTCGCCAGGTTCAGCGCCGGCGGACCCTCGACCACGTCCTCGGCGAGCGGCGAGTCGATGGCGGACCACAGGCCGGTCGCCAACAGGATGAGGGCCAGGACCGCGTCCGCGGCTTCGGGGAGGCGCCGGTGCACCGAGCAACCGTAAACCCGCGGGGCGCTGGCGGCGTCGGTCTGAATACGCATCTGGAAATCGGCCGCTGGTCCGATGCGCTGCCCGGCGGCGGGCTCCGACCATGGCCTCGAACCCGACTACTGGAGGCTTCTGTGAATCGCAACTCGCCGCTCGTCCCCGTCGCCCTGTGCGTAGCGGGCCTGTACGCCGTGACCGGGGTGCTGGGATTGGCCCACCCACAGGAAGAGGTGTTCGAGGCCGTCGACTACGTACACGAGTGGGTCTTCGCGCTGGCCCTGATCCTGAGCGCGGGCATGTTGGCCGCGCTCGCCCGGAACGGCAGCGGGGCGGGTGCATGGCTCGGGGCGGCCGGCAACGCGTTGCTGGTCCCGGCGGCGGTGGCCACGGCTATCCAGGGTCGCGACACGCTCGACGGCTTCTTCCTGGCTGGCCTGCTCGCGATGGTGGTCGGTTACGCCACGCTCGCCGTGCTCGACCTGCGCAAGCGGCTGGTGCCAGCCGGGCTGGGCCTCGTTCTGGCCCTGGGCTGGGGCGCCGCGATCCCGGTCGACGGGCTGATCGGAGCGGGCGGTCTGGTCATGGCCGCGACGTGGGCAGGAGTCGCCCACGTGACGGGGCGCCGCGAAGCGCTCCCGCGGGCGGCGGAGCCGGTAACGAGCTAGCCGCTATGCGGCGCGGCGCTGGCCGGCGGCCAGGCGCGTGTACAGCTGCGCCGTGCCGTCCTCCACGGTGCGCACCGTGTGCCCCAGGCGCTCCATCAGCCGGCGCATCGGCGTGTTGTCGTCCAGCAGCTCGGCATACAGGTGGGTGGCGCCCTGGCGCACGGCCAGGGACGCGATCACCTCGGTCAGCAGCTTGCCCACGCCCCGCTCCTGCAGGCCGTCGTCGACCACCACGGCCAGCTCGGCAACACCGGTCTCCAGCAGCACCACGTCGGCCAGGCCGAGGATGCGCTCACGGCCGTCGAGCAGCGCGCAGGCAACGACGATCATCCGCTCGCGCGGGTTGTAGAAGGTGAAGTGGCGCACCACGTGCTCGGGGACCGCCGGCATGGAGGTGAAGAAGCGCTTGTGGCGCGTCTCGGGCGACAGGCCCTCCAGGAACTCACGCACGCGTGGGGTGTCGCTGGGCCGCGCCAGGCGCAGGCGCACGCGCAGGCCGTCGCCGACCTCGTGCGTGGTGGCCATCAGGGCGCCCGGGTCAGCCAGGGGGGAAGCATCCGGCATGGATGCCGGATGCTTCGGACGCCGTCCGTGTTCGTACGAGTCCATCGTTGGTCACCGTGGCAGACGACATCGGCTTGAGGCCAATGATGCTTGACAAATTCGCAACATGTATTGCAGAAAACACGCCGATTGCAGGTATGTTGCGGGTTCTAAAAGTCACCGGCCACGCGCCTTTAGGATCCGCTCCCAGCGCTCGGCCAGCTCCTTTTCGAAGCCATGGTCGCTGAGCTCGAGGAAGCGCTCGCCGGCCGCGTCGGCCGGCATCAGCTCCTGGCCGGACACGCCCTCGGGGTAGTCGTGCGGGTAGTCGTAGTCCAGGCCGCGACCGAGCTTCTCCGCGCCCGGGTACGACGAGTCGCGCAGCGGCGGCGGCGGGATCGGGGCGCCGTGCTGGCGGACCCAGTGGCGGGCGTGGCCAAGGGCCCTGTAGGAGGCGTTCGACTTCGGCGCCAGGGCCAGGTAGACCGTGGCCTGAGCGAGGTTGTGGGCGCACTCGGGCATGCCCACGTGCTCGACGGCGTGCGCCGCGGAGACGGCCACGGTCAGCGCCTGTGGGTCGGCGTTGCCGATGTCCTCGCTGGCCAGGATGACCATCCGGCGGGCGATGAAGCGCGGGTCCTCGCCACCCTCGATCATCACGGCCAGGTACAGCAGCGACGCGTCGGGGTCCGAGCCGCGGGTGGACTTGATCCAGGCCGAGATCGTGTCGTAGTGGCGGTCGCCGCCCTTGTCGTAGAGCACGGCGCGGCGCTGGAGCGCGTCCTCGGCCAGGGCCATGTCCACCTTCCCACCGTCCTCGACCGTGTCGGCCGCAAGCTCCAGGGCGGCGAGCGCGGTGCGCGCGTCGCCGCCCGAGCGCGCGGCCAGGAACTCAAGCGCCTCGTCATCGGCCGCGGGTGGATTGGCCAGCCCGCGCTCGTGGTCAAGCGCGCGACGTAGCAGCGCGACCACCTGGGCATCGTCCAGCCGCGTCAGCTCGTACACACGGCAGCGCGAGAGCAGCGCCGAGTTGACCTCGAAGTACGGGTTCTCGGTGGTTGCGCCGACCAGCGTGATCAGGCCCTCTTCGACCGCCGGCAGCAGCACGTCCTGCTGGGCCTTGTTGAAGCGGTGGATCTCGTCGAGGAACAGGATCGTCTGCTTGTCCTGGGTCGAGCGCCGCTGCTGGGCGCGCTCCATGACCTCGCGCACCTGGGCGCGGCCGGCGTTGACCGCCGACAGCTCCTCGAACGCCGCGCTGGCGTTGACCGCGATCAGCCGCGCCAGCGTGGTCTTGCCGGTGCCGGGCGGCCCGAACAGGATCATCGAGTGCGGGCGGCCCTCGTCAAGGGCGGTCCGAAGCGCGCTCCCCTCCTCGAGCAGGTGGTCCTGGCCCACGTACTCGGCCAGCGTGGCGGGCCGCAGCCGGGCGGCCAGCGGCTGGTCGGAGGTGCGCACGGCCGTTTGGCCGGCGGGCGGCTCGGGCTCCTCCTCGAACAGCTGGTCCACGGAGCCAGTCTGTCAGCGATGAAGCGAGCGGGCGAAGGCGACGAGCTCCTCGCAGTAGCGCTCCGGCTGGTCTTCGACGAGGAAGTGGCGGGCACCCTCGATCACTGCCAGCTCGGCGCCGGGGATCTCCGCCGCCAGCCGGTGGGCGCCGGCGACCGGGGCGAAGTCGTCCTCCTCGGCCCAGACGATCTTCGCGGGTACCCCGAGCTCGGCCAGCTTGCCGTCGTAGGCCTCGAGCTTCTCGAAGTCGCCGGAGCGGTACAAGTCGAGGATGCCGGCGCGGCGGTCGGGGGTGGACAGGCACTTCCAGCACTCGGCGTGGTCCTCCGCGGTCATGCCCGTAGACAGCTGTCCCAGGGCCATGCGCAGCAGCTCGGGGCTGGCGTTGTCCATGAACTGCTCGCCCTCGCCGGGCGTGCGCATGCTCTTGGCCATGCCGTGCCACTTGCCGTCGGGGAAGAAGCCGCTGTTGGAGATGGCCAGGGCGCGCACCGCGCCGGGGTGGTCGCACGCCCAGCGCAATCCGATCAGCCCGCCCCAGTCATGGACCACCAGGAGCACGTTCTCCAGATTCAGCCCCGCGCGGAACCGCTCCAGGCTCTCGACCTGCCGCTCCCACGTGCCGGGCCGGTCGGGCTCGGAGTCGCCGAAGCCCGGGAGGTCGGGAGCGATGGCGTGCCAGCCCGCCTCGCCCAGCGCCGCCAGCGGGCGCCGCCACATGAACGACGACGACGGGTAGCCGTGCACCATCAGCACGCTGGGACCGTCGGCGGGGCCGGCCTCGCGGTAGGCGATGCCGTCCAGGCGCTTCATGCGCCGACCCTAAGGGCGGCGCTCAGCGCAGGCGTGCGCGCCGCGCGCTGGTGACCAGCGCCCCGCCGTCCCTGGCGCGGGCCTGGAGCGTGATCGTCGTGCCCTTCGGGCGCCGCCTAAGTAGCGATCGCCCATAACGGGTGAGCTTGACCTTGACCACTCCGCTGCGGCTGATCACACGCTTGCCGCTGCCCACCCGGCGTCCCTTGTGGGTGGCCACCACACGGCAGGTCCGCCGCGCCGAGGTGCTCAGCCGGCAGCGCACCGGGAACGCGCCGCGGCGCACCTTCCCGTAGCTGCGTGCGCCCAGGCCCACGCGCAGGCGCCTGGCGGTCTTTCCACGCGCGGGTGCCGGGGCCGCCGAGGTCACACCACGGGTCGTGGCCCGCGCCGTCCCCGCGCCGCCGCCGCCGCTGTTGCCGGGGCTGGCGGCGTCGGCCGGAGCACCCACATCGCCGCTCGGGCGCAGGACGAACAGCCCCTGCTCGATGCCGCTGGCGATCACCGTGCCCGACTTGAAGTAGGGGTAGTTGCTCCACATGCCGTTGAACTCGGGCTCGTCATCCTCGGGGTAGATGTCGAAGAAGCCCTTCTCCGACAGCGCTCCGCTGTTGACCTGCGAGGTGTCCAGGATGCGCAGGCCGGAACGGTAGTTGGCCTGGAACAGCCGGTCGCCCTTCGTGTACATGTTGTGGTCGATCGACTCGGCCACGCCCTTGTAGACGCTCTGCAGGCTGGCCGCGTCCAGGTCGTCCACGTTCCAGATGTAGGTCTGGGTCTTGTCGACGCCCTGCGCCTCCTGCTCGTCGAGCTCGTCGTTGACCAGGAAGCGGCGGCTGTCCTTGGTCAGCCAGCCCTGGTGCGTGTAGCTCGAGTTCGGGTAGTCCTTGCGGCTCAGCACCTGGGGGGTGGCCAAGCGGCTGCCGTCCTTCTCGGCCACCTTGGTGATGGTCAGCGTGTCCTCGTTCGAGTTGAAGCAGATCTCCTCGCCCGTGTGCTCGGCGTCCGGGCCGCGGTAGACCACGCACTGGTTGTCGTGCGTGTAGCTGTCGGTCGAGTCACAGCCCAGGAACTCGGGCTTCTTGGTCTGGTCCCTGAGGTCGATCATGTGCGAGCCGCCGCCGCCACATGTGGACGTGCCGATCGCGTACGCCACGCCCGTCTCCTCGTCGATCGAGATGTTGTGCGCGTTGTCCAGCGTGAACAGGCCTCCGCGCTCGGGGTCGGGCGGGTCCAGCAGCGACGCCGGGCCGTCAGCCACGAACGAGTAGTGGAAGGTCTCGTCGAAGGTCTTCGGGGCGGTCACGCCGCGCAGCTGGGTCAGGTCGAAGACCTGCATGCCGTGCGCGGGCTCCTCGCTGACCACGTAGGCGTGGTCCTTGTAGACCTTGACGTCGCGCCAGCTGTTGAAGATCGTCTCGACCGGCTGGTGCGAAGGCAGCTCACCAAGGAATTTCGGTGACTTCGCGTCGGTCACGTCGACGAAGGCGGTCGCGTTGGTCTTGCCGACCAGCGCGTACTCACGACCTGTGGCCGGGTCGGTCCAGCCCCAGATGTCGTTGAGCATGGCGTCGTCCTGGCTGCCTTCCAGGTCGATCGACTTCAGCGGCAGGAACGCCTCGAGGTCGACGCCCTTGCACGGGAAGGCCGACGCCTTGCCGTCCACGCACGGCTTGTCGCTGACCGGCTCGGTCGGGATGGCGTCCGCGCTGGCCTCGACCCGGCTCTCCAGGCGCACGCCGCCCTTGTAGGAGGCATCCTGGGCGCCGGCGTAGGGCATGATCGTGACCTTGTACGGGCCGGCCGCAGCGGTGGCCTTGGGGATCATCACCCGCTCGGTCGTCGAGCCGGCGTTCACGCCGCTGGCCACGCGGTTGCCGTCCTTGTCATCGACGTAGAGGTCGAAGTCGGCGCCGCTGTCCTTCGTCGGCACCACCTGCACCTCGACCCCGCCGCGATGGGTCTCCCAGTAGCCGGCGTCGATGCCATCGACCTTCAGCGTGACCCTGTCGCACAAGGCATCACCCGTGCATCCGGCCTTGGTCGGCGTGCCGCCGTTGAAGGTGGCGCCGTCCCACGAGTCGTTCATGCGCGACGTCGAGATCGCGACCTCGCCCTGATCGGCCGCACCGGCGCGCAGGGCCATGAACGATCCGCCGGCCAGGATTATCAGTACGAGTACGGCGAGTCCGGGAACCGGCAGGCGGTCGGCCATGGTGAGTTACTGCTCCTCTTCCTGTGTGTGAGCAGCAACGGACTCCCGCCATCGCCGCCAGAACATGATGCGGCGTTATCCCCTCGGCGGGCCGCGACGAAACGTCAGATGGTCACTGGGGCGCCGGCGGCGATGCGCCCGAACAGCCGCTCGAGCGCCGGTCGCAGGACCTCGTGCTCGAAGCCGGGCGACTCGCTGGCCAGTTGCTGGAGCATCAGGCCGGCGATCGCGGCCACGACAAGGGTTGCGTCAAGCTCGGGTTCCAGCGAGCCGACCGCGCGACAACCCATCTCGGCCAGGCGCAGGTGCGCGGCCTGCCAGTCGGCCAGCTCGGTCCGCAGCGCCGGGGTGCGGGTGGACTCCAGGCCCAGCTCGAACAGCGCCACCTGGGTCGCGGCGTCCTCGCGCACGCTCGTGCCCACCACAGCAGCCACGGCTTCGGCCCACTCGGCCACCGACAGCGATCGCGGGGCCAGGTCCAGCACCACGCGCTCGAGCCGCTCGGTCTCCTCGCGCGCGGCCAGCAGCAGCGTCTGCTGGAGCAGCTGCTCCTTCGATTCGAAGTAGTAGGTCGTGGCCGACAGCGGGACGCCGGCTTCGGCGGCCACCGCGCGGTGGGTGACCGCGTCGGCGCCGTGGGCGCCGATCACGCGCAGCGTGGCGCGCAGGATCTCCTCCCTGCGCTGCTCGCCTTTCTGGTACATTCGGCCCGGCAAACCGGAACAAAGGTACCAAATGGCCCAAGCCACGCTTCCGCAGCGCAGCCCGCTGGACAGCATCTCCTACGAGGACCTCTATCGCCGCTGGGAGAACGGCAACTGGAAGGCGATGGAGATCGACTTCTCGCAGGACGCGGTCGACTGGCGTGACAAGTTCAGCGACATCGAGCGCACCGGCGCGCTGTGGAACTACTCGCTGTTCTTCTGGGGCGAGGACGCGGTGGCCGACGGCCTGTCGCCCTACATCGACGCGGCGCCGACCGAGGAGCAGAAGTACTTCCTGACCACCCAGCAGGTGGACGAGGCGCGCCACGCGGTCTTCTTCAACCGGTTCATGAAGGACGTGGTCGGCATCGGCGGCGACAGGATCTCCGACGGCCTGAACGACATCAAGCCGCAGCTGACCTGGGGCTTCACCAAGGTCTTCGACCGCCTTGTCGACATGTCCGACGAGCTCCGCCGCGACCCGTCGATCACGCGCCTGGCGGCCGCGGTCACGCTCTACCACATGGTCATCGAGGCGGCGCTCGCGCAGCCCGGCCAGCACTTCATCACCAGCTATCTGACCGAGCGCGGCGTGATGCCCGGCTTCCGCGAGGGCATGGAGAACGTGGCCGCCGACGAGCAGCGCCACATCGGCTTCGGCGTGAAGCTGCTGTCCGACCTGCGCAAGCTGGACCCCGAGGTCCCGCACGCCGTGGCCGACCTGCTGCGCGAAGTGCTGCCCTGGACCGCGGCGGTGCTCGTGCCGCCGGGCTGGGACATGCGTTACGTCGAGTCGTTCGGGTTCACGCTCGAGGACATCGGCGAGGAGGGCGCCAACTCGCTCGAGACCAAGCTGCGCTCGGCGGGCATGCCCATCGACGAGCTGCCGGGCCCGCCGGTGTTCCCGGTCGACGGCACGCCTCGCGAGCGCGCTGCGCGTGGCCAGGAGATGGTGCGTGCGGGTTTGCTCGGCGAGAAGCTTGGCCCGCCGTCCACCGACCCGCGCCACATGGCGATGCTGTTCGAGCTGATCGCCGCGTCGCTGGACACCAGTGCGGCCAAGGGCCCCGGCGTGCTCCAGTGGGAGTTCACCGACGGCGCGCCCGCGTGGCACGTGGTGGTCGCCAACGGTGCCACGCGCGCGGTCCAGGGCCGCGCCGGCTCTCCGCGCGTGACGTTCAAGACGTCCTGGGAGGACTTCGTGGACATGTCGATGGGACGGACGGAGATGCCCAGGCTGCTCCTCCGCGGGCGCCTGCGTCCCAGGGGTGACCTGCGCTGGCTGGTCGGCTCGCGCGGGATGTTCCCGAGCTGAGGCCGGTCGGCTGGTGGGTTGTAAATCGGTCGGCTGGCCGAGCTCGTCGTCACCTACCCGGTATTCCTGAGCCCCCCGGCGATGCCGTTGACGGTGAGCAGCGACACGCGCCCCAGCGCATCGTCGTCGCCGTCGCCGGCGCGGAGCCGGCGCAGAAGCTCGATCTGTACGTAGGACAGCGGGTCCACGTACGGGTTGCGGCGCGCGATCGCCGCCTGAAGGACCGGGTGGCGGTCCAGCAACTCGTCCTCGTCGAGCACGGCCGCCAGCTCGCGGCGGGTGCGATCGAACTCGCGGTCGACGGCGGCCCGGATTCGCTCGCGCGGCTCGTCCTCGTCCCACAGGTCGAAGTAGCGCGCGGCGATCACGGCGTCGGCCTTGGCGCATGCCATCTCGGCGTTCGACAGCAGCGCCGAGAAGAACGGCCACTCGCGTTCCATCGTGCGCAGCAGCTCGAGGCCGTGCTCCTCGCGCGCGTGCGCGAGCGCGGCGCCCAGCCCGAACCACGCCGGCAGCACGATCCGGGCCTGGGTCCAGGAGAACACCCACGGGATCGCGCGGAGGTCGTCGATGTCGCCGTCGGGCGTGCGCTTGGCCGGTCGCGAGCCCAGCCGCAGGCGTGAGATCTCGTCCACCGGCGTGACGGTGGTGAACGCCCGTATGAAATCCGGGTCGTCGTGCACGAGCTCGCGGTAGGCGGCCCTCGAGTGCTCGGCCATCTCCTGCAGTACCTGCCGGTAGCGGTCGTCCAGAGCCGCTTCGCCGCCGCGGCTGCTGTACAGGACCGCGCTCGTGGTCAGCTCCAGCTCGCGCCGTGCGATCTCGTCGACGGCGTACTTTGCGGCCAGCACCTCGCCCTGCTCGGTGACCTTCAGGCGTGCGTTCACCGTTCCAGGGGGCAGCGCCAGGATGGCGGTGTTGGTGGGGCCGCCGCCGCGGCCGACGGCGCCACCGCGGCCGTGGAAGAACACCCACGAGACACCGTGGCGCTCGAGCACTTCGGCGACGCCCTGCTGGGCACGGTAGGTGGCCCACCCCGACGCCACGTAGCCGACGTCCTTGTTCGAATCCGAGTAGCCGACCATCACCTCCTGGCGGTCGCCGACCGCCGCAAGCGCGGCGCGGTAGACGGGCCGCTGCATCAGGTCGTCCAGCGTGTCGGGCGCCGCCGCCAGCGTCTCGCCCGCCTCGAACAGCGGGACGATCCGAAGCATCGCGTCGCGCCCGCCGGCGCGCGACAAGCGCGCCTCCTTCATCAGCAGCAACACCTCGAGCAGGTCCTGCGGGCCTTCGCTGTGCGAGACCACGTAGGCCTCGATCGTGTCGCGGTGACGCCCGGTGAGCGCCTCGTAGAGCACCCGGAAGGTCTCGACGCACTCCTGGGTCGAGGCGCCGAAGCCGGACACGTCCTGGGGGATCAGCGGCCGGTGATCGGCGATCGCCCGGCACAGCACTTCGCACCGCTCGGCGGCGGGCAGCCCGGAATAGCGTTCGCACACGCCGAGGTCCGCGAAGATCTCGTCCAGCGCCTCGCGATGCACCTTCGCGTTCTCCCGGACGTCGAGCCGCGCGAAGTGGAAGCCGAACACCTCGACCTGGCGGATCACGTCGTGCAGGTCGCCGGCGGCGGCGGCGCCCCCGGGCCCCTGGCTGAGCGCGTGGGCGGCTGCACGCAGGTCCTCGAGCAGCTCCTCGGGGCCCGCGTAGGCGCCGGCCCGGTCGGTCCGCGCCGCGCGGACACGCTCGAGCGCGTAGGTGAACGCGCGCCGGTAGGGCTCCTCGGCGTTGCGCTCGCGCATCCGCTCGCTCAGCGCGGGAAACAGCTCTGTCCCGCGCGACAGCATCGGCTCGAGCCCCGCCGCCGGGCCGGTCACGCGCTCGGAGTAGGACAGCCGCTCCGCCAGCACCTCCAGCCGCCGCTCGAGGAACGCCAGGCAGCGGTCGCGCATCAGCTCCAGCGCCTCGACCGTCACGCCGGGCGTCACGTGCGGGTTGCCGTCGCGGTCGCCGCCGATCCAAGAGCCGAAGCCCAGCAGCGGCGGCACCGGTACGCCGGCGGGGTAGGCCGCGGCCACGGCGGTCTCGAGGTCGCGGTAGATCCGGGGCACGGCGTCCGCCAGCGTGGTCTCGAAGTAGATGATGCCGCCGCGCACCTCGTCGATCACCGACAGCGACGCGGCGCGCAGCTCGTCCGAGCCCCACAATTCCTGAACGGTTGGTCGCAGCCGCTCGCGCACCGCCTCCACGGCGCCAGGCGATCCGTCGCGGCGCTCGTCGAGCGTGCGCAGCTCGCCGAACACGCGCGCGAGCTTCTCCAGCGTCGTGCGCCGGCGTGCCTCGGTGGGATGGGCGGTCAGCACCAGCCGCACCTCGGCCTGTTGGAGCAGCTCGCCGAGCTCGTCCGCGCCCGTGCCCTCGGCGGCCAGGCGGCCGATCGCATCCGCTACCGAGCCGGCGCGGGGCTCGTCGCCGCGCGCCTGGAGCCGGCGAATGCGCTCGTTGTCCTCGGCCAGGTTGGCCAGCTGGAACCAGCGCGTGAGCGACCGCACCAACAGCTCGGCCTGGGCCACGTCGAGGCGGGCGACCAGCGCGGCAAGGTCGTCGGACGCGGCGTCGTCGCCGGCGCGCGCGCTCCTGGCCAGCTCGACCGCGCGGTCGTGCAGCTCGAGCACGTGGCCGTCGCCGCTCGCGCGGACGGCGTCGCGCAGCAGATCGTCCAGGAGCGCCTGGTCGTCGTCGAACGAGCGGGGCATCAGCGCATATATTCGCGGCGTGGGCCTGGAGGACGAAGCCACCCGGCTGCTGCAGCGGCTGATCAGGTTCGACACGGTCAACCCGCCCGGCAACGAGCAGGCGGCGCAGGAGTACCTCAAGGAGCTGCTCGTGGGCGCCGGCTTCGCCGTCGAGCTGCTGGCGGCGGTCGAGGGGCGGCCGAACCTGATCGCGCGGCTGGCGGGCCGCAGCGACGGGCCGACGCTGTGCCTGCTGGGCCACGTGGACACGGTCCTTGCCGACCCGGCGGACTGGCGGGTGGACCCGTGGTCGGGCGAGGTCCGCGACGGCTGCGTGTGGGGCCGGGGCGCGGTCGACATGAAGAGCCAGGTGGCGGCGGAGATCGCCGCTGCGGTGGCGCTGGCGCGCGAGGGCTGGCGGCCGCAGTCGGGCGAGCTGTTGATCGTGGTCACCGCCGACGAGGAGACGGGCGCCGAGCACGGCGCCCAGTGGCTGTGCGCCGCGCACCCGGACAAGGTGCGGGCCGACCTCGTGGTCAACGAGGGCGCCGGCCAGCGGTTCGCCTATGGCGACGGCGCCTACTACGGCGTGTGTACCGGCGAGAAGGGCGTGTTCCGGTTCACGGTGTCCGCGACCGGGCGGGCGGGGCACGCGTCGCTGCCGCGGATCGGCGACAACGCGCTGGCCAAGCTCGCCCCGGTGCTGGCCGACCTGGCCGCGGCGCGGGTGGTGCCCGAGCGGGCGCCGGAGGCGGTGGCGATCCTGGAGGCGCTGGGCCTGAACCCGGCCGACATGGCGGGCTCGCTGGAGGCGATGGAGGCCACCGATCCCCAGCTGGTGACCTTTCTGGAGCCGATGATGGGCGTGACGATGGCGCCGACGATGGCCGCCGCGTCGCAGAAGATCAACGTTCTGCCCGCGCACGCGGAGATCAAGGTGGACTGCCGCGCGCTTCCGGAGTCCGACCGCGACCACGTGTTGACGCGGATCAGCGACACCATCGGCAGCGAGCAGGAGGTCTCGTTCGACGAGACCGTGGTGGGCAACCGCTCGCCCGCGGACACGGTTCTGATGCGCGCGATCCAGTCGTTCCTGGAGCGCGAGGAGCCCGGTGCGAAGGCGGTACCGGTCTTGCTGGCGGGCTTCAGCGACTCGCGCTGGTGGCGGGCGGCGTTCCCCGAATGCGTGGCCTATGGCTTCTTCCCGCAGCGCACCATGGGCCTGCTGGAGGCGACCCCGCTGATGCACGGCGCCGACGAGCGGATACCGATCGATGACCTGGCGATGGCCGCGCGCTTCTACTCTGAACTGATGGAGACGACGCTGCGATGAGCACCGAGACCGAGACCGACAAGCTGCGCCTGGGTGGCATGGCGCTGCGCAACGGGCTGTTGGTGCACGGCCCGACGCACTGGGCCGCGGCCGTGCGCACCAGCGACGGTCGGGTCAAGGCGGCTTCCGGGCGCAAGCCCGACCTGGGCGGCAAGGCCAGCGAGAACGTCCCCGGCGTCCGCGGTGTGACCAAGCTGGCCGAGGCGATGGCCGTGATCCCGTTGGTCAAGCGCGGCCTGCCGGAGGCCAGGCTGCCGATGCAGGACGTGAGGACGCTGGGCACGATGGCCGCCGCGGCCCTGATCGGTCAGGCCATCCGGTCGGCCGGCGGGCGCTCGATCGGACGCGAGTTCGCCGTCGGCGTGGTCAGCGCGGCGCCCGCGCTGCTGGCCCTGCGCGGCGGTGATCTGGCCGCCTACCACGGGGTCGAGCACAAGTCGATCGCCGCGTACGAGACCGGCGGTGAAGCGGCCACGGCCGACAAGGAGCACGATCGCTGCGGCTCCAACCTCGTAGCGCCGATGCTGACCGCCGCCGCCGTGGGCAACGTGGCCGCGCGCAAGGCGGGGCTCAAGGGCCCGGCGGCCGAGGCGGTCGTGGGCCTGGGCAGCGCGGCGGTGGCGGTGGAGGTGTTCGCCTGGTCCGAGCGCAACGAGGGCACCGCGCTGTCGCGGGCTCTGCGCCGGCCGGGGTTCGAGATCCAGCGGATCGTGGGCACCCGTGAGCCGACAGACGAGCAGCTCGAGGTCGGGCGCGCCGCGCTGGACGAGATCCTGCGCGCCGAGGGCGTCCAGGCTTGACAAGGACTGCGCCTTCGGCGCGGGCGCATCTGGTGTGATGCTTCCATGAGCGACCTCAGCCGCCGTGACCTGCTCCGTTCCGGCGCGCTGGCCGCTGGGGCGCTGGCGGTCGGCCCGGCCTTCATGCGCGACGCACTGGCGGCCCCGGCGCGCGCCGGGGGGTCGCCGTATGGCGCGCTCGGCGCGCCCGACGCCAACGGCCTGATGCTCCCTCCCGGGTTCCGTTCCCGGATCGTGGCCCGCAGCCTCACGCCGGTCCAGAACACCGGCTACGTGTGGCCGATCTTCCCCGACGGCCAGGCCACGTTCGCCACCCGCGACGGCGGCTGGATCCTGGTCACCAACTCGGAGTCGGTCGCAGCCAGTGGCGCCGGTACGTCGGCCATTCGCTTCGACAACGACGGGACGATCCGCTCGGCCTACCGGATCCTGGGCAACACCGACGTGAACTGCGCCGGTGGGCCAACACCGTGGGGCACGTGGCTGTCCTGCGAGGAGGCCGACGACGGCCTGGTGTGGGAATGCGACCCGGCCGGCCTTCTGCCGGCCCAGCCGCGGCCGGCGCTCGGCGTGTTCGCGCACGAGGCGGCGGCGGTGGACCCCGTCGGGGGCAAGGTCTACCTGACCGAGGACAAGGGCGACGGCCGCTTCTACCGCTTCACGCCCAGGCGGTTCCCGGACCTCGACGCCGGGGTGCTCGAAGTGGCCACGGTGGCCCCGTCCGGCCGGGTCACGTGGACCCGGCTCGGTGACCCCACCGCCCAGGGCGCACCGACCCGCTACCAGCTCGCCACCAGCACCGTGTTCCCCGGTGGCGAGGGCATCTGGTACTGGCGCGGCGTCTGCTACTTCACCACCAAGGGCAACAAGAAGGTCTGGGGCTACGACACGCGCAAGAACCTGATCGACGTGCTGTTCGACCGCCAGCTGGCGCAGGACTCGTCGCTGGACACCGTGGACAACGTGACGATCTCACCGCGCGGCGACGTGCTCGTCTGTGAAGACGGCGGCAACATGGAGATCGGCGTGATCACGCCGGCGCGGGCGGTGGCGCCGCTACTGCGCATCACCGGCCAGGACTCCTCCGAGGTGTGCGGCGTGGTGTTCGATCCGTCCGGGACCAGGCTGTACTGCACCTCCCAGCGCGGAGGCGGGGTCGCCGGCGCGCCCGGCCCGGGCCTGGTCTACGAGATCAGCGGCCCCTTCGGAGCCCCGCGCGGCGGCGTCCCGTCCGACTTCGCGTACGGCCCCCCCGCGGGTGAGGTTCGCCCTGCCGGGCCGCTCAACCCGGGCGCCGACGGCACTCGCCCAGCGGTCGTGGCCAGGGCCGCGCGGGCCGTCGGACGCTCACCGCTGACCAGAAAGGGCCTGCTGGTTCGGGTGAGCACGAACGAGGCGGTCACGCTCTCGATCACGCTCGACAGCCTCGATCTGGCGCGCGTCAAGGGCAAGGGCGGGTCGACGCCGCGGCCGCGGCGGGTCAAGCTTGCCACCGCCGAGACGGTGGTCGAGCGGCCGGGCGGCGAGGCGGCGCTGCGGCTCAAGCCCACCCGCAGGGGCCGCCGCGCGCTCGCCCGGCGGCGCAAGAAGCTGCGGGTGCGCGTACTGGTCAGCGCCCGCGACGGCGCCGGCAATATCCGCACCGCCACGCGTACCGTCAGTGTCGGCGCGGTTCGAAGGCGGCGTCGGCGCAAGAAGCGCCGCTGAGCGTAAGGATGCGGCGCTATGCCGCGTGAGCGCCTGGCGCCAGAGGTCTTTCGCCTGCCCGTCGAGCGCCTGCGCCGCGGTTACTACTCCGATGCCTATTTCACGCTGACCAAGGAGCTGCTGGAGGCCGAGGATCGTCATCCGCGGGTGACGATGCAGGTGTTCCAGAAGCACGACGCGATCCTCGGCGGCGTCGACGAGGCGGTGGCGCTGCTGCGCCAGTGCGCGGGCCGCCGCGACGAGTCCGGCGCGTGGGTCGAGGGTTTCGACGAGCTCGAGGTGCACGCCCTGTACGAGGGCGACGCGATCGAGGCGGGCGAGACCGTGATGACGATCGAGGGCGACTACAGCCTGTTCGCCCACCTGGAGACGGTGTACCTGGGCTCGATGGCGCGCCGCACGCTGGTGATGAAGAACGTGCGCGAGGTGGTCGAGGCGGCCGCCGGAAAGCAGATCCTGTTCTTTCCCGCCCGCCACGACCACTGGTTGGTGCAGACCGGCGACGGCTGGGCCGCGCATGTGGCCGGCGCGATCGGCGTGTCGACCGACGCCCAGGCCTCGTGGTGGGGCGGCATCGGTGTTGGCACCGTGCCGCACGCGCTGATCGCCGCGTACGGCGGCGACACCGTGGCGGCCGCGCGCGCGTTCGCCGGGCGCTATGCCGGCCGGATGAACGTGACCGTCCTCGTGGACTTCGACAACACGTCGGCTGCGACCGCGGTAGCCGTGGCCGACGCGCTCGGCGACGACCTCTGGGGCGTGCGCCTGGACACCTCCGAGCGGCTCGTGGACGCCGGCCTCGAGCAGGAGATCGGGGACGCTGCGCGGCCGGGCGTGAACGTGCCGCTGGCCGAGACCGTGCGTGCGGCGCTGGACGCCGCCGGCCACGACCGCGTCCGGATCGTGGCCTCGGGCGGTTTCGACTCCGCGCGGATCCGCGAGTTCGAGACGGCGGGCGCGCCGGTCGACGCTTATGGCGTCGGCTCGTCGCTGCTGCGCGGCCAGAACGACTTCACCGCCGACGTGGTGCTGCTGGACGGCCGGCCGCTGGCCAAGGTCGGGCGCGAGCACCGGCCCAACCCGCGGCTGGAGCGCGTCGCCTAGGCGACGGCCGCGGCGCGCCGCACCGCGCCCGGCGGGGTGCCGGTCACGCGCTTGAACGCGCGCGCGAACGCGGCCTCGGACGCGTAGCCAAGACGGCCTGCCAGCTCGGCGACGGTGCCGCCCTGCTCCAGCTGGTCCTGGGCCAGGTGCATCCGCCAGCGGGTCACGTACTGCATCGCCGGTTCGCCCATCAGCTCGGTGAAGCGGGCTGCGAAGGCCGAGCGTGACATCGCGACCTGATCGGCCAGCGTGGCCACGCTCCACGCGCGCTCGGGTTCGGCGTGGATCAGCGAGATGGCGCGCCCGACCTGCGGGTCATGCAGCGCTCCGAGCCAGCCGGTCCGGGCAACCGGGTCGGTCTCGATCCACGACCGGACGGCCTGGATCACCAGGATGTCGGCCAGCCGGGTGATCACCGCCTCGCCCCCGGGGCGCAGCTCCCGCGCCTCGGCCGCCATCAGCGCCAGCGTGCCCTGCATCCGCTCCATCTGCGCCGACCCGGCCGCCTCGAGGTGGATCACGCGTGGCAGGACGTCCACCACGTTGTGGGCCACCGGGTGGTCGAAGCGCACGGCGCCGCAGATGAGCTTGGTGGCCTCGCCGCCACCGCCGTGGCGCAGTTGCTCGTAGCGGTCGCTGACCCGCTCAAGCCCGAGCGCCATGATGTCGGGCGTCGGCACGCCCGGCTCGCTGATCAGCCGGTGGCCCTCGCCGTGCGGCACCAGGGCCAGCTCACCCGCGCGCATCGCGCGCGGCTCGGCCTCGCCGGCGTCGAGCCACATCGCGCCCGCGGTGACCACGTGAAACCACAGGTGTCCCGGCATCGGTTCGAGGCTGAAGCCCCACGGCGCGGACAGCTCGGACAGGCAGTAGAAGGCGCCGTCCATGCGCAGGAAATGCAGCGCCTCGCCCAACGGGTCGGAGTGGGGCGTCAACGGGGTCGGGTTCGCCATCGCCACGGACGCTACGGAGGGCCGCATCACAAGTCCACCGCCCTGGACGATCGGGTATCGATCGCGCCGTGTGAGCCATGGACGGGCAAGGCTGGCGTTCGCGCTTCAGTAAACGCCGCGCGGGGCCGATTACCCTGGAACGGCCGTGCCACTGATCGCTTTCACCTTCCAGGAGTTCCAGGACTGGGCAGTCATCTGGCTGCCGATCATCTTCATGGGCCTGATCGCGGTGGTCCTGCTGAGCCTGCTGCGGCACATGCCGCGCACGAAGCCGCAGGAGATCAAGCCCAGCTCGTCGGCATCGATCGGCTGGGACGACGTGGCCGGTGTGGAGGAGGCCAAGGACGAGCTCCACGAGATCGTCGACTTCCTGCGCGACCCCGACCGCTTCCGGGCGCTCGGCGCCGACGTGCCCAAGGGCGTCCTGCTGCACGGCCCGCCCGGCACCGGCAAGACGCTGCTGGCCAAGGCAGTGGCGCACGAATCCAACGCGCGCTTCTTCGCCCAGTCCGCCTCCTCGTTCGTGGAGATGTTCGCCGGCCTCGGCGCATCACGGATCCGGCGGCTGTTCCGCGAGGCGCGCAAGCAGGCGCCGGCGATCGTGTTCATCGACGAGCTTGATGCCGTCGGCGCCACGCGCGGCCACGACATCTCGGGCGAGAAGGACCAGACCCTGAACCAGCTGCTCGTCGAGCTGGACGGCTTCGGCGGCCGCGACCAGCTCGTGGTCATCGCCGCCTCGAACCTGCTCGACAAGCTCGACCCGGCGCTGCTGCGGCCCGGCCGTTTCGATCGCCAGATCTTCGTCACGCCGCCCGACCTGAAGGGCCGCCTGCAGATCCTGGCGGTGCACACGCGCGGCAAGCCGCTGGCCGACGACGCGGACCTCGAGCTCGTGGCGCGCCAGACCAGCGGCCTGACCGGGGCCGACCTGGCCAACATCTGCAACGAGGCCGCCATCTTCGCCGGCCGCGCGCACCGCGACTCGATCCAGACCGCGGACTTCCAGGCGGCGCTCGAGCGGGTGGTCGCCGGGATGCAGTCGCGGCGCGTGATCACCGACCACGAGAAGCGCGTGGTGGCCTACCACGAGGCCGGGCACGCGCTGTGCTCGGAGCTGCTGCCCTCGGTCGAGAAGGTGCACCGGATCTCGATCGTGCCGCGTGGGCAGGCGCTGGGGTACACGCTCAACCTGCCCGAGGAAGACCGCTACCTGAAGACCAAGGAAGAGCTGATGGACTATCTGGTCGTCCTGCTGGGCGGCCGGGTCACCGAGCACCTGATCTTCGGCCAGATCACCACGGGGGCCTCCGACGACCTGCGCAAGGTGCACGAGATCAGCCGCTCGATGGTCACCGACTACGGAATGGGCAGCAAGATCCAGTCCAAGCAGCTGCCCGCCGCCGACTACTCGATGGCCGATGCCACCCGCCGCCTGATCGACGAGGAGCAGCAGTTCATCGCCGACCAGGCACACCGCCGCGCGCTCGCCATGGTCTCCGGGCACCGCGGCCTGTTGGAGGCGCTGGCGGCCCAGCTGCTCGACCACGAGGTGCTGGAGCGCGCGGACATCGACCTCCTGGTTGCCGAGCACGAGGGTGAGCTGCATGCGCCGGCGCGGCTGGAGCCGTTGAACGGCGGCAGCGAGCGCCGGGTCGCCGCGGCCGAGCCGCACGACCGCGCTGAGTAGAGTCCCGGGCCGTGTTCGGCGAGATCGACCACATCGGCGTTGCCGTCGAGGATCTGGACGAGGCCGTGGCCCTCTACCAGGACCGGCTCGGCATGGCCCACCAGCACCGCGAGCGCGTCGAGGAGTTCGGCGTGGAGGCGGTGCTGCTGGAGATCGGCGACGCGCACATCGAGCTGCTGATGCCGATCCAGTCCGACAGCGGGGTGGCCAGGTTCCTGGAGCGCAGCGGGCCGGGGATGCACCACGTGGCCTACCGCACGGACGACATCGACGCCACGCTCAAGCGCCTGCGCGACGCCGGGGTACGCCTGATCGACGAGCAGCCGCGTACCGGCATCCGCGACAGCCGCGTGGCGTTCCTGCACCCCAAGTCCACGGGCGGGGTGCTCACCGAGATCGTGCAACCCGCCCACTAGGAGGCACAGCGAATGGCAGAACTCAGGAGCATGGATGTGGGCTTCGCCGGCGGCCCGGTGCTGGCCGTGCGGGCCACCGAGGAGTCCTACGCGAACCTCGTCAAGGCCCTTGGCGACGATGCGTCAGACCGCTGGCAGAGCATCACCACCGACGACTCGGAGATCCTGGTCGACCTGTCGAAGGTCGTCTATGTACGCCGCGAGGCCGGCGACCAAAAAGTCGGCTTCTAGCCGGCCAGCGCCCGTGCTGCGCCGCCTCGACCTCGGCCTGCTCACCCTCCTGCGCACCCGGGGTCACCACCCCGTCGCGGAGCGTGCCGTGCTGGCGTTCACGCACGCCGGCGAGCACGGGGTGCTGTGGCACCTTGTCGCGGTCGCCGGAGCCATCGGCCACCCGCGCCGGCGCGACGACTACGTCCGGGCCGTGCGCGTGGTTTTCCTGGCCTACCTGGCCAACATCGCGCTCAAGCACGTCGTCCGCCGGGCGCGGCCGATCCTGGAGGAGCTGCCCGCCATCTCGCCGACGATCACCGAGCTGTCGTATCCGTCGGCCCACGCGACCACCTCGTTCGCGGCGGCCTCGGCGCTGCGCGGTGTCCTGCCGGCGCCGCCGCTGTACGCCACCGCCGCGGCGATGGCGCTCTCGCGCGTGTACGTGGGCGTTCACTATCCGTCCGACGTGGCGGCCGGCGCGGTGTTCGGCACCGCGCTTGGGGAACTGGTCCCGTGAAAGTCGGGATCGTCGGGCTGCCCAACGCCGGCAAGTCGTCGCTGTTCAACGCGCTCACGCGTGCGGGTGCTCAGGCGGCCAACTACCCGTTCACGACCGTCGAGCCCAACGTGGCCGTCGTGCCGGTGCCCGACGAGCGCCTCGACGCGGTGGTCGCGACCATCAAGGCCACTCCAACGGTCTACGAGACGATCGAGTTCCACGACATCGCCGGGCTGGTGCGCGGCGCCCACGAGGGCGAGGGGCTCGGCAACAAGTTCCTGGCCAACATCCGCGAGACCGACGCGCTGGTGCACGTGGTGCGCGCCCACGACGACGAGCAGGTGGTCCACCCCGAGGGCCGGGTCGATCCCGGCAGCGACGTCGAGACGATCGAGACCGAGCTGCTCTACGCGGACCTCGAGCAGGCCGAGCGGCGGCTGGAGAAGGTCGCGCGCGAAGCCAAGGGCGGCGACAAGGCCAAGCTGGCCGAGGAGGGTTGGCTGCGCGAGCTGACGGCAGCGCTCGGCGAGGGCCGGTCGGCCCGTACGGTCCCCGCGCCCGACGCCGCCCCCGACGCGCTGCGCAACCTGTCGCCGCTGACCTCGAAGCCGGTGCTCTATCTGGCCAACGTCGGCGAGGGCGAGCCGCTGGAGGTGCCGGACTCACTGGCCGCGCACGCCCAGGGCGCGGGCGCGCGGGCAGCCGCGGTGTCGGCGCGGATCGAAGCCGAGCTGTCCGAGCTCGACGACGAGGAGGAGGCGGCGGCCATGCGCGCGGACCTCGGCGCCGGTGAGTCCGGGCTGCAGACGGTCGTCCGCGAGGCCTGGAAGCTGCTGGGGCTGATCTCGTTCTTCACCGCGGGCGAGGGCAAGGAGGGGCGAGCATGGGCGATCGAGCGGGGCACGCTGGCGCGACCCGCAGCGGGCAAGATCCACACCGACATCGAGAAGGGGTTCGTGGCCGCCGAGGTGGTCCCCTGGAGGGACCTGGTCGAGAGCGGTGGCTACGCGGCCGCGCGCGAGCAGGCCAAGCTGCGGATTGAAGGACGCGGGTACGAGGTACAGGACGGGGACGTGATCACCGTCCGCTTCACACCTTGAGCATCCACCGTCCTCACCTGGCCTGGGCCGGCGGCCTGGCTGCGGCCGGCCTGGCCTGGTACTCGGCCGACTCGCTGCGCCACCGGCGCGAGGAGGGCAGCGAGGGCTATGCGCTGGCCGGCGAGGTGTCGGTGGCTGATCGCTCCTTCCTGCGTGCCGCCGAGGCGCTGACCGCGGCGCCGATCGCGATGGGCAACCGCGTCGAGCTTCTGGTCAACGGCGACGCGATCTTCCCGCGCTACCTGGAGACGATCGCCGCCGCCGAGCGCACGCTGAACATCACCACGTACGCGTACTGGAAGGGCCAGATCGCCGTCGACGTGGCCGAGGCTGTGGCCGAGCGCGCCGCCGCGGGCGTCGAGGTCAACCTGCTGATCGATGCCCTCGGCGGGGCGAAGATGGACCGCTCGCTGCTCGGGGACATGGAGGACGCCGGGGTCACCGTCCACCGCTTCCGTCCGCTCAAGCCCTACGCCGTGCGCCGGCTCGAGAACCGCACCCACCGCAAGCTGCTGATCGCGGACGGCAGGGTCGGCATGACGGGCGGCGTCGGCATCGCCGAGGAGTGGACCGGTGACGCCCAGGATCCCGACCACTGGCGTGACACCCACGTGCGCGTGGAGGGGCCGGTGGTGCGCGGGCTCCAGGGCGCGTTCGCCGAGAACTGGATCGAGGCCACCGGCCGCGTGCTCGCCGGCCCCGACCACCTGCCCGACATCGAGCCGTTCGACGACGGCGTGCCGATGCAGGTCACGCGCTCCAGCGCTGGAGTGGGCGACACCAACGCCGAGGCGCTGACCTACCTGGCCATCGCCGCCGCCGACCGCACGCTCGACCTGACCTCGGCCTACTTCGTCCCCCGGCCGGCCTTCCTCAAGGCGCTGGTGGACGCCGCCGAGCGCGGCGTGGCCCTGCGAATCCTCGTGCCCGGCTCGCACATCGACAAGGGGATCGTGCGCACCGCGGGCCGGTCTGTGTACGACCAGCTGCTCGAGGCCGGCGCCGAGCTGTATGAGTACGCGCCGACGATGCTGCACGCCAAGACCCTGACCGTGGACGGCTGCTGGGCCTCGGTCGGGTCGGTCAACTTCGACAACCGCTCGTTCCAGCTGCACGATGAGGCCAGCCTGTCCGTGCAGGACGAGGGTTTTGCCGCCGCCCTGACCAGGCAGTTCGAGCACGACATCGGCCGCGCCGAGCGGATCGAGCCCGAGGCGTGGGCCGAGCGCGGCGTGCGCCGCCGGGCCGCGGAGGCCGTCAGCCGCCTGGCCCGCCGGGAGCTCTAGTGGTGCGACTGGCGCTGCGGGCCAATCCGCGGTCCGGCGGCAGCACCGACGCCGGCGACCTGGAATCGCGCTTGCGCGCGCTGGGTGCCGAGCTGGTCGACGAAGCCGACGCCGAGCGGCTGGTGGTCGCGGGCGGCGACGGCAGCGTTGCGCCCGCCGCCGAGCGCGCGGGCGCGCTCGGCGTGCCGCTGGCGGTGCTGCCGACCGGCACGGCAAACGACTTCGCCCGCGCCACGGGGCTGCCGGACGACCTCGACGCCGCGTGCGCCCTCGCGGTCCACGGGACGGCGATGCGAACGCTGGACCTGGGCCGCAAGGACGGCTGCCCGTTCGTGAACGCCTGCAGCGCGGGCCTGGCCGTGGAGGCCGCGCGCTCCGCCTCGGGGATGAAGAAGACGCTGGGCCCGCTGGCCTACGCCGTCGGCGCGGTGCGGGCCGGTCTGACCGCCTCGCCGGTCGCATGCCGCGTCAGCTGTGACGATCGCGAGGTGTTCGACGGCCAGGCCTGGCAGGTGATCGTGGCCGGCACCGGGCACTTCGGCGCCGGCTCGCGCCTGGACGCCGCCGAGGACGACGACGGTGAGCTGGATCTGGCCATCGTGCCCGCCGGGTCGCGCGTGCGGCTGGTCCAGCGCGCCTACGGGCTACGCACCGGGCGGCTGACCGGCCAGCGCGACGTCGTGCACCACCGCGGCGGCCGGGTCGAGATCGACGGGCGCCTGGCCTTCAACCTCGACGGTGAGCTCACCGATCCGGCAGCGGCGGACTTCAGCATCGACCGGTCGGCCTTCCGGTTGGTGGTGCCCGGCTAGCGGATTCGCACCGCGGGCCCGGACACGCTGCCCGCGCGCACGCGGTAGACGCCCGCGGTCGACAGGCTCGTCCGGTAGCGCCCCTTGGCGCTGGTGTGCACGCGCGACACACGCGCCCAGCGGCCGCGCTCGCGTCGCTCGACCAGCAGCCGCTTGCCCCGCGGCGCGGGGTCGAACCTGCCCGTGAGCTCCGGGAACACCGAGCCCGCGGCGCGCGCCGCCCTGCTGCGCTTGACCTGGGAGCTGGACACCGTGCTGAAGTAGGCCCAGGTGTCGTACAGGCCCAGCCGCGCGCGGATCTGGGGGCCGGTCAGGACCCTGGTGCCGCGGCTGCCGTAGACGCGCGCCCGGACGATCCGGGGCGACTGGCCGCGCTTGATCACGCGGATCTTCCGGTACCTGCCGGGGGCGCCGAGCTTGGCACCTAGCTTCGAGGGCGAGAAGCGGAAGCGCCAGCGGTGCTTGGGTGAGATGTCGTCGTACGGATCGGCCTGGCTCTTTAGCCACGGACGGGGGGTGGAGCCGACGAACGAGTTCTCGACGTTCTCGGTCTTGCCGCCCGAGGTGGAGAAGAAGTACGTCACCGCGGGCTTGCCTCGGTAGGTCAGGATCTGGCGCGAGGTGTCCTGCACGGCCCGGTTGCTGGCCCTGGTCTCGGCCTTGACGCCGCGGTAGACCTGCGAGCGGGTGTCGGGGTACTGGTCGAACACGCCGCCGCTGGTCTTGCTGGTTGACAGCGCGTACGTGCGCGCCGCCACCGCCTGGGCGCGCAGCGCCTGGATGTGCCACGACGAGGGCATCTCGGCGGCGATCACGCCCTTGATGTAGTCGTCGCTCGGCACCGAGTTCACCGCCGTCACACCGCCGCCGGCGCCGCCACGCAGCTCGAACGCGCCGCGGTAGGTGCCGCTGCTCAGCCCGTTGATCGCCCGCCCCAGCAGCCGCATCGGCTTGGACGCCTCGAGCCGCAGCGGCGAGGCGAACGTGCCGACTCGCTTGCCCCTGCCGGTCAGGCGGACGCGGCCACCCGACGCGGGCTTGGCCACGTACGTGACGGTCGGGTTCAGGTTCACGCCGCCCGGCCCGCGCGAGGCACCGCGCACGCGCACGTACGGGTCGCTGGCCTGCAACAGCACGCGCACCGGCCGGCTGGAGGCCGTGTCCATCGACGTTCCCGCGTAGTAGTGGGACAGGATCCGCTGATAGGAGAAGCCCTTCTGGGCGAAGCCGTAGGCGCCGTACTGGCTCATGCCGATCCCGTGGCCGAAGCCGGCGCCGCGCACCACCACGGAGGAGGCGGCATGCGCGGCCGGGGCCAGGCACAAGACCATCAGGGATGTCAGAAAGACGATGCGTCGCATTGGCATGGAGCGGGTGTGTACCCCCTACCAACCGCTTCGCCGCCCCAAGGTAGCGGTCCTGCCCGGGCTTCCTACCCGACGGAGAACAGGCTCCAGCGCCCCGGCACGTCGCGCAGCTCGTGATCGCCGCGCTCGCTGAAGTCGATCTCCGATCCGGCCACGAGATCCCTGACGGTGCTGGAGGTCAGCACCTCGCCCGGGCCCGCAAGCGCCATCACCCTGGCGCCGATGTGCACCGCCAGACCGGCCACGTCGTCGCCGACAAGCTCGCATTCGCCGGCGTGCAGGCCGGCCCTGACCTCCACGCCGAGGCCGGTGGAGGCGTCACGCACGGCCCGCGCGGCGCGGATCGCGCGCGCCGGGCCGTCGAAGGTGGCCAGCACGCCGTCGCCGGTCGACTTGATCGTGCGCCCGCGGTGGCGCGCGACCTCGGCCCGGGTCAGCCGCTCGTGACGCTCAAGCAGGGCCCGCCAGCGCGCGTCGCCCATCCCGGCGGCGTGGCGGGTCGAGTCGACGATGTCGGTGAACAGCACGGTGGCCAGCACGCGGTCGGGCTCGGGCGCGTGGCGCGATCCGGTCAGCAGCTCCTCGACCTCGCCGAGGATCGCCTCGCTGTCGCCCTCGGAGAACAGGTTGTCCGATCCCTCCAGCTCAACGAACCGGGCGCCGGGGATGTGCTCCGCCAGGTAGCGCGAATGCTCGATCATCAGGAACGTGTCGTCGCGCCGGTGCATCACCAGCGTCGGCACCGAGAGCGTGGGCAGCACGTGGCGCACGTCGGTCCCGGCGATGGCGTCGAACATCCGGCGGATCGTCCCCGGGCTTGCCGAGTAGCGTTCCATCCGCCCGGCCCAGTCGGCGAACTCCGGGTCGCCCGCGCGGCTGGGCGCAAGCGCCAGCGGGATGCCGCCGCGGCCCCACTGCTCGACCACCTTGCCAAGTCGGATGCCGCGTTCGTCGTCGCGCGGCGGGAACGCGTAGTCCTCCGCCCAGCGGGTGCGCGCGAAGGTGGCGTACAGGATCAGCGCGCTCACCTTGTCGGGGTGGCTGGCGGCGAACGTGATCGCCAGCGGGCCGCCCTCCAGCGACGCGACCAGGGCGGTGCGATCGGACCCGACCGCCTCCATCACGGCCCTGATGTCGTCGATCTGCTCCTCCAGCGTGGGGGCGCCGTCGACGGGATCGGACAGCCCCGAGCCGCGCCGGTCGAAGGTGATCAGGTGGGCGAACGAGCACAGCCGCTCGATGAACGCCGGCCATTCGCGGCTCGCTGGCCAGTTGCTCCATCTGGGACACCCAGGTTGGCACGTACAGCAGGTCCGGCCCGGCGCCCATCGACTGGTAGGCGATGTGCACGTCGCCGCTGCGGGTATAGCGCGTGACCACGGGCAGCAGGCTACCCCGCTCGCGGCACGCCGATTGCGCGGCCGGGCACCGCCACGGCGCCTGTGTAGGGTCTCGTGCGTGCCAAAGCGCAAGGCGTCGGACGTGTTCGTGGAGTGCCTGGAGGCCGAGGGGGTCAAGCACGTCTTCGGCATCCCCGGTGAGGAGACGCTGGACCTCAACGAGTCGCTGTCGCGGTCGTCGATCGACTTCGTCCCGGTCCGCCACGAACAGGGCGGCGGCTACATGGCCGACACCTACGGCCGCCTGACCGGGAACGCCGGCGTGTGCCTCGGGACGCTCGGGCCGGGTGCGCTGAACCTGACCACACCGGTGGCCGACGCCTATCTGGACCGCGCGCCGCTGGTGGCGCTGACCGGCCAGGGCGACCTCGAGCGGATGCACAAGGAGTCGCACCAGTACATCGATCTTGTGCGCGTGATGGCGCCGATCACCAAATGGAACGCGCGCCTGAACGACCCCAACATCATCCCCGAGGTGGTGCGTAAGGCGTTCAAGGTCGCCGAGGGTGAGAAGCCCGGGGCAACCCACATCGAGCTGCCCGAGGATGTGATGGAGATGGAGATCGACGCCGGGCCGCTGCCACGCGGGCGCACCACCCGGCCCGAGCCGCAGGCGCGCGAGCTGCTCAAGGCGGCGGATGTGGTGCGCGGCGCCCTGAACCCGGTGGCGCTGGCCGGCAACGGCGTGGTCCGCTCCGGCGCCACCCCGGCGCTGCGCGAGTTCGTGCGCGCCACCGGCATCCCCGTGGCCGAGACGTTCATGGGCAAGGGCCTGATCCCGGTCGACTCGCCCAAGGCGCTCGGCTCCGTCGGCCTGCAGGCCGGTGACTACGCGATGGCCGGCTTCGACGACGCGGACGTTGTGCTGGCCATCGGCTACGACCTCGTCGAGCACTCGCCAGAGCACTGGAACCCGGGCAAGGACAAGAAGATCATCTGCATCGACTCGCTGCCTGCCGAGGTCGACGAGTTCTTCGTGCCCGAGGTCGAGCTGATCGGCGACATCTACCACACGCTCTCGCGGCTGGCCGAGGAGTGCCGGCACGTGCCCCACCAGGGTGGATCGACCCGCCTGCGCGAGGTCGTGCACGGCCGCTTCGACGCCGCCAAGGACGACGACCACTTCCCGGTCCAGCCCCCACGCGCGCTGTACGAGATCCGCAGGGCGCTCGGCCGCGAGGACATACTCGTGTCCGACGTCGGCCTGCACAAGCTGTGGATCGGGCGCATGTTCCCCGCCCACGAGCCCAACACCGTCCTGATCGCCAACGGGCTGGCCGGCATGGGCTTCGCGCTTCCGGCCGCGATCGCGGCCAAGCTCGTGCACCCGCAGCGCAAGGTCGTGACCGTGTCCGGCGACGGCGGCTTTTTGATGAACAACCAGGAGCTCGAGACAGCCGTCCGCCTGCGCACCCCGATCGTCAACGTGATCTGGGAGAACCAGCAGTTCGGCTCGATCGTCTGGAAGCAGGACAAGAAGTTCGGCCAGCACTTCGGCACCGACTTCACCAACCCGGACTTCGTCAAGCTGGCCGAGTCGTTCGGCCTGCCCGCCTGGCGCGTCGGCTCGGCCGAGGAGTTCGGCCAGCGCCTCACCCACGCCCTCGGTCTCGACCTGCCCTCGGTGATCGTGCTGCCGATCGACTACTCGATCGACGTCGCCATCTCCGAGGAGCTGGGGCACGAGACCGTGCGCGTCCGCCCGGATCCTGAGGACTTAACGTCGTGATAGCGACATCAAGTCCTCACGATTGCGCCGGCGCAGCCGGGTGACCACGTCGCGGAGTGTCTGGATCACCCACGACTTGTCGACGCCGCGCGCGATCGGGTGCAGCCGTGCTGCCGGGCCGACAGCTGCCAGAGCAGGCGGGCGCGAGACGAGTGAGGACTTGAGGTAGTCATGACTACTACAAGCCCTCATGATCCGAAGTTCGCCCCCTGGGTAGCGTTGGGCGCATGGCTTCCACCGAGCAGCAGGTCATCGACGCCGTGCCCAAGCAGCTGTACATCGGGGGCGCCTGGCGCGACGGCGGCGGCGGGGAGACCATCGACGTCGAGGACCCCGCCACCGGCGAGACCCTGTGTGCGGTGGCCGACGGCACGCCCGAGGACGCCGAGGCGGCCCTGGCCGCCGCGGACACGACCCAGGACGAATGGGCGGCCACGCCGCCCAACGAGCGCAGCCGGATCCTCCAGGACGCCTTCGAGCTGCTGAACGAGCGCGCCGACGACCTGGCGCTGCTGATGACGCTGGAGATGGGCAAGACCATCACCGAGTCGAAGGGCGAGATCATCTACGCGGCCGAGTTCTTCCGCTGGAACGCGGGCGAGGCGCTGCGCGTCGACGGCCAGTACAAGGTCGCCGGCAACGCGGCCAGCCGGGTGCTGACCATGCGCCAGCCGATCGGCCCCAGCCTGATGATCACGCCGTGGAACTTCCCGATGGCGATGGGCACGCGCAAGATCGGCCCCGCCATCGCCGCGGGCTGCACGATGGTGGTCAAGCCGGCCAAGCTGACTCCGCTGTCGATGCTGGCGCTGGCCGGGATCCTTGAGGAGGTCGGGCTGCCCGGCGGAGTGCTTAACGTGCTCACCGCATCGTCGAGCGGCTCCACCATGGGCCCGCTGATCGCCGACCCGCGCACGCGCAAGCTGTCGTTCACCGGCTCGACCGAGGTCGGCCGGACGCTCATCGAGCAGTCGGCCGGACAGGTGCTGAAGGTGTCGATGGAGCTGGGCGGCAACGCGCCGTTCATCGTGTTCGACGACGCCGACCTCGACGCCGCGGTCGAGGGCGCGATGGTGGCCAAGATGCGCAACATCGGTGAGGCCTGCACCTCGGCCAACCGCTTCCACGTGGCCGCTTCGATCGCGGACGAGTTCGGCACCCGGCTGGCCGACCGGATGGGGGCGATGAAGGTCGCGCGCGGCACCGAGGACGGCGCCGAGGTCGGCCCGCTGATCGACGAGGACCAGCGCGGCAAGGTTGCGGAGCTGGTCGACGACGCCGTCGGCAAGGGCGCCACCGCGCTCACCGGCGGCACCGCGGTGGAGGGCGTGGGCTACTTCTACGCGCCGACGGTGCTCACCGGCATCAGCGACGACGCGCGGCTGCGCAAGGAGGAGATCTTCGGGCCCGTGGCGCCGATCATCCCGTTCGACTCCGAGGACGAGGCGATCGCCGCGGCCAACGACACCGAGTACGGTCTGGTCGCCTACGTGTTCACCAGCGACCTCAAGCGCGGGATCCGCGTCTGCGAGTCGCTGGAGACCGGCATGATCGGCCTCAACCAGGGGCTGGTGTCGAACGCCGGCGCGCCGTTCGGCGGCGTCAAGCAGTCAGGCGTCGGCCGCGAGGGTGGCGACGAGGGCATCGACGAGTTCCTCGAGCTGAAGTACGTCGCCGTGAACATGGACTGAGGTCATCGGCTCGGCCGGCGTCCCGCCGGCGCTCGCACACGTCAACGGACCCCTCGGTCCACCCTGGAGGCTCATGAGCACGTTCGACATCGACGGCAAGACGGTCCGCCGCCTTGGCTACGGCACCATGCAGCTGCCCGGCGACGGGGTGTGGGGCGAGCCCGCCGACCGCGACAACGCCCACGCGGTGCTGCGCAAGGCGGTCGAGCTCGGCGTGCAGCTGTTCGACACCGCCGACTCGTACGGCCCCGAGGTGGCCGAGGACCTCCTGCGCGAGGCGCTGCACCCGTACCCGGACGACGTCCTGATCGCCACCAAGGCCGGCCTGACCCGCACCGGCCCGGGCGAGTGGCACGCCGTCGGCCGGCCCGAGTACCTGCGCCAGCAGTGTGAGCTCAGCCTCCGGCGCCTGAAGCTGGACCGGATCGACCTGTGGCAGCTGCACCGGATCGACCCGAAGGTGGACGCGGCCGAGCAGTTCGGCGTGCTCGCGGAGCTCAAGGACGAGGGCAAGGTGGCGGCGGTCGGCCTTTCCGAGGTGTCGGTCGAGGACATCGAGGCGGCGCGGAAGGTCGTGCCGGTCGCGACCGTCCAGAACCTGCACAACCTGACCTACCGCAAGTCCCAGGACGTGCTCGACCACTGTGAGAACGAGGGAATCGGCTTCATCCCCTGGTTCCCGATCGCCAGCGGCCAGCTGGCACAGGAGGGTGGTCCCGTCGACGACGTTGTCAGGGCCACCGGCGCTGCGCCGTCACAGGTGGCGCTGGCCTGGCTGCTCCAGACCTCGCCCGTGATGCTGCCGATCCCCGGCACCAAGAGCGTCGAGCACCTGGAGGCCAACTGCGCCGCCGCCGAGCTACAGCTCAGCGACGACCAGATGGCCGACCTGTCGGCGGCCGCCTAGCTCAGCCGGCGCTGCCCCTGGCCATCTTGCGCAGGTCCAGCGCCTCGTCGAGCGTCGCCTCGTCAACGCCCTGCTCGATCGCCACCTCGCGGATCGTGCGCTCGGAGGCCACGGCCTCCTTGACGATCTCGGTCGCCTTGTCATAACCGATGAACGGGTTCAGCGCGGTCGCGATGGCCGGCGTGGACTCGGCCGCTCGCCTGAGGTTCTCCTCGCGCGCCTCGAGCCCGTCGACGCACTTCTCGGCCAGCATCGTGCACGCGCTGGAGAGGATCGTGATCGAGTCGAGCACGTTGCGGGCCATCACCGGCACGCGCACGTTCAGCTCGAAATTGCCCTGGGTGCCTGCCACCGTGACCGCGGCGTCGTTGCCGATCACCTGGGCGGCCACCTGGAGCACCACCTCCGGGATCACCGGGTTCACCTTGCCGGGCATGATCGACGAGCCCTTCTGGAGCTCTGGCAGCGACAGCTCGCCGAGGCCGGTGCTCGGACCGGAGCCCATGATCACGAGGTCGTTGGCGATCTTGGTCAGCGACACGGCCACGACCTTCAGCGCGCCCGACAGCTCGACCAGCCCGTCGCGGTTGCCCTGGGCCTCGAACGGGTCCTCGGGCGCGGCCACGGCCAGCCCGGTGGCCTCGGCCAGCTTCGCGCGCGTCTTCTCGGCGAACTCGGCATGGGTGTTCAGGCCGGTGCCGGTGGCGGTGCCGCCGAGCGGGATCTGCAGCGTCCGCGGCAGTGCATCCGACACACGCGCGCGGCCCAGGCGGGCCTGGGCCGCGTAACCGGCGAACTCCTGGCCGAGCGTCACCGGCACGGCGTCCATCATGTGCGTGCGCCCGGCCTTGACCACGTCGGCGAACTCGTCGGCCTTGGTGGCGAACGAGCGCTCCAGCGCCTCGAGCGCCGGCAGCAGCTTCTCGGTGGCCTCCGAGGCGGCGGCCAGGTGCACCGCCGACGGGAACACGTCGTTGGAGGACTGGCCCATGTTCACGTGGTCGTTGGCGTGCGCCTCGTCGCCGGCGAGCTCGGCGATGACCTCGTTCGCGTTCATGTTCGACGAGGTGCCCGAACCGGTCTGGAAGACGTCGATGGGGAACTGGCCGTCGTGCTCGCCGGCGGCGATCTCGTCACCCGCGGCGGCGATCCGCTCGGCCACGTCCTCGTCGAGCAGCCCGAGCTCGGCGTTGGTGCGGGCGGCAGCAGCCTTCACGCGCCCGAGCATGCGCACCACGGCGATCGGCACGCGCTCGCCCGACACCGGGAAGTTGTCGACTGCCTTGCTCGTCTCCGAGCCCCACAACTGCTGCGATACGGCCATGTGTTCCCTTTCGGATCGCGGTGCTCGACTGAGGCTATCCGGCGCCACGTCCCGCCCGCAGTCCGCGCCGGAATGCTGCCGAGCGCCGGTCCGCGCGCGTGGCCTCGCCCTCGACGCGCCGCACCAGCTCGTAGGCCGGCCCCTGGCCCGGGTGCGAGCCGCGGCGGACCGCACCGACCAGGTAGCCGAGCTGCAGGGCCTCGCGCCCGGCGGGGTCGACGGCGGCACGGTCGGCCAGCCGCTGGGCCGCGGTCACGTAGCCCGTGCCCACGTCGGCGAGCTGGCCGCCGTCCTCGGCGTTCTCCAGGCACTCGGATAGCGGGACCTCGCCGTCCAGGCGCACCTCCTGTGGCGCCGCGCCCAGGGCCGCCAGCACGGGCGCGGATCCCTCGCGGCAGGCTGGCGCCAGTACCGGGTCATCCTCGCGGCAGCCCGCGAGCACCGCCAGGGCGGCCCCGGCGCACACCACGGACAGGGCTCGCCGCATCACGGAAGCGATCCTACGGCGGACGCCGCCGCGTGTTCGCGCTCGGTTGGCCGTCAATCCGCTGCAATAGCCGCCCGCACCGGGCGATCGGCGGCGTCACGTGGTGAGATCGGCACAAGGATCCCCTATGACCGCCGTCAAGATCGACCACTCCTTCGCGACCGCCGCCGGGCGCGCCAACGCGGTCCGGTTCTGCTCGCGCTGCGGGGCGCCGGCGGCGGAGCCGCCGCACGACCAGGAGCCCTTCCGGCGCAGGCGCGTGTGCGCGGCATGCGGGATGGGGATGCTGCTCAGCTGCGCGCGCGAGTCGCTCCCGGGCGCCGGCGCCGCGTTCGTGATCGCCACCGTGGATGCGACAGTCAGCGCGGTCAGCGAGGCCGCGGAGCTCCTCTTTGGCCCCGAGCAGGCGATCCTCGGCGTGCGCGTAGGCGACCTGCTGGGCAGCCCGATCGAACGGGACCGGTTGCTGCAGGCGGTCACCCAGGCCGCGATCCGCGCCCGTGAACCGGAAATCGTGCCCGTCCGCGGTCTGATGCCGAACGCCGAGCGGCTGGGCATGATGGTCGCGCGGATCTCGACCTGCGGCCGCCCACGCGCCGCTCTGATCACGGTCGAGCCGGGCAGCTTGGCGCGCCGATAGCGGACAAGTCCGCTGCAAAAAACCCTGCACTGTTTGCGCCACGGCGGCACAATCGTCAGAAACCTCTCAAGTCCTGCGCAGCTTTGGCCGAAAACCTGTGCAGGCACACAGGGATGCGCGTCATGCGCTGACTTCTCTGTAGAACCACGCCCCACCGTGTGGTGGTGGAAGGAGACCAGGTGAGCGGGATCAGGACCAACGCTGCTGCGGAGTTGCTCGGGGTGAGCCCCAACACGCTGCGCAGCTGGGAGCGCCGCTTCGGCTATCCCAAGCCCCGCCGCACCTCCGGTGGCCACCGCCAGTACGAGCTCGTGGAGCTCGAGGCGCTGCGCCGTGCGCTGCTCGAGACGCACAACATCTCGTCCGCGATCGAGGTCGCCCGCCAGCGTGGTGAGGGCCCGAGCTCGCCCAGCCGCCTGCTGGACGCCTTCGACCACTTCGACGAACAGAGCGCCGACCGTGTGATGGAGGAGAGCCTGGCGGTCCGCTCGGTGGACCGCACCGTCGAGGAGGTCCTGCTGCCGGCCATCGAGATGGCCGAGGGCCGCGAGTCACGCGAGGCCGAATGGGAGCTGGCGTGCCGCTGGGCCACCGGCTGGCTCTACGCCGCCCGCCGCGTCGTGCCGCCCGCCTCCCGCGCCCAGGGCGTAATCCTGTTCGACTCCTCCGAGCGCCTCGACCACGAGTCGCTGCACGTCCAGGCGCTCGAGCTGGCCGTCCGCCGCGCCGGCTTCCGCTCGCTGCTGCTGAGCTTCGACCTGCCGCCCGAACGGGTCGCGCGCGCCATGCGCGCCGTGGACCCGACCGCGTTCGTGTTCTGCGGCGGCGAGGCCACGCTCGAGGTCCTGGGCCGGCTGGTCTACACCGTGCGCCAGGTCGGCTCCGCCGCCCCGGTGTTCGAGTACCGCGAGTCGATGCCGGTCACCGGCGAGCACGCGATCCCCTCGCTGGGGACGATGCCGACCGAGGCGGCAGAGCGGCTGAAGGAGTACGTGGACACCGGCCGCCTCGAACAGGTGGTGGTGGTGGCCGACGGCGGTGGCGCGCCCGCGGAGAACAGCCCGGTCGGGCCGGGCGTGCGCCTGTCGGCCACGCGCTAGCGCCGTCCGCACCGGGCCATACCCTGGCGCCCTGTGACGGCTCTGGAGCTCGGCGATCCGCTCGCCCATCGTGCCCTGGCGGCATTGCTCCAGGCAGAGACCTCGGTGCGACGCGTGCTGGCGGCAGAGCTCGAGCGCGAGGGCGTGTCGGCGGCCGGCTTCTCGGCGCTGGTGGTCCTGACCACCGCCGGCGGCGAGCTCGAGCTGCGCACGCTCCGGCGCCGGCTCGACTGGTCGAAGGCCAACGCCACCGAGGTCACGCTGACGCTCGAGGGGCGCGGGCTGGTCACCCGCCGGCGGCTGACCAGCGACCGGCGCGCGACGTCGCTGCATCTGACTCCCGACGGCCAGGCGCTGGTCGAGCGCCTGTTCCCCGGTCACGCCGACCGCGTCACGAGCGCGTTCGCACGCCTGGACGAGCATGAGAAGCGCTCGCTGGCGCTGATCTGCCGCAAGCTCGCGGCCTGAGAGCCCCGGCGCCCGTGCGCGCCTGTGGTCCTCGCGCTAGTCCCAGCCCCGCTTGACGGCCGCCACGCCGAGCACCAGCCAGTCCTCCTCGACCTCCAGCCGGGCCAGCAGCGACACCGTGTGGGCCAGCGCGCGCAGGCCCCACAGATCCTCGGGCTGGGCCTTGACCCGGGCGACCAGGCCGGCGATCTCGCGCCCGCGATCCAGCGCCCGGTCGCCCGCCGCGCGGAGCGCGTCTGCGTCCAGCAGCGCCGGCCCGGCCACCAGCGGACCAAGCACGTCGCGCAGCAGCGCGTGCGCGGCGAGCGCGTCGTCGCGCCCGAGGTGGCCCAGCGCCGCGAGCGCCAGCGCGAACGCCTCGGCGTCGTCGATCCGCAGCGCCCGCGCCGCGCCCACGGCGGCCTCCAGCCGGCGGGCGTCGACCTCCCGGCCGGCGCCGATCCATTGCAGTGTCACGGTGCCGTCGCCGTCCACGTAGGTCTCGGCAGCGCGGGCGTCGGCCAGCACCATCCCGATCGCGCCCGGGGCGCCGCAGAAGACCGTGACCAGGCGCCGGGCGATTGCCTCGCGGTCGCCGCCCTCGACGGCGTCGAGGGTCACGCCGGGGGCCAGCTCGGCAACGACCACGCATTCGCCGCACCGGTCCAGCAGCACCGGGGCGACGCGCACGCCTTCGACGCCGCGTAGCGCTCGCGCCACGCGGCGCTGGAGCGCGGCCTCGTGCTCGAAGTCCAGCTCGGCGACGGCCCGGTCGCGTACCTCGCGGATCAGCGGGCCCGCGTCCAGGGCCGGGAACGCGGCACGGGCGGGACCGGCCAACAGGTCCAGCAGCGACAGGTCCGATCGTGCCGACGCGGCCAGCCCCGGCCGCCCGACCTTGACGCGCACCCGCGTGCCGTCGGCCACGCCGCGGTGGGTCTGCGCGTGCGCCTCGACCGATTCCGGCTGTTCGTCGACCTCGCCGTCGAACTCGCGCTCGACGTCGGCGACCGGCATCCGCCACGAGGTCTCGGCGCGCGCGGAGGCGATCGCGCGCACCACGTCGTCCCGGATCCGCTCGGGCAGGTGCTCGGCAAGCACCACGCCCTCCAGTCGCGCGATCGCAGTCTGCACCGTGCGTGATCCGCCGGCCACCCTGCGCGCGGTCTCGTAGAGCCGCCGGAGCGCTTCCATCCCGGTGACGCTACATAGACTCAGCATCTTGCCCCGCTACGCCGCAGTCGACCCGCAGCAATCGTTCCCCGCCCTCGAGCAGGAGATCCTCGAGCGCTGGCGCGAGCGCGACGTGTTCGGCGAGTCGGTTCGCCGCCGCGAGGGGGCCGAGCCGTACGTGTTCTACGAGGGCCCGCCCACGGCCAACGGCCGGCCCGGTTCGCACCACGTGCTCAGCCGCGTGTTCAAGGACGTGTTCCCGCGCTACCGCACCATGCGCGGCCGGCTCGTACAGCGCAAGGGCGGCTGGGACACGCACGGTCTGCCGGTCGAGCTCGAGATCGAGAAGGAGCTGGGCTTCAAGACCAAGGACGACATCGAGGCCTACGGCGTGGCCGAGTTCAACGCCAAGTGCCGCGAGTCGGTCCTCAGATACATCGACGAGTGGCACGAGCTGACCGAGCGGATCGGCTTCTGGATCGACACCGACGACGCCTACTACACGCTCGACGACGACTACATCGAGTCGGTCTGGTGGTCGCTCAAGCAGGTGTGGGACAAGGGCCTGCTGTACGAGGGCTACAAGGTCGTGCCCTACTGCCCGCGCTGCGGCACCGCGCTGTCGAGCCACGAGGTCTCGTCGGGCTACAAGGACGTGGTCGACCCGAGCGCGTACGTGCGCTTCCCGGTCAAGGGCGAGCCCGGCGTCTCGCTGGTGGGCTGGACCACGACGCCGTGGACGTTGCTGTCCAACGCCGCCCTGGCCGTGGGCGAGGACATCCCGTACGTGCGCGTCATGCATGACGACGAGCAGCTGATCGTCGCGCAGGCGCTGGCCGAGCGGGTCTTCGGCGAGGGTGTGCAGACCTCGGACCCGGTGCCCGGCTCCGAGCTGGTCGGCATGGCCTACGAGCCGCCGTTCTCGTTCGTCACCGACTTCGGCGAGAAGGGCCACACCGTGCTCCCGGCCGACTTCGTGACCACCGAGGACGGCACCGGCGTGGTTCACACGGCGCTCGCGTTCGGCGAGGACGACTTCCGCCTTGGCGAGGAGCAGGGCCTGACGCTCCAGAACCCGGTCCGCCGCGACGGCAGCTTCGACGACCGCATGGGCCAGTACGCGGGCCGCAAGGTCAAGGACACCGACGCCGACATCGTCGAGGAGCTGCGCGCGAACGGAAAGCTCCTGCGCGCCGAGGACTACGAACACAGCTACCCGCATTGCTGGCGCTGCGAGACCGCGCTCCTGTACTACGCCAAGTCGTCGTGGTACGTGCGCACGACCGCGGTCAAGGACCAGCTGCTGGCTTCCAACGAGGCTGTCACCTGGTACCCCGAGCACATCAAGCACGGGCGGTTCGGCAACTGGCTCGAGAACAACGTGGACTGGGCCCTGTCGCGCGAGCGCTACTGGGGCACGCCACTGCCGATCTGGCGCGCCGACGACGGCGAGAGCATCTGCGTCGGCTCACGGGCGGAGCTGGCCGAGCTTGGCGCCGAGGTGCCGGAGGACCTTCACCGCCCGTACGTGGACGATGCGACCTTCGAGCGCGGGGGCAAGCTCTTCCGGCGCGTTCCCGACCTGATCGACGTGTGGTGGGACTCGGGCTCGATGCCGTTCGCCCAGTGGCACGCCCCGTTCGAGAACGAGGACACCTTCGGTCGGCGCTTCCCGGCCGACTACATCTGCGAGGGCCTCGACCAGACGCGCGGCTGGTTCTACTCGCTGCTGGCGGTGTCCACGCTGCTCTACGGCCGAGCGTCGTTCGAGACCGTGCTCTGCCTGGGCCTGATCACCGACCCCAAGGGCCAGAAGATGTCGAAGTCCAAGGGCAACGCGGTCGCCCCCTGGGACGTGCTCGACACCCACGGAGCGGATGCGTTTCGGTGGTACTACTTCACCTCCAAGCAGCCTTGGGACGGCTACCGCTTCTCGGTCGAGACGATCGGCGAGTCGGTACGCCAGTACCTGAAGACGCTGTGGAACACGTACGGCTTCTTCACGCTCTACGCCAACGTCAACGACGTGGCGCCGGCCGCGCCCGACGAGGTAATGGAGAACGCCGCGAGCGATTCGGCATCCGTGCCGAATCCCTCCCTGACCGACCTCGACCGGTGGGCGCTGTCGCGGCTCCAGTCGGTGAGCGCCACCTGCATCGAGCGCCTGGACGACTACGACACCACCACCGCAGGCCGCGCGATCCAGGCCTATGTCGACGAGCTGTCGAACTGGTACGTGCGCCGCTCGCGGCGCCGCTTCTGGGACGGCGACCGGGCCGCCTTCGCCACCCTGCGCGAGTGTCTGCTCGGCGTGGCCAAGCTGACGGCGCCGCTGACTCCGTTCGTGGCCGACGCGATCTACGAGGGCCTCGACGGCAGCGAGCCGTCGGTACACCTGTGCGACTACCCGGAGCCGGATCTCGCTCTGCGTGACGAGGCGTTGGAGTGGCAGATGGCCGTGGCCCGCGAGGCCGTCGGGCTGGGCCGCGAGGCGCGCGCCCACGGCGGGCTGAAGGTACGCCAGCCGCTGCGCGAGGCGGTCGTGGTGGCCGCCGGCGCCGAGCGCGAGGCCATCGAGCGCTTCGATGCCACGGTCCGCGACGAGCTGAACGTGAAGGCGGTGCGCTACGCCACGGACGCGGACGAGCTTGGCAACTTCGAGCTCAAGCCCAACTACCGCGCGCTCGGCCCGCGCTTCGGTAAGGACATGCCCCAGCTGGCCGCGGCGGTCGGCGCACTGGACGCCTCACGCGCCGCCGCGACCCTTCGTGATGGCGGCGAGGTGCACGTCTCGGTGGGCGGGCGCGAGCACCCGCTGACCGCCGACGACGTCCAGCTGGCGCTGCAACCGCTGGACGGTTACCAGGTGGAGCGCTCGGGCGCGCATGCCGTGGCGCTGGACACCGTCCTCGACGACGAGCTGCGCGCCGAGGGGCTGGCTCGCGAGGTCGTGCATGCGGTCCAGAACGCGCGCAAGGAGGCCGGCCTGGACGTCGAGGACCGGATCGCCCTCGGGCTCGGCGGCGACGCCGAGCTGCTGGAGGCGGTGCGGGCGCACCAGCAGTACGTGACCGGCGAGACGCTGGCAACGTCGCTGGACCTCGAAGAGGGCCCCGAACGCAGCGCGACCGCCACGGTGGACGGTCGCGAGCTGCGGATCGGTGTCTCGAAGGCCTAGGCCAGCGCCGGCTCGATCTCCTGCACCAGCCGGTTCTTGGGCAGGGCGCCCACGATCTGGTGCGCCACCTCGCCGTTCTTGAACAGCAGGATGGTGGGGATCGACATCACGTTGTACGAGGCGGCCGTCTGCGGGTTGTCGTCCACGTTGAGCTTGACGACGCGGAGGTCGTCGCGCTCGCCGGCCAGCTCCTCAAGGTGAGGCGCCACCACACGGCAGGGTCCACACCAGGGGGCCCAGAAGTCGACGAGGACGGGCTGGTCGTTCTCGATCACCTCGGCCTGGAAATTGTTGTCGGACACTTCGCTGACTGCTCCGGCCACTTGGGGCTCCTTGGTTGCTCGCTCCGTTACTTCAAAAAGTATAGCGTGGTCAGCTGCGACGAAAACGCAGCAGGGGAACCTTCCAGAACGCCTCCGCGGCGATGTTCCAGGACATCTTCGAAGCGCCGACGCGACGGTCGCGGAACACGATCGGGACCTCGCGGACGCGGTAGCCGGCCTTGATCGCGCGGTAGGTCACCTCGATCTGGAAGCCGTAGCCGTCCGTGCCGACGGAGCTCAGGTCCAGTCCTTCCAGCACCGCCCGGCGAAAGCACTTGAAGCCGCCGGTCAGGTCACGGACGGGAATCCCGAGGATCACCTGCGCGTACAGCGAGCCGCCACGGCTGATGGCCCGCCGCGTCAGGCCCCAGTCGGTGACCCCGCCGCCGGGCACGTAGCGCGAGCCCAGCACCAGGTCGGCGTCGGCGGTGGCCGCCACCAGGCGCGGCAGGTCGGCCGGGTCGTGCGAGAAGTCCGAGTCCATCTCCATCAGCAGCTCGGCGCCGCGCTCCAGCGCATGCCCGAAGCCGGCCAGATAGGCGGGCCCGATGCCGTCCTTACTGGTGCGGTGCAGGACCTCGACCTGGTCGATCTCCGTTGCCAGCCGGTCGGCGATCCGGCCCGTCCCGTCGGGCGAGTTGTCGTCCACGACCAGCACGTGGTGCTCCATCCCGGTGGTTGCCAGATGGGGCAGCGCCGCATGCACGACGTTCTCGAGGTTCTCGGCCTCGTTGTATGTGGGCAGCACCAGCCAGACGCCGGACATGGGCGCGTACCCTAATGCGGTGAGGAACGCCGAGATCGCCGCCGCCTTCGACGAGCTGGGCACCCTGTACGAGCTCGACGGCGCCGTCATCCACCGCGTCCTGGCCTACCGCAACGCCGCCAAGGCGATCCGCGACTCGGGCAAGTCGGTGGCGGAGCTGGCCGCGCAGGGCCGGGCCACGGACCTGGCGGGCGTCGGCAAGACGATCGCCGAGAAGATCGACTCGCTGCTGGCCGAAGGCGATATCCCGGCGGCCGTGAAGCTGCGCGAGCGGATCCCGCCCGGGCTGGTGCAGGTCACGCGCATCCCCGGCCTCGGGCCCAAGCGAGCCAAGCTGCTGTACGACCAGCTCGGGGTGTCGAACCTCGACGAGCTGCGCGCCGCCGCCGAGGCCGAGCAGCTTCGCACCGTCGCGGGCTTCGGCGCGAAGGCCGAGGAGAACGTGCTGGCCGCGCTGGCCGCCGGCGCCGACGGCGAGCAGAAGCCGCGCACGCTGCTGTCGAAGGCGCTCGAGGTAGGCGAGGCGATGGTGGCCGAGCTGCGCGAACATCCAGCCGCGATCCGGGTGGAGCTGGCCGGCAGCGCGCGCCGCTGGGCCGAGACCTGCAAGGACCTTGACATCGTGGCCAGCGCCCAGGACCCGGCGGCGCTGATCGAGGCGTTCAAGGCGCTCGAGCAGGTCGAGGAGTCGAGTGGCTCGGGGGCCGCAGGCGCGCGCGCCGTGACTGTCCAGGACATCCCGGTCGACCTGCGGATCGTGCCCGAGGACAAGTTCGGGAACCTGCTCCAGCATTTCACCGGCTCGGGGCGTCACAACGAAGCGCTGCGCACGGCCGCGGTCCGCCGCGGCATCCACGTGAGCGAGTACGGCGTGGCCGTTGACGAGACCGAGACCACGCACGCGTGCGCCACCGAGGAGGAGGTCTACGACCTGCTGGGCATGGCCTACGTGCCGCCTGAGCTGCGCGAGGACCGTGGCGAGCTCGAGGCCGCGCGCAGGAACGAGCTGCCAAAGCTGATCGAGCTGTCCGACATAAAGGGCGACCTGCACTCGCACACGGTCGCCTCGGACGGCCGCGGCACGATGACCGAGATGGCCGAGGCCGCGCGCGAGCGCGGTTACAGGTACCTGGCCGTGACCGACCACTCGGCCACGCACGGGTTCGGCAACCACGTCACGCCCGACGAGCTCGAGCGCCAGATCGAGCGGGTGGCCGAGGTCAACCAGAAGCTGGACGGCATCACCGTGCTGGCGGGCACCGAGACCAACGTGCTGCCCGACGGCTCGGTCGACTACGAGGACGAACTGCTGGCCCGGCTGGACTGGGTCGTGGCCAGCGTGCACACCTCCTTCAACATGCGCGAGAAGAACATGACCGCGCGCGTGGTCACCGCGCTCGAGCACCCGCTGGTCGATGCCCTCGGCCACCCCACCGGCCGCCTGATCGGCCGCCGCGAGCCGTACGCCCTCGACATGGGCACGGTGATCGAGGCCGCCGCGCGCACCGGCACCTTCCTCGAGATCAACGCCAACCCCAACCGCCGTGACCTGAACGAGAACTACGCGCGCGAGGCGGCGTCGGCCGGAGTCAAGATCGTTATCGACTCGGACGCGCACGGGCCGGAGACGCTGGCCAACATGCGTTATGGCGTCGCCACGGCGCGGCGCGCATGGCTGACCGGAGCCGACGTGGCCAACACCCGCACGTGGGCTCAGCTCAAGAAGCTGCGCAAGCGCTCCTAGCGGTCCCTACTGTCGAACGCATGGACGCGACCGTCGATGCCGGCGTTTCGACCTCCCCGCCGGCGGACGACGGGCGCGGGCGTTACGTGCCCATCCTGTGGCGCGTCTTCGTGGTCAACGCCCTCGTGCTGGCCACGCTGGCGGTGATCACCATCCTGAGGCTCTCGCCGGGCTCGTTCGCCTCGCCGTGGTCGCTGGTGATGGAGCTGCCCGTCCTGACGGGAGCGCTGGTGGTGATGCTGCTGGTGAACCTGCTGCTGATCCGCCGGATCGTGGCACCGCTGGAACAGCTGCGGACCCTGATGGAGCGCGTCGACCTGCTCAAACCGGGACAGCGGCTGTGGCTGGACCGCAGGAGCCGGTCCGAGGCCACCGAGCTGGCCGAGGGCTTCAACGACATGCTCCAGCGCCTCGAGGCCGAGCGTGAGGAGAGCACGCGCCGGGCCCTGGCCGCGCAGGAGTCCGAGCGCCTGCGCGTGGCGCAGGAGCTGCACGACGAGATCGGCCAGGGCCTGACCGCCGTCCTGCTGCAGCTCGGGAGGGCGCGCAAGCAAGCCTCCGCCGAGGTCGGCGAGCACCTCGATCACACCCAGAACACGGTCAAGGCGAGCCTGGAGGAAGTGCGCCGGATCGCCCGCGCCCTGCGCCCCGAGGCGCTCGACGAACTCGGGCTGGTGAGCGCGCTCGGTGGCTTCAGCGACCGCCTGGCGGAGCGCTCTGACCTCCGGCTCACCCGCCGGCTCGACGGGAACCTGCCGCTGCTGAGCTACGAGCAGGAGCTGGTGATCTACCGCGTCGCCCAGGAGGCGTTGACGAACGTGGTGCGCCATTCGCTGGCCGGCAGCGCCGAGATGACGCTGGAGTGCCGTGAATCGGCGGTACGCCTGGCGGTCGCCGACGACGGGATCGGCATCGACCTGGACCGGCCGATGACCGGGGGGATCCGTGGCATGTACGAGCGCGCGCTCCTGGTGGAGGGCGACATAACCGTCGCGGAGCGACCCGGAGGGGGCACGCTCGTGCTCCTCGATGTCCCCGTGGCGCGCGAGCCCTCGTGGTAGCCGACTCGGTGCGCGTGCTGCTGGTGGACGACCATCCGGCCGTCCGCCATGGTCTCGAGGCGATGCTCGAGTCCGAGCCCGACCTGGAGTCGGTGGGCGCGGCGGCGGCATCGCACGACGCCCTGCGCCTGGCCGATGATGCCCACCCGGAGGTCGCGCTGATCGACTACCACCTGCCCGACGAGGATGGGCTGTGGCTCTGTCAGCGACTCAAGACGCTCGCATCGCCGCCCCGGGTGGTCATGTACACCGCGTTCGCGGACGACACGCTCGCGCTGCTCGCGCTCGTCTGCGGCGTCGACGGCCTGGTGGGCAAGGACGCGCTTGCCGATGAGCTGTGCGATGCGGTCCGCGCGGTCGCCGACGGGCGCAATCGCGTCCCGCGGCCGGGACCGGCGACGATGGAGAGCGCGCTGTCCGGGCTGGAGGCGCGCGACCTGCCGATCGTGGGCATGCTCGTGCACGGCACCCCCGAGGACGAGATCGCCGCGACGCTCGATCTCGAGGCGGACTGGCTGGCGGCGCGCCGGTGGGCGATCACCGAGCGCATCAGGGGCCGGCGGGCGCGCCCCTAGACCGGCTCAACCTTGCGCGCCCACGGCGTGCGCACCAGCTGCGGTGCGCCGAACGGCGAGCTGCGGTCGACGTGGAAGCGCACGCCGTCGCGGTCCTCGATCGCCTGCACGGCCGATGCCTGGTTGCGCCAGGTCAGCGCAACCGCCAGCGCGTAGCCGGCCGCGATCGCCGCCGGCTGCGGCAGCACGAAGGCGATGCCGCCGGTGATCACGGTGCCTACTCCCAGTGGCCACAGGCGCGAGACGATGACCGTGCCGGGCTCGAGCTCGGGGAGCGTGTTGGTGGAGCGCGCCGAGGCCAGTAGGCGCTCGATGCCCGGCGTCGGGCCCAGGTGCCTGCCAAGCCACGACCCCGCGACCGCCGCCAGCGTCCACCACGCGACGGCGAATATCACCGGCGTGTTCGTGTCGGCGGTCGTGGAGCCGGCGAACGCCACCACCGCCAGCGCCGTGGCGGCGCCGGCGAACAGCAGCACCGACGCACGGAGGAAGTCGACGAACGTCACTCCGTCAGGGCCGCCAGCACGTCGCTGAAACCCGAAACGCCGTCGACGGCCAGGTCGGACCGGTCCACGATCGCGCGCGGTCCCTCGTCGGAGCGCACGCCGACCTTGACGACGGTGTCGAGGTCGCCGGCCTCGACAAGCCCGTCGAGCGCGTCGAAGGCGTCGAGGTCGGTGGCGTCGTCGCCGCCGTAGAGGGCCGTGCGCAGGGTGCCGCCGTCCAGCAGCTGGCGGATGCCGTCGCCCTTGCTCACGTGCACGGGCGGGCGGATCTCCAGCACCTTGCGGCCCCAGTGAACGTCCAGCCCGGCCTCCGGTGCCTGCTGGGCCACACCGGCCAGCCACGTCTCGGCCGCCTCCTCGTCCGGGGCGCCGCGCCAGTGGAAGGCCTTGATCGGGCCCTTGTCCTCCACCCGCACGCGCAGGCGCTTGAGCTCGCGATCCGACTGGTGCTCGGCAACGAACCCCGCGACCTTGCTCTGCCAGCTGGCGAACGCGTCCAGAAGCCGTGGCTCCGTCTGGCCGGCCGCGGCCACCTCCGCACCGTGCGAGCCGACGTACGCGATCGCGCCGACGCCGACGAGCCGCCGGGCCTCGGCGGCGGAGCGCCCCGACACGCAGGCGACCAGGCCGTAGCGGCGGGCCAGTTGCGCCAAGCGCCGCGACACGGTCTCGTGAACGTGGGCGTCCTCGGGCCGGGCGACGATCGGCGCCAGGGTGCCGTCGATGTCACAGAACACCGCGGCTCGGCCGGGGTCGGCGGTCAGCGGGCGCAGGGTCTCGGTCATGGACTCGGCTGTCGGCGCTGGCATCGGGCTAAGTATGGCGCGACGCTCCCGATCCGCCCGACCGGTAGCCTCGGCCCCCTTGACCATCTTGGAGGTGGAAACCAAGGACCGCAGCGACGGCGTAGAGCTCGCGCTCAAGGGCGAGCTCGATCTATCCACCATCGAGAAGGTCGAGGAGGAGCTCACCCGCGCCGAGGACGACGGCCACCGCCTGATCGTGCTGGATCTGAGCGGGCTGACCTTCCTGGACTCCACCGGCCTGCGAACGATCGTCACGGCCGACCAGCGCGCTCGCCGCGGCGGCCGGCGCGTGGTCATCCTCAAGGGCCCGGCGACCGTGCACCGCGTGTTCACCATCACGCGCCTGGACGAGCGGCTCGAGATGGTCGACAGCGCCGACGACATCTGACCCCAGAGCGCCGCCTCAAAGCGTAGGATCGGCAGATGGCCGTAGCCGACCCCACTACGCGTCCCGAGATCGCGATGCTGGTCGCGCGTGGCGTGGAGACGGGCTTGATCAACCTGTCCGAGCTCGACGAGTGCGCGTCGGCGCTCGAGCTCTCCGACGAGGAGCTCGAGAGCCTGCACCAGCAGATCGATGCCAAGGGCATCACGCTGACCGACGACTGCGGCCGCCACGGCGTGCTCGACACCCACTTCAACGTCGGCGACCTCAACGGCGCCACCACCGACGCCCTGCAGCTGTTCCTGAACGAGATCCGACGCTACCCGCTGCTGAACAAGGTCGAGGAGATCGAGCTGGCCAAGCGCATCGAGGCCGGCGACCTGGAGGCCAAGGAACGGATGATCAACTCCAACCTCCGGCTCGTGGTGTCGATCGCCAAGAAGTACCAGGGTCAGGAGCTGAGCCTGCTGGACCTGATCCAGGAGGGCATCTTCGGGCTGATCCGCGCGGCAGAGAAGTTCGACTACCGCAAGGGCTTCAAGTTCTCGACCTACGCGACGTTCTGGATCCGTCAGGCGATCCAGCGCGGGCTCGCCAACAAGGCACGCACGATCCGCATCCCCGTGCATATCGGCCAGCGCGAGCGCAAGATCGTGCGCGCCGAGCGTGAGCTGGGCGCTCGCCTCGGCCGCGAGCCGACCGACGAGGAGATCGCCAAGGAGGCCGAGATCCCGGCTGAGCAGGTCGAGGAGGTGCGCGCTGCCGCGCGAACGGTGACCAGCCTGGACCGCCCGGTCGGCGAGGACGGCGACACCGCGTTCGGCGACCTGTTGCCGGGCGATGGCCCGGAGCTGGAGGAGGAGGTCACGGTCAACCTGGCCAAGGATCTGCTGCGCCGCACCGTCGAGGACCTGCCCGAGCCCGAGCGCAGCGTGATCCGGATGCGCTACGGGATCGACGGCGAGGAGCCCAAGGCGCTACGCGAGACCGGGCGCCGCCTGGAGCTGTCGGCCGAGCGCGTTCGGCAGCTGGAGTCGCGCGCGCTCGAGCGCCTGTCCTCGCACCGCGAGATCGACGGGCTGAGGGACGCGGCATGAAGATCATCGTCCTCGCCGCGGAGCCGATCGACCCCAGCGTGCTGCGCTCAGCCGTCGGCGAGGGAGTGGACGACGCCGAGGTGCTGGTGGTGGCGCCGGCGCTGAACAGCAAGGTGCGGTTCTGGGTCTCGGACCCCGATCCGGCCATCGACCGCGCCGAGGACGTGGCCAAGGAGAGCGTCGACCGGCTCGAGGAGGAGGGCGTAGAGGCGCTCGGCGAGCCCGGCGAGTCAGACCCGTTGCTGGCGCTCCAGGACGCGCTCACCACGTTCGAGGCGGAGACGATCGTTCTGGTCACCCATCCCGGCGGGGAGCGGAACTGGCAGGAGGACGGTGTGGTCGACCAGGTTCGCGAGCGCTACCCCGATCGCGACGTCAAGCACCTGGAGATGCAGCGCGACTGATCGTCGGTGCGGTGCTCACCGGACAACGTCCGGTTGCGCTCCTCCCGCCAGGGCCACCGGCACGGACGGTGTCCGTGCGATCACCGCGGCGGCGATCAGGAACTGCAGCCCGGGAGCGAACCGTTGCGGGCGGCCGTCGCCCTGGCCCTCGGCCACGAAGGCGTCGCGCATGTCCATCAGGCCCAGGATCCCCGCGCACGCCTCGGCCTGGGGCGCGTCATCGCCGACGTTGCAGGCCATCCGCGCCAGCGTGAGCAGCTCGGCCGGCTCCTCGCCCGAAAGCGCCTGGCCGACCGCGGCCACCACGAACGTGTGCGCGCGGTCCAGCAGCGGGTCGACCGTCACCGCCGTGCCCATTGCCGGCCCGCCGTCAAGCGGTTCCTCGCGCGCCAGCAGCCGCGCCGTCTGGCCGCCGAAGGCCAGCCGGATCTGGTCCTCGCCGAGCCCCGCATGCAGCGCGCAGCGCAGGTTGTTCAGTGCCGCGAACGCCGGCGGGCTGTAGGGGGCGTCGCTGGCGAACAGGATCTGTCCCGGAGGGACCAGGGTCCACAACGCCAGCAGGTCGGTCGCCGACCACCACGAGGTGTCGAAGAACAGGTTGGGCAGGTCCGGCGCAGCGCGCCAGATCCAGGCCAGGTCGGTGATGCAGCAGTGGGCCAGGATCAGCCGCAGCCCCGGATGGCGCTCGCACAGGTCGACCGCGTGGTGTCCCAGCGCGGGAATCCCGCGGCCCGCGTGCACAAGCACCGGCAGGCGGCGCTCGCCGGCCAGCGCGAACACGTCCGCGAGCGCCGGGTGGTCGAGCTCGAACGACTCGCCGCGCGGGTGCAGCTTGATGCCCTGCGCGCCCGCATCGAGCGCCCGCTCGGCCTCGGCCAGCGGGTCGTCCTCGGGGTCCAGGCGCATAAACGGCGTCAGCTGCCCGCCGCTGGCGGCGGCCTCGGCTATGACCATGTCGTTCGCAGGCGGGTAGCCACCGGGCTCCTGCATCGGGAACACCACGCCGCGGGCGCCGATCGCATCCAGGCCGTCGCGCAGCTCTTCGGTCGTGGACCTGAACCCGTCGGGGTCGTTCTGCCCGATGTGCGTGTGCACGTCGATCACGTCCAGGCCCGGAACCTGATCGGCCAGCTCGGCCCACCACGGGCCGGTCACGTGGTCGTAGAACACTGCCTGAGATTACTGGCGCACGACTTGCGCCGGGGGAGGCGCCTCGGCGCGCTCCGGCGGCTGCCAAGCGGGGCCGCCGAACATGTACCCCAGACGGTCGCGCCAGCTGTCGGCGCCGCGCACGTCGCGCCACACGGCCATGTACTCGTGGAACGCGACCTTGGGCGGGCTGAACCAGCGGATGTTCTTCGTCAGCCCGTAGCGCACACGCTCCTCCTCGCCCTGGAAGCTGCCGAACAGGCGGTCCCAGACGATCAGGATGCCGGCGTAGTTCTTGTCCAGGTAGAGGTCGTTGGCGCCGTGGTGCACGCGGTGATGGCTGGGCGTGTTGAAGAAGAACTCGAACCAGCGTGGCAGCCGGTCGATCCGCTCGGTGTGGATCCAGAACTGGTAGATCAGGCTGACCGCCTGCATGGTCAGGATCATCCACGGCGGGTAGCCCAGCAGCGCGATCGGCATCCAGAACGGGAAGTAGGTCATCGGAACCCACGTCTGGCGCAGGGCGGTCGAGAGGTTGAAGAACTGCGAGCTGTGGTGGACCACGTGGCTGGCCCAGAACACGCGCACCTCGTGGCTCACGCGGTGGAACCAGTAGTAGGCGAAGTCGTCGAGGAAGAACAGCGCCACCCACGCCCAGACGGCCTCCGTCGGCACGCGCAGTGGTGTCAGCTCGTACAGGCCCGCGTAGATGACCACGACCACGGCCTTCCAGCCGAAGTTGATCACCACGTTGCCCATCCCCATGCTCAGGCTGGTGCGGGTGTCCCTGGCCTCGTAGCCCTTGAGGTCCTCGCGCGCGGCGACCTTGAACGACACCGCCTCGACCACCAGCAGCAGGACGAACGCCGGGATGGCGTAGACGATCACATCGACCATGGCGTGCGCTCCAGGAGGTCGCGGGCGGTGGCCTCGGCGGTGTCGCCGTCGCCGGCGGCGATCGCGTCGACGAGCGCGATCAGCGCCTCGCGGTCGCGTGCCTCGGGCAGCGACCTGCCGCGCAGGTCGAACGGCGACGAAGCGGCAAGCAGGCTGTTCAGCGCCAGCTGGTAGGCCAGGTTGTCGGAGCCGGCGACGATCAGGCCCCAGAGGTGCTCGTAGGCGTCGGCGGCGTCCTCGTCGCCGGCCGGCTCGGCGGCTACGAGCGCACGCATCTGCTCGACCACCGGCGCGGGCGCCCGGTGGGCGCAGCGGCGCGCGGCGTCGGTGCCGATGCACAGGCGCATCTCCAGCGCCGAGCGCACGAGCTCGGGCCCGCCGAGCCGCGGCAACAGGTCCAGCCCGCCGGTCGCGCGCCAGTCCAGCACACGTGTGGCGCCGCCGTGCGAGACGCGGACGAGCCCGGCCTGCTGGAGGCGCTTCATCGCCTCGCGGATGGCGTGACGGTTGACGCCGAACTCCCCGGCAAGCAGCCGTTCGGATGCAAGCGCGGCGCCGGGGGCCAGCTCCCCGCCCAGGATCTGGTCGCTGAGCGCGGCGAAGACGGCGTCGGGGAGGGGCTGGGTACGGGCGACCGGCGGCACTGGTCAACTGACTGTACCAGTTGCCGGAAGCCGCTATGCCAGGGGCTTCCCGAAGTAGTAGCCCGCGTTCTCCATCCCGTATGCCTCGTACATCTGGTGCGCCTCCCTGCGCTGGTGCCCGGACTCGAGGGTCAGCTGCCAGCAGCCGCGGTTGCGCGCCAGCCGCTCGGCCTCGGCGAGCAGGGCGCGGCCGGCGCCCCGGCGGCGGGCACCGGGATCCACGATCAGGTCCGGGATCCACGCGTCGGGTACCGGGCGGTTCAGCCGCGGCCGGAAGTGCAGCGAGCAGCACGCGATCACGGTGCCGGTCTCGTCCTCGGCCACCAGCGGCGCCGACTCCTGGCCGACCAGCTGGGCCTCGAACACGCGCCGGCACTCGTCCCGCGTGTCCGCGCTGACCTCGGCACGGCCGAGGAGCTCCAGCAGCTCGGTCACGCGCTCGAAGTCGTCTTCGCGCGCCTGACGAACGTTCATGCGATGCCGTGCTCGAGCGCGCCCTTGACCTGGGCGTCGAGCGCGTTCAGCCGCGTCAGCGCCAGCGCCTCGGGCGAGCCGAAGCGCCGCCCGGGCAGCGCGTCGGGCCCATGGTGGGCCAGCACGCAGTGCACCAGCGCCAGCAGCCGCTCACGCGGGAAGCCGTCCAGGCGGCCGGCGCGCGCGACGATCATCTGCTGGCCGAGGGCCAGGTGGCCCAGCAGCGCACCCTCGTCGCTCAGCGCTATTTCGGCGCCGAGGCTGAACTCGCGCGTCTTGCCCACGTCGTGCAGGATCGCCGCGGCCATCAGCAGGTCCGAGTCCAGGCGCGGGTGCAGCACGCACGTCTCCTGCACCAGCGTCGACACCGCGACCGTATGCTCGATCAGCCCGCCAAGGTAGGCGTGGTGGCCGCCGCGGGTGCAGGGTGCGCGCCGGAACGCCTCGCGGAAGTCCTGGTCGCCCATGAACGCATCGACCAGCCGGCGCAGCTCGGCGTCGTACACCTCGCGCGCCAGGTGCTCGAGGAAGCCGTCCAGCTCCTCGAGGTCGCGGTAGGCCATCGGCAGGAAGGCGGCCGGGTCCAGCCCCTCGCCATCGGCCCGCCCGATCTCGCGCACGTCCAGCTGCAGCTCGTCGCGGAAGCGGTCCACCCGCCCTCGCACCCGGACCAGGTCGCCGCGGTCGAACCTGCTCGAGGCGAAGTCCGGGTCCCTGAAAACCCGAGCCGGGATCGCCCCGTTGCGGTCACGGAGCTCCAGCGCCAGGTATGCCGACCCCGACCGCCCGGTCAGGCGGTCCTTGCGGGTACAGGCGAAGACGGCGTCGACTTCCTCTCCGGCACGTAGCTGCGCGGTGGTGACCACCACCCCATGGTGGGCCCCCTGGCGGACGGTCTTCGGGTCCTCCACTACCGTGAACGTGATGTCCGATCTCATATGGACCGCGCGGCCACAGCTGCGCCGGCCGGTGCTGGTGGCCGCGTTCCGGGGCTGGAACGACGCCGGCGACGCGGCCACCGCCGCCACGGAGTTCATCGAGGCCCGCTTCGACCACGTCGAGGTCGCGCGGATCGACCCGGACGAGTTCCTGGACTTCACCAGCGTGCGGCCCGACGTCAAGCTCACCGACGGCTACCTGCGCGAGATCGAGTGGCCCGAGACCCGGATCACTGCCGCCGAGGTGCCGGGCGCCGAGCGCGACCTGCTCGTGCTCAGCGGCGTCGAGCCGTCGCTGCGCTGGCGGCGGTACTGCGACGCGGTGATCGAAGCGGCGCACGAGATGGGCGCGGGCATGGTCATCACGCTCGGCTCGCTGCTCGCCGACGTGCCGCACTCGCGCGCTGTCTCGATCAGCGGCATCGGCTCCGACGACGCCACCGTCGACCGGCTCGGCTTCGAGCACACCAGCTACGAGGGCCCGACCGGCATCGTCGGCGTGCTCCAGCACGCCTGCGCCTCGGCCGGCCTGGAGTCGCTCAGCCTGTGGGCGTCGGTGCCCCATTACGTTGCGGCCACGCCCAATCCGAAGGTGGCGCTGGCTCTGGTGCGCGCGTTCGAGGGCGCCACCGGCACGATCATCGACGCCGGCGAGCTCGAGGAGGCGGCCGAGGACTACGAGCGCCAGGTCAGCGCCGCGGTGGCCAGCGACCCCGAGGTCAAGGCGTTCGTCGAGCGGCTGGAGAGCGCCATGGATGAGGTCACCGAGGACGCCGACGAGCCCGAGAACCTGCCGTCCGCCGACACGATCGCCAGCGACTTCCAGCGCTTCCTGCGCCAGAAGGGCCCGGACGCCTAGCCAGCCCTCCTTGTCTCGTGGCAGTAGGGCACGAGCCTTCAGCGCTCCGCCGCCGGGCAGATGATCCGGTAGTCGCAGAACGAGCAGATCTCGGCCGAAGGGGTGGGCTGGAACTCCTGGCGCAGGATCCCCTCGCCGATCCGCTCGACCGTCGCCCGGACGCGGTCCAGCTCCTCCTCGCTGTGGGCCACCGGCACCTTCTCGCCGGTCATCACGTACATGTAGCTCTGGGCTGACGTGCGCACGCCCCACGACTCGCGCGCGCCCATCTGGTAGACCGACAGCTGGATGTCCTGGCGCAGGTCGTCCTCGGTCTTGGCCTTGCCGGTCTTGTAGTCGATCAGCTCGTACGAGCCGTCGGGCAGCCGGTCGACCCTGTCCACGCGGCCGCGCAGCAGGTGCGGCCCGAGCTGGAACGAGAACGAGCGCTCGAACCACTCCGGCTCGCCCTCCTGGTCGCGCACCCGCTCCCAGTACAGCTCCAGCGCCCGCAGCGCGCGCTCGCGGAACTGCAGCTCGTCGTCGGAGTCGCCGAAGCCGCCGCGCCGCCAGGAGATCTCGAACAGCTCGAACAGCTCGTCGCGCGAGGGCGCGGGCGACTTGTGGAAACGCTCGAGGACCTGGTGCAGCACGATCCCGAAGCGCTGGTTGATCGTGGACTCCTGTGGAATCCGGAACACGCGCGCGAACTTGTACTTCAGCGGGCACAGGCGGTAGGTCTCGATGTCCGAGGCCGACAGCATCACGCCGTCGCCGCGGCGCGGGATGAACGGGTCGAGCGAAGGCTCGCTGGTGGCCTCCCCGGAGGTTGGCAGCGCGGATGCCTCGCGGCCCGCGTCGCGCAACCAGTCGTCCAGCGGGCTGGACTCGAGCACCTCGCGCTGGGGCGCGCTGGCACCCTGGCTGAGCAGCGCGTTGACCTCCGACAGCGCCTGCTCGATCTCCTGTCCGGCGGCGGAGCGGTCGATCAGCGCCGCGACCTTGACCAGCTCCAGGAAGCGCGCCACGGCCCGGTCCACGTCGGCCGCCGCGTCCAGGCGCATCTCGCCGAGCTGTCCGCCCACCTGGGCGACGGTGTCCAACAGCTCGTCGCGCATGATCCGGAACGTGGAGTGCAGGCTCTCCGCGGGGCCGAACAGCTCCTCCTCCATCTCCTGCTCGGTCGCCGACAGCGCTACGCGTGCGCGATCGACCGCGTCCGCCGGCCGCGCGTCCGGCGCCTCGGCCCACGACAGCACCAGGCTTTCGCGCGCGCGAGAGGCGGCCAGCGCCACCTGCCGCTCGGGCTCGCTCAGCGCGGACGCGGTCAGCCCGGCCACGAACACGTGGTCGAACTCGCGCCCGCGGGCGGCCTCTATGTCCAGCACCTGCACGGCCTGTTCGCGCGCGGGCGCGGGCACCTCCTCCCAGTCGAGCCCGGAGTCGGCCACCGCACGCAGGTAGCGGGCGAAGTCGCGCGGCGTCGCCCCCGGCTCGCGGCGCATGAACGCCGTGGCCAGCTCCGGCATGACGGCGATGTTGCGCAGCCGCTCGACGGTGTCCGCCTGGGTGGCGAACACCTGCTGGCGGCGGATGCCGACACGCTCGATCAGCCGCAGCACGAACGCGTCCGGGCGGCGGTCCTCGAACGCCGCGCACGCGGGCCGGTAGAGGCGCAGGAAGTACTGCGCCCGGTCACGCCCCTCGGGCGTCAGCTGCGGTCCCTCCAGCGCGGCGCCGACCGCCGCCGGCATGTCAATCTTGCGCCGCCGCGCCAGCTGCGTCAGCCGCGCGATGTCCACCGAGTGCAGCCCCACGGGCGGGCGCGCCATCACCCGCACCGCCGCGCCCGAGTCGGCCGGGTTGGCCAGCAGCCGCAGCCAGGCCAGCAGGTCGCGCACCTCGGCGCGCTGGAAGTAGGCGGCCGACCCGTGCAGGCGGAACGGCAGCGCCCGCTCCTCCAGCGCCGCGCACACGACGGCGCCGTCGCGCACGGCCGAGGGCATCAGCACGGCCACGCGGTCTGGATCGGTGCCGCCTGCGATCAGGCCGGCGGCGCTGGCGGCGATCGCCTGCGCCTGCGCGCGCTCGGATGCGCAGCGCCAGAAGCCGACGCTGCCGCCGGCTCGTGCCTCGGTGGCGTCTTCGCGGCCCTCGGCCGCGCGCGCCGCGATGGCGATAGCCCGCGGGCAGCGCATGTTGCGCTCCAGCGCCACGGTCGTGGCGTCACCGAAGCCGCGCGCGAACTCGCCGAGCGCGGACAGCGGGCCGGTCACGGTGACCTCGCGCCTCTCCTCGCACAGCAGCGCCAGCAGTGTCGCCTGGGCGAAGTCGGCGTCCTGGTAGTCGTCGACCAGCACGGAGCTCAGCCCGTCGGCGACGCGACTGCGCACGTGCGGGTGCTCGTGCAGCAGCGCGAATGCGCGCCCGACGAGGTCGCCGCTGTCCAGCGCCCCGCGCTCGGCCAGCAACCGCTCGTGGTCGGTGTACAGCTGGGCGAACTCGCGCTCGCGCAGCGCCGCCGTGCGCGCCGCGTCGTCACCGTGCTCGGCCTCGGCCAGCGCGGCGTCGGCCCTGGCCGTCAGCTGGTCGGGCGAGACCATCTGCCGCTTGAGCGCGTCGATGCGGGACACGAACGCCGCCAGCAGCGGCGCAGGGTTACCACGGATCTCGTGACGGCGCAGGGTCAGCTGCCCCAGCTCCTCCAGCAGCAGGGCAACACGCTCGGCCGGCGCGACCGGCACGAAGTCCGGGTCCAGGCCCGCCTCGCCCGCCTCGCGCCGCAGCAGCGCCTCGCAGTAGGAGCCGAACGTGTGCACCGCCAGCTCGTCGTAGGGCGGTGGCACCAGCTCGTAAAGGCGCGAACGCATGTCCTGCGCGGCCTGCGGGGTCGCGGCCAGCGCCAGCACCTGGTCGGCGGCGGCGCCCTGCTCGACCAGCCAGGCCAGCCGGTGCTCGAGCACGGTGGTCCGGCCCGAGCCGGCCACGCCCGCGACCAACAGAGGGCCGCCGGGGTGCGTGACCGCGGCCTGCTGGGCGTCGGTCAGTCCGTCAGGCACAGGGAGAGGATAGGCCGGGCCCGCATCCCTGCCGGCCCGGCCCTACCCCTGGCCTTCGCCACCCGCCCCGGCGGCGAAGGACGTTCGAGGCCCGCTAGCTGCGCGAGCCGAAGGTCGTCGTGTAGGTGGCGCCGCGGTTGCCGGTCCGCACCGGGGCCTGGTCGACGACGCCGATGCCGATCTCGCGGAAGCGAGCGGTCAGGACGTTGCGACGGTGCCCGGGGCTGTTCATCCACGCGCGCACGATGCTGCGAGGCGTGCTGCGCTCGCCCGAGCCCCACGCCAGGTTCTCGCCGATCATCCAGCTGCGCGCGCCGCTCAGGTAGCCCTGGCCGCGGATGCGGTCGCCCATGTGGCTGCCCGAGCGCGAGGTGTGCGAGAAGTAGCCCCTGCGGACCATGTCGTTGGTGTGGTGCTGCGCCGCGGCCGACAGGCGGCCGTTCACGCGCAGGCCGCGCAGGCCGCGCTGCGTGCGCTCCACGTTCAGCAGGCAGACGGTGCTGGCCGCAAGCGCGTCCTCGGACACCTCGCCGGCGCGGGCGGCGGTGTCATCGCAACCAGCAGCCGAGCGTGCCTGGGGCTTGGCCTTGGCGCTCGGGCGCTCCAGCGTGAACGACGCCATCTTGCGGGCCTCCGCGGGACCGGCGGCCACTGCCAGAAGCGCGAGAGCGGACAGGGCGGTGGGAAGGATCTTGAGGGGGCGGTCCATGACACCCCTCATGTCGCCCGCGTGGCACAAACCCCGAATCGCCACCCCCGCGATCTGGACAGATGGTGGACAAACCGGCCCCAGAGGCCAGAATCCATGCGATGTCAGACGCCCTGGACAGCTACCACGCCAAGCGCGACCTGGACCGAACGCCGGAGCCCGGCGGCGCCGCCGACGCCGCCGGCGACGGAAACAGGTTCGTGATCCAGGAGCACCACGCCTCGTCGCTGCACTGGGACCTGCGGCTCGAGCACGAGGGCGTGCTGGCCTCCTGGGCACTGCCGAAGGGGGTGCCGATCCACCCCGACGAGAACCGCCTGGCCGTGCGCACCGAGGACCACCCGCTGGAGTACCTGGAATTCTCCGGTGAGATCCCGGCCGGCTCCTACGGCGCCGGCACGATGACGATCTGGGACGCCGGCACCTACGAGACCGAGAAGTTCCGCGACGACGAGGTCATCGTCGTCCTCCACGGCGAGCGCGTGCAGGGCCGCTACGTGCTGTTCGCGACCCGCGGCAACGACTGGATGATCCACCGGATGGACCCACCGCCGCCCGGGGTGGAGCCGATGCCGGAGGACGTCGCGCCGATGCTGGCCCGGGTCGGTGAGCTCCCGCGCGATGAGGACGGCTGGGCGTACGAGGTCAAGTGGGACGGCGTGCGCGCGATCGCCTACCTCGAGGCCGGGCACCTGACCCTGACCGGCCGCAACGGGACGGACTTCACAGCGCGCTATCCCGAGCTCCGCGCAATGGCAACCTCGCTGGGCATGCGCCGGCTGGTGCTGGACGGTGAGGTCGTGGCGCTCGACGAACGGGGCCGGCCCAGCTTCGAGCTGCTCCAGTCGCGCATGCACCTGGCGTCGCAGGCGCAGGTCAGGCGCCGAGCCCGCGAGCTGCCGGTGACCTACATCGCGTTCGACCTGCTGTGGCTCGAGGGCCGCTCGGCGTTGTCGTTGCCTTACGCCGACCGCCGCCGGCTGCTGGCCGGGCTGGAGCTCGAGGGCCCGCACTGGCGCACGCCCGCGTACCGCGAGGGCGACGGCGCCGCGCTGCTGGAGGCCAGCGTCCAGCAGCAGCTGGAGGGGATCGTGGCCAAGCGCCTGGACGCGCCGTACGAGCCGGGCCGGCGCTCGGGCGCCTGGCGCAAGATCAAGAACCGCCCCGCGCAGGACGTGGTGGTGGGTGGCTGGCTGCGCGGTGAGGGCGGGCGCTCCTCCACGCTGGGCGCGCTGGCGGTGGGCGTGCGCGCCGAGCCGGGCGGCGAGCTGCGCTACGCGGGCAAGGTCGGCAGCGGGTTCACCCAGGCCACGCTGGCGTCCACGGTCGCGGCGCTGGAGCCGCTGGCCAGCGACCGGTCGCCGTTCGCGGGACGCCAGCCGCCAAAGGGCACGCAGTTCGTCGAGCCGGAGCTGGTGGCGCACGTGGAGTTCGGCGAATGGACCCGCGCCGGCACCCTGCGCGCACCCGTCTTCCGCGGCCTGCGCGAGGACGTGGACGCGCACGATGTCGTGCGCGAAGAGGGTTGACGGCGTGCGCCGGGTAGCGTGTAGTCCATGGCACGCGCGATCTGGAGCGGGGCGATCTCCTTCGGCCTCGTGAACATCCCGGTGAAGCTCTACTCGGCCGTACAGCGCAAGACGGTGCGCTTCAACCAGCTCGACGGCGCGGACAACACGCGCATCCAGCAGAAGCGGGTCAACCCGGACACGGGCGAGGAGGTTCCCTACGACCGCCTCGTCAAGGGCTACGAGATCAGCCCCGACCGCTACGTGATCATCGAGCCGGCGGAGCTGGACAGCCTTCAGCCCGAGAAGACGCGCACGATTGACATCCAGGACTTCGTCGACCTCCACGAGATCGACCCGATCTACTACGACCACCCCTACTACCTGGCGCCTGGCACGGGGGCCGAGAAGGCCTACTCGCTGCTGTACAGCGCGATGGAGCGCTCGGAGAAGGTGGGTATCGCGCGGGTCGTGATCCGCTCGAAGGAGCAGCTGGTGGCCATCCGCCCGCGCGAGGGCATCCTCGCCATGGAGACGATGCTGTTCTCCGACGAGGTCGTCCCGCCCGACGACGTCGCCGAGATGCCCGAGGGCAAGAAGGCAAAGGCCTCCAAGAAGGAGGTCGACATGGCCCAGCAGCTGATCGAGTCGCTCACCACCGAGTTCGACCCGAGCCAGTACCGCGACGAGTACCGCGACGCCGTGCTCGAGATGATCGAGCGCAAGGCCGAGGGCCACGAGATCGAGATCGCCGCGCCGTCCGACGAGGCGCCCGAGGAGGTGCCGGACCTGATGGCTGCGCTCGAGGCGTCGATCTCCGGCTCCAAGCGCCAGAGCAAGTCGAAGGACAAGAGCGAGTCGTCGAACGGCTCGAAGGCGAAGTCCAAGCCCAAGGCCAAGGCCAAGAGCGCGGCCAAGAAGTAGTTGGCGGGGCCCGTCGAGGTCAACGTCGAGGGGCGCAAGCTGCGCCTCTCGAACCTCGACAAGGTGCTCTATCCCGAGGTCGGGTTCACCAAGGGCCAGGTGATCGACTACTACACGCGCGCGGCGCCGGTGCTGCTGGGCCACCTGCGCGGGCACCCGCTGACGCTCAAGCGGTACCCCGGCGGCGTGGACGACGAGTATTTCTACGAGAAGCAGAAGCCCTCGCACGCGCCCGAGTGGGTGCGGTCCGAGCGGATCGAGACGGGCAGTCGCGACATCGACTACGTGCTTTGCGACGACCTGCCGACGCTGGTGTGGCTGGCCAACCTGGCCGACCTCGAGCTGCACCCGTCGCTGTCGCTGGCCGGGGACCCCGAGGCGCCGGCGGTGATGGCGTTCGACCTCGACCCCGGCGCGCCGGCGGGGCTGGCCGAGTGCTGTGAGGTGGCCCTGATCCTGCGCGACACGCTGGACCACTTCGGGTTGCACTGCCACGCCAAGACGTCGGGCTCGAAGGGGATGCAGGTGTACGTGCCGCTGAACCGCGGCGAGGCCACCTATGACGACACGAAGCCATTTGCCCACGGGCTGGCCAAGGTCCTCGAGCAACGCCACGACCTGATCGTCTCGGTGATGAAGAAGGACGCCCGCAAGGGCAAGGTCTTCATCGACTGGAGCCAGAACGACCGCCACAAGACGACGGTCGGGCCCTACTCGCTGCGCGCGCGGGCGCGGCCGACGGTGTCCACGCCGCTCAGCTGGGAAGAGGTCGACCACGGCGCGGGCGGCGGGGCCGCCGAGCTGGTGTTCGAGGCCTCCCAGGTGCTTGAGCGGATCGACCAGCGCGGCGACCTCTTCGCCGGTGTGCTGGACACCGAGCAGGAGCTGCCGCAGCTGTGATCGACTGGGGCGTGGCCCGCCAGATCGCGCGGTTCGCCTCGCGGCCCGATGAAATGCCCGAGCTGGGCCTGGACCTGCCCGCCCTCGCGCGCGAGCTCGAGGCGCCGGTCGCCGAGCACACGGGGCTGACCCCGGCTGAGCCGGTGCCGGCGGTCGAGGTCGTGGGACGCGGCGAGTGGGCCGAGGCCAACCTGGCGACGCTGTCCGACCTGCTGGACCCGGTGGCGAGGCGGATGGAGCGTCGCTTCGACGCCGCCGGCCCGTTCGCCGGCGCGCTGCGCGCGGGCGCGGGCGTGACGATGGCCGCCGAGGTCGGGCTGGTCACGGGCTTCATGGCCCGGCACGTGCTCGGCCAATACGAGCTGTCGCTGCTGGCGCTCCATCCCGAGCCGCGCCTGCTGCTGGTGGCGCCCAACCTCGGTGAGGCGGTCGTCAAGCTCGGCGCCGACCGCGAGAGCTTCCTGCGCTGGGTGACCATCCACGAGCTGGTGCACGCGTTCCAGTTCGGCGGCGTGCCGTGGCTGCGCGAGCACCTCGGTGGGCTGCTGCGCGACTACCTCGAGACCGTGGACGTGCAGATCTCCAGCGGCGCGGCCGGCGGGCTTCCGTCGATGCCCGACCCGGGCGACCTGGTCGCACGCTTCCAGGAGGGTGGTCTGGCCGCGCTCGTGCAGACGCCCGAGCAGCGCGACATCATGGACCGCGTCCAGTCGGCGATGGCCGTGGTCGAGGGCCACGCCGAACACGTGATGGACGCGCTGGCGCCGGCGTTGGTGCCCCAGCACGAGGGACTGCGCGACGCCATGGAGCACCGCCGCGACGACCGCTCGGCACCCCAGCGGATCCTGATGCGGCTGCTGGGCATGGACATGAAGCTGCGCCAGTACCGCCAGGGCAAGGCGTTCTGCGACGCGGTCGCGGCCGAGGGCGGTTCGGCGCTGCTCGAACGTGTGTGGGAGTCGCCGTCCGCCCTGCCCACCAGCGCCGAGCTCGCCCGCCCGGCGGGCTGGATCGCCCGCGCCGCCTGAGCTGCGACCGCATTGCCTGTGTGACGGACATCACAGGTAACGGGCCCCTCGAGGCGGTTTACGTACATGTGTTCGGTGGTATAGTTCTACTGAGCTTAGAAGTAATAACCTTCGAGCTATCCCGGTGAAGGAGAGGTAAGAAACACATGGCAGAGCAGACCCCCACCCAGCGCAAGGCCGCCGCCAAGAAGGCCGCCGCCACGCGCAAGCGCAACGCCGCGAGCACCCGTGCCAAGAGCACGCGGACTGCCGCCAAGCGAAACGCTTCGAGCGCCCAGAGCACCGCTAAGACCGGTGCCGAGTCCGGCCTCCTCAGCGTCGAGGCCCTGGCCACCAGCGCCGAGCGCGCCGTGCTGATTCCCGTCGGCGCCGCCCTGACCGCGCGTGACAACGTGGTCGAGGCCGTGTCGCCGTACACCAGCCGCGACACCGCCGAGAAGGAGTTCACCAAGCTCCAGAAGCAGGTGAGCACCGACCTCAAGAAGTACGAGCGTCGTGGCAACACCGCTCGGAACCGCGTCCGCCGCGAGGCCAAGCGCACCCGCACCCGTGTCGAGCGTGAGCTGCGTCAGCGCCGCAACCAGGCCACCCGCCTGGTCAAGCGCAACCGCCGCGAGGCCGAGAAGCAGGTCAAGTCGGTTCGCCGCGACGTCGAGGCCCAGGTCAAGACCGTCGAGAAGCAGATCGACAAGGTCCAGGACCAGGTGACGGCGACGCTGTCGTAAGGCGTCCGTCGTTGACGGATTCCGCACGGATGCGGGATCCGTCGCAGAACTTCCCCCCGGCCGGCCGGAGAGACCGGGCCCGGGGTGAGGCTGCCGACCTCATATCTCGTCGGCAGTAGCAGTATCTCTCCTCCCTCAGCCGGCGGCGTCCTTTGTGGCGCCGTCGGTTTTTTTCTGGCCAAGTGCGGGCTCGGTCAACGCGGTCGCGACCGACAGCACCACGGCCTTCGGCGTCTGCGGCCGGTCGATCCACCACAGCGCCAGCCCCGCGAGGCCACTGGAGATCATCTCGGCCATCGGCTCGACCTCGGCCTGGTCGAGGTCCGGCCGGCGCTGCGCGACGAAGGCCGCCAGGACCTGCCGGGCGGTCACGCTGACTTCGGCCCGCACGGCCTGGATCTCATCGTCGCCCGAGCGATCGCGGAACAGCATCAGCCAGGCATGCGAGTTCTCGCGGACGTAGTCGAGCCAGACCTCGAGGATGGCCTCCGGGCTGGTCGCCCGCGCGCCCGCCACGAACGTCGGCAGGTCGGTCTCGTGCTTGCGCAGCAGCGCCAGGTAGAGGCCCTTCTTGGACTCGAAGTGGCGGTACACGATCGGCTTGGTCACCCCGGCCGCGCGCGCGATGTCCTCGATCCGCGCCGCCGCGTAGCCGCGGCGGCCGAACTCGCCCGCGCCGGCGCGCAGCACCAGGTCGCGGCGCTCGGGCCGGGCCAGCCGCTGGGTCGGGATCGCGGCGCTTGCCATCGGTGCTAAGTTACCATGCGGTAACACCGAACACCGAGAGGAGCACGTCATGCCCAACCGCGTCCACGACCCCGTTTCACGCGTCAGCTACGAGTTCACCCCCGAGGGCGAGAACCTGACCGTCGAGACCTGGATGGAGGCCGGTGGCGGGCTCCCCGCACACGAGCATCCGCGCCAGACCGAGGTCTGGTACGCGATCGACGGCAAGGTCGAGTTCCGGCTCGGCAAGGACAAGCGCGTGATCGGCCCCGAGGACGGCGAGATGGTCGTGCCGCCCGACACGGTGCACGCCGTCAAGGCCGTGGAGGACCGGACCGTGCACCTGGGCTGCCGCGTGACGCCGGCGCTCGAGCTGCAGAGCTTCCTCGAGGAGAGCGCCGCCGCGGCGCGCGAGGGGCTTTTCATGAAGGGCGGGATCCCGAAGGGGATCAAGGGCGCCCGCTGGGCGGCCGACTTCCTCGAGCGCTACGGCGACGAGACGGTGATGGTGTTCCCACCCCAGTTCGTGCAGAAGGCCACGAGGGCCCTCTTTCGCAGCCGGGGAACTCGCGCGGCCTCTGCGACAATGGGAAGTGATGCCGACTGACGAGCAGATCAACGACGCGCTCCGCAAGGTCATCGACCCCGAGCTGCGCAAGGACATCGTCGAGCTGGGAATGGTCCGCGCGATCGAGCAGGGCGCGGGTGGCAGCGTCCACGTCACCGTCTCGCTGACCACCGCCGGCTGCCCGATCCGGTCGCACTTCATCACCGCGGTCCAGGAGAACGTGGGCGCGCTCGACGGCGTCGAGACCGTGAACGTCAGCTTCGACGTGCTCTCCGACGAGGAGAAGCAGAACCTCCAGCAGCGGCTCGGTCGCCAGGGCGGGCTACCCCAGGGCGCGCTTGCGCGGGTGCGAAACGTGATCTGCGTCGGGTCCGGAAAGGGCGGCGTCGGCAAGTCCACCGTGACCGCCAACCTGGCCGCCGCGCTCCAGGCCGAGGGCAAGACCGCCGCCGCCATGGATGCCGACGTGTGGGGCTACTCGATCCCGCGCATGCTCGGTGTGCACGGCCGGCCCAAGGTCACCGCCGAGCGCAAGATCGTCCCGCTCGAGGGCGCCGGCGGCGTGCGCGCGATCTCGATCGAGTTCTTCCTCGACCGTGAGGACCAGGCCATCACCTGGCGCGGGCCGATGCTGCACAAGGCCATCCGCCAGTTCCTCGAGGACGTGGACTGGGGCGAGCTGGACTACTTGCTCATCGACCTGCCGCCCGGCACCGGCGACGTGGCGATGACGCTGGCGCAACTGCTGCCGCAGTCGAAGTTCGTGATCGTGACCACGCCCCAGCCGGCGGCTCAGAAGGTGGCCCGCCGCGCCGCCGACACCGCGCAGCGCTACGACCTGGAGATCGCCGGCGTCGTGGAGAACATGTCCGGCTTCACCACCCCGTCGGGCGAGCGCCTGACGATCTTCGGCGAGGGCGGCGGCCAGGAGCTTGCCGACGAGCTTGACGTGCCGCTGCTGGGCAAGGTCCCGCTCGACGAGGCCCTGCGCGTGGGCGCCGACGAGGGCCGGCCGCTCGTGCTGGACGACCCGGATGCGCCGTCGGCGCAGGCCCTCCGTCACACGGCGCGCGGCCTGATCGCGGCCACGCCCCAGGTTGACCCGGTGTTCCAGGCCCCGTCGGGCCCGCCGCTGGAGGGCGTGCCCGAGGTCACGGGCACCGCGCTCCCGATGGCCAACTGATGCCTACGACGAGCCGGGCATCCCTGCCCGTCTCGTAGAACGTCAACGGACCTAGGGCGCTCCGGCCCCATCCTTGAAGTACGCCGCGTTCGTCTCGGTGAACTTCGACCACTCGTCCGGGAGCTGGTCCTCGGCGAAGCAGGCGTCGACCGGGCACGCCTCGACGCAGGCGTCGCAGTCGATGCACTCCTCGGGATCGATGAACAGCTGCTCGACGTTGTCGTAGTCGGGCTCGTCGGGCGTCGGGTGGATGCAATCGACCGGGCACACCTCGACGCACGAGTTGTCCTTCTGGCCGATGCACGGCTCGGCGATGACGTAGGCCATGGAGTGTTCCTTGCGAGATCGGGTTCCGGCGCCGTTAGTCTCGGCGACGCGTGATTCTACTGACCGGAGCCACCGGGACGATCGGCCGTGCGGTGCTCCGGCGCCTGACCGATTCGGGCTCGGAGCCGGTGCGCTGCCTCGTGCGCGACCCGCGCCGCCTGGGAGCCGCCAGGGTCCGGGTGCAGCTGGCGCTCGGCGACCTGGCCGATCCGGGCACGTTTCGCAACGCCCTGCGCGGGGTGCAGACGGTCGTCCACCTCGGCGCCTCGATCCGCGACCAGCCGTCGGGCTCGCTCGAGGCGGTCAACGGGCTGGCCACGGTCCGGCTGGTGCGGGCCGCCGAGCGGGCGGGGGCCACGCGGTTCGTGTTCTTCTCGGCCCTGGGCGCCACCGCGCAGTCCGGCGCGCGCTTCATGCGCAGCAAGGCCAAGGCCGCGGCTGCCGTGGCGGCGAGCGAGATCCAGACCACGGTCTTCGCCCCGTCGATCGTCTACACGCCCGGCGACCCGTGGCTGTCGCTGCTGGAGCGGCTGTCGCTGCTCCCGGCGATGCCGGTCTCCGGCGACGGGCGCGCGGTCTACCAGCCGATCTGGGCCGAGGACGTGGCCGACTGCGTCGTGACGGCGCTGGAGCGGCCGGGGGCCGTGGCCCACCGCCGGTTCGCGCTGGCCGGGCCCCAGTCGCTGTCCTACGACGAGGTCGTGCGGGCGGCGCTGTCCCCGCTCGGCCGCTCGCGGCGGCTCGTGCACGTGCCGTTGCCGCTGGTGCGTGCGGTGCTCTCGGGCGGGGAGCGCCTGATGGGACCGGCGGTGCCGGCCACGTGGGAGGAGGCGAAGCTGATGGAGGAGTCGATGACCACCTCGCGCGGGACCGCGGACGCGGAGGCGCTCGGGGTGAACCCGCTGCGGATGAGCGCGGTGCTCGGCTCGGCCTAGTCCGAACGCTGGCCCGAACCCACGTAGGCCACCATCCGGTTGGTCAGCGCGGTCAGCTGGGTCAGGCTCGGCTGCTGGGGCTCGACCGGGCGGGCGAGCAGTTCCTCGATGCCTTGGACGACGTCGGGCGCAACCCGCTCGACGATCCCGTAGGCCACCGTGGAGGCGTCGCGCACGAGCTCGGGCTCGACACTCCACAGGGCTTCGAAGCGGCGCTCGAGATCGGGCACATCGTCCTGCCCCGGGCGCTCCCAGCCGCTGAGCACGGCGCCGAAGGCAGGCGCGTCATAGACCAGCGACCATTCGCGGCCGACCGGTTCGGAGGCATCGATCGGGACCTCGACGGGCTGCCCGGGCGGCTGCTCGAGACGGTCGAAGTCGGCCAGCACGAAGGCGCACTCGGCCGACGCGGCCAGATCACGCCACCGCCGCTGGGCGGAACGGTAGAACCGCTCGCGCTGGAAGCTGCCGAAGAGCATCGCCCTGCGCGAGACGACCGAGCACTCGTCCTCGATCGCGTGGCTGACGGAGATCATCGTGGCCTTGGTCAGCAGGTGGGACCGGAGGTCGGGCCTGCGCTTGCGCAGGCCCGCGAAGATCGAATCGTCCTCGATCACCGGGCGCTCGCCGCGCGCGGCGCGCTTGGCGTTCTCGACCGCGGCCTTGAGCTCCATGCCTGCCTCGCGGTCGCGCGTGACCTGGCGGATCAGCTCGACGTCCAGGTGGGAGAAGCGCCGGTGGCCGCTCGGCAGCCGCCGCGGTGTGGGGAACCCGTGCCGCTGCTCCCAGATCCGTAGCGTCGCTGCCTCGACCCCCGTGCGGCTGGTGACCTCACGAATGGTCAGGCCATCGGTGCTCACGCGACGGCGGTCAACTCGGAACGTGCCTTCGCCAGGCCCAACCGCACGCGGCTCTTCGCCGTGCCGAGCGGGACGCCCGCGGCCGTGGCGATCTCGCGGGCGGTCAGCCCCTTGCCGAAGGCCAGCAGCACGGCCTCGCGCTGGTCGCCCGGCAGCTTGTCGAGCGCGTGCAGCAGGCGCCGGCTGTCGTCACGCCGGACCACGGGCTCGGCGGCGTCCTCGCCAATCACCGACTCGGGCCGGATCTGCTGCTTGACGCGGTCCACGGCGGACTCGCGCGCCGAGCGCGTGCGCCAGCGATCCAGGGCGCGGCTGCGGGCCATCATCGTCAGGTAGCTGCCCAGTTGGCCGCGGGCGGGGTCGAACGACGACGGCTTGCGCCAGAGCGCCATGAACACGTCGTGCACGACATCCTCGGCGGCTGCGGTGTCGCGCAGCACACGGTTGGCGGAGGCGAGCATTGCCGGGGCATGCTCGTTGTACGCGCGGTCGAATTGGTCGGGGTCACGGAGGTCGGTCATGGGGTCCACACTCCTGTTTAGGAATAGTTCAACAGAGTGTAGAGGATTTTCTCCGACCGTGTGTCCCAGAACGACGAAGGCCCGGCGCATGGCCGGGCCTTCGAAGATGCTTTCGACGGGCGGGGCATCGTGCCCCGCCCGTATACGTCAACGGACCTGACGGAGGCTCCGTTGACGTGCGTGGGAAGGGCACGACGCCCTTCCCACGCGCAGGCTCTCGTAGCGAGAGCCTGCTCTCAGTCTCAGGTGCCGTTGACGTGCGTGGGTAGGGCACGACGCCCTTCCCACGCGCAGGCTCTCGTAGCGAGAGCCTGCTCTCGCTACATCATCCCTCCCATGTCGGGCATGCCACCGCCGGGCATCCCGGCGCCGGCGCCCTCGTCCTCGATCTCGGCCACGATGGCCTCGGTCGTGAGGATGTTCTTGGCGATCGACGCCGCGTTCTGCAGAGCAGAGCGCGTGACCATGGCCGGCTCGATCACGCCGGCCGCGACGAGGTCGACGATCTCGCCCGTCTCGGCGTTCAGGCCGTGGCCCTTCTTCGCCTTGCGGACGTCGTTGACGACCACGGAGCCCTCGAGTCCCGCGTTCTCGGCGAGCTGACGGGCAGGCTCCTCCAGGGCGCGCAGGATGATGCGCGCACCGGTCTGCTCGTCGCCCTCGAGGGCGTCGACCTTGACCGAGTCGACCGAACGGAGCAGCGCCACGCCACCACCGGTCACGATGCCCTCCTCGAGGGCGGCGCGGGTGGCCTGCAGCGCGTCCTCGACGCGGTGCTTCTTCTCCTTGAGCTCGGTCTCGGTGGCTGCGCCGACCTTGACCACCGCAACACCGCCGGCCAGCTTGGCCAGGCGCTCCTGCAGCTTCTCGCGGTCGAAGTCGGAGTCCGTGGACTCGACCTCGTTCTTGATCTGGTTGATGCGGCCCTTGATCGCGTCGCCGTCACCGTTGCCGTCCACGATCGTGGTCGAGTCCTTGTCGACGACGATCCGGCGGGCACGGCCGAGCTGGCTGAGCTGGGTGTTCTCCAGCTTCAGGCCCATCTCCTCGGTGATCACCTCGGCGCCCGTGAGGATCGCGATGTCCTCGAGCATGCGCTTGCGGCGGTCGCCGAAGCCGGGGGCCTTGACCGCCACACCGGTGAAGGTGCCGCGGAGCTTGTTGACCACCAGGGTCGCAAGGGCCTCGCCCTCGACGTCCTCGGCGATGATCAGGATCGGCTTGCCGGCCTGGATGACCTGCTCCAGCACGGGCAGCACGTCGCGGACGGAGCCGATCTTCTGGTTGGCGATGAGGATGTACGGATCCTCGAGCGTCGCCTCCATGCGGTCCTGGTCGGTGACCATGTAGGGCGAGATGTAGCCCTTGTCGAACTGCATGCCCTCGGTGAACTCGAGGTCCATGCCGAACGTCTGGCCCTCCTCGACGTTGACCACGCCGTCCTTGCCGACCTTGTCGATGGCGTCGGCGATCACGTCGCCGATCTCATCGTCGGCGGCCGAGATGGCGGCCACGCGGGCGATCTGCTCCTTGCCCGAGATCTCCGTGGACTGCTTGCCGATCTCTGCGACGACCTGCTCCACGGCCTTCTCGATGCCGCGGCGCAGCCCCAGCGGGTTGGCGCCGGCGGCTACGTTCTGCAGGCCCGAGCGCACGATCTGCTGGGCCAGCACCGTGGCGGTGGTGGTGCCGTCGCCGGCCACGTCGTTGGTGGCGGTGGCCACCTCACGCACCAGCTGGGCGCCCTGGTTCTGGAAGACGTCCTCGACCTCGATCTCGCGAGCGATGGTCACGCCGTCGTTGGTGATGGTGGGGGCACCGAACTTCTTGTCCAGCACCACGTAGCGGCCCTTGGGGCCAAGGGTGACCTTGACCGCGTTGGCTACCGCGTCGACACCCTCTTGGAGGGCCTGTCGGGCCTCCTGGGCGTACTTCAGCTCCTTATGAGCCATGTAATTCTCCTATTCCTTGCGAAGTTGGGGTCTACGCGACCTTGGCCAGGACGTCCGACTCGCGCAGCACGAGCAGGTCATCGCCCTCGACGTTGATCTCCGTGCCGCCGTACTTGGAGTACAGGACCTCGTCGCCCTCGGAGACGTCGGGCGGCTGGCGCTTGCCGTCGTCGTTCAGGGCGCCGTCGCCTACGGCCAGGACCTCGCCGCGCTGCGGCTTCTCCTTGGCGGTATCGGGCAGCACGATGCCGGAGGCGGTGGTCTCCTCCTCCTCGATTGCCTTGACGATCAGCCGATCGCCCAAGGGCTTGAGCTTCAATGCCATACGTATTCCTCCGTCTGAAGCGGGTTGGCGGGGACTGCTTGGCACTCTAACAGCGAGAGTGCCAATTGGCCGGTCCGGTGGTGTGACCCGGGCGGGTGTCCGCCGAGGCTCGCGCGGACGAACCTAGTTCTGCGCCGGGCCGGGCTGCATGCGTTCTGCCAGCGCCGGTGGGCGGTCCGAGATCTGCGAGAAGCGGACCACGGTCACCGCGTCGTCCTCGGCCACCTTGCGGCCGTAGATCTGCTCGAGGAAGTGGACGGTCTCGTCGAGGCGGCGGAACTCGGGGTTGTCGTGCTCGATGTCGCGCGGAGAGAGCTCCGACACGCGCTTGACCTCGACCGCGTCGATAACGGCCTCGAAGATGCGCTCGCGGGGAGAGTGCTGAAACCCGACGGTCACCAGGACGACCTCGCCCTTGCGGTATTTGCTGGCCTTGTCGCCCAGCCGGATGGTCGCCGTCTTGCGCCCGCGCTTGAGTTGGTCCACGAACACCGGCGAGTAGAAGTTGAGGACGAACACGAAGTCGGGAGACTACTTCGCAACCGCTTCGAGCGCCTTCGCGGCCATGCCCGCCTCACCCTTGTAGGACAGCGCGCTTGGCGCGGCGGACAGCGGCATCCAACCCGCCTCGAGGACCTCGTCGTCGTGGTCGGCCGTGTCGCCGGAGAGGTACTCGAACTCGAAGAAGGTCACGGTTTTGAGCACCCGCTCGCCGGCCAGCGTGTACCAGTAGCGCACGTCGCCGAGCTTGCGGACCGGCTCGGCCACCAATCCCGTCTCCTCGCGCACCTCGCGCGTGGCCGCCTGCTCGAGCGTCTCGCCCGGGTCGGGGTGCCCCTTGGGCAACGCGTTGACCCCCCGGCGCGGCTGCACGAAGGCCACCTCGCGCCGGTCGGCGGGGCCCCTGAGCACGACTCCTCCGGCCGAGTGCTCCCTCTTCACGCGCCGCCCTCGACCAGCGGCACGAAGCGCACGGGGGCAACGCTCTCCACGACACCGTCGCGCATCACGGCCAGGTGTTCCTCGCCGTCGCGGTCCAGCGGGCACACCAGTGGCGCGCCGGGGGCGAGCTGCGCGACCAATGCGGCCGGGGGCTCGGTCCCCGCGGCGGACGCGGTCACGCAGATGGCGTCGAACGGGGCGCGGTCGGCCACGCCGGCGGAGCCGTCGCCGATTCGCAGCTCCACGTTGTGGACGCCCGCGGCAGCCAGCGCCGCGGCAGCTTCGGCGGACAGAGCGGGCAGCCGCTCGACGCTGACCACGTGTGCGCACAGCTGCGACAGGATCGCCGCCCCATAGCCCGAGCCCGTGCCCACCTCCAGCACCCGCTCGGGCCCCTCGAGCGCCAGCAGCTCGCTCATCCGGGCCACGATCCAGGGCTGGGAGATCGTCTGGCCATGGCCGATGGCAAGCGCGCCATCGCGGTAGGCGCGGTCGGCCGACTCGGGCGGCACGAACCGCTCGCGCGCCACCGTGGCCATCGCGGCCAGCACGCGCTGGTTCCGGATGCCGCGCCGGCGCAGCTGACGATCGACCATGCGCGCGCGGCGGAGCGGGAACGCCGCGTCAGTGGATGTAGTTCCGAAGCCTGTGGGGCTCATGCACTGTGACCTTTCCCCGTCCAAGGCGAACGACACCTTCGCGCTCCAGGCTCGCCAGGAAGCGGCTGGCGCTCTCGCGCGAGGTGCCGGCAAGCTGTGCGATCTCGGCCTGGGTGGCGCGCACCACGATCTCGCCTGCTTCTTCCTCTTCGCCGGCCTCCTTCTGGCGCGCCACGACCTGGCCCAGCAGCGCTCCCGCCACGCGGCCCGACACGGTCTGAAACGACTGCTGGAGCAGCCGCTCGTTCGCGTCGCGCAGCCGGTCCGCCAACCCTGCGCACATCTTGAAGGCGATCTGCGGGCTGGCGCGCATCACGCGCTGGATGTCCGATGAGAGCAACGCCACCACCGACGTGTCCTCCAACGTCTCCGCGGTCGCCGAGCGCGTCTCACCGCCGAACATTGCCAGCTCGCCGAAGAAGGCACCGGAGCGGAACTCGGCCAGCGTCAGGCTGCGGCCCGAGCCGCTGGCATGGTCGCGGCGGATGATCACAGCACCGCTGCGGACCACGTAGCACGTGTCGCCGGTGTCGCCCTCGCGGAAAAGGACCTCGCCGCGCTCGAAGTTGCGGGGCACGGCGACGCTGGCGATCTCGGCCAGCTCGCGTTCCTCCATGTCGGCGAACACGTCCACGCTTGCCAGGAGCGCCGCCGTGTCCTCCCCGTCGGGCTGCATCGACCGATCATAAGCGCGAGAACTACATCTCGGGGGAGGGCCCCCCGAGCGTCACGGCGCCCTTCATCACGTCGTCGATCTCCTTCAGGTCGCCGTCGCTCAGCTCGACGTCGGTGGCCGCTGCCGTGCCCTCGATGTGTTCGGGCCGGCGGGCGCCGACGATCGCGCAGTGCACGCCGGGCTGGGCCAGCGTCCAGGCCACCGCCAGCTGGGCCACGGTGTGCCCGTGCGCGTCGGCGATCCGCTCCAGCTCCGCAACGACCTCGAGGTTGCGCTCGAACGCGTCGCCGGAGAACAGGTCGGTGCCGCTGCGCCAGTCGTCCTCGGGCAGGGTGTCGCCGGGCGAGAAGCGGCCGCTGAGGAGGCCGTGCGCCAGCGGGCCGTAGACCAGCACTCCGACGTCGTGCTCGCGGCACCACGGCAGCTCCTCGTCCTCGAACGCGCGCCGGAACAGGTGGTATGGCGGCTGGGTGGTCTCGACGCTGATCGAGCGGTCCAGCTCCGCCATCTGCTCGGTGCTGAAGTTCGAAACGCCGACGTGGCGGATCTTGCCCTCGCGCACCAGCTCGGCCAGCGCGCCGGCGGTCTCGGCGAACGGCGTGTCGGAGTCGGGCCAGTGCACCTGGTAGAGGTCGATGTGGTCGACACCGAGGTGGCCGAGGCTCTCCTCGACGCCCTGGCGCAGCCACTCCGGTGACGAGTCGCGCAGCAGGTCGTCGCCGTCCGGGCGCAGGCCGCCCTTGGTGGCGATCACGAGGTCGTCGCGGCGCTTTTCGAGCTCATCGCCAAGCGCCTCGCCCAGGATCTGCTCGGACATGCCGAAGCCGTATCCCTGGGCGGTGTCGAAGAAGTCGATGCCGTTCTCGCGGGCGCTGCGGATGGCCGCCACCGCCTCGTCCCTGTCGAACTCGCCCCAGTCGCCCCCGAACTGCCACGTGCCGAAGCAGATACGCGAGACCAGCAGGTCGGTCCTGCCGAGTCGTATGCGGTCCATGGCAGGGGGCTACCCCAACCTGGCGTGCGCGACACGGACGCGCATGCCACCATGGCGCAAGATGCGGTTCCTGATCTGTGTGGTGGCGCTGGCGGGCGCTCTTGTGGCCCCCTCCATGGCCGCGGGCGCCTCGTCGCCCCACCTGTGGGCGACCATTAACCGCTGCGACGTCGCCGGGTCGGCCGTCGGCATCCGTGCCAGCATGCCCGGCAACGGCAGCTCCCAGCGGATGTACATGCGCTTCTCGGCGCAGTACCGCAACGCCGCGGGACGCTATGTCGAGACCGGGTCCAGCACGCGCTGGATCAAGGTCGGCTCCGCGCGCACCCGCTCGGTCCAGTCGGGCTATGACTTCGCGTTCGCGCCTCCGCCGGCCGGGAGCGCGTTCACCTTGCGTGGCACCGTCGACTATCGCTGGACGGCCAAGAAGGGCAAGCGCTGGCGGATCGTGCGAACCAAGAAGCGCGTGACCCGAGCGGGCATCAAGGGCGTGGAGGGCGGGGTGCCCAAGGGCGCGTCAGCGGCCAGCTGCGCGATCGCGCGCTAGCGCCAAAGTTCAGGGTGACACCCTGAGGCGCGGGTGTCGGTTCGCGCACATAGTGGCCCGAACCGCCCCCATCGACAAAGGGAGAAGCACCCATGCATATCCGACTGGCCCTCGTCGGGCTCATCGCCGTGTTCGCCGCGACCGTGTTCGCGTCGTCGGCCTCGGCCCACACCCTGTCCGAGACCCGGGCGTCCAATGCCGCCCTGGCCCGCGCCAACATCATCGTCAAGCAGGAGGAGTACACGTCCGCGTCGGTCCTCGAGTGCGAGAGCCTGTTCCCGCACCGAGTGCGCTGCTTCATCCGGTTCAAGGAGGGCAGCAAGGTCACCTGCAAGGACACCTGGATGATGTACTACAAGGCCCACAGCGACGCTGGCCAGAGCCGCAGGGTCTTCTACAAGAGCGAGAAGAACCACGCCTGCTGACACGCGCGCCTGCTAGGACAGCGCGGCGTCGCGACGGCGGCGCCGCGCCGTTCGTGCCGCCAGCCAGGCCAGCGCGGCCAGGATCCCAGCCGGGATGACCACGCCGAGGGCGCGCACCAGCAGCTCGACCGAGTCAGACAGCGAGGCGAGCGCGTCGTCCAGCGCGCTGCCCAACCCGTCGCCGCCGCCGGTGGCCGCGCCGCCGTCCTCGTCGCGTGAGGTCAGCGTGACCGCGACGGCCGCGTAGTCGGTGCGCACACGCAGGTCGCGCAGCTGGCGGCGCAGCGCGGACACCTGCTGCGCGTTCAGGTCGAGCTGGCGGCGCAGGGCCTCGGTCTGGGTGTCGCTGTCCGAGCGCTCCAGTCGCCGCAGCAGGCTCCGCCGCTCGGCGCGGGCGGCCTGCAGCCGGTCGGTGGCCGACACGTAGCCGGCTGTCACGTCCTGGCCGTCCTGGCTCTGCGAGCGCACGGTGCCCAGGCGGCCCAGGTCGCGCAGCGCGTCGCGCAGGTCGGCGGCGGGCACCCGCAGCTCGTAGGTGCCGCCGTCCTCGTCCTCGCCGGTGCCCAGCGACGAGCTGAGCACGTAGCCGCGGTAGCGCCCGGCGGTGTCCACGATTCCCTGGCCGGCCTTCTCCAGCCGGTCGCCAGGGACCTCGATCGACATCCGGGCGGAGCGCTCGATGCGGCGTTCGCGGCCGGGGGCGAAGTCCTGGTCGGCAGGCGGCGTGGGGGCGACCGACTTGGGAGCCTGCTCCGCTGCGCTGCCCGCTTCGCGACCGGCGCTGTTCTGCTCGGGTGTCCGGACGGCACCGTCCCCACCTCGGTCCAGCCCGGCCACGCTCACGGCCACGACCGCGCACGTGGCGATCGCGAGCGCGGGCATCAACCTGCGCCGTGAGGGCAGTGAGAGCGACGGAAGCGACACGCGGCGCTCGCGCGGGAACCCGGCATCCACGCGCTCGCGCAGCTCCTCCTTGAACCCGGGCCGGGCCGGGGGCGCGTCGGCCGCCAGCGCCACCGCAAGGTCGCGCTCGAAGGGGTCGTCAAAACTGGTCATGGCAGACCTCCCGCAGCTTGGTCATGGTCCGGTTCAGGCGGGTCGAGGTGTTGGACTCCGAGATGCCGACCACCTTTGCGATCTCGAGGTTGCTCAGGCCGGCCATGTACTTCAGCGCCACCAGCTCGCGCTCGCGCGGCTCGAGCGACGCCATCGCTGCGCGCACGGTCTCGCGCCGGAGGGCGGTCTCGGCGACGTCGTCCAGCGGCTGGGCCTCGGCGTCGTCGGGCTCGGTCGCCATCCGCGCGTGGCGCCCCCGCCGGCGCAGCTCGTCCAGCGCGGCGTTGCGGGCGATCCCGAACAGCCACGCCTCGGCGCTGCCGCGCCCCGGCCGGTAGCTGCGCCGCTTGCGGTAGGCGCGCTCGAAGGCCTGCGCGGTCACGTCCTCGGCGGCTGCCCGGTCGCGCAGCATCGACTGCACGTAGGCGTAGACGCGGTCGAAGCTGCGCTCGTACAGGTCGCCGAACGATTCGGCCGCGGTGTCGCTGCTCAGGCCCGCCAACGGCTGGATTGTCGCCTGGCTCACGTCCCCATTACGAGCGGGGACGCGATCCGTCACATGGAATCGAACAGGCGCGGGTCGTTGGTGATCACCGCGTCAACGCCCAGCCTCTCGAACTTCCGGATCTCGTCGGCGTCGTCGACCGTCCACACGTACAGCTGGCCCCCGGCCGCGTGCACCTCGCCGACCAGGCGGCGGCTGACCAGGAGCCGGTGGGCCATCAGCGCCTCGCAGTCGCCGGCGCGCAGGGCCCGAGCCGCCCTGCGCGGCAGCCCGCTGCGCCACCACTGCAGCATCGCGTATGCGGGCAGCATCAGCGCGTAGTTCTTGGTGTAGTCGCGCCTGGCACGCGGCACGGACCAGCCGCGGCGGATGTGGGGCGCCAGCTCGCCGATCACGCGCAGGCTGTCGGGATAGGTCGAGCTGATCAGGGCGCGCTCGTCAAGCGCGCGTGTCGTCAGTTGCTCGACGACCTCGGCCTCATAGCCCGGCAGCTTGAGGTCCACGTCCAGCTCCACGTCGGAGTAGGAGCCGCCCGCCAGGTGGTCCAGTCCCTCCGCAAGCGTCAGCGGCTCGCGGCCGGCCGCATCGTCGTAGTCGTGCGCCAGCACCAGCTCTCCGTCGGGATGGGGCACGGGAAGGACGTCGAACTCGATCATGTCCACGCCGTGGTCCAGGGCCGCGTCGAAGCTGGCGGCGGTGTTGCCTGGCGCCACGTGATCGGCACCCTTGTGTCCGACCCTGAGCATGCGCTAGCGCGACAGCGTCGCGTACTCCTCGTTGGGCAGCATGCCGGTGGCCATCGCCATCCGGTTCGTCAGGTTGTACATCGACGCCACCTCGGCCACGTCCCACGCCTCCTCCAGCGTCAGCCCGGCGTCGGTCAGCGAGCGCAGGTCCGGCTCGCCGAGCTCCTGCGGGCGGAGCGTCAGCTTCTCCGCGTACGCGCAGATGGTCGCGCGCCGATCGTCCAGTCCCGCCCGGCGCCAGTCGAACGCGATCCGCTCGCCGAGCACCGGGTCCCCGAGCGCCTCGCGCAGCGCCTGTCCGTGGGCGACCAGGCAGTACAGGCAGCGGTTCGCGGAGCTGACGACTACCGCGATCATCTCTCGGTCCGCGGTGCCCAGTCCCTCCGTCGGCTCGTGCAGGTCACGGAAGTGCGCGAACCAGAGGCTCAGGCGCTCGGGGCGGAAGGAGTAGACCCGGAACACGTTGGGCACGAAGCCCAGCGACTCCCGTGCCTTGGCGAACAGCCCCCGGACGCGGTCGGGCAGTGTCGCCTCCTCGGGTACGGGGAACAGGGAACCGGTCGAGTCGCTCATGCTCGGAGGCTAGCCCTGGCAGCCCGGGCACCAGAACGTGGTGCGGTTGTCGTCGCCCTGCCCACGACCCCTGACGATCGTGCCGCAGCGCCGGCACGGCAGGCCGGCGCGCTCGTAGACCCACGGCTTGCCGGGGCGGCCGCGCTCGGCCGACTCGGCCATCAGCGGGCGGACGATGCGCACGAGCCGCACGAGCTCGGCATCGCTCACGTGCGCCGCCGGCTTCCACGGGTCCAGCCCGGCCAGAAAGCACGACTCCGCCTTCCAGATGTTGCCGATGCCGGCCAGGTTGCGCTGGTCCAGCAGCGTCTCGCCGAGCCCGCGGGTCTGGTCGTCCTCGCGCACGCGCGTGAGGAACTTCGTCTCGTCGAACTCGGGCGCCAGCACGTCCGGTCCCAGGCCGGCGAGGTGGGGGTCGAAGCGCGTCCGCGAGTCGGTGGTCAGCTCGAGCACCGGGCCGTCGAACTGAACCACCTCGTGCTCGTCGGTCCGGATCACCAGCCACGCCCGCCGTCGCGCGCGGCGCCAGCGTTCGCCATGGCGGTAGACGCCCCACTTGCCCGTCATGCGCAGGTGCGAATGCAGTGTCAGATCGCCCTCGAAGCGGATGAACAGGTGCTTGCCGTGAGCGTCCACCGCGCGCACGCGGCGGCCGTCGAGCTTCTGGCTCCAACGCTCACCGCGCGTGCGCGGGTGCGGCGTCTCGATCGACCGGATCGCACGGCCGGTCACAGCGGCGCCGACGCGCCTGGCTGCGTGGTGGATCGTGTCCCCCTCGGGCATGGGCCGATGGTAGGCGGCAGCTGCGGCCGCTTCTGGCTACCCTGGCTCGGGGGAGGCGCCGGTCACGACCGAGAGACCGTATGCGCCGCAGTGCAGCATTCATCGCCGCCATCGTCACGCTCCTAGCCGCGCCCTCCGTGCGGGCGGAGTCGTGGGAGCTCGAGGGCCCGCAGTGGGCGCAGCTCAACGAGTGCGCCGGCACCAGCGCCGGCGTTCGCGCCAGCCAGCCCGGCGACGCGCTCGGACGCCCGATGTTCACGCGCTTCTCCTACCAGTGGCGCAGCGCCACGGGCGCCTGGCTGGCGGTCCCCGGCGCCGGCTCGCCCTGGCTGGCCGCCGGCCCCGGCCGGTGGCTGGCGCGCGAGACCGGCTGGACGCAGACGTTCGTCTCCGGCGCGGGAACCTATGTCCGCGGCGTGGTCCAGATGCAGTGGCGCTCGGCCTCCGGGGCGGTGGTCAGCAGCCGGACGCTGGTCACTCCGGGTTCGTGCCTTCTGCGCGCGGGGTAGGTTCGCAGGGCACACCCCGACGGAGGAGGAGATATGGCAGACAGCGTCTACCGGGTCACCGAGGTGATCGGCACGAGTCCCGATGGCTGGGCCGAGGCCGCCCGCGCCGCGGTCGAGACGGCAGCCAAGAGCGTGCGCGACCTGCGCGTCGCCGAGGTCGTGCGCGAGGATGTGACGATCGAGAACGGCTCGATCGTCAACTACCGCGTGCGCCTGGCGATCTCGTTCAAGTACGAGTCCGGCGACTAGTGGGCAACTAGCACCGTGCCGCGAATCCGCGCCGCCGGTCTGGACGACGTCGGCGCGGTGCTCGCGGTCTGGGCGCACGCCCGCAGCGCCGGCGCCGACATCGACGACCGGCCCGAGGACATCCACCGGCTGCTCGAGCGCAGCCCCGACGGCGTGCTCGTGGCCGAGCATGACGGCCAGATCGTCGGCACGGTGATCGCCGTCTGGGACGGATGGCGCGGGGCGATCGCCCGGCTCTGCGTCCTCGACTCCCACCGCCGCCTCGGCATCGGCCGGGCGCTGGTCGACGCCGCCGAGCAGAACCTGCGCGCCAAGGGCCTCGGCCGCGTGAACATCCTCATCTACGAGGACGATCCTGGCGCCGCCGACCTCTGGACCGCGCGCGGCTACGTCACCGACGACCGCATCCAGCGCTACTGGCGCGATCTCTGAGGCTCCCGGCCACGATCCGATCGAGCGCCAGAACAGCGGCGGCCCCGCCTCCCTGTCGGGAGACGGGGCCGGGGACGCCCTGCTGTCCTGCCTGGCTACTTCTTGAGCGTGATGCTCTTGGCCGTCTCCGACGCCGCGCCGGCCAGATCCCGCGAGAACGAGTCCACCCGCACCCGCTGGGACTTCTTCAGCGCCCGGTAGTTCTTCCGGCTGAGCGTGAACGTGACCTTGCCCGAGCGGCCACCGCGGACGATGAACGCCTTGCGGGCGATGACCTTCCTGCCCTTCAGGAGGTTCAGCCGGCCGTCACAGAGGCCATTCGCGCGCGGGCAGCTGATGCCGACCGTCACCTTGCGCTTCTTGCTGGCCTTCAGCGACCGCGAGGTCACGGACACCTTGCCGGTCTTGACCGCCGAGGGCGTCACACCGGCGGTGCCCTGGGAGCCCTGTGTGCCGGCCTGGCCCTGGGGGCCGGTGGCGCCGGCGGGACCCTGGATGCCGTTGGTCCCGTTGGTGCCGTTGGTCCCGTTGGTGCCGGGAAGGCCCTGGTTGCCCTGCGGGCCCTGCGGACCGGTCGGGTTGCCCTTGGACTCGTAGCGAACATCGTCGATCAGGATGCCCTTACCGAGGTGGGCGACATTCGCACCAGTGCCGGTTCGATGGATGAAAAGCAGCTGGTCGGTCGTAGGGATGGGGCCACCACCGCCGACGCGGTAGAACTGCTCCCAGCTGCTGCCGGAAACAGCCGGCAGGTTGTCGACCGTCACCTTGACCACATCATTGTTCGAGCCGTCCAAGAAGTCGGCTTCGACCTTGACGGTGTGGGCCGCGGTCCGGGAAAGGCCGGACGCGACGACGACGGGAGCGTTGAAGCTGCCGTCGGCCGCCACGTCATAGAACAGCACCTCGAGACCTGCCGCGCCTTGGTCGTTGATGCGGATCTGTGAGATGCGGCCCCCCTGGCCGTTGTCTAGCGCCACCGTTACGCCTGGAGGTATGCCTGCCGCTGGGTCGTTGACCGGGTCGAACGCGGCGAAGCTGAACTGCGTGTCGAACTCGTCCTGGCGCACGCCACCGGATTCGCCGCCCGAGACAGCAACGGCCTCGCCGGCCTCGTCACCCAGATCGGGGGAGAACAGGTGGTCGCCGAATGAGCCCGAGGCCACCGCATTCGACAGACGCAGGCTCTGGCCACCGAAGCCGAGGCCAGTCTGAGCTGCGTTATTGGCGTTCACCTCGTTGTCGTACGTTGAACCGTTGGCGTTGGTCTGCTTCCAGCCCTGCTGAGCGTGCAGCGAACCGGTCGTGAAGTTTGGCTGCTCGAAACGGGTCGAGTAGACGTCCGCCTGCGCGGCATTGGCACCGAAGCCCATGCAGGCGGCGGTGATCGCCAGCCCCAGGCCGTACTTGTTGCCTCTCATCGAAGTGACTCCCCTGATTTGGCGGCGGCGTCCGGCCGCCTGAAAATTTGGAAGGGCAGGAGCTCCGTCCCCTGCCCGACACGGCAGGAGGCCAACGTACGTCCACGTACCGTTTACCGCCACCTGACTTGGGGGTACCCCGCTTCTCCCCCTGGGGGGAGGCCTAGGCGCTGAGGGTCAGCCGGCGCGGGCCGAGCCGGAAGCCGGCGTCGATCAGTGGCTGCTCGTACTCGGAGCCGACTACGGGGCGGCCGTCGAAGCGCTCGATCGCAAGGCGCTTGATCCGGCCGCGGCGCACGTGCTCGGCCAGCGCCTCGAGGGCGTGGGGGAGCCATTCGCCTTCGGCGGGGTCGCGCAGCGGCAGCAGTCCCTTGCCGCCCTTCTCGACATAGAGCGCCGGTTCGGCGTCCAGGGTGACGAGGTGGGCGCCGCGGACCCGGCGCGGGCGCGACGGCTGGTCGTCGCGCTTGGGCCAGGGGAGCTGGGCGCCGTAGGGATTGGCGGGATCGGTCGCGGCCAGCACGAGCGGGCCGGCCGGTTCATCGGAGCGCAGTCCGCGCAGTCGCTCGATGGCGGCGGGCAGGGCGAACTGGGCGCCGCCCAGGCCTTCGACGAAGTAGCCGCGGCGGGCGGTGCCGAGCGTTTCGAGGTTGGCCAGCTCGCCGTAGAGCGAGGAGAAGCCGCCGGGGATGCCCTCGGCGAGGACCGTCTCGCGGGTGACGATGCCGTAGCGCTCCAGCATCAGCTCGGCGATTGCGCGCATGCGTGCGGAGTGCTCCGGAGCGCCGGCGAACAGCCTGTCGGTGAGCGACCAGCGGCCCTGGACCTGGGGCGTGCCGGGCCGGCGGCGGCGGGAGAAGCGGCGCGGCTGGGCGTCCTGGGCGCGGGCCAGCGACAGCCGTGGCGCGCGCAACGGGGCGAACGCGTCGTTTGTGACCTCACCGGCCCAGACGAGATCCCACAGCGCCTCCTGCAGCTCGGCGGGCTCGGGCGAAAGGTCGGCCAGCAGGTCGGTCCAGAACGACGCGCCGGTGCGCAGCCGCTGGCGGATGGCGTCGTGCAGCTCGCCCTCGGGCGGGTCGCCCTTGATGTTCGGCGGGCCGACCAGCGGGGCGTCCTCGCGGAAGTAGAGCGCCACCTTGCCGGTCGTGCGGCCGAGCGTGCCGGCGCCCACCCAGACAACCTCGCCGGAGGCGCACAGCTGGTCGAGCCATGCGGCCGAGTAGGCGCCCGCGCGGCGCGGCAGGACGTCCTCCTCCCACACGGCCGGCGCCAGCGCCACGCCCTGGAGCGGGACCAGCAGCTCGCGCAACCGATCCACGCCCGCGCCGCCGGGCGGCGCGCTGTCCACGCCCTGCCACGACGGCAGGAACCGTGCCAGCGCCTGCTGCTCGGCCGGCTCGACTTCCTTGCGCAGCACCGCCAGCGACGCCCGCCGGAGCCGCCGCAGCACGTCGGTGTCGCACCACTCGCGCTCGGACCCGCCCGGGCGCAGCTCGCCGCGCACCAGCCCGCCGTCGGCCTCCAGCCCCTGGAGCACCGGACCCGGGTCGACGGCGTAGCGATCGTGCAGCTGGCGCGTGGTGAACGGGCCGTGGGTGCGCGCGTAGCGGCGCACCAGCCGCGCGAACGGCTCGGGGGTCTCGTCAAGGAACGCGGCCGGCAAGCCCGCCGGGGGGCACGGCGCCGAACGCGTCGCGGTACAGGCCGGCGTCCTCGGAGGCGATCCAGCGCGGCTGGCCGCCCACGCGCATCTCGACCGCGCGCCGGTCGCCCGACAGCGCCTCGAGCATCGCGTCGACCGACACCTCGGGCAGCACGCGTTCCGCGATCTCGTCACGCGTGAGGTCGCCGACAGAGCGCAGCACGTCGTGGAGCGAGTCCGCGTTGGCCGCGCGCGTGCGCTCGCTGCGCCGCTGGAGGTCGTCCTCGACCTCGGCCAGCGCCGCCGGGTCGATCAGGTCGCGCAGCTCCTCCTGGCCCAGCAGCTCGCGCAGCAGGTCGCGGTCGAGCGACAGCGCGGCCGCGCGCCGCTCCGCGTTGGGCGTGTCGCCCTCGTACATGTACGTGGCCACGTAGTCGAACAGCAGCGACGAGGCGAACGGCGACGCGCGCGCGGTCTCGGCCTCGACCAGCGACAGCTCGCGCGTGTGCAGACCGCGCAGCAGCTCCTCGAGCCCAGGCAGGTCGAGCACGTCACGCAGGCACTCGCGGTAGGTCTCGAGCACGATCGGGAACTGGCCGTAGCGCTTGGCCACCTCCAGCAGCGACTGTGCCTTGAGCCGCTGCTGCCACAGCGGCGTGCGCTTGCCCGGATACGCGCGCGGCAGCAGGAGGGCCCGGGCGGCGTTCTCGCGGAAGCGCGCGCCGTACAGGGCCGACGCCGACAGCTCGCCGACCACGAGCTCCTCGACCTCGTCGGGCTCGACAAGCACCAGCTCGGCGCCGGGCGGCTCGTCCGCGTCGGGCAGGTGGACGATGATCCCGTCGTCGGACCAGATGGCGTCGGACTCGAGCCCGAAGCGGTCGCGGATGCGGGCGCTCAGCGCCAGCCCCCAGGCGGCGTGCACGCGGCCACCGAACGGCGACAGCACGCACAGGCGCCAGTCGCCGATCTCGTCGCGGAAGCGCTCGACCACGATCGTCCGGTCGCTCGGCACCACCCGCGTGGCCTCGCGCTGCTCGCGCAGGTAGGTCACCAGGTTGGCGGCGGCGCGGTCGTCCAGGTCGTAGTCGGCGGCCAGCTCCGCCGGCTCGCGGTCCACGGCGGTGCGCGCGAACTCGCCGATCGCCTTGCCGAGCTCGGCAGGACGGCCGACCCCGTCGCCCTTCCAGTAGGGCAGCGCGCCGGGGGCGCCGGGCGCGGGCGTGACGATCACGCGGTCGCGCGTGATCTCTTCGATCCGCCAGGTGGACGCGCCGAGCATGAACGTCTGGCCGGGGCGCGCCTCGTAGACCATCTCCTCGTCGAGCTCGCCGACGCGGCGGCCGTCGGGCAGGTGCACGCCGTACAGGCCGCGGTCGGGGATCGTGCCGGCGTTGGTGACCGCCAGCTGGCGCGCGCCCTTGCGCGCGCGGATCGTGTCCTCGACCCGGTCCCAGACGATCCGCGGGCGAAGCTCGCTGAACTCCTCGGACGGGTAGCGCCCGTCGAGCATGTCCAGCACCTGGTCGAACAGCTCGCGCGAGAGGTCGGAGTAGGGGTAGGCGCGGCGGACGAGCTCGTGCAGCTCCGACGCCTTCCAGTCATCGCCGGTCGCCACGACGGCGACGACCTGCTGGGCCAGCACGTCCAGCGGGTTGCGCGGGATCACCGTGGTCTCGATCAGGCCCTCGCGCATCCGCCGGGCCACGACGGCGCACTCCAGGAGATCGGCACGGAACTTGGGGAAGATCCGGCCCTTGGACGTGTCGCCAACGTTGTGGCCCGCGCGGCCGATCCGCTGGAGCCCCGCGGTGACCGACTTCGGCGACTCCACCTGGAGCACCAGGTCGACGGCGCCCATGTCGATGCCGAGCTCCAGCGAGCTGGTGGCGACCAGGCAGGGGAGGTCGCCCGACTTGAGCAGGTCCTCGACCACCAGCCGCTCCTCGCGCGCCAGCGACCCGTGGTGCGCGCGGGCTATCGCCGCCGGCGCGTCCTCGTCGCCGGCCAGCTCGTTCAGGCGCACCGCCAGCCGCTCGGCGGCGCGGCGGTTGTTCACGAACACGATCGTGGACCGGTGCTGCTGGACCAGCTCCAGGAGCTCCGGGTAGATGGCGGGCCAGATCGACCGCCGCGTCGCGGCGTCCGGGTCGCCCGGCCCGCTGCCGATGAGGTCGCCGCCACCCGCCGCCGTGCCCTGGCCGCCCACGGCGGGATCGGTCACGTCGTGGGCGCCGGGCTCGCGCATGTCCTCGACCGGCACATGGATCTTCAGGTCCAGGGGCTTGCGCACGCCGGTGTCGACCAGCTCGCACTCGCGGCCGGTCCCGACCAGGAAGCGGCCGACTTCCTCGAGCGGGTTCTGGGTGGCCGACAGGCCGATCCGCTGCACCGGCTGGTCGGCGGCGTGCTCGAGCCGCTCCAGCGTCAGCGCCAGGTGGGCGCCGCGCTTGGTGCGCGCGACGGCGTGGATCTCGTCGACGATCACCGCAGTGGTGGCGGCGAACATCTCGCGGGCGCGCGAGGTCAGCATCAGGTACAGCGACTCGGGCGTGGTGATCAGAACATCGGGCGGAGTGCGCAGCATCTGCGCGCGCTCCTTCTGCGGCGTGTCGCCGGTGCGGATGCCTACGGAGATGTCCCCACCGATCCCCTTCAGGGGCGCGCGCAGGTTCTTCTCGACGTCGTAGCTCAGCGCCTTGAGCGGCGACACGTACACCAGCCGGCAGCCCTCGCCGGGCTCGGCGGCAAGCCTGTCGAGCCCCCACAGGAATGCCGCCAGCGTCTTGCCCGACCCGGTCGGGGCCGAGACCAGCACATGGCGGCCACCGGCGATCGCCGGCCAGGCCTGCTTCTGGGCCTCGGTCGGGCCCTCGAACGAGCGCCTGAACCAGTCACGGACTGCGGGCGTGAAGGAGGCGAGCGGATCAGCGGGCACGGTTCACTGAGCCTACGCGTTGACCTACAGCTGCTGTTTTGCCGAGCCTCCGGAGGAGCGGTGCGTCGTCAACGTTGCGGACGCGACTCCACAAACGCGTCCATGAGGCGCGTTAGCGGAGCCTCATCCCCCGAGGCCGGGCGACGGCTCGCGCCGTTTATCGTGCTCGCCGATGGCCTACGACGAAGATCTGGCGAACCGCATCCGCGAGCTACTGGCGGACGGGGAAGCGGTGACCGAGAAGAAGATGTTCGGCGGCCTGGCGTTCCTCGTGAACGGGCGCATGGCGGTGGCCGCGGCGAGCAGAGGCAGCCTGATGGTGCGGGTGGACCCGGCCGACAGCGACGACCTGGTCGCGAGCGACGGCGTCGAGCGGATGGTCATGCGCGGGCGCGAGATGGACGGCTGGCTGCTGGTGGACGCCGCCAACGTGGCCGACGGCTCGTGCCTGGCGCCGTGGGTCGAGCGCGGCGTGGCGGTGGCGACGAGCGCCTAGCGCACGCGGAAGGCGATCACGGCGCTGCTCCTGACGCCGCCGGCCGCGCGCACCGACATGCGCACCTTGTAGGCACCGCGCCTCAGCCGCCGCAGGGTCACGGCCTGGTTGCGCTCGCCGCGCCTCGAGCCGGGCCGGAGCTTGCGCACGATCCGCTTGCCGCGCGCAACGCGGAAGCTCACGCGCGCGGTGCGATCGGTCCGGTAGCGCAGCCGGATGCGCCTGCCCGAGAGCACCGGCCCCGCGACGGACAGCCGCTGGATCACGCGGCACTGCTGGTCGCGGGAGAAGGACGACAGCCGCTTGACGCGCGCGCCGCGCAGGCGGAACGCCTGCTGGCGCTGGTGCACGCGGCCGGACGCCGTCGCGATTCGCATCCGCGCGACGTACGTGCCCCGCTTCAGCCGGCCGCGCCGGATGGTGAAGGTGCGCGCCCGCTTGAACGTGGCCACCCGCCTCAGGCCCCTGCGGGTGACGCGGTAGATGCGCACCGTCACGCGCGCCTTGCGCGCGCGGCGGAGGCCGATTCGCACGCCCCGGCGCGTGCCCTTGACCGAGGCCGCCCTGAGGCCGCCGCGGGGGACACAGCTGTTGCCCACGTAGCTGACCCTTTGCGGCGCGGCCAGCACCTCGTCGGCGCAGAACGGCATCGTGTTCCACTTCTTGTCGCGAAATGCGCGCGTGTAGTCGCTGCGGTGCGGCGAGTCGGGGTTCTCGGACTGCCCGTACGTGAGGAACGTGCTCGACTTGACGCCGCAGCGGCCGGCCAGGAACTGGGTCGCGTGGATGAAGCTGGTGCCGTGCGCGATCGTGTCCTGGCCCTTGCCGTTCCAGCGCGAGGTGATCACGTTGAACACGCCGAGGTCGCCAGGGCCGCCGGACACCGCGATGCCCGTCGGCTTGTCGACCTGCACCGCGCGCAGCGTCGCGTTCAGCGGCAGGCCGGCGCCGCGCAGATCCTGGATCGCGCCGGCCAGGTGGCCACGCACGGTGGACGAGTCGGCAAGGCCGGACGGTGTGTCCACCGGGCGGTTCACGTCGAACGGCTGGGAGAAGTTGCGCAGCCCGACCGGCTGGCTGCCCTGGGTGCCGCTGGGCAGCGACTGGGTGGCGGGGAACGCACGGGCGGCGAAGCGGCGGAACAGCAGCGCGCCGCGTGCGTCCAGGTCGTCGCGACCCGACCAGGCGGCGAGCACGTCACACGCCTCACGCGGGAAGGAGGCGTCGCGGCGGCAGATCCGGACGAGCTCGGGCCGCCACAGCTCGCCGAGGTACTGGCGGTTGCCCAGCGCGATCCACCTCAGGTACTCCTGCGTGAAGCGGTTGCCGGGCAGGCCGTCGCGGCCGGTCAGGCGGTCGCGGATCATCGTCAGGCCCAGCCGCGTGCGCGGCGTGACCTCGGCGCGCTCGATCCCGACTATGCGGTCGAAGCCCTCCAGCGGCCGCTTGTCGTTGGCCAGCCAGTGGCTGTCGTTGCCGTTGGCCACGTAGTCGCGCCGGAACAGCGCCGGCGTGCGCGCGTTGGGCAGCAGCCCCCTGTCGGCCGATCCCGGCGCCTGGCCACCCCATTCGCACTCCGACCGCGAGCCGTCCACGGTCGGCAGCCCGAGCTGGCTGAACGTGACCAGGCCGAGCGTCGTCTGGCAGCGCTGGACCTTGTCGTTGGGCATGTTCGGGATCGCCCCGTTCATCGAGAAGTAGGCCTCGCCGGTGCTGTCCGCGGCCAGCGAGTTGACCCACGGGATGCCCTGGTAGCGGCGCTGAATGGCGTCGTACTCGCGCACGCTCTGGGCCTTGTTGGTCTCGAGGAAGTGGTTGAGGTAGCGGAAGTTGTCCGCGTTCACGTCGCCCATCGCGTAGCCGGTGACGGTCGTCCACGGGAACAGCGGCAGGCCCAGCAGCGAGGTGAACATCGGCCCGTGGACCGTCTCGTAGACGGTGCGAGTGCGCTGCTGGCCGCCGCCGACGTCGACCGTCAGCTTCGTGGCCTTCATCTTCGTCGGGCGGCCGTCCAGGAAGTAGCTGTACGGGTCGCCCGGCACCAGCTTGAGCTCGAACGGTGTCAGCCGCCACGCGGTGGCCACCGTGTGTGACCAGGCCAGACCCTTCGTATGGCCGATCAGCACCGCCGGCACCCCGTAGAGCGTGCCGCCGCTCACGTCCAGCTGGCCGGGCACGGTCACGTGCGACTGGTAGAACCGCTCGGAGCCGGCCCACGGGAAGTGGGGGTTGCCGATCACCGCGCCCTTGCCGTTGTCGGTCGCGTCGCCGCCAAGGCCCCAGGCGTTCGAGCCCACGCCGAGGCCGGTCCTGCGCCGGCCCAGCTCGCGCACCATCGGTGACCGGGTCGATGACGACGCGGCGCCCACCGGCGCCGCGTTGGCGATCCCGTCGAGCGCGATCAGCCCGGAGACCAGCTCACCGAGCTGGAAGTAGCGCCGGTAGAGGTCGCGCTCGGTGATCGCGCGGACCCATGGCTCGCCCTTGCAGCGCGGGTCGTTCAGGCCCTTCGCGCCGCCAACATCGGCCAGGTATGCGTTGTAGCCGCGCACGAACCCGCGTGTGGCCTGGCGCAGCTCGGGCAGCGGGCCCTGCGGCGGCTTCTTGGCCAGCAGCGCTTCGATCTTGCCGGTGGCGTTGATGCGCTCGTAGAAGAAGTCCGAGTCGATGTTCTTGTACTTGAGCTGGTTTCCGGAGATCGTGTTTGTGGCATTGGCGCCGAAGTAGCGCGAACGCTCGGCGTTGACCGTGACCAGGTCGTCGGCGAGCGTGCAGAGGTTGTCCTCGGCGAACGCGTAGGCCTGGCCGTAGGCCGCGCCCTCGATGGTCTTCGCGGTCACGTGCGGCACGCCGTACCTCGTGCGCCGCACGACCGCGCCAACGCTGTCGGTGGCCTTGCCGGCGAGCACCTTGCTCGGGGGCACCTTGGCGTGCGCGCTCGTGTGTGCCGGGCCCAGCGTGAGCAGAGCCGTCCCCACCAGGATCACGAGCCTCCCAGCCACGTGCGAGCGATCCTACCCCGTGGAGTCCTCCTCACGCGCCGGCTCGGTGTGCACCACCGCATCGGCGAGGTCGGGCCGCCGGCGGCGTAGGTCCTGCTCGATCCGGCCGGCGATCCGGTGCGCGTCGCGCAGCGACTCGTGGCCGGCCACGGCAACGGTCACCAGCGCAATCCGGCCACGGCCAGAGTCGCGGAAACTCACGTCAAGCGGCGCGGCCCCGGTGTGCATCAGGACCAGCTCGAGGATCGCGTCACGGTCGGCCGCGACCTCGTCGCGCTGGGGCCGGACGGCGTCGGCGGTCTCGGACAACGGCTCGATGTGCGTGTACACCCGCTCGAGCTCCGGCAGTGCCTCGTGGATCGAGGCCTCGACGCGGTCGGCGGTGTCGTGCGCGGCTTCCAGCGACTGCGCGCCGGGCACCTTCGCGTGCAGCGTCAGCTCGTACGTGCCGTCGGTTCGCATGGCGCGCACGTTGTGCACCTCGCGCACCTCCGGGACCGACAGCGCCGCGACGGTCGCGCGCTCGCGCAGGTCGCCCTCGCCCTCGATCGGCTCGAGGTGGACCATCACGTCGGTGTTGGGCAGCTGCTCCTCGACGGCGGACTCGATGTGGTCGGCGGTCGCGTGGGCCTGGGTGATCTGGGCGTCGGGCGGGATGCCGACCACCAGGTCCACGAAATGGCTGTCGCCGGCGTGGCGGGCGCGCACCCGGCGCAGCTCGAAGCGCTCGTCGAGCGCGGCCAGCGCCGCCTCGACGGCGGCATGCGACTCGGCCGAGCTGCGGTCCATCAGCACGTCGACCGACTGGCGCGCCAGCCGGAGCGCGGCGGCGATCACGAGCGCCGCCACCGCCAGCGCGGCGATCGCGTCGGCCGCGGGGTAGCCGGCCGCCACGAACAGCAGGCCGACCAGCACCGCCAGCGAGCCGGCGAGGTCCGAGCCGAAGTGCAGCGCGTTGGCGGCCAGCGCCGCCGACCCGTGCCGGATCGCGGCGCGGTGGCTGACGAGCATCCGCGACGCGTCCAGCGCGATCACGAAGCCCAGCACGGCGATCGCCCACCAGGTCACGTCGAGCCCGTGGTCGCCCCCGTCGACCAGTCGCCGCGCGGCCAGCGCGGCGATGACCAGCGACACCAGGACCAGGAAGCCGCTCTCGCCGAGCGCGGCCAGGTGCTGCGCCTTGCCGTGGCCGTACTGGTGGTCGTCGTCGGCCGGGCGGACCGCGACGCGAACGGCGAACAGCGTGAGCAGCGCCGCGACCAGGTCGGTGGCCGAGTGGGCGGACTCGGCCAGGAACGCCAGCGAGCCGGTGGCCAGGCCCGTGCCGAGCTTGACCGCGATCAGGACGATCGCGGCGGCGACGCTGATCAGCGCGGTGCGCTGCTGGCTTGCCTTGCCGTCGGCGGGCATCAGCCCGCCATTGTGAGGGCTAGAAGCCCTCGGGGTGCCGCGCGGTGTATCCCTTGCTCGAGCGCGACTCGTCCGACCAGCGCGAGCCCTCCTGCTTGCGCGCGCTGGTGTCGAAGCGCAGGCCGGCGATGATCATGTAGGCGTGGCCCGAGTTGGCGTAGAGGGTGATCCAGTCACCGCGGCCGCTCTCGCCGAACCTCATCATCGGGCCGGAGGCCAGCGACGACTTCATGATCCCGGCCTTGCGGAGCGCATAGGAGATCGAGCCGGAGCAGTCGTAGCCGCTGTCCTTCAGCTTGCCGTGGCCACCGCCGTACTTGTATGGCGTCTTGGCGATCTCGTTGCCGGCCGCGATGGCCTTCTGGACCTCGGGCGGTGCGCCCGCCGGGGCGACGGCGAAGCCGTCGGCGCCAACGGTGGCCTTCGCGCCGGGCGCGGTCTGGGTCTTCTCCTCCTCGCCCGGAACAGCGCCGCCGGTCGGCAACTCCTCTTCGCCGTTCTCGCCGCGCTCGGTGGTCGCGCGCAGCTTGCGCGCGTCTGCCGGGGTGACCTTGCCGTCCACCTTCAGCTGCTCGTTGCCCTCGAACGCGCGCACGCGGCGGGCGGTGTCGTTGCCGTACTCGCCGTCCACCGCAGTGCGGTAGCCGGCGCTGCGCAGCTCGCGCTGCAACGCCTTGACGTCGGATCCCGAGTCTCCCTTGCGCAGCGTCTTGTCGCCCAGCTGGGCGTCCGCGATCGCGGGCGCGGACAGGGGCAGTGCGAGCAGCGCGCCGGTCAGCAGCGCGTTGCGTGGGGTCAGGCGGCGTGACATGTGGAAGTGCGGCCCTCTCTTCTCGTGCCTACGGGGTTAGCTGACGGGCTCGCGCTTGAAGAGTGCGCTACGCCGCTCTACGACGGCGATTCGCCCCGGGGCCTTGCGGCCCTTTGGGTCCCCCGTTCCGCGACCGTCAGGCGGGCGCGAACTCGGCTGGGTTGGCTACGATTGCGGGGAGGGTAGCGGCTGTGACTCGTGTGTGTCTGCGAGCTCCATGATGATCCGCTCGACCCTGACCACGGCCACGTAGCGCTCGCGGCTGTCGCAGCGGATCAGCGGCACCAGCCGCTCGGAGCTGGGCCGCGCCAGGGCGCGCCGGGCGGCCCCCGCGAGCGTCTCGTCGGGCTGGACCTGCTCGACGCCGGCCAGGCGTGGCTCCACGTTCATGCCCAGCGGCCGGCCGGCGATGGCCAGTGGGCGGCTGCCCGAGCCCAGCACCGGAACCCACTCCAGCTCCGGATCGGCGTCGAACAGTCCCAGGACGGCCTCGCTCCATCCCATCTCCTTCACGGACGGAGGCCGTTCCAGCAGCGCGCGGACGGTCCGCGGGCCGTCGTCTTGTCCCCTTTTGAATCGGCTCACCAAGCGTCCTTGCTCGATCTGGGTCGAGCCTGCGTCCGTTTCGTCCCCGGGGCCAGCGCCGATCCGCCTTTGCACTGCATGCGCAGCGAGAACCTGTCGCGCACGCCTTGAAAGCTGACCGGCGACGCTCGCCTACCGTGCCGCCAGCTCCTTCGCGCGCGCGAGGATCGTGTCCGTCATCGGCTCGGTCAGCTTGCCCGTGAACGTGTTCTGCTGGCTCACGTGGAAGCAGCCGAGCAGCACCGGCCCGCCGGCTGTCGTGTGCTCGGCGCTGTGGCCGAACTTGGGCTTGGGCCGCGGCGGCGGGCCCGTCAGCCGCAGCGCGGCGTCCCAGGCGAACGCGCCCAGGCACACGATCACGCGCGGCTCGATCAGCTCGAGCTCGCGCGCGGCGAACGGCAGGCAGGCGTCGCGCTCGGCGGGCGCCGGCTTGTTGGCGGGCGGGGCGCAGCGCACGGCCGCGGCGATGAACGCGCCGTGCAGCTCCAGCCCGTCGTCGGCCGACACCGAGTGCGGCTGGTTCGCCAGGCCGGCACGGTGAAGTGCGGCGTAGAGCCAGTCGCCCGAGCGGTCGCCGGTGAACACGCGGCCGGTGCGGTTGGCGCCGTGGGCGGCGGGCGCCAGGCCGAGGATGTAGATGCCGGCGTCCAGGTCGCCGAAGCCCGGCACCGGGCGGCCCCAGTACTCCTGGTCGGCGAACGCCGCCCGCTTCTCGCGCGCCACCTGCTCGCGCCACGCCACCAGCCGCGGGCAGGTGCGACAGCGCGCGATCTCGGCAGCGAGGGGAGCGTAGCCCGATCGCTGATCGAGCGAGCTTCGCATCGACGTTCTCAGGCCTTCAGCTTGCGCCCGGACGTGAACAGCCACTGGGCCCACAGGTAGGCGGGGATCGTGAGCGCCAGCACCACGCCGAGCGACAGCCAGATGCTCACGTCGCTCTCGCCCAGCAGCCCGAAGCGCATGGCCTGCACGATGTAGAAGATCGGGTTGATGTGGCTGAGCTCCTCCCACGGGGTGGGCAGCAGCGACACCGAGTAGAAGGTGCCACCGAGGAAGGCCAGTGGCAGGATCACCACGTTTGCGATGAAGCTCGAGCTGTCCCAGCTCTGGGCGAACACGCCGACCACCGTGCCGAATGCGGCGAACAGCACCAGGCACAGCACGACGACCGCCGCGAGCGCGAACGGGTGCGCGATGCCCACGCCGGTCAGGACCACGGCCAGAACCAGCAGGGCGGCTCCGATCAGAAAGCCGCGGTACACGCCGCCGACCACGAACCCGAGCGTCATTTGCCACGGGTGCATGGGCGCCGACAGGATGTCGTGGATGTAGCGGTCGAAGCGGGCCTGGAACACCGTCGAGGAGTTGTTCGAGAACGCGGCCTGGACCATGGCCATCGCGATCAGGCCGGGCACGATGAACTGGTCGTAGGGCACGCCCGACACGTTGCGCACGCGCCCGCTCAGCGAGAGCCCGAAGACCAGGATGAACAGCAGCGAGCTGACCACCGGGGCCAGCACCGTCTGCGTCCAGATCTTGCTGACGCGCAGGGTCTCGCGGCGCGCGAGCCAGATCAGCCCGGACGTGCCGGTCATCCCGCCATCGCCTTCACGTAGACGTCGGAGAGGGTGGCTGCGCCGAACGACTCGCGCAGGTTGTCCGCGCTGTCGCGCGCGATCAGCTTGCCGCCTCGGATCAGCGCGATCTCGTCACACAGCGCCTCGGCCTCCTCGAGGTAGTGCGTGGTCAGCAGGATCGTGGTGCCCTCGGCGTGCAGCCGGCGGATGTAGGCCCACAGCTCCTGGCGCAGCTCGAAGTCCACGCCGGCGGTGGGCTCGTCCAGGATCACCAGCCGCGGGCGGTGCATAAGCGCGCGCGCCAGCAGCAGCCGCCGGCGCTGGCCGCCCGACAGCTTGGTGGTGCGCACGTCGCGCTTGGCGCCCAGGTCGAACGCGTGGATCATCTCGTCAGCACGCTCGCCCGCCTGGTCGGCCGGGAAGCCGAAGTAGCCGCCGTGGTAGATCAGCGTCTCGCGCACGGTCAGGAAGCGGTCGAGGTTGATGTCCTGCTCGGCCAGCCCGATCCACGACCGCGCCTCCAGCGAGGTGATCGGCTCGCCGAACACCAGGATGTCGCCCTCGGTCACCCGGATCAGGTTGCAGATGGCGCTGATGGCGGTGGTCTTGCCGGCGCCGTTGGGGCCGAGCAGCCCGAAGAAGGCGCCGTCGGGCACAACGAGGTCGAAGTCCTCGATGGCCAGCGTGCCGTCGTCGTAGCGCTTGGTAAGGCCACGGATCTCGAGTGCGGGCGTCGCGAGCACCCGGGTGACGTTAGCCCAGCGCTTTTCCGTACTGCTGTTCGTAGTACGCGCGGTACTCGCCTGAGCGGATCGGGCCCCACCACCACTCGTTGTCGCGGTACCACCGGACGGTCTGCTCGAGGCCGTCGGCGAAGTGCACCCGGGCCTCCCACCCGAGCTCGTCGCGGAGCTTGTCCGAGGACAGGCTGTAGCGGCGGTCGTGGCCCTTGCGGTCGGCCACGTGCTCGATCAGCGAGTCGTCCTTGCCGGTCAGCTCGAGTATCCGCTCGACGACCTCGATGTTCTCGCACTCGTCCGGGCCGCCGACGTTGTAGGCCTCGCCCGGACGGCCTTTCTCGAGCACCAGCGCGATTGCGCGTGCAAAGTCCTCCACGTAGAGCCAGTTGCGCACCTGCCTGCCGTCGCCGTAAACGGGCAGCGGGTCGCCGTGGATGGCGTTCAGCACCATCAGCGGGATCAGCTTCTCGGGGTACTGGCGCGGGCCGTAGTTGTTCGACCCGCGGCAGATCACGGCCTCGATGCCGTGCGTGTGCGCGTGCGCCGACACCAGCAGGTCGCCGCCCGCCTTGGTCGCGGAGTAGGGGGATGACGGGTCCAGCGGCGACGTCTCGGTGAACGAGCCGGATTCGATCGAGCCGTAGACCTCGTCGGTGGACACCTGCAGGTAGCGCCCGACGCCAAGCTCGCGGGCGGCCTCGAGCAGGATGCCGGTGCCGATCACGTGCGTCATCGCGAACGGGTCCTGGCCCTCGATCGAGCGGTCCACGTGCGACTCGGCGGCGAAGTTGACCACGGCGTCGGCGCCCTGCATCGCCTCGCGCACCACGACCGGGTCCTCGATCGCGCCCTCGACAAGCGTGTGCTCGACGCCGTCGAGGTTCTCCTTGCGGCCGGCGTAGGTCAGCTTGTCCAGCACGACGACCTCGTGCTCGCCGGCCACCAGACGCGCGAACGTGGAGCCGATGAACCCGGCCGCACCGGTCACCAGCAGCTTCACGACGCCCGGTCCTCGAGGTAGCCGCGCAGGCCGACGCGCCACTCGGGCAGGTGGATCGCGTCCTGCCACTGGGTGCCGAGCACGGAGTACGCCGGGCGCGGAGCCGGACGGGCGAACTCGGCCGTCGTGGTGGACAGCACGCTGCACTGCACGCCGGCCTCTTCGAAGATGGCCATCGCGAAGTCGTACCAACTGCACTCGCCCTGTGCGGACATGTGGTGCAGGCCGTAGGCGTCCGTGTCCAGCAGTCGCACGATCCCGGCGGCCAGGTGGCCGGTCCAGGTCGGGCAGCCGACCTGGTCGCGCACCACCAGCACCTGCTTGTCGCGCTCGCCGATCTCGAGCATCGTCTCCACGAAGTTGCGCCCGCCGGTGCCGAACAGCCACGAGGTTCGGACCAGGAAGTGACGCGGGTTGGCGGCGGCCGTGTCCACCTCGCCCGCCAGCTTGGTCTGGCCGTAGACCGTCTTCGGCGACGGCTCGTCGGACTCCACGTAGGGTCGGTCGCCGGTGCCGTCGAAGACGTAGTCGGTCGAGGGGTAGACCACAGAGGCGCCAACGGCCGCGGCCGCGGCCGCCACGGTGCCGGCGGCGTCCGCGTTCAGGCGCATCGCGGCGTCGCTGTCGTGCTCGGCCGCGTCGACCGCCGTGTAGGCGGCGCAGTTGACGACCGCCTGGGGCCGCTCGCGCTCGATCGCCCGCCGCACCGCCTGCTCGTTCGAGATGTCGAGCGCATCGCGGTCCAGGGCGGTGACCTCGTGGTTCATGAACCGCGCGGCGCGCACGATGTCCTGGCCGAGCATGCCGCCGGCCCCGCATACCACCAGTTTCACGCGGGCCAGCATTGCAGGAGGCCGAATCGATCGGCCCCCCCGGGGTTCTCCGGTCTACAGTGAGCGGCGTGCTGCGGGCATATCTCTCTCGGACGCTGGTAGGGGCGGCCGCGGTACTCCCCGTGCCGGTGGTGGCTGGCGACGTGCCCGACCCGTCCGCGATCTACGACAACGGCCAGCACGTGGCGGTGGTCACGGCCAACGGCTGGGCGCCCTCGTTCCGGATGTACACGTCGACCGACCGCAGCCAGTGGACGCTGCGCGGCCAGGTGTTCAGGAACCCGCCGAAGTGGGTCGAGGTGAACATGTGGGCGCCCGAGATCACCAAGCTCTCCGAGGGCCGCTACGCCGTCTACTACAGCGCGCGCTCCAAGCGCGGACGGGACCCGTGGTTCTGCATCGGCGCCGCGTTCGCGAAGTCCGCCACCGGGCCCTACAAGGACCTCGGCAAGCCGATCCGCTGTGGCGAGGAGGGCTCGATCGACCCCTACGTGCTGCGCGACGAGAACGGACGCCGGACCCTGATCTACAAGAACGACGGCAACGAGTTCATGCGCCCCACCTCGATCTGGGCCCAGGCGATGAGCGAGGACGGGACGCGCGTGGAGGGCAAGCCGACGGTCATCATGCGTAACGACCGCCAGTGGGAGGGCGGTGTGATCGAGGGCCCCAGCATCGTGCGCTCGGGCGGCTACTTCCACATGCTCTACTCGGGCGGCCTGTTCGGCGGCACCGTCGGCTGCGACTACGCGCTCGGCACCGCCCGTTCGCGCACGATCATGGCCGAGTGGGAGAAGTTCCCTGGCAACCCGATCCTCACGGGCGGCAACGGCTGGAGCTGCCCCGGTCACGGCTCGATCTACCCCGGCCCCAGCGGCACGCTCGACGCCCTCTACCACGCCTACCCGCAGGACAAGGGCCGGCTCGCCGGCCGCCAGATGATCGCCGACAGCGCCTTCTTCACGCCCGACAACTGGCTTCGGATCGGCAACGGGATGCCGCCGCCGCGCTCTCCCGGCGCCGCCACCCTGGCGTTCACGGACAGGTTCCGCGGCCGTCTGAACGCCAACTGGGAATGGCCGTTCATGCGCAAGCCGGGAATCCGGATCAACCGCGGGCTGCGTCTGACCGCCTCCAGGCGCGGGCGCGACCGGTTCGACGCCGGTGTGCTCGCCCGCCGCACCGCCGACGAGAACTACAGCGCCAGCGCCGTGCTCGACCGCGGGTCGCTGCGCGGCAAGTCACAGGGTGGGATCGCGTCCTACCGGAGCGAATTCGAGGGCATCGGGCTGTCCGTGGGGCGCGAGCAGGCGACCGTCTGGCAGCGCAACCGCGGCAAGCTGAAGATCCTGGCCCGCCGCAAGGCGCCCTCCGCCCGCCTGGTCCGCGTGAGGATGCGCGCACGCGGCAACACGTTCCGGTTCCAGGTCGGCGGGCGCACCGTGGGCCGCACCTTCCGCGGGCCGATCTACGAGTCGGCGCGGATGGCGATAACGGCGGGCGGCGTCCGGCGCGGGTCCGCGGTCTTTCGCAGCGCCGACGTCAGCGAGAGATAGCGCTCCTAGCGCTGGAACGCAGCGCCGTTGGCGTTCTGGAACCGGTCGCGCGCGTCCAGCGGTGCGACGGCCACCGGCGTGCCCGCTGCCGCATTCACCGAGAAGTAGATCGTTCCCGCCTTGCGCTTCACGATCACCGGTCTGCCGCCCACGTTGAACCGCACGCGGCCACCGTCGGCGAACCGCGGCCGGTGGGTCAGGTCCACGTCGCGCACGGCCTCGGGGTAGGCCAGCGCCACCGTGTACTTGCCCGGGGGCGCGTCCACGCGCGTGACCCTCAGCGCGCTCGAGCCGAACACCCGGAAGCGGTTGCTGGCCAGCCGGTAGCGCTTGCCGGTCACCAGTAGCCGGTAGGTGCCGCGCGGCGCCTCGCGCGGGATCTCCCACTTCACCGTGTAGCGCCCTTGGCCGTCGACGCTCCACAGCATCGCCAGGCCGAGGTCGCTGTCCTCGTCGACCCACCCCTTGCGCGTCTGCCGCTGGGCGGTCACGAACGCGTGGTCCACCGGCCGGTCCAGTCCCAGCTGGCCGCCCTGCCATGACAGCTCCGCGCGCTGGAGGCGGGCGTATGCGGGCCGCGGCTGGGTCAGCGCGGTCGCCGAGGCGGCGCCGGTGCCGTAGTCCTCGTTGCCGGGTCGCACGCCGTTGGTCGGGTCGAAGTCGTATGGCTCCGGCGCCGGCTGGCCGCGCGCCAGCCGCCCCGCCAGGGAGGCGATCTCGTTCTTGAGCAGGTTTCCCGACTGGCGCCCGAACTGCGTGTTGCCGCCCTCGTAGTGCTGGCGGTCGTACTCCTGCGGGGTGGTCACGTAGAGCACGAACTCGTTGGCCAGCCCGGACAGCACGACGTCGCCGATCCCCGAGCCCGCGATCTGCGACCGCACCGCCGCCTTGATCCGGGCGCCCATCTCCTTGGTGCCCTCCGCCGGCAGCGACACGACCATACGCCGCCCCAGCCGGAACGCCACCAGCGGCACGCCGTTCGGCACGCCGGCGCCGACGCCCGGCACAGAGGCCTTGACCCCGTGCGGGGGCCCGGTATCGGGCCCGCGGCGGTCCTCGAACTCCTCGCCGGTGACGTCGAACAACGGCCCGCGCTCCTCCTCCGACCCGGTCAGGAACGGGATCCCGACCTGGGACTCGCTGGCCACGCGCTCGCCGTCCTCGACCACCTGGCCGCAGAAGCACACGCGCGTCCAGCGGCTCGAGAACGCCGGATAGCGCGAGGAGTGGCGCCTGGCGCGGCGCCAGGCGTGGTACATGGCGGCGGCTTCGGTGCGGCCGACGAAGTCCGATGCCGCCGGGCCGCTGCGCGTCAGGCCTGCCGACATGTCGCCCTCGTTGGAGTTGCCGTAGACGTTGAGCACCTCCTGTCCCGGCGGGACCCTCCCTTCGGTGCGCACGCGCTGCTCGAAGACCCGCATCGCCGATGCGTGGTGGTCGCCGTTGTAGTACGTAAAGCTCGACTTGGTGACCGTGCCGTGGTCGGCGAACGTGGACCACGCCCCGATCGGGACCCTCCTCAGGCGGCCCCTCACGCGCCGCAGCTTGTCCACCCGCAGCACGTCCACGTTCGGGTCGATCGTGTGCTCGTAGCCGCCCGGGTCGTCGGCCTCCTTGCCTTCGCCACGGGCCTTGATCACCCCGTGGTTGGCCAGGTGCGCCTCGATGCTGCGGTTGCGCGTCAGGCCGAGGATCTTCGCCGACCCCCAGCCCGCCGTCGCCATCCCGCGGTCGTCGTCGGCGCGCCGGATCGCCGTCGAGATCTGCCGCGTCAGGAACGTGTACAGGAGCGGGTTCGCCTTCTCCGGCGACAGGAAGTTGGCGAAGCTCTGCGGGTCCGTTGCGGTCTGCAGGCTCGGTGCGGCGGTGTTCAGCGTCTCGAAGTTGGCGTACCCGCCCGGCCCCGAGTGGGTGTGGCTGGCCGAGATCAGGATGTTGCGCTCGGAGAACCCGCGGCTCGCCAGGATCTCCCCGATCTGCTTGACCATGCCGCCGGGCACCATGAACAGGTCCACCTGCACGAGCGCGAACTTGCGCCCCGCGCGCTCCATCACCATCGCGCGCGAGAACAGCCGCGTGTGCTGGCCCTGCGCGATCCGGTCAGCCCGCGTCCAGCCGCCCAGGTAGTAGCCGGTCTGCGGCGTGATGTCGGCCTTGCCGACACCGGCCTTGAGCCGCGGCGCCTTGGGAGCCGCTTCGGCCACGGGCGCAGCGGCGGGCAGCGCCAAGACGGCGAGCACGCTCATGCTGAGGAGCACCTTCCGCACGTGGGCCAATCTACCCCTGCCGCAAGCCGTGAGCGCCGGTACCGCCACCACGGCGAAATCGTGAGGACTTGAAGTAGTGATGGCTACGTCACGTCCTCAGGATTCCGAACGGCTAGATGATCTGCACCTCGGAGTTGTCCCCGATCACGAACCGGTGTGCCTTGGGCACGCTTGGCGATCGCGCGACCACTGCGTTCTTGCCGATCAGCGAAGCCTCGATTCGGGCGTCGAGGTCGCGGATGGTGGCGCCGGACAGGACGATCGAGTGCTCGAGCTCGGCGTGCTCGATGATCACGTTTTCGGCGATGGCGGTGTACGGGCCGATGTAGGCGTCGCGGATGACGGCGCCCGCGCCGATGATCGCCGGGCCGCGCACGGTGGCCCGCTCCAGGACGGCGCCCTCCTCGACCACGACCCGGCCCTCGATCTGCGAGTCGCTGAGCCGGCCGTCCAGGCGCTCCTCCATCGCATCCAGGATCAGCCGGTTGGCCTCGAGCATGTCGGCCACCTGGCCGGTGTCCTTCCACCAGCCCTGGACCACGTGCGGATCGACGCGCTTGCCGCCATCGACGAGGTACTGGATCGCATCGGTGATCTCCAGCTCGCCGCGCGCTGAGGGCTCGATCGCGCGCGCGGCCTCGAACACGCCGGCGGTGAACATGTAGACGCCCACGAGCGCCAGGTCGGTGGCCGGCTCGGCGGGCTTCTCGACGAGCTTGGAAACGCGTCCGTCGTCGGCCAGCTCCGCGACCCCGTAGTTCTCGGGATCGGGCACCTTGGTCAGCAGGATCAGCGCATCGGGGGCGTCGGCCTCGAACGTGCGCACGAGCTCGGTGATTCCGTTGCGGAGCAAGTTGTCGCCCAGGTACATCACGAACGGCGAGTCGCCAAGGAAGGGCTCCGCGGTCAACACCGCGTGCGCGAGCCCGAGCGGCTCGGCCTGGTCGATGTAGGTGATCGACAGCCCGAACTGCGAGCCGTCGCCGGCGGCGGCGCGGATCTCGTCGCCGGTCTCGGGCGCGACGATGATCCCGACCTCGTCGATGCCGGCCTCGGCCATGGCGCTGATGCCGTAGAACAGCACCGGCTGGTTGGCCACCGGCACCAGCTGCTTGGCGCTGGTGTGGGTCAGCGGACGCAGCCGCGTCCCCTTGCCGCCGCTCAGGATCAGGCCCCTAATAGACGCCCCCGAGCTTGCGGTGGTCCCAGGTCACGGTTTTCGTCGGCCGGAAGGTCAGGCCGACGCGCTTCTCGGCCTGTTTGCGGACCATCTCGCGCGCCTCGAGCGAGAGGTCGGAGCCGTCGCCATAGCGCTTGAAGACCGCCTCGCCGAGCTCGGTCAGGCGCTCGGGATCGCGGTCCAGCTCGACGTCGCACTCGAACATCACGCCGCGCAGCTCGTGGTACTGGACGCCGGCGTCAAGGCCCAGGGTCGCGTGCGGATCGCGCTCGAGGTTGCGTGTCTTCTGCGACTTCGCGAACGTCCACCCGCGTAGCACGGGCCCGAGCTCGACCACGTACCAGAGCGGCATCACGTGCGGCCTGCCGCCCGGCCCGATCGTGCATACCTGCACCACGTGCTGCTCGACCAGGAACGCGGCCACCTCCTCGTCGGTCATCTGGATCTGCTCCCTGCGCGACGGCACGCCGGGAGCCTACGCGCTCAGCGGCGGGCGGGGAGGAGCGCCTCGGCGGCGGCGCGGACGGCATCGCGCGCGTCCTCGGGCGCCAGCACGGCGGCATCGCCCGCCTCCTTGAGGAGCTCCCGCGCCAGGTAGTCGTGGCCGCCGAACGGCAGCTCCACGATCACCGAGCCGTCCTTGAGCTCCTCGACCACCGAGCGGTCCTCGCGCGCCCAGCGCGCCCGCTCGGGCGAGACCCACACCCGCGCGCGCTCGGAGGTGGGCACCTCGCCGGTGGTGGGCCACCCGGCCACGTCGGGCTCGACGCCCTCGCGCGGCTCGTAGCTCTGGTCGAGCTCGTCGGCCGAGCGGATCCGGTCCAGGCGGAACGAGCGGGTGGCGTCCTTGGCCGGCTCGAAGGCGTGCACGTACCAGCCCTCGCTGCCGTTCATCAGCTGGTACGGCTCGATCGTGCGCGAGGTGAACTCGTCCTCGTCCTCCTTGTAGTGCTCGATCTCCAGCAGGTGCCGGTTGACGATGGCGCCCGACACCACCCGAGCGATCTCCGAGTCGTCGCCCTTGGCGGTGGTGATCTGGAGGCCGTCGGTGGCCGGGTCGCGACCGAGGGCGTCCACGATCTTGTCCCGTGCCGAGGCGAGCGAGCCCTCGGGCAGGTGCTCGCCGACGAGGTCGATGGCGGCCACCAGCGCCTTGGCCTCGAGCGGCAACAGCCGTGCCGGGCGGGCGAAGTTGTCGCCGTAGGGCTCGGGGTCGACCTCGATCGTGTCGCCCTGCACCTCCGCGTAGAGCACGTACGAGCCGCCGCCGAAGTTGACGACGTTGAGAACGTCGATGTCCTGGCGCAGCTCGGTCTCGCTGATCTGGAGGCTCTGGGTCAGCTCGCGCAGCTCCAGCTTGCCGCCCCGGCGGGCGGCGTCGATCAGGATCCCGGCCAGCGTGACCAGGCGCGCGAACCGCTCGGGGCGGATCGTGCTCTCGCGCTTGCCGTCGTCCTCCTCGGGCTCGCGCGCGCGGCGCGGCGCCGGCTCGGCCAGGTCGATCGGCTCGGAGTGGCGCTCGACCACCTGGGCCACGCGCTCCTCCGCCTCCTCGACCAGCTCTGCCGGCTCCAGGATGCGGGCGCGCGGGCCGAGGCCCAGCACCCACGAGATCAGCTGGCGTGAGTCGCCGTAGGCCGTGGTGAACACCGAGCCGTCGTCGGTCGACTCGAGCGTGCCGACGTCCGCGCCAAGGTGCCGGCGCGCCAGCCAGTCGATCCTGTCCGACAGCCACACCTTGGCCACGTCCTGCTCGTCGCCCAGCTGCCAGTCGGCGCGCGTGGCGTAGGTGCGCGGGTCGAAGTCCTCGGGGCGTTGGAAGTCGTGCTCGGCCTTCGAGCTGTAGCCGACCTTGCCGAGGATCCGCGAGAGGCGGAACACGCGGATGTCCTCGCGCTCGTGCGCGTAGCCCACGAGGTAGAACTGGCCGCCGCGGAACAGCAGGTGGTAGGGGTCGACCTTGCGCTTGCCCTGGTCGTCGCGGCCCAGCGTGTAGTAGTCGAAGAGGATCGTCTTGCGGCGGAAGATGGCAGTCTCGACCTTGGACAGCCGCTGGCTGAGCTCGCGCCCGCCTGGGCCGGCGGTCATCGCCAGCTTGACCGACTGCTGCTCGGGCGCCGACAGCGGCGACGGCTTGCCCCACGAGAGCTGCTGGAGCGCCAGCCGCAGCGGCTCGGCGTAGGCGAACTCGCCGTCGAGCAGGGACAGCGCGGTGCGCAGGCCGCCGAGCTCCTGGTCGGAGAACTCGATCGAAGGCAGGTAGAAGTTCGCTGGCGGCAGCGTGTAGGTCTCGGCCTCGTAGGAGCCCTCGCTCTGCTTGTCGATCTTCAGATCGATACCGAGCGAGGAGAGCTCGGCGCGATCGGCGTAGAAGCGCCGGTTGAACGCCTCGTCGCTGGTCATCTGGGCGTAGCCCTCGACGTCCTGGCGGATCTCGAGCGCCGACACGGGCCGCCGCTCCGCCATCAGGAACGAGATCAGCGACAGCTGGCGGATCAGCTTTTCGGTGTCCTTTGCCACGAAGGCATCAGGATACGCGCGGGCCTGACCCGGGCCAGCAGGTCGACCCCGCTATTTGCGGGGTTCAGGCGGCGCGGGCGGCGCTGAAGTACGCCGACCCCGACAGGGCCCGGTCGTAGCTGGACCACTGCTCGCCCTCGGCCAGGCCCTTCTCGATCCGGTCGAACGTGCCAAGCGTGCCACCGAGGTTGTCGATCATGTGCACGAGCGTGGCCTCGCGCGTGCACGGCGTGACGGGGCTGCCGTGCTCGAGCTTGCCGTGGTGGGAAAGGATGATGTGGCCGACCGCCTGGCACAGGTCGGGCGGGAAGCCGTCGATGGCCTCCATGGTGCTGCGCACGCGGAAGTAGCCCAGCGGGATCTCGCCCTGGAGCTTGCCGGCGTCGGACAGGTCGATTGCCCCACCGGTCTGCCGGTAGGCCTCGATCTTCCCGATGTCGTGCAGCAGCGCTCCGGTGACCGCCACGTCGCGGTCGATGCCGGGGAAGGTCGAGGCCATCGCGCTCACGCCCTGCGCCACCGACAGCGAGTGCTCGAGCAGCCCGTGGCGATAGGCCTGGTGGTAGGTCTTGGCCGCGGGCGCCGCACGCCAGCGGTCGCCGGTCTCGGTACCGGCCGCCAGCAGCCGGTCGAGCAGCTCGCGCAGGTAGGGGTTCTGCACGGTGCCGACCAGGTTCTCGAGGTCACCGAGCATCTGCTCGTACGGGATCGGCGGGCCCTCGGTCAGCTGGTCGGGCTCGAACTCCTCCGGCAGCGCGGTGCGCAGGCGCCGCACGGTCAGCGTGGAGCCGTAGCGCTCTTCCGTGGCGAAGCGGCCGTACACGCGCACCGCCGCGCCGAGCGCGGCTTCGGCGCCGATCGCGGCGACGTCCTCCCACACGACGGCCTCGACGCTGCCCGAGACGTCGCCGAGCTGGAGCTTGAGGAACTCCTCGCCGTTCTTCTTCTGGCGCCGGTTGACCGCGCGCACCTCGTACACGGAGTCGACGACCTGTCCGTCTTCAAGGTCACGCACCAGGCGGTGGTCGGGCATGAGGCTCGGCTGGTCCATCGGGTCCACGAAGGTAGACCGCGTTTCGGACGGGATAGGCTCGCGCGCATGGGTGTGCTCGTGGCCGGCGGAACTGGTGGGCTCGGCGTTGCCGTCGTGCGTGAGTTGTTGCGTGTCGGTCATGACGTGACGGTGGTCGACCGGCGTGGCGAGGCCCCCGACGGGGCGGCGACCGTTCACGCCGATCTGATGGAAACGGCCGCTACCGGTGAGGTCGTCGCGGGCGTCGAGGACCTGACGGCGGTCGTCAACCTGGTCGGTGGCTTCGGCATGGGCCCGAAGGTCGAGGACGCCGAACTGGAGGACTTCCAGCGCATGTGGCAGCTCAACCTCGTTCCCGCGTTCAACCTGGCCAAGGCCGCCATGCCGCTGCTGGCGCGGCGCGAGGGCGGCGGGGCGTTCGTGTGCGTGTCGGCGAAGGCGGCACTGGAGCCGTTCGCGGGCGCGGCCGGCTACATCACCGCCAAGGCCGCGGTGCTGGCGTTCGTGCGCGCGCTCGACGCCGAGTACCGCGACGCCTCGGTGCGCGCCAACGCGATCCTGCCGAGCATCATCGACACACCGGCCAACCGCGAGGCGATGCCCGAATCGGACTGGTCGAAGTGGGTCGCGCCCGAGCAGATCGGCCGCGTGATCGCGTTCCTCGTGAGCGCCGACGCCGAGGTCACCTCTGGCGCGGCCATACCGGTGTACGGCCGCGCCTGACGCTTACCTGCGGCAGCCCGCCTCGGCCTCCTTGCGCTGCTCGGCCGCGGGAATCTGCTTGGCCAGGTCCAGGCACGCCTCCTCGGCGCTCTTCCTGATCTTCTCCGGGTCGCCGCTCTTGGCCGCGTTGCAGAGCTTCTTCGCGGCTTCCTTGGCCTCGTCGTTGCCGGCCTTGTCGGCTTCCTCGAGGCACTTGTCCACGGCCTCGTCCAGGTTCTCGGGGGTGTCGCCGCCCGAGTCCTTCGAGCCGGATCCCGACCCGCCGTTCTGGGACGAGCCGTCGCCGGAGCCGGACGAGTCGCTGTCGTCGCCGCAGCCGGCGGCGGTCGCGGCGAACAGCAGCAGCAGCGCCGCGACCAGCATCAAGGTCATGCGCTTGGCCATGGGTCGAGTCCTTCCAATCGAGGTCGTCTTACGACCGTATTGCCCCGGCCGTGCGCGTGCGGCCTCGTCCGCGTCCCGCGCGGCCTTCTAGCCGCCGTAGTACTTCAGCGCCTGCCTGCCGAGGTCCTTCGTGGAGCCGCCGTTCTGGATCGCGCTGATCGGCGCCCCCAGCAGCGGGATCATGCGCCCGCCGATGCGCTTGACGGTGCGCTTGCCGACGTAGCGCAGCATCCGATTGGTCAGCGACCGCTGGCTGGGCTTGGAGAGCTGGGTCTGGACCACGGTCGCGGCCATGCTCGCGCCGACCCCGTCGAGTGATTCGCGCGCCTGCGCCGGAGTCTCGTAGACGCCCCACAGGAACAGCAGCTCGGCGGGGCGCATCGGGTCGTGTGGGTCGAACCCGAACGCCGCCGCGATGAAGAACACCATCCGGGCCTGGATCCAACCCAGGCCCGCGACGTTGGCGGCGGCGGTGGTCATGCCGCCAAGGCCCAGGGCCAGCCCCTCGCCGCGCGACATGTGCACGTGCCTGGAGTACGCCTTGTGGGCCAGCTTGTCCGGCCTGCCGTGCCAGACCGACGTCTCGCGAACCCACTCCGCGGCCGGGTCGGCGAAGCGCTTCGACGCCGCCAGCGCGATCAGCTCGGGCGCCCGCTCGGGATCGCTGACGATCTGGCGCCAGAGCGGGCCGGGGACGCGGTTGATCGGCTCGAGCTCGGTGCCTGCTTCCACGCAAGGGAGCCTAGGGACCGGCGGGCGCCCGTCACATCTTCGCGGCCTGCGGCGTCTCAGAGGGCGAAGAGGTAAACGGAAAGGAACAACGATGCAGACCGCCAGCAACAGGCAGACGATCGCCGTCACGGGGGCCACCGGCCGGGTCGGGGCGCCGCTTGTCGAGATCCTCGAGCAGCGCGGCCACGAAGTGGTCCCGATCGCACGCTCCAAGGGTGTCGACGTGGTCAGCGGCGAGGGTCTCAACGAGGCGCTCGCGGGTGTCGAGACCATCATCGACACGGCAACCGGCCCGTCGCCCGACAAGGCCGAGGCGACCGAGTTCTTCACCGCTTCGGCACGCAACCTCCAGCGGGCCGGTGCCGCTGCCGGGGCCAAGCGGATCGTCGTCGTCTCGATCATCGGCATCGACAAGTTCCAGGGCGGCTACAACGCGGCGAAGGTCGCACAGGAGCAGGCGCTGCTCGCGGGCCCGCTCCCGGTCCGGATCGTTCGCGCCGCCCAGTTCCACGAGTTCGTCGACGAGCTGGTCGGATGGATGACCCGCGACGGCGTCGCCTACGTGCCGGAGATGCAGACCCAGCTCGTGGCCGCCCGCGTGGTGGCCGAGACGCTCGCCGACGCCGCCGAGGAGACCGAGGTCCGCAACGGCGCCACCACCGAGATCGCCGGACCGGAGGCGGAGCGTCTGGCCGCTGCGGCCGCGGCGCTCTTCGCCAGCCGCGGCGACTCGACCGAGGTCCGCGAGAGCCGTGCGCCGGGCGACCCGGACGCCACCGCCTACGCGGAGGGCGCGGTGCTGCCCAACCCGGGCGCGACACTCGCCGGCCCCACCTTCGAGGAGTGGCTCGCGGCGGCCTGAGATCTGACATACGGCGCCGACTCGCTGGAGGGCGAGGGCGAAGCCCTCGTCACTTGGATGCGAGGACGCCCGAATGGCAAGGACGCAGGGAGCGACGCGTGCTCCGCACGCGAGTTGACCGAGGACGCAGCCAGTCGCTGCGCCCGCAGCCTGCCTCAAGTGGCGAGGGCCGGAATCGAACCGGCGACACCACGATTTTCAGTCGTGTGCTCTACCAACTGAGCTACCTCGCCAAGGGAGGGCATGGTAGCCCGCGGCCCCTTGTGTGACGATTGGATGACATGACCTCGACTGAGGTCCGCGCCCGCCTTGCGGCGCAACACCTTTCGCCCTCGGCGGCCGCGGGTGATGCGGCCGCGGTCGCCCGTGCCGTGTGCGGGGTACAGGCGCAGGACCTCCGCTCGGCGGCGCTGGCGCTGCGCTCGCGCGTCCCGGGACTGACCCGTCAGACGCTTTCTCGCGTCCTGAAAAATTGTGGAACAATACTGGGATGCCGCCGTCATCGGCCAACCCCGCCCGCGCCCAGGTCCTGCTCGCCGCCGTCTGCTTCGGCACGGCCGGCACCGCCCAGGCGCTCGGCCCCGGCGGCGCGCCCACCAGCGTCGGCGCGGTGCGGATCGTGGTCGGCGCGCTGCTGCTGTGGCTGATCGCCCGCGCCCTGGTCCCGCCGGGCACGGCACGGATGGCGCCCGCGCGCACCGCATGGCTCGCGGGCGCCGGCGTCGCGGTGTACCAGCTGGCCTTCTTCGCGGCAATCGACCAGACCGGCGTGGCGGTCGGCACGGTCGTGGCCATCGGCTCGGGCCCGGCGGCGGCGGGGCTGCTGGGGCGGGTGGTCAACGGCGAGCCGCTGACCGGCCGCTGGGCGGGCGCCACCGCGCTCGCGTGCGTGGGGATCACGCTGCTCGGCGCCGGCGGCGGCTCCGCCGCGGCCGACCCCGCCGGAGTCGCGCTGGCTGTTGTGGCGGGCCTCGGGTACGCCTCGTACACCGTGCTCGCAAAGCGGATGATCGACGCCGGCGCGGCGCCCGCGCGAGTCATGTCCGCCGCGTTCGGTCGCGGAGCGCTGCTGCTGGTGCCCGTGCCGTTGATCGGCGGCCTGGGCTGGCTTGGCTCGCCCGAGGGCGTGGCCCTGGCGCTGTACCTGGGCGCCGTGCCCACGGCGCTGGCCTACCTGCTGTTCGCGCGCGGGCTGCGGCGGCTGAGCTCCGGCGAAACGGCGACCCTCACGCTGGCCGAGCCGCTGACCGCCGTGCTGCTCGGCGCGTTCGTGCTCGGCGAGCGCCCGGGCGCCGTGGCCGTCACAGGCGCTGCGCTGGTGCTGGCCGGCCTGCTGGTGCTGGCCGCCCCGCCCGGGCGGGGCGCGCCGCGTGCGGTCGTGGCGGCCGAGGCGCAGGGATGACGCGCGCACCCGGAGGGTTCGCCGTGGAGCAACTGACCGCGGCCCTGCGCACCCGCATCCTGGACGGCGACCCCGCGCCGGGCACGCGACTGGTGGAGCGCGAGCTCGTGGAGGCGCACGGCGTAGCCCGCCACACGTTGCGTGCCGCGCTGCGCGCGCTGGCTGCCGAGGCACTGGTCGAGATCGTGCCCAACCGCGGCGCGCGCGTGGCCGCGATCGACAACGATCAGCTGGCCGGCCTGTTCGAGCTCCGGACCGCGCTCGAGGTGGAGGCCTGCCGCCTGGCGCTGGAGCGCGACCCCGCCCGGCTGCGCGCGGCGGTCAAGGCCGCGGCGGCAGACCTGCGGGCGGTGTGCGAGGCGCCGGATCCGAGATGGAGCGATGTGGTCGAGGCGCACGCGCACGTGCACAGCGCGCTCGTGGACAGCGCGAACAGCCGGCGCCTGGCGTCGGCCTATGCCGCCCTGGACGGCGAGATGCGCCTGTTCCTGATCGCCATGCGGCCGGCGTGGACGCTGGAGCGGATGGCCGACCACCACGACGAGCTCGCAGACGCCCTGGTGGACGAGGGTGAGGACGCGCTCAGGCGCCACCTCGCAGACGGATTGGCATCCGTGCTCAGTTGATTACACTGCCGCGCCAATGGACTCTTCTTCGCGACGTGCCCTCGCATCCGTACTCGCCGTGACCGCCATCGCCGTGCCCGTCGCTGGATGCGGCGGGGGCGACTCGGGCGACAGTGGCAAGAACCCGCTGGACAACGCGCTCGGCTACCTGCCGAAGGACACACCGTTCGTGGCCGCGATCGAAACCGACCCGAACGGAGCGCAGTTCAAGAATGCCGTCGAGATCGCGGAGAAGTTCCCGTTCGCGAGCCAGCTGGAGCGCCAGCTCGAGCAGGGCCTCGGCTCCGGTGACACCGACTACGAGCGCGACATCAAGCCGCTCCTGGGTAACGAGTTCGTGGTCGGCGCCACCAACATCAAGACGTTCACGGGCAGCGACGGCGGCGACAGCGAGGACTTCGTCGCGGCGATCCAGGTCAAGGACAAGGAGAAGCTGACCGACGCGATCGAGCGCGAAAAGCCGAAGGAGCTTGGCGAAAAGGACGGCGCCAAGCTGTACGAGAACGACAGCGACTCGTTCGCGGCGGTCAACGACGACGTCCTGGTCGTGGCCAACAGCCGCCGCGAGCTCGAGGCCGGGCTGGAGCGCCGCGGCAGCGACGACCGCTTTGGCGAGGACGAGTTCGACAAGGGCACCGAGGGCCTGCCCGAGAACGCCGTCGTGCGCTCGTACTTCGACCTCCAGCGACTGATCGCCGCCGATCCCGAGACCGCGGACGCCCGCAAGGTCAAGTGGATCAGCGCGCTGCGGGCCTTCGGGCTGAGCGCGTCGGTGAAGTCGGACAGGGTGGACCTCGACTTCACCATGCGCACCGACTCCGGCAACCTGTCCGATTCCGATCTGCCGCTGGCCGCGGGCAACCAGAGCCCCGAGGTGATCGAGCGCACGGGCCAAGTCGGGCTCGGCCTGCGCGGGCTGGACCAGATGGTCAAGTTCGGCGAGGACGCGGCCCAGGCGGTGGACCCGGCGCAGTTCCGCTCGTACGAGACCGCCAAGCGGACGATCGAGCGCCAGCTCGAGCTCGACATCGAGAAGGACGTGCTCGACCAGCTGGGCGGCGACCTGTCTGCCGGCATCTCGCCGACGGGTAACTCGGGCGGCCTCGTCGCCGAGGTCGAGGACCCCGACGAGTTCAAGTCCACGCTGGCCAAGGTCAGCCGGGCGCTGCCCGCGATCGCGCGCAGCGCAACGGGCGGGGCGACCGTTCGCAAGAGCGGCGACCTCTACAGCGTCAGCTCGGCCAGCGGGAGCATCGTCTACGGCATGGTCGGCGACAAGTTCGTGCTATCCGACTCGCTGGCGGCCGCCCGCTCCGCCGCATCTGCGCCCACCAGCGAAGTCGAGGGCGCCGAGGGCGCTTACGCCATGCGCGCCGATGCGGGTCAGCTGATCAGCGGCGCGCTGAGCGGCATCGGCGGCAGCGGCCAGCTCGGCGGCCTGCTTGGCGCGCAGGTTTTCGCCGGCGCGCTCGACGAGCTGACCAGCTCGGTCAAGGCCACGACGGAGGGGCTCAGCGGCAAGGTCTCGCTGACGTTCGACTGAGCCCGCGTCAGCGGGCCGCGGCCCAGGCCTGGAGCAGCGGCAGCGGGTCGATCGGCTTGCCACCGGTGTACCAGCCGCGGCCGTCCCAGATCTCGAAGTGCAGGTGGGACCCGAAGCTGCGGCCGGTGTTGCCGACCTGTGCCAGCTGCTGGCCGGTCGCCACCACCTGCCCCTCGCGGACGAGCGTTGTGCCGGTGGCCAGGTGCATGAACACGTAGTCGCGGTCCTCGCCGGCGCCGTCCAGCACCACGTAGTGCCCGGCGCCCGCGGCCTGGTAGCGCACCGCCTTGACGACACCCGCGTGTGGGGCCACGACGGGGGTGCCCTCCGCCGCCGCGAGGTCCTGGCCCTGGTGGGTGTGGCCCGAGCGGCCGGCGCCGAAACGGGCGTCGGCGCCGCCGAAGTTGTAGATGCCGCGCAGCGGGAAGACGTGGGTGCCCGGCGGCGCGGCCGGGGGCGCGGGCGGCACCGGCCTGGGCTTGGGCGGCCGCGGCACCGTCACGGGCCTGACCGAGGCGACGGGTGCCGTGCGCAGCTGCCTGGCGGTGATCCGGATCCGGTACCTGCCCGCCTTCAGGCCCGTCCTGGACACGATCACCTTGTGCGCCTTGCCCGCCTTGCGGGTGCCCAGCCGCAGCGTCTTGACCACCGAGCCACGCGCGCCCAACAGCTGCAGCCGCACGTCGCGGACGGCCAGCTTCGACGCGATCCGGAAGCTCACGGTGGCGGTCAGCGTGGGCCTCGAGACCGAGAACGAGCGCAGGTGCGGCAGCGACGCCAGCCCGTGGACCTTGGGTGTCTCGCCGTAGCGCGCGCCGCCCTCGTCCGGGGTAGCGGCCCCGCCCGACGGGGTCGTGCCGGCGGGCGCCGCGGGCGCGACCGCGCACAGGGCAAGGCCGGCCAGGCAGGTGGCGAGCATCACACGCATCTCCCACCGTTCTCGGCGCGTGTGATCAGATCTTGAAGCGGGTGCAACTCACGATGCGAGCCGCCGCAGCAACTCGACGGCGCCGTTCTTGTTCAGCGGCTCGTTCAGGTTGCCGCATTTGGGCGACTGCACGCACGAGGGGCAGCCGCGCTGGCACGGGCACTCGGACACCAGCGCGGTTGCGTTGGCAACCAGCCGCTCGAACTGTTCGAAGCCCACGCGCGTTATGCCGATGCCACCGGGGTGGCCGTCGTAGACGAACACGGTCGGCCGGCCGGTCTGGGAGTGGAACGCGGTCGACAGGCCGCCGATGTCCCACCGGTCGCACATCGCGATCAGCGGCAGCACGGCGATCTGGGCGTGCTCGGCCGCATGCAGCGAGCCCTGCAGCACATCGAGCGGGAAGTCGTCCGCCAGCGCCTGCTCGGGCATCTCCCACCACAGCGCCTGGGTGGTGAAGTGCTGCTCGGGCATGTCCAGCGCCACCAGGTCCAGGACCTCGTGGTCGGACACGCGCTTGCGCTGGTAGCCGGTGACCTGCTCGCTCACGTTGACGGTGCCGAAGCTCAGCAGGCAGTCGGCCACCTCGCGGCGCTCGGCCACCTCCTCGATGAACGTGTCGGTTTCGCGCTTTGACTGGGTGTAGAAGTCGCCGCTGAACGGCGACACGATCGCGCGCCGGTTGTCGAGGTCCAGGAACTCGACGAGGTATGAGCGGCCCATGTGCAGGTACACGGAGCCGTCGTGGACCGCGCCATGCGCGCGCGCCGTCTCGACCGAGCCGATCACCTCGCCGCCCTCTGACTCGATCACCGCGACCGAGTCCGGTGAGGAGCTGCGCAGGGCGATGTTGGCCGCCGGGTAGCCCTCGCCGCGGGGCAGGTAGCGCCCGCCGCGCTCGCGCAGCTGGCCCATGCTGACCAGGCGGCGCGCGGCCGGCTCCCAGCGGTCGCCGAGGAACTCCTCGTCGCCCGGCGACAGCGGCAGCTCGTAGGCCGCCGCGCACAGGTGAGCCAGGAAGATCTCCTCCGACTCGTGGTCGAGGATTGCCGACTCCACCGGCCGGTCCAGGAACTGGTCGGGATGGCGGCAGAAGAACTGGTCCAGCGCGTCGGGACCGGCCACGTACAGCGCCAGGCCGGTACTGCGCCGTCCCGCGCGGCCCCACATCTGGCGCAGGCTCGCCACCGTCCCCGGGAAGTTCACGCAGATCGCGGCGTCGAGCTCGCCGACGTCGATCCCCAGCTCCAGGGCGTCGGTGGTCACGACGGCAAGCAGCTCCCCGGCCATCAGCCTCTGCTCGATCTCGCGCCGCTGCATCGGGGTGTAGCCGGCGCGATAGGGCGCCACCAGCTCGGCCAGGTCCGAGCGGCCGCGGTCCTCCAGGCGCAGCTTGGTGAAGCGCTGGATCAGCTCGACGCCGCGGCGCGAGCGCAGGAAGCAGATCGTGCGCGTCTCGCTCTCCACCAGATCGGCCAGCAGGTCGGCCGCCTCGCCGAGCGCCGAGGCGCGTGCGCCGGTGCGCTCGTCCACCAGCGGCGGGTTCCACATGGCGATCCGGCGCTCGGCGCGTGGCGCGCCGTCGCGCGCCACCAGCCTCACCTCGTCGCCCACCAGCCGCTCGGCCAGCTCGACCGGGTTCGCGATCGTGGCGCTTGCCAGCACGAACCGCGGCTCGGTGCCGTAGGCCAGCGCCAGCCGCCGCAGCCGGCGCAGCACGTTGGCCACGTGCGAGCCGAAGACGCCGCGGTAGGTGTGCGCCTCGTCGACCACGACCCAGGCCAGGTTGGCCAGCAGGTCGCCCCACTGGGCGTGGTTGGGCAGCGCCCCCACGTGCAGCATGTCGGGGTTGGTCAGGATCAGGTTCGAGCGCGAGCGGATCGCGCGGCGCTCCTCTCGCGGCGTGTCGCCGTCGTAGATCGCCGGGCGCAGGTGGGGCAGCTTCAGCGCGTGCAGCGCGCGCGCCTGGTCCTGGGCCAGCGCCTTGGTCGGATAGAGATACAGCGCGCGCGCCGAGCGGTCGCGGCAGAGCGTGTCCAGCACCGGCAGGTTGAACGCCAGCGACTTGCCGCTTGCGGTCCCCGTGGTCACGATCGTGTGGCCCTCGAGGGCCGAGGCCAGCGCGTCGGTCTGGTGCGTGTACAGCCCCTCGACGCCGGCGCCGGCCAGCGCCTCCAGCAGCTCGGGATGCAGCTGGTCGGGCATCGGCTCGACCAGCGCGTCCTGGTGGCGCTCGGTCGAGCGGGCCACAAGCTGCTCGCCCTCGCCACGCTCCAGGATCGCCTCCCAGGGCGGGGTCTCGGGGGTCACGGCCATCGGTCAGCCATAGTACGCGCGCGTTGATCCGGTCCCTCGACCACGCCGACTTTCCCACCGACGCGCTGCTGGCGGCCAAGGACCGCCCGGTCAGCGTCGTGCTGCCGGCGCGCGACTGTGCCGGCACGGTCGGCGCGGTGGTCGAGCGGATCGCCGCGCTCGAGGGGCTGGTGGATCAGATCCTGGTCGTGGACGGCAACTCGTCCGACGACACGGCGGCGACGGCTGCCAAGGCGGGCGCGCAGGTGCTCGACGAGGCGTCGCTGCTACCGGCCGAGGGTCCAGTGCGCGGCAAGGGCGACGCCATGTGGCGGGCACTGGCCGCCGTAACAGGTGACGTCGTGGCCTACGTGGACGCGGACACGCGCGACTTCGACGCCCGGTTCGTGAACGGCCTGGTCGGCCCGCTGCTGACCGATCCCGGCCTGCGCTTTGTCAAGGCCACCTACCGGCGGCCGTTCACCGCCGGCGAGCTCGACCTCCCCGGCGGCGGCGGCCGCGTCAGCCAGCTGACGGCGAGGCCGCTGCTGGCCGCCTTCTACCCCGAGTTGGCGGAGCTGACCCAGCCGTTGGCGGGGGAGGTGGCCGCTACCCGCGAGCTGCTGGATTCGATCCCGTTCGCGACCGGCTATGCGGTCGAGATGGCGATGGTCCTCGACGTGCACGACGCCGTCGGCCCCGAGGCGATGGCCCAATGTCATCTGGGCGAGCGGCGCAACCACCACCAGCCGCTGGACGCCCTGCGGCCGATGGCCGAGACGGTGCTTGCCGTGGTTTGTGAGCGCCAGGGCTTGGAAACCGCCGGGCCCGCGATCGTGACCCGGCCGCCGTTCGCCCGCCGATGAGCCTGCGCTGTGTCTACACCGACCTGGACGGCACGCTGCTGGGCGCCGGCGCGTCGCTGTTCCACGACGGCGGCGGCCGGTTCACGCTGCTACCCGCGCGGGCGCTCGAAGCGTGCCACCGGGCCGGGGTGGAGGTGGTGCTCAAGTCGGGTCGGCGCAAGGCCCAGGTCATGGAGGACGCACGGCTGATCGGACAGAGCTCGTACATCTACGAGGTGGGCTCAGGGCTGGTCATCGACGGCGAGGAGCAGTTGCTCTGTGGCCAGTTCGGGCCGCGTCGCGGGGAAACCCCGCACCAGCTGATCGCGGCCACGGGCGCGCCCGCGCTGCTGGAGCGCGAGCTTGGCATCGAGCCGCACGCACCGTGGCACGTGGACCGGTTCGTCTCCCACCTCTACCGCGGCCTCACCGACGTCGACCGCGCCAACGAGCTGCTTGCGGCCGAGGGCTACGAGGCGCTCAAGCTGATCGACAACGGCGCTGCCGCGGAGGGCGGGCACACCTACCACCTGATCCCGGCGGCAGCGTCCAAGGCCGCCGCTGTCGCGCTCCACATGCGCGCGCGCGGGTACGCCGCGGACGAGTGCATCGCGGTGGGCGACTCGCGCGAGGACCTCGGCGTGGCCGCCGTGGTCGGACGGTTCTTCATGGTGGCCAACGGCCCCGAGACCACGGGCGCGAACGTGGTCCGCACCGAGTCGGGATTCGGCGACGGCTTCTACGAGGCCGTCGTGCAGTCGCTGGTGGAGTAAGTAACGATCGTCACGAGCGGGTGTACTTCAAGTGTCCTTGAAAGGAGGGCACGATGAACTCACTCAGGAGCGCCCACCACTTCCGCAAGACGGTGGCGGGCATTTGCATGGTCGGAGGACCGCTCGCGCTGCTGCTTGCCATGGTCTTCGAGTCCCGGGTCGGCACCAGCGAGAACGCGTACGTGATCGGCAAGGTCGGCGACCCCGACACCGGTCAGATCGAGCAGGTGCTGCTCGTAGCGGGGTTGGTGCTGATGGTGCCGGCGGTGCTGGGCCTGATGCACATGCTCCGTGAGCGGCAGGTGGAGATGGGCCACTTGGGCGGGGCGGTGGCGTTGCTGGGGCTGCTGGTGCTGCCCTGGGCGCTCATGGCCGGCCTGGTGATACTGGCCCTCGGCCTCTACCGCGCCAGGGCGGTGCAGTCCACGTGGACGCTGACCATCGCGGCCGGGGCGATCCTCCTGGCCGTAGGCGGCTATGCCGACAGCGACATCGTCGCGATCGCGGGCGCCGTCGTGTCACTGGTCGGGCTGGGTTCGACCGGCCTGCTGGTCCTGGCCGAGACCGACGAGGAGTGGGAGCACACGCCCGAGGTGGACGGATTCCAAGTCCTGCCAGGGATGTAGCTGCATTTGGCCGCCCCGCCGGCCTCGGTTAGAGTCGGCGGGGTGGCCATGCAGCAGCGCTCCGAGGGACTGCGCCTCCTCGAGGATGCACAGTGGGCCGCGGCTCGCGATGCGTTCCAGGCCGAGCTGGCCGAGGGCGAGACGCCGGAGGCGCTGGACGGTGTCGGCCTGGCGCTCTTCTTCCTGGGAGACGTCGAAGCCGGCATCGCCGCCCGCGAGCGGGCGTTCGAGGCGTACGTCGAGGCCGACCGCTGTGACGAGAGCGGGCGGGTGGGGGTCTGGGTGTCGCATCAGTACCTGCTTTCGGGCCGCGCCTCGGCGGCCCGCGGCTGGCTTGCGCGGGCCGAGCGAGCGGTGGCGGATGCCGAATGCGATGGCCAGGGGTGGGTCGCGATCGAGCGGGCGCGGCACGCAGAGAGCCTGGATGAGCGTGCCGAGCACACCCGCCGGGCGATGGACATCGCGCGCGACGCCGGCGACAGCGATCTCGAGGTTTTCGCGCTCTCCTTCCTCGGCCTGACCGAGGTCAACGCCGGCAATCTGGAAACCGGCATGCAGTTGTTGGAGGAGGCCATGGCCGCCGCCTCGGCCGGGCGCGTGCGCAACGTGCACACCCTGGCCGAGGCCTACTGCAACCTGATCATGGCCTCCACCAACGCCGGCGACTGGGACCGTGCCTCGGAGTGGTGCGAGCTGGTCGACGAGTTCGCGCGCCGGCACGGCACGATCCCGCTGCTGGGCGCCTGCCGGACGATCCATGCCGACGTGCTGGTCGCGCGCGGGCGCTGGCCCGAGGCCGAGCACGCGCTCGAGACCGCGCTCGAGACCCACGCGCGGTTCGTGCCCGAGATGGGCGCGCCCACGGTCGCGAGCATGGCCGAGCTGCGTGTGCGGCAGGGACGGCTCGCCGATGCCGAGCAGCTGCTGAACGGGCGCGAGGAGCACCCGGCGTCGCTGTGCGCGCTCGCGCACCTGCGGATCGCCGACGGCCACCCCCGCATGGCGGTGGCGCTGCTGGAGCGCGCGCTCGGCGGAGCCGAGGGCGACGCCATCCGGATGACCAGGCTGCTCGCGCCGCTGGTGGAGGCGTTGCTGGCGTGCGGCGAGCCGGACGCTGCGGCGGTTGCCGCCGGCCGCCTCGCCGAGCTGGCTGACAGCTCCGGCATCCGCGTGGTCTACGCTCGCGCCCGCCTGGCCGAGGCCCACGTCGCACTGGCCGCGAGCCGAGCCGAGGAGGCGGCCGAGCCCGCCCGCCTGGCGCTGGCCGCGTTCGGGCGCCTCGGCATGCCGCTCCACGTCGGCGAGGCACGGCTGGCGCTGGCGCGCGCGCTGGTGACCACCGCTCCCGATGCCGCCAGCGACGAGGCCCGCACCGCGCTCGGGGCGTTTCGCGAGCTGGGCGCGACGCGTGCCATGGACGCCGCCGCCGCGGTGTTGCGCCAGCTCGGAGAGGCCACCGGGGCCGGCCCGCGCAGCCAGGGTGACCTGACCGCGCGCGAGAGCGAGGTGCTCGAGCTGGTGGCGCGTGGGATGTCCAACGCGCAGATCGCCCAGACGCTGGTGATCAGCCAGAAGACCGCGGGTCACCACGTCAGCCGGATCCTGTCCAAGCTCGGCGTGCGCAACCGCGCCGAGGCCGCCGCCCATGCCGCCCGTTCGGCCGCGGGCGAGAAGACGGGCAGCAGATAGGGATTCCTCCCGATGTATGGCCGGTTGGCCGCGCGTAGCTTCGTGGCAACCAAAGGAGGAGACATGACGGTGACGGTCGATTCGGAGTTGAAGGGCAAGCACCGCAAGATGTGGGCGTCGGGTGACTACCCGGCGATGGTCGAGACGTTTCTGCTGCCGCTGGGACCGCGGCTGGTGGAGGCGTGCGGGATCGGACCCGGGACGAGCGTGCTCGACGTGGCGTCCGGGACCGGCAACGCCGCGATCCCCGCGGCCGAGCGGGGCGCAACGGTGACCGCCAGTGACCTGACGCCGGAACTGCTGGCGGCGGGCCGGGCTTCCACCGACGCCGAGCTGGAGTGGGTCGAGGCCGACGCCGAGCGGCTGCCGTTCGAGGACGGTTCGTTCGACGTGGTGATGTCGTCGATCGGCGCGATGTTCGCTCCACACCACCAGGACGTGGCCGACGAGCTGGTGCGCGTCTGCCGCCCTGGCGGGCGGATCGGGCTGCTCAGCTGGACCCCGGAGGGGATGCTCGGCCACCTGTTCAAGACGATCGGGCCGTTCGCGCCGCCTCCGCCCCCCGGCGCCCAGCCCCCGCCGCTGTGGGGCAGCGAGGAGCACCTGCGCGGCCTGTTCGGCGGGCGCGTGACCTGGGAGACGCTGGAGCGCGATGTCCTGGAGATCACCGCGTTCGAGCATCCGCGCGACTACGGCGAGCACTTCAAGGCCTACTACGGGCCGACGATCGCCGCACGTGCCAACGCGGAAAAGGACGGCCGCGCGGACGAGTTCGACGCCGCACTCGACGCGTTCTGCGATGAGTGGAACAGTGGCAGCGCCGACCAGGCGCGGTTCGACAAGGAGTACCTGCTGGCCGTGGGCACCCGCGCGGACTAGCCCCGCAGCGCCGGCCACAGACGGGCCGCCACGGCTCCTGCCGCGAAGTACAGGCACGGCAGCCAGGGCGCCACGCCGGCCAGCCCGTCCACCCGCTCGCCATAGGCGGAGGCGCCGAGGGAGACCACGGCGACCTCCGCCAGCGGGCCGAGCAGCGCGGCGGCCACGGCCACGGCAAGCGCTCCGGGCGATGGGTCCCACCACGCCCATACCGCCACCGCGACGGCGCCCACCAGCACCACGGAGACCGTCGCGGGCGTGTCGTTGAGCAGCGCCGTGACCGCGTAGAGCGCCAGCACCACCGCGGCTCCCGCCACCGCATCGGCCCGGGTGCGCGTCCGCGCCGCGGACGTGCCCGCGCGCTCGGACAGCCACGCCGCCGCCAGTACGGCGCCGGCAAGCGCGACCGGGAACCAGATCGCGCTGCGCCCCACCGTCGGCACCCCGTCCCACTCGTAGCTGGTGGTACCGGCGGCCACGTGGCAGGCGTCGCCGGCCAGACCGACCACGAGCGCGAGCACGGTGATGGTGAGCGCGACCCGCCGGTCAGCCAAGCGCCCGCTCCGCCAGCGCGCGCCCCGCGGCGGCGAACGCCGCATCGTCGCCGGCCTCGATGACCGTTTCGAGGTCCAGCATCCGCGCCTCGAAGGCGTCGAGCTCGCGGCCGCCGACCACCGCGTGGCAGCGCACGCCCGACTGGCGCGCGCGCGTGGCCACCTCGCCGACGATCTTGCCCGCCAGCGTCTGGCGGTCCAGCCGGCCCTCGCCGGTGACCACGAATGCAGCGCTGCGTAGCGCGTCGTCGAAGCCGATCGCGTCCAGCACGTACGGCGCGCCCGGCACAAGCTTCGCTCCAAGGTGGGCCCACAGTCCGCCCGACAGCCCGCCCGCACAGCCGGTCATGGCCACGCCACGCGGGTCCCGTGGGGCGGCTTCGGCCAGCTCGCCAAGACGCTCCTCCAGCTCCTCGACCTGCGCCGGGGTCGCCCCCTTCTGGGGCGCGAACACCCTCGGCGCGTCCTCGAACGGGGTGCGCACGTCGCAGACCACGTCGATCCTCGGGCGCACGCCCGCATCGTTCACGGCCGACACGGCGCCGGCGCCGCCGTCGGTGGTGGCGGACCCGCCGACGCCCACCACCACGGTCCGGGCGCCCGCCTCACACGCGGCCACGATCAGCTCGCCGGTGCCGCGGGTGGAGGCGGCCATCGGGTCGCGATCAGCCTCGGGTACCAGGGCGAGGCCGCTGGCCTGTGCGCACTCCACGAACGCGGTGTCGCCGCCCGCCAGCATGGCGAACGACGCCCGCACCGGGTTGCCGAGCGGATCGCCGACCTCGGCCTCGTGGAGCTCACCGTCCAGCGTGGCCAGCAGGGCATCCATGGTGCCCTCGCCGCCATCGGCTACCGGCAGCTCGACCGCGTCCACGCCGCCCTCGCGCAGCCCGGCGGCGACCGCCGCGGCGACGGCGCGCGCGGAGTAGGTGCCCTTGAAGCTGTCCGGCGCCACCAGCGCGGAAAGCTTCATGCGAGCGCCGCGGCGAATGCCCGCGCGGCGTCGTCGCCGTGCACGGTGAAGACGACCCGTTCCAGCGACGACGGCCGGTGCGCGCGCACCGCACCGACCATCAGCCGCGCGGCCTCGTCCAGCGGGAACCCGCCGACGCCGGTGCCGAACGCCACCAGCCCGAGCGAGCGTGCGCCAAGCCGGTCGGCCAGCTGGAGCGTGGAAACGGTCGCGCGCTCGATGATCTCGGCGGACGTCGGACCGCCCAGCTCCATCGTGGCAGCGTGGATGACCCACTTCGACGGCATCTCGCCGGCGCTGGTCTCCACGGCCTCGCCGAGCCCGATCGGCGCGGCGGCCAGCGACTCGTCGCGTACCGCGTCCCCGCCCGCCCGCTCGATCGCCGCGGCCACGCCACCGCCGTGGCGCAGCTCGGTGTTTGCAGCGTTTGCGATCGCGTCAACCTCCAGCGCGGTGATGTCCGCCTGCGCGACCTCCAGCTCCACGCTCACTCCTCCCTCTTGCGATCGGTGTCCCGCGAGGGCTGTACCCGCTTCGGCTCGCCGGGCATCTTCGGGTAGTCGGGCGGGTAGGGCATGTCGCCCTCCTCGTCGCGTTCGTACATCTCCAGCAGCGGCTCCAGCGAGTGGTGCGCGTCGTCGATCTCGGCGAACCGGTCGCCGACCTCGGCGAACCGGGCCGGCATGGTGGCCACGGTGAACTGCTCGGGCGCCGCGCCGGCGACTTCGTCCCACGACAGCGGTGCCGAAACCGGCGCGCCCGGCTTGGCGCGGATCGAGTACGGCGAGGCGATCGTGCGGTCGCGGGCGTTCTGGTTGTAGTCGATGAACACCCGCTCGCCGCGCTCCTCCTTCCACCACTTGGTGGTCACCCGGTCGGGCATCCGGCGCGACAGCTCGCGGCCGAACGCGATCGCGGCGTGGCGGACGTCGGTGAACGTCCACTTCGGCTCGATCCGCACGTAGATGTGGATCCCGCGACCGCCGCTCGTCTTCGGGAATCCGCGATAGCCGAGCTCCTCCAGCAGCACCCTGGCCTCGGCCGCCACCACCTGGGCGTCGGCGAAGTCGGTGCCGTCCTGGGGGTCCAGGTCGATTCGCAGCTCGTCCGGATGGTCAACGTCCGCGCGCCGTACCGGCCACGGGTGGAAGGTGATCGTGCCCATGTGCCCGCACCACGCCACCACCGCCAGCTCGGTGGGACAGATCTCGTCGGCGTGCCTTCCGGACGGGAACTCGATCCGCGCCGTCTCGAGATAGTCGGGCGCGCCCTTTGGCACCCGCTTCTGGTAGAAGGCCTCGCCCTTGTGGCCCTCGCGCGTCGAAAGGGTGAAGCCCTCGTGCACGCCCTTGGGCCAGCGCTCGAGCGTGGTCGGCCGCTCGCGCAGCGCACGCAGGATCCCGTCGCCAACGGCCACGTAGTACTCGACCACCTGCAGCTTCGTGACCGCCGGCGTCTCCTCGGTGGCCGGGAAGATCACGCGGTCGGCGCTCGACACGCGCACCTCGCGGCCATCGACCTCCACCGTGGCCGCGTCCGCCTTGGCCATCAGGCCCGCAGCTGCTCCATCGTGCACTCCTCCGGCGCCTTGTCCTGACGCCAGCGCAGGAACTTGGTGCCGTGTCTGATGCGGTCGCCGGTGATGTGGTCGAAGTTGATCTCGCACACCAGCTCGGGTCGCAGGCCCTCCCACATCAGCTCCTCCTCGGGCTTCCAGCGCGAGGGGCCGCCCGAGCCGCGCTCGTCGGTGCGGTAGGGGGCCAGGAAGTCCACGAGATCGCGCTTCTCCTGGGCCTTGAAGCTGGAGGTGTGGCCGACCACGTGCAGCTCGCCGGCATCGTCGTAGAGGCCCAGGATCAGCGATCCGACCGTGTTCGCCTCCTTGCCCTCGCGGTAGGCGACCACCACCACGTCGGCGGTGCGCACACGCTTGATCTTGACCATGCCCTTGCGCTCGCCGGGGCGGTAGGTGGCGTCGGCCTCCTTGGCCACCACGCCCTCCGAATCGCCCTGCAGCCACTGGCCCGCCTCGTCCGCGGTGGTCAGGAACGGCGACTGCTCGACGGTGCCCAGCTCCAGCTTGGCGAGCCGCTTGCGGCGTTCGTCGTAGCCCAGCTCCATCAGCACCTCGTCGCCGACGGCGAGCACATCGAACGCCACGTAGCGCGCGGGGGTCTGCTCGGCCAGCATCTTCACGCGCGACTCGGCCGGGTGGATGCGCTGGCTGAGCATGTCGAACTCCTGGACGCCGTCCACCTCGACCACCATCTCGCCGTCCAGCACCACCCGCTTCTCGGGCACCGCCTCCAGCTGCTCGACCACGTCGGGGAAGTAGCGGTTCATCGGCTTGCCGCCGCGGCTCTGCAGGTAGACGTCGTCGCCGTCCTTGAAGACCAGGGTGCGAAAGCCGTCCCACTTCGGCTCATAGCGCCACTTGTCGCCTTCCGGGAGCTTCTTTGCGGACTTGGCCAGCTGGGGCTTGATCGGCGGCTCGAGCGGGAGGGGCATGCGGGCATGATCCCATCAGGCGCGCTACCCGGAAGGAATACAGTTCAGGCCATGAGTCATGACCACGCCACCGTCGCCGAGGAGGAGTACCTCCAAGTCATCTTCTGGCTCCAGGAGGCCGGCCTGCCGATGACCGGCGCCAACGTGGCGCGCGCCATGCAGGTCTCCGCGCCAACGGTGCACGAGATGATCGGCCGGCTCGAGTCCGACGGCTACGTGACGCGCGGCAGCGACAAGCGGCTCGCGTTCACCGCCGAGGGGCGCGAGCACGCCGAGGGCATCGTCCGCCGCCACCGTCTGATCGAGCGCTTCCTCACCGACGTCTTCGACATCCCCTGGGACCAGGTCCACGAGGAGGCCGAGAAGCTCGAGCACTGGATGTCGCCCACGGTCGAGGAGCGGATGCTCAAGGCCATCGGCGACGTCAAGACGTGCCCCCACGGCCACCCGATCTTCACCGAGGAGCGGATCGAGGGCGTGCCCCTTGCCGACGTCGAGGAGGGCGCCCGGGTGACCGTGCTGCGGTTCGAGAACGAGGCCGAGGACCTGCTGCACTACCTGATGGACGCGGGCCTGACGCCGGGCCAGCAGGGCACGCTCAGCCAGAGCGGCGACGACGAGGTCGCGTTCGAGTCCGACGGCGAGCGCTTCGCCGTCACGCGCAGCGTCGCCGAGACCGTGTCGGTGATCGCCGACCCGTCGCCGCCCACGCGCACCGTGCTCCCCGAGCACCTGGTGCTGGCCAAGGACCACTGGGGGCGTTAGGGCGCAGGCGGCGCAGTCGCGTCGCGGGTTTGATGTGAGTCGGGTCCGCGCTCGGCATCGCTTCTTGAATTGGCGCAGGTTTACCCTCGCTAGGCGAGGTCAACCCGCGCGGATCTTCCTGACACGAACGCCGCGGCCACGCGAACGGGCGCTGGGGGGTCCCTACGCGGCCGCGCCGGAGAGCTCGCGGTAGGAGGACGCCAGCCGCGCCACGGCCTCGTCGATCTGGTCCGCGGGCACGCCCGAGTAGGCGATCCGGAACGCGTTCTCGCCGCCCTCGAGCAGGAAGTCGGTGCCCTTCACGAACACCACGCCCTTCTCCTTGGCCAGGTCGGCGATCGCGGCCACGTCGGTGCCCTCCGGCAGCTCGACCCATAGGAAGTAGCCGCCCTGCGGAACCACGAACTTCGCTTCCGGCAGCTCGCGCTCGAGCGCCGCGCAGAGCACGTCGCGGCGCTCGCGCAGCGCCTCCTTGACGGTCTCGATCGACCGCTCGATGGCGCCCGAGCTGCAGAACTCGGCCACGATCGACTGGGCCACCATGTTCGGCGAGATGTAGACGCCCGTCGCCTGCTTGCGGATGTCGCCGATCAGCTGCGCGGGGCCGGCCAGGTAGCCGACCCGGATGCCGGGGCAGACGGTCTTCGAGAACGACGACGCGTAGACCACGTGGTCGGAGGCGTCCAGCGACAGCATCGTCGGCTCGGAGTCGCCGGCGAAGCGCAGCTCCACGTACGGGTCGTCCTCGAACAGCACGAAGTCGTACTGCTCGGCCAGCGCCACGAGCTTCTCGCGCTTCGCGCGCGAGAGGGTGCAGCCGGCGGGGTTGTGGAAGTTGGGGATGATGTGCGCCAGCTTCGGGCGCGCGCCGCTCTGGAGCGCGCTCTCGAGCGCGTCAACGTCGATGCCGTCGTCCTCGAGCGGGATCGCCAGGAACTCGGCCCCGAGCTGGCGCAGCGCGAGCAGCGTGCGGTCGTAGCTGGGCGCCTCGACCACCACGAGGTCGCCCGGCTGCACCAGCGCGCCGAACAGGAACGCGTCGGCCTGCATCGAGCCGTTGGTGGCGATCACCTGCTCGGGCGCCACGTCCTGCCGGCCCGCGATCCACTCGACCAGCGGCTTGTAGCCCGCCGATGTGCCGTACGAGAACGCCCCCGCGGGGTCCTTGCTGAAAGCGGCATCGGCGGCGGCGCGTAGGTCGTCGACCGCCACGATGTCGAGCGATGGGGCTCCGCGGGCGAGTGAGATGCTGTCGGCTGGGGTCACGCGCCTGACGATACCGGCGTGCGCTCGGCGGCTCAGGCCGCCCGCGCGTACACCAGGATGTTGTCCCGGTAGCCGCGCTCCTCGTCGTAGGGCCCGCCGCACGTGACCAGCACCAGCGCGGTACCGCCGGAGCCGCCGTAGACCTCCTCGGTCGGAAAGCGGTCCTTGCGGACCTGAACGCTTCCGACGACCTCGTAGCGGCGCTCGGCGCCGCGGCGGTCGGTGATCCTGATCGCCTCGCCGGCCTGGAGCGACGGGATCCGCGCGAACAGCCCGGGACCGCGCTCGGTGTCCAGGTGGCCGATGATCACCGCGCGACCCGGCTCGCCCGGCCGCGGCCCACCTTCGTACCAGCCGGCCCGGCCCAGGCTGGGTACGCGGATGGCGCCGGCGCGGTCGGTGTCCACGGCATCCACCACCGTGTCCACGCGCGCGGCGGGGATCGCGATCCGATCCGGCACGGCCGGGCGCACGCCGCCGGCCAGGTCCTCCAGGTCATTGCCGCGCACCCCGGCGCGGCCTGCTGTGGCGACGACGGGGCGCAGCGCGCGGCTGGCGCGGGCGCCGAGCGTGCGGGGCCGCGCATCGGACCGGACCATGGCGGCGGTAGGCAGCTCGGGGTTCTCCACCTGGGCGCCCAGCCACAGCACCCCGCCGCCCGCGAGCAGCGCGGGAACGATCACCGCCAGCGCCAGGCCCAGCCGGCTGCGCCGCCGCGGCTCGGGCTCAGGCGCGCGCACGGCCGCGCGGTGCGCGGTTGTACAGGACGGCGCCCAGGATCCCGGCGGCCAGGGCGGCCAGCAGTGCCGCCGGCCAGGGCATGCCGTCCGAGCCGGTCAACCCGCCCAGGCCCGTCTCGGGGGCGCCCGCGGGGGCGGCCACTGCGTCCTGGACCACCACGAAGCGGGTGCGCTCGCCGCCGCTGCCGACCGCGTAGGCGGTAACCGCGGTGCCGGCGGTGGCGGTCACGCCCTTGAGGCTGACCAGCGGGGACTTCGAGTCGGGCATGGCGGCGGCCAGGTCGTAGCTGCCCGGGTCGGCGGGCTTGTAGGCGGTGCCCTGGCCGTAGTCGACCGTGCCCCATCCGCGGCCACTGAGCGTCATCGCCACACGTCCGAGCTCGGGGGCGGCGTGCACGGCGCGCACCAGCGCCTTGCCCGCGACCGCCTTGCCCGCGCGATAGACCTCGAACCGCGGCTTCGAGCCGCTGCCCTTCTCCGCCACGATCGTGTAGCGGCCGCCGTCGGCCAGCGTCTCCTTGGCGGAGGCGAGCGTCTTGCCGCCGGCGGTCAGGGTGACGGTCACGGCGCCCGCCGGGCCGGCTTTCGTGTCCGAGGCCTTCCCGAAGCCGATTCCGCTCAGCGTGGCGGTCGGCCCACCGCCGCCATCGACGGTCAGATCGGCGGGCGGCCCGCCGGGCAATGCGTGCAGGAATTTGACCTGCGTCGCCGCTGCAGCATGGCTGGCGCCCGACAGCGAAAGTAGGATCGTCGTGAAGGCGACGATGCCGCCCGGCCAGGGGAGTTGCCTCAGCGCTCGCATGAAACGAGAGAGTAGACCTTGAATCGGAACCTAATCGAGATTGCGCTCCAGGAGCTCGAAGCGGAGGACCGCGCGCTGCTCGAGTTGTCCGTCGTCCGTCGGGTCAGCGACCAGGACATCGCGGAACTGCTTGGCGTGGACATCGCCGAAGTCCTGATCAAGCGCGAGGAGGCGCTGGGCCGGATCTCGGCGTTGATCGACGACGACCCCGAGAACGTGCTGCACACCCTGCGCGACCTGCCCGCCGCGCGCTGGCGCCACGATCGGCCCGAACTCGATCAGGATCTGGAGCCCGGGCCGGGGCCCGTGGTCGAGCCGGAGCCGGAGCCGGAGCCGGAGCCCGAGCCCGAGCCGGAGCCGGAGCTCGAGCAGGAACCTGAGCCGGAGCCCGAGCCGGAGCCCGAGCCGGAGCCGGCGAGCCGGAGCTCGAGCCGGAGGTGGAGCCCGAGCCGGAGGTGGAACCGGAGCCCGAGCCGGAACCTGAGCCGGAGCCCGAGCCGGAGTTCGAGCAGGAACCGGAGGCGGAGCCCGAGCCGGAACCGGAGCCCGAGCCGGAACCTGCGTTCGAATCGGAACCCGAGCCCGAGCCCGAGCCGGAGCCCGAGCCCGCGGCCACCTCGACCAAGACCGGCACCGGCGGCGGGTTCATGCTTGCCCTGCTCGGCGGCCTGGCGATCACGCTCGTGGTCGTGGTGATACTGACGCTGAACGGCGACGACGACGACGAGCCGGCGTCCGCGCCCACGCCCACCGAAGAGCCCGCCGAGCCCGCGGAGCCCGCGGAGGCCGATCCGGTCGCCCTGGAGCCGGTGGGCGCGTCGCCCGCGCGCGGGACGGCGCAGATCGAGGGTGGGCGCCTGGTGTTGAGCGTGCGCGGCCTGCCCCCGGCGGGCTACGTGGTGTGGCTGTACAACTCGGTGACCGACGCCCGCGCACTCGCGGGAGCGCGCTCGGGCAGGTTCCGGGTCACGCCGCGCCTACCGGCGAACTACCGCCGCTACCGCTTCATCGACGTCTCGCGCGAGCCGGCGGATGGCAACCGCAACCACAGCGGCCAGAGCGTGCTGCGGCTGCCCACCGCCGGCCTGCGCTAACGCCTACTCGACCGTCGCCTCGGAGACCATGCCCTTGGCCACGTGCGGCGGGCCGCCCTTGCGGTCGGGGATGAAGCAGACCAGGGCGTACTTGCCCTTCTTGACGTCGAGGGTGACCACCTGCTTGCCGCCGCCCTCGGAGACCGCGGTGTCGAAGCTTCCCTTCTCGCTGAACGGGGGCTTGCCCTTCTCCTCCTTGAAGAAGGTCTTGACATCGTCGATCGACTTGCCCTGGTTGATCGGCAGCCCGACGACGAAGTGCGGCTCGCCGCCCTTGTTGTCGAACAGGACCTCGTTCTTGCCGGCCTTCAGACCGCTGGTCGTGAAGCTGTACTCGGTCGCGTCGATCGTCGCCGCGGGCGCCTCGACCTCACCCTCGCCGTCACCGGTCACCTCGAACTCGGCGGCGCCCTCGGACTCGAGGTCGGCGGCGTAGTACTTGCCCGGCTTGAGCGTCTGCGTCACCGATTCCGACTTGCCCGGGGCGGTGTTCGGCACGCCGCCTTCGAGGAACAACCACTCCGGCAACGGCTCGTTCTTGTCGCCCCATGCCTCGCCCTTGGCGAAGACCTCCTTCTTGGAGTGGTCGCCCTCGACCCGGATGAGCTGGACACCGCCGCCGTCCTTGGTCGAGTTCTTGAGCGTGATCTCGGTCACGCCGGCCTCGATCGTCTTGGGGCCGGTCATGGTGGCCTTCTTGCCGGCCGGCTTGAGCTCGAACGCGGCCTTGGCCGGCTCAGATGAGCTGCCGCTGTCCTCGTCGTCGTCGCCGCATGCGGCGAATGCTGTGCTGGCGGCGACCACGGCCAGAGCGGTGAGCGTGCTGCGGTTCCTCATTCAATCCCCTGTCTTGAGTGCGAGTCGCGGACGCGGCCACCCTAACCGCGGGTTTGCGAATGCGCCAGTAGTGGCTAGGCGCCCAGGATCTCGACGGCGATCTCGGAGACCTCCGTCGGGGTGCGGCCCACGCGGACGCCCTTCGCCTCGAGCGCCTCGGCTTTTGCGGCCGCGGTCCCGGCCGAGCCGGAGACGATCGCGCCGGCGTGCCCCATCGTCTTGCCCGGGGGCGCCGTGAAGCCGGCGATGTAGCCCACCACCGGCTTGGTCACGTGCTCGGCGATGTACTCGGCGGCCTGCTCCTCGGCGTCACCGCCGATCTCGCCGGACAGCACGATCAGCTCGGTCTGCTGGTCGTTCTCGAACAGCTCGATGATGTCCACGAACGAGCTGCCCGGGACCGGGTCGCCGCCGATGCCCACGATCGAGCTGTTGCCGAAGCCGGCCTGGGCCAGCTCGTTGCCGATCTGGTAGGTCAGCGTGCCCGAGCGCGAGACCACGCCTACGTTGCCCTCCTTGAAGAAGGACGCCGGGATGATGCCGACGGAGGCCTTGCCGGGCGACAGGATGCCCGGGCAGTTTGGGCCGACCAGCCGCGAGCCCGGGAAGTCGCGCTTCAGCGTGTTGTACACGCGCAGCTCGTCGTGGGCGGGGATGCCCTCGGTGATCGCGATGATCAGCTCGACGCCGGCCTCGGCGGCCTCCAGGATCGACGCGGCGGCAAACGGAGGGGGCACGAAGATCATGGCCGTGTTGGCGCCGGTCTCCTCGACGGTGTCCTTCCAGGAGGCGAAGACGGGGATCCCCTCCACGTTCTCGCCGGCCTTCTTGGGGTTCACGCCGCCGACCACGTTGGTGCCGTAGCTGCGGTTGTTCAGCGTGTGGAAGCTGCCCTCGCGGCCGGTGATGCCGGCCGTGGCCATCTTCGTGTCCTCGTCCACGAGCACGCTCATCGTGCGAGCTCCACCACCTTCTGCGCTGCCTCAAGCATGGTTTTGGCGGGGTGGACGTTGGGCAGATCGGCCGCTTCCAGGATCTCGCGCCCCTTGACGTCGTTGGTGCCGTCAAGGCGGACCACGAACGGGACGTCGGGCTCGAGGTCCCTGAACGCGGCCACGAGGCCGTTGGCCACCTCGTCGCAGCGGGTGATCCCGCCGAAGATGTTGAACAGCACGGCCTTGACGGCGTCGTTGGCCAAGATCAGCGACACCGCCTGCTTGACCTTCTCGGCATCCGAGCCGCCGCCGGCGTCCAGGAAGTTGGCGGGCTCGCCGCCTGCCTGGGCCACCACGTCGAGCGTGGACATCACGAGGCCGGCGCCGTTGCCGAGGATGCCGATGTCGCCGTCGAGCTTGACGTACTGGACACCCTGCTCGGCGGCCTGGCGCTCGATCGGGTCCTGGTTCTCCTTGTCGGACAGATCGGCGTTCTCGGGGTGGCGGAACAGCGCGTTGGCGTCCAGCGAGACCTTCGCGTCCAGCGCCTTGACCTCGCGGTCCGGGGTCACGATCAGCGGGTTGATCTCGGTCAGCGTGGCGTCCTCCTCGATCCACACCTCGTACAGCGCCATCAGCGCGTCGGCCACGCCCTCGATCACGTCCGAGTCGGCGCCACCGTCGGTGGCGATCGCGACCGCCTCCTCGCGCGTGAGCCCCTCGAGCGCGTCCACGTTGCGGCGGATCAGCCTGTCGGGCGAGTTGGCGGCCACCTCCTCGATGTCGACGCCGCCCTCGGTGCTGAACATGACCAGCGGCTTCTTCTCGGACCGGTCCAGGAGCACGGAGGCGTAGTACTCGGTGGCGATGTCGGAGGCGTGCTCGATCCACACGGTGCGCACGATGTGGCCCTTGATGTCCAGGCCGAGGATGCCCTCGGCGTGCTCGCGCGCCTGGGCCTCGTCGTCGGCGAGCTTGACGCCGCCGGCCTTGCCGCGCCCGCCGATCAGCACCTGGGCCTTGACCACGACCGGGTAGCCGATCTCGTTTGCGGCGGCCACGGCGTCTTCAACGGTGGTCACTGCCTTGCCATCCGAGACAGCCAGCCCGTGGCGCCCGAACAGCTGCTTGCCTTGGTACTCGAGAAGGTCCATCGCGGCGGGGGAGCGTACACTGTCCCGCCGCATGCCCCTCCCCAAAGACATCAAGTTCGTGACGTTCGACTGCTACGGCACCCTGATCGACTGGGAGACGGGGGTGTTCGAGGCGTTCGAGAAGCAGGCCGACCGCGACGGGCTGACGCTTGACCGCGACACGTTCATCCCGCGCTTCATCGAGATCCAGCGCGAGATCCAGAGCGGCTCGTACGAGCTGTACGCCGAGGTTCTGCGCCGCTCGGCGGTCAAGCTGGCCGAGGAGCTCGACTGGGATCTGCAGTCCTCGCGTGCTCAGTTCCTGCCCGACAGCGTGCCAAGGTGGATGCCCTTCCGCGAGACCAACGCGCAGCTCGAGCGGTTTGGCAAGAAGTACGAGATCGGCGTCCTGTCGAACATCGACGACAAGCTCCTGGGCGCCACCCGGCGCCACTTCCGGACCGACTTCGACCTGGTCGTGACCGCCCAGCAGGTGCGCTCGTACAAGCCCGACCCGGCGCACTTCAAGGAGTGCGCGCGGCGGATCGAGAAGCGCAAGAAGAACTGGGTGCACATCGCGTCCGGCTACCCGACCGACGTGGTCGAGTGCCTCAAGCAGAAGGTCCCCGTGATCTGGGTCAACCGGCACGGCGAGGAGCTGGAGTCGGGCCAGAAGAAGCCCACGGAAGAGGTCAAGACCTTCCGTGAGGCGGCCAAGCTGCTGAACGCCGCCTAGTGAATACGTCGATGCGGTGCTCGCCGGCCAACGCCCGGCTGCGCTCCTCGCGCTAGGGCGCGTCATGCGCGCGGTCGCGGTCCACGAGGACGCTCTCGTCGTCACCAGCCTGCTCTGGCAGCTCAACGCGGTCGCGCTGCGCGCCGGCGACGAGGCGATGCTGATCGACTCGCCGTACTTCCCCGAGGAGCTCGATCTGCTGCCGGCGGTCCTGTCGCAGTCGGGCTTCACGCCCGCGGCGCTGCTGGCCACGCACGCCGACTTCGACCACCTGCTCGGCCGCGCCGCGTTCCCCGAGCTGTCGCTTGGCGTCGCCGAGTCAACGATGCTGCGGATTCGGTCCGAGCCTGGCGCCGCCCAGCGCGAGCTGCGCGACCACGATGCGCGCTTCTACGTCCAGCGCCCGCGGCCACTGGCGCTGGGCACGACCCAGTCGCTGCCGGTGCCCGGACGCCTCGGCCTTGGCGGTGAGGAGCTCGAGCTGCACGCCACCGGGGGCCACACGGCCGACGGCATGGCCGTGTTCGCCCCGTGGATGGGCGTGCTGGCCGTGGGGGATCACCTGTCCCCGGTCGAGATCCCGATGATCTCGCCGGGTGGATCGGTGGACGACTACCGCGCGACCCTTGCCGCCCTGGCCCCGGTGGTCGAGCGGGCCTCGACCGTCGTGCCGGGCCACGGCGAGGTGCTCGACCGCGACCGCGCCCTGCGCGTTCTGGAGGAGGACGACGCCTACCTCGACGGCATGGACGCCCTCCCGCCCGGCCGCGACTCGGCCGAGCAGAAGCGCATCCATGCGGCCAACCTGCGGACCATGGCCGGGTAAGGGGGGCGAACCCACGGCCGCGCGCGCCTTGCCTCGGTATGCGCGCAGACGGCGCCGCCATGGCCTCTCCGTGACCAGCCCCGCACGGTCGATCTTGGACTTCGGCACCACGGCAGACACCGGCCTTCACGAGCACGCCATCGCCGCGGCGCTGCGCAAGCGCTGGGTCACCGCGGCCGAGCTGCGCGACCTGGCCGCAAGCGGCCGCCCAGGCGCAAGGGCGCTGACTGCCCAGCTGCAGCGCCTCGGCGGGCCGCAGTTCTCGCACTCGAAGGCCGAGCGGATCGTCCTCGGCCTGGTTCGCGATGCGCGGCTGCCGTCGCCGGAGCTGAACGGCGCTAGGTTACGCCGCGTGGGCCAGTGGGAGTACACCACCAGCGTTATCACGCACGGCTTCATGGGGCGCCAGTCGGACGAGCTGAACCGCAAGGAGCTGGAGAAGGCGCTGAGCGAGCTGGGCGCCCAGGGCTGGGAGCTGGCCGCAACGATGCTCGACGTGAACCTGCACCGTGAGAAGGACGGCCACGTGCTGGTCTTCAAGCGCTGGGTGGAGTGAGCTCCACACCGAGGAACAGGTCGGTCGCTTCACCCTTCGAGTCGCGCGCGAACCCGTGGCGCTCGTAGAGCGCCAGCGCGGCCTCGTTGTCCTCTGAGGTGTCCAGCTCGGCCCGCCGGGCGCCGCGCTCGCGTGCGACGTCGAGCGCAAGCGCCACCAGCGCGTCGGCCACCCCGCGGCGGCGGGCGCCCGGATCCACGAACACGTCTTCGATCCAGCAGTCCGGCGCCGCCGTCCATAGCGAGTGGCGGAAGCGCAGCTGCGCGTAACCGCCTGGGGGCGAGTCGTCGTCGGGGCTGGCAAGCAGGTAGACCGTGCCCGGGTCCTCCATCAGCCGCTCGACGCCCGCGAGCATCGCGTTCTGCGACGGCCAGTCCTTGCCCATGTGATCGCGGAAGCCCACGACCAGCCGGGCCACGGCCTCGGCCTCCTCGGGTCCGGCCTGCCACGCGCGGGCGCTCACCGCCCGCAAGCTACTAGGAGGCCGGCGAAGCCGGCCGTTCACGGCGCCGGGACGGCGCCTGTCCGATCGGGCGCGGCCATGGATGGCCGCAAGAGCTAGCTTCCGCGGCATGGCCTGGGAGCCGGAGCTGGAGGAGCTGCGCCGCCGCCGGGAGCTGGCGGCGCAGATGGGTGGCCCCGAACGGGTCGAGCGCCAGCACGCCAGCGGCCGGCTCGACGTGCGCCAGCGCATCGCCCGCCTGTTCGACGACGGGACGTTTCACGAGAGCGGCGGCCTGGCCGGCAGGGGCAGCTACGACGCCGACGGCGAGCTGACCGGCTTCCTACCCGCCAACATGGTGATCGGCCAGGGCCGGATCGACGGTCGCCGTGCCGTGCTTCAGGGCGACGACTTCACGGTCAGGGGCGGTGCCGCCGACGCGGCCATCTGGCAGAAGATGGTCTACGCCGAGCGCATGGCGCACGACCTGCGCCTGCCGCTCGTGCGGCTGGTGGACGGCACGGGCGGCGGCGGCAGCGTCAAGAGCCTCGAGGAGATGGGGTTCACCTACGTGCCGTTCGTGCCCGGCTTCGAGCTGACGGCAGCGAACCTCTCGCGCGTGCCCGTGGTGGCCGCGGCGCTCGGCCCGGTTGCCGGCCTCGGCGCGGCCCGAGTGGTGGCCTCACACTTCTCGGTGATCGTCAAGGGCACCGCGCAACTGTTCGTCGCGGGCCCGCCGGTGGTTGCGGCGGCGATGGGCGAATCCCCCGACAAGGAGGAGCTGGGCGGCGCTCGCGCACAGGCCAAGGCGGGCGCGGTGGACAACATCGCCGCCGACGAGGACGATGCGCTTGCTCAGATCCGCCGCTTCCTGTCCTACCTCCCCACCAGCGTCTGGGAGCCGGCTCCGGTGACCGCCAGCACCGACCCCGCCGACCGGCGCGAGGACGAGCTGCTCGCGATCGTCCCGCGCGAGCGGCGCAAGCCGTACGACACCCGCCGGATCGTGGAGCTGGTGTTCGACACGCGGAGCGTGTTCGAGATGGGCCGCTTCCACGGTCGCTCGCTGATCGTGGCGCTGGCCCGGCTCGGGGGCCGGCCGGTCGGCGTCATGGCCTCGGACCCCAAGCACTACGGCGGCGGCCTGACCGCCGACGCGTCCGAGAAGGCGACCCGGTTCGTGGACCTGTGCGACCAGTTCCGGCTGCCGCTGGTGAACATGGTCGACCAGCCGGGCTTCGTGATCGGCACCGAGTCCGAGCGCCGCGGCACGATCCGCCACGGCACGCGCGCCATGGTGGCCGTCTACCAGGCCACGGTGCCCACGGCCGCTGTGATCCTGCGCAAGGTCTTCGGCGTGGCCGGCGCCGCGCACGGCAACCACTCACAGCTGAACCTGCGCTACGCCTGGCCGTCGGGCGACTGGGGCTCGCTGCCGATCGAGGGCGGCATCGAGGCCGCCTACCGGCGCGACCTCGAGGCAGCCGAGGACCCTGCCGCCCTACGCGCCGAGATCGAGCAGCGGCTGAACGCCGTCCGGTCGCCGTTTCGAACCGCCGAGAAGTTCGGCATCGAGGAGATCATCGACCCGCGCGACACCCGCCGGCTGCTGTGCGACTGGGCCGAGCGAGCGCACGAGCTGGTCACACAGGAGCTGGGTCAGGGACCGAAGGCTCGCGGGATCCGCCCCTGACTATGTCGGCATAGAATGCGCCCATGGGGGCTCTGCGGGCGTTGGCGTTGGCGTTGGGAGTGCCCTTGGCGCTGTGGTCCTCGCCGGCGCTCGCCGCCGACCCGGTCCTGGTGGCCGGCGGCGACGTGGCCTGTTCCCCGGGTAGTGCCGCCTACATGGGGGGCAACGGGACGCTGGAGCCGGCGCCCGGCTCGTGCCACCACAAGTACACGTCGGATGTGATCGCGCAGCTCTCCCCGCTGCACCTGCTGGCGCTCGGCGACCTGCAGTACGAGGACGGCGCGCTGTCACGGTTCAACGCCTCCTATGCGCCGAGCTGGGGGCGCGCGGGCCTCAAGGAGATCACCAAGCCGGTGCCGGGCAACCACGAGTACGGCCAAGGCGGCTCCGACAACGATCCCGACACGATCAACGCCGATCCCGACGCCACCGGCTACTTCACCTACTTCGCCGACCAGCTGGCCGCCGAGGGAGAGGACGCCGGCGACCCGCGCAAGGGCTGGTACAGCTACGACGTAGTCGTGGGCGGCGCGGATGCGCCCCGCTTCCACTGGCACATCGTGGCGCTGAACTCGGAATGCGCCGCCGGCCTGCGCAGCCGCCCGGGCTTCGACTGGGAGGGTGGGTGCGCGGCAGGATCCGCTCAGGAACAGTGGCTGCGCCAGGATCTGGCCGCGGACGACAGCAGCTGCACCCTGGCCTACTGGCATCACCCCCGCTTCAGCTCAGGGGACAACGGTGACAACCCGATCATGGCGCCGATCTGGGACGCCCTCTACCAGGACGAGGCCGACGTGGCGCTGGCGGGACACGACCACCACTACGAGCGTTTCGCCCAGCAGACCCCGGCCGGCGAGGCCGCTCCCGGCCGAGGGATCCGGGAGTTCGTCGTGGGCACGGGCGGCAAGAACTTCCATGGGGCGGGCCCGACCCCGGGCCCGCACAGCGAAACCTTCCAGAACACCGTCTACGGCGTGCTCAAGCTGACCCTGCACGGACCGTCCACGGCCCACCCTCTGGGTTGGTACGAGTGGGAGTTCGTCGATGACGGCAAGTCGGGGACCGACTACACCGACTCCGGCAGCGCGGACTGCGTCGGGGCGACCGGCAGCCCGACCCCGACTCCCACTCCCACTTCCGCTCCCGCGGGAGGCGGAGGCGTGGCACCCGCGCCGCTCATTGCGCCGAACCCCTCGGCGCCGCCCTCCCTTGTGGACCTGGTGGCCCCGCGGCTCAGCACGCTTGGCATGTCACGGCGGCGCTTCCGGCCGGGCCGTCGCAGCACACGGCTTTCGGGGCGCAGCTCCCTGGCGCGTAGCGGAACCGTGGTGCGCTATCGCCTGTCCGAGCCCGCTACGGCGTCGCTGCGGATACAACGACGCGGACGGCGCCGGGGCAAGGTGGTCTACCGGACGGTGGCCACGCTCACCCGGCGCGGCAAGGCCGGCGCTCAGCGCGTCGCCTTCACCGGGCGGGTGCGCGGGCGTGCGCTGCGCGCTGGTCGCTACCGGATCTCGATCGCTGCTCGCGATCGGGCCGGCAATCGCGCGACGGCGCGAGCGCTCTCATTCGTGATCGTTCCCTGACGGACTCCCGGACCCGCGCGCCCGATCGTGGTCGGCTGATCCGGGCTGGCCGTGGGCGCGCACACCCAGCACCATGCTCCGTCTGACCACACTCGCCATCGTGGCCCTCCTGGCCTTGGCGGGCTGTGGCGGCTCGGATGAGCGCTCGGGCCCGGCGTCCACCACCGAGGTGGAGATCAAGGACTTCAAGTACGCGCCGGAGGAGATCAACGTGAAGGTCGGAGGCAAGCTCTCGTTCACCAACCAGGACACGGCGAAGCACACCGCGACGTCCAAGCCGCAGGGCACGTTCGACTCCGGTGACATCAGCAAGGGCCAGACCAGGCCCGTCACGTTCACGAAGGCGGGCAGCTTCGACCTCTTCTGCGTCTACCACCCCACGATGAGCGCGAAGGTCGCGGTCACCGAGTAGTTCGACCCGCGGTGGGGCCGCGAGCCCGCGGCGACCGGTGGCCCCGCCGGCGCACGTGCCCGTCCCGGAAACGCCTCAGGCGTCGTCCTCCGCCGCGGAGGTGATCGTCGCGATCGGGTCGCCGGTCTTGATCGGCTCGCCCTCGGTGATCGGCAGGTCGGCAATCGTGCCCGCCTTGTGGGCGTTGATCTCGTTCTCCATCTTCATCGCCTCGATGATGCAGAGCAGCTGGCCCTCCTCGACCTCGTCGCCCTCGGCGACCACGACCTTCCACATGTTGCCCTGGAGCGGCGAGGTGATCTGGTCGGGGCCGCCGCCGGCCGACTTCTTGCGCTCCGCGCGCTTGGGCGGCGCCGCAGCGCCCGCGCCGTTGCCGGCCGCGCCGCCACCGCCGGCGGCGAACGCCTCGCCGATGACCTTGACGTCGAACTTGCGGCCCGAGACCTCGACCGCGTAGTCGCGCTCGACCTTCTCGGCCTCGTCGTCTGCGGCGGCGGGCGGGTCCTCGGCCAGCGCCTTGAGCCAGTCCTGGTCCTCGACCAGGTCGCGGCAGGTCTCGCCGGCGCGCCACTGGTCGGTGTCCATCAGGGCCGAGTGGAACCCGATCAGCGTGGTCAGCCCGCCGATCTCGTACTCGGACAGGGCGCGGATCATCCGCCGCGTGGATGCGTGGCGGTCGGTGTCCCAGCAGATCAGCTTGGCGATCATCGGGTCGTACAGCGGCAGCACCTCGTAGCCCTCGCGGGCGCCCGAGTCCACGCGCACGCCGGGGCCGGACGGCTCGACGTAATGGGTGATCTGACCGGGGGCGGGGGCGAAGTTGGTGGCGGCGGTCTCGGCGTTGATGCGGCACTCGATCGCGTGTCCGCGCAGCTGGATGTCGTCCTGGCCGAAGGCCAGGTCCTCGCCCGCGGCGATCTTGATCTGCTCGCGCACGATGTCGATCCCGGTGACCATCTCCGTCACGCAGTGCTCGACCTGCACGCGGGTGTTCATCTCCAGGAAGAAGTACTCGCCGTCGTCGGAGAGCAGGCCCTCGATCGTGCCGGCGCTGAAGTAGCCGACGGCCTTCGCGGCATTTACGCCGATAGCGCCGATCTTGTCCCGCAGCTCGGGGGTGACGGCCGGGGCCGGGCTCTCCTCGATCAGCTTCTGGTGGCGGCGCTGCACCGAGCAGTCGCGCTCGAACAGGTGGACGGTGTTGCCCGCCTTGTCGGCAAGCACCTGCACCTCCACGTGGCGTGGGTCGGGCAGGTAGCGCTCCAGGTAGACGGTGGAGTCCGAGAAGAACTTCTCGCCCTCGCGTGCGGCGCCCTCGAACGCGTCCTTGAGCTCGGACTCCTCCAGCGCGACGCGGAAGCCCTTGCCGCCACCGCCGCCCGCGGCCTTGATGGCCACCGGATAGCCGATCTCGTCGTCGATCAGCTTCTTGGCGTCATCGACGGTCTCGACCGGGTCGGTCGTGCCGGGGACGATCGGCACGCCGGCGGCCTTCATCAGCTCGCGCGCCTTGGTCTTGGAACCCATCGCGTCGATCGCGTCGGCGGGCGGGCCGATGAAGGTGATGCCGGCGTCGTCACAGGCCCGCACGAACGCGGCGTTCTCGGCCAGGAACCCGTAGCCGGGGTGGATCGCCTCGGCGCCGGCCTGCTCGGCCACCTCCAGGATCTTGTCCACGTTCAGGTAGCTCTCGGCCGCCGGGCCGCCACCCAGCAGGTACGCCTCGTCGGCGCGCTGGACGTGCGGGGCATCGCGATCGGGCTCGGAGTAGACGGCCACCGACGCGATGCCAAGCTCCTCGAGCGTGCGCATGACCCGGATGGCGATTTCGCCGCGGTTGGCGACCAGTACCTTGGAGAACACGGCCGGGGAGATTACTGGCAGGATGCCCGCGGTGGCGCTCGAGGCATCAGTGCGGAAGATGGAGGCCGAGGGCGTCCACCCGGCCGCGATCGCCGCCTTCACCCACGCCTACGAAGCGCTGGCGGCCGGCGACTCGGGCATCCTGCCCGAGGCCGACATCGAGCCGGTGAACGACCTGCCGCGTGCCGACGAGCTCCCCGCCGGCGACCCCGGCGACCTCGACAAGGCGGTGGTGGTCAAGCTCAACGGCGGCCTTGGCACCTCGATGGGGATGACCCGGGCCAAGTCGCTGGTCGAGGTCAAGGACGGTCTGACGTTCCTGGACGTGATCGCGCGCCAGGCCACCACCGCGGGAGTGCCGCTGCTGCTGATGAACAGCTTTCGCACGCGCGACGACTCGTTGGCCGTGCTCGAGCGCTACCCCGACCTCCCGGGTGACCTGCCGCCGGACTTCGTCCAGAACAAGGAGCCGAAGCTGGACGCGGACACGCTCGATCCGGTTGCTTGGGAGGCCGACCCGGACCTGGAGTGGTGCCCGCCCGGCCATGGCGACATCTACCCCGCGCTGGTGGCCTCGGGCCTGCTCGAGCAGCTGCTCGAGCGCGGCTACGAGACCGCATTCGTGTCCAACGCCGACAACCTCGGCGCCACGCTCGACCCGCGCATCCTGAGCTGGTTCACGGCCGAGGGGCTTCCGTTCCTGATGGAGGTCTCGCGCCGCGGCGAGAACGACCGCAAGGGAGGGCATCTGGCCCGCCGGCGCGCCGACGGCCAGCTGGTGCTGCGCGAGTCGGCGCAGACGGCGGACGAGGACGAGGACGCGTTCCAGGACATCACCCGCCACCGGTTCTTCAACACCAACTCATTGTGGATCGACCTGCGCGCGCTGGCCGCCAAGCTCGACGCCGAGGGCGGCGCGCTGCCGCTGCCGTTGATCGTGAACCGCAAGACGGTCGATCCGGCCGACACCGGCTCGCCGGCGGTGATCCAGATGGAGACGGCGATGGGCGCCGCCGTCGGCGTGTTCGAGGGCGCCCGTGGGATCGAGGTCGGCCGCGACCGGTTCGCGCCGGTCAAGACCACCAACGACCTGCTCGTCCTGCGATCGGACTGCTACGAAATCGCCGGCGACTGGCGGGTGGGGCTGGCCGGCGGCCGCGACGCCCAGCCCGGCGTCGATCTCGACCCCGATCACTACAAGCTGCTGGACCACTTCGAGGCCCGCTTCCCCGCCGGACCGCCATCGCTGGTTGGCGCCGAGCGGCTCGTGGTGCGCGGTGACGTCACGTTCGGCGCCGGCGTCACGGTGACCGGGATCGCCGAGCTGCAGGGGCCCGCCGAGATCCCATCCGGCGCACACCTACCGTGAGCCAGGCATGATGGCCCTGGTGCGAGGGGGGCTGATCGTGATGACCGCCATGGCCGCGGTGCTGGTCGTGCCGCCCGCGGCCGAGGCGGCGCTGAAGTTCCGCTCCTGCGACCGCGGCGACTTCCGCTGCGCCCGGCTGAGCGTCCCGCTGGACCGCACGGGCCAGGTGAAGGGGTCGGTCGGCCTGAGGATCCTGCGTGCGCGCGCGACACGCCGCCGCCGCGGCGTGGTCGTGCTGCTGGCCGGCGGCCCGGGCCAGTCTGCGGTCTCGGCGTACGCCGATGGCGGGCTGGGGCCGCTGGGCTCGCTGCACCGGGCCAACGACCTGATCGTGTTCGACCAGCGCGGCAGCGGCGGGTCGGGACTGCTGCGCTGCCGCGAGCTGGAACGGGCGAACATCCTGCGCGCGGGCAAGCAGGCGGCGCGCTGCGCCGCCAAGCTGGGATCACGCCGGGCGTTCTACACCAGCCGCGACACCGCGGACGACCTCGAGGCGATCCGCCGCCAGCTCGGCGTTCCGAAGCTGTCGCTGTACGGCGTGTCCTACGGCACCCGCACCGCCGCCGCCTACGCCCTGCGCTACCCGGCGCGGGTCGAGCGGCTGGCGCTGGACTCGGTCGTGGCGCCCGACGGCGCCGATGCGCTGTCGGTCGACAGCTTCCGCGCCGTGCCGCGCGTACTGCGCTCGCTGTGCGCCGGGCGCCGCTGCGACAGCTTCACGCGCGATCCCGTGGCCGACGTGGCGGCGCTGGTGCGGCGGATGGCCGCCACCGGGCCGGCGCGCGGGACGCTCACCGACCGCCGCGGACGGCCGCGCCGCGCCAGCCTCAGCCGCTACGACGTGTTCAGCTCGCTTGTCTCGGGCGACTTCGAGCCTGCCCTGCGCAGCGAGTATCCCGGCGCCGTCAAGGCGGCGCTCGGCGGCGACCCCGCTCCGTTGCTGCGGCTCAAGCGGCGCTCGATCGCGCTGGAGAGCGAGGGCTTCGCGCCCGAGGAGCTGAGCACCGCGCTGTACGCCGCCACCACCTGCGAGGAGGCGCGGCTGCCGTGGCCGCGCGCAGCGCCGTTCGCCCAGCGGCCGGGGCTTTCCGCGGCCGCCGCCGGGCAGCTGTCACCGGCGCTGATCGCGCCGTTCGACGCCGCCACGGTCACCGGCGGCGACGTACTGGACCTGTGCTCGCGGTGGCCCCGGTCCGCCCGCGACCCGGTCCCCGGGCCCGGTCCGCTGCCCGACGTGCCGACGCTGCTGGTCGAGGGCGCCGACGATCTGCGAACTCCGGTCGAGACGGCCGTCGACATGGCGCGCGGGCGCCCGCGCACCCAGGTGGTCAGCGTGGCCGGCGTCGGACATTCGCCTGGGTCGGCCAGCCGCTGCGCCTCGCGGCTGGCGCCGCTGTTCCTGGGTGGCCGCCGGGTTGCGCGCACGTGTCGTGATTCGCGCTCGCCTGCGCCCTCCGGGGTGCCGCCCCGCTCGCTGCGGGGGCTGTCCGCCCTGCGCGCCGTGGGCCTGACCTTCAACGACCTCGTGGCCGACACGCCGTTCACCGGCGGCGGCGCGGGCACGGGCCTGCGCTCGGGTCGCTACGCACTGAGCGACCGGAGCGGCGCCCTGCGGCTGCGCAGCTTCTCGTTCGTGCCCGGGCTGCGGCTGTCCGGCCGGATAGCCGACTTCGACAGCGACCACCGCCGCCGCGGCGCCGTCAAGGTCGGTGGCCCACGCGGCTACCGCGGGACGCTGCGCTTCCGCGGCGCGAGCGTGTCAGGGCGCCTGGGGGGCCGGCGGGTGCGAGCGCGGCTGGGAGTCTCCGCCGCGTCCGCCGGCGCCCACGGCGTGGCGAGCGCGTACCGACCTGGCCAGCAGTAGCACGACCGCGACCGGGAACGCGGCCAGCGCCCACGCGGGAACGCCGACGCCCGCCTTGGTCAGCAGCCCGAGCCCGGAGCCGATCAGGACGACGGCCAGCACCGTCCGCAGGGTCGCGACCGGGATCCGCACCGACAGGTGGCTGCCCAGCCAGACGCCGGGCACCGAGCCCAGCAGGATGTTGCCGGCCAGCAGGAAGTCCACGTTGCCGGCCACGATGTGCGCCAGCGCGGCGGCCCACAGCAGGATCGCGGCATGGAACACATCGGTGCCAACCACGCGCTGGGGCACCAGCTGGAACAGCATGATCAGCCCGACGGCGATCAGCGCGCCGCTGCCCGCCGAGGTCACGCCGAGCACGAAGCCGACGACCACGCCAAGGATCACCGCGCGCACCTTCTCCGGCCGCCCCATCTCCACGCGCTCGCGCTCGCGACCGGCGATCCGCTTCAGGAACAGTGCCCGCGCCAGCGTCATCACGCCGCAGAACAGCAGCGTGATCGCCAGCGCCAGGATCAGCGTGTCGTCGAATGCGGCGCCGTACGCGCGCTCGATGGCGCCGAGCGCGTACACGCCTCCGATCGCCGACGGCACCGAGCCCACGCCCATCCACACAGACAGCGGCCAGTCCACGGTCTTCTGGCGCCAGTGCTTGACGCCGCCGACGGTCTTGGTCACGGCGCCGTAGGCCAGGTCGGTGCCCACGGCGGTGACCGGCTTGACGCCGAACACCAGGATCAGCAGAGGCGTCATCAGCGAGCCACCGCCGATGCCCGTCATGCCCACCAGCGCCCCGACCCCCAGGCCGAAGGCGACGATGGCGGGATCCATCAGCGCACCATGCCCGCACCCACGGTGTCACCTGAGGCCTCATCGATCAGGATGAAGCTCCCGGTGTCGCGGTTGCGGGCGTACGGGTCCACCGTGAGCGGCGCGCCCAGCCTCAGGCGCACGCGACCGATGTCGTTCAGCTCCAGGCTCTCGGCCGGGTCGTCCTCGAGGGTGTGCACGTCCACGCGCGTCTCCACGGCCTCGACAAGGGCGCGCACGCTGCGGGTGGTGTGCTTGAGCGCGTAGCGCCGGCGCGGCGCCAGCGGCACGTCGCTCATCCAGCACACGTCGGCCGTCAGCTCGCGCACGGGCTCGGGCGCGCTGGCCGGGTCGGCGATCAGGTCGCCGCGCGAGACGTCCAGCTCGTCCTCCAGCCGCACGGTCACGGACATCGGCGGAAACGCCTGCTCGAGCTCGCCCTCCGGGCCGTCGACCGCCTCCACGCGCGTGCGCTGGCCGGAGGGCAGCACCACCACCTCGTCGCCGGGCGCCAGCAGCCCCGCCGCCAGCCGGCCGGCGTAGCCGCGGTAGTCGTGGTGCTCGGCCGACTGCGGCCGGATCACCCACTGCACCGGCAGGCGCAGCTCGTCCAGGTTGCGATCGGTGGCGATCTCGACCGTCTCCAGGTGCTCGAGCAGCGACGGCCCGTCGTACCAGGGCGTGCGCTCGGAGCGGTCGACCACGTTGTCGCCGTCCAGCGCGCTCACGGGGATGAAGCTGATCTCGGCGAAGCCCAGCTCGGAGGCGAACTCGCTGAACTCGGCGCGGATGCCGTCGAACACCGACTCGTCGAAGCCGGCCAGGTCCATCTTGTTCACCGCCACCACCAGGTGCGGGATCCGCAGCAGCGAGGCGATGTAGGCGTGGCGCTTGGACTGCTCGACCACGCCGGCGCGCGCGTCGACCAGAACGATCGACAGGTCCGCCGTCGACGCGCCGGTGACCATGTTGCGCGTGTACTGCACGTGGCCCGGGGTGTCGGCGATGATGAACTTGCGCCGCGCGGTCTGGAAGTAGCGGTAGGCCACGTCGATCGTGATGCCCTGCTCGCGCTCGGCGCGCAGCCCGTCGGTCAGGAGCGCCAGGTTCACGTAGCCGTCGCCGCGTTTCTCGGACGCGCGCTCGACGTGCTCGAGCTGGTCCGCCAGCACCTGCTTGGAGTCGAACAGCAGCCGCCCGATCAGGGTCGACTTGCCGTCGTCGACGGAACCGGACGTGGCCAGCCGCAGCATGGGAGCCTCGGCGATAGCCATCAGGAGGCGGGTGAGAGGTCCGTTGATGTGTGTGAGCCGGCCATGGATGGCCGGCGAACCGACGGCATCCGTGAGCCGGCCATGGATGGCCGGTGAACCAAGGGCATCAGAAATAGCCCTCCTTCTTGCGGTCCTCCATTGCGGCCTCGGTCACGCGGTCGTCGGCGCGCGTCTCGCCGCGCTCGGTCACGCGCGTGGCGGCGATCTCGCCGACCACGGCCTCCAGCGTCACGGCGGTGGAGCGCACGGCGCCGGTCACGGTCAGGTCGCCGACCGTGCGGTAGCGGACCGACTCGGTGAACACCTGCTCGCCGTCCTGGAGCTCCACGTGGGCCGAGTGGGCATACAGCATGCCGTCGCGCTCGAACACCCTGCGCTCGTGCGCGTAGTAGATCGACGGCACCTCCAGCTCCTCCTGGGCGATGTACTGCCACACATCCAGCTCGGTCCAGTTCGAGAGCGGGAACACGCGCACGTGCTCGCCCCTTCGGATCCGCCCGTTGTACAGCGACCACAGCTCGGGCCGCTGGGCCTTGGGGTCCCACTGGCCGAAGTCGTCGCGGAAGCTCATCACGCGCTCCTTGGCGCGGGCGCGCTCCTCGTCGCGGCGCGCGCCCCCGAACGCGGCATCAAAGCCGTTCGCCTCGATCGCATCCAGAAGCGTGATCGTCTGGAGCCGGTTGCGCGAGGCGCGCGGCCCGGTCTCCTCGGTCGCGCGGCCGGAGTCGATCGTCTCCTGCACCGACGCCACGATCAGGCGCTCGCCGAGCTCGGCCACGCGCCGGTCGCGGAACTCGATCACCTCGTCGAAGTTGTGACCGGTGTCCACGTGCATCACCGGGAACGGGAACTTGCCGGGGCGGAACGCCTTCTCGGCCAGGCGGAGCAGGACGATCGAGTCCTTGCCGCCGCTGAACAGCAGCACGGGGCTCTCCAGCTCGGCCGCCACCTCGCGGAACACGTGGATGGCCTCGGACTCCAGGGCCTCCAGGTGGGTCAGTTCGCGGGGAATGGCGGAAGCTGCGGTACTCACGCGGCCAGCGCCCGCGCTGCGTTCCTCGCCGTGGTCGATGATGCTCATCCCTCGACCACGTGCAGCCCGCACTCGGTCTTCTCCGAGTCGGCCCAGCGCCCGTCGCGGCCGCTGCCGGGCTGGGTGCAGGGAGCGCAGCCGATCGACGAGTAGCCCTGGTCGTGCAACTGGTTGTACGGCAGCTCGTGCGCGGCGATGTAGTTCCAGACGTCCTTCTCGGTCCAGTTCGCCAGCGGGTTGAACTTCCACAGCCCGTGCGGCTCGTCCCACTCGGTGAAGCCGGCGTCGGCGCGCGTAGGTGACTGCTCGCGGCGCAGGCCGGTGACCCAGGCGTCCAGGCCGTCGAGCGCGCGCTCCAGCGCGGCGACCTTGTGGGCGCCACAGCAGTTGCTCGCGCTCCAGGCCGTGCCGTCGGCGCTGGTTGCGTCGTGCACCTCGACCTTCACGCCGGTCCTCTGCTCGAGCTCGCGCCAGGTGGCGTAGGTCTCACCGAACAGCACCCCGGTGTCGATCGTGAACACGCGCGCGTCCGGCGTGATCTGCTGGAGCATGTGGATCAGGACCGTCTCCTCCTTCTGGAAGGAGCAGGCCAGGGCAAGCGAAGGATGGTGCTTCGCGACCGCTTCCTCGAGGACGCCCTGAGCCGACATGGCTAGACCGCGCACTCGCCCTCGCCGCGCTGGACCTCGTAGATGTCCTTGCGCTGCCAGTCGATGAAGAAGCTCATGTTCTCCACGTTGAAGTCCACCGGCAGCGACAGGTCGGCCACCAGCTCGGCGAACGCGTCCGGTCCGACGCGGTCGGCGAACGCGTTGAACTCCTCGCCCTCGGCGCGCTCGTCCTCGTAGAACTTCAGCCACCGCTCGACGGCGTCCGGCACGCGCTTGGCCGGCAACCGCGACTTCAGCCGCTGGGCGTAGATGACCTCGCCGCCCTCATAGTTGCCGCCCACGTGCGGGATGTAGGCCGGGATCGTCTTGTCGCCGACCTTGATCGACGCGCCGTAGAACCCGATGTTGGCGATGTGGTGCTGGCCGCAGCCGTTGGGGCAGCCCGAGTTCTTGATGTGGATCCGCTTGGTCAGCGGGTCGGTGATGTCCAGCTCCTTGAGCTTGGCGTTGATGGCGCCGTTCAGGCCCATCGAGCTGGTGATGCCGAGCTTGCAGGAGTCGGTGCCGGGGCAGGAGACCGTGTCCAGGATCTCGCCCGCGCCGTGCTCGCCAAGGCCCAGCTCGGACAGCTTCTGCCACACCTCGTAGATCGACTCGTCGCGCACCCAACGCAGCACGAAGTTCTGCTCGATCGTGGTGCGCGCGTAGCCGCCGCAGTACTCACGCTGGATCTCGGCGACACCGCGCATCTGCTCCGGCGACAGGTCGCCGCGGTACACGCGTACGTCGATCGTGGAGAAACCGTCCTGACGCTGGGGACGCACGTTCGAGGCCTTGAACCGCTCGAAGTCCTCCGCGTCGCCGCCCGGCTGCGCGTACGAGCCACCGGCGGCGGGCGCGCCCGCCTCCTCGTCGTGCTCCATCAGCAGCGGCGTGGGGTCGAAGTCGCGCTCGTGGACCCAGTCGCCCTCGAGCTCCTCGTCGACCATCTCGCGGAAGGCGTCCATGCCGATCTTGTCGACCAGCACCTTGATCCGCGCGCGGGCGCGGTTCACGCGCAGGAAGTCCTGGCGGTCGAAGATCCGGAAGACCGCCTCGGCGACCTTCAGGTAGTCGCCGTTGGCCAGCTCCACGAAGTCGTAGAGCGTGGGGGCCACGCGCGGCATGATCGAGGTGCCGCCGCCCACGCGGACCTCGACGCCGTGCGTGCCGTCCTCGCGCACGCGCGGGAGGTAGGCGATGTCGTGGATGCCGGTGATCGCGCGGTCGGCGTCGGAGGCGGTGAACGCCGTCTTGATCTTGCGCGGCATCAGCTGGGTGGTGGGGTGGCGCACGAAGTAGCGCACGTAGGCGCCGGCCCACGGGGTCACGTCGAACGGCTCGTCGTCACACACACCGGCGTAGGGGTCGCCGGTCACGTTGCGCACCGTGTTGCCGCAGCCCTCGCGCGAGGAGAGGCCCGACGGCGCCAGCTCGCGGATCAGCTGCGCCATCTGCTTGAGCGGGATGTGGTGGATCTGGATGTTCTGGCGTGTGGTGATGTGCGACTTGTTCAGCGGCGCGTACGTCTCGGTCACGTCGGCGAACGCCTCCCACTGCTCGGGCGTGATGCCACCCATCGGAAGCTTGATCCGGCACATCTGGACGTCGGCCTGGCGCTGGCCGTAGACGCCCTGCTTCAGGCGGAAGCCGATGAACTCGTCCTCGGGGGTCTCGCCGCCGAGAAACTTCTCCGCCTCGTTGTCGAAGTCGTCGAACTCGTGCTCGAGGATCGGGATCACATGGCCCGGGACGTTCTCCACGATCTCCGGGTTGTTCAGCGATCCCGTCTTGCCTCGGGGCTTGCCCGGAGGCGTTGTGGTCGGCTCCATCCGACGAAAGTAGCAAAACCCGTACGGGTTTAAGGTTTTTAGCGGCCGGGCCGGGAACCCCACGGCACGTCGTCGCCCCAGGGGCTCGGGCCGCTGGGGTCCAGGCCGGCGTTCTCGTACAGGCCGGCCCTGAGCCATGGGTTGACCGCGGACGGCGCCCGCACGGGCGCCGGCGCCGTGTCACGCAGGAACTGCTCCAGCGCGGCCGCGATTGCCGCGGCCTCCTCCGGAGAAGCCGCCGCCTGCGCGATCTCGATCCGCGGTCGCGGGGGGTGCTGGTCGCCGTTGGTACCCATGGGTGGCCGCCAGGCTACTCTCAATCGGTGCCCGAGATCCCCGTCTTCGACCACGACGCGGTGCTCGCGGCAATCGACCCGCTCGACGCGATCGACCACGTGCGCCGTGGCTTCGTGGAGTACGCGTCGGGAGAGTGGACGATGCCGTCGAAGGTCTACCTCCAGGCGCCCCCCGGAGGTGACTTCCGGGCCATGCCGGCGCTCGGATCGGGGTTGGCGATCCTGAAGTGGGTCACCTCATTTCCCGCGAACCCGGCGTCGGGGCTCCCGGTGGTGATGGGCACGATCTCGATCTCCAGCGCCACCGACGGACGCCCGCTCGCGCTGGCGGACGTGCGGTCGGTCACGGCCCTGCGGACCGGCGCGGTCGCCGCGGTGGCAGCGCAGGAGCTCGCGCGCGAAGACGCCTCGACCGTCGGGATCGTGGGCTGTGGGCTGCACGGCGCCTGGGCCGCCCGCTGCCTGGCCGCCGCCGAGTACGGGCCCGGCGTGTGCTTCGACCCCGACCCGGAGGCCGCCGGGCGCCTGGCCGGCGAGCTGGGGTGGGAGGCCGGCGCGCTGGAGGACGCACTTGCCTGCGACGTGGTCACCTGCGTCACCCCCGGCCACGAGCCGGTGGTGTCGGCGCCGGCACTGCGGCCCGGAGTGCACCTGAACATGCTGGGCGCGGACGGCCCCGGCAAGGCCGAGGCGGACATCGCGGCGGTACGTCGATGCGTGCTCTTCTGCGACGAGTGGGACCAGGCATCCCACGGCGGGGAGCTGACCGCGGCCGCCGAGGCCGGCGTGATCGCGCGCGAGCAGGTGACCGAGCTCGGCGCCGTGCTCACGGGCGCGGCGCCGGGACGCGGCTCGGACACCGACGTGACCCTGTTCGACTCGACGGGGCTGGCGATCCAGGACCTGGCGCTGTGCCACGCGCTGATGGACGCCCACGCCGCCGGCGTCGTGCAATCGCGGACGCTGGCGTTGTGAGCCGAGGCGTCCGGGTGCTCTAGCGGATCAGAACCGGCGCTCCGACCGGGACGCGCCGGTACAGGTCGATCACCTCGTGCACGCGCATGCGGATGCAGCCGTGCGAGGCGTTGGAGCCGATCGACCATGCCTCGGCGGTGCCGTGGATGCCGACGCCGTTGGCGATGCCCATCCAGCGCGCTTTTAGCGGGTTGTCGGGCGCGCCACCGGGCACGGTCCGCCCGGCGTAGCTGCCCGCCCACGGGCGGTTGGGGGCGGTCCACGCGGGGTTGACCTGCTTGTTCTGGATCCGGTACAGCCCGGACGGCGTCTCGGTGCCGGCGGCGCCCACCGCGATTCCGTAGGAGCGGCTGTAGCGCAGGTTCTTGAACACCCGCAGCCGGTGCCCGGCGCGGTCGATCGTCAGGATCGTCCGGTTGCGCCGGCGTAGGTCGATCAGGCGCACGGCCGGCCTGACCCGGAACACCTTCGGCGCCAGCCCACGGCCGAGGGTCGGGTCCGCCAGCCGCCGGCGGATGGCCCGGTCCAGCCGCGCGGCGCTGATCCTCGACCCGTACCGCGCACGGCGGCCGATGATCCTCCGGACCGTGATCCGCATGCGGGCGTTGCGCCCGTAGCGGCGTGTGACCTGCTCTGCGCGACGCGTGAACGCGGACAGTGATGCCTTGCGGAACGAGATCACCGGCGCCACCCGGCCGCCCGGCTTGGCCTTCAGCGCCCGCGCGGCCGTCGCCTTCTCGCCAACGCGCAGGCGCAGCCGCCCGGTGGTCAGCGCGAACCGGCGCCGGCCGACCCTGACGGCGAAGCGCCGCTGGGCCCGGGGCCGCAGCTGCTCCTTCAGGCGCTGGGTCGCCTGTTCGGCGGTCAGCCCCTCGAGCGCGATGCCCGACACGGTCACGCCGGGCTTGACCACGGGCGGTGCGGGCACCGCCGGTGGCGTCGCGGGCACCTGCGCCGCCACGACGGCGGGCCCTCCCAGGCAGCAGGCGATCACGACGACCGGCGGCACGAGCGTTCGCATCCACTGCCCAGAGTAGGGCGTCCTGCTGGTCCGGTGAACGGCCGAAATCCTGCGCCCAGTCCGGCTCGGGGGCCGCACCGGATGGCAGCCGCGGGCAGCCGGAGCACGCGCGCGCTTGCGTCGGGGTGGCGACTCGGGCGAGACTCGTCGCTGATGGGCGACCGGGACATCCGCTACGCGCAGAACGGTGACGTGAGCCTCGCGTACCAGGTCACGGGCGAGGGTCCCCTCGATCTGGTGTTCGTAGCGGGGTTCGTCTCGCAACAGGAGGTGCTCTGGGAGCATCCGCGCGCGGTTGAGTTCGCGCGGCGGCTCGAGTCGTTCTCGCGCCTGGTGCGCTACGACAAGCGCGGCCAGGGCTTCTCCGACCGCCCCGCCAAGCCCCCGACGCTCGAGGAGAGCATGGACGACCTCCGCGCCGTGATGGACGCGGCCGGATTCGAGCGCGCCGCGTTGCTCGGCGTATCGGAGGGCGGGCCGATGTGCCAGCTGTTCGCCGCCACCCATCCCGATCGCGTGAGCGCGCTGGTCACGTACGGGACATACGCTCGCCTCACAGAGGCACCCGGCTACGAGGTCGGGCTGGCACCGGAGCGGCTCGATCGCTTCATGCGCCGGATCCAGGACGGTTGGGGCGGCCCTGTGGGCATCGAGCTGTTTGCGCCGTCGCACGTCGAGGACCCCGAGTTCCGCGACTGGTGGGCGCGGCTGTTGCGCTCGGGCACGAGCCCTCACGGAGCGGCGGCCCTGCTCGCCCTCTACAAGGAGATCGACACGCGGGCCGTGCTGGGCAACATCGGGGTGCCGACCCTGGTGCTCCACCGGCGGGACGACCTCCTCGTCCGAGAGCCACAAGCGGCGTATCTGGCGGAGCACATCCCGGGTGCCCGATACGTCGTGCTGGACGGAAACGACCACCTGGTGTTCGCCGGCGACCAGGACGCGTTCCTCGACCCGGTTGAGGAGTTCCTGACCGGTACCCGGCGGGTGCCGGAGGCGGACCGCATCCTCGCCACCGTGATGTTCACCGACATCGTCTCGTCGACCGAGCATGCGGCCGCGCTGGGCGACAGCCGCTGGCGCGACCTGCTGGTGCGCCACGACGAGCTCGTGCGCCGCCAGCTCGATCGTCACCGCGGCCGGGCGGTGAAGTCCCTCGGCGACGGCTTCCTGGCCACTTTCGACGGCCCGGCTCGTGCGATCCGCTGCGCGGGCGCGATCAGCGAGGAGGTTCGGCGGCTCGGCGTGGAGATCCGCGCGGGCCTGCACACCGGTGAGTGCGAGGTGATCGGGGACGACGTCGGCGGAATGGCGGTGCACATCGGTGCCCGCGTGGGCGCCAGGGCCGAGGCCAACGAGGTGCTGGTGTCCAGCACAGTCAGGGACCTGGTGGTGGGCTCGGGGATCGAGTTCGCCGAGCGCGGCGCGCACGAGCTGAAGGGCGTGCCCGGCGAGTGGCGGCTGTACGCCGTCGCCGCCTGAGTTCTGGTGCCCCGCTTACAGCGGGATGTTCCCGTGCTTTCGCTTCGGCCCGGCCACGCGCTTGGTCTCGAGCATCTTCAGCGCGTGGATCAGCTTGGGCCGCGTCTCGTGGGGCTCGATCACGTCGTCGATGTAGCCCCGCTCGGCCGCTGAGTAGGGGTTGGCGAACCGCGCCTTGTAGTCCTCCATCAGCTTCTGGCGGCGCTCGTCCGGCGTGGGCGAGGCGGCGATGTCGCGGCGGTAGATGATGTTGACCGCGCCCTCGGGCCCCATCACCGCCACCTCCGCCTGAGGCCAGGCGAAGTTGAAATCGGCCAGCATGTGCTTGGAGTTCATGACGTCGTAGGCGCCGCCGTAGGCCTTGCGCGTGACCACGGTCAGCTTGGGCACGGTGGCCTCGGTGAACGCGTACAGCAGCTTGGCGCCGTGACGGATGATCCCGCCCCACTCCTGATCGGTGCCGGGCAGGAAGCCGGGCACGTCGGTGAAGGTCACGATCGGCACGTTGAAGGCGTCGCAGAAGCGCACGAACCGCGCGGCCTTCTCGGACGCGTCGATGTCCAGCACACCCGCCATCTGCGCGGGCTGGTTGCCCACGATGCCCACCGGCTTCCCGCCCAGCCGGGCGAAGCCGATGACGATGTTCATCGCGAAGTGCTCCTGGACCTCGAAGAAGTCACCGTCGTCCACGATCCGGCCCACCACGTCGCGCATGTCGTACGGCTTGTTCGGCGAGTCCGGCACGATCGAGTCCAGCTCGCTGTCCATCCGGTCGTGCGGGTCGCCGCTGTCCATCAGCGGTGGGGTCTCGAGGTTGTTCTGGGGCAGGAACGACATGAAGTAGCGCACGTCCTCGAGGCATGACTCCTCGTCCTCGGCGGCGAAGTGCGCCACGCCCGACTTCTGGTTGTGGGTCATCGCGCCGCCGAGCTCCTCGAACTCCACCTCCTCGCCGGTGACCGTCTTGATCACGTCGGGACCGGTGATGAACATGTGCGAGGACTCCTTGACCATGAAGATGAAGTCGGTCATGGCGGGGGAGTACACGGCGCCGCCCGCGCACGGTCCCATGATCAGCGAGATCTGCGGGATCACGCCCGAGCACTGCACGTTGCGCACGAACACGTCGCCGTAGGCGCCCAGCGAGACGACGCCCTCCTGGATCCGCGCGCCGCCGGAGTCGTTGATGCCGATCACCGGGCAGCCGATCTTGGCCGCCAGGTCCATGATCTTCACCATCTTCTCGGCCATCACCTCGCCGAGCGAGCCGCCGAAGACCGTGAAGTCCTGGCTGAACACGCACACCGGACGGCCGTTGATCGTGCCGTGCCCGGTCACCACCGCGTCGCCCCAGGGCCGGTTCTTCTGCATGTCGAAGTCCGACGTGCGGTGGCGTACGAACGTGTCCAGCTCCTGGAAGCTGTCCTCGTCGAGCAGCTTGAGCACGCGCTCGCGCGCGGTCATCTTGCCGCGCTCGTGCTGCTTTTCCTCGGCCTCGGGATTGGTGTGGGCGGCCGCCTCGCGCAGCTCGTTCAGCTGCTCGAGCTTCTCGTCGTAGGTCTCCGGGCTCTTCTGGCGCATGGGGCGCGCCAGTGTATTCCCTGGACGGACCGGCCATCCTGGCCGGTCTCGGGCGGCGGCCAGCACCGGCGGCCGCGGTTGCGCTACGGCTCGACGATCCAGCGCTTGACGGTCGCCAGCGCCGGCTTGGCGGCGAACGCCTCGTCGAACATCAGCGGCCGCCATTCGGGGTGGGCGTCCGCCCGCCATGCGTACCGATCGCTGATCCCCCAGGTGCTGAAGCTGGTGCAGCGGGGTTCGATGCGACACGCCTGCGCGTAGTCTCCGTACACCGCCCGCTGGCGCTCGAGCAGCTCGCCGGTGGAGCCCGGCACGTCCAGGTTCACCTCCATCTCGGTCACGGCCACGTCCAGGCCCATGCCGGCGAAGAGGCTCAGGGTCTCTGCGAACTGCGCTGCGGTGGCCCTGTAGGTCAGGGTCACGTGCGCCTGAAGGCCCACCGCGTCCACCGGCACCCCTCGGGCACGCAGCTCGGTCAGCATCCGCAGGACGCCCGCGGTGTGGGGGTGGCTCGCGAGGTCGAGCCCCACGTCGTTGTAGTACAGCCGCGCGTAGGGATCGGCCGCGCGCGCAAACCGGAACGCGTGCTCGACGTAATCCGGCCCGATCACCCGCAGCCAGACGTTGTCGCGGTAGTTGCCGTTTTCGTCGATCGCCTCGTTGACCACGTCCCACTCCGCAACCTGGCCGCGGTAGCGGTTCATCACGGTCTCGATGTGGGTCTTCATCACCGCCAGCAGCTTGTCGCGGTCCCAGCTGCCCTGCGTCAGCCAGTCCGGGTTCTGCTCGCCCCATACGAGCGTGTGACCGCGGACCCGCTTGCCGTGGGAGGCTGCGTAGCCGATCATCTGGTCCGAGATCGTGAAGTCGAAGCGCCGTCGCGAGGGGCGAATCGCGTTCCACTTCAGCTCGTTCTCGGGCGTCATCTGGCTGAACTCACGCAGGAAGATGTCCTGGAGCGCAGGCTGGTTGCGGAAGGTCGACCACGAGATCGAGGTGCCCAGCGGAACCGGCGCCCGCCGGCTGACCGGCGCCGGAGGCGGTGCCGGGCGGCGCACGGGGCGTCGAAGCCGCGCGGCCTTGCGCCGGTGTGCGCGGGCCCTGCGGGCATAGGCGGCGGCGCGCGTGCGGTGCAGGCGGGCGCGCCTCAGCAGCTTGCGCCTTGCACGCCCGGATGCGCGCGCAGCGGCCTTCTTGAAGCTCTTTGCCTTGCGCAGTTCCGCTCGGCTGCGGCGTTCCAGAGCGCGCGCGGCCCGGTCGTGCCGAGCCGCCGTGGCTGCCGGCGTGCCCGCCGCCGGCTTCGCGGCCGCCTGCGCGGGTGCGGCGCCCGGGCCCGCGACCATCGCGAGTGCGCAGAAGGTCGCGGCACACACCAGTGCCGTCAGCAGACCTCTGCAAGCGCTCATCTCAGCCCAGTCGGTCGCCGCTCCCGGCTGGCTTTAGGTGTTGGCGCCCGTGATGGACAGACGTCAAGGCCGGCGCCGGCCGGCGCCGGCGCCTCAACCCTCGCGCGAGAACGGGCGGTGGTGTGCCGCCCCGAGGTGGTCGAGCGTGTCCTCGAGCACGGCGGTGGCGCGCGTCGCGTCGATCGCGGTCGCGGGTGCCGGCGCGGGCTCCGGCTCGGGCGCGACCAGCGCGGGCTCCGGCTCCGCAATGGCTTCAACGGTGGGCTCGGGCCGCCTCCCGAACATGCGCCGGTACCACGGGGTCTTGACCACCGCGGTCACGGACTCGGGCTCCGGCTCAGGGTCGGGCTCCGGCTCGGGCTCCGGCTCCGGCTCCGGCCCCGGCTCGACGACCGCGAGGTCAGCCGACAGGGTCACCTTCGTCCCCCAGCCCGACTCCTCGAGCTCAACGGTGCCGCGGGCGTGTTCACCTTCCCAGGCGACCGTGTGCTCGGGGTCAAGCCGGCTGATGGCGACCTCGCCGAACTCCCCGAGGTGCTGGGCCAGCGATTCGACCTCGCTCACCTCGTTCCACAGCTCGGGCGGGGACTTGACCAGGGTGCGATTCACAGAGAGATCGGGCATCAACCCCCGCTTCGCCCATCCCGGGGCGACTCCTTCCGGATGGATCAGTCCTTGCGAACAAGGCCCATCCGCAGAGCCCCTACCGCCTGCTGCATGGCGTCGGAGGCGGCGCGGGACACGGCGGTCAGGTTGGTGAACCCGTGCGGCAGGCTGCGGAACCGCTGCATCGCGCAGGGCACGCCGGCCTCGGTCAGGCGGGCCGCGTAGGCCTCGCCTTCGTCGCGGAGCGGGTCGAAGCCGCCCGTCGCCACGTACGCCGGGGGCAGCCCGCTCAGATCCTCGGCATTCAGCGGCGAAGCGCGCGGGTCGGAAGGGTCCATGTCGCCGAGGAAGTTGGCCCGGAACCAATCCATCAGCGACTCGGTGAGCAGGAACCCTTCCTTGAACAGCTCGTACGAGCGCGTCTCGGCGTCCAGCGCCGTGGACGGATACATCAGCCACTGGAACGCGGGCATCGGGCCGCCGGCGGCCTTCATCGCCTGGCTGACCACGGCGCCGAGGTTTCCGCCGGCGCTATCCCCGCCGACCGCGATCCGGCGCGGATCGACGCCGAACTGCGCGGCATTCGCGACCGCGAACCGGAACGCCGCCTCGGCATCCTCTGCGGACGCCGGCATCGGGTGCTCGGGCCCCATCCGGTAATCGACCGACAGCACGGCCGCGCCGGCCTGGTTCGCCACGAGCCGCGACGCGTAGTCGCACGTGTCGGGGCCGCCCACCACATGGCCGCCGCCGTGGTAGTGCACCAGCATCGGCAGGCCTGCGTCGTCGGGCGGGGGTGAGTAGAGCCGCGCCGGCACGTCGCCGGCGGGGCCCGGCAGGGTCAGCTCCTCCAGGTGATAGACGCGGTCGGCCGGGGGTGCGATCGCGGCCAGCTCGCGTGCGTACATCCGCCGCGCCTTTTCGACCGGCATCGATTCGATCGCCGGTTCGTCCAGCTTCTCGCGCACGGCCAGCATCACCTGGATGTCGGGACACAGCGTCTGCCCGTCGCGCACGACCGGCGCCGCACCGGCCAGGCCCGCCTTCACGGGCGCAGGCAGGCTCTTGAGCGATCGCGCCACGGCTCCCCGCGCGCGGTCTGTTGTGGTCAGCTCCTCCACCTCGCGCAGGGACCTTATCCCGCGCCCCTACGCTTCGGAGTACTCGCCGAACTCCTCGCGCAGCACGCCGCACACCTCGCCGATCGACGCCCTGTCCTTGAGCGCGGCGCGCATCGGATCGAGCAGGTTCCCGTCCCCCTTCGCCACCTCGCGCAGCTCCTCGAGGCGCTTGTCCACGGCCGCCTGGTCGCGGTCGGCCTTGAACTGGGTGAGCCGCTCGACCTGCTGGCGCTCGGACTCGGGGTCGACCTTCAGGATCTCGACCTCGTCGACCTCATCGGTCACGTAGTCGTTCACGCCGACCACGATGTCCTGCTTGATCCGGTAGCGCTCCTCGTATCCCCAGGCCGACTCCTCGACCTCGGAGCGGATGTACGGGATGCACTCGACCGAGCCGCCGAGCTCGTCGACGCGGTCGATCAGCCCCTGCGCGCCGGTCTCGATCTGGTCGGTCAGGTTCTCGACGAAGTACGAGCCCGCGAACGGGTCGACGGTGTCGGTCGCGCCCGACTCGGCGGCGATGATCTGCTGCGTGCGCAGCGCGATCCGCGCCGCGGTCTCCGACGGCAGCGCAAGCGCCTCGTCGAAGCCGTTGGTGTGCAGCGACTGGGTGCCGCCGGCGACGGCGGCGAAGCCCTGGAGCGCCACGCGCACGATGTTGTTGTGGGGCTGCTGCGCCGCCAGCGTCACACCGCCGGTCTGGGTGTGGAAGCGCATCGTCTGCGACTTCTCGTTCTGGGAGCCGAACCGCTCCTTCATGATCTGCGCCCACATCCGGCGGGCGGCGCGGAACTTGGCCACCTCCTGGAACACGTTGTTGTGACCGTTGAAGAAGAACGCCAGCCGCGGGCCGAACTCGTCCACGTCCAGGCCGGCTTCCAGCGCCGCCTGCACGTAGGCGATCGCGTTGGCGAGCGTGAAGCCCACCTCCTGCACGGCCGAGCAGCCCTTCTCGCGCATGTGGTAGCCGGAGATCGAGATCGTGTTCCAGCGCGGCACGTTCTCGCGGCAGTAGGCGAACAGGTCGGTGGTCAGCCGCATCGCCGGCACCGGCGGGTAGATGAAGTTGCCGCGCGCGATGTACTCCTTGAGCACGTCGTTCTGGGTCGTGCCGCGCAGCTGCTCGGACTCCACGCCCTGCTCCTCGCCGACCAGCTCGTAAAGCAGCAGCAGCACGCTCGCGGGCGCGTTGATCGTCATCGACGTCGAGACCTCGTCAAGCGGGATGCCGTCGAACACCCGCCGCATGTCGTCGATCGTGTCGATCGCGACGCCGGTGCGGCCGACCTCGCCGTCGCACAGCGGGTCGTCGGAGTCGCGCCCCAGCTGGGTCGGCAGGTCGAACGCCATCGAAAGGCCGGTCGAGCCGTTGCGGATCAGGTAGTGGAAGCGCTCGTTGGTCTCCTTGGCGGAGGCGTAGCCCGCGTACTGGCGCATAGTCCAGCGGCGGTCGCGGTACATCCGCTCGTGGATGCCGCGGGTGAATGGGTACTCGCCCGGCGCGCCAAGCTCCTTGGCCATGCCCTCGGGCAGGTCGTCCTCGGTGTAGAGCGGCTTGATCTCGATGCCCGAGTCGGTGAACACGCGCTCGTCGTCGGGGCCGACGATGGGGGCGATCGTGGGCTTCTCTGGGGTGGTTGCCATTCGGCTGCGAAGGCTACATTGGCCCGGTGGAGGTCACGGTCCGCCTGTTCGCCATGCTCCGCCAGCGCGCGGGCCGCGACGAGGTCGTGCTCGAGCTGCCCGAGGGCGCAAAGGTCGACGACGCCCTCGCCGCGCTCGGCGACCTGGCCGAGGACATGCCGCTGGTGATGGCGGTGAACCGCGAGTACGCGCCCGGCCACCAGGTGCTGGCGGCCGGTGACGAGCTGGCGCTGATCCCGCCGGTCAGCGGCGGCGACGGCGCCGTGCACGCGGCGGTGCGCTCCGAGCCGCTGTCGCTCGATGCCGTGACGGCGCGCGTGGGCGACCCGCGCGCGGGCGCCGTGGTCAGCTTCCAGGGCGTCACCCGCGACGTCGACAAGCTCGAATACGAGGCCTACGCCGAGATGGCAACGCCGCGGATGGAGGCCATCGCCACTCAGGCGCTGGAGCGCCACGGCCTCTGCGCCGTGGCCGTGGAGCACCGCGTCGGCGACGTGCCGCTGTCGGAACCGTCGGTGATCGTGGCGGCGTCCTCGCCCCACCGCGGCGAGGCGTTCACCGGCGCCCGCGAGGTGATCGACCGGGTCAAGGCCGAGGCGCCGATCTGGAAGAAGGAGGTCGAGGGCGGCGACGAGCGCTGGGTCGAGGGCACGCCGCCGCCGGCTTCCTGATCACGGCGCGAACTCGCCGCCGCGGCTGCGCGCGGGGGCCGGGGCGGCGGGTATGGCCGGGGCGGGGGCGGCGGCCGCGCTCTGGGCCGGGCCGAACTCCTGGCGCGGCGCCGCCGGTGGTGGTGGCTCCGGGGCCGGCGCCACCGGCGCCGGATCGGGCTCAACCGCAGGCGGCCGCGAGCGCGGCGCTGGCGTCGGCCTGACCACGGCCCGCTGTCGCTGCGCCGGCTCGGGCCCGCGCTCGGGCGCCTTGGCCGTCCGTCGCGGCTTGGCGGCGTCAGCCGGCGCGTCGGTGGCCAGCCGCTCGGCGGCCATGCCGCCGCCGGACGCGATCGCCGCCGAGGTGGCGACCGCGGCCACCTTCTGCCCGGCGGCCAGCTCCGCCGCCTGATGACCGCGCTCGCCGAGCGCCGCGGCGCGGTCCTGGAGCGCCCCGAGCGCCGACTCGAGCAGCGTTCGCAGCGGCGAGGGACCGGCGGGCGCCACGATTGCCGCCGGTACCAGCGCCGCCACGCGGGCGGGCACGGCGCGGTACTCGCGCAGCCGCGCCCGGCACACCGGGCAGTGGCGCAGGTGGGGCCGCAGTGCGGCCAGGTCGGCGGGCTCGGCCTCGCCGTCGGCCACCGCCGAAAGGAGGGGCGCCAGCCGCTCGCATTCGGCGCCGGACTCGATCCCCGCGAGCCGCTCCAGGAACGCGCGCCGGCCCTCGGTCAGGGAGCGGTTGACCTTGGTGTACGACCAGCCGGTCAGCTCGCAGATCTCGCGATAGCTGTAGCCCTCCGCGCGCAGGCGCAGGCAGCGCACCTCCTGCGGCTTCAGCCGGCCGAGCGCCTGGGCGCCCTGGCGCAGGCGCTCGAACCGCTCGGCGCGCTCGGCGGTGTCCGCCGGGTTGACACCGGTGACCGGCACGCGCTCGGCGCTGCCGCTTGGCAGCACGCGATCCTGGCGCCGGCGGATCGCCAGCGCCTCGTGCTTGACGGTCGTGCGCAGCCAGCGGCAGAGGTCGTCGTCGCCGCCGGTCGGCTCGTGGGTCAGCAAAATCTCCGCGGCGCGCTGGTAGGCGTCCTCGGCGTCCTCGGGGCTGGCGGAGTAGCGCCGGGCGGTGGCCAGCATCTGCGCGCCGAACCGCTCGAGCAGCTCCAGCTTGTCGGTGTCGACGCCTGCCCCGGACCTTCGTGCCCGCATCTCCGCCCCTATCGCGCGTTCGGTGGTGCCCTTATGAGTCCCGAAGCACCCGGAACTCGCCCCCGCGCGCGCGAGAGAGAAGCGTCAGCCCTGGCAACAGGGGCCGGCACCGATACATTAGGGCGGTTTGACGGGTTCTACGGGCAGGGATTTGCCGGCACGACCATGAGCAACGGACTAGCCAGAGAGCTGCGAGAGGTCAAGCCGGCCGAGCCGGTCGAGTTGCCCGATCGCGACGTCCGGGCACGCCGGCCGCTGCTGCTGGCCAGCATCCTGCACTTCGACACGGTCCGCCGCGGCGCCCGCGTGGCCGCGCTGGGCGCGATCGACATCGGTGGCCTGACGCTGGCGGTGGTGACCGCGCTGGCGCTGAAGTACGTGGTCCAGATCGGCATCACGAACGTCCAGACTTCGCTGGACCAGGCGCTCGATGTCGCGCCGCTGGCGTGCCTCGTGATGGTGCTGCTGTTCGCGCGCTCGGGGCTCTACCGCGACCGCGAGCAGCGGCCCGGGTTCGCCACCGTGATCTCGTCGCTGTTCCAGCTCACGCTGCTGATGCTGCTGTACGCGGTCATCGAGGGCTACGAGTTCTCGTCGTACTACATCTTCTACGCCTCGCTGTTCTTCGCGCTCGCCTACGTGGCTGCCGGGCGGTGGGTGTTCGAGCGCATCAGCGGCTTCGTGCTGCACGCTGCGGGCTACCGCCGCCGGGCCGTGCTTGTGGGCTCGGCGTCCAACATCGAGGCGGTCGTGACCGCGCTTGGCGACAGCTCGGAGATCGAGCCGTACGGCTTCGTCTCGCCGAACGCGAAGGTCGGCCTCGGCCTGCGCGACCTGGGCTCCCTTGCCGAGCTCGACGGCCACTTCGAGACGATCGACGAGGTGCTGATCGCCGACCCGGACTTCCCCGAGGACGACGCCGTCGAGCTGGTCGATCGCTGCCACCAGAGCGGCGTCCGCGTGCGCGTCGCGCCGTCGACGATGGAGATCCTGATGGACCGCATCGAGTTCGTGCCCGGCCGCGCGGTGCCTCTGTTCGAGCTCAAGCCGCCCGTGTTCGAGGGAATCGACTTCGTGATCAAGCGGCTGTTCGACTTCTTCGGCGCGCTGATTCTGCTGGTCGTGCTGTCCCCGATGCTTGCGCTGATCGCCCTTGCCATCAAGCTCGACTCGCGCGGCCCGATGCTGTTCCGCGCGCCGCGGCCGGGGATCGGCGGCCGGCCGTTCCCGTGCCTGAAGTTCCGCACGATGTACACGGGCTCGCACGCGCTGCAGGATCAGCTCGAGGAGCAGAACGAGGCCGGCGGCGCGATCTTCAAGATCCGCCAGGACCCACGCGTCACGCGCGTCGGGCGGCTGCTGCGCCGCTTCTCGCTCGACGAGTTCCCCCAGCTCTGGAACGTGGTGCGCGGCGACATGTCGCTGGTGGGCCCGCGGCCGTTGCCCCAGCGTGACTACGACCGGCTCGAGGACTGGCACAAGAAGCGCAACCTCGTGCTGCCGGGCATGACGGGGCTGTGGCAGGTATCGGGCCGCTCGGAGCTGGACTTCGACGACCTCGTGCGGCTGGACTTCGTCTACCTCGAGCGGTGGTCGGTGTTCCTGGACCTGACGATCCTGCTGAAGACGATCCCGGCGGTCCTGCGCTCCAAGGGCGCCTGGTAGCGCGGAGAACCTTTTTTCGGCGGTCCTCCTAGCGGCTCACGAGCTGCTTGTCCTTGAGGTCCCACGAGAGCTCGCGCTTGTCCTCACGCAGGGCCTCGATGATCGCCTCGACCACCACCGCCGGGTCGGTCGGCTCGGGCAGCTGCGGCGGCGCTCCGGCCAGGGCGCGGTCGGAGAACGGCGTGTCCAGGTGCGGCGGTCGCACGTCCAGCACCGTCACCCGGCGCTTGCGGAGCTCGCGCCGGACGGCCGCCAGGTACGCCGACAGGGCAGCCTTGGAGGCTGAGTAGGAGCCCATCCCGGCCGTGGGGAAGTCGGCCACCACGGCCGACAGGCAGGCGACCGTGCCCGGGCCCTCGATCCGCTCCAGGGCCGCGCGCACGAGCGCGATCGGGCCGGTCGCGTTGACCGCGAACAGGGTCTCGGTGGTGGCCCCGTCCAGGTCGCCGGCGGGACCGAACGCGACCGCGCCGGTTGCCACGACCAGGCCGTCGAGGCCACCGAGCGCGTCGGCGGCGGCCTTGACGGCGGCGGCCGGGCTGTCCGGGTCGGTCAGCTCGAGTGCGACGCCGGGTACGTCCCCCAGCTCGGCGGCCACGGCCGCCAGCGCGGACTGGTCACGCGCCGCCAGCGCCACCGCGGCACCGGCGTCGGAGAGGCTCTGGGCCAGTAGGCCGCCGAGGGTGCCGGTGGCGCCCGCGACCAGGAAACGGGAGTCGGTTAGGTCCATGCTCGGAGTCCGTGCGAGCGCGGCCGGGCGATCAGCGAGTTCGGTAGCGTGGCGCCCCGTGGGTCGCGCGGTCGTGGACTACCTGACACGCGCGGTCGGCTGGCTGCGCCGCAACAACCGGGTCGCGGCTCCCGACGAACGCCCGGTCAAGGTGAACCTGGGCTCGTCGCTGCTGGTCGCGCCCGGATGGCTGAACCTGGACGGCGCTTTGCTGGCGCTGTTCGCCGGCTGGCCGGCGCCCGTGCTGCGCTCGCTCTACCGCCTGGCCGGCATCCGCGCCGTGCTCGACGAGGACGAGTTCATCCGTGTCCTGCGCGGCAACCAGTTCGTGCACCACGACATGACGTACGGGATCCCGCTCCCGGACGAGAGCGTGGACTACGTGTTCAGCTCGCACTTCCTCGAGCATCTGACCAAGGCCGGCGGCGAGCAGCTGATGACCGAGACGCTGCGCGTCCTGCGCCCCGGCGGGGTGGTCCGGATCCTGGTCCCCGACCTCGAGCAGGCCATCGCTGCCTACGGCGAAGGCCGCAAGGAGGAGGCGTTGGAGGGCATCTTCGAGGGCTGGGAGCTTGGCGACTACGCCCGCCACCGCTACATGTACGACTACGACCTGCTGGCCGGCATGCTCGAGCGCGTGGGTTTCACCGGCGTTCGCCGCCGCCAGGCGCGCGAGGGGCTGGTACCCGACCTCGACGTCCTGGACCGGCGGGAGAACAGCCTGTTCGTGGAGGCGGCGAGGCCCTCCTAGGCGCCGCGCGCGAGGGCCCGGCGACCGGTGCGCGCATAACGCGCATTTCTGCACACGCCTGGGCGTCACGCGAGCGAATGGTCGAATCTGCGCGCGACCAGGCCCCGGCCTAGTCGCGCACCGCGACCAGCGACTTCGTGAGCGGCCCAACCCGCTCGCGCACGATCCGGGCATCCGGGAACAGCCGTCGCAGCTCGCGCGCGTCCAGGAGCTCGATGTCGTCGAACGGTTCTCCGGTCACGCCGAGCTTCCACAGCCGCCGCCCCAGCGAGCGCGGCAGCCAGTGCACGAACGGCAGCAGCGCGTGTGGCTCGATCGGGAACCAGCGGTTGGGTGTCTGCACGAACAACCGCCGGCCGACGCGCGACATCTCGGCGGCCGCCTGGATGCGGTCGGCGGCCGGCAGGTGCTCGATCAGCGAGTTGGAGTAGGTGATCGCGAACTCGCCCGCGGCGAACGGGAGCGAGCGCGCGTCGGCCTCGACGAAGCGCTCGCCGGGGTAGTCGGGGCGGTCGCCGTGGTCGACGCCGGTGACCCGGCCGGGCACGCCGAGCGTGGCCAGCCCGACGCTGCCGCAGCCCACGTCCAGCACCGGGTCGGCCTCGCCGGGGTGCATCAGGTCCACGTACAGCCGCCGCCGCCTGGCGCGGGCGCGCTGGGCCAGCGGCCCGGCGATGCGGGTCCGCCAGCCCGGCCTGACGGCGGTGCCGTAGACGTTCGGGGTGGCCACGCCCGTAGTCTCCCAGCACAGTGCTGCGCTACCGATTCCTGTTCGAGCAGATGGTGCGCCGGGAGCTGCGCCAGAAGTACAAGGGCTCGGCCCTTGGGGTGCTCTGGTACCTGGTCAACCCGCTGGTGCTGATGGGTGCGTACGCGCTCGTGTTCAGCGTCCTGCTGAAGGTGGCCGACGTGCCCGACTACCCGTTGTTCCTGCTGGTGGGGCTGATCGTGTGGGTGTTCTTCAGCCAGGCGCTGCTGTCGGCGGCGCCGAGCCTCGTCCAGAACGCTTCGCTGGTGCGCAAGGTCCGCTTCCCGCGCGAGACGATCCCTGCGTCGGTCGCGACGGTGCAGCTGGCCACGTTCCTGGTCATGCTCGCCATGGTCGCGCCGCTGGCCCTGGTGGTGCGCGGCAGCGCCGACCCGGCGCTGGCGCTGCTGGTGCCGATCGTGGCGCTGCTGTTCTGCCTCGTGCTGGGCCTGTCGCTGATCGTGGCCGTGCTCCATGCCCACTTCCGCGACGTCGAGCCAGTGCTCGCCGCGACGCTGCTGCCGTGGTTCTTCCTGACGCCGATCTTCCTGCCGATCGACTCGATGCCCGGGATCGCCGACCACGCCTGGATCGGCGACGTGCTCCGCTGGGGCAACCCGATCGCGCCGTTCATCGAGGCCACCCGCGACGTGCTCTACAGCGGCGCCACACCGACCGGCGGCACGCTGGTGTACGTGCTGGCCGCGGGGCTGGGCGCGCTCGCGCTCGGCGTGCTGGCGTTCCGGCGCCTCGAGCGCGACCTGGCGGTGATCCTTTGAGCCTGATGGCCGGGGAGATCGTGCTGGAGCGGGCGTCGCGGTCGTTCGCGCTCACCCCCGACCGCACCAACACGCTGAAGGAGCTGTTCGTCTCCGGCGGCCGCCGCGCGCGCGCCGGCGACGTGCGCGCGCTGAACGAGGTCGACCTGCACGTGGCGCCGGGCGAAGCCGTGGGCCTGATCGGCCGCAACGGGGCGGGCAAGACGTCAACGCTGCGCTGCCTGGCAGGGATCGTGCCGCTGGACAGCGGCCGCGCCGAGTGTGGCGGGCGGACGGTGTCGCTGCTGGAGCTTGGGGCGGGCTTCGGCGCCGACTTCAGCGGGCGCGAGAACATCTTCCTGAGCGGCGCCCTGCACGGCTTCGGCCGCGCCGAGATGGACGAGCGGGTCGACCGGATCATCGAGTTCTCCGAGCTTGGCGACTTCATCGACGCCCCGGTGCGCGCCTACAGCTCGGGCATGCAGTTGCGGCTGGGCTTCTCGATCGTCGCCCACCTGGACGCCGACGTGATGCTGATCGACGAGGTGCTGGCGGTCGGCGACGAGTCGTTCCAGCGCAAGTGCCTGGCGCGGATCGCGGAGCGGATGGCCGCGGGCGCGACGCTGGTGCTGGTCTCGCACGACCCGTCGGCGATCGAGCGGATCTGCCGCCGGGTCGTGGTGCTCGACGGCGGCGGCGTGGTGTTCGACGGCGCGGTGGCCGACGGCCTGCTCTTCTACCACCGGCTGCTGGGCCAGACCGAAGGCCGGGCGCGCTCACTGCGGCCCGAGGGCGATCGCGCAGCCGTGGAGATCGCCGAGCTCGAGCTGATGGACTCCGCCGGGCGCGCGCGGGCGGCGTTCCGCACGGGCGAGCAGATGGACGTCCGGCTGCGGGTGGTGGCGGCGGCGCCGGCCGAGCGTGCCGTGGTCGCGGTCGAGGTGCGCGACCAGCGCGGCGAGCTGTGCTTTCGCACCGACGAGACGATCGGCGCGCTCGCGGGCGCAACCGGCGTGACGTTCTCGATCCCGCGCCTGAACCTGATGGGCGGCGACTACGACGTGGCCGTCGGCGGCTACGACCAGGACGCGCCGGCGGCGCCGCAGCTTGACCGCGTGGCGCGGTTCGCCGTGGCGCACTCACTCGACGGCGAGGGGATCGCCGACCTGCGCGGGACGTGGTCGCCGGTCGGACGGCGGGAGGTGGTGCGGTGACGCCCGAGGAGGCGGCCGACGAGGCCGCGCGGGAGGCGGCGCGGCGGCGGGCCGAGGGGGGCTATGCCGGCGTCGGCAGGGCCGGCGCGCTGGACGAGTCGATCGTGCACGGCGCGCCATCGCGTGCGTTGCTGGCGGAGTGGGCGGTGATCGAGATCGACCGCGACGAGGTGATCTATTCGACCCGGGCAGGAGGAGCGCCGATCACGTTCTTCAAGCGGCTGCTGGCGCGGCTGTTGCGCCAGTACTTCATCGAGCTCGAGGCGCGCCAGACGCGCTTCAACATCGCCCTGCTCGAGCGCCTGGACGCGCTCGAGAAGGACAAGTGACGCGAGTCCACCAGGTCCTGTCCAGCGCCGGGCCCTACGACGCGGTCAGCGTCCAGGCGCGGCTGTGGCGCGAGCTGCTGACGGCGCACGGCCACGGCGGCGGCGACTACGCCGCCTCCGTGGACCCCCGCGCACGGGGCGACTTCCGCCCGCTCGAGCGGATGCCGGCCGAGCGCGCCGACCTGCTCGTGATCCGCTATTCGGCGCACTCGACCGCGCTGATGCGCGTGCTGGAGCGGCCGGAGCCGAAGCTGGTCGTCTACCACAACGTCACGCCGCCGGGCTACTTCTGGAACCACCACGTCGGCGTGGCGCTGGCCTGCGCGATCGGCCGCTCGCAGCTGCCGCTGTTCGCGCGCGCGGCCACGGTCGCGGCCGGCGACTCGGAGTTCAACGCCGGCGAGCTGCGCGCCGCCGGCGCCGCCGACGCGCGCGTGCTGCCGATCCTTTTCGACCCGGCGCGGCTGGAGCCGCGCGGGCGCGCGCCGGCAGGCAACGGGCCGCTGGTGCTGGTGGTCAGCCGGCTGGCGCCGAACAAGCGGCACGACCTTGCCATCGCCGCGTTCGCCGCTTGGCGCGCCGAGCACGGCGTGGACGCGCGGCTGCTGTGCGTCGGCGAGCCGGTATCGCCGGCCTACGGCGCGCTGGTCGCCTCGCTGGCGGGGGACGGGGTGATGCTCGCCGGCGGCCTCGATCAGCCCGACCTCAACGCCGCCTACGAGGCGGCCGACGCGGTGCTGTCGATGTCCGAGCACGAGGGCTTCTCGGTGCCGTTGCTGGAGGCGTTCCACTTCGGCGTCCCGGTGGTCGCGCGGCCCGCGGGTGCGATGCCCGAGGTGGGCGGCGACGCGGTGCTGTGGGACCGCGCCGACGACCTGGCCGTGACCGCCGAGCTGATGCACCGCGCGGTGACCGACCCCGTGCTGCGCTCGACGCTTGCCGAGCGCGGGCAGGCCCGGCTGGCCGACTACGAGCACGCGCGCACGGCGGAGCGGATCGTCGGCGCCGTCGAGGAGGCGCTTGGCGCAAGCGGCCGGCCCGGCCGGCCACGCAGCGAGGAGTTCGGCGGCAGGTGAGCGAGGAGTACGACCCCGACAACCTGCTGGACCGCAACACGCCCCGGGCCACGATGGAGATCCACTACGAGCAGACACGCCGGCGCGAGGCGGCCATACTGGCGCGGCGGCTGGGGCTGGACGGCGGCGACGTGCTGTCGGTGGGCTGCGGCTGGAACCCGGGCCGCCACATGTTCCCCGCGCCCGTGTGGCGGATGACGGGTGTGGAGCTTGAGGCGACGAAGCCCGAGGCACTCGTAGCCGACGGGACGCTGGACGCCGGTTTCGCGGGCCGCGCGGGTGAGCTGGGCCTCGAGCCGGAGTCGTTCGACGTGGTGCTCTACCGGCTGGTGCTGCACCACATCGCCTACCAGGGTGCGCTGGCGCCGGTGTTCGCCGAGGCGGCGGCGCTGCTGCGGCCCGGCGGTGCGCTGATCGCCGTCGAGCCGGGCGCCTGGCACCCGGTCGGCGCCGGCCTGTCGGTGGCCAACCGGCTGGGTGCGGGAACGGCCGTGCACGGCACGCCCGACGACATCCCGCTGTCGCCGCTGCGGCTGGAGGCCGAGGCGCGCGCGGCCGGGCTGGAGCCGGAGCTGCACGGCGTGACCTACACGTGGCGGCGGATGCCGCCCGCGCTCCAGCGGGTGCTCTGGCGCGTGGACACGCGCCTGGGCGACCGCGAGCGGACGGCTCGCCTTGCCCACACGCTGATGCTGATCGCTCGGCGCTAGAACGCAGCGCCGAAGTCGTCCTCCATCTTCCGCGACGACCTGTCCGGGCCGGGCACGCCGGGCTTCATGCGGTAGATCCGGTAGCGGCGGTTCTGCCACAGCGGCGGGCCGTCGGCGTCGGGCCAGCGGCCACGGATCTTGATCGACTTGTCGGCCAGGATGTAGTCGGCCTTGCGCCCGGCGGGCACGTGCGGATAGGTCGTGAACAGCACCGGCACGGTGGAGCTCAGGCGGCGCTCGCTGAGGTAGTAGCCGGCCCAGAGCTGGAGGCCGCCGGGTGTGACGTCGAGGCGGATGCTGCCGGGCGGCAGCCGGCGGGCCACATCGCGTAGCTCGATCGTGTCGCGGTCCACCTGCAGGCCCGTCACGCTGAGCTCGTCGCGCAGGCCGCCGAGCTGGAGCGCGAGCACGGTCAGCACGCCGGCCAGCGCCGCGGCCCGCCCCGCCGTGCGCGGCGCGGACAGCCGCTCGGCCAGCCACGGTGCGGTGGCCACCAGCACGAGCGGGGTGGTGAAGGCCACGACCTTGAAGTCGAAGTACTCACCGTAGGTGCGCAGGCGGAAGAACAGGCCGAGCACCAGGCCGGCGGCGATGGCGCCACCGAGGGCCGCGCGTACTCCGGCGGGGGCGCGCCGGAGTCCCAGGAACGCGGCGGCGAGCGCGAGCACCGCCACCACGTAGCCCGCAACGCCCGGAGGGCCGAGGTAGAAGCCGGGATCGGGGAAGACGGTCAGGTCGCCGCGCCAGGCCGACAGGTCGTCCTTGCCCACCATCAGCTTGGCGGCGCTGACCGACTTCTCCAGCACGCCGAGGCTCACGATCAGCGCGGCGGGCGCGCCAAGGATGACCAAAGGGATCCACAGCGCCAGCCAGCGCCGGCCGCGCGGAAGCCGCGGCAGCCTGATCCGGACTCCCTGCCCGCGCCGGCGCAGCACGATCGCCGCTGCCAGGAACGCGATGGCCGGGAAGACCACCATCAGCGGATACGCAGATAGCCCGAGCGCGGTGAAAAGCAGCGTCAGGATCGCGTCGGCGCGGTTCGGCGCGCCCAGGAAGCGGAGCCCGAACAGCAGCATGAACGGCAGCGCCATCGCGCCCCAGAGCTGGTTGAAGTAGGGGTGGATCGCCAGATAAGGCGTGACCAGGGCGAACGCCACCAGGGCCAGCGCCAGCACGGCCGCGGGAGGTGACGCGCGCAGCGAGTACCGCGCCAGCAGGAAGAAGCCCAGCGCGCCGAGCGCCGCGACCACCGCGGCGACGCCGCTGTAGGCGCGCACGGCATCCATCCCGCTCAGCGTTGTAGAGCCGGCGAGGCCGTAATAGATCGGGTACTTCGAGCCCCACACCGGCGGCATCCGGTCGACCGGCAGCGCCGGGTCCAGCGCGCGCGGGCCGTTGTCCTGCAGGAACTCCGCGGTGCCCACGCTGAGCATGCCATCGGGGTTGGACCCCGGCACCGAGCCGTATCCCGCCTGGAACACCGGCACCAGGCACAGCGCCATCAGCACCAGCGCGATGTACGTGGGCAGGGCCAGCGCCCACCAGCGCCCGCCGGCCTCCCCACGGGCTCCGTCGGTGGCGCGGAGCGGGCCGCGCCGCACTCTCAGCACCACGCCAGCGGCGATCCCGCCGCCGATCAGCACGATCAGCGACGCCACCATCGGAACGCCGAAGAACCCGAGCGCCGTCAGCCCGAGGCAGGCCGTCGCGGCGCCGAGGCCGAGCGCGAAGAAGGGGAAGTGGGGCGCCAGCGCACGCGGGATCAGCAGCCGCGCGGGCGCGTACCCGCAGGCCCCGAACAGGACGACGGCGGCCAGCGAGCCGCGTGCCGCGTCGGGAACGCCGGCAACGCCCTTGATGCCGGTGTAGGCGGCGATCCACAGCGCGACCAGCCCCAGCGCCGCCGCCAGGGCCACCGACATCCGGCGTCCGCTCAACGCTCTCGCCGCCGCCGCTCCTCGAACACCCGGTAGAGGAACGCCGGGTTGCCGAGCAGGTAGCGGCGCCACATCCGCCGCGGCTCGACCGCCAGCCGGAAGATCCACTCGAAGCCGTTGTCGGCGATCCAGTGCGGCGCGCGCGGCACGCGCGCGGACACGTAGTCGAACAGGGCACCGACCGTCCACACCACCGAGGCCTCGATCCGGTCCTGGTTGTGCTCGACCCACAGCTCCTGCTGTGGCGTGCCCATGCCCACGAGCAGCACGTCGGGCTTGACCTCGGCCAGGTGCTCGAGCACGCGCTCGGACTGGGGTGTGCCGAGGCCGAAGTAGCCGTGGTGGGTGCCGCGCACGTTCAGCGTCGGGTACCAGCGCTTGAGCGCCGCGGCGGCGTCGGCCGAGGAGCCGGGCTCGGAGCCCAGCAGGTACACCGACAGGCCCTGCTCCTGGCACAGCGCGGCCAGCGTCCAGATCCAGTCGGCGCCGGTCATCCGGTGCGGCACGGGCAGGCCGACAGCGCGTGCGGCCAGGCGCACGCCGTAGCCGTCGCAGTAGACGAGGTCGGAGCTCTGCAACACGCGGCGCAGCTCGGGGTTGGTGAACGACTGGTTGAGCACGTGCGCGTTCACGTAGCTCACGCGCCGCGGCCCGCCGTCCTGGGCGAAGGCCAGGATCTGGCGCAGCATCTCGGCCGGGGGCGCCGTCTCGACGTCGATATCGAACAGCGCGATGCTGTCCGGGCGGGGCGCGGCGGCCGCTTTCATCTGGGGCAGGTTAGTGCTCTCTAGACGGGCGGCTCGAGCCCGTAGGGCGGTGGCGGCGCGCCGCGCCCGCGGCGCCGGCGCTGGAGCACGCGGCGCTTGACGAGCATCCGTGGCAGCGCCCGCGCGGCCTCCACGTAGCCGCGCAGGAGGAACCGCTCGCGCAGGACGACGTGGCCCAGCGCCAGGATTTCGTACAGCGCGATCCGCGGCAGGTCGCGCAGCACCGCCGTGAGCGGGTCGTTCTTGGCCATGATCAGGTAGCGGTTGCGAAACTGCACCATCCGCTGCCACTCGGGCACCTGGCTGCGCGTCGACGGGCTGTAGCGGCGGATGTGGTGCGCCACCGCGCCGGGCTCGTACACGCAGCGCCAGCCCATCAGCCGCACCCGCCACGCCAGGTCGGCGTCGGTCGCCCAGTCGGCCGGCCTGCCGTCGCGGACCATCACGAGGTCCTCGTCGAAGACCTGGCCGTCGACCGCCGCCTCGTCGAGCGCCTCGCGCCGGTACAGCGCCGCCGCGCCGTCGGCGCCGAACGCCTCCGCCGCCGTGTCGTAGCCCAGCGCGGGGCGGCCGTGCCCGACAAGCCCGTTCTTGCGCCGGCGGTCGAGCGACATCCCGGCGGTGTCCATCACGTCCAGGCGCTGCGCCGGATCCGGGCCCTCGGTGCGGATGAGCTTGGGCGCCACCGAGCCGACCGCGGGGTCGTCCAGGCGCGCGGCGGCGGCGGCGACCATGCCCGGCGACACGAAGCAGTCGGGCTGCACGAACAGGACCGCGTCGGTGTCGAGCGCGGCGAGCGCCGTGTTCATGGCGCGACCGAACGAGTGGCGCTCGTCCCAGCGCACATATCGCGCGCCGGCCGCGCGCGCCACCTCGGCGGTGTCGTCGCTGCATGCGTTGTCGAACACCGTGACCTGCACGTCCTGCTGGTCCATCACCAGCGGGAGCGTGTGGCGCAGCAGGGCGCCCTCGTCGGTCGAGACGATCGGGACGCCGACCTTCACCCCGACCTCCAGCCGGCCAGGATCCGCTCACCGGCGGCGCGCCGCTCGTCGTCATAGCGCCAGCACACCTCGGTGTGGCCCCAGCGCTCGAGCACCGCGTCCATGTCCGGGTTGAGCATGTCGAAGCCCCACTTCTCACGCCAGTAGCCGTAGTGGTGCTGGAGGCGGTTCCACTTGTCCGGCGGCGGCCGGTCCAGGTTCACCCGCTGGCTGATGCGCTTGCGGATGCGCGGCGGCAGCGCCGAGCCGGCGGCCCGGCGCGTGCGGGTGGCAGCCCGCTTCAGCGCCGGCTCGTCGTCGATCCGGCGTCCCACGTGGTGGATCACGCGCACCTCGGGCAGGGCGAACACCTTTAGGTTCTCGCGGCGCATGCACATGGTCAGGTCCAGGTCGTCGAACCACACCGGCGCCCAGCCCGGGTCGTAGCCGCCAAGCTCGAGCGCGACGTCGCGGCGATACATCATGCAGCAGCCGATTCCGCCGTCCACCTCGGCCGCCACCTCGCTCTCGGGCGACTCGCCCTCGGCCTTGCGCAGGACCCGCTGGTGGTAGGTGCGCCGCCCGACCGGCTCCAGGATCTCGGCGCCGCGGTCGTGAAACCCGGTCGGCCCGACCACGTCGACGCCGCAGGTGTGCAGCTCGCCCCAGTCGAACACGATCTTCGCCGTGACCACGCCCACGCGTGAATCGGCCTGCATCAGGCCGGTCATCGTCTGCACCCAACCGGGGGTCTCGACCGAGGCGTCGCCGTCGAGCTGCACGACCAGCTCACCGGTCGCGGCCTCGAGCCCGGTGTTCAGCGCCTCGATCACGCCGGCGGGCTCCTGCTCGATCAGCCTGAAGTCGTCGAACCGGCCGCCGTCGCGCCAGCGGCGCAGGATCTCCCGGCTGCCGTCGGTGGAGCCATCGTCGACCACCACCAGCTCGAGGTCGTCGTACTGCGAGTTCGTGGCCAGCCGCTCCAGCACCAGGTCCAGCACCGGAGCGTTGTCACGGTTGGGCATCAGCAGCGACACGCGCGGGCTCATCGTCGCGCTCGCTCGTTGGGCAGCAGGCGGCGGCCGAACTCCCACGCCAGCGCCTCGACCGGCCGCATGACGGCCATGATCGCGGCGTCGCGGTCACGCGTGCGGATCGCCTTCGCGAAGCCGCCGAGCGTGGTGGTCACGGCCCAGCGCAGCAGGCCGGCACGGCCGACCAGCGGCACCGAGCCGGGGTAGCGCCGGTGCACCCAGGCGCCGCCGGCGCCCCACAGCGCCTGCTGTACCACGAGACCGCGCAGCGTCGTGCGGCTGGCGTGCACGACCGCGGCGTGCTCGCGCCGCTCGACCTCCCAGCCGGCGTCGCGGAGCCGGTAGGTCAGGTCGGCGTCCTCGGCGGCCCGGATCTCCTCGCGGAAGCCGCCGACCTGCTCGAACGCGGCGCGCCGGCAGGCCACGTTGGCCGTCTTGGGATAGCCCCAGCGGTCGCCGAACTCGAACGTCTGCTCCTGGCTCATCACGCCGCGCAGATGGCCGTAGCGGGCCATCACCCCGGCGTTCGCGGGCGCGGGCTCGTCGGTCACGCCGCCCCCAAGCAGGCCGGTTCGCTCGCCCGGCGGCGGGTCGAAATAGCGGTCCAGCAGGTCGGGCGGCGCGCGTGTGTCGGAATCACAGAACACGATCCAGTCGGCATTGCCGTGCGCGGCCCCGGCGTTGCGTGCGAACGCCGGCGTCGGCCGCTGGCCGGCCCAGCGCACGGGAACGGGGCCGTCGGGCGCGGGCAGCGGGTCCGGGCCGTTGTCCACGACCAGGGCCGAGTCGCCCGGTCCCAGGGCCAGCGTGCCGAGGCGCGCGCGGAGCTCCGCGAGCGCGCCGGGAGTGCCCTTGAAGGGCACGATCACGTCCACGCTCGGCCGCTGCACCGCGCGCAGTCTAGGGCGCGGTGCAGCGATCGCCGGGCGCCACGGGCGGCGTGCGCCGGTTGTCGCGTGACCGCCCAAGCTCGAACGCCAGGTTGTCCAGCGGCTCCAGCACGGCCACGAGCGCCCGGTCGGGGTCGCGGTGGCGGGCGGCACGCGCCAGGCCGGCGACCGCATACCGCGTCATCCACCAGATGAACCCCGGCCAGCGCTTCTTCGGCACCGAGCCCGGGTACTGGCGGTCCAGCCACGCGCCGCCCGCTCCGTGCGTCATCCGCTGGCGCACGAGGTCGCCGACGGTGTCGCGGCTGAGGTGCACCACGCGCGCGTGGTCGCGGCGCTCGAGCCGCCAGCCCGCGTCCCTCAGCCGGTAGGTCAGGTCCGGGTCCTCGCCCGCGCGCACGTCCTCGCGGAAGCCGCCGCCCGCCTCGAAGGCGGTTCTGCGCACGGCGGCGTTGGCGGTCTGGGCGAAGGCCCACTCGCCCCAGGCCAGCGTGTTGTCCTGGCTGAGCAGGCCGCGCAGGTGGGCGTAGCGGGCGGCGGCCGGGGCGTCGCGGCCCACCGGCTCGTCCGTCACGCCACCTGCCAGCAGGCCGGTGTGGTCGTCCGGCAGGGGGTCGAAGTAGCGGTCCAGCAGGTCGGGTGGGGGCAGGACGTCGTGGTCCATGAACGCGATCCACTCCGCGCTGCCGCGCTCGGCGCCGCGGTTGCGCGCGAAGCCGGGCGTGGCGTAGCCCGAGGTGTTCTGGCCGACCGAGGCGTGCACGGGGATCGCGCCGTCCAGGTGCCGGCCTCCCGGGCGGTTGTCGACCACCACCACCGAGTCCCCGTCCGCCAGGACCAGGCCCGCAAGCCGCTCGCGCACCCGCTCCAGCTCCGCTGCCGGGCCGCGGAAGGGCACTACGACGTCCACCGACGGGCGGCTCAAGCCGAGCGCTCCCGCAGCGCCGGGAGCACCTCGCCCTCGGCCGCGTCCAGCGCCTGGCGCATGCAGTCGTCCATGTCGATGTAGAGGTAGTTGGCGAGCCGGCCCGCGAACACCACGCCGCCGGGCCCCATCTGCTCGCGCAGGAACACCTGGTAGCGGTCGTTCAGCGCCCTGTTGCGCTCGGTCTCGATCGGGTAGTAGCGCGTGGGCGCGTTGGCGAACTCGAAGCCGAGCACGGTGCCCTCGCAGCGCTGCCCGGAGGCGTGCTTGGTCTCGTGGATGCGGATGTACGGGTACTCGAAGCCGGGGTAGTTCACGACCATCGCCCCCTGCGCGAGGTCCACGTGCGGAACGTGCACGGACGCCACGTGGATGCCGCGCCACTCGAGCGCGCCGAAGCGCTCGCCGCAGAACACGTCGAGCGGGCAGGTGAGCACGACGCAGTCAGCGTCCTCCTCGCGCGCCAGCCGGTCGATCGTGTCCAGCGTGACGTCCTCGTGGTAGCGCACCGAAGCGAGCGGGCTGTCCAGCAGGCCGTCGATCAGGTCGGTGTAGCCATTCGGCCCGGCGGGCCAGCCCTGGAAGGGGTCACCGAACAGGTACGGGTCGTTGTCCCAGCGCACCGACACCCGCCGCGGTGCCCACCGCGCCGACAGCTCGCGCGCGGGCCGGCCCCACTGCTTCTCGGTGTAGGGGCGGATGTAGCGCTCGTAGAGGATCGGCCCCATCAGGTCCAGGCACCACTCCTCGAAGTCGGCCGCCTGGGCGCGGGCGGCGGCGTCAAGCCCGCGGCGCTCCTCGAGCTCGCGGTGGATCGCCTCGCTCTCGGACTGGGCGTCGATGTCCGACAGCAGGATCGGCCAGTTAAGGATCTTGCCCTCGACCACGATGTCCACGCGGTGGCGGTAGTCGTTGAACGGCGTCATCGCGTTGGCCAGCTTCCACACCTCCTCATCCTCGGTGTGGAAGATGTGGGAGCCGTGCGGCTCGTAGAGCACGCCCTCCATGTGCTCGGAGCGGATCAGGCCGCCCGGGACTCCGGCGCGCTCGAGCAGGATCGACTCGACGCCCTCCAGAGCCAGCCGGTGTGCCAGCGTGCAGCCGGTCAGGCCGGCACCGACGATCAGGGCGCGAGGCATCGCTCGTAAGCCTGCCAGGTCAGCTCGGCGGTGCGTTCCCACGAGTAGCGCTTGGCGTGCTCGAGGCCGGCGGCGCGCAACCGATCTCGTAGCGGGTTGTCGTCGCATACCGACGTCAACCCGCGAAAGAACGCGGTCTGGTCGCCGGCCGGGGCCAGCAGCGCGCCGGGTCCCGCCACCTCGGGCACCGCGCCGGAGTCGAAGGCCACGACCGGCGTGCCGCATGAGATCGCCTCCAGCGCGGGCAGCCCGAAACCCTCGTAGCGGCTGGCGGTGACGAGGCAGGAGGCGCCGCTGTAGAGGGCCGGAAGGTCGGCGTCCGGCACGAAGCCGGTGAAGGCGACCGGCGCACCGAGCTCGCGCGCACGGCGTTCCAGGCGTTCCCCCTCGGCCCCGACGCCGCCGGCAAGGACCAGCGTCTCGGCGCGGTCGCCCTCGCGCCGCCAGCGCGCGAAGCCCTCGATCAGCCCGTCCAGGTTCTTGCGCCAGTCGAAGTTGGCCAGGCCGCCGACGTACAGCAGGTAGGGGCGCTCGATCGCAGGTCGCGTGTCGGTCGGCGCGAACTGGTCGCCGGCGGCAAGGGGGACGGTGACGATCCGCTCGGGTGGGATCGCCAGGTGGGTGGCGATGTCCGCCGCCGCCGCGTCAGAGATCGCGAGCACCAGGCTCGCTCGCCGCGCCACCGCGTACTGGAGCCGATGGAGCAGTCCCGTGCGCAGGTAGTGCTCCGGCCACATCAGCGGAGCCACGTCGTGGACGGTGACGACGGACGGGATCCCGGGGGCCACCGCGCCCCGGTAGATCGACAGACTGTGCACCAGGTCGGCGCCGCTGCGGCGCAGGTCGACCGGGAGCAGCAGGTGCTCGGGCAGGTCGGCCAGCCGGCCGGGCACGGGCGGGCGACGCAGCGTCCGCTCGGACCGCCCGGGGGTGGCGTCCAGGCCGAACGGTCCTGCGGCCCGGCGGCGCGAGCGCAGGACAACCAGATCGTCGGCCCGGTCTGCGAGCGGGCCAAGGAGCCCCTGGGCGTAGCGGCCGATGCCCTGCGCGCGGAGGTAGGCGATGTCCAGCGGCCGGGCGTCGATTGCGACTCGCAAGCGCCCGTAGGGTACGTGAGCCTTGACCTCGCGCTACGACGACGAGATCTGGTCGCTGGTGCCGGCCGATGCCGGCCCGCCGCCCGCGCACCTGGTGGCGTTCGCGCGCGCGCTCGAACGAGGCGGGCGGGTGCTCGACCTCGGCGCCGGCGACGGCCGCCTGAGCGCCGAGCTGGACGCCTCCGACCTGACGCTCGCCGACGTCTCGCGGGTCGCGCTCGAGCGCGCGGCGGCCCGCCTGCCGGATGCCACGGCCGTGCTGACCGAGCCCGATGCTCCGCTGCCGCTGGACGACTCCTCGTTCGACCTCGTGCTGTGCGCCGAGACGCTGGAGCACGTGCGCGACGTGCAGCTGCTGCTGTCCGAGGCCCGGCGGGTGCTGGTCCCGGGTGGCACGCTGGCGGTGACCACGCCGGCGCACGGCCGCCGGACGGCCCTGGCGGCGGCGGCGCGGGGCTTCGAGCGGGTGTTCGATCCGCTGTCGCCGCACCTCCGGTTCTTCAGCTCCCGCTCGCTCGCCGCGCTGCTGGAAGCGATGGGCTTCGACGCGGAGATCGACACGCGGGCCGCGACACTGCTGGCCATCGCAACCCGGTAGAACCCAGCCTTCATGAGGATCGTGGTCACAGGGGCCGCCGGCTTCATCGGCTCCCACCTGAGCGAGCGGCTGCTGGCCGCCGGCCACGAGGTGCACGGCCTGGACTCGTTCACGCGCTTCTACTCGCGCGCGCACAAGGAGGCCAACCTGGCCGACGCGCAGCGAGCGCCAGGTTTCCGGTTCTTCGAGGCCACCGCGGCCACGCCCGAGGGCCTTGCCGCGGCCTTCGCCGGCGCCGAGGCGGTGTGCCACCTTGCGGGTCGCCCGGGCGTGCGCGGCGGCGCTCCGCACGCGTTCGAGGAGGCCAACGTGCGCACCACCGAGGCCGTGCTCCGCGCCGCCTCCTCGGCGGGCGTGCGGCGGGTGTTGCTTGCGTCGTCGTCCTCGGTCTACGGCCCGGCGGGCCAGCCGGTCCCGGAGACGGCGCCGCTGCGGCCGATGTCGCACTACGGGCGCTCCAAGCTGCGTGCCGAGCGGGTGGCGGGCAGGGTGGCGGGCAAGCTCGGCCTCGAGCTGGTGGTGCTGCGCTACTTCACGGTCTACGGCCCGCGCCAGCGGCCGGACATGGCGTTCGCCAGGTTCGCCGCCGCCGCGCTCGACGGCGGCACGGTGCCGCTCCTCGGCGACGGCGGCCAGACGCGGGACTTCACGTACGTCGGCGACGCCTGCGAGGCCACGCTGTACGCGGTCGAGCGAGGCCGGCCGGGGGCCACCTACAACGTTTCGGGCGGCCGGCCCGTCGCATTGGCGGAGGCCTTCGGGCTGCTCGGCGAGGCGCTCGGCGTTGCTGCCGAGCTGGCCCCGGCGGCAGCCGACAGCCGCGAGCCGCGCAGCACGGCGGCCGACCTGGCGCGTGCGCGCGCCGACCTGGGCTATGCGCCGGCCGTGGACCTGGCCACGGGAATCGAGCTGCAGGCCGCGCACGCCCGTACCGCCGCGCTGGCAGTTTGAGGACGGCCCCGGTGCGGGTGCTGATCGACACCTCGTACGCGGAGCGCGGGCCGTCCGGGACCGCCGTCTACGTGCGCGAGCTGGTGGCGGCGCTGCGCGGCGAGGGGATCGAGGTCGTCGAGGCCTCCCAGCGCCGCCGGCTGGCGCCCGGGGCGGGAAACCCGCTGCGCAGCGCGGCCAACGCGGCGCTCGACTTGGCTTGGCTGCACGGAGGGCTCGCGCGGGCGGCCCGCGCCGCCCGCGCCGACGTCGTGCACCACCCGCTGCCCGCCCACAGCCGCCGGATCGCGGCGCCGCAGGTCGTGACCGTGCACGACGTGGCCTTCGCCGGCATGCGGCGCCACTACAGCGGCGCCTGGCGCCGGCTGGCGCTGCGCTCCTACCGGCGCGCGGCCCGTAGCGCCGCGGCACTGGTCTGCGTGTCCGAGGCGACGGCCGCCGAGACCATCGCCCTCCTACGCGCCGAGCCGGCCCGCGTGGTGGTGGCCCCCCACGGCCCGGGCCAGGTGCGCCGCCCACACGCGCCGCGCACGGACCAGCCCGCGGGGCCGCTGGTGTTCGTTGGCGACACCGAGCCGCGCAAGAACCTCGCCGGCCTGCTGGCCGCGTACGCGCGCTACCGCGCCGAGAGCGCCGACCCCGCCCCGCTGGTGCTGGCCGGCGCCGCCGCGGCGGCGGCCGGCGAGCCGGGCGTGACCGGCCTGGCCAGTCCCAGCGCCGGGCGCCTGACGGCACTGCTGGGCAGCGCCAGGGCGCTGGTGCACCCGTCGCTGCACGAGGGCTTCGGGCTGCCGCTGGTCGAGGCGATGGCGCTGGGTATCCCGGTCGTGGCCGTGGCCAGTGCCGGCGCGCGTGAGGTGTGCGCCGACGCCGCGCTGCTGGTGGCTCCCGACGGCCTCGCGGAGGGCATCGCGGCGGTCGCGGCCGACGCCGAGCTGCGGATCGACCTGGGCCGGCGCGGGTGGGAGCGCGCCGGCCGCTTCAGCTGGCAGGCCTGCGCCCGCGCCCATGTTCACGCCTATACGCTGGCCGCTTCGCCATGAACGTCGCCATCCTTGGCACCCGCGGCATCCCCGCCTCGTACAGCGGCTTCGAGACGGCGGTCGAGCAGATCACCAGCCGCCTGACCGCCCGTGGCCACACGGTCACCGTGTACTGCCGCCCGCACGTGGTCGATCCGGGCATCCGCGAGTGGAAGGGCGCGCGGCTGGTGCACCTGCCGACGGTGCGCAACAAGTACCTGGACACGTTCGTGCACACGCTGCTGTCAAGCATCCACGCCTCACGCCGGGTCAAGCCCGACGTTGCCCTGTTCTTCATCGCCGGCAACAGCCCGCTGTGCCTGGTCACCCGCGCCGCCGGCATCCCGACGGTGATCAACGTGGACGGGCTCGACTCCGACCGGCGCAAGTGGAACCGGGTCGCCAAGTCCTACCTGCGCGCCGCCGAGCGTCTGTCGCCGCGGCTGGCCACGCGCGCGATCACCGACTCCCACGCCGTCGCCCGGATCTACGAGAGCCGCTACGGCCGCGGCATCGGAGTGGTGCCCTACGGCGCGGAGCTGCCCGAGGAGGGCAGCGGCGACGTGCTGGCACGGCTGGGGCTGGAGCCGCGACGCTACGTGCTGTTCGTGGGCCGGCTCGAGCCGGAGAACAACCCGCACATGCTGGTGGAGGCGTGGGCGCGGATCCCGTCGGCCAAGACCAAGGGCATGAAGCTGGTCGTGGTTGGCGGCGCGCCGTACGCGTCCGAGTACATCAACCGCGTCCGCCGCGCGGCCGATCCGCGCGTGGTGTTCCCCGGATACGTGTTCGGCAGCGGCTACTGGCAGCTCCAGCGCAACGCCTACCTCTTCTGCGCCCCCACCGAGGTCGGCGGCACGCACCCGGTGATCCTGGAGTCGCTCGTGGCGGGCAACTGCGTCCTGGTCAACGACTACGAGCCCAACGCCGAGACGGTCGGCGACGCGGGCGTGTACTTCTCCGGCCGCGACGGCGTCCCGGACCTGACGCGCCAGCTCGAGTCGCTGCTCGACCAGCCCGAGCTGGTCGACGGCTACCGCTCGCAGGCGCGCGAGCGCGCCGCGCTCTACTCGTGGGACGCGGTCGCGGCCGCCTACGAGCAACTGCTGCTGGACGTGTCGGAGCCGGGCGGCCACGGGCCGCTGCCGATGGAGCGCCTCGGTGAGCTGGAGCGGGCCACCGATCCGGCCGGCGGGTCGTCGCGGGCCGCCGTCTAGGGCTGCCGCTCGGCGCGCTCGGCGCGCTCGCGCGCCAGCTGCGCCCTGAGCAGCTGCTGCGCGGCCGCGAGCTCCTGCTGCTCGGCGGCAAGCGCTGCCTGGGCGCGCTGCAGTGCGCCCTGGACGCGGAGCGACGCCGGGTCGATCGTCGCGGCCGCCTTGGCGGAGGCCAGCGCGCGCGGCGCCAGCCCGAGCGCGTCAAGCTCGAACTGGGACAGGCGCAGCCACGTCTCCGGATTGCGTGGGTGCTCGGCCGTGGCCTGTTCGAGCACGCGGTAGGCGGCGGTCAGGCGTCCGCCCTCGGCCAGCGCGGTGGCCCGGGCGTAGAGCGGATCGGGCGAGTAGGGATCGATGTCGCGGGCGCGGTCGGCCGCGCGGAGCGCGCCGCTGGTGTCGCCCTGGTTGGCCAGGCGCGTGGCCTCGTCGACGGCCGACTGGCTGCGCTGGGGCTGCCACACCGCCCAGGCGCACAGCACGGCCGTGACCATCACGGCGCCGGCCAGGGCCAGCCGCACGCGGTCGCGGCCGCCGTCCGCCGGCGGCGCCCGTTCGGCCTCGGCCTCACCGACTGCCGGCAGCGGCCCGCGGCCGGCCACGAAGCCGGCAGCCGCCATCGCCGCCACGGTCGGCCCGGGGATGAACCAGGTCCAGTCGATCAGCGCCTGGAACCCGTACGCGACCGCCACCAGCGCGAGGCCGGTGAGCAGGATCCGCTCTTCGGTCCAGTCCGGCCCGATCTGGCCGCGCCGCAGACGCACGCCGACGGTGCGCCCGGCGGCCAGCAGCCAGGCCCCGATCAGGGCGAGCGAGGCGAACAGACCGAGAAGGCCGAGGTCGGCCATGTTCTGGGGGATGAAGCCGTGGGCGTGAGTGCCCGCGCGCGGATCCTTGCTGAACTCCAGCCGCGCGAGGCTGAAGCCGTCCGCGCCGCTGCCCAGCAGCGGCCGGTCACGGAACACGTCCATAGCCCGCCGCCAGGCCTCGCCGCGGGTCGACGACACCGAGCCGAGCCGGTCGGCGCCGGAGGCCGATACGGAGCTGCGCTCGGCCGTCAGCTCGGAGATGCCGCCGCTGCCCGAGCCCACGACCGCGATCCCGACCACGGCCACAACGGCCAGCACCGAGGCCAGCACCATGCCGGCGCGGCGGCGGGTCTCCATCGAAGGCCGGATGCGGGCGCGGATGTGAACCGCCGCGAAGCCTGCGCCCAGCAGGACGGCAAGCGTCGCGGCGACCAGCAGCCCGAAGGTGCCGGCCACCTCCTCGCGTTCCGCGAGCGGCTGCAGCGATTTGGTGAAGGCGTCCTGGCCCAGCGCCCAGGCGGCCGTCGGCGCCGCCCCGGCAGCCGCCACCACAAGCACGGGCGCCGAGCGCAGGCGCAGGGGAACGAACGCCAGCCACAGCAGGCAGGCGAGCACGGCGCCGGCCAGCGCGCCGCGCGACTGCGTCAGCAGGATCGTCAGCAGCAGCGTCCCGAGGGCGGGGTAGGCCATCGCGGCGCTCACCCGGGAGCCGTCGCGGCGGGCTGCCACCCACAGGGTCACGGGCACCGCCAACGCGGCCATGCCGCCGAGCGCGTTCCAGTAGTCGAACGGCGCGCCAAGCCGCGGTCCGAGCACCTCACCGCCGAGGGAGCCGGGCCAGATCCGCGTGGCGAGCGCCCACAGGCACACCGCGAGGGCCGCCAGCAACACGCCGATCAGCAGCGGCCGGGCGCCGCCGGGCACGCGCCGGGCGGCCATCACGGCCACCACGAACACGGCAAGGTAGGTGAACGTACGGCTCAGCTCCTGCAGGCTCAGGTCGGGTGCCACCGACCAGCTCATCGACAGGCCGGTGACGATCGCCAGCAGCGTGAAGACCGCTACGGCGGTGCCGCCGTACAGACGCCGCGAGATGTCGAACGTGGGGATCGCGGCGGCCAGCAGGCCGCCGGCCACCAGGATCGCGAGCGCCTCCGTGGGCGCAGCGCGTCCGACCTGGGTGCCGCCGGCGGCACCGAACGCGATCGCCGCGAGGGCGACCGCGACCACCGCCGGGCTAGCGGCGGAGAGAACTCGGGCGCGGGACCACACGACGCATGGCCTGGGCGAAGCCGGGTTTACGGCGAGCCAGGAAGAACATTCCAGCCGCCAGCGCCAGCAGGGCCAGGGCCACGATTGAGGCGATCACCGGTGCGGGCATGCCGTTGCTGGTCTGGCTGGCGTCGATGGCGCCGACCTTCCCCGGGTCTGTCTTGCGGTCGCCCAGCGACCCCTCGAGGTTCTTGGCCTTCCGGTCGTTCTTGAGGGCCAGGTTGGTCCTGTCCGCCGCTTCCCGCTCGGCCTTCGTGACTGTGCCATCGCCGTTCACGTCAGCGTCGATCGTCGGCGCGCCGCCGCCGGAATCATCCGACCTCGAGCTGCCCGCCTTGGGGCCGCCGGCGCCGATCGAGCCCGAGATCGCCGAGCGGCAGTCGCTGTACTCGTCGAGATCGGCAGGGATCTTCTTGAGCGCCGCGCGCTTGTCCGCGTCGGAGTACTTGCCGTCGACGGAGCCGTCCTCGGCGCAGTCGCGCACGACGGCGCCGGGGCTGGCCTGGACGGCCGTCGGAAGGGCCAGCGCCAGCAGAAGCAGCGCCGGCGCGATGAGATGTCTCATGCGACTGGTCATGGTGATCCGTAAGTCGGGTACGGCGGCTCGCGGCGTGCGGATACTTCGACTGCACGACGCATCCCCCTGCTGCGAACGCGAGAGGCTAGCAACTCGATCACGGCCTCGTCATGGCGGCCTCGATGGCGGCCCGCATCCCCTGTGCCCAGGCGGGCGGATCCAGCTCCAGGGCGGCGGTTCGGGCCGCAGCGCCCATCTCCCGGCGCACCTCGACGTTCGCTGCCATCCGGCGCAGGCGATTGCCGAGGGCGGCGCTGTCGGCGGCCGGGAACACGAGGCCGGTGCGGCCGTCGGCCACGAGTCCTGCGGCGGCGGCGCCGACGGCGTCGCTGGCTATGACGGGCGTGTTCTGGAGCATGGCTTCGTTCACAACCAACCCCCACGGTTCCTTGAAAGTTGCGGTCGCGACGGAGGGCAGGACGAGGGCGTCAGCTGCGGCGTACAGGGCTGGGAGCTGAGGGGGGGCAACGTAGCCCAGGGACCGGACGGTGGGCCCCTGACTTGCGGTCTTGGCGGCCAGCGGCCCGGAGCCGGCAAGTGCCAGGCGGGCGTCGTCGGGGGCTGCCGCGCGCCAGGCGTCCAGCAGCACCTCGACCCCCTTCTCGTGCTCCAGCCGGCCGACGAACACGAACAGCGTGTCGCCGGGCCCGGCGCCGGCGCGCTCGCGCGCCGCGGCGCGCTCGGCATCGGGGACCGGGGCGCCGAAGTGGTCCACGTCGACCGCCTGCGGGGCCACGAACACGTTGCCGCGCCCGCCCCGGTCGCGCTCGACGTGACGGCTGACGTGGTCGCCGTAGGTGGCAACCGCGTCGGCATGCCGGTAGAGGTGGCGGGTGGGCAGCCGGGACAGGCGGTGGGCGGGCGTGCGCGGGTGCTCCCAGATCGTGGCCCACAGTACGAACGGGATCCGGCGGATGCGCGCGGCGGCGTAGGATGCGGGCAGCGCGACACGGCCGCCCAGCCCGCAGACCACGGCCGCGTAGCGCCCGCCGGCAACCAGCCGAGCCGCCTCGGCCTGGCCGACCCGGCGGGTGGCCAGCCCCGCGATCGGGGCGCCCGTGTCCTCGAAGGCGAGCACCTCGAGCGGCACGGCCTCCCCGAGCAGCCGGAAGGGCTCGCGCCTGTAGGGCGAGATCGTGCCCGTGATCAGGGCGACGGGCTTGGCGTCGCTTGCCACCGGGGCGGACCCTACGCTCTGGACCGACCGTGACCGGATCGCCCGACATCGCGCTGGTCTCGCCGGGCAGGACTTTCGGCTGGCGCTACGGCGACGCCGCGCTCGTACGTCACTTGCGCCAGGCAGGCGCGACCTGCCAGGTGATCCCGGTGCCGCTGGGACGCGCGGCCGCGTTGCGCCGGACCATGGCCACCACCGATCTGGTCGAGGCACTCGCAGCGCGCCGGGCGGCGCGCGGGGCCGCGGCCGGCGCGGTTGTCTACTCCTCGATCACCGCGGCGTTGCTGCAACCCGCGCGCGGGCGGGTGGCCGTGCGCTTCGACGGCCTGGCTGCGGTCAACCGGCCTGGGCCGGGGGGCGCCTGGCAGCGCCGGCGCGAGCGCACGGTGCTGGCCGCAGCGGACCTGGCGCTGCCCTGGAGTGAGCAGGACACCGGACCCGCCCGCGACGTGCTGGTGCTTCCGCCGCCGGTGGCGACCGCAGCGCCCGCCGAGGACGCCCCGGCCGTGCTGGCGTATGCGGGCAACCCGGACAAGCGCGGGCTCGAGATGTTGTGCGCGGTGTGGGAGCGGGCGCGCCCGGGCGATGCCCGGCTGGGGATCGGCGGCCTGTCGGCGGAGGAGGGCCGGCGCTGGCTGGCCAAGCGGGGCGTCGGCGAGCCCGCCGGGGTCAGCTGGCTCGGGGCGCTCGAGCGCCGGCGCTGGCTGGAGCTGGTTGCGGGCACGGGCGCGTTCCTGAGCGCGGCGCGGATCGAGGACTGGGGCATGGCGCAGATGGAGGCCCTGGCCGCGGGCACGCCGCTGGTGTGCGCGCCGGCGCCGGGCGGCAATGCGGCGCTGGCGCTGGCCCGCGAGCTTGCGCCCGCGCTCGTGGCGCGCGAGCGCAGCGCCGATGCGCTGGGCCGGGCGCTGGCCGCCGCGCTGGCCCTGGACGCGACCGCGCGTGATGCCTACGCCCGGCGCGCGCGCGCCCTGCTCGAGCCCTACTCCGAGCAGGCGGTCGCGCGGCTCGTTGCGGATCAGCTGCTGCCGCGGCTGCTGGGCAGCCCGGCGTAGATCTCGGTCCAGCGCTCGCACACGGCCTCGTAGGAGTAGCGCGCACGGGCGCGGGCGGCCATCGCCGGACCGTCGAAGTCGCGTGCCGCTGCGGCCCGGATGGCCGCCGCCAGCGCCCCGGCGTCGCCCGCCGGCGCCAGCTCGCCGTCATCGGCGCCGAGCAGCTCGGGCACCCCGCCCACGCGCGTGGCCACCGCGGGCAGACCGCTCGCCATGGCCTCGATCAGCACCACGGGAAGGTTCTCGGCCAGGCTGGGCAGCACGAACAGGTCGGCGCCGCGCATCAGGCGAGCGACCTCGTGCTTGGGCTGCTCGCCGAGGAACGCGACGCGGTCCTCGAGATCGAGCTCACGCACGCGCTGCTCCAGGTCGGCGCGCAGCTCGCCGTCGCCGGCGATCTCGAGCCGCGCGTCCGGCAGCTCGGCCATCGCTTCGAGCAGGAAGCGGTGGCCCTTCTTCTCCGCCAGCGCCGCCACGTTCAGCAGCCCCATGCCGCCCGGACGGGCCGGTGGTGGCTCGAACGCGTCGGTGTCCACGGTGTTGGGCACCACGACGAGGTTCGCCTCCGGCGCGACCTCGCGCAGCGTGCCGGCCAGCTCCTGGCTCACGGGGGCCACGACGTCGGCGTGTTCGAAGGCGAACCGTGCCAGGCGCCGCTCGCCACCGGTGACCAGCCCGCGGGCGAAGCCGGTGTAGTGCTCGGTCACCGCCACGGGTGCGCGTGACAGCCGCCCGATCGCCAGCGCGGGCAGCGCGGCGGAGTACACGTGCGCGTGGACGACGTCGGGGCGCCAGCCCTCGCGCCGCAGGCGGCGCACGGCGGCCACCATGCCGATCATCTGGCAAACCAGCGCCAGCGGCCGCAGCCGCGGGCGCCGGTAGCGCACCCGCAGCACGCGCAGGCCGTCCTCGACCTCATCGGTGAGCCTGAAGACGCGGAAGTCGGGTGGGTTGGGGGTGAACAGGCTGGCCAGCACGACCACGTCGTGGCGTGTGGCCAGCGCCGCCGCGTGCTCGCGGCAGAACATCCCGAACACGGGCAGCTCGGGCCAGGGGTACCACTTGGGCACCACCAGTACACGCATCAGCGGCCCAGTCCGCGGATCGTGGCCAGCGTGCGCTGGGCCGCGGCGGTATCCACGTACGGGCGGTCGGCCAGGAACTCCGACGCCTCGGCGATCGCCTGGGCGTGGGTGTATCCCGCCGCCACCGGCTGCCACTCGTGGCGCACCGGCAGGGCGTCCAGCACGCCGAGCCACCAGCCGCGTTGCGCGGCCACGGCCGACCAGTGGTTGTCCAGCCCCCAGCCCCAGCGCAGCTCGGGGAACGGCAGCAGCGCGTCGGCCGCGCGGCGCGAGAACGCGGTCACGGGGCCGATCTCCACGAACGCGGTTCGCCGCGCAAGCGCAGGCCGGCGCCGGGTCACGCGCCAGGCGGCGTGGCTGCGCCAGGTCTGGGCCGGCTGGGCAAGGTCGAGGTCGAGGTGCTCGGCGAGCGCCACGAAGCGGTCGGTGAAGCGCGGCGGCAGCGCCACGTCGTCGTCGACGGCAAGCGTCCAGTCGGCGCCACCGTCCGCCAGCAGCCGGTTGAGGTTGGCGAACTTGCCCTGGCCAGCCAGCCCGGTGGCGGCCGTCTGGGTGGCCAGCGCCGTGTCGGCCTCGTCGGCCGTGGCGCCGAGCGCGAAGCCGACGTCGTGGCGGTCCGAGGCCAGATGCTCCAGCGCCGCCGGCAGGCGCGAGTCGGGCCGGTAGACCGACACCACGCGCACCGAGCGGCGGGGCGTGCGGCGCGCCAGCCGGTCCAGCCGCGGACCCGTCAGCGTCAGCGCCGCCGCTGCGCTCAGCGCCGCGTCGGCCAGCGGCCGGGTGATCCCGAGCCGCAGCCCCGTGACGGTCCCCGACTCGCCCGAGAGGAAGGTCTCCGGGTCGGCGCTCACCGCTCGAGGCCCTGGCGCAGGCGGCCCGCCGAGTGCGCGGCCATCACGAAGCCCTGCGGCGAGAAGTGGCGCGCGGCGTGCCATAGGCAGCCGCCCACGTCGCGCAGCTCGCGCGCGGCCGGCGGCGCGACGCCGCGCCGCTCGTCGGTGCGCCGCGCGCCGCGGCCGCGATGCCACGCGGCGCGCGTCAGCGCCACCAGCCGGGCATCGTCGCCGGCGCGGCGGTGGTCCAGCCCGGCCGCGGCCAGGTACACGATCCGGCCGCCGGAGCGCTGGAGGCCCAGCAGCCACTCCTCCTCGTCGCCGTGGCCGCCGATGTCCTCGTCGAAGCCGCCGAGCCGCTCGAACGCCGACCGGCGAACGGCGAAGTTCGCGCCCCACACCATGTCGGCGGTGCGGTCGGAATCACCGAGGTCCAGCGACGTGATCGGCGGGGCCTGGCGCCAGCCGGCGGGGGCGGGGCCCTCCATGCGGACGTGGATCGGGCCGCCGAAGGCGTCCGCGTCGGGGTGGTCCTCGGCGCCGGCGGCCAGCGCCGCCAGCCAGTCGGGCGGCACCCACACGTCGTCGTCCACGAACGCGACCAGGTCGCCGGAGGTGGCCGTCACACCCGTGTTGCGGGCCGCGTTCAGGCCCGCGCCGCGGACCGGCTCGACGCGCGCCCCGTGGGCCGCCGCGACCGACCTGGTGTCGTCGGTCGAGCCGTCGTCGACCACCACCAGCTCGAGCGCGGTGGCGCCGCGCTGGGCGCGCAGGGAGGCCAGCGCCACCTCGAGGTATCGAGCGCGGTTCCGGGTTGGCACCACGACGGACACGGGCACGGGCGCCTACTGTGCCAGGTTCGGTGGCCGACGCCCAGCATCCCCGGGTCCTGCTCGTGCACAACCGCTACCGCACCGTCGGTGGCGAGGAGCGCTCGGTCGCGCTGCAGGCGGCCGCGCTCGAGCACGCCGGCGTGCCGCACGCCCTGTTCGAGCGCCGCTCGGCCGGCGCCGGCGCCGCGCGGGTGGCCACGGCGATGTTGCGCGGCGGTGACCACAGCGGCCAGGTCGCGGGCGCGGTCGAGTCGCTCGGGGCCGACGTGGTGCACGCCCACAACATGCTGCCGCTGATCGGGCCGAAGGGCCTGGCCGCCGCCCGCGCCGCCGGCGCGAAGGTGGTACTGCACCTGCACAACGTGCGGCTGTTCTGCGCCACCGGCTTCGGCGAGCGCGACGGCGGGCCGTGCACGCGCTGCCGCGGGCGCAACACGCTGCCGGGCCTGCGGCTCAACTGCCGCGGCTCGCTTCCCGAGGCGGCCGTGTACGCCGCGGCGCTGTCGGCGCACCAGCCGGCGGTGCTCGAGAGCGTCGACCGGTTCGTCACGCCCAGCGCGGCCGCCGCCGCGCAGGTGGTCGAGCGCGGCCTTCCCGCCGATCGCGTCGAGCCGCTCGCGCACTACCTGCCCGCGGACGCGTTCGCCGCCGGGTCCCGGGCCGACGCCGGCGAATACCTGTTCGTGGCGTCGCGGCTGTCGCCGGAGAAGGGGATCGGCGACGCGATCGCCGCCGCCGACGCGGTGGCCGCACCGCTCAAGATCGCCGGCGACGGCCCCGCCGCGGCGGAGCTGGCGGCGCAGGCGGCGGCGGCGCGGGTCGAGGTCGAGCTGCTGGGCCGCGTCGAGCCCGCGCGCGTGCGCGAGCTCCTGGCGGGGGCCGCGGCGGTGCTGATGCCCTCGCGCTATCACGAGTTCTCCCCCTACTCGGCGCTCGAGGCGATGGCCCAGGGCGTGCCCGTGGTGGCCACCGCCATGGGCGGGCTGCCCGACCTGCTCGGCCCGGGCCGCTGTGTCCCGATGGGCGACATGGACGCCTTCGCCGCGCGCCTGGCCTCCCTCTGGGCCGATCCGCGCACGCGCCAGGTGGAGGGCACCGAGCTGCTGGAGCGCGCGCGCTCGCGGCACTCGGAGGAGGCGTACGTGGATGCGCTGCTGAATCTGTACGCGCGGCTTTAGTCCAGCGATCACGGCCCCGATCAGGCTCCAGAGAAACGCGCACGTCACGCGCAGAGAGAGCGGATCTCCGCCAGCGGCTCCAGAAACGCGCCTAGGAGGTACGTAAGTAGAGTCGCGATCTTCAGGGGCCGGGTATGTTGCGTGGACGTAACGGCCGTCGCCCTACCGAGCCGCCGTTCGTCTGCCCGGTGCGTCGCACCCTCAGTCGCGCCGCGCGACCACGATCAGGGTCCCGCCGCGCCGCGCCGCCGCCGCGCCCGCCTCGGCCGCCAGCGCCACCGCCAGCAGCGGCACGCCGGCGAGCGTCAGGATCAGGTCGCGGCCGCGCCGGGGCGCGTTGCCCTTGAGCGCGTGGAAGGCGTAGGCGGGGCTGACCCCCGCGCGCGAGAGCATCGCCATCCACATCGAGGCGGGGTTGTGCTCCCACACCATGTGCTCGGTGCGCAGCGGCCGCAGGCCGGCGCGGCCGAGCAGCGTGGTCAGCCCCGCCGGCGTGAAGTGCTGGCGGTGGCGGGGCGCGTCCCAGTGCATCCACGCCGGGCCGGCGAGCCGCGCCTGCAGCGACCCCGAGTTGGGCACGCCGAGCAGGACCAGCCCACCGGGCGCCAGCCAGCCCGCCACCCGCTCGAGCGCGGCCAGCGGGGCGTCCAGGTGCTCGGCCACGTGCCACAGCACCACGGCGTCAAGGCCCGCGTCCTCGTGCTCGGCGATCGACCTGCGCTCCACGGCGCCGCCGGCCCCGCGCGCCGCGCGGTCGATGCCGCCGGCGTCGAACCCGCGCCGGCGCAGCTCGGCCACCAGCCGGCCGCGCCCGGCGCCGGCATCCAGCACCCGCGCTCCCGGCCGCAGGCCGGCGCGCGTGAGCGCGCGCACCGGCTGGCCCACCGTCGATCGCTGGAGCACGCGCGCCACCCACGGGCGGCGGCCGGCGGGCGCGTAGACGCCCTGCTCGTAGGCCTCGGGGCCGGGGGCCGCCGCAGCGGTCACCGCCGTCGCGCAGGTGCCGCAGCGCAGAAGCTCGAAGCGGCGGGGATCGGAGGGCTCGCCGGATGGCACGGCGATCCAGGGCGACAGGTCACCGCCGCAGGCGGGGCACGATCCCACGCGGCGAGTCTACGAGGAGTGGGTGGCCCGTTCCCTGAGGTACTGGCGCCCGACGCCGAGCATGAAGCGCGGGTTGGTGTAGAGGTAGCGCGGCAGCAGCCGGCGTGGCTCCTGGACGATCCGGTAGGTCCACTCCAGGCCGCGCTCCTGCATCCAGCGCGGCGCCTGCGAGACCCGGCCGGCGTTGAAGTCGAACGCCGCGCCGACGGCGCACATGACCGGCGCCTCGAGCCGGTCGCGCATCCGCACCATCCACTTCTCCTGCTTGGGCACGCCGATGCCGACCCAGATCACGTCCGGGCGGTCGCGGTTGATCTGCTCCGCGATGTTCCCGTCCTCCTCCGCGGTCAGCGACCGGAACGGAGGCGAGTAGCCGCCCACGATCCTGATCCCGGGATGGCTCTGGCGCAGCGTCAGTGCCAGCTGCACGAGCGCGCCCTGGTCGCGCCCGCCGTAGAGCCACACGCGCAGCCCGCGCTCGGCGCTGCGCGCGCAATAGCGCTGCATCAGCTCCGGCCCGTAGACGCGGTTGGGCAGGTTCTCGCCCAGCAGGTTCGCCGCCCACACGACGGGCATTCCGTCGGGCACGGTTATCACCGACCCCGTGAGCGCGGCGCGCATCTCCGGGTCGTCCTGGGCCACCATCACCGAGTGCACGGCCGCGGCGCAGACCCAGCCGCGCTCGCGCCGGTCGACCATCGCGTCCATCACGTCCATCGCGCCCGCGTAGTCGGTCATCGCCATCGGGATGCCGAGGATGCGCCTGGTGCGGATCGACGCGGCCGCCGCCGGGCGCGAAGGGGAGATGGGCGTGGGTGCGGGATCCATGGGGGAAGGTCGGCGGTCGGTGATCCCCTCCCTGGTCGCCCCCGGCCAATGGAACAGGTTACCCACCGGGAGCCGGTCCTAACCGGTGTGGTCGGTAGAACCCCGACGGTGGCCGAAGGTTTCGACTCTCCCGGCGGGCAGGCCCGGCGCGTCGCCGCGGGCGCACTCACCCAACAGGTCGCGCAGGTCACCGGCCTGGTCGTGCTGCTGGCCATCGTCACGGTCCTGGCGCGCCGTCTCTCGCTTGCCGAGCTGGGCACGTACGGGCTCACGGCCACGCTGGCCACCTACCTGCTGATCCTGAAGAACAGCATCGGCGGCGCCGCCCAGCGCGCGATGGTCGAGGCAACGGCGGACGACGAGCGGGCGGCGGCGTTCTCGACGGCCGCCGGGCTGTACGCCCTGACCGGCCTGGCCACCGGGCTCCTGATCGCCGCGGTTGGCGCCGGCCTTGCCGCGGCGATCCTGGACGGCGACCTGCGCGAACAGGCCCAGCTCGGCGTGGTGGGGCTCGGGGCGGTGAGCGCGGTCGGCCTGGCCGCGACCGTGAACCTGGATGCAATGCGCGCGGCGCTGCTGCTGACGCGCAGCGCCGTCAACGAGATCGCCGCGCTGGTGGTGTTCGCGGCGATCATGCTCACGCTGGCGCTGTCGGACGCGCCGCTGTGGTCGCTGATCGCCGCAAGCGGCTCGATCCCGCTGCTGTCCGGCAGCGTCAACCTGGTGGCCCGCCGCCGCCTGCGGCTGGCCTACCGGCTGCGCCCCGGCGGCTTCACGCGTGAGCGGGCGCGCGCGCTGGTGCCCACCGCCGGCTGGCTGCTGGCGATCGAGGTCTCGTCGCTGGTGATCTACGGCCTCGACCGGGTCGTCCTCGGCGTGTTCGGATCGCCGCGCTCGATCGGCCTGTACGAGGGCCCGGTGCGTGCGCACAACGTGATCTATGCGCTCAGCCAGTCTGTCGGCGTGACCACGCTGCCGGTGGGCGCCTCGCTAGCGGCCGAGCGCGAGCGCGCGCGGATGCGCGCGCTGGTGCTGCGCGGCTCGCGCTACACGCTCGCGCTGTTCGTGCCGCTCACCGTTACCGCGATGGCGATGGCCGCGCCCGCGCTCGACGTGTGGCTCGGCGAGCGCTTCCGCGAGGCCGCGCCGGCGCTGACGATCCTGGTCTCGTACTGGCTGTTGTGGGGAATGCTGGCGGTCACGCCCAACTTCCTGGTCGGCGCCGGGCGCGCCGCGGCGGCGGCCAAGGTCGTGGTCGCGATCGCCGCGCTGAACCTGGCGCTGTCGCTGGCGCTCACGCCGTCGCTTGGCATCGAAGGCCCGGCGCTGGGGACCGCCATCGCATACGTGGCTGGATTCCCGGCGATGCTGCGGATCGGGCTCTCCGTCGGCGGGTTGTCGGTCGCCGAGCTGGCGCGTGGCGCGTGGCTGCCCGCCTACGGGCTCGGCGCCGTCCTGGCCGCCGCCCTGGTGGGCGCGCGGCTGGCGCTGGACCCGGACTCGCTTGCGGTGGTTGGCGCTCTGGTCGTGGCCGGCCCGCTGGCGTACTGGACCGCCTACTACGGCCTCGTCATGAACGCCGGCGAGCGAGCCTTCGTGCGCTCGCTGGCGCTCAGACGCTGAACGGCAGCTCGTCCGCGATCTCCGACAGGCGCGGCGCGCTCGCGTCGCGCTCGGAGTAGACCAGCTCCACGTCGGGCCACTCGATACCCACCTCGGGATCGTCGAACGCGAACCCGCGCTCGACGTCGGGTGCGTAGTAGCTGGACAGCTTGTAGGTCACGTCCGCCACCTCGCTTGTCACGCAGAAGCCGTGCGCGAAGCCGATCGGCGCGTAGAGCATGCGCAGCGACGAGTCGTCCAGCTCGTACGCCTCCCAGCGGCCGAACGCGGGCGACCCGCGCCGGACGTCCACGAGCACGTCGACGATCGACCCGCGCGCGCAGCGCACCAGCTTGGCCTGGCCGTCGCCGACGGCGAAGTGCATGCCGCGCACAACGCCGCGGGCGGAGCGCGAGTGGTTGTCCTGCACGAACTCGTCGCCGATGCCAAGCTCGGCAAGCGCGTTCGCGCGGTAGGTCTCCGCGAAGAAGCCGCGCTGGTCACCGTGGACCGCCGGCTCGACCAGGAGCGGTCCGTCGAGGGTGGTGTCGATTAGCCGCATGCCGCGCGGGAGGCTACGCGGCCATCGCCTCGCGGGCGCGCGCGGCGATCATGTCGGCGATTGCCAGCGACGACGTGGCCGCCGGCGAAGGGGCGTTGCGCACGTGCAGCGCGCGCGGCGTCGCGTGGATCACGAAGTCGTCGACCAACGCGCCGTCACGGCCCAGGGCCTGGGCGCGGTGGCCGGCGAAGTAGGGGCTGAAGTCCCCCGGCTCGAGCCCCGGCACGTACTGCGCGGCCGCGTTGGCGAACTCGCTCGTCCGGACGGCGCTGCGCATCTCGGCCAGGCCGGTGCGCCACCAGCGCCGGGCCATCCGCCACGTCCCCGGCCACGCGAGGCTGCGTGCGCGCGGCGCCAGCAGCGCCGTGGGGCCCAGCGAGACCTCGCCGTCCACGTGCCGCGTCAGGTGGACGCCAAGGAACGGCAGCGACGGGTCGGGAACCGGGTAGATCAGGCCCTTGACGAGCTCGCGCTTGTCCGGGCGCAGGCGCAGGTAGGCGCCGCGAAAGGGCACGATCCGCGGGTCGGGGTCGGCGCCGGCCAGCACCGCCATCCGGTCCGACCACCCGCCCGCGCACGAAACCAGGAACCGCGCTCGCGCCTGGCCGCCGCCGTGGCGCACGGCGATTCCAGCGGCCGTGGTCCAAACGGACTCGACGCCCGCGCCCGTGGTCACGCTGCCGCCGGCCGCGCGCAGGTCGTCGGCCATCGCCCGCGCGACCGCGGCGAAGTCCACGATGCCCGTGTTCGGCGAGTGCAGCGCGGCCTCGCCGACGCAGTGGGGCTCCACCTCGGCGATCTCGTCGCGCCCAAGGCGGCGCAGTCCTGGCACCCCGTTTGTGGTGGCGCGCCGCTCGAGCTCGTCAAGCGCCGGGACCTCCGACGCGTCCCTGGCCACGATCAGCTTGCCGCAGCGCTGGTAGGGCACCCCGTGCTCCTCGCAGAACTCGTACATCCGCCGCGCGCCGTCCACGCACAGGCGCGCCTTCAGCGAGCCCGGCGCGTAGTACACGCCGGCGTGGATCACGCCGCTGTTGTGCGAGGTCTGGTCGCGGCCGAGGCCTTCCTCACGCTCGAGCACGGCCACGCGCAGGCCCTCGTCGCCGGTGGCCAGCGCCCGGGCAACGGCCAGGCCGATGATGCCGCCGCCCACGACGATGACGTCGGGGTCGGTCAGCGGCGTACGGGGTCGCGGATCGGATCCGGGCGCGCGTCCCGGCCCTCGCGTTCGGCCAGCTCGGTCTCGAGCTCGCGCTCGCGCTCCTCCAGCAGCGCCAGCCGCTGAGCCAGGATCTTCGACTGGTCGGTCAGGCGGGACACCGCGATCGAGAAGTGCAGCAGCAGGATCAGGACGAATCCGAATGCGGCCACGAACAGCGCGTTGGCGGGCGTTACCACGCCGATGGCAGAAGCAACGCCCTCGAGCAGGCCGCCCCAGGCGGCCAGCGCCATCAGCGCCAGCGCGCTGAAAAGCCACAGCAGCGCGTAGCGCTCCAGCAGCCGGCGGCGGCGCACCAGGTCGAGCACAACCAGGAACAGGACCCCGATGGCGATCAGCGCCACTATGCGCAGGCGGACGTCCATCTCAGATCCCGTGGCCGGCCACGACCGGGCCGTCCTCTCCGGGCTCGGGTATCGGGCGGCGGCGGGCGAGGCCCACGAACAGCGCCAGCAGCACCTTGACCATGTAGTAGGCGGACTTCCCGGACGTGATCGACGACATCCCGCCGCCGCGCTCGCGCATCCTGACCGGGACCTCGACCATGCGCAGGCGATGGTGGTGCACCATCAGCACCGCCTCGACCTCGGGGTAGTCGTGCGGGTAGTCGCGGGCGAACAGCGCGATCCCGCGGCGGTTGTAGAGCCGGAAGCCGGAGGTGGGGTCGCTCACCCGCTGCCCGACGATCCGCGACAGCAGGAACGCGAAGATGTGGATGCCGGTACGGCGGCTGACCGGCGCCGGATAGCCGGTGTCGGTGATGAAGCGCGAGCCGCAGACCATGTCGAGGTCGGGACGGTCGTCCATGGTCTCCGACAGCACGCTGATCTCGTCCGGCAGGTGCTGGCCGTCGGCATCGACCTGGACCATCCGCTCGTAGCGATGCTCGAGCGCGAAGGTGAAGCCCGCCTGCACGGCGCCACCGATGCCGAGGTTGAACGGCAGGCGCAGCACGCGCGCGCCGGCACGCTCTGCCAGCTCGCTGGTTGCGTCGGTGGAGCCATCGTCCACCACCAGCACGTCGAAGTCCGTGCGCGCCTCGCGGATGGACGCCACGACGGCGGCGATCGTGTCGGCCTCGTTGTAGGCCGGCACCACGGCGAGATTGTCGGCTCGGGGGATCACGGTCATCGATAAAGCGCGGAAATCGGGCTCAAGTTGCGCACACCTGCTCGTAGAGGCTGACGTGCCGCGCGGCGGCGTCTGCCCATGTGAACCCCGCGGCGCGCTCGAGCCCCCTCGTGCGCAGCACAGAGCGTAGCTCCGAATCGCCCGTGATTCGTCGCAGCGCCGCGGCGATGCCCTCCACGGAGTCGGGATCCAGGTCCAGCACCGCGTCGCCGACCATCTCGTCCAGCGACGCCCGCCGCGACGAGGCGACCGGGCAGCCGCACGCCATCGCCTCGAGCGGAGGCGATCCGAAGCCCTCGTACAGCGACGGGAACACCATCGCCTCGGCGCCGCGCATCAGCGCCGGGACCTCGTCGGCGGGCAGGTAGCCCAGGTGGTGTACCCGGTCGCGCACGCCCGCCCGCCCGGCCCGCTCCATGAGCCTGTCCAGGCGGCCGTAGTCCTGCCCGGTAAGCACCAGCGCGAGCCCGCGGTCGGCGACCGCCGCGAGCGCGTCGACCAGGCGGTCGTGATTCTTGTGCGGCCAGAGGTTGCCCGGGTAGAGCACATAGCGCTCCGGCAGCCGGCTTCGCAGCCCGGCGTCGGCCGCGGTCGGCTCGGGGGTGAAACGGTCGTGATCGACCCCCATGTGGATGACCTCGATGCGGTCGGGCTGGACCCCGGCCGCCTCGGCGAGCCGGCGCGCGGAGTACCGGCTGGTGGTCACCACCCGGTCAGCCGCGCGGGCCGCCGCGTCGTAGGCCCAGCCGCGGAAGCGACGTTCCGCCCCGGAGAACATGTCCGGCAGGTCGTGGTGCTGGACGTCGTAGACCGTGGTCACCTTGGGCACGCCCGGCAGGCGCGGGATCGGCACGGTGAGCGGGTGGTGGACCAGGTCGAGGTCGCGCGGGACGTCGCGCGCCGCCAGTCGTGGCGCCGCCGCCGCGGCGGTCATCGCGGCCAGCCGCGTGGGTCCGCTGTCGCCCGCGCGGTAGGAGCGCACCCGGTGCAGCGCGACGGGACCGCCCACCCTGTCGGCGTATGCCTCGGCCACCTTCGCGTTGGCCAGGACCGTGACCCGGCCGGGCCCGCGGCCGGCCGAGAACTCGCGCACGAGCCCGCGAACGTTGGCCTCGGAGCCTCCGACGCGCCCGGGGAACAGCGTGAGCAGGGCGAAGCCGAGGTGCACCGCTGCATTGTGGCGTCTAGGCTCCCGAGCCGTGCCCAAGGCGCTCATAACAGGCATCACTGGTCAGGACGGGTCGTTTCTGGCCGAGCAGTTGCTCGAGAAGGGCTATGAGGTGCATGGGCTGACGCGGCGGTCATCGTCGTTCAACACCGAGCGGATCGACCATCTCTATCGCGACCGCCATGAGGAGGAGGTGCGGCTGTTCTTGCACCATGCCGACCTGTCGGAGTCCTCGCGGCTGGTGCGGCTGGTGTACGAGCTGCAGCCGGACGAGATCTACCACCTTGGCGCGCAGTCGCACGTGCGCGTGAGCTTCGACGTGCCCGAGTACACGTCGGACATCACGGGGATGGGCACGGTGCGGCTGCTGGAGGCGATCCGCGACGCGCAGGTGCCGGCGCGCTTTTACCAGGCCTCCTCGTCGGAGATGTTCGGCGCGACGCCGCCGCCGCAGGGCGAGGACACGCCGTTTCACCCGCGCTCGCCGTATGCAGTCGCGAAGGTGGCGGCGTTCTGGATCACGGTCAACTACCGCGAGTCGTATGGCATGCACGCCTCGAACGGGATCCTGTTCAACCACGAGTCCGAGCGCCGCGGCGAGACTTTCGTTACGCGCAAGATCACGAGGGCGCTGGCGGCGATCAAGCTCGGCCTCCAGGACAAGCTCTACCTCGGCAACCTCGACGCCAAGCGCGACTGGGGCTACGCGCCGGACTTCACCGACGCGATGTGGCGGATGGTCCAGCAGGACACCCCGGACGACTATGTGATCGCGACCGGCGAGATGCACTCCGTGCGCGACTTCCTCAACGAGGCCGGCCGCCACCTCGACCTGAACTGGGAATCGGTCGTCGAGATCGACCCCAAGTACTACCGCCCGGCCGAGGTCGACGCGCTCGAGGGCGACGCCTCCAAGGCCAAGCGCGTGCTCGGCTGGGAACCCAAGGTCAAGTTCGCCGAACTGGTGCAGATCATGTGCGACGCCGACCTCAAACGGCTCGAGGACCAACTGGCCGGCCGCGGCGTGCGCGCGGGCGATCGTGGCTGAGCCCGACAGCGGCTTCTGGCGCGGCAAGCCGGTGGCGGTCACCGGCGGCGCCGGGTTCCTTGGCAGCGCCGTCGTGCGCGACCTCGAGGCGCTGGGAGCGAACGTGAAGGTCGTCCGCTCGGCCGAGCACGACCTGCGCCTGCCCGATCAGACGCGCGCAGCCGTGGACGGCGCCCAGGTCGTGGTGCACCTGGCCGCGAACGTGGGCGGCATCGGCTTCAACCGCCGCAATCCGGCACCGCTGGTGCACGACAACATGGCGATGACCAGCAACATCTTCGAGCAGTCGCGCCAGGCGGGGGTGGCCAAGCTGGTTTCGGCCTGCACCGTCTGCGCGTACCCCAAGTTCGTCGTCGCGCCGTTCAGCGAGGACGACCTGTGGGACGGCTACCCCGAGGAGTCCAATGCCCCTTACGGTCTGGCCAAGAAGATGATGCTGGTGCTCTCCGACGCCTACCGGCGCCAGTACGACTTCGACTCGTGCGCGCCGATCGTGGCCAACCTCTACGGCCCGGGCGACAACTTCGACCTCGAGGACTCGCACGTGATCGCAGCGATGATCCGCAAGTACGTCGAGGCCAAGGACCGCGGCGAGGACACGGTCACCCTGTGGGGGAGCGGCGAGCCGTCGCGCGAGTTCCTGTACGTGGACGACGCGGCGCGAGCGCTGCTGCTGGCCGCCGAGCGGCTGGACCGCTCCGAGCCGGTGAACGTGGGTGTGGGAGTCGAGACGCGCATCCGCGACCTGGCCGAGACGATCGAGCGGCTGGTCGGCTTCGAGGGCGAGACGGTGTGGGACACGTCACGTCCCGACGGCCAGCCCAAGCGCTTCCTCGACACCAGCCGCGCCCGCGACTGGTTCGGCTTCGAGGCGCGCGTGCCGCTCGAGGAAGGCCTCGAGCGCACGATCGCATCCTTTCGCGAGACCACTAGCTGAGATGGCCCGTCGCGCGCTGATCACCGGCATCGCCGGCCAGGACGGCTCATATCTGGCCGAGCTGCTGCTCGAGAAGGGCTACGACGTGTTCGGCATCGTGCGCGGCTCCACGGAGGGGTGGTACCCCAACCTTGAGGACGTCCGCGACCACGTACAGCTGCTGCAGGGCGACCTGCTGGACCAGATGACGCTGCTGGACGCCATCACCAAGGCGGACCCCGACGAGCTCTACAACCTGGCTGCCACCTCGTTCGTGCCGGTGTCCTGGCGCCAGCCGGTAATGACGGCGCAGTTCACCGCGGTCGGCGTGACGTCGATGCTCGAGGCGGTGCGGATCACCAAGCCGGGCCTGCGGATCTACCAGGCGTCGACGTCCGAGATCTTCGGCGCGACGACCGAGTCGCCGCAGACCGAGAGCACGCCGTTCTTCGCCCACAACCCGTACGCGGTCGCCAAGCTCTACGGCCACCTGATGGTGGCCGCCTACCGCGAGCGCTACGACCTGCACGCCAGCTCGGGGATCCTCTACAACCACGAGTCGCCCCGCCGCCGGCCCGAGTTCGTGACGCGAAAGATCACCCGCGGCGCGGCGGCCATCAGCCTGGGCCTCGACGAAGAGCTGCGGCTCGGCAACCTGGACGCCACCCGCGACTGGAGTTTCGCCGGCGACGTGGCCGAGGCCATGTGGCTGATGCTCCAGCAGGACGACGCCGACGACTACGTCGTCTGCAGCGGCGTCAGCCGCACGGTGCGTGAGCTGGTCGAGACCGCCTTCGCCGCGGCGGGCGTGGACGTGGACGACCGCGTTGTGGTGGACCCCGAGTTCGTGCGCCCGCCGGACCCGGTGCCGCTGGTGGGCGACCCCGCCAAGGCGCGCGCGCAGCTGGGCTGGTCGGCCAGCACCAGCTTCGAGGAGATGATCGGCGCGATGGTGGAGGCCGACCTGCGGGACCTGCGCGCCAACGGCCACCCGTGAGGGCACCCACGCTGACGGTCATCACCCCGTGCCTGAACGCGGCGGCCACGATCGGCCAGACGCTGGACTCCGTGGCGTCCCAACTGAGCGAGGGCGACGAGCACCTGGTGGTGGACGGCGGCTCGACCGACGGCACCCTGGAGCGGCTGCGCGGTGCCGGTGTGCGGTTCGTGTCCGAGCCCGATACCGGACTCAGCGACGCCATGAACAAGGGCATCGGCCTGGCCAGGGGCGACGTGCTCGGATGGCTGAACGCCGACGACGTGCTGCTTCCAGGCGCGCTGGACGCGATCCGGAACGCCTTCGAAGGCCGGCCCGAGGCCGAGTGGGCCGTGGGCCTCTGCACGATCATCGACGACGAGGGCACGGAGATCCGCAAGGGGGTGACCGCCTACAAGCGGGCGCTGCTGCGGCGCTACTCGCGGCGCTCGCTGCTGGTGCAGAACTACGTGATGGCGCCCGCCACCTACGTGCGCCGTTCCGCGTACCAGGCGGTGGGCGGCTTCGACGAACGGTTCGCCTACTCGATGGACTACGACGTCTGGCTCCAGCTCGCCCGCCGCGGCGCGCCGGTGGTGATCGACCGCCCGCTGGCCGCGTTCCGGATGGCCGGCGAGTCGCTGTCGATGACCGGCTTCGAGCGCCAGTTCGAGGAGCATCTGACCAACGCTCGCGAGCATGGTCAGGGCCATCGGGTCGCGGTTGCCGCCAACGCGGTGATGAGCCGCGTGTTCGTGCTGATCTACCGCGCGCTCAGGTGGCGGCGCGGGCGTCTCTAGGCTGGTGCCGCCATGCGTTACTGCAGTTCGTGCATCCTCCCTGACACACGGCCCGGCCTGACGATCGGCGCTGACGGCGTGTGCTCGGCCTGCCACGCCCACGGGGTCAAGCGCACCGAGGTGAACTGGGATGCTCGCGCAGAGCAGTTCGGCGAGCTGGTCGCGCGGGTGCGGGCCCGAGGGGCGAAATATGACTGCCTGCTGCCGGTCAGCGGTGGGAAGGACAGCACCTGGCAGACGCTGAAGTGCCTGGAGGCCGGGCTCCATCCGTTGGCGGTCACCTGGAAGACGCCCGGGCGCACCGCCCTCGGCCAGGAGAACCTCGACAATCTGGTCGGCCTCGGCGTGGATCACGTTGACTTCCAGATCAACCCCGTGGTCGAGCGCCGGTTCATGCTCAAGGCCTACGAGCGGTATGGCTCCACAGCACTGCCCATGCACATGGCGATCTTCTCGGTCCCGCTCCAGGTGGCCGCCCGCTGGGACGTGCCGCTGGTGGTGTGGGGCGAGAACACGGCCACCGAATACAGCGGAGAACTGCCCACGGAGGCCGCCTTCACGCTGGACCGCGAATGGGTCCGCCGCTACGGCGTGGTCCACGGGACCACGGCGGACGACTGGGTCGGCGAAGACCTCAGCGAACAGGACCTGACCCCCTATCGCGCGCCGTCGGACGAGGAGCTGGCGCAGAAGGGCATCGAGGCCGTGTTCTTGGGCTCGTTCTACGAATGGGATCCGGTCACGGTCGCCGAGGAGGCCTCAGCCAGTGGTTTCCGAGCGGACGGCGGTGGCCCGCGCACCGGTCTCTATGACTTCGCGGACATCGACGACGACTTCATCTCCCTCCATCACTGGCTCAAGTGGCACAAGTTCGGCTTCACCCGCACCTTCGACAACCTCTCGCTCGAGATTCGCAACGAGCGCCTTACACGCGAACAAGCGGTCGCGGTCGTGCGCGATCGCGGTGACGAGACGCCCCACGCCGACATCGACGCCTTCTGCGAGTACGCCGGCTGCTCGCGTGAGTGGTTCCTGTCCGTGGCCGAGCGCTTCCGCGACACCGACGTGTGGAGCCGGGCCGACGACGGCACTTGGTACATCGAGGGCTTCCTGGTGGACGACTGGGATTGGAGCGCGGGCTGAGATGTGCGGCATCGCCGGACACGTGGGTCCCGCGCCGCTGGACGACGCCCGGGTCGCCGAGACCCTGGGCCGGATGACCCACCGCGGACCGGACGACCGCACCCACCGCGGCTTCGAGACGCCCGACGGGCGCCACGTAGACCTCCTGCACGCACGGCTGAGCATCATCGACCTGGACCACCGCTCGGACCAGCCATTCGCGCTCGACGGTGCCTGGCTGGCTTACAACGGCGAGCTCTACAACTACGTCGAGCAACGCAAGCTGCTGGAAGACCAAGGCGAGCGGTTCGCCACCGATTCCGACACTGAGGTGCTGCTGCGCGCCCTGCGCTCGGGCGGCTGGGACGCCCTCGACGGGTGCGAGGGCATGTGGGCGTTCGCGCTCTATGACGAGACCAGCGGCCAGCTGGACCTGGTGCGCGACCGCTTCGGCGAGAAGCCTTTGTACGTGCTGCGCGACGGCGAGCACCTGTACTTCGGCTCGGAGGTCAAGTTCATCGTGGCCATGCTCGGCCGGCGTCCGCCCGTGAACGAGCGCCACCTCCAGCGCTACCTGGTCAATGGGTACAAGTCGCTCTACAAGACGCCCGAGACCTTCTTCGACGGGGTCCAGGAACTGGATGCCGGCGCTCGGATGACGGTCGGTCCGGACGGGCGTACAGCCACGAGCCGCTACTGGAACGTGTCGCGCCCGCGGGCTCATGACGATATGACCTGGGACGAGGCGGTGGCGGGCGTGCGCGAGCGGATGATCCGTGCGGTCGAGATCCGCCTGCGCGCCGACGTGCCGCTGGCGTTCTGCATGAGCGGCGGGGTGGATTCGATGTCGCTGATCTCGATCGCCAAGCGCGAGCTAGGGCACGACGTGCACGGATTCACGATCATGAACTCGGACGAGCGCTACGAGGAGGCCGAGTTCATCGACCAGTCGGTCGCCGAGCTGGGCCTGCGTCACACGCCCATCCCCGTGGACACCACGGACTTCCTGCCGCGCCTGCGCCGGCTGGTGGTCGCCCACGACGCACCCGTCTACACCGTCACCTACTACGTGCACTGGCTGCTGATGCAGTCGATCCACGAGCACGGATACCGGATCAGCGTCAGCGGTTCCGCCGCCGACGAGATCTTCAGCGGCTACTACGACCACCACCTGGCCTACCTCCAGGAGATCCGCGGCGAGCGCGATCAGCACGCGCGCTCAGTGGACGCGTGGTCCGAGCACGTGCGCCCGATAGTGCGGAACCCCTTCCTGCAGGACCCCGACTACTTCGTTGCCGACCCGTCGCGGCGCGAGCACATCTATCTGGACGCCGACGAGTTCGCCGGCCAGCTGACGCGGCCGTTCACCGAGCCGTTCGCCGAGATCGACTACGCCGACGGTCTGCTGCGCAACCGGATGCTCAACGAGCTGTTCCACGAGTCGGTGCCGGTGATATTGCACGAGGACGACCACAACGCGATGTCATTCTCGATCGAGAACCGCTCGCCGTTCTTGGACCGTGACCTGCTCGAATTCGCCTTGACCATCCCGACCCGCCACCTCGTGCGTGACGGCAAGGCAAAGGCGGTCCTGCGGGAGTCCATGCGCGGGATCGCCCCGGACTCGATCGTCGACAACCGGCGCAAGGTCGGGTTCAACGCTCCGATTCTCGACCTGCTGGACGTCGACGACCCGGCGATTCGGGGCGAGCTGCTAGCCGACTCCCCCGTGTTCGACCACATCCGTCGCGACGCTGTCGAGGATCTTCTGGACTTGGACCACATGCCCAACAGCCGTAGCAAGTTCCTGTTCAACTTCATCTGCACCAAGTTCTTTCTCGAGGAGCTGTCGTGAAGGTCACGCACGTCGATCCGCCGCGCACCTTCGGGGTCGGAAAACGCGGCGCCACCCTGGACCACGTGGCCGACATAGAACTCGGTGACGACGAGGTGATCACGCTCAAGACCGCCACCGGAACCGAGCTCGACCTGACCCGCAAGTCGTGGGGCTACTACGGCACGCCGTCACTGAACGGTCGTTTGCGCGAACATGGCTTGCGCGCCGCTCTCGCAGTCGGGGTCCCTCGCGAGGAAGGGGAGCCCGAGCGCATGTACCTCATGCTCGTCGAGGCCGGTCGCGAACAGGACTTCCAGGAGTACATCGACGCCGAACACATGCGCGTACTCCGCTGGCTCGATTCGGACGAGGCAGTGGCCGAGGCGGCGCGCCGACTAGGAGACGACACGTGACCACACGCAACGAACAGATGCGCGAGACCTGGGACCGGTCGTTCGCCGAGCAAATCGAGCGGCAGGCCTACAACACGGCGCCGGTGGAGGCGCTCGTCCGGAGCGTCTCCTACTACCTGCGCGAGCGCTACAGCCGGGAAGAGCAGGGCGGCCTTCACTTCGCCGAGATGGGGTGCGGCGCCGGCCCCAACCTGGTCTGGCTGGCCGAGAAGGGCATCACGGTGTCCGGGGTCGACATCAGCCCCACCGCGCTGGACCTCTGCCGCCAGGTGCTTGACGAGGCGGGCCACGGTGACTTGGTCGGTGAGCTTGTTGAGGGATCGGTCAGCGACGTGCCGCTCCCCGACGAGTCGCTCGACGGGATTCTCGAATCATGCGTCTACCAGCACCTCGATAAGGACGACCGCCTCGCCGCGTTCCGTGAGATCGACCGTCTGACCCGTCCTGGGGGGTTGTTCGTGGGCCACATGCTGGAGCAGGGGCATACCGTCTTCCAGGCCCACCAGGCCGAGCAGCAGGCCGAGGACCCCGGAACGCTCGTTCTGGAGGAGGGCGGTTCGAACATCTACCTGACCAACATCGGCCTGAGCCACTTCTTCGACAAGGACGAGGTGCGCGGGCTGCTGCCGGGGTGGTCCACCGTCGACCCCTGCCTGCTGCAGTACGAGATCCCGGCTGACGAGGCCAAGAAGCGCGGGTACGACCACTACCGCCAGAGCATGCTGGTTGTCTACGCCGTCAAGTGAGCGCGGCCAACCCGCTCGCAAACCCCTGGGCCAACGACGCCAACACGCTCGACCTTTACCGGCGGCGCTGTCGCCGGGAGGCAGAGGAAATGACGTGCGCCGCCCAGGCGGCGGCGATCCTGGCGGACCGCGCGGAGCCCGGCGAGTCGCTGCTGGACGCCGGCTGCGGCGGGGGCTACTACCTGTGGTCGCTCCGCAACCGCGGGCTGGACGTCGTCTATCACGGCATCGACTACACACCCGAGATGATCGAGCTGGCGCAGTCCGAGCTGGCACCACGCGCCGGCCTCGACCCGGACCGATTCCGGGTGATGGCGATCGAGGATCTGGCCGACGAGGCCTTCGACACGGTTCTCTGCTTCAACGTGCTCACCAACAGCCCCCACTACGCGCTCGGCTTGGAGCGGCTGCTGCGTACGGCCCGCAGGCGGGTACTGATCCGAGAGAGCATGGGCGATGAGCTGGTCACCCGCTATACGCCGGACCCGTACCTGGACAAGGGCCAGCGCCACATCCGCGTCTACCACAACCAGTACCCGCTGGATGAGGTCTGCGGGCTGATGGAGGAGGAGGGGTTCACCGTCACGCGGTTCCCGGACGAGCGTTCGGGGGACGGGGTCGAAATGGTCGTCGACATCCCGCATAAGTGGCGCATCCTGCTAGGGGAGCGGGCATGAGTGGCGGTCTCGAAACCACCGATCGCCACGAGGACGAGGCGGTCGTCTGCCTGGTGGACGGCGACGTGTTCAATGCGGCCGAGCTGGGTGGCCGCGCCGGTGGCGGGGTGGCCGAGCTGGTGTCCGGGCTGGCGGCGGAGCACGGCTTCGCCGATGCTGTAAGGCGCCTGAACGGCGACTTCGCGATCCGGCTCGAGGATCGCCGCGACGGGACGGTGTGGCTGGCGCGCGACCGGTTCGGCATCCGCCCGCTCTACCACCTCCGCGACGACCCCGCCGCCACGGCCTCGCGGCCGGGTGAGCTGTTGCGCCGGGACGGTGTGGACCGCACGCCCGAGCGCAGCTTCGTGGCCCGCTTCGCCGCCTCGCACTACCGCACCTTCGACAACGACCCCGCCGCCTCGCCCTACGAGGCGATCGGCCAGCTGCCCGCCGCGCACGTGGCGTCGGTACGCGATGGGCGGATGGCGTCCGAACGCTACTGGTCGCTCGAGGAGGCGCCGGACTTCGACGCGCCCGAGGCCGAGCTGGCCGAGCGCTATCGCGAACTGCTGCTGGACGCCGTCGGGCGTCGCCTGGAGGTGTCGGGCAAGGCCGGTTTCACGCTGTCGGGGGGCATGGATTCGTCCTCGGTGCTGGCCAGCGCCGTGCACCTGACGGGCGAGCGCCAGCATGCGTACTCGACGCTGTACAGCGGAAGCGAGTACGACGAGTCCGACGAGATCGAGTCGATGCTGCAGTCATCGGTGCAGGAGTGGCACCGGGTGGTCGTGGACGACCCCGACGTTCCCGCGCTGGTGGGCCAGATGATCGAGGCCCACGAGGAGCCGATCGCCACAGCCACCTGGCTGTCGCACCACGTGCTCTGTCGCGAAGTGGCGGCGGCGGGCCTCGACACGCTGTTCGGCGGACTGGGCGGCGATGAGCTCAACGCCGGCGAGTACGAGTATTTCCTGTACCGGTTCGCCGACCTCCGCGCAGCGGGCGAGGAGGACACGCTCCGCCACGAGGTCGCCGAGTGGCAGCGGCACCACGACCACCCGGTCTTCCACAAGAACTGGGAGGTGATGGAAGCCGGCCTGGAGCGTTTCACCGAACCCGGCGAGCCGGGGGCGATCCGACCCGACCGCACACGGATCGAGAAGTACAACGCGGTGCTGCGCGACGACTTCTACGACCTGCGCCACTTCAACCACGTGATGGACCGGCCGTTCTCGTCGTACCTGAAGAACCGCACCTACCAGGATATGTTCCGCGAGACCGCACCCTGTTGCCTGCGCGCCGAGGACCGGCAGACGCGGGCGAACGGGTTGCGCAACCGCGACCCCTTCTTCGACCACCGCCTTGCCGAGCTGATGTTCCGGGTCGGTGGCGCCCACAAGATCCGCGACGGCGTGACCAAGCGGCTGCTGCGCGAAGCCACACAGGGCCTGCTGCCCGATGAGACCCGCATGCGGATAAAGAAGACGGGCTGGAACGCGCCGGGCGACCTGTGGTTCTCGGGAGCGGGCCGCGACATGCTGCACGACCTGGTCAGCGCCTCGGACTTCCGTGCCGCGCACGTCTACGACGTCGACGAGCTGCGGCGCCTGATCGACGACCACGACCGGATCGTCCGTTCGGGCAAGCCTTCCGAGAACCACATGATGCTGCTGTGGCAGCTGGTGAACCTGGAGCTGTGGCTGAGGTGGCTGGACGACCTCTGATCGCCGTCGTGGTCCAGGCGCGCATGAGCTCGCGGCGACTGCCGGGCAAGGTGCTCGCACCGCTGGCCGGCCGCCCGCCACTTCAGTACCTGCTCGAGCGCCTCGAGCGCTGCCGCGAGATCGACCAGGTTGTCGTGGCCACGTCGATCGAGCCCAGCGACGACCCCATCGCCGAGTGGTGCGAGCAGCGTGGAGCGAGCGTGCATCGCGGGCCCCTGGACCATGTCGCGGCGCGCTTTGGCGAGGTGATCGAGCGGTTCGGGCTGGACGCCTTCGTCCGCGTGACCGGCGACAGCCCGCTGCTCGACCAGGCATTGGTGGACCGCGGCGCCGCGCTCTACCGCGAGGGTGACCGCGACGTGGTCACCAACGTGTTCCCGCGCAGCACGTTCCCGTCGGGCCAGTCGCTGGAGGTCGTCGGCGCCGAGCCGTTCGGCCGTGCGCTGGAGCGGATGACCGAGCCCGACGAGCGCGAGCACGTGACCCGCTACCTGTACCGCCACCACGAGAACTTCCGGATCGAGAACTTCCTGGCGGACCGGGACGACGCTGACCTCGATGTTTCGCTGGACACCGAGGAGGACGCCCGTCTGATCGGCGCCGTGCTGGATCGCATGGAGCGTCCGCACTGGGAGTACTCGCACGAAGAGGTCACGGCGATCGCGCGCGACCTGGTGCGGGCGTGAGCGAGCTCAGCGTGGGCATCATCGGCCTCGGGGTCGGCGAGCAGCACATCGCCGGGTACGAAGCCCACCCGGGTGCCCGCGTGACCGTGCTCTGCGATTTCGACGAGGCCCGGCTTGGCGAGGTGGCCGAGCGCAACCCCGGCCGCAGAACCACCACCGATGCCGCCGAGCTGATCGCCGACCCCGGGCTCGACGCGGTCTCGATCGCCTCCTACGACTCTTTCCACTTCGAGCAGGTGCGGGACGCGCTCGCCGCGGGCAAGCACGTGTTCGTGGAGAAGCCGCTGTGCCAGAGCCGCGCCCAGGCCGACGAGCTGTGGGCGGCCTGGCGCGAGCACCCGGGGCTTCGCCTGTCGTCCAACCTGCCGCTGCGGATGTCCCCCCGCTTCCGTCAGCTGCGGGACTGGATCGCCGCGGGGCGGCTTGGCGACCTGTACTACCTGGAGGGCGACTACGACTACGGCCGGCTGTGGAAGATCACCGAAGGCTGGCGCGGTGACGAGGAGTTCTACTCGGTGGTCCAGGGCGGAGCCGTCCACATGGTGGACCTCCTGCTCTGGCTCGCGGGGCGCCGGGTCACCGAGGTGATGGCGCTGGGCAGCCGGAAAGCCACACGCGACACCAAGTTCGGCTTCGACGACTTCGCGCTCGCGGCGCTGACGTTCGAGGACGGGACCGTGGCCAAGGTCACGGCCAACTTCGCGATCGTGCACCCGCACTTCCATGCGCTGAAGATCTGCGGGACCGATGGCACGTTCATCAACCGCCGTGACGACGCCGAGCTGTGGGTCCAGCGTGGTGACGATGCGGAGCCCGAGCTGGTCGACGCGCCGTATCCCGGGATCCACAAGGGCGACCTGCTGCACTCCTTCGTCGAATCGATCGTCACCGGGGCACCGGCCGAGGTCACGGGCGAGGACGTGTTCGACACGATGGCAGTCCTCTTCGCGATCGAGGACGCGGCGGCTGCGGGTGGCACCGTTGGCGTGGCACCTTTCATGTAGGCGAATCCTGTCATCGGCGCCCTCACAGTCCGTGCACGATGTGCACCCGATCGGCGCCTAGGGCCTCGCCCCACAGTTGTTCGACCGCGGCCTGGATCGCTTCGGTGTGCAGGGGAGAGCACACCGCCAGATGGTCCACACGTGACAGCACGGGCAACCTCTTGAGGGGCGAGTACCCGTCTGCCGGGCAGGAAGTCGTGCTTCGCGGGATCCGAGTCGGCGACCCTGATCCGCTCGTGCAGATCCTCGCCCTGCGGTCCGACCAGCTCAAGCGACACTCCGTTGGCAGCCCAGACCAGAACCGTCTCGCCTGCCATCGACAGCGCGTTGAGTCGGTCTCGCACATCGGCCAGTCCGTCCCGCCAGACGGCAATGCGTCCGGCCCCAGACCAAACGCATGAACGTCGTGCATGAGTTCGGCGACGCTCGCGCGGGCCAGCTCGTGCGAGCGGGCACGCTCGAAGATCGTGGCGAACCCGAAGGGGCGGCTGCAGCGTGCGTGGTCGAGGGCGATCAGCTTGAAGCCGTGGGCGGCCGCCACCCGGGCCAGCGCAGCCACGCTGAAGTGGTTGACGTGCTCGTGCAGTCCAGCCCGGACGGATCCCGCGGATACAGAGCCAGGTCAGGAACCTCACACACCATCAGCCCGCCCGGCCGCAGGATGGCATGGGTTCGAGCTCGAAGCCGGCCACGTCGGCCACGTGCTCGAGGACGAAGTAGTGCAGAACAGCATTTGCGCTGGCAGGTGGTAGATCATTGATCGAGCTGAACTCGGTAGCGCACTGTACGTTCGGTTCGGCGACGTTGAAAGTGGCGAACCGCTCGCGTGCCCGGCGAGCGAACGGGCCATCGGCATTGCCCCCCAGCTCAATCACGTCAGCGCCGTCGGTGACGTGGTCCTCGAGCAGCGACAGCCGCGCGTCGACATCGAAGTCCGGACTCTCCGTCGCGAAGACCGGGAACGCGTCCGCGTAGTAGCGCTCGAGCGCGTCCTGCGTCGGCGCGGGTCACGCCTGGGGCAGGGCACACGCCTCGCATAGCGCCACGCGCACATCGAAGGCTGCCGACCCCGAGCGGGTGGCCACTTGGCGCTGGAAGCTCCAAAGGAGCTCGCGGGGCTCGTTCGCACAACCCGGACATGGCCTCGGAACGAGCACGCTCGTCTGGCCGGCAGAGTCGCCCATCCCGCGAAGGTTATGGAAGCGGGGTCCGTCGAAGGCCCTTCACCGGGCCAGAGCCACGCCGCCGATGGGTCCGGCGCGGAATGGCACTCGCTCGCATCCGGGTCACCGGCGGCGCGGGCTTCATCGGTTCGCACCTTTCGACTACCCTCGCCGCCATGATCCCCTTCGGGAAGCCCCTTCTCGGCGAGGCCGAGCGTGCCGCCGCGGCCGACGTGCTGGCCGGCACGACGCTGACCCACGGCCCGAAGGTCAAGGAGTTCGAGGCCGCTTTCGGCGCATATCACGGAGGCCCCTTACGCGGTCGCCACGGCTACCTGCATGGCCTCGCGCCACCTGGCCTACCTGACGCTCGGCATTGGCCCCGGCGACGAGGTGCTCGTGCCCGCCCAGACTCACGTGGCCATGGCTCACGCCGTCGAGATCTGCGGCGCCAAGCCCGTGTTCGTTGACGCCGAGCCGCGCACGGGCGCGGTGGACCTGGACCTGATGGAAAATCTGCAGACCGACCGCACCCGGGCGATCTCGGTGGTGCACTACCTGGCCGCCCGGTGGACATGGCCCGGCGTCTGGAGTTGGCCCGCCCGCGCGACCTGTTCGTGGTCGAGGACTGCGCCATCGCGCTGGGGGCCACGATCGACGGCACCCACGTGGGGCTGCACGGTGACATCGGCTGCTTCTCCTTCTATCCCGTCAAGCACATCACGACGGGTAGGGGGGCATGGTCATCACAACCCGCGAGGACGTGGCGGACCAGGTGTCCAAGCAGCGCGCGTTCGGCATCGACAAGTCCGTGCTGGCCGACCGCCGCCACACCGCCGCCTACGAGATCGAGTACCCCGGCCTCAACTACCGGATGGTGGATCGGCGCCGCGATCGGCGTGCATCAGATGGAGCGGCTGCCCGGTTTCCTCGAGGCGCGCGAGCGCAACTACGACTCGCTGGCCGCCGGCCTCTCCGGAGATCCAGGCCTACCGGTGCTGGAGGCGGGCCACGAAGGCGACCGCCCCTCCAGCCACTGTCCTCTCCGCCGTGCTCGAACGAGCCGCTGGCCAACCGGCGCGAGGAGGTCATAGCCACGCTCAAGGAGCGCGGGGGGCACGAGCGCCTACTATCCCAAGGCGCTGCCGGACACGCAGTACTACGGCGAGACGACGGGTACCCAAAGGGTTCCTGTCCCGTAGCCACGCGAGATCAGCACCTGCTCGATCGCGCTTCCTGTGGGTCCGCACGTGGGGGAGGACGAAGTACACACGATGGTCGACGCCGTCCGCGCCGTCGCCGAGGAGATGTCCGTTCATGCCTGAAGACACCATTTTCAAGAGCCTCGCCGGCCGCCGCGTGGCGCTGGTAGAAGGAGCCGGCTTCATCGGCCACCACCTGGCGCTGACGCCTCACCGAGCTGGGTGCCGAGGTCCTCGTGATCGACGGGCTCGAGGTGAACAATCTCTTGACCTACACGGCCCTGCCACCCCGGTCCGAGAACCGCGAGCTGTACCTCAAGATCATCAACCAGCGATTTGAGAAGCTGGATGCATCGGGTGTGCCGATCGAGGTCATCGACGCTCGTGACTACAACTTGCTGTCACGCACGTTGGCGCAGCTTCGAGCCCCAGACCGTCGTGCATCTGGCCGCGGTCGCGCACGCGGGCAAGTCGAACAAGGATCCGTTCTCGCACGTTCGACCATTCGCTGCGCACGCTCGAGAACTCGCTGGACTACTCGCGCGACAAGGCCGAGCACTTCGTCTACTTCTCCTCGAGCATGGTCTACGGCGACTTCCTGACCCCCGAGGTCGCCGAGGACCACCAGCTCGAGCCGAAGGGCATCTACGGGGCGCTCAAGCTCGCCGGCGAGAAGCTCGTGATCGCGTACAACCAGGTCTTCGGCATGGAGTACACGAACATCCGCCCCTCCGCGCTCTACGGCCCGGGCTGCGTCAGCCGTCGGGTCAGCCAGATCTTCATCGAGAACGCGCTGGTGGGCGACAAGCTTCGAGTCGACGGCGTTGGCGAGGAGAAGATCGACTTCTCCTGGATCGACGACGTCGTCGACGGTGTCGTGCGGGTGGTCGCCCATCCGGGCGCCCGCAACCAGTCGCTGAACATCACCACCGGCGGTGCGCGGCCGCTGCGCGGACCTGATCGAGATCGTCCAGGAGCACTTCCCGGAGGTCGAAGTGGAGTTCGTCGAGCGCGACGCGCTGCGCCCGTTCCGCGGCACGCTGGACATCGTCGCGGGCCCGCGAGCTGATCGGCTACGACCCGAAGACCGACGCTCGAGGATGGTCTCGACCGCTACGTGGCCTGGTACCGCGACCTCACGTCGGACGGCGTGCTGGCCGGCCAGACCAACTGCCTGAGGTCGGCTTGCCGATCGCCGCGGATGGCTGGCTGGCCGAGCGCTTCGGCCACCCTGTCTGGACGGTGCGTGACGCACCGGCAACAGAGGTCGCTCGAGCACGTCGGCCGGCCACCCGGGCCGGGCTCTGTACCAAGCCAAGGTGCGACGACGGGTGACCTCGCCACCGTGCTAGAGCTGAACGTGGCGGGGCTCGTGCCGGTGAACGTGAACACGCTGCTGGCGCGCGAGCTCCGGCGGGCTCGCGCCCCCGAGCCGCCGGATGGCGTGCAGGTCCGCGAGATTGACGGCCCACGCGACACCGAGCTCGGCCGACGCGGCGGGCCGGTCGTTTTCACGGACCCGCTTTCACCTGGACCCACGGGTGCCCGACGAGGTGGCCGACCGCGATCAAGCGCGACTGGGTCGTCAGCTACCTGGAAGGGGCTCGCGGCGAGACGGCGTACGTGGCCGTTGCGGGACGGGCGCCCCGGTCGGCTTCCTGCTGCGTGCTGGCCACCGACACCGAGGCGTGTGATCGATTTGATGGGCGTTGCGCCGTCAGGAGCGCGGCCGGCGGCGTCGGCGCGGCACTCGCACGGCCGGTTCGTTGCCGAGAGCGCCAACCGCTGTCAGATCGTGCGGGTGGGCACGCAAGCGGCCAACCCCGGCAGCGACGCGCTTCTACGAGCGCGCCGGGGCTTCCGCGGCCGCGGGCGCCGTCTACGACATGCACCGTCTGGAGGGCTGAGCCCGATGCGCATCGGTGCCCGCGAGATGCGGCACGCCGCCGCTGCTGGTGGCTGAGATCGGCAATAACCACGAGGGCGATCGCCGGCGTGGCCCGCGAGCTGGTTGAGGCGGCCGCCGACGCCGGGCGCTGGTGCCGTGAAGACGCAGGTCTTCCGGACCGAGGGCCTGGTGCGGCCGCGTGACCAGGCTCGCTTCGCGCAGCTGGAGGGCTACCGCCTGTCCGACGTCGTGCACGAGGAGCTGGCGGCGCTGGCCCGACGCGCGCGGCCTGCTGTACCTATCCGCGCCGTTGGACCTGGAAAGCGCGAGGTTCCTCGAGCCGCTCGTGGACGCGTACAAGGTGGCCTCCGGCGACAACGATTTCCTTCCACTGCTGGACGCGCTGGGGGCCACGGGCAAGCCCGCGATCTTCTCCTCGGGGCTGGCCGACATGGAACGACGTGCGGCAGACGATGCGAGCGTCTGGAGGCCGCCGGCACTGCTGCCGACCAGGTGGCCGTGCTGCACTGCGTGACCGCCTACCCGATTGCCTTGGAGCGCGCGAACCTGGCCGCGGTGACTGCCCTGCGCGCCGAGCTGGATTGTGAGGTGGGCTACTCCGACCACACGCTGGGAATCGTCGCCCGCGGTCGTGGCCGCGGCATTGGGCGCGCACCATCATCGAGAAGCACTTCACGCTGCGCCACGACTTCTCCGAGTTCCGCGATCACCAGCTGTCGGCCGACCCGCCGGAGCTGCGCCAACTGGCCGAGGCGCTGGCGGCCACGCCCGGGATGGTCGGTGAGCCCGTCAAACAGGTGCTGGAGGAGGAGCAGGCGCTGATGGCGCCGGTGCGACGCTCGATCGCCGCGGCACGGGACCTTCCCGCCGGCCACACAGTTGAGCTTTCTGACCTGGCCTGGTTGCGCCCGCGCGACGGCCTCGAGCCCGGTCGTGAGCCGGAGCTGATCGGGCACGCTCTGAACCGCGCGGTTCCTGCCGGCGAGTCGATCATGCTCGAGGATCTCGCATGAGGTGCCCGTGTTGCGACGGGACCGAGTTCGACTTGGCCTACGTGTACGACGAGCCGCCGCAGGGAGAGACGCGGTTCCAGCTTGGGGAGGCGAGGTACGAGCGCGAGTACCGGCGGTGCGCAACGTGCGCGCACCTGGTGCAAGTCACTCAGCTGAACCTCGACGATCTCTACGGCGGCGATTACGTCGAGGCGACATATGCAGGCGATCGCCTGGAGCGCGTCTACGAGGAGATCATGGCCCTGCCCCCCAGCCAGTCGGACAACGCGCAGCGCGTCGACCGGCTAGTCGGACGACTCGGTACCAGCGGCACGCTGCTAGACGTTGGCAGCGGCCTGGGCGTGTTCCCCGCGCGTATGCGGGACGCAGGGTGGACGGTGACCGCGCTCGACCCGGATCCTCGCGCGTGCGCCCACCTGCGGGATCGGGTAGGCGTCGAGGCCGTAGAGGGCGACTTCATGGCCGTCGATGGTCTTGGGAGGTTCGAGGTCGTCTCCTTCAACAAGGTGCTTGAGCACGTTGCGGACCCGGTGGCGATGTTGACCCGGACACGCGACCTGCTGGCCCCCGGCGGGACGGCTCTACGTTGAGGTGCCCGATGCGGAGGGCGCCGCGGGCGATCCCGACGGGCCGAACAGAGAGGAGTTCTTCATCGAGCACCTCCACGTGTTCTCGATGGCTTCGCTCGTGCTACTCGCGCGCCGCGCTGGGTTCGTGGTCATGTGGACCGAGCGCCTGCGCGAGCCCAGCGCGAAGTACACCCTGTGCGGGTGCCTGTCGGTAGACGGGTCCGGCTGATGAGACGCTCGCCGCGAAGCGAGGAGGGCTCAGGAACTCGAATCGTCCGAAACAGCCTGCTGCAGGGCCTTGGGACCTTCTCGGCCGTCGGGATAACGCTGTTCCTGACGCCGCTGCTCATCTCAGAGCTGGGCGTTGCCGGCTACGGCGTCTGGGTGCTAGCGACGAGCCTGACCTTCGCCCTCGGGTACCTCAGCTTTGCGGAGCTCGGCATCGAGTCATCGACCGTGCGGTTTATCGCAGAGGCACGTAGCGAGGGCGACGTTGAAGAGGCGAACCGCGTCATCTCCACCAGCCTTGCGCTGTACGTCGCGATCGCCGCTGTCCTGACCCCTGCGTTGATGCTTGCCGCGGCACCGATCGCAGGTCTCTTCTCAGTTCCGGAAGCGCTACAGAACGAGGCCGCCTTGACATTCACGATCGTCGCCGCGCAGATCGCCTTCGACCTGCCCAGCCGGGCTTTCTCGGGCGTCATCCAGGGTGCCCAACGCTACGGCGTCTGGCAAGCGGTCGAGTTGACCCAAGTGGTCACCACGGCGGTGGTCTTTGCGATCGTCCTGCTCAACGGTGGCGGGCTCGTCGAGCTCGCTATCGCAAGCCTGATCATTTCGGTTGCCGTCGCGGTGCTGAACACCGTCGGGGCTTTGGTGGTCGCCCCCGACACCCGCGTCTCCCGAGCGAGAGTCTCGCGTCGTATGGTCCGAAAGGTCTGCAACTACGGCGGACAGCTGGTGCTGTTCCGTGCGGGCGCGCTGGTCTATCGCCAGACGGGGAAGACAATCATCGGGGTTTCGCTCGGCGCGGCATTCGTGACCACCTACGAGATCGGCTTCAAGCTGCAGGCGGCGGCAGCGCTGGTCGAAAGCATGGCGGCGTCGGCGCTCATCCCGGCGGTTGCGTTCAACCGCATGAGCCCCGACCGCCTCCGCGAACTCTTCACGCGCGGCACGTCGTACGCGATGGCGCTGGCGTTGCCGATCGTGGTATCAGGGATCGTGTTCGCGGACCCCGTGATTCGGACGTGGATCGGAGACGGCTTCGACGAAGCTGTCGGGCCCGCGAGGATCTTCCTCGGGGTGCTCGTGATTTCAAGCATGCTCAGCGTCGGACAAGCGATCCTCACCGGCTTGGGGAGGATCAAGCCCATGTTGGTGCTCGCCGCGATCTGGATCGTGACGAACTTGGGGCTCAGCATCCTCCTGGTCGGGCCGCTCGGCGTGGAAGGCGTGGTACTCGCAACGCTCGTCAGTTACGCGCTGACGGCAATTCCCTACATGCGCCTGTTCTTGCGCGAGGTCGACGTGACCCCCAACGCGCTCTTCCGAAGCATATTGGCCCCGCTCGGTCCGGCTGTGGCGGCCCAGCTGGTCGTCAGCCTGCTCCTACTCGGGTTCGCGGAGCGGGCGGGCAACCTCGCGCTGGTGACGGTCATCGCGTTTCCAGGCGTGGTCGCGTTCGTCCTCGTCTATCTGTTCGTGGGGCTCGACCGCGAACGCCGTGCACAGGTGGTTGGCATCGCGCGTTCAGCCGTCGGGTTCCGAACCCGCCCGACCGTGCCGGTCGGGCTGCGCGACGACGTCCCGGTGGGCGACGCCCCCCCATCCGGGCAGGTACCGTGACCCTGATGCGCGCGCTCGTCCTCAACCACACCTACGGCCAAGATCTAGACAGCCTCCGCTACGCGGCAGGTGAACACGTGGAGTTTCGGGAGCTGCCGTTGGCCGTCCTGCACCGGGAGGCCATGCGGGTCCTGCCAAACGACATTGACGACGGGCCCGAGTTCTATTCCAAGCCCGAGTACGAGCCGGCTCGGCGAAAACTCGCCGGCGTGTTGAGGCGCCTCTTCGAATCGCTGTTCCGAGAGCGTCCGTTCGACCTCTTCGTCAGCCCGTCCGACGTCTTCTACTATCTGCGGCCGGCTCCTGAAGCCTTGCGCCCCCTGGGGGTGCCGTACTTCGTCGCCGAGCGAGAAACCACGGTTTCTCCGCACATCATGGATCAAAACATCGCGCTGATCCGCCGGTGGTTTCCTCCCATCGCCCGGCATCGCACGCTTTGCTCTGATCGCCTCCGTGACTTCTGGGTGCGTGCCGGTGCACCGGCAGAGTCGGTGACCGTCACCGGCCAGCCCCGCTTCGACTTCTACCGTCAGCCTGAGCGTTGGCCCCGAGAGCTCCCGTACGGCGAGGCCGGGCCGACGGTCTTGTTCCTCTCCTACGACTACAACGCCTACCACCCGGAAGGTGAGACCGAAGCAGACGTGTGGGAGAAGCAACACAGGGAGACCGAGCGGGGCCTCTCCGAGCTCGCGCGTCGCGGGTGGCGGGTGCTGTACAAGCCTCACCCCCAACAGCAGCGCCGCGATGGAGCCCGAGTGCGGCATGAGGCGGGCGACCTGCTCAACGAGAAGATCTTCATCCTGTCACCCGACACAGACACGCGTGAGCTGGTCGTATCGAGCGATGTCGTCGCCGGCTTTCAGACGACGGCGCTGTTCGAGGCAATGGCGGCTCGAAAGCCGATCGTCTACGCCGGATGGGATGCGAGCGACGGCTCCGCTGCCGACACATTGATCCCGTTCAGGCAATGGCCCGACGTGCTCGAGCTCGTCGACCGGCCAGAGAACTTCGTCGCGGCTGTCGAGCGGGCCCGCGAACTGCGGTGGGATGAGCGCCGAGTCGAGGCCGCGCGGGCACCGATGGAGACGAACATCGGGGTGTGCGATGGCGAAGCGGCTCGGCGCACCCTGGATGCCATGGAACGCTGCGTGGCCTCGCGGCAAGCCGAGTGGACGTCGGAAGTCGAGGCGCACCGGGCACGGCTGGGGCGACAGCTGCCTCCCCTGGACCTGCGTCGACGCGCCCACTGGGGCTACGTCCGAGCGCGCCGCAAAGCGGGCGCGGCGCTCGGACGCTGATGGTGCTGACGGTGGACCCGCAGCAGACGATCGCTGAGACGTTCAGGCGTCGGGCGGAAAGCCCTTTCCTCATCGACGTGCCCAGCGGACGTGAGTTGACGTACCAAGAGGTGGAGCGGCTCGCCCGCGGGGTCGCTGGCGTGCTTCGCGAACGCGGCTTGAAGCCGGGCGACCGTCTCGGCGTCGCGCTCCCGAACGGCCTCGAGCTGGCGCTTGTGTACCTCGGAGCGCTGCTCGCCGGCATCGTGGTCGTCCCCCTGGGCTCCGGGTTCGGACGACGGGAGCTGCGGTCCATCCTACGCCGCACCGGAACAACACTCGTACTGGTCGGGGGCGCATCCGGGACCCGCGTCAGCCCCGTCGCCAGCGAGCTGGGGCTCACGGTGGCAGAGGTCGCAAGCGCGTCGGAGGACGGAGGGCTGGACCTGCTCAGCGTGACGCACCCCGGCACTTTCAGCGCGATCGAGGGCGACCAGCTCGCTTCCATCCATTTCACATCGGGAACGACCGGCCCCCCACGGGGAATAGCGCACCACCTCAGCGACTTCGTCGGTAACGCGCACCGCTTCTCCGAAGCTGTCGGCCTGACGAGCGATACCCGCTTCTACGCAACGCTTCCCATGACGTACATGGCCGGCTACTACAACCTGCTGCTGCTGCCGCTGGCGATCGGCGCGAGCGTGGTCCTCGATCGGTCCTTCGATGCGCGACTGCTGATGAGCTACTGGGACGCCCCCGCCCGGCATCAGGTCAACTCGCTTTGGCTTGTGCCGACGGTGGCCGCGCTGCTGCTGGAGGTGGATCGCGGCGATGCAGGTCCCACCTTCTGCCGCGAGGAGGTCTCGTTCGCAGCGATCGGCACCGCCCCGCTCGACCCGGACCTGCGGCTCCGCTTCGAAGAGCGCTACGGAATACCGCTCCATGACAGCTACGGCCTGTCCGAGACGTTGCTCGCGACCACGTCCACGCCTGACCGTCCCGCCCCCGCGGGCTCCGTCGGGTCGACGCTGCCGGACGTGGAGGTGCGACTCGCTGGCGAGCTCGGCACGGTCCAGATCGCTTCACCGGACATGTTCGCCGGTTACCTCCCCGAGGATGGAGGCGCACCCGACCAGCCGTTCGAGGCTCCACTGGTCGACGGTCGCTGGCTCGACACCGGCGACATCGGTGAGCTCACCGCCGACGGCGCGCTGCGCATCACCGGACGGGCCAAGGAGGTCATCATCCGGGGAGGCATCAACGTCAGCCCACGCGAGGTCGAGCGCGCATTGGAGAGTCATGCGGCCGTCGAAGGGGTGGCCGTCGTCGGGCTTCCGCATCAGATCCTTGGCGAGGAGGAACCGCCGCGGTGATGACCTGCGTTGCTGGGCACAGCCTCGACACAGTCGAGCCCGAGCTGAAGGCCTTGGCGAACAGCGCGTTGGAGGAAGCACAACGACCCGATGCCTACGTGCAGATCGACGACATACCCGCGACTCCCACCGGCAAGGTTCGCCGCGCGACCCTGCGTGACATGGTGATCGACCACCCGGACTTCCATCGGCCAGCAAGGGATTTCAGGTGGAGGGCTCGGCCGACCGACTCGTGGACCTCACCCACGAGTTGCGTGAGGGCATGACCTCCTTTCCCAGCCCCAACCACCCTCCGTTCGAGTCCACCCAGCTGGCGCGACTCGACGTAGAGGGACGAGTCACCCGGCGGCTAACGCTGGGCACGCACACCGGCATCACATGGATGCCCCCCTGCACTTCCTACCGGGAGGCGATGGGGTCGAGACGTTCGGCCTCAGGACCTCGTCGGCCCCGCGACGGTCGTCGACCTCACTCCGGTCGCGAGCAGTGAGGAGATCAGCTCCGAGCGACTCCGCGAGGCCGGGCGACGGGCGGGTCTCCCGCGGCTTCTCTGCGATTCGACTGGTCCCAGCGCTTCGACGACGTCGAGCAGTTCTATCGGGACTCGCCCTACCTGGCCGAGGAGGCCTGTGAATGGATTGTTTGCCAGGGGGTCAGGCTGCTGGGGATGGACACGCCGTCGCCGGACGCCCCGCCAACGGGTACGGGTCCGAGCCAGACAGTCCCAACCACCAGACGCTGCTGGGTGCCGGCATGGTCCTGCTCGAATACCTCAACGGGCTCGATCAGCTCGACGAGCCCGAGGTCTTCCTGATGGCTCTTCCTCTGCGGATACCCGGTGCCGACGGCGCCCCCGCCCGGGTGGTCGCAATGTTGGGTTCTGCGTGACCGCTGACCGTGGGCTTCCGCTCGCCCTCCCGAGCTCCTGATCCTGCTGCGCGGGCCGAACGAGTACGTGGTTGAATCCGCTCGTTCGAACACGATCGGCGACGCCGCGTTCGTGAGCCTGCTCTCGGCCCTGCGCGACGCCTCGGCGGATGAAGCGGACCTCCCGTCCGGCCCATTCCACGCGATCGACGCCACGATCCCGACCTTCCGTGATGGCCTTCTCGGCGACCCGACGGGGCTCGACCGCGAGGCCACGCTCGAAAATGCCGAACCGTTGTGCCTCGAGGAGGCGCTCGCGCTGGCTCGGCGACTTATGCTCGTGGCCGACGATGTGGCGGCGTACGCTGACTACCCGGGAGCGCGGCGAAACGTCCTGGACCGCACCCGACGCGGCACGCTGCACCAGCGTGTCGGTGAGCACGTCATGCTCACGCTGCGTGACGACCCCGACGCGTGGTGGGTCTCCCAGAAGTTCACCGATGACCACAGCGCTGCGCGCGCCGGCTTGTATGCCGATGTTCAGATGCGGTTCGTGGAGGAGTACTACGACTCCGGGCGGGTCCGGGGCATGCGGGTTCTGGACTTCGGCTGTGGGCCTGGCCTGTTCACGCGTCACTTTGCCCGACACGGAGCTGAGGTCGTCGGGATGGACACGAACACGGAGCACCTCCGTCGAGCTGCGCAGCTCGCCTCCGACGAGCAGCTCGAGCGCGTTCGCCTCATGCCCCTCGCGCTGCCTTTCGCCGAGGGTTTCTCGAAACTCGGCGACGAGCGATTCGACCTGATCTTCCTCAGTGACGTAATGATGTTCTACTTTCACCCGTACGACCCGGCGCTCGAGCTCGACCCAGTCGACCTGCTCGTGCAGCTGCGCGAACGCCTGGCAGGCGGCGGCACCATCGCGGTGCTCGAACCGAATGGAACCTTTTGGCAGCAGCCGTGGCTCGGGGATCCAGTACGACCGTTCACGGTACTCACCGAGTACGAGCATCGGCGCTACGGCGTCACCCCCACCCTGGAGCAGTTGAGCCGCGCGGCGGAGAGCGCCGGGCTGGTGTTCGCTCGGGTGAGGGAACCGGTCGCCGAGCCAGCGACCGGCGACCGCGCCCGAAATTTCGCGGCCGAGTTTCCGGTGTGGTGGTTCTTCGAGCTTCGCGCCTTGGACGAGTGACTGCCGGAGGTTCAATGATCGACGCTCCGCGTCCCGCCACCATCCTGGACTGCACCATCCGCGACGGTTCGTACGCGATCGACTTCAAGTTCACCGCTCAGGACACCGCACTGGTGGCCAAACTGCTCGACGCTGCCGGGTTACGGTACATCGAGGTCGGGAACGGGCTGGGGCTGGGCGCGACCGAGGCCGGAAAGGGCGCCGCCGCCTCACGGGATCTGGAGGTGATCATGGAGACCAATGGTCGACGCCGCCCAGATCGGCGCCTTCTATATACCGACATCGGCACACCCGCAATGCTCGCGGAAGCTGCCGCCGAGGCATGGACTTCGTGCGCATCGGCAACAACGCCGACGAGATGGATGGGGCGTGGGCGTCGGTCGAGCTCGCCCGCGAGGCGGGTCTGGAGGTCTTCGTGAACTTCATGAAGACCTACGGGATCAATCCGACTGAGTTCGCTGAAGCCGCGAACGTCGCTGCTTCGTACGGCGCCCGGGGCGTCTATATCGTCGACTCGGCCGGCGGCATGATGCCCCACGAGGTTCGACGCTACGTCGAGGCCACCCGCGAGGCGTGCGGCGACCGCTTGGATATCGGCTTTCACGGCCACAGCAATCTGCACCTCGCGGTCGCGAACTCGATAGCGGCCTACGAACCGGGCGCCCAGCTCGTGGACACGAGCGTTTGGGGCATGGGCGCAGCTCGGGGAACGCGCCCACCGAGGTGATGGCCGGAGTTTCGATCGACTTGGCGTGCGATGCGGTGTCGATGCGCTCACGTCGTCGATCTCGCCGAGTCTTACCTACGACCGCTCGCCGAGCACCTGCACCCGCACGACATGACGGCCGTCGCACTCGGTACGGGCGCTTCCACTCGAGCTTCCTGCGAGCCGCCGAGCGGCAGCAGCACAAAGCGGCGTCCACCCCTTCCGGCTGATCGTTGGGCTTGGTCGGCGTGACGTGATGCGTCTCTCCTCCGGTTGCTGGGTGACGTGCTGGAGGAGCTGGCTGAAGCGCCGGCACGACGGTGCGGTCCGACTGGCGCGGTTCTCACACCCCAGCTTTGGACCACGGCGTATCGGCAACCGTGCCCAGGCAGTGGGAGACCTGCTGGACGGACTTGAGGTGGCGGCCGCCAAGCGACATCTGGCTGTGGTCGTCGACCTCGTGCGCGCGAATGCGCTCGATGAAGAGACGACGACAGCCGAGTTCCTGCTAGAGGACGACTATGCAGCGATCGGCCGGGTGCGGTTCGGCTCCGGCGAAGCCGCTAGTGATGCGCTCGCACCGCACCAGAGCGCATCGACCTCACCCTCTTCGACCTCGATGGGAGCCATCCGCGTTACCTCCTTTCCCGACCTCGGGTCCTTGCTGGGTTCGCGAGTGATCGCCTACCGGTCCTTGGAGCTGGAGCTGGAGCATCTCGCCGACGTGGCCCTCGGGTCATCGTGTCGAACGCTCCGATCGGATTGTCCTGCTCGATCCCGGCGCCTACCCGGCGGCAGACGTGGACCGCTTGGCCACACGCCTCGGCCGGGTTACGTCAGTCGATTGCAGCGTGACCCCGGGAGGTGAAGCGTTGGTCATCGTTGCTGGACCCGGGGCTCGTCGCGGAAATCGATCGGGAGGCTCGGGCGCTCTACATCGGGCCGACGAGCGATGGCGATGTGGTAGCGCCCGGGATCGTCGTGGCCCGCGACGACGCCTATCGGAACCAAGCGCCGCGATGGCTGCTTACTCTCGATGGCGCGGAGGGGCTGGCTCAGCGTGGGGACTGGGAGCCGGGACGCGCAATAGGCCGCGCTTCTCGGTGTGGCCCAGGTCGTAGTGAACGTCCCCATATCGCGGCCGCGGCGGATCGCCTCGAGGCCGCGGGCTACCAGCGGACCTTCGCAGCCGCCATCCCCGCCATCCGGCCAAGCGAGAGCTTCAGGCATCGAGACGCGAGCGCCTCGACATGGTCCACCTCGCTGCGCCATCTGGAGGGATGGCTCTCGAGCTGACCTCGTACTCGGATGGCGAGCCGCAAGGCGCTGCCGCCTTCGAGCTGCACCTTCCCGAGCGAGCGGGGGGGCGCACCCGGGTCGTCGCGCCCGTAGCGGACCGCGAGCTCAGCGAGCGGTTTGGTGCGGCAGCTGGGCTTCACGAAGGCGTCTGCGGATGGGACAAACCTCACATCTCCGGCGCTACGCGCCGAGTGGGCCCTCGACGTGACTCTCGCTGAGCCTTTGGGCCCGCGCCGGCGAACGGCCGTGGATGCCGACGGCTGCGTACTGGTCACGGTGCTCACGAGCGACATTGACGGCGACGCGGCGCGACTAGCGCAAGATGTGAGCATCCCGGATGGCGCCACCCTGGGACGAAGAGGTCGACGGGCGCAGTCTGCGCGTCGCCATGGTCGAGGGCCCCAGCGGTGAGCTGATCGAGTTGCTCCAGCTCCCCCGGCGGCCGCAGTCAACTTCCTGAGAGGATCACAGAGTCATGACCGAGACCGAGACCGAGCGTTGGGTCCTCGCCTACTTCGAGGAGTATGGCAAGCTGGCCGGCAGCCCTGCCGAGGACCTGCTCGACGCCAACTACTTCGAGCTGGAGCTGCTCGACTCACTTGGAGTGGTGCAGCTCATCGTCGCGGCCGAGGACGACTTCGAGGTTCACTTCGAAGCCGAGCACATGCAGGACACCCGCCTTTGCACCATACGCGGCCTCAGCCACATCATCGATGAGCTGCGCACGTGATGGCGCACTTCGACTACAGACGCGAGGACTTGGTCGAAGCATTGCGGGCCACAGGCCTACGCGAGGGCGACGTGGCCTTCTCACACCAGCGTGGGTATGCTGGGACGCCCCGCCGAGGGTCTTACGAGGGAGACGCTCCGTGACATCTTCCTGTCCGCGTTCACAGAGGTCCTCGGCCCGGACGGGACCTGGGTTCTGCCCGCGTACACGTACTCCTACACGCGGGGCGAGGTCTACGACCCCGCCGCCACCGAGCCGGCGAACATGGGCCTGCTCTCTGAGATGTGTTGGGCCCTTCCCACGTTTCATCGATCGACCGACCCGATCTTCTCGTTGTCGCGACCGGCGCGCGCGCGGAGGAACTCATACGAGATGTCCCCAACGATTGCTTCGGGGATGACTGCATCTACGCTCGGCTGATCGACATCGATGCCGCCATGTGCAACGTGGGGATCGGGAGCCACTCAGCGCTACTGCACGATGTCGAGCAGAAGGTAGGAGTTCCGTACCGCTATCCGAAGACATTTCACGGAACCACCCGGATTGACGGTTGCGAGTTCGAGTCCGACGTCATCTTCAACGTCCGCCGCCTCGACAGTGACCGCAATCCCGCGTACTTCATGCGTCTCGATCGAGATGGGCGTGCGGATGGATCGGTATCCGCCGCGCCGGTCGGGCGCAGCGAGGTCAACCTCTTGCGGGCCCGGGACATGGAGCGCCTCGCTCGCGCGGGGCTCGTTCGGTATCCCGAGTACTGTGCTCGGCGACCTCGCCGGAACCCACCCCGGCTGAGCGTGGCCGCCCCGCAGGCTTCGGGATTCGCGCTGTCTTCGACCGTGCGAACGCCCTGGAGCGTAAGGCCGTTCCATCGTCCATTTGGAGATCGGCCGGCCCTATCAGGACTCGCCGGAGCCCGCCAAGCGGGCCGCTCGCGCGGCGCTGGATGCGGGGGCCGTGCACTACACGGCGAGCAACGGGCTCGCTCCGCTGCGCGAGGCCATCGCGGCCTCGGTCACGGAGCGCAGTGGCGCCCGCTGCGATCCTGAGACCGTAGTAGTCACGGCGGGGGGCAGCGAGGCCATTCTGGCCGCCCTGATCGCATGCACCGAGATGGGCGACGGCGTCCTGGTGCTCGAGCCCGCGTGGCCCCACTACGCCGCACAGGTACGCCTTGCCGGCGGGACGGCCATCGCTGTGCCCTGTGACGCCAGCAGCGGGTTCATGCCTGACGTCGAACGTTTGGCCCGCGCGATCGGGCCGAGAACCCGCGCGCTTATCCTGTCCAGCCCGGTCAACCCCACCGGGGCTGTCTTTAGTCCGTCGATCCTGACCGCGGTCGCGGAGCTCGCACAACGGTTCGACCTCATCGTCATCTCTGACGAGATCTACGGGCGGTTCGTATACGAGGCCGCCGCACACGTCAGCATCCTGTCGCTAGAGGGAATGGCGGATCGGACGATCCTCGTGGATTCGTTCTCCAAGACCTACTCGATGACAGGCTGGCGTGTGGGCTACGCCGTCGCTCCTCCGGCGCTCGTCCCCTCCGTCACGGCGGCCCACCAGTACATCGCAGTGTGCGCGCCCTCCTTCGCCCAGCACGGTGCCCTCGCCGCCCTCCGCGAGGGCGAATCGTTTGTGGCGGAGATGCTGGCTGGCTTCACAGCTCGGCGCAAGGAGCTCATCGCCGGGTTGAGCGAGGTCACCCAGCTCGAGCTGGTCCCGCCACTGGGAGCCTTCTACGCCTTCCCTCGCCTCGTGTTCGGCACGGACGCTGCTGAAGTTGCGCTCAAGCTGCTGGAGGAGCGCGGCGTAGCCCTCGTCCCCGGCGTGGCGTTCGGACACGACTTTGCGCGCCACCTGCGGCTTTCGTACGCAGTGCCCGAAGGAACGCTCGCCGAAGGCCTAGACCGGATGCGGGACTTTTTCGAGGCTATGCCGGCGTAAGCTCGACTAGCCCTGCGGCAACGAAGCGCTCGACGTAATCATGGACGACCCCGAATGGGAGATCCACCTCCAGGGCAATATCGATCAGCGTTTTGTCTCCCTCGAAGCACCACATGAGGTGGTCGACTTTGAGGTTCAGCGCCAGGTCCGTGCGCCAGTCGACCCACAGCCCATAGTTCGATAGGTGGACAGTCCCTCGGTAGAGGCGCTGTGGCACCGCATTCGCGTCGAGTATCTCGAGCGTCCGCAAGGTCAACGCCGCCGACTCTCTCAAACTCGCCTCGCTGACGGCAGACATCGAGTCATCGGAAGTGTGGTACTCGGGGTACGGTTTACCCTGCGTGAACCGGGTGTAACCGTAGTCTCGGGACGGGTTGATGGGCTGCGCCCGCGATAATGATGGCGTCGGGATCCCAACACCAGGACCATTCATCACCTGCTCGTCGTTGACGATCACGCGCAGGAAGTCCTCCTCGACGAAGGCGGCGCCGGTTTCTCGCAGGGCGAGCCTCAAGGCCATGTCGATCGCCGTATCACCCTGTTTGGACAACTGCAGAGCATGAGGCTGGTCGAGCCCGAGCATCTCTAGGAAGAGGCCGTAGCGAAAGTCATCGATCTGTCTCTCGTGTCGAGCCAAGTAGGCGATGGACCCGATGTGCTCTGGCACGAACAGGAACCGCAGCGTGTGGCGCGGTGTGCTTCCGGCCAGACGCTTCGCGACCTCGATGGCGACCGCCACCCCCGCCAGGTCGTCGTTCGCCTGCGCCGGGTGACATAGATGCGTCGCGATCAACACGGACTGCTCTGACCGACCAGGGATCACGTGTTCGCCTACCTTCAAGGTGCCCGGGTAGTCCGCCACGTCGATGTGAACCTGGTAGCGCTCGGCCGTCAGCTCAGCCAGCTGCTCGTGAGCGATACAGAAACCCCAGTCCCGTTCGTAATACTTGAAGTCGAACGGGATCGCGCTCGGCCGGTCCGGGTCGGTCGTAAGGTGACGCAAGAGCTCCTCCCGGGTCACCTCTCCCTCGAACGGAATCGAATGCGACCACAGGTGCAGCGGGTGCTCTGCGAAGTCCGCGAACCTGCGGCCGTCAGCCTCGAACCAAGCCTCCCGAACTTCCCAGGCGTTGGGGACGCGCCATGTCCAGACCTGCTCGCCACTCGGGACCTCGTGTACATCCAGCTTGATCTCCTCGCTCAGCCGGGCTAGAGCAGCGTCGTACCCTGGCCCGACGAGGGACCGGTTCAACATCAGGATGTCCTGCATGAGAGGGAGCACGAAGCGATGCGATGGTAGCTACCGGGTTGCGCCCGGCGCGCCCTCGAACAACAGCTGGTAGCCGAACAACCCCGGCCGCAACAGCGGCTGCGGGACCTTGATCCGGGAATGCTGAGGGACGGCTGCGTCCTCCCAGGTCAGGCGGTAGCCGGCCCCGGAGAGCAGGCGCCGCGCAGTGGCCCTGGTGAACCAGCGCAGGTGCGTCCTGTCCATTAGGCCGGTGTCCGTGTACTCGAAACGCCCGCGGGCGAGGGCGAGCCGGACCCGCCAGTGAGCGACGTTGGGCACCGAAACGAGCACGACGCCGCTTGGCGTGAGCCAGCTACGTGCCTCGCGAAGCACCCGCTCAGGCGCCACGAGATGCTCCAGGACGTCGAGGAAGAGGATCGCGTCGTAGAGGCGCCCGGGACCGCCGTCCTTGAGCACATCCTCCACGGAGGCGACCCGCATGGCTCGGTAGCCGACCGCGCGCTGAGCGGCGGCGGCGTTGGGCTCGATGCCGTCGACGGTGGCGCCGCGCTGGTCGGCGAGCCACAAGCCGTGGGCTCCCGTCCAGGCCCCCACGTCGAGGACGCTCGACCCCCGCTGCACCCTCGCCAAGATCGGAAGGCGGAACGGGGAGACCTCGTTCAAATAGCGGTCGACCGGGTTCACGGAGCAGCCCGTGCCCGACCGCCCACCCGCGGTGACGGTTCGTACAGAACCAAACGACCCGTCCGGATGGCGAAGAGGCGCATCGCCTGGCCCGCGGCAAGGCGAGGCAGGTGGACGAGGAACGTGGCGAGTGCGCTTCGAAGGGGTACATGACGGCGCATCGTGACCACCAGGCGTCGCGCGGCATCGAGGCGCAGCCTGAGCAGGTTGGCCACGACGTAGAGCAAGTGGTGGCGTGCCTCACGCCGGAGCGCCCGTTTCAGCATCCCCCGGTCCACGGCATCGACCTCTCTCCTGTGCATGTCCTCCCAGAGCCTGAACTCTGCTTCGTTGGGCTGGTAGGCGTGTCCGTGGTCATGCTGCGAGTGGATGCGCATGTAGCACCGTGGCTCGGAGACCCAGGCCAGGTCGTACCGAGCGAGAACCTTGAGCCACAGGTGCAGATCGCTGGCCGGCGCGAACTCCGGCTCGAATCCACCCACAGTGTCGAGAGCCGCACGGCGCAAGAGGACGTTGGTCGGCATGCCCGAGGCGTTGCCCCAGTCGGCGTGACCACTCAGAGCGTCGGCCGAAGGAACGAGCTCCTGGGTGCCGAAGGGAGCGCCGCGTATGCCCGTTGTCCGGCCCCGATCGTCGACCAGCCACGCGGGCGAACTCGCCATCCCGGCGCTCGGGTTGCGGTCCAGCGCGCCCAGCGTGGTCTCGATCGCTTCCGGGTCAAGCCAGTCGTCGGCGCACAGCACCTTGATGAAGTCCCCGTGCGCCACTTCCAGGCAGCGGTTGAAGTTGGCGAAGAGACCGGCATTGACCTCCGAGCGATGAAAGGCGAAGCGCTCGTCCGCCAGATAGCGGGACGCCACCGACGGGGTCTCGTCGGTAGACGCATCGTCCAGCACGACGACCTCGACGTTGCCATGTGTCTGTGCCAGCGAACTCTCGATTGCGCGCGGCAAGAAGCCCGCGTAGTTATAGGTGGGAATGCATATCGAGACGAGCGTCAAAGGCGGTCACGCTACCAGCCGGCCAGAGCGTAACCGGATCCCACGGTGGGAGCCGCTCGTAGAAACAATTGCAACGCATCGGCTCCCTAAAGCTCCTCGTCGCCCGAGGACTGAATCCGAGGTTCAAAGTCTCCGTCAACCCCGGGTCAGGGCTCAAGGCCCCTAGGCGCTGCGGGTGAGCAGTAGCCGTGCCACGTCGCCCGGCGGACCGGTGCGCTCTCTCGAAATCAACCCGTAGAACGGCCCCAGCGCGATCAGCCAGGGAAACCGACGTTCGTAGGCGTGGTGCCAATTGGGCCACAGCCGCACCACCTCGCGCCGTTGGGAACGCAGCTCCGGGACCGCCGCCAGCAGCCCGTCCAGCCTGTCCTCGTCATACCAGCGCTCGAAGAAGTAGCGCCCGTCCGGACCCGGCTCCTGGTCGCCGTAGACCGGCCGCTCGTGCCACACCTCGTGGTAGTGGTCGGAGTAGGGCAGGGTCACCACCACACGCCCGCCCGGGCGCACCACCCGCGCGAGCTCGCCGAGGGCTTGCTCGGCCCCGCCCTCGGGCATGTGTTCCAGCACCGAGATGCTGTACGCCTTGTCGAACGATTCGGCGTCATGGACGAGGGAGCGGCCATCGCCAACCTCGAAGCTCACGCCGGGCTGGTCACCCGCCAGTTCGCGCCAGGTTCTGACCTCTTCTTCGAGCAGGTCGACGGACGTGACCGTGGAACCTCGGCGAGCCAGGGCCACCGCCGCCAGCTTGGGGCTGGCCAGGTCAAGGATCCTGTCGCCTGGTGCCGGGTCGAGCAACGCGATGGTGGGTGGCAGCTCCAGATAGCGGCTGGGATCCATCGGTATCGCCATGCGCACGAGGGCTTGTCGCACGGCTCGTCTGCGCAGCAGGGCGCGGGCGCCCAGGCGCCAGCTCAACACGTGTAGCTCACGCCAACCCCGCATGACTCGCTGCGCCACGCTAGCACCGGCTCACCCGCGGCTGGGAGCAGTCCGATTGCTAGCCTCGGCCCCGTGTTCGACGCCCTCAGGAAGGTCGGGCGCCTGAGCAACTACGGCCGCGGCCCGCTGGACGCCCTCGCTGCCCGTATCAGGCTACCGCTGGATCGCCGCTACAACGAGGGGCGGGTGATCCCGGACGTCCGCAAGCTCAGCGAGTCGGTGCCCGACGAGGGTGCCGGCAGTGGTCCGCACGTGATGATCGTGACCCTCAGGGTGTGGCAGAACCACGCCCTGACCGAGGTGATGCTGGGCAACGCCTTGAAGGCCCGTGGCGCGACGGTGTCGATCCTGACCTGCGGCGGCGGCCTGCCGATCTGTGAGGTGGGTTGGGCGCGCAAGGCGTGGCCCCGTCCCTGCGACCGGTGCGCCCATTTCACCGACGAGGTGGCGCGGGCTAGCGGCTTCGCCCACTACCGGCTGGCCGACTACCTGCCATGGGGTGAGAACGGCGAGGACGCTCCGCAGACCTACCAGGACATCGCCGAGACACCCTCCATGGACTACGAGAAGGCTGGGTCGCAGACGGCCGCGTGGGTACTCAAGACCACCTCTCCACACGCTGTCCCAGAAGGGCCCGAGGTATTGCGCGACAGCGCGGTCACCGCGGCTGCGGTCGAGCTGGCCGCCGACCGGATCATCGACGTGGCTCAGCCGGACATCATGTTCATGGTGAACGGCATCCTCGTCGAGGAGCACGTGCTGGCCAACGTCGCACGTGCCCGTGGCGTGCGGGCCGTGACGTACGGTTACGGCATCCATCAGGACTCGATGGTCATGTCCTCCGAGGTTCTGCCGGCCCTGGATTTCAAGAACGAACCACTCTGGGAGGAAGCGCGCGATCAGCCGCTCAGCAAGCAGGAGGCCGATCGCCTGGACACCTACCTGTTGCAGCGCGAGCATGGCGCGGGCACGCAGGCCTTCTTTTCCGGTTCCCAGCGCGACCCGGTGGCGGTTCGCAACGAGCTCGGGCTGGACCCCGGCAAACGCCTGATCTCGATGTTCACCAACATCACCTGGGACTCGGCCTGCCTGAACAAGGACATCGCGTTTCCGAACGCTGACGAGTGGATTCGCCACGCGGTACGCGTGGTGGCCGCCCGCGACGACTGCCAGCTGGTGATCCGGGTCCATCCGGCCGAGGCGTCGCTGGGTACGCTGGAGCCGGCCGAGGGCGCGGTGGCGCACGAGTTCCCGACCTTACCGGCGAACGTGCGCTTCATCGGGGCGGAGGAACCGGTGAACTCCTACGCCCTGGCCGATGCCAGCGAGATCGTGCTGGTGTACAGCTCGACCACGGGGCTGGAGGCTGCCGTGCGGGGCAAGGCCGTCGTGGTGGCGGGCGACGTGCACTACCGTGGCCGCGGCTTTACCACGGACCTCGACGACCCGGAGGGCCTGACAAGGGTTCTGGCCGAGGGCGCGCAGATGCACGCCGACCAGGTGGAGCTGGCGCGCCGGTACGCGCACGCCTACTTCTTCCGCTTGATGACACCGATCCCGAGGGTGCTCCGTCAAACGAGTTACTCGTTTGCCGAGGTTCACGAGCCGGTCGACCTGCAGCCGGGCGCAGATCCCTATCTCGATCTGATCTGCGATCGGATCCTGGACGGCGAGCCCCTTCATACGCCGCGGGACCTGGTGCTCGAGCAGGTGCCGTTCCCGGACCTGTGACCCAGTTCCCCTCGCCTGGATTTGGGCGCCGGTCCTGATCTATTGTGGGCAAGTCCAAGGGGGCTCGGTCGCCGATGCTGCCAGCTATGATGCGGCGCGCGTGAGGCCGGGCCCTGCGGCCGCCGCCCGGGGCTGACCGGCCCGCGCGCCCTTATGCCGTCCCAGACTCGCATCCCGCCAGGGCATGGGCGCGTGCCACGCGCCCTAGCCAGATGACCCAGCTGCTGGCATGGGTCTGGGCCCCGCTGCTGCTGTTCGCGGTAGCCCTTGGGGTCGGCCTGCTGGTTGATCGCGTGCTTCGTGCTGAGCTGCCGGGCGCCCTCCTGATCCCGGTCGGCCTGGCCGCCACCGTCCTCATTGCCACTCTGGCCTACCGCGCTCGCGTTCCCAGCCTGGTCGCACCTGGGCTGGTGCTGATCGCCGCTATCGGGTTGCTGGTTGGCCGCAGCGAGTTGCGGCGCGTGCTCACCACGGTGCCGCTGGTAGCTGCTGCCGCGGTCTATGCGCTCTATCTCGCGCCGGTGGCGCTGTCCGGGACCGCCACCTGGCTGGGCTACAACTTCGTGAACGACACGGCATCGAACTTCCTCCTGGTCGACCTGCTCGAATCCAGCGGCGTCAAGGCGCCCACCGAGGTGTCGGGCGGGCGCCAACATCGCCAGGTACCTGGTTGGTGTCGGCTATCCGCTCGGCTCCTTCTCACTCCTTGCCGGTCTGCGCCCCCTCACGGGCGTCGCGCTCGAGGCGGCCTACCAGCCGCTGATGGCGGCGATGGCCGCAGTGGGAGCCATGTCCCTGACCGAGTTGGCACGCCGGGTGGGACTGCGCCCAGTGGCCGCGGTGGTTGCATCCGCGTTGCCATTCGGGGGCGTGCTGTTGTACCGCTACGCGCTTCACGGTGCGGTCAAGGAGGTGCTGCTGGTGGCCCTGCTGATCACCGCGGTGGCGCTGGCGTGCATTGCTCTGGAACGACGGCTCGAGCTGCGCGTGGTCGTGCTGGTGGCCTTGGTCAGCATGGTCATGGTGCTGGTGTTCAGCTCGGCGGCGGGCCTGTTCGCGATGTGCCTGGTTCTGGCGGCCGGGGCGGCGGCGGCACTGGCTTCCGAACGTCCCAGCCGCAGGCAGGTAGCGCGGCTCGTAGGAGTGTCGGCGGTGGTGGGTGCGATCGCGCTGGTACCCCTGCTGGGCTCGATCCTGGACTTCACCCAGAACATCCGTGGGGTTTTCGACGCCTCCAGCGGCGCCTCCACCGGAGCGTTTGGACAGCTTGCGCGCCCGCTCCCGGTCACCGAGGCCGCGGGCGTCTGGGTCAGCCGCGAGTACCGCTACCCGGCCGATGGACCCATGAACGACCCGCTTGTGGCGGCAGCCGTATTGGCGGCGGCAGCGGGACTCGTGCTCAGCGTGGTCAGGCGCTGGGTCGCGCCACTGCTGCTGGTGGCCGCCACGCTGCCACCGGCGCTGCTGATCAGCCCACTGGCGTCGCCCTACATCGACGCCAAGATGCTGGTCCTGCTGACCCCCGTACTGGTGTTCCTGGGTGCGATCGCAGGGTTGACCGGGCTGCAGGCTGCGCGGCTTCCGGCGAAGGTCGCCGGCGGGCTGCTGCTGGCGGCGCTGGTGGCCGGGGTCGGCCTCTCGGCCCTCTACAGCTATCGCGAGGTGCGGATCGCCCCCGTCGAGCGCGTCGAGGCCATGAAGGACGTCGCGGCCCACGCGCCCGGGCGCGGGCTCTACCTGCTCAATGAGTGGGAGGAGTACGGAAAGGTGTTCATGGACGCCGCCCGCATCAACCCGGCCGCGGAATCCGACGCGCCCCGCAGGGTTCGCCTGCGAGCCGACGTCGGGCTTGGTCCAGACGAGCCTGGAACGCCGGTCTTCGGCGAGTGGTTCGACCTGGACCGTCAGACGCTGGATTACGTCGACAGCTTCGCGGGGGTGATCATGCGCCGTTCGCCCTCCGCCAGCCGCCCCCCGGCCAGCTTTCGCCGGACCTACGCCAACGACTTCTACGAGCTGTGGCGCCGTGACCCGTCGGTGCGCGTGCGCGAGCACCTGAGCCTGCAGAGCCGCGACCGCGCCACGGCGGTGCCCGACTGCGGGGCGCTGCGCAGGATGGCGCGCCGTGCCCGCCCGCGTGACCGGCTGGTGGCGGCCGAGCACCCGCGCGTGGCGCGGCTGAGCCCGCTGCAGGTCGAGCGCCCGCCCGGCTGGCCGATCTCGGGCGATGCCGCGGGCACGGTCACCACCGCCGCGCCGGGGGTGTTGCGCGGAACGCTTGGCGCTGCGGGACTCCATCGGCTCTGGGTAAGGGCCAGCGCCAGCAGGGCGCTCACCTTCTTCGTGGACGGCCGCCGGGTGGGACAGGCCAAGCAGGTCAACACGCCCGGGCAGTGGATCGACGTCGGTCTGGTCCGGCTGGGCCCCGGCGCCCACCGCATCGAGGTCCGCCGCGCCGGCGCCTCGTGGCGGCCCGGTGACTCCGTCTACGGATACCTGGGTCCGATCGCGCTCGAGGCGCAGACACCCGAGCGGCTGGTCTCGGTCGCGCCGGCGCGCGCGGCCGAGCTCTGCGGACGCGGCTGGGACTGGGTCGAGCGCGTGGCCGGAGCGCGATGAGGCGGCGTCGAGACTGCGGCCGATCGCGGCGCAGGTCAAGATGCGGAGCCATGCCCGAGCCGCCGAAGATCCTTGACGCCTGACCTCGAGCCCACCGGCGAACGGCTGCTCCCCGAGCACTACCGCGGCCAGCTGGTGCATGCCGAGCACCTGGCCCGCTACCGCCTGGCGGCGCAGCTGGCCTCTGGCAGGAGGGTGTTGGACGTGGCCTGCGGTGAGGGCTACGGCAGCGCGATGATGGCCGCCGCTGGCGCCACGTCCACGACCGCGGTCGACGTCGACCAGGACACCGTCGATCACGTGCACGAGCGCTACGGGGTCGACGCCCGGCAGGCCGACATCGCATCGCTGCCGTTCGAGGACGAGGCCTTCGAGCTCGTGGTCAGCTTCGAGACGATCGAGCACGTGGCGCGGCCCGAGGCGGCGCTGGACGAGCTGGCGCGCGTACGCGCCCGCGACGGCCTGGTTCTGATCTCCACTCCGGTCGCCGGCCAGTACCAGGTCAGCAACGAGTTCCACCTTCGCGAGTTCGGGCACGACGAGTTCACGTCGATGCTGCGCAGCCGCTTCGAGTCCGTGCGGCTGTTGTTCCAGCACAACTGGCTGACATCGGCGATCCTGGACGAGCACGACATGGAGCTGGACGACGGCGGCACGGACGTGGAGCTGGAGCTGTCGAAGGTGCGGGCGGTTGCGCCCGGCGGAGAGCTCTACCTATTGGCGCTGTGTGGTGACGACGTCGAGGTCGAGCTGCGCCAGGTGGCCGTCATGGCGGGCACCGACGAGAGCCATGACCTGGCCCACCGGCTCGACGACGCCCAGCGCACCCAGGCGCACTACGCCCGCGAGCACGAGAAGGTCTCGGCGCTGCTGGCCGACGCGGTCGAGGCCAAAGAGCGGCTTCTGGCCAGCCCCTCCTGGCGCGTTACGCGGCCGCTCCGTGCGCTCGGCCGCCTGCGCCGCGGACGATGAGCACCGTGACGGTGGCGATCCCCGTCCTGAACGGGGGCCGGCTGCTGGGCCAGACCCTGGACGCCGTCACCGGGCAGGCGGTGGATGCGCGGGTGGAGCTGCTGGTGGCCGATTCCGGTTCCACGGACGGCTCGCGTGAGCTGGCCGAGCGCGCCGGGGCCACGATCATCGACATCCCGCGAGCGGAGTTCTCGCACGGCGCCACGCGCAACGTGCTGGCCCAGCGCGCCAGCGGCTCGCACGTGGCGTTCCTGACCCAGGACGCCACCCCCGCCGACGAGCGCTGGCTGGCGCGAATGCTGGAGGGTTTCGAGTTCGGTGAGCACGTGGGGCTGGTGTTCGGCCCCTACCGTGCCCGACCGGAGGCCTCGCTGATGGTGAAGCGCGAGCTCGACGAGTGGTTTGGCTCATTCGCCCCCGACGGGCAGCCGCGAGTGGACCACTCCCAGGGTGGCGACCGCGCGGCGTTCTTCACGGACGCCAACGGCTGCGTGGCCCGCGAGGCATGGGAAGAGGTGCGGTTCCGGGCGGTCTCCTACGCCGAGGACCAGATGCTGGCCAGTGACCTGATGTCCGCAGGCTGGGCGAAGACCTACCATCCGGCGGCCGCCGTGATCCACTCCCACGACTATCCCCCCGCACAGCTGTTGCGTCGCTGTTTCGACGAGTCCCGTGCCCTGCGCGAGGTGCGCGGGCACCGCGCTCGGGGCGGCCCGCGCCGGTCGGCGCTCGTGGTCCAACGGCGTGTCCGCGACGACCTGGCGCTGGCCCGTCGCGAAGGGGCGAGCCGGGTGGCCCTGGCTCCGCGATCGCTGGCACACCACGGGGCGCGCACCCTGGGTGAGGTGCTGGGCTCGCGCGCGGACCGGTTGCCGGAGCCGGTCCGCCGGGCGCTCTCGCTCGAGGGTCGCGGAGGTTTCGACCCGCAGTGATCCACAAGCTCTTCAGGGACCTCCCGCGCCGCGCGCGGCTGACGGTGCAGGCCTATGGCTGGGGCAATCTGGCGCTGCGGTTCATCACCGCCCCGCTGCGGCCGCTGGGGCTGGACAAGGGAGTGCGCCACTGGCTCGCCGAGCGTGGCCGGGCCAGGCACACCGAGCGCTGGTACCGGGCCAACGGCCGGGCCGTGCTGATCGTGGTGCCCACCTACGGTGATCCGGGGTTGGTGCTGGACGCCGTGCGCGCGCTGCGCAAGACCACCGATGCCGCGCTAACGCGCATTGTCGTGGTCGACGATGCCAGCCCGCCCGAGCACCAGACCCGCCTGAAGGCGGAGCTCCGAGGCGCCGAGCTGGTGCTGGCACCAAGCAACGGGGGCTACGCGGCGGCGGTGAACATGGGGATCGAGCGGGCCGATGGCGGCGAGGACGTGGTGGTGCTGAATAGCGATGTGCTGGCCCACCGCCACTGGTTGGCGCGGCTCCAGCAGGCCGCCTACGACGAGGACGAGGTCGCCATCGCCGGCCCACGCCTGTTGTACGAGGACGGGCGCATCCAGTCCGCCGGCTCGTACCGAAACCCAGCGGCAGCGGAGTGGTTCGATCATCGCCACCGCTTCCGCCCGAGCGACTTCGGACCGGCTCAGATCAGCACGAACGTGGTCGCTGTCACCGGCGCCTGCATGTACCTCAAGCGCGATCTGATCGATTCGCTCGGCGGGATGGACGACGGCTATCGGATGGGCTACGAGGACGTGGACTACTGCCTGCGGGCGTGGTCGGCAGGGCGCGCGGTCAGGTACGCCGCGGAACCGACCCTGACGCATCTGGAGTCACCCACGCGCGGCACCGGCGTCGGCGAGCGCGAACTGAGCTCTCAGCGCCGCTTCTGGGACCGCTGGGGACCCTTCTTCGACGACCGTCCGGTGCGCGAGGAGGACGGTGCGCTGAAGGTCATCTACGTGACCGAGGACACCGGTGTGGGCGGCGGTCACCGCGACATCTTCGAGCACCTGAACCGCCTCAGCCGGCGCGGGCACGCGGTGTCGCTCTACTCGCTCGGCGGCAACCCGGACTGGTTCCCGCTCGACGTGCCGGTGCGCACCTTCGCCGACTACGACGAGCTGGCTGCGGCTCTGGCGCAGCAGGACGCGATCAAGGTCGCCACCTGGTGGGTCACCGGCGCCCCGGTGTGGCGTGGGTCGCTCGAACGTGGCCGGGCGGTCTTCTTCGTCCAGGACATCGAGACCTCCTACTACGGCGGCCGCGATGTCGCCCAGGAGCGGATGCGCAACGCCGTCCTGGCCGGGTACCGCGAGGAGTTCCGCTACATGACCATCTCTCAGCGCAGCGTCCAGAAGCTGGCGGAGCTGAACCTGAGTGCCGAGCTCGTGCCGCCGGGCATCGACCTGGACACCTTCAAGCCGCTGGGTGTCGAGCGCCGCGACGACATGCTGTTGGCGATCGGGCGATCGAACCCGCTCAAGAACTTCCCGCTGACCGTGGAGGCGTGGCGACGCGTGGCGTCGGGCCCCGAGCTGCGGCTGTTCGGTGTGGAGCCCGAGCTCAGGCCCGAGGGCAACTCCACCTACGTCGAGCGTCCCAGCGACGAGAAGGTGAACGAGCTGCTCAATCAAGCCACTGTGTTCGTGCAGACGTCGGTGCACGAGGGCTTCTGCCTACCGCCGCTCGAGGCGATGGCGGCCGGTGCGCCCGTGGTGTGTACCGACGCCAACGGCAACCGCGACTTCTGCGTGCACGAGCACAACTGCCTGATGGTCGAGCCCGATGCCGCGTCGGTCGCCGCCGGGATCGAGCGTGTGCTCACCGACGCCGCGCTGCGCGAGCGGCTCGTGGCCGGCGGTCTCGAGACCGTGAAGGAGTACGCGTGGGAGCGCCGGATCGAGCAGCTCGAGCGGTTCCTGACCGGCGTCGCCGACGAGCGCCCGGAGGCCAGCGGTGCGCGCCCGGGTCAGCGGGTCGGCGACGGTGGCTGAGCCCGACCCCCTGCCACCCGCGGTCGCGGCGGACCTGCACGCTCCGGCGCTTCGCGACTACTGGCGCGACCGCGCCGTCCAGCACACGGACGACTCCTACGTCGGCGTGCCGATGTCCAAGTTCCCCGAGGACCTGCGCGTGTACGAGCATCTGCTGTGGCTGGCCAAGCCGGACGTCGTGATCGAGCTCGGCGTCCAGCACGGCGGCAGCACCCTCTGGCTGCGCGACCGGCTGGCGGCGATCCAGCGCTACACGGGCCGCGGTGGCCGGGTGATCGGCGTGGAGCTGCACGACGACGCGGCGCGCGCCAACATCCAGCGGGTCGACCCCTCGTGGGCGGGGATCACCCTGGTCCAGGGCGACGTGTGCGACCCGGACCTGCCCGCGCGCATCCGGCAACTGATGCCCGCGGACGCCTCGTGCCTGGTGATCGAGGACACCGCGCATGTGTACGACACCACCCGTGCGGCGGTCGAGGGGTTCGCCCCGTTCGTCTCGCCCGGCGGCTTCCTGGTGGTCGAGGACGGCTGCGTGGATCGCGAGCAATTGCGGTTCGAGGGCTGGCCGCGGGGCGTGCTCCCAGCGCTGCGCGACTGGCTGGAGACCGCACCGGGGCGGGAGTTCACGGTCCGCCGCGACCTCGAGCTGTACGGGGTAACGTGCCACCCGGAGGGCTTTCTGCAGCGCTCCGCCGCCTAGACGTCCTCGGCGATCCGCGGTGCCTCGCGCTTGAACAGGTACAGCCCCAGCAGGCAGATCGCCGCCGAGATCCCGATCGGGATCATCATCAGGTCCCAGCCCCCGATTGCCTGTGGTGCGCTCGGGGCCGTAGGGTCGATCAGCCAGTGGCGGCTCTGGACCAGGATCGTCGCGAGCGGGTTGCACATCACGATCTCGCGGCCGATCTGGCTCGGGATCACCTCGATCGCGTACAGGATCGGCGAGCCGTAGAAGAGCAGCTGCAGGATCACGTCCCAGATCGGCTGCACGTCGCGAAAGCGCACGTAGAGGGCCGACAGCAGCATCGACGCGCCGACCGCCAGCGCGACCAGCAGGAACAGCAGGAATGGAAAGCCGAGCCAGGTCCAGTTCGGCCGGACGCCGGTGGCGACGATGAAAACGGCCACCGCGCCGAGGTTCGTGATCAGGTTGAAGAACGAGTTCAGCACCGTCGCCAGCGGCACCACGATCCGCGGGAACTGGATCTTGCGGACCAGGTTCTCGCGGTCCAGCACGGAGGTGACCGCGGACCCGGTGGCATCGGCGAAGAACATGTACATCACGATCGAGCTGAGCAGGACGGCCGGGAAGAACTGGACACCGGCGTTGAAGTCCACGAACTCGGTGAACACCACGTAAAGGACGCCGAACAGCATCAGCGGCCGTACCAGCTGCCACAGGTAGCCAAGCGCGGAGCCGAAGTAGCGCACCTTGAACTCCATCAGCGCCAGCGACCACGTGAGCGCGGCGAACCGGCTGAGCTGGCCGGCCCCGAACGCCGACGGACCGCGGATCTCGCGTAGTGGCGGAGCCTCGGGCAGCGCGCTCATGGCCCGCTCCGCTCGATCCGGACGTCGTGGGCCAGGTCCACGAGACCACCACCGGGCCTGGCCCCGGTCACCACGATCGTCGTGAAGTTCTCCAGCCGGTCGATCGGCGCGCCGCCGCCACCGCGGTGGGTGATCATCGTCGACAGCGCGTAGCGGCCGGGCGCGAGCGCGTTGTGGAACGTCACGCCCACGACCGCCTCCTCGCCGGCCGCGAACGTGCCCATCGCGCTGGTGGCCACGAACACGTTCTGGCGCTCGGAGTTCACGAACGCCACCGAGAAGTCGGGGTCGCGCAGCTCCTCGTGGAAGCGCACGCGCGCGTTGAACACGCACGGGGTGCCCTGGGGCACGGCATCCGAGCGCCGGCCCTCCTGGTCCTCGACCCACGCCTCGAGCACGCGGGCGGCGCCGTCGCCGCCGCGCTCGCCACCGAACGCGCCGGGATCGGCGGCGGTGCCGGGCTCGAAGTTGAGGTCCATGTAGCGGTCCGCCACCTCGGACGGGTCGCCGAGCGTGACCACGCGGCCCTCCTCCAGCAGCACGGCGCGGTGGCAGAAGCGGTCGACGGCCGCCATGTCGTGCGTGACCAGGATGATCGTCTTGCCCTCGTCGCGGAGGCGGAAGAACACGTCGAAGCACTTCTGCTGGAACGCGGCGTCGCCCACGGCTAGGATCTCGTCGATCAGCAGCACGTCGGCGTCGACCTGGACCATCACGGCGAACGCCAGCCGCACCTGCATGCCGGACGAGTAGTTCTTGAGCTTGAGGTCCACGAAGTCCTCGAGTTCGGCGAACGCGATCACCTCGTCGACACGCTCGCGCGCCTCGCGCGGCGAGAGCCCAAGCATCACGCCGTTGAGGATGATGTTGTCGCGCGCCGCCATCTCCTGGTTGAAGCCCACGCCGAGCTCGATGAACGGCGACACGCGGCCGGCGATCCTGATGCTGCCGCCGTCCAGGCGGTAGATCCCGGCCAGGCACTTGAGCAGCGTGCTCTTGCCGCTGCCGTTGCGGCCGACGATGCCGAAGAACTCTCCCTGCTCGACGTCGAAGGACACGTCTCGCAGCGCGTGCAGGCGGTCGTGGCTGCGCGCGCCGCGCGGATGCAGCAACCGCTCCTTGAGCGTCGAGTAGCGCTGGTGGGGGAGGCGGAAGGTCTTGTCGACGGCCTCGATCGAGAGCGCGGTGGTGGCGCTCGAGGCGGTCCGCTCCCCGGCGTCGTGAGAAGCGATGGCCATGAAGTTGGCGAACGCTAGCAACGGCTCGCTGTCGCCGCCCGCCGTCGGTGCTGTAATGCTGGCGCCACGTCAGCCAGCGAGAAGGAGCAGGAGTAGATGGCCCAGCAGAAGAAGGCGGCGCGTTCGGCGTCCGCCAACAAGGCCGCGGCGACGCGGCAGCGCAACTCCGCGGCGAAGGCCGCGAAGAAGACCGTCACCCAAGCAAAGCGCGGCAACGCGAAGGCGGCCGCGAAGTCCGCGGGCACCACGGTGAAGTCGGCGGCCAAGTCGGCCCGGTCGACGGCGGCCGCGGCCACGGGCAGGGCGAAGCCCAAGGCCAAGACGAGCAAGTCCAAGGCAAAGGCCACGACAACGCGGGCAAAGAGCACCGCCAAGGCCACGAAGACGAAGGCCAAGGCCAAGACCACGCGGGCCAAGCCGAAGGCGAAGTCCACGGCCAGCAAGGCCAAGGCCAAGCCGAAGGCCAAGGCGGCTACCCGCAGCAGGGCCACGGCCGCGAAGCCGCGTGCCAAGGCCAAGCCAAAGGCCAAGACCAGGAAGTAGGGTCCGGCGGCCATGGTCGCCGTCGTAACGGGAGCATCCAGCGGCATCGGCGAGGCGGTGGCCCACCGCCTCGCCGCCGAGCCGCACGCGCGGCTAGTGCTCGTGGCGCGCCGCGAGGACCGGCTGCGGGCGCTCGCCGACGCGGTCGGCGCGCCCACCACGTTCGTGGCGGTCGACGTGACCGATCCCGACGCGCCCCAGCGCGTGCTCGATCACGTCCAGGCCGAGCACGGCCGCCTGGACCTGCTTGTCAACAACGCCGGCGCCGGCTTCCGGGCGACATTCGCCGAGGGCGGCTACGCCAACGTCAAGCGCACGATGGACCTCAACTTCGACGCGGTCGTTCGTATGACCGAGGCGCTGCTGCCGCTGCTGCGCAGCTCGGCGCCAAGCGCGCTCGTCAACGTGTCCAGCACCGCGGGCCGGATCGCCCGCGGTGGCTCGGGTGCATACTCGGCCAGCAAGTTCGCGCTTGCCGGCTGGACCGACGCGCTGCGCTCGGAGGAGGCGGTGAACGGGATCCACGTGGGCAACGTGCTGCCGGGCTTCATCAGCACAGAGGGCTTCCCGCAGGCCGAGCTGACGGGCCGGGCGCTGACGCGCTGGGCGGTCTCGACGCCCGAGAAGGCGGCCGAGGCCGTGTTCCAGGCCGGTCCCGGCGGCAAGGCCGAGCGCTACGTGCCGCGGGCCTACGCGCTGGTGGGCATCCTGCGCATGCTCGCCCCCGGGCTGCTGCGCAGGGTCATGGGCGGCACCGCCGCGAAGTCGCTGGCGACGAAGACACGGGAGTGAGGTGGAGCCTCATGGTGGGTCGCCCGGCGGCGTGAGCCTGGCGGCCTGGGTGTCGAGGCCGGTACCGCGCAACAGGTCGGTTGCCGTGGCCCGGATCTGGCCCACCACCATGTTCGTGCGCAGGTCGCTGCGCCGGCGCAACACGGCGGTCGCCTCGTCGGCCGCCTGGCGCGCCAGGTAGCGCGTCTCCTCGTCCTCCTGGCCGGGTGTCGCGAGCTCGCGGCCCAGCGCGCGCACGGCGTCGGCCAGCATCGACACCGCGTCGGCCAGCTCCTGGTCGGCCGGGCCCGAGCGCGCGGCCTGGACCGCGTTGCGGGCCAGGATGCGGGTGTTGCGCACGGCGTAGTCCACCTGCCGGGCGGCGTCGGAGTACGCGCGCAGGTGGCCCAGCGAGCGCCGCCGGCGCGCGGGCGAGAGCCAGGCGTTTTCGCGTCCCACGGCAACCGCGTCGTAGAACGCGCCGATCTCCTCGTCGAGCGAGCGCACCCGCTCGAGCGCGTGCTCGGCCGGTCCCTGGTCGGCGTCGGCCAGCGCCACGGCAGTCTCCTCGAGCGCCAGCGCCAGCTCGTCGAGCACCTTGCCCGCAGCGCGTCCCATCTGGCGCACGGGGTCGCGCGGGAACAGCACCTGGCTGAGCGCCAGCGCCACCGCCGCCCCGATCAGCGCATCGAACAGGCGGTCCAGCGTCCCGGCCTGGGTCAGGCTGGGCAGCGTGATCACCAGGATTGCCGAAATTGCCGCCTGGTTGACCAGCAGGATCCCCGCGCCCACCACCAGCGCCGCGCTCATGGCCAGCACCACGACCACGCCGATCTGCCACGTGCCGGTGCCGATCAGCTGCACGAGCAGGTCGGCGATCAGGATGCCGAGGGCAACCCCGAGGCTCAGCTCCAGCGCCCGTCGCCGCGGCTGACCGCGCGACAGGCCGAGCGCCAGCACGGCGGCGATCGGGGCGAAGAACGGCTGGCCCTGTCCGACGATCAGCTTGGCCGCCTGCCACGCCACGGCGGCCGCGACGCCGGTCTGGACGATCTCGAACCACGATCCCGCGACCCGGTCCATCCGCCGCCGCGCGGACGACCGCACGGCAGCGACCGCGTGGGCCTCGCGCAGCCGTTCGGTGCCTTCGCTCACGCGGCGAAGAACTCGCGGGCGCGCTCGGCCACGAGGCGCGGCTTCTCCTCGCAGATGAAGTGGCCCGTGTCGGGGACGAGCTCGACGCGGAGGTCCTCGCCGTGGGCCTCCACGCCGCGCAGCGTGACCTTGGGCACGGCGCCATCGTTGGCGCCGAACAGGAACAGCGTCGGCACGGTAAGCCGGCGGGTCTCGACCGGGCCGGCTGCCAGCCGCAGGTAGGTCCTGTAGAGCAGCTGTGTGGCGCGGGCGCGGGCGGGCTCGGCCAGGCGCAGCACATACGCCATCGCGTCCGCCTCGGTCACGCCCTCCGGATGCACCAGGTCCTGCCGGATCGCCCGGGCCAGCACCTCCGGCCGTGCCCGCAGCAGGCGGCTCCCGGCGGCGGCCATGGCTACGGCGTACCAGGCCCGCCATGCCTGGGCGAGCAGCGCCGGCGAGCGCTCGACCCACGGCGCGACCGTGTTCAGCGCCAGCATCCGGTCCACGCGCTCGGCAGCGTCGAGCCCGAGCACGAACGCCGCCCGGCCGCCCCAGTCGTGTCCGATCACGTGCGCGCGCTCAACGCCGAGCGCGTCCAGCAGCGCCTGCGCGTCGGCGGCGAACGTGGCCGGGTCGTAGCCGCCGGCGGGGCAATCGCTCCAGCCGAACCCGCGCAGGTCGGGCGCGATCAGGCGGTGGTCCTCCGCCAACAGCGGCATAACGCGGCGCCAGCACCAGGCGTGCTGGGGCCAGCCGTGCAACAGCAGCACCGGCGGAGCGTCGCTCGGCCCGGCTTCAAGCACGTGCAGCTCCAGCGGCCCCGCATCGGCCGTGGCGACCGTCACCGAGCGATGCCTGGCGCCGGGCACGTCGGGCGGCCTCATGAGCGTTTGGTGGCCACGAAGCTCAGCGCGACCTCGCCGCGCACCAGCAACCGGTACATCCGGTATGTCCGCCAGCCGGCCCGCGAGCGCCCGAGTGCCCGGATCGCCCGCACCTTGAGCGCGGGCCAGCGGGGCATGGGCTCGACCGGCGCCGCCGCTGGCTCGTGGAGCGAGCGAAGGTTTGGCGGGTCTTCGACCTCGATGCCGAAGCCCGCCTTACGGGTGGCGCGCAGGTAGGTGGGCGCGAAGTAGATGTTCTCGTTGCCCTCGAATGGGGCCACCTCCTCCGCGTGGTCGCGCTGGAGGTCGCGCAGCGTCCGCAGCGGCTCATTGATCACCAGCAACCTGCCGCCCGGCTTCAGGACCCGGTGGATCTCGCGGAGTGTGCGCGCCAGCGTGTCCGGGCCGTTGTGGTGCAGCACCTCGCAGCAGAAGACGTAGTCGAAGCTCTTCGCCGCGAACGGCAGGTCGAACATGCTGCCCAGCACGCGCTCGAAATGGGGGCAGCCATCGTCCAGGAAGTACTCCGCTGTTCTCAGCCCTTGTAGCTCGGCGAGCGCGATGTCCAACGCCACGGCTTCGAGCCCGCGGCGGGCCAACAGGTTCGAGGCCCAGCAGGTGTTCGACCCGACGTCCAGAATCCGGGCGCCTGGCTGAGGATCGGCGGATTCCATCATGCGCACGAACGCACGCTTCTGCATCCACCAGTAGCCGTTCGGCTCGTCGGGCAGGCGGAGGATGCGCGCTCGATCCCACCCATCGGAACGCATCAGGTCGGCGAATCGCTGGAGGCCCGCGGCCTCGCGGGTGACGTGCTCGGGCGGGTCTGGCATCAGATGCACGATGCCGGCGTCCACGTCGTAGGCGAAGCCGCAAAGGGCACAGGTCAGGGTGCCCGTGCGCACCTCGCGCTCGTCCTCGTCGGCGACCGCCAGCGTCAGCGAGCGGTCGGTGCCGCAGGCGGTGCAGCGCAGGCCGGATGTCAGCTCCGTGCGCACGCTCTGGAGGTCAGCCGGCGTCGTAGCGCTGCGCGCGCTCTGTCACGGCGTCCACGATCCGCGGCCACACCTGCGGCGGCAGGTCGTGGCCCATGCCCTCGACAAGCATCAGCTCGGCGCCGGGGATGGCACCCGCCGTCGCCTTGCCGCCTGATGGCCGTACCAGCGTGTCGCCGGTGCCGTGGATGACCAGCGTCGGGGCCGTGATCCGGCCCAGCTCGCGTGTGCGGTCGCCGGACTTCAGCACGGCAGCCATCTGGCGCGCGATCCCGGCCGGGTTGCGGGCGCGGTCGAACGCGATACCGGCGCGCTCGCGCACCGCGTCCTCGTCGACCTCGAAGCCCGGCGACCCGATCGCGCGCCACAGCTGCGCGGTGTGGTCCAGGTATGCCGCGCGCTCCTTCGGGGCGGGGCGCAGCAGGAAGCGGTAGCGGCTGGGGGCAGGCTGGCCCTTCAGGCGGTGGCCGGTGGTGGACATGATCGACGTCAGCGTGCGCACGCTCTGGGGCCTGCGCGCCGCCATCGTCTGGGCAACCATTCCGCCCAGCGAGGCGCCCACCACGTGGGCGGGGGCCAGGTCGAGCTCACCCAGCAGGCCGAGCGCATCGGCTGCCATGTCGCCGAGGTCGTACTGGCGTGCGTCGAAGCGGCGTGTGACCAGCTGGCCGAGCCCCGGCACCGGCGCATCGATCGACGTCGACAGGCCGGCGTCGCGGTTGTCGAAGCGTACGACGTGGAAGCCACGCTCGGCCAGCAACGTGCAGAAGCGCGCGTCCCAGCCCAGCAGCTGCATCCCGAGCCCCATCACCAGCAGCAACGGCGGGTCGCTGGGCTCGCCGAAGGTCTCGTAACAGAGGGTGATCCCGCCGCCGACGTCGGCATAGCGTTCGCGGCCGGTCTCGGTGGCGGTCACGGCTGCTCGACCGCCACGATCGTGATCATGCGCTCGCCGCCCGGGGTCGTGAGCGTGCGCTCGTCTCCCTTCGACGTCCCGGCCAGCGTCTGGCCGACCGGCGAGTCGATCGAGATCTTCTTGGCCGACGGGTCGGCCTCGGTGGCCGGGACCAGCGTGAAGGTCATCTCCTTGCCGGCCTTGGCGTCGGCATAGGTGACGGCCGAGTACATGCCGGCCCCGTCGCCGGCCGCCGCCTCCACGATCTCCGACGTCCGCAGCTGCTCGCGCATCCGCGCGATCTTGGCCTCGAGCATGGCCGCCTCCTCCTTGGCGGCGTGATACTCGGCGTTCTCCTTCAGGTCGCCCCACTCGCGGGCGATCCCGATCCGCTCCGCGATCTCGCGCCGGCCCTCGCCCTCCAGGCGCGTGACCTCCTCCTCGAGGCGCGCGGCGGCCTCGGCGGTCAGCTTGTGGCTCTCGCTCATCGCGCGAGTGTGGCAGGACGGGGGCCGGGGTACCTTCAAAGGGCAGCCGGAGAGAGGGAGAGCCATGCTGAAGAACCGCTTGAGCGCGCTGGACGCGTCGTTCCTGTCGCTGGAGGGCGACGACTCGAACATGTGCGTCGGTGGCGCCGACGTGTTCGCCGGTCCGGTCCCCGACTACGACGAGGCGCTTGACGAGCTCGGCCGGCGCCTGGACGCGGTGCCAAACTTCCGGCTGCGCCGGATCCGGGTCCCGCTCGGCCTGGGCCGCGCGCGCTGGGCCGACGCCGAGGACTTCCGGCTGGAGGACCACATCACGCGCATAACCCTGCCCGAGCCGGGTGACGCCGGGCAGCTGCAGGCGCTGTTCGCGCGCGTGATGGCCCAGCCGGTGGACCACGATCGACCGCCGTGGGAGATGCACCTGGTCGATGGGCTGGAAGGCGGCCGCTTCGCGCTGCTGCACAAGATGCACCACGCCCTGGTGGACGGCATCGCCAGCGTGCAGGTGCTCGAGACCCTGTTCTCCAGCGATCCCGACGGCGACCATGAAGTCGAGCGGCGCACGCAGGAACCAAACCCGGCGCCGTCGCCGCTGCGGATGCTGGCGGAGTCCGTGGTCGAGCGGACGCTGGCGCCCGAGGCGCTGGGAGCGATGGCGGGCGCGGTACGCCATCCACGGCGAACCGCCGGGGCCGTGGTCAAGGGCGCGGCGGGCGTGGCCGGGCTCGCGCGCGCGGCGCTGCGGCCCGCGCCGGACACCCCGTACAACACACCGGTCGGCCCGGCGCGGTCGTTCGCGTGGCAGCGGGAGTCGCTCGATCAGGTCAAGGCGGTCAAGGACGCCCTGGGCGGTTCGGTCAACGACGTGGTGCTGACCGCGGTCGCGGGTGCGCTGGACCGCGACCTGCGCCGGCGTGGGGGACACCCGGGCGACGGCGAGATGTACGCCTTCGTGCCCGTGAGCCTGCGTGCGGACAGCGGCGACGGCCGGCTGGGCAACGAGGTCTCGGGGCTGAAGGTCGCGCTACCGCTGGGAGAGGACGATCCGCGCGAGCGGTTTGCCCGCGTGCACCAGACGATGGAGGCGCTCAAGGGAAGCCCCGAGGCGCTGGGGGCCAGCGCCGCGGTCGGCGCGACCGGACTGGTCTCGGCCGCGGCCTTCGAGGCGATCGCGCCGGTCGGCGACATCCAGCGCTACGCGAACCTCGTGATCACGAACGTGCCCGGCCCCAGCAACCCGCTCTACTTCCTCGGCCGCGAGCTGGAGGACGTGTTCCCGTTCGTGCCGCTCGCCGCCAACCTGGCCATGGGCGTGGCGGTGGTCAGCTACGCCGGCACGCTCGGGTTCGGCTTCTCGGCCGATCCGGACGGCGTGCCGGACGTGCACGAGCTGGCGCCGGCGCTGCACGACTCGCTGGCCGAGCTGGCCGCCGTCGCCGGCGCGGTGGCCCAATAGGCTGCGACCGATGAACGACATCGTCGTGTTCGGAGCCACGGGCTTCACCGGAAAGCTGACGGCGCAGTACCTGGCGGGCGCGCTGCCGGAGGGGGCGTCCTGGGCGCTTGCGGGCCGCAACCGCGCCAAGCTCGAGGGGGTGGCCGTCGACCTCGACGGCGGCGCCACGCCCGAGCTGGTCGAGGCCGACGTGACCGATCCGGCGTCCGTGCGCGCGGTGGCCGAGTCGGCGCGCGTGGCGATCACCACGGTCGGTCCCTACCTCCGCCACGGCGATCCCCTGGTCGCCGCCTGCGCCGCCGCCGGCACCGACTACGTGGACCTGACCGGCGAACCCGAGTTCGTCGACCGCAGCTACGTGCGCCACCACGCCGCCGCCGAGAAGTCGGGGGCCAGGCTGGTGCATGCGTGCGGCTTCGACTCGATCCCGCACGACCTCGGCGCGCTGTTCTCCGTCGAGCAGCTGCCCGAGGACGTGCCGCTGAAGGTGGAGGGCTTCGTGCGCGCGGGCGGCACCTTCTCCGGCGGCACCTACCACTCGGCGCTGACGCAGTTCTCGCGCGCGCGCCAGATGATCGCCGCCGCCTCCGAGCGCAAGAAGGCGGAGCCGGCGCCGGCGGACGGCCGACGCTCGCGGGGGATCAAGGGCAAGCCCCACCGGGAGCCCGCGGTCGGTGGATGGGCCGTGCCCATGCCCACGATCGATCCACAGATCGTGGTCCGCTCCGGCCGCGCGCTCAAGCGCTACGGGCCGGACTTCTCCTACGGGCACTACGCCGCGGTCAAGCGGCTGCCGATTGCGCTCGGGGGCATGGCGGGAGTCGGCGCGCTGATGGGCGCTGCGCAGATCCCGCCGCTGCGCAAGCAGCTCGAAAAGCTCAAGAGCTCGGGCGACGGGCCGACGGCCGCCGAGCGCGCCAAGGCATGGTTCACGGTCACGTTCGTCGGCGAAGGCGGCGGGCAGCGGGTGGTGTGCGAGGTCAAGGGTGGCGATCCCGGCTACGGCGAGACCTCCAAGATGCTGGCCGAATCCGCGCTCTGCCTCGCGTTCGACGACCTACCCGAGACCGCGGGCCAGGTGACCACGGCGCAGGCCATGGGCGACCCGCTGATCGCGCGCCTGCGCGAAGCGGGGATCTCCTTCGAAGTGGCCTGACGCGCTCAAGTCAGAGGGGCCGGATCCCGATAGCGATGGGGTGAGACAGGCTCGCGACGCCGATGACAGGCGGCTGATGTGGATGCTCGGGGCGATCGGGTACGGCATCGGCGCGCTGACGGCGTTCGGCGTACTGGCACTGCCCGACCCGGACCCGAGCGACCACGGCGCGATCGCGGCCGTCGCCGGTGTGCTGGCGCTGACCGCCGCGGCGATGGCTGCGGCCGGACCGGACAGCAGGCTCGTCGGCGTGGGCCCGCTCTGGGGCGTGCTGTGCGTGAGCGCGCTGGTGGCGGTCGGTCGGCCGCTGGCGGCCGTGCCGCTGTTTTTCATCTGGCCGGTCCTACATGCCGCCTACTTCCTCAATCGCCGGTCCCTGATCGCGGTCGAGGCGACCATGCTCGCCTCCTACGCCATTGCGCTCCAGTGGTCACCTCCCGGTCAGCGGATGGCGTACTTCCTGGCCGTGGCGGTCTCCTCGTTGATGATCGCGACCGTGATCCGCCACCTGCGCGAGCGCGTCGAGCGGCTGGTCACGAGCCTGGACGCCGCCGCCAGCACCGACCCGCTCACCGGGCTGCTCAACCGGCGCGCCTTTGAGGCCGAGTTCGAGGCCGAGCTGGTGCGCTCCGCGCGCTACCGGCGGCCGCTGTCGCTGGCCGTGTTCGACCTTGACCACTTCAAGAGCGTGAACGACCATTTCGGCCACGACGTCGGCGACACGACGCTATGCCGGACGGCGGTCACGCTCGACCGCGACCGGCGCGCATCGGACGTGGTCGCGCGCCTGGGCGGCGAGGAGTTCGCGATCCTGTTCGTGGACACCGACGGCGCCGCGGCCCACGATGCCGCGGTGCGGGTCGCGGAGCAGCTGCGCCAGTGGCCGGAGGAGGATGTGGTGCACGTGTCGATCAGCGCCGGTGTGGCCGAGCTCGGTCCCGACCTGAACGGGCGCGTGGAGATGATGCGGGCCGCCGACGCGGCGCTCTACGAGGCCAAGGCGGCCGGCCGCCGGCGGGTGGTCTCGAACGGCGGTCAGGTCACGCTGATCGGCGCGGCCGACGCGGGCCTGACGGCCGCGAGCCGCACGCGCACGCCCTTGCCCGGCACGTAGACGATGCTGCGCCGGACGCCCTTCTCGGGTGGCCCGGCCGGCTCCATGTCGACCCGCTCGAGGATCCGCCGGATCACCGTGCGCATCTCGAACGTGGCGAAGCTCGCGCCCAGGCAGCGGCGCGTACCACCGCCGAACGGCACCCAGGTGTAGGTGTCGGGCGCGTCGTCGCCGCGGAAGCGGCCCGGGTCGAACTCGCCGGGACCGGGGTAGAGGTCGGCGCGGCGATGGATCGCGCCGATCGACGGGTTGATCTCAATGCCGACCGGCAGCGTGTAGCCGCCCAGCTCGAACGGCTCGCCCCGGACCACGCGGCCGACGCCGGTGATCACCGGCCGGATCCGCAGCGTCTCCTTGACGATCGCGTCCAGCTGAGCGTTAAGTTGGGGGTCCGAGCCGTTTCCGGACTGGCCATGGATGGCCAGTCCGGCTGTGGCATCCGGGTTGCGCATCAGCAGTTCGAAGGCCCACGCCAGCGCGGTCGCGGTGGTCTCGTGGCCGGCCACCAGCAGGGTCAGCAGCTCGTCGCGCAGCTCGCCGTCGGTCATCGCCCGGCCGTCCTCGTCCTCGGCGCCGAGCAGCATGCTCAGGACGTCCTCGCGCTCGTCGAGGTCGGGCTCCTCGCGGCGGCGGGCGATCTCCTCGAACAGCAGCTCGTCGAGCTCTCGCCGGGCACGGGTGAAGTCCTCGCCCGCACCGGCGCCGCGGCGGCCGCCGGTCAGCACCAGCATCAGCACCTGGCCGCGTGAGTTCACGGGGTCCAGCAGGGCGCGCACGCGCCGGCTCAGCTCCTCGCGCCGCCGGTCGCCCTCGACGCCGAACACCGCCCGCTCGATCACCTCGAGCGTGATCTCCTGCATCGCAGGCAGCAGCGTGACCTCGGCGCCCGCGCGCCAGCTGTCCACGGCGCGGTCGGCGGCCTCGACCATCACCTCTTCGTACGCGCGCATGCGCTCGCCGTGGAACGGCGGCAGCAGCAGCTTGCGCTGGCGCATGTGCTCGCGGCCGTCCAGCAGCAGCACCGACCGCTCGCCGACGATCGGCCCGAGCAGCGCGTTGGCCTCGCCGGCGCGCAGCCGGTCCGGCGGCGCGCGGAACACCTGCTTGACCAGCTCGGGGCTGAACACGATCACGAAGCGGCTGTCGAACAGGCTCGAGAACGTGACCGCGTCCCCGTACCTGCGCCGTGCCCAGTCCAGGAAGCGGGCGTTGAAGAACATGAAGCCCAGCGTCTGCATCCACTTCGGCAGCCGCGGCCCTGGCGGGATGTTTCACTGAATGGCCATCCATGGCCATTCAGTAAACACCTGCCGCCAATCCGTGGCCGGCTCGGGTTGTCCCGAACCAGCCACGGACGGCCGAGCCGCCGCTCACCGATCGGGCAGGGATGCCCGATCGGTGGCACGACATCCCGATCGGGCGGGACGCCCGATCGGCCTGGAGCTATTTCTCGGCGCTGGCCTCCTCCACCTGGCCCTGGCGCTGCCAGTTCTTGCCGTCGAACTGGATGATCTGCATCGCCTCGATCGGGTAGCCGTCACTTTCGCCGCTGGTCTTGACCTTGACCCCGGGCAGCAGGATCGGGATCTCCGTGTCCATGTTGCGGACCGACTTCATGAGCTCGTCGCGGGTGGGCTCCTTCATGCCCTTCAGCGCCTCGACCATGGTCGCCGCCGCGGCCCAGCCGTAGACGTGGAACGGCTCATTGGGGTTGGCCTTCGGCGCGGACTTCTTGAGCTGCGCCTTGTACTGCTTCATGGCCGCGTCATCCGCGAACTCGGGGTCCTCCGGGTCCTTGAAGTAGCCCGTGGACACGATGTCCTTGGCGTTCTCCAGGCCCACCGGCGCGAGCACCGTGGTCTTCGAGGCGCCCACGTTGTTCAGGATGTGCAGCGGCTTCCAGTCCGACTTGGCCACCGCCGCGATTGCCTGCGCCGAGAACTTCGGCGTGGTCACGTTCAGGAACGTGTCCGCCCCGGAGCCCGACAGTTTCTTGACCTGCGGCGCCACGCTCGGGTCGGTGGCCTCGTAGGTCTCCTTGGCCACGACCTCCACGTCCGAGCCCTTCAGCGCATCCTCGAAGCCGCCCGTCAGGTCCTTGCCGAAGCCGTCGTTCTGGAGCAGCACGCCGACTTTGGCGTTCGGCTTCTCCTTCTTGAGGTAGTCGGCGTAGATCTTCGCCTCGGTCACGTAGTTGGGTTGCCAGCCGGTGGTGTACGGGTGGCCCTTGATGTCGGCGCCGAACTCGGAAGCGCCGGTGGCGACGTACACCTGCGGCACCTTCTCCTGGTTGGTGTAGTCCCAGATGGCCAGGTTGCTCGGCGTGCCGAGGGTGTTGAACAGCGCAAACACCTTCTCCTGCTCGACGAGCTTGCGCGCGGCCTGCACCGCCTTCGGCGGCTCGTAGCTGTCGTCCACCGTCTCGAACTCGATCTTGCGGCCGTCGACGCCGCCCTTGTCGTTGACCATCTGGAACTGAGCCTTGGCGCCCGCGGCGATCTGGCCGTACGCCGACGCAGGACCGCTGAACGGGTAGATCCCGCCGAGCTTGATCGAGTCCTTTGTCACCCCCGGGTCCTGGGACCCGGAGTCCTCCTCATCGCGCCCGCATCCCGCTATCAGGCTCGCCGCCAATGCCAGCGACGCCGTCAACAGCACGGCTGTCCTGCGCATCTCTGCTCCCTCCCTCGTTGAACTTGTCTCGCAGCTTGCGTAGCGCCCCCATCACGCCGCCGGGCAGCGCGTACATGAACGCGATCAGGACCGCCCCGTAGATCACGCCCGCCAGCGCCTCGTCGACGTCGCCGGCGTAGACGGGCACGAACTCGATGAACAGCGCTCCGAACACCGCGCCGCCGATGGTCGCCAGCCCGCCCACGACGACGGCGGCCAGGAACGAGAACGACACCACGAGCGTGAACGACTCCGGCGCCACGAACCCGATCGAGAACACGTACAGCGCGCCGCCGACACCGGCGTACAGCGAGCCGGTCGCGAACGCCAGCGTCTTGTATCGCGCCGGGTTCACGCCCTGGGCCCTGGCCGCGGTCTCGTTGTCGCGGATCGCGATCAGCGCGCGGCCAACGCGGCCACGCACCAGCCGCGCAGCCAGCACGAACATCACGACTGTGAAGGCCAGCGTCGCCAGGTACAGGAACTGGTCGTCGGCAAGTCCGGTCCAGGCGGGGGCGCCCGGCTGCTCCACGTTCAGGCCCTGGGTGCCGCCGGTCAGCCCGTCGAAGCGCTTGATCAGCTGCGGTGTGGCCACGGCAAGGCCCAGCGTCAGGATCGCCAGGTACAGCCCGCGCAGGCGCAGCGCCGGCAGGCCCAGCAGCAGGCCCGCGCCGAAGCACACGACGGCGGCCACTGGCACCGTGGCGAACGCCGGGAAGCTCGCGTCGGTGATCAGGATCGCGCTCACGTAGGCGCCGAGCGCGAACGACGCGCCGTGGCCGAGCGAGATCTGGCCCGAGTAGCCCACCAGCAGGTTCAGCCCCAGAACGGCCACGGCGTAGGCCGCGACCAGCGTGAACTGGCCCACGCGGTAGGAGCTGAACAAGAACGGGATCGCCACCAGCACCAGCGCCAGCGCCGCATAGGCAGCGGCGCGCTTCACACCCGCGACACCTCCGGCGAGCCGAACAGCCCGGTCGGGCGCACCATCAGCACCGCCAGGATGATCAGCAGCGGCACCAGGATCTTCAGATCGTTGCCGACGAAGTCGACATAGGTGCCGGTCAGGTTCTCGGCCACGCCGATGATCCAGCCACCGATCACGGCGCCGAGCGGGCTGTCGAACCCGCCGAGCGTGGCGGCGGCGAACGAGTAGATCAACACCGCGCTCATGAAGTTGACGTCCAGGAACAGCCGTGGGGCGATCAGCATCCCGGCGAGCGCGCCGGCCAGTGCGGCCACGCCCCAGCCGATCATCAGCGTCCGGCCCACGGAGATGCCGGCCAGGCGGCTGGAATCGGGATTCATCGATACCGCGCGCATGGCCAGACCGACCTTGGTGCGCTGGAAGAACAGGAACAGCAGCCCGACCAGCCCCAGCAGCACGGCCACGATGCCCAGCGACTCGACCGACACGCCGACGCTGCCGACGTCCACGTTGCCGTCACCGAACAGCCCGGGGAAGGCGCGCGTGTTGAAGCCCCACACCCAGCCCGCGGCGCTGTTGATGAGGATGAACAGGCCAAGCGTCAGGATCACCAGCGTCAGCGTCTCGCCGCCCTCCACCGGGCGGATCACGATCCGCTCGATCAGCGCGCCGATCACGAACGCCAGCGCCAGCGTGGCCAGCAGCGCCACGCCGACCGGCAGCCCGGCCTCGACCATGCCCCAGGCCAGGAACGTGGTGAACATGGCCATCTCACCCTGGGCGAAGTTCACGATGCCGGTGGTTCGGAAGATCAGCACCAGCGCCAGCGCCAGCGCTCCGTAGAGCGAGCCGGTGGCGATCCCGTCGACGACCGTCTCGATGACGTCGGCCACGGCTCAGACCCCCAGGTAGCTGCGTCGCATCTCGTCGTTCTCGGCGAGCTCGGACGCCTGGCCCGACAGCGCGATCCGGCCCGCCTCGAGCACGTAGGCGAAGTCGGCGAACTTGAGCGCCAGGCTGGCGTTCTGCTCGACCACCAGCACGGTCGTGCCCTCCTCGCGCGCGATCGTGCCCAGATCCGAGAACAGCCGCGCGGTGGTCTTCGGCGCCAGGCCCAGCGACGGCTCGTCCAGCAGCAGCAGCCTCGGCCTGAGCATCAGCGCGCGTGCCACGGCCAGCATCTGCTGCTCGCCGCCGCTCAGGCTGCCGGCAGCCTGGCCCTCGCGTTCGCCAAGGACCGGGAAGCGCTCGAAACAGCGGTCGATGTCGGCGCTCACGTCACCGTCGCGCCGGCTGTAGGCGCCCACGCGCAGGTTCTCGCGCACGGTCAGCCCGGTGAACGTGCCGCGCCCCTCGGGCACCTGCGCGATGCCAAGCCGGGCGATCGCCTCCGGCTTGCGGCCCGCCACGTCCTCGCCCGCGAAGCTCACGTGACCGCGCGGCTTGAGCACGCCCGACAGGGCGCGCAGCATCGTCGTCTTGCCGGCCCCGTTGGGGCCGAGCACGCCGACGACCTGGCCCTCGTCGACCTCCAGCGACACGCCGCGCAGCACGGTCACGGAGCCGTAGCCGGCCTCGAGATCGCGGACATCGAGCAGCGCGCTCACGGTTGGGCGCTCCTGTCGGCGTCCGCGGAGGCGCGTTCGAAACGGCCGGCTGGGTAGGGCGGCCGGTGTCGCTTCGTCACCCTCGTAACCCTGTCGTGACGCGCACGGCCGGGACCTGGCCGCAGCGACTCCACTTGCGTACCCATGCTGTGCGCAAGTGGAGTCGCACCGGGGAGCCGTCCCCGAGCAGTGGCCGAGTGTGACGAGGACGTAACGGGCCACCTCCTACCCAGCCAGCCGTTCGCCGGGGCCACCGCGGACTTGATCGGGTGCGCCATGCGCCTCACTCGCCCGCCCCCAGGTAGGCCTCGACCACCGCGTCGTCGTTCTGCACCTGATCGGGCGCGCCGGTGGCGATCACCTGGCCGAAGTTCAGGACGACGACGTGGTCGGAGGCGCGCATGACCAGGCCCATGTGGTGCTCGACAAGCAGCACGGTCAGGTCGTGCTCGTCGCGCAGGGAGGCGATCAGGTCGCCGAGCTCGGCGACCTCCTCGTGGCTGAGCCCGCCGGCGGGCTCGTCGAGCATCAGCAGCCGCGGCTGGCCGCACAGCGCGCGCGCCAGCTCGACGCGCTTGAGCACGCCGTACGGCAGCCCCGCGGCCTGCTGGTCGGCGGCAGCGGTCAGGCGCAGCTGCTCGATCGCGCGGTCCGCGCGCTCGCCGAGCTCGCGCTCCTCGCGCCGCTCAGCCGGGAGTCCGAGCGCCGCGGACAGGAAGCCCGAGCGGCCGTGCACGTGCCCGCCGAGCATCACGTTCTGGCGCACGGTCAGCGACTGGACGATGCCGAGGTGCTGGAACGTGCGCGCGATGCCGAGTCCCGAGATCTGGTGCGCGCGGCGGGACAGCAGGTCCTCGCCGTCGAAGGTCAGGGAGCCGGAGTCCGGGTCGTACAGGCGGCTGACGCAGTTGAACAACGTCGTCTTACCGGCCCCGTTCGGGCCGATCAGCCCACACACGCAGCCCTCGGCAACGTCGAACGACACACTGTCGAGGGCCGTCACGCCGCCAAAGCGGATCGACAGCTCCTGGACGTCCAGCATGGACACCCTGTCCTCCTCTCCTTCCCGGCTGGCTACCCCTGGGTGTCAGGGATCAAACGGCTTCAGCCGCCGACGGCGGCCAGCCGTTCGTACAACTCGTCCACCCGCCGCCGGGCCTCGGCGTGGCGTTTGGCGTCGCCGGGATCGATCCGGGCCAGGTCGGCCTCGGCCGCCACGAGCTGGCGCTCGAGCTTGGCCGGGTCGGCCTTCTTCTCCTTCGCCGGGCGCTCGTCCTCGCGCGCAGCGCGAGCCTCCAGGTACTCGGCCCAGCCGCCCTCGTAGCTGCGCAGCGCGCCGTCCTCGACGGCGATCGTCCGGCTGCCGACGGCGTCCAGCAGCGCACGGTCGTGGCTCACCAGCAGCAGCGAGCCGGGGAACCCGCGCAGCGCGTCCTCGAGCGCCTCGCGGCTCTCCAGGTCCAGGTGGTTGGTGGGCTCGTCCAACACCAGCATGTTCGCGCCGCTGTTGACCAGCACCGCCAGCGAGAACCGCTGGCGCTCACCGCCGGACAGGCCGGCCACCGGCTTCTCGGCCTCCTCACCGCTGAACAGGAACAGGCCCAGCAGCGCGCGCGCCTTGCCGGGGGTCAGGCCGGTGGCGCGCTGGGTGGCCTCCAGCAGCGAGCCGTCCTCGGACAGCCCCTCGGCGTGCTGGCTGACGTAGCCAAGGTGCACGTTGTGACCGGTGGAGAGCTTGCCCTCCGGCAGCTCGGCGCGGCCAGTCAGCGTCTGGATCAGCGTGGTCTTGCCCGAGCCGTTGCCGCCCACCAGCGTCACGTGCTCGCCGCGCTCCACGTGCATGTCGGCCTTGTCGATCAGCACCCGGCCGGGCACCTCGATCCGGCCACCCTGGAGCTCGAAGATCGTGCGGCCGGGGCGCTCGGGCTCCTTGAAGCTGAAGTTCAGGACGCGCGTGTCGCGCGGGTCGCGCTCGATCGGCTCGATCTTCTCCAGCCGCTTGACGCGCGACTGGGCCTGGCGCGCCTTGGTGGCCTTGGCCCGGAAGCGCTCCACGAACCGCTCCAGCCGCGCGATCTCGGCCTCCTGTTTTGCGATCGCCTTGCCGAGGGCCATCTCGCGCATCGCCTGCTCCTTGCGCCATGCCGTCCACGTGCCGGGGAAGAACTTGGCCCGGCCCGCCTCCAGCTCCAGCACCGAGGTCCCGACGGCCTCCAGGAACCAGCGGTCGTGGGCCACCAGCACGACCGCGGCGTCGAGCCCGTTCAGGTGTTCCTCGAGCCACTCCAGCGACGCGATGTCGAGATGGTTGGTCGGCTCGTCGAGGAGCAGCAGATCGGGCTCGCCGGTCAGAGCGCGGGCCAGCGACCCGCGCGTGAGCTCGCCGCCGGAGAACGTGGACAGCGGCCGGTCCAGGTCGCCGGCCGTGAACCCCAGCCCGTTGACGGTGCGCAGCGCCTCGTCGCGCCAGCGGTAGCCGCCACGCAGCTCGAACCGCTCCATCGTCCTCGAGTACGCGGCGAGGGTCTTGTCGCTGCCGTCGCCCTCGGCCATCGCCTGCTCGAGCCGCGCAAGCTCGCCCTCCAGCGCCACCGCCTCCTCGGCACCGGAGAGCACGTAGTCGCGCAGCGACAGGTCGCGCTCGCGCGGCGGGCGCTGGTCGTGCAGCGAGACCTTCGCGCCCTTCTGGAGGCTCAGCCGGCCGCCGTCGTGGCCGGTCTGGCCCGCCAGGATCCGCAGCAGAGTCGTCTTGCCCGACCCGTTGCGCCCCGACAGCGTCATCCGGTCGCGCCGCTCGAGCTTGAACGACACGCCCCGGAGCAGGGGCCGCCCGGCCATGTCCTTTCCCAGATCGGATGCCTGTACGACCGCCATCGCGGCGGCCGATGTTAGGCCGCGCTCAGCCGCCGGCGCTACATTGCGCCCCCATGGACGGTGAAGAGGACATCGAGACCAAGGCGCTGCGCCGCCAGCAGGCCGAGATCGCCGATGCCGAGCGCGAGCATGCCCAGGGCGCCAGCACGGACGACGAGGCCGACACCGCCGAGCGTCGCGCCGACAAGGCCGACTACCTCAAGCAGAAGCTGGAGGAGCGCGCCAAGGCCGAGCGCGAGGCCGCGCCCGACGACGAGTAACGCGGGTCGTCCACCTCGGTGGACGATCGAGCATGGATTCGCGCGGCCTGCGCATAGACAGTCGCTCTCGCGCGGCCGAGACTGGACGCATGGCTACCACCAACCGAAATGCGGACATCGTGCTCGGCGCCGCCGTGATCGCCATGGGCCTGCTGGCGGGGCTCATCTACGCCTTCTCGGCCGGCGTCATGCCGGGCCTGACCGCAGCCGAGGACCGCACGCTGGTCGACGCCATGCAGCGGATGGCCGACCTCCCGGCCTTTCCGCTGACCTTCCTGGCCGCCCCGGCGCTCGCCGTGGTGGCCCTTGTCCAGGCGCGCCGGTCGGGCTCGGCCGGGACGGCTCGCTGGATCGCCGCCGCACTCACGCTCTACGCGGTTGCGGCCGTGATCACCGTCGCGATCCACATCCCGCTCAACGAAGACCTCAAGCAGGCTGGCGACGTCGGGCGGATCGGTGATCTCGCCGCCGTTCGCGACGACTTCGTGACCCCGTGGGTCGCCTGGAACATCGTCCGGACGCTGGCCGCGACGGCCGCCTTCGGCGCGCTCGTCTGGGCCGCTACTTCAGCGCCGCGCCGAACTCGCGGCTGAGCTCGCCACCGTCGAAGTGGCCCTTGCGGGCCAGCTGGCGCATCCGCAGCAGCGTGATCCGGTCCAGCAGCCTGCGCGGCATCAGCCGCACCGCCGTGTAGTTGACCGTGCCCGCGCGGGTGGTTGCCAGGTCGCGGATCGGCTTCTCGGACAGGGCGGCGCGCGCGAACGCGCGGCCGGCGTCGGCGATGTCCTCGGCGGGCACGGCGCCCTCCAGGCCCATGCCCTTCTCGTTCGACGCGTCGTGGATCGGCGTGCGGATGTAGCCGGGGTAGACGGTCGTGACCGTCAGCCGCCCGGCGTACTCCAGCCGCAGCGAGTCGCTGTACCCCACGAGGCCGCGCTTGGACATCGTGTAGGCGGTGGCGAACGGCGACGTCAGGTGTGCCAGCCCCGACGCGATGTTCACCACCCGCCCGCGCGCGGCCAGTAGCGCATCCATGGCCGCGGAGGTCACGCGCCAGGCGCCCATCAGGTTGATGTCGATCACGGCAAGGGCGGCCTCGTCGGGCGCCGCGCCGGCGCTCTGGGGATCGCCGACGCCGGCGTTGTTGATCACCACGTCCACGCCGCCGCCGAGCTTCTCGATCGCCGCCGCCACGGCCGCGTCGACCGACGCCTGGTCGCGTACGTCGCAGTCGAGGATGTCGTCGCCGCTGCCGCGCAGGTCGAGCCCCACGACGGTCGCCCCCTGGCGCCGCAGCTCGGCCGTTGCCGTCGTACCGAGCCCGCCGGCCGCGCCGGTGATGATCACGCGCTCCGAGCTCATGCCGGCGCCGGCTCGCGCGCGGGCGCGGGACGGGTGGTCAGCTCGTACTTGTCCGGCTCGAAGCTCGCGGTGCGCTGGCGGAAGCGGAACGTCCAGTCGGGCCACAGGGTGGCGTTGCGGCCGTTCTCGTCCAGGTACCAGGACGCGCAGCCGGTGTTCCACACCGCGCCGTCGTGGCGCTTGTCGATCTCGGCGTTGAACGCGCTCGCGACGTCCTCGCGCACCTCGACCGTGTCGGCATCGTGGCGGCGCATCGCGGCCAGCGCGTCGATCACGTGCTCGATCTGTGACTCGATCATGTAGACCATCGAGCTGTGCCCAAGCCCGGTGTTGGGGCCCAGCAGCAGGAACAGGTTCGGAAAGCCGGGGATCGAGGTGCCGAGGTAGGCGCTCGGGCTGCCCTGCCAGACGTCGTCGAGCGTCTTGCCGCCGCGGCCCGTGACCGCGCTGCCCACGGGCATGTCGGCCACGTGGAAGCCGGTGCCGAAGACGATCGCGTCGACTTCGCGCTCCACGCCCGCGGCGTCCACGACGCCGGTCGGCGTGGCGCGCACCACACCCTCGGTGACCAGCTCGACGTTGTCCTCGGCAAGCGCGGGGTACCAGCTGTTCGACGGCAGGATCCGCTTGCAGCCGATCGTGTAGTCGGGCGTGACCTTGGCGCGCAGCTCGGGATCGGGCACGGACTGCTCGATGTGCTTGCGCGCGATCTTCTCCACGAACCGCATCAGCCGCGGGCGCTTGACGAAGCCCAGCACCAGCAGCTCGCGCGCCGCGTAGACGCCGCCACGGAGGACCTTCTCCAGCCCCGGCACAGCGCCGTACAGCCTGCGCTCCCACTTCGTGGTCGGGCGGTCGGTGTGCGGCATGATCCACGGTGCGGTGCGCTGGAACACGTGCAGCTGCTGCACGTCGGGCTGGATCGCGGGCACGTACTGGATCGCCGAGGCACCGGTGCCGATCGAGGCCACGCGCTTGCCCTTCAGGTCGACCGAATGGTCCCAGCGGGCGGAGTGCATGACGTCGCCCTCGAAGTCCTCGATGCCCTCGATGTCGGGGATCCGCGGCTCGGCAAGCGGGCCCATGCCCGGCACGAGCATGCGCGCGCGGAAGCTGCCGGTCGATGTCTCGACGATCCAGCGGCCGGCGTCCTCGTCCCAGGCGGCGGACTCGACCGTGGTGTTCGTGCGCACGTGGGGGCGGACGCCGAACTCGTCGGCGGTGCGCTGGAGGTAGTCGCGGATCTCGGGCTGCTTGGAGTAGGTGCGCGTCCAGTCGGGGTTGGGCGCGAACGAGAACGAGTACAGGTGCGAGGGCACATCGCAGCCGCAGTTCGGATACGTGTTGAAGTGCCACGTGCCACCCACGTCGTCGCCGCGCTCGGCGATCACGAAGTCCGTGTATCCCTCCTGGCGCAGGCGGATTGCGGTTCCCAGCCCGGAAAAACCCGCGCCGACGATCAGGATGTCTGTGTCCTCGCTCATTACAGCAGTGTAAGTTACAGTAGTGTAAGGTGAGCGTCAACCCCATGGCCACGAAAGCCCCACGGATGACCGGCGCGGACCGGCGCGAGCAGCTCCTCGACGTGACGAAGTCGATCGTCGCCGAGGATGGGTTCCACGCCGTCTCGATCGAGCGGGTCGCGCGCGAGGCGGGCATCACGCGGCCTGTGGTCTACGGCCATTTCGGCGACCTCGACGGCATGCTCGAGGCGCTGATCGACCGCGAGACCGTCCGTTCGATCTCCCAGCTCGACGACGTGATCGAGTACGACCTCGGCAGCGGCGACCCGGTCGAGACGCTGGTGTCCTCGCTGCACGGCTACCTCGAGGCGGTCAGCGCCGACCCAGACACCTGGCGGCTGGTGCTGATGCCCCAGGAGGGTGCGCCGCCGGCGCTGCACGAGCGGATCGCGGCCGGCCGCGCGGCCGTGGTCGCCCAGCTGGCCAAGAACACGGCGCCGGGCCTCGGCGCGGGGCGGGAGTCACCCGACCCCGAGCTGACCGCGCACATGCTCAGCGCGGTGTCCGACCAGAGCGCGCGCCTGCACCTGACCGACCCGGACCGCTACCCGCTCGACCGCCTCCTCACCCACGCGCGCTGGCTGCTGGGCCAGCTTCAGTAGGACTTCGGCAGGCCGAGCGAGTGCTCGGCCACGTAGTTCAGGATCATCTCGCGCGACACCGGGGCCGTCCGCGTCAGGCGCACGCCCCACCACATCTGGGCCAGGCCGTACTCCAGCGCGAAGCCGTTGCCGCCGTGGGTCTGGATCGCCTGGTCGACGCACCTGATCGACGCCTCGGCCGCCGCGTACTTGGCCATGTTCGACGCCTCGCCCGCCCCCTTGGCGCCGGCGTCGAAGAGCACCGCCGCCTTCTGGGTCATCAGCCGCGCCAGCTCCAGCTCGATCTTGGCCTCCGCCAGCGGGTGCGCCACGCCCTGGTGGGTGCCGATCGGCTGGCCGTTCCACACCTTGCGCTCGCGCGCGTAGTCGGCGGCGATCGCGAGCGCGCGGCGGCCCGCGCCCATCGTCACCGAGGCGCCCATGATCCGCTCGGGGTTCAGCCCGTCGAACACGGCGCCGAGCCCGCCGGTCTGCCCGCCGACCAGCCGGTCCGCGGTCACCTCGACGTCGTCGAAGAACAGCTGCCACTGAGCGTCCGGGCCCACGTCCGGCATCGGGATCCGGGTGCGTGTGAAGCCGGGCGCGTCCACGTCCACGATCGCAAGCACGGGCAGCCCGAGGTTGCCGTCCGCGCCGCGCATGCGCGCGACCACCAGCACGTGATCGGCGTGCTCGACGGCAGAGATGTACGTCTTCTGGCCGTTCAGGCGAAAGCCCTTGCCGTCGGGCTTGAGCGACGTGGACAGGTTGTGCGAGTTCGTGCCCGCGTCGGGCTCGGTGATGGCGAACGCGATCTTGGTGGTGCCGGTGCCGATGCCGCGCAGCCAGCGGTCCTTCTGCTCGTCGCTGCCGTGGCGGGTCAGGATGCTGCCCGCGATCGCGGGCGAGACCACGATCAGCAGCAGCGAGCAGCCGGCGCCGGAGATCTCCTCGCCGACCATCGACAGCGCCGCCATGCCGAGCCCGCCGCCGTCGTACTCCTCGGGAACGTTCACGCCCAGATAGCCGCTCCGGGCGAGCGCGTCCCACAGCTCGGTCGGCGGCTCGCCCTCGGCGACCTTGCGGTGGCTGTACTCGGGTCCGAACTCGGAGCAGATGCCGGCCACCGCCTCGCGCAGCAGGAGCTCCTCCTGTTCGGGCACGGCGTTGAGGGTTGTGGTCATCGCGCGATTGAAACACCTGCTCGGGGAGCGGCGCCGGCTGACCGTCCGTCCAGTTTCTGGGCCGCGGACGCAAGCAGGCGGAGGATCCGGCCGATGGCCACGCCATGACACTTCGAACGACCGCGGCCGCGCTGGCCGCCATCGCGCTCGTGGCGATGCCCACGGCCGCCGCCGCCAAGGGCCCGAAGCCGGTCGTGCGCGAGTTCACCGGCACCGTTTCCGCGGTCAAGGGCAAGACGTTCACGCTCCGCCGCAGCGGCCGCACGCCGGTCGTCGTCAAGCTCGCACGCAAGACCAAGGTGGCCAAGGGCGCGCGGCCGCGCAAGGGCCGCAAGCTGGTGGTCAGGGCAACCCGCGTGAAGAAGGCATGGGTGGCCCGCGGCGTCAAGCTCGTGCCGGTCGCGGTACGCGAGGACGACGAGCTCGACGACGACGAGGACCCGCTCGACGTGGAGCCCCTCCTTGATGAAGACGAGCTCGGCGTAGACCTCGAGGAGACGTTCGAGGACCTGCTGCCCGACCTCGACGAGTAGCCGCTCGGCCGCATCGCGGCCCGCGCGCGATGATGTCCGCATGGCGGACGATGCGCGCGAGCGGGAGATCGCCGAGCTGCTGCACAGCCTCGGCCTGCCCGAGCAGGCGGTGCAGCGCGCCATCGAGCGCGGATCGCCGGAGGATGCGGTGTTCGACGCGGTCCTGATGCCCGAGATCGCCGAGCGCACGGTCAGCGCGCGCGAGGTCAGCGACCGTGGCGGGCCGCCGCTGGAGATGGTGCACATGTTCTGGGAGGCGTTCGGGCTGCCGATCTCCGACGATGACGAGCCCGCGTTCTCCGAGCAGGAGGCGGGCATCTTCCGTCAGCTCCACGAGATGCGCGAGACGTGGCCGCCCGAGGTCGGGCTCCAGGTGGCGCGCGTGTACGGCCGGCTGCTGGCCCGGATCGCGCAGACCGAGGTCCAGCTGTTCCGGTTGTACGTGGAGCCGCGCCTGCGCGACGACGACGACCCGTACGCCTCGCTGGTGGCCACCCGCGACGCGTTCGGGGAGCTGCTGCCGGTGACCGGACCGCTGCTGCTCGGTATCCATCGCCGCTGGCTCGAGCACCACATCGCCCAGGAGGCCGTGCGCGCGGCCGAGACCGAGGGCGAGGGCCTGCCGGGCGCGGTCACCGTCTGCTTCCTGTTCTGCGACCTCAAGGACTTCACCGCCTTCGCCGCCGAGCGTGGCGACCAGGCGGCGGTCGACGCGATCGACCGCTTCGCCCAGGTGGTCAGCCGCGACCGCGGCCCACAGGTGCGCTTCACCAAGGGGCTCGGCGACGGCTACATGCTGGTTTACGCCGACGCGCCCACCGCGCTCGACGTCGGCCGCCGGATCGTGACCGCGATGCAGGACCCGGAGCTTCCGTCGGTACACGCCAGCGCCCACAAGGGCACCGCGATCTCGCGCGAGGGTGACTACTTCGGCGGCGCCGTGAACCTGGCCGCGCGGCTGCTCAACGTCGCCGAGGGCAACGAGCTGGTGGCCACCGCCGCCACCGCCGCGGCGGACCCCGCCGGCGGCGAGTGGGAATCGGCGGGCTCGGTGACCATGCGCGGCCTGCGCGGTCCGGTCGAGGTCGTGCGCCAGCGGCTCTAGCCACCCAGCGCACGCCGGAGGGGTGGGTCACAGCCCGGCATCGATCAGATTCGCGTGCGTGACCACGCCGTGTTGGCGAACGACCCGATTCCCCTCTCAGCCCAGGTCCGCCTTCACGACCTTGCCCATCGCGTTGCGCGGTAGCTCGTCGAGCACACGCACCTCGCGCGGGCGCTTGTGCGGCGCCAGCTGGGCGGCCACGTGCTCGGCGAGCCCGCCGGGGGCGGCGCCGCCGTCACGCGGCACCACCCACGCCACGATCCGCTGGCCGAGGTCGGGGTCCGGCTCGCCGGTCACGGCGGCCTCGGCCACGCCGGGGTGGTCCAGCAGCGCCTGCTCGACCTCGCCGGCGCCCACCTTGTGGCCGGCGGTCTTGATCAGGTCCTGCGAGCGCCGGCCCACGATCCGCAGCTGCCCGTCGGCGGCGCGCGTTGCCAGGTCGCCGGTCATGAACCAGTCGCCGGGCTCGGCGCCGTTCAGGTAGCCGCTGAACAGGCTCGGGCCGCGCACGGCCACCTCGCCCATCTCCTCGCTGCCGTCCTCGGCCACCAGCTCGAGCTCGACGCCGGGCAGCGGCGGGCCGACGTGCCCGGGGCGGCGCTCGACGCCGGCGCCCACGGCGGTCACGATCAGCGTCTCGGTAAGCCCGTAGCGCTCGGCGATCCGCTGGCCGCTCAGCCGTTCGATCGCGTCGAAGTCGGGCGCCGGCAGCGGCGCCGAGCCGGACACCAGCAGCCGCGCGCGGCGCAGGCCCGGGGCCACCGTGTCGCCCGCCTCGGCGAGCCGGTGATACATCGTCGGCACGCCGAACGCCATCGTGGCGCCGCGCTCCAGTGCGCCGGCCAGCCCGGCGGGGTCGAACCGGCCCAGGTGGTGCAGCGCACCGCCCAGGCGCAGCGGCCCGAGCAGGCCCAGCACAAGCCCGTGCACGTGGAACAGCGGCAGCGCGTGCGCCAGCACGTCCTCGCCGGTCCACTCCCACGCGGCGGCCAGCGCGTCCAGGTTGGCGGTCAGCGCGCGGCGCGACAGCCGTGCGCCCTTCGGCGGGCCCGTCGTGCCCGAGGTGTAGACGATCAGCGCGATGTCCTCGGGATCGGCGTCGACCCGCGGCAGCTCAGGTCCGCGCCGGCCGGCGTCTACCGTGAGCCCGCCGGGCCCGCCGAGCACCAGCTCGGGGCGGCTGTCGTCGAGCACGTGGCGCAGCTCGGCGTGGCCCAGCCTGGGGTTCAGCGGCACCAGCTCGATGCCCGCGGCGCACGCGGCGGTCACCGCCACGCACGTCTCCAGCGTCGGCTCGGCCCAGACCGCCACGCGCCGGGCGCTGCCGAGGTCGGCGGCCACCGCTCCGGCGGCCGCGCGCAGCTCGGCGTAACTCAGCTCGCGGCCGCCCACCCGCACGGCGGGCTCGCCGCCGAGCTCGTGGACGGGGTCGATCAAGCCGGCGGGCGTGGTTCGCCGACCCAGTAGCGCGGTCCGCTGCCGGTGCTGGACACGCTGTCGTCCGGGTTGGAGAGCTTGCACCGCGCCAGCGACAGGCAACCGCAGCCGATGCACTCGGTCAGCCCCGCCTTCAGCCGCTCCAGCTCGGCGATCCGATCGTCGATCCGCTCGGACCACTTGGCCGACAGCTTGGCCCAGTCGCGCCGGCGCGGGACGCGGTCGTCGGGCAGCTTGGCCAGCTCCTGGCCGATCTCCTCGAGGGTCAGGCCCACGCGCTGGGCGAACACGATGAAGGCCACCCGGCGCAGCACCGGGCGCTGGTAGCGCCGGTGGGCCGCGGTCGAGCGTTCGGGCGTGATCAGGCCGCGGTCCTCGTAGTAGCGCAGCGCGGAGGCGGCCACCCCGCTGCGTTCAGCCACCTCGCCGATGCTCATGGTCTGTGACATGACCTCAACCGTACTTGAAGCGCCGTATCTGAAACCCTGCGCGCGTGACCGCGCTCCCGCCCGGACCGCGCCGTCCCGCGCTGGCCCAGACCCTGCAGTGGGTGTCCGACCCCGAGCGCTTCATGCGCACGTGCCGCGAGCGCTACGGCAGCACGTTCAGCGCCCGGCTCGGGCCCAGCGCCGACGTGGTCTTCCTGTGTGAGCCCGAGGACGTCAAGACCGTCTTCCACGGCACGCCCGAGGAGACCAACATGGGCGATATCAACGGGCTGTTCCGGCGCGTGCTTGGCACCAACTCGCTGTTGGTGATCGACGGCCAGGAGCACCTGCGCCAGCGTCGGCTGTTGCTGGCCCCGTTCCATGGCGAGCGGATCGCCGAGCACTACGGCGCGATGCTCGAGGCGGCCGTGGAGGACGTGGCCGGGTGGCCCGTGCGCGAGCCGCTGGCGCTCCAGCCGCACATGCAGGCGATGACGCTGAACGTGATCCTTGCCGCGGTCTTCGGCCTCGGCCCGGGCGCGCGCCGTGACCGCTTCCGCGTGCTGCTGGCGCGGCTGCTGGAGCTGAACACAACGCTGGCCACCACGCTCCCGCAGCTGCGGATCGAGCTGCGCGGGCGCACGCCGTGGGGCAAGCTGATGCGCTGCACCGCCGAGGTCGACGAGCTGCTCTACGACGAGATCGCCCGCCGGCGCGCGGCCAGCGACCGGCCCGGCGACGTGCTGTCGCTGCTGCTTGACGCCCAGGACGCGGATGGCGACGACGCGATGACGGACCGCGAGCTGCGCGACCAGCTGCTGACGATGCTGGTGGCCGGCCACGAGACCACGGCCACCGCGCTGGCATGGGCCTTCGAGCGGCTGCTGCGCAACCCCGCGGCGCTGGTGCGCGTGACCGCCGAGCTTGCCCAGGGCAGCACCACGTACCTGGACGCCACGATCAAGGAGGTGCTGCGGCTGCGGCCGGTGGTGCCGATCACGGCACGCAAGGTCACGGTGCCGTTCGAGGTCGGCGGGCGGACCTACGAGCCCGGCACGGTGCTGATGCCGTGCATCTTCATGCTTCACCGCCACCCCGGCATCTACGACCGCCCGGAGGAGTTCCTGCCCGAGCGGTTCATCGGCCAGAGCCCGCCGCCATACGCTTGGATCCCGTTCGGCGGCGGCGTCCGGCGCTGCATCGGATCCGGCTTCGCGCTGGCGGAGATGCGCGCTGTCATGCAGACCGTGCTCACGCGCGTGGAGCTGCGGGCCGAGCGCGAGCAGCCCGAACGGGTCGTGCGGCGCGCGTTCACGATCTCACCGCGCGAGGGCGCGCGGGTGATCGTCCGACAGCGGCTGGGCTAGGCCCGGCGCGTCAGGCGCCGCAGCGAGCGCCTCGCGCCCGCGAACGCGGAAGCCAGCACCAGATCGAGGGAGGGTCCGGAGAACGGGGTCACCCTCCCTCATTCGGCCGGTCTGCGTCCCCTGGTTGAGAAAACCGGACGGATGGACGATAGGGACGATGTGACCGATGCGGGACACGGACGTCCGCAACCCGATGGCCGGGCGCTGACCCCTGGCCTGGCGGCCAAGGCCCAGGCCTACCTGTTCCTGACGGCCGGCTTGCTCGGCGCGCTCGGCGTCTTGCTTCCGCACCCGCCGCGGGTCGACGAGGTCGGGATGTTGGCGGTCCAGCTCACCTCGGTCGTCTCGGCCTTCGTGCTGATGGCCCTGGGCAATCGGACGCCCCGCTGGTTCACGACCATCGGCCCCTACCTGGCCGTCCTGGCCACGTCCGCGGCGGTGCTGTTCAGCCACGGCGATGCCAGCCCCTATCTCCTGTTCTACCTCTGGGCCGTGTTCTACGGCTTCTACTTCATGTCCACCCGCGAGGCCATCGGCCTCGGCGTGATGGCGGCTATCAACTACGCGGTCGTGCTCGTGTGCTTTCGCATGGACCTGGTGGCAACCCCCGGGACGGGCACGAACGAGGACGTATCCGCGTTCGTCCTGCTCACCGGGACGATCGCGGTGGCGGGCGCGTTCATCGTGTTGCTGCGCTCGCGCGTGACGCGCCTGATCGGCCAGCTCAGCGAGGCCGCCAGCGTCGATCCGATGACCGGGCTGCTCAACCGCCGCGGGTTCCAGGACGCGGTCGACCGCGAGCTGGCACGCGCCGAGCGCAGCCAGCAACCGGTCAGCGTGCTCCAGGCCGACTGCGACCTGTTCAAGAGCTACAACGCCCGGCTCGGCAACGAGGTCGGCGACACGGCGCTCCTGCGGATAGGCGAGATCCTGGAGGACGACCGCCGGCGCGTGGACGCAGCCGCCCGGATCGGGGGCGAGGAGTTCGGGCTGATCCTGCCGGACACCGACCAGCACGAGGCGTTCCTCGTCGCCGAGCGCCTGCGCATGCGGATTGCCGAGACGTTCGCCGGCCATACGAACCCCCTGACCGTGAGCTTCGGCGTGGTCACCTACCCGGTGCACGCCGGCGACAGCGAAAGCCTCCAGCTCGCGGCCGAGAATGCGCTGTACGCGGCCAAGGTGCTGGGGCGCGATCGCAGCGTCCTGCACAGCGACGAGGTGGCCGAGATCCTGGCCACCGGCGGCGACGGCTCGCACATGCGCGACGAGGCCCAGCTGGCGACGGTGCTCAACCTGGCCGAGGCGCTGGACATGCGTGACGAGGGCACCGCCCGCCACTCCCAGACGGTGGGCCGGCTCTGCGAGATGATGGCCCGTGAGCTGGGGATATCAGGCGAGCACGCCGACCGCGTCCGCGTGGCCGGTGTGCTGCACGACATCGGCAAGATCGGCGTGGCCGACTCGATCCTCCAGAAGCCCGGACCGCTGACCGAAGACGAGTACGCGGCGATGAAGAAGCACCCCGAGATCGGCGCCCGCATCCTCGGCGGCTCCGGCCTGGGCGACATCCGCCGGTGGGTGCTCGCCCACCACGAGCGCCCCGACGGCCGCGGTTATCCCGCCGGCCTGTCCGGCGACGCGATCCCGCTCGAGGCGCGGATCCTTGCCGTCGGTGACGCCTACGAGGCGATGACCAGCGACCGCGTCTACCGCAAGGCGATCGGCCACGATGCCGCCCGCGCCGAGCTGTGCAAGTGGGCGGGCGAGCAGTTCGACGCCGAGGTGGTCGAGGCGTTTCTGCGCGCCCTCGAAGCTAGCGAGCCTGCTCGGTCGGGCGGATCAGCAGCTCGTTGACCGCCACACGGCGGGGGCGCGTGACGATGTAGGTGATCGCGTCGGCGATGTCCACCGCCTCGAGGCTCTCCATGCTGTCGTACATCTTCTCGACGCCCTCGCGGACGCCGTCGCGGCTCTGGCCGGCGAGCTCGGTGTGCACCGCGCCCGGCTCCATCAGCGACACCCGCACGTGGCGCTGGGTGACCTCCTGGCGCAGCGCCTCGCTGAACGCGCCGACGGCGTGCTTGGTTGCGTTGTAGACCGCGCTGCCCTTGTTGGCCGAGCGGCCGGCGACCGAGCTGATGTTCACCAGGTCGGCCACCTGACGCGGCTCGTCCTCGGCCGCGCTCAGCAGGTGTGGCATCGCGGCGTCGGCCACGTACAGCAGGCCCTTGACGTTCAGGTCCACCATCCGGTCCCACTCCTCGACCGGGGCGCCCTCGACAGGACCCAGCAGCATCACGCCGGCGTTGTTGACCACGGTGTCCAGCCGGCCCAGCTCGTCGACGGTCCGCTGCACCGCGGCCTGAGCCTGGGCGCGGTCGGTCACGTCGGCCTCGAGCGCCAGCGCCTTGCCGCCGTCCGACTCGATGTCGGCGGCCAGCTTCTCCAGTCGGTCGACCCGGCGGGCGGCCACGGCCACGGCCGCGCCGTGGGCGGCCAGGTCGCGTGCACTGGCCTCGCCGATGCCGCTGGAAGCCCCGGTGACCAGGACCACGGTTCCCTTGAGTACGTCGTCTGAAGGCATCGCCTGACCCTACTCAGGGCCGGCAACGACGCCCCGGTCCAGCAGCAGGCCCGTCAGCGCACTCGCCAGTTCGGCCGCCGTGTCGGTGTCCAGCCGGACGGTGGACAGGCGGCCGAAGTCGGGATGGGTGACCGCGATCGAGACCACGTCCTGGCCGTGCGCGCTCAGCGCGACGGCCTCGTCGCCGAGCGAGGCGAACTCGGTCACGCTCGCGATACCGGGTTATTAGGGTGCCCTAACACGACTGGGCGCACGATAGCCGAAATGCGAACGACCCAGGCATGGCACCGGCCCCGCGGCGAGGATCGCGTACCCGGTCTCTTGCCTCGTGGCTCGAAGCGCCGTTGGCGTGTATCCGGCCCGGGTGGGGTCTCTGGCCGCGAGGCCAGTCTGGGGTCAACTCTAGCGCCTTGTGACGATTGTGGCTAGACCTGTTTTGCAGGCACTTCTCAGTCGCTGCGCAGGCGTGTGATCAGCAGAAAGGCCACGATCAGCAACATCGGCCCGAAGAACGGGAGCGCGGACACGGCGGCGTGGTGGGCCAGCGGGAGCACCGCGTCAGGCATGGCTGCCCGCCAGTTCCGGCGTGCGCCGCTTGGCCGGTTCGCGCGGCGTCGTCGGGGGCCCGCCGGATCCGGCGGAGGCCAGCCGGTGAAGGCCCCAGACGAGCAGGGCCAGCAGGCCGAGGGCGATCGCCACGACCACCAGGTAGGCGGCGATCGTCAGCCATGACGCGGCGGACTTCTGCTCGCGCTGGAGGATCTGGTGGTCGGCGACGAACGTGCGTGTGAACTCGGCGCGCGCCGGCACCTCGCTGGCCGGGATCGCCTGGTCGCGCGGCAGGAACACCGGCGCCGCGGTCAGCGAGTTGCCGTTGTGCAGGCGGATCAGCGCCTTCCAGTTGCCGTGCACGGGGATCGGCTCGGTGGTCCGGTAGCGCCCAGGGCCGACCTTGCGCAGCCGGTCGACAACCAGCCCGTCGCCCTGCCACGCGGTGGCGGTCAGCCACTCGGCGTGGTCGGCGGCGGCGGTGGGGGTGAGGCGGACCTCGGCGTTCACGGTGCGCTCGGGCCCGCCGCGGACGTCGGTCAGAGTCACCTCGGCGCGCACGCCGTCGTCGGCGGGCTTGTACAGCGCGAAAGCCACCAGCGCAGCCACTCCGGCGGCGCCCACCACGGCCGCGCGCCGCAGCGACGGCAGCCCGGGTGCGGGCGTCAGCGCCAGGCGCGAGCCTGCCCACGCGCCAAGCAGGGCGCCCGCGACGGCGGCGGCGAAGCCCAGCAGGGCGGCCTCGGGGAACAGCTCGGACGGCCACGGCAGCGGCATCCACACGTGCGACCACGCCCACTCCGAAGCCAGGCCGGCGGTGCCGATCCCGACGCCGGCCCAGAGGCCGAACGCCAGCGGCCGCTCGCGCGTGGACACGCGCAGCGCGATTGCCTCGACGACCAGCGCCTCGACAACGAACAGCGGCATGTGCGGGGTGGTCTCGCCAAGGATCGGGCCGACCAGCAGCGCCAGCGCGCCGCGTACGGCCAGGAAGAACGCGACCGCGCCCAGTGCGGCGCCGCGGCCGGCGAACACGCGCGCGGCCACCAGCCCGACGCCGGCGGCCAGCATGATCAGGATCGGCTGAAACACGAACCTGAACTGGGGCACGCCGAAGTCGAACTCGGCCTGGAAGGTCGCCAGCCCCAGCAGCAGCCCGCCGCAGAGGGGGATGGTCAGGATCAGCGGCAGGCTGCGGGCGCCCACGCTGCGCGCCCCTTCGACCAGCAGCACGGCGATGCCGACGAGGGTCATCGCGGCGCCGCCGATCAGCATCAGGTGCGTCGGGCCCCAGAGCGTCACGTCCTGGCCGAACAGGCGGTGCCAGACGTCGTCAAGCGGGAAGCCGATCAGGCTGAACGCGCCGCAGGCGCAGATCAGGACGCCGCCGAGCGGCGCGCGCCAGCCCTTGCCGACCCGGATGCTGGTCGGGCCCGGGTCGTCCTTGGGCATCACGATCGCGAAGAAGCCCGCCGAGAAGATGCCGAACAGGCCGGCCAGGATGAAGTAGTGGGCGGGGTTGGCCAGCGGGCCCTCGTCGCGGCCGACGCCGATGTGCAGCGCGATGTCCCAGTACATGCCGATCACGGCCGTGACCAGCGAGACGGTGGCCAGCCCCGAGGGGAACGCGACCCAGCCCGGGAGACCGGTGATGCGCGTGCCGATCCGCCCGGCCGTGTCGAGCAGCCCAACGCGGCCGGCGCGGTGGCCCATGCCCAGCACCAGCAGCGCGACGGTAACGACCATGGCCGCGCCGGTCGCGATCATGATCTCGCCGGTGGCGGCGCCGCCGGCGGGCTCGGTTCCCTGTGCGATGAGTGTCGAGGCGAGGTCCATGGTTACTCAATACAACGTTACCTCGATTGAGGTTACATACGTTCGGTAGCGTTGCCAACCGTGACGTCGGACACACAGCCCAGCCTGACCGTGGAGCAGCTCGCGCATGAGTCCGGCATGTCGGTGCGCAACATCCGCAACCACCAGTCGCGCGGGCTGCTGCCACCGCCCGAGGTGCGCGCCCGCACCGGCTACTACGGACAGGCGCACGTGGACCGGCTGCGGCTGATCCAGCAGATGCAGTCCGAGGGCTTCAACCTCGGCGCGATCCAGCGGCTGATCGGTGAGGAAGGGCCGGGCGCCGACCGTTTCGCCGCGATCCGCGACCTGATCACCGACCCCGGCGCCGTCGAGAAGCCAGAGGTGCTGACCGCGGAGGAGCTGATCGAGCGCTTCGGGCCTCTCGATCAGAAGCGGGTCAGCAGGGCGCTCAAGCTCGGCGTGCTGGTCGATCTGGGCGACGGCCGGTTCGAGGCGCCGAGCCCGAAGCTGCTGCATGCCGCCGACGAGCTGGTGGCGCGCGGCGTCGCGCTCGAGACCGCGCTCGCCGTACTCGAGAAGGTCCGGCGCCAGTCGCGGAACACGGCGCGCGTGTTCGTCGAGCTGTTCCTGGAGGAGGTGTGGAAGCCGTTCGAGAAGGAGGGCCGGCCCGACGAGCGCTGGGCCGAGATCTCGGAGTCGATCGAGGGGCTGCGCCCGCTGGCCTCCGACGCCGTGCTCGCCATCTTCCGCCAGGTGCTTGCGGCCGAGATGGAGGACGCCTTCGGCAAGCTGCTGCGCGACCAGGGTCGCGGCAAGGGCAAGGGCTAGGTAAGGGCCCCGTCAGGCCGGCCCGGGCCGGGTGGTGTGGTTCAACGGTCTATATGACCGTTGAACCACCCCACCACGTGTGGGTCGCCGAGGGCCGATACCCCAGTGGGGTATGCTACGGTGGGCCGCGTGGAAGCGCACGCGCACCATGACCCGATGCCCACGTCCGGCTCCGCGCTCACGGCGATGGCCGTCAGCGCGACGCTGCACTGCCTGACCGGGTGCGCCATCGGCGAGGTCGCCGGCATGGCCATCGGGACCGCGCTCGGGTTCTCGGACTGGGGCACGGTCGCGCTGGCGGTGGCGCTGGCGTTCCTGTTCGGCTACTCGCTGACCAGCCTGCCGCTGCTGCGCGCGGGCATGGCGCTTGGCGCGGTGGTCCCGATCGCCCTGGCGGTCGACACGCTGAGCATCACGACCATGGAGATCGTGGACAACGCGATCATGCTCGCCATCCCGGGCGCCATGCACTCCGGGCTCGACAGCCTGCTCTTCTGGGGCGCGCTGGCCTTCGCGCTCGCAGTGGCGGGGATGCTGACCGTGCCGGTGAACCGCTACCTCATCACACGCGGGAAGGGCCATGCCCGCCTGCACGAGACCGGCATCCACGGTGGCCCTCCGGTCAAGCTCGTGGGTCTGGTGGCCGCCCTGGCGTTCGTGTTCGGCAGCGCCGTGCTTGTTGGCGAGGTGTTCGAGGATGAGGAGCCAGCGCACGACGGTGGCCACACCGCGGCGGCGGGTATGTCCGAGCGCTCCTCACCGGCCGGCGACGGTCACGGCGACTGAGTGGCCGGCTGCTCCGGCCCGGGCGCGCGCCGCACCAGCAGGTAGGACAGCCACAGCCCGAGCGCGAACAGCGGCAGCCCCATCGCCGTGCGTGCCACGCCGAGGGCCACAACCGCGCCCGCCAGGTACAGCGGCAGCTGAACGGCCAGGCGCAGCGTGAACAGGCCCGACCACATCCAGCTGGCCTGGTTGAACACGCGCATGCGCGCGCGGTCCTCCCGCCAGGCGGTTTTGGCGGTCCCGTCCAGCTGCGTCGCCAGGTAGCCCACGATCGGCCACCGCGCCAGCACCGAGATCGCGAACGCGGTGGCGTAGCCGGCGTTGAAGATCAGGCCGGGCAGGAAGAAGTTCTCGGCCTTGCCGCTGCGCGTGGCCACGAACGCCGCCAGGGCCACCCCGAACAGGCCGGAGAGCGCGTGCCGCGGCGTCTCGCGCCGCGCCAGCCGCGCCCCCGCCAGCGCAGCGGCCAGGCCGAGCGCCACGTACGCGGACAGGTTCGTGTCCTGGCCGGTGACCGTGTAGGCGACCACGAACGCCAGCCCAGGCAGCGCCGTCTCGGCCATGCCGAGCGGGCCGCCGGCCGCCTCGATCACGCTCGGGGGCTCTGGCTCGTCGGTGGTGTCGCGGGGCTCGGTCAGGCGGCTCATCATGGCGACTACCGTCCTTGTGACCAACATCACATAACGTGGAACCGTCCAGGGGTACGACACCACCGGGACGATCGAGGAGAGAACCAGTGCGTGCAGACCTTCCGCCGGGACCCAGCTACCCACCGCTGATCCACGCCATCGGCTTCTGGACCCGGCCGCTCGCGTGGCTCGAGCGCAACCGGGCGCGCTACGGCAAGCGCTTCACGACCCGCTTCCCGCTGTCGCCGTACTTCGTGATCATCTCCGACCCGGACGAGCTCAAGGAGGTGTTTACCGCGCCGCCCGACGTGCTGCACCCCGGCCAGGGCGCGCGGATCCTCGAGCCGATCGTGGGCCGCAACTCGGTGCTGCTCCTGGACGAGGACGCCCACATGAGCCAGCGCAAGCTGATGCTGCCGGCGTTCCACGGCAAGAAGATGGCCGCGCTCGATGGGCTGATGGCGGAGGTCACCGAGCGCGAGGTGGCGTCGTGGCCGGGGGACGAGCCGATCGCGCTGCATCCGCGGATGCAGCGGCTGACGCTGGAGATCATCCTGCGCGCGGCGTTCGGCCTGGACCCGGGCCCACGCCTGGACGCGCTGCGCGACGCGCTGGCCGAGCTGCTGTCGTTCGGCGACCACCCGGTCAGCCTCGTGCCGCTGCCGACCGAGGGCCCGGTGGCCACGGCGCTGGAGCGCGTGGTGCCGACGCTCGGCCGCCTGGCCACCCTGCAGGCGCGATCCGATGAGCTGGTCTTCGAGCAGATCGCCGAGCGCCGCGCCGAGGGCGACCAGGACCGCGACGACGTGCTGGCCATGCTGCTGGCGGCCCGTCACGAGGACGGCTCGCCGATGTCCGACCAGGAGCTGCGCGACGAGCTGATGACGCTGTTGGTGGCGGGCCACGAGACGACCGCGTCGTCGCTGGCATGGGCGTTCAACGTGCTGCCGCGCAACCCCGAGGCTCTGGCCACGCTGACCGACGCGGTGCGCGCGGGCGGCGATGACGACTACGTCACGGCCACGATCCACGAGACGCTGCGCGCACGACCGGTGCTGCCCAACGCCCAGCCGCGCTACACGGTCAAGCCGATCACCGTCGGCGGGTTCGACTATCCCGAGGGCATCTGCCTCGTGCCCAACGCCTACCTGGTCCACCACGACGCGGACATCTACCCCGACCCGTACTCGTTCCGGCCCGAGCGGTTCCTCGACGAGGGCCCCGGCACCTACACCTGGATCCCGTTCGGGGGCGGGCGCCGGCGCTGCCTCGGCGCCAGCTTCGCGATGGCCGAGATGAAGCTGGTCCTGAAGACGGTGCTGGGCGAGCGTGACCTGCGTGCCGACGGCGCGCTGGAGCTGCCACGCCGGCGCAGCATCACGATCCGGCCGGGCGGGGGCGCTCGCGCGTCGCTGCCCGCCCGCAGCCGGGAGCCCGCGCTGGCGTGAGCGCCAGGGCCACGTTCTGCGCAAGCGGTGCCCGCGACGGGCATCATCTGCGCATGGCGGTGTGCCGACCGCAGGCCGATCTCGTCGACGATGTCCACCGGCGCCTCGCGCGCGCTGGCTGGCTGGCCCACATTGCCGGCGGCGTCGTGGTGTTCCTGGCCGTCGGCTTCCTGGTCCCGATCTTCGCCGACCCGGGCGAGCGCGGCGAGCTGGCGCTGCTCAACCTGCCGCCGCTGGTGGTCTACTTCGCCCTCGCGGGGATCGCGATCAGCCGCTACATGCGGGGCCACATCCGGCGCACGCTGGCGTGGCTGACCGAGGGCCGCGAGCCCACCGACTCCGAGCACCGCGCGTCGCTGCGGCTGGCGGTCCGCGAGATCAAGGTCGCCGCACTGGCGTGGGCCGTCGGCGTGGTCGGCTTCCTGATCTACAACGGCCTTGCGTACTCATGGGACTTCGCGCTGATGTCGGCGGCCACGGTATGGGCGGGCGCCGAGACCACCTGCGCGCTCAACTACCTGATCGCCGAGCGGATCCTGCGCCCGGTCACCGCCCTGGCGCTACAGGTGCGGCCGGCAACGGGCATGGTCGCGCCGGGCGTGCGCGGCCGGCTCACGGGCGCCTGGCTGCTGGGCACGGGCGTGCCGCTGCTCGGCGTGGTCACGGTCGGCGTCGCCGGCATCCTGCGCTCAGACGTTGAGACCGGCTACGTGGCGGCCGCGGTCGTGTTCCTTGGCTTGGTGGCGATGGCCTCGGGCGTCGTGGCCACGCTGTTCGTGGCCAAGGCCATCTCGGGCCCGGTGATCGCCGTGCGGCGGGGGCTCGAGCGAATCGAGCGCGGGGAGCTCGACGCGTCGGTGGAGGTGGACGACGGCAGCGAGTTCGGGCTGCTCCAGGCGGGCTTCAACCAGATGGCCGAGGGCCTGCGCGAGCGCAAGCGGATCCGCGACCTGTTCGGCCGCCAGGTTGGCGAGGACGTGGCCGAGGCGGCACTGGTTCAGGACATCCGGCTTGGCGGTGAGGAGCGCGAGGTCGGCGCGCTGTTCGTGGACATCCAGGGGTCGACGGCGATGGCGATGGACCTGCCGCCGACCGAGGTTGTCGCGCTGCTGAACCGCTTCTTCCACGTGGTGGTCGAGGTGGTCGAGTCCGAGCGCGGGATGGTCAACAAGTTCGAGGGCGATGCCGCCCTGTGCGTGTTCGGCGCGCCCGTCGCACGCGAGGACCCGGCCACCGGGGCGCTGCGGGCGGCCGGCGTGCTGGCACGCCGGCTGGCGCGCGACGTGCCCGAGATCGACTTCGGCATCGGCGTGTCCGCCGGTATCGCGGTCGCGGGCAACGTGGGCAGCGAGCGCCGGTTCGAGTACACGGTGATCGGCGACCCGGTGAACGAGGCGGCGCGGCTTGTCGGACCTGGCCAAGCGGCGCGGTGAGCCGGTGCTGGCTTCGGACGCCGCCCTGGAGCGCGCGGGCGAGCACGAGCGCCGCGGCTGGGAGGGCGCCGGCACCGAGGTTCTGCGCGGTCGCGGCCGGCCGACGGAGCTCGCTCGCCCAGGTTGACTGATACCCCCTAGGGGTATAGGGTGGTGCGCATGGCTTCCGTCACCCGCATACCCCGCTTCTCGTCCCCGACCCTGCGCTTCGCCCGCCACTACGGCGAGATGGTGCTCGTGATGCTCACCGGCATGCTCGTGCTCGGCGTGCTCGAGAGCCCGCTCTTCAGCTTCGGCGACCTGCTGACGGACAGGCCTGCAGCCGGCCTGGCCGTGATGAGCGTGAACATGACCGTGCCGATGGTCGCGTGGATGCGCAGGCGCGGCCACGGCTGGGCCCCCACCGCCGCCATGGCGGGCTCGATGATCGTGCCGACGCTGGTGGTCCTCGCGCCGCTCGCGGCGGGTGTGCTGACCGACGGCCACGCCCTGATGGGCGTTCAGCACTCGCTGATGTTCCCTGCCATGCTCGCCGTGATGTTGCTTCGCCGCGACGAGTACTCGTGACCTACTCCGCCGCCGACGGACGCCGCCAGGTGCTCGACGACCTCGCCGCGGCGGTCGAAGAGATCGCCTACGCGCTCTCGTCGCTCGGCGAGGCCTACGAGCAGGTGGACGGCATCACCGGCGAGACGCTGGAGGAGGAGCTGTTCGGCCCGGTCCAGAAGGCGTTCGGGCGCGCGCGCCGCACGCACACCGGGTTCGCCGAGCGGCACGGGCTCGAGACACGCGAGTTCGAGCAGCCGTCCGCCGGGCCGCCGTCGCTGCGGGCGCGCGGGTTCGTCGAGAACGCCTCCGCCGCGGCCGGCTCGGCAGCCGGGATGCTGGCCAGTCTCCAGGACTCCGACGTCGCGCTCGAGGTCGGCGACCAGGAGCTGCGCGCGGGCCTTGCCGACGTCCGCGGCCTGCTCGACCCGGTGCCGAGCCGGTCGCGCGACCTGATGCGCAGGCTCGGCCGCTGAGGCGGCTCGGCCACGGCTGCCGGCGAAGCGCTAGGCGGGCGGCGCGTAGCGCTTGTGGAGCATCAGCACGTTCCCGTCGGGGTCCGAGAACGCGGCCATGTGGCAGACGCCGGAATCGAGCGTGTCCATCTGGAACTGCACGCCCTTGCCCTCGAGCTCGGCGCGGGCCGACTCGACGTCGTCGACCTGGAACGCAACGGGCTGGCTGTGGGCGGCGAAGTCGCGGCCGAACGCGTCGGTCTGCATGATCGCCACGGTCAGGTTGCCGGTCTCGAACTCCATCGCCGGCATGTCGCCCCAGCGCTTGGATTCCTCCAGCCCCAGCACGTCACGATAGAACGCGCGCGCGGTCTCGAAGTCCTCGGTCGGCAGGGCGATGAAGTCCACTCCGGTCACGTTCATGGGTGGAGCGTACGCTCCTCGCTATGTCCGAGTCCGATCAGGTCACCTTTGCCGAGCTCGACCCCGACAGCGGTGAGCGCTTCCAGCGCTTGCGGCGCGAGCTGGGGGTGCAGGGCTTCGGCCTGAACCTGCTGACGCTGCAGCCCGGACAGCGCAGCCGGGTGCACGTGCACGAGCAGCAGGAGGAGGTCTACCTGGTGCTCGAGGGCGAGCTGACGTTGGTGTTCGACGGCGGCAACGAGCATGCAATGGCCCGTGGGCGACTGGCCCGCGTGCCCGGGCCGGTGCGGCGCCAGCTGGTCAATCGCGGGCAGAAGCGGGTGGTGCTGATCGCGCTCGGCGGGGCCGGCGAGCACGAGTCGCGCGACGCGCTGGCGTGGCAGTCGTGGGACGAGGAGGGCCCGGGCCGCCAGCCACAGGACGTGCCGCTGCCGGACGACCTCTAGGCCGCACGGCCGGACCCCTTTCTATCCTCGGCCGGGTGCCCGGGACCGACCCACTGACGCTTCGCTACGCGCTCCACGAGCTGCCGCCCGGCCGGCTGCCGTTCCGCCGCTGGCGGTGGGAGCTGTGGCACGGGCCGCGGCTCGAGGGCACGGGCTGGCGGCTCAGCCAGCGCGACGCGTCGCGGGCGGTGCGCCGCTACGGCGCAACCGTCGGCCGGCGGCTGCTGGGCGTGCCCGCGCCGCCGCCGCCCGCGCCCCGCGATGTCGAGCCATTCCCGCCCGGCGCCACCGTGCACGTGCGCGACGGCGGCGTGGTGTTCGCGCTGGTCCCGCTGCACCTGGAGGCGCCCGGGCCCAGCTGAAGATCCGGGTGCTTTTCGGAGGCGAAATACGCGAACCCGTGGCAGGCTGGGCTGAACGGGTGTCCCGTGTGACAGCGACCGACGAACTCGGCCGCTCGTGTTGAGCGAGACGCCCGCCTTGCCAGCGGCCGGGTCGGCCATCGGGCGCCGTCCTATGCGTTGGCCGTAGTCGGCCATCGGGCGCCGGCCTATGCAGCGTCCGCGCGTGCCGCGCCATCCCCTTCCACGGATCGCCCTCGGAGTCGATCCGGGCGCCGATCGTCTTGACCGTCCAGCGATCGGGCTTGAGCTTGCCGTCGGTCAGCTCGTCCCAGTGAATCGGCGTGGCAACCGGCGCCCGCTCGCGCGCGCGGACTCCGTAAGGGGCCACCGCGTGCTGGGCGTAGGCGTTGCGGTTCACGTCCACGTAGATCTTGGTGCCGCGGTCGGCCTTCTTGTACTCCAGCGTCAGGTGACTGGGGTCTGCCTCGACCATCGCTTCCGCGACCGCGCGCGCGAACTTGTGGCTGTCGCCGAAGCCCGGGCCGCGGCGTAGTGGGCAGACCACGTGGATCCCGCGCGATCCGGTGACCATGGCGTACGTGGCCAGGCCGGCATCGCGCAGGCGATCGCCCGCGTCCCGCGCGGCGGCGCGCACCTCGGCGAAGCCGCCGCCCCCCTCCGAGGGATCGAAGTCGATGATCAGCCGGTCGGGCTGCTTCGGGCGGTCGCCGCGCGAGAGCCAGATGTGTGGCGTGACCACGTTCTGGCCCGCGAGGTAGACCAGCGTCGCGGCGTCGGCCGCCAGCGGGTGCGTGACCGTGCCCTCGCGCTTGTCCACCGTGACCCGCTGCACCCAGTCCGGGAAGTAGTCGGGCACCGCCTTCATGAAGAAACCCTTGGAGTCGATCCCGCCCGGGTAGGACTGGAGCGCAAGCGGCCGCTCCTTAACGTACGGCAGCATCACCGGCGCCACGCGCTCGAAGTGGCGCGCCAGGTCTGCCTTCGTCAGGCCTGCGCTGGTGAACAGAACCTTGTCCGGGTGCGTGAACTTGACCTCGCGGCGGCCGACCCTCATGCGTGGACAGCATGACGCGCGTGGACGCGAAGCGGTCTTCGTGTTTAGGGCGTGCCCGGTCCGGGGGATAGAGCCGGCCATGAACCTCCGTCGCCGTCTGGTCCTCTCGTCCACCGTTGCGCTGGCCGCCCTGGCCTTCACGGCTGCGCCCTCGCCCGCCATCGTCGGCGGCAGCGACGCCGGGCCGGGCGAGTTCCCGGCGGTCGCCGAGATCACCTTCGGCGCGTTCGGCTGCACGGGCACGCTGATCTCGCCCGACACCGTGCTCAGCGCCGGCCACTGCGGCTCGCTGACCGGGGCGGCCGTGGCGTCCCCCGCGGCCTACCCGCCCCAGCTGATCGACGTCACGATCGGCAGCCACCGCTCCGGTGACGGCGAGAACGTCCCCGTGAGCAAGGTCACCGTCAGCCCGGACTACCTGCTCAGCGACGGCAACGACATCTCGGTGCTCAAGCTCTCGCGCAACGCGACCAAGACGCCGACCAAGGTCGCCGGTGCCGGTGAGCGCTCGCTGTGGACTGCGGGCACCACCGCCACGATCGCCGGCTGGGGTGTCACCGAGGAGGGCGGCGACGCGCCTGACACCCTCCAAAAGGCCAACGTGCCGATCACCACCGACGCCTACTGCGGGTCGGCCTACGACAACTTCGACCCCAGCACCATGATCTGCGCGGGCTATCCGCAGGGTGGGGTCGATACCTGCCAGGGCGACTCCGGCGGCCCGCTGTTCGCCGGCGGCCGCGTGGTCGGCGCCACGAGCTTCGGCGAGGGCTGCGCCCGCCCGGGCAAGCCTGGCGTCTACGCCCGCGTGGCCGACGCCCCGCTGCGCGAGTGGATCCGCGGCCAGGACGCCGACGGCGTCAACTGAGTCACGCCGCGGTGGGCGTCGCCGCCGCACGGCGCCCGCCCGCTGACCGCCCGAGCTCTCGAATTGCTGCTCCTGCTGGGGACCCACCGGTTCTTCGACCGCTCTACCCTGGGGGCGTGACGACCGAGCTCCGGCCCACGCTCGCCGAGACCGAGGAGGCCCTGCGCGAGGGTTGGGCGCGCGACACCAGCGATGACCCGCTCGGCTGGAGCGAGGACAATCCCGCGCTCGGCCAGTGCGGCGTCTCCGCGCTGGTCGTCCGCGCCGTCCACGGCGGCGACATCGTGATCGCCACCGTGCTCGACCGCCACGGCAACCGCACCCCTGACGGCCACGCGTGGAACGTCCTGCCTTCGGGCCAGGCGTTCGACCCGGCCATCGAGCAGTTCCGCGACGGCGAGCAGATGGCGCCGCCGATCGTCACCGAGCCCGTGATCGCCGACGATCCGCACCGCGCCCACCGGCTGGCCGAGCGTGTGTCGCGGCGGCTGGGGGTGGCGGTGGAGCTGCCGCCGGCCTAGCGGGGCCACTCCTCGATCGGGTCGGTCGAGCGCACCACGTGCATGCCCGCGGCGGCGAAGCGCTCGAATGCGGCGTCGGCCTCGGCGGTGTAGTCCACCACCCCGGGCACCACGATCGGCGACGTGCAGTCCTCCAGCAGGTAGGTGCGCTCGGCCAGCCGTGCCTCCTGCGCGCTGCGATGGGCCAGCAGGTCGTCGATCGTCCAGGCCAGGCAGTGGCTCTTTGCCTGGCCGGCCACGATCACGGCGTCGAAGCCCAGCAGCGTCTCCAGTAGCGCATCGTCAGTTGCGGCGATCGCGTCGCCGTCCGGCCCCTCGGTCACCTCCGGTCCGAGCATCGAGTAGTGCTCGGTCAGCGCCAGCTCGCCCTTCACGCAGAAGCGCGGCGCGCTGCGCCGGGCGAGCCCGTGGAAGAAGACCGCCTCCTCGACCGCCGACACCAGCGCATGGCCGATCCCGCCGAGCATCGCGTGGTAGGGCCACACGGTCAGGTCGTACTTGCCGCTGTCGGCCAGCCGGCGCGTGTAGTGCTCGAGCTGGCGCTGGGCGTAGCCGGGGTCCACGCCCGCGGCACGCGCCACATCGGCGTCCACGCGCCAGCGGCCGCCGGCTGCGTCCTGCGCGGTCACCAGCGTCATCGGCTCGGGCCGGTTGCCGTCGGCGTCGACCAGCCACGCCGCGTGGAAGATCTGCATCGCGTGGTGGGTGTCCAGGCTCGGGATCGTCTGCGTGATCGCGCCCAGGTTGTGGTAGATGAAGTCGCACAGGCGGCGGTTGTCGTCCACCGCCGCCTGCCCCGACGCGCCGCCGACGAACAGCTCGAAGCCGGGGATGCAGAACGTGTTCTGCACGTCCACCAGAAGCAGGCCGATGCGCCGCTCGTCGGTGGCCGCGGCGGTCAGCTCGTGCCGGCGCGCCCAGTCCTCGGCCTCGGCGGCGCGGTCCTGGTAGGGCACGCGCCAGACCTCGCCCACGCGGTCCGGGTCAAAGTGGTCGGGGACGGGCAGCTCGGCCATGGCCGGAGGGTACGCCGCGGCAGCGTAGGCGCACCCGCGCGCTGCGGTCGCGCAGCCGGCCAGGAAGGGGCGCCTGGCGTGTCGCCTCAGGTGGCCGCTGCGCTCGCCGTGGCCGGGCTTGACGCGTCCACATGCCTCGGGCAGGGTGGTGCGCTCTGATGCAGATTCCGCCGCCCGTCAGCTACGCCGAGCGTGAGGGCGCGAGCATCGCCTTCCAGGCCTTCGGCGAGGGCGATCGCGACATGGTCATCGTCTCGGACCTTCCGTCGCACCTCGATCTGCTCTGGACGGACCCCGGCTACGTTGACGTGCTGATGCGGCTGAACGGGCAGACGCGGGCCGTCATGTACGACCGGCGCGGGACCGGCCTGTCCGATCCGCTCGAGCACGTGCCCACCTTGGAGGAGGAGGCCCTCGACCTCGAGGCCGTGATCGATGCCTCCGGCCTGGATCGGGTCATCCTGGTCGGCTACACCACGTCCACGCCCGCGGCTGCGTACTTCGCCGCCACCCGGCCGCAGCGGGTGGACCGGCTCATCCTGGTCGCCCCGTTCGCCCGCGGCTGGGAGGTCGAGGGCAGCATGTGGAGCGAGGAGGAGCGGGACTCGGCGCGCGCCCGCCTGGCCGACGCCCTGGACCACTGGGGCGAGGGCCGCCTGATCAGCCTGATCCTGCCGACCCTGGACACCCCGCGGAGCCGGCGGCTGTGGGGGATGCTCGAGCGGGCCTCCGCCAGCCGCGCCGCGGCCCGGGCCCTGTACGAGCGGACGCTCCGGCTCGATGTGACCGACGTGCTCCCGTCGATCCAGGCGCCCACCCTGCTGCTGCGTCACCCGGACAACCCGTTCCCGCGGCCGGTGGTAGCCGAGGTGGCCGACCTGATTCCCCGGTCGACCCTGCGCGAGGTCGACTATGACGGTCCACCGGGCGGCGTCGGCGACTTCTGGCTGCCGCTGATCGACGAGATGGACGAGTTCATCACCGGCACCCGCACCAGTGGCGCGACCAACCAGCGCCTGTTCACCACCCTCCTGTTCACCGACATCGTCGGGTCCACCGCGCACGCCGGCCGCCTCGGGGACACCGAGTGGCGCTCGCTGTTGACCCGTCACGACGACGCCCTGCGCAACCTGGTCGAGGAGGAGGGCGGGCGGCTGATCAAGAACATCGGCGACGGCTCCCTTAGCTCGTTCGATGGTCCCGTCCGCGCCATCCGGTGCGCGCAGCGTCTGACCGAGCGGCTCGAACCGCTCGGTCTGCAGATCAGGGCCGGCGTGCACACCGGCGAGTGTGAGCGCGTGGGCCTGGACGTCGCCGGCATGGCGGTCCACGTGGGAGCCCGGGTCGAGGCCGCGGCCGCCGCCGGCGAGGTCCTCGTCACGCGCGCTGCATCCGAGCTCTGCCGCGGCTCGGGGATCGAGTTCGCGACCCGCGGTGCGCACGAGCTGAAGGGCGTGCCGGGCCGTTGGGAGCTGTTCGGCGTGGTGGGTGCAGGCACCAGCGTGGTGGTCACCCACGAGCCGTCGCGGGTGCGCGTGGGGGACCGGATCGTGCTCGGCGTCGCGCGCCGGGCGCCGGGCCTGCTGCGGCGGGCGGCCCGCAGGGGCGCGGTGTAGGCCCGTCCGCGGTCCCGTGGATCGGACGCCGGCGCTGAGGCCGCGTCGCCGCCGCTAGCCTCACCCGATCGCCACACCGTCAACCGCCCGCCGGATCCTCGAGCTGCAGTGGCCGGCGCGCTATCCCGTTGCCCAGTTCCCCAACCCGCCGCTGATCGCCGCGCTGGTGGCCACCGGTGCGGCCCGCCTCACCAGCGGAGAGGTGCACGACTATGCCTACGGCGCCGCATCCGTGGCCTTCGGCGCCTGGGCGTGGCTGGAGCTGGCCGACGGCGACAACTGGTTCCGCCGGCTCCTCGGTGCCGGCGGCCTCGTCTGGGTAGTCACCCGGGTGGCCTGAGCGCCGACCCGCGGCTACCTTTTAGCGCTCGATCTCGCTCGCCTCCGCCCGCCGCGGGGCCCCGTCCGTGCGCCACACGTCGATCGTCACGCCCGACGGCGTCTTGGCCGAGGACACCGACTCGAGGCCGACGGGCTTCGCGCCGTGCTCGAACAGCCGCTTGCCGGCGCCGACGACCACCGGGAAGGTGAGCACGTTGTACTCGTCCACCAGACCGTGCTCGTTCAGCGTCTGGATCAGGTTCGCGCTGCCGTGCACCTGCAGCTCGCCGCCGTCGCGCGCCTTGAGCTCGGTCACCGCCTGTACAAGGTCGCCCTCGATCAGCGACGAGTTCTCCCACTCCACGCTGCTCAGGGTGGTCGACGCCACGTGCTTGGGCAGCGTGTTCAGCCCGCTCGCGATCGGATCGTCGGGATCGGCCGCCTCGGGCCAGTGCGCGGCGAAGATCTCGTAGGTCCTGCGCCCGAGCAGGAATGCCTCGGTGCGCTCGAAGACGCTGGTCATGAACGCTGCGGTCTCGGCGTCGAAGTGGGGCGCCACCCAGCCGCCCAGCTCGAAGCCGCCGCTGGTGTCCTCCTCGGCGCCGCCGGGCGCCTGCATCACGCCGTCCAGGGTCTGGAACGTGGTCACTGTGAGCTTCATATCGAGTCCTCTCGTCCGGGTTTGCGAGTGCGTCGAACGACCGGGCGCAATTTCGACATCGTGAGCGGTTTCGGGGGACTAGATCCAGCCGAGAACAGCGGCCACGAAGATGCCCTGCTTTTGGCGCTTCGCCGGCTTCTTGCCGATCGCCTTGGCCTAGCCGGTCCACTCCAGCACGCCGCGCGCGGCGGCCGCCAGGTCCGGCGCCTCCACCTCCGGGCGTGGGTACGCATCCTGGTAGACACGCTCGGAGGTCGCGACCCACGCACCGCGCAGCCCAGCCCGGCGGGCGCCGGCGACATCCCAGGCGTGCGCGGCCACCATCCACGTGTGCTCACCGGCGCGCGGCTCGACCAGCGCGTAGACGCGCGCATCGGGCTTGCTGATCCCGATCTCGTCGCAGGAGCGCACGGAGCGGAAGTGCTCGCGTAGCCCGGCCCGGTCCAGCAGCGACTCCGCGAGCTCGAGGCTCCCATTGGTCAGCGCGACCAGCGGGCAGCCGGCCTCCACAAGCGCCGCGCAGCCCTCGCCCGCGCCGGGGGCGGCGTCCAGCTCGCGGAGTGCCGACGTCACGGTCGCGCGTGCCTGCTCGCCCGCGTCGAGCTCCAGCGTCGTCAGCGTGCGCGCCAGCGCGCCGTCCAGCACCTCGGCCAGCGGCACGTAGCCGTCCGCGTGCGAGTAGGCGAAGAAGTCGCGCAGCGCCTGGGCGAACCAGGTCTCCAGGCTCGTGCCGGGCGCCCCGGCCGCCTGCAGCGGCGCGCGCAGCCGTTCCAGGCTGAACAGCGTGCCGATCACGTCGAACGCCACGGTCGGCGCCATGGCGGCTAGGCCCGCGGAGAACGCTCGCGCGGGTCGTCCGGGCCGTGCACGTTGCCGCCCCGCTCCTCCTGCCGCGTCTTGCGGCCGATGCCGTAGAAGACGGAGCCGATCACCACCACGGCCGCCACGATCACCCCGACGATGATCAGGATGCCCCCGGGTCCGCTGACAGCCGGCATCAATACGCTCATGCCCGCAGTCCTACCCGGGGCGGGGCAGGGTACGCGCGGTGCGCCCCGCCCGTGCTAGCGCGCCCTGGCGCGGGCCAGGTTGTAGGCGAAGATCCCGTCGGCCGGGGGTGATTCGGGCTGCGCCCGCGCTCGCTGCTCTCGCGGCAGGCGCTCCAGCGCGGGCGTCGCATCAGCGCCGAGCGTCCGCAGGTAGCGGGCGTCGATCTTGCCCGTCCGCTCGAACCGCGTCACGTTCTCGGATGCCACCAGCCGCTCTGGGTCGGCCACGCTGAACGCCAGCAGCCCGGCGGCGGTGGCCGTGACGATCGCCCGCGGCAGGAGATCGGTCCTCCGGGCGGCGCCCGCCACCATCACGCCCAGCAGTACCGCGCCCACCCACAACGTGCCCGCGTGACCGAACAGGCGGGTCAGCGTGAAGCCGTAGGTGTCCTCCAGCAGGCCCAGGCGGCGCAGCGCCGAGGACAGCACCACCAGCGTCAGCGCGCACAGCACACCCAGCAGGAGCTCGACCGGCGTGGGCCGCTGCCCGCTCCGCTCGCCACGGTGGCGGCCGGCCACCGCAACCACCGCCAGCACCAGGAAGGCGACCACCAGCAGCTGGTAGAACCCCTCGCGCGCGTACTGGGCGTAGGTCACCCCGGCCGTGTCCTGCACGTAGCCCGCGCCGCCGAACAGGACGCGCACCTGCACCGCCAGGAAGGTGGCGAACAGCGCGTTCAGCAGGCCGAGCGCGACCAGCCACTCGGCCGACCACCGGCCCTCGGCCCGCCGCGTGGTCCTCGCACCCACCGGCGCGAGCGCAGCCAGCAGCACCGCGCCGCAGACGGCGACCGTCGCGATCCCCGCGCCCGCCCGCGCGGGGATCAGGCCAAGTTCCACCGCGGGCGTGAGCACGCCGTCGCTCAGCCGCGCGAACGCCTCGTCGGCCGAGGCGAACAGGGCGCCGAACACCACGACCAGCACCCAGCCCAGGGCCAGGCCGCGCAGCACGGGCGCCGCCCGGCGGCGCGTCTCCGCACGCGGACGGACGCCGCTGAACCAGAGCACGGCCGGCAGCGCAGGCACCAGCTTCCTCAGCCACGTCACCGGCGCCCGCATCAGCGCCGGCCAGGTACGGGCGTCCACGGCGGCGGCGACCACCACCACCGTGGCGGCGACCAGATCGCTCCACAGCAGCCACGAGGCGTCGCGCAGCGCGGCCATCGCCGCAAGCGCAGCCGCCAGCGCCAGCGCGAGCGCGGCATGGCGCGAGCGCGGCAGTGCGCCGCTGAGCGCAACCGCGGCGATCGCCAGCCAGGCGACCAGCACCATGCCAACGCCCAGCCGGTTCCCCGGCAGCGCCACCGCCGCCAGCGCGCCCGCGCCGAGCGCGGCCGCGGCGAAGCGTCGCGTGGACGGCGTGGGTGCCAGGACCGTCGCTGAGATCGCCATGGCGGCGACGCTACGGCGGCCATGTGCACGCGCAGAGGCGTGCGTGTGGAGGCTTCGTGGAGGAGCCGGCGGCTCCGGTTACCGCGGCGGCGTGTACAGCTGGAGGTCGTTGCCGTCGGGATCCTTGAACGGCACGATCCGGCCCCACGGGTGCTCGGAGATCCCGTCGGGGAAGTCCACGTCGGCCTCCTGCAGGCGCTGCACCTCGTCCTCCAGCTCGCCGTCGGGCTGGAACGCGACCACGGCCCCGCCGTCACCGCGCGGGGACTCGGACCCGCTGCCGTTCAGGCCGATCGTGAGCCCGTCGGCCTCGACCTCGCTCCAATCGCCATCGTGCTCGTTCACAGTCAGGCCCAGCGTGTCGCCGTAGAAGGCCACGGCGCGCTTCATGTCGGTAACCGGAAGCCATACGGCGGAGATGCCCTTGATCATCGGTCGCTGCTTTCGTCGGGGATGCTGGGAGGGGTACGGGCCATGGCTGCCCGGCGACGATGACCTCACTCCCGTGGGCGATGCGTCGACCGCATGGCCGACCAGGCGGCTCGTCTAGCCGGCCAGTTCGTCGCGCGAGGCCAGCACTGCCCCCGCCACCCCGAACGCGCCGGCCAGCGCCACCGTGCCCGGCTTGGCCTTGTCCGGCAGCGACCCCTTCGGCGCCGCCAGCGTGGCGCACACGTCGGCCGCGTCCGAAGCCGCCGTGGCCACCAGCCACGGGCGGACGTCGCCGCCGCGCCGGCTCACCACCGCCGTGCCGGCGGCCAGCGCCAGGTCGCGTGCGCCCAGGCCGCGCACGGCCACGGCGCCGCCCGGCGAGCCGGCGTCATCGCCCACCCACGAGCGGGCCACGCGGCCCGGTGCGGCCAACAGCCCGACCGCGTAGACGATCCTCAGCGCTGCGAAAGCGATCGCGAGGTTACGAGTGTTCATGCACCGGCCCGTGGATCGATTCGTTGTCGCCCTTCGACTCGTCTTCGATGTCGTCGTCGAGGCCGCTCTTCGCCCTGAAGTCGCGGACGCGCTTGGTCTCCGTGTAGCGGCGGCCGACGGCGGCGAGGGCGGGAACCGACACCGCGATCAGCAGCAGCGGCACGGCGGCTATGCCCGCGCCGAAGCCGACCAGCACGATTGCGATCAGGACCACGATGCCTATGAGGATGCCACTTCCCACGCGACGGGGTACGGAGCACGCGCGCTCGAGGTTCAGATGGGAAGCGCCACGATCATCCGACAGCCGCGCTCGCCGCCGTTGCGGGCCTCGATCGACCCGCCGTGCAGGTCGACGATCGACTTCGCGATCGCCAGCCCAAGGCCGGTGCCGCCGTCGCCCGAGCCGCCGCCGTTGCCGCGGTAGAAGCGGTCGAACACGCGGTCGGCCTCCTCGGGCGCGATGCCCGGGCCCTCGTCGCTGACCTCGAGCTCGACTCCGCCCGCCGCTGTCCCGTTCCGCCGCCGGGCGCCCACCGCCACCCGCCCGCCGTCGGGCGAGTGCGAGATGGCGTTGTCCAGCAGGTTGGCCACCACCTGGTGGATGCGCTCGGGGTCGCCGGTCGCCTCCAGCGCGGGTGGCTCGACGCTGAGCTCCAGCCGCACGTTCGGCACATCCGGTCGGCGGGTGCCGATTTGCGCCTCGCGCACGGCCGCCTCCAGCAGCGGGGCGACGGCGAACGGCTTCGCTTCGAGATCGGTGTCGCGCGCGTCCAGGCGCGAGAGGTCCAGCAGCTGGGCCACCAGCCGGCCGAGCCGCTCGACCTGGGCCAGCATCGTCCGCATCGTGGCCGGGTCGGCCGGCTCCACGCCGTCCACGATGTTCTCCATCACCGCCTGCATGGCGCTGATGGGGGTGCGCAGCTCGTGGGACACGTTGGCGATCAGCTCGCGCCGCTCGGTGTCCACCGCCGCCAGCTCGGCGGCCATGCGGTTGAACGCCTCGGCCAGCTCGCCGACCTCGTCCATCGAGGCGGTGTACACGCGGCGGTCGTAGCGGCCGGCCGACATGTCGTGGGTCGCGTCGGCCAGCTCGCGCAGCGGCACCGTCAGGCCACGGGCCAGGAACTGCACCATCAGCAGCGACACCGCCACCGCCCCGATCCCGGCCAGCCACAGTGGCAGGTCGGCCTTGGCCGCCACCACGACCACGCCTGCCGACACCAGCACGGCGGCCACGATCACCGCGCCGATCTTCAGCTTGATCGAGTGCAGATGGTCCAGCGGGCCAATCACCGCTCGGGCCTCCGCACGGCGTAGCCCGCGCCGCGGGCGGTGCGGATCACGTCAGAACCGAGCTTGCGCCGCAGGCCGCGGATGTGGGAGTCCACGGTCCGCTCGCCCGTCCCGTCCTCGTAGCCCCAGACCTCGCGCAGCAGCTGCTCGCGTCCGTGTACGACGCCCGGCCGCCGCGCCAGGTGGTGCAGGAGGTCGAACTCGCGCGGGGTGAGGTCGACGGTCGTGCCGTTGATCCGCGTCTCCCGGGTGGCGGGGTCGACGGTGAGCTCCCCGACGTTGACCGGTTCGGGGCCGTCTTGATCGGGCGTCCCGCCGGCCCGGCGCAGCAGCGCCCGCAGCCGAGCGACCAGCTCCTGCATGCTGAACGGCTTGGTCATGTAGTCGTCGGCGCCCACGCCGAGACCGACGAGCAGGTCGGCCTCCGAGTCCCGCGCGGTGAGCATGAGCACCGGCACGTTGCGATCGCGCTGGATCTGCTTGCACACCTCCAGCCCGTCCACGCCCGGCAGCATCAGGTCCAGCACAACCGCGTCGGGCCGCAGCGTGCGGCACAGCTCGATACCGCCCGGCCCGTCAGCGGCGGTCTCTACCTCGAAGCCCTCCTTGCGCAGCCGCGCGGCAACCGCGTCCGCGATGACGCGCTCGTCCTCGACCACGACGATGCTGGCTCCCTGCATGGACGGGAGGGTACGGCGGGGCTGTTCGTGTGGGGAGGGGGGCGTGTGGAGGTTTGGTGCAGGGGGGGCCGAGCCGCCCTCCTTGCTCCCGAGTTAGCCCTGCCCTCAGCCACACCCGTGTTATTCCCGCAGCTCGAGCACGTGTAGCACGACCCCGTCCTCTGCATCATCCCGCCGCACTGGCCGCAGGCCGGCCCGAGGTCCAGGCCCTGTAGCTGTGCCGGCATCGCCGGCGGCTCGTCGGTGAAGGCCTCGGCGGCTGCCTTGGTCGTCGCCGGCTTGATGTCGGTCTCCGCGGGCTTGGTGGTCGCGGCCTGGGGCTTGGCTGCCTCGCCATTTGAATGGCCGTTGCCGCCGTTTCCGCCGCCATTGGCCGGCCCGGCGGTATCCCCGCGCATCAGCGCCTCCTGCGACGCCTTCCGCGCGCGCACCTCCGGCGTGAGGATGCCCAGCTCTTCCTGCAGGTCCGCGTCGCAGAAGCGGGAGCAGAGCCAGCGCATGATGTAGTCGGGCATCGACTTGGCGAAGGGGATCTCCGGGTTGCCGGTGATGCCCTCCGGGTCGAAGCGCATGTAGGAGAACTTTCGGACCAGGGTCTCCAGGGGCACGCCGTACTGGAGCGCGATCGAGACCGAGGTGGCGAAGGCGTTCATCATGCCGCGGAGGGTCGAGCCCTCCTTGCCGACGTCGGTGAGGAAGATCTCGCCGACGGTGCCGTCCGAGTAGGACCCGGCCGTGATGTAGCCCTCGTGCCCGGCGATCGAGAACTTGTGGGTGATCGACTGGCGCTCGCGCGGCATGCGGCGGCGCTTGGGCGGGGCGGAGGCCAGGGCGTCCTTGACCGCGGCGTCCACGCGCGCCTCGGCGTCCTCCTCGGAGATGCCGGTGGTGGGCGTGACCGCCTCGCCCTCGGCGTCCTGGGCGTCGGTGCGCAGCGCCTGCGCGGTCTTCGACCCGTCGCGGTAGATGGCCAGTGCCTTCAGGCCCTGCTTCCAGCCCTCCATGTACGTCTCGGCGACGTCCTCGATGGTGGCCTCGGCGGGCAGGTTGACCGTCTTGGAGATGGCACCCGAGAGGAATGGCTGGGCCGCGGCCATCATCTTCACGTGGCCCATGTGGTGGATGGCGCGCTTGCCGACCGCCACGTCGAACACCGGCAGGTGCTCGTCCTTGAGGCCAGGGGCGCCGATGCAGGTGCCCTGCTCGTCGATGTAGGCGACGATCTGGTCGACCTCGGCCTGGTTGTAGCCGAGCTTGACCAGGGCGGCCGGGATGGTGCGGTTGACGATCGTCATCTGACCGCCGCCGACCAGCTCCTTGAACTTGACCAGCGAGAAGTCCGGCTCGATGCCGGTGGTGTCGCAGTCCATCAGGAAGGAGATGGTCCCCGTGGGCGCCAGGACCGTGGCCTGGGCGTTGCGGTAGCCGTGGTCCTCGCCGATCTCGACGGCCTCGTCCCAGCTGCGCCGCGCGGCGGCCAGCAGGTTCGTCTCGACCAGCTCCTCGGACAGCACGTTCCACGCCGCGTCGCGGTGCTTGCGCATGACGTGGTTGTGCGGCTCGCGGTTGAGCTCGTACTTCTCGTACGGGCCCATCGCCGCGGCCACGCGGGCCGACTCGCGGTAGGCGCGGCCGGTCATCAGCGCGGTGATGGCGCCGGCCATGGCGCGACCCTCGTCCGAGTCGTAGGGCAGGCCCTCGCTCATCAGCAGCGCGCCCAGGTTGGCGTAGCCGAGGCCGAGCTGGCGGAAGTCACGCGCGTTCTGGCCGATCTCCTCCGTGGGGTAGCTCGACGGCGAGACCACGATCTCCTGCGCCAGGATCATCACGTCGACCGTGTGCTCGAAGGCCTCGGTGTCGAACGTGCCGTCGTCCAGGCGGAACTTCATGAGGTTGATGGACGACAGGTTGCAGGCCGAGTCGTCGACGTGCATGTACTCGCTGCACGGGTTGGACGCGTTGATCCGGCCCGAGTTCGGGCAGGTGTGCCAGTCGTTGATGGTGGTGTCGTACTGCATGCCCGGATCGGCGCAGCGCCAGGCGGCGTCGGCGATCTGGCGCAGCACGTCGGCGGCGTCGTGGGTCTTGACCACCTCGCCGCCGTTGCGGGCGGTGAACTCCCACTCCTCGCCCTTGTCGGCGCGGGACATGAACTCGTCCGAGACGCGGACCGAGTTGTTGGCGTTCTGGTACTGGATCGAGGTGAAGCCGTCACCGTCGATGCTCATGTCGAAGCCGGCGTCGCGCAGAGCGCCCGCCTTCTCCTCCTCGCGCGCCTTGCACCAGACGAAGTCCAGGACGTCGGGGTGGTCGACGTCGAGCACGACCATCTTGGCCGCGCGCCGGGTCTTGCCGCCCGACTTGATCGTGCCGGCCCAGGAGTCGGCGCCGCGCATGAAGCTGACGGGACCGGAGGCGGTGCCGCCCTTGCTCAGGTGCTCCATCGAGCCGCGGATGTTCGAGAGGTTGATGCCCGAGCCCGAGCCGCCGCGGAAGATCTTGCCCTCCTTGGTGTTCCAGCCGAGGATCGACTCCATCGTGTCCTCGACGCTGAGGATGAAGCAGGCCGAGCACTGCGGCTGCTCCTCGAAGCCGACGTTGAACCAGACCGGCGAGTTGAACGCCGCGATCTGGTGCAGAAGGATGTGCGTGAGCTCGGCCTCGAAGGTGTCGGCGTCCTCGTCGGAGGCGAAGTAGTCGCGCTCGCGGCCCCAGCCGGCGATCGTGCCGGCCACGCGGCCGACCATCTGCTTGACCGACGACTCGCGCTCGTCGCTGCCCAGGCGCCCGCGGAAGTACTTCTGGCTGACGATGTTCGTCGCGTTCTGCGACCAGGTGACCGGGAACTCGACGCCGCGCTGCTCGAACGCCGGCTTCTCCGGATTGCCGATGACCGCGTCGCGGATCTCCCACTCGACGGCGTCGAAGGGGTGCAGCCCCGGTTCCGTAAACCGCCGCTCGACGGTGACCCCGTCGGTGCTGATCTCGGTGGCGGCGGTGCTACGGCTGTCGGGCATCAGGACCTCTCCTCAGAGACTTTTTCGTGTGGTTCCGCCGGGCTGACGGGGGACGACATGCTGGCCCCGGAGTCGGACAGAAAACCAAGCTGGTCGTCGCCCGGCTGAGGCTCTTCCCGCAACTTCCGGACGACGGCTTCCAACTCGTCCAGATCGGCGAGCCGGCGGTAGACCGAGGCGAACTGGATCGCGGTCACCGGGTCCAGCCGGGCGAGGCCGCGCTCGGCAAGGTCACCGATCCGCGACGCCTGCACGAGGTCGTCGTGCGGTGCTCGCGCGATCCACGATCGCACTGCGCTCCTACGCTGGCCCCCTTTCCCTCCGCGCGCAGCTGCGCCGCGATCGAGTCCGCAAGCTCTTCGAGCTGCTCGCCTCCCACCGGCCGGCCTCCGGCCGACCGAACGAGCCCTCGAAGCAGCTTGCGGCGATCGAAGCGCTGGGTGGTGCCGTCGCGCTTGACCACGTCGACCGGCACCTCCTCCGCCCGCTCATGCGTGGTGAACCGATTGCCGCACTGCGCGCATTCGCGACGGCGGCGGATCGAGTCGCCCGGGTCGGTCAGACGTGAGTCGACGACGCGGGTGGAATCGAATGAGCAGAACGGACAGCGCACTACGTCCATTCTACTACGGGTTGTGGCGGTTTCCTCCCCGAAACACAAGATGTTGTGGTTGGAGCCCGCCCCGGCCCCACCTCAGGATTTGCGCGGGGGGCCGGAATCAGGCCCACCGCTCGCTGAGCAGCCGCTCCGTGGCCAGCCGCATGACCTGCGCCCGCGAGCGCCCACCGTGTGAGGCGGCCAGGAAGTGGCTGCCCACGAACAGCGAGAAGGCGAGCATGGTCCGGGCCTCGGCGTCGTCGGCGTCCGCGCAGAACTCCGCGAACAGCGGCCGCATGTAGTCCATCCGGCGGTTGTCGGCACGGCGCAGGCGCCGGGCGACCGCCTTGTCGCGCCGGGCCCAGTCGCGGATGGCAAGCTCGATCTTCATCCGGTCGCCGATCGAGCCGGCCAGCGAGAACAGATGCGCCAGCTTGGCCCGGCCTTCGCCGCCGCGGGCCTCGACGCGGGCGATGACCTCGTCCACCAGCTCGCGCTCCCACAGGTCAAGCATCTCGTCCAGCAACGCGCGCCGCCCGTCGAAGTGCCAGTAGAAGCCGCCCTTGGTGACCCCGAGCGCCTGTGCCAGCGCCTCGACGCGGACCGCGTCCGGCCCGCCGGCGGCCAGGGCTTTCAGGCCCTCCTGGATCCAGCTGTCGCGTGGGGTGCGGGTGGGGGCGGCCATGTTGACTCGCGAGCATCTATACCGTACCGTATGGATACGTAACCGTATGGATGGAAACCGCGAATGGCCCTCCCCGAGTCCGCCCACACCTCGCAGCCCTGGCGCATCCACGCGATCGCGCACGACTTCCGCCTGGAGGACGTGTGGGCGCTGCCTACCCCGGGCGGGCCCGACGACTTCCCGCGGCTGGTCGAGGCCTTCGGCTCGTTCGATCCCGGCCGGGACTCCTCGCCGCCCGTGCGTTTCCTGTTCGCGCTGCGGTGGAAGATCGGAGACCTGCTCAAGCTGGACGAGCCCGGGGCGGGGACCGGCTCGCGCGTGCCCTCGCTGCGCGACCGCGTGCCGGCCGACCTGCGCGCCGGCCCGGCGGGCCCCGACTCGGACACGCTGCCGTTCACGACCCTGTACCTGACCGACGACGAGTGGGCGGCGGAGATCGCCAACCAGACCGTGCACGGCGTGCTGCACCTGGGCTGGGTGCCCGACGGCGAGGGCGGCTACCGCGGGCAGATGGCCGTGCTTGTCAAGCCCAACGGCCTGCTGGGCACGGCCTACATGGCGGCCATCGCCCCGTTCCGGCACCTCGTGGTCTATCCGCAGATGCTGCGCGACATCGGCAAGCGCTGGCGCACGGCGGCCGCCGCGTGAGCCTGCCGCCGGGCCAGCGCGCACTCGACGAGTTCCCGCGCTTCGGCACCCACATGGCCTACCCGCCGCCGCGCGTGCTCCCCGACCACGCGATCGCGGTCGGCGGCGCGGTGGCCGAGCCGTTCTCGGTGCCGCTGGCCGCGCTGGCCGGCCTGCCGCGCCGCGAGCAGACCGTCGACTTCCACTGCGTGGCCGGATGGTCGGCGACCGGCCTGCGCTGGGAGGGGGTGCCGTTCGCGCGCTTCTACGCCGAGGTCATCGAGCCGAAGCTGAGCCCGGGCGCCCAGGTCACCCACGTGACCTTCCAGGGCCGCGACGGCTACCGGTCGATCGCGTGCCTGGAGGACGTGCTGGCCGAGGACGTGCTGATCGCCGAGCACCTGGACGGACGGCCGCTCGACGGCGACCACGGCGCGCCCGTGCGGCTGGTCAGCCCGAGCCAGTACGGCTTCGTCTCCACAAAGCACCTGTGCCGCATCGAGGTGCACACGGCCGCGCCCGAGTCGCGGTACCACCGCAACCGCTTCAACCACCTGGGCCTGCGCCTGGTCGAGCCGCACCGCCGCGCGCGTGTGTGGGAGGAGGAGCGCAACGGCTACCTCCCGGCGTGGGCGGTGCGCGTGCCCTACCGGATGCTGATCCCGCCGATCCGCTGGCTCAGCGGCCGCGGCGGCCGCGGTGACTAGCGTCCCCCGCCGTGAGCCTGAACCCCGCCCTCGACGGCGTCCACCTGTGCCCGCGCTGCGGGGCCGAGGCCGACGTCACGCCGCCGCGCTCCCTGATCTGTCCCGAGTGCGGCTACAAGGCCTATTACAACCCCACGCCCGCGGCGGGGGCGATCCCGTTCGACTCCCAGGGGCGGATCTGGCTGATGCGCCGCGGGACCGACCCGGGCCGCGGGCTGTGGACGTTCCCGGGCGGCTTCGTGGACCTGGGCGAGTCGGCGCCCGATGCCGCCCGGCGCGAGACGCGCGAGGAGATGGGGGTCGAGCTCGAGGTGGGCGCGCTGGTGGGCGTCTACTCGCGTTCCGACGACCGCGTGCTGCTGGTGGTCTACCGGGCTTCGCTCCCCGAGGGCCAGGCGCCGGAGGTCAGCGACGAGGCGGCCGAGGTGCGCGCCTTCGGCGCCGGCGAGCTGCCCTGGGACGAGCTGGCGTTCTGGTCGACCGAGCTGGCGCTGCGCGACGTGCTGGTCGCCGGCGGGGGCTGACCCGGGGGGCGCACGGACGGGCCCGCGACGCCGGCCGGCCGTTGTGGGCCCGCAGGTGCGCGCTGACGAACACGTACGGGCCCGGAAGGCGTTCGCGTGGTCGCGGGCCCAGATCTGCTCCCAATACGATCTGGCCCATGGCCCGCGTGACCGGCATCGGCGGCTTCTTCTTCCGCGCGCGCGACCCCGACGCGCTGAACCGCTGGTACGCCGACCACCTCGGCGTGATCAACCCCGAGGCCCAGGGCTACGACGACCCGGGCTGGTTCCAGGACCGCGGCGAGACGGTGTTCTTCGCCTGCGAGCCCGGCTCGACCACGCCTGGGCCGCCGGACAAGCAGTGGTCGATCAACTTCCGCGTCGACGACCTTGACGGGATGGTCGAGTACCTGCGCGGCGAGGGGATCGAGGTCGAGCCGCACCCGCAGGAGTACCCCAACGGCCGCTTCGCCGAGCTGGCCGACCCCGAGGGCAACCACGTTCAGCTGTGGGAGCCCAACGCGGCGTCGGTGGCGCGTGACCCGGGCCCGGTGATCGTGACGGGCCACCTGGAGCTGGACCCCGCCGACCGCGACGCCTTCGTGGCCGACCGCGCCGAGTTCGTACGGGCTGCGCGCTCGGCGCCGGGATGCCTGGACTTCGCCATGTCGGCCGACACGGTCGAGCCCGGGCGCGTGAACATCCTCGAGCGGTGGGAGTCGAAGCAGGCGCTGCACGCCTTCCGCGGCGACGGCCCGGACGACGACAGCGCCGCGCGCGTCCTGGACTTCGACGTGCACGACTACGCCGTCGCGAGCCCATGAGCGTCGACCCCCTAGGCGCGCGCGGTGTGGTGGCCGTGCCGGCGCTCGGCTGCGCTCGTCAGGCGAGCGTCCAGTCGAAGCGCGTAAAGCGCAGGCGCCCGGGCGGCACCGGCACATCGAGGTGGCGCGCTGCCAGGTCGCGCAGGCCGCCGTCGCCGCCGAAGTCGGCCCGGTAGAGCTTGCACAGACCGGGCAGCGCGACTCGGTCGCCGGCGACGTCCGACTCGCCACGCAGATAGTCGCCCGCCGCCGCCTCCAGGGCGGCGTCCAGCCCGTCGGCGGAGTAGGCCCGGACCAGCGGGCAGGAGCGCGCGCCGCAGTTCAGCGCGAAGTGGATCCGCGGATCGACCGCGGGTGGTGCGGCGGCCAGCCGCGGGTCGCCCGCGCGCAGCAGCCGGCGCAGCGCATATGGCGGGCGCGCGTTGCCGCGCAGCACGCCGTGCTCGATCTGGTCGAGCGTGAAGTCGTGCGCCCCCACCCGCCAGCTCGCGGTGCGGAACAGGCGGCGGTGGCGAAGGAGGCTGCCCGAGCGCGGCCGCGCGGCCAGCTCCGCTCGCAGCCGGGCGTTGTAGATGTTGAGCCAGAAGGCCACCCGCGTCGCCTGACCGGCGAGGGCGGCGGGCTCGAGGTCACGCAGCAAGTCGTGCCGGGCAGGATCCTCGAGCAGCGCGGCCGACAGGGAGACCGGATCGTCCATCACCGTGGAGGATGACGCAGAGCCCGTACAGTCCGGCCGATGGAGAGGATCGACGAGTTCCTGATCGCCGAGCGCACCTACTGCGACGACACGTCCAAGCTCTCGGTGGGGCTGGCCAACATCCACGCCGAGGTGCCGGACGTGGATGCCAACAAGGACAAGATCCTGCGCGCCACCAAGATCTTCAAGGAGCGCGGTGTGAACGTGGCCGTGTTCCCCGAGTTCTGCCTGTCGGGCTACTTCTGGGACACGCGCGAGGACTGCCTGGAGTACCTGGAGGGCGCCGTCAGCCGCGCCAACCGCGACTGGCTCGAGGACGAGCTCGGCGGCCTGCTCGGCGACGGCCTGGAGATGGTGCTGCTGAACAACCTGGTCGAGACCGGGGAGGAGGGGCGGTTCCTGAACCGCAGCTTCGCCGTGGACGGCAAGGGCGACTACCTGGCCGACGACGCCACCTACGACAAGGTCTTCCTGCCGGGGATCGAGAAGGACTACACCGACAGCGGCCGCGACGACCGGCTGGTCATGAACACGCGCCACGGCCGGCTCGGCTTCACCACCTGTTACGACTACCTGTTCAGCGAGCTGCTGCGCGAGTACGCGATGGTCGAGGAGGTTGACGCGATCGTGCAGATGGCGTCGTGGCGCGGCTCGGGCGGGCGCGACTACCCGGGCATGAACCTGCGCACCGACCACTACTACGGCGAGCTGTGGGACTACGTGATGCCGGCGTCGTCGGCCACGAACCAGTTCTGGACGATCGCCTGCAACGCGGTCGGCTCGCACGGCGTGAGCGGCGCGAAGTTCTGGGGTGGCTCGGGGATCTGGGCGCCGTCGGGCATGTGCCTGGTCCAGGCCTCGCGCACGAGCGAGGAGCTGGTGATCGTGCACAACGTGGACATCGAGGGCGCGCAGGCCTACGAGAAGGACGACTTCGACTACGCGTTCGACTTCAAGCAGATCTATCGCCCGATGAGCGACGACAGCCGCTCGTTCACGCGGGACGTCTAGGCGTGCAGATCCGGGACGCGACCGAGGCCGACGGCGCCGCCTGCGCGGCCATCTACGAGCCGTACGTGCACGACACCGTGATCACGTTCGAGACCGTGCCGCCGAGCGCCGAGGAGATGGCGGGCCGGATCGCCGACAGCCTGCGCGGGCACGCGTGGCTGGTGGCGCAGGACGGCGACCGCGTGGTCGGCTACGCCTACGCCGGCACCTACAAGGTACGCGCCGCGTACGCGTGGGCGTGCGAGGTCAGCGTGTACCTGGAGATGGGGCTGCGCCGCACGGGCCTGGGCCGCGCGATGTACGAGGAGCTGTTCAGCCGCCTGATCGACCGCGGCTTCCTGACCGCGGTGGCCGGCATGACGCTGCCCAACCCGGCCAGCGAGGGCCTGCACCGGGCGCTCGGGTTCGAGCCGGCGGGCACCTACCGCAAGATCGGCTTCAAGCACGGGGCCTGGCACGACGTGGCCTGGGCCCAGCGTGAGCTGGCGCCGCGCGAGGGCGAGCCGGCGCCACCGCGCTGACCCCGGATAGTCGAGGTAGCCGTATCCCCACCTCGTGTGAGGCGCGGCACGATGCTGGCATGAGCGAGACCGGGATGAGCGAGACCAGGATCGTGGCCAGTGGCGACGCGCAGATCCGCTGTCAGTCGTTCGGCGACCCCGACGACCCGGCGCTGCTTCTGATGATGGGCCAGATGGCCTCGATGCTGTGGTGGCCCGGGGAGCTGTGCGAGCGCCTGACGGCCACCGGCCGGTTCGTGATCCGCTACGACAACCGCGACACCGGGCTGTCCACGAGCTACCCGCCGGGCCAGCCGCCCTACCTGGCCGCCGACCTGGCCGCCGACGCCGTTTCGGTGCTGGACGGCTACGGGCTCGACGCGGCGCACCTGGTGGGCATGTCGATGGGCGGGGCGCTGGCCCAGATCGTGGCGCTGACCAGGCCCGAGCGTGTGCTCACGCTGACGCTGATCAGCACGACGCTTGCCGACGACAGCGGCGGCGACCTCCCCGGCCCGACCGACCGCTACATCGAGCACATGAGTGCGGGCGAGGACGTGGACTGGTCCGACACGCACGCGATGGCCGCGTACATCGTGACCGACGCGGAGGAGATCGCCAGCACCAGACACCCGTTTGACAGCGCCGCCGCGATCGAGTTCGTGCACACCGACCTCCAGCGCACCCGCAGCCCGGAGAGCCTGATCAACCACGCGATGCTCCCGAGCGACGAGGAATCGCCCGGCTCCCTGGCCGAGATCGCAGCGCCCACGCTCGTGATCCACGGCAGCACCGACCCGCTGCTTCCGGTCGGGCACGGCGAGGCGCTGGCGACCGCGATTCCGGGCGCCGCCCTGCTGGTGATCGAGGGCGGCGGCCACGAGCTGCACCCGGGCGACTGGGACGAGTACGTCCGGGCGATCGCCGAGCACACCGGGGGCTAGCCGGCCAGCAACTCCTCGGTGGCGGTCACGGTGGCGAACTCGCCGTGCAGGTTGGCCGCCATAACGCGCGCGAGCCCCGCGGCGGGGATGCGCCCCGGTCAGCCCAGCGCGACCGCGACCGCGTCCAGGCACTGGATTGCATCGGCCGAGCATGGTCGTCCAGCCGACCGGGCCCCGGTCTACGTTGCCCGGGTGCTGCGCCTGGCAAAGCGCGAACCCTCGGCGGTGCTGCTGGCTGCCCAGCTCCTGGGCGTTCTGGTGTACCCGTTCATGGAGGGCAGCGTCGGGCGCTCGCTGTTCAGCGTCTTCGGCGTGGCCGTGCTCGGGCTGGTGCTGCTGGCCGTGCGCAGTTCGCCCGCGTGGACCGGCTTCGGGCTGGTGCTGGCCGTGCCCGCAACCGTCCTGCTGCTGATCCAGGCGATCACGGGTGACGACGCGCTGCTGCCGTACTCGTCGGCGTTCGAGGCAGTCCTGTACTTCTACGCCGCCGGCGCGCTGATCGCGTACATGCTCGAGGACCACGAGATCACCCGCGACGAGATGTACGCGGTCGGGGCCACGTTCACGCTGGTGGCCTGGGCGTTCGCCTACACGTACACGGTGTGCCAGGCGATCGAGCCCGCCAGCTTCACCGCCGCCGTCGACCCGACCGGCGACCGCAGCTGGATGGAGCTGCTGTTCCTGAGCTTCACCACGCTGACGAGCACGGGCCTGAGCGACGTGGTGCCGGTCAAGTCGTTCGCGCGCTCGCTGGTGATGCTCCAGCAGCTCGCCGGCCTGGCCTACGTGGCGATGGTCGTCTCGCGGCTGGTGGCGCTCACCGTGCTGCGCCCGCGCAGCGACTAGCGCCCGAGCCGCACGCGGTCCCAGAGGCCGGCCATCGCGTCGCCGCTGCGCCCGCCGGCGTCGCGGAACGCGGTGCCCAGCGGGCGCGTGAGCCGCGCGGTATCGGCCCCGGTGAAGCGCAGCGCGCCCACCACGGCGGTGAGCGCCAGCGCCGCCAGCGCAAGCGCCAGCGCCCAGCCCGGCACGTCCTGGCCCGGCTCGGAGCTCACGGCGGGGGTCGAAACGTCGGCCAGCCGCAGGCGCGGCCCGACCACCGGCGACGGCGGCGCCTTGATGCCGGCCCGCCGGGCGGACGAGCCGCCTGGGCCCCCGCCCGAGCCGGCGGGGCCGGGCACGGCCTCGCTCTGGCGCGTCTCGGTGGCGCCCGGTGCCCCGCCGCCGCAGCCCTGGCGACCCTGGTTGAGCTGGTCCGCCAGGCCGGGGGCGTACTGCTCGACGTCGGGCGGCAGGTTGCCGATGCCCCGGCGCAGCTGGCCGTCGGAGTACTTGCACGGGTCGATCGTGCCGTTGCGGCGGTAGTCGTCGATCGGGTTCTGCGCCACGGCGGTTGCCGCCGGGGCCAGCAGGGCCACGGCCAGGACGAGGCTGGTCAGCGTGCGCTTCACGGAGCGGAGGGTATCGTCACAATCCCCCGCGATGGCCGCAACCACCACACGCCGGCCGGCCGCGACCGGCTCGGCGCCTGCGTGGCTGCGCGCCTACCGCGACGAGGGCGGCTCGCGCTCGGCGGCGCTCCTTGGAGCGGCGCTGCTGGTGGCGGTGTTGTACGCGGCGTTCGCCAACGGCTCGATCGGCATCCCCGAGGAGAGCCGGCTGCAGGTCGGTGTGGCGCTGATCTCGCTGGCCACCCTTGCCGGCCTGCTTTACGGCTCGGGGCTGCGCGTCGCGGCCACGCCCGCCGCGGGCTGGGGTGTGGCGCTGCTGGTGGCGTTCGCGGGCTGGGCCGCACTGTCGATCACCTGGTCGGTCGCGCCCGACCAGAGCTGGCTCGAGGCCAACCGCGCGCTTGCCTACGCGCTCGTTGCCGGGCTGGGGATCGTGCTCGGGTCGAGCCTGCCGCGGGCGGCCGAGCGGGTGGCGCTCGCGCTCCTGGCGGCCGCGACCGTCGTGGCCACGTACGCGCTGGCCGGGAAGCTGTTCCCGTGGCTGCAGGTCGGTGGGCTGATCGACCTCGATCACGCCGACCGCTTCTCGCGCCTGCGCGCGCCGCTGAACTACTGGAACGCGCTCGCGCTGGTATGCGTGGTCGGCGTGCCGATCGCCATGCGCGCGGTCACCGAGCTGCGCTACCGGCTGCTGGCGCGGACCGCCGCGGCGATGGCGATGACCGTGCTGCTGACCACGCTGGCGCTGACCTACTCGCGCGGCGGGCTCCTGGTCCTGGTCGCGGCGGCGTGCCTGACGATCGCCCTCGGGCCCGAGCGCCTGCGCCTTGGCGCGGCGCTGGCCATTGGGGTCGCCGGCGCGGTGCCGGGGGTGCTGACCGTGTTCCTCAGCGATGACCTGACAACCGACGGCCTGAGCGTGTCCGCGCGCACCGGCGACGGGCTGGTGCTGACCGCTGCGCTCGTGGCAGGCCTGGCGCTGGTGGCCGTGGCCGTCCGCGCGCTGGACCGCGCCGGCGAGCGCCTGCGTCTGGGCGCGAGCGGTGCGCGCCGGGCCAGGCGAGCGGCGCTGGGCGCGCTCGCGCTGGCGTTCGTGCTGCTGCTCGGCGGCTTGGCGTTGTCGGACCGCGGCGTCGGCGGCACGATCTCCGACCAGGCCGACTCGTTCACCGAGCCCAAGCTCGACCGCCAGAACGACCCCGCGCGCGTGCTGCGCACCAACTCGGGCAACCGCTGGGTCTGGTGGGAGGAGGCCGCCGACGGCTTCGCCGACCGGCCGCTGACCGGCTTCGGCGCCGGCTCGTTCCCGATCACGCACCGGCGCTACCGCGAGAACCGCCTGGAGGTGCTTCAGCCGCACAGCGTGCCGCTGGAGTTCCTGACCGAGACCGGGCTGGTGGGTGCGCTGCTGGCGCTCGGGGGGCTGGCGCTGCTGGTGCTGGCCGCCATCCGCGGCGTTCGCGCGCGCGAGATCGGGCCCGAGCGCGCGTTCGCCGTCGCACTGCTGGCGGGCGTGTTCGCCTGGTCGCTGCACATCTGGGTCGACTGGGACTGGGAGATCCCCGGCGTCACGCTCGGCGTGCTGATCGCGCTCGGCGTGCTGGCCGCCGCGCCGCGGCCGGAGCTGCCCCGGGCGCCGGGCGAGCCGCGCGGGCGCTGGCTGAAGATGGCGCTGGGCGCCGCGGCGGCGGTGGCCGTGGTCACGCTTGCGGTGCTGCCCGCGCTGGCCAAGAGCTTGTCCAGCGCCGCGCTGACCGACGCTTCCGGCGGCACCGCGGCCGACCTGCGCTCTGGCGAGCGCAAGGCGGCGCTGGCCAAGCGGCTGAACCCGCTGTCGGTCGAGCCGCTGTTCGCGCAGGCATCGATCGCCGAGCGCGGCAACCAGCCGCGCAAGGCGGCGCAGCTGTTCGTCGACGCCGTCGACCTGCAGCCCGACAACCCCGATGCCTGGAACCGGCTGCTGCGCTTCCAGGTCCTGCTCGACGACGCCGGCGCGGCGTCCAGCACGCTGCGAACGCTGTTCCGGCTGGACCCGGTGCTGTCGTTTCGCAGCGCGGGCCTGGCGGTCGCAGGCGCCTACGACCCGGCGCGCTCTGCCAGCGCCACCGGCACGCCGCTGCCGGTGAAGTCCCGGCGCTCGCGCAGGCCAAGCGTGCGCGACCGGATCACGAGGCAGTTCGGCGGCGGCGCCGCCCCTGCGCCGCAGACCCCGGCACCGGCGCCCGCCCCGGCACCCAGCCCTGCCCCTGCCCCTGCGCCGGCGCCGGCACCGGCGCCGCGGGCACAGCCCGAGCCGGCGCCGCCGGCGCCCGAGGGCGATCCGTTCCGCCTCGAAGGCTGAACGACCGCGTAGCATCGCGGCGAATGACCACCTGGTTGCTGACCGGCGGGGCCGGCTACATCGGATCGCACATCACGCGCGCGTTCCAGGAGGCGGGAACCGATGTCGTGGTGCTGGACGACCTGTCGACCGGCTACCGCGGCTACGTGCCCGACGACGTGCCGCTGATCGACGGCTCGGTGGCCGATCCCGGCGCGGTGGCGCAGGCCTTCGACGGGCACGACATCGCCGGCGTCGTGCACCTGGCGGGCCTGAAGTACGCCGGCGTCTCGGTCGAGCAGCCGCTGGAGTTCTTCCGCGCCAACGTGACCGGCACGCAGGTGCTGCTCGAGGCGGTCGCCGAGCGCCGGATCGCGAACTTCCTGTTCTCCAGCAGCGCGTCCTGGTACGGGACGCCGGCCGCGGAGATCGTCGACGAGGACACCGAGCCGCGCCCCGAGAGCCCCTACGGCCAGAGCAAGACGATCGGCGAGTGGCTGCTGCGCGACGTCGCGGCTGGCAACCCGCACCTCAGGCAGTCCTCGCTGCGCTACTTCAACGTGGTCGGGTCGGGGCCGCGCGAGCTGGCCGACCACAGCCCCCACAACCTGTTCCCGAAGGTCTTCCGGGCGCTGTCGCGGGGCGAGGCGCCGCTGGTGTTCGGCACCGATTACGACACCCCTGACGGCTCGTGTGTGCGCGACTACGTCCATGTGGTCGACCTGGCCGACGCGCACGTGGCGGTGGCCAAGCACCTGGAGGCCGGCCGGGCCGCGGCGCCCGCCTACAACGTCGGCCGCGGCGAGGGCTCGTCGGTGCTGGAGGTGGTCGGCACGATCCTGAGGACGACCGGCTACGACGTCGAGCCCGAGCTGCGCCCGCGCCGGCCCGGCGACCCGGCCCGGATCGTTGGCGCGGTCGACCGGATCGCGGCCGACCTGGACTGGCACGCCCGCTTCGGTCTGGACGACATGGTCACCAGCGCCTGGGCCGCCTGGCAGCACCAGCTCGAGGTGCACGGCGGCGCGCCCGCGGATGGCGCGCGCCTGGACATCGCGCGCGCCTGACTGCTGTGCCCGGCCTCTTCGTCACGCTCGAAGGGATCGACCGCTCGGGCAAGAGCACCCAGGCGGCCCTGCTCGCGGAGGCGCTGGGCGCCGTGGCCGTCCGCGAGCCCGGCGGCACCGCCGCCGGCGAGCGCATACGCGAAATCCTCAAGGACCCGGGAGTCGAGCTGGGGCCCGAGGCCGAGGCGCTGTTGTTCGCCGCCGCGCGCGCGGAGCTGGTGCGCCAGGTCATCCGGCCCGAGCTCGAGGCCGGTCGCAGCGTGGTCTGCGACCGCTTCCTGGACTCGTCGCTGGCGTACCAGGGCGCCGCCCGCAGCATGGGGTCGGACACCGTGCGATGCATCAACGCGCCCGCGGTCGGCGATCTCGTTCCCGACCTGACGATCCTGCTGTGGCTGGACCCGGCCGCGGCGGCCGTGCGCGGCGCGGAGGACGACCGCTTCGAGCGCGAAGGCGGCGCGCTCCAGCGCGCGGTGGCCGACGCCTACGCCGCGCAGGCGGCAGCCGAGCCCGGCCGGTTCGTGCGCGTGGACGCCGCGCGCAACCCGCAGGCCGTGCACGCCGACGTGCTGGCCGCCGTCAGGAGCGCCGGCGGATGAGCGAGGCGCCGGCCGGCACCGAGGACCATCCGCACGCGCGCGTGAGCCTGGCCGCCGCGCTCGAGGCCGGCCCCTCGCACGCGTACCTGTTCCACGGCCCGGCGGGCGTGGGCAAGCGCGAGGCCGCGCGCGCGTTCGCCGCCGAGCTGCTGGCCGAGGGCGCGCCCGAGCCGGACGGCGTGCGCCACCGCGTGCACGCCGGCACGCACCCGGACCTGACCTGGGTGCGCCCGACGGGCGCGCACGTGATGCGGCGAGCCGACGTCGCCGAGGCCGTGGTCGACGCGGCCGGGCGGACCCCGTTCGAGGCGTCGCGGCGGGTGTTCGTGCTCGAGCGCGTGGACGCGCTCAACGACGAGGCGGCCAACAGCCTGCTCAAGACGCTCGAGGAGCCGGCCTCGTTCGTGCACCTCGTGCTGCTGACCGACTCGCTCGGGCAGGTCATGGACACCGTCGTCTCGCGCTGTCAGCTGGTGCGCTTCGACCCACTGCCGCCGGCCCGGACCGCCAAGGCGCTGGAGGCGGACGGGGTGGAGCGCACGCGCGCACTCGCGTGCGCGCGAATGGCGCTGGGCAACGGCGAGCGGGCGCGACTGCTGGCCTCGGCGGAGGGCCAGGCGCTGCTGGATCACGCCGCGGAGATCGTGCGCGGGTCCCTGGGCGCCGATGGTGCGGCGGACGCCTGGCGCGGGCTCCTGGACATGGCCCAGGCCCGAAGCGAGCAGGCCGAGGCCGAGGTGGCGCGAGCGCGCGACGAGCGCCTCGACGGCGAGCCGAAGGGACGCGAGCGCACAGCGCTGGAGCGCCAGTTCGAGGACACCGCCAAGCGCGAGACCCGGCGCGCGCACACGGAGGTGCTGGACCTCGGGCTGACGCTGGTGGCGCTGACGCTGCGCGACCTGATCTGTCTGGCCGAGGGCGCGTCCGAAGCCGCTCTTGACGCGGACCGCGCCCGGGCGCTGGCCGCCGAGGCGGGCGATCGCGACACGCGCCGCCTGCGCGCGGCGGCGGAGCGCTGCGAACAGGCGCGCCTGGCGCTCACGGTCAACGTAACCGAGGAGCTTGCGCTCGAGGCGCTGGGCTACCGCCTTGCCGCCCTCGTTGGCCCCCGTTGACGACCTGTTACGATATATCGTGAGTGCATCGAGATACACAGATAGGAGAAGCGATGCGACATTCACGACGATGCGGGCCGCGCCACGGCGGGCCCGCCCGATTCGACGCTCGGGAGGACTGGCCGGTGCACGGACGCAGGGGTGACTACCGTCGCGGCGGCTTCGGCGCCCCCCGCGGGCGCCGCGCGCGCCGCGGCGCCGTCAAAGCCGCGGTGCTGGTCCTGCTGGCCGAGGAGCCGCGCAACGGCTACGCGCTGATGCAGGAGATCGAGGCCCGCAGCGAGGGCGCCTGGCGCCCGAGCCCCGGCTCGATCTATCCGGCGCTGGCGATGATGGAGGACGAGGGCCTGATCAAGGCCGTCGGCTCCGAGAACGAGCGCGCGTACGAGATCACCGACGCCGGCCGCAAGCGACTCGAGCAGCGCGGCGACGCGCCCGCTCCGTGGGAGCCGGCGGAGGACGAGGTGTCCGACGGGACCGTCGAGCTCGGCCGCACGGTCCGCCAGGTCGGCATGGCGGTCCGCCAGATCTCCGAGGTCGGGACCCCCGAGCAGCTCAAGCAGGCCGAGCAGGTCCTGGCCGACACCCGCAGGACGCTGTACGGGCTACTGGCCGAGGATCCCGACGAGGAGTAGCGCCCGCTCCCCGCGCGCCTCGCGCGCGGGGAGCTTCTGCTGTACGTTGCCCCCGCTATGCCGAGAGGATGGATCCGATCGTCGCTCGCCGCCGTGGCCGTCGCAACCGCACTGCTGCTGGTGCCGGCCGCGGCCCAGGCCCAGGGGGTCGCCCGGACCGCGTGTCCCGGGACCTTCCAGGTGCTGCACACCGACACGGTCGGGTCGCTGCGCCTGAGCGCCGGGGCGTACCAGATCGCCGTCGCCAGCCCCGCCCGGCTGTCCTGCGCGCGGGCCGCCAGTGACCTCGCCGAGTTCCTCCGCGACTACGACGGCAGGCTGCGCCGGCCGTGGACCGTGAACGCGCGCCAGCGGTCGTTCCAGCGTGGCACCGACCGGGCGGTGAGCTTCGCGCTCGCGCGCGTCGGCGCCGCCGCGGCCGGCGGCGGCGACCAGCCGGGGCCGACCGCCAACGCCTGCCCCGGCTACTTCGACGTCCGCCACAACGACCACATCGGCACGCTCTCGGTGCTCGAGGACGCCTACCGGATCACGCTGCTCAGCGCGAACTCGCTGACCTGCGCCCAGGCGTCGCGCCTGCTGACCTCGTTCCTCCAGGACTTCAACGGCCGCCTGGGCTCGCGCTGGCGGCTGAACCCGGCAACCGCCACCTTCACGCGCGGCACCAGCACGAGGGTGGGGTTCCGGATCAAGCCGGCGGTCGGGCGCGAGCCCAAGCCGAGCAGCGGCGGCCGCTACCCGGCCAGGGGACAGCGCGGCGAGTGCCCCGGAACGTTCCGGGTGCTCGACAACGACCGGATCGCCGGCCTGGCGCTGGCCGCGGGGCCGTACCTGACGTTCACCTACCGCGGCAGCGGCGTCAGCTGCCGTGAGGCGTCGCAGCTGCTCCGGACCTTCCTGAGCGGCGAGAACGTGCCGAGCGGCTACCGCGTGACGCCGGCCACCGGGGTCTTCAGCAAGGGCAAGCGGCCCGTGTTCCGGATCAAGGCAGCGTCGCCGCGCGGCAACACCGCCCGCGGAGATGGTTGATCAAGCGCTCCGCGCCGCCCGCCTGGCACTCCAGCACCGACGCCGCACCGCGACAACGCGCCACGCGCCATGGACGCAGGCCCCGCCTGACCGCCACCACGGCGCCGTCCGCGTCAAGGAACACCACGTCGATCGCCATCCGCATCCACGCCGTGTGCACCGAACCGCAGCCGGGGAACAGCAGCGCCGAGCCGGTCGGCAGCGCCCGCAGCCCCATCAGCCCGAGCAGCCGCTGACCGGCGCCGCGCGCAACGAACACCGTCCCTCCGCAGGGCAGCGCGCGCGCCTCCATCCGTAGCAGTCGCCGGGCCACACATACCCAAGGAGCGGGACGGTCGCTCTCGCCCCCCTGGGCGACCGCGAACACGCCAGTTTGGCCCGGAGGGCGAACCATTTACGCCCCGGGCGCGATGGAAGACGTAAGCGGGCGGGGTGTGCTCGATCGACGAGCACCGGCCGTGGTCCCCCAACGAAAGAAGGAGTAGGACCTATGAAGCGATTCATGAAACTGCCATCGCCGGCGATGGTCGTCGCCTCGGCGGCGCTGTTCGTCGCCCTCGGTGGCACGTCGTACGCGGTCGCCACGGGCTCGATCGACAGCCGTGAGATCCGCAACGGCACGATCGTCGAGAAGGACATCAAGTCCCAGGGCATCGAGGGCTCGGACATCAAGAACGGCGCCCTGGCGGCCCGTGACATCAAGCCCGGCTCGCTGACCGGCGCGAGCCTGGCGCCGGGAGTGGCGGGCAAGACCAGCCGCTGGGCGCTGGTCAACCGCGGCGGTCAGATCGAGGCGCAGTCCGGCGGCTTCAGCGTGACCTCCGCGTACCCCGCGGGCGGCGGCAACGGCAACGTCTACATCAACGCCGGCGAGGACCTGTCGGACAACGGCATCTCCGCGACGATCGCGCTCGAGAACGGGTACGACATCGACGGCGACGGGTACCAGTCCGGTACCTCTTCGACCCGCGCGGATCAACAACCCGCGAGTTCGCCGGTGAGATCTCGGCATCGCGATGCGCAGATCCCGGGCATCGTCGAGTGCGGCCCCACCGCAGCGAAGAACACGAACAACCTGGTGGTGAGCCCTCGCAACAGCGACGGCACGCTGACCTCCGGCCAGAACCGGCAAGAAGTTCTACGTGATCGTCACCGGCTAACGCCGGCGACCGATCGGACTGGGCGGCACCGGGGCTAGACTCCGGTGCCGCCCACGCCGCCGTAGCTCAGTTGGTAGAGCACGTCTCTCGTAAAGACGGGGTCATCGGTTCGAGTCCGATCGGCGGCTTGTCCGCGGCTCACCCCAGCAGGCCGGCCAGGCGCGAGTTGCGCCTGAAGGCGTCGGCCCGCCCCACCGCCCGCGCGAGGGCGGCGCGCTGGCCGACCAGCACGCACGCGGTGCGCGCGCGCGTGACGGCGGTGTAGAGCAGGTTGCGCGACAGCATCCCGCCGTGGCCGGAGTGCACCGGCACGACCACGACGGGCATCTCGCAGCCCTGCGAGCGGTGCACGGAGATCGCATAGGCGGGCCGCAGCGCGTTCGTGCGCTCGGCGGGGATCGCCAGCTCCTCGCCGGCGTCGGTGGTCACCAGCAGCTCGTCGCCGTCGGCGTCCTGGCCGCGGACCACCACTATCTGCCCGTTCATCAGGCCGGACACGTAGTCGTTGCGGGTCTGGACCAGCTTGTCCCCGTTGCGCAGCGGGCCGTCGAGCAACGCGTCGCCATCGGGGTTCAGCCGCGCGCGCAGGCGCTCGTTCAGCGCATCGACGCCCACTGCGCCGCGGTACACCGGCGACAGCACCTGCACCTCGCGGATGGCGTCGACGCCGTAGTGGGCCGGCAGCCGCTCCGACGCAAGCGCCACCACCTCGTCGGCCACAGCCGCGTCGCCGCCGCGCTCGACGAAGAAGAAGTCGCGCTGCTCACCGTCGCCGGCGCGCGTGCGCGGCTGGCCGCCGGCGTTGATGGCGTGGGCGGCCTGCACGATCAGCGACCGGGCGGCCTGGCGGAACACGTGCGTCAGCCGCGCGACCGGCACCGCACCCGAGTCGATCAGGTCGGCGAACGGCTTGCCCGCGCCCACCGGCGGCAGCTGGTCGGCGTCGCCGATGAGCACGACGTGGGTGCCGTCGGCCACGGCGTCGAGCAGCATCGCCGCGACCTCCAGGCTGAGCATCGATGACTCGTCGACCACGAGCAGGTCGCACTCGACCGGGTAGCCGGCGCCGCGCAGCGGCCCCTCGCCCGGCAGCCACTCGACAAGCCGGTGGATCGTCACCGCATCGTGCCCGGTGGCCTCCTCCAGCCGCCGGGCGGCGCGGCCGGTCGGCGCGCAGAGCGCGACGTCGGCCTTCGCGGCGGCGGCGCGCTCGACGATCGCGCGCACCAGCGTGGTCTTGCCCGTGCCCGGCCCGCCGGTGACCACCGACAGCGCGCGCCCGAAGGCCGCCGCCACCGCGTCGCGCTGCTGCCGGCTGAGCTCGGCGTCGCCGCTGGCGGGCGGCTGCTCGAGCTCGGGCTCGGCGGCGGCGAGCACGGACAGCCGCCGGGCGCTGCGCTCCTCCATCGCGAACACGGCCGCAAGCGCCACGGTCCCGTCGCCGCGCACCACCGTGCCATCCCCGTCCAGCTCGGCGAGCAACTCTTCCTCGAGGTCCCCGACCAGCTCGCGTGCTCGGCCACGCAGCGCCGCCTCGGCAAGGAACGTGTCGCCGCGGCGCTCGGCCTCGCGCAGCAGGTGGACGACGGCCGCGCGGCGCCGCTCGCGCGAGTCGGCGCCAACGCCGTTGGCGCGCGCGATCGCGTCGGCGGTCAGGAACCCGACGCCGTGCTCCTCGGTCAGCAGGTAGGGCTGGGAGCGCACCACCGCGGCCGCGCCGGGACCGTGCGTCTCGTGCAGCTGCGATGCCAGCCAGCCGGCGCCGTGCGGCGCCAGCAGTAGGTACAGCTCGCGCAGCGCGCGCCGCTGGCGCCACGAGTCGGCCGCCCGCTCGGAGCCGCGCGCGCCCATTCCCGGCAGCGCGCCGAACGCGGCCTCGGGATCGGCGTCGATGGCGGCGAACAGCTCGTCGCCGAAGCGCTCGATCAGCGCCGCCGCGCGCGTCTTGCCGATGCCGCGGATGGTCAGCAGGTACTTGCGCGTGCCGTCGGCGTCGTCGGGGTCGAGCTCGTAGCCAAGCGACGCCTGCACCTGGGGGCCGTACTTGGGATGGTCGGCCCACTGGCCGGCGATCCGCGCGCGGGTGCCGTCCCCGAGATGGGCCAGCGGCCCGGCGGCGGTCACGGTGTCGCCGTCCGGCGCCGTCGCCAGCACCACGGCGAAGTCGGAGTCGGGCGACGTGAACAGGTGGCGCACCACCGTCACGGAGGCGTCGAAGGCATCCTCCAGCGCGGGGTTCGGCATCGCCCGCCCAACGTAGCGCCCGGAGGCGCACGAGACGGTTACGACTCAGCCGAAAAGCGGGAACCTGCGCCGCCGGGCGAGCATATCCATGCCCGACTGGATGCTCGCGCGCACCTCTTCGTACTTGCGCTCCACGTAGTCATCGTCACCTGCGCGCTCGGGATCATTGTCGACCCCGATCGGCTCCTGAAACGCGGTCCGGATCTTGGTCGGCAGCGGGATCTCCGGCAGCGCGGCCGGGCCGATGCCCCACGGCGCGCTGATGGCGATCGGGAACATCTTCAGCCGCGCGATCCGGTCCAGCTGCATCGCCTTCGCCAACCGCCGCCCGCGTGCCAGCACCGGCATCGAGTCGGGCCCGCCGACGGTGGCGATCGGCACGATCGGCACCCCGGTCGAGATGGCCATCCGCACGAACCCCTTGCGGCCCGCCAGCACCGCCTTGTCACGCTCGGTCCAGGGCCGCAGCGAGTCGACCTCGCCACCGGGCCACAGCGCCACGTCGCGTCCGGCGGCCAGCGCGGTCGAGATCGAGTCCGACGCGGCGGGCAGCACGCCCATCTTGCGGAACACGTCGCCGATCCCTGGCGCGGCCATCAGCGCGTCGTGCGCCGTCCCGTGCAGGACCCGGTCCTCGCCGAAGCGGCGCCACCATTGAAAGCCCACGGTCCAGGCATCCCACACGAACGGCGCGCCGGAGTGGATGCCCACCAGCAGCGCGGGCGGCGGCGGCAGCTTCTCCCAGCCCTCGATCTCCATCCGGAACCAGAGGTCCATAAGCGGGTTGCCGACCCACTTCTGGTGCTGGAGCCAGGCCGGATCGCGGTCCTCCAGCGACCACTCGCCGGCGCGGTCGGCCACGGCACCCTCCAGGCCCGACGCCTTCTCGCGGCGGGCATCGACCTTCTCGCGCGCCTTGCGTGCGGCGGTCTCCGCCTTGGTGGCGGTGCTCATCGCTCTCCCTCCTCCGATTACAACGAGCGGAGTCACGCCCCGCCTACCGACCGCGTACCCGTCCAGCTCGGGTGCAACCGGCCGATTCGGCGGCCGGATAAGCTCGCTGGACCGTGGCCACCACGACGGCGCAGCCCGACGTCCAATCTCTCGGCCGCTTCCTCGACGGCCCGCACGCCGAGGTGCGCGACGAGGTACGCGAGTGGCTCAGCCGGCCCGGCAACGCGCCCGATTCCGACCTGGCGATGCCCGAGCACCGCGAGCAGGTGCTGGCATGGATCGAGGATCTGGCCTCGACCGACCGCACCACGATGGGCTACCCGGCGGAGTACGGCGGCCGCGGCGACCTTGGCGGCTACATCACGGGCTTCGAGACGATGGCCTTCGGCGACCTCTCGCTGCTGGTCAAGTGCGGCGTCCAGTTCGGCCTCTGGGGCGGGGCGGTGCAGCATCTGGGCACCGAGCGCCACCACGAGGCGTACCTGCAGGACACCGCCAAGGCGCGGCTGCTCGGCTGCTTCGCGATGACTGAGTTGGGCCACGGCTCGAACGTGCAGGAGCTACGCACGACCGCCACCTACGACCCCGACGCGCAGGAGTTCGTGATCCACACGCCCGACGACTGGGCGCGCAAGGAGTGGATCGGCAATGCCGCTCGCGACGGCGTCGTGGCCGCCGTGTTCTGCCAGCTGGTCGTCGGCGGCGAGGAGCGCGGCGTGCACGCGCTGGTCGTCCCGATCCGTGACGAGAAGGGGCGCCCGCTCGACGGCGTCCGGATCGATGACATCGGCCCCAAGCTCGGCCTCGACGGCGTGGACAACGGCCGGCTGTGGTTCGACCAGGTGCGGGTGCCGCGCGAGAACCTGCTCGACCGCTACGCCACGGTTTCGCCGGAGGGCGTTTACACGAGCCCGATCGAGAACCCGTCGAAGCGCTTCTTCACCATGCTCAGCACCTGATCCAGGGGCGCGTGAGCGTCTGCGGCGCCGCCATCAACGCGAGCAAGGTGGCGCTGACGCTGGCCGTGCGCCACGGCCTCACGCGCAAGCAGTTCGGCCCGCCCGGCGGCGACGAGGTCACGCTGATGACCTACCGCACCCACCGCCGCCGGCTGCTGATTCCGCTGGCCGAGAACTACGCGCTGCACTTCGCCCAGGAGCGGTTGGTGGCGAATCTGGTCGACGTGTTCCGCGACGGCGAGACAGAGGACCAGTCGCGGCGCGAGCTCGAGACGATGGCCGCGGCGCTCAAGTCCGTGGGCACCTGGCACGCCACCGCCACGATCCAGGGTTGCCGTGAGGCGTGCGGCGGCCAGGGCTACCTGAAGACCAACCGGTTCGCCGCGCTGAAGGCCGACACCGACGTCTTCACCACGTTCGAGGGCGACAACACCGTGCTGCTCCAGCTGGCTGCCAAGAACCTGCTCACCGACTTCCAGCACGAGTTCAGCGAGCTGGACCCGTTCGGCACGTTCGCGTTCGTGGCCGAGCAGGTGGCGGGCACCGTGGCCGAGCGCACCGCGGTCCGCGAGCTGCTGGGCCGGATCGCCGACGACGTGATCCCCGGCCGCGACGAGGAGGAGGACCTGCTCGAGCGCGATACCCAGCTGGAGCTCTTCCGCTGGCGCGAGAAGCACGTCAAGGCCTCGGCTGCGCGCCGCCTCAAGGGCGGCATGGACGCCGGCCACGACCCGTTCGCCGTGCTCAACGACTGCCAGGACCACGTGGTGCTGGTCGGGCGCGTGTACGCCGAGCGGGTGGTCATGGAGGCGTTCGCCGATGCCGTCGAGCGCTGTCCCGATGCGAAGCTCTGTGCGCTGCTCGCGCGCGTGTGCGACCTCTACGCGCTCAGCCGGATCGAGGCCGACCGGGGCTGGTTCCAGGAGCACGGGCGGCTGTCGTCGACCCGCTCGAAGGCGGTGATCAAGGCCGTGAACAGCGCCTGCGACCAGCTGGCCGAGCACGCCGGCCCGCTCGTGGACGCCTACGGCGTGCCCGAGGCGGTGCTGCCCGTGATGTCCCCGTCGTGAGCGCATCGGACGTCGACCACCTGTTGATCGGTGGCGGCGTGGCGGCGGCCAGCTGCGCCGCGGCCCTGCGCGAGAACGGCGCCGAGGGCTCGATCGCGCTGCTGACGCGTGAGCTCGAGCCGCCCTATCACCGCCCGCCGTGCACCAAGGACCTGCTGCGAGGCGAGTCCGCGCGCGAGGACGCCTACGTGCATGACGCGGCCTGGTACGCCGATCACGACATCGACCTGCGCACCCGCACCGCGGTCCGCGCGATCGACATCGATGCCCACGCCGTCAAGCTCCAGGGCGGCGACGAGCTCGGCTACGGCAACGCGCTGCTGGCCACGGGCTCGCTGGTCAACCGCTTGCGCGTGGATGGCTCGGACCTGGACGGGCTGCACTACGTGCGCGCGCTGGGCAACGCCGAGTCGATCCGCGACGATGCCGAGCACGCCGAGCGCGTGGTGGTCGTCGGCGGCTCCTACATCGGCTGCGAGGCGGCCGCGTCGCTGACCGAGCTTGGCAAGAAGGTCACGATCCTGATGCAGGAGGACGAGCCGATGCAGCGCGGGTTCGGGCCGGCGGTGGGGCGCTGGGTCCGCGGCCTGTTGGAGGGCCACGGGATCGAGATCCTCGCCGGTGGCCAGCTGGAGCGCTTCGAGGGCGACGGCCGCGTGCAGCTTGTCGTGACCGGTGACGGCACAGAGCTGCCCGCGGATCTGGTCGTGCTGGGCACCGGCGTGAAGCCGGACGTGATGCTGGCTCAGGGCGCCGGGCTCCAGCTGGGTGAGTCCGGCGGCGTGAAGTGCGACTCGCGGCTCCAGACGTCGGCGCCCGACCTGTACGCCGCGGGCGACATCTGCGAGTACGACAGCGTCGTCCACGGGCGCCGCCTGCGCGTCGAGCACGAGGCGGTCGCCGAGGCCCAGGGCGCCCACGCGGCCGCGGCCATGCTCGGCGCGCAGGACAAGCACACCGAGGTGCCCTACTTCTGGACCGACCTCGCGGACTGGGGGTCGATCGAGTACGTCGGCCCAGCCGCCGAGTGGGACGAGGAGATCGTGCGCGGGTCGATGGACGACGGCGAGTTCAGCGTGCTCTATCTGGCTGGCGACAAGGCTGGTGGGCTGCGCCTCGTGCGGTCGCGGGGACGACCTCACGGCGGCCACCAAGCTGATCGCCGCGGGCGGCGACCTACCGGCGGACAGCCACGCGCTGGCCGACGCCGACACGCCGCTGCCGGCCTGATCGCTGGTCAGGCCACCCCGGCTTCGGGCCGGCGGGCCTGCGCCAGCCGGCGCCGGTGCTGCTCGACCGCGTGCGCCACGTGGGCAGGCCCGATCCGGTCCGTCTGCCAGGCGGCGGTGGCGCGTGCGGCCGACGCCAGCGTCGCCTCGAGCTCGTCGTCGCGCACACCGGTGTCCTGCAGGCAGCGCACGCCGAGGCCGACGTGCCAGCGCTCGTCGGCCTGCACGTTCGCGACGCCCTGGCGCGTGGCCGGCAACGTCGCGGCCTCGTCCAGCAGCTCCAGCGCCGCCGTCTGGCCAACGCTGAAAACCACGCCCTCGAGCACCAGGTGGTACAGCGTCACCGCCTGCGAGAGGTCGCAGCGGCCCTCGGCAAGGTCGCGTGCCTTCGCCGGCAGGGCCTGCTCGAACAGGTCCACGACGCCGGCGCCCGCGAGCTCGCGCACCCCACCGTCGGGGGCCAGGCCAAGCACCTCGGTGGCCACCCGGTCGAAGAACCGCGCGTGGCGGCGCTCGTCGTCGGCCTGGGCGGCGAAGCAGGCGCTCAGCTCGGGGTCGTCGGTGCCGGCCTCGAACGGCTCGAGCTGGTCGGCCACCGCGCGCTCGGCCACGCAGAAGCCGGCGAGCAGCCGCGCAAGCGGCACGCGCACGTACTTCGGCAGCTTCAGCCACGCGTCGGCGTCACCGGCGAGGTCCAGCTCGGACTCGTCCCAGCGAAGGCGATCGGCGGCGCGCAAGAGGTGTCCGTACCCCGCGAGCATCCGGCCAGAGTAGACCCGATCCCGGCATTTGTCGGCCCCTCTGTAGCGTTTCTCACATGCCCGATATCCGCCTCGACCGCGCCGACGGCGTGGCCACGATCACCCTGGACGCACCCGATCGCCGCAACGCGCTGACTCTGGAGATGGCGCGCGAGCTGGTGGAGGCGTGCGAGCAGATCGACGCCGACCCCTCCGTCGGCGCCGTGGTGGTCAGCGGCGGCGACTACTTCTGCGCCGGTGGCGACCGCCAGACGCTGGCCGACGCGGGCCGCGATCCGGCCACGCCCGACGCCTGGGACGGCATCGGCCTGGTCTACCGCTCGTTCGCGCGTGTGGGTGAGCTCGAGCCGCCCACGGTGGCCGCCATCCGCGGCGGGGCCGTCGGCGCCGGGGTCAACCTGGCTTTCGCCACCGACCTGCGCGTGGTGGCGGCCGATGCCAAGATCGTGTCCGGCTTTCTCCAGATCGGCCTGCACCCCGGCGGCGGCCACGGCGTGCTGCTGGGGCGCACGGGCCAGCGCGAGGCCGCGGCGGCGATGGCGCTGTTCGGACAGGGCATCGACGGCGCCCGCGCGGCGGAGCTCGGGCTGGCCTGGGCAGCGGTCGACGACGGCCAGGTGGAGGCCACGGCGCGCGAGCTGGCCGAGCGCCCGGCCGCCGACCCCGCGCTGGCGCGGCGCGTCGCGCGATCGCTGCGCGCCGAGCTGGGCCCGCCCGCGCTGCCGTGGCCCGCCGCGCTGGACATGGAGCGCGCGTCGCAGATGTGGTCGATGCGGCGCAAGGACCTCGCCACGTAGATGGACTACTTCACCGCCATCCGGCTCTACTCGGCGTTCGAGCTGTGCCTGTTCATGGCGCTCTGCGTGGCGGCCGTCGCCGGGCACGACACAGCGTCGACGGTGCTGGGCTGGTCGCACGGGGTGGGCTGGATCCTGCTCTGCCTGCTGGTCCTGCGCGGCTGTGTGAAGCGGGTGTTCCCGTGGCCGTTGTTCGCCGCGACCGTTTCGCCCGCGGGGCCGGTCGGCAGCACGGCGGGCCTGGAGTACCTGGCCCGCCGGCGCCGCACACGCGCTCAGCCGGGGTAGACGATCTGCTGCACGGCCCAGCGGTTGCCGTCCGGGTCGGCGAAGAACACGAAGCGGCCCCATGGGAAGTCCTGGACGTCCGAGACCTCCACGCCGCGCCCGGCCAGGTCCTCGCGGGCGGCCTCGATGTCGTCCACCACGACCTGCAGCCCCTCCAGCGATCCCGGCTCCATCTGGTTCAGGCCCCGGCCGAGCGCGATCGAGGCCTTCGAGCCCGGGGGAGTGAGCTGCACGAAGCGGATCTCGTCGCTGACCTCGATGTCGTGGTCGGCGTCGAAGCCGGCCTGCACGTAGAAGGCCTTGGCGCGGTCCACGTCCGTCACGGGGATCGACATCAGTTCCAGTCGCATGTCCATTTCGCTACCTCCTGGTAGGCTCTCTCTCAGTTCCTAAATATCTTAGCAACTAAGAGAGTTTGATGCAACGACAAACGAAGAAGCAGCAGGTCCACGAGCTGATCGGCCGCTACCGCGCCGCCACCAACGCCGACGCCGCCCTTGACGCGCGCGCGGCCGAGCGGCTGGGCATCAGCTCCACCGATCTCCAGTGCCTGAACGTTGTCGAGCGCGGCGGGGGCGTGACCGCGGGCCGGCTGGCCATCGAGTCCGGGCTGACCACCGGAGCGGTCACCTCGGTGGTCGACCGGCTCGAGAAGGCCGGCTACGCGCGCCGGGTGCGCGACACGACCGACCGGCGCAAGGTCAACGTGCAGGTCACGCCGGCGTTCTACGCGCGCGCGGAGAAGATCTGGGGGCCGGTGGCGGCGGACTGGGAGCGCGAGCTCACGGCCCGCTTCTCGGCCGAGCAGCTGACCACGATCGCCGAGTTCCTGGACCAGGCCGGCGAGTTGGCAGCGCGTCACGCCGAGCGGATCCGGGGGTAGCCTCGCCTACCACCCGATGTTCCCCCTGAACCTGCCCAACGTCCTGACGCTGCTGCGCATCCTGTTGGTGCCGGTGCTGGTTGTCGCGCTCACGGAGGAGATCGACAACGGCTCCACGATCGCGGCCATCGTGTTCGTGGTGGCGTCGCTGTCGGATGGGCTGGACGGCTACATCGCACGCTCGCGGCAGTCCGTCACCACCTTCGGCAAGGTCATGGACCCGATCGCCGACAAGCTGTTGATCGCCGCCGCGCTGCTGTCGCTGGTCAGCCTCGACCGCGTGGATGCCTGGGTTGCGATGGTGGTCGTGGCGCGCGAGTTCGCGGTCAGCGGCCTGCGCGTGGCCGCCGGCCAGCAGGGCGTCGTGATTCCCGCCAGCGGCCTCGGCAAGATCAAGACGATCGTCCAGTCGGCGGCCGTGCTGGCCCTGATCGCCGCGCCGGACGCCGGCGTTTGGTGGGTCCAGGCGCTGGTCTACCTGATGGTCGTGGCCACGCTCGTATCGGGAGCCGACTACTTCCTGAACTTCCGCCGCCGGCTCGAGGAGCTCGCGCGCCAGCCCGGGGCGACGACCGGCGAGACCGCGCCCTAGGCGGAGCGGTCGGCGCCGGCCAGCGCCTCGAACACCTGCGACCGCGTCAGGCCGTGCATGAACATCGCGCGGTCCATCGTGCGCCCGTAGACGTCGAACAGGGCGAACAGCAGGTCGCCGGTGCCGGCAGCCCGGCCGCCGCGGGCGATCGTGAACTCCATCGCCGAGCGCACCACGCGCTTGATCACGTCGCCGTCGGGCACCCGCGTGCCGACGCTCTTGTCCGCGGGCATCGAGCGTGAGAGCAGCTGCTCCTCGCTCATACCGAGGTCGGCAAGGGCGGCGCCGACGTTTCCGTGCAGGCGCAGCGTCCGGAGCCAGCTCTCGGCCTGGTCCTCGGCGGTGTGGGCAAAGGGCATGGCGGTGGCGGCCAGGCCGACCACGAGTTCGGCGTCCCCGCTGAGCGGGGTCGTAGCGGACATGGCGTCGTCGGCTGGCACGGCTTCGGCTGACTCCATGTGACGGTCTTCGGGAAGTACCGGCCGGTTCCAGTAGAAACGCGCCAAAACCTGGCCGAACGGCCGACCCCCGTCCGGGGGAGGGTCGCGTCAAGCGCTAGCCGAGCAGCGCCCGGTCCTCGAGCCACTCGCGCCGGGTCACGTGGTGGGGCTCCGTGACCTGCTCACGGAGCTCGCGGCCCAGCTCGCCCATCAGCCCGTGGCGCTCGGCCACGACGCTGTGGCGATGGATCGTCTCCAGGTTCTCCTGGCGGGCCAGCAGGAACGCTTCGTCGCCGAGCGCGCCGAACTCCTCGACGGCCAGGCGGATCATCTCGCGCACGCAGTCCTCGACGAAGCGCGGGTGCATGTGCGCGCGCTCGACCACCTCGACCTCGTCGCTGCGCTTCATCAGCTCGTAGATCTCCGAGCTCATCGAGCTCTCCACGATCCGCAGCAGCGTCCGGGCCTCGATGCCGTCGGTGCAGCCCTCCGGGCAGCCGACATGCAGCTGGCCGATGCCGCGCTGGTTGTGGGTGGCCACCGGCACGTCGACCAAAATCCGCTCGATGTCCTCGTCGGAGAAGCCGTCGGCCCGTAGCCGCTCGCGCGAGCGGTCGGCCACCAGCTCCTGCGCGCACGGGCATGCCGTCATGCCGTGCGCCTCGACCCCGATCAGGCGGCGCGTCCCGCGGGCGGAGGCCACCGCCGACCCCAGCAGGGTGTAGATCTCCTGCGTCCGCAAGCCGGACGCGGGCGTGAGCTTGCGCTCGGGGTAGCGGGCCTTGATCGACACCTCGGCGCGCAGGCCGTCCTGGCGGTCGCGCACACGCTCGGCGATGTGGGCGGCCAGGTTCTCGGCCTTCAGCGCCTCGCCCAGCACGACCTCGTCGATCGCCTCGTTGACCACCTCCTCGAAGCGCGACATGTGCGCGCCCTTCTGATGCGGGCCCAAATCGACGAAGCACTCGAGCTCGGCGTAGAACAGCTGCTCGGCGGCGCCGGAATCGATCCGGATGACCTTCTCGACCCCTGTCACGCCCACGCGCGTGAGGCTCACGTGGGTGGCGGGACGGCGGGCCTGGACGTCTTCTTGGGTTATCGCGGAGATATCCGGCATCAGCAGGACGATACCGACGTGCTCCGGGGCGCCCCGCCGACTGGCGCGCCTGGACGATCGGGCCGATACTGGTGCCACCTACTACAGGGAGGCTCGATGCAAGCAGACAGGGGATGGCTCACACCGCTCACCGGGATCGCCGGGGTGGTGTTGCTGATTGCCGCGTTTTTGACCCAGGGTGAGCCGCCGAGCCTGGGCGACGACCCGGCCCGCGAGTTCGTCACGTTCTACTCCGACAACAAGGACCAGCTGCTCGTGGGGGCCGCGCTCCAGGGCTTGGCGGTCACGTTCCTGGTGTTCTTCTTCGCCCACATCCGGCGCGAGATCCGAGCGGTCGAGGGCGATCGGGGCATGCTGGCCAGCGTGGCCTTTGGCGGCGGGCTGATCTTCGCCGCCGGCGGCGCCTTCGATGCCACCCTGACCTTTGCGATGGCCGAGGCTGCCGACGAGGTGCCGCCGCAGTCGCTGTTGGCCCTGAGTGCCCTGTTCGAGAACGACTTCATACCGTTGGCGGTGGGCCTGCAGCTGTTCCTCCTTGGCGTCGGACTCGCCGCGTGGCGGCTCGGGGTGCTGCCCAAGTGGCTCGCGGGCATCGCGCTGGTGCTGGGGGTCATCACGGTGACGCCGATCGGGTTCGTCTCCTTCCTCGCGATGGCCCTTTGGATCCCGGCCACGGCGATCCTGCTGGCTCTGCGCGCGCGGCGCGGCGGCGGGGTGGCAACCGCATGAGCGAATCCGCACGATCGGTTATATATTGATCTCGGTTCGAAGCCTGCACTGGCTCAACCCCTCGCGCTAAGCCGCGACCGCAGCGCACAACCGAGAGCGGGAATTTGGGCCTGAAGGCCTGCCGTGTCTGCGACAGGAGGAGCGAGGGTGGAGGTCAAACAAGAGGGCACCGCGCTGTTGGAGGTGCCGCCTGACGTGCCGGCGTTGGAGTCCGAGGAGCTCCGCAGGCTGGTGGTCGAAGGTCGCGAGCGGGGGTCGCTGACGTTCGAGGAGATCGGGGCCTGCCTCGAGGAGGTCGAGGTCACCAAGGAACAGGTGCAGGCGCTGCACGCGCACCTGGTCGAGAACGGCGTCGACGTCGTGGCGTCCGACGGCGCGCGCCCGGCGGCGCAGGTGCCGGACGGCCAGCCGGCCAGCTCCGACAGCGCGCCCGCCACGGGAGCGAAGAAGGCGCAGATCGACCTGACGGTCGAGCCCAGCCTGGACTCGCTGCGCCTCTACCTGCGCTCGATCGGGACCGTCGATCTGCTCACCGCCGAGGAGGAGGTGGCGCTTGCCAAGCGCATCGAGCGCGGCGACATGGCGGCCAAGACGCAGATGGTCGAGGCCAACCTCCGCCTGGTGGTCTCGATCGCGAAGGGCTACCTCGGCCGCGGCCTGTCGTTCCTGGATCTGATCCAGGAGGGCTCGCTCGGCCTGATCCGCGCGGTCGAGAAGTTCGACTACCGGCGCGGGTTCAAGTTCTCCACCTACGCCACCTGGTGGATCCGCCAGGCGGTCACGCGCGCGATCGCCGACAAGGCGCGCACGATCCGGATCCCGGTGCACATGGTCGAGAAGCTGAACAAGGTCGTGCACGTGGAGCGCCAGCTGGTTCAGGAGCACGGTCGCGAGCCGCTGCCCGAGGAGGTGGCGGCCGAGCTCCAGTGGACCACCCGCGAGGTCAAGGACATCCTGCGAATCGCGCAGCTGCCGATCTCGCTCGAGAAGCCGATCGGCGAGGAGGACGATTCCGAGCTTGGCGACTTCGTGGAGGATGAGCAGGCCGAGTCACCATTCGAGACGGCGTCCGAGAACCTGCGCCGCGAGAACGTGAAGCGGGCTCTGGAGGCGCTGCCCCAGCGCGAGCGCGAGGTGCTGGAGATGCGCTACGGGCTCAAGGGCCACCAGGCACGAACGCTCGAGGAGGTCGGCCGCGCGTTCGGCGTCACGCGCGAGCGCATCCGCCAGATCGAGAACAACACGCTCAAGAAGCTGGAGTGCCTGCCCGAGGCGCAGCGGCTCAGGGAGGCCAGTTAGGCGCGACGGCGCGGAGGCTTCGCCTCGCTCAGGCGCGCGTCGGCCACGCGCAGCAGGTCGTCCTTGATCAGCCCGTCGGTCGGGCACGTGGCGATCCCCACCGACGCGCCCACGCGGCGGTCGCAGGCGGCGGCCCACGAGGCCGTTCGCGTCAGTGCCCCGGCCGCGTCCGCGGTGCTGGTGTCGGGCATCACCACCGCGAACTCGTCGCCGCCCAGGCGGAACACGGAGTCGGACGCGCGTCCCGAGGTCGCAAGCGCCCGTGCCACCTTGCACAGCAGCTCATCGCCGGCGGCGTGGCCGTCGATGTCGTTGACCACCTTGAACCGGTCCAGGTCAAGCACGGCGACGCTGAACTCACGCTGCGCGCGTGTGTAGCGCACCGCCTCGGCGTCCAAGGCCTCCTCGAACGCGCGCCGGTTGCCCAACCCGGTCAGCTCGTCCCGGCGGGCCATCTCCTGCTGCTGGGAGTACAACCGCGCGTTGCTCAGCGCCACCCCGGCCTGGGTGGCATAGGCCTCGAACCAGTCCACGTCCTGGGGCAGGAACTTGGCGCTGGTGCGCGAGAGCACCATCAGCGTGGCCGCCGGCCCGGCAGCCGCCGGCAGCGGCGCGCAGCAGAGCGAGGTCATCGGTGGCGGGCCCTCGACCAGGGGCTCGAGCGTCGGCACGGTCGCAGCGTCGTCGATCACCTGGATCCCGGTGGCGCCGGCGGGGATGCTCGCGATCCAGCTCTCGAGCGCACGCTGGGCGCGCGCGCCGAGGCCGCTCGCGCGCTGGACCATCAGCCGGCCGCTCTGCTCCTGCAGCAAGGCGGCAGCGTCGGCGCCCATCGCCCTGCGCCCTCCGTCGATGATCTGGGTGGCCAGGCTCTCGGGGTCGAGCTCGCCGGCCAGCTGACGCAGTGACGTCCGTAGCGATTCGGCCGATCGCACGCGGGTTTCCAGCTCGGCCTCCAGGTCCGTCCGCCGGCGCCGGGCCGTGATGGCGCTCGAGCCCGCCCATGCCGCGCCACCGGCCACGGCCACGGCCGCGCCCGGCGCGGTCACCGGGAGATAGGCCAGCGCCGCTCCGGCGGCACCCGCCACGACGCCGGCCGCGGTCGCCATCGGCGACCAGCGTGCAAGCCGGCTGCGCGGCTCCCAGCGGATCTCGTAGACGCACGCCTCGGCGCCGTCCAGCGCGCACTGTGTCTGGCTCACGCGCGCGGGCGGCAGGCCGAACAGCTCGGGCACCACGGCCAGCACACCCTGGTTGTAGAGGCAGTCGACCCTCGAGTAGCGCACGTCCACCACGTGCCGGTAGCTCAGCGTGGCCTGGCACTTGCTCACCCTCCGGGCGTCCATCCGCGAGTGGCGCGAGAGCTTGTCGTTGCCGCGGGCCACGTTCGCGTACACCAGCTCGGGCGACCCGAACGCGCGCAGCGCGGCCTTCAGCGTGGTTCCGACCCCGGCCTCGAGCGCGTGCGCCCCGGCCCGGCGGGTGGCCTGCGGGTCGTCCAGCACGTGTGCCACCGCCTCCATCAGCGCCCGCTTCTGGATGAACGTCCACCACGTGGATTCGTCGCGGAGCTCATCCTCGCGGCCCAGCAGGCCCGACAGCTCGAGCACCTGCTCGACCGCCGCCCGCCCGCCGCGGCTCTCGGTGTACGAGAGCAGGATCGCGGTGGTCATCCCGGCGGTCTGGGGCTCGGCCTCGGCAGGATGTGCCTCGGCCCCCTCGAGGGCCTTGAGCAGGAACGGAGCTGGAACGGCGGCCATCGGGCTGAGCATCGGCGCGCTACCGGGTGGCCTTGAGCGCCGCGTCCTGGACGCCGGCAGGATCGATGTGCGCCATATGCCGCAATGCTGCCACGACGGCAACGGGGGATTTCACTTCGCAAGAACCGATGCGCGTCCAGGACAACCCCGGGCGAACGGTCGCGCTCTAGACTCCGCGCTCGCCCCGGTGGGGTACCGAAGCGGTCAAACGGGATGCGCTGTAAACGCATTGGCTCTGCCTTCGCAGGTTCGAATCCTGCCCCCACCATTCCGCTCGCTCGCTTGCGCTCACGTTGGGCGCGGCCGATCGCCGCGCCGGTAGGTTCGGGCGGTGGACACCGTCAAGGCGAACGGGCTCGAGGTCGCCTACACGCGCGCCGGCGAGGGACCGCCGCTCGTGTTCGTGCACGGAGCCGCCGAGGACGGCCGCGTGTGGCAACCGCAGCTGGCCGCGCTGGCCGACGAGTTCACCGTCGTCGCCTGGGACGAGCCCGGGGCGGGCAGCTCCTCGGAGCTGCCGCCGGACTTCGGGCTGACGGACTACGCGGACTGCCTCGCGGGGCTGATCGACGCGCTCGCGCTCGGGCCGGCGCACGTCGCCGGCATCTCCTGGGGTGGAACGGTCGCGCAGGAGCTCTACCGCCATCATCCGCGTCTGGTCGCGACGCTGCTCCTCGTCGACACCTACGCCGGCTGGAAGGGCTCGCTGCCCGCGGGCGAGGTGCGCGCCCGGGTCACCGGCGCGCGGCAGATGCTCGCCCGGCCCGCGGAAGAGTTCGACCCCACCTTCCCGGGGCTGTTCGCCGGGGACCCGCCGGCCGAGTTCGTCCCCCTGCTCGAGGCGGTTGGCGCTGCCGTTCGCCCCCGGAGCCTGGAGACCCAGCTGGCGGCGATGGCGGCCGCCGACCAGCGCGACCTGCTGCCCCGGATCGAGGTGCCGACGCTGCTGATCTGGGGTGAGCTCGACGCGCGCTCGCCGCTCAGCGTCGCACGCCAGTTCGAGCGCGCGGTCCCGGATACGAAGCTGGTCGTGATCCCGGCCTGCGGTCACGTCTGCAACCTCGAACGGCCCGCCCACTTCAACGCGGCCGTGCGCGAGTTCTGCCGCGCCCACCCGCCGCGCTAGGCTCTTGCCGACCTGCCCTCCTAGCTCAGTTGGTAGAGCACTTCCATGGTAAGGAAGGGGTCACCGGTTCGAGTCCGGTGGAGGGCTTGGCCCTTCACCCCTGGGCTGTGGCGAAGATCACCGGGCCGCCCTACTCTGGCGCCGAGGAACAAGGAGGTTCCAGATCGCCATGGGCAGGGGAGGACCGGGCGCCAATTCAGCGGCCCGGCAGACATTTACTTGGGGGGCGCTCACGTTCCTGATCGCCCTGTCGGCCGGGGCGATCGGATACCTGAGCGCGGGCGCGACGACCCAAGCGAAGCCGGCATCGGCGGCTCTGGCCGCGCCCACTGCCCCTGGGCTGGTCGACCTGGTCGGCCTCTACCGGTCGGGCTACTCGGACGGGGCGCGCGCCGGTGGGCGCAAGGGCTACGCCAAGGGCCGCATCAGCGGGCGCCGGGCAGAGGCCCGGGAGGCGAAACTGCGGTTCCGACGGGGCGGGCTGTGGTACCGGCTTGCCTTCGACCGCGGACGCCGTGCGGGGACCCGCCGGGCGCTCGAGCGGTTCGGGTTCCGCGGCAACGGCTTCTACCTGGTGGGGGTTCGCGACGGCGGCCGGGAGGTGGACGCCCGCCACGGTCCACTGCCCGATGACCGGGCGTACCGGGTCTGCCGGGACGGCAGCGCCGTCTGTGCGGCGGGCCCACCCGCATCGAAGTGATGGCCCCCGTTGCGACGTCGAGCAGTCGTCGGCGCCCTAGCTCGCCGGAATCTCCGGCTTGACGGCGCGGACGGTGGCCGAGGCGGCCGACGCGTGCACGCGGTGGGTCGCCTCGATCTCGATCCCCTCGAAGCCCGCCTCACGGAGCGCGTCGTGGAACTCCCGCGCGGTCAGCGCGCCGGCGATGCAGCCCGTCCACTCGCTCATGGACCGCTTCGTCGCCGCGTCCATGCCCTCGTCGGCGATCACGTCGCTGACCGCGAACCGCCCGCCGGGCCTGAGCACACGAGCGGCCTCGCGGAGGGTCTTTCGCTTGTCCCCGGACAGGTTGATCACGCAGTTGCTGATGATCACGTCGACCGAGTCGTCCGCCAGCGGGATGTCCTCGATCGTGCCCTTGACGAACTCGGCGTTCTCGACGCCGGCCGCGGCGGCGTTGGCTCGCGCCGAGGCGAGCATCTCATCGGTCATGTCGAGGCCGTAGGCCTTGCCCGCCGGCCCTACGCGTCTGGCCGACAGCAGCACGTCGATGCCGCCGCCCGAGCCCAGGTCCAGCACCGTCTCGCCCTCGTTCAATGCTGCGACCGCGGTGGGGTTCCCGCATCCGAGCGAGAGCGCCTTGACGTCCTGGGACAGCTCGGCGGCATCCTCGTCCTCGTACCGGCTGACGCCGAACACCTCCAGCTCATGCGCCTCCAGTGCGCCGTTCCCACAGCAACCGGACCCGCCGGTGGCGGCGTCGGCGTAGCGCTCGCGGACGGCCTCGCGGATCTCGTCCGGCGTGGCTGGTGCATTGTCGATCATCGTCTGCCTTCGTTCGGGGGAGGGGTCCTTGGCGGGCCGGCGCGCCATTGCCCGCCGATCCGGTGGCAGCAGCCGTCGACCACGCGGTTGCCGGTGTGCACCTGCGCGAGGCGCCGGCGTAGCCGTCTCAGCCAAGCCATGCGGTCAGCTCCTCCAGCGCGTCGGGCTCGACGTAGTAGTAGGCCCACAACCCCCGCCGCTCGGATCCGACCAGGCCGGCGTCGCGGAGCTTCTTGAGGTGATGGGAGACCGTCGGCTGACCGACGTCAAAGAGCGGCGTCAGCTCGCAGACGCAGACCTTGCCGGCGTGGCGTCGCAACACGTCGATCAGCTGGAGGCGGATCGGGTCGCCGAGCGCCTTTGCCACGCTGGCCATCCGCTCGGCCTCGGCACGATCGGCCTCTGGGTAGGCGACCGGCTCGCAACAGGGCGCGCCGGCGGGGCGCTTGGTCTTGGGGGCGAGCTCGAGATCAACGGCCATCGATGTACATATATCGATTGAATCGTCAAACGTCAATGAATAACGTTGCCTGATATGGCCCGCGCGCTGTTCGTATGCCTGCAAAATGCCGGCCGCTCACAGATGAGCGCCGCGCTGTTCGAGCGTGCCGCCGCCGGCCGGCACGAGGCCGCCTCGGCCGGCACCACGCCCGCCGAGCGCGTCCATCCCGAGGTGGTCGAAGCGATGCGCGAGCTCGGCATCGACCTGGCCGGGCGGGTGCCCCGGAAGCTGACGACCGAGGCGGCCGAGCAGGCCGACGTCGTCGTGACGATGGGCTGCGGCGACGAGTGCCCCTACATACCGGGCAAGCGCTACATCGACTGGGACATCGCCGACCCGAGCGGCCTGCCGCTCGAGCGCGTGCGCGCGATCCGCGACGACATCGCCCGCCGTGTCGGGGCGCTGGTGCGAGAGTTGGACCGATGAGCGGCGACGGGATCCAGCTCAACGATCCGCAGACCCTCTACCGGCGCTGGGAGGAGGGCCAGTGGTCACCGTTCGCCATCGACCTGGCCGCCGACGCCGGCCAGTGGACCGACATGGCCGGGTCGGACCGGGCGCTGATCTACTGGGTGCTCGCCTCCCTGATGGTGGCCGAGGAGCGGATCACCACGAAGTTCTCCGGCCTCGTCGGGGCCCACGCCAGCGAGGAGGAGGCCACCTTCCTCGCGACCCAGCAGGTGGACGAGGCGCGCCACATGCAGTTCTACGCCCGCTATCAGGATGAGGTGGTGGCCGATCCGGCGGGCATCGGCGCCCACGTCACCCGTGCGCGCGAACAGCTGTCGCCCGCCTTCGAGGCCATCTTCGACCACGCCCTGGTGGCGGCCCACGAGCAGCTGGTCGCGGCGCCCCACGACCTCGCCGCGAAGACCCGGTTCGTGACCATCTACCACCTGATCCTCGAATCGACCCTCGGCCTGACCACGTTCAAGTTCGTGACCGACCACCTCGATCGTGAGCAACAGCTTCCGGGCTTCGTCGACGGCTACTCGAGAATCCACCACGACGAGACACGGCACATCGGCTACGGCATCTGGTTCCTGCGCGCGACCGTACGCGAGCATCCGGACCAGGGCGACACCGTCCGGCAGACCCTCCGTGACCTGCTGCCCTCGGTCGCGCAGGCGCTGGCGCCGCCCGGCGACGCCGTCGGGTCCGACTTCGAGGCCCTCGGCGTGAGCGCCGACGACGTCCGCGGCTTCGCCCTGGCCGGCCTGACCAGGCGGCTCGAGCTCATCGGCGTTCCGCTCGACACCCTCTGAGCCGCATGTTCGGGCGCCGATCCGGCTGCGCGAAGCGGCCATTGCGCCAGCCGGCGCTCAAGCCTCGGCGGCCGCTGGCGATACAGGTCGAGTGGTCCTACGGTGAGTCGGGAATGCGGTCGCTGATTGCAGTAGGCGCGGTGCTGCTCGCGCTCGCGTTGCCTGGCGCCGCCCACGCCACCCCGTATTCGTCGCACTCCCAGCTCTACGCCTGCTGCACGGACAGCGCCACCAAGGAGGCGATGTTCCGCGAGGCCAAGGAGAGCGGCGCCGCCTTCATCCGGCTGGACCTTCAGATGGAGGACATGTTCACCCGCGATCAGCCAACCGACTGGAGCGGGCCCGACGAGGTGGCAGCGCTCTCGCGCCGGTTCGACCTGCCGGTGCTGGCGACGCTGGTGGGAACGCCGCGCGAGAACACGGACTGCGCCGACCGGGCGGACTGGTACGGGAGCTTTCGCTGCGCCCCCGCGGACGCCGACGAGTGGGGCCACCAGGCCGGCCAGGTCGCCGAGCGCTACGCGGGCGTGATCGACCACTTCCAGATCGGGAACGAGCCGGATGGCGCGTGGGCGTGGATCGGCGAGCCGGAGGACTACGCGCTGATGCTGTCGGCCTCCTATGACGCGATCCACTCCGAGGCGCCGGGCGCCACGGTCGTCCTCGGGCCGACGATGCGGTTCGACAGCCAGGGCACGGACTGGCTGGACCGGGTCTTCCGCACCCCAGGCGCTGCCGCGGCCACCAAGTTCGACATCGCGTCGATGCACATGCGCAGCTACCCGTGGCGGATGATCGAGGCGATGCGCGACCGCCAGGCGTTCCTGCGCAGCTGGGGCCGCGACGTGCCGATGTGGATCACCGAGCACGGCTACTCCGGCGACCCGGCGTGGCAGTACGACCCGGCGTTCTCGGGCGGCGAGGCGAGCCAGGCCGCCTACCTGGCCCAGTCGATGCAGGCGCTGGCCAAGTCCGGCGCCGCCCAGGTGTTCGTGACCCTGCGCGATGGCGGTGAGCGCGAGTTCGCCGCCGAGGGCCTGGTGGCCGGCGCCGGCCCGTCGTTCCGGCGCAAGCCCGCCTGGTTTGCCTTCCGCGACGCCACGCTGAGGTGGGGCCAGCCCGATCCGCCGCCGGCGCCGCCCCCGCCGCTGGCCCAGGCCGCCGCGCCGGCGCCGCTGAAGTTCCGGTCGTCGTTCGTGAGCTCGCGCGCCGGTACCCGGTACCTGCGCCGCACCAGCCACCGCGTGACCGTCAGCGGGCGCTTTCGCGGCCGCGGCTGCAGCGGCCGGCTGGCGCTGACCTACCGCCTGCGCGGCATGCGCACCGCCAAGCGCACGCTGCGGGTGAGACGCGACTGCCGCTACCGCGGCGTCGTGGACCTGCGCGGTCCGGCCAAGCTGCGCAGGAGCGACAGGCTCAGGATCGCCCAGCGATTCGGCGGAAACGCCGCCACCCCCGCCGGCCGAGGGCGCACGCTGAGCGTCAAGCTCAGGCGCCCGGCACGCCGGCCTGCCCGTAGATAGTCAGCCCTCCACGTCGCGCTTGAGCTTCTCCGGCATCGACTCGACCAGCTGCTTGCGCATCGCGTCCACCAGCGGGCCGCGGATCACCGCGCCGAGCATGCGCCCCAGGTCGACCTCCATCCAGTAGGTCGCGCGCGTGCGCCCGCCGCCAAGGTCCTCGAGGCTCCACGAGCCCTCGACCGACTTCAGGTCGCCGTCCTCCTGGCGCCATGTCATTCCGGTCGGCGGGTCGTAGGTGAAGCGCAGGTCCGATCCCAGCGTGCGCACCTTGGCGTCGGTCTCGGTACGCACGAGCACCTGGCGGCCGTCGGCGTCGCGCTCCTTGACCTCGGCCTTCTTGATGTCCGGCTGCCAGCGCGGGGACTCCTCCACGTCGGCCGCCACCTCGAACACCTCCTCGATCGGTGCCTCGATCTCGATGCTGGCCGATCCCTCGATCGCCATCGGTCCTCCCTCGCTCGGATTACGAGGACAGAACCTAACCCGACACCTGCCGGGACGCCGCGTCAGCCGCTGCGGGGCTCGCCCAGCCACGCCCGCTGCAGGCGCACCACGAACTCATCCTCGCGCGGCCAGCCCATGCCGGCGCGGGTCTGGCTCAGGCTCACGTATCCGTGCAGTCCTGACCAGATGCCGCGCGCAAGCACGTCGGCCTCCTCGCGGCGCGGGTCGTCCTCGGGCAGGTAGTCCAGCACCAGCGCCACGAGGTCGTTGAACGAGTCGTTCGCCGCGCCCGGCTTGTCGGGCGGGTCGCCCGCGGCCGGCTTCATGAACACGAAGTTGAGCGCGTAGCGGGCGGGCCAGCGGCGCGCGAATTCGGCGTACGCGAGCCCGCCCCTGGCGAGCCGGTCGGCGGGATCGGTGGCGCCGACCGTGCCCGCGCGGACGGCGTCGCGGAACTCGGTGAAGCAGCGCTCGACCATCGCCTGGAGGAGCGCGTCGTGGTTCTCGAAGTGCAGGTAGAAGGCGGTCGGGGAGACGCCGGCGCGCTTGGTCACGGAGCGGATCGACAGCTGAGCCGGGTCGGTGCCCTCGTCGATCAGCGCCAGCGCCGCCGCCACGAGCCGCTCACGGAGCAGCTCGCCCTGCCCGCGGGGGTTGCGCTCGGCTGCTGTGGGGGTGGCCATGACGCCAATCTACACGACCACTTGACACATGTACATATACAAATGTACATTTACGCACGTCAACTGCTCACGACCGAGGTCGCCACCATGCTTTCCGCGCTCGCCAACCGCATCTCCGCCCGCCCCCGCCGCGTCCTGGTGGCGGCGGCGCTGTTCACCGTTTTTGCGGCCGCGCTCGGCGGCCCGGTGGCCGGCCTGCTCGACGCCTCGGGCGGATTCACCGACCGTGACTCGGACTCCGCCCAGGCCGTGGAGCAGCTGGACGCCGCCACCCAGCAGCGCTCGGCCAACAGCGCGATCGTGCTCCTGCGCCCGGGCGCCCCGGTCCGCTCGGCAGCGGTCCGCGCCGAGGTGGCCGAGCTCACCCGCGAGGCGCGCCGCGCGGACGGGGTGGCGTCGGTGGCTTCGATCGCCACCACGCGCGATCCGCGCTTCGTCGCGCGTGACGGCCGTGCCACGTACATGGCCATCAGCCTTCGCGCGTCGGCCGACGAGGACGCGGTGCGGTCGGCGCTCGAGCAGCGGTTCGAGGGCCGCGAGGGCGTCACTCTCGGCGGGACACTGTTCGCCAACGAGCAGCTCGGCGCGCAGATCTCCGAGGATCTCGGCCGGGCCGAGATGCTGGCCTTCCCGGTGCTGATCCTGCTGTCGATCTTCTTCTTCCGCGGCGGCCGTGCGGCCGTCCTGCCCCTGGTGATCGGCGCGTCGACCGTGCTCACCACGTTCCTGATGCTGCGGGTGGTGGACGAGTTCAAGGACCTGTCGATCTTCTGCCTGAACCTGGTGATCGGCATGGGCCTCGGCCTGGCCATCGACTACACGCTGTTCCTGCTGCATCGCTACCGCGAGGAGCTCGAGCGCAGCGGCCCCGGGGCCAAGGCGGTGCGCGACACGATGGCCACGGCCGGGCGGACGGTGGTGTTCAGCGCGCTGACGGTGGCGATCGCGCTCGCAACGCTGCTGCTGTTCCCGCTCAACTTCCTCCAGTCGATGGCCATCGGCGGCGCCGGCGTCGCGATCGTCGCGGCGGTGGCGTCGTGCCTGATCGCGCCGGCGTTCTTCGCGCTCTGGAACGTCAAGCTCAAGGCGCGCGAGCGGTCCGAACGCGCCGATGCGCGCTGGTACGACATCGCCAAGGCGGTCATGCGCAGGCCGGGGACGGTCACAGCGGTCACGGCGCTGCTCATGGTGCTGCTGGCCCTGCCGGCGCTGCGCGCCACCTGGACGCCGGTCGACATCCAGACGTTGCCGGAGGGCCTGAGCGCCCGGACCGTCGGCGACGAGCTGGCGCGCGACTTCCCGGGCCAGGACAGCAGCCCGGTGCAGCTGGCGGTGGCCGCCACGAGCGGCGACGGCGCCGAGGTGCGCGCGCTGGCCGACCGCGTGGCACGCGAGCCGGGCATCGCCTCGGTTGCGGCGCCGCGCCGGCTGGACGGCTCGACCTGGCGGATCGAGGCGATCGCCCGCGGCGACGCCGCCGGCGAGCCGGCGCGGGAGGCGGTCGAGGCAATCCGCGGCTACGACACGCCGCTCGCCGTGCTCGTGGGCGGCGAGGCGGCCGAGTTCATCGACCAGCAGAGCGCGATCGGGTCGGCGCTGGTGCCCGCGCTGCTGATGCTCGCGGCGCTGACTTTCGCGCTGCTGTGGCTGATGACCGGGTCGGTGGTGCTGCCGGTCAAGGCGCTGCTGATGAACGTGCTCACGGTCGGCGCGACGCTGGGCGTGCTGACGCTGATCTTCCAGGACGGCCGGCTCGAGGGGCTGCTGGGATACAGCGGCAACGGCGGGATCGAGCCCACCGACTTCCTGGTGACCGCCACGCTGGTGTTCGCGCTGTCGACCGACTACGGCGTGTTCCTGCTCGGCCGGATCAAGGAGGCGCGCGACCGCGGCCTGTCCGACCGCGAGGCGGTCGCGTCGGGGCTGTCGGTCACCGGCAGCGTGGTCACCGCCGCCGCGATCCTGTTGGCCGTCGCGATCGGGGTGTTCGTGACCTCCGAGGTGCTGTTCATCAAGCAGATCGGGCTCGGCGTGGCGGTCGGCGTGCTCATCGACGCGTTCGTGGTCCGCGCCCTGCTGGTGCCTTCGCTGATGGCGCTGCTGGGACCGTGGAACTGGTGGTCGCCCAAGCCGCTGCGGTGGCTGCACCAGCGGGTGAACATCGAAGAGCCGGTCACGTCGACCACGACGTGACCGGCCAGACCTCGAACTCGATCTGGCCGGCCACGCCGGACGCAGCGCGCGGTCATGATTGGCGGGGCGATAGCCACGTCAATCACGACCGCGGTCGCGTTGGCGGGTGGTGCTAGAGCTGATCGGTGCTTGCGTCCTCCTCGCGCTTGCCGTGCTCGGGGCAGTCCTCGCCCTGCTCTGACTGCGGGCTGGAGTCCTGCTCGGTCCGCTCGCCGGACTGGCGCACGTCCTCGCACGAGCTGTCCGCCGTGTCCTCGGCGTCGAGGCGCACGGTGTCGTCGCCGGCGCCGCAGGTGACCCTGTCGGCGCTGCCGTCGCGGGCCTGGATGGTGTCGTCGCCGGCGCCGGCGTTCACCCGGTCGCGGCCCTTGCCGGCGTTGATCCGGTCAGCGCCGCCGCGGCCCTGGATGCGGTCGTTGCCGCCCTTGCCCTGGATCGAGTCGGCCGAGCCGGTGCCGCTGAGGCGGTCGGCGCCGCCGCTGCCCGCCATCGACTTGGCCTGCGCGCCGGTGGCCAGGGCCAGGCTGGCCACGACCGCGCAGAGCGCTGCTGTGAGTGAGGTACGCATGCTGGTGCTCCTTCGGTTGGGGTCGTGATGAAGACGGCCCCAACCGGCGTAACCCTGCGCCCTAGTACCGAATGCTTACCCGCCGGCCTCGACTCTGGCCTTGAGCTCTCCCGGGCGCGCCTCCACCAGCAGCTTGCGGATCTGGCCCTCTACCGGTCCGCGCACGAGCATCCCGAGCATCCGGCCCGGGTCGCCGTCGAGCGTGTAGGTGGCGCGGGTCGTTCCGTCGCCAAGGTCCTCCAGGTCCCAGGAGCCGACGACGTGCTTGAGGTCGCCTTCGATCTGCTCCCAGCTCAGCCGCGTCGGGCCGTCGTAGCTGAAGCGCACCTGGCTCTTGACGGTGCGCACCGAGGCGTCGGTCTCGGTCTGGACGATGTCCGGGCGGCCCTCGGCGTCGCGCTGCAGGACATCCATCCGGTCCATCCCGTTCTGCCACTCGGGAGCCGACTCGGTGTCCTCGACCACCGCCCACACGTCGGCAAGCGGCGCCGCGATCACCTCGCTGGCCGTTCCGCTCAGGCGTCCCATGCCTACTTCAGCTCCGCGGAGCTCTTGCCCAGCAGCGAGCGGGCGATGATCAGCTGCTGGATCTGCTGTGTGCCCTCGAACAGGTCCAGGATCTTGACGTCCCGGGCCCACTTCTCCAGCAGCTCGGTCTCGGTCAGGCCGAGGGTGCCGCACAGCTTCACGCAGCGCAGCGCGATGTCCGTGGCCGAGCGGCCGGCCTTGGCCTTGGACAGCGACGCCTCGACGGAGTTCGGCTTCGAGTTGTCGGCCATCCAGGCCGCCTGCATGGTCAGCAGCCGGGCCGACTCGAAGTCGGCCTGAAGCGCCAGCAACTCGGCCGCCGCCGCGGATTGCGTGGCCGCGGGCCGGTCGTAGTCGACCGCGATCCCGGCGGCCTCGAGGTGCTTCTCGGTCTCCTCGATGCACGCGCGCGCGACGCCGACGGCCATCCCAGCCACCAGCGGGCGGGTGTTGTCGAACGTCTTCATCGCGCCCGCGAACGACTTCTGGGTGTCGATCTCCGGCGAGCCGAGCAGGTCCTCCTTGGGCACGCGGCAGTCGTCGAGGATGAACGCGGCCGTGTCCGACGCGCGAATGCCGAGCTTGTGCTCGAGCCGGTCGAGCTTGAGCCCCGGGTTGTCGCGGTAGACCACGAACGACTTGATCGCCGCGCGGCCCTGCGAGCGGTCCAAAGTGGCCCAGACCACGAGTACGTCGGCGCGCTCGCCGGAAGTCACGTAGATCTTCTCGCCGTTGAGCACGTAGTGGTCGCCGTCCAGCTCCGCGGTGGTGCGGATTGCGGCCGAGTCCGAGCCCGCCTCGGGCTCGGTGATGGCCATGCCCGCCCACAGGCCGTCGTAGCGCTCGGCCTGCTCGGCGTCGGCCACCGCGGCGATGGCCGAGTTGCCGAGGCCCTGGCGCGGCATCGACAGCAGCAGCCCGACGTCGCCCCAGCACAGCTCCATGATCCCCAGGACCGTCGACATGTTGGAGCCGTTGCGGTTGCCGCCGTCGCCGTTGGCGGTGCTGCGGCTGGCGCCGCTGGCGCCCGCTCCCGACGAGCCGCCGCTGTCGTCCATGCCGTCCAGCAGCGCTGCCAGCGCGTCCAGCTCCTTGGGGTAGGCGTGCTCGGCCTGGTCGTACTTGCGCGAGATCGGCCGGAAGATCTCGGTCGCCACCTGGTGGGCCTGGCCAACGAGCGGCCTGAACTTGGATGGGATCTCCAGGTTGATCATCAGACGAGCAGCGCTCCTTCCATCACGCCGGCAGCGCGAAGATCGCGGTACCAGCGTTCGACGGGGTATTCCTTGACGTAGCCGTGGCCGCCCAGCAGCTGCACGCCGGACGAGCCGATCTCCATGCCGCGCTCGGCCACCAGCTGGCGGGCGATCGTGGCCTCCTTGGCGAAGCTCTTGCCCAAATCGGCACGCGATGCGGCCCGCCAGGTGGTCAGCTTCATGCCCTCCAGCTCGATCGCGATGTCGGACACCATGAACGCCACCGCCTGGCGGTTGGAGACCGGCTCCCCGAAGGCCTGGCGGTCGTTCACGTACGGGATCACGTAGTCCAGCACGGCGCGGCCGGTGCCCAGCGCCAGGGCCGACCAGGCGATCCGGGCACGCTGCACCATCTCTGAGTACACGGCCGGGTCGGCGCCGCCGAGCAGGGCGTCCGGGCCGACGGTCACGTCTTCCAGCACGAGGGTGCCGGTGGCCGCGGCGCGCACGCCCATCGCCGGATCGGGCTCGACCGCCAGGCCGTCGGCGCCGGACTCGACGATGAACAGCGCCGGTCCCTCGGACTCGATCCGGGCGGCCACAACGAACAGCTCCGCGTCGGCGGCGCGCAGCACCAGCGACTTGGTGCCGTTGAGCGTGAACCCCTCGGGCGATCGCACGGCCACGGTGTCGAGCGCGCCCGGGTCGAACAGCACCCGCGGCTCCTGGACGGCCAGCGCGGCGGCGGGCGCGTCGTCCTCGGTGAATGGCGGCAGGTACCTGGCCTGCTGGTCGGCGTCGCCCCACAGGGAGATCGCCGTGCTCACCGCGCCCGGCGCAAGGATCGCGGCGGCCAGGCCCATGTCGCCGTGGGCCAGCTTCTGTGCCACCAGCACCGACGTCACGGCCGAGCGCTCGGTCATCACGCCGCCAAGCTCCTCGGGCACGCCGAGCATCGCGGCGCCAAGCTCGTTGGCCTGGGCCAGCACCTCGGCCGGCGCCGCGCACGCGGAGTCGGCGTCCTGGCCGATCGGGCGCAGCTTCTCGGCGGCGAAGTCGCCGAACGCCTCCTGGAGCATCTTCTGCTCGTCGTCGGGCTCGAGGTCGAACTGCTTCGGCGGTGACGGCGTGGCCTGGCGCGCCGGCTTGCCGAGCTTGGTGGCGGCGCTGAACGTGCGCCCGGCGGCCGTGGCCGTGCGGAACCCGTTCTTCGAGCCCTCGTAGATCAGCCGCTCGACGGACTTGCGCAGCCCGGCGCGGTCGATGACCTCCAGGCCGGCCAGGGCGCGCAGGCCCTTCAGGCCGAGCCCCATGCTGCGGTCGGCAACGCTCATGACGTCTCCTTTCCCGGACGGACCTCGCCGTCCAGATGGGGTGCGCCCTTGCGGTCGCGCACCGTGAAGCGGGTAGTCGCGCCGGCGGTCTCGGACCCGAAGGTCACCTTGGCCGGCAGCAGGATCGGCTTCTTGAACGCCACTTCGACCTCGTACGCGGCGGGCAGCCGGCCCTCCAGCGCCGCGAGCGCGTGCGCCTTGGTCCACATCCCGTGCGCGATCGCACGCGGGAAGCCCAGCAGCTTGGCCGTCAGGTCGTGCAGGTGGATCGGGTTGCGGTCGCCCGAGGCGGCGGCGTAGCGGCGGCCGAGGCCGCCGTCGAGCTTCCAGTCGGCGGACGGGGGTGCAGGCTCCTTCCGCGCAGCGTCCTTCTTCTCCTCGGAGCCCGACCCCCCGCCGCGGCGCAGGTTGGTCGAGAAGTCCTCCCACACCAGCTCGTCGCCGGCCCGGGCCTCGGTCACCAGCGTGAACTGGCGTCCCTTCGGGTGCTCCTCCGGCGGCGTGGCGCGCACGCTCAGGTCCAGCTTCTCGCTCACGCCGATCGGCCGGTGCTGGACGATGCGATTCTCGATGTGCACCAGCCCGACCGCCGGGAACGGGAAGTCGCCGCCGGTCATCAGCTCCATGTGCAGCGGGAAGGCCAGGATGTGCGGGTAGGTGGCCGGCAGCGTCTCGGCCAGGCGAAAACCGCACACGCGCGCGTACCTGGCCAGCGCCTCGGGATCGACCTCGACTCCGCCAAGGCGCAACACGGTGTCGGGCATCGGGCCACCGCCGCCGCCGACGAACGGCAACCGCGACGCGCCGGGGATCAGCGGCGCCGCCGCGCGTGCGTAAACGCCCAGCACGTCAGGCCCCCAGCAGATTCTGGCCGCACACGCGGACCGTGTTGCCGTTCAACCCGCCCGAGGCGGGCGACGCGAACCAGGCGATCGCTTCGGCCACGTCCACCGGCAGGCCGCCCTGCGACAGCGACGACATCCGCCGCCCGGCCTCGCGCACCGGCACCGGCATCGCCTGCGTCATCTGCGTCTCGATGAACCCGGGCGCGACCGCGTTGATCGTGGCGCCCGCGTTCGCGAACACCGGCGCCATCGACTCGACCATGCCGATCACGCCCGCCTTGGACGTGGCGTAGTTGGTCTGGCCGTTGTTGCCGGCGATGCCGCTCATCGAGGACACGGTCACGATCCGCGCGCCGTCGTTGAGCGCTTCGCCGGCCAGCAGCTGGTTGTCGATCCGCTCCTGGCTCGACAGGTTGATGTCGATCACCTGGTTCCAGCGGGCCTCGTCCATGCCCGCGATCGTCTTGTCGCGCGTGACGCCGGCGTTGTGGACCACGATGTCCACGCCGCCGTGCTCGGACTTCAGGTGTTCGGCGATGACCCCAGGCGCGTCGGCGTCGGTCACGTCGACCTCCAGCGCCGAACCGCCCAGCTCCGACGTCACCGTGCGCAGGTCGTCGCCGAGGGCGGGGATGTCCAGGCCCACAACGTGCGCCCCGTCGCGTGCCAGGACCGCGGCGATCGCGGCCCCGATCCCGCGCGAGGCGCCGGTGACCAGCGCCACCTTGCCTTCCAGCGGCTTCTCCCAGCTGACCTGCGGCGGCACGCCGGCCTGGCCGATCCGCACGACCTGGCCGGACACGTAGGCGGACTTGGGCGAGAGCAGGAAGCCGAGCGTGGAGGAGAGCTGCTGCTCGGCGCCCTGCTCCACGTAGACCAGCTGCACCGTGCCGCCGCCGCGCATCTCCTTGCCAAGCGAGCGCGTGAAGCCCTCGAGCGCGCGCTGCGCGGTGTGCTCGGACGGCGAGCCGGTGTCGGCGGGCGGGGTGCCGAGCACCACGGCGCGGCCGTTGGGCGCAACCGCACGGATGGCGGGGTGAAAGAAGCGGTGCAGCTCGGCGAGCTGCTCGCTGGTGGTGATGCCCGATGCATCGAACACGAGCGCCTTGAACTTGTCGCCCGACGGCGCGTCGGCGTTCCACAGCGGGGCGTCGAGGCCGGCGGCGGCCGCGGCATCGCGCAGCTGCTCGTCCATCTCGGTGGCGGCGTTCACACCGGCCTGCGCCAGCACCGCCACGGCGGGACCGCCGAGCCGACCGCCGGGGGCGGCGCCGACGAGCGCGCTGCCCCTGAGCACGGGGTCGCCGGGCGAGTATCGCTCCAGCGGCGTCGGCACCGGTAGGCCCAGCGTGCTGGCCAGGGTGTTGGCCACCGGCGCGTTCACGATCTGCGTGTACAGGTCCGTCATCAGCTCTGCTCCTTCTCGAGAATGGCCACCACGCCCTGGCCGCCCGCGGCGCAGATCGAGATCAGCCCCCGCCCGCCGCCGCGCTCGTGCAGCGCCTTGGCGAGCGAGGCCACGATCCGCCCGCCGGTGGCGGCGAACGGGTGGGCGGCGGCCAGCGAGCCGCCGTTCACGTTCAGCTTGGTCCGGTCGATCGAGCCCAGCGGCTCGTCGCGGCCCAGGCGCTCCTTGCAGAAGACCGCGTCCTCCCAGGCCTTCAGCGTGGCCAGCACCTGGGCGGCGAACGCCTCATGGATCTCGTAGAGGTCGAAGTCCTGGAGCGTCAGCCCCTGGCGCTCGAGCAGCCGCGGCACCGCGTAGGCGGGAGCCAGCAGCAAGCCCTCGCCGCCGTGCACGTAGTCCACCGCCGCCGTCTCGGCATCCACGAAGTGGGCCAGTACCTCGTGGCCGTGCTCGGCCGCCCACTCGTCGCTGCCCATCAGCACGGTCGAGGCGCCGTCCGACAGCGGCGTCGAGTTGCCCGCCGTCATGGTGCCGCCCTCGCCACCGAACACCGGCCTGAGCTTCGCCAGCTTCTCGACGGTCGAGTCCGCGCGTAGGTTCTGGTCGCGCTCGAGCCCCAGGTACGGGGTCATCAGGTCGTCGTAGAAGCCACGGTTGTATGCGGCCGCGAGGTTTCGGTGCGATGCGGCGGCCAGCTCGTCCTGGTCCTCGCGCGCGATGCCCCACTCCTTGGCGGTGATCGCGGTGTGCCCACCCATCGACTTGCCCGTGCGCGGCTCCTCGTTGCGTGGGACCTCGGGGACGATCTGGCCGGGGCGCAGCTTGGCCACCAGCTTCAGCCGGTCCACGTTCGACTTCGCGCGGTTGAGTTCAAGCAGCACCTCGCGCAGCTCGTCGTTCACGGCGATCGGCGCGTCGGAGGTGGTGTCCGCGCCGCCGGCGACGCCGGAGTCGACCTGGCCAAGCGCGATCTTGTTGGCCACGGCGATCGCGGCCTGGAGGCCGGTTCCGCAGGCCTGGCCGATGTCGTACGCGGGCGTCTCGGGCGCCAGCCGGCTGCCGAGCACGGTCTCACGCGTGAGGTTGAAGTCGCGGCTGTGCTTGAGCACCGCGCCGGCGACGACCTCGCCGAGGCGCTGGCCATCGAGCGAGAAGCGGTCGATCAGGCCGTCGAGGGCGGCGCTGAGCATGTCCTGGTTGGAGGCGTTCGCGTAGACGCTGTTCGAGCGCGCGAAGGGGATGCGGTTGCCGCCGAGCACGGCGACCTTGCGGCCGGAGTTCATCTGCTTTCTCCTGGTTCGATGGAAGCGGTGCGCGCGCGGAGGCCGGGGACCACCGTCGCGATCAAGAGCTCGGCGGCGTCCGCGGCCGGGATCTGCTCGCCGGTGCGCAGCCACCAGCGCGCCAGTGCCTCGGCGGCGCCGAGCACGGCGGTCGACAGCGCCTCGACCTCCACGCGCGCCTTCTCACGCGCGCGCGGCGGCAGATCGGCGAGCAGCGTCGTGGCCACCAGCGCCACGATCTGCTCGCGGTGCTCGTGCACGCGCTGGGCGATCTCGCCGCCGGCGGGCAGCGTCTCGTCGAACAGCACGCGGAACGCGCCGCTCTCGCTGGACACGAAGTCGAAGAACGAACGCAGCCCGACCTCGGTGGCGTCGGCCGGGTTGGGCGCCGAGCCGACCGCCTCGCCGACGGTCTCGAGCAGCCGCGTGGCCTCGCGCTCGAGGCAGGCGAGGTAGATCCGCTCCTTGTTGCCCCAGTAGGCGTACAGCAGCGGCTTGGTCACGCCCACCTCGGCGGCCACGCCGTCCATGGTCACGTTGGCGTAGCCGTCACGGGCAAAGCGCGCGTGCGCGACATCCAGGATCTGGCGCTCGCGCTCGGCTCGGGGCAGGCGGCGCGGCGATGGGGCGGCGGCGGCCATCGAGCGTCAGTTTATACACATACAAATTTCTATGCGGGTAACAAGTGCGGCGACCTCGCGGCGGCCGGCTGTGGGGCCTTGCGAATCCACTCCAGCATCAGCTCGTACACGCGCGGGTGGTTGAGCAGGTGAAAGTGGGTCAGCCCGCCGAGATGGCGCATGTTGTCCAGCTCGAACGCCACCCGCCGGCCGCTGCGGCTTTGACCCGCCGAACTCGGGTACAGCACCAGCAGGTCGCCGATCACGCGCCCAAGGGGGTGGCGCGAGTCGCGTGTGACGGTGGCCCCTATCACGTAGTGCGCGGCGGTCTCGAGCAGCGGGATGTCGGCGCACGGGTCGGGGCCCCACGCGTCGGGATCGCGCCCCTGCCAGTCCTCGTCAACCAGCGCGCCGTGGCGCATGTCCTTGATGCCGGCGCTGCGCTGGGCCAGCGCCCGCGCGAGCGGGCGCGACTCCGGCGTCCAGTTCAGCGCGACCCCCAGCCGCGCCGCCGCCTGCTCGAGCGGCGCGCCCAGGTGGGGTGCCCCGAGCGTGACCACGTTGCGCACACGCTCGACCCATGCGTGGCCGTCCTCCATGCCGTAGTGGCACGCGCTGCGGTTGATCAGGCCGCCCATCGAATGCCCGACCAGCAGGATCTCCTCGACCGGCACCGGCCAGGAGCCGTCGAGGCGGTCCAGCATCTCGGCCAGCCGGCGGCCGTTGTGCGAGACGTGCAGGCCGGTGTTCATGCGCAGCGTGACCGGCGTGAAGCCCAGGTCCTCGCGCAGCCGCGAGCCATGCCAAACGCGCGGGTTGCCGTAGTGGCGCTCGGCGCCGAGGTGCCAGCCCGCCTCGGACTCGCACAGGCCGTGCGCGAACAGCGCGACGCGTCCGGTCGCGTCGGGGAACGCCCGTGCCATCGCCTCGCAGTCCATCGGCACGTCGCGCCCCCGCTCGCGGATCCCCATCTGCACCGTCAGCGGGCTGCCCTCGCGCTCCAGCGCGTCGCCGAAAGCGCCGCTCAGCGCGGCCAGGACGTGCGTACCGGCCGGCGTGTCGGCCAGCGGCGGAGCGACGCCGGACTGGGCCAGCGAGGCGGCGCTGCCGCCGGCCCGGATGGCGAGCCCGCCTATGCCCCTCACGGCGGCGTAGACGCCGGCGCTGATGGCGTCGTGCGCCACCTGCGCGGGCCGCCCGCCGGGGCCCGAGCGACCGAACGACCGCGCCGCCACGGCCTGGTGAACCTCGGCTATCCGGCTCGTAACCTGGCCGAAGCCGGTGGCGGCGGTGATGCCCGCCGCCCGCAGCTCGTGGGCGCGAGAAGGTTGCATGACTTCATGTAACACCGGATTATGGCCCACTTCAACCTAGGATCGTCGAATGGCACGAACGCCTGAGCCCGGGCTGACAATCGATCAGCTGGCGCAGCGGACGGGCATGACCGTGCGCAACATCCGCGCCCACCAGTCCCGTGGTCTCGTCGACCCGCCCGAGGTGCGCGGGCGGACCGGCTACTACGGGCGCACGCACGTGGAGAGGATCGAGTTGATCCGCCGGCTCCAGGCGGACGGGTACAGCCTGGACCTGATCGGGCGGATGATCGTGACGGCCGGCGACCAGAGCCCGGAGGCCCTGCGCTTCACCGAGGCCCTGCGCCAGCCCTGGGCCGATGAGCAGCCGCGGGTGGCCGACGGCGCCGAGCTGGCTGCGCGCTACGGCAGCGACGATCCGGAGCTGCTGGCCAAGGCCGAGCGGCTGGGCCTCGTGCGCCCGCTCGGCAACGGACGGTGGGAGGAGATGAGCCCGCGCCTGGGCCGCGCCGGGGCCGAGCTGACCGACCTCGGCATCCCGGCCAAGGAGGCGCTGCGCCTGGTCGAACGGGTGCGGCGCAACGCCCAGAGCGCCGCGCGCGCCTTCACGCATCTGTTCGTCGAGGAGGTGTGGAAGCCGTTCCAGCGCGACGGCAGCCCCGAGGAGCGATGGCCCGACGTCCTCGACGCCCTCGAGCGGCTGCGCCCGCTGGCATCGGACTCGCTCATGGCGGTGTTCCTGATGGCCATGGAGGAGGAGGTCGAGGAGACACTGGGCCGGGAGCTGAAACGAGCTCGCCGAGACGCCAAGCGAAGGCGCTGAGACAAGCAGCCATGCCGCCCAGCGCCGCTGTTGAAGAACCGGGCATGGATGCCCGGTTCTTCGCGCTATCATCGGCTGCTGACCCTGCGGCCGGCGGGGTTTTTGTTTGCCCCCGGCCGTTCACCACCGAGGAGTCGAGGAGCCATGGCTCGCGGAGACGTGCGAATCGCCGCCACCCTGGAGTGTCAGGAGTGCAAGCGGCGCAACTATCAGACGCAGAAGTCCAAGCGCAACAACCCGGACCGGATCGAGCTGCGCAAGTACTGCCGCTGGTGCGGCAAGCACACCCCCCACAAGGAAACCCGCTAACGGGTTCGTAGCCGCGTGGCCAGGAATCGTCAGAAGGCCAAGGAGCGTCAGGCTCGCCGCAAGGCCCAGAAGGGCGACCACCCGTCGCGGGGGCCGGGCGGCGGCAGGAGCGCTCCGGAGCGCCGTCACGGGGGCGACCCGCTCGCCGACGACGTCGTCGACGAGCTCGAGCGCGAGGCGGTCACCGACGCCGGCGCAGACCCGTCGCTGACGCCGCCGCTGAGCGAGTCCGAGCGCCTGCGCGCGGGCGACGGCGCGGCCGACGGCGAGCCCGAGCCGGAGCTCGGTTTCCCAGACATCGAGAACGACCCGGAGCACTTCGATCCGGGCGAGGACCAGCCCGAGGACGTCGACGACCTTGCCCCCGGGCCGCGCGGGCACCGGGGCACCGACACCGAGCCGGAGCGCGAGGGCGGCTCGCGTCTCGTACAGTTCCTGCGGTCCGTTGTCGCCGAGCTGCGCCGCGTACAGTGGCCTGACCGCCAGGCTACGACCACGCTGACCGGAGTGGTGCTCGGCTTCGTCCTGATCGCCGGGGGCTACCTCGGGCTGCTGGACGCGATCTTCTCCCGCGTGGTCGACCTCATCATCTAGCCGCACCCACCAACACACAGAGAGTCACAGACATGTTCCGCTGGTACGCCGTAAACACCTACTCAGGGCACGAGAAGAAGGTGAAGCAGAACCTCGAGCACCGGGTCCAGTCCCTGGGCCAGGGCCCAGCCGTGCGCCAGGTGGTCATTCCCACCGAGCAGGTGCAGGAGATGAAGGACGGCCAGAAGGTGCAAAAGGAGCAGCGCACCATGCCCGGCTACCTGCTCGTGAACATGAACCTGTCCGACGACTCGTGGGGGCTGGTCAAGAACACGCCCGGCGTGACCGGCTTCGTGGGCGCGTCGCAGAAGCCCGTCCCGCTCAGCCAGACCGAGGTCGACCGGCTGCTCAACCGCGAGACCGCCGAGCGCCCGCGCACACGCGCGCAGTTCTCGATCGGCGAGTCGGTCAAGGTCGTGTCCGGCCCGCTGTCGGACTTCTCGGGCGAGATCTCCGAGATCAACGAGGACGCCGCCAAGCTCAAGGTGCTTGTGTCGATCTTCGGCCGCGAGACACCGGTCGAGGTGGGCTTCGACCAGGTCAAGAAGATCTAGACGGCGCTCGGCGCTACGATCGACGACCGCTCATGGCCAAGAAAGTCCTGACACTCATCAAGCTGCAGGTGCCCGGTGGCGCCGCCAACCCGGCTCCGCCTGTGGGTCCCGCGCTGGGCCAGCACGGCGTGAACATCATGGAGTTCTGCAAGGCGTTCAACGCCCAGACCCAGCAGGACCAGGGGACCACGATCCCCGTCGAGATCACGGTGTACGAGGACCGCTCGTTCACCTTCATCACCAAGACGCCGCCGGCGGCCGTGCTGATCAAGCAGGCCATCAGCCTCGACAAGGGCTCGGGCGAGCCCAACCGCAACAAGGTGGGCAAGATCAGCTCGGCCCAGATCCGCGAGATCGCCGAGAAGAAGATGCCCGACCTCAACGCCAACGACCTTGACGCCGCCTCGAAGATCATCGAGGGCACCGCGCGCTCGATGGGCGTGGAGGTGGCCGGCTGATGGCCGCCAGGCACTCCCGGCGCTACCGCGAGAACCTGGCCAAGGTCGATCGCGAGAAGCAGTACACGCCGACCGAGGCGTTCAGCATCCTCAAGAGCTTCGAGACGGCCAAGTTCGCCGAGACGGTCGAGGTGCACATCCGCACGGGGCTCAACGTGCGCCATGCCGAGGAGCAGCTGCGCGGCACGATCTCGCTGCCCAACGGCCTCGGCAAGGAGATGACCGTTGCCGTCTTCGCCAAGGGCGACAAGGCGCGCGAGGCCACCGAGGCCGGCGCCGACCACGTCGGCGACGACGACCTGGCCAAGAAGGTCGAGGAGGGCTGGACCGACTTCGACGTGGCCATCGCCACGCCGGACATGATGCCCACGGTCGGCAAGCTCGGCCGCGTGCTGGGCCCACAGGGCAAGATGCCCAACCCCAAGGTCGGCACCGTGACGGCCGACGTGGCCAAGGCCGTGTCCGAGTCCAAGGCCGGCAAGCTCGAGTACCGCACCGACCGCCACGCCATCGTGCATCTGCCGATCGGCAAGTCGGACTTCGAGGAGGGCGCGCTGGTGGAGAACTACACGGCGCTGATCGACGAGATCGTGCGCGCCAAGCCGTCCGCCGCAAAGGGCCGCTACCTGCACACCGTGACCATCACGACATCGATGAGCCCGGGCGTGAAGGTCGATCCCGGCGCCACCGCCAGCGCCGCCGCCGTCGAGCCCGAGGGGGCGGCGGCCTAACCGCTACGCTGCTTGAGCTGAACATCAGCCCCAGACCACCGGCAGCGTCCCGTAAGCCCGGTGCAGGCCAAGCCGCGAAGTCCTTCTTCCCGAGCCCGCCTGCGTGCGGGCTCATTTCGTTTCGAGGACAAGGACAAGCGTGAACAGAGAAGAGAAGGCAGCGGTCATCGATCAGGTGGCCACGCAGATCCAGGAGTCGGACGCGATCTACGCGATCGACTACCGCGGGATCTCCGTGACCCAGGTCGCCGAGCTGCGCTCGAAGCTGGCCGAGGCCGATGCCTCGCTGCGGGTGGTCAAGAACTCGCTCACCGAGCGCGCCGCCGACCAGGCCGGCGTCGAGGTGCTCAAGGAGCACCTCGAAGGGCCGACGGCGTTCACGTTCGTGAAGGGCGACGCCGCGCTGGCCGCCAAGGCGATCGCGAACTTCCGTAAGGAGTACGAGATCCTGGCCTTCAAGGGCGGGATCATGAACGGCGAGACCCTGTCGGTCGACCAGATCGAGGACATCGCCAAGCTGCCGGCCCGCGACGTGCTCGACGGTCGCCTGGTCGGCATTCTGGCCTCGCCGGTCACCGGCCTGGTCAACGGCCTGAACAACCTGATCCAGGGCCTGGCCCTCCAGCTGGGCCAGATGGCCGAGCAGGGGCTGGTCAGCGGCGAGGCGCCGCCGGAGGCCGAAGCGCCCGCCGCCGAGCCGGAGCCGGAGGAGCAGGCGCCGGCGGACGAACCAGAAGCTGACGACAACCCCGCGCAAGCTGATGCTGATGCTGACGCTGACGCCGAAGAGAAGGAGGGCTAGAAATGGCCACAAGCACCGACGAATGGATCGACGAGCTCAAGGGCATCTCGGTGCTCGAGCTGTCCGAGCGCATCAAGGCCCTCGAGGAAGCCTTCGGCGTCTCCGCGACCGCGGTGGCCGCTCCGGCCGCCGGTGGCGGTGGTGGTGGCGGCGGTGAGGCTGCTGCCGAGGAAGAGTCCAGCACCGTCGACGTGGTGCTCACGGGTGCCGGCGACAAGAAGATCCAGGTGATCAAGGTCGTTCGCGCGGCCACCGGACTCGGCCTGAAGGAGGCCAAGGCGCTCGTGGACGAGGCGCCGAAGCCGATCAAGGAGGGCATCGAGCGCGAGGAGGCCGACAAGCTCAAGGCCGACGTCGAAGAGGCCGGCGGCACCGTCGACATCAAATAGTCAGGCAGGACGCCTGACAAGGCAATCGGACCGCGGGGCTGCAAGCCCCGCGGAAGTGACCTCACGGAGGGCTGCGGCGGCCACGGAGCCGCCGCAGGCCTGCCCGCACCGCCCTGGCCAGGAACAGCGCCAGGGTCACGCCGCACACCAGCAGCACCACCGCCACCGCGGCCGCCAGCCACGGGTACTCGGTGGCGATCAAGACCACCGCGCCGACCGCCAGGTCCTCGGCCAGGCTGATCGCGACGTTCGAGAACGGCTCCGGCGAGCTGTTCACCGCCAGCCTGATGCTCGCCTTCACGGAGTGGCTGGCCAGCGCGAGCGCGCCGGAGCCGCCGGCGGCGCCCGTCTGGGCGAGCGCCGTCGCGCCGTCCTCGCCCGCCACCAGCGCCCCGATCGTCCCGCCCACCAGTGGTCGCGCCACGGTCTGTACGACGTCCCAGGCGCTGTCCACCAGCGGCACCTTGTCGGCAACGAACTCGATCGCGAACAGCGCCAGCGACACCAGCAGGACGTCGGTGCGTGCGAACGCCGCCGGCAGCTCGAGGAGGTCCGCGCGCTGGCACAGGCACATCAGCGCCACGGTCGCGTAGGCGTTCACGCCCGACGCCCAGCCGGTGGCCACGATCAGCGGCAGCGCCTGCTCCATCGCCATAGGATCGCGTGATGGCCGCTTTCACGCTGAACGGGAAGGTCGCGCTGGTGACGGGGGCCGCCCGCGGCATCGGCTTCGAGACCGCCCGGCTGCTGATCGAGCGCGGCGCCACGGTGGTGGTCTGCGACCTCGACGCGGGCGCGACCGACCGGGCCGTGGCCGCGCTCGGCGACCGCGCCACCGGCCACCCGGCCGACGTGACCGATCGCGGCGAGATGGCGGCCGCGGTGCGCTCGGCCGTCGAAGAGCACGGCGGCCTCGACCTGGTGGTCGCCAACGCCGGGGTCGGTCCGCCCGGGCTGACCATGAAGGCGATGGACCTCGACCAGTTCGAGCGGACGCTCGAGATCGACCTGCTCGGCGTGGTCCGCACCGTCCACCCCGCACTCGAGCCGATCGCCGCGCGCGGCGGGCAGGTGGTCGTGATCTCATCGGTCTACGCGTTTGCCACCGGCTCGCTGGTCACGCCCTACGCCACGGCCAAGGCGGGCGTCGAGGCGCTGGGCCGCGCGCTGCGGGTGGAGCTGGCACCGCACGGGGCGAGCGCCACCGTGGCCCACTTCGGCTTCGTGGACACGAGCATGGTGAAGGAGGCGACCGAGAAGCACTCGCGTGACGAGGTCCTGGACTCGCTGCCCGCCTTCGTGAGCCGGCGCCTGACCCCGGTGCAGGCGGCCACCGCCCTCGTCGACGGGATCGAGCGGCGCGCGCCACGCGTGATCGCGCCTGGCTGGTGGAAGGTCCCCTACTACCTGCGCGGGCTCTTCGGACCGCTGATGGACCGCAGGACGTCGACCGACGAGCGCGTGATGCGGGTCATGCGCGAGGGCGACGTGCCCGACCCCGGCGCCCAGCACACCTCGACGGCCGGCTAGACCACCGGGACGACGACCAGCTCCCAGAACGCCGCGCCGAGCGCGGCCGCGCTGAAGCCCCACAGCAGCGACCACTGAACGCGCTCGACCGGCTTCATCTGGGGGCGCGCCAGGCCGAAGATCAGCGCAAGCTCGAGCACGACGCTGAGCGCCACGAACGGGATGAAGTCGATGCCGCCGGCGATCGCCGCCGCCATCAGCAGCACGACCGGCACGATCACGGAGGCGCCGGCGGCCGAGACCACGAACACCACGAGCTCGTTGAAGGGGTCGCGGTAGATCCGCCGGCGCGGGTCCATCGCCGCGCCGAGGCTGGACTGCTGTCGACTGCTCTCCATGCGTGGATCATTTCACGCAGCGCGGGCAGGACGCCCCCCGAGCCTGTAGCATCCCGTGCGGCCTATAGCCGAAGCCGTCTCTTTGCAGCAGCTCCGCCACATATCGCGGGGCCTCGGGACGGGGTCCGTGATGGCCGCGCCGAATCCGACCACGGGTTCGCAACCGCCTCCGTGGAGGGGCGGGCTTCGCTGTGCTATCTTTGCGGGTCGCGCTTTTTCGCGCCCTCGCTGTCCGCGCCGAACCTCGAAGGAGCCGTATCCCTTGGCACGTGTTGATGCCTCCAAGCTGCGCCGCAGTTTCTCGCGGCTGGAGAACCGTCTCGAAGTCCCCAACCTGATCGACATCCAGCGGCGCTCGTTCGAGTGGCTTGTCGACACCGAGAAGGGGGGGCTGCGCGAGACCATCGACGACGTCTCACCGATCGAGGACTACACCGGCAACCTCGCCGTGGTCTTCGAGGAGATCACCTTCGACGACCCCGTCGCGACCATCGCCGAGTGTCGCGAGAAGGACCTCACCTACGCGCGCCCGCTGACCGTCAAGGTCGCGTTCCAGAACCGCGAGACCGGCGAGATCCGCGAGCAGTCCGTGTTCATGGGCGACTTCCCGTGGATGACCGACTGGGGCACGTTCATCATCAACGGCACCGAGCGCGTGGTCGTCACGCAGCTGGTGCGTTCGCCGGGCGCCTACGTGATGGAGCCCAAGGACCGCGAGAAGCAGGTCTTCGCAGCCAACCTGATGCCGGCGCGCGGGTCGTGGCTCGAGCTGGAGATCGACAAGAAGGGCAAGGTCTTCGTCCGCATCGACCGCAAGCGCAAGCTGCCGGTCACCGTGCTGCTGCGGGCGATGGGCGAGGTGCTGCGCGAGAGCGGCACGGCCGAGGGCTGGACCGGCAGCGACGAGGACATCGCCAAGCTGTTCGGCGACTCGCTGTACATCCGCAACACGATCGAGGCCGACACCGAGGCGACCAAGACCGAAGAGGGCGCCCTGATCGAGCTGTTCAAGAAGCAGCGCCCGGGCGAGCCGCCGTCGGTCGACGCGGCCAAGAACCTGCTCAACCAGCTGTTCTTCGACCCCAAGCGCTACGACCTCACGCGCGTCGGGCGTTACAAGCTGAACTCGCGCCTGCACTCGGACGAGCCGCTGGACACGCGCACGCTGACCCCGCGCGACATCGTCGCGCTGGTCAACGAACTGGTCGAGCTGCCCAAGCTGCTCGGCATCCCCGAGTCGGGCGAGTTCGACGGCGAGCCGATCAAGGACTACGCCGCCGAGGCGCAGCTCCTCCCGCGTGAGCCGATCGAGGACCGCCTCGACGAGTACGAGCACTTCGGCAACCGCCGCCTGCGCACGGTCGGGGAGCTGATCCAGGAGGCGTTCCGGATCGGCCTCTACCGCATGGAGCGCGTGGTGCGCGAGCGCCTGACCACCGAGGACTCGGACACGATCACGCCGCAGACGATCATCAACATCCGGCCCGTTGTGGCGGCGCAGAAGGAGTTCTTCGGGTCGTCGCAGCTGTCGCAGTTCATGGACCAGACCAACTCGCTGTCGGGCATGACGCACCGCCGCCGTCTGTCGGCGCTCGGCGCGGGCGGCCTCACGCGCGAGCGCGCGCCGATCGAGGTGCGCGACGTCCACCCGACGCACTACGGGCGCATGTGCCCGATCGAGACGCCTGAGGGCCCGAACATCGGCCTGATCGGCACGCTGTCTTCCTACGCGGAGGTCTCGCACCACGGCTTCGTCACGACGCCCTACCGGGTGGTCGAGAACGGCGTCGTCGGCAACGAGATCGTCCACCTCGACGCTAACGAGGAGGAGGGCAAGGTCATCGCCCAGGCCAACGCCGACCTCGACGAGAAGACCGGCAAGCTCAAGGGCCCCGGCGTGACCTGCCGCTCGGGCGATTCCGAGCTGGCGCTCCAGGCGCCCAAGGACGTCGAGCTGATGGACGTCTCGCCCAACCAGATCTGGTCGGTGGCCGCCGCGCTGATCCCGTTCCTCGAGCACGACGACGCCAACCGCGCGCTGATGGGCTCGAACATGATGCGCCAGGCGGTACCGCTGCTCAAGACCGAGGCGCCGCTGATCGGCACCGGCATGGAGGTCCGTGCCGCGCTCGACAGCGGCGATGTGGTCCTGGCCGAGAGCTCCGGCGAGGTCAGCTTCGTCGACGCCGAGAAGGTCGTGGTCGACAAGGCCGAGTACCCGCTGCACAAGTACATGCGGAGCAACCAGGGCACGATCATCCACCAGCGGCCGCTGGTCTCGGTGGGCGACAAGGTCAAGGCCGGCGATCCGCTGGCCGACGGCTCCTCGACCCGCAACGGCGAGCTGGCGCTTGGCAAGAACTGCCTGGTCGCCTTCATGTCCTGGGAGGGCTACAACTTCGAGGACGCGATCATCCTGTCGGAGCGCCTCGTGAAGGACGACGAGCTCACCTCGATCCACATCGAGGAGTACGAGATCGACGCCCGCACGACGAAGCTCGGCGACGAGGAGATCACCCGCGACATCCCGAACCGCAGCGAGGAGTCGCTGCGCAACCTCGACGACCGCGGCATCGTCCGCATCGGCGCCGAGGTCACCTCCGGCGACCTGCTCGTGGGCAAGGTCACGCCGAAGGGCGAGACCGAGCTGACCGCCGAGGAGAAGCTGATCCGCGCGATCTTCAAGGAGAAGGCGCGCGAGGTCCGTGACACCTCGCTCAAGGTCCCGCACGGTGAGGGCGGCGTCGTGATCGACGTCAAGACCTTCTCGCGCGACGACGAGGACGACCTGTCCCCGGGCGTCAACGACCTCGTGCGCGTGTACGTGGCGAAGAAGCGCAAGATCGCCGAGGGCGACAAGCTCGCCGGCCGTCACGGCAACAAGGGCGTGATCTCGAAGATCGTGCCCGAGGCCGACATGCCCCACCTTGCCGACGGCACCCCCGTCGACGTGATCCTCAACCCGCTCGGCGTGCCGAGCCGGATGAACATCGGCCAGATCCTGGAGACCCACCTCGGCTGGGCGGCCGGCATGGGCTGGTACGACGACGGCTCGGACGCCTACAAGCACGCCCAGAAGAACGGCGGCCGCGTGAACGTGGCCACACCGGTCTTCGACGGCGCGACCGTCGAGGACGTCGACGAGGCGCTCGTCAGGTGGCAGGAGGAGAACTCCGGCCGCGGCATCGACCTCGGCATCGACAAGAAGGAGCGCCCCGGCCGCCGCGCGACCGGCAAGGCCCAGCTGTTCAACGGCCGCACCGGCGAGCCGTACGAGGAGACGGTGACCGTCGGCTTCATGTACATCCTGAAGCTCGCCCACCTCGTGGACGACAAGATCCACGCTCGCTCGACCGGCCCGTACTCGCTGGTCACCCAGCAGCCGCTGGGCGGCAAGGCGCAGTTCGGCGGCCAGCGCTTCGGTGAGATGGAGGTGTGGGCGCTCGAGGCATACGGGGCCGCGTACACGCTCCAGGAGATGCTCACGATCAAGTCCGACGACACGGTCGGGCGCGTGAAGGCCTACGAGGCCATCGTCAAGGGCGAGAACATCGCCGAGCCGAGCATTCCCGAGTCGTTCAAGGTGCTGCTGAAGGAGATGCAGTCACTGGCGCTGGACGTGGACGTCCGCTCCGAGGAGGGCGGCGACGTCGAGCTGCGCGACGAGGACGACGACCTGCTCCGCGCAGCGGAGGAGCTTGGCATCGACCTGTCGGGCGTGCGCGCCGAGAACGGCGAGGCGGCCGACGAGGGCGAGGAGAAGACAGAGGCGCAAGGGGAGGGCGGACAGACCGATGAGTCAGCCGCCGAGCAGGACAAGGAAATGACCGAGAAGTGAGGCCTGCGAAGCAGTGCCGAGCGTTCAAGCGAGCCGTGACGGCGAGCAAGGCCATCAAGACGCGGGGCGCGGACGCCCCGCGGAGGTAATCCGAAGATGATCGACATCAATAATTTCGACAAGATCTCGATCGGGCTCGCTTCGTCGAAGCAGATCCGGTCCTGGAGCTCGGGCGAGGTCACCAAGCCCGAGACGATCAACTACCGCACGCTGAAGCCGGAAAAGGACGGCCTCTTCTGCGAGCGCATCTTCGGTCCGACCAAGGACTGGGAGTGCTACTGCGGCAAGTACAAGCGCGTCCGCTACAAGGGCATCGTCTGCGAGCGCTGCGGCGTCGAGGTCACGCGCTCCAAGGTGCGCCGCGAGCGCATGGGCCACGTGGACCTGGCCGCCCCGGTCAGCCACATCTGGTTCTTCAAGGGCGTGCCGAGCCGAATCGGCTACCTGATCGACATGGCTCCCAAGGAGCTCGAGAAGGTCCTGTACTTCGCCGCCTCGATGGTCACGTGGGTCGACGAGGAGGCGCGGGCGAAGGACGTTCCGGAGCTCGAGGGCGAGGTCCAGAAGGTCATCGACTCGTACGAGGCCGAGAAGGAGCAGCAGGTCCAGGAGCTGCGCGAGTCGCTCGCCCAGCGCGTCGAGTACCTGAAGTCCGGCAAGCAGACCGGCTTCACCGACGACGACCACCTGTGGGCCGACTCGCTCGACGTGAACCTGAAGAAGCTCTCCGACGACGAGCGCGAGAAGATGATCAAGGAGGTCACCAAGACCTTCGAGTCCGACATCGCCGACACCGAGGCCTACATCGAGGACGCGGCCGAGCGCATGCGTGGCGTGTGGGAGCTCTTCCAGGAGATGAAGCCCAAGGACGTGGTCACGGACGAGACCCTGTTCCGTGAGCTCAAGGACCGCTTCGGCTCGCCGTACGGCTTCGGCGAGTACTTCCGCGGCGGCATGGGCGCCGAGGCCGTGCGCGACCTGCTCGAGCAGGTCGACCTCGACGCCGAGCAGGCCGACCTCGAGGACCAGGTCAAGACCGCCAAGGGCCAGAAGCAGAGCCGTGCGGTCAAGCGGCTGAAGGTCGTCTCCGCGTTCATCAACTCCGACAACAAGCCCCAGGACATGATCCTGGAGGCCATTCCGGTGATCCCGCCGGAGCTGCGCCCGATGGTGCAGCTCGACGGCGGCCGCTTCGCCACGTCGGACCTGAACGACCTCTACCGCCGCGTCATCAACAGGAACAACCGCCTCAAGCGGCTGCTGGACCTTGGCGCGCCGGAGATCATCGTCAACAACGAGAAGCGGATGCTCCAGGAGGCCGTCGACGCGCTGTTCGACAACGGCCGCCGCGGCCGGCCCGTGACCGGGCCGGGCAACCGCCCGCTCAAGTCGATCAGCGACATGCTCAAGGGCAAGCAGGGCCGCTTCCGCCAGAACCTGCTCGGCAAGCGCGTGGACTACTCGGGCCGGTCGGTGATCGTCTCCGGCCCCTCGCTGCACCTGCACCAGTGCGGTCTGCCGAAGATCATGGCGCTGGAGCTGTTCAAGCCGTTCATCATGGCCCGGCTGGTCGAGCGCAAGGCCGTCCAGAACATCAAGGCGGCCAAGAAGATGGTCGACTCGATGATTCCCGAGGTCTGGGACGTGCTCGAAGAGGTCATCGCCGAGCACCCGGTGTTGCTCAACCGCGCCCCCACGCTGCACCGCCTCGGCCTGCAGGCCTTCGAGCCGGTGCTGGTCGAGGGCAAGGCGATCCAGGTCCACCCGCTCGTGTGCTCGGCGTTCAACGCCGACTTCGACGGTGACCAGATGGCCGTGCACCTGCCGCTGTCCGCCGAGGCCCAGGCCGAGGCGCGGCTGCTGATGCTGTCGTCCAACAACATCCTGTCCCCGGCGCACGGCGGCCCGCTGGCCACCCCGTCGCAGGACATGGTGCTGGGCACCTACTACCTGACCTACGGGCCGGGCGAGGAGGAGCTCGCCGAGACCGAGACCAAGGTCCAGTCCGGCAAGTGGGACGAGAAGAAGGACGGCAAGCGCCCGCACGTGTTCCGCTCCGCCCAGGAGGCCGAGCTCTCGTACGAGCACAACATGGTCGACCTGCACGACCTGGCCGAGTACCGCCGCGTCCACGGCCAGGGCCACGTGCTGACCACGGTCGGAAGGATCATCTTCAACGAGCGCATCGAGCGCGCGCTCGAGGAGGTCCTAGCCGACAAGTACGACCCGGCGACCAGCTACACGTTCGTGAACGCCCCCCTGCGCAAGCGGGACATGGGCGCCGTGATCGAGGGCCTGGTCGAGCAGCACGGTCCGCACGCAACGGCGCAGGTGCTGGACGCCTTCAAGGAGCTTGGCTTCCATTTCGCCAGCCAGGCCGGCATCACGGTGTCCAAGAACGACGTCGTGATCCCCCCCAAGAAGGAGGAGATCCTCGAGCGGATCGAGGGCGAGGTCGCCGACATCCTGGACCAGTACGACATGGGTCTGATCTCCCAGGAGGAGCGCAAGGAGGCCGTCGTCGACAAGTGGAACGCGGCCACCGACGAGGTCGGCGAGGCGATGCAGGAGCACCTCGAGGAGCTGAACCCCATCTTCATGATGGCCAACTCCGGTGCCCGTGGCTCGTTCAAGCAGATCCGCCAGCTGGCGGGTATGCGAGGCCTGATGGCCAACCCGAAGGGCGAGATCATCGAGCGCCCGATCAAGGCCAACTTCATGGAGGGCCTGACCGTGCTCGAGTACTTCATCTCGACCCACGGCGCGCGCAAGGGCCTGGCCGACACCGCTCTCCGCACGGCCGACTCGGGCTACCTGACCCGCCGGCTCGTGGACGTCGCGCAGGACGTGATCGTGCGCGAGGAGGACTGCGGCACCAAGGAGGGCATTGACATGCCCGTGCTCGGTGAGGACGGCAAGCCGAACGAGAACCTGCTCGGGCGCCACACCAACCACAAGGTCGGCGGCCTCAAGCGGGGCACGCTGATCACCAAGCCCGAGCTGGCGGCGATCGTCGAGGAGATCGGCAAGGACGACGCCGCCACGGCGCCCGTGCGTTCGGTGCTCAAGTGCGAGGCCGACACCGGCATCTGCCAGGCGTGTTACGGCGTGGCTCCGGCCACGGGCAAGATGGTCGCCATCGGCGACGCGGTCGGCATCATCGCCGCGCAGTCGATCGGCGAGCCGGGCACGCAGCTGACGCTGCGGACGTTCCACACCGGCGGCGTCGCCGGCCTGGACATCACTCAGGGCCTACCGCGAGTTGTGGAGCTGTTCGAGGCGCGCAAGCCGAAGGGCCTGGCCAAGTTGGCCGAGGTCGACGGCAAGGCGGCCATCGAACGCACCGACAAGGCGATCAAGGTCACGGTCACCGACGATGCGGGCGAGGAGCACGCGTACTCGTTCCCCGTGCGCACGCGCCTGTTCGTGGCCGACGGCGACAAGGTCGAGGCCGGCGACCAGCTCAACGAGGGCTCGATCTACCCGCACGAGCTGCTGGACATCCGCGGTCGCACCGACACCGAGGTCTACCTCGTGCAGGAGGTCCAGAAGGTCTACCGCTCGCAGGGCGTGGACATCAAGGACAAGCACATCGAGATCATCGTGCGGCAGATGATGAAGAAGGTCCGCGTGGACCAGAAGGGCGACTCGGACTACCTGCCGGGGGCGTTCGTCGACCGTTACGAGATGGCCCGGGTCAACGGCGACCTCAAGAAGGCGAAGTCCGAGCAGGCCCAGTTCGAGGAGATCATCCTCGGCATCACGAAGGCCTCGCTCGCGACCGACTCGTTCCTGTCGGCGGCCTCCTTCCAGGAGACGACCAAGGTGCTCACCGACGCCGCGCTCGAGGGCAAGACGGACCGCCTCTCGGGCCTCAAGGAGAACGTGATCATCGGCAAGCTGATCCCCGCCGCGACCGGTCTGAAGCACTACCGGCGCCTGGAGATCGAGCCCACCGAGCCCGTCCGGCGCCACTCGCCGGAGGAGCTTGGCCTGCTCGACGAGAACGATCTCGCGGCCGAGCTGGGGCTGACCGAGGACGGCGAGCTCGAGGGCTTCGGGTTCGGCGGCCAGACCGGCGGCAACGGCGAGAGCGGCGCCTTCGGCGACGAGCTGGCCGAGCTGCCGGCCGAGAAGGACGAATAGCCCCGCGAAAAAATCGGCATCCGTGCCGATTTTTTCAACGGCGGCGCTGGGAGAAGTGGCTGCAGGGGGGTGAAGTCGTCTAGCTAGGCGACTTCATCCTCCGGTGTCACTTCGTCGGCCCAGGACAGCAGCAGCGCCACGTGATCGTCGGTCAGCCCGGTTGGCGGGTCGGTGCGCACCAGCAGCGTGGGTGCGGCGCGCTGCTCGGCCCACTGCTCGCACGCGTCGTCCATGTTGTCGTCGACCCAGGCCGCGGGCCGGTCGCCGGCGTACTCGCCGATGGCGTCCAGCTTCCAGTGCGATGTGCCGAAAACGGCGCGGCCGTCGAAGGTCAGGACGGGCAGCTCCCTGAACGGCAGCGCCAGGATCCCGGGCAGGTACTCGTTGGCCTTTTCCTCCCATCCCGTGGCCCACACCAGCTCGAAGCGCTCGGCCAGCCGCTCCAGCAGCGGGCCGGTCCGGGGCGGGATGCAGTGCGCGATCCCGTCGACCCAGTGGAACGGCCCGGGCAGCTCGGCGCCGGCCGGAAAACCGAACAGGCTCAGTACTCCGTCCACGTCCACGAAAAGGACCGGATTCGAGATTGGGCTTGGCATCGCGTTTAGTCCGGCTACGCTGCGGGGAGTCGTTATCTACGACCAGCTCAAGCGGGCAGGCTCTCTGGTCGATGTACCGAATAGCGGCAGGGACTACTCCGCAGCACGCCTCTCCTTATGACGATCGAACTCGGCATCCTTCTCGCGCTGCTTTGCGCGCTCTTCACCAACCTGGGCTTCCTGCTCAAGCACCGTGGCGCCTGCGCGGCCCCGGATGTTCAGCTCCGTCACCCCATCCGCAGCGCCAAGGGCCTGTTCGGCTCGAAGTGGTTCGCGATCGGCATGCTCGTCGCCGCGGGCGCGTGGATCCTGCACGTTGGCGCGATGGCGCTCGCGCCGCTGTCGCTGGTCCAGGCGGTCATCTCCGGGGGCCTGGTGTTCCTGACCGTCCTGGCGGACCGCTTCTTCGGCTGCAACGTCGGTCCGCGCCAGTGGGCCGGCGTGGCGCTCACCGCCGTCGGCCTGTCGCTGATCGCCGTAACGCTCCCCGCGCACGCGGGCGCGAGCTCCGGCTACTCGGTCGCCGGCATGATCGCCTTCGAGACCGGGCTGCTCGGCATCGGCGCCTTCCTCGTCTTCTCGCCACGGCTGGGCCAGCACCACCCGCACCACGGGGCACTGCTCGGCGTCGCCGCCGGCTGCCTGTTCGGCGTGTCCGACGTGGCGATCAAGGCCATGACCGGCAGCGTCGGCTCCGAAGGCCTGCTCGGCCTGGTGTCGCCGTGGATGGTTACGTGCCTGCTTGCCTCCGTGCTCGCCTTTTACGCCTCCGCGCGCGGCCTGCAGCGCGGCGAGGCCGTCCCGGTCATCACGATGACCAGCGCCGCTGCCAACGTGTCCGCCATCTCCGGCGGCATCCTCGTGTTCGGCGACCCGATGCCGGGCGATGCCCTCGGCGTGGTCGTGCAGGCCGTCGCGTTCGTGCTGGTCATCGTGGCCGCCACGCTCACGCCGGCTCCGGTCCGGGCCGCGGGCGTCGCACCCGCGTAGGAGTGCCCGTGAGGGCATCCCGCCCTCACTCCTGATGGCCAGGGCGCCGTCCCGCCACCGTGAACGGGCCGGCTGCGCCGGCCCTCCGCGCTCACTCCGCTATCCTCGCCCGTCGCATGCCGAGCATCAATCAACTCGTCCGCAAGGGACGCACGCCCTCGAAGAAGAAGACCACCACGCCGGGCCTGAAGTCCGGCCAGGGTCGCAAGCAACGCGTGGCCGCTCCCCAGCGCCGCGGCGTCTGCACCCGCGTCTTCACCGTCACCCCGAAGAAGCCTAACTCGGCGCTGCGCAAGGTCGCGCGTGTGAGGCTCACCAACGGCATGGAGGTCACCTCCTACATCCCGGGCGAGGGGCACAACCTGCAGGAGCACTCCGTGGTGCTCGTCCGCGGCGGTCGCGTCAAGGACCTTCCGGGTGTGCGCTACAAGGTGGTCCGCGGCTCGCTCGACGCTTCTGGCGTCAGCGAACGCAAGAAGGGCCGCTCCCTCTACGGCACCAAGGCCAAGTAGCTCGATGCCACGCCGAGCAGCAGCCGGTTCGCGGCCGATCGACGCCGACGCCCTGCACGGGTCCAAACTCGTCCAGCAGCTGATCAACAAGGTGATGATCGACGGCAAGAAGTCCACGGCCGAGCAGATCGTCTACGAGGCGCTCGCCGCCGTCGCCCAGAAGTCCGGCGAGGAACCGGTCGTCGCGCTCGAGAACTCGATCAAGACCCTCACCCCCGTCCTAGAGGTCCGCTCCCGCAGAGTCGGCGGCGCCACCTACCAGGTCCCGGTCGAGGTCCCCTCCGCCCGCGCGCGCACCCTCGCCGTGCGCTGGCTCGTCGAGTTCTCGCGCAAGCGGCGCGAGAAGTCGATGTCCGAGCGCCTGGCCGGCGAGCTCCTGGACGCCCAGTCCCAGCAGGGCCTGGCGTACAAGCGCAAGGACGACATCTTCCGCATGGCCCAGGCCAACAAGGCCTTCGCCCACTACCGCTGGTAACCAGCGGCGCGATAAGCGTCGCTCTGCGGCGTCATCGGCCGGACTCGTGTGCGAAGCACACTTCGCCGGCTGCTTCCTTGCATAGCTCGCTTCTCGCGCCGCTGGTCCCGGCCACGCGATGTGGGGTGGATGGACGGTCATATAGACCGTCCATCCACCCCACCGGGCCCGCGGCCGGCTATTCGACGGCTGGCGTATCGTCGGGTGGCCGCTCCCGGGGCGACGCCGCCGGCCGGCGCAGCAGCGCGATGCCGCCGGTGAGCACCAGCAGCGCTCCGCCGGCGATCTCCGCGTAGAGCCCGCTGCCAGGCCCGGCCTTGGCGTCGTTGTAGCTCTGGCCGACCAGCCCCTCCTTCTGGGTCTTGGGCACGTCGCGGGCCAGCGCGAACGCCAGGACCACGGCGCCGATCACCATCAGGGCGACGGCGGCGGGGCGGCTGCCGCGGCGGGCGACGCCGAAGGTCATCAGCAGCGCCAGCGCGCCGAGGAGGAGGAACGCGCCGCCGTGCTGCTCGAGCCCGGTTGTGCGACAGGCCTCCTTGACCGCCGGGTCGGCGATCTCACGGCACGTGCCGGTGGTCAGCACGTCCACCTCGGCGATCGTGCTGAACTCGCTGACCAGCAGGAGCACGGCGCCGCCGGCGCCGAGCAGGAAGAGCAGGATCGTGACCGGCCCCGCCGCGCGGAGGGTCCCGAGCAGGCGCCCGGCCAATGTGCGCAGCACCTCCATCGGCGAGGGAGCGTATCCACCAGAGGGCCCCGGATGCAGGGGTTTGGGAGGGCCCTCGCAAACCCGCTCCGGACGCGGAAAAATCAGCAAACCCTCTGCTACCATCGGCTGCCGCTCCGAAGCAGCTCTCGCCTCGGGGCGCGAAGTGCGGACGGACACCGGACAGTCCGGGGCCGGCCGCTCACACACGTCAATGGAGAACTCCGCGACATAGACACACTCCCGGGCAGGAGAGCCGCGCTGCACCGGGCCCGCTACGGGCCTTTTTTCTGCCCGCACCCCACCAGACCCAGGACGCTCACATGCCACGCAAGGTTTCACTAGAGAAGACGCGCAACATCGGGATCATGGCCCACATCGATGCGGGCAAGACGACCACGACCGAGCGCATCCTCTTCTACACCGGGCGCACGCACAAGCTTGGCGAGGTCCACGAGGGCGCGGCCACGATGGACTGGATGGAGCAGGAGCAGGAGCGCGGCATCACGATCACGTCCGCCGCCACCACGGCATTCTGGGACGACCACCGCATCAACATCATCGACACGCCCGGCCACGTGGACTTCACCGTTGAGGTGGAGCGCTCGCTGCGCGTGCTCGACGGCTCGATCGCCTGCTTCGACTCGGTCGCCGGCGTCGAGCCCCAGTCCGAGACCGTCTGGCGCCAGGCCGACAAGTACCGCGTCCCGCGGATCGCCTACGTGAACAAGATGGACCGGATGGGCGCCGACTTCGACATGTCGGTGCGCACCATGCACGAGCGCCTCGGCGCCGACGGCAAGACCGAGGGCGCCGGCGTGGCCGTGCCGATCCAGCTGCCGATCGGGTCCGAAGCCGAGTTCCGCGGTCTCGTCGACCTGGTGAAGATGGAGGCCATCGTCTACCACGACGAGCTCGGCCAGGAGTGGGACATCGAGGCGATCCCCGCCGAGATCAAGGACGCCGCGGACGAGGCGCACGATCACCTGCTGAACGTGCTCTCCGACTACGACGACGGGCTCGCCGAGGACTACCTCGAGGGCAAGGAGATCTCCTCCGAGCGCCTGCAGACGGTGATTCGCGAGGCCACGCTGGACATCGCCATCTTCCCCGTCATGTGCGGCTCCTCGTTCAAGAACAAGGGCGTGCAGCCGCTGCTGGACGCCGTGGTCGCCTACCTGCCGAGCCCGCTCGATGTGCCCCCGATGGAGGGCGTCGTGCCGGCCACCAAGCACAACGAGGAGACCCGCGAGGTCCGCGAGCCGGACGACGACGGCCCGTTCTCGGCATTGGCCTTCAAGGTCATGTCCGACCCGTTCGTGGGCAAGCTCACCTACTTCCGCGTCTACTCGGGCACCCTCGAGTCCGGCGGGCGGATCCTGAACTCCTCCAACGGCAAGACCGAGCGCGTGGGCCGCATCCTGATGATGCACGCCAACCACCGCGAGGAGGAGGAGACCGTGTACGCCGGCGACATCGCCGCGGGCGTGGGCTTCAAGCAGACCTCCACCGGCGACACGCTGTCCGCCCCGGACGCGCCGATCCTGCTCGAGAACATCACCTTCCCGGAGCCGGTCGTGCACGTCTCGATCGAGCCCAAGACCAAGTCGGACCAGGAGAAGATGGGCGTCGCCCTCGCTCGCCTCGGCGAGGAGGACCCGACCTTCCACATCCGCACCGACGAGGAGACCGGCCAGACCGTGATCTCCGGCATGGGCGAGCTGCACCTCGAGGTCATCGTGGACCGGATGAAGCGCGAGTTCAGCGTCGAGGCCGGCGTCGGCCGCCCGCAGGTGGCATACCGCGAGACGGTCCGCTCCGAGGCCAACAAGGTCGAGGGCAAGTTCATCCGCCAGACCGGTGGCTCGGGCCAGTACGGCGTGGTCTACATCAACATGGAGCCCGCGCCCGGCGAGGGCTTCGTGTTCGAGAACAAGGTCAAGGGCGGCAACGTGCCGTCGGAGTACATCCCGTCGGTGGCCAAGGGCATCGAGGAGGCGCTGGAGTCAGGCGTCAAGGCCGGGTTCCCGATGGTCGACGTCAAGGTCACGCTCTACGACGGCAAGTACCACGACACCGACTCGTCCGAGATCGCCTTCAAGGTGGCCGGCTCGCTGGCCGCCAAGGAGGCCGCCAAGCGCGCCAAGCCGGTGCTGCTGGAGCCGATCATGGCCGTCGAGGTCGTGACCCCGGACGAGTTCCTCGGCACGGTCATCGGCGACCTTTCCTCGCGGCGTGGCCGCGTGGAGGCACAGGAGCCGCGCGGCAACGCGATCGCGGTCCAGGCCAGCGTGCCGCTCTCGTCGATGTTCGGGTACGCAACCGACCTGCGCTCCAACACGCAGGGCCGGGCCAACTATTCGATGCAGTTCGACCGGTACGAAGAGGTGCCCGGCAACGTGGCGGAGGAGATCGTCGAGCACCGCACCGGGGAGCCGGTCGGGGCGGGCACGTAATCAGTATGTTTGACAGGTTGGCCTTCGCTCGAAGCGACTGCCGGCCGTAACCGATGCGACTGATTCAGCATCGTGCTGAAATCAGTCAAAGTTTTCTGAAAGGAGCACCCTCAAGTGGCGAAGGAGAAGTTCGAGCGCGACAAGCCGCACGTCAACGTCGGCACCATCGGTCATGTCGATCACGGCAAGACCACGCTGACGGCTGCCATCACGACCATCCTGGCCGAGGCGCAGGGCGGTGAGGCCAAGACCTTCGCGGAGATCGACAACGCTCCGGAGGAGAAGGAGCGCGGCATCACGATCGCGACCTCCCACGTCGAGTACCAGACCGACGCCCGCCACTACGCGCACGTCGACTGCCCCGGGCACGCCGACTACGTGAAGAACATGATCACCGGCGCAGCCCAGATGGACGGCGCGATCCTGGTCGTCTCGGCGGCCGACGGCCCGATGCCGCAGACGCGCGAGCACATCCTGCTCGCCCGCCAGGTCGGCGTGCCGTCGATCGTGGTGTTCCTGAACAAGGCCGACATGGTCGACGACGAGGAGCTGCTCGAGCTGGTCGAGGAGGAGGTCCGCGACCTGCTCACCGAGTACGACTTCCCGGGCGCCGACGTGCCCGTGATCACCGGCTCCGCGCTCAAGGCGCTGGAGGGTGACGAGGACCAGAAGGCCAAGATCATGGAGCTGGCCGAGGCGCTGGACACCTACATCCCGCAGCCCGAGCGGCCGCTGGACCGGCCGTTCCTGATGCCGGTCGAGGACGTGTTCTCGATCACCGGCCGCGGCACCGTGGCCACCGGCCGGATCGAGCAGGGCGTCGTGAACACCGGCGAGGAGGTCGAGATCGTTGGCATCAAGGATGCCACCGACAAGACCACCGTCACCGGCGTCGAGATGTTCCGCAAGATCCTGGACCAGGGCCAGGCGGGCGACAACGTCGGCTGTCTGCTGCGTGGCACCAAGCGCGAGGACATCGAGCGCGGACAGGTGCTGTGCAAGCCCGGCTCGATCACGCCGCACACCAAGTTCAAGGCCGAGGTGTACGTCCTCAAGAACGAGGAGGGCGGCCGCCACACTCCGTTCTTCAACGGCTACCGGCCGCAGTTCTACTTCCGCACCACCGACGTGACCGGCGTCGCCACCCTCCCCGAGGGTGTCGAGATGGTCATGCCGGGCGACAACGTCCAGATGGAGGTCGAGTTGATCCAGCCGATCGCCATGGACCAGGGCCTGCGCTTCGCCATCCGCGAGGGTGGCCGCACGGTCGGCTCGGGGGTGGTGTCCGAGATCGTTCAGTAGCTCCGTTACGAGGGCTACGTGCAGCTCATGGGGGGCCGGGTCCGTACGACCCGGCCCCCGAGTCTGTCTCTAGACACTGAAACCAGATGGCAACGCTCACCCAGAACAAGATCCGTATCCGGCTCAAGGCCTATGACCACTCGGCCATCGAGACGGCGGCGCGCGAGATCGTCGAGACCGCGCAGCGGACCGGGGCGAGCATCTCGGGCCCCGTCCCGCTGCCGACCGAGAAGAACGTCTACTGCGTGATCCGCGGTCCGTTCAAGGACAAGGACTCGCGCGAGCACTTCGAGATCCGCACGCACAAGCGGCTGATCGACATCCTTCAGCCCACCCCCAAGACCGTCGACTCGCTCCAGCGGCTCGACCATCTCCCGGCGGGCGTGGACATCCAGATCCAGTTGGTTTAGGGCTGATGGGTGCTCTTTTAGGACGCAAGCTGGGTATGACCCAGGTGTTCGACCCCGAGGACGGGCACGTCGAGCGCGTGACCGTGCTCGAGGCCGGCCCGTGTTTCGTGACGGCGATCAAGCTCGGTGAGCGCGACGGCTACGACGCCGTCCAGCTGGCCTTCGGCGCCGCCACCGAGAAACGGCTGACCAAGGGCGAGCTCGGGCACCTCAAGACCGCCGGCGCGCCGCCACTGAAGCGGCTGGCCGAGTTCCGCGACGAGGCCGGCGAGCTCCAGGTGGGCAACGAGGTCAAGGTGGCCGACGCCTTCGAGAAGGGCGACCGCGTCAAGATCTCGGGCACCTCGAAGGGCAAGGGCTTCCAGGGCACGGTCAAGCGCCACAACTTCTCCCGCGGGCCGATGTCGCACGGCTCGCACAACAAGCGTGCGCCGGGCTCGATCGGCGCGTCGGCCACGCCCTCGCGCGTGTTCAAGGGCATCCGCGGCCCCGGCCAGATGGGCAACGAGCGCGTGACGCAGAAGGGGCTCGAGGTCGTCGACGTGCGCGGCGACGAGAACCTGCTGCTGGTCCGCGGCTCGGTGCCCGGCCCCAAGGGCTCGATCGTCGAGATCCGGAGCGACTCCTGATGGCCGCGTCCGTCTCCTACATCGGCTCCAAGACCGGCAAGGTCGACCTCGACGAGGCCGTGTTCGGCGAGGAGTTCCACGAGCCGCTGGTGCACCGCGCCGTCGTGGCCGAGCTGAACGCCCGCCGCCAGGGCACGCACTCGACCAAGACCCGTGGCGAGGTCGCGATGACCGGCGCCAAGGCGTGGCGCCAGAAGGGCACCGGCCGGGCGCGCGTGGGCGCGCTGTCCGCGCCCCAGCGCACTGGCGGTGGCATCGCCTTCGGCCCAAGGCCGCGCAGCTACACCGTCAAGGTCAACCGCAAGGAGCGCCGCCGCGCGCTGCGCGCCGCGCTGTCGGTGCACGCCGAGCGGGGCTCGCTGGCCGCCGTCGACGCAGAGGCCTTCTCCGCCCCGTCGACCAAGCAGGCCGCCGAGGCGCTGGCCGGATTTGGCCAAGGTCGTGCGCTGGTCGTTCTGGCCGACGGTGAGGAGAACGCTGCGCTGAGCTTTCGCAACATCGATCGCGTCGGCGTCCTGCGCGCGCACGACGTCGGCGTGGCCGACGTGATCGGCGCCGCGCGCCTGGTGGCATCGCCGGCGGCCCTGGAGATCCTGACCAGCGTCGCGTCCGCGCCGGCAAAACGTGCGCCGGGCGAGGAGACCTCCAAGTGAACCCGCGCAGCGTGATCATCAAGCCCGTGATCAGCGAGAAGAGCTACGCCCTGCTGGCGGCCAACAAGTACACCTTCCGGGTGCACGACAAGGCCACCAAGACGCAGGTGCGCCAGGCCATCGAGCAGATCTTCGGCGTCCGCGTCCAGGGCGTGCGGACCGTGAACGTCAAGCCCAAGCCCAAGCGCCGCGGCTTTCACGCCGGCTACCGCCGGCAGTGGAAGAAGGCCGTCGTGACGCTGCACCCCGAGGACTCGATCGAGCTGTTCGAGGGACAGGAAGCCTGATGGCAGTCAAGAAGAACAAGCCCACCAGCCCCGGCCGGCGCTTCGCCACCTACGCGGACAACGCGGAGGTCACCAGGAGCAAGCCCGAGAAGTCGCTGGTCGAGGGCATCAAGAAGTCCGGTGGCCGCAACGCCCACGGACGCGTGACCTCGCGCCACCGCGGCGGCGGCGCCAAGCGCCTCTACCGCAAGATCGACTTCAAGCGGGTCAAGGACGGCATTCCGGCCAAGGTCGCCTCGATCGAGTACGACCCCAACCGGACCGCCTACATCGCGCTGCTGCACTACGCGGACGGGCACAAGTCGTACATCCTGGCCCCCGCGCGTCTTCGCGTCGGCGCCACCGTGTCCTCGGGCCCGGATGCCGACATCACGCCCGGCAGCGCGCTGCCGCTGTCCAGGATCCCGACCGGCACCACGGTTCACAACGTGGAGATGGCCGCGGGCCGTGGGGGCCAGATGGGACGCAGCGCCGGCACCGCGATCCAGGTCGTGGCCAAGGAGGGCGACTACGCCACGCTGCGCCTGCCCTCGGGCGAGATGCGCATGGTGCGCGTGGAGTGCCGCGCCTCGATCGGCGCGATCGGCAATGCCGAGCATCAGAACATCGAGCTGGGCAAGGCCGGGCGCTCACGCCACAAGGGCCGGCGCCCGCAGACCCGCGGCACCGCCATGAACCCGGTCGACCACCCGCACGGCGGCGGCGAGGGCTCGACCACGGCGGGCCGCCATCCCGTCACGCCCTGGGGCGTGCCGACGCTGGGCTACCGCACGCGCAAGAAGCAGAAGCAGTCCGACCGTTACATCGTCCGCGGCCGGCGCCGCGGCAAGAAGGGTGGTCGTTAGGCAAATGAGTCGTTCGTCCAAGAAGGGCCCGTTCGTCGAGGACCGCCTGATGACACGCATCGAGCGCATGAACGAGGCCGGCAACAAGCAGATGATCAAGACCTGGTCGCGGACCTCCACGATCTTCCCGGAGATGGTGGGTCACACGATCGCCGTGCACGACGGGCGCAAGCACGTGCCGGTGTTCGTCTCCGAGTCGATGGTCGGCCACAAGCTCGGCGAGTTCGCGCCAACGCGCCTTTTCCGCGGCCATGCCGGCAGCGACAGGGTGAAGATGCGATGAGCGCGTACGAGGACATGACGGTCGAACAGCTCAAGGAGGAGCTGGAGAAGCGCGAGCTGCCGAAGTCGGGCAAGAAGGCCGAGCTCGTCCAGCGGCTCGAGGACGCCGACGGAGCGGCCAAGGACACGGAGCCCGAGCCCGCCGCGCCCGATGCCGCTGAGGCATCAAAGCCCAAGCGGCGCGCCTCCGAGGTGTCCGCGGGCGCGAAGAAGCGCGACAAGACCGACAGCGCCGGCGAGGCCCCGCGCGACCGAGCGGGCGCCGTGGCCGTGCGCGCGCACGCTAAGTACGTGCGCAGCGCCCCGCGCAAGGCGCGGCTGGTCATGGACCACATCCGCGGCAAGGAAGTCGCCGAGGCGCGCGCGATCCTGCGCCACACCCCGCGCAGCGCGGCCACCGACATCGCCAAGCTGCTGGAGTCCGCGGTCGCCAACGCGGAGAACAACTTCGAGCTGGACCCGGGCGAGCTCAAGATCGGCACCGCCTTCGTGGACGAGGGCCCGACGATCAAGCGCTTCCGTCCGCGTGCGCAGGGCCGGGCCACCCCGATCCACAAGCGCACCAGCCACATGACGATCACCCTCACAACGACCGGGAAGGAGGCCTGACATGGGGCAGAAGGTCCATCCCGAGTCCATGCGCGTCGGCTACATCCACGACTGGAAGTCGACCTGGTTCTCCGAGAAGGACTTCTCGGACTACCTGCTCGAGGACATCAAGATCCGCGAGCACATCGACACCAAGCTCAGCCACGCGGGCCTGTCCAGCATCACGATCCGCAAGAACGCCGGCGAGGTCGAGGTGAACATCCACACGGCCCGCCCGGGCATCGTGATCGGCAAGTCCGGCAGCGAGGTGGACGCCCTGCGCAAGGAGCTCCACAAGATGACCGACAAGGCCGTGAAGGTGAACATCCTCGAGATCAAGCGTCCCGAGCTGGACGCCAGGCTCGTGGCGCAGTCGATCGCCGAGCAGCTGGTCAACCGCGTGGCCTTCCGGCGCGCGATGAAGCGCTCGCTGACGTCGGCCATGCGCTCCGGCGCCAAGGGCGTGCGCGTGCAGGTCTCCGGCCGCCTCGGCGGCGCCGAGATGGCTCGCACCGAGGGCTACTCCGACGGTCGCGTGCCGCTGCACACGATCCGAGCGGACATCGACTACGGCTTCTTCGAGGCCAAGACCACCTTTGGCCGGATCGGCGTGAAGGTGTGGATCAACAAGGGCGAGATCATGCCCAAGGGCTTCGCGCAGGACCTGACCGAGCTCGAGGCGCCCCAGCAGGCCACCGGCGGCGGTGGCGGCGGGCGCGGTCGCGGCGGTCCCGGCGGCGGTCGTGGTGGCCAGGGCGGCGGCGGTCGTGGAGGCCGTGGCGGTCAGGGCGGCGGCGGTCGTGGCGGTCAGCGTGGGGGCGGTCGCTGATGCTCTCCCCAAAGCGCGTAAAGCACCGCAAGCAGCACCGAGGCCGCCGGGCGGGCTTCGCCACCGGCGGGACCACCGTCGAGTTCGGCGAGTACGGCCTCAAGGCCACCGGGCGCGGCTGGGTGACCAACCGCCAGATCGAGGCCGCCCGCATCGCCATGACGCGAAAGATCAAGCGTGGCGGCAAGGTCTGGATCAACGTCTTCCCCGACAAGCCCGTGACCAAGAAGCCGGCCGAGACCCGCATGGGCTCGGGCAAGGGCTCGCCCGAGGGCTGGGTCGCCGTCGTCAAGCCCGGCCGCGTGATGTTCGAGCTCTCCGGCGTGGACGAGCAGCTGGCGCGCGAGGCGATGCGCCTGGCCGGCCACAAGCTCCCGATCAAGACCAAGTTCGTCATGCGCGAGGGGGCCGGACAGCAGTGAAGGCAACCGATGTGCACAATCTGGACGACCCGCAGCTGGTGGAGTTCGTCGACCGGTCGCGTCAGGAGCTGTTCAACCTGCGCTTCCAACACGCGACCGGGCAGCTCGAGAACACCGCGGGCATGAAGGGCGCGAAGAAGGACCTCGCCCGAGGGTTGACCGTCGCGCGTCAGCGCAAGCTCGACGTCGACGCGGAACTCCGCAAGCAGAAGGCAGCCGAATCATGATTTTCGACGAGACCGAAGAAAACGAAGAGACCCCGCAGAGCCGGACGTCGTGTCCGGCTCTGAAACGGCGGACGCCCCCGAGGAGCAGGCTCCCGAGGCTGCCCCGGCCGAGGAGGCCGCGGACGCCCCCGAGGAGCAGGCTCCTGAGGCTGCCCCGGCCGAGGAGGCCGCGGACGCCCCTGTCCCCGAGGCCGACGAGGGCGCGCCGCCCGCGGACGAGATCGACCCGTCCACGCTCACGCCCAAGGAGCGCAAGCGCCTGGAGCGCCGCAGCCACACGGGCGAGGCAAAGCCCGAGCGCGGCGTCGAGGAGCGCACCGCCGAGCGGCTGGCCAAGCGCAAGGCGAACGCCGACACCCGGCGGCGCTACCGCGCACGGAGCCGCGAGAAGCGCCGCAGCGGTGGCGCGGGCACCGCGCCCGCGCCACGCGCCGGCACCGGCTCGCCACGCGTGCTGCGCGGCGTCGTGGTATCCGACAAGGCCGACAAGACCGTGACCGTCCGGATCGACGTCGCACGCCAGCACCGCACCTACGGCAAGATCGTGCGCAGCTCGTCCAAGCTGGCCGTACACGACGAGCGCAACGAGGCCAACGCGGGCGACACCGTGCGCGTGGTCGAGAGCCGCCCGCTGTCGCGCAGCAAGCGCTGGCGCCTGATCGAGGTCGTGGAGAGGGCGCGGTAGTGATCCAGCAGGAGACACGCCTGCGTGTGGCCGACAACACCGGCGCGCGCGAGATCCTCTGCATCCGCGTGTCGGGTGGGTCCAAGCGCGCCTACGGCGGCGTCGGCGACGTGATCACCGCCACCGTCAAGCAGGCGATCCCGCACGGGTCGGTCAAGAAGGGCGAGGTCGTCAAGGCAGTGATCGTGCGCACGCGCAAGGAGTTCGGGCGCAACGACGGCACCTACATCTCGTTCGACGAGAACGCCGCGGTGCTGATCGACGCCAACAACGCCCCGCGCGGCACCCGCATCTTCGGTCCCGTCGCGCGCGAGCTGCGCGACCGCAACTTCATGCGCATCGTCTCGCTGGCCCCGGAGGTGCTCTGAAATGAGTGCGAAGCATTCCGCATCCGTGCGAAATCCTTCCCGGCGCTCCCGTATGAAGATCCGCCGCGACGACACCGTCAAGGTCATCTCGGGCAAGGACCGCGGCAAGACCGGCAAGGTCCTGCGCGTCGAGCCCCAGCGCGAACGCGTGGTGGTCGAGGGCGTGAACGTCCAGAAGCGCCACCGGCGCCCGGTCGGCCTGACCGGCCAGCGCCAGGAGGCGGGCGTGATCGAGGTCGAGGGCTCCGTGCACGTGTCCAACGTGCAGCTGCTCGATCCCAAGGACGGCAGCCCGTCGCGCGTAGGCATCAAGCGCACCGACGACGGCCGCCGCGTCCGCGTTGCCAAGAAGTCCGGGACGGAGGTCGACTGATGCCGGTCGCCGAGGCCAAGATCGTGCCGCGTCTGAAGACGCGCTACAGCGACGAGATCGTCCCCGAGCTGACGAAGAAGTTCGGCTACCAGAACCCGATGCAGGTCCCGCGCCTGGTCAAGGTCACGCTGAACATGGGCGTCGGCGAGGCCAAGCAGGACTCCAAGATGCTGGAGGCGGCCGAGGAGCAGCTGGCCACGATCGCCGGCCAGAAGCCAAGCGTCCGCCGGGCGCGCAAGTCGATCGCCGCGTTCAAGCTGCGCGAGGAGATGCCCGTCGGCCTCTCGGTGACCCTGCGCGGCGCCCGCATGTGGGAGTTCGTCGACCGGCTCGTGTCGATCGCGCTGCCGCGCGTGCGCGACTTCCGCGGCTTGAACCCGCGCAGCTTCGACGGACGCGGCAACTGGAACCTGGGCATCCGCGAGCAGATCATCTTCCCCGAGATCGACTACGACGCGATCGACCAGGTCCGCGGGTTGGATGTGGCGATCACGACCACCGCCACCAACGACGTCGAGGCGTTCGCACTGCTCGACCTGCTGGGCTTCCCGTTCCAGGCCGAGGGCCGGCCCGGCGAGGAGGACGTGCGCGACGAGGAAGCCGAGGAGAAGGCGGCCGAGGAGGCGCGCGCCAAGGCCGAGGCCGAGGCGGCTGCCCTGGAGCAGCTCAAGGAGGAGAACCCGGAGGCCTATGCTCAGCCCGAGGAACCCACCGCCGAGGAGGACGTCGTGTCCTCCTCAGAAACGGCAAACGCCACGAAGGACGACGAGTAAAGCAATGGCCAAGACTTCACAGCGCGTGCGCCAGCAGCGCACCCCCAAGTACAAGACCCGCGCGTACAACCGCTGCCGCAAGTGCGGCCGCCCGCGCGCCTACCTGCGCAAGTTCGGCCTCTGCCGGATCTGCCTGCGCGACCACGCGCACGAGGGCGAGATCCCCGGCCTGACCAAGTCGAGCTGGTGATCCGATAATGAGCGTCGACCCGATCGCAGACTTCCTGACCCGCGTGCGCAACGGCCTCCAGGCCGACCACGACGACGTGGTCATGCCGACCTCCGGCCTCAAGGCCGAGATGGCGCGCATCCTGACCGAGCAGGGCTACGTCGAGGCGTATGCCGTCGAGCCCGGCCGCGTCGGCCCCAACCTGCGCGTGACGCTCAAGTACACCGAGGACCGCAAGCCCGTGATCATGGGCATGGAGCGCGTGTCCAAGCCCGGCCGGCGCCGGTACGTGGGATCGAAGGAGGTCCCCAAGGTCCAGGGCGGCATGGGCACCACCATCATCTCCACCTCCCGCGGCGTGATGACGGGGCACGACGCCCGCCGCACCGGCGTGGGCGGCGAGCTGGTCGCCAAGGTTTGGTGATCTGGAGCGTGACGCGGAAGCTGAACATCAGAACGCGAGCCAGGATGGCTCGCGGAGGTAGAAATTGAGTCGTATCGGACGACAGCCGATCCCGGTCCCGGAAGGGGTCATGGTCAACATCGAGCCCGGCCTCGTGACGGTCAACGGCCCCAAGGGTGAGCTGCACGAGCGTGTGGCCACCGACCTGACCGTCGAGAAGCAGGACAGCGGTGAGATCCTGGTCACGCGCCCGACCGACCGCGGCGAGCACCGCGCGCTCCACGGCCTGACCCGCAGCCTGATCTCGAACATGGTCGTCGGCGTGACCGACGGGTTCGAGAAGTCGCTCGAGATCCAGGGCGTCGGCTACCGCGCCCAGCAGCAGGGCAGCAAGCTGGTGCTCAGCCTCGGTTTCTCGCACCCGGTCGAGATCGAGGCGCCGGAGGGGATCGAGTTCGAGGTCCCCAGCCCGACCGAGGTCAAGGTCAAGGGCGCTTCGAAGCAGCTGGTCGGTGAGACGGCCGCTCGGATCCGCAAGCAGCGCCCGCCCGAGCCGTACAAGGGCAAGGGCGTGCGCTACAAGGACGAGCACGTCGTCCGGAAGGTCGGCAAGCGCGCATGAGCCTGTCCACCAAGCACGCCAAGCGCCTCAAGCGTCGTCGCCGCGTGCGGTCCAAGGTCCGCGGCACCGCGGAGCGCCCGCGGCTGTCCGTGTTCCGGTCCAACAACGGCATGCATGCCCAGGTGATCGACGACGTCAAGGGCCACACGCTTGCCGCCGTCACCTGGACCGAGTCCGACCTCAAGGGCCTGCCGCGGATGGAGCAGGCGAAGAAGGCGGGCGAGGTCGTGGCCGAGCGCGCCAAGGAGGCCGGCGTCGATCACATCGTCTTCGACCGTGGCGGCTACCGCTACCACGGCCGGGTCCGCGCGCTGGCCGAAGGGGCCCGCGAAGGCGGGCTCGAGTTCTAGCTACCCTCGACTGGACTTCTTCAATGGCACGAGACGGCGGAAACAGACAGCAGGGCGGACGCGGGCGCGACAGCGACCTCCAGGAGCGCGTGGTCGAGATCAACCGCGTGGCGAAGGTGGTCAAGGGCGGCCGCCGGTTCTCGTTCACCGCGCTGGTCGTGGTTGGCGACGAGAAGTCCAAGGTCGGCGTCGGCTACGGCAAGGCCAACGAGGTTCCGGTGGCGATCCAGAAGGGCGTCGAGCGCGCCCGCCGGAACATGATGGAGGTCCCGATGCACGGGTCGACCATCACCCACCCGTCCCTTGGCGTGCACTCGGCATCGCGCGTTCTCCTGAAGCCGGCCTCGGCCGGTACCGGCGTCATCGCCGGCGGCGGCGTTCGCGCCGTGCTCGAGCTGGCCGGCATCCACGATGTGCTGTCCAAGTCGCTCGGCTCGCAGAACCCGATCAACCTGGTCAAGGCCACGATGGTGGCGCTCCAGGAGCTGCGCCGGCCCGAGGACGTGGCCGCACTGCGCGGGCTCACCGTGGCCGAGGTGCTGGGCCTCGATTCGAGGGACGGGATCGCCGTTTCGGACTCGGGCACGACGTCCGATTCCGCCGCGGCATCCGTCGAGGCCTGATGGCCGCCAAGCTGACCATCACGCAGGTTCGCTCGCCCAACGGCGCCAACCCCGCCCAGCGCGGGGCGATGGCCAGCCTCGGCCTTGGCAAGATCGGCAGGAGCACGAAGCGCGCCGACGATGCCGTCGTGCGCGGCCAGATCGCCACCATCTCCCATCTCGTGGAGGTCAAGTGATGGCCGACGGGCAGAAGGACCCGATCAAGGGCCTGCACAATCTGAAGCCGGCCAAGGGCTCCACGCACCGGCGCAAGCGCGTCGGCCGTGGCGAGGGCTCGGGCATGGGCAAGACGTCGGGCCGTGGCCAGAAGGGCTACGGCGCGCGTTCGGGGTCCAAGCGCCGCGCCCGCTTCGAGGGCGGCCAGAACCCGATCCAGTCGCGACTGCGCAAGCTGCGCGGGCCGCACATGAAGAAGTCGATGCCGTTCGAGCGGTTCCGCACCGCCACCCAGCCGGTGAACGTCGAGGACCTCGAGGCCCGCTTCGAATCGGGCGCCGAGGTCACGCCGGACGCGCTCAACGCGGCCGGCCTGGCCACGCGCCGCGACGTGCCGGTCAAGATCCTGGCACGCGGTGAGATCAGCAAGTCGCTGACCGTGCACGCACACGCTTTCTCTGCCTCCGCCAAGGACAAGATCGAGGCGGCCGGCGGCACCACGCAGATCATCGGGTAGCCGATGCTGAAGACGTTCGTCAACTCCTTCCGCGTCCCCGACATCCGGAAGAAGCTGGCTTTCACCGCGGCGATGCTGATGATCTACCGCTTCGGCGCGCACGTGCCGGCGCCCGGGATCGACATCGCCGTCCTTGACGACATCAAGGACAGCTTCGACAACGGCGGCGCGCTGGGCCTGCTCAACCTGGTCTCGGGCGGCTCGCTCCAGAACTTCGCGATCTTCGCCCTTGGCGTGATGCCCTACATCACCGCCTCGATCATCCTCCAGCTGATGACGGTCGTGGTGCCGTCGCTGGAGAAGCTGCGCAAGGAGGGCGAGGTCGGCCAGCAGAAGATCACGCAGTACACGCGCTACCTGACCGTCGGGCTGGCGTTCGCCCAGTCGGTCGGGTTCGTGTTCGTGATGCGCTCCCAGGCCACCGCCGGCCAGGAGCTGCTCGAGAGCTTCACCATCGGCCACGTCTTCGTGATCGTGACCACCCTCACCGCGGGCTGCGTGTTCATCATGTGGCTCGGCGAGCTGATCACCCAGCGCGGCATCGGCAACGGCATCTCGCTGATGATCTTCGCCAGCATCGTGTCCGGGCTACCCAGCGGGATCGGCTCGTGGTGGTCGTCCGGCGACCAGGTGTTCAAGGTCATGATGCCGTTCGTCTGCCTGGCCGTGATCGCCGCGGTGGTCTACATCCAGGAGGGCCAGCGGCGGATCCCGGTCCAGTACGCCAAGCGCGTGGTTGGCCAGCGGATGACCGGCGGTGGCTCCACCTACCTGCCGCTGCGCGTGAACATGGCCGGCGTGATCCCGGTGATCTTCGCCGCGTCGATCATGGCCTTCCCCGCCACCCTCGGCCAGATCTCCGACGCCGCCTGGGCACGCGACGTGTCGGCCGCCTTCCAGGCCCAGAGCTGGGGCTACGTGATCGGCGAGTCCGTCTTCATCATCCTGTTCACCTACTTCTACACCGCGGTCACGTTCAACCCGGTGGAGCAGGCCGACAACCTCAAGAAGTACGGCGGCTTCATCCCCGGTGTGCGGCCGGGGCGGCCCACGGCCGAGTACCTGGACCGGATCCTGGCCCGGCTGACCCTGCCCGGCGCCCTCTACCTCGCCGCCGTGGCCGCGCTGCCGACCCTGCTGCTGGCCCAGACATCCACCAACATCGCCTTCGGCGGCACGTCGCTGCTGATCGTGGTCGGCGTGGCGCTTGACACGATGAAGCAGCTGGAGGCGCAGATGATGATGCGCAACTACGAGGGCTTCCTCAAGTAGCGGCGCGATGAGCGTCGCTCTGCGGCGTCATCGGTCGGTCGTGTGCGTAGCACTACGACCTCCCTGCTTCCTTGCATAGCTCGCTCCTCGCGCCGCTACTTCTGCGAAGCGGCCGCTCCGGAGGCCGCGCATCTCAGTACCCTTGCGACTTCCGTGAGCGAGCTCAACCTCATCCTGCTCGGCCCTCCCGGGGCAGGCAAGGGCACCCAGGCCGAGCGGCTGGTCGAGGACTTCGATCTGCCCTACTACGCCACCGGCGACATCCTGCGCGCGGCCGTGTCCGAGGGCACGGAGCTGGGCCAGACGGCCAAGGAGTACATGGACAAGGGCGACCTGGTGCCCGACGACGTGATCACGGGCGTGATCGCCGAGCGGATCGACAGCGACGAGGCGCGCGACGGCTTCCTGCTGGACGGCTTCCCGCGCACGGTGGGCCAGGCCGACGAGCTGCAGCGGGCGCTCGACGGCATGAGCCGGCGGCTGACCGCGGTCCTGTGCATCGAGGTCGAGGACGCCGTGGTGATCAAGCGCCTCTCCGGCCGCCGGGTCAACCCCAAGACCGGGCGCACCTACCACCTGGAGTTCGACCCGCCCAAGAACGGCGAGTTCGACGATGTGGACGGCACCAAGCTGGTCCAGCGCGACGATGACAAGGAAGAAACGGTCAGGCACCGGCTCGAGGTCTTCCACCAGCAGACCAAGCCGCTGATCGAGTACTACGAGGAGCGCGGCTTGCTGCGCCGGTTCGACGGAACGCGCGCGCCCGACGAGGTCAACGACCACATCCGGGCCACGCTCGCGACGCTTCGTCTCGAGGAGCAGATGTAGTGGCGATCGTGATCAAGACGCCGGAGGAGATCGACGCGATCGCCGCGTCGGGCCGCATCCTCGCGCGCTGTCACCGGCTGCTGCTCGGCAAGGCGCGGCCGGGCGTGACGACCGGCGAGCTGGATGCCGCCGCCGAGAAGTTCATCCGCTCCCAGGGGGCCGTGCCGTCGTTCAAGGGCTACCGCGGGTTCTCCGGCTCGATCTGCGCGTCGCCCAACTCGATGGTGGTGCACGGCATCCCGGGTGACTACGCGCTCCAGCGCGGCGACGTGCTGTGCGTGGACATCGGCGTGACCCTGGACGGCTGGGTGTCCGACGCCGCCGTGACGCTGGCGATCGGACAGGTCACCCCGATCGCGCGCAACCTGCTCGACACCACGCGCGCATCGCTGTTCGAGGGCCTCGAGCAGGCTCGGCCCGGCAACCGCCTCGGCGACGTCTCGCACGCCATCCAGGCGCGCGTCGAGGCCGACGGCTTCTCGATCATCCGCTCGCTGGTCGGCCACGGGGTCGGCCGCGACATGCACGAGGACCCGCAGATCCCCAACTTCGGCCGCCCCGGCACCGGCCCCGAGCTTGAAGAGGGCATGGTGCTGGCGATCGAGCCGATGGTCAACGCCGGCGGCCATGAGGTCCGGATGGGCGCCGACGGCTGGGCCGTGTACTCCGAGGACGGCTCGCTGGCCTCCCACTTCGAGCACACCGTGGCGATTACGGCCGACGGGCCCCGCATACTGACCCCCTGGCACGAGGAGGAGGGCTTCAAGGCCCGCTCGGAGCCCAGGGCCGCCGCGCAGGCCTGACTTCAGGCCCCAATCTCGCCTGCTAACTTTCCCCGTTGGCGAATTGCCGTCTCCTGGGCGCTTCGCTGGTTCTCTCTATAAGGAAGGTAGATCCCACGGATGAAAGTCCGAGCTTCGGTCAAGCCCATGTGCGAGAAGTGCAAGGTGATCCGTCGCAACGGCGCGGTTTTGGTGATCTGCCCGAATCCCCGGCACAAGCAACGACAGGGTTAGCGGAAGGAGCGGAGGGCGATCGTTGATCGCCTGAGCACCGAACGAGACAATATGGCGCGAATTTCAGGCATCAACATCCCTCTCAACAAGAGGGTCGAGATAGGGCTCACGTACATCTTCGGCATCGGGCGTTCGCAGTCGCGGGCGATCCTCGGCAAGGCCGGCGTCAGCCCCGACACCTACGTCAAGGACCTGACGGACGACGAGGTGCTCAAGCTCCGCGCCGCCATCGACGAGGATCTGACCGTCGAGGGCGACCTTCGCCGCGAGCAGTCCCAGAACATCAAGCGCCTCCAGGAGATCGGCTCTTACCGCGGCCTGCGCCACCGGCGCGGCCTGCCGGTCAACGGCCAGCGCACCAAGACCAACGGCCGCACCCGCAAGGGGCCCAAGCGCATGCAGGTGGCCGGTAAGAAGAAGGTGACGAAGTGACTTCCTTCGACACCATCCACTCGCCCGCGCTCGCGGAGGTGTGTAACTGATGGCCGCCCAGAAGCCCGCTCGCTCCCGTGGCCGCCGCAAGGCGCGCAAGAACGTCCCCCACGGACAGGCGCACATCAAGACCTCCTTCAACAACACGATCGTGTCGCTGACCGATCGCGAGGGCAACGTGATCGCGTGGGAGTCCGCCGGCGGCGCCGGCTTCAAGGGCTCGCGCAAGTCGACACCGTTCGCCGCCCAGGTGACCGCCGACGCGGCCGCCAAGAAGGGCATCGAGCAGGGCCTCCAGAAGGTGGACGTGTTCGTGAAGGGCCCGGGCTCGGGCCGCGACACCGCCATCCGCTCGCTCCAGGCCGCCGGCCTCGAGACCGGCGAGATCCGCGACGTCACGCCGCAGGCCCACAACGGCTGCCGGCTGCGCAAGCGGAGGAGGGTCTAAGCCGATGGCGCGCGAGACCGGGTCGGCCTGCAAGCTCTGTCGCCGCGAGGGCGAGAAGCTGTTCCTCAAGGGCGAGCGATGCCTGACCGACAAGTGCGGCATCGAGCGGCGCAACTACCCGCCGGGCGACCACGGCCGCGGCCGTTCGCGCCAGTCCGAGTACCGCGTGCAGCTGCGAGAGAAGCAGAAGGCCAAGCGTTACTACGGCGTGCTCGAGAAGCAGTTCGCGACCTACTACGACCGCGCCTCGCGGGCCGGCGGCGTCACGGGTGAGAGCCTGCTGCGACTGCTGGAGACCCGTCTCGACAACGTTCTGGTGCGCCTCGGCTTCGCCGCGTCACGCCGGCAGGCGCGCCAGATGATCAAGCATGGGCACTGGCAGGTGAACGCGCGCCGGGTCGACATTCCGTCGTACCAGGTGCGCCAGGACGACGTCATCACCCTCAAGCCGGGGTCGTCCGCCGAGCCGAAGATCCGTGAGGCCACGGAGCTGGTTTCCGTGGTGCCGGCGTGGCTGCAGGCCGACCACGACGGTCTGACGGCGAAGGTGCTCCGTCACCCCGAGCGCGACGAGATCGCCGCGCCGGTGCAGGAGCAGCTCATCGTCGAGCTGTACTCCAAGTAAGTAGTCCAAGTCGCGCCGGCCGCCACGGCGGCCGTTGCGCGCATCAACGCGAAGGACAGACATGATCGAGTTCCAGACTCCCCAGATCTCAGCCGAGGACGTGCAGGACAACCGCGGCACGTTCACCATCGAGCCGCTGGACCGTGGCTTTGGCTACACGTTCGGCAACTCGCTGCGGCGCGTGCTCCTGTCCTCGCTCGGAGGCGCGGCCGTGACAAGCGTCCGGATCGAGGGCGTCGCGCACGAGTTCTCAACCATCAACGGGGTCAAGGAGGACGTCACCGACATCGTCCTGAACCTCAAGGAGATCGTCTGCCGGATGCACTCGGAGGCCGCCGAGGTCGAGGCGCCGCTGGTGGTCACGGGACCAGGCGACGTGACCGCGGGCGACATCGACCTGCCCTCGGGCGTCGAGATCCTGAACCCGGGCACGCACATCGCCACGCTCGAGAAGAAGACCAAGCTCGAGATCTACCTGACCGTCGGCCACGGCCGCGGCTACTCGCCAGCCGAGGACAACAAGACGGCCGACCAGCCGATCGGCGTGATCCCGATCGACTCGATCTTCTCGCCCGTCAAGCGCGTGGCGTACGAGGTCGAGTCGGCCCGTGTCGGCCAGCGCACCGACTACGACAAGCTCACGCTGGACATCGAGACCGACGGCTCGCTGGATCCGCACGCGGCGCTGCGCGAGGCCGCCGAGATCCTGATCAAGTACCTGGCGATCTTCAGCGAGCCCGAGCGTGTGGAGTCCCTGCGCGAGGCCGGCGCCGCGCTGGTCGGCGCGGGCGCTGTGGCCGCCGGTGGCGAGCTCGGTGGCATCGGCGGTGGCGGTGGCGGTGCCGGCGACGGCATGGACGACATCTTGATCGAGGAGCTGGAGCTCGGCGTGCGGTCATACAACTGCCTGAAGCGGGCGGGCGTGCAGACCGTCGGCGACCTGGTCCAGAAGTCCGAGTCCGAGCTGAACGCGATTCCCAACTTCGGTCGCAAGTCGATCGAAGAGGTCAAGGAGACGCTCGAGGCGCGCGGCTTGTCGCTGCGCATCTGAGTTCGCCTAGACTGGACCGCCGCTCATGCGCCACGGAAAGCAGAAGGGAAAGCTCAGCCGCGACTCGGCTCACCGCAAGTCGCTGATGATGAACCTCTCGCGTGAGGTCATCGATCACGAGCGGATCCGTACCACCGAGGCCAAGGCGAAGGCGGTCAAGCCCGAGCTGGAGCGCCTGATCACCCTGGCCAAGCGCGGCGACCAGCACGCGCGCCGGCAGGCCATGTCGCGCCTGGGCCAGGACAAGTTCATCGTCTACAAGCTGTTCGAGGAGATCGCCCCGCGCTATGCGGAGCGGCCCGGGGGCTACACCCGGATCCTCAAGCTCGGTCCGCGCAAGTCGGACGCGACCGAGATGGTCTTCCTCGAGCTCGTCTAGACCGCAACGAGCGCACCCCCGGTCAGAAGCCGCGCACGTCGTCGGCGGGGTCCGGTAGGCGGAGGAAGACCCCCAGCGCGGTGTCGGCGCCGCCCACGATCGTCGCGTCGCAGGCGCCCACGCGCTTGCGCGAGGCGAGTTCGGCCAGCCGCGGGCCCCACGCCGGTGCCAGCTCGCGCGGCAGGTACCCGACCTTGTGGCCGTCGATCTCGACGCGGACCGCATTCGGGTCGTAGTCGTTCTCGGGCTCGCGGATCAGATGGGCCTCGGTCTCGTGACGGGTCTCGCCGGCGCCGGCGATTGCGCGCAGCGCATCCTGATAGTGAGACTCGCCGGCCACGTTGACCGACTCGTGACCGCGCAGGAAGGTGACGCGGGGCTCGAGCATCGACACCGAGGCTACGCTTGTCACGTCCATGAGCCCACAGGTGCTGTTCCCCGCGCTGCGCTACGACGACGCCCATGCCGCCATCGACTGGCTCGAGCGGGCGCTCGGCATGGAGCAGGGAATGGTCAGCCAGAACTCCGACGGCGTGGTCATGCACGCCGAGATGTCGATCGCCGGCGCCACGCTGATGCTGGGCTCGAACTCCCAGGGCGGAGACGACCGGCCGGAGCTGCCGACGGGCGGCGCAAGCGTGTACATCGCCCTGGACTCGGCCGACGCGGTCGATGCCCTGTTCGCACGCGCCGAGTCGGCCGGCGCGAGCGTGCTGATGGCGCCGACCGACCAGCCCTACGGATCACACGAGTTCAGCGTGACCGACCCGGAGGGCAACGCCTGGAGCGTCGGGACCTACCGGCCGACCAGCGACGCGGCCCGGTAGCCGTCGGGTACCCCCTCGACGAGGATCGTCGACCCGTCCGAGTTCTCGGTCCGCAGCGCCAGGATGGCCTGGTAAGCCTCGGACTCGTACCACGCGTGCGCGGCCTCGAGGTCCGGGAACTCGACGATCACCACCATTCCGGGGAACGGTCCCTCGATCACATCGGGTTGCTTGCCGTGGATCAGGAACCGCCCCGAGAACGGCGCCAGGGTCGAGTCGATCCGCGCGATGTACTCCGTGATCTCATCGTTGAAGTCGACGCTGCGCAGGTGTGCGATTGCATAAGCGGGCATGGGCGCAAGGTACGCGCGGGGACGTGGCCGATCGATTACCCCGCGGGTAATTAGGATCACGGCAGTGGATCCCGAGGAAGCAGCACGGCAGACGGCCAGGATCTGGAGCTCCGGCGAGTACGCCGGCCTGTCCGAGCGGCTGCGCCCCGCAGCCCAGGCGCTGGCCGACGCGTGTGCCGTGGGCGCCGGCCAGGAGGTGCTCGACGTGGCCGCCGGCGACGGCAACTTCGCCGTCGCGTGCGCGGCCGAGGGATGCGCGGTCGTGGCCTCGGACCTGGCCCCGGGCATGGTCGAGAAGGGGCGTGCGCGAACCGTCGCCGAGGGTTACGACGTCGAGTGGGTCGAGGCCAACGCGCAGGCGCTGCCCTTCGAGGACGACCGGTTCGAGTGCGTCGGCTCCGTGTTCGGCGCGATGATCGCCCCGGAGCCCGAGCTGGTGGCGCGCGAGCTGTTCCGAGTCGTGCGCCCGGGCAACACCGTGGGCATGACGGCCTGGACGCCCGGCGGCAGGGCGGTCGAGATGTTCGGAATCGGGCGCCGCTACGCGCCCGGTGGGCCGCCCGCGCACGCGCCCGAGCGCTGGGGCGACGAGGACAACGTGCGTGGCTGGTTCGAAGGGCTGGCCAACTCGATCGAGTTCGAGCGCCGCGGCCTGGTGTGGGCGGGCGACTCGCCGGAGCAGTTCGTGGTGATGCTGGAGCAGTCGGCGCCGCCGCAAGCCGCGGCAAGGGCCTCGATGCCGCCCGACACGTACGCCGAGATGCGCGCGGAGATGGTGGAGCTGGCGCGCAGCTGGGCGGGTGGCGACGGACCGTTCGAGGTCGAAGCCGAGTACCTGCAGTTCGTCGCCCGCCGGCGCGGTTGACCACGCGCCTGCTGCTCGAGTACGACGGCGCCGGCTTCGCCGGGTGGGCGACCCAACCCGGCAAGCGGACGGTCCAGGAGGAGGTCGAGCAGGCGCTGGCGCGGGTGCGGCGCGAGCCGGTGACGTTGACCGTGGCGGGGCGCACCGACGCGGGCGTGCACGCCCGCGGGCAGGTGGCCAGCCACCCCGGCACGCCGACTCCCGCGCGGTCGCTGAACGGCGTGCTGGCGCGCGACGTGCGAGTGCTGGCCTCCGACCGGGTCGCGGACGGCTTCGACGCCCGCCGCGACGCGCTCTCGCGCACCTACCGCTACCGCGTGCAGACGGGCAGCGTGGCGCGCGTGCACGAGCGCGGGCGCTCGCTCTGGTGGCGGTTCCCGCTCGACGAGGACGTGCTGCACGAGTGCGCGGCCATGGTGGCCGGGATCCACGACTTCACCGCGTTCACGCGCGCCCAGACGATCCACACACACTTCCATCGCGACGTCATCCGATCGGAGTGGGTGGACGAGGGCGACGGCGTGCGCGGCTACTGGATCGAGGCCGACGCGTTCATGCGCAGCATGGTCCGGGTGCTGGTCGGCACGATGCTGGAGGTCGCGTACGGGCGTTACACGGCACAGCACTTCGCCGCGCTGCTCGAGGGGCGGCCGCGCACCGAGGCCGGCGACACCGCGCCCGCGCACGGGCTGTACCTCGAGCACGTCTCCTATCCTCGTTGACCGCATGCGAGTCCTGCTCACAAACGACGACGGCATCGGCGCCACCGGCCTGCACGTCCTGCGCAAGGCGCTGCTCGCGGTGCCCGAGATGGAGCTGGCCGTGATCGCGCCGGACTCCAACCGCAGCGCGACAGCGCGCAGCATCACCACGCGCAGCCCACTCTGGGTCGAGGAGGTGGACCTCGAGGACGGCACCCCCGCCTACGCCACCGACGGCACCCCGGTGGACTGCGTGCGCTTCGCCGCGCTGGGCCTGATCGAGTCGAAGCCCGAGCTGATCGTCTCCGGCATCAACCACGGCTCCAACCTCGGCGACGACATCACCTACTCGGGCACCGTGGCCGCCGCGCTTGAGGGGGTGGTGCTGGGCCTGCCCGCGATCGCCGTGTCCCAGCAGGCCGACCACGGCAAGATGGATTTCCGAGACGGGCGCCAGTGGGAGGCGGCGGACTTCGAGGAGGTCGCCGCGTTCGTCGCGCGGATGGTCGAGGAACTGGAGGACGTGCCGATGCCGGCGGGCACGCTGCTGAACGTGAATGCGCCCGCGGGCGACGCCAGCGGCGCGGTGGCCTGCCGGCTCGGCAAGCGGATCTATCGCGACAAGATGCACCTGACCGAGGAGGCGGACGGGCGCAAGCGCTACCGCATCTACGGCGACCGGCCGGGCTACGAGGAGGAAGACGGGACCGACTTCGCCGCGGTGGCCGACGGGGTGATCGCCGTGACGCCGCTGCACTTCGACCTGACCGACCGCCAGGGCGTGGACGAGCTGGCCGGCTTCGACCTGGACGCCCTGATGCGGCCGGCGGTGCGCGAGGTCTAGCGGGCCGTGGCGGGCAAACCGGCCGACCGGGTCGACGAGCTGCGCAGGCAGCTGGAGCACCACAACCACCGCTATTACGTCCTCGACGACCCCGAGGTCTCGGATGCCGACTACGACGCGCTGTTGGGCGAGCTGCGCGCGCTCGAGGCCGAGCATCCGGAGCTGCTGACGCCCGACTCGCCGACCCAGCGCGTTGGCGGCACGGTCCTGGACAAGTTCGAGCCCGCGCGCCATCGCCAGCCGATGCTGAGCCTCGCCAACGCCACCAATGAGGAGGAGCTGAAGGCGTGGCTGGTGCGCTCCGAGCGCTACCTCGAGCGCGAGGAGGGCGCCGCCAGCTCCGACGTGGAGTTCGTGACCGAGCCGAAGATCGACGGCCTGGCCATCTCGCTGGTGTACGAGGACGGTGTGCTCACGCGCGGCGCCACCCGCGGCGACGGCGAGGTGGGTGAGGACGTGACCCAGAACCTGCGCACGGTCAAGGCGATCCCGCTGCGGATCGAGGACGCGCCGCCGCTGCTGGAGGTGCGTGGCGAGTGCTATCTGCCGCGCAAGGCATTCGCGGAGCTCAACGAGCGCCGCGCCGCCGCCGGTGAGCCCACGTACGCCAACCCGCGCAACACCGCCGCGGGCTCCATCCGCCAGCTGGACACGTCGCTCACCGCGCAGCGACCGCTGTCGATGTGGAGCTACTCGATCGGCGCGTTCGAGGGGATCGAGTTCGAGAGCCACTACGAGTCGCTGATGTGGCTGAAGGAGCACGGCTTCAAGGTCAACGACGGAATCGAGCGCCACCGGGACCTCGACGCCGTTGTCAAGGCGTGCAGGGGCTGGGAGGACAGGCGCGAGTCGCTGGACTACGAGATCGACGGCGTGGTGGTCAAGGTCGACGACCTCGACCTCCAGCGCCGCCTGGGCGTGGTCGGGCGCGAGCCGCGCGGGGCGATCGCCTGGAAATTCCCGCCGATGACCGCGACGACCACGCTCGAGCGGGTGATGTGGAACGTCGGCCGGACCGGCCACATGGTCCCGTTCGCCCAGCTGACGCCGGTCCAGGTCAGCGGCGTGACCGTCAAGCTGGCCACGTTGCACAACGAGGAGGACATCGCGCGCAAGGACGTGCGCGAGGGTGACGAGGTGATCGTGACCCGCGCCGGCGACGTGATCCCGCGTGTGGTCTCGCCGACCGCGAAGGCACAGAAGAAAAAGAAGCGCTCGCCGCTGCCGCGCGCGCCCGAGCGCTGCCCGGCCTGCGACACGCCAACGGTCCGGCCCGACGGCGACGGCGTGTGGACCATCTGCCCCAACCGCGCCGGCTGCCCGGGCCAGCTGTTCCAGGCGGTCAAGCAGTTCATCTCCCGTGGCGCGATGGACATCGAGGGCCTCGGCGAGGAGCGCGCGCTGCAGTTCCTCAAGGATGGCCTGATCGACGGCATCGCGGGCATTTACGACCTCGAGCGCGAGCAGCTGGAAGGGCTCGAGGGGTTCGGCGAGATCTCGGCCGGGAAGCTGATCGACGCCATCGAGGCGTCGAAGCAGCAGCCGTTCAGCCGCGTGATGTTCGGTCTCGGGATCAACGGCGTGGGCTTGACGAACGCGCGTGCGCTGACGCGCCACTTCCGCCGGATAGACCCGCTGCTGGAGGCCACTCCGGAGGTCATCTCCGAAGTCAACGGCGTCGGGCCGATCATGGCCCAGCAGATCTACGAGACGCTGTCGGAGAACTCGATGCGCGAGCTGATCGCGCGGCTACGCGATCACGGCCTGCAGTTCGAGGAGGAGGGCCCGGATCCGGCCGAGCTCGACGGGCCGCTCAAGGACAAGACGCTGGTGCTCACCGGCACGCTGCCCAACCTGACACGCGAGGAGGCGACAGAGCGGATCGAGGCGGCGGGCGGCAAGGTCACCGGCTCGGTGTCGAAGAAGACCGACTACCTGGTGGCGGGCGCCGACCCCGGCTCGAAGCTGGCCAAGGCCGAGAAGACCGGCACCGAGGTCCTGGACGAGGGCGGCTTGCTGGCGCTGCTCAGTTGACCGCGGCGATGGCGTTGAGCATCCGGTCCTGGATCGCCCGGCCGCCGAACGTGTTCACGCCGTTCATCAGGATCGAGTAGACGTAGACCTCGCCGGAGCGGGCCGTGCAGTAGCCCGAAACGGTCGTGACGCCGGAGATCGTCCCCGTCTTGCCGCGGCAGCGCCCGCGCGCGGCGCCACGGCGCATGCGCGGCCTGAGCGTGCCGTCGCGCCCGGCGATCGACAGCGAGCGGTTGAACGCGACGAACTCGTCGCGCTTGCGCATGGCCAGGAGCAGCTTGGCGACGCGGTACGGCGCTGCCCGGTTGGCGCGCGAGAGGCCCGAGCCGTCGGCCAGGCCCGCGGGGCCGCCGCCGAGCCGTTTGGCGAACGCGGCGGCCAGCCGGGCGCCGGCCCTGGTGGTGCCCTTGCCGTTGGCCTGGAGCGCCAGGTCCTTGACCAGCATCTCGGCGAAGAAGTTGTCCGACGGCTTGTTGGTCAGCGCTGCCAGGCGGGCCATCGTGGGTGAGTCGACCTTGGCAAGCGGCGTGGCGCCGGCGGGGGTGCGCTTCGCGCGCGGCGCGCCCCTGACCGAGATGCCCTCCTTGGCCAGCGCGCCGTCCAGCCGCGCCGCGGCGAAGGTGGGCGGGCTGGACTGGTAGCCACGGCCGCTCTCGCTGGCCAGGCCGCGGTTGTAGGACAGCCCGCTCAGCGGGCCGACGTACGGCGAGATGCGGTAGCGCGAGTCCGGACCGCCGCGGCGCGAGTCGAACCTCGACTCGTCGCCGTAGATGCGGCCGGTCACGCGCCGCACGCCGATGCTGTCAAGCGCGGCCGCCAGCCTCTGCACCGACGCGCCGCCGCCGTAGGAGCGGCGCCCGAAGGTGGACGAGCCGAAGGTGGGGTCGCCGCCGCCGACGAGGTAGAGGTCACCGCGATAGGTGCCGTCCTCAGCGAGTGTGCCGGTACCGCGCACCTCGGTCGACAGCTTGGCGGAGACGCCGTAGCGCGCCAGCGCAGCCGCAGTGGTGTAGAGCTTGGTGTTCGACGCCAGGATCCGCGGCGTCATGTGGCGGTAGCGCAGCACCGGCGCGCCGGTGGTGGCGTTGGCCACGTAGGCGCCCGAGGAGCCTCCGGCCGGGCGCATCGCCGCCGCCAGGCGGCTGCCCAGGCCTGCGGCTGACGCGGCGGCGGGCGCAAGCGCGATCAGCGCGGTGACCAGGCAGGCCAGGGTGAGGGTGCGGCGCACGGGTTCCATCAGGTGCCCCAACACGCTATCGGGACCGGCGGAGCGGTCATACTGCGCGGATGGGCGAGGTCGTCGAGCTCCAGACCCCGGGTGGCCAGGGCCGCAAGCCCGCGGCCAAGCGCGGTGCCCGCCGCGGCCGTTCGCGCGCGCGCTCACGCACGGCCCTGGTGCTGGGCGGCGGCGGCTTCACCGGCGGCGTCTACGAGATCGGTGCCCTGCGCGCGCTCGACCTGCTGGCGGTGAACCGCACCGTCAACGAGTTCGATGTCTACGTGGGCACCAGCGCCGGCTCGTTCATCGGCAGCCTGGTTGCCAACGGCGTCACCCCTGAGGAGATGATGCGCGTGGTCAACCAGCAGGTGCCCACGCCGTTCCCCGACCTCAATCGCAGCGCGCTGATGCGGCCCAGCTACACCGACTTCGCGCGCAGCGCCGCGCTGCTGCCGCTGCGAATGGTCGGCGTGGCGCGCACCGTGGTCAACCAGCGCGGCCGCGTGGCGCTGATGGACCTGGCGCTCCAGCTGGCCGAGGCGCTACCCGCCGGCCTGTACGACTCGACCGCGATCGAGGACTACCTGGAACCGGTGCTGGCCGATCCCGACCGCACCGACGACTTTCGCATGCTCGACAACGAGCTCTACCTGACCGCCACCGACCTCGACACCGCCGAGCGCATCATCCTCGGCGGCGAGGGCTGGACCGACGTGCCGATCACCCGCGCCGTGGCCGCCTCGACGGCGCTGCCGATGGTCTACAAGCCGGTCGAGATCAAGGGTCGTCAGCTCATCGACGGCGGTATCCGCTCCACGACCAACGTGGACATCGCGATCGAGCGCGGCGCCAAGTTCGTGGTCGTGGTCAACCCGCTGGTCCCGTACATCAACGACTTCCAGAAGGTCATCCCGACCATGCTCGGCAGCCGCGTCCGGCGCGTGGCCGACATGGGCTTCCCCGAGATCGGCTACCAGACGTTCAAGCTGCTGGCCCACCAGCGCCTGCACGAGGCCATGACGCACTGGAAGGAGAAGTACCCCGGCGTGGACTTCGTGGTCATCGAGCCCGCCGACAACGACGAGCTGATGTTCGAGACCAACATCATGAACTTCACCAAGCGCGTCGAGATCGCCAAGCACGGCTTCGAGTCGGTGACCATGCGCCTGGCCGCCGACTACGACGAGCTCAAGGCCGTCTGCGCCCGCCACGGCATCGAGATCTCGGCCACGCGCGTGCGCAAGGTCATCAGCCGCTTCACCGAGGAGCGCGAGCAGACCGGCGGCTGGCGGCGGATCCTCGAGCAGACCACGGGCGCCCTGGTGCGCCAGTCGGACTAGCGTTCTGGTCTTCCGCCGGCGTCCGCGGCGGCCCGGGCGGAACGGCTTGGCTGGGTAGGGCGGGGCCGGCTGTGACAGTTCGCGCTCCTCTGCCGCGCGGCTCGCGGTGAAGCTCCAGAAACGCACCTATACGACACGTTTCTGGAGCCGCACTCGTCGACGACCCGGTTTCGGCACGTCCGGCCCTAATCAGCCAGCCGTTGCGCCGATACAGCCGCGGACGCGAACGGCAGACCGGCTACCCCAGCGCCGCCCGCAACGCCCCCAGCAGCCGGTCCGTCGCCGCGGCGTCGCGCACCGTCGCGCGCACGTGGTCGTCGGCGCCCAGCGGGCCGCCGGGCGCCACGACGACGTTTTCCTTGCGGAGCGCGTTGGCCAGCGCAAGGCCCGACATGCCGGTGGCGGACAGCCAGACGAAGTTGGCCTGGCTCGGGTCGGCGGACACAGGCAGCGCGGCCAGGCCTTCCATGAGCCGGGCGCGCTCACGCAGGACGGCCTGGCGGCGGCGAGCGATCTCGCCGGCGCCGATCTTGAGCGCGTGCGCCACCGCCGACTGGCTCAGCGCGTTCACGCCCAGGACGGGGGAGATGGCGTCAAGCAGCCGCGCCGAGGCGGTCGAGCCCACGGCATACCCTGCGCGCAGCCCCGACAGGCCGTAGATCTTCGAGAAGGTTCGCACCACCAGCAGCCGCGGGAACGCGTCGGTCAGGCGAAGGACGGCATCGACCGGCTCGGCGTCCTGGAACTGGACCAGCGCCTCGTCGACCACCAGGTGCGCGCGCTCGGGCAACGCGGCGGCCAGCTCGGCCACCCGCTCGGCCGGGGTGTGGTGCCCGGTGGGGTCGTTGGGGTTGCACAGCACGACAAGACGGGTGCGGTCGGAGACCCCGTCCTCCAGCGGCTCGTGCCAGTCGACCGCAACCGGGCGCCCGCCGGCGCGCGTGGCCATCAATGGGTAGAGCGGGTAGGACGGCCACGGGGTGAGCAGCTCGTCGCCGGGTTCGATCAGGCTCATGGCGGCGGCCTGGAGCAGCTCGGCCGCGCCGTTGCCGATCACGATCCGCTCCGGGTCCACGTCGTGGAGCCGGGCCAGCGAGGCGCGGATGCCCTCGGCGTGCCGGTCGGGGTAGCCGTTCACGCGCCCGCGGGCGGTGAAAATCGAGGCGTTGACGATCTCGGAGTTCGGCAGCTCGGGCCACTCGGTGCCGGACAGGTCGAGACCCGGGACCTTCTCGAGCTCCAGCGCCCGCTCGCGGTGGCGGCGCTCGCGGCGGACACGCCTGTCCTCCTCGGGATCGACGTCCTCGAACTCCCGGTAGCGGTCGAGCAGCCCCACTAGTTGGTCGGTGCGAGCGTGGGGCCGGGCCCCGAGATGATCAAGAACCAGAACGTGAACGCCACCAGCGTGACGCCGACGCAGAGGGCGAAGATGATCTCGATCGCGCCCCGGTCCTGCTGGTAGCCGGCGGCGCGGCGGACCAGCCTCCACCAGTGGTCCAGGCGCTTGGCCACGACCATCGTGAACATCAGCGAGGCCAGGCAGCCGATCATGATCGCGCTGATCCCGGCCGTGACCGCGCCCGTCTGGTACTGCACCTGTGAGCCCACCCAGAGCCAGCCGAGCGGCTGCGGGCCGAGCAGGCTGAGACACAGGACCACCTCGAGGAAGAGGATGAAGGCGGCCAGCAGCTTGTCCGCGCGCTGGCGCGCCCCGCCCTGGGTGGGCCGCCGGTAGCGCGGCGCTCCCGCCGGGCGCCCGACGAACAGCCCTCCGCTCTCGGTTGGATCACTGCGGGCCATGGCCCCGGAACGCTAGCGGCCTGGACAACCGAGACCGGCCACTGGGCCCGGCGCCGCCGTTTGCTGATCGGGCAGGATGCCCGATCAGCCGTACAGCCGCTCTATCGCCTCCGCGTTCTTCTCGTTGACCACGTTGCGCTTGACCTTGAGCGTCGGGGTCAGCTCACCGGTCTCCTGGCTCAGGTCCTGTGGCAGGATCGTGAACTTCTTGATCTGCTCGACCGGTCCCACGGTGGCGTTCACGCGGTCGACCTCCTCCTGGACCGCGGCACGCATCTGCTCCGAGCCGGCGACCTCGCTCGCCTCGATCCCGTGCTCGCCGGCGAACGCGGCCAGCTCGTCGGGATCGACGGTGATCAGCGCCACGAGATAGGGCCGGCGGTCGCCGATCACGACCGCCTGCGAGATCCAGCGGTTCTGCTTGAGGCCGTTTTCGAGGTTGGCCGGCGTGATGTTCTTGCCGCCCGCGGTGATGATGATGTCCTTCTTGCGGCCGGTGATGAACAGGAAGCCGTCCTCGTCGATCGAGCCCAGGTCGCCGGTGTGCAGCCAGCCGTCGACAAGCGTGTCGCCGGTGGCCTCCTCGTTCTTGTAGTAGCCCTTGAAGATGTTGGCGCCGCGCAGCAGCACCTCGCCGTCCTCGGCGATTTTGGCCTCCACCCTCGGTATCGGCTTGCCGACCGAGCCCAGCCGGAAGTCGTCCGGCGTGTTCACCGTGGCCACGGTGGCGGTCTCGGTCATGCCGTAGCCCTCCATCACAGGAACACCGCAGGCGTAGAAGAACTCCAGGATCTCCCTGGCGATCGGCGCCGCGCCCGTGTTGCACTGGCGGATGTTTCCCCCGAACAGATTGCGCACGTTGGCGAACAGCTTCTCCTCGGCCTGGTCGAAGCCGGCCTGCAACTCGGCCGGGACCTCCTGGCCCGCGGCCTGCATCTGGCGCACCTTCACGCCCACCTGGACGGCCTGCTGGAGCTTCTGGGGGTCCTCGGCGCTGGACGTGGCCAGCGTGTAGATCTTCTCGAAGATCCTCGGGACCGACGGGAAGTACGTCGGCTTGGTCTCCATCAGGTTGGGGATGATCTTCTGCGGGTCCTTCTCCCAGAACGCCAGCACGCCGCCCAGGTCCACGGCCAGGAACTGGACCAGCTTGGCGAACGCGTGCGCCAGCGGCAGGAACAGGTAGACGACCTCGCCCTCGCCGAGCACCCCCTGCTCCTCGGACATCGAGACCACGTCGCGGTAGTTGCCGTGGCTGAGGATGCAGCACTTGGGCGGGCCGGTCGTGCCGGACGTGTAGATGAAGATGCAGACGTCGTCCTTGGTCACGGCGGCGGTGCGGGCGTCCAGCTCGGCGGCGTCGCGCGCCCGGCCGCGCTCGCGCAGCTCGTCGAGCGTGATCGCGTCGTCGGCGCCCTCGACCGGCTCGAACAGCACGATCTGGCGCAGGTTCGGCAGCTTGTCGCGGACGCTGCGGATCTTCTCCAGCTGCTCGGCGTCCTCCAGGAACACGATCTCGGACTCGGAGTGCTCGAGCACGTAGTGGCACTCGTCTGGCGAGTTGGTCTGATAGACGGACACCGACACGGCGCCGGCCGCGAGGATGCCGAAGTGGGCGTAGGTCCACTCGGCGCGCGTGTGAGCCACGATCGCTGCCTTGCCGGCGTGCTCCAAGCCGAGGTCGATCAGCCCGCGGCCGATCTCGCTGACCGCCTCGCCGAGAGCGGAGAAGCTTACGTCGGTCCAGTCCTCGCCGGCCTTGTACCTCAGCGCCGGGCTATCGCCGTAGCGCGCGGCGGCCAGCCCAGCCATGTCGGCCATCGTCTTCGAGCCAGTGCCCGACTGGGCCGCCGTTCCTGCTTCCATGTCCTGCTCCTCCTCCGCTCCTCGGCTTTGCGGAGGGATACTACGTCAGGCGCGTACCCAGACCTGTGGTTGCTCGCTCGTGCGTTCGTCGTGCTTGACCGTCTCGGCGAACAGGCGCTTGTCGATCCTGCCCTGGAAGATCGGCACCCCCAGCTCCACGCACTTGGCGATGACCTCCTCGCGATCCATCCCCGTCTCGCGACTGAGCTCGGTGGGCGTCAGGTGGTTCGCCATCTATGTGCGCTCCTCTGCTGGTTTGCCGGTTGTGCCCTGAGCGTACCCGCTCAGATCGGGTTCGGGAAGTCGATGAACTCGTGCCGCAGCCCGAACCGGTCGGCCAGCCGCTCACCGAGGCGCCTGACCCCGAAGGTCTCGGTGCCGTAGTGCGAGCCGGCGATGAAGTGGATGCCGGCCTCGCGTGCCTCGAGCATCGTGTGCTCGGCCGGCTCGCCGGTCAGGAACGCGTCCAGCCCGGCGGCGGTGGCCTCGCCAAGCGACGACGCGGCGGCGCCGGAGATCACGCCGACCGCGTGGACGAGCTCCGGACCGTAGTCCCAGACGAACGGGTCGGTGCCGAAGGCGCGCGCGCAGCGCTCACGCAGCTGCGAGAACGGGACACCCTCCGCAGAGCGGCCCACGAACCCCAGCGTGGTGCCTTTGTAGGCGCCGAACGGCTCACCGCGCTCGAGCCCCAGCTCGGCGCAGATCAGCGCGTTGTTGCCAACCTCGGCGTGTGCGTCCAGCGGCAGGTGGTAGGCGGCCAGCGAGATGTCGGCGTCGAACAGCGCCTGGAGCCGGCGTTTGAGCACCGGCGTGATGTGATCGGGCAGGAAGTCACCAAGCAGGCCGTGGTGGGTCAGGACGAGCTGCGCGCCGCGGTCAGCCGCGGTCTCGATCAGCTCCAACCCCGGCGAGACGCCGGTGACCACCAGCTCGACCTCCTCGGCGCCCGGCACCTGCAACCCGTTCGGGGTCATGTCCGGGAAGGCGCCGGCGTCCAGCAGGTCGTCGAGGTACGAGACGATCTGGTCGCGGTTGGCCACGCCGGGAAGGTACCCTGCCCGCCCATGAGCGCGGAGCCAAGAGGCACGGGCGAGGCCGACTTCCTCGAGTCCCTGACCGACTCCGGCCTGTACACGATGGGCGCGTTCTTCTGCGACGAGCACCCGGACCTCGTCGACGACGTGATCGCCCAGAGCGAGGCGATCGAGCAGGCCGGGATCCGCGCCTACGCAGCCGAGCACGACCTCTCGCCGGAGGCGTGCTTCGAGACGCTGCTGACCGGGCTCGCTGTTCGGTACTACAACGCCGTCGCGGCCTGACTATCCTTTCGCGGGCCACGGGCTGTGGCGCAGCCTGGTAGCGCGCTCCGTTCGGGTCGGAGAGGTCCCCAGTTCAAATCTGGGCAGCCCGATAGCCAGCTAGCCCCGCTCCTCGGCCACCGCCTGGTCGAGGGCGGCATCGATGCCCATCGGCTCGATGTCGAACAGGGCCGCGCCCGACGGATCCGTGACCACGGTCTCCGTCGACAGCCCCGCGATCAGCGGCTTGGCCACCCCGGCGTCGACCGGCGTCACGAGGCCGATCCAGTGCGAGGAAAGCCACGGTGAGAGCACGGGCACCGGGATCCTGGGGCGGCGGGCCTTGCCAAGCGCGTCGGCCATCCGGTCGAGCATTTCGCCATAGGAGACCACGTCGGGGCATCCGATCTGGACCTCGCGGCCGGCGGCTGCGGAGACCTCGGGGGCGGCGGCGAGGTACGCGAGCGCATCGTCGGCGGCGATCGGCTGGGTGGCCGTCTTCAACCACGACGGGGCGATCATGATCGGCAGCTTCTGGACCAGGTGGCGCAGCATCAGGTACGACTCGCTGGCGGCGCCGACGACCATCGAGGCGCGGAAGTACGTCAGCGGAGGCCCCTCCTCGCCGAGGATGCGGCCGGTCTCATTGCGGCTGCGCAGGTGCTTGGAGCCCGGATCGTCGCCAAGGCCGCCAAGGTAGACCACGCGCTCGATGCCCGCGGCGGTGGCCATGCGAGCGAAGTTGGCGGCCGAGTCGCGCTCGGTCTGCTCGAAGTCGCCCTCCGCGCCCCGGCCCATACCGTGCACGAGGTAGTAGGCCACATCCACACCGTCACCCGCGCCGGCCAGCGAGCCCGCGTCGGTCACGTCGCCCTCGTGCAGCTCGGCGCCCTCCGACTCCAGGTCCCCCGCGCGGCCGCGGTCGCGCACCAGCGCGCGCACGTCGTGGCCGGCGCCCATCAGCCGCCGCGCGAGCGCGCCGCCCACGAAGCCCGTAGCTCCCGTCACCAGTGCCTTCATCCTGGGGGTACGTACCCGTTAACGGACAGGCTCACCCAACACCCGTCCGTGCGGGGTGGCTGCCGCGCCGGTCCTCGGTTAGGTTGACGCCATGAGCTTCAACGACCCTGCCGCCGGCCCGCAATCGCCCGGCCCCCAGTCACCCGGCCCGCAGTCTCCCGGCCCGCAGGCCCCGCCGCCGCCGGAGTCGCCGCAGGCGCCCGCCGGGGCCGCGCTGGCCACGCCGATGGCCGGGACGCCGCCGCTCTGCAGCGTCGGCAAGCGCTTCGGCGCCTGGGCGCTGGAGCTCGTGCTGCTCATCGTGACGCTGGGCATCGGCTGGCTGATCTGGACGCTGATCATCCTGGGGCGGGGCCAGACGCCCGCGAAGCAGATCCTGAACATGCGCGTGGTCAAGGTCGACACCGGTCAGTCGCCCGGCTGGGGCCTGATGTTCGTGCGCGAGTTCCTGCTCAAGGGCATCCTGATGAGCATCGTCGTCTCGGTGACGTTCGGCCTCGGCCTGATCCTCTACTTCTGGCTCACCTGGGACGACAAGAACCAGGAGCTGTGGGACAAGATGCTCAACACCGTCGTCATCGACGACTGAGTCAGCCCGCCAGCTGGACCTCGATCGTCCCCAGCGGCCCGAGATCCAGCGTCAGCCGCTGGCCGGCCTCGACATCCGGCGGCGGCGCCAGGGCGCCGGCGATGATCCGGTCGCCCGCCTCCAGCCGCTCGCCGGCGGCGTCGAGGGTGTCGGCCACCACATGGACCATGTCGGCGATCGGATAGCCGGACGCGTCACCGTCGGCCACGACCCGGCCGTCCACGCTGAACGTCCAGGACCCGGGGTCCGCGGACGTCGAGGACCCGACCGCGACCGCGCGGTGGAAGATGTTCGCGGCCAGCACCTCGGGCACGTCGTCCGGGCCCGCGGGCAGGGCCGGGATGTCCACCAGCTCGATCGCAGGCGCCAGGCCGGCGATCGTCTTCTCGGGCCCGATCTCGATGGCGATCTCGGGCTCGGCCTTCGGCACCTGCGCCCCGGCCAGCGAGTGCGATCCGTCCGCCCCCAACAGCGTCGCCGAGGTCAGGTGGCCGACCACCGGCGCCGACAGCCCCAGCTTCTCCTGGACCGCCGGTGGGTTGAAGCCGATCTTCCAGCCCAGCCGGTGTGCGCCGCTGTCCAGCGTGGCGCGCCAGTGGCTCAGCTGGCGCTGGTAGGCGTCGTCAAGCTCCACTTCAGGAACCGGCGGCCTTGGCCAGCTGGCGCTCGCGCGGCACCCGCTTGACGTCCCAGGCCAGGCCAAGCTTCTCGAGCACCCAGATCACGCCCGCCGAGATGTCCAGCTGCCACCAGCGCAGCCCGTGCGCCGCCGAGGTGGGGAAGGCGTGGTGGTTGTTGTGCCAGGACTCGCCGAGCGTGAACGGCGCCAGCCAGAGCAGATTGCGTGACTCGTCGTCGGTGTCGTACGGGCGGCGGCCGAAGAAGTGGCACAGCGAGTTGATGCTGTAGGTCATGTGGTGCAGCACCAGCATCCGGATCAGCCCGCCCCACAGCAGCCCGGTGAAGGCCGCGAACAACGTCCCGCCGATCGCCCAGCCAAGGAGGAACGGGAGCAGCAGGCCGACGATCACCCAAAGCAGGAATGTGCGGTCCACGAAGCTCACGACCGGATCGTTGATCAGGTCGCGCGCGTAGCGCTGCTTGTTGCCGCGCTGGGTGTGGATGAAAAGCCACCCCCAGTGCGCGTGCCAGAGGCCGCGAAGCGCGCCCTTGAGCCCGTGGCCGTGGTCCACGTGCGGGCTGTGCGGGTCGCCGTGCTGGTCGGAGAACGCGTGGTGCTTGCGGTGGTCGGCCACCCACGCGGTGATCGGCCCTTCGATCGCCATCGACCCGGCAGCGGCGATCACGCCCCGTAGCCAGGGCTTGGTCTGGAACGCACGGTGGGTGAACAGCCGGTGGAAGCCGACGGTGATGCCGAGCCCCGTGATCAGGTAGAGCACGGCGAAGACGACGACGTCGTGCCAGTGCAGCGCGCTGCCCCACAGCTGCCAGCACGCCAGGCCCAGACCGACGAACGGCAGCACGGTGATCGTCCCGGTGAGGATGCGGTCCAGCGTCTCGTTCTGGGTGTGCTGGATGTCGTCGGCGCCGGGCGCGGGCTGTGCCGGGGGTGCTGTCGCTGTACCGCTCACCGGGCGGAGCGTACCCGTCCGGTGTAGGTTCGACACCGGCGGTCGTGCGGGAGCGACCGCCATGACCCGGAGAGGAGGAGTGGCCGATGGCGAAGCACATGGACCGTCTGAGCTCCGTCGACGCGTCGTTTCTGGCCCAGGAGCGCCACGGGTCTCACATGCACATCGGCAGCATCCTGCTCTTCGACGGCCCGGCGCCGCGCACCGACGAGGTGATCGCCCACGTTGAGTCGCGGCTGCACCTGGTGCCGCGCTACCGGCACAAGCTCTCGTTCCCGCGGCTGGAGATGGGCCGTCCGCTGTGGGTGGACGACCCCAGCTTCAACATCGGCTACCACGTCCGCCAGACCGCGCTACCGGCGCCCGGGTCGGTGGACCAGCTGCGGCTGCTGGCCGGCCGGATTTTCAGCCAGCGCCTGGACCGCTCGAAGCCGCTGTGGGAGCTGTGGCTGGTCGAGGGCCTCGAGGACGGGCGCTTCGCGGTGATCAACAAGACCCACCACTGCCTGGTCGACGGCGTCTCCGGCGCCGACCTGACGGCAGTGATGTTCGACCTCGACCGCGACGGTACGTCGGTGCCCGCCCCGGAGCGCCCGTGGCAGCCCGCACCGGAGCCGGGCGGCGTGGACGTGGCCGCGCGCGGCGTAACGGACCTGGCGGGCGCCCCGCTGGGCCTGGTGCGCCGGGCGGCGTCGGTGCTGGGCAACCCGGGCCGCACCCTGGCCCAGGCGCGCGAGGCCGCCGCCGGCGTCGGCGAGGTGGCATGGAACGCGGTGGTCAGCGCGCCCGAGACGCCGTTGAACGGACCGATGGGCCCACACCGGCGCCTGACCTGGGTACGCCTGCCGCTCGAGGACCTCAAGCAGATCAAGCGCGCGCTGGGCGGCACGGTCAACGATGTCTTCCTGACCGTGATCTCCGGCGCGCTGCACCGCTGGCTGCGCAGCCGCGGGGTGGTCACGGAGGGGCTCGAGCTGCGCTCGGCCGTGCCCGTCTCGATCCGGGTGTCGGGCGCCGAGAGCGACCTCGGCAACCAGATCACGATCATGATCGGGCGGCTGCCGACGTACGTGGAGGGGCCGGTGGAGCGCCACCGTCTGGTGGTTGAGTCGATGGCGGACCTCAAGGAGTCCAAGCAGGCGATGGGCGCCGAGGTGATCGCCAGCGTCGAGGACTTCGCCCCGCCGACGATCTTCGCCCAGGCCTCGCGGCTGCACTTCTCGACCCGGATCTACAACCTGCTGACGACCAACGTGCCGGGGCCCCAGGTCCCGCTGTACCTGCTCGGGCGCGAGATGACCGAGCTGGTGCCGGTTGCCTTCCTGGCCCCGGGGCAGCGGCTCGCGGTGGCGATGATGAGCTACAACGGCTCGGCCGCGCTGTCGCTGATGGGCGACTACGACACGATGCCCGACCTCGAACGGCTGGTGGAGTTCGCCCAGGACGAGCTGACGGCGTTGGGCGAGGCCGCCCAGGGCTCGGCGCTGGCCGGGGCCAGGTAAAGCCCGCGGTGCCATATTTCCACGACGGAGACGAGGTCTACCGCTACATCGGGGAGCTGCTCAGGGGCCTGATCGACGACGAAGAGCTCGGCGCGAAGCTCAAGCGCGCCGACACGACCGTGCAGTTTCGCTACCACGAGCCGGACGCGGTGATCACGTTCCGCCTGATCGAGGACGAGCCCGTCCGCGTCGATCTGGGCGACTCCGACCTCGAGCCCGAGATCGTGATGACAGCGGATGCCGATGTGGCCCACCTGTTCTGGCTGGGGCGCGTGAACGTGACCGTGGCGCTGGCCCGCGGTCAGATGAAGGCGACAGGGCCGGTCGCCAAGATCCTGAAACTGGTCCCGCTGATCAAGCCGGTGTTCCCGCGCTACCGCGAGCTGCTGGAGCGCGAAGGGCGCTCAGACCTGCTCGAGGTCTGAACGCCCTCGCCGGCTGCTCCTAGCGCAGCGTGAACCTGCGCGCGCTGCCCTTGGTCAGGTTGCCGGCCCGGTCACGCGCGCTGAAGCGGAACGTGGCCCTCGTGAACCGGCGCTTGAGGGTGTTCTGGCCCGAGCTGGTGGCCCTCACGCGGATGCGGGTCGCGCCCGCCCGGGTGTAGATCTCGGCCTTGCCCCGGGCGACGAGCGTTCTGCCCACGCGCATGTCGACCTGGATCCGGCCCGCCTCGTTGAGGCTGACCGTGCCCAGGAACGACCTGCCGCGCGACAGGTTCACGCGGTTGGCGCTGGTCGGCGAGTTGGCCACCAGCTTCGGCGCGCGCTTGTCGTCGGCGACCGGGCCCAGGGTGGCGATGGCCACGGTGTCGTCGGCCGCGGCGCGCGTACCGATGCCCGGCTGCGATGCAGCGTTGGCCACCGTCCCGCCCTGGAGGTTCACGCGGAAGAGGCTGACCGAACCCTGGCCGCCCGGCTTGTACGACGCCCAGCCCACGTTCGAGCGGCTGATGTCGAAGCCCGACGGGCCGGAGATGGCCTGGCCGAGGCCGTTGCCAATCGTGGTCAGGGTGCCCGAGTTTGCCGGGTTCTGGGTCGTCAGCGCGTCACGCGCCGCCTCCAGGTCGAACAACTGGGTCGCGGTCGCGGTCGGCACCGGGTTGGTGTAGGCCACCCCACCCACCTGGGGCGGCACGCCGCCGCCCTGGCCGGCCGCGTACGCCAGCGGCGTGTCCGCGACGGTCGTCCCGTCATCGGGATTCACGCGCAGGTTCTGGCGCGTGTCGGTGGTGACCCGGATCCGGTCAACCGTCGGGTTGAAGTTGAAGCCGAACGTGTTGCCGGCGGGTGCGGGGCTGATCGGGCCGGCAACCGAGCGCGTGGCGCCCGAGGAAGCGTCGATCACGTAGATGCGTCCCGTCTTGCCGAGGCCGTAGAGCTGCCCGGTTGCGGGCCGCGTGTCCAGTCCCACGATCCGCTCACCCGACGCCAGGCCCGTCAGCGGGTAGGCGCTGTCGAGGTTGCCCGGCGAATCCGAGGCGAACGTGAGGATCTTGTTGGAGTTGGTCACAGCGGCGAACTGCTCCGCCGCGGACGCCGCCGACGGGGCGGCGAGGGCGGCCGCGGTCACGGCGGCCGTCGTCAGGATTCGTGTAGATCGCATACCGCCTTGTAACGCCTGGGGCGGGCCATAGGAGCGGTTTGGGATAGATCTTGTTGAGCTCAGCGCGCCGCCGGGGCACCCGCTCGGCGCGCGGCCACCATCTCCTTGAGGGTGGCCTTCGCCGTGTGCTCGGGCTTCCATTTGAGGCTGTCGCGGGCGTGGTCGACCTTCATCAGCACGGGCTGGCGGACGGCATGGATCCAGGACACCGACTCGGGCGCCATCGGCAGCCGGTCCACGATCCCGGCGGTGGCATCCACGGCTGCCTCGGGCACGGGGATCGAGTACCAGCCGAGCGCGTCGGCCACGTCGGACATCCGGATCGTGCCGCGGCCGGCCAGGTTGTAGGCGCCCGGCTCACCCAGGCCGCGTACCCCGGCCAGGAACGCGGCGGCCACGTCGTCCTCGTGCACGAGTTGGAAGCGCACACCCGGGTCGGGGATCACGGGCTTGAGGATCGGCATCGACGACAGCAGCCCAACGACCGCGTCCGGCACCGCGCCGGAGAGCCGGTAGTAGGGCATCTCCTCGAGCAGCATCTGCGCCCGTGGGCCGGCCACCACGCACGGCCGGAACACGTAGGCGGCGGTGCGCTGGTGGCGCAGCAGCACCTCGCCTAGCACCGACTCCACCTCGGCCTTCTGGGCCGAGTAGAAGTGCTCGGCGGTCCCGCGCGCGGGCACGTCCTCGGTCAGCCACAGCGGATTGTCGGCGTGGAAGCCGTAGGCGGCGACGCTGGACGCGTAACAGATCCGCTCCACTCCGGCCTCGGCAGCCGACTCGAAAACCGTGCGTGAGCCGTCCACGTTGATCGCGCGCGTGCGGTCGCCCGCTCCCATCAGCGAGAACGCCAGGTGGATCACTACGTCCGCGTCCTTGACCGTGTCGCGCACGCTGCCGGCGTCCTGGACGTCGCCCTGGCGGTACTCGGTCTTCTTCCAGCCCTGCTCGGCGGGGTCGAACGGCCGCCGCGCCATGCCCACGACCTTCTTCACGCTTCGGGCGCGCTCGAGCCTGTCCACCACCGCGATGCCGAGGTCGCCGGTCGGACCGGTGACCGCGACGGTCAGCCCCTGTGGTGCCACACGTGCTGTTCTACCCGATGGCGCCGTGCGGTGCGCTCGTTCAAGCCGGCCGCGGCTCCGCCTCCGCCATCGGCGGCGGCGTCAGCGAGGCGGCCGCGATCACCAGCGCGAACGCCAGCAGCCGCAGCGTCAGCGCACCCGCGTCGTCGGGAAGCGGCTCGGCGAACACGATCGGGCCGGAGGCGATCGTCACGATGTTGGCCGCCGCGCTGGTCACGGCGATCACGGGCACCGCCTTTCCGACCTGGAGGCTGCGGGCCGAGATGGCCAGTCCGACCAGGGATGCCACGAGGATCACGAGCGCCAGCGGGTGGCCGAGCACCGCCACGCCGTCGTCGGTGTGCTTGCTGAGGGCCTTGATCGAAACGTCCGAAGCGCCCCAGATCAGGCCGGCCGACGCCGCCAGCAGCGTGGGGCCGCGCGCGGTCTCACGCGCCAGCGCGGCGGCCAGGAGGCCAAGCAGCGACAGGCCGCCGACATAGGCGGCCAGGGTCGGGGTGGTCCAGTCGTTGTGCGCCGAGTCGGCGCCGCCCTCGAGCGTCGCGGCCAGGAACGCCAGGCCGGTGGCGGTGAGCGCGACCCCGATCCACTCGCGCCGCGTGACGGTGAAGCCGAACAGGCGGTCGGCGACCACGCCAAGCAGCACCAGCCCGCCCGCGATCACCGTCTGCACGATCGAGATCGGGGCCAGCGCCAGGGCCGCCACATGGAAGCCCCACGAGACCATCGCGACCGCGATGCCCAGCAGCCACCAGCGCGAGCGGAACAGCGACACCGTGCTCGAGACGGGGTTGCGCAGCGAGATCGGCGGCGATTCGACTGCGCCACGGTGCTTGTAGAGGAAGCCCAGGATCGACGTGAAGGCGCACAGCAGCGCCATGACGAGGCCGACCTGGACGGACGCGGACATCCGCCGAGCCTACGCAACAGTGGGTCAGTCGTAGCCTGGCTCGCCCGGCAGCACCACGTTGGCAACGCCACCGTCGACCAGCACCTTCGGCTCCACCGGCTGGACCTTGCGCCCGCGGGCGGCCTCCATCGCCGCCTCGACGGTCGCGTGCTCGGCCAGCTGTTCCAGGTGCTTGACCGTGGGGAAGACCAGCAGCAGCTCGTCGGCACGGCCGGACGCCAGCGCGTCCGCGGGGCGCAGCCAGCGGGCATCCACGCACTCGCTGCCGTCGACGCGCGCCTGCGCGCCCGCGGGCGCGCGCGCTACGAAGAAGTGGGTGTCGAAGCGCACCGTCACCTGCGCGGGCGTGATCCAGCGCGAGTAGCGCGCCAGCTCCGCGCCGGACTCCAGCTCGATTCCGGCTTCCTCGGCCAGCTCGCGCACCGCGGTGCCGCGCTCGTCGCCGTCGCCGTCGTCGACCGCCCCGCCGGGGAACACCCACGCCCCGCCCATGAAGCGCTGGGTGGGATTGCGCTGCACCAGCAGGACCTCGGGGCCGTCGGAAGAGTCACGCAGCAGGATCAGCGACGATGCCACGCGCGCCTCGGTCACGTCGCCGTCGTTCCATTCCTCTCCCGGGCCGGGCCGCTCTCCGGACACGCGGCGAGCCTACCCACTAGATTCCGGCGCCGTGAGCGCCACCGACACCGCCGCGCAGTGGATCTGCGTCTCGTGCGGCTTCATCTACGACCCGGCCGAGGGCGATCCCGACGGCGGCATCCCGGCAGGGACGCCGTTCGAGGAGATCCCCGACGATTGGTTCTGCCCGGTGTGCGGCGCGCGCAAGAAGGACTTCGAGCGCTACGAGGAGTAGCCGGCCAGCGCGCCAACCAGCGCCTCGGCCAGCTCGTCGACCACGCCAAGGTGCGCGGGCTTGAGCAGGCAGCAGCGCAGCGCCGTGCCCTGATCGGTCCTGAGCGTGGCCACGTGCCAGCCGTCCCGGGCCAGGGTGGCGAACGCGCGCTCGGCGTCCGCGTCCGGGGCGCGCACGCAGACGATGTCGAGCTCGGGCTCGGCCACCAGCTGGACGCGGTCGTCGGCGTCCAGCCGCGTCGCCAGCGCCAGGGCCGCGGCGCGGCAGTCGGCCAGGCCCGCGCCGAGGCCGTCGCGTGTCAGCGGCAGCGCGCGCAGCGTCGTCCACAGGGCCGCCGCCGCCGCGCCCGCACGTGAGCACTCCAGGCTGATCTCGCCCAGGTGCAGATCGCGCGACGTGAAGTAGGTGTAGGGCGAGTCGTGCGCGTACAGGCGGCCCACGTCCGGGTCGGCGAACAGCACGCAGCCGCAGCCGTACGGCTGCAGGCCGTGCTTGTGCGGGTCGATCACCACCGAGTCGGCGCGCGCGATGGCGGCGTAGGGGCCCGCGGTCACGCCCGGGTCAGCGCCGTCCGCGAGCAGCGCGAAGAAGCCGCCGTAGGCGGTGTCCACGTGCATCCGCGCGCCGTGCTCGGCGCACAGTGCGGCGATTGCCTCGGCGTCGTCCAGCGCGCCGAGCGAGGTGGTGCCCACGGTGGTCACCACCGTGCCCACGCCGCCGGCGCGCAGCCTGGCCTCGAGGGCGTCCGGGTCCATCCGGCCGCGCTCGTCGGTGGCCACGGCCTCGTGATCGACCCCGAGCACCCCGCACATGCGCGCGTGCGTGTAATGGGCGTCGGCCGACGACACCACCGTGGCGCCGCCGGTGAGCTCGCGCGCCACCCAGAGCGCCTCCAGGTTGGCCACCGTGCCCGACGAGGTCAGGTGGCCGAGCCCGGGTGCGGGAACGCCGAGCATGATTCGCAACTGCTCGACGGCCTCGCGCTCCATCGCGGCGGTGGCGGGGCCGCCGTCGAGTGCGTGGTTGTTGGGGTTCAGCAGCATCGCAGTGGCGTAGGCCGCCCACGCCACCGGCGCCGGCGGCTTGAGCATCTGGCCGGCGTACTTCGGGTCCGGGTAGGGGTAGGTGTTCTGCAGCCGCTCGGCCAGCTCGGCCAGCGCCTCCGCCGCGGCCGGGTCGGCACCGCCGTTGAGGGTCCCGAGCTCCAGCAGCGCGGCCGCGTGTTCGCGCAGCTGGGCCGCCATCGCCGGCGGCAGGCGCACGTCCTCGGGACGCATCAGCCCTTCGCCTGGTGCTCGTCGATGCCGTCGTAGACCCGGCCCACCCGCGACAAGCTAGCGTCAGCGGCGATGCCGCCACTGCCCGTCTTCGTCTTCGTGGTCGGCACCGGCAGCCTGGGCGCGGAGATCGCTGCCGTGCGCCTGCTGGCGCCCTACTTCGGTGCATCGACCGTGGTCTGGGCCAACACGATCGGGGTCGTGCTGGTGGCCCTGTCGATCGGCTACTGGCTGGGCGGGCGGTTCGCCGACCGTCACCCCGATGCACACAGCCTGTGCCGGATGACGCTGCTGGCGGCGGTGCTGCTGGCGCTGGTGCCGTTCGCCGCCGATCCGTTCCTGAACCTGGCGGTCGGGGCATTGGACTCGGTCTCGGCGGGCGCGTTCGTGGGCTCGCTGATCGGCGTCCTCGGCCTGCTGGCCGTGCCGATCCTGCTGCTGGGCGCGGTGTCGCCGTGGGCGATCCGGCTGGCCGTGATCAGCGTCGAGCAGGCCGGCGAGGTGGCGGGCCGGCTGTACGCGCTGTCCACCGCCGGGAGCCTGGTGGGCACGCTGATGTCGGCACTGGTGCTGATTCCCGCGGTCGGCACGCGGCGCACGTTCCTGATCTTCGCCCTTGCGATCGCGCTGGTAGCCGTGGCCGGGCTGCGACCGGTGTGGCGCTACGCCGCCGCGCCGGTGGCGATCGCCCTTGCGATGCTGATCCCGATCGGCACGCTGAAGGCGCAGACCGGCTCGGGCCGGGTGATCCACGAGGCCGACACCGAATACCAGTACGCCCGGGTGATTGAGCGCGACGACGGCTCGCGCCGGCTCGAGCTCAACGAGGGCCAGGCGGTGCACTCGCTCTACCGGCCCGAGACCGTGCTGACCGGCGACTACTGGGACGGGCTGCTGGTGCTGCCGTTCCTGTCGCGCTCGGCGCCGCCGCGGCGGATGGCCATCCTGGGCAACGCCGCCGGCACCACCGCTCGCGCCTACGGGCGGCTGTTCCCCGGCACACGCATCGACGGCGTGGAACTGGACTCCGAGCTGTCGGAGATCGGCCGGCGCTTCTTCGACATGGACAACCCGCGGCTGACGATGCACCACGAGGACGCGCGTCCCTACCTGCGCCGCGCGGACACGCGCTACGACTTGATCGAGGTGGACGCCTACCGCCAGCCCTACATCCCGTTCTACCTGACCACCGAGGAGTTCTTCGAACTGGTCCGCGACCGCCTGACACCGGACGGCGTGGTGATCATCAACGTCGGCCAGCCGGAGGGCGAGACCGAGCTGGAGCGGGTGCTGACGGGCGGGCTGCGCAGCGAGTTCGCGCACGTGGCCCGCGACCCGATCCAGGACACCAACACGCTGCTGGTCGCGGGCCGCGCGCCGCTGTCGCGTGCCCGGCTGCGCGCCGCGATTCCCGCGATGCCGCGCGGCCTGCGCCCCACGGCACGTGCGGCAGCCGGCCGCGTGGGCCGCCCGCTGACGGCCGAGCGCGCCTACACCGACGACCGCGCGCCGGTGGAGTGGCTCGTGGACAAGTCGATCGTCGACTACGCGGCCGACGACTGAGGGTCCCGCCCGGTCTCCCGATTCGCGTCCGCGGCGCCGCAGGCAAACGGCAGTCTGGGTAGGGGCGGATCCGTAGCGGTTGTGCGGCTCCCGCACCCGCCCGAGCGCGTTCGAGAAGCCAGGCCGGGAGGGTGACGGGTCGGTTACTGGGAGGGCGGTTCCGTAACACGCCAGCCCGGGCCCGGAGGCGGCCCAGACCGCCCAGGCCTGCTAACCCTCTGTAAGTGCGAATGCTGGAACGACGCGCGGCCTTCGGGCTGATGGCCGTGACTCTGGCCGCGCTGCTGTTCGCCTCCAGCGCGCCCTCGCCGCTGTACGTGATCTACCAGGCGCAGTGGGACTTCTCCGCGCTGACGCTCACCGGCGTGTTCGCGGTCTATGCGATCGCGCTGCTGAGCGCGCTGCTGGTTGCCGGCTCACTGTCCGACCACCTCGGGCGCAGACCGGTGCTGCTGGCCGCGCTCGCCGTCGAGATCCTGGCGATGCTGGTTTTCGCGGTCGCGCCAAGCGTGGGCTGGCTGTTCGCCGCGCGCACGCTCCAGGGCCTGGCCACCGGCGTGGCCATGGGCTGCATCAGCGCCGCGCTGCTGGACCTCCAGCCACCCGAGCGCGACTGGCAGGGCGCATTGACCGGTGTGGTCGCGCCGCTGAGCGGGCTGGCCGCCGGGGCCGTGTTCGCGGGCGTGCTGGCCGACCAGAGCGCGGACCCGGTGGGCCTCGTCTTCTGGCTGCTTCTGGCCGTGTTCGCCGCCATGGCCGCCGTGGCGGTGTTCCTGCCCGAGACGGTCGAGCGCGGCGACGGCTGGCGCCGGTCGCTGCGGCCGGTCATCGGGGTGCCGCCACACGTGCGCACCGCGTTCGCGGCCGCGCTGCCGTCGATGGTGGCCACCTGGTCGCTCGGTGGCCTCGTGCTGTCGCTGGGCCCCTCGATCTCCGAGGAGTTGGTTGGTGCCCAGAGCCACTTCGAGGCCGCGGTACCGATCTTCGCGCTGGCCGGCATCAGCGCCCTGACCTCCTTCGCCGCCCGCCACCTCGACCCGCGCACCGCCGCCCGCGGCGGGCTCAGCGCGCTGATCGCCGGCGTGGCGATCGTGCTCGTGGCCGTGGCGACATCATCCGGGGCCCTGTTCCTCGTCGGCGCCGCCGTCAGCGGGCTGGGCTTCGGGCCGTCGTTCGCGGGCGTGTTCAGGGCCCTGACCGACATGGCCCATCCGGACCGCCGCGCCGAGCTGGTGTCGTCGGTGCTGACCGCCGCCTACCTGGCGTTCAGCGCACCCGCGCTGCTGGCCGGGCTGGCGGTCACGCAGGTCGGCCTTCGCGACACCGTCGAGGTCTACGGCGTGACGCTGATCGTTGTTGCGTCGGTCGCGCTTGCGCTGACCGGTCGCCTCGACGCCGTGTCGGCGCGGCCGGTGGCGGGTACTAGCCTCCCGTAGAGGCGAGGAGAGAGCGAGCAGCGAGGAGGAGTACCCGTGCCGCTGAACGGAGCGATGCAGGATTTCCCGTTGACCACGGCCCACATCCTGGGCCGCATGCAGCGCATCTATGCGGACTCCGAGGTGGTGACTCTCCGCGAGCCCGGTGAGTCCACCCGCGCCAGCTTCGCCGAGGTGGCCGAGCGCGCCGAGCGTCTGAGCGCGGCGCTGGCCGAGCTGGGCGTCGGGCCCGGCGACCGCGTCGGCACGTACGCGTGGAACACCCAGGAGCACCTGGAGGCGTACATGGCCGTGCCAACCATGGGCGCTGTGCTGCACACGCTGAACATCAGGCTGTTCGAGGAGCAGTTGGTCTACGTGGCCAACCACGCCGAGGACAAGGTGGTGCTGGTCGACGCCTCGCTCGTCGAGCCGCTGTCGAAGGTGGCCGACCAGCTCGAGACCGTCGAGCACTTCGTGGTCGTGGGCAAGGGCGCTGGCGACGAGCTGCCGAACCAGCTCGACTACGACGAGCTGTTGGCGGCGCAGAGCCCCGGCTTCGACTACCCCTCGATCGAGGAGAACCAGGCCGCCGCGCTCTGTTACACCAGCGGCACCACCGGCGAGCCGAAGGGCGTCCTGTACTCGCACCGCTCGACCGTGCTGCACGCGATGGGCACCGGCATGACGGAGTCGATTGGAGTCAGCGCGGCCGATCGTGTGCTGCCGATCGTGCCGATGTTCCACGCCAACGCCTGGGGGCTGGCGCACGCCGCCGGGCTGGTCGGCGCCAGCCTGGTCATGCCCTCGCGCTTCCTCCAGGCAGAGCCGCTGACCGAGCTGATCGCGCAGGAGAAGGTCACGATCGCCGGCGGCGTGCCGACGGTGTTCATGGACGTCCTGCGCCACGCCGACGAGAACGACGTCGACTTCTCGACCCTGCGCAAGGTCATGTGCGGAGGCTCGGCGGTGCCGCTGTCGCTGATGAAGGCGTTCCAGGAGCGTCACGGCGTGTACATCGAGCAGGCGTGGGGGATGACCGAGATGAGCCCGCTCGGCACGGTTGCGCGACCGCCCGTCGGCACCGAGGAGGAGCAGGCCTGGAGCTACCGCGACAGCGCCGGCCGGGTGGCGCCGCTCGTGGAGGCCCGGATCGTCGCCGACGACGGAAGCGAGGCCGACTGGGACGGCGAGGCCACCGGTGAGCTGGAGGTACGCGGGCCGTGGATCGCCGCCCGGTACTACCGCGACGACTCCGACGACAAGTTCGACGACGGCTGGCTGCGCACGGGCGACATCGCCTCGATCGACCCGCGCGGGTTCGTGCGCATCACCGACCGCGTCAAGGACGTGATCAAGTCCGGCGGCGAGTGGATCAGCTCGGTGGAGCTGGAGAACGAGATCATGGGCCACCCGGACGTGGCCGAGGCGGCCGTGATCGCCATCCCGGACGAGCGCTGGAGCGAGCGCCCGCTGGCCTGCGTCGTGCCCGAGGAGGGCAAGGAGGTCAGCGCCGAGTCGGTGCGCGAGCACCTGGCCGAGCGGGTGGCCAAGTGGTGGCTGCCGGACAGCTGGGCGGTCATCGACGAGGTGCCCAAGACCAGCGTCGGCAAGTTCGACAAGAAGGTCCTGCGCCAGCGCCTCGAGGACGGCGAGCTGGCGACCGAGAGCGTCGAGGAGGGAGCGAGGGCATGAGCCTGCGCAAGTACGAGGTCGGCGACTACGACGACATGATCGCCGCGCACTCCTGGGACGTGCCCGAGCGCTACAACATCGCCGTCGACGTGTGCGACAAGCACGATCGCGACCGCCCGGCGATGGTGTGGGAAGACCACAACGGCGACCAGCGCGAGGTCAGCTTCGGCGAGCTGCAGGACCTGTCGAACAAGTTCGCCAACGTGCTGGCCGCCGCCGGCATCGAGCGCGAGGACCGTGTGGCCACGCTGCTGCCGTCGCTGCCCGAGACAGCGGCGGTGTTCCTGGGCACCTACAAGCACGGCGGGATCCTGCTGTCGATGTCCGTGCTCTACGGCGACGAGGGCATACAGCACCGGCTGCGTGACTCAGAGGCGCGCGTGCTGGTTACGAACCGCGAGAACGTGGACCGTATTCCCGCCGGGATGGTCGAGCACGTGTGGGTGATGGAGGACTTGATCGGCGAGCTCGAGTCGGCCTCGGCCGACTACGAAGTGGTCGACACCGCGGCCGACGACCCGGCGCAGCTGTACTACTCGTCGGGCACCACCGGGCTGGCCAAGGGCATCCTGCACGCGCACCGCTACCTGCTTGCACACGAGGAGTTCGAGTTCTGCCATGACCTCGAGGACGGGGAGCGCTTCCACGGCATGGGCGAGTGGGCGTGGGCCGCCGGCATCGCGCCGCTGCTGGGGCCGTGGCGCTACGGCGCGGTCGCGCTGGTGTTCGCCCGCAAGGGCGGCTTCGACCCCGAGGAGCAGCTGGACTTCCTGGCCCGCCACGGTGTGCAGAACATGTTCACCACGCCGACCGCGCTGCGGGCGATGACGGCCATCGCCGACGCCGGGAAGACATACCCGCTGCCCGACCTGCGCGTGGTGTGCTCGGCCGGCGAGCCACTGAACCCCGAGGTCATCCGCTGGTTCCGCGACCAGTACGGCCTGACCGTGCTCGACTACTACGGGCTGACCGAGAGCTATCCGCTGTGCGGCAACTTCCCCACGGTCGAGGTCCGCGAGGGCTCGATGGGCAAGGTCATGCCGGGCTGGGACGTGCAGATCCTCGACGAGGACGAAAAGCCCGTTGAGCAGGGCGAGCGCGGCGAGATCTGCCTGCGTGCGCGCTCGAACCCGCACTACCCACTGCGCTACTGGAACAACGAGGAGGCCACGAAGGAGGACTTCGAGGGCGACTGGTTCCACACCAAGGACGCGGCCCAGATGGATGCGGACGGCTACGTCTGGTACGCCGGCCGCGCCGACGACGTGATCATCTCCGCCGGCTACCGGATCGGGCCGTTCGAGGTCGAGTCGGCGTGCGTGGAGCACCCGGCGGTGCTCGAGGCCGCCGCGGTGGCGTCACCGGATCAGAAGCGCGGCGACATCGTCAAGGCGTTCATCCGCCTTGCCGACGGCTACGACGCCAGCGACGAGACCGCCGACGAGATCAAGACGTTCGTCCGCGGTCACCTGTCCGCGTACGCGTACCCGCGCGCGATCGAGTTCGTGGACGACCTGCCGAAGACGCTGACGGGCAAGATCCGCCGGATCGAGCTGCGCGAGGCCGAGCGGGAGAAGGCGGCTGCGGGCTAGGCTCGAGGCGGAGCGGGGGAAGGCCGCGACCTAGCTGCCACCAGGGTCCGATCTGGGCCCGCGACGACCCGATCGGGCAGCGGGACCGACCCCCTGCGAACGGACACGGGTCCGCACATCGCCGACAGCGCCGCGGGCCGAGATTCGTTCCCGCTCACGCGTACCCAGCCGCCGTTCGCCGACGCCGCCGATGATGCCCACAGACCGCTGGGAGGGCCCACCCGACGCGCCTACTTGCCGGCGGTGTGGAGCACCACGGCATCCGCGAACGCGTCCCATACCCGCGGCGGCAATTCCTGGCCCACGCCGGGCAGGCGCAGCAGGCGCGCGTCGGGGATCTCTTCGGCCAGCGCCTCGCCGTTGCCGATCGGGAAGAAGGGGTCGTCCTCGCCGTGGACCACAAGGGTGGGGGCGGAGATCCGGCCGAGCCGCCCGCGCCAGCGGCTGCCGCCCATCGCGGCGAACTGCATACCCTGCTGGCCGGCGCGCTGCGCCGCGCCCGGGTCGATGCCGTCGGGCAGCGTGGCTGCCGTGCGGTCGAACTTGGCCTCGGCGTGCTCCCGCGCAGCCTGTTCGTCGAAGCCGCCCGAGCCAGCGAAAGCCCGCCCGGCGGCCACCATCTTCTCCACCACCGAGCTTCGGTCGGCCCAGTCCGGCTTCGGCCCGGCGAAGAGCGCCGCCATCAGCTCCGGATCGTGGTCGGGCAGATCCTCGTCAGCCTTGCCCGGGGAGGTGGGCCGCGTGCCCACCAGGGTCAGCGTGCGCACGCGGACGGGGTGGTCGAGCGCCAGCAGCTGGGCGATCCACCCGCCGGGGCCGCGGCCGGCCACGTGGGCGCTCTCCAGCCCGAGCGCGTCCAGCAGAGTCGCCGCGTCCGCGGCCAGGTCACGCAACGTGTAGGCGGGCGAGTCGGGGTTCACGATCGTCGACCAGCCGGTGTCGCGCAGGTCGTAGCGCAGCACGAACCGGCCCGCGGCGGCCAGTTGCCCGCAGAGCGCGGCGTCCCACTCGAGCATCGAGTTGCCGATCAGCAGCAACGGCGCGTCGCCGCGATCGCCGAAGGTCTCGGTGCACAGCCGAATTCCGCCGACATCAAGCATCATCTCGTCGAGCATTGGAAAAACATATCATATGATACGGTTCTCCTATGATCGGCACGAGGGACCAGCACGAGCAGGCGCGCGCCGAGTTGCTCGCGCGCGAAAAGGAGCACATGCGGCAGGGCGACGAGCTGGCGCGACAGCGGCGCGCGCTGCCGTGGGTGCGGGTCGAGGAAAACTACGTCTTCCAGACGCCGGCCGGCGACCGGACGCTTGCCGACCTGTTCGAGGGCCGCTCGCAGCTGATCGTCTACCACTTCATGCTCGCGCCCGGGGAAGCCGATCCGTGCGTGGGCTGCTCGTTCCTGTCCGACCACCTGGACGGGCCAATGCCGCACGTGAACGCGCGCGACATCACGGTCAAGGTCGTCTCCCGCGGCGGGCTCGACGAGCTCCAGGCCTACCGCGAGCGGATGGGCTGGCAGTTCGACTGGGTCTCGTCGGGCGGAAGCTCGTTCAACTACGACTTCGGCGTGTCGACGCCCGACCCGCCCGAGGGCTGGAGCGGCGAGTCGCCGGGGCTGAGCGCGTTCGTGCTCGAGGGCGGAGTCGTCTACCACACCTATTCCGTGTTCGACCGCGGACTGGAGTTCGTGGACACCGCCTACCACCTGATCGATCGCTCGGCCTACGGGCGCCAGGAGGAGGGCCTGACCCAGGCGGGCTGGTGGTGGCGCCGGCACGACGAGTACGACGAGTCGCCGGTCGCGTGACCGTGCTCGCTCGGGACGGAGCCGTCCAGCGGCTGCGGTGAGCCCGACGCCGCAATAGGCTCTGGGCGTGCCCGAACCGCTGACGCTGTACGCGATCCACGGCTCGCACCCGTGCGCGAGCGTGGAGGTGGGGCTCCGGATCAAGGGGCTCGAGTACCGCACCGTCTACGTCCCGTTCGGCCTCTCGCCTCTGACCCAGACACTGCGGTTCGGCAAGCGCACGGTGCCCGGGCTGACCGTCGGGCCCCAGCGGGTCTCAGGCTCGCGGCTGATCCTGCGCACCCTCGACGGGCTCGCGCCCGACCCGCCGCTGGTGCCCTCCGACCCCGAGCTGCGCGCCGCGGTGGACGAGGCCGACCTGTGGGGCGACGACGTCCTCCAGGACCAGGTCCGCTGGATCGCCGTCGACGCCATCCGGCGCGAGCCGTCGGTCGCCCTGGACTACGGCGCAAAGTCGGCGCCGCCGCTGCCGGCCGCCGCCATCCCCGCGGCCAGCCGGGCCCTGTTCATCACCGAGATGAAGCTGGTGGGCGCCCCACCCGACCGCGTCCGGGACGAGTACCTGCCCGCCCTGCCCCGGCACCTCGACCACGTCGACGAGCTGATTGCCGACGGCGTGCTCGGCGGCGAACAGGTGAACGTGGCCGACTGCCAGGTGGCGGGCAGCATCCGCCTGCTCCAGACCTTCGAGGATCTGCGCGAGGCCATCGACGCGCGGCCGTGCGGCCGGCTCGCGCGGCGGCTGTGCCCCGAGTACGACGGCGGCATGCCGCGCGGCGTGATCGACTCGCCGCTGTGATCGCCGCCGGGCCAGATCTGGCAGGGATGCCGGATCTTGCGAACGATGTCAAGGCCGTCCTGTTCGCCGCCGGGCTGATGTTCCTCTACGCGCTGCTGCTCGGCGTCCTGAAGTTCCGCCAGATGGCGGCCTCGCCCGAGGGTCGCGCCCACCCGTACATCGACACCGCCCACCGCGCCGCGCTGATGTACGCGTTCGCGATCGGCTTGACCGCCGCTTTCGTGCATTTCAGCGGCTTCTCGCAGCTCGTGGACCTCGTGGCGGCGGCCGCGCTGGGGACCTTCTTCCTCGCCGCCGTGGTGGGCTACAACGTCCAGGGCCTGCGCGGCCAGACCGACAACCAGTTCCGCGACGGCGACGGGCCGCCCGGCCTGCACGCCTTCATGTGGGTGCTGATCGCCGCCGAGATCGGCGGGCTGCTGGTGCTGCTCGCCGGTTTCGTCGACGGCCAGATCGTCTAGCTGCGAGCCTTCATCCGATGGCATCGCTCTTCAGCCGGGCCGTCGGAGGTGGCAGGGACATCGCCGTCGACCTCGGCACGGCCAACACGCTCGTCTACGTACGGGGCGAGGGGATCGTGGCGTCCGAGCCCTCCGTGGTGGCCCTGGACGAGAACACGGGCGAGGTCCACGCCGTGGGCCAGGAGGCGCAGCGGATGATCGGCCGCACCCCAGCAACGATCTCCGCCGTGCGACCGCTGCGTCACGGCGTGATCGCCGACTTCGAGGTCACCGAGGAGATGCTGCGCTACTTCATCCGGCGCGTGCATCAGAGCCGCTTCGCGCATCCGCGCGTGGTCATGTGCGCGCCCTCGGGGATCACCGACGTGGAGCGCAACGCGGTTCGCGAGGCCTGCCTGGCCGCGGGCGCGCGCAAGGTCCACCTGATCGAGGAGCCGATCGCGGCGGCAATCGGCGCAGGCCTGGCGATCGGGGAGCCGACCGGACGGCTGGTGGTGGACGTGGGCGGCGGCACCAGCGAGGTGGCCGTGATCTCGCTCGGCGGAATGGTGGTGTCGCGCTCGCTGCGGGTGGGCGGCTATGAGCTTGACGAGGCGATCGCGGCCTACACACGCAGCCGCCACAACCTGGCGGTCGGCGAGCGCTCGGCCGAGGAGATCAAGCTGGAGCTGGGTACGGCCCGGCCGCTGGACCCCGAGGAGTACACCGAGCTGCGCGGCCGCGACCTCGTCTCGGGCCTGCCCAAGAGCATCACGCTGAGCAGCGCCGAGATCCGCGAGGCCATCGAGGAGCCAGTGAGCGCGATCATCGGGTGCGTCCGCGAGGCGCTGGAGGAGACGCCGCCCGAGCTGGCGTCCGACATCACCGAACAGGGCATCCTGCTGGCCGGCGGTGGGTCGCTCTTGCGGGGCTTCGCCGAGCGGCTGACCGAGGAGACACGGATCGAGGCGTACCTGGCCGAGTCGCCGCTGACGTGCGTGGCGATGGGGTCGGGCTACTCGCTGGAGGAGTTCGAGGCGCTCGAACGGACGTCCGCGCGCGGCTGACCGGGTCAGACGACCGGCAGCAGCGGGATGTTCCACAGCACGGCGGCCACCACGAACCCCGCCGCCGCAAGCGCCGCCAGGGCTCCCGTCAGCGCCTTCTGACGCGGGCTGGCCGCCTCGGCCCGGTCCTTGGCGTTGTCGGCCCAGATGATCGCCTTCTCGAGGATCCGCTCGGCGCGGTCGAACTCCAGCGCCAGGAAGCTGAGCCCGATCAGGATGACCACGATCCCGGGCCCGGGTATTCCGGGTCCGGACATGAAGATGCCAAGGAAGACCAGCGCGAAGCCGATGACCACCACACCGACGCGCGCGATTATGCCCCGCTCGGCGTGTCGCTCCTTGCGCTCCTCGAGCTTGCGCAGCAGCTCGGGGCGATCGTCCTCGGGCTCCGCCTCCATGAGGCCGCAAGCGTAGTCAGGCGCACGCCAGGCGCGCTGCCGGGACCCCGACGGCGCACGACGCGGCGGGGGGCAGCGCCTTCAGCGGCCCTGCCAGCGCGGTGCGCGCTTCTCGGCGAAAGCACGCACACCCTCGGCGAAGTCCTCGCTCGTGAAGCACGACTCGCGCAGGGCGATCAGCTCCTGCTCGACATCGGGCGACAGCGCCGCCGCCTCGGCGCGCAGCACGCGCAAGATGCGCTTGTTGCCGGCCAGCGACAGCGGGGCGCCGGAGGCGATCGCCGCCGCCATCGCCAGGGCGCGGTCGTCCAGCTCGGCGGGCTCGACCAGCTGGCCGACCAGGCCCATCTCGAGCGCGCGCACGGCGTCCACGTTCTCGGCGGTGTAGAACAGCTCGGCGGTGTTGGGAGCGCCGCATGCCTCCACGAACCGGCGCAGCCCCGTGTGCGAGTAGATCAGGCCGAGCTTGGCGGGCGGCATCCCCATCTTGGCCTCGGTCGAGGCCAGGCGGATGTCGCAGGTCAGCGCAAGCTCGAGCCCGCCGCCGATGGCGTGGCCGTTGAGCGCGGCGACGACGGGATAGGGATAAGCGTCCAATGCCTCGATCGCCGAGTGGAACGGGTGGGCAACCAGCTTCTCGGCCGCCTGCTCGAACCGCCGGCCCTGGAGGTTGCCGAGGTCGTACCCGGCCGAGAAGACCTTGCCGGTGCCGGTGAGCAGCAGGCACGGCGCGTCGAGCTCGCGTACGGTCTCGGCGAGCGTGTCCAGGATCTCGTGGTCCAGCGCCCCGCGGCGCTGGGGGTTGGCGATCCGCAGCCGGACGACCCCCTCGGCCGGCTCGTCCCTGACGAGCTTGCCCGAGGCGAGCTCCTCGCTCACTCCAGGACCACCAGGACGTCGCCCTCGGTGACCGACTGGCCCTCCCGGCAGCGGACCTCGGCCACGGTGCCCTCCTCCTCGGCCTCAACCGGCATCTCCATCTTCATCGACTCGATGATGGCCACGGTGTCCCCGTCGGCGATCTGCTGGCCGACCTCGCACTCGACCTTCCAGACCGTGCCGGTGATGTGGGCCTCGACGTTTGCCATCGGGCGAGCGTAACGGCGCGCGCGGACCCGGGTAGGCACGTGCAGATGGCGGAGAAGAAGCCACTCGAGGGTGCGCTCAAGGCCCAGGTCTACAAGGACCCGCGTCCGGCCGAGCACTTCGACCGTTTCCACGCGCGCACGCGCGCCAAGCGGCCGAACTGGATGTACGAGGTCGTGCGGCTGGTCCTGACCCCGTACCTGCTGATCTTCTTCCGCGCCCGCGCGATCGACCCGGACAAGGTGCCCGCCGACGGACCGGCGATCGTGGCCCCGAACCACTTCTCGTTCCTGGACCACTTCTTCGTTGCCGTATACCTGCGCCGCAAGGTCCAGTTCATGGCCAAGTCGCAGCTGTTCAAGGCGCCGCTCCAGACCGTCTACCACAACGGTGGCGTCTTCCCGGTGCGGCGCGGCCACCGTGACGAGGAGGCGTTCGAGACCGCCCACGCGGTCCTGGCGCGCGGCGGGATCGTGGTCATGTACTGCGAGGGCGGGCGCTCGCGCACCGGCGAGCTTGGCGAGGCCAAGCCGGGCATCGGCCGGCTGGCGCTGGAGTCCGGGGCCCCGATCGTGCCGGTGGCGCTGGTGGGCTCCGAGCGGGTGCGCAACTGGAAACGGCTCCAGTTCCCGAAGGTCACGGTCCAGTTCGGCGACGCGATCCAGTTCGAGCAGGTGTCCGCGCCTACCCGCGCGCAGCAGCAGGCGGCGTCCGAGGAGATCATGGTGCGCATCCGCAGGCTGTGGGAGGGCCTGCGCGAGCTGGGCCGGACGGCGTCGATCAAGGCCGCCCGCGCCGCTCGCCGCGGCACCGTCGCGAGCGACCACTAGCGCGGGCGGCTCTACAGGGCCGTCGGGAGCCGGCGCATCACCGCCGCCTCGTGGCCCGGCACCACAAGGGCGCCGGGCGTCTGCTCCACGTACAGCTGGATCTCGTGCAGCGAGCGCATGTAGCGGTGCTCGTCCTCGACCACGTAGGGCACGGTGTCGTTCTCGATCGCGCTCTCGGTGTACGCGGCATCGCCGCACAGCAGCGCCTCGCGGTCACGCAGGCGCAGCACGACCGACAGGTGCCCCGCGCTGTGACCGGGCGTGGACACCAGGCGCACGCTGCCGTCGCCGAACAGGTCGACCGAGCGGCCGAAGGTGGCGAACGAGTCCGCGGCGGGACCGTCGAAGTCGACCAGCCGCCAGTCGAAGCCGTGGTCGAACTGGCGCCGGATGTAGCCGTCGCGCTCGGAGCCCTCGGCGGCTGCGGCCCACTCGCGCCGGTCGACCACGAACGTCGCCGACGGGAACTCGCTGACCGCGCCGGCGTGGTCGAAGTGCAGGTGTGTCATCACGACCGTGCGGATCGCGGCCGGATCGTCCAGCGCGCGCAGCTGGGCGGGCACCGATTCCTCGGTGGCCATCCGGAGGTCCTTGAACAACAGGCCTCCCCACCTGCCCAGCGCTCCCTTCGGCTCGACGGCGACAGACGGGTGAAAGCCGGTGTCGACCAGAAGGTCGCCGGCGCTGGGGTGTCGTACCAGGAAGGCCACCACCGGGATCTCGATCAGCTCATCATCGGCGGTGCGTGAGACGAGCACCTTGCGCGACGCCAGCCGGCCCTCCGGCCGGACCAGGAACGCCGGCGCGCAGCGCATCCGCGCGCAGACCAGCGGGTGCAGCTGCACCGAGACGCCCTTCGAGCCGCCCGGCAGCGGGAGCCTGGCGGGCTGTGGCTCAGCGGCGGTTGCGGCCATTGGCGGCACCTTAGATGCCGCGGCGGCTGGGCGCGAAGCCCCAAGCGGGCCGGCGCCAACCGGCCCCGGGGGTGATCCGAACGTACGCGCGGCGCGCCACGTACCGGCGAACCAAGAAGTTTCCCCACGCCCTGGAACCAGGGCGGGGAGGGCGGTAACTCCTAGGACCGCCGTGCAGAGAGGGCGCCTTCGGGCGCCCTCTCTGTTCTTGCGATCGCTACGGTCGCCCCGATGGCCCGCCCTCGCGTGCTCGCGCTCGGCGCGATCGTGGTGCTGATCGTCGCCGTCGGCGGCTGGTTCGCGCTGCGCGATCGCGGCCTACCCGCGCCCGACCCGCCGGCCACGCTGGCGCCGGGCGTTCCCGACCCGTTCGCCTACAGCGATGGCCGCCGGGCGGAGTTCGAGCGGCGTGCCACGGCCGGCTTCGGGCACGTGGTGTATGCCAAGAGCCCGGGCGGGGTGGTCGCCACCGGCGCCCGTGTGGCGGCGTATCGCGAGCGGATCGAGCGCGTGGCGCAGGACAGCGGTGTCCCGGCCGACACGCTCGAGGCGATCGTGTTCCTGGAGAGCGCGGGCCGGCCCTCGGCCGCGGCCGACCCCGAGCTCGAGGGCGCCGTCGGCCTGACCCAGATCCTGGCCGAGACCGGCCAGAACCTGCTGGACATGCGCGTGGACCCGGCTGCGGCGCGGAAGTTGACCCGCCGGATCGGCCGCGCCGAGCGGCGCGGCCTGACGGGCCGCGCGGACCGGCTGCGGGCGCGCCGGCGCAAGGTCGACCAGCGCTTCGACCCGGACGCCTCGCTGCGCGCGACGGCGCGCTACCTGAACCTGGCCAGGGACAAGCTCGGCGGGCGCGACGACTACGCGTTGGCCGGCTACCACATGGGCATCGGCAACCTGCAGTCGGTGCTGCGCGACTACGGCGAGGACCCGGGCAGCTACACGGCCCTGTACTTCGGCATCACGCCGTCCAGCCACGCCGCCGCCTACCGGCGCCTGTCCGGCCTGGGCGACGACTCCGCCACCTACCTGTGGCGGATCAAGGCCTCCGAGCAGATCATGCGCCGCTATCGCGACGACCGCGGCGCGCTGGAGCGCGAGGACGAGCTCCAGCGGGCCAAGAACTCGTCCGAGGAGGTGCTTCACCCCGAGGACGACACCGAGTCGTTCGACAGCCCCGGCGACCTCGAGGGCGCCTACCGCGATGACCGGGTCCGATCGTTCCCGGATGCTCCCGGCAAGCTCGGGCTGCGCCGCGACCGGCAGATGGGCGAGCTCGCCGGGCGACTCGAGCAGCCACGGCGGCTGTATCGCGGCCTGCGGCCCGAGGCGTACGCGCTGGCCGCGTACATGGCGCGGCTCACGCGCCAGGCCGGCGGTGGCCGCACGCCGCTGACGGTGACCAGCACCGTGCGCGACCGCGAGTACCAGCGCCTCCTGATCGGGCGCAACCGCGAGGCCACCCAGAACTACTCACTGCACACGACCGGATACGCGTTCGACGTACTCCGTCGCTACAGCGGCGGCCGCCAGGCCGCGGCGTTCCAGTACGCGCTGACCCGCCTCCAGGCGCTGAACCTGATCGCCTGGGTGCGCGAGCCGGCGGCGATCCATGTCACCGCGTCGGGTGACGCGGACCGCCTCGTGCGCCTGCTCAGGTGATCATCCCGCCGAACTGGCCGCCGGTGATGTTCAGCACCTGTCCGTGCACGTAGTTCGACCACGGCGAGCACAGGAAGAAGATCCCCCCGGCCGCCTCCTCAGGTGTCCCCGGACGGCCCAGCGGGATGATCATCGACGCCATCGCGCGCATCTGCTCGGGGATGCCCAGCTGTACCTTCTCGCCGCCGATCTCCATCGTGTTGTCGGACTCCTTCGCCTGTGTCAGGCGGGTGTCGATGAAGCCGAAGGCGACGGCGTTCACGTTGATCTTGAACTGGCCCCACTCCTTGGCCATCGTCTTGGTCAGGCCGACCACGCCCGACTTGCCCGACGAGTAGTTGGCCTGGCCGGCGTTGCCGAACGTGCCCGAGATCGACGACACGTTCACGATCTTGCGGAAGACCTCGGTGCCCTCCTCCTTCTCCTTCTTGGCCGGCTCACGGAGGTGCGGGGCGGCGGCGCGCAGGACGCGGAACGGCACCACGTTGTGGATGTCGATCATGCGCTGGAACTGCTCGTCGGTCATCTTGTGCAACGGCGCGTCGATCGTGTAGCCGGCGTTGTTGACGATGATGTCGATCTTGCCGAACGAGTCGATCGCGGTCTGGACGAGCTTGTCGGGCGTGTCGCCCTGGGTCAGGTCGCCGCTGAACACGGCGGTCTCGCCCTGGATCTCGCCCGCTGCCTGCTCGGCCACGTCGCCGTCCAGGTCGTTGATCAGCACCTGCGCGCCGTGCTCGGCCAGCAGCTCGGCGGTGGCACGGCCGATGCCGCGTGCCGATCCGGTGACGATGGCGGACTTGCCGTCCAGTACTCCCACGTTAATCTCTCCTTGGTCGAAGACTGCGCGGGAGACTACTTCGGCACCGTAAGGCCAAGGCGCCGTGGCTGGATGGGGTGGCGGCTCGCCTCTCGGCTGCGGCGCTCGCGCTGCGCCCGTGGCCGCCGCTGACGCCTCACGCGCACCCACCAAGAAGGAGGCCAAGGCGATCAAGAAGGGCTTCCTGAAGGGGAGGCCGGCGAAGGAGAACGCCGTCCGGCGCATCCGGGTCTCGACCGCCAACCGGCGCTACGCCGCCGTCACCTACCTCTCGGACGTGGCCATCAGCACCAAGCTCAAGCCGCCGGGGCCGGTGGCGCTGAAGAAGAGCGGCGGCAAGTGGAAGCCAGTGAGCTCCGCCAAGGTGCCCGTCAAGCCGAAGAAGGACCTAAAGCTCAAGAAGGCCACCAGCGACGTCAGGGTGTCCGGCGAGGTCAACGCGCGCTTCACCCGGCCCGCCCGCTGCAGCGCCTCCGGGGTCTCCATCTACGACCCCGGCACCGACCTGCTGTTCTCGATCCAGCAGTCGCAGGATCCGGGCAACGGCCTCAGACACGCCAAGGCGGTCGGCACCGTCGTGGCCATCTACCGCAACAAGGGCACCGAGCTCGCCTACGAATCTGGCGCCCCCGGCGACGCGACCCAACCCAGCGGCTCCTTCTTCCGCCACCCGCTGAGGTGGGGCTATGTGGACGCCGAGCTGTCGGCGCCGCCGGTGCCGACGCTGATGCCGCTCGCGGTCAAGGCCGCCGGCGCCTGGGACTGCGGCTAGCCGGGCGGCCGGGCCGATCGACCCGGTGGCCGTCGAGGCGGGCTTGGGCAACGGCTGATCAGGGCCTGACGACCCAGGTCCACACGCTGCGCACCGGCCTGCCGCCGCGGCCGGCCGTGTGCATCCAGGACAGGTGCAGGTGGTTGCCACGGCCGTGGTTGTGGTCGCCGTTGTAGCCGACCCACCGGAACGGCGGCCGTGGCCGGTTCTGGCGCGGCTCGGCCCACTTGGCCAGCCGGTCGACGCTGCGCCAGTTGCCGCCGGCGCCCGGGTAGATGTCCAGCCCGAGGCCCAGCGGGTGCTCGCCCGCGGCCTTGTGGTTGCCGCCGACCTTGTAGCCGTCGCCGAGGCGCAGGTGGTAGCGCCGCACCAGGTACAGCACCGCGGGCAGGATGCGGCGGTCGACGCGGGTGCCGAACTGGCCCGGCACGGCCACGAACCGCCCGCCGCCGGACTTGAAGCGCAGCCGGCCCACGCGTCCGGCAGGGCCGTAGTCGACCGCTTCGCAGCTCACGTCCAGCTCGTCGAGGACCTCGGCACGCACGCGGTCGCGTCCCGGTCCGCAGACCACGCTGTCGGTCTTGCGGTCGCGCATGACGACGCGGTCCTCGCCGCGCCCGCCGTCCGCCACGTCGGCGCCGTTGCCGCCGTCGATCGTGTCATTGCGGTCACCGCCGTAGATCTGGTCGTCGCCGTCGCCGCCGCGAACGATCGCCGGCACCGGCGCGTACAGCGACAGCGAGTCGTCCTGGTCGCCGAGCGTCACGTCCGCGCGCGTGACCGCGGCCGCGGGGCAGGTGACCGCGTGGAGGTCGAGCGTCGGCAGGCACTGCGCAGCGGCCACCGGAGCGGTGGCGCTGTCGCGCACGGTGACCGTGGCCGGAGCGCCGAACGGGGCCGAGCGCGTGATCTCGATCGCGTTGGCCTGGCCGGGCGCGGCGGTAACCCGCAGGGTGTTGCCCTCGACCGTCACGGTGGCCGCCGACGCAGCGGGCGCCAGTGCTGCCGTGGCCACGGCAACGGCGATCGCGAGCGTGAGCCTCACAGGCCGAGCTGCCTGCCGAGGATCTCCTTCATGACTTCGTCGGTGCCGCCGCCGATCGGCCCCAGCCGCAGGTCGCGCGCGACCCGCTCGATCTCGTACTCGACCATGTAGCCCGCGCCGCCGTGGATCTGGAGCGCGTCGTCGGCCACCTCGAAAGCGGCCCGCTGGGTGGCCAGCTTGGCCATCGTGACCTCCTTGGTCGCGTCCTGGCCGCCGTGGAACAGGCGTAGGGCGTGGTAGGTCAGCGAGCGGCCGGTCTCCAGCTTCAGCGCCATCTCGGCGATCTTGTGGCGGATCGCCTGGAAGTGGCCGATCTGGCGGCCGAACGCGTTGCGCTCCAGCGCGTAGGCCACGGTGGCGTCGATCACCCGCTGCATCGAGCCCACGGCGCCCAGGGCCATCAGCAGCCGCTCCCACTGGAAGTTGGCCATGATCAGGTAGAAGCCCTTGTTCTCCTCGCCGAGCAGGTTCTCGTCCGGCACGAACACGTCGGCGAAGGCCAGCTCGGCCGTGTCGGACGCGCGCCAGCCCATCTTGTCCAGCTTCTTCGAGACGGTGAAGCCCTCCATGTCGCGCTCCATCAGCAGGAAGGACAGGCCCTGGTGCCCGCCCTCGGCGGTGGTCTTGACCGCCGTGACCACGTAATCGGCGCGAACGCCGTTGGTGATGAACGTCTTGGCGCCGTTGACCACGTAGCCGCCGTCGACCTTCTCGGCCCGGGTCTTGATGCCGGCCACGTCGGAGCCGGCGCCAGGCTCGGTGATGCCAAGCGCGGCGATCCGCTCGCCCTTGATCGCCGGCACCAGGAAGCGCTGCTTCTGGTCCTCGGTGCCGAACTTGAACACTGGCGGGGTGGCGATGCCGATGTGCGCGCCGATCCCGGCGGCCAAACCGCCCGATCCGCACCCGGCGAGCTCCTCCGTGAACACGGCGTCGTGCAGGTGGTCACCGCCCTCGCCACCGTAGGCCTCCGGGTACTTCAGCCCCAGGAAGCCGTTGGCCGCCAGCTTGCCGAACACCTCGTCCGGGAACCACTCCGCCTCCTCCCACTCGGTCGCGTGCGGGCGCAGCTCACCCGCCACGAAGCGGGCGATCGACTCGCGCAGCTCACCGTGCTCGTCCGTAAACGGCGGGATCGGCCGCGTGGGCGCGGCGGCGGGGACACCCTTGCTGAACTCGCGCGCGCTCATCGAGCGCGCATCATCTCAGCCCGGCTTGCGCACGCGGACCTGGTAGAGCCCGGTGAAGCCGGTCTCGAACCCGTTGCGTGCCGCGCGCAGGTACAGCCGCCACACACGCACGCGCTCCGGGCCGCCCAGGCGCTCGGCCTCCTGCAGGTTGGAGTCGAACCGCTCGGCCCAGTGGCGCAGCGTCTCGGCGTAGTCCATCCGGAAGTCCTCGGCGTGCTGGAGCGGCATGCCTGCACGCTCGAACGAGTCGATGATGCGCGACACATGGATCGGGTCGGCGTCCGGGAACACGTACCGCTCGGAGAAGTCGCCGGCGTCGGGATCGCTGTGGCGCAGCCGGGCGATGCCGTGGTTGAGCACCTGGCCGCCGGGCCCGACCAGCGAGGCGAGCTTGCGCGTGTACTCGTCGATCCGCTCCTCGCCGACGTGCTCGACCATGCCGATCGAGGCGACCGCGTCGAAGGTCTCGCCCGACAGGTCGCGGTAGTCCTGGACGCGGAAGTCGACCTTGTCGCTCACGCCGGCTGCTTCCGCATTGGCCGTCGCGCCGTCGGCCTGGTTCTGCGAGACGGTGATGCCGGTGACGTGCGCGCCGTAGTTCTGGGCCGCATGGATGGCGAATGCACCCCAGCCGCTGCCGATGTCCACCACGCGCATCCCGGGCTCGAGGCCGAGCTTGGTGCACACCAGGTCGAGCTTGGCCACCTGCGCCTCCTCGAGCGTGTTGGCGCCACGCGAGAAGATCGCGCAGCTGTAGGTCATCGACTCGTCCAGGAACAGCCGGAAGTACTCGTTCGAGACGTCGTAGTGGTGGCGCACCGCGCGCTGGTCGCGCGTGCGGGTGTGGCGCTTGCCCTTCGGCTTGAACTCGGCAGCGGGCGGGCGCGGCGGCAGCGTCAGCCCCGCGGCGCGCACGGCCCCGGCCATCAGTTTGAGCTTGTCGGCGTTCTCGATCGGCGGCGGCGACCAGTCGCGCAGCATGTCGGTCACGGCGTCGATGTCGTCCACCGCAAGGTCGCCGGTCACGTAGGCGCGTCCCAGGCCCAGCTGGCCGGGCGCCGCCAGCGCCTGTGCCACCGCCTTCGGGGAGTTCACGCTGAACGTGGGCCCGCCGCCGTTCTCGGTCGCCGGGAGCGACGTTCCGTCCCAGAACTCGAGATGGAAGGGCCGGGCGGGGAGGACCCGGTCGATCTCCTCGCGCAGCGGTGTGGTGTTCGCGAACGCCACGGTCGTCACGTTACCCACCTTCCGGGGTAGGTCGCGGGGCTGGCGTGGATCAGCCGGCCGAGCGCTCCCGGTCCAGGATCGCCTCGGCGATGCGCTCGTCGCGATCCTCCTGGAGGAAGTGGGCGGCGCCCTCGATCGTGACCTGCTCGGCCGCCCCGGGATCAGGTCGCAGAACACCTACCGGCACGCGGGTGCGGGACCACCGGGCCGGAATCCGAGAAGGCCACCAGCGCCGGCTTTCCCAGCCATCGGGAACTGGGCGCCCCGCTTTGGACTCGGCCATGGGGAACGGTGCCTCGTTATCGCCTGGAGGCCAGGAACGGACGCGAGGTCACACGCGCGCTGATCGCCGACATCGGCGCGATGCGCGAGGAGAGCCGGCGCCACGACGAGGCGATCGTTGGCGCCCTCACCGATCTGGCCGCCGAGATCCGCGGCTGGGGCGGTGGCAGCGCACCTGCCGCCTAGCGCTGCCGCCCCGTCAGGCGGCGTCTGGGCCAGCTCGGCCGCCCTGGCGCCCGACCGTCCCGCAAATCGCGCCAACCGGACCGGTCGCCTGATCCGCTCACGCCCCGCTGAGCGCAGCCTTGGCGACGAAGCTCGCACGGCATGGCCGTGGCTCCGTCGCCATGACACCGAAACAGAGGAGAACGCTTCCATGTCCGATCTGATCACGCTCGAGACCGTTGACCAGGACGGTGCCATCCGCGAGGCTGCGGAAGACGCCGGCCTCGAGACCCGCGGCGACTTCTTCCGCAAGGCAGCTCTGACCGGGGGCACCGCCGCCCTGGGCAGTGGCTTGCTGCTCGGCGGCTTTCCCAGCATCGCGCTGGGTGCGGCCAAGCCCTCGAAGAAGGGCGACGTGAAGATCCTGAACTTCGCCCTGACGCTGGAGTACCTGGAGTCGGAGTTCTACAAGGAGGCCCTCACCAAGGCCGGCCTCACCGGCGACCTGCTGGCCGCCACCAAGATCGTCAGTCGCCACGAGGACGCACACGTGCGCTTCCTGAAGGGCGGGCTCGGCAAGGCGCGCATCAAGAAGCCGAAGTTCAACTTCCTGGACACCACGGACAACCCGCAGAAGTTCCTGGCTACCGCCATCGTCCTCGAGGACACTGGCGTGACCGCGTACCTCGGGCAGGCGGGCAACCTGAAGTCGAAGAAGTTCCTGGGCGCAGCGGCGTCGATCCTGTCGGTCGAGGCGCGGCACGCCTCGCGTTTCCGCGCGTTCGGTGGCAAGAACTTCGCGCCGAACACGTTCGACAAGGGCGCCACGGCGGCCAAGGTCCGCTCGAAGGCGGGCGCCTTCATCGTCTAGCGCCATGCCGGAGGTCGGGAGGGGCGCTCGTCCGGGCGCTCCTCCCGACATCGCCGCGCGGTGTGGTGTTCGCGAACGCCGCGGCCGTCACGCGCCGGCTTCAGCCCAGCTTCGCGATCGCCGCTGCGAACGCCGCCGGGTCGCGCAGGGGCTTGCCGTGGCCAAAGCACACCAGTGCCGGCTCCAGCGCCGCCAGCCGCCGCGCCGATGCCCGGTTGAGCTCGGCGTCAGGGCTGAACGACCTGAACGGCTCGCGCATCGGGCCGCTGAGCCGGAAAGGGTTGTAGCCCCACATCACGTCGCCGCACAGCAGCGTCCGGTCGGCCTCGCGCCAGTACGACACGTGGCCGGGAGAGTGACCCGGGGTTTCCAGCACCGTGAAGCCGGCCACCTCGTCGCCCTCGCCAAGCCGGCGTTCCACACGGTGGGCCTTGGCCGCCGGGACCATCCGGCCGCCGCGCGCAACCATCTTCCCTGACTCGACCGCCTCGACATCGGCGGCGCCGCACCACAGCGGGATCCCCAGCCGCTCGCACACCGCGTGGCTCGCGCCGTAGTGGTCGAGATGCGCGTGTGTCAGCGCGTGGGCGGCGACCTGGTGCCCGTCCAGGTCGCTCAGGATGCGCTTCGCTTCGAGCGCCGTGCCGGCGTCGATCAGCACGTCGCCGACGAGGTACTTGTTGACGTTGTCGGCGGGGAAGCCCGAGAGTTGCCAGACGCCGTCGGCGAGCTGCTTCATGTCCCGACCCTAGACGGAGCCGCGCTCGTGTGTAATACTGAACCATATGGTTCAGTATGCCTCCCTCGACCGCACCTTCGCGGCCCTTGCGGATCCCACCCGCAGGGCAGTGATCGAGCGGCTGGGACGGGGCAGCGCGACGATCACCGAGCTCGCCGAGCCCGCGAGCATCTCGCTTCCGGGGATGAAGAAGCACGTGCGCGTGCTCGAGGACGCCGGCCTGGTGGTCACCAAGAAGGTCGGGCGCGCCCGCAGCTGCGAGCTCGCCGAACGTCGGCTCGACGAGGTCGAGACCTGGATGGCCATGTACCGGCAGATGCTGGAGGGCCGTCTCGACCGCCTCGGGAAACTGCTGGATGAGACGAAGGAGCCTCACGATGGTTGAGCAGAAGACACGCAAAGCGACGATGACAACCCCGAGCGAGCGTGAGATCCGCGTCGAGCGCGAGTTCGATGCCCCCCGCGAGCGCGTGTTCGCTGTCTACACCGACCCCGAGCTGATCCCGCAGTGGTGGGGCCCGCGCGAGTACATAACCGAGGTCGACTACATGGAGCCGCGCACCGGCGGCCGCTGGCGGTTCGTGCACCGCGGCGCCGACGGCGCCGAGATCGGCTTCCAGGGCGCCTACCGCGAGGTCACCGCACCCGAGCGGATCGTCCAGACGTTCGAGTGGGAGGGCATGGCCGGCCACGTGTCGGTCGAGACCGCCACGTTCGAGGACATCGGCGATGGCCGAACCAAGGTCACGACCGTCTCGGTCTTCCACACCGGCGAGGAGCGCGACGGGGTGCTCGGCTCCGGCATGGAGAGCGGCATGAACGAGACCTACGAGCGGCTCGACGAGCTGCTCGCGCAGCGGCGCTGACACCCTCAGGCGGTGCTCGCGGCCGCGACTTTTGCGGCAGGAAAGCGGGTCGCGGGCGAGAAAAACAGGTCATGGAGAACGGAACAGCGGTCGTCGCAGGCGGCGCGGGACGGAAGGGTGTCGTGCTGGTCGTAGCGGCTGTACTCGCGGCCCTGGCACTGCTCTGGATGGCCAGCCAGGCGCACGTCGCGAGCTGCGTGGCCAAGGCGGAGGCGCGATACCCCGCCACGCCGGTGTCGGCGTTCAGCGGCCGCGCCACCGGGCCGCTCAAGGTGTCGTTCGTCAAGGAGCGAACGGCGGCGGTCGAGGACTGCGGCGTGATCTGAGCTGGACCGGGCTGAAATAGCCCATTTAGAGGGGCAAAGAGGCGCTTTGGGCCTCAAGACGGAGGCCATTTCGGCCGAAGTCCAGAGGAATGGCGGCACTCCCTGCTTCAGGGGGCCCTCGTGGGCTCATGTCGGCGCTCGTCCTGTGTGGCCTCGTGGCCGCATCGGTCGGATGCGCCGATACGACTACGCCCAAGGTGACCAGGCAGCCCGTCCTGGGCTGCACGAAGCAGGGCAACGTACGCCTCGCGGGCCCCGGGAAGGAGTGCTCCGAGCGCTGGCGCCGGGTGCTCGTGAAGGCGACCGGCCCCGCGGGCCCCGCCGGCCCCCGGGGCAAAACCGGGGCGACCGGGGCGACCGGTGCCCGAGGCGCAGCCGCCGCGCCGGGGGTCACTGGTCCGGCCGGCCCCCAGGGCAGCACCGGCCCCGCCGGGCCCGAGGGCACGACTACGCAGGAGCAGCCGGGCACCCCGGACGCAACTGCGGCGCAGAGCGCAAGGGGCCTTCGGGGACCGGCCGGGCCGGCCGGCCGGCAGGGCGTCTCCGGCCAGCAGGGCGCACAGGGTGATCCCGGCCCGCAGGGCCCCGGCGGGCCGAAGGGCGACCCGGGTGAGACGGGTGAGATGGGCGCCAAGGGTGAGACTGGGGCCAAGGGGGAGACGGGCGCAAAGGGCGATACCGGCGCGGCCGGTCCCGAAGGCGCCCAGGGCGCCACGGGCGCGCAGGGGGCTCCCGGCGCGACCGGTCCGCGGGGCGCGACCGGGCCTGCCGGTCCGCGGGGCGCGACGGGGTCCGCCGGGCCGCAGGGAGCCGCTGGCCCGCGGGGGGCCACCGGGGCCCAGGGTGCCCAGGGAGCCCAGGGCGCGACCGGGCCTGCCGGGCCGCAGGGCGATCCCGGGCCGCAGGGCGCCAGTGGCCCGAAGGGTGACAAGGGCGACACGGGTGACACCGGGGCTACGGGTGCTCAGGGTGCCGCGGGCGCCCAAGGGGCTCCGGGGGCGACCGGTCCCGCAGGTCCGCAGGGCGCGCAGGGTGATCCCGGACCGCAAGGCGCCACTGGTCCGAAGGGCGACAAGGGCGACACGGGTGACGCTGGGGCTACGGGTGCCGCGGGTGCACAGGGGGCTCCGGGGGCGACCGGTCCGGCACGGGCCGCAGGGTGCGACCGGTCCACGCGGGTCCGCAGGGCACTGCAGGGCGATCCCGGCCCGCAGGGCGCCACCGGTCCGCAGGGCGACACGGGTGACGACCGGGGCGACCGGGGCGACCAGGGTGCCCAGGGGGTTCAGGGTGCGACCGGGCCTGCCGGGCCGCAGGGCGCGACCGGGCCGCAGGGCGATAAGGGCGACACGGGGGCGACCGGGGCCCAGGGCGCCACGGGGCCCGCCGGGCCTCAGGGCGCGACCGGCCCAGCGGGTCCGCAGGGCGCGCAGGGCGATCCCGGGCCCCAAGGCGCGCAGGGCGATCCGGGGCCGCAGGGCGCCACCGGTCCGCAGGGCGACAAGGGCGACAAGGGTGATACGGGTGACACCGGGGCCCAGGGTGCCCAGGGGGTTCAGGGCGCGACCGGTGCCGCCGGGCCGCAGGGCGCGACCGGTCCGCAGGGGGACAAGGGCGACAAGGGGGGTGACAAGGGCGATACGGGTGACACCGGGGCCCAGGGTGCTCAGGGGGTTCAGGGTGCGACCGGGCCGGCCGGGCCGCAGGGCGCGACCGGTCCGCAGGGCGACAAGGGCGACACGGGTGACACGGGGGCGACCGGGGCTCAGGGTGCCCAGGGGGTTCAGGGCGCGACCGGGCCCGCCGGGCCTCAGGGCGCGACCGGCCCAGCGGGTCCGCAGGGCGCGCAGGGCGATCCCGGGCCGCAGGGCGCGACCGGCGCGCAGGGCGCCACCGGACCGAAGGGCGACAAGGGCGACACGGGTGACACCGGGGCCCAGGGCGCGCAAGGCCTTCAGGGCGACAAGGGCGACAAGGGCGACAAGGGCGACACGGGTGACACCGGGGCCCAGGGCGCGCAAGGACTTCAGGGCCCACAGGGCGTCAAGGGCGACACAGGCGACACCGGCCCCACGGGTCCGCAGGGCGCAACCGGTGACACCGGGCCCGCGGGACCGACGGGTCCGGCCGGTCCCGCCGGACCGCAGGGCGCTCCCGGAGCCGACGGAGCGACCGGGCCCCAGGGCAACACCGGTGCCACCGGTGCCACCGGGGCCGCGGGTCCCGCGGGACCGGCCGGCCCGCAGGGCAACGCCGGCCCCACGGGCCCGCAGGGCCCAACCGGCAACACCGGCCCGGCAGGGCCACAGGGGGCCACCGGCGCCGCCGGCCCGCAGGGCGACCCCGGCGCGACCGGTGCGACCGGCTCGACCGGCGCGACCGGGCCTCAGGGCGCGACCGGCGCGCAGGGCCCCCAGGGCCCCACCGGCGCAACGGGCGCCACCGGCGCGACGGGCGCGCAGGGGCCCGCGGGCCCGTCCGGCAGCACGATCGTGACCGGCACGCCGGTCACCTCGGCGGTGAACGCGCCGGTGGGAACCCAGGTATCCGCAACGGCGAGCTGCGCCGCGGGCAAGGCTGTCCTGGGCGGCGGAGCGCAGGTCACGGCAACCGACACCGCCACCTCGGCCCGGACTCAGCTGATCAGGACGCTTCCGAGCAGCACGACCCAGTGGACGGCCACGGCGCTGGTGACCACGGCGCTTGGAAACGCCAAGACGGTGACCGTCACCGCCTACGCGGTCTGCAGCCAGTAGCGCCTCGACCCGAGGCGCTACAGCCCGTAGCTGCGCCCGATCACGTCGAGCATGATCTCGTCGGTGCCGGCGCCGATCCGGTTCAGGCGCATGTCGCGCCACACCCGCTCGACGCCGTACTCGCGCATGTAGCCCGCGCCGCCGTGGATCTGGATGCACTCGTCGGCGACCTCGACGGCGATCCTGGAGGCGTACAGCTTGGCCATCGAGATCTCGCGCACCGGGTACTCGCCGTTCTGGAACCGCCACGCGGTGGTGTAGGTCAGCTGGCGGGCCGACTCGATCTTGGTGGCCATCTCGGCGAACTTGTGCCGGATGGCCTGGAACTTGCCGATCTGGCGGCCGAATGCGTTGCGCTCCAGCGCGTACTGAAGCGTCCTGTCGAAGCAGCGCTGGGCGCCGGCGACGCAGCCCGCCGCGCCGATCAAACGCTCGCCCTGGAGCTCCCACATGATGTGGTAGAAGCCCTTGCCCTCCTGGCCCAGGATCGCGGTCTCGGGCACGCGCACGTCCTGGAATGCCAGCAGCGCCGTGTCCGATGCGTGCATGCCCAGCTTCTTCAGCCGCTCTTCGCGGATCACGCCCTCGCTGTCCATGTCGACCAGGAACAGCGTGAATCCGTCGTAGCCGGCGTCGGGGTCGGTCTTGGTGACCAGCACGATGAAGTCGGACCGGTGGCCGTTGGTGATGTAGGTCTTCGACCCGTTGATCACGAACTCGTCACCGTCGCGGACCGCGCGCGTCTTGATGCCCGACACGTCCGAGCCCGCGTCCGGCTCGGTGATGCCCAGCGAGCTGATCTTCGTGCCCGTGATCGCCGGCACCAGGTACTCCTGCTTCTGCTCCTCGGTGCCGAACAGGAACACCGGCGGGGTGGCCATGTCGGTGTGCACGGCGATGCCCATCGCCAGCCCGCCCGAGTTCGACCTCGTGATCTCCTCCGCCAGCACCAGGTTGCAGTAGTAGTCGCCGCCCTGGCCGCCGTACTCCTCCGGGTAGGACAGACCGAGAAATCCCAGCTCGCCCATCCGCTCGAAGACCCAGTCGTCGAACGTTTCCTCCTCCCAGCGCTCGGCGTGGGGGGCCAGCTCCTTCTCCACGAACGAGCCGATCGACTCGCGCAGCGCGTCGTGCTCCTCGTTGAAGATGAAGTGCTTCTTGGCGGTCCCGAACTCGGGCTTGATGACCTGATCGGCGATGGGCATGCGCCCACGCTAGCAAAGTAGGAAGTGGCGCTTTCTACTTCTTGCGGGTCGGTCCGAGCAGCGCCGACGCGGTCGCCACGCCCGTGGCCATCGCCGCAATCGCCACCACGGACCCCAGCGACAGCAGGCCCAGCCCGGTCACGCCGTGGCCGATATTGCACGCCTTGGCGGCCGTGGCGCCCGCGCCCATCAGCACGCCGCCCACCAGCGCGCCGCCGGCGCGGCCGGGCCCGGGCAGCCGCGGCCGCCTGCGCATGAACGCGGCGCTGCCCACGACCACCCCCAGGCCCAGGAACAGCTGGAACGGCAGCGGCCCGCCGTCGGCGATGGCGTCGCGCGTGGCCTGGGCACCGCCCGCGAAGCCCAGGCCGTAGCCGTACCCCGCCGCGTCGGCGGCGACCCACGCCAGGGCGGCGATGGCGGCCAGCGCGACACCCCAGCCGAGGCCGTCACGGCGGCGGGCGCACAGCGCGACCAGCGCGACGATGCCGATCACGGGGGCGAGCAACTCGAACGACACGCCGGTCAATTCGGGGAGCGAGCTGTCGGCGGGGCGCCAGGCGGCGTCGAGGTCGGCCAGCACGGCGTCGCCGTGCGCACGCACCAGCAACTCGCCGGCCACGAACCCGGCCACGGCGACCATCGTCGCCACCGAGCCGGCGCCGCTCTTCCAGAGCACGCCCATGATGCAGCCCCCGGCCAGCGCCATCCCGGCGCCGAACACCAGCCCGCCGGCCAGCTGCGACACCGGCACCAGCCCCGGCTGGCCCGCGTCGACGGCCTGCTCCAGCGGCGCGACCCCCGCCACGAGCAGAAGCGGCAGCACCATCAGCTGCACGCCGACGGCGATCGCAAAGATCCGCAGCACGTGCGGATCGCGGTCGAACACGGCACGCCTGACGCCGCGGTTGAAGCAGATCCCGCCGGCCGCCGCGGCCGCGCCCAGCAGCAGCCCGACCGCGGCTCCGGCCAGCGCGGTGGTCACGAGACCAACCCCCGTGCCCTGAGCTCGGCCAGCGCCTCGTCGCCGCGCTCGGCCGGGCTCTGGCCGGTCACCCAGCGCGCCAGTTCCGGGATGCCCTCATCCACGCTCACGCGGGCCGTGAAGCCCAGCATCTCGGTCGCGCTTCGCGTGCCGGCGAAGCAGTGCCTGATGTCCCCGGCGCGGTACCGCCCGGTGATCTCCGGGACAAGCTCCGAGCCCAGCGCAGCGGCGATCCGCTCGGCCAGCTCGCCGACGCGCACCCGCCGCCCGGTGGCGACGTTGAGCACCCGTCCCGCGGCTGGCTCGGCGTCCATGGCAGCGACCGTGGCTCGCGCCACGTCGGACACATGCACCAGGTCGCGGACCTGGCCGCCGTCCTCGAACACCCGCGGCGCGCGGCCCGACAGTACGCGCGCGGCGAAGATGGCCGCCACTCCCGTGTACGGATTGCCCAGCGCCTGGCGCGGCCCGTAGACGTTCAGGTAGCGCAGCGCGACGGTCTCGAGCCCGTAGGCGCGCCCCAGAACCAGGACCAGCTCCTCCTGGTCGCGCTTGGAGATCCCGTACACGCTGGCAGGCCGCAGCGGGTGGGCCTCGGTCGTGGCCACGGGCTCGATCTCACGGCCGCAGGCGGCGCACACGGGCTCCCACTCGCGGCGGGCCAGGCGGTCGTCAGGGCGGACGGGCACGGCCGCTTCGCCGTGCTCGCGGCAGCGGTAGGCACCATCGCCGTAGACCACCATCGACGACGCCGCCACCAGGCGGCGAATGCTGTCACGGCGCGCGATCACCGCCTCCATCAGCGTGGCCGTGCCCACGCTGTTCACGTCGACGGCATTGCGGACGTTGATCATCGACTCGCCGTTGCCAACCATCCCGCCGAGGTGAAAGACGCGGTCGACGCCGTCCAGCGCGCGGTCCACGGCGTCGCGGTCGCGCAGGTCGCCGATCTGCATCTCGGCGTCGGGGTTGGCGTGCGCGGGCAACTCGCCGCGGGGATGGGCAAGCCGGTCGAGGTTGTCCAGGACCCGCACGCGCTCGCCCGCCGCAACCAGGGCGTCCACCAAATGGGATCCGATGAAGCCCGCGCCACCCGTGACCAGGACCATGCTCACCAGACCGTGTAGAACAGCAGCTCGACGGCCAGCGCCTGCGCGGCAAGGGCGCCGACGACCGCGCGTAGGTGGCGCGCGGGCAGCGCGGTGGCGGCCGCGACGCACAGCGGCGGCACCAGGAACAGGTAGATCCGCTCGGTCTCGGACTTGGTGAAGCCGAGCACGGCGGCGATGGCAAGGACGGTGAACAGCGCCACGGCTACGTCCTCCCCGCGGCCCAGCGCGCGAAGGGCCAGCCACGCCAGCGGGAGCCCGGCGGCGACCAGGAAGGCCACCGGCGATCCGAACAGCCAGTACGCGTACGGGCGGCCCGACGCAACCCCCTCGCGGTAGACGCTCTCGGCCGCCTCGATCGCGCCGATAGGGTCGAACCCCGACGCCCAGTACAGCGCGCCGTAGAAGGCGAGCAGCCCGGCGGCGCAGGCCGCCGCCAGCTTGACCGCGCTGCCGATGCCGTCACGGCGCCAGACCACGAACGCAGCCAGCGCCCCGATGCCGAGGTTGGCCCACGAGAAGAACGAGGCAAGCGCCAGCGCGACCGGCCCGGCGGTGCGCGCCACGGCGGCGCCGGCCACCAGTGCGATCAGGGCGGCGGTGCCGAGCGTGGCGTAGAGCGCGTCCGCCGAGGTGGCGCCGCCCAGCACGGCCGACGGCGCGAACGCGTACAGGAGGGTGGCCGCGCGCGCGGTTGGCTCGCCGGCCAGCCGCCGGCCGAGCGCGTAGGTCAGCGGCACGCTCAGCGCTCCGACGCCGATCGTCAGGGCGGCCATCGCCTCGGCGTCGTCGATACCCAGCAGGTGCAGGGTCACAAGCAGTCCCGGCGGGTGGCCGACCGCGTTCACGGTCAGCGACGTCCCCACCTGGGCGAACGTGTCCAGAAAGAAGCGCAGCCCGAGGTCGAACGCGCCCAGCGCGGGCAGGTACTCGTTGGCCGACTCCGGCTTGGGGATCTCGAACACGGCCGACAGCGCTTCGGGGCCGCCGCGACCCATGCCGAGCCCCACCCGGAGCGCCAGCCCGAGCGCGAGCGCGGCCAGCGCGAACCGCCACGGCGACAGCAGCGGCGAGCACAGGCGCGGCGCCAGCAGGACGGCGACGGCCAGCCCGCCCACTAGCAGCGGCGTGGTGGCGATCACACGCGGGCTCCACTCGTACAGCAGCGGCGGCGTCGGCGTGCCCAGCTCGTAGCCGGCCGCGGTGGCGATCAGCCCGTAGGCCACGGTGGCCACGCACACGGCGGCGCCGAGCCGGGCTGTGCGCTCCTGCATCGGCCCAGCGTATGTGCGGGCGCGCCCGGTTGGGCCCGACGTTCGGCTTTCGTAAGACGCCGGTCGTAGGGTGATCGCCCGTGGCGGCCGTCGACGTGATCCTGCCCGTGCTCGACGAGGCCGAGGCACTGCCCTGGGTGCTGGGGCGGATGCCCGCCGGGCACCGGCCGGTGGTGGTGGACAACGGGTCATCCGATGGCTCGGCGGAGCTGGCGGCCACGCTGGGCGCCACGGTCATCGTCGAGCCCGCCCGCGGCTTCGGGGCGGCGTGCTTTGCAGGCCTGACCGCCGCCTCCGCCGACATCGTCGCCTTCATGGACTGCGACGGCTCGCTCGACCCGCGCGAGCTGCCGCGGATCACCGACCCGGTGCTCGCGGGCCGTGCCGACCTGTCGCTGGGCGCCCGCCGGCCCGAGCCGGGCGCCTGGCCCGTGCACGCGCGGCTGGCCAACCGCGTGCTGGCGGCCGAGCTGCGCCGCCGCTCGGACTTGCGGCTCAGCGACCTCGGGCCGATGCGGGCGGCGGGTCGCCGGGCGCTGATCGGCCTGGACATCCGTGATCGCCGCTTCGGCTGGCCGCTGGAGATGGTGCTGCTGGCCGCGCGGTCCGGCTGGAGGATCGAGGAGGCCGAGGTCGGCTACAGGGCACGGGCAGGGCGGTCGAAGGTGACCGGGACGGTGCGCGGTACCGCCCGCGCCGTGCGCGACATGGCGGTGGCGCTGCGATGAGCCGCGGCGCGCTCATCGTGATCGCCAAGGAGCCTGTCCCGGGCGCGGTCAAGACGCGCCTGTGCCCGCCCTGTACGCCGGCACAGGCGGCCATGCTTGCCGAGGCGGCGCTGCGCGACACGCTGGCAGCAGTGGCCGGCGCCCGCACGGCCCGCCGTGTGGTCGCGCTCGACGGCGCGCCGCCGCCGTGGCTGGCGCCCGCCTTCGAGGTCATCGCCCAGCGCGGCCCGAGCCTGGCGGAGCGGCTCGAGGCCGCATTCGCGGACTGCGGCGGTGTCGGTTTACTGGTTGCCATGGACACGCCCCAGGTGACCGCCGGGCTCCTCGACGACGCCCTCGACCGCCTTCAGGCCCCCGGCGTGGACGCCGTTATCGGGCCGACCCCGGACGGCGGCTATTGGGGGATCGGCTTCGCCGGCGCGCAGCCGGGAGCGTTCGCGGGCGTGCCGATGTCCAGCGAGCGAACGCTGACGGTTCAGCTGGAGCGCCTGCGCGAGCTTGGCCTACGCACCGTGGTGCTGGATGAGCTGGTCGACGTCGACGACATCACGGATGCCCGCACGGTCGCGGCGGCCGCGCCCCACACCCGGTTCGCGGCCGCGCTGGCCGTCTCAGGCCACCCGGCCGAGGACCAGCAGGCCGTGCCCGAAGCCGCCGCCTGAGCCGCGCTCCAGCGCCCAGACCGCGCGAGCCAGGCCGGCCGGCGTCCCCTCGTGTGCGGCCACGAGGCGGCGGCGGCGGGTGGCCAGGCGCTGGTGGACGGCGGCGGCGCGACCGGCGGGCAAGGGCGGCAGCGCGGACCAAAGGGGGTCGGTCACCGTGCGCTGCGCACCGGACCGTGACTGCGGGTGCAGCAGCGTGTTGAGCGCGCCGCGCAGCGGCGGCAGGCCGGGCCAGTAGCGGCCGTCGTCCAGCTTCGGACCCGCCTGCAGCGACCGGTCCAGCACCCGCGTTGGCGCGATGCCCGCCTCGGACATGAGCGCGTGCAGCTCCGCGGCGGCCCACGGATGGACCCGCACGTCGCGGTCCATCGCGTAGGCCAAGGTGCGCTCGTCCCCGGGGGAGGTGTGCCAGAGCCGCGGCCACTCGAGCGACAGCAGGCCGAGCGCCTCGATCGCCACCGCCGCGCCGGGGCGGGCGTGCGCTGCGATCTCCGCGAGCAGCCGCCGCAGCTGGGCCTCCGAGAGGTGGGAGGCCAGGCCGAAGGCCGCGACGTAAAGGTCGAACGGCTCCCGCCCGACCGGGCCCAGCCCGTCGCGCAGGTCGTGCAGCACGTGCGGGCCGGGCAGCTCGAATCCGGGCGAGCGAAAGTCCACGCCCATGTAGTCGCCCAGGCCACGACGGGCCAGCAGCGGCCCCAGCCCGCCGCCGCATCCCAGGTCCAGCACGCGCGCGTTCGCGTCCCGCGGAAGCAGCCCGGCGACGGCCTCCGCCAGCCAGCCGGCCTCGAACTCCTCGCGCACGCGATCGGTACGGGGCGCCAGGTAGGCGCCCGGCAGGTGTCCCGCTTCCATCGCAGGCAACCTACGTTTGCGGCGGCGCGCCGAGAGCGTCCGCAGGCCATCCGTAAGGAACCCGAAAGCTCGGCAGTGTCGAATACATGGGCATGTCCTCCCGGACACTTCCGGCCGCGCTCGCAGCCTCCGGGCTCGTGTGCGCGGGCTGCGGCGGCTCGGGCTCCGACCTGGCCCCGGCCGCCGAGCCGTCAAGGTCGCCGTCGCCCGCCACCCGGCCCGCCGGCCAGGTGATCCCCATCGGGCACAAGCCCGAAGGGATGGTCGCCGACCCGCGCACGCGGCTGCTCGCGGTCGGTCTGACCAACCCGGACCGGCTGGCGCTTGTGGACATGGACTCCGGACGCGTCGTGCGCCGCTTGCGCCTGGCCGAGGCGCCTCGCCACCTGTCGCTGGCCCGTCCCGGCGGACCGGTCCTGGTCCCCGCCGAGAAGGCGGGCAAGCTGGTCGAGGTCGCGCTTCCCTCCGGGCGCACGCGCGACATCCGCGTGGGCCGCCAGCCCCACGACGCCGCGGCCGCCCGCGGCAGGGTGTTCGTGGGCAACGAGGGCGGTGACACGCTGTCGGTGCTGCGCGGCGCGACCGAGGAGCGGCGGCTCCCGGCGCCGGTCCAGCCCGGCGGCGTGGCGGTGTCCGAGGACGGCCGCCAGGTGGCCGTGGTGGGGGTCAGCGAGCGCGCCCTGGAGCTCCGCGGTACCGGCGACCTGGAGTCGCGTGGCAAGATCGACGCGGGCGTGGGGCCCACGCACATTGTGGCCCGCGGCCGCCGCTTCTTCGTGGTCGACACCCGCGGCGGCGGGCTGCTGGAGGTCCGCACCGACAAGGGCGACCTGCGCATCCACCGCCGCACCAACCTGCCCGGCGGGCCGTACGGAATCGCCTACGACCCGCCGCGCAAGCGCTTCTGGGTCACGCTGACGAGGACGAACCGCGTGGTCCAGCTGACCGACCGGCGCCGCCTGCGCTCGTTCCCGACGGTGCGCCAGCCGAACTCGGTGGCGGTCGACCCCGGGACCGGCCGCGTGTTCGTGGCCAGCCGCGCCGACGGCACGCTGCAGTCGTTCCTGCCCCCGGTGTACGAGGACGGTCGCCGGTGAGCGGCGAGGCGCGGCGGCCGCCGCAGCCGCCGATCCCCGAGGCCGGCCCGTTCCGGCGCTCGTTCTGGCGCAGCCCGCTCCGCGGCCCGTGGCTGGCCAGCTTGCTGAGCGCCGCGCTGCTGCCGCTGATCGTCGTCTGCTTTTTGACCGGGCTGCTCTCACACGCCGCCTACAACCCCGAGCTTGGCAACAACGGCCTGTTCGACCCGGGCGTGGACTTCTACTTCTTCGAGTGGCCCGTGCGGCCCGCGTGGCTGTACGCGCTGACGCAGGGGCTGCACATCGTGACCGGCCTGGCGGCGATCCCGATCCTGCTGGCCAAGCTGTGGGCGGTCATCCCGCAGCTGTTCGAGCGCCCCGCGGTGCGCTCGATGGCGCATGCCCTGGAGCGCGCCGGGCTGGCGCTGCTGGTCGGCGGCAGCCTGTTCGTGTTCGCCACGGGCGTTCTGAACATCCAGCTCTGGTACCCGTTCGGCTTCTCGTTCGTGCCCGCGCACTACTACGCGGCGCTGGTGTTCATCGCCGCGCTCGCGTTCCACGTCGTCACGAAGATCACCGTGGCCCGGCGCGCCTTCTCCGAGCGCGGCGTGGTCGCGCCGCTGCGCGACGATCTCGAGCACACCGAGCCCGAGCCGCCGCTCGCCGGCCTGGAGACCACCGCGCCCGTGGACGCCGCGGCGCCCACCATGAGCCGGCGCTTGCTGCTCGGCACCGTCGGCGCTGGATCGCTGGGCCTGGCGCTGATGGGCATCGGCCAGACCGCTGGTGGCCCCTTCCGCAGACTGGCGCTGCTGGCGCCACGCGGCGACGACCCCGGCGGCAGCGGCCCCAACGACTTCATGGTCAACAAGACCTTCCGCTCCGTGCGGATCCCGATGAAGGACGTCGGCGAGAACTGGAGGCTGACGCTCTCGGTCGGCGGGCAGACACGCGCCGAGCTCACACGCGACGAGCTGCTGGCGATGGACCAGATCACGGCGTCGCTGCCGATCGCGTGCGTCGAGGGCTGGTCGACCACGCAGACCTGGACCGGCGTGCGCATCTCCGACCTGGCACGCATGGCCGGTGCCGGCCGTGAGGCCGACGTCGAGGCGCGCTCGCTGCAGGAGTCCGGCACGTTTCGGCGCGCCACGCTCAGCGGACGCCAGGTGCGCGATCCGCGGACCCTGCTCGCGCTGAAGGTCAACGGCGAGCAGCTGTCGCTGGACCACGGCTTCCCGGCGCGCGTGATCGTGCCGGCGCTGCCCGGGGTGCACAACACGAAGTGGGTTGGGGAGCTGGCGTTCGCGTGATGAGCCGGTTCCGCTTCGAGTACGGCGCCGGCCCCGTGCACCTGGTCGCGGCCGTGGCAGGCCTCGGCATTGCCGTGTGGGCCCTGTTGACCGTGCTCGGCGTGCTCGGCCGCCCGGAGAACTTCGTCAAGTGGTTCATCGGCGCGATCGTGCTGCACGACCTGCTGTTCCTTCCGATCTACTCGGCGCTCGGCGTGGCCGCGTCGGGCGCGCTCATCCGCGGCCGGCGCACGCGGCTGCGGATCGCCGCGCTGAACCACCTGCGCATCCCCGCGCTGCTGTCGGGCCTGATGCTGCTGGTCTGGTTCCCGCTCGTGCTGGCCAAGGCGCCGATCACGTTTGAGCGCGCCACCGGCTTCGCGCCCGACATGTACTTCGGCCGCTGGGTCGCGCTGACGGCGGTGCTGTTCGGCGCGTCCGCGCTGCTGTTCGCGATCCGTGCGCCGTCGTTGCGCGAAGATCGGGTGGCATGACCGAGGAGACCGAGTCACGCGGGTCGGTGCTGGTGGTGGACGACGAGCCCACGATCGCCGACGTGGTGGCGCGCTACCTCCAGCGCGCCGGCTACCAGACGCGGATCGCTGGCGACGGGCCCGACGCGCTGGCGCAGATCGGCGCCGAGCGGCCGGACCTGGTGGTGCTTGACCTGATGCTTCCCGGCATGGACGGACTCGAGGTCATGCGCCGGATGCACGAGTCCGAGCGCGTGTCGGTGATCCTGCTGACCGCGCGCGGCGAGCCGTCGGACCGCGTGATCGGCCTACGCCTGGGCGCCGACGACTACGTGGTCAAGCCGTTCTCGCCCGCCGAACTGGTGGCGCGCGTGGACGCCGTGCTTCGCCGGGTGGTGCCCGAGCCCGAGCTCGAGGACCCGATCGTCTTCGACGACCTTGAGCTGGACCCGGTCGCGCGGCGTGTGACGATCCGGGGCGAGGAAGCGCAGCTGACCGTGCGCGAGTACGACCTGCTGCTGCACTTCGTGCGCCACCCCGGCCAGGTGTTCTCGCGCGACCAGCTGATGGACGCCGTCTGGCGCTACTCGTTTTACACCGACACCTCCACGGTCACCGTGCACGTGCGCCGGCTACGCGCCAAGATCGAGGCCGATCCGTCCGAGCCGCGCTGGCTGCAGACCGTGTGGGGTGTCGGCTACAGGTTCCAGCCATGAGGGGGCCCGTGCGCGGACTGCTGCTGCTGGCGCTCGGGGCGCTGGCCGGCGGCCTGGTGTTCTGGCTCGTCTACGAAGCCAAGGACGGACTGCTGACCTCCGGCCTGATGCTGGCTTTCGGCGCCCCGGCCGTGCTCGGCGCGCACCTCTTGGCGGCGCGCCGGCGCTCGCTCGGCGGCCTGTCGCGTCAGTTCGCCGCCGGAACCGCGCTGAGCGTGGGCCTGGTGGCCGGGGGCGTTGGCGCGATCGCGCTGCTCATGTTCGTGTCGCCTCACGATGCGCTCACGATGGCCGTGCTGTTGGTGTTCGCGGGCGGGCTGACGGCCTACGCGGCGTCGGTGCTGGCGACGGTGGTCATGCGCGACATCGATGCCGTGGGCGCGGGAGTGACCGCCGTCGGCCGGGGCGAGCGCGACATCCAGATCGCCACCGGCGGCGACGACGAGCTGGCTCGCCTGGCGGCCGCCGCGGAGGAGATGGCCGCCCGCGTGGCGGCTACCGAGGCTGAGCGCGAGGCGGCCGACGCCACCCGGCGCGACCTGATCGCCGCGGTCTCGCACGATCTCCGTACCCCGCTCACGTCACTGCGGCTGCTGGCCGAGGCGATCGAAGACGGGGTCGTGGACCAGGCGACCGCCGCCGGCTACCGGCGCCAGATGTCGACCCACATCGCGTCGCTCTCGCACCTTGTGGACGACCTGTTCGAGCTCTCGCGACTCGAGGCGGGCGAGATCGGCTGGTCGATGCAGCGGGTGGCGCTGGACGAGCTGGTCGAGGAGACCGTGGAGGCGATGCGCCCGCAGGCCGAGGACCGCAGCGTGGCCGTGCTGGCCGCCGTCAACGGCAGCGTCGTCGCCGCCCACGCCGACCCCGAGAAGGTTCAGCGCGTGCTGTTCAACCTGATCCAGAACGCGATCCGCCACACGCCGGCGGACGGCAGCGTGACGGTGGCGGCGGAGTCCAACGGGGCCACCGTCGAGGTCGAGGTGGCCGACACCGGCGAGGGCCTTGACCCGCGTGACCGCGAGCGCGCCTTCGAGCCGTTCTACCGCGGCGGCCACGGCGCCGCGCGGTCGGGCGAGGGAACCGGCCTGGGGCTGGCCATCTGCCGCGCCATCGTGGAGGGGCACGGCGGCCGGATCTGGTTCGACGACGCTCCGGGCGGCACGCGCGTGCGGTTCACGCTGCCGCTGGCGGCGTGAGCTCAGCGCCCGGGCTCGTCCACCGGCGTCAGCAGCGGCCCGTCGGCGGCGGCCAACAGCCGCCGCGCGACGCCGGCCTGGGTGGTGCGGGCGGGATGCTCGTCGGCGCCGCCCTCGGTCAGGATCGCGATCGCGACCCGGCGCCCGCCGCGCTCCAGGTACGCCGCCTGATGCTCGAGCAGCGTGTTCCCCTCGGGCCGCCAGCCGCCCTTGAAGTAGGTGCGCCAGCGCGGCCTCGCCGCCCGCGGGATGCCCCAGGTCTGGAGCGGGCTGACGGTCTCGAGCAGGTCGCGCTCCAGCGCGCGGTAGCGGGGCGGTGTCAGATCGTCCAGGGCCAGGAAGAACCGCGCCTGGTCGGCTGCGGTCACGCGCGCGCCCGCCCAGTGGCCGGCGATGGCGAAGCGGCGCATGCCGGCGGCGCGTGCCAGCGCGCGCATCGGGCCGTCGCCGAGCTTGGCGTAGATGGCGTCCGCCGACGCGTTGTCGGACAGCCGGATCATGTAGCCGAGGCTTTCCCGCTCGGCGGCTGTCGGCGGCCTCGCGCGGCGCTCGGCCCGGCGCAGGAACGCCACCATCACCATCGCCTTGCTCAGGCTGGCCGCGGCGAACGGCCGGTGCATGGCCACGCCGGCCACGGCGCCGCGGCCGTCGGTCACGGCGAACGCGACCCTGCCCGGCCGCGACGCGGCGTAGCGAGCGGCCGCGCGCAGCGCCGCCGGGCGCGGGAACACCAGCGCGCGCGGCTCGGTCAGCGCGGGGTAAACGCCGACGCCGGAGTCGGTCTGCGACAGCCCAGGAGCGGACAGGTCGGCCAGGCTCCGCAGCCCGGGGTAGACCCCCAGATCGGAGGTCCCCGGCAGAACGGCCACGGCCATGGCGAGGAGTCGGGCGCTGCGCATGCGCGGCCTAAAACTACGCCCGGTGCGCCAGGCTGGCCAGCCGCGCTTGCCCCGCGGGTAAGACTGCACGCATGAGCGAACGCGAATTCGACGTTGTGGTGGTGGGCGCGGGCCCGGCGGGCGAGGTGGCGGCGGGCCGGCTCGGCGACGCCGGGCTCGGCGTCGCGATCGTGGAGGACGACCTGGTCGGGGGAGAGTGCTCGTTCTACGCGTGCATGCCGTCGAAGGCGTTGCTTCGCCCCGGCGAGCTGCTGGCCGAGACCGGGCGCGTGCCCGGTGTCGCGGAAGCGGTGACCGGGACGCTGGACGCACAGGCCGTGCTCGACCGCCGTGACGAGGTCATTCACGACCTTGACGACTCCGGCGCCACCGGCTGGCTCGAGAACCACGGCATCGAGCTCTTTCGCGGCCACGCACGCTTCGACGGCGAGCGCCGTCTGGTGGTGGGCGAAACCACGCTCGTGGCGCGTACGGCCGTGATCCTCGCGCCGGGCAGCGGCGACCACTTTCCGCCGGTCGAAGGCCTGGAGGAGGCCGAGCCGTGGGGCAATCGCAAGGCCACCACCGCCAAGCGCGTGCCCGGCCGGCTGGCCATCCTCGGCGGCGGCGTCGTGGGCGTCGAGATGGCCTCCGCCTGGCGCTCGCTTGGCGCGCAGGTCACGCTGATCGAGTCGGCCGACCGGCCGCTCGCCCAAGAGGAGCGGTTCGCCGGCGAGCAGGTCCAGGACGGCCTGCGCGAGCGCGGCGTGGAGGTGCGCTGCGACTCCAACGCCACGGCGGTGAGCCGCGCAGCCTCCGGCGAGGTCACGGTCACGATCGAGGGCCAGGACGACGTTGTGGCCGACGAGCTGATCGTCGCCACCGGGCGCAAGCCCCACACCGGCGACCTGGGCCTCGAGACGATCGGGCTCGAGCCCGGCGCGTACATAACGGTGGACGACCGGATGCGTGCCACCGGCGTGGACGGCGGTTGGCTCTATGCCGTCGGCGACGTGAACGGGCGCGCGCTGCTGACGCACATGGGCAAGTACCAGGCCCGCGTGGCCGCGAGCGTGATCCAGGGCGGCGACGGCAGCGTGGACTGGGACGGGGCGATCTCCCCGCGCGTGACCTTCACCGACCCGCAGGTCGCGGCCGTCGGCCACACCCTCGACAGCGCGCGCGAGGCGGGCCTGGAGGTGCGCGTCGTGGACCGTGAGGTGTCGGCCAACGCCGGTGCCAGCTTCTACGGGCGCAACACGCCGGGCACCGCCCGGATGGTCGTTGACGAGGGCCGCAAGGTCATAGTTGGCATGACGTTCACCGGCTTCGAGGTGGCCGACTTCCTGCACGCGGCCACGATCGCCGTGGTCGGCGAGGTGCCTCTGGACCGGCTCTGGCACGCGATCCCCTCGTTCCCCACGCGCAGCGAGGTTTGGCTCAACCTCTTCGAGGAATACGGCTTCTAGATGGACGTAGTCATCGCCGGAGGCCACGGTCAGATCGCGCTGCACCTGGAGCGGCTGCTGGCGGAGCGCGGCGACAGCGTCCGTGGCCTGATCCGCAACCCCGGCCATGCCGCCGACCTGGAGCGCATGGGGGCTGAGGCGGTGGTGTGCGACATGGAGGCCGAGCCCGACCTGCGCCGCTTCGTGGAGGGCGCCGACGCGGTGGTCTTCGCCGCCGGCGCCGGCCCGGGCAGCGAGCCGGAACGAAAGCGGACCGTTGACCTCGGCGCCGCGGTCAAGCTGATGGACGCGGGCGTGTCGCGCTACGTGATGGTCAGTTCGATCGGCGCCGGAGACCCCGCGTCCGCGCCCGAGTCGATGCGGCCCTACCAGGAGGCCAAGGGTGAGGCTGACGAGACGCTCGCCCAGAGCGGCCTGGACTTCACGATCGTCCGGCCCGGCATGCTCACGGACGCGGCCGCCACCGGCCACGTGACCGCCGGCCCCGAGGTGGAGCGCGGCGAGATCCCGCGCGCCGACGTGGCGCTCGTGCTGCTGGCCGTACTCGACACCGCCTCTAGCGTGGGCAAGACGTTCAACGTGGTCTCCGGCGACGAGCCGGTCGACCGTGCCGTGGAAGCTTTGTGACCACCACCGTCGAGGACCCGCACGCACAGACGCTGCTGGCGCGCGTGCGCGATATCCCGGAGGGCCGGGTGACCACCTACGGCGACCTGCTGCCCCACCGTGCGCGACTGGCGGGGTCGATCCTCAGCCGCCTGGATGAGCGCGGGCTGCCCTGGCACCGGGTCGTGCGCGCCGACGGCAGCCTGGCCGTCGGGGACCGCCAGCGCGCGCTGCTGGAGGCCGAGGGCGTGCCGTTCCGCGGCGCCAGGGTGGACATGGCGGAGGCCTGGGTACCGGCCGCGAGGTAGGCTCGGCTCGTGCCGCTCTTCGTCACGTCGCTCCAACGGATCGAGGAGGGAGACTGATGGCCGTGTCACTGGTCGGACTGCACTGCCGGACCTCGGACCGGACCACCGCCGCCGAGCGCGGCGTGACCGAGCTCGAGACGCTGGTGGCCAAACGCCTGGGGCGTGAGCCGCGCGCGATCGGATCGTTCACCGGCCCGCGTGACAGCGGCTGGGCGGACGACCTGCGCGACGGCCGCGGCTGCCTGTTGGAGGCGGGCGGACAGATCGAGGATGCGCTAACCGGCGCCAACGTGCCGGTGCTGCTTGCGGCCGAGTGCTCGATCGGGCTGACCACGCTGCCAGTGGTGCACCGTCACCGGCCGGACGCGAAAGTGCTGTGGCTGGACGCGCACGGCGACTTCAACACCCCCGACACCACGCCGAGCGGCTACCTGGGCGGGATGGGGCTGGCGGGCGCGTGCGGGCGCTGGGATGCAGGGCTCGTGCCCGACCAGGCGGATCCGGCGAAGGTGGTCCTTGCCGGCGTGCGAGCGCTCGACCCAGCCGAGCGCGAGGCGCTCGAGGCCGGCTCGGTCACGGTGATCGGGGCCAGCCCGGTCGAGACGCTGGTGGCGGTCAGCAACGCGCTCGACCGCGCGCCGGTGTACGTGCATCTGGACCTCGATGTGATCGATCCCGAGCAGATGCCGGCCCAGTTCCCCGAGCCCGAGGGGCTAACCGCGGAGAAGCTTTTCGACGTCCTCGAGGCGGTGGCCGAGACTTCCGAGCTGGTGGGCCTGGAGGTCACGTGCTTCGAATCGCCCGCCGACCCCGAGGAGCGCGCGCTGCTGGCCGAGATCGTGATGCACGTGCTGGAGCCGCTCCTGGCCGTGGTGCCCGAGGAGGCCGGAGTCGGCGGCTGAGCATGAGAGACTGCAGGAAGTGACCCTTCCTACTTCTCACATGCGATGAGCGCGCTCGAAGGCGTCAAGGTCCTGGACCTGACGCGGCTGTTGCCGGGCCCGTTCGCCACGATGCTGCTGGCCGACCTTGGCGCCGACGTGGTCAAGGTCGAGGACACCGGCATGGGCGACTACGTGCGCTGGGCGCCGCCCTACCACGAGGGCGTCGAGGACTCGGCCAAGTCCGCGCTGTTCCTGGCCCTGAACCGAGGCAAGCGCTCGATCCGCCTGAACCTCAAGGAGGCCGGCGGGCGCGAGGTGCTGCTGCGTATGGTCGCTGACGCGGACGTTCTGGTCGAGGGCTTCAGGCCCGGCGTGATGGATCGGCTGGGAGTGGGCTATGACGTTCTGCGTGAGCGCAACCCCGGCCTGGTGTTCTGCTCGATCACCGGCTACGGCCAGACCGGTCCGTACACGGCGCGGTCTGGCCACGACATGAACTACCTCGGCCTGATCGGCATGCTCGATCTGACCGGCCCGGCCGACGGCGCGCCGGTGCAGTCGGCGGGCCAGATAGCCGATCTCGGCGGCGGCGGGCTCATGGCCGCGTACTCGATCCTGGCGGCGCTGCGCGAGGCCGAGCGGACGGGCCGCGGCCAGGCCGTGGACGTCTCGATGGCCGACGGCGCCCTCACGTGGCTGACGATGGTGGCCGGCCAGCACCTGGCCGACGGCCGGGTGCCCGGCCGCGGGACGGAGAGCCTGACCGGCGGGATCGTCTGTTACCGCCCCTACGCATGCGCCGACGGTTACGTCACGCTCGGGGCGCTCGAGCCCAAGTTCTGGGTCGCGTGGTGCACCGGCGTGGGCCGCGAAGACCTGTTCGAGAAGGCATTCGAGCCGCCGGGCTCGGACACACACGCCGAGGTCGAGCGGATCTTCGCCGAGCGCACCCGCGACGAGTGGACCGCGTTCGCCGACCTGCACGACTGCTGCCTGGAGCCGGTGCTCGATCTCGGCGAGGCGCTGGATTCCGATCTCGTGCGCCAGCGCGAGATGGTGGTCGAGGTCGACCAGCCCGGGGCACGGGCGCCGGTGCGGTCGCTCGGTCATCCGGTCAAGTTCTCCGGCACCCCGGCCGTCGCGACCCGCCCCGGGCCCGCGCTCGGCGAGCACACCGCCGCGGTGCTGGCCGAGCTCGGCTACTCACCGGAGCAGGTGGCCGAGCTGGAGTCCGCCGGCGCGATCGCCGGGCCGCCGGAGGGCGCCACCGGCTCGTTCCTCGCATGAACCGCGACGGGCTGCTGAAGATGAGCGAGCTGGCCGACGCCAGCGGGGTCAGCGCGGGCACGATCAAGCACTATCTGCGCGAGGGCCTGCTTGGCCAGGGCGAGGACGTGGTCCGCACATCGCGCAACATGGCCTGGTACCCGCCCGACTTCGTCGAGCGAATCCGGCTGATCAAGCAGCTCCAGGAGGAGCGCTTCATGCCGCTGCGGGCGATCCGGCGCGTGCTCGAGGACGATCCGGACCGGGCGCGCGCGCTGGTGGAGCTGGAGGACCGGATCCTCGACCGCGCGCTGGCCGGTGACGAGAGCCGCGAATCGGCGGCGCGGCTGGCGCGGCGGCTGGAGATCCCGCGCGAGGCGCTCGACCGGATGGTCGAGATCGGGCTGCTGAACCCGAACAGCCGCGGCTTTTCGCCCCGCGACGTCCAGGTCGTGGAGGCGATCGGCCGCTTCCGCGCCGGCGGCTATGACGAGCAGATCGGCTTCACGGTCTACGACACGCTGCGCTACAAGCGCGCGATGGAGTCGCTGGTCACCGAGGAGGTCGCCGTGGTGCTGGAGCGGCTGGCCGGCGAGCTGGAGCCCGACGCCGTCGTCGACCTGCTGGAGGCCGGCCTGGCGCCGCTGCGCGACTTCATCGCCGCGCTGCACTCGAAGCTGCTGGTCGAGGAGCTGCAGCGCCAGCGCGGATCCCGCTGATGCCCTGGCTGACCAGGGCATCCCTGCCCTGGTCAGATACGTCAACGGACCCACCGCGAATCAAGCTAGGAGGGTCGGCGGAGCCGGGCCCGCTCACCAGTGGACGTCGTGGTCCTCCATGACTCCGTATCCCTCCTGCAGTGTCAGCCCGCCCGGTAGCTCGCCGGCGAACGTGCCGAACGGCTGGCGGTAGCGCGACCTCATCAGCACGTAGTCGACGTTCTCCTCGCGTGCGGCCCAATCGGTGAAGTCCAGCCTGCCGCCCTCGGCGAACGCGACCGACGACAGGTCGGGCGTGAACCCGTTCGCACCGAGCTCGCGCGGCTCGCCGTCGACCCACAGGGTGCGCTCGCTGGCGCGCGCGTCGTCGTGCACGCCGTCGACCAGGTTCCACGCCACCGGCCGCCCGTCGGCGACGCCCACGCCGGCGCTCCAGCGCCATGCGGTGTGCCGGTCGTGATATCCCGCGGAGTCGTCGACGAACCCCACTGGGCCGTCGATCTGATGGCGGATGGGCCCGATCGTGACCACGCCGGTCACGCCGACCGGTGCGCGCTTGGCGGTCCAGATGTAGCCGCCGTGCGCGGGCGAGATCGTCTCCACCGCGGCCGGCTCCTCGAGCTCGAGGTCGATCCGGACGTCGCCCGCCTTGACGCGCACGCGCGCGGGCTCCATCAGCACGCCGCTGTGGCGCAGCGTGGTCCGCTCGCGCAGCCGCCCGTCCGGCCACGCCAGCGCCCACCAGCGCCGCCGCGCCGGACCGATGCGCGCGTCGCCAACGCACAGCATCAGGTCGGCCGTGTAGACGCCCAGGTAGCGCCAGGCCTTCAGCGGCCGCCCGCGGCGCCAGCCGGGCATCGCCTGGGGCGGTAGCGGCAGGCCGAGGTTGCGCACGGCGGGGCCGCGCCGAGGTACGTCGAGCACGGCCGCAGGCTACCTCGTGCGTGATATCTGGCTGGCTGGCCAGCCCGGTATCTTTGGCGGCGTGTCGTCAACGGTTCCGGCCGCGCCGACCCACAATCCGCTCTTGCGGATCGCGCAGGACATCAAGCACGAGGTGTCCGAGCGCGGCAATTTCCCGCCCGGTGCTTACGGCTTCAGCGCCCGCCGCACCCACAAGCTGGCTACCGACCCGCTGCCGGTGCTGCTGGCGCTGTACGAGGAGCATGGTCCCGTGTTCACCGTGCGCACGCTGCACGTGCCCCAGGTGTTCGCGCTCGGCCCGGAGGCCAACCACTACATAACGGTCACGCATGCCTCCAACTTCCGCTGGCGCGACGGCGGCTTCGCCGAGCTCGAGCCGCTGTTGGGCGACGGCCTGCTGACCATCGACGGCGCGTATCACCGGCGCGCGCGCAAGGTGATGCTGCCGGCGTTTCACCGCACCCAGATCGCCGCCGCGGCCGATGTGATGGTCGAGGAGGTCGCCGCCGCGCTGGACCACTGGCGGACTGGCATGAGCTTCGACCTCTACACGTGGGCGCGAACGCTGGCGATGCGGATCGCGATGAAGGCTCTGATGGGCCTCGACCCCGACGGCGACGGGGTCGGCGCACGCGCTGCGGAGGAGTTCGAGAAGGCGCTCGCCTTCTACGGCACCGACTACCACGTGCGCGTGGTGCGCGGGCCGGGGTCGCCGTGGGCGAAGATGCTGCGCGCGCGGAGCGAGCTCGACCGGATCGTCTACCGGGAGATCGAGCGCCGCCGGCGCGCAGGGGTCGGCCAGGCGGACATCCTCGACATGCTGCTCGGCGCCACCGACGATGAAGGCGCGCCGCTGACCGACCGCGAGGTGCGCGACCAGGCCATCACGCTGCTGTTCGCCGGGCACGACACGACAACCTCGACGATCAGCTTCCTGTTCTACGAGCTCGCCCGCCACCCGCATGAGGTGGCGCTGCTGCTGGAGGAGCAGGAGCGTGTGCTCGGCGCCGACCGCGCACCGGCCGCCGAGGACCTGGCCGGCGGCATGCCGCGGCTGGAGATGGTGCTCGACGAGGTCTTGCGGCTGTACCCGCCCGCGTGGATCGGCCCGCGCCGTGCCGTCGAGGCGTTCGAGCTCGCCGGCGTGCACGTGCCCGCGGGCGCGCCCGTGAACTACAGCTCGTGGGCCAGCCACCGGCTGCCGGACGTGTGGGCCGACCCCGAGGCGTTCCTGCCGGAGCGGTTCGCGCCCGCGGCAAAGGCTGCGCTGCCCAAGGGCGCCTACGTACCGTTCGGCGGCGGTTCGCGCACCTGCATCGGCATGCGCTTCGGCGAGATGGAGATCCGCGCCATCGCCACGATGGTGCTCCAGCGTTACCGGCTGGAGCTGGTGCCGGGCCGGACGATGACCATCCGCCAGATGCCCACGCTCAGCCCGCGGCACGGGATGCCGGTGACCGTGCGCGCACGTCACTGACGGCCCGCTGCCCTACCATGGTTGACTGACCAGTCAATCCAGTCGCTGCGTGTTCGCCGGACCACCGCTCCGGCTGCGCGCGGCGCGCAAGGCGGCGACCGGGAGGGTCATGCGGGCGGCGGCAGTGCAGCTCAACTCGACGGACGACAAGCCGGCCAACATGGACGCCGCCGACCGCCTGACCCGTGCCGCGGCCGCCGATGGCGCCGACCTGATCGTGCTCCCCGAGAAGGCCAACCTGCTGGGCCCCGACGCGGTGCTGCGCGAGGGTGCCGAGACGCTCGACGGTCCCACCGTGACCTGGGCGCGCGAGACCGCCGCGGAGCTCGGCGTCGACCTGGTGGCCGGCTCGTTCGCGGAGCGCCGCGACGATCACGACAAGCTGTCCAACACGTCCGTGCACGTCGGGCCCGACGGCCAGGTCCGGGGCGTCTACCGCAAGATCCACATGTTCGACGTCACGGTCGAGGGCAAGGCCTACCGCGAGTCCGCCGCCCAGGAGCGCGGTGAGGAGATCGTGATCTCCGAGGCCGAGGGCGCCCGCCTCGGCCTGACCGTCTGCTACGACCTGCGCTTTCCCGAGCTCTACCGGATCCTGGCCCTGCGCGGCGCACGCGTGCTGGTCGTCCCGTCGGCGTTCACGAGGGCCACCGGTGCCGCGCACTGGGACACGCTGCTGCGCGCGCGGGCGATCGAGAACCAGGCGTTCGTCGTGGCCGCGGACCAGGTCGGCATCCACCCGCCCGACAACGAGAGCTTCGGCGGCTCGCAGATCGTGGACCCCTGGGGCGACGTTCTCGCCCGCGCTGACGACGAGGTCGGCTTCGTGGCCGCCGACCTGGACTTCGCCCGCCAGGACGAGGTGCGTGAAACGCTGCCGAGCCTGGCCAACCGCGTGCCCTCGGCATACCGCTGGGAACAGGAGGTGCACGCGTAGTGGCCGCTCGGCCAGCCAACGGCAACGGCGTCGACAAGCGCCGCCTGATCCTGGACGCCGCGATCACGGTGTTCGCGCGCCAGGGCTTCTACAACTGCCGCGTCTCCGACGTCGCCGACGAGGCGGGGGTGGCCTACGGGCTCGTCTACCACTACTTCGACTCCAAGGAGGAGATCCTCAACGAGCTCTTCCTGGAGCGGTGGCAGATCATGCTCGACGCGATCGCCGCGATCGACCGCCGCGACGACCTCGAGGTGCGCGACAAGCTCCAGCTGGTGGCCGGCTTCATCATCGACTCGTACCGTCATGAGCCGGATCTGATGAAGGTGATCATCGTGGAGGTCACGCGCGCCGCCAACTCGTTCGGGCGCATCCATCTCGACAAGATCCGCGAGGCCTACGCGGGCATCGCCCAGATCGTCGAGGTGGGGCGCGCCGACGGCGCGTTCAAGCAGGACATCTCCGCCGAGTTCGCCGCGATGTGCTTCTACGGGGCCATCGAGCAGCTGCTCTCGGGCTGGATCTTCGACCTGAGGCCGCCGAGCGAGGACGAGTTTGAGCGGGCCAAGGGCCAGGTAGTCGAAGCCATATGCGACGGCCTGGCCACCCCGGTGGCCGACAGCCGTGGCGTGTCTGGTTGAATCACCGCCAATGGAGAACGATCTCGTCAAGCGCCTCGTCTGGAGCGGCCTTCTGGCCGGCGTGGGCGCCCTGAGCACCATCGTGGCCAACAAGGTCGCCACGGCCGTGTGGATCCGCGTCTTCGACGAGGACCCGCCCGACTACTGATGGAGGCCTCCGAGAGCAGCACCGAGTCCACGGCCCCCTGGGCCGCCCCGGACCAGCCCGCCGCTGCGACCGCCGCCGGCGACGATACGTTCGCCGAGCGGCCCGAGGTGTTCGTGGGGGCCGCCTTCGCGGGCGGCCTGGGCGTGGCGCTCGTGCTCAGGTGGCTTGGCAGCCGATGAGCACCCCGCCCGAGACCGAGAAGTCCCTCGGCGAGATCGTCTCAGAGGCCTCCGAGAAGGCCTCGCTGCTGGTCCGCGAGGAGATCGAGCTGGCCAAGGCCGAGGTCATCAGCAAGGCCAAGACGATGGGCAAGGGCGCCGGGGTCGGCGCCGCGGCCGGCGTTTTCCTCGTGTTCGCCGTGGTCATGTTCCTGTTCTTCCTTGCCTTCTTCTTCAACGACCTCTTCAACGTGGTCAACGCGATCTGGCTGGGCTTCCTGATCGTGTTCGGAATCCTGGTCGTGTTCGCCGCGATCGCGGGCCTGCTGGCCAAGAAGTGGCTCTCGAGCGGACCGCCGACGCCCGACATGGCGATCGAGGAAGCCAGGGCCACCAAAGAAGAGCTCGAGCACCCCAAGGAGGCCATCGAAGCGTGAGCGACCTGCCGGCCAACCGCACCCCCGAGCAGATTCGCTCGAACATCGAGACCACACGGCACGAGCTGTCGGTCTCGGTCGACGACCTGCGCGCCAAGGTCGGCGAACTGACCAACTGGCGCAAGCAGCTGGCCGACAACCGCGCGCCTGCGCTGGCCACCGCGGCGGTGGCCGGCTTCGTGATCGGCGGCGGCGTGGCCGCCACCGTCTCGCTGTTCCGCAGGCGCCGCGGCCGTTAGGCCGGTCCAGTCCGCGCGACCGGCCATGACGTGGCACGCGAGTCATCTGCCACGCCGCGTGCCATCAATCTGGACGTTTCTGTCCCTTGTACGGTCACGCGGCGAGTGCCCAGTGCCGCGTGACATCAGGATGGATGTCTGGTCACGCCCGCCGCACCGGGCGACCGGCAGGACCACCTAGGCCGGAGCGGGCTCGGGCCCGCCCGGCGGCGCCGGCGGCTCGTCCTCGGGGAGGGCGTCCTCACGCGGCTTGATGCCCCGCTCGTCCATGTACTCGCGGATCGCGATCTGAATCGAGGCGGCCACGGGCACGGCGATGACCGCGCCGAGAACGCCCAGCAACGTGCCGCCGAACAGCACCGAGACGATGACCAAAAACGGGTTGATCTGCACCGCCCGCTTCTGGATCTGGGGCTGGACGAGGTTGTTCTCGACCTGCTGGTAGAGGATCGCCCAGACGATCCAGACGATCGTGTCGGTGGGGAAGTCGTTGAAGAGCGTGACCACGGCCACGATCACGGCGCCGATCGTCGCGCCGACCATCGGGATCAGATCCAGGAAGAAGATCGTCACGGCCAGCGGCGCCGCGAACGGCACGCCGAGGATCGACAGCACAACGTAGGCCAGGATCCCGGCGGTGAAGGCCTGGAAGAGCACGCCGGCCACATAGCTGCCGACCGCGCGCGCGGAGCGCTGCAACACCCGTTCGACGCGCTCGGCCCGATCGACGGGCAGATATCGCAGGCCATGCTCGATCCAGCGTCGGCCGCCGCCCAGGATGAACGCGGTCATGATCAGGATGGTCACCACCGCGAAGATCGAGTTCACGATTCCGAGGCCGACGTCGCGAAGGACGCTCGCGGCGTCGCCGAGGCGCCCGGGCAGCTGCTGCGCCTCCTCCTCGAGCTTGGACGTGATGTCGTAGTCCTCGTTGACCTCCTTCAGCCGCGGGTCGTTACGCACGAACTCGGCCACGTCGTTGGCGTAGGCCGGGGCGTTTCGGGCCAGGTCGTCGGCGCCGTTGACGATCGGCGGCAGGACGACCGCGCCGATGGCGAACGGGGTGAGCAACAGGCCCAGGAAGACAAGGGTGATCGCGAGCCCGCGCTTCATGTGGCGCTGGAGCAGGTTGACGGGGCCGGTGAGCGCCACCGCCAGGAACGTTGCGATCAGCAGCCAGCTGATCGGCTTGCGCACGAGGTAGATCACATACAGGGCGATCGCGACCGCGACGATGATCAGGACGCTCCTGAGCACCACCCTGGACAGGGACTCGCGCGGCGGCATCGGCCCGATTCTGCGGGGCCGACCGGACAGGACCGCCCTAACGGCCGTCCGTGGCCGCGCTCTAGGCGGGAACGAGCGCGCGCGGCACCGAGCCCACGCCGAGCATGCCCGGTCCGGTGTGCGTCGACAGCACCGGCCCGACCTCGCTGACGAACACCGGATCGCACTCGAACACCTCGCGGCAGCGCGCGATCAGCGCCTCGGCCTGGTCTGGCACCGAGATGTGCTGGACCACCCAGCCGTCGGCGCCGGACTCGTGCCGCTGGCGGGCGTAGTCCACCATCCGCTCGAACGACCGCTTGGCCGTGCGGACGCGCTCGACGGGCACCATCTCGCTCTCCACGGTCAGGATCGGCTTGATCTTCAGCGTCGAGCCGATCCAGGCGTTGGCCGCGCCGATCCGCCCGCCGCGGCGCAGGAACTCCAGCGTGTCGACGGCGAACCACATCTTGAACTCGGCCCGCGCCGCCTCCACGTTGGCCGCTACGGCGTCGAGGTCGCCACCGTCCTCGGCCGCCTTGGCCGCGGCCAGGACCATCAGCCCGGTGCCGCCCGCGGCGGTGCGTGAGTCCAGGATCCGCACCCGCTCGCCGCCCTTGCCCTCGCGCTCCAGCTGCTCGGCGGCCTGGCGGCCGGACTGGCCGGTGCCCGACAGCCCTTCGGAGATGTGCACCGAGGCGATGTCGTAGCCCCGCTCGAGCAAGGGCTCGTAGGCGGTCACGAAATCGCCCACCGATGGCTGCGAGGTGCCGGGCAGCGACTCCGCGCTGCGCAACTCCTCGAAGTACGCCGGGTAGTCGGTGATCAGGTCCTCGCGCTCGGTCCGGTCAGAGCCGAACACCACGTACAGCGGGACCACGGTGATGGAGTGACGCTCGATCCGCTCGGCGGGCAGGTAGGCCGTGCTGTCGGCGACTATGGCGACGGGCATCGGCGGGAGGCTACCCCGTGGGGCACCCAGGCCTCCGTTCGACGTCGACGGCGCGCGCCCGGGAGAGGGTCGCCCGCGCCGACCCTCCATACTCTGCACGCGCGATGTCCCGCACATTGCTCACAGGCGCGACCGGGTTCGTCGGAGCGCACCTGGCCCGGGCGCTCACCGAGCGCGGCGACAACCTCCGGATGACCGTCCGCGAGAGCTCGGACACGCGCGAGATCGCCGACCTCGACGCCGACCTGGTCACGTGTGACGTGCTGGACCGGCGGGCGGTGCGCCGCGCCATGAAGGGGGTCGACCGCCTGTTCCACGCGGCGGGCATGACCTCCATGCGCCCGGCCGACGCGGGCCCGATGTTCGAGGCCAACGTCGGCGGCGCGCGGACCGTGCTCGAGGAGGCGCTCAGGGCCGGAGTCGGACGGGCCGTGTTCGTGTCCAGCGCCGCGGCCCTGGGCCCGGCGCCGTGGGGTGGGGCGGGCGACGAGACCCAGCTCTACACCGGCGCCGGGCTGCGCATCCCATACGTCAGCTCGGTGCACGAGGCGGAAGGCGAGGCCATGCGCCTGGCCGCCGCCGGCCTGCCGCTGGTGTGTGTCAACCCGGCCGGCGTATTCGGCCCCGGCGACACCCACGTGACGTCCACCAGGCTGGTGCGCAGCTTCCTGCTCGGCCGCGTGCCGGTGTACGCCGACGGCGCCATCAACGTCGTCGACGTCCGCGACGTCGCCCGCGGCGCGCTGCTTGCCGACGCCCGCGGCGAGGTCGGCGAGCGCTACATCCTCGGCGGTCGCAACTTCACCTTCGACCGGCTGTTCGCCGATCTCGGCCGGCTGTCGGGGATCGAGCCGCCGGTCAAGATCCCGCGTGGCCTGGCGGCGGCCGGCGCGGGCGTGCTGGGCTTCGGCCCGGGACGGACGGTGCTGGCGCCGCAGGAGGTCGCCGCCGCGAGCCGGTACTGGACCTACCGCTCGGGCAAGGCCCGCCGCGAGCTGGGCTGGCAGGCGCGCCCGCATGAGGAGACGCTGGCCGACACGGTCGCCTGGTATCTCGACCGCGAGGGCGACCGGATCGCCCGCTCGCGCCACTCGCAGCCGCTGCAGTACAAGGCGGCGGGAGCGTTCATCTCGGCGGGCGAGGGCGTGGTCGGAAGAGGGCGCAAAGCGCTCCGTGGGCTCAAGCTAGTCTGAGGCTGTGGCCACCCTGTATCGCTGCAAGGCTCCCACCGACCTTGTCTGCCGCTGCGGCAAGGTCGCGCGCCGGCTGCGTGCCGCCGGCATCGACTACGACGAGGTTCGGGTGCCTTTCCTCAAGCGCGACCGGCCCGAGGTCGAGGAGCTGACCGGTCAGCGCTGGGTGCCCGTTCTCGTGCATGGCGAGCAGGTCATCCACGAGTCGCACCGGATCCTCGAGCATCTGGATCGCCATGCAGCCGAGGCGGGCGCAGCGACCCCGAGCGGGGCCACGCCCTGATGGCCCAGCGCGGTCCCCGCGGAGCGCGCCTGGCGAAGGGCCGCAGCGCCGCCAGGCGTGCCTGGCCGGTCGTTCTGATGGCATGGGAGCGCTGGCAGGCGCTGTCCGAGGAGGACAAGCAGCGCTATCGCCGTCAGGCGCGTGAGTACGCCGAGCGCGGCCGCAAGGCGATCGTCGAGGCCAGGCGCCGTGACGGTCGCCGGAGCTAACGCCACCGAGCTGTTCACGGCGGCCCGCGACGGCGCCCGATATGCCGATTCCGAGCGATCGCTCGCCCCCGGCGTGGTCGAGCTCCTGCGCGCCAGCGGGCTCCTGCGCATGCTCGTCCCGGCCTCCCTTGGCGGCGGTGAGGTCACGCCCGCGCGGATGGTCGCCGAGGTCGAGGGTCTGGCGCGCGCGGACGGCTCGGCCGGATGGTGCCTGGCGGTGGCCGCCACCGGCGGCGTCCTGGCCGCGTTCATGGATCCCGAGCCCGCGCGCGACGTGTTCGGCGATCCGCGCGGCTGGGTGGCCGGGGTGTTCGCCCCCAAGGGCCGCGCGGCGCCCACCGCCGATGGCGCCCTGACCGTCACCGGCCGCTGGCCGTTCGCGTCGGGCTCGGCCCACAGCGACTGGCTGATGGGCGGCTGCCTGGTGCAGGAGGGCGACGATGTCCAGCGCACCGAGAGTGGCGCCCCCGACGTCCGCCTGGCCCTGATCCCCGCGGCCGCGACCACGAGCATCGACACCTGGTCGGTGGCGGGTCTGCGCGGCACCGGCAGCAACGACTTCGAGGTGGCCGACGAGGTGGTACCCGCTGCGCGCTCGGTGTCGCTGGTGTCGGGCGTCGCGCGCGAGCCCGGTCCGCTGTACGCGTTCCCGGCGTTCGGCCTGCTGGCGCTGGCCATCGGCGCCGTCGGCCTGGGCATCGCCCGCGGCGCGGTCGACGACCTGATCGCGCTTGCCGGCGGCAAGGTCCCGGCAATGGCGACGAAGACGCTGGCCGCCCAGCCCGACACCCAGATCCGCCTGGCCCGCTCCGAGGCCGCCCTGCGCGCCGCCCACACGCTCCTTGACGATGCCATCGGCCAGGCCTGGGAGCAGGCCGCGGACCGCCATGACGTGGACCTCGCGCGCCGCGCCGGCCTGCGCCTGGCCGCGAGCCACGCGATGACCACCGCAGCGGGCGTGGTCGACGAGATGTACTCGCTGGGCGGCGGCAGCTCGGTCTACGAGTCGAGCCCGCTCCAGCGCCGCCACCGCGACATCCACGTGGCCACCCAGCACATGCTGGTCAACCCGAGCACGTGGGAGTTCGCGGGGCGGGTGCTGCTCGGAGCGCCCGTGCGCGCGGAGCAGTTCTAGGGGATTCGGTCTGCCGTTGCGCACGCGGCGGGCGCCGACGAACTGCCTGGCTGGGTAGGGAGGGACTGGCTTAGCCCGCGCGCCGCGCCGCTGTACGCCACGGTTCGCTGTGTAACGGGACCCTTTATCGCGGTAACGCCTCCCGTGCACTCGCGCGTCCCGTCAATCGATTGGTGAGTTGTGGGGGCTATAGCCCCACTAATCCACCAATCGATCCGAGCCCGCTCGTTCGGGTTACAGCTCGCGCGCGGGCGCAACGCGAGCGCGACCGGAGACCTGCCGCGAACCCCTGCAGGTGCGCCCTAGCGCTTCAGGTTGTTCTCGAGCGGGATGTTGCTCTGCTGCTGCGGCAGCTCGACCGGCTCGTCCTCGGCCGGCGCGCCTCCGTCTTCGGGCATTTCGACGCCCAGCAGCTCGGCAAGCTCGCCGTTCTCGTACATCTCGACGACGATGTCGCAGCCTCCCACCAGCTCGCCCTTCACGAACAGCTGCGGGATGGTCGGCCAGCCCGACAGGCCCGAGAGCTCCTCGCGGATGCGCGGGTCGGGCAGGATGTCGAGCGCTGCGTAGCGCACGCCCAGCGCGTTCAGGGCGCCCGACGTGCGCATCGAGAAGCCACAGGCGGGAGCCTCGGGGGTGCCCTTCATGAAGAGCATCACCTCGTTCTCCTTGATCGCGCCGTCGATGAAGTCGCGGATCTCAGCGTTGTCCATGGGTCAGCCTTCCGGTGTCGAAGTCTTGATCGAGAGGGCATGGATGGCGCCGCCCACCTCGGTGCCGAACACGCCGTAGACCAGCTGGTGCTGCTGGATCCGGCTGAGCCCCTCGAAGCGCCCGGACACGACCTCGGCCCGGAAGTGGTCGCCTCCGCCGGTCAGATCCTCAACCTGGACCCTGGCGTCGGGGAACGCGTCCTCGATTCGCTCCTTGAGGTGCTCTGCGGTCGGCACGACCACGAAGATAGCGGGGTTGGGCGGCGTTCTTTGCCAGCGCCAGTCCCATTGCTATCTTTTGGAAAGCATGGTGACCATGACCGAGATCGCGGCGGACAAGGTCCGCGGCTTCCTGGCCCAGCAGGAGACCGCAGGCGAAGTCGGCCTGCGCATCGGCGTACGTGGCGGCGGCTGTTCGGGCTTCCAGTACGCGCTCGCGCTTGACGAGAAGCGCGAGGAGGACGAGGTCTTCGACCACGAGGGCATCCGCCTGATCGTGGATCCGGCCAGCATGCGTTACGTCGACGGCTCGCAGGTCGACTACACCGAGAGCCTCATGGGCTCGGGGTTCGAGGTCAAGAACCCCAACGTGGTCGCCTCGTGCGGTTGCGGCTCTTCGTTCCGCATCGCGGACGAGGACCCCAGCTGCGGCTCCGCGGCCTAGCGTGGCCGAGCCCGGCGACGAGCTTCACAACCCGCACACCGGCCAGACCGTCCGGTTCGTCTCGATCCAGCCCGAACTGCTGGTGATGGAGACCTCGTACAAGGCCGGCGGTGCGCCCGCGCCCGCCCACTTGCACCCGGCGCAGGAGGAACGGTTCGAGGTGGTCTCCGGCGCCGTGGTCACGACCGTGGACGGCGACCAGCGGGTGCTGGCCGAGGGCGACGAGGTCACTGTTCCCGCCGGCACGCCGCATACGTTCGGCGGACACCCCGAGCAGGACGCCACCGTCCGCTGGGAGGTGCGGCCCGCGCTGCGCACCGACGAGCTGTTCGAGCTGCTGTTCGGCCTGGCCGACGGGTCGCGGCAGATGCCCGTCGACGGCTCCAATCCACTGGACGACTTCAGCGACGAGTTCCGCCTGGCGAGCTAGCGCCGCCGCCCCGGCGCTAGGCGGCAGCGCGGCCGTAGTAGTCGGCCTCCTGCTCACCCAGCGGCGTGGTGGGCGGGTCGCCGTAGAGCCACTCGCGCCAGATCCGGTGCCAGTTGGCTGTGCACCCGAGCGAGCCCAGCACGCCGACCGTCAGCCCTTCCATCCGCCTCCCAAGCAGCGCCTCGGGCGGCAGGTTCTCGTGCCGCAGCATCTCCCAGTAGTCCGAGCGCGGGTCGCCGAAGTCGATCAGCACCTGGGCCACCACGTCCTTGTCGATCGTCACCTCGCGATCGTCCACGTACCAGCTGGTCACGGCCCGGAAGTGCTCCAGGACGCGCTCGGGCTGCATCACCGGGTCGTCCGGGTCGAAGAAACCCATGCCGGCCAGCTGGTCGAACAGGCCCTCGGCATCGCCCTCCATGCCCAGCCGCAGCACCCGCGCCTCGTTCTCGATGTGCTCGCGGTGCACGGTCTTCGTCATGCCGAAGTCCAGGAACGCGATCCGGCCGTCGTCCATGAAGCGAAAGTTGCCGGGATGCGGGTCGCCCGAGAAGTGCGCGTTGCGGTGCATCGAGCCGAAGAAGAAGCGGAAGATCATCTCGCCGTAACGGTCGCGCTCGGCCTTGTCGAGCTCGCGCACCTCCTCGAAGCCGATGCCCTCGACCCACTCGGTGACCAGCACCTTCTCGCGCGAGAGCGAGGTCACCACGTCGGGCACGACCACGAACGGATGGCCGCGGAAGGCGCGCGCGAAAGCGCGCTGGGCCTGGGCCTCCTGCTCGTAGTCGAGCTCGTCGGAGAGGCGCTCCTTGATCTCCGCGGTCATCGCCTTGGCGTCCATGCCGGGGGCGATCTTCTTGGCCACGCGCATGATCAGCCCCAGGTTCTGCAGGTCCGATCGCACCGCCTGCGCCACGCCGGGGTACTGCACCTTCACGGCAACCGTGCGGCCGTCGTGCAGCTTCGCCTTGTACACCTGTCCGATCGACGCCGCCGCCAGCGCCTCCTCGTCGAACTCCGCGAAGGCGTCGCCGAGCTTTTCGTCGAGCTCGGACTCGATCACCTTCCTCATGTCCTTGAACGACACCTTCGGCGCGGAGTCGCGCAGCTCGGCCAACTTGGCCTGGATCCGGTCCTGGAACTCCTCCGGGAACGCGCCGGTGTCGATGAACGACGCCACCTGGCCGACCTTCATAGCCGCGCCCTTCATGTTCCCCAGCACCTCGAGGATCTGCTCGGCGGCCTCTGCCTGGCGCTTGCTGGCGGCGGCGCGCCGGCCCTCCTCGTCACGCGTCAGGTTGGCCGCGCGGGTGGCGTAGTTGCGCGCGGTCTGGCCACCGGCAAGTCCCGCAACCTTGGCGGTACGGCGAATCCTCCCCGTCGGGATCGAGCTGTCCTTCTCGCGAGCCACGCCCCTAGGGTACGGTCCCGCGCGCAATGCGGTTCGTGAGCTTCGACGCGGGGCAGGGTCCCCAGGCCGGCCTCTTGCACGGCACCGAGGTGGCGCCGATCACCGCGCCGGGCGAAGGTGACCTCGGCGATCTGCTCCGCCGCGGCCCGTTGCCGGCATCCGCGCCGGGCGTGCCGGTTGCGCTTGCCGGCGTCACCTTGATGCCACCGATACCGCGCCCGGGCAAGCTCATCTGCATCGGGCTGAACTACGCCTCGCATGCGGCCGAGCAGGGCGCCGAGCTACCCGAGTACCCAACCGTGTTCGCCAAATTCGCGAACGCGCTCGCGCCCGCCGGCGCGACCGTGCCGCTGCCCTCCTTCAGCCGGAAGGTGGACTACGAGGCCGAGGTCGCGTTCGTGATCGGCGACACCTGCAAGGACGTGCCCGAGGCGGAGGCGCTCGAGCACGTGGCCGGCTACACGCTGCTCAACGACCTGTCGGCGCGCGACTACCAGCGCATCAGCGCCCAGTGGATGCCCGGCAAGGTCTTCGACCACGCGGCCCCGTGCGGACCGGCACTGGTCACGCCCGACGAGGCCGGCCCGGCCGACGCGATCGGCATAGCGCTGACCCTCAACGGCCAGGTCATGCAGGACGGCAACACGGCCGACCTGATCCACTCGGTCCCGGCGCTGGTGGCCTTCCTCTCCAAGCTGATGACGCTCGAGCCGGGCGACATCGTGTCCACCGGCACCCCGTCCGGCGTCGGCATGTCACGCGATCCGCGCGTGTGGCTGAAGCCGGGCGACGAGGTCGTGGTCAGCTCGCCTCAACTGGGAGAGCTGCGTACCACCTTGGCCTGAGAGGTTTCGCCGGCGGCTCGCCAGGGGGATAGAGCGCGCATGCTCTCGCAGGGGTGTTCTCCACGTCGTGTTGTCCTGATCGCGCTCGCGCTGCTGGCGGCGCTGCCCGCGGGAGCCGAGGCGGCCAACAGCCCGAACATGAAGTTCGTCAAGAACATCCCGTACGAGGCACGCAACGAGACGCGGAACTACGGCACCGACATGGAGTTCGCGCGCATCTCCGGGCGCGACTACGCGGTGGCAGGCTCGTACGAGAACGGGATGCACATCTTCGACGTCACCCAGCCCACCAAGACAAGGCTGGCCGGCAAGTACGAGTGCGACATCCTCCAGGGCGACGTCCAGGTGTTCCGCCAGAAGCAGCGGCCCGGGCGCGTGTTCGCGGCCTACACGGCGGACGCCGACGGTAACCCGGAGTCCACCTGCTACCGGGAGGCCGAGGCGCTGGGATTCGACGCCGTGGACGGCGAGGCGGGGCGCCAGGGCACGTTCATCGCGGACATCACCAACCCGCGCAAGCCGCGCACGGTGTCGTTCGTCGAGGTGCCGCAGGGTTCGCACAACCAGACCGTGCACCCCAGCGGCAACTACCTCTACAACTCGAACTCAGACCTGATCACGTCGTTCCAGCCGGCGATCGAGGTGTTCGACATCTCGAACCTGGCCGCGCCGCGCAAGACCGGCGAGCTGGCGCTGCCGGCGCGCCCCGGCCTGGGCACGGAGTCGCATGACATCACCTTCGACGGCTCTGGCGACCGCGCCTACTCGGCCGCGCTCTCGCAGGGCGTCGTGATCGACACGTCGAGCCCCGCCGAGCCGTCGATCGTGTCCTCGTTCGTCGACCCGGCGATCAACGTGTGGCACCAGTCCGACCCGGTCAGGATCGGCAGCCGCGAGTTCCTGATCGTCGAGGACGAGTTCGCCGGCGCCGCCGGCGGCCCGGTCTGCCCAAGCGGCGGCTTTCACGTGTACGACATCACCGGCGAGCGGGAGAAGGCGCCGGTCAAGGTGGGCGCCTGGAACATCGACGAGGTCCGTCCCACCACGAGCGCCACGAACACCTGCACCGCGCACGTGTTCGACATCCACGAGAAGGAGAAGCTCCTGACCGTGGCCTACTACAACGGCGGCGTCCGCGTGGTCGACATCTCCAGCCTGGCCGGCATCGGCCTCGGCAAGACCGACGTGGTCGGTGCGGGCATGCGCGAGGTCGGCTTCTACCGCCACGACGACGCCGACACGTGGTCGGCCAAGACGCCGCGGATCGCTAAGGACGGAAGCTTCTACCTGTACGGAAACGACATCGCGCGCGGGTTCGACGTCTACCGCTTCGACGGCGACGCCCAGACGTCCAGGCGCGACGGCCGCTGGCAGAGCCCGGCGCAGGCGCGCCGCGAGGCGCTGGAGTTGCCCGATGTCGAGCTGCCGCTCGGGCTGGCGTCCAGCAGCGCCAAGGCGGCGCGTCGCGGGAACACGCTGTTCTGCCTGCTGCCGCGCCGCTAGCCGCACGCCGGGCGGCCAGGCCGGGCGCGCGCCCAGCTTCCGTTGGCCGAGGCCGGCGCCAGCTCGCTAGTCGGCGAGCGTCACCTCGACGTCCTCGCCGATCGCCTCGGCCAGCAGGTCCGAGCCGCGCTGCGCGGCCCAGACCGCCACGCTGGGCACGCCGCCCGAGCCGTTGGTGGCGGCCACGAGCCGGACCGCGTCCTTGCGCTCCTCGAGTGACACGGACGCGACCGAGCGATCGCGGCTGCGCTCGAGCTGCTCGGCCAGGCGGATCACGCCGCACAGGAGCTTGAGCCGCTTGCCGTCGCCCTTTCGCTCCAGCGCGCCGAGGCGCGAGGAGTCCGGCGCGCCCTTGCGGTGCCAGCGCGCCACGAGCGCGATCAGCTCCAGCTCGCGTGGCGACCAGCCGGGCAGGCCGCTGTTCAGAATCAGGTAGTGCGAGTGGCGGTGGTGGTCGTCGTAGTCGATCGCCACGCCGATGTCGTGCAGCATGCAGGCCGCCCAGAGCACCTCGCGCTCGTAGCCGCCGAGATCGTGCAGTCCGGCGTCGCCGAGCGCGTCGAAGGCCTCCAGCGAGAGCTTGGCCACGTGCTGCACGTGCGCATGGTCGCCGTGGTAGCGATGCTCGAGGTTCTCAACCGATGCGCGCCGGACGTCGTCCAGCAGTGGAGGATCCTGGCCGTCGAGCATCCGCTCGAACAGGATGCCCTCGCGCAAGCCCGCCTCGGTCACCTCGATGCCGGAGAAGCCGCCCCGTTCCATCGCCACGTCCAGCACCACCGCGCCGCCCAGGATCACGTCGCCACGGTCGGGCTTGATGCCCCGCACCGAGCCGCGCTTGTCGGCCGGCCGCGATGTCAGCTCGTCGATCAGCTCGGCCAGCGCCTCGCGCGTGAGCACGAAGCCCTGAACGTCCAGGTCGGTGACCTCGAGCCGCTTCTGCGCCGCGGCGGCCAGGTTGCGGATCGTTCCTCCGAGCCCCGCGAGCCGCACCTGCCCGTGCTCCTCCGTGGGCTCCTCGCCGCCGCTCCACCACTCGAACTCCGACAGCGCGCGTGCCGTGTGCTTTCGCAGGGCCTTGATCTGTTTCGCGGTGGCCTCTTCGTCGGGCAGGAACTCCTCGCTGACCCTGACCGCGCCCAGCGGCACCGACTCCGCCTTGCGCATCCGGCGCTCCCGCAGCTGCATGATCTGGACGCTGCCGCCGCCGATGTCGATGCCGAACCCGTCGGCGATCGTGGTCGAGTTCGCGATCGCGAGGTAGCCGTACCAGGCCTCCTCGGCGCCGCTGATCACCCGCACCTCGAGGCCCGTCTGGTCGGAGATCGCCGCCAGTAGCTCATCGCGATTGGACGCGTCGCGGATCGCGCTGGTGGCGACCGCCTCCACCCGCTCGACCCCGGATGCCCGGAGGAAGTTGGCGAACACGGTGGCCGTCTGCACGGCACGTTTCATCGGTTTGTCCTGCAAAGCGCCGGTTTCGGACATCCCGGCGCTGACGCGCGTGGGCTCCCGGATCTCGTCGATCAGGCTCCACCAGCCGGTCGGCTCGTACTCGAACACCACCAGGCGGAACGAGTTGGAGCCCATGTCGATCACGGCCATGCGCTGCACAGGGCTAAGGATCGTCGCAGGCCCTGCCGATACCCGACCCGATGGCTATGACCACCCCGCCCACACACGCCGTTTCCGGTCCACCGCTGGACAACCGCCGGATCGCCGCCGCCGCGATCGACCTGGCCGTCCCGCTGCTGGCTGCCGTCGCGCTGCTGGCGAGCGACCTGCTGACGCCCGCCGTCGCGCTGGTCCTGATTGGCTGGGCCCTCTACTACTTCTTCGCGCTCGAGAGCGGCGGCGGGCAGACGCTCGGCAAGCGCGTGATGCACCTCAAGGTCGTTTCCGCCGACGGCGGTGAGCCGACCATGCAGCAGTACGCCATGCGCACGGTTGCGCGGGTGGTGGACACGCCGGTGATAGGGCTCCTGGTCATGCTCGGTACCGGCGAGCGGCGCCAGCGCCTCGGCGACATGGCGGCGCACACCTCCGTGGTCGACGCAGAGGCCGCCGGGAGCGTCGTCGACGCCTTCGACGCCGCGTCGCTGCACCCCGAGCCGCCGGCCGCCGAGGCCAAGCCCAAGCGGGCACGCCTCAAACTGGGTGGGCCGGAGCTGAAGCTGCCGTCGTTCGGCCGCTCCAAGGAGCCGAAGGCGCCGAAGGAGGACAAGCCGGCCAAGCCGGCGAAGCAGAAGGGCCGGCCGACGCTCGGTGGGCCGGAGCTGAAGCTGCCGTCGTTCGGCCGCAAGAAGGCGGCGAAGGCGCCGAAGCAGGACAAGCCCGCCAAGCCGGCCAAGCCGGCCAAGCCGGCCAAGCCGGCCAAGCCGGCGAAGGAGAAGGGCCGGCCGACGCTCGGTGGGCCGGAGCTGAAGCTGCCGTCGTTCGGCCGCAAGAAGAAGAACGAGCCGGTCGTGCTCGAGCCGCCCACGCTGCCCGCCGCCGAGCCGCCCGCTCCCGAGCCGGCTGCCGCCGAGCCGCCCGCTCCCGAGCCGGCTGCCCTTGAGCCCGAGCCGTCGCCGGTCGACCCGTACGCCGAGGACGCGCCCGAGCCGTCCGTCGAGGTGGTCGCGCACGACGAGCCCGCGGCCGATACGCCCGAGCCGCCCACGCCCGAGATCATGCAGCGCGACGCGCTCGAGGTCGAGATCGTCCGCGCCGACCTCGCCGGCGAGCCGCCGGCGCCGGCCCCGGTGCCGCCGCGCCCGCCTGCCGCGGAGCCGCAGCCGCCCGCGGCCGGGCACGAACCCGAGCCGCCGCCGGAGACCAAGCGGGAGCCCGACATCGAGCCCGAGCACGTCGAGGGCATCCGCGACGACGGCTCCTCGCGCGTGAACGTGAAGCCGATCGAGACCGTTTCGGCCATGGAGCTGCTGATGCGCGAGGCAGAGGAGCAGGACCGGCAGGGCTCCGACCGCTAGCGGTCCGTGGTCGGCTGAACGACCGGCGACCCGCCGCTAACATCGCCCGCCGCTGTGGCGGGCACCCCTGACAATCCCTTGCGCGTCGCGGTCGTCGGTTCCGGCCCTGCCGGCTTCTACGCCACCGGCCACCTGCTGGCCGCCAAGGACGTGACCGCGGCGGTCGATCTGTACGACCGGCTGCCCACCCCGTTCGGGCTCGTGCGCGCAGGCGTGGCGCCCGACCATCCGAAGATCAAGTCGGTTACGCGCGTCTACGAGAAGACGGCGGCGAGGGAGCGGTTTCGCTTCTTCGGCAACGTCGAGGTCGGCCGCGACGTCACCCACGCCGAGCTCAAGGAGCACTACCACGCGGTCGTCTACGCGTATGGCTGCGAGCGCGACCGGCACATGGGCATCGACGGCGAGGATCTGCCCGGCAGCTGGGCCGCCACCGAATTCGTGGCCTGGTACAACGGCCACCCCGACTACCAGGACCTGGAGTTCGACCTCTCGGCCAGGCGCGCGGTTGTGATCGGCAACGGCAACGTGGCCATGGACGTGGCCCGCATGCTCGTGCTCCCGCGCGAGGAACTGGACACGACCGACACCACCGACGCGGCCATCGACGCGATCGCCGAGAGCGGGGTGGAAGAGGTGGTGATAGTCGGCCGGCGCGGCCCCGCCCAGGCGGCGTTCACCAACCCCGAGCTGCGCGAGCTTGGCGAGCTGACCGACGCCGACGTGATCGTGGACCCCGCCGAGGTGGAGCTGGACGATCACAGCGCGCGCTCGATCGAGGGCGACGGCGAGATCACCCACCGCCGCAACGTCGAGATCCTGGCCGACTACGCGCGCCGCACCCCGGCGGGCAAGCCCAAGCGCGTGGTGCTGCGCTTCCTGCGCTCACCCGTGGCCATCCACGGCGACGGCAAGGTCGAGTCGATCGAGCTGGTGCGCAACCAGCTCGAGCACGGCGGCGACGGGGGCCTGCGGGCGCAGTCGACCGGCGAGCACGAGACGCTCGAGTGCGGTCTGGTGTTCCGCTCGATCGGCTACCGCGGCGCCCCGATCGAGGGCGTGCCGTTCGACGAGTGGCACGGCACGATCCCCAACGAGGAGGGCCGGATCGTGAACCCCGAGACGCAGTCGTCGATCGCGGGCGAGTACGTGGCGGGCTGGATCAAGCGCGGGCCGTCCGGGGTGATCGGCACCAACAAGCGCGACGCTCAGGAAACCGTCGAGCACGTGCTGGACGACCTGGCCGAGGGCCGCCTGGCCGATCCGGCGGCGGCCGAGCCCGACGGGATCCTGGCGCTGGTGCGCGAGCGCCAGCCGGACCTGGTGGCCTACGCCGGCTGGGAGGCCATCGATGCCGCCGAGAAGGCGGCCGGCGAGCCGCTGGGCCGCCCGCGCGTGAAGCTGACGTCGGTCAGCGAGATGCTGGCTGCGGCACGCTGACGCCGTCGAGGGCGTCGAGCGCGCGCTCGGGCGACGCCGAGATGCATGTGAAGATCGGCGTCTCGGACTCGGTATACGCGCTGGACTCGGTGCCGCGCAGTTCCTGGACGAGGTCCAGGAACTCGGACGGGTCGTCGGCGTTGAACGACACCACGAACTCCTGATCGTCGAGCCCGTAGGAGTAGGCGGTGTTGATCTCGATACCGCTGTAGCGGCGGCCGGTCTCGATGTGGCCCTGCATGATCCGCCACCGTTCCTCGGGGTCCAGCAGGTACCACTCGCGCTTCTTCCACATCGGGTAGACGATCAGATACTTGGCATCCGAGCCCGGGCGCGGCTCCAGCGGTGTCGGCTCGTCGGAATAGACCGACTCCTTCGTCATCGCCAGATATGAGTGGCTGATCTCGGCCCAGCGCATCAGCCCGCTCTGGTTGAGCAGTACGTGGAAATCGTGGATCGGGTCCAGCGAGGGGGCCACCGTGCGCACCATCAGATCGCAGTCGCCGCGCGTGCCCACCAGCGAATACGCGCGCAGCAGATGGTCCTCCCCAAACTCCCTGCACGCGGCCGCGAACTCGCGCTTGTCCTGGGCCCGCTCGGCTGCGTCGCGGCGCCGCCACTCGGGCTGGACGCGGATGAACGTGAACTTCACGAAGGTACGGTTGGCCACACCGCCAGTGTGGCGCATCCGAGGTGGTGGTCTACGATGCGGTCGTGCGCGTAGGGATCGTTTCCCCGTACTCGTACACGTACCCAGGCGGCGTGGGGCGTCATGTCGAGGCCCTCTCCGGTGAGCTCTCGGCCCACGGACACGATGTCCGGATCTTGGCGCCCTATGACCCGGATGACCGACTGGCACGTGTCATGCATCGCGGCGCCCGGCCGGATAGCCGGCCCCTGCCCGACAACCTGATCGCGCTCGGCCGCAGCACCGGCTTCCCGGCCAACGGCGCGGTGTCCAACCTCGGGATCTCCTCGCAGGCCGTGGGCACGCTCGGCCGCGAGCTGCGCCACGGCGGCTACGACGTGATCCACGTACACGAGCCCAACGCGCCGTTCGTGAGCTTCTTCGCAACGGAGTTCTCGCGCGTGCCGCTGGTTGGCACCTTCCACTGCTACTCGACAAGCACGCTGGCCAACGGGTTCGCCTCCAACGTAGTGGGTGTCCGCCGGCTCTACAACAAGCTCGGCGTCCGCGTCGCGGTTTCCGAGGCGGCGCGGTGGACGGCCGAGCGCTACTACGGCGGTCGCTATCGGATCGTGCCCAACGGAGTCGACCTGGCCGCAGCGCGGCCCGACCACGGCCGCCCCGGCGAGGGCACGCTCGAGCTGTTGTTCGTCGGCCGCGCCGACGCCCGCAAGGGCCTGCCCGTGCTGCTGCGCGCCTTCGAGGCCCTGCGCAGCGCCGGAGTGCCAGCGCGGCTGACCGTCGCCGGCGCCACCTCGGAGGAGGTCGAGCCCGTGCTGATGGACGCCGAGGGCGTGCACGTGGCCGGCCGCGTCAGCGACGACGAGAAGTGGCGCCTGCTGGGCCAGGCCGACCTGCTTGTGGCGCCCTCGCTGGGCGGCGAGAGCTTCGGGATGGTGCTCACCGAGGCATTCGCCTCGTACACGCCGGTGGTCGCCTCGGACATAGTCGGCTACCGCGACGTCGTCCGCCACGGCTACGACGGCCTGCTGGTGCCGCCCGCCGATCCGGCCGCGCTCGGGGAAGCGCTGCGCGACCTCGCGCTCGACCCCGATCGCCGCGCCCGCATGGCGGTGGCTGCGCGCGAGCGTGCCGAGCGATTCTCCTGGCCGCACGTGGCCGACGAGCTCACCGAGGCCTACGAGGATGCGATCGCGATGCCCGAGCCAACCACCCGGTCCGCGGCCGTGGCGCGCCGGATCGGGCTCGCCGCCGCCGACGGCGAGCCGATGGTGCGACCGCGGCGGATCCCGTCGATCGAGCCCAAGGTTCAGCGCACCGGCCGCCGCCGCGCTGCCCGCGTAGCGCGCCGCGCCGCCGTGATCGCCGCCGCCGGAGGCGGCGTTGGGCTGGCAGCGCTGGCCGTCGAGCACATCGGGATCGAATCGATCGGCCGCGCGGTCGTGGCCTCGTCACCGGTCTGGATCCTCGTGGCGTTCGCGCTCATGTGCGCGTCGATGCTGATGCGCGCCGAGGCGTGGCACGCGATTCTGCGCGCCGCCCTGCCGGGCGTGCCCCTGCGCCGCCGCGACACCGCCCGCGGCACGATGATCGGCGTCTTCATGTCGGCCACGCTGCCCGCGCGGCTCGGAGAGCCGTCGCGCGCGCTGATCGTTGCCCGCCGCGCCGGCCGCGTGCGCGATCGGCTGCCGGTCGTACTGGGCACCCTGATCTCGCAGACGCTGCTGAACCTGCTGGCGCTGGCCATCCTCGGCGGCGTCATGTTCGCCACCGTCGGCATCTTCCGCGGCAACGAGGACGCGCTGGTGTTCGCCACCATCGCCCCGCTGGTGGTCATTCTGGCGCTGCTGGCCGTCCCGGCGCTGCTGCGCCGCGGCAAGCCGTCGCGATTCGCGCGCGTGCAGCAGGCGCTGGCTACCGCCCGCGCCGCGATGGTGCGCGTGCGCAGCGGGCTCGAGGTCTTCCGCCACGCCAAGCTCGGCGGCTGGGCGATGGTCACCCAGCTCAGCGCCTGGGGGGTCCAGTGGATCGCCTGTTACGTGCTGCTGGTTGCGCTCGGCCTGGACGAGCGCGCCGGGATCGGCGCCGCGGCGGCGGTGTTGTTCGCCGTCAACGTGACCGCCGCGCTGCCGGCCACGCCCTCCAACCTCGGCGTCTTCCAGGCCGCGTGCGTGGCGGTGCTGTCGGCCTACGGCATCGGGAAGACCGATGCGCTGGCGTACGGGATCATCCTCCAGGCGGTCGAGATCGCCACCGCGGTGGCGCTGGGGATGCCCGCCCTGGTGCGCGAGGGCATGTCATGGCGGGACCTGCGCCTGAGCGCGCTGCACGCCACGCCGGTGCAGCTGGCCGGTGCCGGCCGGGGGCGCGAGAGCGCCGCCGAGGCCAAGACCTACTGACGATCGCGCCCGCGAAACTCGTGCCGCGGCGGCGCCGCAGGCATTAGTGGCGCTTGACACGAGTGCCCGCCGGGTGGTTAATGGAAGCGTCCGAGCGGATCGCGTCTGCGCTGGCTTGGGGTTCCGCGTTCTGACCTGAACGAGAGGAACCCAAAATGGCTACCGCCGCAATCGACGAGCAGCGGCTCGAGGACTTCATGAACCGGGCGGTCGGCGACATGAGCGCCGCGATGAGCGCGCCGCTGATGCTGTTGGGGGACAGGCTCGGCCTCTACCGCACGATGGCCCACGCCGGGCCCCTGTCCGCGGCCGACGTGGCAGAGCGCACCGGCTGCGACGAGCGGATGGTGCGCGAGTGGCTGGCCAACCAGACCGCCGGCGGGTATGTAACCCACGATCCCGCGGCGGACCGCTACGAGTTGCCCGAGGAGCAGGCGATGGCGCTCGCCGACGAGGACAGCCCGGTCTACCTCATGGGGGCGATGGACCTGCTGGCCTCGCTGTGGGCCGACGAGGACAAGCTCACACGCACGTTCCGCGACGGCCACGGGTTGGGCTGGCACGAGCACGACCAGCGGCTGTTCCTCGGCACCGAGCGGTTCTTCCGCCCCGGCTACCAAGCACACCTGACGAGCGAGTGGATCCCGGCGCTGGAGGGCGTCGAGGCCAAGCTCAGGGACGGGGCGCGCGTGGCCGACGTCGGCTGCGGCCATGGCGCCTCGACGATCGTGATGGCGCAGGCCTACCCCGACTCGACGTTCGTCGGCTTCGACTACCACGCCGAGTCGATCGAGCAGGCGCGGGCACGTGCGGCGGAGGTGGGCGTGGCCGACCGGGTGTCGTTCGAGGTCGCACGAGCCCAGGACTTCGGCGGGGACGCGTTCGACCTGGTGTGCAACTTCGACTGCCTGCACGACATGGGGGATCCGGTCGGGGCGGCGCGCCACACGGCGGAGATGCTGGCCCCGGACGGCACCTACCTGATCGTCGAGCCGTTCGCCGGCGACACGCTCGAGGACAACATCAACCCGGTCGGGCGGATGTTCTATGCCGCCTCCACGATGATCTGTACTCCCGCATCGGAGGCACAGGAGGTCGGCCTGGCGCTCGGGGCGCAGGCAGGCGAGGCGCGGCTCGCAGAGGTGCTGCACGAGGCCGGCTTCAGCCACGTGCGGCGGGCGACCGAGACGCCGTTCAACCTGATCCTGGAGGCGCGGGTCTGACCTCTCGTGTGGGCGCAGGTCGCCGGCAAGCTGTCGGCCAGGGTGGGCAATACGGCATGCGAGACCGGTAAGTACGGCGGTTCTGCGGATGGAATGCGGCCGGGGCCGTCGTACGTTCCTCCTCGTCATCGACCAACGAGGAGGAACACCATGCCCACGTACCTGATCGAGCGAGAGATCCCCGGTGCCAGCGAGCTGACCGACAGCGAGCTGCAGGGGATCACCGACAAGTCGAACGAGGTCGTCGAGGGAATCAGCAACCCGTACACGTGGCGGCACACCTACGTCGCCGGCGACAAGCTGTACTGCGTTCACGATGCCAAGAGCGCGGATGACGTGCTCGAGCACGCGCGCTGCGGCGGCTTCCCGGCCAACTTGGTGGCCGAGGTCTCGGCAGTGTTCGGCAGCGACGGGGTCCGCGACCTGCCGGCTTGACCCTACGGCCCCCGGCCGAACCCGGCCGGGGGCCGTAGAGTTGACCCGTGCCGGGTGGCCCCCTCATCGGCCGTGAAAGCGAGCGAGCGCAGCTCCAGGCGGCGCTGCGCGAGGCCGTAGGGGGCCGCGGGTCGCTCGTGCTCCTGTGCGGCAATGCCGGGTCAGGGAAGACGCGGCTGGCGGTCGAGGCCGCCCACTCTGAGGACACCCGGTTCGTCCGGGGCGCGGCAACTCCGGCCTGTGCGCCCTTCGGCCCGATCACCGCCGCGCTGCGCAGCTATCTCCGCCAGGTGCCGGAGGGGCTGCTGGGCTGCGGTCCGCTCAAGCCCCACCTTGCGCTCCTGCTGCCCGAGTTGGGTGAGGGCCGGGAGAGCAAGGACCGCGCGACGCTGTTCGAGGCGATCCGCTGCGGCCTCGTCGAGATGGCATCCTCGCGACCGGCCACATTGCTGCTCGACGACCTGGCGTGGTCGGACGAGGCGACGCTGGAGTTCCTGGGCGCGCTGGCGCCCTCGCTCGGTCAGATGCCGCTGCTGGTCGTGGCCTCCTATCGCTCGGACGAGCTGCACCGCGCGCACCCGCTGCGCCGCCTGCGTCACGACCTGCGCCGCGAGCGGCTGCTCATCGAGCTGGAGCTCGGGCCCCTGACGGCCCCGGAGGCGGAAGCACTTGTCGCGCAGGTGCTCGGGCGAGAGCCCTCGCCGCGACTGGCGGAGACGCTGCACGACCGCACCGGCGGAGTGCCGTTCTTCGTCCAGGAGTTCACCGCGGCCCTGGTGGCGGACGACCGGCTTCAGGATGGACCGGACGGGGCCACACTGGCCCTGGACGGAGACGTGCCGCTGCCCCAGACCGTGCGTGAGGCGGTGCTGGTGCAGACGGCCGACCTGTCGCAGCAGGCGCGGGCTGCGGCCGAGACCGCGGCGGTTGCGGGCACGCTGCTCGACCTGGACCTGCTCGCGGCGCTTGCCGACGAGGGCGGTCTCTCCGAGCTCCTAGCCGCGGGCCTGCTGGTCGAGGCCGAGCCGGGCCAGGCGACCTTCCGTCATCCGCTCGCGCGTGAGGCGATTTACGACGACGTGCCCTGGCTGCGGCGGCGCTCACTGCACCGCCGGCTGGCGCAGGCGCTGGGCGAGCGGGATCGCGATCCTGCCGAGATAGCGGACCACTGGCTTGCCGCGCGCGACCCCCTCAACGCCCTCGACGCGCTCGTGGAGGCGATTCCTGCACGGGGCGCGCTGCACGCCTACCGGGACGCCGCCAGCCTCGGCCGCCAGGCGCTGGACCTTTGGCCCGACGGCGAGCGAGGCACCGAGCGAATCGCGGTGGTCGAGGAGCACGCGCGCTACGCCGAGCTGGCTGGCGATCTGGCCGAGGCCGCCCGCGCACAGCGCGAGGTCGTCGCGGCCCGGCGGGCCGAGGGCGCTGGGCGCGCCCTGGCCGACGCGGAGCGCCGCATCGCCGGCATCTACGCGCTCCAGGGCCGGCGCGACCTCGCCCTGGCGGCGCGGCGCGTGTCGGCCGAGGCGTTCGCCGCCAACGACCTGCCCGGCGAGGCCGCCGTCGAGCGGCTGATCGCGGGGGCCTACCTCCAGAGCGCCGGCAAGCACACCGAGGCAGCGGCCACGGCGCGGACCGCCGGCGAGGAGGCCGCCCGCTGCAGCCGGACCGACCTGCGCGCCCGGGCGATGGGCCTCGAAGGTGTGGCCCGGGTCAAGCAGGGCTCCTTCGCCAGCGGCATCGAGATCATCCGCGGCGGGCTCTCGCTGGCGCTCGACCACGGCCTCAACCTGGAGGCGGCCGAGGTCTACCAGCGGCTCGGCACCGCCCACGAGGTGGCCGGTGACTACGCCAAGGCACGCGAGTCGCTGGGCAGCGCCATCGCGCTGTGCGAGCGAACCGCCGATGGCGGCCTTGAGCACACCTGCCTGAGCTGCATGGCCTACGTGCTGCGCGAGCTCGGCGACTGGGGCCAGGTCGAGGACCTGTGCACCAGCCTCCTCGTCTCCGAGGCACGGGCCGACGACACCCTGGTCGCGGATGGGGTGCTCGGTGCCGTCTACGCGTGGCGCGGCCGGACCGAGGAGGCGCGGCCACTTCTGGCGCGTTGCCTCGAGACGGCCACGCGGCTGGACGTGGTCTCGATGCAATGCGACAGCGCGGCTGCGCTGGCCTCGCTCGCGGCCGCGGACGGCGATGACGACCGCGCGCGCGAGCTTTGCCATCTCGTCCTGAACCGCTGGACGCGCAGCGAGGACCACCACTACGCGGTCTGGCCGCTCCGCTGGTCCGCGGCCTGGTTTGCCCGGCGCGGTGCCGCCTCGGAGGCGCGGGCCTGCGCGGAAGCCCTCTCCCAGATCGCGGGCTCGGCCGGGTACCCGGACGCGCTCGCGGCGCTGGCCCACGGGCTCGGCGAGGCGGCGCTGGCGGAAGGCGACACGACCGCGGCTGCCGAGCAGCTGACCCGTGCGGTCGAGCTGCACGCGGGGCTGGACATCCCCTTCGAGCGGGGGCAGATCCTCCTGAGGGCGGGGGTAGTGCTGGCCGCTGCCGGGCAGCGAGAGATGGGGCTGGAGCGTCTGGCCGAGGCCCACCGCGTCGCCCGGATGCTGGGGGCTGCTCCACTGGCCGAAGAGATCGCGGCCGAGGTCGTGGGGCAGGGCGCGCCGCTCGAGGAGCTGCTGGGAACCCGCGCGGCGGCGGCTCATGAGTCCGCCGGCCTGTCGCGTCGCGAGCTCGAGGTCGTGCGCCTGGTTGCCGACGGGCTGACCAACCGTGAGATAGCGGAGCGCCTGGTGCTCAGCGTCCGCACAGTCGATATGCACGTGCGCAGCATCCTGACCAAGCTCCGTTGCCGCACGCGCACCGAGGCGGCCGGGCGCGCGGCGGAGCTGGGGGTGCTCGGGTAGCGGGCGCCACAACCTTCACACGACACCGTCGTGCCGCTGTGCAACAGGCGCTGGCCACCGCTCGCGCCGCGTTGGTGCGCGCGCGCTGCCGGCCACGCCGTCCAAGCTCGGCGTGTTCCAGGCCGCGTGCGTGGCCGTGTTGTCGGCCTACGGCGTCGGGGAAGACCGACGCGCTGGCGTACGGGGTCATCCTTCAGGCGGTCGAGATCGCCACCGCGGTGGCGCTGGGCATGCCCGCGCTGGTGCGCGAGGGCATGTCGTGGAAGGACCTGCGCCTGAGCGCGCTGCACCCCACGCCGGTGCAGCTGGCCGGCGCCGGCCGGGGGCGCGATAGCGCCGCCGAGGCCGACCCGTCCCGGCTGTAAGCTGCCCGCGGTCTGGGACTCGACACCGATGGAGGAGCCGTATGACTGATCGTGATGGTGCCTGCGCGCGCCGGATCGCCGTGGCACTGATGGTCGCCTCGAGCCTGGCGCTCGCGGCCTGCGGGGACGACGACGACGGAGCGGGTGGCGGGGACGGCGATTCCGCCGCGGCGCAGACGATCACGATCAAGGCGACGGGAACCGAGAAGGACCTGGCCCTCGATGTGACGCCCAAGAGCGTGAAGCCGGGCGCCGCGACGATCAAGTTCGAGAACGCCTTGGACAAGGGCGGCTCGGACGGGCAGTTGGTCTTCCTGGCCGAGGAGCACACCGACAAGGAGGTCGCGGCCGAGTTCGCCAAGGCGGTGCAGGGCAAGCCTGTCGCGGCTTGGTTCCAGGCCGCCGGCGGACCCTGTTGCGCCGACAAGCCGGGCGCCAAGACGAGCGTGCGTCAGGAGCTGAAGGCCGGCACCTACGTCGTGCTGCCGGGTGAAGGGGCGCAGCTTCCACTGACCCGGTTCGAAGTGAAAGGTGATGCGGGCGACGAGTTCGAGGGTCCCGCCGCCAAGGTCAGCGCCACCGAGTACGCCTTCAAGGGCGACGGCGTGAAGTCGGGCGAGCCGGTCCTGCTCGAGAACGCGGGTGGCACCTGGCACCACTTCATAGCCTCCAGGCTCAAGCCCGACGCGACGATCGCGGACGCCAAGAAGTTCCTGGCCACCGAGAAGGGCGAACCGCCATTCGTAAGTGAGGATGCGGACGGAATCGAGAGCACGGTGCTGGACGCCGGGGTCTCTCAGGCCGTCACCTTCAAGGGCAAGCCCGGCAAGTACGCCTTCTTCTGCTTCGTCGCAGACAAGAAGGGCGGCCCGCCGCATGTCGCCAAGGGCATGGTGTCGGAGGTAGTCGTCAAGTAGGCCGGCGGGGCCGCGCGGGAGATCGTCCGGCTGACGGACGGCGAATCATCCGCTCGTAGGATTCCGCGAGCAGGGCCCGGCCTAGCTTGGCCGCATGCTTCGGCACCACCGCGTTCGAGGCGGTGCAGCAATAGAGCAGCGGCAGCCGCACCAGCTGCCTCGCCCAGGGACCGGCCTTTGCGGCGGTCCCTGGGCGTTCGCCGTGGGCCCGGGCGAAACGGCGGCTGGGTAAGGGGTGGCCCGTACCGTGCCGTCACCTCCGTAACCGTCCCGTGACCTCGGCGGGGGTGGGCCAATCCTGCCTGACGAGTTTTGCCCGCTCAGCGGGCACGAGTCATCACGCACTCCGGCTCGCGTTACGGGAGCATGCCGAGCGTGACGGGAACGTCACCGGCCGCTCCCTACCCAGCCGCAGTTCGTTGGGCTCGCCGCCAGGGCTGACGGCAGAAGTATCAACCTTCACACAGTCGTGTCAAGGTTGTAGTAAGCTTGGGCGATGGCCCGCGATTACCTCAAGACCGTGAACGAGCGCGTCGTCGTCTTTGACGGCGGCATGGGCGCCACCTTGGAGCAGTTCGATCTCACCCAGGAGGACTACATGGGCCTCCAGGGCAAGTGCCACGAGGCGCTTGTGCTCCAGCGCCCCGACGTCATCGAGGGCGTGCACAGCTCGTTCATCGAGGCCGGCGCCGACGTGCTGGAGACCGACACGTTCCAGGCCAGCCGGCTGAAGCTGGACGAGTGGGGTCTGGCCGACCACACGGTCGAGATCAACCAGAAGGCCGCCGAGATCGCGCGCAAGGCGGCGGGCGAGGACAACTTCGTGGCCGGCTCGATCGGCCCGACCGGCCACCTGCCCGCCTCCGACGACCCGACGCTCGGCAAGATCCTGTTCTCCGAGCTTGTCGAGATCTTCACCGAGCAGGCCGAGGGCCTGATCAACGGCGGCTCGGACCTGCTGATCGTCGAGACCGCCCAGGACATCCTCGAGGTCAAGGCCGCCATCTTCGGCATGCGCGAGGCCTTCAAGAGCACCGGCACCACGCTGCCGATCCAGGCGTCCGTGTCGCTGCTGCCCAACGGCGGCAAGATGCTGCTTGGCACCGACATCGAGGCGGTGCTGACCACCCTGACCGCGCTGGACGTGGACGTGATCGGGCTCAACTGCTCGACCGGTCCCGAGGACATGCGCGACGCGATCCGCTACCTGGGCCAGAACTCGCCGCTGCCGGTGCACTGCATCCCAAACGCCGGCATCCCCTACCAGGGTCCCGACGGCGAGACGATCTTCCCGGCCGAGCCCGACCCGCTGGCCGAGGCGCTCCAGGAGTTCGTCGAGAAGAGCGGCGTTTCGATCGTCGGCGGTTGCTGCGGCACCACGCCTGATCACATCAAGGCGATCGTGGACCGCGTCGGCGGCAAGAAGACCGGGCCGCGCCCGGAGAAGGGCGCGCTGAAGGTCAGCTCGATGATGAGTGCCACGCACGCTGGCGCAGGAGCCCGCGCCGACGATCGTCGGCGAGCGCGTGAACTCGCAGGGCTCGCGCAAGGCCAAGGAGATGCTGCTGGCCGACGACTACGACTCGCTGCTGAACCTGGCCACCAGCCAGGTCGAGGGCGGCGCGCACGTGCTCGACCTGTGCGTCGCGCTCACCGAGCGCGAGGACGAGGACGAGCAGATGCGCCAGCTGGCCAAGATCGTGTCGCTGTCGCTGCCCGCCCCGCTGCAGATCGACTCCACCGAGCCCGACGTCATGAAGCTGGCGCTGGAGCAGACGCCCGGCCGCCCGATCATGAACTCGGTCAACCTCGAAGCCGGCCGCGACAAGCTCGACACCGTCGTGCCGCTGGCCAAGGCCCATGGCGCCGCGCTGATCGCGCTGACGATCGACGAAGAGGGCATGGCCAAGACCCGCGACCGCAAGGTCGAGGTCGCGCAGCGCATCCGCGACATCGTCGTCGACGAGCACGGCCTCGACGAGGAGTCGCTGATCTTCGACGTCCTCACCTTCACCCTGACCACCGGTGACGAGGAGTGGCGCCCGTCGGCGATCGAGACGATCGAGGGCATCCGCGAGCTCAAGAAGGCCCTGCCCAAGGTCAAGACCTCGCTGGGCGTGTCGAACGTGTCGTTCGGCGTCTCGCCCAAGGCCCGCAAGATCCTGAACTCGGTCTTCCTGCACCACTGCGTCGAGGCCGGTCTCGACCTGGCGATGGTGCACCCCGCCGACGTGACCCCGTACGGCGAGATCTCCGACGAGGAGCGAAAGCTCACCGACGCGCTGGTCTTCAACGAGTCCGAGGACGCGCTCGAGAAGTTCATCGCGCACTTCGAGTCCCAGGGCGAGGAGGCCGAGGACGAGGCCGCCAACCCCACCGAGGGCATGGAGCCCGAGGAGGCGCTGCACTGGCACATCCTGCGGCGCAAGAAGGACGGCGTCGAGGACTGGATCGACAAGTGCAACGAGAAGATCGGTGCCGTCCCGACCCTGAACACCGTGCTGCTGCCCGCGATGAAGGAGGTGGGCGACAAGTTCGGCGCCGGTGAGCTGATCCTGCCGTTCGTGCTCCAGAGCGCGGAGGTCATGAAGCGCGCCGTGGCCCAGCTCGAGAACTACCTCGAGAAGATGGAGGGCCACACCAAGGGCACCGTGGTCCTGGCCACCGTGTTCGGCGACGTGCACGACATCGGCAAGTCGCTGGTCAACACGATCATGACCAACAACGGCTACACGGTCGTCGACCTTGGCAAGCAGGTTCCGGTCGACACGATCCTGAGTGCGGCCGAGGAGCACAAGGCCGATGCGATCGGGCTGTCGGCGCTCCTGGTCTCGACATCGAAGCAGATGCCGATCGCCGTCGGCGAGCTGCACGACCGCGAGCTGGAATACCCGGTCCTGGTCGGCGGTGCCGCGATCAACCGCGACTTCGGCCGGCGCATGCTCTACCCCAAGGGCAAGGAGTCAGACGAGATCTACGAGCCCGGCGTCTTCTACTGCAAGGACGCCTTCCAGGGCCTGGACACGATGGACGCGCTGATCGACCCCGAGCAGCGCGACGATCTGCTGGAGAAGACGCGCACCGCCGCCAAGGAGCTGCGCGAGAAGCCCGAGAAGGTGGACGACTCGCCGCCGGTCACGGACGACTCCGTGCGCTCGTCGGTCGAGACCGACCACGAGGTGCCCGAGCCGCCGTTCTGGGGCGTGCGGGAAATCGAGGTCGACCTCGAGGAGGTCTACCCGCACCTGGATCGCCACGTGCTGTTCAAGCTCCACTGGGGCGGGCGCGGCAAGAAGGGCGAGGAGTGGCGCAAGATCGTCGAGGGCGACGGCGACGACGAGGGCTTTCAGCCCAAGCTCGAGCGCATGTGGGTCGAGCAGGACTACCTTCACCCCAAGGTCAAGGTCGGATATTTCCCGTGCAACAGCGACGGGAACGACCTGGTGATCTTCGACCCCGAGGATCAGGACAAGGAGATCGAGCGGCTGACGTTCCCGCGCCAGCCCAAGCACGACCGGATCTGCCTGGCCGACTTCTACAAGCCGATCGACTCCGGCGAGCGTGACGTGGTCGCGCTCCAGGGGGTTACGGTGGGCCCGGAATCCACCGACAGGCTCGCGCAGCTGGAGGAGGACGGCGAGTTCTCCGAGCAGCTGTTCACGCACGGCCTGGCGGTCCAGACCGCCGAGGGCCTGGCCGAGTGGAACCACCACGAGGTGCGCGAGGCGCTTGACGTCGACACCGACCAGGGCCGGCGCTACTCGTGGGGCTACCCGGCGTGCCCGAACCAGGAGGAGCACCCCAAGATCTGGAAGCTCCTGGGGCTCGAGGACATCGGCATGTACCTGTCCGACGGCTTCGCCGTGATGCCCGAGCAGTCGACGGTGGCGATCATCGCCCACCACCCGCAGGCCGTGTACTTCGGCATGAAGTCCGGCCGCGTGCCCGAGGGCAAGACCCCGGACGAGCTGATCGCCGGCACCGAGCGCGGCGGCGACCAGCTACCGCCAGAGGACGACGAGGTCGAGCCCGCGCGCGAGGAGGAGGCGGTCCCAGAGACCGCCTAGTAGCTCGGTCCGATCCGGCTCTACAAAGCCGAATCGGACCGATTGCACAGGGTCGCATCGACAGGTGGGAGAAACGCGGCGCGCGAATCCTCGACACCTGGATAAAGATCCTCCGCCGCAGCGGACCTAGGTTGCCTGGGTCCCCTTTGACTCTGCGATCCGGCGGTCTGAAGCTGCCGGTGTAATAGGAGGAACTCGCACGATGAGATCCCTTAAGCGGGCCGGCCCCCTCGCCCTGGTGGCGCTGCTGGCCCTGCTGCTCACGCCGGCGTCGGCGCTGGCCACATCCGACGAACTGAAGCAGTCGATCGACGGAACGCTCGGCGACACGATCCCAATCAACACGATGTGGGTGATCATCGCCGCCGTCCTGGTCCTGTTCATGCAGGCCGGCTTCATGTTCCTCGAGGTCGGCTTCGTGCGCGCCAAGAACGCGGGCACGATCGTCGCCAAGATCCTGACCAACTTCTCGATCGCGGCCGTGTGCTACTGGGCGGTGGGCTTCGCCTTCGCGTTCGGCAGCGGCGACGTGTTCGGCGACAACTCGACGCTGGCGTCGCTGATCGGGAGCAACGGGTTCTTCCTCCAGGTCGCCGGCACCGGGGGCGTGGACGACCTGCCCGGCAACTCCGGACTGCCCGTGCTCGCGTTCTCGGACGCCTCGGTCGATGCCAAGTTCCTGTTCCAGTTCGCCTTCTGCGCGGTCTCGCTCGCCATCGTCTGGGGTTCGACGCTGGAGCGCGTCAAGTACGGCGCGTATGTGATCTACGCGATCGTGTTCTCCGCGATCATCTACCCGATCGGCTCCCACTGGGTGTTCGGCGGTGGCTGGCTGCAGAACGGCGACACGCCGCTGCTGCCGACCGGCATGCAGGACTTCGCCGGTTCGACGGCGGTGCACCTGATCGGCGCGACCGGCGCACTGGCAGCGCTCCTGTTGCTCGGCCCGCGCAAGGGCAAGTACGGCTCCGACGGCAAGCCGCGCGTGATCCCGGGGCACTCGATGCCGCTTGTCGGCCTCGGCGTGCTGATCCTGTTCATCGGCTGGTTCGGCTTCAACGCCGGCACCACCCTGGGCACGGGTGACGGCCGCCTCGCGGACGTGGCCGTGATCACGATGCTCGGCGCCGCCGGCGGGGTGTTGGGCTCGTTCCTGGTCTCGCAGCTGAGGCTGAAGACGATCGACATCGGAATGGTCGGCAACGGCATGATCGCCGGCCTCGTCGCGATCACGGCGCCCTCGGGATACGTGGAGGCTTGGGCCGCACCGATCATCGGCTTCATCGGTGGCGTGATCGTCGTGTTCGGCGTGATCGCAATCGACAAGAAGATCGACGACCCGATCGGCGCCACGTCGGCGCACGGCCTGGCCGGCATCTGGGGCACGATCGCCTGCGGCTTCTTCACCGCGCCGCGGCTGGCCGAGTACAACGCGTTCGGCAATCCCGACGGCGGTCTTCTGTACGGCGGCGGGTTCGATCAGCTGATCGCCCAGGTGGTCGGTGTGCTGATCGCCTTCTCGTTCGTGTTCCTGCTCAGCTACGGCACGTTCTGGGCGATCAAGAAGACGATCGGCCTACGGGTGACCGAGGAGGAAGAGGATGCCGGTCTCGACATCGTCGAGCACGGCATGTACGGCTACCCCGAGCAGTTCATCCCGCTGCCCGAGACGGGTGCCGCCTCAACCGGTCCGGCCGCACCGCACGGCAGTCAGGCGCCGGTGTCACCGCAAGGCCGAGGCGATGCGGTGCCCGAGGGGGTGACGGCATGAAGAAGGTAGAGGCGTTCGTCCGCCACGAGGCGTTCGAGCCGATCCGCATGGATCTGCTTGACAAGGGGTTTCCAAGCCTCTCGATCGCGGAGTACAAGGGCTCGGGCAGGCAGAAGGGCATCACGGAGCGCTACCGCGGCTCCGAGTTGACCATCCACCTGCGTCCAAAGCTCAAGCTCGAGATCGTGGTCGACGACACGGATGTCTCCGTGATCACGGAGACGATCCTCAAGCACGCCAGAACGGGGCAGGTCGGGGACGGCAAGATCTTCGTCCTTCCGGTGGAGGCGGCCATCCGCATCCGCACCGGCGAGGACGGGGGCGAGGTCCTCCAGGCCCACGACACGGAGGAGATCCCGGCGGGGGCCTGATCCCTCCAGCGGAAGTGGCGGGGGTGCCGGATGCCCCCGCCACTTTCGCGTCTCTCGCCGGGGAGATCATGTCCATGACTGCACCTGAATCCCTCCCCTCGCCGCGGGGGGCACACCTGGAGATGGTCGGAGCGGTCCTGGCCGGCGACGGCCTGGAGCGGGTGGCCGAGATCGCCGGGCAGCATGCCGGCGCGCCGGTCGCAGTGGTCGTGCCGCGGCTGGGCATGCCGTCCGAGGTGTGGGCCCGGTACGAGCGCTACGTGGCCAAGCGGCTGGCGGGTGGCAAGCCCGACCGCCCGTCCGAGGTCGTGGCCGAGGTGCCGATCGTCTCCGGCGGGCACGAGCTTGGCGCCGTGCTCATGCTCGGCGCCGGCGGTCCCGACGCCGGCGAGTACCTGCACGTGGCCGCGGTCGCGGCGCTGACCGAGGTCGCGATTGCGGAGGCCCGCGACGAGACCGAGCAGAACCTCCGCGGGTCGTTCCTCGAGGAGCTGCTGACCCGCGACGACCTGGACCCGGGTGACATCGTCCGTCGCGCGCGCCGGCTGGGCTGCGACCTCGGCGAGGGCGCGGTCGGGCTGTGCGCCGACCCGGGCGAGCGCGCGCCCGGCCGGCTGCTCGCCGCGATCTCGAGCGAGCTGCCGGGCGCGCTGGCGCAGGTGATCGCCTCGCCGGCCGGACGCGGACGGGTGTACGCGCTGCTGCCGGGACCGGTCGAGACCGCGCGCCAGGTGGCCAATCGCCTCGGTCGCCAGGCGCTGGTCGGACTGTCCTCGCACTACTCCGATCCGGCTGACGTGCGCCGCGCGCTGGAGGAGGCCGAGTTGGTGCTCGGCGTCACCGCCGCCGGGGGCGGGCCGCCTGGCGACGAGATTGGCGGCGGCACCTACCGGCTGCTGTTCCGCGTGCTGGCCAGCCATCCCGAGGAGGTGCGTAGCTTCTACGAGGACACGGTCGCGCCGCTGACGCGTTACGACGAGCAGTACTCCACCGACCTTGTGGGCACGCTCGAGGCGTACCTGGGCCAGAACTGCAACATGAACGCCACGGCGGCCGCGATCCACGCCCACCGGCACACGGTCAGCTACCGGCTGGAGCGGGTCAAGGAGCTGAGCGGTCTCGACCCGTTCACCTCGGAGGACCGCGAGCGGCTCGGCCTCGGTTTGAAGGCCTACCGCATAATCGAGCCCAAGCTGCAACGCTGAGCTCAAGGAGGGGGGTACGCCCGTCGAAGGGAGTAGGGCCTTCTCGACCAGCTCCTGTCCGTGCTCTTCGACGTCAGATCCCCCGATTCCCTTCGCGCCGCGGCACTGGCGGCGCTTCCCGGCGCGGTCGTGATCGCCGTGGACTGCGATCTACGCCTCCTGCTGTGCGAGGGCCAGGCCGCGACGCGGCACTCCTACGACACGAGTCAGCTGGTCGGCCGGCTGCTGGAGGAAGTCTTGCCGCCCGCGGCGTTCGAGCGGCTCGAACCCGAGTACCGCGCCGCGCTGGACGGCCAGGAGCGTTCGTTCGAGTACTGCTCCCACGACGCGACGGCGTGGTACGTCACCTCGATCGCGCCGCTGCGCGAGAACGACCGCGTGGTGGGGGCGGTGGCGGTCTCGCAGGACATCACCGCCCGCAAGCGGGCCGACGAGGAGCGGCGTGCCGCGACCACGGAGTTCGAGACGGCCTTCGGGGCGGCCCCGATCGGCATGACGCTCGTGGGCCTCGACGGCAGCTTCATCCGCTGCAACCAGGCGCTCTGCGACCTGCTCGGCTACTCCGAGGAGGAGCTGCTGGCGCTGACGTTCCAGGACATCACCCACCCCGATGACCTCGACATCGACCTCAACCACGTGCAGCGGCTACTCGACGGTCTCGCTCCCAGCTACACGATGGAGAAGCGCTATGTGACCAAGGCCGGCCGGCTCGTGTGGGTGCTGCTGGCGGCATCGCTGGTCCGCAACGACGACGGCGAGCCGACGCACTTCATCTCGCAGATCAAGGACATCAGCGAGACGCGCAGGATGGAGGAGAAACTGCGCCAGCTGGCCGAGCACGACCCGGTGACCGATCTGCTCAACCGGCGCCGGTTCGAGGACGAGCTCGGGCGCCAGGTCGGGCGCTGCAAGCGCTACGGCGAGACCGCCTGCCTGCTGATTCTGGACGTCGACCACTTCAAGGGCGTGAACGACATGTTCGGCCACCGGGTCGGGGACGCGGCGCTGCAGCAGGTGGCGCTGGCGTTGGACGAGCGCCTGCGGGCGACCGACCTCGTCGCCCGGATCGGCGGCGACGAGTTCGCCGCACTGCTCCCGGGCGTGACCGCCGCGGAGGCGGTCGGCGTGGCCGAAGAGGTGCGCATCGCGATCGAGGCGCTGCGGATCGGGTCGGGCGCCCGCCGCGCGCACGTCACCGCCAGCATCGGGCTGAAGACCCTGGACGCCCACACCACCGACGAGGAAAGCGCGTTCGTGGCCGCCGACCGCGCCATGTACGAGGCCAAGGCCAACGGGCGCAACCGGGTCCAGATCGCATAGCCGCGGTCCGCTGCGGGGCCGGGGCCGCGCGGCGTCGCCGCTAGAGCCGGCTGACGCCCGCCTCCAGCTCGAGCAGCCGGCGCTTGGTCGCGAGCCCGCCGCCGTATCCCACCAGCTTGCCGTTCGCGCCGATCACCCGGTGGCACGGCAACACGATCGGGATCGGGTTGCGCCCGTTGGCCGCTCCAACCGCCCGGGGCGAGTCGGGGTGGCCGATGGCCGCTGCAAGCTCCCCGTAGCTCGTGGTCGCGCCGTAGGGGATCCGGTTCAGCTCGTCCCACACGGCAAGGTCGAACTCGCCCCCGGCGCGGGCCAGGGCGAGGTCGAACTCGCGCAGCTCGCCGGCGAAGTAGCGCTCCAGCTGCGCGATCGGCTCGGCAAACGCGTCCCGGTCCACGACGGCGTCGCCCACGGGCCCGTGCCGGCCGGGCAGGTCGATCCGGGTCAGCGACTCCCCGTCACCGAACAGCAGCAGCTCCCCGATCGGCGTGTCCAGGCGGGTGTACAGCACGGTGGCGATCATGCCACTACAACGGGAACCCACCGGAGAATGTGAGGTTCCGCTGTCGTTCCTGCTGCGCCACCGACCGGCCGTCGCCAGGTTCCGTTGACGTGCCTGGGAAGGACACGATGTCCTTCCCAGGCGCAGGCTCTCGTTCATCGAGTAGCTCCGCTACTTGATGAACAGCATCTCCGAGTACTTCGGCAGCGGCCAGAAGTCGTCCGCGACGTACTTCTCGAGCGTGTCGGCCGCCTCGCGCACCGCGACCATCGCGGTCAGCTGCTCGTCGCGCGCGTACTCGGCCAGTCGCTGGAGGTCGTCCTCGATGCCGTCCGGATAGTGGTTGGCCTGCTCGAGCCTGCCGATCGCCGCTATGAACGCCTGTGTCTGCGCGCGCGTCTCGGCCTGCAGGTCCTCGAACCCGGTGGCGTCGACGAGCTCCTGGTGGCGCAGCGCCGCCGGCAGCAGCAGCGTCCGCGCGATCGTCGAGGTGGTCTCGGCCTCGATGTTGGCCTTGACCGCGTACTGCTCGAGCCACACCTCCAGCCGTGACTCCAGCTCACGCTGCGAGAGCACGTTGTACTTCTCGAACGCGGCCACGCTGTCGCCGGCGACCACCTCGGGCAGCGCGTCGGGCGTGGTGCGCAGGTTCTTGAGCCCGCGCTTCTCGGCCTCGGCGTGCCACTCGTCGGCGTAGTTGTCGCCGCCGAAGATGACCTGCTTGTTGGCGCTGTAGGACTCCTTGACGACCGCCTGCACGGCCTCGGACAGCTCCTTGCCCTCGAGGGCCGACTCGAGCTTGTCCGACAGCTCGTCCACGGCCTCGGCCACGATCGTGTTCAGCACGGTGTTCGGGAACGCCAGCGACATGCTGGACCCGAGCGCGCGGAACTCGAACTTGTTGCCGGTGAACGCGAACGGCGAGGTGCGGTTGCGGTCGCCGCCGTGCTTGGGCAGCGCCGGCAGGACCGGGGTGCCCAGGTCCATCGTCTCGCCGAGCGTGGCGTGGTCGAGGTCGCCCGCGGCGATCGCCTCGAACGCCGCGTCCAGTTCGGCGCCGAGGAACACGGAGATGATCGCCGGCGGGGCCTCGTTGGCGCCCAGCCGGTGGTCCTGGCCGATGTTCGCGACCGAGGCCCGCAGCAGGCCCTGGTGCTTGTTCACGGCCTGGATGACCGCCGCGCAGAAGAACAGGAAGTTCAGGTTCTCCCCCGGGGTGTCGCCCGGCTCCATCAGGTTGTGGCCGGTGTCGGTGCTCATCGACCAGTTGTTGTGCTTGCCGGAACCGTTCACGCCCGCGAACGGCTTCTCGTGCAGCAGGCAGACCAGGCCGTACTTGCGCGCCATGCTCTGCATCAGCTGCATCGTCAGCTGCTGGTGGTCGGAGCCCACGTTGGAGTTCTCGTACACCGGCGCCAGCTCGTACTGGCCCGGGGCGACCTCGTTGTGGCGCGTCTTGACCGGGACCCCGAGCTTTCGCAGCTCGTTCTCGACGTCCATCATGTAGGCCAGCACGCGCTCGGGGATCGACCCGAAGTAGTGCTCGTCCAGCTCATGGCCCTTGGCCGGCTTGGCGCCGAACAGAGTCCGCCCGGTGGTGACCAGGTCGGGCCGCTCGAAGAAGTACTGCTCGTCGATCAGGAAGTACTCCTGCTCGGGGCCGACGGTGGTGAACACCCGCCGGGCCTCCGAGTCGCCCAGCAGTCGCAGAGCGCGGATGGCCGAGCCCGAGAGCGCGTCCATCGAGCGCAGCAGCGGGATCTTGGCGTCAAGCGCCTCTCCGGTCCACGAGGCGAACGCCGTGGGGATGCACAGCAGGGTGCCGTTGGGGTTGTAGAGCAGGAACGCCGGGCTGGTGGGGTCCCACGCGGTGTAGCCGCGGGCTTCGAAGGTGGCCCGGATGCCGCCGGTCGGGAACGACGACGCGTCCGGCTCGCCCTGGATCAGCTCCTTGCCCGAGAACTCGGCGAGCGAGGTGCCGTCGTCGGTGGGGTTGAAGAACGAATCGTGCTTCTCGGCCGTCAGGCCGGTCAGCGGCTGGAACACGTGCGTGAAGTGCGTGGCGCCGTTCTCGAGCGCCCACTCCTTCATCGCCAGCGCCACCGAGTCGGCTGTCGCCGGGTCCAGCGCCTCGCCGCGCTCGAGCGTGTTCTGCAGCTGCTTGAACACTTCCTTGGGCAGCCGCGAGCGCTGCACGGCCAGCGAGAAGACGTTCTGGCCATAGGGGTTGTTGGCGGGCTGGGTGAGGTCGACCGACCCCATGCCGTCGCCGTTCGGGGACCACTGCGCGGCGGTGACGTTCTTCTGGCGGATCTTGGCCATTTGAGTCTGCGAAGCCTCCTACAGCGTGCGAAGCGCCCTGGTGGCGGGCGCGCGCGACTGGACGGGGGAATGGAACGACGAAGGCACCCTAGTCCGGGCTCCTGGAAGCAGCCTTATACCTCTGTCCAAAGAAACCAGCCGGGAGTTCGCCATGCGGTCGGGATGGATACTTCCAGACGTGAGCCCGCTCAGCCCCAGACCCGGTGCGCCGCCGGCCGGTCTGTGCGATTCCTGCCGCCACCAGAAGGTGATCGCGAACACGCGCGGCAGCGCGTTCTCGATGTGCGAGCGGTCGAAGACCGACCAGCGCTACCCGAAGTACCCGCGGATCCCGGTGGAGCGCTGCCCGGGGTACGAGCAGCGCGGATAGACCGCCGCCGAACGGCAGCCGGCGCAGGCGCCGGCTTAGCGGGTGCCTTCGATGACGGTCTCGCCGTCGTCGGCGATCCGCGTCCGCGGAGCCGCGTCCGAGATCCTGCCGCTGAACTCGCCGGTGACGGGGTTGTCGCCCACCACCGAGACCGCCTGCGCCTTGCCGTTCAGGCCGGCGGCCACGCGGTAGGTGATCTTGAACGGGCCCGGCCGCACCGCAGTCACGTTCCACTTGAAGGTCTTTGTCTTGCCGGGGCCGAGGCGGCCCAGCGCCCAAGTGTTCACGTAGGCGGTCTCGCCGCCGGCGGGGCCGTCCTCCTTGGTCTCGGGGAACGTGCCGATGTTCTTGGGGCGGCCGTTGATCACGAACACGGGACGGGTCGGGTCGGCGACGCCCTGCTGCTTGATCTCGGTGTCGAAGCCGTCGACCGTCACCGCGACGTTGGGGATCGTCTTGCGGTTCTCGTCGTTGCGGACCGTGATCGCCAGCGTCGAGCGCTTCGCGAGCTTCTGCTTGGACGGGAACGTGGCGTCCGCCGAGACGGCGAACTTGCCCTCGGGCTCGTTCGCGTCCTGGCGCGGGTCGCCCCCGCAGGAAACCAGCCCGACCACGGCCAGGCACGCGAGTCCAGCATGCAGTCTCCTCCGCCGCAAAGCGCGGCCAACATACCACGGCTCATGTGCACTCCGATGCGGTTGCGCCGAGTGCCGGTTGTGCCTTGTCAGGCGGCTCGCGCATGGCGTAGTGTTCATCGCGGTGGAGCAGCGCGCCTGCGAGCGCGGAGAGCCGCATGAACGCCGGGAGGAGGAACTAAGTGGTCAGAGCCGTCGCGGATCGGGCGTTCCTCCCGACCAAGAACCTGCTCGAGCAGGTCGGCGACATGATGATCCTGACCGGCAAGACGCTCTTGTCGGCCATCCGGCCTCCGTACCCGTTCGGCACGGAGTTCGTGCAGCAGTTCCTGTTCGCCTTGAGGCTGTGCTGGTTCCCGCTGATGATCTCGACGATCGCGTTCGGCTACGGCGCCCCGGGCCTGCAGGCGGGCAACTTCCTGATCATCTTCGGCGCCATCGACCGCCTGGGCGGCTTCTTCGTGTTGGCCTCGGTCCGCGAGTTCGCGCCGATCGTGACGGCCATCATCGTCGCCGGCGTCGCGGGCACGGCCGTCACCGCCGACCTGGGCGCGCGCAAGATCCGCGAGGAGCTGGACGCGCTCCAGGTGCTCGGCGTCGACCCGATCAAGAACCTGGTGGTGCCCCGCTTCCTCTCGCTGATGATCGTGACGGGGCTGTTCAACATCTACGCCCTGATCTTCGGCATCATGGGCGGCGTCCTGGCGACGCTCACGTTCAACGCCCCGTTGGGGCCGTTCTTCGCGACGTTGCTCAACAACGCCACCACCACGGACCTCTGGGGGTCGGTCGTCAAGACGACCCTGTTCGGCGCCATCATCGCCATCGTCGCCTGTTACAAGGGCATGACCGCCTCGGGCGGCGCCGAGGGTGTGGGCCGGGCCGTGAACCAGGGGGTCGTCGTCACCTTCCTGGCGATCTTCGCGTTCAACTACGTGTTCACCCAGACGCTTCTGGCGACGCACCCCGAGATCAGCGTGATCAAGTAATGGGCGGCTGGCTGCAGGTTCCCAAGGACTGGATCTCGTCCTTCGGCGACATCGCCAAGTTCATGGCGCGCGTCATGGGCGAGGTCTACACGCTGAAGGTGCTGAAGTTCTTCGGCGAGGCGCTGCGCCAGGCCGGCATCCTGATCCTGGGCTCGGCGATCGTGATCTGGGGCCTGGCGTTCATCCTCGGCCTGACCTGCGGCATCGAGGGCGCCTACTTCAACCGCTCCGTCGGCGCTCCCGCGTACGCGGGCGTGTTCAGCGCCTGGTGCGACCTGCGCGAGATCATGCCCTACGCGTTCGGGTACATGATGAGCGCGAAGGTTGGCACCGGCCTGGTGGCCGAGATCGGCGCCATGCGCATCTCGGACGAGATCGACGCGCTCGAGGTCATGGGCATCAGCTCGCTGACCTTCCTGTGCTCGACCCGCCTGCTGGCCGCCTGGATGGTGCTGCCGTTCATGTACATCGCAGCCGTCGGAGCCGGCTTCTTCGCGTCGTACCTGGCGGTGGTTCAACAGATTGGCGAGGTCTCATCCGGAGGGTTCTTCCTCATCTTCTGGATGTTCCAGAACCCACCCGACCTCTTCTACAGCCTGATCAAGGGGATGTCCATGGCCACGGTGATCGTGCTGATCGGCTGCTACTACGGCTATACCGCCAGCGGCGGGCCGGTCGGCGTGGGCACCGCCACGGCGAAGTCCATGGTGCTGAACACCGTGATGGTGCACATCATCGGGATGGTGGGCACGCAGATCTTCTGGGGATCCAATCCACGAGCACCAATCGGCGGCTAGATGATGGTCATCGCGAGCAAGGAGCGAGCAAGTGGCTGACGACGAACAGCGCGAAGACCCGCCGTGGGGCAAGCCCCTCGAGCACGACGAGATGGAGGGCGAGCAGCCGACGGCCGAGCAGCAGACCCATGCCTCGGACGACCACCCGCCGCAGCCGGGCGAGCCCGAGCGCCGGCAGGACGTCGACGCCGCGGTCACGCACGAGCCCGAGCATGACGGTGACCGCGAGGACGTCGGCACGATCCCCGACAACATCAAGGATCAGACGCGCGACGGCGAGCATCCCTACAAGTGGCATTCGGGCACAAAGCGCGACCACGGCTCGACCGACGCCGTCGAGTTCATCGACGTCAAGAAGAGCTTCGGTCGCACCACGATCCTGAACGGGCTCAACTTCGGCATCCCGGACAACCAGATCTCGATGATCCTGGGGCCGTCGGGCACCGGCAAGTCGGTCTGCATCAAACACATGGTCGGCCTGCTCTATCCCGACGAGGGCGACGTGCTCGTGCACGGCGAGTCGGTGCCCAACATGCAGGACGAAGAGCTGTTCGAGATGCGCAAGAAGTTCGGTGTGCTGTTCCAGGACGGCGCGCTGTTCGGCTCGATGAACGTGCTCGACAACACCGCCTTCCCGCTGCGCCAGCACACCGACAAGGGCGATGACGAGATCATGGAGATCTGCCACCGCCGCCTGGCCGAGGTCGGCCTCACCGGCGCGGTGGACAAGTTCCCCAACGAGCTCTCGGGCGGCATGCGCAAGCGCGCCGGCTTCGCCCGCGCGCTGGTGCTGGACCCGGACATCGTGCTCTTCGACGAGCCCGACTCGGGCCTCGACCCGGTGCGCACGGCACTGCTGTGCGAGCTGATCCAGGAGGTGCACGCCGAGAACGGCGGCGCCTACGCGGTGATCACGCACGACATCATGTCCGCGCGGCGTGTGGCCGACTACATCGCGGTCCTGTGGAAGGGCCGGATCGTGGAGTCGGGGCCGGCATCCGAGCTGTTCAACTCACCGAACCAGTTCGTACGCCAGTTCCTCTCCGGCGAGGCGCGCGGCCCGCTGGGCATGGAATAGGTGCCAAGAACCGGGCATCCATGCCCGGTTCTTGAACGTCAACGGATCTTTTCGGGCCGCTCCCGAGGCATCTGGCCCTCGGCGTCCAAGCCGAAAACGGGATACGTCCGCGCCGCTTTATTGAGTTGGGTCTAAGACCCCCGGCAGGGCTCGTTAACCCATGGAATACTGGCGGCGCGAGGGAGGCGCCGGTTCACCGGCCAGCTTGACGAACGCAAGTATCAGATCGACCCACGGAGAGGGAGCCGGTGAACCGAGCTCCCCGGTTGCGCGATTTCTCGCGCTGGCCGGGCTGATCGGCGCCATCGTCCTGATCGCGCTGATCCTGTTCACGCGCGGCGACGGCTACACGGTCACGGCCACGTTCGAGAACGGCGGCCAGCTCGTCAGGGGCAACCAGGTGCGCGTGGGCGGCCGGCCCGTGGGCACGGTGGACAAGATCACCCTGAACGACGAGTCGCAGGCGGTTGTCGAGATGAGCCTCGAGAACGATTTCGGCGATCTCCACCGGGGCACCACGGCAACCATCCGCAGCAACTCGCTGTCGGGCATCGCCAACCGTTACGTATCGCTCGCGCCCGGTCCCGACAACGCGCCGAAGGTGCCGAGCGGCGGCCGGATCACCGCCGATGCCACCAGCGCGCCGGTGGACCTTGACCAGCTGTTCAACACGCTCGACCCGAAGACCCGGAAGGGCCTTCAGGACGTGATCCAGGGCCAGGCCACCTACTTCGGCGGTCGCTCGAGCGAGTACGCGGAGGCGCTCAAGTACACCGGCCCGGCGCTGGGCAGCACCTCCGAGCTGACGCGCCAGCTGGTTGCCGACGACGCCGGCTTCGACCGCTTCCTGGTGGACACCTCGCGCGCGGTTGGCGCCATCGCCGAGCGCCGCGACGACCTGTCCTCGCTGGTCGGCAACACCAACACCGCCTTCGGCGCGATCGCCGCCGAGAGCGAGTCGCTGGGCCGTACGCTCGACGTGCTGCCGAGCACGCTGCGCAAGGGCAACACCACGTTCGTGAACCTGCGCTCGACGCTGGACGACCTTGACGGCCTGGTCGCCGCGTCCAAGCCGGCCACCAAGCGGCTGCCGACGTTGTTCCGCCGGCTCAAGCTGCTCAGCGGCGAGTCGCGGCCGGCGGTGCGCGACCTGCGTGAGCTGATCAGCACCCCCGGGGCCGGCAACGACCTGACCAATCTGACCGCTCGGCTGCCGCGGCTGGAGCAGCTGACCTCGCGCGCGTTTCCGCGCCAGATCCGCACGTTCGACCGCTCGCAGGACTTCATCAACGCGCTGCGCCAGTACACCCCTGACCTGGCTGGCGCCGTGGCCAAGCTCGGCCAGGTCACCAACTCCTACGACGCCAACGGCCACTACGCGCGCGTCCAGCCGATGTTCACCCCGTTCGCGTCCGATCCCGACACCGGCGAGCTGACGGCGACGCCGCCCTCCCAGCGTGGCGCCGGATACCAGACCAAGCGCTTTCGCCGCTGCCCCGGCGGCTCCATGCAGCGGCCGCCCGACGGCTCGGCCCCGCTACAGGTGGATGGCTGCAACCCGGCATCGAGGCCCGAGTAGTGAGGCGCCTGCTCACGATCATCGCTCTGGGACTGGCGCTGCCGGTGCTGCTGGTAGTCGGAATCGGCGCCGATGGCGACAGTGGCTCCGGCTACGAGGTCCGCGCGATCTTCGACAACGTCGCCTCCGCGGTGCCCGGCGAGGACGTCAAGGTGGCCGGGGCCAAGATCGGCGTGATCGAGTCGATGGACGTGACCAAGGCCAAGAAGGCCGCCGTGGTGCTGCGCATCGACGACGCCCGCTTCACCCCGTTCCACGCCGACGCGAAGTGCACCGTGCGGCCGCAATCGCTGATCGGCGAGAAGTTCGTGGAGTGCAACCCGGGCACTGACGCCAGCCCGGCGCTCGCGCGCATCGACGGTGGCGACGGCGAGGGCCAGCACCTGCTGCCGCTCAAGCAGACCAGCTCCCCGGTGGACCTGGACCTGATCACCAACATCAACCGGCGTCCCTACCGCGAGCGGTTGTCAATCCTCTTGAACGAGTTCGGCACCGGTCTGGCCGGGCGCGGAAAGGACCTGAACGAGGTAATCCACCGCGCCAACCCCGCGCTGCGCGAGACCGACAAGGTGCTGGCCGTCCTTGCCAAGCAGAACCGGGTGCTGGGCCGGCTGGCCGAGAACTCGGACCGTGCGCTGGCTCCATTGGCGCGCGAGAAGCGCCAGCTGACCGGGTTCATCGAGTCGGCCGGCGACACCGCCACCGCAACCGCCGAGCGGCGCACCGACATCGCTCGTGGCCTCCAGCGCTTCCCGCGCTTCCTGCGCGAGCTGGACCCGCTGATGGCGGACCTTCAGGGCTTCGCCGAGCAGGCCACGCCGGTCGCCACGAACCTGAACCGCTCAGGCCGCGACGTCAGCCGCGTGTTCCAGGCGCTCGGGCCGTTCTCGCAGGGCGCCAGGCCGTCGCTCGAGACGCTCGGTGACGCGCTGCGCAGCGGCCGCCCCGCGGTGCTGCGTACCCGCCCGCTGATCCAGGACCTCGGCCGCTTCGGCAAGCAGGCGCGGCCACTGTCCAGCGACCTCGACAAGCTCACCGCCAGCCTGGACGAGACCGACAGCCTCGAGCGGCTGATGGACACGATCTACTACACGACGCTGGTCATCAACGGCTACGACGACAAGGGCTACTACCAGCGCGCGAACCTGCTGAACAACCTTTGCTCGACCTACCAGACCGGTGACCAGGAGGGCTGCAGCGCGAAGTTCGCGGCCGGCTCCTCGGCCTCGTCGTCGGGCTCTGCACCGGCGCCCGCGGAGGCGCCCGCCCCGAAGGCCAGCGAGATCTCCGCCAAGAAGGGCTCGGGCTCGGCGATGCTGGACGGGCTGCTGGGAGGCAAGGTCGGCAAGCAGGGCCGCGACGCGGCCGAGGGCGTTCGCCGCCGGGCCGCCGACCCGGGCGCGAAGGCGGCGCCCGACGAGGCCGCGCTGGACTACCTGCTGGGGGAGGGCCGGTGAAGCGCGCAACCCGCCCGGGCCTGGCCGCCAGCCCGGTGCTCGTTGGCGCGGTGACGCTGCTTGTCACGGTGGTCGCCGTCTTCCTGTCCTACAACGCCAACTCGGGCCTGCCGTTCGTGCCCACCTACGATCTCGAGGCCGACGTTCCCGACGCGGCCAACCTGGTGCGCGGCAACGACGTGCGAATCGGCGGCGCGCGCGTTGGCACGGTGAGCAAGATCACCCCGGTGCCCAGCGCCAGCGGCAAGCCCAGCGCGCGGCTGAACCTCAAGCTCGACCGCGACATCCAGCCGCTGCCGGTCGACACCACCTTCATCGTGCGCCCGCGGTCGGCACTCGGGCTGAAGTACGTGGAGCTCTCGCCGGGCCGGTCCAAGGCCGGCTTCGCCCCCGGCGCCACGATCCCGCCGCGCGCCGCGCGGCCGGAGCCGGTGGAGATCGACGACGTGTTCAACATGTTCGACGACCGCACCCGGCGGGGCGCGCAGCGATCCCTGAGCGGCTTCGGTACCGGCCTTGCCGGTCGCGGCCAGGACCTCAACGAGGCGATCCAGGCGTTCAAGCCGTTGCTGGCCGACCTCGAGCCGGTCGCGCGCAACCTGTCCAGCCCGAGCACGCGGCTGGACAGGCTGTTCCCGGCGCTGGAGGCCACCGCATCCGAGGTGGCGCCCGTCGCCGAGACCCAGGCTGCCCTGTTCGGCAACTTGAACACCACCTTCACGGCACTGGCCTCGGTGGCGCGCCCGTTCATCCAGGACTTCATCACCGAGAGCCCGCCCACGCTGGACACCGCGATCCGCGAGTTCCCCCGCCAGCGCCCGTTCCTGCGCAACAGCGCAGCCTTCTTCCGTGAGCTGCGTCCGGGCGCGGCCACCCTCCCCGGCACCGCGCCGGTGCTGGCCGACGCGCTCGAGTCGGGGGCGCGCACGCTGCCGCGGACGCCGGCGCTGAACCGGCGGCTGGCCAGCGTCTTCGACTCGCTCGCCGAGTTCGCCGAGGACCCGCTGGTGCCGCGCGGCATCCGCCGTCTGCGCGACACGGCCGCCTCGCTGCGGCCAACGATCGCGTTCGTCACGCCGGCTCAGACCACGTGCAACTACGTCGCCCTGCTGTTGCGCAATCTGGCCAGCTTGAACTCCGAGGGTGATGGCAACGGCACGTTCGAGCGGTTCATCATCGTGGCCGCGCCGCAGGGCAAGAACAACATCGGCAGCCCGTCCAGCGCCCCGGCCAACGGCCCGGAGCCGGACAACTACCTGCACGCCAACCCGTACCCCAACACCGCGTCGCCGGGCCAGCCGCGCGAGTGTGAGGCCGGCCGCGAGCCGTGGGCGCAGGGCCGCCGGGTGCTGGGCAACGTGCCCGGCGACCAGGGCGTCATCAGCGAGGGCAAGCCGGGGCAGGGGGGGTCCGAGTGAGAGAGCGCGGTATGACCCCGCTGCGCGCCGGCGGCATCGCGCTCGTGGCGCTGGCCGTGTTCACGTTCTTCGCGTTCGCGAAGGACATCCCGTTCACCAAGGGTTACGAGATGAAGGCGGTGTTCGAGAACGCGTCGGCGCTGCAGGTGAACTCGCCGGTCCGGATCGCCGGCGTGGACGTTGGCAAGGTCTCCAAGGTCGCGTCGGTCGGCGACGACTCGACGCTGACCGAGGTCACGTTGAAGATCGACGAGGAAGGCCTCCCGATCCACGAGGACGCGCGGCTGAAGATCCGCCCGCGGATCTTCCTCGAGGGCAACTTCTTCGTGGACGTCCGGCCGGGCACCCCGGGTTCGCCCGACCTGGCCGACGGCGGCACGATCGGGCCGTCGCAGACGTCGGCGCCGGTGCAGATCGACCAGGTGCTCGGCACGCTGAAGACCACCGCCCGCCAGGACCTCCAGAAGCTGCTCCAGGGCTACGGCAACTCGCTCAACGGCAAGCCGACCGCCGGTGAGGACGCGACCCAGGACCCGGCGACGCAAGGCCAGACGGCGGGGGAGTCGCTGAACGACTCGCTCGGCGATGCCCCCGACGCGCTGCGCCAGACGGCGATCGTGAACGAGGCGTTCCTGGGCACGTCGCCGCGCGACCTGGCGCGGCTGATCAAGGGCAGCCAGCGCGTGTCCGCGGCGCTGATGCGCAGCGAAGGCAACCTCAAGGACCTGATCACCAACTTCAATGTCACCGCCGGCGCACTGGCCGACCGCCAGAACGAGTTGCGCGCGACCTTCCGCGAGCTGCCGCGGGTGCTGGACGCGGCCAACCCGGCGTTCGACAAGCTCAACGCGTCGTTTCCGAATACGCGCGCGTTCGCGCGCGAGCTGATCCCTGCCGTGCGCGAGACCCCGGCCTCGATCGAGGCATCGCTGCCCTGGATCGCACAGACCCGCGCCCTGGTCCGCCCGAGCGAACTCGGCGGCGCGATCGGTGACCTCCAGCCGGCGATCCGCGACATGGCCACGTTCACCGACGGCACGGTCAGCTTCCTGAAACAGGCCGATGCGTTCAACCGCTGCGCGCTGAACAACCTCCTGCCCACCGGTGATGCGGTGATCCAGGACGGTGCCCTGTCCACCGGTGTGCCCAACTACCAGGAGTTCTTCCAGAGCCTGGTCGGGCTCTCGGGTGAGTCGCAGAACTTCGACGGCAACGGCAACTACGTGCGCTTCACCACCGGCGGCGGCGACCAGACCCGCGCCAGCGGGGCGATCAACGGTGGCCCGAAGCTATTCGCCAACTTCGTCGGCAGCCCGATCGGCACGCGGCCCGCGCGCCCCGGCGCCAAGCCGGCGCAGGTGCGCACGACCCCCTGCTACACCCAGCGTGCCCCGAACCTCAACAGCGCCCGGCGTGGTGGCGGCCCATGAGGGTGCTGCGAAAGCACGCGCGGGACGTCCTGGCCCTGGCGTTCGTGGCACTGATCGGGCTCGCGGTGGGTGGCTACATCCTGTCCAACCAGCGCTTCTACCTTCCCGATTGGGTGCCGGTCGTGGGGTCGGACTTCGTGGACGTCGACGCCGAGCTCGCCAACGCCCAGGCCGTGGTGCCGGGGCAGGGCCAGACGGTGAACATCGCCGGCGTGAAGGTCGGCGAGATCGGCAAGGTCACGCTCGAGGACGGGCACGCGACGGTGCAGATGAAGATCCGGCGCAAGTACCTGCCGCTGTACAAGGACGCCAACATCCTGCTGCGTCCCAAGACCGGCCTGAAGGACATGTACCTCGAGCTCGACCCCGGCAACGCGCGCGCCGGCAAGCTGCCCGACGGCCGCCCCGTGCCGCTGGCGCAGACGCTGCCCGACGTCAACTCGGACGAGTTCCTGTCGGCGCTGGACGCCGACACCCAGGCCTACCTGCGGGTGCTGCTCAACAGCGGCGCCGAGGCGCTGGACGGCGACTCGCCGGCCCAGTTGCGCCAGACGCTGAAGCGGTTCGAGCCGACGGGCCGCGACATCAAGCGAATCACCAGCCAGGTGGCGCTGCGGCGCAGAAACGTGCGCCGCGCGATCCACAACTTCCAGGAGCTGGTCACCGCCCTGGGCGACCGCGATCGCCAGCTGTCCCAGTTCGTGGACTCGTCGAACGCCAACCTCGAGGCGTTCGCGTCGCAGGAGCAGAACCTCCGCAAAGCCCTGGCGCTGCTGCCGGGCACGCTGGCGCAGACCCGGAGCGCGCTCACGGACGTCGACGCCCTGGCCTCGCAGCTCGGGCCGGCGCTGGGCAAGCTGCGCCCGGGTGCCCGCGCGCTGGCCCCGTCGCTGCGCCAGACGCGGCCCTTCCTGCGCTCGACCACCCCGGTGATCCGCGACGAGATCCGCCCGTTTGCGCGTGACACCCGCCCGACCACGCGCGACCTGCGCTCGACGGCGAAGGACCTGGCGGTGGTGGCCCCGAGCCTGACGCGCACCTTCAAGGTGCTGAACACGGCGGTCAACCTGCTGGCCTACAACCCGCGCGGCAGCGAGGAGGGCTACCTGTTCTGGCTCGCGTGGGGCAACCACAACCGCTCGCTGCTGTACGGCAACCAGGACGCACACGGCCCGGTCCGCCGCGGACAGGTGTTCGTGGCCTGCGCCGTCCAGCCGGTGCTGGACACGCTTCTGATCAACAACGAGGCACTCGGCGTCCTGATCGAGCTGCTGGGCCGGCCCGACCCGAAGGTCGTCTGCCCGGGCCAGACCGGGTTCGGTGCCGCCGCCAAGGCAGAGCCGAAGGCCGGCCCCGCGAAGGCAGAGCCCAAGCCCGCGCCGGCCGCCGGCCAGGTCCAGGACGAGGCGGCGGCCGGGACAAAGGGAGCGGCCGGGACGGTGGTGGCACCGTGATCAAGCAGAGCCCGAGCCTCGGCAAGATGATCGCGATGATCGCCTTCGCGCTCTCGTGCGTGGCGATCCTGCTGTACCTGTGGCTGACGTTCGGCGGCTCGGTGCCGCTGCGGGCCGAGGGCTACCGGTTCACGATCAAGTTCCCGGAGGCAACCCAGCTCGCGCAGGAGGCCGATGTCCGGATCTCGGGCGTGAACGTGGGCAAGGTCAAGACCAAGAACCCGGACCGCGCGACCGGGCTCACCTCGGCCGTGCTCGAGCTGGACTCCCAGTACGCGCCGATTCCCACCGACACGCGCGCGATCCTGCGCCAGAAGACGCTGCTGGGGGAGACCTACGTGGAGCTGACCCCGGGCGACCGCACCGCGCCGGCGCTGGCCGACGGCGCCACCCTGAGCACCACCCGGGTGGCGCCGACGGTGGAGCTGGACGAGATCTTCCGCGCGTTCGACCCGAAGACGCGGCGCGCGTTCTCGAGCTGGCTGGACGCGCAGGGCCGCGGCGTCGAGCAGGGCGGCGCCGACCTGAACCGGGCTCTGGCTCAGCTGACGCCGTTCGCCGAGGACGTCGACGACGTGCTGCGGATCCTGCGGCGCCAGGACGGGGCCACCCGCGGCCTGGTGCGCGACACCGGCCAGGTATTCGATGCGCTCAGCGAGCGCCGTGGCCAGCTCAGGGGCCTGATCTCCAACTCCAATCGCGTGTTCGAGACGACCGCCGCCCGCGACCAGAAGCTCGCGGACGCGTTCGTGGCGTTCCCGACCTTCCTGCGCGAGGCGCGCACCACCTCCCGCCGGCTGACCAGGTTCGCCGACGACACCGATCCGCTGGTGACCCAGCTGCGCCCGGCGGCGCGCGAGCTGTCGCCGGCGCTGCGGAACGTCCAGGCGATCGCGCCGGACCTGCGCGGCCTGTTCCGCGACCTCGGGCCGCTGATCCGCGTTTCGCGGCCCGGCCTGCCGGCGCTCGAGCGCACCCTGGACGACACGCGCCCGCTGCTGGCCCGGCTCGAGCCGTTCCTGCGCACCGTGCAGCCCACGTTCGACTACCTGGGCCTGTACAAGCGTGAGATCACGGCCCTGCTGGGCAACGCCGCCGGCAGCACCCAGGCCGCGGATCCCGGGACGAACACCTCACGGCTGATCAAGTACCTGCGCACGACCAACCCGATCAGCCCCGAGGTCCTGTCGACGTACGAGAAGCGGCTGCCGAGCAACCGCTCCAACCCCTATCCCGCGCCCGGCAACTTCACCCAGCTGGCGCGGGGGCTGCCCACGTTCGGCAGCTACCTGTGCGCCAACCCCGGGCCGGCGACGTCGCTGGCGCCGCCCGAGCGCAACCCGCTGCTGACCGAGAACCTGCGCCGGCTCATCCTGAAGTACGCGTACACGGCGGCCGGGCCGGTCGCGCCTTCGTGCCGCGAGCAGGCGCCGCTCGGCCGCCTCGTGGGTCAGTCGGGCAAGTTCCCGCAGCTGCGGCCGATCGAAGCCCCCTCTCCCTAATCTCCCGCGTGTGAGGAGAGACTTCTTCGGCTCGCTGGCGCGTGCGGTGACGCGACGGCCCACGCTCGTGCTCGCGCTGGTCGGCGTGCTGGCGCTGGCCGGCGCCGCGCTGGCGCTGCGGCTGGAGCCGCAGACGGGCGTGGACACATTGGTGTCCGGCTCGTCCGACCGGGCCGAGGCCAGCGAGCGGTTCAAGGAAGACTTCGGCGACGACGCCGTGGTGGTTCTGGTCAAGGGCACCAAGGGCAAGGGCGACCTCCAGCGCACCCTGCTGAGCCCCGACCTGGGCCGGCTGATCAAGCTCGAGGGCTGCCTGTCGGGCAACGTGCCGGCCAAGGGCCTCAAGCAGCTGCCGGCGCCCTGCCGCGAGCTGGCCAAGCTCAAACCGGCGAAGGTCGTCTACGGGCCCGGGACGTTCATCAACACCGCGGTCAACCAGATCACCGACCAGCTGACCCAGCGCCAGCAGGCCACCAGCCAGCAGGCCGAGCAGGTGGCCGAGTCGGCGCGCAAGGCGTCGGCCAAGCGCGGCGACTCCAAGGCCCGCCAGCGCCAGCTGGCGGCCGCGGCGCGCAACCAGGTGCAGAGTCAGTTCACCCAGCAGACGCTCCAGCTGGCGCTGCGCTACGGGCTGACCGGCCTACCGTCGCTGGACAACCCCGACTTCATCTCCACGCTGGTGTTCGACAACAAGCGCGGCGTCGGCCAGCCCAAGACGCGCTTTGCCTACCTCTTCCCGAGCGCCACGTCGGCCGTTGTTCAGGTGCGGCTGCGTCCCGGGCTGAGCGAGGCCGAGCGCGAGCGGGCGATCGAGCTGATCCAGCAGGTCACGCGCGACAAGTCGCTGACGCCGACCGCGGGTGCGCGCTACGTGGTCACCGGCATCCCGGTGGTGGTCCAGGGTCTGGCGGATGCGGTTCGCAGCGCGATCTTCGTGCTGCTGGGCGCGGCGCTACTGCTGATGGCCGCCACGCTGGCGCTGGTGTTCCGCACCCGCCTGCGGCTGTTGCCGCTGGTGGTGGCCCTGGCCGCCGCGGCGCTCACGTTCGGCGCGCTGTCGCTGGCCGGCGGCAGCCTGACGATGGCGTCGATCGCTGTGCTGCCGGTGCTGATCGGCCTGGCGGTCGACTACGCGATCCAGTTCCAGGCGCGGCACGACGAAGGGCGACAACGCGGCCTTGACGACCGCGAGGCGGCCATTTCGGCTGCCACTACGGGCGGTCCGACCATCGCCACGGCGGGTCTGGCGACGGCGGTCGGCTTCCTGGTGCTGCTGCTCTCGCCCGTGCCGCTGGTACGCGGCTTCGGCGCCCTGCTGGTGGTTGGCGTGGTGCTGGCGCTGGCGTGCGCGGTCACCGCCGGGTTCGCCGCGCTGGTGCGGCTCGCGCCCACCGAGTCGGGGCCGCGTTTCCCGCGAGTGCGCGCGCGGGCGGCAGCGGGTTGGGGGCTGATGACGGACTCCGGTGTTGGCCATGCCGTGGGCCAGCGCTTGGCGCGGGTCCGGCTGTGGGCTCTCGAGGCGGCCGAGCGCGCGCTGGCGCACGCCGTCCACCGCCCGCGCCGGATCCTCGCCGTGGGGTTCGCGGTCGCGGTGCTCGGCCTGGCGGCCGATACACAGAGCGAGGTGGTGTCCGACGTCCGCGAGCTGGTGCCGCAGGATCTCCAGGCGCTCCAGGACGTGAACACGCTGCAGGACGAGACCGGCGTGGCCGGCGAGATCGACGTGGTGGTCCGGGCCAAGGACATCACCGATCCCAAGGTCGTGGCGTGGATGACCAAGTTCCAGGACAGCACGCTCAAGGCCGCCGGCTACAAGACCGGCGACAGCTGCGCCCAAACGCGCAATCCGCCCGATCTGTGCCCCGCGCTGTCGCTGCCCGACCTGTTCCGCACGGTCGACACGCGCGAGGCCGCGCAGACCCGCGGGCTGCTGGACTCCGTGCCGGCCTACTTCTCCCAGGGCGTGATCACACGCGACCGCCGGACCGCCAACCTCGCGTTCGGCGTGCGGTTCCAGTCGCTGGCCGACCAGAAGCGGATCGTCGAGTCGATCGAGGAGCGGCTGGACCCGCCGGCCGGGGTCAGCGCCGACGTCGTCGGTCTTCCTGCGCTCGCCGCCGAGGCCAACTCCCAGCTGTCGTCGCCGCTGCGGCGCGCGTTCACCCTCCTGGCCGCGCTGGCGGCGGTCTTCCTGGTCCTGTTCGGGTTTCGGCGCAGCGCGCGCGAGGCGGCGGTGCCGCTGATCCCGATCGCCCTGGCCACCGGCTGGGCTGCCGGGCTGATGTTCCTGCTCGGGCTGCTGCCCGGCCCACTGTCGGTCAAGCTCAACCCGATGTCGGTCACGCTCGGTGCGCTGGTGATCGCGATCTCGACGGAGTTCAGCGTCCTGCTGTCCGCTCGCTACCGCCAGGAGCGCGACGCGGGCAGCCCGCCCGCGCGCGCGATCGAGCTGACCTACCGCTCCACCGGGGCGGCGGTGATGGCCTCGGGCGTCACGGCCATCGCCGGCTTCGCCGCGCTGCTCGCGTCCGACATCCGGATGCTGCGCGACTTCGGCATCCTGACCGTGGTGGACCTTGGCGTCTCCCTGGCGGGCGTGATGCTGGTGCTGCCCGCGGCGCTCGTCTGGGCAGAGCAGCACGGCGAGTTCAGGCTGCGCGACCTGAACCCGCGGCCGCTGCTGGCCGAGCTGGGCTCCGCCGCGCGCGATGCGGGCGCGCGCCTTTCGCTCCCGCGCCCGCGCCTGAGACGACGGCGTGCCTGACCACGACGACCGCTTCGGTGACCTCGGCGAGCCGCGCCGGCAATCGGCCGCCGAGCGCTTCGAGCACGAGGACCGGGTCAACCCCGAGCCGGACGCACCCGAGACGCGGAGACCGGAGGTCCGCCGTCCGGGCAACCGTTACGCGTGGGTGGTAGGCATCGTGGCGCTGATGGTGATCGCGGTCGTGTTCTTCACCGTCAACCTGCCGAACAAGGGCGCCGGGGTCCGCGGGCCCGAGCCGGGGCAGAGGCTGCCAGCCTTCGCCGCGCCGCTGGCGACGAGCAACGTGGACGACGATTTCGACGCCAACGTGTTCCAGACGCCCAAGGACGCCCGCAGCGCCGGCATGCGGCTGGCGGCCTGTCAGGTCCGCACCGAGTCGGTGCTCAACAGCTGTCAGCTGCGTGAGCGGCCGTCGGTGCTCACGATGATCGCCACCGAGGGCACAGACTGCGAGCCCCAGGTGGACCGGGTCGAGCGCATGCGCAAGGCGTTCCCGCAGGTCAACTTCGCCGTCGTCATGAGCGGCCAGAAGCGTAGCGAAGCGGGGCGGATCGCTCGCCGGCGCGGCTGGGGCATGCCGGTCGGGGTGGACCGCGACGGGGCAGTCACGAACCTGATGGGCGTGGGCGTGTGCCCGACCACGGTGTTCAGCGACGGCCGCGGCGTCGTGCGCCGTACCGATCTCGGCAACCTGACCGAGGATCAGCTGCGCGCGCGCACACGCGCGCTCTCGCCGCGCAGATGAGCGACGCTGCCACCGACCCGGTGCTGGAGCAGGGGTGGGTCGAGCGCGAGCTGGCCGAGGAGCTGCCCGGCCTGGGGCTGTGGAGCACGCGCGTGCAGGCCGGCTCCGCGCGCACACCACGCAGCGTCCGCGACCGGCTGCGGGTGATGGCCGGCCGGATCACCGGCGGCCACGTGGTGCACATGCGCCAGGACCCGGTGCCGTGGGCCTACCGGGTGCTGTGGCGCAAGGTCGGGCTCGACCCCGACGTCGACCGGCCGCCGGCGGAGCGGATCGCCGTCGAGCGCCTGCGCGCCGGTACGATCGAGAGCCACGGCCTGCTGGACGATGCGCTTGTGATCGCCACGCTCGAGACCGGCGTGCCCGTCATGGCGTTCGACTCGGAGCGGGTCGGGGCGGAGCTGGGGCTGCGCACCACCCGCCGTGGCGAGAGCCTCGGCGAGCGCGCGCTGTCCTCCCGCCAGATCGTGATCGCCGACGGCGATCACGTGCTCGCCACCCTCGACGGCCAGGTGTCGCCCGAGCGCGGCGTGACGAGCGCGACCACGGGCATGGTCCTGGCCGCGCTGGGCGCCAAGGGGGTGCCGCTGATCGCCGTCGAGGAGGCCCTTTGGACGATCGTCGAGACGCTCCGGACCCGGGACTGATTGGCGCGGACAGTTGCCTCCCGGCGCCCGGGCACTGGTATCGTGTGCCAGGTCTTCGACGCGAGAGGGGAGCAGTGTCTGACGTCCTGGAACGCCACCGCATGGGGGACTTGCCGGCGTTCGCGCCGCCAGTGGCGCCGGACGAGCGCCCCGCCCGTCGCACCCTGCTGGACCAGGTCGAGCGGCTCGAGGGCGAGCTCAGCTCGCTGGCAGTGTCCACTTGGCCGCGCCAGGGCTTCGACTTCTCCGTCACCGCCGCCGGCGGCCCGCGGCTGCTGACGCTCGGCGAGCTGGAGCGCCTCCGCGACGACCTGGCCGAGCGTATCGAGGGCGCCCGGCGCGCCTTCAGCGACCGGACCGATGTCGAGGAGCAGCACCGGTGCCGGATCGAGGAGATGCTGCTGGCCCCCGAGCAGCACAAGTGGGTCCGGGTAAGCAACGAGGACATCGGTGAGCCCGGCTGCAAGCACTGGCACGTGCGGCCGCGCTGGGGCGTCTTCGGGATGCTGCTGAACTGGTGGCGCGTCAAGATCTCCAGCGGTTGCCCGTTAGCCGTGGGCTACGGACGCTGAGTCCGTAGCCCGCCTCCGAGGAATTGGGAAAGCGAAGCCGCAAGCGCAGCGGGCAGCCCGAGGGCTCGGCCTCCTCGTCCGGGAGCACCCGGGCCGAGCGTGATGCAGCCCGCCGTCATCGCGCCCAGGCCGAGCGTCGCGGCGAGCGCCCGGCGACGCCGAGGGCGCGCCCCGGCCGCGTGTCCGCCGACGACCGCCCGCCGCCGCTGTGGGCGCCGTTCCCGCTGACCGAGCTGGTCACGCTTGCGGGCATTGTGCTGATGGCCTGGGGGCTGCTCAGCGGGGGCGAAGAGGGCAACCGGCGGCTTGTCGCCGGCCTTGCGATCGCCTCGCTGGCCGGGCTCGAGCTGGCGGTGCGCGAGCACCTCACGGGCTTTCGCTCCCACAGCGCGCTCCTGGCCGGCGCCGTCGCGATCGTGGTGATGGTGGTTGTCGGGCTCGGGCTGGGCCTCAACCCTCTCGGCCTGATCCTGGTCGCGGGCGCGGTGGCCTTCGGCGGCACGTTCTGGGGCCTGCGCAAGCTGTTCCAGGCCAAGTCCGGCGGGCTGAGCTTCCGTTGATGTCCATCGAGCATGGGGCGGGCATGCTTGCCCTCCCCGTCCGATGCATACAGTGCAGCGCATGACGGATCGCGCCGACGCCCCCCAGCGCCGCCTGCGCATCGCGGGGCTGCACCATCTGACGCTGCTGTGCCGCGATCTGGAGGCGTCCACCGCCTTCTATCGCAACGTGCTCGGCATGCGGATGGTCAAGCAGACCGTCAACGAGGACGACCAGGGCGCGCGTCACCTGTTCTTCGGCGACGAGGACGGCAACCCGGGCACGCTGATCACCTGCCTCGAGTATCCGCAGCTGGAGCCGGGGACGGTAGGCGTCGGGTCGACCCACCACTTCGCCCTCTCGATCGAGACCGAGGAGGAGCTGCGCGCCTGGGCCGACTACCTGGCCGCCAAGGGGGTCGCAGCCACCGAGGTCATGGATCGCACGTTCTTCAAGTCGCTGTACGTGCGCGACCCCGACGGCCACATCGTGGAGCTGGCCACGATCGGACCCGGGATCACGCCGGACGATTGATGCCTACGAGCCGGCCATCCATGGCCGGCTCGTAGAACGTCAACGGTCTTCGCCGCGGGCTAGACGCTCGTGAGCGCGCGGAAGGGGGACTCCGAGCGCGGAGCGCTCGGGCGCTTGGAGCGCAGCACGTCGGCCGCGGCCGAGCGCTGGCGGTCGGTCAGCTTTCCGACCGGCTTGTTCTCGGGGATCCCGATCGAGGTCAGCAGACGGCGGCAGCGAGCCCGGCCCCACCGCTTCTGACTCATCAGGAGGTCGCTGATCGACATGCTCTCGACCTGCCAGGGGCAGTCGACGATCACGTCCACCACCCCGAGCTGGCCAGTTGCGATGCCACGTTTCATCTCGGCCCTCGCCAGACGCACCCGGTTGGCATGCTCCAATGCCCTCAGGTGCTGCTGGCCAGCGTCGATCGTGGCGGTTTCGCCCATAAATAATCCCTCCCGCACTTCGTGCAGATCCCAGGTTGTGGAGATGAAAAGTAAGGCTTGGCGGTTCCGGCTCCCCGGCTCCCTCGGTCCGGTGAGCGGCCATTGTCCGCGGCCCGGGACCAATAAAACGAAGGACCGCGGCATCGTCAACGGGCAACTTGGGCGCCCACTCGCTAAGAGCGGGCTTTTCCCCGATCTCGTGCGAAACCGGCCCCGAGTCCCTACGTCACCCGTCCGCGCGCGCCCGTTCGCGGTAGGCGCGTGCCTTCTGCTGGTTCCCGCACGTGGCCATCGAGCACCAGCGGCCGGACCGGTTCCGCGAGTGGTCGTAGAACGCCCACCGGCATTCGTCATCCGCGCATGCCTTCAGCCGCTGCCATGTCCCGTCGGCCGCGGCGGTCGTCACGGCGGCCAGCAGCCGCGCCAGGCCGGCGTCGACGCCGCCGCACACGGGGGTGAGCTCCGGCTGGTCGCCCGCGAAGCTCGCGCGTAGCGAGGCGTGGCCGGCCGCCTCCTCGAGTGCGGCCACCGCCGTGGGGTCCGGATCGCCGCCGTTGTGTCCGTCGAGCGCAGCACGCAACCCTTCGCGGATCACGAGCGCCCGCTCCAGCTCGGCGTCGGTCGCACGCGCGCCCGGCGCGCACAGGCCGCGCTCGGCGAACCAGGCCACCAGTGCGGCAGGATCGGAGAGCTCGTCGTCCTCGGGCCCCTCGTCCAGCTCGACCGTGTTGATGAAGCGCTGGACGAGCGCCAGATCGGCGGGTGCGCGTTTCGCGGATTCTGATTCGTGGCTCATGGGTCAGCAGCTCTGCTTATGGATCGTATCAGTGTTCGTAACTGGCTATCAACATTAGCTGGTGATACTATATAACCAGTGTTGAGGTAAAGCAGGTTACGCAGAGGAGCCACCATGCACACCGAGATCACCATCCGCAAGGCCACCAACGAGGACAGCACGGCGGTCCGTCACCTGGCGGCGCTCGACTCGGCCGACACGCCGAAGGGCGACGCGCTGCTGGCGTTCGTGGACGGCGAGCTCGTGGCGGCGCGTTCGGCGGAGGGCGAGGCCGTGGCCGACCCGTTCCGGCGCACGCGGCACGTGCTCGAGCTGCTGGACCTCCAGAGCCGACAGGAGCGGGCCGCATGAACCCGATGCTCACATGGGAGATGGCCTCCCACCGCCAGCGCGAGGCGCTGCAGGTCAGCTCGCCGCGGCGCGCGCTGCACCGCCGGTTCTTCCCCCGCTTCTGACGCCCACGGCGCCCACCTGCCTCCCTCCTAGGCTCAGGTGGGCGCCGGGGCCTGGCTTCGATCAGGCGGGCGCCGGCGTGGAGGTGTCGGCGACCGACTGGCGGGCGCGCTCGAAGGCCGCCAGCGCCGCGTCCAGGTGGGAGCGCTCGTGGGTGGCCATCACGCTCGTTCGCAGCAGCGCGCCGCCGCGTGGTACGGCCGGGTAGAGCGCAACGTTTACGTACACGCCCTCGTCGTACAGGGCGCGCCAGAACAGCACCGCCTGCCAGTCGTCACCGATCGTGACCGGCACGATCGGGGTGAGCAGGTCGCCGCCGCCGGGCATCGGCGTCGGCTGGACCACGTCGAAGCCGCGCTCATCGAGTCCCTTCTGGAGGTAGCGGGCGTTGTCGAGCACCCGCGCCAGCAGCTCGCGGCCCTCTTCGGAGCGGATCACGCGCAGCGCCGCCAGCGTGGCGCCAACCGCGGCCGGCACCGCCGACGCCGTGAACATGAACGCGCGCGACTGGACGCGGAGGAAGTCGATCACCTCGGATGGACCGGCGATGAAGCCGCCGCACGAGGCCAGCGATTTCGAGAAGGTGCCCATCCGCAAGTCCACCTGGGCGGCCACGCCGAACACCTCGCAGGCGCCGGTGCCGTCTGCGCCAAGGACGCCAACTCCATGGGCCTCGTCGACCATCAGGCGGGCGCCGTGGCGCGCGCACAGGTCCACGATCTCCGGCAGCGGCGCCAGGTCGCCCTCCATCGAGAACACGCCGTCCACGACCACCAGCACGCCGCCCTCGGTGTCCTGCTCGGCGCGGCTGAGCATCTTCTCGAGCTTGTCGAGCTTGTTGTGACGGAACGGCCGGATGCGGGCGCGGGACATCATCACCGCGTCCAGGATCGAGGCGTGGTCGCCCGAGTCCACGATCACCGTGTCCTCGGGGCCGAGCAGCGTGGCCACGCAGCCCACGTTGGCCTGGTAGCCGGTGGTGAACACGAGTGCGTCCTCGTCACCGGTCCACTCGGCGATCTCGCGCTCCAACTCGAGGTGCAGCGGCGTGGTGCCGTTCAGGAACCGCGAGCCGGTCAGGCCGGTGCCGTAGTGCTCGAGCGCGTCCAAGGCGCCCTGCTTGACCGCCGGGTGGGTGGTCAGGCCGAGGTAGTTGTTCGAGCCGAGCGTGATCCGCTCACGGCCCTCCATCGCCACCACCGGACCGGGCTCGCCGTCAACCTCGCGGAAATAGGGCAGGAGGTCGTGCTCGCGGGCCGCCTTCAGCTGCTCCAGGCGCTCGTGCGTACGGGCTTTCTCGAACAGGTCCATTAGATTCTTCCGCCGTGTCGATCGACGTCACACCGGTGCGCTCTTGGCGCGACCGGAGGGAGTTCATCGAGCTTCCGTTCCGCCTGCATGCTAGCTCCGAGCAGTGGGTGCCCCCGCTGCGCCTCGAGCGCCACGCGTTCCTGAGCCCGCGGCTGAACAAGTGGTTTCGCCATGCCGATGCGGAGCTGTTCCTGGCGCGCCGTGGCGGCCGCGTGGTGGGCAGGATCAGCGCCCAGGTCGATCACGCCTTCAACGACTACCACGGCAACAGGTGGGGCATGTTCGGGTTCCTCGAGCTCGAGGACGATCCCGCCGTGCTGGCCACGTTGCTCGACGTGGCCGAGCGCTGGCTGACCGAGCGCGGGCGCGATCGCATGGTCGGACCGATGGACTTCACGATGAACGAGGAGAGCGGGGTGCTGGTCGAGGGTCACGACCGTGACCCGTTCATCAAGCAGCCGTGGCACCCGCCGTACTACCAGCGGCTGGTTGAGCAGGCCGGGCTGAGCAAGGTCGTGGACCTGTGGATGTGGGAGCTGCACATCACCGATCGCGAGAAGATCGTGCCGGCGCTGGTGGACATGGCGGCGCGGCTCGAGCCCGACCACGGCATCCGGATCCGCAAGATGTCGCGCCGGCGGCTGCGCAAGGACCTGGACCTGTTCGGCCAGACGTGGAACGAGGCGTGGAAGGACAACTGGGGCTTCGTGCCCTACTCGAAGGACGATCTCGACACGTACGCCCAGGACCTGCAGCTGGTTTTCGACCGCAACTGGTTCATGCTGGCCGAGAAGGCCGACACCGGCGAGACCGTCGGAGTAGCGATCACGGTGCCCGATATCAACCAGGTGCTCAGCCGCATGAACGGGCGCATCCTGCCCTTCGGCTGGTGGCACTTCCTGCGCCGGGCCAAGATCATGGACCGGGTGCGGGTGGGCTTTCTTGGCGTCAAACCGGAGTACCAGCACACGGGCGTGGCCGCCGGCCTGTACATCGAGCACTTCGACATGGCCCTGGTCACGCCTCAGAAGTGGGGCGAGATGGGTTGGATCCTGGAGACCAACGACGCCATGAACCGCGGCATGGAGGGCATGGGCGGGCGGGTGGTCAAGAAATACCGGATGTACGAACGCGAGCTGCCGATGCCTACGACGTAACGGACAGCCATGTCCTTTCCGTGAACGGCGGGCCGCGTCCAGGTTCGGGGGTACACTGCACCGTCCGTGCCCGAGTCGGCCGACAATCAGCCCGAGGAGGAGCTCGACGGCGAGGTCGTGGCCGAGGTGCGCCACCTGCCCGTGCCCGCGGGTGACCGCCCGTCGGAGGAGCTGGACGTTCGCCGCCCCGCCTCGCTCCCCGCCACCGTCGCCGCGGCGACCGGCGGCTTCGTTCTCGGCGTGGCCGCGTTCATGCTGATCCGGGTGCTGCGCCGGCCGCAGACTGGCCGCGCGCTGGCCCAGCGCCGCGCGCGCAAGCTGGCCAAGGCACGCGGTGTGGACATCGCGTCCTCGCGCTCGTTCCTGGTCGACGTCCATCTGCTCAAGCGCTGACGGCGGTCTCCGAGATCGACGTCGTGCCGCGCGGGCCGTACCGCCTGTTTGGCGGCGGGCGCGACGGTGCCGCTACGCCACTCCGACGGCCTCCTGACCCGGCTGGTGCACGTGGATCACGAGCCGGTGGTGGTGCGCGCCTGGGCAGGGGCGGGCGCGGTGCGCTTTCGCGCCGAGGCCGCGACGGACGAAGCCGCGGCGGAGGGCGTCCGCCGCATGCGCTTCGCCCTCGGAGTAGACCACGACCTGTCGGCCTTCCACCGCCGCTTCTGGCGTCACGAACTGCTCGGGCCCATCCTGCGGCGCAAGCCGTGGCTGCGCCCGAGGCGGCGGCCCGAACCGTGGGAGGCCCTGGCCTGGGCGGTCACCGAGCAGCTGATCGAGGGCTCGCGCGCGTCCGCCATCCAGCGCCGGATGGTGTTCCGCCACGGGCGCGAGCATGGCGGCCTCCACGACGTTCCGGACGCGGCCACCGTCGCCGCGCTGGCGCCCGCCCAGCTCGAGGCCTGCGGGCTGTCGCCGTCCCGCGCCATCACGATGGTCCGCGTGGCGCGTGAGGTCGCACGTGGCCGCGTCGACCTGCACGAGGCCGGCCGCCACGAGCGCGACTGGCGCCGCCTGCGGGCGATCCGCGGGGTCGGATCTTGGACGGTCGAGTACCTGGCGCTGCACGGCCAGGGTCGCGACGACGTGCTGCCCTGCGGCGACCTGGCCTACATCAAGCTCGTTGGCGTGCTGGCCGGACTCGGCCGGCGCGCGACCGAGGACGAGGTGCGCGAGTACTTCGCGCCCTACGCGCCCTATGCCGGGCTGGCCGGCACGGCACTTGTCCACGCGGCGGCGGGCGGGGCGTTCGGTCCGTCACCGCGCGGTAAGGGAGGGCGCCTACCATTGACCGCATGAGCGACACCAAGGTGACCAAGACCGACGAGCAGTGGAAGTCCGAGCTGGACCCCGAGCGCTACCACGTGCTCCGCGAGGCCGGTACCGAGCCGCCGTTCACCGGCGCCTACACCCATTCCAAGGCCACCGGCATGTACAAGTGCGGAGCCTGCGGCGCCGACCTGTTCAGCTCCGACACCAAGTTCGACTCCGGCACCGGCTGGCCCAGCTTCACCGACCCGGTCGTGTCCCAGGCCATCGAGCTGCGCGACGACAACTCGCTGTTCATGAAGCGCACCGAGGTGCTGTGCGCCACCTGCGGTTCGCACCTGGGCCACGTGTTCGATGACGGCCCCGGGACGGGCGGGCAGCGCTTCTGCATCAACTCGCTGGCGCTCGACCTCGACGAACGGGAATGATCTTGCGGGCCTCCGGCCCGCGCTCCTGATGTGAACCGGGACATCGTGTCCCGGTGGACGGGCCGGCTTCGCCGGCCCTCATCTTGCGGGCCTCCGGCCCGCGCTCCTGATGTGAACCGGGACATCGTGTCCCGGTGGACGGGCCGGCTTCGCCGGCGATCCTAGAGCCCGCCGCCGGGCAGGAAGCGGTTGTCGAACGCGCCGCGGGCGTCGGGCACCTTCGTGATCAGCCGGTTGTCGGTCATCCAGCCGGCGAAGGCGCGCCACTCCGCCGGGTCCTGGTAGCCGAACGGCTTGCCCGCGGCGGGCAGGAACAGCGGCAACGTGGCCTTGACCGAGGCGCGCTGGAGCTTGGGGTCGAGGTCGGGGTTGGCCTTCAACAGCCCGCCGATGCCCTTGTCGGGGTCGCGCTCGAGCGCCTTGGTGCCGCGCGCGACGGCGCCCACGAACGCCCGGATTCGCTTGCCGTCACGCTCCAGCGCGTCCTGGTTGGCCACCAGCACCAGCTCGTCATAGGTCGGTACGCCGGCGCGGTCGACCCTGATGATCCGTGGCTTGCGCTTCTGCTGGCGCAGCTGGATGCCCTCGTAGTTCCAGAAGGCGCCGAGCACGGCGTCGACCTTGCCGGCGGCCAGCGGGGCAACCAGGTTGAAGCCGAGGTTGCGTGTCTTCACCTTGGACGCGTCGACGCCGGCGCGATCGAGGATCGTGCGCAGGTATGCGGCCTGGTAGTCGATCCCGGCCGTGCCCACGGTCTTGCCCTCGAGGTCGCGGGGCGAGCGGATCTTGCCCTTGGGAAGGGAGATGAGCGACGTCAGCGGCTTGCGCACGATCGCGCCCACGGCCACCACGCTCAGGCCCTGGTCGCGTGCGCGCAGCACCTCGGGCTCGTAGGAGATCGCCAGGTCGGCACGGCCAGCGGCGACCTGCTTGATCGGCGCCGCCGGGTCGGGCGGCTGGCGGATGGTCACGTCAAGGCCCGCCTGCTCGAACATCCCGCCCGCCTGCGCGGCGTAGATGCCGGCGTGGTCGGCGTTGGGGAAGTAGTCCAGCATCAGCGTCAGCTTGCTCGATCGTTCGGGGCCGACGACGTCCTCCTTCTCACCGCACGCGGTCAGGAGCGAGCCGCAGCCGATGAGGAGGAGCAGGAGTGCTACGGGAAGGGCATGAATGCCCTTGCCGTCGGCGTATTTCATACGGTCCTTTCGCGATTCCACGGGCAGATCAGCCGCTCGGCCAGCGAGACCAGCGCGAACAGCGCAACGGCCATCAGGGTAAGCAGGACGATCCCGGCATAGGCGCGCGCCGTGAGCAGCTGGTTGTTGTCCAGCAGCACGAGCCGCCCGAGGCCGCGGTCGGCACCGGCCCATTCGCCGAACACCGCACCGATCACGGACACGGTGGCCGCGACCCGCAGGCCGCTGAAGAGCGACGGCAGCGCCGCCGGGAACTCCACGCTGCCAAGCGTCCGCAGCCGCGACGCGCCGAACGAGCGCATCAGCTTCAGCTGCGCGGGGTCGACCGAGCGGAGGCCGTCGAGCACGTTCACGGTGATCGGGAAGAAGCAGATCAGCGCCACGATCGCCAGCTTCGGGCCGATGCCGTAGTCGAACGCCAGCACCAGGATCGGGGCCAGCACCACGATCGGCACCGCCTGCGAGGCCACCAGCAACGGGTAGGTGGCGTCGCGCAACGTGCGGCTGAGGTGCATGGCCACAGCGGCGCCCACGCCCGCGACGATGGCGACGGCCAGGCCCAGCAGCACCTCGTAGAGCGTCACCCAGGCGTTGTCGAGCAACAGCGAGCGGTTGTCGGCGAACGCCTCCGCGGTCTCGCCCGGGGAGGCCAGCGTCAGGTCGTCGACAGAGCCCCACGACGCGACCCACGCCCACGACCCCGCGAACAGGGCCAACACCACCCCCGCAAGCAGCGCGCGCCTCACTGCAGCGCCTCCATGGCCTGTTCGCGCAGCCGCTGCACCAGGGCGCCGGAAACGGTGCGCTCCAGGCGCGGCATCGAAACCTCCAGCTCCTTGACAACCCGCCCCGGCCGCGGGCTCAGCACCGCGACGCGGTCGGAGAGCATCAGCGCCTCCTCGACGTCGTGGGTCACCAGGACGACCGTGCGCGGCTCGGCCTCCAGTGCCGCGGCCAGCCATCGGTGCATCGAGGCGCGGGTTATGGCGTCCAGCGCCCCGAACGGCTCGTCCAGCAGCAGCACGGGGCGGCCCGCGAGCAGCGTGCGCACGAACGCCACCCGCTGGCGCATCCCGCCGGACAGCCCGGCCGGGCGCATGGACTCGAACTCGGCCAGGCCGAAGCGCTCGAACAGCGGCCGCGCGCGGTCACGGGCGTCGGCTGGCGAGACGCCCTGGCACTCCAGCGCCAGGGCGGCGTTGCCGACGGCGTCGCGCCAGGGCAGCAGCAGGTCGCGCTGGGGCATGTAGGCGCAGCGCTCGCGGCGGTCGGGGTGGCCGCCGACGGCGATCGTGCCGGCGTCGGGCTCCGACAGCCCCGCCACCAGCTCGAGCAGCGTGGACTTTCCGCAACCGGATGGTCCCACGACGCCCAGCACCCGGCCGGCGCCGACTTCCAGCGACAGGCCCTCGAGCGCGGTCACGGCGCCGAAGCGGCGCGTGACGTCTCGCACCACCAGCTCGGTTCCTGCGCTTGTCGAGGCCGTCTGCACGGCGACCTGTGCCATCGCTCCCTCCGCGGGCATTACCCCACAGGTTCGAAGGGTCTGCGCCGGGCGGCCGCTCGGGCCGGGGCGGCATCTCAGCCCGCTTGCCCGCGAGCTCCCCTGTTGTCGCACGAGACTGTATCGCTACGGTCCCCGCGTCTGTGGCGGCATCCCGCAACCCTGGGTTCGATGGCGTGTTTCCGATCGCAATGATCAAACGACTTTCCATCCTCTCAGCGCTGCTGGTCCTGGCCACGATGGGCCTGGCTCCAGCGGCCCAAGCCAAGGCCAAGATCGGCCTGGCCGACCAGTCCCTCGACACGCTCAAGGACCCCCGGTTCCAGAAGTCGAAGCTGAAGCGATTCCGCATCGCGGTGCCCTACGACAGCGTGCGCAACTCGCGCAGCAAGGGTGGCCGCCTCAGGCTCGCTCGCCAGGATGAGTTCTTCCGTCTGGCCAAGCAGCAGAAGCTGGACGTGCTCGTGTCCTTCTACCGGACCGAGTCGACCAGCCCGAAGCGCGCCGCGCGCCGGCTGCCGTCGGTGAGGGGTTTCCGGTCCGACTTCCGCCGCTTCCGCAAGCGCTACCCGCACATCAAGAAGTTCTCGACCTGGAACGAGATGAACTTCCCGCTCGCGCAGCCGACGGGGCGCAGCCCCAAGCGGACCGGCCAGTTCTACAAGATGCTCCGCAAGGAGTGCCGCAAGCGCGTCAAGCGACGCGGCAAGGACGGCCCCAAGTGCAGCGTCCTGACCGGTGACTTCCGCGCTAACGGCAGCAAGTTCGACAAGCGCTGGCTGAAGAAGTTCCTGAAGGAGATCGGCCGTGGCCGCCACAACTGGGGCCTGATCGCCTACCCGGACGTGAACAAGTTCCAGACCAGGTACACGAGGGCGTTCCTGAGGGCAACCAGGCGCGGCAACGTCTACGTGACCGAGGTCGGCCCGATAAACGTGTTCGGTCGCTTCTACAAGGCGAACGAGAAGCGTCAGAACAAGGCGATGCGGTACACGATGGGCAAGTTCCCGCGGGTGTCGCGCCGGATCAAGGCGATGTACATCTACCACTGGCGGGAGTCGGGCAACAGCAAGGCCTTCGACTCGGGTCTGATCGACAAGACCGGCAAGCCGCGTGCCGCGTACTTCACGTTCTTCAGGTACCTGAAGCGAAAGGCGCCGACCTCATAACAGGGTCACACCAGACGTTGACCGGCGGCGGCGGGGCCCGGACGGCCCGCCGCCGCTCGTCGTCCGGGCCCCTCACGCGAAGCGTCGGTTGTCGAACGCGACCACATCGCTATGGTCCCCTGCCGGTCGCTGCGGCTGTGTGCGCCAGCAGGGCAGTCCGGCGCACGCGCAGAGGCTTCGCACTACGGTTGGCGAAGCCCGTCTCAGCGTTTCCCAACCATGGCCCCGATGGAGTGTTCCCTACGCAATGATCAAACGTGTTTCCATCTTCACAGCCCTGCTGGCCCTGGCCGCAATGTGCCTGGTGCCCGCGGCCCAGGCAAAGCCGGCGATCGGGCTGGCGGACCAGTCGAACGAGACCCTCCAGGACCCCCGGTTCCAGAAGTCGGGGATAAAGCGGTTCCGCGTCGCGATTCCCTATGACGTGGTCCGCAAGGGCGGTGGCGGGCTGGCGCGTTACGAAGAGTTCTTCAAGCTGGCCCAGCAGCGGCGGCTAGACGTCCTGGTGTCGTTCTACCGGACCGAGTCGACGACCCCGAAGCGCGCCGCACGGTTGCTGCCGTCGGTCAAGGGCTTCCGGTCCGACTTCCGCCGCTTCCGCAAGAAGTTCCCGCGGATCAAGAAGTTCTCGACCTGGAACGAGATGAACTACCCGCTCGCCCAGCCGACCGGCCGCAACCCCAAGCGAACGGCCCAGTTCTACAAGATGCTCCGCAAGGAGTGCCGCAAGCGGGTCAAGGGCGGCGGGAAGTGCAGCGTCTTGACCGGTGACTTCCGCGCCAACGGCAGCTCGTTCGACCGCCGCTGGCTGAAGACGTTCCTGAAGGAGATCGGCAAGGGCCGCCACAGCTGGGGCCTGATCTCATACCCGGACGTGAGCAAGCGCCGGAACAAGTTCACGAAGCAGTTCCTCAAGGACACGAAGCGCGGCAACGTGTACGTGACCGAGGTCGGCCCGATCAACGTGTTCGGCCGCTTCTACTCCAGGAACCTGGGTCGTCAGAACCGGGCGATGAAGTACACGATGACGACGTACCCCAAGACGTCCTCCCGGATCAAGGCGATGTACATCTACCACTGGCGTGAGGCCGGCAACACCGAAGGTGCCTCGTGCCAGCCTCGCTGCTTCGACTCGGGCCTGCTCAACAAGGACGGCTCTGAGCGTCCGGCCTACCGCACGTTCATCAAGTACCTGAAGCGTTCGAAGAAGTAGCGCGACAGCACCGGACGCCGATCGGCGGCGGGGCCCGGACGGCCCGCCGCCGCTCGTCGTCTCAGGGACCGGCGCGCGCCGGCCGCGGCGGGAGTAGCGTCAGTGCGATGCGACGTTTTGCTTTCGGGTTGGTCCTTCTCGCCATGCTGGCCGTGGCGCCGGTCGCGGTCGCGGGCCCGGGCTCGGGCCCCACGGCCGCGGTCTCCATCGGTGACAGCTACATCTCGGGCGAGGCCGGACGCTGGGCCGGCAACAGCGTCAGCCCCGGCGGAGACAAGGACGGCACCGACCGCGCCTGCCGGCCGCCGGGCCTGACGTGTCAGGTCGACAAGACGCGGGTGTACGAGCCCGGAACCGAGAACGGCGGCTGCCACCGCTCCGACGTGGCCGAGATCCACAGCGCGTCGCTGCCGGTGGCGCAGCGGATCGACCTCTCCTGTTCGGGCGCCGTGACCCGGAACATCTTCCGCGCCGCCAGCGGCGGCCAGGGCCAGAACGGCGAGCCGGCTCAGGCCGACAAGCTCCTGCCGGTCGCACAGAGCCGCGACGTAAAGCTGATCATGCTTTCGATCGGGGGCAACGACCTGGGCTTCGCCAGCATCATCGCCGCGTGCCTGCAGGCCTACGTGGCCAAGACCGGCCCGTGCGAGCCGTCCCAGCAGCCGAAGATCGACGCCAAGGTGCCACAGGTCAGGGCCGCCGTGGGCAAGGCGATCGCCGAGGTCCGGGCGGTCATGACCCAAGCCGGCTACGCCCAGACCGACTACCGGCTGATCCTCCAGACCTATCCGTCGGTCGCCCCGCGCGCCTCCGAGGCGCGCTATCCCGAGGCGGGCGGGGACCGGACCGTCAACGGCTGTCCCTTCTACGACCAGGACGCGACGTGGGCGCGTGACCGCGCCGCCGCACAGATCGGTGCCGTGTCCAAGGCAGCCGCGAAGGCAGCCGGGGTCGAGACGCTGGATCTGCTCGACGCCTTCCAGGGCCACGAGTTCTGTTCCCGTACGTCCGCCCAGAACACGCCGTTCTCGCGACCCTCGGCCGCGAACGCGGAGTGGGGGCGCTTCCTTGGCGGGAGCACGGTCCAGCAGGGCGAGCTCCAGGAGGCCTTCCACCCCAACGCCTACGGCCAGATGGCCCTGGGATCGTGCGTGACGAAGGCATTCGCCGCTGCCCCGGGCGCGTTCAGCTGCAGTGGGGCCGCTGGCCTGGCCCCGAGCGCCGTCGGTCTAGCACGGCAGGCCAGGTTCGCCCGGCCGCGGATCACCAGCTGCCTGGCCACGCGCGTCTCGATCGGGCGCAAGGGCATCGGCCGCCTGGGCCTCGGAGTCACTCGGAAGCGGCTGCTGGCCTCGCCCCGCCTGGCCTCGATCGCCGCGACCAGCCGCACCTCGCGTCGCTACCGCTACTGCGTCAAGAAGAGCAGGGGCCGCGTGACGGCGGTGTTCGGCAGGCGAACGAAGGTCGAGCTGCTGACGGCCACGAGCGGGCGCTACGGCAACAAGCGCGTCTACCCCGGCACCACGCTGCGCACCGCCAAGCGCCGCTTCCGGGGTCTGACGCGCGTGAGGGGCACGAGGGTGTACCGGCTGAGCAGGCGCAGCCGGCGGATCCTGGGCGTGCGCAGCGGGCGCGTGAAGTACGTCGGCGTCGCGTCGAAGCGGGTCGTGGCCAGCAAGCGGCTGCTGCGCATCTACGTCAAGCGCGCCTTCCGCTGATCCGGGGCCCTAGGTACGTACCGGCCCGAGCTCGGCGATCGCGTTCACGAACCCCTCCAGCTGCTTCGTGGTCCAGCACTCGAACACGCCGTCGCAGAACGGCTCGTAGGCCTGCATCACCGAGTCGCCGTAGTTCCAGTAGAGCTTTGGCTCGGGGTTCATCCAGAACGTGCGCCCGGCGCGCTCGGACAGGTGCGCGAACACGTGGGCGTGTGGCTCGCGGCCGTTGGTGCGCGCGTCGCCGAGCACGATCACGGTCGAGCGCGGGTCGAGGTCATCCACGACCAGGTCCAGGAACTCGACCCACACGCGCCCGTAGTCGGTGTACCCCGACACGTCGGCCACACCCGCGTCGCTGCCGATCGCGCGCGACACGTCGGCGAAGTCACGCTCGCGCTCGAACACCTCGCTGACCTCCGACACGCGCTCCACGAACACGAACGAGCGCAGCTTGCGGAACGAGTCGTGCAGTGCGTGCAGCATCGACAGGAAGAACACCGAGGCGCTCGTGACCGACGTCGACACGTCGCACAGCACGAACAGCTCGGGCCGGCGCGGGCGCTTGGGGCGGTAGCGCAGGTCGACCGGCACGCCGCCGGTGGACAGTGACGCCCGCATCGTCGAGCGGACGTCCACAACCGACGTGCGCGAGCGACCGCGGTTCTGGCGGCCCTGGGTGGCCAGCCGCCGGCGCAGCTGGGCCACCACCCTGTGCACTTCGGCCAGATCCTGGGCGGCGCCGGTGGGCAGCGCCCGGTCCAGCTCGTTGAGCGGCCGCGAGGGCGGCAGCGCCTCGGTGCGCTCGATCAGCGCGCGTTCCAGCTCGCGCCGGACGTGGCGCTCGAACTCGCGCAGCCGGTCGCGCGGCACCGCGTCGGGGTCGGACTGTTCGGCTCCCGGCTGCTGGCCCTTGAGGTCGAGCGTGCGCCGGATCCGCTGCACGTCGACCCCGACCACGCCCGAGCCCTCGCCCTGGCGGCCGAACGCGGCGATCGCCAGCCGGGCCAGGTCGCGCATCTGGCCCTCGGCCGCGTCGTCGGACTGGAGCGCGTTCCGGATCGCCTCGCGCAGCTCGTCAAGGTCCAGCCGGTCGCCGCCGTCGGAGGCGGCGTGGGCGTCGGCCTCGCGCACGCCCTGGTCGACCGCCTCGCGTTCGGCCGCGCGGAAGAAGAAGCGGTCGAACACCAGCTCCAGCACGCGCCGGTCCTCCTGGCTCTTGGCCAGCGTGGCCGACAGCGCTTCGCGGAACTCGGTGCGGTCCGTCCAGCTCACGGCCGCCAGCGCGTTGAACCCGTCCAGCAGCTCGGAGGTGCCGACGGCCATGCCCTCGCTGCGCAGCTCGTCGGCGAACTCCAGCAGCCGCGGCGCCATCCCGGGCGGACCCGGCGGCGCGCCCGTACCGCCGTAGAGGTTCGACTTACGCGGCCGGGGACCGGGATCCGATGAGGCCATCGGTCAGCTTCACTCCCACGCGCTCGGCCACGAGATCGAGGTCGGTCCGGTGCTTGACGATGATGCTCATCGTGCTCTTGAGCGTCTCGGAGTCGATGTCGTCGGCGCCGAGCAGCAGCAGCGCGCGGGCCCAGTCGATCGATTCGGCGATCGACGGCGGCTTCTTCAGGTCCAGGCCGCGGACCATCTGCACCACCTCGACCAGCTTGCGCGCCATCTCCTCGGACAGCTCAGGGGTGTGCAGACGGACGATCTCCAGCTCGCGGTCCACGTCCGGGTAGTCCAGCCACAGGTACAGGCAGCGGCGCTTGAGTGCCTCGGTCAGCTCGCGCGAGTTGTTCGAGGTCAGCAGCACCAGCGGCATCGTGGTCGCTCGCACCACGCCGAGCTCCGGGATCGACACCTGGAAGTCGGACAAGACCTCCAGCAGCATCGCCTCGAACTCCTGGTCGGTCTTGTCGATCTCGTCGATCAGCAACACCACCGGAGCGGCTTCGGAGATCGCCGACAGCAGCGGCCGCGGCAACAGGAACTCCTCGCCGAAGATGTCGTCCTTGACCTCCTGCCAGCCGGCGTCCGACGCCTCGACCTGGATCCGCAGCAGCTGCTTGCGGTAGTTCCACTCGTACAGCGCCTTGGCCTCGTCCAGGCCCTCGTAGCACTGGAGCCGCACCAGCTTGCGCCCGGTCGCGCGCGCCAGCGCCTTTGCCAGCTCGGTCTTGCCCACGCCGGCGGGTCCCTCGACCAGCACGGGCTTGCCAAGTCGGGCGGCCAGGTAGGAGACCAGAGCGGCCGAATCGTCGGCCAGGTAGCCGGCTTGCTGCAGCCCTTCGCGGGTGTGCTCGATGGAGGTGAACTCGGCCACGAGGGCACAGGATACGCTGGGCTGTTGTGATGGCCGTCCTGACCCTCCTTGCCCAGGGAGGCCTGCCCGGCCTCGACCAGGACGGGCCCGAGGATCTCCAGCGGCTGCTGAAGATGTTCTACGTGCTGTTCGCGGGCGGGGTCGTGATCGCGATCCTGGGCTACGCGATCCCGTCGAAAATGCTCCAGATCTTCGGCATCGCGATGGTCTTCCTGTCGACTGCGGTCTTCATGGCAGCGGTCAGCGGGTACGGCTGATCTCGTACATCACCATCAGCTCGCCGTAGGCGCCGCGGCGGCCGGCCTCGCGCATGCCGATCTTCTCGAGCACCCGCCGCGATGCGGCGTTGGCCGGCTTGACCACCGCGACCAGCCGCTCCAGCCCCAGCGGGCCGAGTGCGGCCTGCACGACGGCGCCGGCCGCCTCGGTGGCCAGCCCCTGACCCCAGACGTCGGGGTGGAGGTCGTAGCCGAGCTCGACCTCCGGCCCGCTGTGCTCGAGCGGCTGCAGCCCGCAGTCGCCAACGAAGCGGCCGTCGTCGCGCCGCTCCATCGCCCACACCGACCATCCGCGCTCTGCCTGCCCCGCCTGCTGGTAGGCGATCTCCTCCGCCACCCGCCCACGCGTGTGCGGCCCGATCCAGGCCTCCACGAGCGGGTGCGAGTACACCTCGCGGAGCGCTTGCGCGTCAGGTGTCCGCAGCGGCCGCAGGCGCAGTCGCTCGGTGGTCAGGCCCTCCATCCGCCCAGTGTCCCCGAGGTTCGCAATACTCGGATACATGGCTGAGGAAGAACCGACCCCACCTGCCGAGCCGCGCGTTCGGCGCGCCCGCAAGCGCAGCGCCGCCGACGGTATCCGCGCGAAGCAGTTCCCACCTGCCATGCGCGGCTACGACCGCGCCGCGGTCGACGACTGGCGTGAGGAGTTGGCGGAACTGGTGCTCCGGCTCGAGGACCAGGCGCCGCGCGACGCCGCGGTCAAGCGCGCGCTCGACGAGGTCGGCAAGGAGACCTCCGCGATCCTCCAGCGCGCCCACGAGGCGGCCGACGAGATCGCGTCGCGATCGCGCTCGCAGGCCGAAGGCCGGCTCCAGCGCGCCGAGCGTGAGGCCGAGATCACCGTCTCCGAGGCCGAGGCACGGGTGGTCGAGCTCAACGAGGACTACAAGCGCATCTGGGAGGAGCGGGCGCGACTGCTCGACGAGATGCGCCAGCTCGCCGACGACGTGCTGGGCGTGGCCGACGACGCCTCCGACCGGCTGGATCCGCCGCGCGAGCCCGACCCGATCACCGAGGAGAACGATTCGGTCGCGGCCGCGCCCGAGCCGGGCGCCGACGCCGATCAGCCGACGCAGGTCGTCGTCCAGGCTGACGAGAAGCCGGCCACCGGGCCGCAGACGCCGGCGGGCCAGGTCCCGCCCAAGCCCTCCTAGGATCGGCTGGCCAGCAGCACGCCGTCGCCCACGGGCTGCACCGCGGCGCGCCAGTCGCCGCCGCCGACCAGCGCCGCGTTGAAGGCCCGCTGGGTCTCCAGCTGTTCCTCGGACCAGTGTCCCTCGGCCCCCGCGTCGGCGACCTTGCCCGACATCAGCACGTTGTCCACCGCCAGCAGCGCGCGCGGCGCAAGCAACGGCTCGGCCAGCTCCAGGTAGTCGCGGTACTCGCCCTTGGTGGCGTCCAGGAACAGGAGGTCAAATGGGCCGTCGAGCCCGGCGATCGTCTCGCGCGCGTCGCCGGCCACGATCTCGACCCGGTCACCCACGCCGGCGCGGTCGAGGAAGTCGCGCGCCTGCGCGATCCGGTCAGGGTCGCGCTCGAGCGTCACGATCGAGCCGGCGTCGAGCGACTCGGCCATGTGCAGCGTCGAGTAGCCGATCGCGGTGCCGACCTCCAGGATCCGGCCGTCGCCGGCGGCCGCCAGCGCGGAAAGCAGCCGGCCCGTCTCCCAGGAGACGATCGGGACGCTGTCGCGGGCGGCGAGCTCCTCCATCTCCGCCGCGACCGGCGCGCGAGCGGGCCGCAGCTCGTCGAAGTAGCGGTCCACCGCATCGGTCCTGATGCCCATCCGGAGCTAGTCTCCTCTTCGATCTTGATCCAGTTCGAGGAGAGCATATGTCCGAGGTAGCCGAGGTTCAGTCCGGACTCGAGGGGGTGGTCGCGTTCGCGACCGAGATCGCCGAGCCGGACAAGGAAGGTGGCTCGCTGCGCTACCGCGGCGTGGACATCGAGGACCTCGTCGGCCAGGTGCCCTACGAGAAAGTCTGGGGCCTGCTCGTTGACGGCTCGTTCGACAAGGGCCTGCCGCCGGCGGTGCCGCACGCCCTGACCGTGCGCACCGGCGACCCGCGCACCGACCTCCAGGCCTCGCTGGCGATGCTCGGCCCCGAGTGGGGCCTCGAGCCCGTCATCGACATCGACGACGAGACCGCCCGCGAGCAGCTGGCTCAGGTCTCCGTCATGGGCCTGTCGTTCGTGGCCCAGTCCGCCCGCGGCATCGGCCAGCCGCCCGTCCCCCAGACCGAGGTCGACAAGGCGAACTCGATCCCCGAGCGGTTCCTGATCCGCTGGCGCGGCGAGGCCAACCCCGACCACGTCAAGGCCATCGACGCGTACTGGATCTCCGCCGCCGAGCACGGCATGAACGCCTCGACGTTCACCGCCCGCGTGATCACCTCGACCGGAGCCGACGTGGCGGCCGCCCTGTCCGGCGCCGTGGGCGCTCTCTCCGGCCCGTTGCACGGTGGCGCGCCCTCGCGCGTGCTTTCGATGCTCGACGGCGTCGAGGAGCGCGGTGACGCCGAGGCGTGGGTCAAGGACGCGCTCGACCGCGGCGACCGCCTGATGGGCTTCGGCCACCGCGTCTACCGTGCCGAGGACCCACGCGCCCGCGTGCTGCGCGAGACCGCCCGCCAGATCAGCGCTCCCCGCCTGGAGGCGGCCGAGGCGCTCGAGGAGGCCGCACTTGCCGAGCTGAAGGCGCGCAAGCCCGATCGCGTGCTGGCTACCAACGTCGAGTTCTGGTCGGCCGTGGTGCTGGACTTCGCCGACGTCCCGTCCAACCTGTTCACGCCGCTGTTCGCGTCCGCGCGCGTGGGCGGCTGGGCGGCCCACATCCTGGAGCAGAAGCGCGAGGGCCGGCTGATCCGGCCGACCGCGAAGTACGTCGGCGAGGACCCGCGGCCGGTAGCGGAGGTCCACGGGGCGTAGCCAAATGCCGGTCGAACGTCACGACCTCGCCGACATGCACGTCAGCCCGACCGCCGCCCTATTCGAGGGCGCGGGCCGCGGCGCCGGGATATCGATGTTCGTGACCCGCACGCCGCCCGGGAAGTGGGTCGACCTGCACGTGCACCCGTACGCGGAGACGTTCGTGCTGCTGAGCGGCCGCGGGCGCTGGACCGTGGCCGGCGAGCCGGTCGAGCTGGAGCCCGACCAGATGGTCGTGGTGCCGCCCGACACGCCGCACGGCTTCCGCAACACCGGCGACGAGCCGCTGCTGGTCGTATCGGTGCACGAGCGCGGCACGCTCGAGCAGACCTGGCTCGACGAGGAGCCGCTCTAGCGCGAAAGCGTTGCGAACGTGACGGAGAATCAGGCCGGCGCGAAGTCCCCGGCCCGCTCGCGAAGGCGGTCCAGCAGCGCCGACACCTGGGCCAGCTCGTCGTCGTCGAGGCCGTCGAGGCCGAAGCGGGCCTCGTGCAGCGCCGCCGTGGCCTGCTCGGCCACGCGTCGCCCTTCGGGCGTGATCGAGGCCAGCGTGGTGCGGCGGTCGTGCTCGTGTGGCTCGCGCCGGGCCAGGCCCATCGCCTCGAGGCCGTCGACCAGGCTGGTGATGCTGGTTGGGTGGACCTGGAGCCGGGCGCCCATCTTGCCCAGCGGCAGCGACCCACGGCGCGAGTACAGCAGCAGCATCAGCGCCTCGTAGCGGGGGAACGACAGCTCCCACGGCTTGAGCAGCGCGTTCAGCCGCGCCATCAGGATCTGCTGGACGCGCATGATCGAGGTGACGCCCGTCATGGCCGCCACCGGCTCCGGGCCCCAGTGGGCCTCCCACTGGCGGGCGGCCTCGGCGATCGGGTCGAAGGAGATCTGTTCGGCCACGTCGTTGCAGATACTAGGACATCCGACTATCGTCTTTCCAACGATGACACGGGCCTACCAGCAGACCCCCCTCGAGGGCTGGGAGGAGGCGTACGCCGCCACCCCCGAGCGCGACGCCGAGTTCTCGACGATGTCCGGCGTACCGGTCGAGCCGCTCTACACGCCCGCCGAGGTGCCAGAGAAGATCGGCTTCCCGGGCCAGTATCCGTACACCCGCGGCGTGTACCCGTCGATGTACCGTGGCCGCCTCTGGACGATGCGCCAGTTCGCCGGCTTCGGCACCGCCGAGGAGACCAACGAGCGCTTCCGCTACCTGCTCGACCACGGCCAGACGGGGCTTTCGACGGCGTTCGACATGCCGTCGCTGATGGGGCTGGACTCCGACTCGCCACGGTCGCTCGGCGAGGTCGGCCGCGAGGGCGTGGCGGTGGACACGCTCGACGACATGGAGACGCTGTTTGCGGGCATCGACGTGAGCGACGTGTCGGTGTCGATGACGATCAACGCGCCCGCGGCGATCATGCTGGCCTTCTACGTGGTCGCGGCAGAGCGCCAGGGCCACGGCCCGGACGAGCTGGCGGGCACGATTCAGACGGACATCCTCAAGGAGTACATCGCCCAGAAGGAATGGTGCTTCCCGGTCGACCCGGCGATGCGGCTGGTTGGCGACATGGTCGAGTACTGCTCGAACGAGATGCCGCGCTGGCATCCGATCTCGATCTCCGGCTACCACATCCGCGAGGCCGGCTCGACGGCCGCGCAGGAGCTTGCGTTCACGCTCAAGGACGGGCTCACGTACGTGGAGCAGGCGGTCGAGCGCGGCCTTGACGTGGACGACTTCGCTCCCCGGCTTAGCTTCTTCTTCAACGCCCACATCGACTTCTTCGAGGAGATCGCCAAGTACCGCGCCGCGCGCCGGATCTGGGCACGCGAGCTGCGCGACACGTTCGGAGCGAAGAACCCGAAGTCGTGGCTAATGCGCTTCCACACCCAGACGGCGGGCGTGTCGCTGACCGCACAGCAGCCGCTGAACAACATTGCCCGGACGGCGATCGAGGCGCTGGCCGGCGTGCTCGGCGGCACCCAGTCGCTGCACACCAACTCCTACGACGAGGCGCTGGCGCTGCCGACCGAGAACGCGGTCCGGATCGCGCTGCGCACGCAGCAGATCATCGCCCACGAGACCGGCGTGACCAGCACCATCGACCCGCTCGGGGGGTCCTATTTCGTCGAGGAACTGACCGACGAGATGGAGCGCCAGGCCTACGACTACTTCGCCAAGATCGACGAGCTCGGCGGGATGGTCGAGGCGGTCAAGACCGGCTACCCCCAGCGCGAGATCGCCGACGCCGCGTTCACGTTCCAGTGCGAGCTGGACGACGGCAAGCGCTCGATGGTGGGCGTGACCGAGTTCACCGAGGGCAACGAGCTGGACGACACCGAGCTGCTGCACATCGACCCGGCATTCGAGGACAAGCAGAACCGCCGCGTCGCCTCGGTCCGGTCGGGCCGCGACGGCGCCGGCGTGCAGGTGGCGCTGTCCGGCCTCCGCGACCAGGCAGCGCGCGAGGACGTGAACCTGATGCCGGCACTGCTGGACTGCGCCCGCGCGCACTGCACCGAGGGCGAAATCGTGGAGAGCCTCCAGCAGGTCTGGGGCTCGTACAGGGAAACCCCGATGTTCTGACGGCGGCTCGTCGGGGGCTTATCGCTTGCCGGCCCAGTCCACCGGGCCAGCCGTGAGCAGGTGCGAGCCCAGCGGGCGGCCCAGCTCGTCCTGGACCGCGCGGGCGCAGGCCAGCAGCGCCTCGAGGTCGATGCCGGTGTCGTGGCCCATCTCGTGGAACATCGAGACCAGGTCCTCGCTGGCCACGTTGCCGGTGGCGCCGGCGGGCACCGGGCAGCCACCCAGCTCACCGAACGAGGACTCGAACGAGCGCACGCCGGCCTCGAGCGCGGCGAGCGCGTTGGCGAGCCCCGTGCCGCGCGTGTTGTGGAGGTGGGCGGTCAGCTCCACAGCCGGAAGGCGGTCGAACGCCAGGCCGAAGAAGTCGCGCACCTGGGCCGGGTTGGCCATGCCCGTGGTGTCGCCGAACCCGATCTCGGCCACGCCCGCCGCCGCCAGCCGATCGGCGATCGCGAACACCGTCTCGGGCTCGACCGGACCCTCGTACGGGCAGCCGAACGCCACCGAGACCACGGCGGCCACGCGCAGGCCCTCCGCGAGCGCACGCTCCGTCACGCGCTCGAGGCCGGACAGCGATTCCTCCACCGACCGGTTCACGTTGGCCCGGTTGTGCGACTCGGTCGCGGACAGGAACAGGTTGGCCTGGTGGAAGTGCTCGCGCAGCACGAGCGCGTTGTCCAGCCCGCGCTCGTTGGGCACCAGCACGGCCAGCTCGACGCCGTCGGGCACGTCGATCGCCGCCAGCACCTCGGTGGCGTCGGCCAGCTGGGGGATCACATCGGGGCGGACGAAGCTGGTGACCTCCAGCCGCGTGAGCCCGGTGCGGGCCAGCTTGTCGATCAGGGCGACCTTGGCGGCGGTGGGGATCACCTCGGGCTCGTTCTGGAACCCGTCGCGCGGGCCGACCTCGCGGATTGAGACTGCGCCGGGCATGTCCAGAGCATAGAAACGGCCGGCCCCGAGGGGCCGGCCGTTCCATCCGGCGGGAGGGGAGGTTGAGAGACGTCGGTACCGGCCGAGCCGGTCTCGAGTGCCGCTCTATGCAGGCGTATCGGCCCCGCGGACCTCAACCTTGAGCCCGCAGCGATACTCGGAGGGTGAGCGATGACCGAAAGCGGCTCGTGCTGGTGGCCTGCATCCTCGGTTCGACCGTGGTGGCGGTGGACTCGACGGTCGTCAACGTGGCCCTCCCGGCCATCCGCGAGGACCTCGGTGGCGGTTTCGCGGGCCAGCAGTGGACGGCCAACGCCTATCTGATCACGCTCGCGTCGCTGATCCTTGTCGGCGGCTCGCTTGGCGACGTCCTCGGCGAGCGGCGGGTCTTCACCGCCGGGCTGATCGGGTTCGGCGTGACCTCGCTCCTGTGCGCGGTCGCGCCCACGATCGAGGTCCTGGTGCTGGCGCGCGCGCTCCAGGGCGTCAGCGGGGCGCTGCTGTCGCCCGCGGCGCTGGCCGTGATCGTGATGGTGTTCCCGCGCCGCGAACGTGGCAAGGCGGTCGGCTCGTGGACGGCGTGGGGCGCCATCGGGGTAGTGATCGGACCGCTGATCGGCGGCCAGCTGGTGGACACCGCGTCGTGGCGGTGGATCTTCGCGCTGAACGTACCGCTGGTGGTGGGGACGCTGCTGCTGGTCGCGCGGGTGGTGCCCGAGGGCGACCGCGGCGAGGGCCACCCGCCGATCGACGTGGCCGGCGCGCTCCAGTGCGCCGCCGGGCTCGCCGCCCTGACGTTCGGCCTGGTGCGGGCGCCGGAGGCCGGGCTGGCCGATCCGACCGTGTGGCTGCCGCTGGCGGGATCGCTGCTGCTGATGATCGCCTTCGTCCTGCACGAGCGGCGCGTCGAGCACCCGATGCTCAACCTCGACCTGTTCCGGGTCCACAACTTCGCGATCGGAAACCTGCAGACGCTGTCCATGTACGCGGGGCTGTCGCTGCTGTTCTTCTTCCTCGTGATCTTCCTTCAGCAGGGAGCGGGCTACAGCGCCGTGGCCGCCGGCACCGCCTCGGTGCCGGTCACGCTGGTGATGTTCGCCAGCTCGTCACGCTTTGGCGCCCTGGCCGACCGCTACGGGCCACGCTTCTTCATGGGCGTCGGCCCGCTGGTGGCCGCCGCCGGCCTGGCGCTGATGACCACCGTCGAAGCCGACGTGGACTACTTCGGCGGCCTGCTGCCGCCGCTGCTGGTGTTTTCGGTCGGCCTGTCGATGACGGTCGCGCCGCTGACGGCCACGGTGCTGGCGGCCGCCGACGAGGGCAACGCCGGCACGGCCAGCGGCATCAACAATGCCATCGCGCGCACGGCCGGCCTGCTTGGCATCGCGCTCGTCGGGGCCATCGTGGCCGGCCGCTACGGCGCCGAGGCCGACTCGTCGGTCGAGGCGTTCCACCTGGCGATGGCGATCTCCGCGGCGTTGGTGGCGCTCGGTGGCGTGGCGGCGCTGATCGGCGTCCGCAACCCCACGCGCGAGGTGGAGGCGAAGGGCTGCCCGGGCGGTCAGCTGGCGGGCACGCCGCGCGAGGCCGCCGACAGCGTCAGCGGGGGCGCGGCGGCCCCTGCGGACGTGGTCCCCGCGGCGCCCTCCTCGTAGGCCGCGGCAGCGCCGTTGTGGCCTCCTCGTCGCGCGCCAGCGCCGCCGTGACCGGCTCTTCGCCAACGACGGGCTCCTCGGTCGCCACCGGGTCGGGCGGCGGCGCCGGAACGGGCACGTCGTCGGCCGGACGGATGGCCCGCTCGCGCAGACCGGCCGCCGCCAGTAGCGCGGCACAGGCCAGCGCCAGCACGTTCTGGCCGAACGGCCGATCGAACAACCGCGTCACGATCAGCAACGCGGCCCAGCCGGCGGCCCCGAGGATCACCGTGCCGTCGCCGAGCGGAAGGTGAAAGCGACGCCCCTGGGCGCGCGCCCGAAGCAGGGCGAGCACGCCAAGCGCGGTCAGGACCACGCCCGCCTCGACCATCGAGAACGGGCCGAACGTGCTCACGATCAGCAACACGGACGCCACGGCGGCGACCTTCTGCTCGAAGCCGAGCCGGCGCCAGAGCTGGACCACGGTCGCCACGCCCCGAAGGGTACGCGACGAGCTAGCGGCGCCTGGAGCCGCGGCGGCGCTTCTTCTTGGCCACCTTGACCTTGCCCGAGCGGGTGGCCAGCGGCCGCCCGGAGGCGTCGTAGGCGGCCACGGTGAAGCGGTAGCGCCCCGCCCTGAGGCGCATGATGCGCCGCTGGGACGCCTTCCTGGCGATGCCGGAGGAGCGCACTGCGAACGAGCGCCGGCCGACCCTGATCTGGTAGCGGGCAACCGCGCCAACCGCGCCGCGGGCGCGCCAGCGCAGCGCCACGCGGCCGGTCTTCGAGCGGATCAGCCGGCGCGATGCCAGCGTCACGCGCGGGCCGGCGCCGGGGATCAGGCGAGCCATGGCGCGTGAGGCGTCCAGCGACCCGCCGCTGCCCACCATCGCGGCGTCCATGGGCATGCGCCGGGTGCCGCCCACGAGCGCGTCGCGGATCTGGTCGGGCGTGGCGGCGGGCCGGGCGGCCGCGAGCAGCGCCGCCGCGCCGCTGACCTGGGCCGTGGCGACCGACGTGCCCGAGGTGTTGGCGTAGCCGCCGCCCCTGGCGGTCGACAGCACGTCCTGGCCCGGGGCGGCCAGCAGCATGGTCCGTCCGTAGCCGGAGAAGGGCGCCAGCCCGCCGTCCTGGGACTGGGCCGCGACCGGCAGCACCTGGCCGCCGGGCACGGAGGCGGGGTACGAGGGGGAGGCGTCGCGGTTGCCGCCGTCGTTGCCGGCGGAGGCCACCACCACCACGCCCGCGGCCTTCGCGGCCGTCAGCGTCTCCTCGAGCGCCAGGCTGCGTTCGGGGCCGTTCAAGCTCAGGTTGACCACGTCGGCCCCGCTGGCGATCGCATAGCGCACGCCGGCGATCACGGAGCTGGTGTTGCCCGACCCGTCGTCGCCCAGCACCTTCACAGGCATGATCTTCGCGCCGGGCGCCACGCCGGTCACGCCGATCGTGTTGGCCGCCGCGGCGGCCGCGCCGCTCATGGCGGTGCCGTGGCCGTAGCCGTCCCGGACGTCCCCGCTGCCGGCCAGCACGTTCGCACCGTGCACATCGTCGACGAAGCCGTTGCCGTCGTCGTCGATGCCGTTGCCCGGCGCCTCGTGGGGATTGGTCCAGAGGTTGGCGGCCAGGTCCGGGTGTGCCAGATCGATGCCGGTGTCGACGACCGCGATCACGGCGCCGGCGCCGCGGCTGGTCCACCAGGCGCCAGGGGCGCCGATGCCGTCGACGCTGGCCAGCGCCCACTGCTGGGCGAACAGCCGGTCGCCGGGAACCGTCGATGCGTTAGCGGTGGCCTTGAAGGTCGCGTTCGGCTCCACGTAGCGCACGCCGGGCCGGTCCTCCAGCCGCCGGGCGTCGGGGCTGTCCACGAGCTTGACGCGCGGGGCGACGGTGTCACCGTCCACGGCGGGGGCGGCGCGGGTCACGCCCACGAGCATGTCGTCGGCTTGGGCGGCCGCGGCGGGCGCCAGCGCGGTCAGCGCGGCGGTGAGCAGAAGGCATCTGCGGAGGTATGTGCGCGGGGCGGGCACACCCCCTGGCTCGACGGTCGCCGGGGGCGGGGCCAGGACGTCCAGTCAGGTGTGGACGCTTGGCCGATTGCGCTCTAGTGAGCTAAATCAGCGGAACTGGACGTTTATTCGATCGGGATGTCCTCGACCTCGGGCTTGCGTGCCGGCTGGTCCAGGTGCTCGAGGTACCAGTCGATCAGCGCCCGCAGCGTCAGCAGGACCTCGCGGATCAGTGAGCTGGTTCGCTCCTGGAGCTCGGCCGGCGCGGCCTGGCGGAGCGTGTCGAGCAGCACCAGCAGGCCCGAGAGGTCCGGTCCCGCGCCCGGTGTCGCGCGCGGGCCGGCGCCGGGCGGCTCCCACTCTCCGTTGGCCTCGGACTTGTGCTGCTCCCACGCGGCGCTGGCGCGCTGGAACTCCTCGCGCGCCTGCTCCCACGAGGCCCTCGGTGGCGGCGCACTGCCGCGCCGGCGCTGGCCCCAGTCGGGCTCGGGGCTGTGGTCACTCGGTGTGCTCGGCGCCATCGGCTGCCCTTTCGAAATCGACCTCAAGCGCGCCGTCGGCGAAGCGCGCGCCGCTGGTCTCGTACGCCGCCAGCGAAGGGGGCAGGATGATAGTCCGCTTCTGGCCGGCGACCCTGACCACCACCTCCAGCCCGATCTTCTTCAGCTCGATGTCGCCGCGCTCGACGAGCGGCAGCGGCAGCCGCAGCGTGGCATGCCCGTTCTCGGCGGTCAGCTCCCGTGTCAGCTCATCGTGCAGCACCGCGTGCGCGTCGGTGCCATCGAACACGGCTTCCGCCAGCTCGTCGAGCAGCGCCGGCCCCGAGACCTCCCGCGGCAGCCACGGCGCCGTCAGCACCGGTACCGGTGCGAACGCCGATCGCACCAGCTCCATGTGCTGCTGCTGGGCGTCGCGCCAGCCCGCGAAGTAGCCCTCGGCCGCCTCCGCCGGGAGCACGCGGTTCACGATCACGGCGTCGGTCAGGTAGCCGTACAGGTTCAGGTAGGTGAACGTGCGCATCGACTCGCGCACCACCATCCGGTCGGGGTTCATCACCAGCCGGATCGACGTGCGCGACCCGTCGCGCAGGATCGCGTTCATGTCCACCAGGTTGCGCACCAGCCGCTCGACGTCGTCGAAGACGGCCTGTCCGGGCAGCGGCACCCCGCGCGCCAGCGGCCGTGCGGCGGCCATCAGCTTGCCCTGCCACGGGAACACCTTCTCCAGCCACCAGCGGCAGACGTCCGGGAACGACAGCAGCCGCAGCGTCTCGCCCGTCGGCGCGCAGTCCACGATCACCACGTCGAACTCCTCTTCGTCGTGGTGCTGCTTGATCCGCAGCAGGCTGAACAGCTCGTCCATGCCCGGCGGCACGGTCAGCTCCTCGGCCGATATCCGGTCCACTCCCTGGTCGGCCAGCAGCCGTCCGAGCCACTCCGCTACCGCCTCCCAGTGGCGCTCCATCTCCTCCTGCGCCTTCAGCTCCTGGCCGAACAGGTTCTCGTCGATCGCGGTCGGCTCGCTGCCCAGCGGGACCTCGAGCGAGTCCGAGAGGCTGTGAGCCGGGTCGGTGGACAGCACCACGGTGCGCAGGCCCGCCGCCGCGCAGCGGCGCGCGGTTGCCGCGGCGACGGAGGTCTTTCCGACCCCGCCCTTGCCGGTGTAGAGGATGGTGCGCGGTGGCGCCATCGGGGGATGGTAAGGGCTACTGCGAGACGATCTCGGCCGGCTCGCTGCGCGTCCGCAGGCCCTTGCCCGTGCGCAGCTCCTTCGCCGCCAGCGTGACCGTGTAGGTGCCGGTCGATCCGGGCTTCCAGGTGAACGATCGGCTGCCGCGCCCGAAGGTCGCCGTCCTGTTCAGCGAGGTCTTGCCGTTCTCGTGCGTGATCACGATCTGGACCGCCGACCGCTTGTCCAGGTTGAAGCGCACCCGGGTCCTCTGGCCTCGCGTCGCGGTCCCTGGACCGGCAAACGACAGCGTCGCGGGTTTGGCGATGTAGTTGCGGAAGTTCCTCGTGGTGGTGCAGTACTGCTCGATCTTGGTCCGGTGGCACATCCCGGCGGCGAACTCCAGCAACAGGTCGTAGTACTCACGGGTGGACTCGCGTCCGCGATAGGAGTAGGTCGACCAGTCACCGATGTCGTTCGCGGGCAGCTCGAGGCGGGCCTCGGGCTCGGCCGCCCGCCACAACCGGGCGGCGGTGGGATCGCCGGTGATCTCGGCGTAGTCGTACAGGCCTATCACCGACTGGAGCAGCGCGTTGATGATGTACAGCCTGGAGGCGAACGAGTACTGGAGGTAGTGGGGGCCTCCCAGCGGGCCGCGGGTCAGGACGCCGGTGGGGGCAGGGGTGGTGAACGCGCCGTAGGCGGACCGCACGTACTTGCGCCACTTGGTGGTGTCCAATAGCTGCCCGGCACGGCCAAAGGCCTGGATCCCGGTGGCGGTCGCCATGCCGCTGATCCACGGCGGGCGGCCGCCGAAGTCGAAGTAGTACTCGTACGCGGTGAACTTCCCGCGGCGCACGCGGGTCGCCACCATCTCGTCGAGCAGCTTGGTCAGCGCCGTCCGGCTGCAGGCAACGCCGGTGGGCTTCACGCACGCGCCGTGGAGGGCGTTGGCCTTCTTGAAGTTGGCCAGCGGCTGGAGTTGGAGGCCCTTGCCGGCGTAGTACTCGAACAGCATCTGGCTGCCGCGGAACTGCACATAGCCGCGGTTGGCGGGGAACCGGCTGCGCAGCCAGAACTGCGCGTTGCGCTTGACGATCAGGAACAGCGGCTTCATCCGCGATGGGGTGAGTTGGCGGCGCAGCGCGATCGCCTCGAGGGTCGTGACCACGTAGTTGAGCTCTCTGCCGCGCTGGCCCTTCAGGCGGTCGCGGCGCAGGCGCGCGGTGCGGTAGCTCCTGCGGAACGAGCGCTCGGACCTGCGCGAGATCTTGTGCTTGCGCAGGGCGTTCTTCAGCGCCTTGTCCACGGCCTTCTCGCCGCGGGTCGGGCCCTTCTTCTTCCTCTTCTTCTTCTTCTGCGCGGTGCCGGCCACCGGCGCCGCGCCCGACCGCATCCGCCCGAGCTCCGCGGTTCCGCGCTGCGGGACGAACGGATCGTTCACGCGCGTGACCTTCGAGCCGTCCACCCGCAACACGATGCCCGCGTCGGCTGGGGCGGCGGCCGCGCACAACAGCGCGGCGCCCGCGGCGGAGGCCGCCAGGGTGCGTCGAAGAGCCTGCATCTGCCACCCCCAACGCGCACGGCCGGCAGAAGTTGCGTGATGCAGGCCTTCTGTCGCTAGTCTGCGCCCCGTTCGCCTGATGCCGCCGCCGTCCACGAAGAGCCCCCTTCTACGTCGCGCCGCCACGCTCCTGCTGGTGGCTGCCGTGTTGCCCGTGGCCGTGGCCGGCTGTGGTGGTGGCGGCGACGAGGATGGCAACAGCCAGGACGCCACCGCGCTGATCGACAGGGCGTTCTCGAAGTCCATCCGCAGCGCCGACCTGACACTCGACGCCGAGCTCAAGATCGATACGCCGGGGGCCAGTCGCCCCCCGATCCAGCTCAGCGCCAAGGGCCCGTTCGTGACCAACGCCGGCAAGCTGCCGAAGCTCGACATGGACGTGAGGCTCGGCTCCAAAGGCCAGGGGCAGTCGATCGAGGGCGGGATCCTGTCCACCGGCGATCGCGTGTTCATCAAGTTCGGGGGCGAGTACTTCGAGCAGCCCAAGGATCGGGTCGACGCCGCCAACCGCGACCTCGCGCGCCAGCAGCGTGGGGGCAAGTCGCTGGTCGATCCCGGCACCTGGATCACGGGCGCGGAGATGCAGGGCGAGGAAAAGGTAACGGGCGTCCAGACGCAGCACATCACGGCGAAGATCGACGTGCGGCGGATGCTCAAGGACCTGAACGAGGTGGCTCGCAAGGGCGTCAGCGCGGCCGGCGGACAGGCGCCGCAGCCGCTGAGCCAGGAGCGGATCGACCAGGCCACCGAGAGCCTGAAGGACCCGTCCTTCGACATCTACGTCGGCAAGGCCGACGACACGATCCGGCGGGTGTCGGGCAACGTCTCGGTCTCGGTTCCCGAGCAGGAGCGCAAAGAGGGCCAGATCAGCGGCGGCTCGCTGCGCTTTACCATGGAGCTGGCCAACACCAACGGCGACCAGAAGGTCGAGGAGCCGGCCAAGTCGCGTCCGATCTCCGAGCTCTCGCGCCAGCTCGGCGGCGCGGCCGCGCTTGGCGCCCTGGGCGGCGGCCAGGGCTCGGGCACCGACACCACTCCCCAGGCTCCCGCGACACCGGGCCCCGGCGGCGCGAACGACCCCGATGCCATCCGGCGCTACATCGCCTGCATCAACCGGACGAGCCCCGGCGACAACGCCGCGCGCGAGCGCTGCCGATCCGAGCTCCAGTGACCGGCTGCGGTTGCTGGCCGCAGCCGGCCGGTAGCGTCTGCGGCCCGTGGACCTGACCGCAATAGCCCCGTACGCGGGCCTGATCGCCGCGCTGATCTTCTTCCTCTGGCTGGACCTGCATTTCTTCGCACGCGGGCGCGAACCCAACTTCAAGGAGGCCGTGTGGTGGTCGATCGGCTGGCTCGTCCTGAGCCTGCTGGCCGCACTGGTGGTGCTGGTGCTGGAGGACGCCGAGCACGCGGTCCTCTACACGACCGTCTACCTGATCGAGCGCTCGCTGTCGCTGGACAACCTGTTCGTGTTCATCCTCCTGTTCACGTACTTCGGCGTGCCCGAGGTGCGGCGGGCGCGGCTGCTGTTCTGGGGCATCGTGGCCGCGCTGGCCATGCGCGGGGTGTTCATCCTGGCGGGGATCACGCTGATCGAGCAGTTCCATTTCGTGATCTACCTCCTGGGGATCGCGCTGCTGGTGCTGGCCTACCGGATCTTCCGCGGCGTCGGGGAGAACGTCGATCCCGACCAGAACCTGATGGTCCGTCTGGTGCGCCGCTTCTTCCCGGTCACCAGCGACTTCCGCGAAGGCCACTGGTTCGTCAAGGAGAAGGGCACCCGCTACGCCACGCCGCTGTTCCTCTGCCTGGTCGCGATCGTGTTCGCCGACCTGGCGTTCGCGATCGACTCGATACCGGCCGCGTTCGCCATCACCCAGGACGGGTTCCTCATCTGGATGGGCAATGTGTTCGCGCTGCTCGGCCTGCGCGCCCTGTTCGTGCTCGTCGAGGGGCTGATCGCCCGCTTCCGCTACCTGGACGAGACGATCGCCGTCGTGCTCGGCGTGGTGGGGGTCAAGCTGCTGGCCGAGGACCTCTACAAGGTGGGGCCGGTGCTCAGCCTGGCAATCATCTTCGTGCTGTTCGCCGTCGGCATCGTCGCCTCGCTGATCGCCGACAGCCGCGACCCGGACGCCGACCGCAAGCGCGAGCAGCGCAAGGAGAACCTCCAGCCCTCGGAAGAGGGCGAGGAACCGGAGCCGGTGGAGCCGGTCCGCTGACGTACTGCTGAGTGGGCGCGGATGCCCACTCAGTCGACGGCATCCAGGCGCTTCCTGAGGTCGGCCAGGCGCGTGTCCCAGCGCCCGCCGACGGTGGCCATCCAGGCCATCGCCCCGGACAGCGGCGCGGGGGTCAGCCGGTAACGCACCTCGCGGCCCTCGCGGCTGGACGCCACGAGGCCCACGGCCGCGAGCGCGGACAGGTGCTTGGCCACCGCCTGGCGCGTGACCGGTAGCTCGGCCGCGAGCTCGGTGGCGGTGGCCTCGCCGCGCTCGCCGAGCAGGGTCAGCATCCGACGCCGGGTGGGGTCGGCCAGCGCGTCGAACACCTGCTCGCGGTCATCGACCGGCGGGGGCCTCACGCCAGCGCCATGGCAGTGGGCACCGTCAGGTCGGCCAGCGGCCGTGTCTCGGTCACCCTCAGCGCGCTGCCGCGCTTGCGCTCGAAGATCTCGAACTCGACGCGCGAGGACTCCTGTTCGTCCTCGCCGGACCACCAGACGGTGAGCCGCCGCTCGGGCTCCACCGCCTCGACCCAGCCGCAGCGCCGGCCCTCGTCGCGGTCGGTGAACTCCAGCTCGCCGCCGGGCTCCAGCTCGATCACCGGGTCGTCGCCGAGCCAGTCGGACTCGGTCAGCACTCGCCACACCGCGGCGGGCTCGGCATCCAGCTCGATCTCGCGTTCCACTTCCTGTCGCATGTGCAACTCCCTGGTTGCGCTACAGTGATGGGCAACTGACGAGTTGCACGATAGCGATGCCCTCGACCAGCCGGGCATCCATGCCCGGTTGGTAGACCACAGGAGGCGGAGATGGCCAGTCAATTGGTTCCAATGGTTGTCGAGCAGACCGCGCGCGGCGAGCGCTCGTTCGACATCTACTCGCGCCTGCTGAACGAGCGGATCGTGTTCATCGGCCAGCAGTTCGACGACGACCTGGCCAACGTCGTCGTGGCCCAGCTGCTGCACCTGGCCGCCGAGGACCCCGACCGCGACATCTCCATCTACGTCAACTCCTACGGCGGCTCGGTGACCGCCGGCCTGGCCATCTACGACACGATGCAGTACGTCACGCCCGACGTGCAGACGATCTGCTTCGGCGTGGCCATGTCGGCCGGCTCGCTGATCGTGATGGGCGGCGCCGAGGGCAAGCGGCTGGCGCTCCCCAACGCGCGCCTGCTGATCCACCAGCCCTCGGGCGGCTTCCAGGGCCAGTCCGCCGACATCGAGATCCACGCCAAGGAGATGCTGGAGACACGCCGCCGGCTCGAGGCGATCTACGCCTCCCACACAGGCCAGGACTCCGAGCAGCTACGCGCCGACATGGACCGCGACCGCTTCTTCAGCCCGCACGAAGCGATCGAGTACGGCCTGATCGACCGCGTGATTCCTTCGATGGAACGGGCATCCCTGCCCGTTCCATAGACGTCAACGGATCTCTCGCCCCGAGGTCCGTTGACATGTGGCGAGCCGAAGGGATCTACGCGTAGAAGAAGACGAGGCCCAGCACCGCGTAGAGCGCCAGCAGCTGAGCGCCCTCGAACCAGTTCGACTCGCCGTCCTGGGTCACGAAGTTGGCGATCAGCACGGCGAAGACCATGCCCGCGAGCTCGTAGCCGTTGAACACCAGCGCCAGCGGGTTGGGCCCGACAACGAACGACAGCAGCACCAGCAGCGGCGCCACGAACAGGGCGATCTGGGCGCTGGACCCGATCGCGATGCCGACCGCCAGGTCCATCTTGTCCTTGGCGGCCACCAGCACGGCGACCCAGTGCTCGGCGGCGTTGCCGACGATCGCGACCACGAACACGCCCACGAAGAACTCGGACAGGCCGATGTCCTCCGAAGCCTCGGAGATCGAGCCCACCAGCACCTCGCTCATCAGGCCCACCAGCACGGCGGCCACGGCCAGCGAGATCAACGAGCGTTTCATCGACCAGCCCGGGCCGTGCTCGTCGTCCTGCTCGTCGTAGGGGTTGAACACCGCCCTGTGCGTTCGCTGGGAGAAGATCAGGCCCGCCACGTAGCTGACCATCAGGATGATCGCCACGCCGAACGACAGGTGCTCGAGGTCGGAGCCGAAGTCGACCCGCTCCTCGCTGACGCCCGGGAGCCCGCCCCCGTGTACGAGCTGGAAGACGGCGGGCAGGATCAGCGCGCACAGCGCCAGCAGCAGCATTCCGGACTGGGCGGTGGCGGCGGTGCGGTTGAAGGTCTGCTTGTTGCGCTTGAGGCCACCGACAAGCATCGCGGCGCCGAGGACCAGAAGGATGTTGCCGATGATCGAGCCGACGATCGAGGCCTTGACGACCTCCTGAAGCCCTTCGTTGAGGGCGAAGAAGGCGATGATCAGCTCCGGCGCGTTGCCGAAGGTCACGTTCAGCAGACCGCCGAGGCCGGGCCCGGTCTTGGCGGCCAGGTGCTCGGTGGACTCGCCCATCAGCGCGGCGGTCGGGATCACGCCCAGCGCCGCGGCCAGGAAGATGAGCGTGGGGGAGGCGTGTCCCAGCTCGAGGCCGACCGCGACCGGGATGAAGATGCCGAGGCCGTAGACGGGGCGCACTACGCGCGAGCCTACTTCCCCGCGCGGCTACTCGTCATCTTCGCCGACGGGCACGACCGCGGGCGGCGGATCATCGTCCTCGTCCGGCTCGTCGGCCTCGCCGGCGGGGTCCTCGACGGTGGTCGCGCGCACGGCGGCGTCGCCGTGGAACTCGGTCTGGAAGTCCTCCAGCAGCTCGTCGCGCTGGGCCTCGTCAACCGGCAGGTCATCGGAGATCAGCACCCAGTCGGCGCCCTCGAACTGCTCCATGTTGAAGATCTCGGTCTCCAGCGAGGTGGAGTCGTCGACGGTGACCAGCACCTCGGTCTGGGGGTTGAAGTAGGTGCCGGGTCGCACGAGCAGCTCGTCGATCTCGAATTTGCGGTCGTCAGCCATTCGCTCGAACCTATATCAGCCGCTGGAGCTCGCGCTCGATCTCGGCGTCCACGTCAAGGGGGACCTCACCGCGGCGCATCCGGCGCTCGTTGCGGGCCACCACCAGCTGGCGCACCTCCTCGCGCAGCGCGGGATCGGCGCTGGACGCCGACGGCGCCGTCAGCGCCGCCATCTCGGCGTCGACGTCGAGCGGCCCGTCGCCACGCGCCTCCGACCGGGCCGACTTGGCCTCCAGCATCTGGCGGATCTCCTCCTGGGCCTCGGCGTGGGCGGCCGGGCTGCCGGGGGCCGGCTCGGGGCGCAGGTCCGGCTCGTCGAGCGACAACCCGGTCCGGCCGAGCCCCTTGTAGATGCCGCCGCTGCCGATGTAGCTGAGGCAGGCGACCACGATCGCCACCGACACCACCGCGATCAGCACCGTCCCGAACTCCACGCCCCTAGGGTACGGGCCCGTGTTCGAACGTCTACGCAGGCGGACGATGGCGCCTTCGCGCCCGTTGCTCTATCCCGAGCAGGTCGGCCTTGCGCTGTTCTCGGTGCTCGCGATCGGGGCGGGCGTCTACTTTGCGATTCGCGTCGCGTTCTAGGCCGGTGGCGGCCCCCCAGCCCATGAGCTAACCTTCTCTGCAGCGTTGACTGACGAATCAATCGGGCGCGCGACCTGGCCTCAGCGCTGAGCACTTTCGCCGCCGCCGACGACTTCCAAGGAGCAAGACGACCCGTGGTCGATTTCACGCTTACCGACGAGCAGAAGGACATCCAGGCGATGGCCCACGACTTCGCGGAGAACGAGATCCGCCCGAAGGCGTGGGAGTACGACAAGGACGGCACCTGGCCCGCCGAGATCTTCGAGAAGGCCTGGGAGCTGGGTCTGATGAACAACCACGCCCCCGCCGAGTACGGCGGCCCGGGCCTGGACTACCTGACCGGCGCCATCATCGAGGAGGAGATCTCCTGGGGCTGTTCGGGCATCGGCACGTCGCTGGGCGCCAACGGCCTGGCCACCGCGCCACTGGCCCTCGGCGGCTCCGAAGAGCTGCAGAAGAAGTACTTCGGCATGCTCACCGAGGCCCCGCTGTACGCCTCGTTCTGCCTGACCGAGCCGGACGCCGGCTCCGACGTGTCGGGCATGAAGACGACGGCCGTGAGGAAGGGCGACAAGTACGTCATCAACGGCTCGAAGTGCTTCATCACCAACGGCTCGTACGCGTCCTTTTACACCGTCTACGCCAAGACGGACAAGGAGGCCGGCCACCGCGGCATCTCTGCCTTCATCGTGGACCGCGACCTGCCGGGCGTGTCCGTGGACAAGAAGGAGGACAAGCTCGGACAGCGTGCCTCCAACACCGCCACGATCTCGTTCAGCGACGTCGAGATCCCCGCTGAGAACATGCTCGGTGAGGAGAACAAGGGCTTCAAGCTCGCCATGATGACCCTGGACCGCACCCGCCCCGGCGTGGCGGCCATGGCCACCGGCATCTCCCGCGCGGCGTTCGAGTTCGCCACCGAGTACTCCAAGGAGCGCGTGCAGTTCGGCGTGCCGATCGCGATGCACCAGGCGATCCAGTTCATGATCGCCGACATGGCGACCAAGGTTCACCTGTCGCGCCTGGCCACCTGGAACTCGGCCGTGCTGCTTGACCAGGGCAAGCGCAACACGCTCGAGTCCTCGCACGCCAAGCGGTTCGCCTCGGACTCCGCGATGGAGGTCACAACCGACGCCGTGCAGGTCTACGGCGGCTACGGCTTCATCAAGGAGTACCCCGTCGAGAAGCTGATGCGCGACGCCAAGATCATGCAGCTCTACGAGGGCACGAGCCAGATCCAGCGCCTGGTGATCGCCCGCGAGACGCTGATGCCGCGCCGCGCCGAGACGCCCGCCGCCGCCTGACCCGCCTTCCCTCACGGTGCGTGTAGGTTCGTGCCGTGAGGTCGGTGGTCATCTCAAAGGCGGGGCCGCCCGAGGTGCTCCAGGTGCAGGAGCGCCCGGACCCGAGGCCGGGGCCGGGCGAGGTGCGCGTCGAGGTCGGCGCCGCGGGGGTCAACTTCGCCGACCTGATGGCGCGTCTGGGGCTGTACCCCGATGCGCCCGACCTGCCCGCCGTGGTCGGTTACGAGGTGGCGGGGACGGTGGCCGAGATCGGCGACGGCGTCGAGCGCTTCGCAGTCGGCGACCGAGTGATGGCCGGCACCCGCTTCGGCGGATACGCAGAGCAGGTGGTGGCGAAGGCGACCGACGTGGCGCCGCTACCCGGCGCGCTGTCGTTCGAGCAGGGCGCGGCGGTGCCGGTGAACTACCTGACCGCGTACTTGGGCCTGCGCCGCTTCGGCGCGCTGGAGCCCGGCGAGCGGGTGTTCCTGCACGCCGCCGCCGGCGGGGTCGGCATCGCAGCCACGCAGATCGCCAAGCACCACGGCGCCGAGGTGTGGGGCAGCGCCTCACCCGGCAAGCACGATGCGATCCGCGGCTTCGGCGTGGACCACGCGATCGACTACACCCAGAGCGGCTGGGAGAAGGCCGTGCCGGCGATGGACATCGTGATGGACGCGCTCGGCGGCAAGAGCTTTCGCCGCAGCTACGACATGCTGCGCGCGGGCGGGCGGCTGGTGGCTTTCGGCGCCGCGGGCGTGGTCGACGGGGACAAGCGCAACCTGATCGCGGCGGCCCGGACAGCGGTGACGATGCCGCGCTTCAACCTGATCAAGCAGATGTCGGCGTCCAAGACGGTGGTGGGCCTGAACATGCTGACCCTCTGGGACGAGCTGGGATCGCTGGCGCCGTTCATGGGGGCGATCGAGGACCTGCTGGCCGACGGCGTGCTCCAGCCGGTGGTGGCGCAGTCGTTCCCGTTCGACCGCGCGGCCGAGGCCCATAGCTACATCGCCGAGCGGCGCAACATCGGAAAGGTGGTGCTGACACCGTGAAGGGACCCGTACTGATCACCGGCTGTTCGACCGGCATCGGCCGTGCGACCGCCGAGCGGCTGGCCGCCGCCGGCGAGACCGTGTACGCGACCGCGCGCAAGCTCGAGGCCGTGGAGGACCTCGAGGCCAAGGGCTGCCGCACGCTGGCGCTGGACGTGACCGACGAGCAGTCGATGAAGGCCGCCGTGGCCGCGGTCGAGGAGGCCGACGGGCCGGTCTGGGCGCTGGTCAACAACGCCGGCTACAGCCAGTCCGGGGCGGTCGAGTCGGTGAACCTCGAGGACGTGCGGGCGCAGTTCGAGACCAATGTGTTCGGCCTGATCCGGATGAGCCAGCTCGCGCTGCCGGGCATGCGTCAGGCGGGCCGCGGGCGGGTCGTGAACGTGGGCTCGATGGGCGGCAAGCTGACGTTCCCCGGCGGCGGGATCTACCACGCGACGAAGTACGCGGTCGAAGCGCTCAGCGACGCGATGCGGTTCGAGGTCAAGGGCTTCGGCGTGGACGTGGTGCTGATCGAGCCCGGGCTGATCACCAGCGACTTCGCCACCGCCGCCAACGCGGCGCTGGACTCCGGCACCGCCGAGGGCGGCCCCTACGCCGAGTTCAACCGCGCCGTGGGAGCGGCTACCAAGGGCGCCTACGAGGGCCCGACCGCCAGGCTGGGCGGGCCGCCGGACGCCGTCGCGAAGGTGATCGCAAAGGCCCTGGCGAGCCGCCGGCCGCGGCCGCGCTACCTGGTCACGCCGTCGGCGCGCGTGATCGTGGGGCAGCGCAGGCTGCTCAGCGACCGCATGTGGGACCGCTTCGTTGGCACGCAGTTCCCGCGCCCCTCCTGACCCGGCCATGCGTCACCATGGCGGGCGATGGCCGAGCGATCCAAGCCCGAGCGCAGCAGGGATGCGGCGCGCGAGGCGGTGGCACAGGCGGGCACGCGCACGCGTGCACCGCGGGCGCCGCGCCAGGGGCAGGACCCGTTCAGCGGTGAGATGCGCCGGCGCCAGGTGGTGCCGCTGCTGGTGTTCCACCTGATCGCCCAGGGCCCGTCGTACGGCAACCAGCTAATGGAGCGGATCGGAGAGTTGACCGAGGGCGTTCTGTCGGTGAACCCCAACACCATGTACCCGCTGCTGCGAAAGCTTGAGGAGGACGGGATGATCGAGGGCCAGTGGGAGCACCCGGAGCGCCGCTCGCGCCGGTTCTACTCGCTGACGCGCAAGGGCCGGACCGAGTACAGGCGGCTGGTCGAGGAGGTGCGTCCGTTCCTTGAGAGCGTGCAGCACTCGGTCGACGGCATCCTCGACGAGGTGTACGACTCGCGCTGATGGGCCGCACCGTCGAGGCCACGGGGCGGGTGGACCTTCAGCCTGACGCGGCGGTGGCGCTATGGCGCGACCCACGCCGCTGGTCGGCGTTCGTGGAGGGCTTCCAGCGCATCGAGGAGCTGGGAAGTGAGTGGCCCGAGCGCGGCGCGAGGGTGGTGTGGAACTCCGGTCCCGGCGGCCGCGGCCGGGTGACCGAGAGGGTGGCCGAGAGCGCGCCGACCCGGTTCGCGACGAAGGTCTACGAGGACCGGATGTACGGCACCCAGACGGCCGAGTTCGTGCCGGACAGCGAGGGTGGGGCGCGGGTCCTGCTGCGCCTGGAGTACGAGCTTGCCGGTGAGAACCCGTTCAACGCGGTGACCGACCTGCTGTTCATCCGGCGCGCATTGCGCGATGCGCTGGGGCGCACCCTGCGCCGGTTTGCGGTCGAGGCCGAGGAAGAAGCCGGACTTCGCTGATGCCTTCGACCCGACCCGGATCCATGCGGGTTCGGTAGCGTCCCAGCTACTGGCCGCACGGCCAGTTTCACAATCCAGGAGAGAGCATTGGCCAAGAAGGAGCCCCGCCAGCTGCAAGCGAAGGTGGTCGCCATCACCGGCGCCGCACGAGGCATCGGACTGGCCACGGCGCGCGCCTGCGCCGCCAAGGGCATGAGGGTCGCCATCGGCGACCTCGACCTGGCCGAGTCCCAGAAGGCCGCCGCGTCGGTCAACGGCGCGGAGGGCTTCGCGCTCGATGTGACCGACAGCGAATCGTTCGAGGGCTTCCTGGACGGCGCCGAGGAGAAGCTGGGCGCCGTGGACGTGTTGATCAACAACGCCGGGATCATGCAGCTGGGACCGTTCATCTCCGAGACCGAGGCCACCGCCCAGCGCCAGGTCGACATCAACGTGCACGGTGTGCTTAACGGGATGCGGCTGATCGTCCCGAGATTCCTCGCGCGCGGCACGGGTCACCTCGTCAACATCGCCTCGTCGGCGGGCAAGGGTGGCTTTCCCGGCGGCGTGACCTACTGCGGCACCAAGCATTTCGTGGTCGGCGCCTCCGAGGCCCTGCTGGCCGAGGTGCGCGACCAGGGCATCGAAGTCTCGTGTGTGATGCCGGTGGTGGTGAAGACCGAGCTGGCGGCGGGCCTCCAGGAGACCCGCGGCGTCAAGCACGTGACGCCCGAGAACGTGGCCGACGAGATCGTCTCCGCGCTCCAGGAGCCGCGCTTCGACGTGTTCGTGCCGCGCTCGGTGGGGCACATCACGCGCGCCATGGCGGTGCTGCCGCGCGGTGGCCGCGAGGCGGTCGGCCGCGCGCTCAAGGCCGACAAGGTGCTGGCGCAGGTGGACGACAAGGCGCGCGCGGCCTACGAACTGCGCGCCAGCCGCTCCGACCCGCGCCTGAACGCCGGTGAGGACCAGAAGCAGCTTATGAAGTGACCGTCGCGAAGGCCGCAGTCGTCGGTGCCGGCACCATGGGCCGGGACATCGCCAAGGTGCTCGCGCGGGCGGGCGTCGCGGTGCTGCTCAAGGACCTCGATCCGGCGCTGGTGGCGATCGACGAGGATGGCGTCACCGGCACCACGTCCTACGACGGCTTCGGCGACGTGGAGTTCGTGATCGAGGCCGTGCCCGAGGTCGTCGCGCTCAAGCAGCAGGTGTACGCCGAGCTGGACGCGTGCACGCCCGGTCACGCGGTTCTGGCCTCGAACACCTCGTGCCTGTCGATCACCGAGATCGGCGAGGCCACCACCCGCCCCGACCGCGTGGTGGGCCTGCACTTCTTCTACCCGGCCACGATGGCGCGCCTGATCGAGGTGGTCGAGGGCGCCGACACCTCCGAGGAGACGGTCGCCGCGGCCAGCCGCTTCGCCCAGCAGGTGCGCAAGACCCCGATCCGCTGCGGTGAGTCGCCGGGCTTCGTGGTCAACCGCATCCTGACCGCCGCCAGCTCCGAGGCGTGGCGGCTCGTGGACGAGGAGGGCGTGTCCACCGAGGAGGTGGACGCCGCGATCAAGGAGTCCGGGGGGCCCGTCGGACCCTTCCACCTTGTCGACCTGCTGGGGCTTGACACCGTCCTGCACGTGGCAGAGCACCTGCACGCCAGCTACGGCGGCGAGCGCTTCCACGTGTCCGAGGCGATGCGCGCACTGGTCCGCGAGGGCAACCTTGGCGTGAAGACCGGCAGGGGCTTCTATGAGCATTGAGTCCCTGCCGGAGCGGGTCGCGCTGAAGACCCTGGTCGAGGCGTGCCTGGTCCTGGAGGAGGGAGAGGCGTCAGCCAAGGACATCGAGGTCGGGATGATGATGGGCGCGGGCATCCTGCCGGGACCGTTCGCGCGCGCGGACGAGCAGGGCCTGGACACCGTCCTGGAGTCGCTTCAGCGCGCCCACGACGAGTGGGGCGAGGCATTCGCGCCGCCGGTCGTGCTGCGCCGGCTGGTGGCCCAGGGGCGGCGCGGCAAGAAGAGCGGCCAGGGCTTCTTCGCCTACCCGCGGCCGGATGGCGACAGCTGGGAGACGGTGGCGCTCGAGACCCGCGGCGACGTGGGCATCGTGTGGCTCGACCGCCCGCCCGCCAACGCGCTGTCGCCGGACCTGATCCGCGAGCTCGGGGAACTGTGGGCATCGGTCGACGGAAAGCTCCGGGCGGTGGTGTTCGCGAGCTCGAACATCTTCACGTTCTCCGCCGGCGCCGACATCAAGGCGTTCGCGAAGATGGACCCCGCGAACGGCGAGGAGCTGATCGACGCCGCCCACGGGCTGTTGCGCTCGTTCGAGCGCTCGTCCACGATCACGATCGCGGCCGTGAACTCAATCGCGTTCGGCGGCGGCTGCGAGCTGGCGATGGCATGCGACCTGCGCCTGGCCGCCGAGTCGGCCAGCTTCGGCCAGCCCGAGATCGATCTGGGGATCATCCCCGGCTTCGGCGGCACCCAGCGGCTGCCGCGCCTGGTCGGTCAGGCCAAGGCGCTGGAGATGAATCTGGGCGGCGAGCCGATCGACGCGTACGAGGCGTGGCGCGTCGGGCTGGTGGGCCGCGTGGTGCCCGACCACGAGCTGCTGGACACCGCGCTGGCCTTGGCGCGCGACCTGGCGGGCAAGGCGCCGCTGGCGGTGGAGCGGATCAAGCGTGTCTCGGCCGCCGGCGACCTGGACCAGGGCATCGAGGCGGAGAAACAGGCGTTCGCGGCGGTGTTCGGCTCCGAGGACGCGAAGGAGGGGATCGAGGCATTTCTGGGCAAGCGCCAGGCGAGCTTCAAGGGCAGATAGGCCCGGCCGCCGAGCTGGCCGGTCTGCTGTGCGCCGCCCGCTCCGCGGTGGTCCTGACCGGCGCCGGGATCTCGGTGCCGTCAGGGATCCCGGATTTCCGCTCGCCGGGCACCGGCATCTGGGAGAACGTGGACCCGATGGAGGTGGCCCACATCGACGTGTGGCGGCGCGACCCCGATCGCTTCTGGCATTTCTACGGTGCCCGCTTCGCCTCGCTGCGCGCGGTGGAGCCAAATCGCGCCCACGCGGCGGTGGCCGAGCTCGAGCGCCGTGGCCTGATCGACGGCGTCATCACGCAGAACATCGACCGCCTGCACCGCGCCGCGGGCAGTCGCGAGGTCGTGGAGGTGCACGGCTCGATCGAGTGGAGTCGCTGCCCGGTGTGCGGCACGCGGGTGGAGCTGGAACGCGTCGTGGAGCTGCTCGAGGCCGCGCCGGGCGCGCCCGAGTGCGAGGGTTGCGTGACCCCGCTCAAGCCCGAGGTGGTCCTGTTCGGCGAGATGCTTCCGATGGATGCGATCGCCCGTGCCGAGCAGCTGGCGGCCGCGGCCGACCTGATGGTCTGCATCGGCTCCTCGCTGGTGGTGCACCCAGTCGCAGGGTTGCCGGAGCTGACGCTGGCCGCCGGCGGCCAGGTGGCCGTGGTCACCGAGAGCGAAACCCCGTACGACGACCGCGCCGCCGTCCGGCTGGACGGCGACGTTGTCGAGGAGCTCGAGGCCGTACTGGCTTTGATCTGAGCCACGCGGCCCATGTCGACGGCCGGTCCTAGCCGCCGCTCCCGCCGAGCCGGTGGGCGCGCAGCGCACCCTCCATCCGTTCCACGGCGGCCAAGACCGCGTCGGTGGCCGCCGCGTCGGGCGCGCCACGCAGCGCCGCGTTGGCCGCCCGCCCGACCGGGCCGCGGTCGTCCTCCAGCGCCCGCCGCCGCGCGTCGGGGAGCTTCGGCACCTCGGCCAGCAGGCTCTCCAGCGCGATCCGGGCCTGGAGCGCGGCCTCGCGGGCACGGCCCGCGTCGGCATCCGCCCGTGCACGCGGGACGAGCTCCTCGCACGCCAGCACGCTCTCACGCCCGCCCAGCAAGGCCGCGAAGCGCTCGTCGGGCGCCTCCATCGTGCGCTTGGCCTTGGCCGCCCGCCGCGGCAGCTCCCAGCCCTGGTCGAAGCGGCCCTCGGCCACCTGGTCGCCGGAGCCGAATCCCAGCCGCACCACCAGCGCCGATCCCTGCGTCACGTCGCGCGCGGCCGCGTCCGCGCGCGCGGCCCGGAAGGCGTGCAGCGCGCGATTGAGCACCCTCAGCGCGGCGGTCAGCTCCGCCTCGCGCTCGGGCTCGGACTCGCGCACCTCGCCCAGCCAGGCCTCGGCGCCCGCCACGTCGGCGAACGGCTGCGGTCGGATCACCGTGGCGCGCGAGGTGGGCACGGGCTCGGGCTCGGCCTGCTCGACCTCGTTCCCGCGGCGGCCGCGCAGCAGCCGCCGCTGGGGCGCGCCCAGGGTGCGCAGCGCCAGCACCCGCTCCACACCGTCCTCGCCCGGAGGGCGCACGAGGTAGCGCCCGTCCGCCGGCCCGAGCAGGAAGCCGAACTCCAGCTGGACGAATCCGAAGGGAGCCGCTGCGCTACTCGCCGCGATGTGCGTCGGAGGCCGGCTTGGCCGGCAGCGCGTACTTGGACGGCTTGGTGGGCACGACCGGGTTGTCGATCGAGCGCAGTTGCTTGAGCAGGTCGGACCACTGCCCGGGCTTGAGTACCGCCAGCGCCTGGCGGCCAAGCTTCTTGTTGTCGCCGAACAGCGGCCGGAAGCCGACATGGATGTGGTCGGCGTGGTCGCCCATCGCCAGCGTCGGACCTCCCAGCTCGAGCAGGCTGATGATCTGATCCGGCGCCATCGTGCCCTGGAGGCGCATGACGCGCCGCACGGTCTGCTCGGTGATCCCGCCGGGCTCCTGGTGGCCCAGGATCGGGATGTCGTTGATCTTCGCGATGTCGACCGCGTTGCCCGACGAGTGGTGGGAGACGTTGCCGGAGGCCGTCAGCAGGCCGTGGTTGCCCTTCAGCGACGTGACGGTCGGCTTGAGGCCGGATTCGGCCAGGTAGGCCAGCGTGGCCAGCACGCGCCGGTCGATCTGGCCGGTCTTGATGTCGTCCACGCCGCCCGCGTAGATCTTGATCCGGTTGTCCGAGATCACGCGCTTCTCCAGCAGCGGCTTCGGCAGCAGCAGCACCTGGCCGATCGACAGGCTGTTCGAGTCCTCGCCGTAGAGGGCGTTGCGGCCCGAGGCGCGGTAGACGGCAGTGGCCTCCAGCAGCTTCCAGCCGTCCAGTATCGGCTTCGGGTCGATCTTAGGCGCGCCCTTGCCCGCCGGCCGGATGCCGAACGTCAGGTGTGAGGCCTTGCCGTTGTCGTTGGCGCCGATCCGGCCCAGGATCGTGCCGCCGATCACGCGCGACCCGACCTTCAGCCGGCGCAGCCGGACATCCTTGGCGTTTGCTCCGAAGGGGCGCGAGAAGTAGTTGGCGTAGGTCTCGAAGCCCTTGCCGCCCTTCGCGTCCAGCAGCTGGTCGAGGCCGCCGTTCTCGCGCGACAGCGGCATGTCCGGATGCGCGAACAGGCGCTCCTTGATCGGCACCGTGGCGGCGGGTGGAGGCTCGACCTCATCGGCGGCCGCCGCCTTGGCCCTGTTCGCCTTCATCCGCACCTTCGCCTTCGGCCGCGAGTCGTCGGCCTTCTGCGGCTGGCGCCCGGCAGAGGCCGACTTGGTCGGCTTCGGGTCCCTGTCCTTGTCGTCGCCGTTGGCCTTCACGGCGCGCGCGGAGAGCTTGGGATCGGACGCGTCCTCCTTGGGCACCGGGTAGTACTTGACGGTGCTGCCGAGGCCGGAATACGTGTAGCGGTTGCCGTAGACGTCCTGCAGCGTCACGTAGCGGCCGAGCTTCTTGGACACGCCGATCTTCTTGATCTCGCCGTCGTTGGTGGCCACCACCGGCGCACCCTGCTTGGCGAAGATCTCGATGTTCTCGCGGTCGTCCTTGGACTCCACGACGTTGGCTGCGTTCTGGCCGCGCTTGACCCGCTTGGTGGCCTCCTTCTCCTGGAGGTCGTCGGCGTAGCGGGCGCGGGCGGCGACGGGGAAGCGGCCCTCGGTGAGGCCCGTGAGCGAGCCGACGAGGTCGGCCGGCACGCCCGAGATCAGCTTCGCGCGCAGCATCACCGAGTCGACGTACCAGTCGGCGTGGTTGTAGGCGAATATCGACCGGCGGACGTCCTGCTCGTAGCCGGCCGCCTTGAGATAGCGGGCGGCGGCGAAGATCGCGTCGACCGGGTTGTAGGGGTCCTTCTTGCCGTCCTTGTTCGCGTCGGTCCCGTACATCCGCCACGACGACGGGATGAACTGCATCCACCCCAGCGCGCCAGCCGAGGACACGTTGAGGTTGCGGCCATAGTCGGTCTCGATCTCGTTGATCGCCGCGAGGATCTCCCAGCGGACGCCGTACTGGATCCCGGCCGCCTGGTAGATCGGCAACAGGAAGACCGGCACGCGGAACTTGCGGATCACGAAGTTCGGCACCCCCGACGCCGTCGACGGCCCCGGCAGCGCATCCACGAAGCCGGGATTGGAGGGGGTGGGCGAGCCGTCGGGGTTGCGGATCCCGCGCGCGGCCTTCCTACGCTTGCCCTTTCGGTCCCTGCGCTCCTCGGCCCCACCCTCGATCTCAGCCTTAGCCTTCGACTTGCCCTTCTTCTTGGATTTTCCGTCTTTGCCGCGATCGGCGGGCTGCTTCGATCCGCCCCGCTCCTGCTCCTTGCCGGCGCCCGGCTTGGGAGCTGCCGGAGCCGTTGGCGCGGGAGCCGGCGCGGTGTTGGCCGGGGGGGCCGGCGTGACCGGCGTGGTCGGCACAGGCGCCTCAGCGCACGGAACCTGTGGCAGGCCCAGGACCTGCTGGGCCGGGGTGAGGTCGGCGACCCTGATCTTCTGCCCGCCGATGACCACGCACAGCTCGCCGCCCTGGGCGGACGCGGGGGCGGGCGCGCTGACCGAGAACGCTGTGACGGCGGCCGCAATCACGAGCGCGAAGCTCGCGACGAGATAGGCCAGCCGGTTCTTCATCCCCTTGATCAGTTCCTCCCAGCACGGAGCTCCACGCGGAGCACGTAAGACGCGGGCAAGCTATCAGACGCTTTACCCGCGACGCGCCGATTTGCGTCACCGCTTCATCGCAGCACAACAGTCATTGCTGAGCCAAATCACGAGGGCAGCCAGCACTGAGCCTCAAGTAAAGAATTAGGGTTCAGGCGGAGTGGCCGGAGCCGGGTCGCGCGGGCCCGTTTCCGGTAGCCTGGGGTCGGTGACCGCGGACCCCCCCGAGCAGGGCTTCGTCGACCGCCTGTCCCGCCAGGGAGAGGAGGCGCTTGGCCGCCTCGCCGAGGAGCTCGTCGCCAACCCGGTCGTCAGCGGCGCCATCGGGCGCGCGCTCGAGGCGCGTGAGAAGGCGGTTCTGGCGCAGGAGGCGGCGATGGGCGCGCTCAACCTGCCCTCTGCGGCGGACATCGAGCGGCTGACCCGCCGGCTGCGGTCGGTGTCGCAGCGCCTCGAGGGCATTGAGGACGCGCTCGACCGGCTCGAGGACAAGGCGACCGCAGCGGCCGCCGCGGCACGCGAGGGCGGCGACGACGGCTCCAGTGACCTGAGCAAGCGTCTGGACGAGATCGCCACCGACCTCGCCAAGCTCCGCGAGGCCGTGGCCCCGGTCGCCGATCCGGTGCCGCGGGCGCAGGAACGCCTGACGGTCAGCGACCTCGGCTAGCCGCGAGCGCCGCCCAGGCCGTCTCGCCCAGGCGGACCCCGAGCTGCTCGTACGCCTCCCCGGCGATCCGGTCACGGTCATCGCCCGCCAGCAGGTCGGTCACGCCCAGCAGCACCGCAGCGCGCGCACCCTGCTCGGCGGCCACGGCGAGCACCGCCGATGCCTCCATCTCGACCACCCGCGCACCGGCGGCGATCCAGCCGGCCCGGTGGGCGCCGTCGTCATAGAAGAGATCGCTGGTCACCGCCGTGACCGGCTCGGCGCCCGTCGCGCGCAGGGCGGCGGCCAGCTCGGGGTCGGCCTGCACCCTTTCACCGGCGCCCATAGCGCGCGTTGTCCCGTCGGCGGCCAGCGCCTGCTCGGCGCTGACCAGCGCGCCCAGCCCGAGGCCGCCGTCCAAGGCGCCGCAGGTACCGATGCGCACGAGCGTCCGCGCGCCGAGATCGATCAGCTCCCGGACCACGATCGCCGCGCTGGGGGCGCCCATGCCCGTGGCCTGGACCGTCAGCAGCTCGCCGTCGCCGGCGCGGCCGGTGTACCCCCACAGCCCGCGCGTGTGGTTGAACATGCGCGGCTCGTCGAGGATCGCCTGGGCCACGGCAAGGGCGCGGTGGGGATCGCCCGGCAGCAGGACCCGCTCCGCCAGCGGGGCGGCGGGCCTCAGGTGGATCGCCTCTGGCACGGGCGCACCATAGACTCAGGGCCCTGATGGCCGACCGACGCGAGATCCCCGACGCCCTGCGCGAGGCCGTGGAGCGGACCGTCCAGGCGACCGTGGAGACGCGCGGCAAGGCGCAGGGCGCCGTCGACGACCTGACCGGGTCGGTCGACGAGCTGGTCAAGGGCGCGGAGAAGGGGCTCACTGCGCGGAGCCGCAGCGTTCGCGATGCGGTCGGCGAGCGCCTCCCGGCGACCCAGGAGGACATCCGCGGGCTGCGCGCCGAGCTGCGCGCGATCGCAAAGAAGCTGGAGTCGATCGAGCAGCGCCTCGACCGCACCTCCTGACGTGCCCGGCAAGCGCGTCCTGATCACCGGCGTCGGGAGCTACATCGGCTCCGCGCTGGCCCGGCGGCTGAAGGCCGATCCGGCGGTGGCACACGTGGCGGGCCTGGACATGCGGGCCCCCGCCGAGCCGATCGAGGGCATGCGCTTCATCGAGGCGGATCTGCGTGACCAGGTGATCGCCACGCTGATCCCACAGGAGGCCGCGGACGTGGTGGTGCACAACCAGATCGTCCGCCGCCCCGGTCCCGGCATGTCCGAGCGCAGCATGCACGACATCAACGTGATCGGGACGCTTCAGCTGCTGGCGGCCTGCGAGCGCTCGGACAGCATCCGCGCGATCGTTATCCGCGGCTCCGCCGGCATCTACGGCTCCGAACCGCAGGCGCCTCAGTTCTTCCGCGAAGAGCTGGCGCGCCTGTTTCCGCTGCGCACCCGGTTTCAGCGCGACGTCGGCGAGATCGAGAACCTGTTCGAGACGTATGCCCGCCGCCACCCCGACGTGGTCTGCACGATGCTGCGCTACCAGCCCGCCGTGGGCCCGGCGCTCGACACCCAGGTCACGCGCTACCTGCGTCCTCCGCTGGCGCCTACCTACCTGGGTTTCGACCCTCGGATCCAGGTGGTGCACGAGGAGGACGGGCTCGGCGCGCTGCTGGCCGCGGTGCGCACTCCGGTGCGCGGGGCGGTGAACGTGGCCAGCCCCGGCACGATCGGCCTGACCCGCATGATCCGGCTCGCCGGGCGCGCCCCGCTGCCGTTGGCCGGCCCGCTCTTCGCGAGCGCCACCGGCGCGCTGACCCGCGCCGGGCTGCCCGCGCTTTCGCCCGATTTCCGCCGCCTGTTGCGTTACGGCCGCGCCGTCGACACCACCCGGTTGGTCGAAGAGGTGGGCTTCAAGCCCAGCTACACCACGCCGTCCGCGATGGAGGAGTTCGCCGATGCCGCCTGAGCGCGACTCGATGGCCGTGGCGACGGCCTTCCTGAGGGTCCTGCGCGAGGGGCTCGACCAGGGGCTCGAGCTGCCCGAGGCCGTCGTCCGCTCGACCGGCGTGCTGCCCGGCGGGGCGAAGAAGGCGCTTGGCCGTCTCGATGGGCGCTACATCGAAGACGAGTGGGGCTTTGACGAGGATTTCGCCCGTGCGGTCGAACCGCTGCTGGACTTCCTCTACGACCAGTGGTGGCGGGTCAAGGCGACCGGCGTCGAGAAGGTCCCCGCCCACGGACGGGTGCTGCTTGCCGGCAACCACGCCGGCATCCTGCCCTGGGACGCCACGATGATGTCGATCGCGCTCCTGCGCGAGCACCCGCTGCCGCGCTATCCGCGCTTCCTGGTGCTGGACTGGGCCTTCCAGCTGCCGTGGGTGTCGACCGCCATCCGCAAGGTCGGCGGCGTTGTGGCCTCGCCCTACAACGCGCTGCGGCTGCTGGACGACGACCAGCTCGTGGCCGTGTTCCCCGAGGGGGTCAAGGGCACCGGCAAGCCGTTCTCCGAGCGTTACCGGCTCCAGCGCTTCGGGCGCGGCGGATTCGTGGAGCTGGCGCTGCGCACAGCCGCGCCGATCGTCCCGGTCGCCGTGGTCGGCAGCGAGGAGATCTATCCGATGCTGGGCCAGTCCTCGCTGGCCGCCCGCGTGCTGCGCGCCCCCTACTTCCCGTTGACGCCCACCTTCCCGTGGCTCGGCCCGCTGGGCATGGTTCCGTTGCCGTCGAAGTGGCGGATCGAGTTCTGCGACCCGATTCCGACCGCGGCCTACGGCCCGGACGCCGTGAACGACCGCTCGCTCGTGCTGGAGCTGTCCGAGCGCGTGCGGTCGACGATCCAGCAGAAGGTGTACGAGAACCTGGTCGACCGCGGCGGCGCGTTCGTGTAGTCGAGCACCGGCAAGCCGCCGCTCGCCACGGCGTTGCCGCAAACGCCGACGGCAGGACGAAGCGCCTAGAAGTGCACTCCCTTCAACAGGTACGCCATCGCCACGGCCTCGGTCGACATCTCGTTCTCACCCGAGTCGCCGTCGCCGCCGGCCTCGACCTCCTTCTTCTTGCCCTTCGCGGCGGAGGAGTCCGGGAACAGGTTGTAGGCCGTGTTCAGGACGATGTCCATCGTCTGGGGCGACAGCGAGTAGAGCACCTCGCCGAACGTGCCGAGGCGTGAGGCCGTTCGCTTGGGCTTGTCGATCATCGCGTCGCACAGCATCTGCCCGGCCTCTTCCGGCGACATCGTCGGGAACGCCTTGTACATGTCGGTCGGGGCGATCATCGGCGTTCGCACCAGCGGCATGTAGACCGTGGTGAACTTGACGTTGTCGGCCACGCACTCGGGTGCCGCGCAGCGCGAGAAGGCGTCAAGCGCCGACTTCGACGCCACATAGGCCGAGAACCGTGGCGTGTTGGTCTGCACGCCGATCGATGACACGTTGATGATGTGGCCGCTCTTGCGCTCGCGCATGCCCGGCAGGAAGGCCATGATCAGCTTGAGCGCCCCGAAGTAGTTCAGCTGCATCGTGCGCTCGTAGTCGTGGAAGCGGTCGTAGGAGCGGGCGACCGAGCGCCGGATCGAGCGGCCTGCGTTGTTGATCAGCACGTCGACGCCGCCGTGCTCGTCCACCACCTCGGCGGCCATCCGCTCGAGGTCCTGGAGGTCGGAAAGGTCGGCCGGGTGCACGTGCGCGGTGCCGCCCTTCTCCTCGACCTGGCGCGCCACGTCCTCGAGCTTCTCCCTCGTGCGCGAGACCAGGATCACCGTGCCGCCGGCCTCGCCGATCCGCAGCGCCGTCTCGAGCCCGATGCCCGACGAGGCGCCCGTGATCATCACACGCTTGTCCTTGATCGCCGTGGCCAGCGAGCGGTCCCGAAACAGCGCCGGGTCCATGTTGCGCTCCCAGTAGTCCCACAGCTTGCCCGCGTAGGAGTCGAGCGGCGGCACGGCGATGCCGGTCCCGGCCAGGGCGCGCTGGGTGTCGCGCGCGTCGAAGGTGCACTTGAAGTCGCGCACCTCCATCGCCGCAGGCGGGATGCCGAGGTCGCCGTAGACCTGGTCGCGGATCTTCTTGACAGTCGGCAGCGCCATGATCCCCGAGCGCACCGCGGGCGGCACGGCCTGGGTCAGGTTCTCGTCCACGCGCATCGCCATCTGGGGCGCGTGCGCCGCGCGCGCGAACGTGTTGAGCGCGCCGCCCGTGGTCATCGGGTCGGGGTCGACCAGGTGATAGGTGTCCCCGGGCAGGTCGGCGTCGGGCAGGTGGGCGATGTGGTCCATCGCCTTGGCCACGAAGTCGACCGGCACGATCGTGGTCTTACCGCCCTCGGGGCCCGCCAGCGGGAACCACGCGGGCAGCGCGCCACGCAGCTTCTTGAGCAGGTTGAACATGTAGTACGGGCCGTCGATCTTGTCCATCACGCCCGTCTCGGAGTGGCCCACGACCATGCCCGGCCGGTAGACCAGCGTCTTGGCCTCGACGTCGCGCCGGACCATCGCCTCGGACTCGTACTTGGTCCGGTGGTAGTGGTGGGGCAGCTTCTGGTCCTCGTCGAACATGTCCTCCTGGAACACGCCCTTGTAGGAGCCGGCGACGGCGATCGAGCTGACGTGATGGAAGCGGCCGACCTCGTGCGAGTTGGCGAAGTCGATCACGTTCCGCGTGCCCTGGACGTTGGCCTTCTCGGAGGCCTCCTCGTCGGCCTCCATGTCGTAGACCGCGGCGAGGTGGAACAGGTGGTCGATCTTCTCGGAGAAGTCCTCGGCGCCCAGCTTGTCCTTAAACAGGTCCCCGGACACGGGCACGATCCGGCCCTCGTCGGCGCCGAGGTCCTGCACGAGCGCGTCGATCTTCCCGCGCGAGCCGTCGCGGACCAGCACGTAGATGGTCCCGTCGCGTTGCAGCAGCTCCTCCACGAGGTGCCGTCCGATGAAACCGGTCGCGCCGGTGACGAAGTAGTTCACAGCGAAGCCCTCTCTCTTCCCTCAATGACCGGCGCGAGCATATCCCGGCGGGCAGCCAAGGGGGCGCGGGGGCCTGGGGGCGCGAGCCTCCAGTACAAATCCCGCTGGTGAAGTAGCTTGCGCGGGGCGTGCCCGAGCCAACGCTGACCCTGAACGAGGCCGCAGAGATCGCCGGGGTGTCATCCGCCACCCTGCGCCGCTGGCTGCGGTCCGGCCTGATCCCGCAGATGAAGGGCCGCAAGCCCGCGTCGTGGACCGCGGAGGCAGCCAGCCACGCGCGCCTGGTCGGCCGCCTGCGCGAGCGCGGCCACAAGCTCGAGGACATCGCCACCGCCACCGCCGAGGGCCGGCTGGCCTCGCATCAGCTGGAGCAGCTGTTCCCTGACGCCCACGGCGACCGCGACGTGGACGACGCCGCCGATCTGACCGGTCTCGAGCCGGCACTGATCGAGCGCTTCTGGGTCAGCCTCGGGCTGCCGGCGCAGGGTCTCGAGACCATGACCGACGAGGACCTCCAGGCCGTCCACTACGCGGCGTCGATGCTGTCCACCGGCTTCCCGCTGGTGGCTTTCCTGCAGCTCGCACGGGTGTACGGCCAGGCGCTGAGCCAGATCGCCGACGCCGAGGTTCGGCTCTTCCACCTGTATGTGCACGAGCCGCTGATGCGCGAGGGGGTGCCCGGCATCGAGATGGCCGAGCAGATGGAGCACCTGGCGCGCGACCTGCTGCCGATGGCCTCGCCGCTGATGGACTTCGTGCACCAGCGCTTTCTCCAGCACTACATGGAGCAGGACGTGGTCGGCCACATGGAGGTCGAGCGCGAAGAGGGCGAGGACCTCGGCCGCGTGCGCGTGGGGATCGCCTTCTGTGACCTGGCCGGGTACACCCGCTACACCGAGGAGCAGGGCGAGGACGAGGCGGTGTCGTTCGTGGAGCGGTTCGTGGAGGGCGTGACCGACACGCTGCCCGAGGACGCGCGGGTGATCAAGACGATCGGCGACGAGGTGATGATCGTGGGCCCCGACGTCCAGGGTATGACCGAATGGGCGGTGGCGTTCCAGGACCTGTTCAGCGAGCGGCCCGAGCCGCGCGTGGGCATCCACTACGGCGCCACGCTGTACCGCGACGGCGACTACTTCGGGCGCGAGGTCAACACCGCCTCGCGTGTGGTCGCGCGCGCGCGTGGCGGCGAGGTGCTGGTCACCGACGCCGTGGTCGACCGCGTCCCGGAGTCCGACCGGCTGGAGTTCGACGGGGTGGGCCAGGTCAAGCTCAAGGGCTTCGACCAGCCCAGGCAGCTGTTCCGGGCGGCGATGCCCCCGGATGACTGAGCCGGCGCTCGTGGCTGCGCGCGCCAGCGGGCTCGTGCCCGCCGGGCGGTCGCTGCTGGTCATGCTGTCGGGCGGCGCCGACTCGGTCTGCCTGCTGGACGTGGCCCTGCGGCTCGAGGCCGACGTGTCGGCCCTGCACGTGAACTACGGCCTGCGCGCGGCCGCCGGACAGGACGAGGCCCACTGCCGCGCGCTGTGCGAGCGCCTCGAGGTGCCGCTGACGGTCGAGCGGGTGGCGCTGCCGGAGGAGGGCAACGTGCAGGAGCACGCCCGCGACGCCCGCTACGCGGTGGCCGAGCGCCTGGCCAGCAGCGACTACGCCGCCGCTCACACCGCCTCCGACCAGGCCGAGACGGTGCTCTACCGGCTGGCGGTCTCGCCCGGGCGACGTGCGCTGCTGGGCATGGCGCCGCGCCGTGACCGCCTGGTGCGCCCGCTGCTCGCGGCCACGCGCGCCGACACGCGCGCGTACTGCGAGGGGCGCGGGCTGGCCTGGCACGAGGATGCCTCCAACGACGATCCCCGCTTCGCACGCGCGCGCGTGAGACACGGGCTGTTGGCCGCCCTGCTCGAGATCGCGCCGACCGCCGAGAGCGCCGTGGCCGAGACCGCGCGCCAGCTGCGCGAGGAGGCCGCGGTGCTGGACGCGGCTGTCGCCGAGGCGCTGGCCGGCCTGGGCGGCGGCCCGGCCGTCGAGCTCGCCGCGCTGCGCGCGCTGCCGCCGGGGACGGCGCGGCTGGTGCTGCGCGAGCTGGCGGGCGTGCCACTCACCTCGACGCGCGTGGACGAGCTACTGCGGCTGGGTGAGGGGGGTGGGACGAAGGCCCTTGACCTGCCCGGCGGCGTCCGAGCGGTCGTGGAATACGGGATCCTGCGCTTCGACTCCGTCGGGCAGGCGGCCCCGCCCGAGCCGGTGCCGCTGGCCGTCCCCGGGCGGGCGCGGTTCGGCGACTGGGAGGTGCGCGCGGACGCCGACGGCGAGGTCACGGTGGCGGTCGACGGCCCGCTGACCGTGCGTGCGTGGCGCGACGGCGACCGCATCCGCCCAGCCGGCCTGGGCGGCACCAAGACCCTCGCCGACCTGTTCAGCGACCTGAAGGTGCCACGCGAGCTGCGCCGCACGCTGCCGGTGGTGGTGTCGGGCGACGACGTGGTGTGGGTGGCCGGGTTGGCCGTCGACGAGCGCTTCGCCGCTGCGGCCGGCGCGCCCGGTGCGATCGGCCTGTCCGCGATCCGGCGCGGCTAGTGCGGGACTCGCGGTCACGCTTGTGGGGGCTATCGCCCCTCGGATCATGACCGCGCTGCAAAACCCCCGTCCCGCTAGCCTCCCGCGCCCGTGAAGGATCCCCACATCGGCGAGATCCTCGTCCAGCAGGACGAGCTGGCCCACCGCGTGGACGTGCTCGGCGACCAGATCTCGTCCGACTACGCCGGGCGCAGCCTGTTGCTGGTCGGCGTGCTCAAGGGCGCCATGTTCTTCCTGTCCGACCTGATGCGGCGCCTCGAGGTGGACTGCGAGGTGGACTTCATGGCGGTGGCCTCGTACGGCTCGTCGACCGACTCCAGCGGGGTGGTGCGGATCCTCAAGGACCTGGACGCGTCGATCGAGGGCCGTGACGTGCTGATCGTCGAGGACATCGTGGACTCGGGCCTGACGCTGTCCTACCTGCTGCGAACGCTGAGGGCGCGCGAGCCGGCCTCGCTGGAGGTCTGCGCGCTGCTCGAGAAGCCCGAGCGCCGGAAGGTCGATCTGCCGATCCGCTACTCCGGCTTCGAGATCCCCAACAAGTTCGTGATCGGCTACGGCCTGGACCACGCGGAGCGGTACCGCAACCTGCCCTATGTGGCGGTGCTGGAAGGGGCCTTGTAACGCGTTTGGGCGGCGCTACCCCCTTGCTACGCTTCGGTTTCAGCCGCTCCGCGGCTTTTTTCATCTAATGAGCAGATTCTTCAAGAGTGCGGCGTTCCCGATCCTGATCGTGATCGTGCTGGCGTTTTTCGCCAACAAGGTCATCAGCCCGGGCGACGACAAGCCGGATCCGCTGTACACCGACTTCCTGGCCCAGGTGGACAAGGGACAGGTCAAGAAGGCCACGCTCAACACGAAGAACAACAAGCTCGACGTCGAGCTCAAGCCCAGCCGGCCGGGTGCCGCCGGGCGCAAGTACGAGACCGCCTACCCGGACAACACCGAGCAGAGCCTGGTCAACACCCTGCGGTCCGAGGACATCCCGATCCAGGTCAAGGCCAAGTCCGGCAGCGCCTGGTCCACGGCGCTGATCTACATCCTGCCGTTCGTGATCTTCCTGCTGTTCTGGCTGTTCATCATCAACCAGATGCAGGGTGGTGGGTCGAAGGTCATGTCCTTCGGCAAGTCGCGCGCGAAGCGGATGAGCGTGGACGCGCCCAAGATCACGTTCCGCGACGTGGCCGGCGTTGACGAGGCCGTCGAGGAACTGCATGAGATCAAGGAGTTCCTCGAGAACCCGAAGAAGTTCCAGGCCCTCGGCGCGCGGATACCGAAGGGAGTGTTGCTGTACGGGCCGCCTGGCACCGGCAAGACCCTGCTCGCGCGCGCCGTAGCCGGCGAGGCCGGGGTGCCGTTCTTCTCGATCTCCGGCTCGGACTTCGTGGAGATGTTCGTGGGCGTCGGCGCCTCGCGCGTGCGTGACCTGTTCGAGCAGGCCAAGCAGAACAGTCCCTGCATCATCTTCATGGACGAGATCGACGCCGTCGGCCGCCACCGCGGCGCGGGCATGGGCGGCGGTCACGACGAGCGCGAGCAGACCTTGAACCAGCTCCTGGTCGAGATGGACGGGTTCACGATGACCGACAACATCATCCTGATCGCGGCCACCAACCGGCCCGACATCCTTGATCCGGCGCTGCTGCGCCCGGGCCGCTTCGACCGCCAGATCGTGGTCGACCGCCCGGACCGCAAGGGCCGCGCCAAGATCCTCGAGGTCCACACCCGCGGCAAGCCGCTGGCCAAGGTCATCGACCTGGACAACCTGGCCGCGCAGACGCCGGGCTTCACCGGCGCCGACCTGCAGAACCTGGTCAACGAGGCGGCCCTGCTGGCCGCCCGCCAGGGCAAGCGCGAGATCGACCACCTCCAGCTGGAGGAGGGGATCATGCGCGTGATCGCCGGCCCGGAGAAGAAGACCCGGGTGATGAGCGAGAAGGAGCGCCGGATCACCGCGTTCCACGAGATGGGCCACGCCATCGTCGCCCACTTCCTGGAGAACACCGACCCGGTCCACAAGATCTCCGTGATCTCGCGCGGGCAGGCGCTCGGCTACACGATCTCGCTGCCGACCGAGGACAAGTTCCTGACCACCCGCGCGGAGCTGCAGGACACGATGGCCATGACGCTCGGCGGCCGCGCCGCCGAGGAGCTGGTCTTCCAGGAGGTCACCACGGGCGCCTCCAACGACCTCGAGAAGGTGACCGCCTCGGCCAAGCAGATGGTCATGCGCTTCGGCATGTCCGAGAAGCTCGGCCCGCGCGTGTTCGGTCACGACAACGGCCAGCCGTTCCTGGGCCGCGAGTTCTCGAACGAGCCCGACTACTCCGACGACGTGGCGCGCGAGATCGACAGCGAGGTCCGGCGCCTTGTCGAGGAGGCGCACCAGTCGGCGCGCGACATTCTCGAGCGTTACTCGGAGGCGCTTGACCTGACCTCGGAGATCCTGCTCAAGCGCGAGACGATCGAGCGCGAGCAGTTCATCGACCTGCTGGACGGCAAGAGCGAGCATGAGGTCTTCGGCCCCGACGAGCCGATCGTCCCGCGCGGCACCCCGCCGGCAGCACCGGAGGCGCCGGCGCGCAAGCCCGAGCGGGCGCCGTCGCCGCTGCCCCGCCCCGGCCTTGCCGGCGGCTCCGCGGACATCCGCGGCCTGGACGCGCCCGAGAAGCCCGACTTCAGCTGAGCGCCTTTGACGCCTACGTCGCCGCGTGGAACGCCGGCGACCTGGACGCCTGGCTCGACGCCCACCATCCCGACGCCGAGTACGTGACCCTGGCCGGCCCGGCGCCGCGCACCTTCGCGGGTCACGACGGGCTGCGTGAGGCGTGGGCCGAGGGCCGGTCCAACTGGGATGTCTTCCGGTTCCAGGTGATCGACCAGGAGGCCGGCATCCTGGAGGTCGGCTTTCGCGGCATCGAGCAGATGCAGGGCATCGAGATCAGCGGCGTGCTCTGGTTTCGCGTCCAGGAGCGCGGCGGCAGGATCGCGCGCCTGTGGTCGGCGATGGACGCCGCCGCGCTGCCCTAGCGGCCGTTGGCCGGCGAGCGCCGCACCGAGGCACTCAGCGCCCGCGGCGCCCGTAGTCGGCGGTGAAGGTGGCCCCGCCGCGGCCGTAGGGGCGGCCGCTCACGATGCCGAAGCCGACCTCGCGGAAGCGCCGCTCGACGATCACCGCGCGGTGCGGCGAGCTGTTCATCCAGCTGCGATGGATGACCGCGGGCCGGGTGAACCGTCCGCGGCCGAAGCCGATGTTCTCGCCGATCAGCCACCTGCCACCCCTGCGCGGGAGGTAGCGAGTGCGCCGCAGCCTGTCGGCCAGGCCCAGCGAGCCGGGGCCGACGTGGGCGAAGAAGCGCCGGCCGACCATTGAGCGCGAATGACCGGTGGCCGCGCTCACGAGCCGTCGGTTCTCGCGCATCGGCGCCAGGCCCAGCGCCCTGCGTTCGGTGTTCAGCAGGCAGAGCAGGGCCGCGCGCGCGGCCGACTCGCCGGCGACCGTGCGCCTGAAGCGCTGGTACGCGCCCGGGCAGCTGGCAGCCGCCGTGCCAAGCGGCATCGGCACCTGCACGGAAATCGGGAGCGGCAGCGGCTCGGGCTGGTCGCTGCGGCCGAGCGGCAGCCGGCCCAGGCCGGGCAGGCCGGGGAAGATCCGGCCGAGCGGAACGGTCTGCGGTGGCGTCACCGTGATCGGCTGCGGCGGGGCGCCGCGGCGGACCACCGGCACCGTCAGGCGCTGAAGCACGGCGGGCTGTCCGCCGGTGCACCCGGCCGACGTCACGCGCGCGGCCACCCGCCGCGTGCCGGGCGTGGCGAAAAGGTGCGGCGCCACGAGCGTGCGCCGCTGCCCGGCGGGAAGTCCGGGCATGCAGCTGCTGATCCCGAAGCCGCCTTCGTCACGGCCGAAGCCCGCAACTAGGCCGGTGACCGGCGCCTGGGGGTCGGTGGCCTGCACTCGCAGGTTGACCGGCTTGCCGGCCTCCGCGCCGTCGAGCTGCACCGAGTCGATCCGTGGTGTTGCGCCGGCAGCACCCGCAAAGGCCGCGGCCGTGATCAAACAACACGCGACTGCACTTGCGGCCTTCGTGGCCGTGCTCTTGCCAACAGCGTCCATGCTGTTCCCCTACCTACGTTGTGTTTCAGCGAGTCCCTCGGCGGGCCAATGTAGGTCGGGTCCGCAATTCCCGCCACAACCGCAAGCCGCGGACCGATTCTGTGCAGGTTCCTAGGCCCGGCGCCTCGGCGTAGGAACAAGATGCCTGGATCGCGCCACCCATAACCTGCGCGCATGGACCCTGTGGCCCAGGTGATGGGGGTGGTCAACGTGACGCCCGACTCGTTCTCGGACGGCGGGTGCTACCTGGACCCGGACGCCGCGGTGGCGCACGGGGTCGAGCTGGCGGGCCAGGGTGCGGCCATTCTCGATGTGGGTGGCGAGTCCACGCGCCCGGGCGCCGAGCCGGTGGCGCAGGAGGAGGAGCTGCGGCGCGTGGTCCCGGTCGTGCGCGGCCTGGTCGATGCCGCGCCGGACACGATCATCTCCGTGGACACGAGCAAGGCCGAGGTGGCGCGCCAGGCCCTGGCGGCGGGCGCCGCGGTTGTCAACGACGTGTCGGCGCTGCGGGCAGAGCCCGGCCTGGCCGACGTCGTGGCCGAGACCGGCGCCGGCTGCTGCCTGATGCACATGCTCGGTGAGCCCCGCACGATGCAGGACGACCCGCGCTACGACGACGTGGTGTCCGAGGTCAAGGCGTTCCTGGAGCAGCGGCTGGAGCACGCGGTCGGTCGCGGGATCGACGAGCAGCGGATCTGGCTCGATCCGGGCATCGGCTTTGGCAAGACCGCACAGCACAACGTTGAGCTGCTGGCCCGCCTCGACGAGCTCGTGGCGCTGGGCCGGCCGGTCGTGGTCGGCACGTCGCGTAAGACGTTCCTGGGGCGCCTGGCGGGCGGGCGCGAGACCGGCGAGCGGCTGCCGGGCACGATCGCGACCAACGTGATGGCGTTCGAGCGCGGCGCCGCGATCTTCCGGGTGCACGATGTGGCCGCTGTCGTGGATGCCCTGGCGGTGGCCGGTGCTACGGTCGCGGCGGTGCGCCGTGGCTGACGATCTCGACGATGACGACGCCTTCGGCGAGGAAGACGAGGCGTCGGCGTTCGAGCCGACCGTGACCGTGACCGTCGCCGGGCTGTCGCTGTACACGCGCCACGGCGTCTCGGACGCCGAGCGCGAGCTGGGCCAGCGGCTGGTGTTCGACATCGAGTTCGAGCTGACCGACTGCGACGCGATGGTCACCGACCGCGTCGAGGACACCGTCGACTATGGGGAGGTCTGCGAGCAGGTCGCCCTGGCGGCCCAGGAGCGCTCGTACAAGACCCTCGAGCGCCTCTGCGCGGCGGTCGCCGACCGGTTGATGGAGCGCTACGGCGCTCAGTCGCTGAGCGTCAAGGCGACCAAGCCCGAGCCGCCGATCCCGCTGCCGGTGGACGAGGTCTCGGTCGAGGTGCTGCGGGAGGCCTGACCGTGCCTCCGGGTCAGCGCGGCAAGAGGCCCGTGACCGGTTCAAGCATCCGGTCCGAGAGCGGCCCGATCGGAGCGGGAAGCTCCCTCGGCAGGTCGAGCAGCTGTTGGACCGGCCCGGGCGCGGACGGCAGCTCGGGCGCGGGCAGCTGTGGCGTCACCGGGGCGGTCTGGGTCGGAGCGCTCGGGGCGCTCGGCGCCGTGCCCGTCGACGGGGCGGTTGGCCGGATGGTAGGCACCGGCGTGCGTGTGCCGGGAGCACGGGCCGCGGGCGGCTGCCGCGCGGCCGGGGCGTTGGCGCGCGCCCGCGGCGTACCAGTTGCCCTCGGGCCGCCCGCCGGGGCCTTGCCGCCGGCCGCGGGCGCCGGGGCCGGGTCGGCCAGCGCCACGACGGGTGCCTGCGGGGCCGGCGCGTCGCCTGAGGCGGGCGCCGACTGCTCGACCGCCGGGAGCGACGGCCCGCCGGCCACCTGGCCCAGCGAGCTGAGCCCGCCGAAGCCGGCTCCCGCAGCCAGCAGCACCGCTGAGCCCAACAGCGCGGCAGGGGCCAGCGCGGTGACGCCTGCGGCCTTCGTGGCCTGCCTTCGCCAATCCGTGGTCAACTCCACAGACCAATGGTAGACCGGGCGCAAAGCAGGCGCGGCAAGGAGCACGGCACCCGCCGGCGACGGTCGCTGGCTCGCAGCCTGACCGTGGCCCTGGTGGGGCTCACCGTGGTGCTGGCGTTGGCCGCGGCGGCCGGCATCGGCGGCATCTACTCCGCGCGCCAGGACTACGAGGACGCGCTCGCGCGCACGTACTCGCTGGGGGCCGCGTCGTCAGCGATGTTCGCGTCCGGCGTGGTGGAGCAGGCGGTGCTCCAGTCGCGCGCCGGTGGTACCGCAAGCCTGCGCCGGCGGGCGCGGGCGGCCTATCGCGACCGGGCCCGGCGTGCGCGGGCGCTGGCCGCCGGCGACGCGGCCAGCCGACGCCTGGTCGATCGCGCCGTTGCGGGCCAGGAACGGATCGTCCGCCTGAGCCGCGGTTCGCGGCAGTCCGCCCGTGAGCGCGTCCGGAACACCCGCCGGGCGCTGGCCCAGGGCCAGCGTTACGAGGCAGCACTGACAGCGCGCCAGGTCACGCGCCGGTCGACGGCCCGGTCGCAGACCCGCGACGACACCCGCTCGGCCACGCTGATCGCCGGCGGGGCCGGCCTGCTGGCGCTGCTCGGGGCCGTCGGCCTCGTGGTCTCCCTGACCGGCACGATCCGCCGCCCCCTCGATGAGCTGGTCGAGGCCACGCGCAGGCTGGCGGGCGGCGATCTCGCACAGCGCGTCGTGCCCGGAGGGCCGCGCGAGATCCAGGAGCTGGACGCTTCTTTCAACGAGATGGCCGCGGAGCTCCAGGAGGCCCAGGTGCGCCTGGAGACCGAGCGTGCCAGCCTGGCGTTGACGATCGAGAGCCTCGGCGACGCGCTTGTCGTGGCCGACCCCGAGGGGTACGTGACCGCCGCCAACCCGCGCGCCGCCGAGCTCGTGCCCAGCCTGACCCGGGGCGCCGAGGCCTACGGCGCCGACAGCCCGCTGCCCACGCCCGAGGAGGGTCTGGCCGGCGACGTGGCGATCGAGGTGAACGGTCGCTCGCTGGCGGCCACGGCCGGCCGGCTGCCCGCCGCGCGTGGCGCCGGCCTTGTGTGGACGATCCGCGACGTGTCCGAGCGGGCACGCCTGGAGCGCATGAAGAGCGACTTCGTGGCCACGGCGTCACACGAGCTGCGCAGCCCGCTGACCTCGATCAAGGGGTTCGTCGAGTTGCTGGGGCGGTCGGACGCGCTGGGCGATCGCGAGCGCGAGTTCGTGGACGTGGTGCTGCAGAGCACCGACCGGCTGGTGGAGCTGGTGAACGACCTGCTCGACGTGGCCCGGCTGGAGGCGGGGCGGATGGAGATCCACGCGCGCCTGTTCGACCTCGCCGGCCTGATCGAGGAGGTGGCCACGCTGATGGGGCCGCGCGTGGAGGCCAAGGACCAGCGGCTGGTCCTGGACCTCCCACCCGGCCTGCCGAAGGTGCTGGCGGACCCGGTACGCGTGCGCCAGGTGCTGGTCAACCTGATCTCCAACTCCCACGTGTACACCGACGCGGGCGGCACGATCACCGTGGTCGCGGATGGCGACGGCCAGGAGATCGAGCTGTCGGTGGCCGACGACGGCCAAGGCATGGCCCAGGACGATCTCGACCAGGTGTTCGACCGCTTCGTACGCCGCGACGACGCCAGCGGCGGCACCGGGCTCGGCCTGTCGATCGTTCGCTCGCTCGTGGACCTCCAGGGCGGCACGATCGAAGTGCGCAGCCAGGTCGGCGAGGGCACCGTCTTCACCGTGCGGCTACCCGCCGAGGGGACCAGCTCGCAGGCCTCGCAGCATGCGGCGGGCGGCAGCGAGGTCCTGGTGATCACGCCCCGGGCCGACCGCGCCGGCAGCCTGGTGGAGCGCGTGGAGGCGGGTGGGGCCAGGGCCAAGGCGCCGGTGGCGGTCGAGCCCACGCTCGCGGACGTGCGCGCCCACCGTTACGACGTGCTGTTGCTGGACGTTGAGTCGCTGGGCGAGCACGGCATGCAGCTGCTGTCCCAGCTGCGCGAAGACCCCGAGCTGGGCCGGCGCCCACTTGTCGTGGTCTGCGCCGACAGCCAGGATCGGGCGCTGGCGGGCGAGTGGCGGGTGCGCGCCGACGTAGGCGCCGGCGACCTGGCCGGAACCCTCGGCGCCGCCATCGTGGCCGAGCGCTCCAGCATCTTGGTGGTCGGCCGGTCAGCGGTGCGCGACCGGGTCGAGGCAACGCTGCTGGACACCGGCCTCGACCATCAGTGGGCCACCACCGGGACTGCCGCCGCACAGGCGTGCCGCGCCGAGCGGTTCGAGGTGGCGATGGTCGATGCCGGGATGCGGGCGGTCGGCCACGTGCTGGAGTCGCTGGACTTGCGCGCGCAGCGCAAGGAGCGGGCCGTGGTGCTGTTCACCGATGGTGATGCGCCCGCTGTCGATCACCCTTCGATCCTGACCACGGTGGCGCTGGAGCAGGCGGCGGCCGCGGTGGTGCAGGCGCTGGGCCAGGCACCAGCCAGTACATTGGACCGGGGGTGAGGCATGTGGATGGCGCTATCCGGTGAGAGACTCGGCAGCAGCACCGAGCCGAGCACGTGTGCGGGCGCTCGAGGACGACCTCGCGCGCGAGCGCGCCGAGGGACGCGAGCGCGAGCGCCAGATGGAGCGCTATGCCTCGGACCTGAGCGAGACCTTCCGGGCCGAGCGCCACCGTTCGGACGAGCTCCGCGACTCGTACGTGGCCACGGTGCGCGCGCTGACCAACGCGGTCGAGGCGCGCGATGCCTACACGGGCAAGCACGCAGAGCGCGTGGCCGCCTACGGCCTGGAGCTGGCGCGACGGATATCGGACACCCTGGCAGCCGACCCTCAGACCGAGTTCGGCTTCCTGCTGCACGACGTCGGCAAGGTCGCGATCCCCGACGTGGTGTTGCACAAGGCGGGCGACCTGTCGCCCGACGAGGAGGCGCTGATGCGCCGCCACCCCGAGATCGGCGCCGACATCGTCTCGCACGTCGAGTTCCTGAGCGCCGCCGCGCTCACCGTGCGCCACCACCACGAGCGCTACGACGGCGGCGGCTACCCCGACGGGCTTGCCGGCGGCGAGATCCCGCTGGCGGCACGCATCTTCACCGTGGCGGACGCCCTCGACGCGATGACGACCGACCGCCCCTACCGGCCGGGAGCGAGTTTCGCGGAGGCCCGCAGAGAGATCGCCGCGGGCGCCGGGCGCCAGTTCGATCCAGAGGTTGTGGCGGTGCTCGACAGCATCGGCGATGATGAGTTCGATCGCATCAGAGCAAGGATTGGGTAGGGGTGGTCATGGCAGCAGTGCTCGTCGTCGACGATGACCCGTTCATCCGCCAGCTGATCGCCTCGACGCTGGAGGACACGGCACGTGACCGCCCGTCAGAGGCGGGCGACGGGTTCGAGGCGCTCGAGGCGGTCGAACGCGAGCAGCCGCAGATCATCTTCATGGACCTGAGCATGCCGCGCATGGACGGCCTCGAGGCCACCCGCCGCGTGCGCTCGGCGCCGGGCAGGCAGCCCACGATCGTGATGCTGACCGCGTTCGCCGGCGACGAGAACGAGTGCGCCGCCGAGGAAGCCGGCGCGGACCTGTTCCTGACCAAGCCGTTCAGTCCGCTCGAGCTGCTGAACCTGGTCCACGACCTGCAGCCGCGCTGACCAAGCGCGGTTTCCTTGGCCTGGGGTCGAACCAGGGCGACCGCCTGGCCGCGCTGCGTGGCGCGCGCGACGCGCTTGGCCGCCACGGCGTGAGCGTGATCCGCTCGTCGTCGGTGTTCGAAACGGCGCCGCAGGGCGAGCTGACCGACCAGCCCTACTTCCTGAACGCCTGCCTGGAGGTCGCGACGGCACTCGGCCCCGACGAGCTGCTGGCCGCGTGCAAGCAGGTCGAGCGCGAGCTCGGCCGCACTCCCGGAGGGCCGCGCCACGGCCCGCGGGCGATCGACGTGGACGTGCTCCTGCTCGGGGAGCTCGAGCACCGCAGCCAGCGGCTGACGCTGCCCCACCCCGAGGTCACCGGCCGTCGCTTCGTGCTGGAGCCGCTGCTCGAGCTGGACCACGAGCTGGCGCTGCCGGACGGGCGCGCGCTTGCCGGCTTCGCCGCCGCGGTCGCCGACCAGCCGGTTCACCGGCTGGGGCCGCTCTGACCCCCCAACCGGGGGGATTCCTGGTCACGGGGGTACGAATCGCGTGGGCGGCCGAGAACACTCCGACCATGTCTGCGATCACAGAGACCGCCAGCTTCCGCGGCGACGACGAGGTCTGCCTGGTCGAGGCCTCGCTGGCGTGCAGCGTCTGCCTGTCCGGCGAAGTGGAATGGTCCTTGCGCAGCGAGGAGTGGGACGCCGGCGTTGACTGCCGCTGCGAGTCATGTGGACACGTGCGCACTGTCTGGCTGACCGGCGAGCAGGCGCTGCGGCTGTCGCTGGACCGCCGCCCGGCGGATCCGCTCTAGCGAACGATCCGTACCCGGTCCGCGCGGGTGCGACGATGTGCCGGTGAGCATCCGCGAGGAAGCCCAGCCGCTGGACGTCATGGTGGAGCTGATCTCACGCATGGACGACGCGGCCGACGACACCCCGCGGGTGTTCTACGACCGCCTCTGCGAGGGACTGTGCGAGCTGACCTCGATGACGCGCGCCGGGCTCGTCCTGTACGACGATCTGCGCAAGCTCGTGCTCCCGGCCGGCAGTCACGGCGTGGAGCCGTGGCTGCTTGACCAGGTGCACGGCACGCTCGAGGAGACGCCGGTGGCGCAGACCGCGCTGTCCGAGGACCGCGTTGTGGTGGTTTCCGACGACCTGGCGCGGCAGATCCCCGCGCGCTACGCGGAGCTCGGCGGCTTCACCACGCTCACCTGCACGCCGATCTCGGCCGGCGGGCGCTGGCTCGGGGTGATCTTCGCCGACCGCGGCGGCGGGCAGTTCGACCTGACCGACACCGAGCGGCGCACGATGTGGACGCTCGGCAAGACCGCCGCGCTCGCCGCCAGCGTCCGCACGGGCACCACCGAGCACGAGCGCTCGCGGCTGCTGGCCCAGCGCGTGGACATGGCACGCGAGGTGCACGACCGCGTGATGCAGCGGCTCTTCGGTGTGTCGCTGGTGCTGGGCTCGGACATCGAGCTCGGGCGCGCCGAGCGCGCCCGAGCCGCCGAGGAGCTGCGGGATGCGGTGGCCGACCTGCGGACCGTGCTGGCGCGCTCGCCCGAGGCGCCCGCCACGCCTTCTGACGCCAGTTTGCGCGACGAGCTCGACAGGCTCGCGCGCCACTACGAGCGCCCGATCGAGGTGGACTGGCAGAACGGGCTGGAGGTGCCGGCCGAGCTCGAGGGGCTGAGCCAGGTTGTCCTGGCCGAGGCGCTGCGCAATGCCGACAAGCATGCGCGGCCCGACCTGGTATGGGTGCGCGTGGCCGCCCCGGACGGCGCGTTCGTGCTCGAGGTGACCAACGACGGCGTCGTGGCCGCCCGCACCGGGAAGGGCGCCGGCATGGGACTGCGGCTGGCCGCCCTCGACGCGCTGGCGCGCGGCGGTGTCGTGGAGTTCGGCCCCGCTGGAGCGGGGCAGTGGCGGGTGCGGATGCTCGTGCCGATGGGGGAGGAAAGCTGAGCGACACGCGCAAGCTGTGCGTGCTCGTGGTCGATGACCACGACGTCGTGCACTGGGGCTTCCGGCTGCTGCTCAGCAAGCAGCCTTGGGTCAAGCGCTGCCTGACCGCGCGCGACCACGGCGAGGCGATGGATCTGACCGCGCGCTACGACCCCGACGTCGCGCTGGTCGACCTGTTCCTCGGTGAGGCCTCGGGCGCGGAGCTGTGCACCTCGATCACCACCGAGCATCCTTCGACCCGGGTGCTGCTGATCTCGGGCGCCGGCTGGATCTCGCCGCAGGCGGCGCGCGCCGCGGGCGCGTCCGGGTTCGTCTCCAAGGACTCCAGCGCCGACACGGTCAGCGCCGCGGTGCGTGCCGTCGGCGCGGGCAAGCTGGTGTTCCCCCGCAGCCCGCGCGAGCCCTCGGCCCCGCTGACCCCGCGCGAGCGCGAGGTGCTGGCGCTGATGGCCGGCGGCTCGACAAATCGCGAGATCGCCGCGCAGCTCCACCTCTCGCCCCACACGATCAAGGAGCACACCAGCGCGCTCTACCGCAAGCTCGACGTGCGCAACCGCGCCGAGGCGGTCAGGCGGGCGGAGCGCCTGGGTCTGAGCGGCTTGGGATGATCCCGGCCATGCTGCTGGCCGTCGACGTCGGGAACACGCAGTCGCACGTCGGGCTCCTCGACGGCGAGGATCTGCTCGAGCACTGGCGCTTCCACACCTCGCGCACCGCCACAGCAGACGAGCTCGCCGTGTCGGTCACCGCCATTCTCGGTCTGCGCGACCTCGGGCTGAGCGACGTCGAGGCGCTTGTCGTGTCCTGCGTGGTGCCGGCGCTGGCCCAGGAGTACGACCAGCTGATCGCGCGCTACTTCGATGGCCGCGGCGCGCTCGTCGGTCCCGAGCTGCGGACGGGGATGGCGATCCGGATCGACAACCCGCGTGAGCTCGGCGCCGACCGCCTGGCCAACGCGATCGCCGCCTACGAGCACATCGGCGGGGCGTGCATCGCCGTGGACTTCGGCACGGCCGTCAACTACGACGTGGTCTCGGGTGCGGGAGAGTACCTCGGTGGCGTGATCGCACCCGGCATCGAGATCTCGCTCGAGGCGCTCAGCCAGCGCGCCGCCGCGCTGCCCCGGATCCGTCTCGAGGCACCCGAGTCCGCGATCGGCCGCGGAACGCTGTCGGCGATCCAGTCCGGCGTCGTGTACGGCTACGCCGGCCAGGTCGACGGCCTAGTGGGCCGGCTGCGCGAGGAGATGGGCGAAGAGGCGCCGACGATCGCCACGGGCGGCTTCGCCGCCGTCATCGCGCCGCACTGCGAACAGATCGACGAGGTCGATGACCTGCTCACCCTGACGGGGCTCCGCCTCATCTGGGAAAGGAATGGATCTTGAGGACCTCCGATCCCGACCACTACGCTGGACCGTCGTGCTCGTCGCCAACATCCTCGCCCCGCTGACAGACGTCGAGGAGTGGGTCCTCGAGGCCCTCCACTCGGTCGGGGTCGGCTGGGGCGTCGCCATCGTCGGCCTCGTAGTCCTCGTGCGCCTGAGCACGCTACCCCTCGTCGTCCGCCAGTTCCGCTCCCAGCGCGAGCTGCGCGATCACATGCCGGAGATGCGCCGCCTGCAGGCCAGGCACAAGGACGACAAGCAGCGCCTCCGGCTGGAGATGCAGGCCTACTACCGCGAGCACGGGATCAACCCGCTGGCCTCCTTCGCGCCGCTGCTGGTGCAGATCCCGATCTTCATCTCGCTCTACTACCTGATGCGACAGGACGTCAAGAGCGGCCTGTTCGGCGATGCCGGCTTCCTGTTCATCCCCCAGCTCACCGAGAAGCCGGCCGGGGCGGTGCTCGTGGCGCTGATCATGTGTTACCTGACGTCGCAGATCGCCGGCAGCCTGATCGCCACGCGCGCGATGAAGGGTGGCCAAAGGGGGCTGATGCTGGCCCTCCCATTGCTGTTCGTGGGCATCGTGGCGCGCTTCCCGGCCGGCCTGGCCGTGTACTGGATCACCACCAGCCTGTGGACGCTGGGCCAGCAGATCGTGATGTGGCGGATGCAGCCGAAGACGAAGGCACTCGGCCGGCGACGCTGAGGCCCTGCCGGCGAGGGCTGGTGTGCCCGGCCTGCCGGGCGCAGATCTCGGCCCGCGATCCGTCCCGGCGGCCTACGGCGCGTTGACGCCGTTGGCCGGACTCGCAGGTGACGCCCGCGGCGGCCTGCGACCATTACCGCGATGGAACGAGCGCTGACCGACCCCTGGACGCTGGCCGGGCACACCCTGCCAAACCGGCTGGTGCTGGCACCGCTGGCCGGTATCGGAAACTGGTTCGTTCGTCTCCAGGCGCGCCGCTACGGCGCCGGCTTCGTCGTGTCGGAGATGGTGTCGAGCTTTGGCCTCAAGCACGGCAACGAGCGCACGCTGCGCGAGTTCCTGCGCATCCACCCGGATGAGCATCCGGTGTCGATGCAGCTGTTCGGCCACGACGCCGACGTCATGCGCGAGGCCTCTGCGCTGGTGGCCGAGGCCGGGGCCGACATCGTGGACCTGAACATGGGCTGCCCCGTGCGCAAGGTGTGCAAGACCGGCGCCGGTGCCGCGCTGCTGGACGATCCCGACAAGGCGGTCGCCATCGCGCGCGCCGCGGGCGAGGGCAGCGGGCTTCCGGTCACGGTCAAGCTCCGGCCGGGCCAGCGACCCGGCGACCGCGCCGGCGTCGAGCTGGCGCGGCGGCTGGCCGACGAGGCGGGTGTGGCGGGAATCGCCTTCCACCCGCGTCATGCCTCACAGCAGCACAAGGGCAAGCCCGACTACGGCCTGGCCGCCGAGCTGGTCGACGCGCTCGACGTGCCGGTGATCGTCTCCGGCGGGCTGCTGTCGGACGAGAAGGCCCCGCTGGCGCTCGAGCGCAGCGGGGCCGAGGCGATCATGCTGGCGCGCGGCTCCCTGGGCAACCCGTGGCGGTTCGAGCGGCTGCTCGGCCTGCGCGAGGGCGAGCCCACGCGTGCCGAGGTGCTGGACGAGCTGCGCTGGGTGATCGACCGCGCCGAGGAGCACCTCGGCCCCGACCGCGCGGGCCGCTACCTGCGCAAGCACTACGCCTGGTACGCCGAGCGGCTAGACCTCGACAAGCACGTCCGGCACGAGCTTGTGACGGCCCCGGGGACCGGCCCCGTGCGCGAGATCCTGAGCCGGATCGAGCAGCGGGGCGCCGCCGTGCAAGCGGCCTGAGCAAACCACCGAGGTCGGCTAACGCGATTGCTAGACTGCCGCGTCCTTCCGGGCGTCGGGCCCGGATACGCGAGACCAGAATGCCCAGAGAGACCCTGCTTACACCACAGGGCCTTGAAGACCTCAAGGCCAAGATCGACCACCTCTCCAACGCCCGCCGTCGCGAGGTGGCCGAGCGCATCCGCGACGCACGCGACTTCGGCGACATCGCCGAGAACTCCGAGTACGACGACGCCAAGAACGAGCAGGCGATGCTCGAGAAGCAGATCTCCGACCTCGAGGACAAGCTGCGCAACTCGCGTGTGATCGACGAGTCCGAGGTCACCTCGGACGCCGTCGCCGTCGGCGTGACCGTGCACGTCAAGGACCAGAAGACGGACAAGTCCACGAAGTTCAAGATCGTCGGCTCGGCCGAGGCCTCGCCCGCCGAGAGCAAGCTCTCCAACGAGTCGCCCGTTGGCAAGGCGCTGATGGGCCACAAGCGCGGCGAGATCGTCTCCGTACCGGTCCCCAAGGGCCCGGCGCGGAAGCTGAAGATCACGAAGATCGAAGCCGCCTAACCCTCCCGGGGAGCCTTGCGTAGGCTCCCGCCCGATGGACGACGACCGCCGAGGCAAGCTCAACGCGCTGCGCGACGCCGGCGTCGACCCCTACCCGCACGCGTACGAGGGCGTCCAGCCCGCGCAGTCGATCGCCACCGCGCACGCCGACCTCGAGGCCGGTGACGAGACCGACTCCCCCTACCGCGTGGCCGGTCGCCTGACCGGCCGGCGCGAGTTCGGCAAGGCCGCGTTCCTGGACGTCACCGACCGCAGCGGCAAGATCCAGGTCCAGGCGCGCCTTGATGACCTCGGCGACGAGTCGTTCGCGCGCATCACCTCGCTCGACCTCGGCGACATCCTCGGTGTGGACGGCACCGCGTTCAAGTCGCGCCGCGGTGAGCTGACGCTGCGTGCCACCGGTTGGAAGCTGCTGGCCAAGTCGCTGGCGCCGCCGCCCGACAAGTTCCACGGGCTCGAGGACACCGAGACCCGCTATCGCCGCCGCGAGCTCGACCTGATCGCCAACGAGGAGGCGCGCGCGCTGTTCATCCTGCGCTCGAGGGTGGTCTCGGCCATCCGCCGCTGGCTCGACGAGCGCGGCTTCCTCGAGGTCGAGACGCCCGTGCTGCAGCCGCTCTACGGCGGCGCGCTGGCGCGCCCGTTCACCACGCACCACAACGCGCTCGACCGCGACCTCTACCTGCGGATCGCGACCGAGCTCTACCTCAAACGGCTGATCGTCGGCGGGCTAGAGCGCGTCTACGAGCTGGGCAAGGACTTCCGCAACGAGGGCCTGTCACCGAAGCACAACCCCGAGTTCACGATGCTCGAGTGGTACGAGGCGTACGCCGACTATTCCGACATCGCGCGCGAGCTCGAGGAGCTGATCGCGTTCGTGGCCGCCGAGGTCGACTACGCCGGCGACATCGACTTCGCGCCGCCCTGGCGCCGGGTCAGCTTTCGCGACGCCATCCACCAGCAGACCGGCGTCGACGTGCTCGAGCACCGCGACCGCGACGCGCTGGTTGCGGCCGCCAAGGCCCGCGACATCGAGCTCGACCCCACCGAGACCTGGGCTCAGCTGGCCGACGAGCTGATCTCCAAGCACGTGGAGCCGGCGCTGAAGAACCCGACGTTCATCGTCGACTACCCGGTCGAGCTGTCGCCGTTCGCAAAGGACCACCGCCAGACGGCGGGACTGGTCGAGCGGTTCGAGTGCTTCGCCGCCGGCATGGAGTTCGCCAATGCCTTCACCGAGCTCAACGACCCGGACGAGCAGCGCGCCCGGTTCGAAGCCCAGGCGCGCCATGGTGCCGAGGGCGACGACGAGGCGCAGCCCTACGACGAGAGCTTCATCGCGGCGCTCGAGCAGGGGATGCCGCCCACGGGCGGCATCGGCGTGGGCATCGACCGGCTCGTGATGCTGCTGTCGGGACGCACGACGATCAGGGAAGTCGTGCTCTTTCCGGCGATGCGCTCCTAAAGCCGACCGGCACCCGTTGGTAGACTGCGCTATGGCCGCGGAACGAGATCCGGAGCTCATCCCTCAGGCGTAGATGCCGAAGAGAAGAGGGAGGAGCCGCCGGGGCGTCGGCGACCCGCCAGAACCCGACACAGAGAAGGATCCGCAAGATGTTCGAGCGCTTCACAGAACGGGCCCGCCAGGTGGTCGTCCTGGCTCAGGAAGAAGCCCGAATCCTGAAGCACAACTACATCGGGACCGAGCACATCCTGCTCGGGCTCCTGCGCGAGGAGGAGGGTCTGGCGGCCCGCGTCCTCGAATCGCTCGACATCACCGTGGAACGGGTGCGCGCGCAGGTCGTGCGGATCGTCGGGTCCGGTGAGGAGGTCACCTCCGGCCAGATCCCGTTCACGCCGCGGGCGAAGAAGGTCCTGGAGCTCGCCCTGCGCGAGGCGCTGAGCCTCGGGCACAACTACATCGGGACCGAGCACATCCTGCTCGGCCTGGTGCGCGAGAACGAGGGCGTCGCCGCCCGCATCCTGCTCGACTTCGACGCCGACTCCGAGAAGATCCGCAACGAGGTCATCCGGATGCTGTCCGGCCCCGGCGGCCGCCAGCGCTCGGGCTCCGGCTCGGGCTCGGGCCAGCAGGGCGAGGGCAAGAAGTCCTCCAAGCTGCTCGACCAGTTCGGCCGCAACCTGACCAAGCTGGCCTCCGAGGGCAAGCTCGATCCCGTCGTCGGCCGCGAGACCGAGGTCGAGCGGATCATGCAGATCCTCTCCCGGCGCCAGAAGAACAACCCGGTCCTGATCGGCGAGCCCGGCGTGGGCAAGACCGCCGTCGTCGAGGGGCTGGCGCAACGGATCACGTCCAACGACGTGCCCGAGCTGCTCAAGAACAAGCAGATCTACACGCTCGACCTGGCCGCGCTCGTGGCGGGGTCGAAGTACCGCGGTGAGTTCGAGGAGCGGCTCAAGAAGGTGATGAAGGAGATCACCCAGCGCGGCGACATCATCCTGTTCATCGACGAGCTGCACAACCTCGTCGGCGCCGGCGCCGCCGAGGGCGCAATCGATGCTGCCTCGATCCTCAAGCCGGCCCTGGCCCGCGGCGAGCTGCAGACGATCGGCGCCACCACGCTCGACGAATACCGCAAGTACCTCGAGCGCGACTCCGCGCTCGAGCGCCGGTTCCAGCAGATCAAGGTCGACCAGCCCTCCACCGAGGAGACCGTCCAGGTGCTCAAGGGCCTGCGCGACCGGTACGAGCAGCACCACCACGTCGGCATCACCGACGAGGCGCTGGAGGCGGCGGCCGAGCTGGCCGACCGCTACATCTCGGACCGCTTCCTGCCCGACAAGGCGATCGACCTGATCGACGAGGCCGCCTCACGCGCCCGCATTAAGTCGATGACCGCCCCGCCCGTGTACAAGGAGCTCGAGGAGGAGATCGAGACCACGCGGCGCGACAAGGAGGCGGCGATCGAGGCGCAGGAGTTCGAGAAGGCCGCGAACCTGCGCGACACAGAGCGTCAGCTGACCAACAAGAAGCGCGACCTCGAGGAGCAGTGGCGCTCGGGCGAGTCCGGCGAGCGCCCGGAGATCGGCGAGGAGGAGATCGCCGACATCGTCTCGATGTGGACCGGCATCCCCGTGTTCAAGCTCACCGAGGCGGAGACGCAGAAGCTCGTCCGGATGGAGGAGGAGCTGCACAAGCGCGTCATCGGCCAGCAGGCCGCGATCGAGGCCGTCTCCAAGGCCATCCGCCGCTCGCGTGCCGGGCTCAAGGACCCCAAGCGCCCCACCGGCTCGTTCATCTTCCTGGGCCCGTCGGGCGTGGGCAAGACCGAGCTCGGTCGTACGCTCGCCGAGTTCCTCTTCGGTGACGAGGAGGCCATGATCCGGATCGACATGTCGGAGTACATGGAGAAGCACTCCGTGTCCCGGCTGGTCGGCTCGCCTCCGGGCTACATCGGCTACGACGAGGGCGGCCAGCTCACCGAGGCCGTGCGGCGCAAGCCCTACAGCGTGCTGCTGCTCGACGAGATCGAGAAGGCCCACCCGGACGTGTTCAACATCCTGCTCCAGATCCTGGAGGACGGATGGCTCACGGACAGCCAGGGCCGCAAGGTCGACTTCCGCAACGCCATCATCATCATGACCTCGAACATCGGCGCCGCCGAGATCGCGAAGAACACCGGCATCGGGTTCACGATCAGCGACGATGAGGGCGGCGTCACCTACGACGACATGAAGACCCGGATCATGGGCGACCTGAAGAAGGTCTTCCGGCCCGAGTTCCTCAACCGGATCGACGAGGTGATCGTCTTCCACAAGCTGGCCAAGGAGGAGATCCGCGAGATCGTGGAGCTCCTGATGAAGCGCGTCCGCGCGTCGCTGGCCGAGCGTGAGCTGTCGCTCAACCTCTCCGACGACGCCGCCGACCTGCTGGTCGAGAAGGGCTGGGATCCGTCGATGGGCGCGCGCCCGCTGCGCCGCGCGATCCAGCGCTACATCGAGGACCCGCTGGCCGACCTGGCGCTCTCAGCGGCCCTGGAGGCCGGTTCCACGATCGAGGTCGACCGCGACCACTCGGACGACGAGGAGAAGGAAGTCGACATCAAGGTCATCAAGCCCGCGCGCAAGCGCGAGGCGGTGGGTGTCGGCGCCGAGGGCGGCGACCTGCCCGAGGGCGGCGAGCCCCCGGCCGAGGAGCCCGCGGATCCCGCGCCTGCTCCGGAGCTGGCCGAGCCGGACGTGCTGCCCGACGTCCCGGACGCCCCGCCGGCGCCCGAGTCGGACGAGTCCTAGCTTCCGCGCGCCAGAGCGACCGGTTTCCCACCTCGGGTAGGGCCGAAATCGGCGATGACGCCTAAGCTGGCGCGATGGCGCGGCGCAGGGGTCACCCGTGATCGAGATCGGCACCATGGTCGGTGGCTATCGCGTCGAGCGCATGCTCGGGCGCGGCGGGATGGGCGTGGTTTACGAGGCAGTGCAGGTCTCGCTCGATCGCCGCGTCGCGTTGAAGGTCCTGCGGCCCGAGCTGGCGGAGGACGCCGCGTTCGTGGACCGGATTCGCCGCGAAGGCATGGTGCAGGCCGCGCTCGAGCATCCCCACGTGCTCGACGTGTACGAGGTCGGAGAGACCGGGGGAGAGCTGTTCCTGACGATGCGGCTGGTCGACGGCGCGACCCTCGCCGAGCTGTTGCGAACCGGGGCCCTGGACAGCGAGCGGGCGCTGGGCCTGCTCGAACAGGTGGCCGGTGCGCTCGACGCGGCCCATGAGGCGGGGCTCCTGCACCGGGACATGAAGCCACAGAACGTCCTGGTCGCCGACGACGGTGACGCGTTCCTGACCGACTTCGGGCTCAGCCGCGCAGCCACCGACACGGCCACGGCTTCGCGGCCCACCCTGGGCACGGTCGCGTACATCGCCCCCGAGGTCATCCGCGGCGAGCAGCCGACGCCGGCGTCGGACCGCTACTCGTTCGCGGCCACGCTGTTCCACTGCCTCGCGGGCGACGTCGTGTTCCCGCGCGGCTCCGACATCGCGGTCATCTACGCGCACACGAGCGAGTCGCCCCCGCGCATCAGCGAGCGCCGCCCGGGGCTACCCAAAGCGCTCGACAGGCATTTCGAGGCCGCTCTGGCCAAGGATCCGGCCGAGCGGCCCGCGAGCGCGACAGCGCTGGTAGGTGCGGTGCGCGAGGCGCTCGGCGAAACGGCGGGCGCCGACCTCGGGGCGCCGCCGCCGCGCACGGGGCCGCCGCGCTCGACGGCTGCAGCGCCGGCGGGCGCCGGCGGGCGGTCCCGTCGCCGCTGGATCGCGGCACTCGTCGCGACGGCGATCGGGGCCGCTGCGCTGGGCGCGGGCGCGGCCGCGCTTTCGGACGACGGCGACCGGCGGCCCGAGCTCCCGGTCCCGGCGGTCGCGAAGGGCGCGACGGTGATCGGCAGCGACCTCGGCGCGCCGGAGCGCTCGCTCGACTGCCGCGGCGACAGGCCCCGCGGGCGCCCGTTCGCCTGCTCCGTCCTTCAGGCCAAGAGGGCGGGCGCCCAGCTGATTGCTCCCGCCGACGGCACCATCGTCGCCTGGTCGGTGCGCGGCGCAGAGGGCGATCTGGCGCTCGACGTCATCCGTCCCGGTGGCGACGACACGATCCGCGTGCTCAGGTCCCAGTTCGAGACGGCGGGCAACGTCGCGCCGCACCGTTTCCGGACGGACCTGCCGGTGGAGCGCGGCGACCAGATCGGCCTCCAGATGGGGCCCGGCGCCCGGATCGGCGTGCGGGACGCGGACGGCGCCACCACGCAGCGCTGGCTCGATCCGGTGGGCGGGTTCTACGGTCGTCCCGACCGCGGCCCGGGAACCGGCTTCGACCACGAGGTGCTCGTGCGAGCGGAGTTCGTGGCCGGCCGCAAGCCCGCCCGGCCGGACGAGCTGAGCGGCGCGGCCGCCGCACGCGCGCCGGACGGCAAGCTGCGCATCCGCAAGCGGCTTCAGATCTCGAAGCCGCGGTCCAACGTGACCGTCGAGCTGCGGGAGGTCGGACGGCGGGTGGCGCTCGACCTCGTGCGCGGGGGCCGGCGCGTGGAGCGGCTGTTCCTCCCCGGCTTGCGGCCGGGCGGCGACCCGATCAAGCTCGACGCCGTCGCCGTCGACGGGGAGCCGTTCGGCGGCATTGACGTGCGCTGGGTGAACCTGAACAGCGGGCGCATGATCTACCAAGGCCTGACCGTGTCCCGGAGCGACATCCAGTACATCGGCTAGGCACATCAACCACTTCGGCGGGCCGCCTCCCGGCGGGGACGGTGGTCGCCGGCTTCCGGATCGAACGCCCTCTGGGCGCCGGACAGATGGGTCCTGTCTACGAGGCGGTGCAGCTGTCGCTTCACCGGCGGGTGGCACTGAGGCTGCTGACCGGGAACGAGCCGGTCGGCGCCTCCGTCGACCACCCGAACATCGTCCCCATCTACGAGGCAGGCGAGTGGGAGGGGCGGCGGTTCGCCGTCGGCCGACTGGTGCGCGGGCGGTCCCTTGCGGAGCTGCTGGGCGCGGGCTCCGTATCGCCGCGGCGTTTCGACGACCTGATGGACGCGGTGACGGACGCGGTCGCGGCAGCCCATCGGGCCGGCGTGACCCACGGGCACCTGACGGCCAGCAACGTGATCGTGGATCGATCCGGGACCCCGTTCGTCGCGGACTTCGGCCTCCGGCGGCCGGGCGCCACGGAACCCGACCTCGCGGCGCTGGCGGCGCTGCGCTCGCGTCGCCCGAAGCGGGCGCGCCGTACGGCCAGGCTGAGCCTCGCCGCCGCCGTCGTGGGCCTGCTTGCCGTTGCGGCCGTGCTGCTCGTGGTCGGTCAGGACGGTGCGGACACCGGTGCCGGCGAGCCGATCGCCAGCACGGGCTGCGCCCCCGATCCCGATCCCAACACGCCGGCATGCATCGTGAGTCAGGAGGTGCTCGGCGGCCGGAGCACGCAGGTGCGTGCGGACGGGGTCGTGCGCCGCTGGGCCGTTCGGGGCGCCGCGGGAGAGCTGAGCCTCCAGGTGCTGCGACGCCGCGACGGGCGCACCGTACGCGCCGGGTTCTCCCAGCCCGTTCGCGTGCGCGGTCGCGGCCGCCGGACGTTCCCCGCGAACCTGAACGTCGAGCGGGGGGACCGGATCGGGGTGCTGCTCGCACCCGGGGCCCGGATCGGGCTTGGCCCGCGCCAGGGCGCCAGGGCGCGACTTTGGGACGGCCAGCGGAACCCCCTTCCGCGCGGCTCGACCGCGGTCGACGGCGAGCTCCTCCTGCGCGCCCGCGTCACGCCCCGCGCGCGTGCGGTCACACCGCCGCAACTGAGCGGCCGGCGCGCCGCAGCCGCGGCACCCGGTCGGGTCCTGGCTGGGGTTGAGGTAGACGGTGAACCTGCCGGGGTCGATGTGAGGCTCGTGCGCGTCGGGCGGGCGATCGCCATCGATTCCCTCAGCGGCTCACGAAGGCTCGCCCGGATCATGGTGCCGGACGCGGACGTGCGGGGCCGGGTGCTCGAGCTGACCGGCACGTGCGAGTACCCCGGCGCGGTCTGCCTCGAGTGGCTGAACGGCGGCGACCCCACCCCGCGGGTGCACGCCTACTCGCTGGCGCGCCGGTGGTCGCTTTCCGGGTGATCGGCTGACGGTGCGCCAGGATGAGGATGTGAGCCTCTCGCCGCTCGAGCCCACCCCGTCGGAGCTGGCGCACCAGATCGCCGCTGAGCGGGCGGGCCAGCCGTTCCTGCTCTACCGTGATGCCGCGGGCGGCCAGCGCTGCTCGTCCTGACGGGGGAGCGGCTTCACCGTCGGCCGGGGCCGACGGCAACCAGCTCCCGCTGGGCTGGGATCCCGAGGCGTCGCGCGTGCACGCCGCTGCTTGAGCGACTGGGCGGCACGCTGGACGGTCGTCGACGACGAACTGTCGCGCAACGGCACGCTACGTGAACGGCTTCCCGGTGACCGGCCGGCGCCGCCTCGGCGACCACGACGTGATCCGCTTCGGCGCCGACCTCGGTGCTCTACCGCGATCCGGCCGAGGAGGCCGCGCGAGACTGCCCCCGCCGACGGCGCCACGCCCACCGCCACGCTCACGGCCGCGCAGCGCCGCGTGCTCGTCGCCCTGTGCCGGCCGCTGCTGATCCGAGCCGGGCGTGGCCGCCACGCTCGTCCAACCGCGAGATCGCCACAGGAACTGACCGTTTCGGTCGAGGCGGTGCGCAGCCACATGAAGCACCCTCTTCAGGCTGTTCGAGGTCCCCGAGCCTGCCCCAGAACGCGCAAGCGCGCGGAGCTGGCCCAGCGCGCGATCGCCACCGGCGTGGTCTCGCCGCGCGACCTCTCGCGCTGACCCGCTGCGTCCGCAGGGGTGATCGGTCCACCCTCTTGGGGGAGCGCGCGGGGTGAGACCTGCGCGGAGACTGGACGTCTCGTGCGTCGCCGCCAGCGAATCCTCCTTGTCGCGTGGGTCGCGTTGTTCGGCGCGCCGGCACCGGCCGCGACGGCGGCCGACTTCACCTGGGGCGGCGTGGAACAGCTCTCGGCCGCCGGTGCCGGCTCGGAGCTGCCGCAGGTGGCGATTGCCGACGACGGCAGGGCGATCGCGGTGTGGCGTGCTCACTACGGAGGAACGTGCCGGCGAGAGCGCCTGTGGGCTAGCTACAAGACGCGCGGCGGCAGCTTCAGTGCCCCGGAGGCGATCTCGCAGGCCAGCGGCATCGAATGCACGAACACCGTAGGGGGACACGTCGGGCGCCATTTCCGGCTGCGGATGAATCGCGCGGGGGACGCGGTCGTGGTGTACCTGAAGACCCGGCAGGACGGGCAGGCCAGCTTGGCGGCCACGTACAAGCGCAGAAGCGCCGCCCGGTTCGACATCAACGGGGAGCAGTTCCTGGACAACGGCGGCAGCTGGTTCGAGCCCGAGGTGGCCCTCGACGAGGACGGGAACGCCACGGTGATGTATCACGGCCAGCCTTACCCGTTCGGCACCGCACCGGACCGCAGGTCGGTTTATCGCTGGGGTTCCCGTGCCGCCGGCGCCTCGAGCTGGTCGAGCGCGGGGCTGCAGATCTTCGCTCACTCGCTGAGCAACGAGAACCAGATCTACGACTACAACGAGACGGCGGGAGGTCTAGCCACCGACGAGAGGGGCAACCTCTTGGCGGCGGCGACCCAGCAGGAGCGCGACAACGGTGCGGTGCGACGCCAGAGGATGCGCCTGGCCACCAAGGGTCCGACCGGGATCGAGTGGAGCCAGGGCAACAGCTTCGACGACACCGCTATCGCCGACCAGGACGCGGACGGCACGTCCGTTGCCGCATCGTCAAATGGCAGCGTCGCCGCCTGGCGGGAGGCCCGCACGGTCCTCGCCGTTGCGAGAGGCCCGATCGCCGCAGTCAACGACACTGGTCTCCCCGACGCTCCCGACCGACCGAAGTTCGGGGTGGACCCCGCGGGGAACATCCTCGGCGTATTCGCCCAGAGCGGAATCTTCGGCGCGGCCTTCCAGGGCGTGGGGAGCTCTACGTGGGAGAGGGACGTCATCGGCGCGGCCGTCCCCGGGCACGGCTTCCTCACTGAGCGCAGCGATCCGGACCTGTCGGTGGGCCGCAGCGACATCGCCCTGACGGCGTTCGAGGAGCAGTGCGTGTCGCCAAGCCACCCTGTCTGCCCGGCTGGGAGCCCGAATGACGATCAGGTCGTGCGCGCCGCCATCCGCCAGCCCGGCGCGAAGACGAAGTTCGACGCGCCCACGACCATCTCCGCGGTGAGCGACCTGGAGGTCGACGTGTCGGACAAGCGCGGCAGCGGGCCCAAGGTGGCGTTCAACTCCGAGGGCGAGGGCGTTGCGGTCTGGGCGCGGACCGGCTCCGAGAGCGACTACGTGGTGCAGGCTGCTCAGGTGACCCCCCGTGGCCCGACGCCTTCGGGCGTCATCATCCCCCCTGCGCCGCCGCCCCCGCCGCCGCCGCCGCCCATCCCGTCGGAGATCGCGCTGGCCCGCCCGTTGGACCGGGGCGACGCGATCGTGCTGACCGCGAAGGTCGACGGGCCGGTGAGCGCGCTCGAATGGCGCTTCGGCACCAAGAACGAGCCCAAGATCGTGGCCACCGCAGGGGCCAACGGCCAGGTCCCCCGCAGCATCCGGTTGCGCCACCCCGACCGCAGCTTCGCGGCCACGGTGATCGCCTACGGACCCGGGGGGTCGCGGGTGTTCCGGCGCACGTTGGTGCAGCCCAAGGATCCCACCTCCGGCTCGGCGACTGCGGTCCTGAGGGGCTTGGATCGAGCCAACGCGTCTGGGGTGTTCGCGGTCGGCGATGCGGCCGGCCTGATCGGCGGCGCCTCCGCCTCCCGCGCTTCGCGCCGCGCTCGTGGCCCGAGGGTGAAGGCGAGCGCCTCCTGCTCGCCCATCTCGATCTTCTCCGGCCAGCAGAAGGTCTCGGGCTGCTTCAAGCCGGTGGAGAAGCTGGCCGACATCCCCGCGCGCGAGAAGGGCGCGGTGAAGCAGCTGGCCGATTCGCTGAAGCTCGACGAGACCAAGACGGAGCTGATGCAGGAGGCCACCAAGCTGACCGACAGCTACGTGTCGCGAGGGCAAGGCGCTGCTCAACGACAAGTTCCCGGTCACGCCGAGCGCAGGCGTCGTCGCTGGTGTCGATGCCCCAGGCCGAAACGCTGTTCTCGGCCAAGGCCGAGCTCCCGGTCGGAGGCGCCGCAGCTACAGCCCCAGCAACGGCTTCAACCTCAAGCTCGATCCCGCTAAGGCCACGATCCCGCTGGGCAAGCTGCCCAAGCCGCCCAAGCTGCCCAGCCTGGGGGGCCTGGAGATCGTGGGCGACTGGGACGTGAACCTGGACAAGCAGGAGGCCAAGATCAAGGCCAGCGTCAAGCTGCCGCCCTCGATCACCAAGGCCGGCGTGCAGATCTCCAACCAGGTGAACCTCCGGCCACAGCCGGACCGCGTGATCGTCGATGAGGTGCGCGTCGGCCCGGTCGACGTGAACATCAAGGCGCTGAAGGTCGACAAGTTCCAGATCCAGTACAAGCGCGAGCCCAACCAGTGGGACGGCCAGGGCAAGGCGTGCCTGATCGGGACCGCCTGCCTGGACATGATCCCGCCCAACGGTGGTATCACGATCAAGAACGGTGACCTGGAGCGAGCGGGAGCGTCGCTGATCTTCCCGCAGCCCGGGCTCCCGTTGTGGAGCGGCGTGAACCTGGAGCGCGTGGGCTTCGGGCTCGGCCTGCGTCCCACCCGGATCTTCGGCAACGCCCGGGTCGGCGTGGCCCAGTTCATCAAGCTGGACGGGCGCATCTTCGTGGCGCTGCCCACCTCGGCCGAGCCGTTCGTGATGAACCGCAACGAGGTGGGCAACGACTACCCGCCGCACCTGTACGGATCGAAGTTCACCCGGTTCACATTCGGGGCCTCGGCCTCAGCGCTGGTCGACGTGCCGGTGATCGGCGAGACCAAGCTCGGCAGCGCGTACGTGGTCTACGAGTACCCCGGGTACCTCGCGTTCGGCGGTGGGTACGACGCCACGGTGCTGGATCTGGTGGGCATCCGTGGAGGTATTGCTGCCGAGGCCGACGCGGACCAGGGCGTGTTCGACATTCACGGCGAGGTCAAGGCCTGCCTGTACCTGGCCGACCTGGACCTCTGCTCGGGCGCCACCGGCCACGTGTCGCGCGGCCGGGGCGGGACGGGCGGCGGCGGAGCGTGCGTGGACCTCGGACTGGTCACGGTCGGCGGGGGCGTGAAGTGGAAGGACCTCGGCGACCCGTACATCTGGCCCATCGACGGGTGCAAGTGGTCGCCGTTCCGGATCCAGGTGCGCCAGAGCGCCGCTGCGGCTCGGCGCAAGGGCAAAGGCCCCCGGGCCAGCGCCACACAGCTCGTTCGCGGCAACGCCAGCCGCGCGGTCCTGGCCCGCGAGAGCAAGGTCGGCGTCTCCCAGGCAGGCACGTACACGATCAAGGTCGAGAGGGACAAGCCCAGCCCCGTGCTGCGCCTGGACGGGGTGGGCACCGCGCCGGCGATCCGCGTGAGCGGTCCCGGCGGCGTCCTGGAGGCTCCGGCGGGCAAGGGCTTCGTCAAGACCCCCGACAACAAGATGCGCATCATGCGCTACCAGGGCCGGTTGGCCAAGATCACCTCGATCGGGTTCCAGAAGGCCACGCCGGGCACCTACACCGTGCAGGTGCTGCCGGGCTCCTCGCCCGTGGTCGCCGTGCGCCAGGCCACCGACCCGCCCGACGCGAAGGTCAAGGGCAAGGTCAGCGGCAAAGGCCGCAACCGCGTGCTCCGGTACGAGGTCGCCCGGCGCCCGAGCCAGAAGGTGGTGTTCAGCGAGGTCACGGCCAGCGGCGCCTCTCAGGTCATCGGCTCCACAGCTGGCGGCCGGGGCCGGATCCGCTTCCGCTCGGCGCCCGGCAGCGGCCGCCGCACGATCATCGCCCAGTTCAACCTCGACGGCATCTCCGCCGAGCGCAAGCGGGTGACCAGCTTCAGGCCGCAGTCGCCGGTGCTGGCGCGCCCCAAGGGTTTGAAGCTGCGGCGCAAGGGCGCCCGCGTGCGGGTCAGCTGGAAAAAGGTTTCGGGGGCCACGGCATACGAGGTGGCGGTCACGCCGTCCAGCAGGCGGATGGTGTTCGCCCGGACGCGTGGCCGCCGCGCGACGCTGAAGGTGTCGGCCTGGGACAAGGGGCGGGTGACCGTCCGCGCCGTCGACGACCTGCGCCAGAGCCCGGTGGCCGGTCGCCGCTTCAAGGCTGTGGCGCGCCGCCCCAGCGCCTTCCGTTCGTTCCCCAAGTGCAAGGTCACCAAGAAGAAGATCAACTGCGGCAAGTCGAAGACGAGGGCGAAGTCGAAGTCCAAGGCCAAGAAGAAGTCCCGCCGCAAGCGCTGAGACCACGGCCGTCCGCTATCCATAGCCAGGGATGGCGCCCGCCGCGACGGAGCTCAGCGGGTGTCCGAAGCTCAGGTCCCCCCGGCTGCCTGGGACGCCAAGCCGGGGGCGTCGTCGCCCTCGAGCGCGGCGCCCAGCTCCGCGCGTCCGCCGATCCCGAGCTTGCGGTAGGCGCCACCCAGGTGGGTCTCCACGGTCTTCTCCGAGAGGTACAGCTCCTGGGCGATCATGCGGTTCGTGTAGCCCTTGGCGGCCAGCCGAGCCAGTCGCAGCTCGCTCGGGGTCAGGGCGTCGAGGCCCGTCAGGCGATCGCGCCGCGGGCGGGCGCCGCTGGCGGCGAGCTCCTCCCGCGCGCGCTGGACGAGCGGCGACGCGCCGCAGCGAAATGCCAGGTCCAGACCCCTGGCCAGGTGGGGCCGGGCGGCGACCCGCTGCCCGCCCAGGCGCATCAGCATCCCGAGGTCCACCAGCGTCTGGGCCAGCTCGAGGTCGGCCCCGGAGTCCTCCAGCGCCGCGACCGCCTCGGTCAGCTGCGCGACGCCCTCTTGGCCGCCGGCCAGCAGCCCGCCAACCCGGAGCGTCGCGGCAAGGTTCCGTGGCGAGCCGTTGCGCCGCGCCCGCTGCAGCCCGTGCGCCACGAGGGCCTCGGCCTCGGCGCGGCGCCCGAGCCGGTCCAGGGCCAGCACCTCGTTCTCGCCGTAGACGGCGAACGGCGCGCCCGCGTAGCCGGTGAAGCGCCCCATGGCCTCGCGTGCGGCCGCCAGGTCCGCCGCCCCCTCCTCGAAGCGGCCCTGGGCGCAGCGCAGCTCGCCGCGCGCCGAGCGCAGGAAGTAGTGCAGGTTCGTGCTGGCCGGCCATGGCTCTGGGTCCCCCTCTGCCAGCAGCGCCTCGGCCTCGTCGAACGCGCCGCGACGGGTCAGGGCCTGCACCAGCACCGACAGCGAGTAGGCCGAGGCGGCCCAGTTCATCTCACCGCGCAGCGGCCCCAGATGTGTGCGCGCGTGGGTCTCACTGGCGGCCAGGTCACCAAGCGCATAGCTCAGCGTCGCCCGAAGCGAGACGAAGTTGCCGAGCGCGCGCTGGTTGCCGCTGAGGCGGCCGAGCTCCATCGCCCGGTCCAGCACCTCGGACGCCGCCTCGAAGTCGTCGCACGTGATCAGCGCGGCCATCGCCAGGAGGTTGCCGATCCAAGGGGCGGTCAGCAGCGCGTCGCCGGCCAGCGCCTCGCGCGCCAGCGCCGCGTTGTCGGCGGCGGGCAGGGCGAATTGGGCTGCCCGCGTGGCCAGCACCAGCCGGCGCGCGGCATCGCCCTCCGGCGGCGTGTGCTCGAAGCGCTCGAGCAGCTCCATCGCCCGCGGGCTCTCGTCCGAGATCCAGAACGCGGTCACGCAGACGTGGGCTTCCAGCAGCTCGCGCTCTTCCGCGCTGTGGCCGTGGTCGCCATCGAGTTCGGCCTCGATCTCGGCCACGCCCTCGGCCACCTGGCCGAGCATCATCAACCCGTTGCACAGGCTCAGCGTGAGCTCCAGCCGCTCCGCCGGATCGGCTGAGGCATCGCGCGCCGCGCGGAGGTGCCCGATGCACGCCTCCGAGCTGATCATCTCCTCGGCGGTGCCCAGCTCCTTGAGGACCGCGACCAGCTTGTCCTCGGCGGGCGGCTCGGCCAGCGCGCGCGCCAGGAAGCCGACCGCCACGTCGGGCGCTCCGCGCGAACGCGCCACCGCTGCCGCCTGGCGCAACGGCTCGACCGCCTGGCCGCCGCCGGGTGTGAGCGCCAGCAGATGGCGCGCAATCTGCTCCGGCTGGGCGCCGGCGTCAGACAGGACGCCGACCGCGCTGCGCAGCAGCTCGTCGCGTCGCGCCGCGGTCAGGCCCGAGGCCAGCGCCACGCGGACCACGGGGTGCGAGAAACGCACGGGGTCCTCGCCGGCGAGGATCTCCATCTCACGCAGGGTGCGGGCGAGCTCCTGGGCGGTGGCCGGCTCCAAGCCTGCGATCACGGCCGCATGCGCCAGGGCAGAGCCGTCGCCGAGCGTGGCCATGGCGGTGGCCAGAGCGCTGGCCTCGGCGCCGTGCGCCTCGACGCGCCGGAGCACGTGACGGGCCACGGACGCGGGCCACGCGGCCGCCACCTGGTCGACGGCCTCGCGAGTGGGGCTCACCGCCTCCTTGTCCAGCGCCCGGACCAGCTCGAGCAGATAGAGCGGGTTTCCGGCACTGGCACGGTGGCACGCGCGGCAGAACTCGGCATCCGCGGGTGTCGCGGCACGCTCGCGCACGATGCTCGCCGACGCCGCCTCGGACAGCGGCTGGAGCGTGACCTGATCGGCCAGGGGATCGAGCCTGAGGGTGTCCAGGAGCTCGTGCGCCGCGTTGGGCTCGTTCGACCTGAGCGCCAGCACGAGCGCGATCGGCAATCCTTCCGCCCGCCTGACCAGATGGCTCAGGAAGCGCAGCGACGGCGGGTCGGCCCAGTGGGCGTCGTCAACGAAGATCGTGACCGGCCCGCGCGCTGCCAGGTTGGCGGTCAGCCAGTACAGCGAGTCCAGGACCCCGAACGAGGTGTCGAACGGCGGCGCCTCGCCCAGGTCCTCCAGCGCCAGCACGGCGCCGGCCGCGGGCCCGGAGATCAGTTGCTCCCGATCGGGATCGGTCAGCACGGGACCCAGCAGCTGACGCACCACGCCGTAGGCGAAGCTGGCCTCGAACTCGCCGGGGCGCGCGAACAGCACCTTGGCCTCGGCGTCCCGTGCGGCAGCTCGCCGCGCCTCGGTGAGCAGCGTGGTCTTGCCCAGCCCGGCGGCCCCCTCGATCACCACCAGGGCCAGCTCGCCCGCAGCCGCGGCGGCGACCCCGTCCGCGATAACGCTCAGCGGAGACTCCCGCTCGAGCATGGCGGTGGCGGCGGGCATATCGATAGGCCGGCTCGCCACGGGTCCAGCTTCCACCCTCTTGGCAGGCCGCGCAAGCCACCGCCGGTACCTTTGCCGAATGCGCCCTGAGGAACTGACGGTGCGCAAGGTGGGGCGGCCCGATACGGCTGCGGTCGCGGCCACGCTCGCGCGGGCGTTCGAGAACGACGGTGTCATGCGCTGGCTGGCCCCCGGCCAGGGGCGGTTGAAGCCGGCGTTCACGTTGTACCTGGAGCGGGTCTGGCTGGCTCACGACGCCTGCTTCGCCACTACGGACGGCCTGGCCGCCGCGTGCTGGTTGCCGCCTGGCGAGTGGCGGCTCGGCGCCGGCCGGCGCCTGGCGCTGCTCCCATCGCTCGCACGTGTCATGGGTCGGGACCTGCCTCGGATGGCCAACGGGCTCCGCGTGATCGAGACACGCCACCCGCGGCGGCCCCACTGGTACCTGCCGCTTGTGGGCGTCGTGCCCGAGGCCCAGGGCCGCGGCCGCGGGGCGACGCTGCTGCGCCACATGCTCGATCGCTGCGACGAGCAGGGGACACCGGCCTATCTCGAGGCCACCACCGAGCGCAGCCGGGCGCTGTATGCCCTGCACGGGTTCGAGGTCACCGAGGAGCTGCGCCTGCCGGGCGGCGGACCGCCGTTGTGGCCGATGTGGCGCGAGCCCAGGGCTAGGGTCGGGTGATGCCCGACATCGAGATCAAGGTCCGTGAGAACGGCCCCTACAAGGTCACCGGGCCGATCACCCTGGTCGACGCCGACGGTCGCCGCTTCGAGCTTCCCGACGACGGGCGGCCGGTGGCGCTGTGCCGCTGCGGCGGCTCGACCACGAAGCCGTTCTGCGACGGCACGCACTCGAAGATCGGCTTCGATGCCGCCGAGCGGGCGGTAGAGCGAGAGCGCTAGTTGCCCGGGGCCGCCAGCCGGGCGGCCAGCGGCAGCAGGGCGCGCACGTTGTCGAGCAGCGCCACCCGGCCGCCCTCGGGCGGGTCGAACCCACCCCAGCCGGGCCCCCCGAGCACGATGCCGATCTGGGGCTGCGCGACCGTCAGCTGCACGATCGCGGTGCGGATATCGGCCGCCGGCACCCAGTTGCCCGTGCAGCTGATGCCCACCAGCGCCGGGCGCTCGCGCTCCGCGAACGCCAGCAGCGCCTGCGCGGGCAGGTCGGCGCCGGCGTACTTGACCGCGTAGCCGGCGCCCTGGAGCACCTCGCACGCCATCTGCAGGCCCAGCACGTGCCGCTCGCCCTGGGCGGCAGCCATCACGGCCGTCGGACGCGAGCCCGGTGGCCCCGTGATCAGCAGCGGCGCCAGCCGGTGCAGGGTGCGCGTTGCGATCGACGAGGCCAGGTGCTCCTCGGTCACGCCGATGATGCCGTCCTGCCACTGCTGCCCCACCGCGTACATCGCCGGCTTGATCACGTCGTCGAGCACGCCAATCGGGTCGACCCCGTGCCGGAGGGCGTCCTCGACCACGTCGGCGGCGTCCGAGGCATCGGCTCGCAGCAGCGCGTCCAAGAGGGCGTCGGCTGGTCCGGACGCGGTGGCCGGGTCCATGGGAGATCAGCGTCCCCGCCCGCCGCGCCGGTGTCAACCCTGGAAGGCTTGAGATCGCCGCGTGAGGGAATGCATCCAGCGGGTGGAGCGGATCCGGACACAGGTGGCCATCGTCGGCGCGGGGCCGGCCGGGCTGGTGCTGTCGCAGCTGCTGGCGCGCGCGGGGATCGAATGCGTCGTGCTCGAGGCCCGCAGCCGCGCGTACGTGGAGCAGCGGGTGCGGGCCGGCGTACTGGAACAGAACACCGTCGACTTGCTCGACGAGCTCGGCATCGGCGATCGGATGCGCCGCGAGGGGCTCGTGCACGAGGGGATCGAGCTGCGCTTCGCCGGCCGCGCGCACCGGATCGACATGGCCGCCCTGACCGGTGGCCGGGCGATCACCGTGTACGGCCAGCAGGAGCTGGTCAAGGACCTGATCGCGGCCGGCGGCGACATCCGTTTCGAGGTCGGCGACGTGCGCCCGGACATCGACCGCTCGGAGGTGGCGTTCACGCACGAGGGGGCCGGCTACGAGCTGGAGTGCGACGCCATCGCCGGTTGCGACGGCTTCCACGGCGTGTGTCGCGAGGCCGTGCCGGACGGGGCCTTCACGGTCCACGAGCGCGTCTACCCGTTCTCGTGGTTGGGCATCCTCGCCCACGTCGCGCCGCCCAGCGAGGAGTTGATCTACACCCACCACGACCGCGGCTTCGCGCTGGCCAGCATGCGCTCGCCGGAGATCACACGGCTTTACCTCCAGGTCCCGCCCGACGCCGATTCGGCGGACTGGCCCGACGATCGGATCTGGGAGGAGGCGTCGGCTCGCATGGCGCTCGATGGCCGCCCGTTCGCGCTCGAGTCCGGTGAGGTCTTCGAGAAAGGCGTGACGCCGATGCGCAGCTTCGTCTGCGAGCCGATGCGCCACGGCCGCCTATTCCTGGCCGGCGACGCCGTGCACATCGTGCCGCCGACCGGGGCGAAGGGTCTGAACCTGGCCGTGGCCGACGTGCGCGTGTTGGCCGAGGCGCTGGTCGCGTGGCTGGACGGTGGTTCGCAGGAGCTGATCGACGCCTACTCGGACACCTGCCTGAGGCGTGTGTGGCGCACGCAGTACTTCTCGTACTGGATGACCTCGATGCTGCACCGGATGCCCGACGACCACGACGGCTTCGAAGCCGAGCTCCAGCGTGCGCAGCTGGCCTACGTGTGCTCGTCGAAGGCGGCCGCGACGGCGCTGGCCGAGAACTACGTGGGCTTCGAGTCGGTCTGAGCCCCCTCGATCATCCCCACACCTCGCTTGCGGTCTCCACGATCAACGCCAGCTTGGCCCGCTGGTCGTCGCGGGTCAGCCGGTTGCCCTCCACCGTCGACGAGAAGCCGCACTGGCCGGACAGGCACAGCTGGTCGGCATCGACGTATCGCGATGCCTCCTCGATCCGGCGCTTGAGCAGGTCCTTGTCCTCAAGCTCGGGCCGCTTGGTGGTGACCAGGCCGAGCACCACCTGCTTGCCCTTCGGCACGAACCGCAGCGGCTCGAAAGTGCCCGAGCGCTCGTCGTCGTACTCGAGGAAGAAGCCGTCCACCTCGAGGTCGTTGAACAGCGCCTCGGCGACGAAGTCGTAGCCGCCCTCGGCCACCCACATCGACTGGTTGTTGCCGCGGCACAGGTGGGTGGTGATCGAAAGACCCTCGGGCCGGTCGGCCAGAGCGCGGTTGATGTTGGCGATGTACTGCTCGTGCAGGTGGTCGGGGTCGCCGCCGATGTCCTCGATGTGCTTGCGCTGTGCCGGGTCGTTTATGTAGGCCAGGCTGGTGTCGTCCAGCTGCAGGTAGGTGCAGCCGAGCTCGGCCACCGCCTTCGCCTGCTGCGCGTACGCCGCCGTCAGGTCGGTCCAGAACTCGTCCAGGTCGGGGTAGACCGAGTCGTCGATCGACGAGTTGCCGCCGCGGTAGTGGACCATGCTCGGGGAGGGGATCGTCAGCTTCGGCGTGTTCCTCGTGACCGTGTCGCGCAGGAACGCGAACGCCTCGCCGAAGATCGGCCCGTCCAGCGTGACCTTGCCAACGACGCGCATGGCCGGGGGCGCGTAGTCGTACTCGCCCTCCTCGTTCTTGAACTTCACGTGCAGGCTCTGGCCCTCCACCTGCTCGATGCCGCCGAGCTGGTAGATGAAGTCCATGTGCCAGGACTGGCGGCGGAACTCGCCGTCGGTCGCGGACTGCAGGCCGACGTCTTCCTGCATCGCCACGACCTCGCGGATGGCCTCGTCCTCGGCCGCCTCGAGCGCGGCGTCGTCGATCGCCCCGGCGGCGTGGTCGTCGCGCGCCTTCAGCAGCGACTGCGGTCGCAGCAGGCTTCCCACGTGGTCCGCCCTGAACGGCGGTTTGTCTCTCTGCGCCATGCGCCCCTCCCTCGTTTTCGTTGACTACTCCGGTACCCGCCGGTCGCGACCTCCACGCGGTTTCCTGGGCGCGTGCGATCGTTTCGAGTCTCAGGTAGGGCCTGGACTACCCGAGAGTCGAATCGAGCGCGCCCGCCTCACGCCGGCGCGTCACGGCCAGGGTGGCCGACGCGCCAAGCGCGAACGCCCCGCACAGAACCCAGGCGCCGGTGAAGTGGCCGTGATCGGCCAGCAGGCCGACGGCGAGAGGGCCACAGACGGCACCCGTGAACAGGCCCGAGAGCATCACCCCGACGGCCCAGGCGGGAGCGTCCGGGCTGCGCTTGACCACCGCCAGATTGAGCCCGCCAGGCCATGACCAGCCGAGCCCGGCCGCCAGCAGTGCGGCGGCCACGATCACCCCCGGCGAGCCCTGGGCCAGGGCCACGAACCCGATCGCGCTGGCGGCCAGCATCCACGTCAGCGGCGACAGCGCGTCGCCGCCGGAGCGGTCGAGCAGCGACCCGAGCGTGATCCGGCCGAGCGCGGCCGTCAGGCTGACGGCGCCGAGCAGCAGCCCCGCGGCCGTCTCGTCGACGCCGCTCTCGACCGAATAGGAGACCAGGAACGAGACCATGCCCACGCCCGCGGCGCTGGCCAGTGCCGCCGCGACGGCGATCCCGTGGATGGCGTTGAACCCGTCCGGCTTGGCCGCGCGCGTTCCCGGCGGCGGGGCCGGCACGTCCCGCGGCGCAAGCGCGACCGTGCCCAGCACCAAGGCGGCGCATGCCACGAACGCCCAGCGCCAACCGAGCGGAATGGCGATCAGCGGCAGCGCGAGGCCGGCGGCCAGCGATCCGAGCGGCGCCCCCGCCTGCTGGAGGCCGAAGGCTGTGCCCTGGCGCTCCTGGACGATGCGCATCTTGAATAGGGCCGTCACGGTAGGGCCGCCGAGCGCGTTGGCCACCCCGCCCAGCGCCAGCGCCGCCGTCAGGCCGGCCGACGACTGCGCCGCGCCCGCCACCGCCAGGCACGACGCAGTGGTCAGCGCCGCCACCAGCCGCATTCCGCGCACCGGCCCGATCCGTTCCAGCAGCCGGCCCGCCGGGTTCGAGCTGACCGCGGACACGACGTAGAAGACCGCCACGGACAGCCCCAGCGCCGAGTTCTCGAACGCGAAGTCGGCGCGGATCCGCGTTGCCAGGCTTGCGGTCAAAAAGCCCGGCAGCACGGCCGCGACGATCACGAGCACGCCGGCCACCAGGACACCGGTGCCGCCGCGCGATCTGTCTTCGCAAGTCACGGAAGTGAAAAGTCTGGTCTATGGGTACACGTGCCCTGAGGAGTGGATTCGTACCGAGTCGAGGGAGAGAGCATGCGCGCGTTGAGGGTGATGGCGGTCGTAGTGGTGGCGGTCCTAGCGGTGGCGGTCGCCGGTTGCGGCGGCGACGACGACGGGGGCGCCGGCGCCGGCGAGCCCGCGACGCTGAAGGTCGGCGTGATCCCGATCGCCGACGTCGCGCCGTTGTACGTGGGCATCGACAAGGGCTTCTTCAAGGACGCGAAGCTCACGATCAAACCCCAGCTGGCCGAGGGCGGGGCGGCGATCACGCCCGCCGTGATCAGCGGCGACAACCAGATCGGCTTCTCGAACAACACCTCGCTGCTGATCGCGGCGTCGAAGAAGCTGCCGATCCAGATCATCGCCCAGGGCGTGCTCGCGGGCAAGGACGAGAGCGAGGCGTGGGCCGATCTGATGGTGCCCAAGGGCAGCGCGATCAAGTCGGCAAAGGACCTCGAGGGCAAGAACATCGCCGTGAACACGCTCGAGAACGTGTGCGAGCTGACCATCAAGGCGTCGCTGGAGAAGGAGGGCGTGGACGTGAGCACGCTGAAGTTCTCCGAGATCCCGTTCCCCGACATGAACGCAGCGCTTGAGACCAAGCGCGTGGACGCCGCTTGTGAGGTCGAACCGTTCGTCAGCCAGGCCAAGGCCGCCGGCTCCTACGGCGTCGACCCGTTCTACGTGAACACCGCGCCGGACCTGAGCGTGGCCACCTACTTCACCTCCAACCAGTACGCCCAGCAGAACCCTGAGGTGCTCGAGCGATTCGCCGAGGCGATGAACAAGTCGCTGGACTACACCCAGGAGAACCCTGACGCGGCGCGCAAGGTGCTCAGCGAGTACACCGAGATCCCGCCCGAGGCGATCGCGAAGATACGGCTGCCGAAGTGGAGCTCGAAGCTCGACCGCGACTCGCTCGAGATGCAGGCGGAGCTGGCGGAGAAGTACGGCCTGGTGGAGTCCAAGCCCGACGTCGACGAGCTGGTCAAGGAACCCGGTTCTTGACCGCGCTGAGTCACTCCGCTGGGTCGCGGGCGCGTGTGCCCGACTTCCTGCTGCCGTGGCTGGCGGTGATCGGGGCGCTGGCGCTATTCGAGCTCGCGCCGCGGATCGGGTTGCTGGCCTCCGAGCACTTCCCGCCCATCAGCGACTCGATCTCGACGCTCTTCGACCAGGTCGGCCAGGGCAGCTTCTGGACCGCCGTGGGCCAGACGATGCAGGGGTGGGCGCTAGGCCTGGCGATCGCCGCCGGCCTCGGCATCCCGCTGGGAATCGTGATCGGCTCCAACCGCCTGCTCTACCGCGCCTGCCGCGGGCTGATCGAGTTCCTGCGCCCGATCCCGTCCGTGGCGCTGATCCCGCTGGCGATCCTGATCTACGGCACGGGCATGCAGAGCAAGGTCTTCCTGGCGGCGTTCGCGTCGTTCTGGCAGGTGATCGTGGCCACGCTCTACGGGGTCCAGGACGTGGACCCGGTGGCCACCGACACGGCGCGCTCGTTCGGGTTCTCGCGCGTCAAGCGGCTGTTCCGCGTGACCCTCCCGAGCGCGGTGCCCTACATCGCCACCGGCCTGCGGATCGCCTCCGCGGTGTCGCTGATCCTGACCGTGACCGCCGAGCTGGTGATCGGCGCCCCCGGCCTCGGTCGCGCGATCAACGTCGCCCGCTCGGGCGGCAACGAGGAGCTGATGTACGCGCTGATTCTGACCACCGGCATCCTCGGCCTGCTGCTGAACGTGTTGTTCGTGCGGGTCGAGAGGCGCGTGCTGCACTGGCATCCATCGCACCGCCCCGGGGAGGCCGCGTGAGCCGCCGCTGGACCGGGCTCGCCCTGGAGGTCACGGTGCCGATCGGCGCGCTCCTGCTGTGGGCCGTGCTCTCCAGCAACAGCCAGACCTACTATTTCCCGCCGCTCACCGACATCCTGACCACGTTCAGGGAGACGTGGCTGTTCGAGCGCGTTGGCAGCGATGTCGTGCCCAGCCTGCTGCGCATGTTCGCCGGCTTCCTGATCGCCGTCGCGGTGGCCGTCGCCGCCGGGCTCGCGCTCGGCGTCTCGGCGCGTGCGCGACGCGCGTTCTCTCCGATCGTCGAGTTCCTGCGCGCGATCCCGCCGCCGGCGCTGCTGCCGTTCGCGATCCTGGTGATCGGCGTCGGCGACTCGATGAAGGTGTTCATCATCGCCTTCGTCTGCCTCTGGCCGATCCTGCTGAACACCATCGACGGCGTGACCGGGGTCGACCCGACGCTGCGCGAGACGGCCAGGGTGTACGGCATCCCGCGGGCGACGGTCGTCAGGCGGGTGATGCTTCCGGCGGCCACGCCGCAGATCTTCGCCGGCATGCGCACCAGCCTGTCGCTGGCGCTGATCCTGATGGTGATCTCAGAGATGGTGGCCTCGACAAACGGGATCGGCTACTTCGTGCTGCAGTCCCAGCGCACCTTCGCGATCCCCGAGATGTGGTCGGGAATAATTCTCCTGGGGCTACTCGGGTACCTGTTCAACGGCGTGTTCGTGCTGATCGAGAAGCGTGTCCTTCGCTGGCACCGCGGCGCGCGGGCGAGCGCGCTGGGTTAGGGACGATTTGCTGAAGATCGAACACCTGGGCAAGACCTATGGCAGCGGCGACGGCGCCGTCAACGCCATCGCCGACCTGGACTTCGAGGTCGCCGAGAAGGAGCTGGTGTGCGTGGTCGGCCCGTCGGGCTGCGGCAAGACGACGCTGCTCAAGTGCATGTCGGGGCTGCTGGCGCCCACCAGCGGCCGGGTGCTGCTGCACGGCCAGCCGATCGAGGGCCCACCGAAGCAGATGGCGCTCGTCTTCCAGGAGTACAGCCGCTCGCTGTTTCCGTGGATGACCGTTCGCCAGAACGTGTCCTTTCCGCTCGGCGGGCGCAGGGACAGCAAGGAGCCGGTCGAGCAGGCGGTCGACTCCGTCGGGCTCACCGACTTCCTGGACCGCTACCCGTGGGAGCTGTCGGGCGGTATGCAGCAGCGCGTGGCCATCGCCCGCGCGCTGGCCTACCAGCCCGAGATCCTGCTGATGGACGAGCCGTTCGCCTCTGTGGACGCCCAGACTCGCGCCGATCTCGAGGACCTCGTCCTCCAGATCCGCGAGCAGTACGGGGTCACGATCGTGTTCGTGACCCACGACATCGACGAGTCGGTCTACCTGAGCGACCGGATCGTGGTTCTCACTCCGTCGCCGACCGAGGTGCAGGAGCAGCTCGGCGTGGATCTACCCCGCCCGCGTGACCAGGTCGACACGAAGGAGCTGCCGGAGTTCGCGCAGCTGCGCGGCCACGTCTACCGCTCGATCAAGCGCAAGGCGAAGGCGCCGGCGTGACCCTGAACGCCCTCCTCGCGCAGGTACTGGAGAGCAACCCGTTCCAGCAGGCGCGGTTGGCCGGGCTCGACCTGGACAGCGACGCGCCGCTGGAGCTGCTGCCCACGACCAGCAAGGCCGAGTTGGTGGCCGACCAGGCGCGCAATCCCCCGTTTGGCAGCAACCTGACGTTCCCGCTGGAGCGCTACACCCACGTTCACCAGACCTCCGGCACCACCGGCCCGCCGCTGCGCGTGCTCGACACCGCCGACGACTGGGCTTGGTGGGGCGAGTGCCTGGCCCACTCCTTCCGCGCCGCGGGTCTGGGGGCGTCCGACCGCGCCGCCATGGCGTTCTCGTTCGGCCCCCACGTGCACTTCTGGGCCGTGCGCGAAGGGCTGGAGCGCGTGGGCGCCATGGGCATCCCGATGGGCGGCATGACCTCGGTCCAGCGGCTGCAGACGATCGCCGAGATGGAGGCCACGGCGCTGCTGTGCACGCCAACCTACGCGCTGCGGCTGGTGGAGGTCGCGGTCGAGGAGCGGCTGGAGTCGGCGCTGGAGTCGATCCGCCTCGTGGTCTGTACCGGCGAGCCGGGCGCCTCGCTGCCGGCTGTCCGGACCCGGATCGAGGAGGACTTCGGCGCGCGTTGCGTGGACCACGCCGGGTTGACCGAGGTCGGCAACTTCGGCTATCCGTGCATCGAGGGTGGCGGCCTGCTGGTGGACGAGAGCGAGTTCGTCTGCGAGGTGCTCGGCCCCGACCTCCAGCCGGTGCCGGCGGGTGAGCGCGGCGAGCTCGTCCTGACCGCGCTGCGCCGCACGGGCTTTCCCGTGATCCGCTACCGCACCGGCGACGTCGTCGAGAACAGCATCGCCCGCCCGCCCGGGGACGGCACCGACCGCTGGCTGCCGGGCGGCATCCTCGGCCGCACCGACGACATGGTCGTGATCCGCGGCATGAACGTGTTTCCGTCCGCGATCGAGGAAGCCGTCCGCCGCGTCGACAGCTCGGGTGAGTTCCGCGTGACCTTCTATTCCGAGCGCGGCGGCATGGACGAGATCAAGCTCGAGGTGGAGCTCGAGCGTGGGTCCGAGGCGCGCACGCTCCAGGAGCTGATGCGCCAGCAGCTGGGTCTGCGCGTGCGCGTGGTCGCGGTTGCCCCGGGCACCCTGCCGCGCGCCGAGCGCAAGTCCAGGCGGGTGGTCGACGAGCGGCGGAAGGCGTGGACCGCCACATGAGGACCCGTGGCGCCAGCGAGCAGGTCGCGGTCAAGATCCAGCACTCGATCCAGGCCGACGATCTCGAGCCCGGCGACTTCCTCGGCCGGGAGGAGGATCTGGCGCGCCAGTTCGGCGTCAGCCGGCCCACGCTGCGCGAGGCGCTGCGGATGCTCTCCAGCGGCAATCTGATCCGGGCCAACAAGGGCCCCGGCGGCGGCATCTTCGTGGCCCACACCGCCGACCAGGGCATCAGCGTCAGCCTGAGCAACGCCATCGCGATGATGCTCGAGACGGGCGCGGCCACGCTCGAGGAACTGCTGGACGCGCGGCTGATCCTGGAAGCCCCGCTGGCCGGGTTGGCCGCCTACCACGCCGACGACGGCGCCAAGGCGCGGCTGCGCGCGGCGGTCGAGGCCGAGGCCGCGGCCGACGAAGACGACCCCGAGCTGCTTGGCATGGCCGACGCCGAGATCCACCGCACCGTGGCCGCCGCATCGGGCAACCGGATGCTCCAGGCGCTGGTCGGGTGGGTGTTCGAGGTGCTCCAGCCCCAGCTCGTGGCCAAGGTGCACGGCACCGTCGTCCACTCAGCCGTGATCGACCAGCACCGCGCCCTGCTGCGCGCGGTCGAGCGCGGCGACGCCGCGCGCGCCGAGCGCGCGATGAAGGACCATCTGATGTACCTGCGCGACGTCTTGAATATGGCCGAGGAGCGCTCGTGAACACGCGCTCCCGGCGCCTGGACGCCGACCCGCCGCTGCTGTTCCCGGACTACCGCGCGACGCGCACCCGGGCGCCCAAGCTGCCGCTGGTCCCGCTCGAGCACACCCTGTCGGAGCTGACGGCGCCGGTGTACGGCCACGAGCGCATCGGCCAGAACGACCACGACCTGACCCGGCAGTTCGAGGGCGAGCCGCTCGGTGAGCGGCTGGTGTTGCACGGCCGTGTGATGGACGGCGACGGCCGCCCGGTGCCGGACACTCTTGTCGAGCTGTGGCAGGCCAACTCGGCCGGGCGCTACCGGCACGCGGTGGATCGCCATCCGGCGCCGCTGGACCCCAACTTCGCGGGCGCCGGCCGCGCGATGACCGACGGCGACGGCCGCTACCGCTTCATCACGATCAAGCCCGGCGCCTACCCGTGGCGCAACCACGACAACGCCTGGCGCGCGGCCCACATCCATCTGTCGCTGTTCGGCCGGGCTTTCACGCAGCGCCTGGTCACCCAGATGTACTTCCCGGGTGACCCGCTGTTCTTCCAGGATCCGATCTTCAACTCGGTTCCCGACCGGAACGCGCGTGAGCTGATGATCGCGCGCTTCGACCTCGAGCGGACCGAGCCCGAGTGGGCGCTGGCCTACGAGTTCGACATCGTGCTGCGCGGCCGCGACGCGACCCCGCTGGAGCCGTGATCCCGACGCCGTCCCAGACCGTCGGCCCGTTCTTCAACATCGGCATGCCGGGCGACCAGACCGAACTGGTCGACGCCGGCGCGGACGGCGCGATACGAATCGAGGGCGTCGTCTACGACGCCGACGGGCCGGTCGTGGACGCGCTGGTGGAGCTCTGGCAGGCAGCGCCGAGTGGGCGGTACGACGATCCCGGCTTCGGTGGCTTCGGGCGCGCCGAGACGGATCCCGTGGACGGCTCGTACGCGTTCGTCACGGTCAAGCCCGGGCAGGTGCCCGGGCCGGGCGGCGCCAGCCAAGCCCCGCACCTGCTCGTGTCGGTCTTCGCTCGCGGGCTGCTCAAGCGGCTGGCCACCCGGATCTACTTCGAGGACGAGCCCGAGGCCAACGCCGCCGACCCGGTGCTGGCGGCCGTCGTCCCAGACCGCCGTGAGACCCTGATCGCACGCCGCGCCGGTGACGCGTACCGTTTCGACGTGCGTTTGCAGGGCGACGACGAAACGGTCTTCTTTGACGTCTGACGACCTCTTCGGATCGCTGTTCGTGCCCGAGCGGATGCGCCGGGCGGTGTCCGGCCGAGCGTGGGTCGAGGCGATGCTGGCGTTCGAGGCGGTGCTGGCGTCGGCCGAGGCCGAGGCGGGCCTGATCCCTACCGAGGCCGCCGATGCGATCGCCGTCGCGGCCGCGACCGCCGACCGCTTCGACGCCGGCGGGCTCGGTGAGGCCGGCCGCGCCACCGGCAATCCGGCTACGCCGCTGGTGCGCGCGCTGACGGCGGCCGTCGACGGCCGAGCGCGCGCCTACGTGCACCTCGGCGCGACCAGCCAGGACGTGATGGACACCGCGTGCTCGCTGGTGTCGCGTCAGGCGCTCGCCCTGATCGGCGAGCAATTGGATGATGCCTGCCGCTACGCCGTGCGCCTGATCGACGCCCACCGCGACACGCCGATGGTGGCGCGCACGCTGGGCCAGCAGGCGCTGCCCACCACCTTCGGCCTCTGCGTCGCGGGCTGGCTGGACGCGCTGCTGGACGCGCGTGACGAGCTGGGCGCCGTGCCGTTCGCGGCCCAGCTGGGCGGGGCGGCCGGCACGATGGCGTCGCTGGGCGCCGACGGCCCGCGTGTGCTCGCGCTGCTGGCCGCAGGACTCGATCTCGAGGAGCCGCTGCTGCCCTGGCATACCGCCCGCGGCCGCGTGGCCCGGCTTGGCGGAGCGCTGGCGCTGACCGCGGGCGCGCTCGAGAAGATCGCCGCCGACGTGGTCGGTCTGGCGCGCACCGAGGTCGGCGAGCTGGCGGAGGGAGGGGGCGGTGGATCGTCCACGCTGCCGCACAAGCGCAACCCCGCGGGCTCGGCGATGGCCATCGCCTGTGCGCACCGGGTTCGCGGCGAGGCCTCGATCCTGCTTGGCGCCATGGGCCAGGAGCACCAGCGTGCCGCGGGCGCGTGGCAGGCCGAGTGGCAGGCGGTCAGCGGCGCGCTGGCGGCCACCGGCGGCGCGGCCGCCGCGGTCCGCGGCGTTCTTCGCGAACTGGAGGTGCGACCCGAGCGCATGCGGGCCAACCTGGACATGACGGGCGGATTGGTCATGACCGAGGCGGTGGCCACCGCGCTGGGCGGCGCCGGGCTGGAGCGCCAGGAGGCGCATGACCTCGTGGCCGGGCTGGCACGCGGGGATGGCGCTTCGCTGCGCGACCGGCTGCTGGCCGAGCCGCGCGTCACGGACCTGCTGTCCGCTGACGACGTCGGCCGGGCACTGGACCCCGCGAACTACCTGGGTGCCAGCTCCCAACTGATCGACCGCGTGCTGGCCCGGCACGGCGGCGAGGAGGATGGATGAGTCACGAGGACGGCATGCGGACGCGGCGCGAGGTGCTCGGAGCGCAGTACGTGGACGGTGCGGTCGCGGGCGCCGACGAGTTCACGCAGGAGTTCCAGGACCTGATCACCCGCTACGCCTGGGACGAGATCTGGAACCGGCCGGCCCTGGACCGGCGGATACGTAGCGCGGTCACGCTCACGGCGCTGGTGCACGGCGGCCACCTGGACGAGCTCGCGGTCCACGTGCGCGGCGCGCTGAACAACGGCCTCAGCCCCGACGAGGTCAAGGAGATCCTGCTCCAGACCGCGATCTACTGCGGGGTGCCGGCGGCCAACTCGGCGTTCAAGGTGGCCCAGCGGGTGCTGGCTGAGGGGTAGGCCGGCGTTGGCTCGGGTCAGGCGCGGCGCCGGCCGTTCGGGCCTACGACCCACCACAGGCCGCCGTTGAGGTTCACGTTGTGGCAGCGAACCTGGCCGGGCTCCTCGTGCGCATAGAAGTAGAGCGGCTGCCCGGCATATGTCACCTGCCGTCTGCCGTCGCGGCGCTCGACGGTGCCGAGCAGCCCGTCCTTGACCCCGTCGCCGGCCTCCGGGTCGCCGTCGGTGTAGACGGGTGGCCACTCCTCGGCGCACACGTCGTAGCAGACGGTCTGGCCCTTCGGATCCTTCTCGAAGATGTAAATCGCCTGCTTCTTCGAGTCGAACAGCATCGAGCCGAACTGCGAGTCGCCCACGGTGATGGTCGTCCCCTTGGCGGCGGCCTTCGGCTTGGCGTCCTTTCCAGCCTTGGGCGCGGTCTCCGTCTGCGTTGCCGGGGCCGGCTCGCGGGCGGGTGCGCCGGACATGCCCGAGTCATCGTCCCCGCAGCCGCCGAGCGCGACCAGGCAGCAACCAAGCAGGAGCACGGCTCTCACCATGGGAACGAGTCTCGCACCCAGTGATTAAGCGGTGCTTACAGGATCATCCCGTGGCCCGCGCCGGACTGCCTGCTCGCGGTCGAGCAGGCGACCGGCTCCGCGTCCTAGCAGGTATCAGGCGTCCGGCCGGCGCCGGAAGCCGGTGGGGGCGGGGTCCGGCTCGAGCGGGCTCGACGGCAGCGCCTCCTGCGGGTCGAGCGCGTTGAAGCCCGGCGGCGCGATGTCGTTGGGCCCGTCGGGCGAGAACATCGCGGCGAGCAGCTGTATCTGCCCGCGGGCGACGCCGAGCTCGCCCATGCCGCCGCCGTACATCGCCAGGCCACGATCCTCACACGCGGCATAGAGGGCGAACAGGTCGCACAGCCGGCCAACCCGGCTGGGCTTGACGTTGAACGTGCGGGCGGCGACCGGGACGGCATCGAGGTCGGCGACCGTGTGGATCGGCGCGTCGTAGGACACGCGGCCGGTGTGCGGTTCGACGAGCGCGGCGATAGCGGGCAAGTCGTGCGGGTCCTCGATCAGCGCGTCCGGGAACTGCGCTAGCAACCGCTCGTAGAGTTCGGCGAGCGCGGCTTCGTCCTCGACCTCCAGGCCGTACTGGCCCTTGAAGTCGATCGTGTGCACGGCGCCGGTCCCGACCAGCGCGTCGACGATCTCCGGCGTCCACGTGACCGCCGCGTCGAGCTTGAAGCGCAGGCTCGGGTAGCGCTCCAGCCGCCGCAGGATGGTGCCCACCGACGCCGGCTCGCCGAGACCAAGCGAATTTACGTAGGTGACCGGCCGCGGCTCGCGCCCGACGACGTCGTGCAGCGCCCGGCCCGCCTGGGCGAGCGCGAGGTCCAGCGCGGCCGACTCATAGGCCCAGTTGCGCCAGCGCCGCGCCATCTCCCACTGCGGCGGCGCGGACCACTGCTCGACGCCGGCGAGGTGCTCGCAGAAGTCCCCGAGCGTCCACCGCCCGGCAAGAACGAGATCCGGCGGCGGCTGCTCCATGAACAGCGTGATGTCCTCGCCGAGCCCCTCGTGGCCGTCGCCGGCAAGACGGACGAGCCGGCTCGAGTGCGCCTCGCCGAACCCCGGCCCGGGGTCAAGCTGTCCGTAGTCGAGCGCTGCGATCGTCAGCGGCAGCTCCGCGACGGCAGGCCAGCAGTCCATAGCGGGTCCTCCTCCTCACCCCAGGTCGTCGTTGCGTCCGGCCGCGATCCGAGGCCACTGGGCGGCCGGGCGGCCGTCGACCTGAAACTGGCCACCCCCGGAACCCCAACGCTGCGGCCAGCCCTCGGGCGAGTCCTCCCAGGACTCCTGCCGGCCGTACACGGTCAAATCCAGCAGTCCGTACGACGAGCCCATCGGCTCGTTGCCGCGGGCGGCGGTTCGGTAGGTCTCGTAGACCTTCCCACCATCTCGGAGATAGCAGACAAGGAAGCCGGCATGCGGGTCAGCCACCAGCGCTTCCACAGAGTCATCCGGCACCGAGTACCAGGGAAACGTCCAGCCCATGAAGTCTCGATAGCGCGAGCTCTCCTCGTACGGCCCCTGACAGAAGGTCGCGTAGGTCACGTCCCGCGAGTGCAGATAGGACAGCTCGTTGATCTGGGCGGTGTTGAAGGTGCAGCCCTCGCACTGCTCCGCCGCGGGCTTGCCGGTATGCCACATCAGCGAGTAGGCGATCAACTGCGACCGACCGTCGAATATGTCGATCAACGGCGTCGGCCCGTCGGCACCGATCAGCCTCGTGGTCGGATCGACCTCGACCATGGGCAACCGGCGTCGTTCCGCGGCCAGTGCATCACCGCCACGGGTATGGGCCTTTTCCTTGACGCGGAGTTCATCGAGCCTCGCCTGCCACGCCGCCCGGTCAGCGATCTGCGGCACGGCACGATTGCGCGCTGCGGCCTCAGTCATCGCGATCTCCTCTCGCTCCTCGTAGTCAACGCTCGCAGGGACGCCACCAGGGCAGGCACGCCTACCGACAGCAGGGGCACCAGCTCCTCGACCGGCAGCGCTCCAGCGTGTGCAACCAGGATCACAGTAGGAGTACACTAGCAAATAGTTGGATAAACCAACTTCCAGCGTCAGGAACTCATGGATCCGGAGGACCGGCGGGAAGGCGGCCCTGGCACTAGGGCTCGAACGCGAAGCCCCCTATCAGCGCCTACACCCCCGCGCCCGCCAGCGGGAAGCTCACCCCCGTGAGCTCCTCGGACAGCTCCCACAGGCGCTTGGCCACGTCGGCGTCGCTGGCGCGGCCGCTGCGGCCCACCAGCGTGGGGTGGCCGCGCTGCTCCTGGAAGCCGTCGGGCCCCACGTAGCTGCCGCCCGGCAGGTCCTGGGTGGCTGCGTAGAGGGTGGGTAGAGCGCCCATCTCCTCGCTCTGGGCCAGCACCTTGTTCCCAAGCGCCATCAGCGTGTTCTGGACCACGTTGCCGGTGTGACTCTGCAGGTTGGTCGAGGCGTAGCCCGGGTGGGCGGCGAAGGCGTGCACGTCCGAGTCGGCCTCGGCCAGGCGCCCCTCCAGCTCCAGCGTGAACAGCAGGTTGGCCAGCTTGGTCTGCCCGTACGCGGGCCAGCGCTGGTAGTCGCGCTTGTCCCAGTTCAGGTCGTCCAGGTCCATCTTGCCGATCCGGTGCGCGCCCGAGGACACCGTGACCACGCGGTCGGTGATGGCCGGCAACAGCAGGTTGGTCAGCGCGAAGTGGCCGAGGTGGTTGGTGCCGATCTGCATCTCGAAGCCGTCCTTCGTGCGCCCCCTGGGCACGGCCATGACGCCGGCGTTGTTGACCAGCACGTCGATGTCGCCGTCCCACTCGTCGCCGAACGCCCGTACCGAGGCCAGGTCGGCCAAGTCGAGCGAGCGCACCTCGGTCTCGCCCGCGATCGTGCCCGCCGCGCTGGCGCCCTTGGCGGTGTCGCGGACCGCCAGGACCACCTTCGCGCCGGCGCCCGCGAGTTCCCGCGCGGCCACCAGCCCGATGCCGCTGTTGGCGCCGGTGACGACGATCGTCCGGCCGCTCTGCGAGGGGATGTCGGTGGCTGTCCACTTGTGGCTCATGCGAATGAGGCTACGCGCTGGTGGGTAGCCGCACCGTATGAGCAGAGCAGTCGCCCCCCTTGTGTCCGCCCTCACGGTCGTGCTCGTGCTCGCCGCCTGCGGGGGAGGCGGGGGAGGCGGGGGAGCAGCCGAGGGGGGGCAGGCCACCGTGAAGGTGCAGGACACGGCCGGGGTACCCGCCGCGTTCCTGCAGTACGGGATCGAGAGGGGCTACTTCGAGCGGCGCAAGCTGGATGTCGAGGTCCAGCCGAGCCAGGGCGGCGCCACCGTGATCCCATCGGTGGTCTCGGGCGACACCGACATCGGCGGCTCCAATCTCGTGTCGGTCCTGCTCGCCCAGAGCAAGGGAGTTCCGGTCAAGATCGTCGCGCCCGGCACGTTCGTGCGCACCAAGCCCGCCGAGGACTTCTCGGGCATCGTCGTGGCCAAGGACGGCGACATCCGCTCGCCCAAGGACCTCGAGGGCAAGACGCTGGCGGTGAACACGCTCAAGAACGTGAACGACACCACGGTCAGCGAGTCGCTGCGCAAGCGCGGCGTCGATCCGGCCAAGATCAAGCTGCTCGAGGTCGACTTCCCCGACATGACCGGCGCCCTGGAGGCCGGCCGCGTGGACGCGGCGATGGAGATCGAGCCGTTCCTGAGCGGCGCCGTCGGGTCCGGCGCACGGATCATCGCCCGCCCCTACACCGGCACGCGGCCCGGGCTCCAGATCGGCTCCTACTTCGCCAGCGAGCAGTACATAGCCAAGAACGGCGACGTGGTCGAGCGTTTCGGCGAGGGCGTCGCCGAGACCGCAAAGGCGATCGAGGCCGACCAGGCCGCGTTCCGCAAGTTCCTGCCGACCGCCGCGAAGATCCCGCCGGCGGCGGCCCGGAAGGCCCAGCTGCCGACGTGGAAGGCCGAGAGCGACCAGTCCTCGATCGACCTCACGGCCGAGCTGATGGAGCGCTACGGCGTGACCAAGACCGTGCCGGACGCCGGCGAGGCGCTGCAGAAATGATGATCGACGCGTTCTGTCACGTCCTCCCGCGGCCCTACTACGACCGGCTCCAGGAGATCCAGACCGCCGCTGCGGCCAACCTGCTCAAGCGCACCGCGCCGATCAAGTCGCTGTACGACATGGACGAGCGCCGCCGGGTCATCGACCAGTTCGGCGACGACTATCGCCAGATCATCAGCCTGGCCGCCCCCCAGATCGAGGCGCTCGGCGAGCCGTCCACGACGGCAGGCCTGGCTCGCGTGGCCAACGACGCGATGGCCGCGCTGGTGGGTTCGGGCGAAGAGCGCTTCATCGGCTTCGTCGCCGGCCTGCCGCTGAACGACGTGGACGCCTCGCTGGAGGAGATCGACCGCGCCGTGTACGACCTTGGCGCGCTCGGCATCCAGATCTACACGCACGTGAACGGGCGGCCGCTGGATGACCCGGAGTTCGCACCCGTGTTCGCGAAGATGGCCGAGCTTGACCGCCCGATCTGGGTCCACCCGTCACGCAACTCCTCGTGGCCCGACTACCCGCTGGCCGAGGAAAAGTCCAAGTTCGAGATCTGGTGGACGCTGGGGTGGCCATACGACACGTCGGTCTTCATGGCCCGGCTTGCGTTCTCGGGCGTGTTCGAGCGCCACCCGGATCTACGCGTGATCACCCACCACGCGGGCGGCATGATCCCGTTCTTCTCGGGCCGCGTCGGGCCTGGCTGGGATCAGTTCGGCGCCCGCACGCCCGACGACGAGGCCGAGCTCGTCGACTCCAAGCTCACCGGCCGGCCGATCGAGACGTTCCACAAGTTCCTGGCCGACACCGCGGTCTTCGGCGCCCCGCACGCGCTGCAGGCCGCCTACGAGTTCTTCGGCGCCGACCACATGCTGTTCGCCAGCGACATGCCGTTCGACCCGGTCCCGGGCCAGTTCATCCGGACCACGATCGAGGACGTGGACGCGCTCCGCTGCACGGACGAGGAGCGCGCCAAGATCTACGCGGGCAACGCGCACCGGCTGCTGCTGGGCCAGAACGGCCGATCATCCACCTTGGTGGACGATCGAGCATGAAGTAGCGACTGCCCGCCATAGACACATCGGGCGGGCGCGGACAAGCTGGACCCTCGACCACGAGCGACGGAGGAGCCAGGCGATGTCACCCACCACGCACGGCAAGGCGGCATGAGCGACCCGGTCACAGCCGCGGCCGTGGTCGCCGCGCTGGCGTGCGCGCTCGTCGGAGGCGTGTTCTTCGCCTTCTCGAACTTCGTGATGGCGGCGCTCGGCCGGCGGCCGGACGCCGAGGGCATCGGCGCGATGCAGGCGATCAACATCACGGTGATCAATCCCGGCTTCATGGCGCCGCTGTTCGGCACCGTGCTGCTGTGCATCGCGCTCGCGGCGTGGGCGGTCGGCTCGCTCGGCGAGACCGGCGCGCCGTTCGCGCTGGCCGCTGCTGCGCTCTACACGTTCGGCTGCGCCGGTGTGACGATGATGTTCAACGTGCCGCTGAACGACGAGCTGGAGCGCCTGGACCCGGCGGACCCGGCCGCGGTCGCGGTCTGGCAGCGCTACCTGAGCCGCTGGACCGCGTGGAACAGCGTGCGTTCGGCCGCCTCGCTGGGCGCGGCCGCGCTGCTCATCGTCGCGGTCCTCTAGCGCCGGCCCCGGCGCACCTTCTGCCCACCGGTCACCGTGAACGACTGCTTGCCGTCGGACTGGCTGGACGTGTTGCCGACGTAGGTGTCGATTCGCCCGTTCTCGACGACGAACCGGCCCTTGCGGTCATGGAAGCCGACGTCGTCGCGGTCGAGCGTCCACGACACCACCCTCGACTGGCCCGGCCCGAGCGTCACGCGCTCGAAGCCGCGGAGACGCCGCACCGGCTGCGAGATGCTCGCCACGGGGTCGTTCACGTACAGCTGGGCGACCTCGTCACCGGCGCGCGCGCCCGTGTTGGTGACCCTTGCGCTGACCCTGACCTGGCCCCGACGCGCGTCCATCCTGTTTGCGCTGATCCCCGCCGGCACGACCTTGAACGTGGTGTAGCTCAGGCCGTAGCCGAACTCGTACAGCGGCCCGCAGCCCACGATGTCACGGAAGCGCGAGTTGTACTTCGAGCTCGGGTCGCACGGGCGCCCGGTGGGCTTGTGGTTGTAGAAGACGGGCACCTGTCCCTCGGTACGCGGAAAGCTCACCGGCAGCTTGCCGCCCGGGTTGACCATGCCGTAGATCACGTCGGCGACGCCGTTGCCGGCCTCCACGCCTCCGAACCAGGCCTCGAGGATGGCCGGCGAGTCCGCGGCCACCTCGCCGAGCTTCAGCGGGCGGCCGTTGAACAGGACCACGCTGAACGGCTTGCCCGTGGCCTTGACCGCCTTGATCAGCTCCTCCTGCTTGCCGGGCAGGTCGAGCGTCGAGCGCGACTCGGCCTCGCCGCTCATCTCGCGTGTCTCGCCGACCGCGATCACCACCTGGTCGGCCTGGCTGGCCGCTCCGACCGCGGCAGCGAAGCCGCTGTCTGAGGCGCACTCGTTGTCGGGGTCGTGCAGGTCGTTGTTGCTCAGCGTGCATCCGGGCGTGAACGTGGTCTGCGGATTACGGGCGCGCATGCCCTCGTACAGCGACACGGCGTCCTCGTCACGCCCCCGGCCCCACCACGGCCCGAGCATGTCGTGCTTGCTGTCGCCCAACGGCCCGATTACCGCCGTCGGCTTGGACGGGTCCAGCGGCAGTGCGCCGTTGTCGTTCTTGAGCAGCACGGTCGAGCGCGCCGCGGCCGTGCGTGCTCGCGCGCGGTTGCGGGGCAGAAGCTGCTTGCCCTCGGCCGCGCCCACGTCCACGTACGGGTTGCGGAACAGCCCGGCACGGAACTTCACACGCAGGATCCTCCGTACCGCGTCGTCGATCCGCGCACGCGACACCTTGCGCTCGCGCACCAGCCGCGCGCCGAAATCACGGTAGTTGGTGGAGACCATCTCCGAGTCGGTACCGGCGTTCAGGGCCTTCTCGGCCGCCTCCTTGCCGTCCTCGGCCACGCCGTGGCCACACGGCCCGCCCGCCGGGCGCTCGCCCGGGCACGAGCGCAGCTCGGCAACCGCCGTGTAGTCGCTCTCGACGAAGCCGTCGAAGCCCCACTGATCCTTGAGCACCTTCGTCTCGAGATAGCGGTTGGCGCAGCCGGGCGCGTTCAGGATCTCGTTGAACGAGCACATGAGCGTGTCCGAGCCGGCGTCGATCGCCGCCTTGAACGGCGGCAGGTAGGTGTTCCACAGCTCCGCGCGCGACATGTCGGTGGTGTTGTAGTCGCGTCCGTCGCCGGGCTGGCCGTAGCCGGCGAAGTGCTTGACGCTCGTCACCGTCTTGTCCGGAGCGCTGTAGTCGCGGCCCTGCGCGCCCTTCACGCGCGCGGCGGCCATGACCGAGTTCAGGTACGGATCCTCGCCCGCGCCCTCCGAGATCCGGCCCCAGCGGGCATCGTGCGAGACGTCCACCATCGGGCTGTAGATCTGTTTCAGGCCGACCGCGGCGGACTCGAACGCGCCGATGTCGTGGTCGCTGCGGGCCACGTCCGGGTCGAAGCTGCTGGCTGCGCCCAGGGGGATCGGGAAGGTGGTGCGAAAGCCGTGGATCGTGTCGTAGGCGAACAGGATCGGGATGTGCAGCCGCGAGTTCTGGACCGCGTCGCGCTGGTACTTGTTGATCAGCGCCGGGTCGGTCTCGCTGAACACGCTGCCCACCCCGCGGCGCGCCTCGGACGGGTCCTCCTTCATCTGGCCGTCGGACAGCAGCGTCATCTGCTGGAGCTTCTCGCGCAGGGTCATGCGCTCGATCAGCGACGTGATCCGCCGTTCGGTGCCCCGGTCCAGCCTCTGCGGCACCTGCGCCAGCGCGGCACGGTCGCTCGTGGGGGCCCTGCGCTTGCTCTTGGCGGCCACCGCCGGCCAGGCCACGATTAGGCACGACAGAAGCGAGGCGAGCACGATCGCCCGCGGGAACCTGAGACGCATCACATGACCTCCTCGAAGACTCTCTCCTGGACCTCCGGACCGGTCGTACCCCTTGGCGCGCTTGCCCAACCCATCGCATGCGAGCAAGACGTCGCCGGATGCAACCGACGACGCCCGGTCAGGCAGCCGCGGCCGCCACGAACCGCTCCACCCGGGTCGTCTCGATCGCGTCGGCCAGCGCCAGCTCCGGGGGGTGGTGCTCGGCCATCCAGGCCGAGGCGATCCGGACCTCGTCGACGTCCGCCGCCGGCACCGACGTGCGCTCCGAGCGGCCCGCCGCGTCCAGCACCGAGCGGCTGCGGCGGGCGACCTCGTCGGCGTGCTCGGGCAGCGGGCCCCAGTCGGCCACGCGCCCGTCGACAAGCCAGAGCGCGTCGAAGCGGGGCTGCACCGGATGGCGCGCCAGCACAAGGCGCGGGTCGGCGTGCACGGCGCGCAGGACGCCGTCGAGCCGGCCCAGCAGCTCCTCCAGCCGCTCGCGGCGGCGAAGCAGGGCGGCGGCGCGCTCGTAGCGGCGCTCGCGCGACGCAACCAGCATCCGTTCGTCGAGCTCGGACAGCAGCGGCTCGGCGGCGCCGTGCTCGTGCTCGAACAGCGCCAGCACCTTGTCCACCTGGCCGCGGTACGCGTTCGGGTCGAGGTCGCCCAGACAGGGCGAGCAGCAGCGGCCCATCTGCCCGTAGATCGACGGATGCTCGCGCCGGCGCATCTTCCGCCCGCAGTGGCGCAGCCTGTACATCGAGGTCAGGTGGTCGGCCAGCTCGCCCGCGAGCCGCTTCCCCCGCACCGGGCCGATGCTCACCGCGTGGCCCGACGCCGGCTGCGGCGAAACCTCGAGCACCGGGTACTCCACGTCCAGCCGGCACAGCACGTAGGCCCACTTGTCGGTGCGCTTCAGCGCCTTGTTGCCCGGCGGGCGCCACTGCTTGATCAGCCGGTTCTCCAGGACGAGCGCGCCAAGCTCGGAGTTGGTGGCGCGGTAGTCGGCCACCTCGGCGCGCTCGGTCCAGCCCGCCGGGGCGCAGAAGTGCGCCCGCGCGCGCGTGCGCAGGGACACCGACTTGCCCACGTACAGCGGCCGGCCGCGGTCGTCGCGGAACACGTACACGCCCGGGTCCTTGGGAAGGTGCCTGAGGTCGGGCCGCTCGCCGGGCGCGCGCCGGGCCGCCGGCTCGGGCCGCTGCCTGCGCCCGCGCCGCCGCGACGACGCCAGCGCCGCCACGGCGTCTGCCACCGTCGGCGCCGCTGCACACAGGCGCGGGAACAGCGCGCACAGGATCCGCGCGCAGGTCGTCGCGTCGGGCAGCGCCCGGTGCACCACGTCAACGTCGATGTCCAGCGCGTCGGCCAGCAGCGCCAGCTTGCGCTGGCGCACCAGCGGTGCGCACTTGCGCGCCAGCGCGACCGTGCACAGGACGGGCGGGTCGGGCCACTCCAGGTCCGCGCGCTCGAACGCCTGCTCAAGCACACGACGGTCGAACGAGGCGTTGTGAGCCACCAGCACGCGCCCCTCCAGCAGCGGGGCGAACTCGCGCAGCACGTCCGCCGCCGGTGGCGCGCCGTCGACCATCTGCTGCGTGATGCCGGTCAGCCGCTCGATACCGCGCGACAGCGGCCGCTCCACGGCCACCAGCGACTCGAACGTGTCGTGCAGCTCGCCACCGCCAACCAGCACGGCGCCCAGCTCGGTCAGCTCGCACAGGTCGCCGCCGCGGCCGTTGGTCTCGGTGTCGACGACGAGGTACTCGGCGGTGGCGGAGGACTGGTCCAGCAGATCGGGCACGACCGGCCATGCAAGCGCGCGCGGCGGACGGGTTGGGAGCGCTCTTGCGGGGCCTCCGTTACCGGGTTCGCCGGCCTCGGCGAACGGCGGCTGGGTAGGGGCCGGTCCGGCCGGCTCCGGAGAACACATATGGGCCCGCAACGCGATCGGCGGCTTGTGGGCTGACATGTGCCCGCGAAGGGTTCGATTCTCGACCCAGGTCCGGTCGCGGGAGACGCGGGCCGAAATCGGTTCGTTCCGGACACCGCCCTACCCGGCCATGCGGGGGCGAGAACGTCCACCCCCGGACCTAGATTCCATGCATGGCCAGGTCCGCCACCGTCTACGTCTGCTCCGCGTGCGCGCACGAGTCCGCCAAGTGGCACGGGCGCTGCCCTGAATGCGGCGAGTGGAGCACGCTCGTGGAGGAGGCCCGGCGCCCGCCGGCGCGGGCCGCCCGGCGCGGATCGGGCGGCGGCGCGGCCGGCACCGGCGCGCCGGTCAAACCGGTGCCGCTGCGCAGCGTCCAGGCACCGCACGTGCCCCGCTTCTCGACCGGCGTCGGCGAGCTCGACCGTGTGCTCGGCGGCGGCCTGGTGCCGGGATCGCTGGTGCTGCTCGGCGGGTCGCCGGGCATCGGCAAGTCCACCATCACCACCGCCACGCTGGGCAACCTGGTCGCGGCCGGGCGCAGCGTCCTGTACGTGTCCGGCGAGGAGTCCGCGGCGCAGGTCCGGCTGCGCGCCGAGCGCCTGGGCGGTGGCGCGATGGAGGTGCCGATCATCGCGGAGACCGACCTCGACACGGTGATCGCGACGGTCGAGGCCGAGCAGCCCGACGTCTGCGTGGTCGACTCGGTCCAGGTCCTGCACGCCGCCCAGCTCACCGGTGCGCCCGGCTCGGTCGGCCAGGTGCGCGAGGTCGCGGGCCGGCTGATGCGCTGCGCCAAGGAGCGTGGCACGGCGGTGATCCTCGTCGGCCACGTGACCAAGGAGGGGGCGCTGGCGGGTCCGCGCGTGCTCGAGCACCTGGTCGACTGCGTCCTGTCGTTCGAGGGCGAGCGCGAACGCACCTACCGCACCCTGCGCGCGCTGAAGAACCGATTTGGCTCGACCAACGAGGCGGGCGTGTTCGAGATGCGCGAAGAGGGGCTCGTCGAGGTCGAGGACGCCTCGGCGCGGTTCGTGGCCGAGGCCACGCGCGCGCCCGGATCGGTCGTGCTGGCGTCGATGGAGGGCTCGCGTCCGCTGCTGGTCGAGGTGCAGGCGCTGGTGGCGCCAACCGAGCTCGTGCCGCCACGGCGGATGGCCAACGGCGTCGACCGCAACCGCCTCGCCCTTGTGCTTGCCGTGCTCACCCGCCATGCCGGCATCGCGCTCGCCAGCGCCGACGTGTTCGTGTCGGTGGCCGGTGGCGTAAGGGTCGACGAGCCGGGCGCCGACCTGGCGGTTGCGCTCGCAGTGGCCTCCGCCGCCAGCGGCGTCGCACTCGGCGACGGTCGCGCGCCGCTGGCCGCGTTCGGCGAGCTCGGGCTCACGGGCGAGCTCCGCCATGCCGCCCACCCTGACCGGCGGTTGGCCGAGGCGAAGAAGTTCGGGCTGGCCTCCGTGTTGCACCCGGGTGACTCGCTGCCCGACCTGCGTACGGCGCTAAAGCACGGGCTGAGAGCGGCCGACGCGGCCCAGCCCCGCGCCGCCTAGCACACTTTCCCCGCAGTAGAGCCAAATCGCCGGGGCTTTTTCCAGCCGAGTGCCGTACAATGACTCGGATGGCCTACGCAGGTGACGATGGAGCGGAGCTCGAATCCAGACAGGAGCCCCGCCTCGTAAGGGCCCTCGAGATGATCGCCCCGGGCACGGCCATCCGCGAAGGCGTGGACGCCATCGTCCAGGGCCGCACCGGAGCGCTGCTCTGCATCGGTGACAACGAGGAGCTGTCGTTCCTGTACTCCGGCGGGCTCAAGCTCGAGGTCGACTACACACCCGCGCTGCTGTTCCAGCTGGCGAAGATGGACGGTGCGATCATCCTGTCGTCGAACGGCACCAAGATCGGCTGGGCCAACGTCCAGCTGATGCCCGATCCGACGATCCTGTCGCTGGAGACCGGGACCCGCCACCGCACCGCCGAGCGCGTGTCCAAGCAGACCGACGCGCTGCTGATCTGCGTGTCGCAGTCGCGCAGCGTCGTGTCGCTCTACCTCGACGGCGCCAAGTACATCCTCGAGGACATCCCGGTCGTGCTGGCCAAGGCCAACCAGGCGCTGGCCACGCTCGACAAGTACCGCACCCGCCTCGACCAGGTGACGACCCGCCTGACCGCGCTGGAGTTCGAGGGCGGCGTGACCCTGCACGACGTGCTCACGGTTCTCCAGCGCGGCGAGCTCGTCACGCGCATGGCGGTGGAGATCGAGCGCTTCATCGTCGAGCTCGGCGCCGAGGGGCGCCTGATCGAGATGCAGCTTGAGGAGACGCTCGTTGGCGTGGCCGCGGACAAGGCCGCCCTGGTGCACGACTACCTTGTCGAGCCCAACGAGGACTCCTTCGCGAAGGTGCTCGACTCGCTCGTGCGCCTGGCCCACCAGGACCTCCTGGACTTCGGCCGCCTGGCCGAGCTGCTGGGCTACGACCGCAAGCTGAACACACTTGACCACCCCGTCTCACCACGGGGCCACCGCGTCCTCGGCCGCATCCCGCGGCTGCCGAAGCTCGTCGTTCAGAGCATCGTGGGCGAGTTCGGTGGGCTGGACGAGATCTTGGCCGCATCCGACGGAGAGCTGGAGTCCGTCGAGGGGGTGGGTGACATGCGCGCCAAGGACATACGCGAGGGCCTGCGCAGGCTGCAGGAGATCAACCTCGTGGATAGGTATCTGCAAACCTGAATACGGCAGCCGGGGGCAAGAAGCTCCCCGGCTTTTTGACTAGGAGGACGTCATTTCCGAGACGGCGATTGAGCAAGAGATCGAGGACCTCGAGATCACGCGGGAGATCCCGCACATCGAGTATGAGATCGGCGACCACGTGGTCTACCCGCACCACGGGGCGGGCAAGGTCCTCAAGAAGGAGCAGAAGGAGGTCCTGGGTGAGAAGCGCGAGTACCTCACCATCAAGATCCTCCACAACGACATGACCGTGATGGTCCCGTGCGAGAACGCCGGCCGCGCAGGATTGCGCCGCGTCATCGGCGAGGAGGCCGTGAAGCAGGTGCTGGGCGTGCTGCGCGACGAGGTGTCGCAGATGCCCAAGAACTGGAATCGCCGCTTCAAGCACAACCGGGAGAAGATCAAGACCGGTGACGTGATGGAGCTGGCCGAGGTGGTCCGCAACCTGGCCATCCGTGAGTCCGAGAAGGGCCTCTCGACGGGTGAGAAGCAGATGTACACCCGCGCGAAGAAGATTCTCGCCTCCGAGCTGATGTACGCGCTCGAGATGGAGGAGGAGGACGCCGAGGCCCACCTCGATTCGCTGATCGAGGACGCGCACAACGGCCGCGTCGAGGCCGCCGCGACGGCCTGATCGACCCGAGTATGTCCCTCGTGGGAATCGTTCCCGCGGGCGGAAGCGGCGAACGCCTTGGCGCCCAGCGGCCCAAGGCGTTCGTCGTTCTGGCCGGTCGCCCGATGCTCGACTGGAGTGTCGAGGTGCTTCGGCGTGTGTGCGATCGCGTGGTGGTCGCGGTGCCCGAGGGCCACGACGCCGATGACGCTGTTCCCGCTGGACGCTCGCGCTCCGAGTCGGTCCGTAATGCGACTGAAGCGGCCCCCGAGGCCTCGGTCTACGTGGTGCACGACGCAGCCCGCCCGCTGCTCACCGAGGAATTGGTGCGGCGATGCATCGAGGCGCTGGGCGAAGGGGTCGACGGTGCCATCGCCGCCGCGCCGGTGACCGACACGATCAAGCACGCCGACGGCGCCGGACGGGTGGTCTCCACGCTTGACCGCGCGTCGCTGTGGGCGGTTCAGACGCCCCAGGTCTTCCGTGCCGACACCCTCCGCCGTGCGCTGGCCGCCGACGCCGGGACCCTTGCCGGGGCCACCGACGACGCCTCGCTGGTCGAGGCGGCCGGCGGCCGCGTGGACGTGGTCGACGCGCGGACCGAGAACTTCAAGGTCACGAGCCCGCTCGACCTGCGGATGGCGGAAGCGGTGCTGGAGCAGCGATGCTGACCGACTACCACGTCCACCTGCGTCCGGACGAGTACGACGCCACCGCCGAGCGCTACTTCACGGCCGACAACGTGGAGCGCTACCGCAGCGCGGCGGCCGAGCGGGGCATCGGCGAGCTGGGGATCGCCGAGCACATCCACCGCTTCACCGCCGCCCTGGACGTGTGGCGCCACGAGTGGTGGAAGCGCAACGCTAAGGACGACATCGACGAGTACGCGGCCTTCCTGCGCGAGTCCGGGCTGAAGGTCGGCATCGAGGCCGACCTGGTTCGCGGCCGCGAGGAACAGACGGCCGCCCTGCTCGACGCGCGCGAGTGGGACTACGTTGTGGGATCGGTCCACTTCCTCCAGGATCAGGCGGTGGACATGCGCGGCATGGAGTGGGACATCTGGGAGTCAGCCGACCCCGACGAGGTCTGGACGCGCTACTTCGAGACGCTCGGTCACGCCGCGGCGACGGGCCTGTTCGACATCCTCGCCCACCCGGACCTGGTCAAGGTCTGGGGCAAGGGCGCGCCGCGGCCGGAGGGCGACCCGCGCCGGTTCTACGAGCTGGCGATGCCCGGCATCGAGTCCGCCGACGTGGCGATCGAGGTGTCCACCGCGGGCCTGCGCAAGCCGGTCGGGCAGATCTACCCCGACGCCGAGTTCCTGCGCATGTGCCTCGACGTTGGCAAGCCGGTGGCGTTGTCCAGCGACGCGCACGTGCCCGAGGACCTCGGCCACGGCTATGACCAGCGCCGTCGGCTTCCTGCGCGAGAACGGCGTGACCGAGCTGGCCACCTTCAGCGCGCCGCGAGCGGACGATGGAGCCGCTGGCATGAGCGTCGCGCACCGGCATCGCCTACGACTCGCACCGCCTGGACGCCTCGCGCCCGCTCGTGCTCGGCGGGGTGCACATCGCGGAGGCGGCGCGCGGGCTGACGGGTCACTCCGACGCCGACGTCCTGACCCACGCGATCATCGACGCCCTCCTGGGCGCCGCCGGGATGGGGGACATCGGCCACCATTTTCCGGACACCGACCCACAGTTCAAGAACGCCGATTCGATCGAGCTGCTCGGCCAGGTTCGCTCGCTGCTGGACGGCGCCGGCCTGCGCGCGGTCTACGTGGACGCCACGGTCATCGCCGACGCGCCCAAGCTCGGCCCCCACCGCGATGCCATGCGCGGGCGCCTGGCCGGCGCCCTTGCCGCGCCCGTCGAGATGGTGAACGTCAAGTTCACCACCAACGAGGGCATGGGCTTCACCGGCCGCGGGGAGGGCATGGCCGCGATGGCGGTCGCCACCCTCGAGCCTGCCTGACCAATACGCTCGCCCCGTGCCCGAGCAGACCGACCGTCCCGCCGCCCAGTCCACCGATGTCGCGTTTGCCGGCGCGGCCCGCCAGGCGGAGCTGATCGCCAGCGGCGAGCTGAGCTCGCGCGAGCTCGTGGAGCTGTACCTGGGCCGGATCGAGCGGATCGACCCGCAGGTGAACGCCTACCGGACGGTGATGGCCGACCGGGCGCTGACCGAGGCCGACCAGGCCGACCGGCGGCGGTCGGGTGGAGACGCGCGGCCGCTGCTCGGCGTGCCGATCGCGATCAAGGACACCACCGACGTCGCGGGCGAGATCTCGACCCAGGGCACCGCCGCGCTACGGCGCGCCCGCCGCCGAGGACGCCGAGGTGGTGCGCCGCCTGCGTGCCGCCGGTGCGGTGATCCTGGGCAAGACCAACCTTCCCGAGCTGGCCATCACCGGCACGACCGAGTCGCCCAACTGGGGCGTGACGCGCAACCCGTGGGACCTGGACCGCACACCGGGCGGCTCCAGCGGCGGCAGCGCGGCGGCGGTGGCCGCGGGGCTGGCCGCCCTGGCCCACGCCACCGACGGCGCCGGCTCGATCCGGATTCCCGCTTCGTGCTGCGGGTTGTTCGGCCTCAAGCCCCAGCGCGACCGGGTGTCGCTGGCCCCCGACACGCAGCACTGGTACGGCATGAGCGTTGCCGGCGCGGTCACCCGCACGGTGCTGGACAACGCCATCTACCTCGACGCCGTCAGCACCGACACCGGCGTGCGCCCGTTCGCCGAGTCGGCCCGGCTGGCGCCGGGCGACCTGCGGATCGCCATCTCGACGAATTTCGCGCTGCCCAACCCGGGCCTGAAGGTCGAGCCCGAGGTGCGGGGCGCGCTCGAGTCGACCGCCGAGGTCCTGCGCTCGCTTGGCCACGCGGTCGAGGAGCGCGACGTGGACTACGGGATGGTCGGCACCGGGTTCCTGTCCCGCTACCTGAAGGGGATCGAGGCCGAGGCCGCCACGCTGGCGCGGCCCGAGCGCCTGCAGCGCCGCACGCGCGGGTTCGTGGCGCTGGGCCGCGCGGTGCCCCGGGCCGCCGTCGACCGCGCAATGCGTGACGAGGCCGACCGCGCCGCCCGTATCAACCGGGTGTTCGATCACTTCGACGTGCTGATGACGCCGGTGGCCACGCGGTCGCCGGTCGGCGCGCAGGAGTGGGAGGGGCGCAGCGCGCTGCGGACGGTCAACGAGATGGGCCGTGTCTACCCCTATACGGGCGTGTGGAACGCCACCGGTCAGCCGGCCGCCAGCGTGCCGGCCGGCTTCACGTCCGACGGCCTGCCGCTGTCCGTGCAGCTGGTGGGGCGCCCGGGCGACGAGCACACCCTGCTGTCGCTTGCGGCGCAGATCGAGGCCGAGCGGCCGTGGGCCGAGCGACGTCCGCCGGTCTGACCTAGCCTCCCGCCCGTGCGCGCGATCCGCATCCACGACACGCTTTCGGGCGAGCTGCGCCCGCTCGAGCCGCGCGATCCCGGCAAGGTCGGCATCTACGCATGCGGCCCCACGGTCTACGCGCGCGTGCACGTGGGCAACGCCCGGCCGTTCGTGGTGTTCGCGCTGCTCAAGCGGTTCCTCGAGCACGAGGGCCTCGAGGTCACGCTCGTCGAGAACGTCACAGACGTGAACGACAAGATCTACGCAGCGGCGAACGAGGCCGGGACGTCGAGCCAGGCCCTTGCCGACGAGATGACCGCCCACTACGTGGACGACACCTCGCGCCTGGGCCTGGGCCGTCCCGACCACGAGCCGAAGGCTGCGGCCACGGTCGACGCGATCGTTGCTCTGATCGCCGACCTGATCGAGGGCGGCCACGCCTATGAGGCGGGCGGCGACGTGTACTTCCGCGTCGAGAGCTTTCCGGGCTACGGCAAGCTCTCCAACCGCCCGCCGCTGGAGATGCGACAAGGCGAGGGCGACGACGCGGCCCAGCTCAAGGAGAGCGCGCGCGACTTCGCGCTGTGGAAGGCGCACAAGGATGGCGAGGACACCAAGTGGCCCGCCCCGTGGGGCGAGGGCCGGCCCGGCTGGCACATCGAGTGCTCGGCGATGGCGGAGGAGCTGCTGGGCACCGACTTCGAGATCCACGGGGGCGGCTCGGACCTGGTCTTCCCCCACCACGAGAACGAGATCGCGCAGACCGAGGCCGCCCGCGGCGAGCCGCTGGCCCGGATCTGGATGCACAACGGCATGCTCCAGCTGGGCGACGGCGGCGAGAAGATGGCCAAGTCGGTCGGCAACATTCGCCTGCTGCACGCCGCGCTTGACGAGTACGGCCGCGATGCACTGATCGCCTACTTCACCAGCGGCCACTACCGGCAGCCGATCGGCTACTCGGGCGAGGCGCTGGCCGAGGCGCAGCGATCGGTCGAGCGGCTGCGCGAGCTGGGCCGCCGGCTCGATCAGACCGCGCCGGCGCCCCAGGACCTCGGCGCCTACGCCGACCGCTTCTTCGACCATCTGGCCGACGACTTCAACACCCCCGCTGCTCGGGCCGTCCTGTTCGAATGGGTCGGTGAGGCCAACCGGCGCCTGGACGCGGGTGACACCGTGGGCGTGGGCGCACTCGCGGACATGCTCAGGGTGCTGGGGCTGGAGAACCTGCTCGAGGACGATGCCGGCGACGGCCCGGACGCCGACGCGGAGCGGATGCTGGCCGAGCGTGAGCAAGCCCGCGCCGACCGCGACTTCGACCGCGCGGACGAGCTGCGCGACCGGCTGGCGGCCGCGGGCTGGGTGGTGCGCGACACCCCCGAGGGCGCGCGGCTCGTGCGCGCTTGATCCTCTACGGGCGCAATCCGGTCCGCGAGGCGCTGCGCGGCCGTCGTCGCGCGGTCGAGCGGGTGTGGGCCACCGAGGCCGCCCAGCAGTCCGAGGACTGGCTGGCCGAGGCGGCCGAGCTGCACACCGCCGACGCGGCCTGGATCGAGGAGCGCGCCGGGAGCACCGATCACCAGGGAATCTGCGCCGAGGCCGAGGGCTACCCGTACGCCGACCCCGCTCGGCTGCTGGTGGACGAGCAGGCGCTGGTGCTGGCGCTGGACGAGGTCCAGGACCCGCACAACCTCGGCGCGGTCTGCCGCGTGGCCGAGTCGGCCGGCGCCGCCGGCGTGGTGATCCCCGAGCGCCGTGCCGCCGAGGTCACGCCCGCGGCTGCCAAGGCCTCGGCCGGCGCGGTCGAGCACCTGCCGGTGGCCAGGGTGCGCAACCTGGCCGACTGGCTCGCGACGGCCAAGAAGACGGGTGCCTGGGTCTACGGCGCGGCGGCCGGACCCGAGGCCGTGTCCTATGCCGATCCTGACTACTCCGGCCGCGTCGTGCTGGTGCTCGGCTCCGAGGGGAGGGGGCTGCGGCCACGGGTGGCGGCCGGGTGCGATCAGATGATCCAGCTGCCCCAGCTCGGGCGGGTTGGGTCGCTGAACGTGAGCACCGCTGCGGCGGCGCTCGTGTACGGAATCTTGCACTTTCGCAAATTGGGGCTTGACAGGGGTCCATAACTCTCAGATACTCGCGCCCATAAGGCTGGACTGGAGGTTGAGACCAAGCGGTCGAGACCCAACCGGATCAGCGTGATCGCGGCGCCAGGGGAGGTAACGCGTCACATGGCTTTCAGGCCCCGAGGGAGGGGCTGGAAGGAGCATCGTGGCTGCACTCACCTCGGTTGCAACCGTCGGATCCACGGCGGGCACGCGTAAGGGTCACTCTCAACCAGAGCTTGAGGACACGTACCTCATCGCGCTCGCGAAGCAGGGCCGCGCCGACGCCTACAACACCATCCTGAAGCGCTACCACGGGTTCGTCCGGATGAAGGCCAGCTCGTACTTCCTGATCGGCGGCGACGCCGACGACCTGATCCAGGAGGGCCTGGTCGGCCTCTATAAGGCGATCCGTGACTACCGCACCGATCGCGAGTCGAGCTTTCGCAACTTCGCGGAGCTGTGCATCACGAGGCAGATCATCACGGCGGTGAAGACCTCGACCCGCAACAAGCACACGCCGCTGAACGAATACGTCTCGTTCTCGCAGACGCCCGCCGCCTCCGGCGGCGACGGCGATCCGACGCTCGACGAGATGCTGCCCGGTCCCTCGGTGCACGATCCCGTGAACCAGGTGATCTCCAGCGAGGAGCTCAGGAGCCTGGTGACGTGCCTGTCCAGCGTGCTGTCCGAGCTCGAGAGCTCGGTCCTCTCCCTCTACCTCGACGGGTACTCCTACGAGGTCATCGGCGAGCGGCTGGACTGCGACACGAAGACCGTGGACAACGCTCTCCAGCGCGTGAAGCGAAAGGTGGGGTCGCACCTCGACTCGCGCGCGGTGCCGGCCTGAGCGGCCGGCGGGCCCGGCGTAGCGGGGCTCGCTCCGGGTAATGCCAGATGGATCGGCCATCCCGGCCGGCAACCGAGAGGAGAGGCAATGAACATCGCTGGAATCCTCGTCACCGTCCTGGTGGCGATCGTCGTATATCTGCTGCTGTCGTTCATCTCGCCCATCGTGGGCATCATCGGGGCCATCCTGGTCCTGCTGGCAGGTATCCCAAGCGGCGGATTCGGCCTTGGCGGGCGCTTCGGCGGAGGCAGGGCCGCACCGCCACGCTGACCCGACGTGAGTTGACGTGACGGCGCGGCGCGCGTGCGGGCGCGCGCCAGAGCCAGGGGGCCGGGGCCTCACGGTTCACGCCGGATGTGACGCGGCGGGCGCTGCGTGGCTCATTGGCCTCGCATGGCGATCACTATCGGCCCCGCGCGAGCTCGGCCTCCCCGGCTCGGTGGCCCGAATGCGACCTATGCTTGCCGGGCGGCAGGCACACCCGTGCCCGCGTAGCTCAACTGGCAGAGCACTTCTCTTGTAAAGAAGAGGTTCTCGGTTCGAATCCGAGCGCGGGCTCTATCCGGCTACTGCGACGCTTCGGTCGCCCCGACGGCCAGCTCGATGTCGCCGTGGCCGTTGGAGGACACCGGGATCTCCGGCGGTTCGTCCTCGCCCTCGGGGTTCAGGCGTCGCTCCAGCTCGCCGAGCACGACGCCGAACACCAGGTGGCGCCAGGCGGCCTGGGCGAACGCGCGGCCGTTGCCGGTCAACGGCGTCAGCTCCTTGCGCGCGGGGTGGAACTCGTCGACCACCCGGACCAGCGGCCAGAGTGCGACGTGCTCGATCAGCGCCATCGTGACCGCGCGGCCCACCAGCGGGCCGGGCAGGAACGGGCGCAGCGCGCTGTATGTGGCGCCGAACGCGGCGCCGTTGGCCAGGTGCACGGCCAGCCCGGCTACCGGCCAGCCCTCACCCCGGGTCACGGCCTTGCCGAGCAGCTCGACATCGTCGTAGCCGCTCTCGAAAGCGCGCTTGTCCGCGGACTGTTGAGCGGCCCAACGTGGCCGCGGCGACCGTGCCCGCGAGAGCGCCGTTGAGCGTGCGCTTGAAATCGACCATCGGCGGAGCGTAACGCGCCGGTCGCATCCGGGTAGACCACCACATGGCGCGAGCCGGAAACGAGGAGCTGTCGCTGCACCACCGCCGGATCCGCGAGCGCGGCGTCAACCCCTGGGTCTACTGGCCGATCCGCATGGTGCTCAAGCCCTTCCTGCTGCTGTTCTTTCGCATGCGCCGCACCGGCCGCGAGCACGTGCCCACCGAGGGCCCCGTGATCCTGGCCTCCAACCACCGCAGCTTCCTGGACCCGTTCGTGATCGGCTGCTGTGTCAAGCAGCCGATCTACTTCGTCGCCAAGCGCGAGCTGTTCGACCGCCGGATCGCCGGCTGGATCCTGAACTGCCTCGGCGCGTTCCCGATCAAGCGCGGCGAGTCCGACGAGGAGTCGATGGGCACCGCGCTCGAGCTGCTTCGGCGCGGTGAGACGGTGATGATCTTCCCCGAGGGCACCCGGCACCGTTCCGGTCCGCTGCACGAGCCCAAGCGCGGAGTGGGCAGGCTGGCGCTGGAGAGCGGCGCACCGATCGTCCCGATCGCCGTCAAGGGCACCGAGCGAGCCCGCCGCGGCTGGGTCCTCCGCCCGGTGCGCGTGGACCTGCGCTTCGGCCCGCCGCTGACCTACCCGCGCGTGGACGAGCCCTCCAAGCACCTGGCCAACGAGGTCACCGCGCGGATCTGGCCGTGCGTCGAGCTCCAGTGGGCATGGCTCGGCGGACCGATGCCGGAGCCCAGGGAGCCCGCCGAGCCGGAGGCGCCGGCCGCGCCGCGGTCGCGCGAGGCGCTGTCGGCGTAGGCTCCGCGATGAGTGGACGATGATGCCGACAAGCGGCGCCTGGACGGCCAGTTCACCGATCTCTACCGCGCCCACCTGCGCGACGTGTACAGCTACTCGTATTACCGGGTGGGCAATCACCACGACGCGGAGGACCTCACCGAGCAGACGTTCCTCCAGGCCTACCGCCACTTCGAGCGCGCCCAGCGCGAGTCGAACGGGCGCCCGCTGCGCCCGTGGCTCATCCGGATCGCCCACAACCTGGCCGCGAACTATTACCGCGACCGCTCCCGTCGGCCCCAGACCCAGCTCGAGGACGCGGCTGTGGTCTCGGCCCCGCACGACACCGAGGACCTGGTGGAGGGCCGCCAGGAGCTCAAGGACGTCCTGGCCGGCGTCCAGGCGCTGCCCGACGACCGCCGGGAGGCGCTGATCATGCGCTTCGCGCTTGGCATGGACAACCGCGAGATCGCCCGTGCCCTCGATCGCTCCGAGGGAGCGACCAAGGTGTTGATCCACCGAGCGATCAAGCAACTCGAGCAGGGGCTCAAGGAGGAGACCACCAATGGCTGAGATGAACGAGGTCGAGGCGCTGCTGCGCTCCGCGCTCGTGCCGGTGGAGCCGTCGGAGGCGCTCAGCGACAGGCTTCAGACCACCCTCTCCGGGATTACCGACATGGCTGTCGATGAGCTGGCCGACTGGGAGCTCTCGACCATGCGCGACCCGCGCAACTGGGGCCCGACGGTGGCTGCTGTGGTGGCCGGAGGCGCCGCCGCCACCGGACTCGTGGTGCTCAGCGCGCGCCGCCAGCGCCGGCGAAACAGAGCCGGCGACCCGCTGGCCGCGCTGGAGCACGGTGTGCGCGAGGTCTCGTCGGACCTGCGTTCCCGCCTCGGGCGCTGATCCGATACCCGATGTGGTGCGTTGTACCCCCAGACGGTGACTCCCCCTGAGGACATGGCCAACCTCGCCGACGAGGAGATCATGCACCTGGTCCAGGAGGGCGACCCGAGGGCGTTCGAGCTCTTCTACGACCGCCACTCCGGTCCCGCCTTCTCGCTCGCATACAGGATGGTGGGCAACCGCACCGTCGCCGAGGACGTCTCACAGGAGGCGTTCCTGTCGATCTGGCGCAGCAAGCTCCGCTACCAGGCCGACCGTGGCAGCGTGCGCACCTGGGTGCTGGGGATCGTCCACCACCGCGCGATCGACGCCCTGCGCCGGAACACCGTGCACGACAAGCGCCGCGCCAGCGCCGAGGGCATCGAGGAGCGCTTCGAGGCGCGCGAGCGCACCGACGTCGAGGTGGCCCGCCGCGACGAGGCTCTGACCGTGCGCGCCGCGCTCGAGGAGCTCCCGAACGAGCAGTGCCGGGTGATCGAGCTGGCGTACTTCGGCGGCTTCTCGCACAGCCAGATCGCCGACCAGCTCGAGATGCCGATCGGCACCGTGAAGGGCCGCATGCGCCTGGGCCTCGACAAGTTGCGCAAGACCATCTCAAGAGAGCCTGAGCCCGCATGATGGAGCGTCACGCGATGCACGAGGAGGACGTGGGTGCCTACGTGCTTGGCGCGCTGTCCGACGAGGAGCACATGCGCTTCGTCGGGCACCTGCGCGAGTGCCACGTCTGCCGTGACGAGGTCGACCGGCTCCAGATCGCCGCCGACGCTCTGCCGCGCTCGGTGACCCCGCTGGCGGCCCCGCGGCAGGTGAAGGCCGCGATCATGGCGGAGGTGGAGGCAGACGTCCGCGAGCGCGAGCCCGCCTCGCTCGGCAGCCGCCTGTTCGCCCGCCTGCCGCGCATGCCCGTCGTGCCGGCCAAGTTGGCCTCGGTGACCGCGGCGGTCCTGCTGATGGTCGGCATCGCCGGGGGCTTCGGCCTCAGCCAGATCACCGCCGACGGCCAGGATCGGACGGTCACGGCGCGCTTCGACACCGACCGCGTGGCCAACGGCAGCGGCAACCTGGTGATCGCCGACGACGAGAACGCCGGCGGCACGCTGCGCGTCCACGGAATGCCCAAGCTCCGCGCCAACGAGACGTACCAGGTCTGGCTGCAGCGCGACGGGGAGGTCATCCCCAAGGCGCTGTTCTCCGTGACCGGCAATGGTGACGGCCTGACAGCGGTGGACGACCTGGACGGAGCCGAGCGCGTGATGGTCACGCGCGAGCCGGCCGGAGGGGCGCCTTCGCCAACCGGGCAGCCCGTCGTGAACGTCAAGCTTTAGCCGGGCGCGCGCGCCAACTACCCTGCTTCGCGCAATGCCGACGTGCTATCGCCACCCCAGCCGCGAGACCGGCGTGTCCTGCTCGAACTGCGGGAACCCGATCTGCCCCGACTGCATGACCACCACCTCGGTGGGCATGCGCTGCCCGGACTGCGCGAGCCAGAAGACGCAGGTGCGCACCGTCCGGAACATGACCGACGAGCCGACGCTGACCTATGTGCTGATCGCGATCAACGTGGTCGTGGCTTTCGGCACGCTGTTCAGCGGCGGCGGCTCGACGAGCGCGGGCGGAACGCTGCTCGACGACGGCGGCCTGTCGCGGTTCGACATCGAGCAGGGTGAGTATTGGCGGCTGGTCACATCGGGCTTCCTGCACGCGGGGCTGCTCCACCTGCTGTTCAACATGTTCGGCCTGTACATCCTCGGCGGGCTGCTCGAGCCCGCGATCGGCAGGCTCCGGTTCGGGACGATCTACGTCGTCTCGCTGCTGGCAGGCGCGTTCGGCGCGCTGCTGCTCCAGCCCGAGGGCCTGACCGTGGGCGCGTCGGGCGCCATCTTCGGCCTGATGGGCGCGGCCGTGATCGTCATGCGCTCGCGCGGCATGAACCCGATGGAAAGCGGCCTCGGCCTCTGGATCGGGCTCAACCTGCTGATCACGTTCACGATCCCGAACATCTCGATCGGCGGGCACATCGGCGGCTTGCTGGGCGGCGCACTGGCGGCATTCGTGCTGGTCGACTTGCGCGAGCGTGTACGCGTGCCGGAGATCGCCGGCCTGCTGCTCGCGGGGGCCATCGGCGTGGCCAGCGTGGTCGGCGCGATCGTGGTGTCGGGGTCGGGCTCGGGCGTCGTCTAGCGCAGCGGCAACTCGTCATAGAGCGCTTGCAGAGCACGTCCGAACGGCTCGTCGGGCAGCATCTTCGCGCCCTTGCGTCCCATGGAGGCCGCTTCCTCGGGTTCCGCAGCCAGGCGGGCGAGCGCCGCGGCCAGGGCGGCCGGGTCATCGGGGGGCACCAGCAGACCGGTCTCGCCGTCGCGCACCACCTCGGCCACTCCCCCCGCCCGGCTGGCCACCACGGGGCGAGCGGCGGCAGCCGCCTCGAGTGCCACCTGTCCGAGTGGCTCGGGTCTGGTTGAGGGCACGACGACGGCATCGGCCGCTCCCATGACGGTGTCGACGTCGTCGCGAAAGCCCAGCCGGCGCAGGCGGCCGTCGAGCGCCAGCGTGCGCTCCAGCGCGTCCAGTCGCTGCTCCGCGTCGCCGCCGGCGATGGCGTCGCCGACCACGAGGCCGATCGCGCCGATCCGCGCGAGCGCCGGCTCGGCCAGGGCCCGGGCCAGGACGTCCTGCCCCTTCCAGGGGTGCACGCGGCCGATCACCGCGGCCACGAATCGGTCGTCGGGAAGGCCAAGGGCTGCACGGGCCTTCGCGCGGGCCGGTGGCGCCGGTTCACGGGCCAGGCCGTCGCGCAGCAGCGTGGCGGCCCCGGGCGGGAACTGGTCGCACACGGCCTGGGAGATGCCAACCAGGGTGTCCGCCCGCAGCAGCCGCCGGCGCATCAGCGGCCACAGCGCCCGCTCGACGGGGCCGCCGCCGGTCCATATCTCGCGCACGTGGACCACGTGGGCGGCGCCGGCCGCCCGCGCCACGGCGCCGCCGCTGAGCACCACGGACGTGTTGTCGTGCACGACCGCCACGCCGCGGTCACGGGCCAGCGCACCAAGCACGCGGCGGTCGCGGCCGACGGCACGGGCCATCGTGAGCGCGCCGGCGGGCCGCGCCAGCGCCCGCCGCAGGACGGCGAGCGGGTGCACCACAACCTCGGCTCCTGCCCGCTCCAGGCGTGCGACCAGCGGCCCGTGCCCCGCGAGCACGCAGACGGCGCGCCAGCGCGCCGGGTCCAGGCGGGCCACGATCGCCTCGAGCTGCCTGTCGGCGCCGTACAGGCCCGCCGAGGAGTGCAGCAGCAGGACGGTCCGGGGCACCGTCTAGGCCGGTGATCCGGAGCGGTCCGGGTCCAGCCAGGCGAACCGCTCGGCGGGCGGCTCCGGTACCAGGCCGGGGTGCAGCAGATGGGCCATCAGCTCCACGCCGTCGACCAGCCGCGGGCCGGGGCGGGAGAAATATGCGGAGGCGTCCACCGCCGCCACGCGGGCACCAAGCCCGGCCAGCCGCTCGCCGTGGTCCAGCGTCTCGCGCACCGTGCGCTCGGTGCCGTACCCGCACGGCATCGACACGATCACCTGGGGAGCGGCGGCCTCGAGCTCGGCCCACTCGACCGTGCGCGACTTCTCGCCGGCCAGGCCCATCACGTCGATCCCGCCCGCCATCTCGATCATCTGCGGCACCCAGTGGCCGGCCACGAACAGCGGGTCGAGCCACTCCAGAGCCGCCACCGCCACCGGCTCGGCCGACCCCACGGCATCCTTGACATCGTCCAAGCGCTCGGCGGCCACCTCGACGAGCTGCTCGCCCTCGTCGGGCACACCGGCCGCCTCGGCCAACCGCGGCACGTCGGCCAGCACCTCGCCGATCGTCGTCGGGTCGAGCGAGATCACGGCGGGCTTGGACGGCAGCCGCTCGGCCACGGCGCGCACGTCGTCGTAGGAGACCGCGCACACATCGCAAACGGCCTGGGTAACGATCAGCTCGGGGTCCTGCTCGGCGAGCGTCGCCTCGTCAAGGGTGTAGAGCGCCTCTCCCCGGCCCACATGGTCGCGCACTGCGGCGTCGATCGCGGCCGCCGACAGACCTTCGGGGATCACGCTGGCGGTCAGATGGGGCAGGTCCGCGGCCGCCGGCGGGTGGTCGCACTCATGGGTTACTGCCACGATGCTGTCGCCGAGGCCGAGCTCGAAAAGCATCTCGGTCGAGGACGGCACCAGGGAAGCGATTCGCATGGAGGGAACGATGGCACGTCTGAGCGAAGAGGAGATAGGGCACGAGCTGGAGCGCGCCGAGGGTTGGTCACGTGATGGCGAGGCCATCACCAAGAACTTCGAGCGCGGAGACTTCATGGGCTCGGTCGGGCTGGTCAACGAGATCGCCCCGGTGGCCGAGGAGATGGGCCACCACCCCGACCTGGCGATCTCGTGGGACACGGTCACGATCACGATCTCGACCCACTCCGAGGGCGGGCTCACGGCGGCGGACTTCGAGCTGGCGGCGAAGATCGATGACCTTGGCTGACCGCCCCTGGCGCTAAGGTGTCGAAGTTCCGCGGATGAGCGACGGCGAACCTCCTCGAAGTAGGGCTCCGGCCCTCATATGACCCAGCTCCTGCTGCTGATCGGCGTGGCGGTGCTGGTGGCCGCCAACGGCTTCTTCGTGGCGGCCGAGTTCGCGCTCGTGCGCGCACGCGGGTCGAAGGTCGACGATCTGGCGGCGGCCGGTAAGAAGGGCGCCCGGCTGGCGGCGCACCAGATCGACCACATCGACGAGTACCTGTCGGCATGCCAGCTCGGGATCACGATGGCCTCGCTTGGCATCGGTTTCATGGGCGAGCCGGCCATCGCGAGCCTGATCGAGGAACTGCTGGGCGAGTCGGTCCCGCACGGCGTGTCGCTGGCGGTGTCGTTCGGGTTCGCCTACTTCGTGACCACGGCGCTGCACATCACGGTCGGCGAGCAGGTGCCGAAGATCTTCGCGATCACCCACGCGGAAACGACGGTACTTCGCACCGCGCGCCTGCTCGAGGTCTTCCGGATCTCGTTGAAGCCGCTGATCTGGCTGCTGAACACCGCCTCCAACGCGATGCTGCGGGCCATCGGCACCAACCCCAAGGCCGAGTTCGACGAGGCCTCGTCGTCCGAGGACCTGAAGCTGCTGATCGCCCAGAGCCAGACGGGAGGCAAGCTCGACCCCGGCGAGGCGGGCATGCTCTCCGGCGTCTTCCACCTGCACGAGCAGGAGGCGCGCCAGGTCATGACGCCGATCCCGGCGGTGGTCACCGTGGACGTGGCCGAGAGCGCCGAGGACGCGTTGCGCCGCTGCGTCGACTCCGGCCACACCCGCCTGGTGGTCACCGAGGACGGCAACACGGACCGCATCCGCGGGATCGTGCACAACAACTCGCTGGCGCGGCGGCTCATGAACGAGGGTCCGGCGGCGTCGATCGAGCCCAGCGTCAAGGACGCGCTGATCGTGCCCGAGACCAAGCCGCTCGACGACCTGCTTGCCGACCTCCAGCGCGAGCGTGCCTCGATCGCCGTCGTGGTCGACGAGTACGGCCGCACCGCCGGCATCGTCTCCGTCGAGGACATCGTCGAGGAGGTCGTCGGCGAGATCGCCGACGAGACCGACCCCGCTGTGGCCGGCGTGCGCCGGCTGGGCAACGGCGACTGGTGGGTGCGCGGCCACGTGCCGATCGACGACCTCGCCGATTACGGGCTGGAGATCCCGCACGACTCCGATGCCTACAACTCCGTAGGCGGCTACGTGTTCGGCGAGCTCGGCCGGCTGCCCAAGCGTGGCGACATGGTGCGCGCCAACGGCTACTCGCTGCGGGTCGAGTCCGTGCGCGAGAACCGGATCGAGGCGGTGCGGATCCGCGACCACGGCGGCCAGGCGCCAGCCGGCGCCCAGGTGGAGGGCGACGAGCCGCGCGAGGCTACCGAGGGCGCCTGACCAGCAGCGCCAGCAGCGCCGCCGGCACCAGCACCGTCAACCCCAGCGTGACCACGTTCCCGACCGTGTCGGCGGTGTCGTACGGGCCGAGGTTGCCGAAGTGGTAGATCGTGTGCGGCAGCGCGAACAGGAGCCAGGTCACGAGCGCGGCCAGCACCAGCCGGCGCTGGAGCCAGTACGCCGCCATCAGCATCAGCGCCCCGGTGGCCATGAACAGCGCGCCCACGTCGGCCAGCAGATGCGGGTTGTAGGCCGGCAGCGCCTCGACCCAGCCACGGCCGAGCGGGAAGTCCTCGTAGAAGCTCTGCGGCCACAACAGCGCGTAAACCCCGTTTGTCAGCTGGATCAGGCCCAGGCCCGCGAGGCCGAGGCGGAACAGGACGGGGTGGGGGACCATCGCAACCCTCCGACGGACGACACCCGCCGCCTGTGACCTACTTCCTGGCGTACTCGTAGAACCCGGCGCCGCTCTTGCGGCCCAGGTGACCCTGGTCGATCAGGTCGTAGACGCGCTGCGGCACGTCGGCGCCGACCTGCTCGCCGATCGCGGCCGACACGTCGAGGCCCACGAAGTCCAGCAGCGCAAGTGGGCCCATCGGGTGCCCGGCGCCGAGCTTCATGCAGGAGTCGATGTCGGCCGGCGGGAGCCCCGTCTCCTCGGCCAGCACCACGGCCTGGAATGCGAACGGGAACAGCAGCCGGTTGACCACGAACCCGGGCACGTCGGGTACCTCGACGACCGTCTTGCCCATGGCCTCGCACAGCTCGACGGACGCCGTGCGGGTTGCATCGTCGGCGGCGTCGGGGAAGGCCAGCTCGACGAGATCCATCTTGTGCACCGGGTTGAACACGTGCAGCCCGGCGAACTTCTGCGCGCGGCCGCTCGCGGCGGCCAGCTGGTTCACGCTCAGCGACGAGGTGGTGGTGGCCAGCACGGCATCGGCGGCCAGGTGCCCGTTGACCTCGGTCAGCAGATCGACCTTGGTGTCGTGGTCCTCGGCGATCGCCTCGACCACATAGGTGCGGTCGCCGAGCTCGCCGATCTCGGTCACCACGCGGACGTGGTCGTCGAGGCGGCCGCGGGCGCGCTCGGCGGACTCGTCGCTGCGGGCACGCAGAACCGTGTCCATGTAGGGACTGGCTGCCTTGGCCAGGCCGACCGCGATGGCGCCGCTGCCGGCGATGCCCAGGCGGATGTTGGAATTGGGTTCGCTCATTTGGAGGCGGGGAACCCAATCACAAGCTCACCCTCCAATGCGTACTGCAGCACCGCCACCACCTGCTCCGGCTCCCGGCACACGGCCAGCGCCGCGCGATCGACCTCCTTGAGCGCGTGGTCGTGCTCGGTGGGGTGCAGCGTGATCAGCGGCTTGCCCAGCGCGGATGCGAACCCGGCGTCGAAGGCGGCGTTCCATTGCTTGTACTGCTCGCCGAAGCGCACCACCACGATGTCCGCGTGCTGCATCTGGGTGCGCGTGCGTACGGCGTTCACGCCGGCGCCGAGCTGGTCGCGGAAGAACTGCTCGGCGGGCTCGCCGAGGATGGCGGCGCCGCAGTCGTCGCTGGCGGAATGGTCGGTCACGGGCGCGGTGAAGGCCAGGTCCAGGCCGGCGGCGCGGGCCCCGTCCCCGATCTGCTCGCGCCAGTCTGTGTGGATCTCTCCGGAGAGGTGAACGGTCCAGGTCATGCCATGAACGTACTCGCCTAGCCTATGGCCGATGTCCGACGACGAACTACTCGCCGGCCGCTACCGGACCCTGCGTCTGATCGGCACGGGCGGCATGGCACGTGTGTTCCTGGCCGAGGATCAGCGCCTGGGCCGCCAGGTGGCCGTCAAGCGCCTGCACGCCCACAGTCCCGAGGACATCGTGCGCCGGTTCCAGCGCGAGGCCCGCCTGGGCGCCGCGCTCAACCACCCGAACCTCGTGGCTGTCTACGACGTGGAGACCGACGGCGAGTCGGTCCTGATCGTGATGGAGCATGTCGACGGGACCGACCTGGCACGCGAGCTGAAGGCGGGCCGGCTGAGCCCCGAGCGCGCCGTCGCCGTGATCTCCGACGTGGCGGCGGCGCTTGATGCCGTGCACGACAAGGGGATCGTGCACCGTGACGTCAAGCCGGCCAACGTCCTGATCCGCGCCGACGGCACGGCCAAGCTGGGCGATCTCGGCATCGCCACGCTGGCCGAGGGCACGAGCATCACCGCCAGCGGCGCCGTGTTGGGCACCGCCTCGTACATGGCGCCGGAACAGGTCCGCGGCGAGCCGACCGGGCCGGCGACGGACATCTTCGCGCTCGCGGCGGTGGCCTACGAGGCGTTCAGCGGCGAGCGCGCGCAGACGGGCGACACTCCGGTCCAGATCGCCCACAGCATCACCGACCGGCCCGCCCGCGACGTGCGCGAGAGCTGGCCCGAGGCGCCCGTGGCGATTGCCGCCGCGCTGCGCTGGGGAATGGAGGCGCGGCCCGAGGACCGGCCTCGGCGCGCGGGCGACCTGGCGGCCGAGCTGGAGGCCTCGGTTGCGGGCGTGGCCGCGCCGCCGACGCTGGCGTCGGAGCCGACGGCGGTCACGCGGGCCGCCCCTGCGCCGCCCGCCACCACCCACCGCGGCGGCTCGCGCCTGCCGATCGCTTTCGCCGCGGCGGCTGTGGTGGTCCTGGCAGCGGCGGTGTTCGTCTTCGCGGGCGGCGGCGGTGATGACGGGGGCGGCGGAGCGCAGGTCACGGAGACATCGGCCGCGCGGCCCGAGCGCACCGATACCAGCGAGGAACCCGCCACCACGCCGGCGACCGCGCCATCCGAGACGGCGCCGGCGGAGACCACGCCTCCGGCGACCACCACCGGTTCGGAGACCGCTTCCGAGCTCAACGACCGCGGCTACGCCATGCTCAAGCGTGGCGATGCGGCCGGCGCGGTGCCGGTGCTCCAGCGGTCGGTCGACGCGTTCCCGGACGACTCGACCGAGCTCAACCACGCCTTCGCGCTGTTCAACCTGGCGCAGGCGCTTCGCCAGACCGGGCGCCCCGCCGAGGCGGTGCCCCTGCTCGAGAAGCGGCTGTCGTTCTCGGACAATCAGCGCAAGACGGTCGAGAAGGAGCTGAAGAAGGCGCGCAAGGAGGCCGGCCGCTAGTCGGAGGTGGGCTGGCGGCTCTCCAGCCGCTGCACCAGCTCGTCGAGCTTCAGCTCCTCGAGGCCCTGACCCACGGCCTCCAGCTCGGTGGCGCAGTAGTCGACGAGCTCGCGGCCCTCGCGCACCAGGTCGAGCGTCTCGCGCAGGCCGGCCTCGCCGGAGTCCAGGCGCTTGATGATCTCCTCGATCCGCGCCGCCGCGGACTCGTAGCTGCGCGGCTGTTGCTGGTCGTCGCTCATTCGTCCTCGATCCGGGCCCGGACACGATCGTCGCGGAAGCGGACGGAGACGTCGCCCGCGGCGCGGGCGGCCTCCGCCGTGGTGACCAGCTCGTCGTCGCCCGTAGTGACAAGCGCGTAGCCACGCTCGAGCGTCCGCTCGGGGTCGTGCGCGGCCAGCGCGAGCCGGAGCCGCTCGAGGTCCTGGCGCCGGCGCGCCGCGTCGGGGCCCGCGGCCGCCCCGGCCTTGCGCTCCAGCACCATCAGCCGGGTGCGGATGTCGCGGCGGCCGTCGGCCGTGCGACGGCCCCCGACGGCGCGGAGCTCGCGCAGCTGCTGGTGCAGGCGGCGGCGCTCGCGCGCCAGGTGCTCGGCCGGCGCGCGCGTCAGCTCGGCGAGCCGGCGTGCGCGCTGGACCACGGTACGGCGGCCGGAGTCGCGCAGCCGCGCGCCGGAGCGGGCCAGCTGCGTGCGCGCGTCGCCGCAGTGCACGCGCACGGCCTGCTCGGCGGCGTGCGTGGGTGTGGAGCACGCCACCGCGGCAACGTCGTCGATCAGCGTGTGGTCGGTGTGGTGGCCCACCGAGGCGATCACGGGCACCGGCAGCAGCGCGACCGTGCGGCACAGCGTCTCGTCGCAGAAGGCGAACATGTCGGCCAGCGAGCCGCCGCCGCGTGCGACCACGATCGTGTCGACCTGGCCGGTGGCCGCCAGGTCCTGGAGCGCGCGGGTGATGGCGGGGGCGGCGCGGCGGTCCTGCACGGGCGCGAACGCCCACACCAGCCGGCCCTGCCAGCCACGCCGCGAGAGGCCGGCCAGCACGTCGTCACGGGCCTTGCCCGTCTGGCCCGTGACCACGCCGATCGTTCGCGGCAGCGCCGGTCGCGGCAGCCGCTTCTGGGGGTCGAACAGGCCCTCGGCGTCCAGCTGCTTGCGCAGCCGCGCGAGCTGGGCCAGGAGCTCGCCCTCGCCGGCCACGCGCAGGTCGCGCACCAGGAACGTGAACGACGGCGACGATGTGCCGCTGCCCTCGTAGAAGTCGGGCCCGCCGGCGACCACCACCTGGGCGCCGTCGGCGAGCGTGGCCCGGTCCAGGCCGAGCTTGTCGAAGTCGTTCACCCACATCGAGCAGGGCAGGGCGCCGCGGCTGTCGCGTAGTTCGAAGAACGCCTTCGTCCGGGCCACCTTCAGGTTCCACACCTCTCCGAAGACCTGCACGTTGGCGAACTGGCGCAGGCGTACCTTGAGCTTGACCGCGTACCTACCCACCGGGTAAGGACCCGGAAGCGTGCTGCCCGCGATACCTTCCGGACGTGAGGTGTCAGAAGCACCCATCTGGTCAAGACTAGGACCGGTGAGGACGGCTTTCATCACCCTGGCGCTCGGAGCGCTGGTGTGCACGCCCGCCGCCGTCGCGGCGCCGTGGTCGCCGGACGCGGGCGCCGCGCGCGACCACGCCCGTGATCGCGCCGGGTCGGTGTCGTTCACCGTCCGCACCGAGCGACGCGCGTGGAGCTACCGCGGCGACCGCGTGGCCCGCTCGGCCAGCGTGGTCAAGGCGATGCTGATGGTGGCCTACCTCAACCGCGCGAGCGTCCGCTCGCGAGGCCTGCGCGCCGGCGACCACGCGCTGCTGTCACCGATGATCCGCCGCTCGAGCAACCGCGCGGGGTCGCGTGTGCGCGACATCGTGGGCAACGCGGCGCTGACGCGACTGGCGCGCCGAGCCGGGATGCGCCGGTTCGCCACCGCGTCCTCGTGGGGCGCGACGCGCATCAGCACCGCCGATCAGACGCGCTTCTTCCTGAAGCTGGACCGGTTCGTCGCACGTCGCCACCGCGCAACCGCGCTGGCGCTGCTGGGCTCGGTGGTCCGCTCTGAGCGCTGGGGGATCGCTCGTGTCCGCCCGCCCGGCTGGCGGCTCTACTTCAAGGGCGGCTGGGGCGACTACGGCGAGCGCGACCACCAAATGGCACTGCTCGAACGCGACGGCCGGCGGGTGGCCGTGGGGATCATGGTCACCGGCACGCCTACGAAGGCCTACGGCGACCGGACGCTCGAGGGTGTGGCGCGGCGGCTGCTGCGGGGCCTCGATGCCGACGCGGTCCCGCGCTAGGCGGGCGCGTCCAGCAGCCGCGGTGCCCGCCGCGCAGCCTTCTCGGGCAGCCGGTCGATCATCCGTCCTGGCCACCTGGCCAGTAGAGTGCGCGCCCGGTGGACCTGACGCTCTCTCCCAACGAGCAGGCCTTCCGCGACGAGGTGCGTGGCTGGCTGGCCGAGAACCACCCGGGCGAGCCGCCCACGGGCGAGGATGCGGGATTCGACTGGCTCAAGCAGTGGCAGCTCAAGCTGCACGGGCAGGGCTATGCCGGGCTGTCGTGGCCCGAAGAGTACGGAGGCCGCGGGGCCACGCTTATCGAGCAGGCCATCTTCGGCGAGGAGCTGGCGCGCGCCAAGGCGCCAGGCCCCGCGAACGTGCTCGGCCTGGTCATGGGCGGGCCGGTGGTGATCGCGCACGGCACCGAGGAGCAGAAGAAGCGCTACCTCGAGCCGATCCTGTCCGGCGAGGAGATCTGGTGCCAGGGGTTCTCGGAGCCCGAGGCCGGCTCCGACCTGGCATCGCTGAAGACCAAGGCCGTCAGGGACGGCGACGAGTGGGTCGTTACCGGCCAGAAGGTGTGGACCACGCTCGCCCACGAGGCCAAGTGGTGCATGCTCGTTGCCCGCACCGACCAGGACGCCCCAAAGCACAAGGGCCTCACCTACTTCCTGATGGACATGGACCAGGACGCGGTGCAGATCAACCCGCTGCACCAGATCACCGGTGAGGCCGAGTTCAACGAGCTGTTCATAGAGGAGGCGCGGATCCCCGACGCCAACGTGATCGGGGGCGAGGGCAACGGCTGGGGCGTGGCGATCACCACGCTCATGAACGAGCGCGCCGGCCTCGGCGCCGGCGCGGCTGCCACGATGAAGATCGCGCTTGGCCAGCTGATCGAGCTGGCCAAGGAGCGCGGCGTGGACAGCGACCCGCTGGTGCGCCAGAGGATCGCCGGCCTGCTGATCGAGGTCGAGGCGCTGCGCCTGAACGCCTGGCGCGGCCTGACGGCGATCATGAAGACCGGCACCCCCGGCCCGGAGGGCTCGCTGCCGAAGCTCCAGTGGTCGTCGATCAACCAGGGCCTGACCGAGCTGGCGATGGAGATCCGCGGCGAGGAGGCCGCCGCCAAGGACTCCGACTGGACCTACCGCTTCCTTCGCGCCCGCGCCAACTCGATCGAGGGCGGCACGACCGAGATCCTCAAGAACATCATCGCCGAGCGCGTCCTCAACCTGCCCAAGCTGCGATGACCGCCGAGGAGCACAGCGAGGGCGTACGCCGAGCGAGCACCGGAGGACAATGAACTTCGACTACTCCGACGACCAGCAGGCGATCAAGCGCACTGCGCACGACCTGCTCGTGGCGCGGTTCAAGCCCGACACCGTGCGCGAGCTGGCCGAGGGCGAGCGCTACGACGGCGGCCACTTCTCCGAGCTGGCCGAGCTGGGCTGGCCGGGCATCTTCATCGACGAGGAGCATGGGGGGCAGGGCCTGGGGACGGTCGAGCTCGTGATCCTGCTCGAGGAGCTGGGCTACACGCTGGCGCCGGTGCCGTTCCTGTCCAACGCCGCCGCCGGGCTGGCGATCCAGTACGCGGGCAGCGACGAGCAGAAGGGCAATTGGCTGGAGGGAATCGCGACCGGCCAGGCGCGCGGCACGGTCGGCACGCTCACGAACGGCGTCGCCGAGCTGGTGCCGGACGCCGACAGCGCCGACGTGATCGTGTTCCTCGATGGCGGCGAGGCGGTGCTGCACCACGCCAAGGACTGCGACATCCAACCGCTGGAGACGATCGATCAGACCCGCCGCTACTCACGCGTGGTGCCCGGCGGCGATGGTGAGATCCTGCCCGGCGACGTCGGCGCCGCCGTCGACCGGATGGCGGTTGCCGCCTCCGCCGAGCTGGTGGGTGTTTCGCAGCGGGTGATGGAGATGGCGGTCGAGTACGCCCGTGACCGCAAGCAGTTCGACCGCCCGATCGGCGCCTACCAGGCGGTGGCGCACCGCTGCGCGGACATGCTGCGCGACACCGAGAGCGCGCGCTCGGCGACGCTGTGGGCCGCCTGGGCCGCCGAGGCCGAGCCCGAGACGTTGGCGCTGGCGTCGTCGATGGCCAAGTCGCTGGCCTCGGACGCCGCGTGGAACGTGACCTCGTCCGCACTCCAGGTGCACGGCGGCATCGCCTTCACGTGGGAGCACGACCTGCACTTCTTCCTGAAGCGCGCCAAGGTCGACGGCTCACTGTTCGGCTCAGCCCGGGCCCACCGCGACCGCGTCGCGGACCTGAACGGGCTTGGCGCAGCCGCCTAGGTCACGGCCGCCACACGCAAATAGCCTCGGGGTCGCACCGCAACGCGACCAGGAGGACGACCCAATGCCCAACATCGCCAAAGCCGAGTGGAACGGCAACCTCAAGGAGGGCCGGGGCCACTTCAACACCGGCTCGATCGACGGCGATTACAGCTTCAAGTCGCGGTTCGAGGGCGAGAACGACAAGGGCGCCAACCCCGAGCAGCTGATCGCGGCCGCGCACGCATCGTGCTACTCGATGGCGCTCAGCGGCGTCCTCACCGACCACGGCCACGAGCCCGAGGTGATCCAGACCACCGTCGACGTGACGCTGAAGATCGTGGACGGCGAGCCGACGATCACGAAGGCCGCGATCAGCACCGCCGGCAAGGTTCCCGGCATCGACGCCGAGCACTTCGCCGTGCACGCGCAGGAGGCCAAGGAGGGATGCCCGGTCTCGCGCGCGCTGGGCGCCGTCGGCGAGATCACCCTGGAGACCGACTTCGACGGATGACGCCTCCGACCCCGGGTGGTGTGGATCGACGGTCATAGTGACCGTCGATCCACACCACCTCGCGGTTTGATCCGGCCGCGTCTCTAGGGTGCCCGCTTCGCATGGAGGCCGCCACCCCGCCCGCAACCCGAGCACGGACGCTCCCGCCCTGGCCCGACGAGCGGCCGCTGCGGGCGTGGCAGGAGGCCGCCCTGGCCAAGCTGCTGGAACGGCCGACGGGCGACTTCCTGGCCTCGGCCACGCCCGCTGCGGGCAAGACCACGTTCGGCCTGCGCGTGGCCTACGAGCTGTTGCGGCGCGGTGTGGTCACGCGCGTTTGCGTGGTGGCGCCCACGACCCACATCTGCCGTCAGTGGGCTGCCGACGCCGCCCGCTATGGCCTGGACCTGGACCCCGGCCGGGCCAACGCGGACGGGGCCGAGCCCGCCGACCGCCACGGCGTCGCGGTGACCTACGCGACGGTGGCCTCCGGCCCGCAGGTGCATGCGGCCGCGGCGGCGCGCCGGCGCACGCTGGTGATCGCCGACGAGCCGCACCACATGGGCGAGCTGGCCGCCTGGGGCCAGAGCGCCTCGCGCGCCTTCGACCGCGCCGGGTTCCGGCTGCTGCTGTCGGGCACCCCGTTCCGCTCGGACAACACCGCGATCCCATGGGTCGGCTACGACGACGACGGCGTCAGCTCCGCCGACCATGCCTACACGTACACCGACGCGCTCGTGGACGGCGTCTGCCGGCCGATCACGTTCCTCGCCTACGGCGGCGAGATGGAGTGGGCCTCGGACGGCAGGATCCGCACGGCCGAGTTCGAGACGGTGCTGCCGCGCCAGGAGTCGGCGCGACGGCTGCGCACCGCGCTCGACTCCGGGGGTGACTGGATCGCCCAGGTGCTGCGCGACGCCGACGAGCGCCTCGAGGAGGTGCGCGCCGACGGCCACCCCGCCGCCGGTGGCCTGGTGGTGGCGGCCGACAAGGAGCACGCGAACGCGCTGGCCGACCGGTTGTCGCGCATCACGGGCCGCCGCCCGCCGGTGGTCACCTCCGACGACCCCGGCGCCTCCGACGGCATCGACCGCTTCGCCGCCTCGGACGAGCGCTGGCTGGTCTCGGTCCTGATGGTCAGCGAGGGCGTGGACATCCCGCGCCTGCGCGTGGGCGTCTACGCCACCCCGGCCCGCACGGAGCTGTTCTTCCGCCAGGTCGTGGGCCGGTTCGTGCGCCGCACGCCGCAGCCGCGCCGCCAGATGAGCTACCTGCTGATGCCCGCCGACCCGGACCTCAAGCTGCTGGCCGCGCAGGTGGAGGAGGAGCGCCGCCACGCGCTGGAGCTGGACGAGGCGCTAGAGGAGCGCGATGAGCCGCTCGAGCGCGCCGCGGCCGGCGACGGCTTCACGGCGCTGTCCTCGAACGCCCACCTTGAGGACGTGATCTCGTCCACCACCGGGCCGGGCGACGCCTTGCTGCTGTTCGCCGACGAGTCCAACCCGGAGATGTCGACCGCCGCGCCCGTGGGCGCCTCACCGGCGGAGCCCGAGGAGTTCGTCGCCGATCCTCGGCCCGAGGCGGCGTTCCAGAAGCGCCGCCGTCTGCGCGACGAGCGCGCCGCGCTGGTGTCCAAGCTTGCCCGCCGCGGCCGCAACGACCACCGCTCGGTCAACGCCTGGGTCAACAGGGCGGTGGGGGTCACGTCGGTCGCCGACGCGACCGCCGACCAGCTCCAGCGCTCGATCACAGTGCTCGAGACCGAGCTGCGACGCTGACAGCTGGTTGCCGCCCCGGCCGCCGCTTGGCACAATCGGCACATGGAGTCGGCACGCGTGCTCGTTGTGGCCAACAAGACGGCGGCCACGCCCGCGCTGATCGAGGCGGTCCGCAAACGGGCGGCCCAGGGGGCGGCGGCGTTCACGCTGCTGGTGCCGGCCGCGGCTCACGGGCTGCACCAGGTCGTGGACCCCGAGGACCAGAGCGCCTCCGAGGCCGAGTCGGTGATCGCGCTGGCGGTGCCGCTGCTCGAGGAGGCCGCGGGCGCACCGGTCGAGTCGCTGGTCGGGGCGCCCGAGCCGCTGGCGGCGGTCGAGGACGCCGTGAACGTCCACGGCTTCGACGAGATCATCATCTCGACGCTGCCCACGCGGGTCTCGCGCTGGATGCACCTGGACCTGCCGCGCAAGGTTGCGGGGCTGGGGCTGCCGGTGACGACGGTCAACGCCAAGGGCGAGCCGGCGACCACCACCTAGAAGCGCACCTCGGGAAATCGCACCCGCACCGTGCGTTCCCGGGCGGGGCCTCTAGTAGCGGGGCTCCTCCGCGACGCCGGTGTGCTCCTCGAGCCGGGCCGCGGCCTTGCGCCGCACGGCCGATCGCAGGAACGGGGTCCAGCCCAGCAGCAACCCGATCGGACCCAAGGCCTGGCGCGCCCAGCGGTGGAAGTCGAACTCGTCGCGATGCTCGCTGATCAGGCCGTCCTCGAAAACGAAAGTGGCGCGCACGTCGTTGACCACGGGCCGGCCAGTCTGGCTGAACACGTAGTGGGCGCGCCAGTGCGCCGACCCGCTGGTCTCGTCGGCGTCGTGCTCGAGCAGCTCGATGCGCAGTTCGCCCGGCGCCTCGGTGAGCATCTGCCACATGGCCTCCGCGCGCGGCCCGCGCAGGTCCGGGAACACCGGGTCGGAGAAATGCACGTCGGACGCGTAGCAGGTGGCCATCGCGTGGCCGTCCTTCTGGCCGAACGCGGCGTAGAAGCGCTCCACGAGCTGCCTGTTCGACTCCGCGCTCATCCCGCCAGCACCCCGCCGACGAACTGGGTCGTGCCGCTGAGCAGGCGGCGCACGTCCACGAACCCGTTTTGCTCCAGGGCCCCGGTCAGCTCGTCCTGGCCGAACATAGTCATCCCAGCGGGGATCGTCGCCGCTGACTGCCACAACCGCAAGCCGGGCGTCCGGAACTGCGCGCTGGTGAACAGAGCGATCCGCCCACCGGGAGCCAGCACACGCGCCATTTCGGCGATCGCGGCGTGCGGGTGGGCCATCAGGTTCAGGCCGGCAAAGCAGCACGCGGCGTCGAAGGTGTGGTCGATCAGCGGCAGCTCCTCGGAGCGGGCGCGCAGGTACGCGGTGTGGCCGTCGAACCCCGCGGCACGGGTGTCGCCGACGGCGCGGGCCAGCATCGGCTCGGACAGGTCCACGCCAACGGCCAGCCCGGCCGGGCCCACCGCGCTGGCGAACCGGCGGGTGAAGTTCCCCGTGCCGCAGGCCACGTCCAGCACCGCGTCGCCGGGGTGCAGGTCCAGCAGTCGGCCGGCTATCCGGTGCTCGTCCTCCATGCTCGGCCCACGCACGCCCTTGGCGATCCGCGCCCAGGCCGGCCGCCACCAGCGCTCGTAGACCTTGGGCAGAGCGCCGGTGAGCATGATGTCCTGAACCGACCCCGTCGACTCGGGCAGGTAGCCGCCGATCGCGTCCAGGTAGCCGTCGCGCAGCTCGGCCGAGTCCGCGGCCTCCGGGTCCAGCAGCGCCCGGACGCGGACGTCGGCGCTACTCACCGCGCAGGCTGGGCATGGCGCGCTCGCCCTGGCCGGCGGTGCCGCGCCGCTCCGAGCCCAGCGCCACGTCGTCAAGGCGCTCGATCTCGCGCTCGCCGAGCATCCTGGCCGGGTGCTCCGGAGGCAGCCCGGCGACCAGCGAGGCGATCCGGTTGCGCAGGTGGGTTGCGAAGTGCGGGGTCGAGGCGCCCATCAGCTGGCGCACGTCCTCGACCGTCGGCTCACGGCCCATCCGGCCGGGCTGCTCGAACTCGCTCACGGAGCGGACCCTACCGACCCTCGAAGCGAGGGTCGTACAGGCCGTTGAAGAAATCGGCATGGATGCCGATTTCTTCGCAGGCTCTCCTCAGGGCGCGTTGGCCTCTACGGGGATGAGTTCCGTGATCTGGTCGATCCGGGCCTGCTCGGCCACCGAGATCTGCTTGTCATCGCCGAGCAGCCAGACGCGGTTGTAGACCGCCTGGCCGGGATCGTCCTCATAGCCGGGCTGCACGCTCAGCAGGTACTCCTCGAGTGGCTTGGGGATGTCCTTTGCGTCGTCGGTCAGCAGCAGCGGCGCGAACACGCCGCGGGTTGCCAGCGCGGCCGATGCGGCGGCGTCCAGCGGCCGCGACGTGCCGGCCACGGTGAAGTTGTAGCCCGGCACCACGACGCCCCAGCCGAAGCCGCCCTTCTGGTAGCGGGCGAACGCGATCGCGTTCATGACCGGCGTGCGGCCCTGGATCCGCACGACCTTGCCGAGCTTCTTGAGCTGCGCAACCACCTTCTCCGAGACAGCCGAGGGCGGGCCAAGCACGTAGATGTTGGGGTCCGGATGGGACTTGATCGCCTTGGCGGTGGCCGCGGGCAGGGAGTTGCGCCTGCTCAGCAGCACCGAGTCGCCCGAGCGCGCGGCCCAGGCGGCGGCCGGCATCGCGAACTCCGACTTCTCGCCCGAGGCAACGACCACGTTGGCGCTGGGCTTGCCGCGCGCGGCGGAGAAGAAGCGGTCGATCGCGGCAGCGCGCTCGTACTCGTTCTTGCCCTCCAGCACTGCCGTCTTGAAGCCGTCGGGACGCGCGGGCTCGTCCCCGATCCGGATCACCTGGGCGTCCTTGGACAGGTCCGAGCCGGTCGGCTTGAGGCGGTCGAGCGTGTCCTCGGTCACCGCCGACAGGTCGTCGCCATCGGATACCAGGACCGGCGCGCCGATCGGCCGCGCCGCCAGCACCGAGGCCGTCACCCCGCCCTGCCAGTCGTCCTTGTCCACCAGCACCACCGCGGTCGGGCGGTTGGCGTTGCCGGTGGCGGGAAACACGGCGCTGGCCACGCCGGCGGCGTCGGCGGCGGCGTCGGCGCCGCCAACGCGGATGGTGTTCTTGGTGGCCGACGACGGGAAGCCGAGCTTGGCCGCGGCCTCCTTGTCGTCGGACTTCGCGCCGAGCTGGGGCGGGCGGTCGGAGTCGCCGCCGAGGCTGCAGCCCGAGAGCCCGGCTACGCAGGCCAGGCCGACAGCGACGCTACTCCTCCTCCTCAGACGCACGCGGCGCACTGTAGCCGGACGCCCGGATCGGCTTCGTAGCCGGCGCGATCGACCGGCTGGTCAACTAGACTGGTTGACTGACGAGTCAATCGCCCCGGGGAGGCATTCGCAGTGGACTTCACACTCAACGACGAGCAGATCGAGTTCCAGCGCAAGGTCCGCCGCTTCGCCACCGAGGTCATCCGTCCGATCGCGGACAAGTACGACCGGGAGCAGTCCGTGCCGTGGGAGGCCATCGAGGCGGCGCGCGAATGGGGCCTGCACGGCACCGAGCTGCTGATGAAGATGGGCAGCGACTCCGAGGGGCTGCTCGGCGTGATCTACGCCGAGGAGATGCACTACGGCTGCGCGGGCATCGCGCTGGCCATCTCCGGCTCGTCGCTGGCCGCCGCCGGTATCGCCGCGTCCGGGACGCCGGAGCAGGTCGGCAGGTGGGTGCCCGAGTGCTTCGGCGAGGGCGACCAGATCAAGCTCGGCGCGTACGCGGTGACCGAGGCCGGCGCCGGCTCCGACGTCAAGTCACTGCGCACCACCGCCAAGCTCGACGAATCGACGGACGAGTGGGTGCTGAACGGCACCAAGGTCTTCATCACCAACGGCGGCATCGCCGACGTGACCGTGGTCGTTGCAACCGTCGACCCCGAGCTCGGCCACCGCGGCCAGGCCTCGTTCATCGTCGAGAAGGACCGCGAGGGCCACACCCAGGGCAAGAAGGAGGACAAGATCGGCATCCGCGCGTCGCACACCGCCGAGGTGGTGCTGGACAACGTGCGCGTGCCGATGGAGAACCTGCTCGGCGGCAAGGAGAAGCTCGACAAGAAGCTCGAGAAGGCCCGCTCGGGCCAGAAGAGCGGCCCGTCCAACGCCCTCGCCACCTTCGAGATCACCCGCCCGATGGTGGGCGCCTCCGCGCTCGGCATCGCCCAGGCCGCCTACGAGTACACGCTCGACTACCTCGAGGACAAGTCCGACGAGAACGGCCCGCTGATCGAGCAGCAGCACGTGCAGCAGGTGCTGGCCGACGTGGCCACCGAGATCGAGGCCGCCCGGATGCTGGTCTGGCGCGCCGCCTGGATGGGCCGTGCCGGCAAACCGATGACCGGCGGCCAGGGCTCGATGTCCAAGCTCAAGGCCGGCGACGTGACTATGTGGGCCACCACGACGCTGATCGACCTGGTCGGCCCGTACGCCCAGACCAGCGACTGCCCGCTGGAGAAGTACTTCCGCGACGCGAAGATCTACCAGCTCTTCGAGGGCACGGCCCAGGTCCAGCGGCTGGTCATCTCGCGCATGCAGCGGGCGGACTACAAGGAGCGCGTGGCGGCCGAGGCCGAGGTGCGCAACCAGGCTCCGGGCAACCCCCAGGGCGACCCGGTCGCCGCAGCCTAGGCCCTGCCGTACAGCCGCACGGTGAGCGTGGCGAAGACCGCGGTCAGCGCGGCGGCCACGGCCAGGCAGATCGCGATGTCGCCACCGGCGGAGTTGCCGGCCATCAGGTCGCGCGTGGCTGTGGTCAGGATCGAGATCGGGTTGACCTCTACGACCTCTTTCAGGCCGCGCGGGAGGGTGTCCTCCTGGACGAAGATGTTGGAGATGAAGATCAGCGGGAAGACGCCCATGAACCCGGCATTGAGCACGGCGTTGGGGGTGCGCAGCACCAGCCCGAGGGCCGTGAAGATCCACGACATGCCGAAGGCGAAGACGATCACCAGCGCCATCGCGGCGGCCACGCCGACCACGCCGCCGTCGGGTCGGAAGCCCAGGATCACGCCGAGCACCACGATCACGAGCCCCGACAGCACATAGCGGGCGCTGTCGCCCAGCAGCGCGCCGACCAGCGGGCCGCCGCGCCAGATCGGCAGGGAGCGGAACCGGTCGACCACGCCCTTGGTCATGTCCGTGTTCAGGACCACGCCCGAATAGACCGTGGTGAAGAGGATCGTCTGCACCAGGATGCCGGGCACGATGTAGTCGCGGTACTCGGAGGTCGAGCCGGCGATCGCACCGCCGAAGAGGTAGGTGAACATCAGCGTGAACATGACCGGTGTGACGGTCACGTCCAGCAGCTGCTCGGGCACGTGGCGTACCTTGAGCATGGCCCGCCAGGCGAATGCTCGGACGGCCGCCACGCGACCGGCCGGCGCGGGCCGGGCGGTGGACGAGATTGCCTTGCGGACGCGCTGCTCGTCGACACCCGGCGCGGCTGTGGCGTCCGTGGCGCTCATGCCGCCTGGTCCTCGAGCTCCGCGCCCTGATCCTCGGCCGGGTGGCCCGTGAGCGACAGGAAGACCTCGTCGAGGCTGGGCTGGCCGAGCGAGAAGTCGGCAACCCGCACGCCCGCGGCGGTCAAGGAGGCGACCGCGGCCGCGGCGCGGTCGGCGTCGGCGCACGGAGCCGTCAGCAGGCTGGGATCGCGGCCCGGCGCCTCGATCTCACCGCCGAGCGCGGTGGCCAGCGCGCGCTCGGCCTCGGCGCGCTGGGCCGGGTCGAGCAGGCGCACCTTGAGCGCGCCGGAGCCGACCGATGCCTTCAGCTGGGCTGGGGTGCCCTCGGCGATGACCTTGCCGTGGTCGATCACGGCGATGCCCTCGGCCAGCTGGTCGGCCTCCTCCAGGTACTGGGTGCAGAGCAGGATCGTCGTGCCGCTCGCCACCAGGGCGCGGACGATGTCCCAGACCTGATTGCGCGAGCGCGGGTCCAGGCCGGTCGTGGGCTCGTCGAGAAACATCAGCTCCGGGGTGACGACGATGCTTGCCGAGATGTCCAGCCGTCGGCGCATGCCGCCGGAGTAGTTCTTGACCAGCTTGCCGGCGGCCTGGTCCAGGCCGAAGGCCTCCAGCAGCTCGTCGGCGCGCTGCTTGGCGGCGGCGCCCCCGAGGCCCAAGAGCTTGCCGAGCAGCATCAGGTTCTCGCGCCCGGTCAGGTCCTCGTCAACCGATGCCAGCTGGCCGGTCAGGCTGACCGAGCGGCGGACCGCGTCGCCCTCGGTGGCGATGTCGTGACCCAGCACGCGCGCGCTCCCGCCGTCGGGTGCCAGGAGCGTGGCCAGCATCCGGATCGTCGTGGTCTTGCCGGCGCCGTTGGGGCCCAGGACGCCGTAGACCGAGCCCGTGCGCACGGCCAGGTCCACGCCGTCGACGGCGCGCGTCTCGCCGAAGTGCTTGACGAGCCCGGAGGCCTCGATCGCCAGATTGCCGTTCACCAGCCGCACGCTAGCGGCCCGCCGGACGCTCGAGGGTGCGGATAACACGAGGACCACGGACAGGCACAATCCGTCTGTGGACTTCACGTTCGACCCCGGGGCCGCGGCGGCGCTGATGGTGGCCGAGGCGCTGTACGTGCGCGCCTGGCGGGTGCTCGCGGGGCGCGGGTACCGGGTGCCGCGCGGGCAGCTCGTTGCGTGGCACACCGGGCTGGTGGCCATGGTGGTCGCGCTGATGTCGCCGGTCGGCGGGCTCAGCGACGAGCTGCTGGTTGCGCACATGGGCGAGCACCTGATCCTGGCCGACCTCGGTGCGCCGCTGCTGCTGGTGGGCATCCGCTCGCCCGTCTACGCGTTCCTGCTGCCCGCCCCGGCGCTGAAGCGGCTGGCCCGCCGCAAGCGGTTACGCGCCGTCTTTCGCAAGCTGCGCCAGCCGCTGGTGGCGGTCCCGTTGTGGATCGTGATCCTGTACGGCTGGCACTTCACGTTCCTGTTCGAGAACGCGATCCGCCACGACTGGGTGCACCTGCTCCAGCACCAGAGCTTCATCGTGGGGTCGCTGCTGGTGTGGTGGTCGGTGATCGAGCCCAAGCGCCGCCGCACAGGCGGCGACCTGTGGAAGGTGCCCTACCTGATCGGCGCGCGTTTGCCCGGGATGCTGCTGGGCATGGGCTTCATCATCATGGGCAGCGTCGCCTACGCTGATCCCTACGCTGTCACGGCGCCCGAGCGCGGGTGGTCCGCCCTGACCGACCAGCAGGTCGCGGGGGGCATGATGATGGCAACGGACCTTGGCGTGATGCTGTTCGCACTGATGTTTTTCTTCTACCGCTCAGCCCAGGACCACGACCGCGCCGAAGCGGCGGCCGCCGTATGAGGCGCCTGGCCGTCGCATGTGCGCTGGCGCTTGCCGTGGGCGGCTGCAGCGTCGGCGGCGGCGACGACGACGGCGCAAAGGCCGGCGCCGGCGAGGGCGGTGCGGCGACTGCCACCGGCCCCGAGATGCCGAAGGGCCAGGTCAAGCCGGGCGAGCCGCCGGAGGCGGCGGCCATCCGCGGCTGGAGCGACGCCGTGAACGCGCGCAGGTTCGACCGCGCCGCCTCGTACTTCGCCCGCGACGCGATCGTCGACCAGGGCCAGCCGATCCGGCTGCCGGACCGCAGCGCCGCCGCCGCGTTCAGCAAGAGCCTGCCCTGCAAGTCCACCGTCACCGACGTCAAGGACGAGGGCCGCATCGATCGTCGCGGCGTTCGAGCTGCGACCGGGGACCGGCCCCAAGCGCGCCTGCGACAGCGCCGCCCGCGTGCGGTTCAAGTTCTCCGGGAACAAGTTCACCGAGTTCCGCCAGCTCGCCCAGCCGCAGCCCGTGCCCGGGCAGAGCGTCTGATGCAGTACCGCCAGCTGGGCCGCAGCGGGCTGCGCGTCTCGACGGTCACGCTGGGGACGATGGGTTTCGCCGGCGCGGGCGCGTTCGAGAGCATCGGCGACATCGACGTCGCGGGCGCCGAGCGCCAGCTCGACATGTGCATCGACGCCGGCGTGAACCTCGTCGACACCGCGAACATGTACTCGGCGGGCGCATCCGAGGAAGTGCTGGGCCGGGCGATCGAGGGTCGCCGCGACAAGCTGATGGTGGCCACCAAGGTGCGCTTCGCGATGGGCGCCGGCGCCAACGACGCCGGGCTGTCGCGCTGGCACATCGTCGAGTCGGTCGAGGCGTCGCTGCGGCGCCTGCGGGCCGACCACATCGACCTGCTCCAGGTACACGAGTGGGACGGCCAGACGCCGCTCGAGGAGACCCTCTCGGCGCTGGACGACCTGATCCGGGCGGGCAAGGTCCGCTACGCCGGCTGCTCGAACTACACCGGGTGGCAGCTCGTCAAGGCGATCGGCGTCGCCGAGCGGCGCGGCCTCGAGCCGTTCGTCTCCCAGCAGATCCACTACACGCCGCAGGCGCGCGAGGCCGAGTTCGAGCTGCTGCCCGCCGCGCTCGACCAGGGCCTCGGCACGCTCGTCTGGAGCCCGATCGCGGGCGGGCTGCTGTCGGGCAAGTACCGCCGCGGCCAGGACGGCCCCGCCGGCTCACGCCACCTCGGCGACTGGGACGAGCCGCCGGTACACGACACCGAGGCGCTCTACGACCTGGTCGAGGTGCTGGCCGAGGTCGGCGACGCCCACGGCGTATCGGCGGCGCAGGTCACGCTGGCCTGGCTGATGGGCCGGCCGGCGATCAGCTCGCTGATAGTTGGCGCCCGCACCGAGGAGCAGCTGGCCGACAACCTCGCGGCGGCGTCGCTGGAGCTGACCGCCGACGAGGCCGAGCGCATCGACGTCGCCAGCCGCCCGCATCTGCCCTACCCGCTGTGGCACCAGGCGGCGTCGGCCTCGGATCGCCTTGGCGACGCCGACCGCGCGTTCCTGGCGCCGCACCTGGACGACTAGCGGCTCTGGTCCAGCTGCGCGCGCTCGGCTAGCCGGTTGTCGCGCCGCAGCTGCGCCTCGCGGGCGCGGCGGTGCTCGTCGTCGCTCGCCGGCTCGATCGCGACTACCTCGGCCGGGCGGCCGTCGTCGTCCAGGGCGACCATCGTGATGTAGGCGGTCGAGGTGTGCTCGATCGCGCGCGTGCGCACGTTCTCCTTCTCAACGCGCACGCCGACCTCCATCGAGCTGCGCCAGGCTGCGTTCACGGTGGCGCGGACCGTGACGAGCTCGCCGACCAGAACCGGGCGCTGGAAGGTCATGCGGTCGAAGCCGACCGTGACCACGCGCTGGCCGCAGTGGCGGATGGCGGCGATGCCGGCCACCTCGTCGCACAGCTTCATGATCACCCCGCCATGGGCGTTGCCGGCTGAGTTGGACTCCGGCAGGCCGATCCACAGAGCCAGCTCCGAACGCGAATGCGAGGGGCGGCGGGCGTCCAAGGCCACTAGTCTAAGTCGCTCACGGTTCACGAGGATTCCGAGGAGGCAGCACGACATGGCAGGACTGGGCGGACGGATGTCCACCGTCATCAAGTCGAAGATCTCGAGGCTGCTGGACAAGGCCGAGGACCCCTCGGAGACGCTCGACTACGGCTACCAGAAGCAGGTCGAGCTGCTGCAGAACGTCAAGAAGGGGATCGCCGACGTGGTGACCTCCAAGAAGCGCCTGCAGATGCAGTCGACCAAGCTCGAGCAGTCCGTTGTCAAGCTCGACACGCAAGCCCGTCAGGCCATGTCGCAGGGTCGTGAGGACCTAGCCCGCGCCGCGCTCGAGCGCAAGACCGTGGCCCAGACCGAGCTCCAGTCGCTGGACACCCAGATCAAGGAGCTGGAGGCGCAGCAGGAGCAGCTGACCGCCAACGAGAAGAAGCTGCGTACCAAGATCGAGACCTTCCGGACCAAGAAGGAAGTGATCAAGGCGCAGTACTCGGCCGCGGAGGCGCAGGTCAAGATCTCCGAGGCCGCCAACGGCGTCGGCGAGGAGATGGCCGACCTGGGGCTGGCGATCCAGCGTGCCGAGGACAAGACCGAGACGATGAAGGCCCGCGCGGGTGCCGTCGAGGAGCTGGAGGCCGCCGGCACGTTCGACGACCTGACACAGCTGGGCGATGGCCAGGACGACATCGACCGCGAGCTGGCCGCGCTGGGCGCGGGCAGCCAGGTCGACGACGAGCTGGCGAAGATGAAGGCCGAGCTGGGCTCGGGCGGGGACGACGACTCGCCCCAGCTCGAGGAAGGGAAGGAGGGTCAGTGATCGTCCGTGTCGCGGGCGAGGGCCAGTTCAAGCTCCCCGACGACGATGCCGAACGCCTGAACGACCTCGACAACCGCGCCGTCGAGGCGGTCGAGCAGGGCGACGAGGCCACGTTCCGCGAGCTGTGGAACCAGATGCTGGAGCTCGTGGCAAACGACGGCGTCGTGCTTGGCGAGGACGAGCTCGAGGGCTCGGACGTGATCCTGCCACCGCGCGACATCACCTTCGCCGAGGCCGAGGGCGAGTTCACCGGCGACGGGCTGATCCCCGACTGACGCTGACTCCAGAACAGGCGGCGGACGCGGACGAGGCCGCGGCCGCGGAGCCGGGAGGGCACCGGGCGCACTTGCCTGTGTCCGAGCGGTGAGCTTCGGCCGCCTGTGCGTGTTCGCCGGCTCCAGCCTCGGCGCAGACCCGGCCTACGCCGAGGCGGCCCGGGCGCTGGCCGGCGAACTGGCGGAACGCCGCATCGGCATGGTCTACGGCGGCGCCCAGTCGGGGTTGATGGGCGTCACGGCGGACGCCGTTCTCGAGCGCGGGGGTGAGGTCGTCGGCGTGATCCCCACAGGGCTCCGCGACCGTGAGATCGCGCACCGGGGACTGAGCGACCTCCAGGTGGTCTCGACCATGCACGAACGCAAGGCGCGGATGGCCGAGCTGGCCGACGCGTTCGTGGTGCTGCCCGGTGGGCTCGGCACGCTCGAGGAGCTGATGGAGGCCGTGACCTGGAACCAGCTGGGCATCTACGCCAAGCCGGTCGGGCTACTCGACGTGGGCGGCTACTGGGAACCGCTCGAGGCCCTGGTCGACCACGCGGCCCGCCAGGGCTTCATCTCCTATGGCGACAGCGAGTTGCTGCTGCGTGAGCCCGAGCCCGCCGCGCTGCTGGACGTCATGGCGGCGTGGCGGCCGCCGCCGCGGCGCTGGCGCGATCCCTGATCCTGAGGATCGTGGGTCGGATCTGGGCGCCGGCCCGGGTCTCGGCTTAGAGCGGGATCTCCCAGAGCGGGAACCAGCGCGTCATCTCGGCCTCCCACGGGATGCCCTCCTTATCCAGCTGGGCCTTGACGCGCAGCTCGGCCTCGTTGTCGCGCTGCTTGGCGCCGGGGCCGGGCACGAACGGGTAGAACGTGCCGCGTTTGTAGTTGTAGATCAGGTGGACGCGCCTGCCCTTCTGATCGAACGAGAACACGGCGCACAAGAGGCGGTCGCCGTAGCCGCCGGCCTGGAGCTCGGTCGACAGCGTGTTCAGCGACACCACGATGTCGTCGAAGTCGTCGTCGGCCAGGATCAGCCAGCGGTAGCCGAACTCGTCGTCGGCCGACCGGATCGTGGACCCGGTCTCCTCGGCCATACCAGTCAGCAGCTCCTGGGCGTTATCCAGGATCTGGTCGAAGTCGGCGGTGGCCAGCGGCTGGAACACGATCCCAGCGGCGCCGGTGTGCTTCATCTCCAGCCCGGTCTCCATCGTCACGTACGCCGTTGTCATGGCGAACAGCCGGTCGGGCGCGACGGCCTTGAGCTTCTTGGAGCCTCCGAGGATCGAGTCGAGGAAACCCATCAGCGGCCTGCGAACCGGCGCATGGCGGCGTCCTCGGTCGCTCGCGTGCAGAGCACGCGTCGCTTCCTGCGTCCTTGCCCTGCTTGGTTCTCGCCCGCTGACACGAAGCCGATGGTGACGCCGACGCCTACCTAGGCGGCCGTGCCCTGCAGCTGGGACTCGAGCTGCTGGAGCTTGGCGATCCGCTGCTCCATCGGCGGGTGCGTGGAGAGCAGGCCCTTGACCGAGTTCTTGACCTTCGCGGGCACGATGAAGAACGCGTTCATGCGCTCGGCCTCGCGCAGGTCATGCTGGGGCACCTGCTCCATCTTGCCGGAGATCGTCATGAGCGCCGAAGCCAGCGCGCTCGGCCGCCCGGTGACCAGCGCGGCGCCGCGGTCGGCGCTGAACTCGCGGTAGCGCGACAGCGCCAGCAGCAGGAAGAACGAGATCGCGTAGACCAGCGCCGACGCGATGAACACGATGATGCCGGCGGGGCTGTCGTCGTCACCGCTGCCGAAGAAGAAGGCGAACTGCATGATCATCGCGGCGACGCTGGCGAAGAAGCTTGCGACGGTCATGATCAGCACGTCGCGGTTCTTGATGTGGGCCAGCTCGTGGGCCATCACGCCCTCCAGCTCGGCCGGCGACAGCGTGTTCATGATGCCGGTGGTGGCGCAGACCGTTGAGCTCTTCTGCGACCGGCCGAGCGCGAAGGCATTGGGCACGGGGGTGTCGGCCACCGCGATCTTCGGCTTGGGCAGGTCGGCCTGGATGCAGAGCCGATCGATCATCGCGTGCAGGCCAGGGGCCTGCTCGGGCGCGACCTCCTTGGCGCCCATCGAGGCCAGCGCCAGCTTGTCCGAGGTGAACAGCTGGAGCAGCGCCAGGCCGCCGATGACGACGGCCATGATCGCCGCCCCGGCCCCCGCCGCCAGCAGCGCGCCGGCGAACGCGACATACAGCAGCCCCAGCAGGAACATCGTGACCAGCATCCGGAACTGGAGGCCGGGATCGCGCTTGAAGACCGCCTTGGAAGTTGCCATTTGAAGCGAAGTGTAGGGGAGGGGTGCACGATCCTTTGCACCCCCGGGGAAAGAGGCCGGGATGGCGGCGGACCCGTGCTACGGTCCGGCCCCTGGCCAGCCCGGAAAGCCCTGCATAACCGAAGTAAACGGGCTGCCTCGAACCCGCCCCTCCACCATGCGCAAGTACTTCTGGATCCCCCTCGTGCTGGCCGCCGCGGCCTACGCCCTGCTGCCCCTGCCGGGGGAGTCGAAGCCGTCGCTGGACAAGCGGATCGCGGGCAAGCAAGCCGAGGTCCAGAAGGCCAAGGCCAAGGAAGGCGTCCTGACCAAGGACATCGTTGCCTACAACAACCGCATCTCCGGCCTTCAGGGTCAGATCCGCGGCACCCAGAAGCGCCTCGGTGTGGTCCAGGACGACCTCGATGACGCGCGCAACGAGCTGCTCACCGTGCGCGACAAGCTCGAGGTGGCGCGCGACCGGCTCGTCCGCGCCCGGACCGAGCTCAGGCAGGCGCGCGGTGGTCTCGAGGACCGGCTGGTCGAGCTGTACAAGGCCGACCAGCCCGACGCGCTGACCGTGATCCTCGAGGCCGACGGCTTCAACGACCTGCTGGAGCGCACCGACTTCCTGGAGCGGATCTCCGACCAGGACGGCGCCGTGATCCGCAAGGTGCGCGTTCTCAAGGCCCGCGCCGAGAAGTCCGAGCGCCAGCTCGCGGGCCTCGAGCGCCGGCGCCAGCTGGCCGCCGAGACGATCCTGCGCCGGCGTGACGACATCGCCGCCAGCCGCGATCGGCTGGCGACCGCCCAGGGCGATCTGCGCACGGCGCGTGGCGGGCGCCGCACGATCCTCGCGCGTGTGCGTCAGGACCGCCGCCACGCCCAGGAAGACCTGGCCGCCATGGAGCGCGAGCAGTCGCGCATCCGCAGCCAGCTCGCCGGCGGCCCACCCTCCGGCGCCGGACCGATCAAGCGTGGCTCCGGTCGCTTCATCTACCCGACCAATGGGACCTTCACCTCGCCGTTCGGTAACCGCTGGGGCCGCCTGCACGCGGGCATCGACATCGCCGCGCCGGTCGGCACCGCCATCCGCGCCGTCGACTCCGGCCGCGTGGCCATCGCCGGCCCCACCGGCGGCTACGGCAACTACACCTGCATCCAGCACGGCGGCGGCATCTCCACGTGCTACGGCCACCAGTCGCGCATAGGCGTCTCGGTGGGCCAGTCGGTCAGTCAGGGCCAGGTCATCGGCGCGGTCGGCAACACGGGCAACTCCACCGGACCGCACCTGCACTTCGAGGTACGCGTCGGCGGCAACCCCGTCAACCCGATGGGCTACCTCTAGGTAGGCGGCGAAGCCGCTCGTTGTCGGGGCCGGGACGACCCCGTTGTCATCAGGGCGCGGCCAGGGATGGCCGCAAGGGCACTACTGTCCGGGCGCAATGCAGCCCGAGATCGACCTAGGTCCCATCACCCTCCAGACGTTCGGCCTCTGCCTCGCGCTCGCGTTCGTGGCATCGGGCGCCGTGCTGGCGCGGCGGCTCAAGGAGCTGGACCGGCCGGTGGACTGGGCCTACGAGATGATCTTCGCCGCCGCCATCGGCGGGCTGGTCGGATCGCGGCTGGACTTCCTGATCCAGAACTGGGACGACGTCTCCGGCGACGTTCTCGGCAACCTGTTCTCGGGCAGCGGCCTGGTGTGGTTCGGCGGGTTGGTCGGCGGCGCGCTTGGCGTAATCGTGTGGGCGCGCTGGCGCGGCTTCCTGGAGTGGCGGATGTTCGACGCGTGTGCGCCGGGGCTGGCGATCGGCTACGCGGTGGGGCGGATCGGCTGCCAGCTCTCGGGCGACGGCGACTACGGCAAGCCGACCGACATGTTCTGGGGCATGGCCTACCCCGACGGCACGGTGCCGACCACCGACCAGGTGCACCCCACGCCCGTGTTCGAGACCGTCGCGATGGCCCTGCTCGCGCTGCTGCTGTGGCGGCTGCGCGACCGCTACCGGCCCGGCCTGCTGTTCGGCCTCTACCTACTGCTCGCGGGCGCCGAGCGCTTCCTGATCGAGTTCATCCGCCGCAACGACGACGTGCTGGCGGGGTTGACCCAGGCGCAGCTGATCGGCGTGGCGATGATGATCGGCGGCGCCGTGCTGGTGTACGTCAAGCGCTCGCCGGCGCAGCCGGCCGTGGCGCAACCCGCCTGAGCACCGCCCCGCCGGCCACCGCCGCGCACAGCGCCAGCGCCACCGACGCGCCGGCCGCGCCGCCCAGGTGGTACGACGAGTAGAGGCCCACGACCCCGGCGGCCACCGCAACGCCGGCACCGGCGGCCATCGCCCGGGCCGGGCTGCGCACGCGGTCCCCGACCGCCGCCGCGGGCGCGACAAGGATGGCCAGCACGAGCAGGCTGCCGAGACCCTGCACCGCCACGGCCACGGCGGTGGCCAGCACCAGCAGTAGGGCGAGCCGCACGTGCCCCGGGCGCAGGCCGAGGGCGCCCGCCGCGCCGGCGTCGAAGGCCACCGCGGCCAGCGGCCGATGCAGCGCCGCGAGCGCGCCGCCGCCGGCCACCACCAGCGCCGCGGCGGCCGCGAGGTCGGTGCCCGAGACGCCGAGCGGGTCGCCGAACAGCAGCTCGCCGAGCCGTGCCGGGGCATCGGGGCGCAGCGCCAGCAGCACGCCGAGCCCGAAGGTGCCGCTGACCACCACGGCCGTGGCCGTGTCCGAACCGATCCGCTGGTCGCGGCCGGCCAGCGCCACAGCGGCCGCGGCCACGGCGACCCCGCCCGCGGCGCCGAGGATCAGCGGTGCCCCGGCCAGCGCGGCCAACACCAGCCCCGGCAACAGGCCGTGCGCAAGCGACTCCGACGGGTACGCCAGGCGGAAGCTGCGCACCCAGAAGCTGAGCGGGCCGCACAACAGGCCGAGCAGCACGATCTCGGCCAGCGCACGGCGGTCGATGCCCGATTCGAGCGGTCCGGTCAGGAGGTCCATCAGTGCTCGTGGTGCTGGACCGCAACGGCCCGGACGCCGCCGCTCTCGGGGATCACGATCAGCTCCCGGCCGTAGGTGGTCTCGAGCACGCGCGCGTCCAGCACGGTGGCGGGGTCGCCGTAGGCGACCTGCTCGCCGTTCACGCACAGCACCGCGTCGAACGTGCGCGCACCCTCAACGTCGTGCGACGAGACGAGCACCGTCCGCCCCTCGGCCGCAAGGTCGGCGAACAGCGTGTTGATGGTCTCGGCGCTGGCGGGGTCGACGCCGGCCAGCGGCTCGTCGAGCAGCAGCACGCTCGCGTCCTGGACGAGCGCCCGCGCGATCAACACCCGCTGGCGCTGGCCACCGGACAGCGACCCGTAGGCGCTGCGTGCCGAGCCGGAGAGCCCGACGCGCTCGAGCGCCGCGCGCGCGGCGTCGCGGTCGCGCCCGCTCGCGGGCAGCCACCAGCGCCCTGCCAGCGAGCCCATGACCGCCACGTCCAGGGCGCTGACCGGGAAGTCCAGGCGTGCGTGGGCGCCCTGGGCCACGTAGGCGGGGCGGCCGCTGACGTCGAAGCGGCCCGCCGCCGGGGCCAGCTGGCCCGCCAGCACGCGGAACAGCGTGGTCTTGCCGCCCCCGTTGGGGCCCAGCACGCACACAGAACTGCCCGCCGGGACGGCGAACGAGACGCCCGTGAGCACGGGCTCGCCACCGTAGCCGGCCGCCAGGTCGCGGACCTCGAGCGCGCCGCTCACGCCGCCGCCTCGTGCGGAGCCCGTGCCGAGCCGAGCGTCAGGGCGCCGGCCACAACTGCGTAGACGGCGGCCCCGAGCACGGCGATCGCGGGCCCGGGCGGCACGTCGAGCCACACCGAGCCGTACAGCCCGAGCAGGCCGAGCGCCGCCGCCACGCCCACCGACGCCGCCACCAGGCCGGGCACCGAGTGCGTGACCAGCCGGGCGATCGCCGCCGGCACCACGAACAGGGACGTGACCAGCAACGCGCCGACGGCCGGGAGCGCGGCCACAGCGCACGCGCCGACGACCGCCAGCAGCGCCAGGTCGGCCCACCGGCCGGGCACCCCAAGGCCAGCCGCGGCGCCGGGATCGAAAGCCACGGCCGCCCATGCCCGCCCGAGCACCAGCGCGGCCACCATCGCCAGGGCCGCGGCCCCCGCTGCCGCCGCCACGTCGCCGTCGCCGGGCGCGATGGCGCTGCCGAACAGCACCCGGTCCACGCCCGCGCCCGAGGCGAACACGTCGCTGGCCAGGATCGCGCCAACGGCCAGCGCCAGCACCAGCATCAGGCCGGTGGCCTCCGCGCCGGGGTCGCGCCCGCGGCGCCCGGCCCGCTCGACCCCACCGGCATAGGCCAGCGCCACCCCCAGCGCGGCCAGACGCGGTGAGAAGGAGGCGGCCTCGGCAACCACCACGCCCGGAAAGGTGGCGGTGCCGACTGCGTGGGTGTAGAAGGCCAGCCGGCGCAGGACGATGAAAGCCCCGAGCGTGCCGCCGGCCAGGGCCAGCAGCAGCAGCTCCAGCGCCGCCGTCCGGATCGAGCGCAGCTCCAGCAGGTAGATCGGGTCGGGCAGGGCGTCGAGTCCCACCGCCTCAGTCTAAATGAGAGCGATTCTCGCCAGTGGTCTCGGGCTAGAACGCCCGCTCCAGGAACCTGACCGTCACGTTCTGCACCTCCACGTCGTGCTGGAGCGAGCGGTGATGCCCTCCGGGGAACAGGATCAGCCGCTTGGGCTCGCCCGCCGCGTCGTGCAGCTCTTGGCTGGCGGTGTAGGGAACGCGCTCGTCGCCGCGAGCGTGCAACAGGAGGAGCGCGGTGGCGGGCGAAAGGCATGCGGCCGAAGCGCTCAGGTCGAGCGTTCCCAGCCACTGCACCGTGGCGTCGGTGTCGACCTCGAAGTCCGTCAGGTCGCCCGACGCGATCCCCCGGGCCAGCAGTTCCGGCGGGGCGGGGCAGATGGCCGCGACGGCTGCGATCGACCGTTCGGCGGCGGCCGCCTGGATGGCCAGGAAGCCGCCCATGCTGGAGCCGCGCAAGGCAACCCGCAGCGACCGACTTCCTGCTGCTTCGGCCAGCAGGTCGCGCATGGCCAGCACGTCACCGACCGCGGCCGGCCCGAAGCGGCCGCTCGAGCGGCCGTGGCCGCGCGCGTCGAACGCCAGCGCGGCGAGGCCGCGTGCGCGGCACACGCGGCCGAAGTCGAAGTGGCTCTCCTTCTGCGACCCGGCGCCGTGCAGGATCACCACGCCTCCCTTTGCCGGGCGGTCGGGCAAGAACAGCGCGTACGCCAGCCCGTCGTGCTCGCCGATCGAGGGCGGTGCGGGCGGCTCGTGGTGCTTCATACTCGCGGACCTTATGTCCGGCGATCGAACCGTCGCGCAGCCCGGCGGGGCGCTGCCCTCCGGCTTGGAGCGCGTGTACCCGATGGGCTCCGACCTGGGGCCGGGCGGCGCCCTGCGCATCGCGGGCTGCGACGCGCGCGAGCTGGCGCGCGAGTTCGGCACCCCGGCGTACGTCTATGCCGAGGACGACCTGCGCGCCCGGGCACGCGCCACGCGCGACGCGTTCGCCGCCCGCACCGACCGGTTCGAGGTGGTGTACGCGTCCAAGGCGTTCCCGTGCACGGCCGCGCTGGTGATCTTCGCCGAGGAGGGCCTTTCGGTGGACTGCGCGTCGGGCGGCGAGCTGCACCTGGCGCTTGGCGCCGGCTTCGATCCGGCGCGGATCTACCTGCACGGCAACAACAAGTCCGAGGCCGAGCTGGAGCAGGCCGTAGCGGCCGGCGTCGGCCACGTGATCGTGGACAGCTTCGACGAGATCGAGCGGCTGGAGCGGGTCGGCCCGGGCCAGAAGATCCTGCTGCGCGTGACCCCCGGCATCGAGCCCGAGACGCACAAGGCCATCCGCACCGGGCAAAAGGACTCCAAGTTCGGCATCCCGATGCGTGAGGTGGAGCGGGCGCTGGAGCGGATCGGCCGCTCGGAGCTGGAGCTGCGTGGGCTGCACGCGCACATCGGCTCGCAGGTGTTCGACCTGGACGTGTACGAGTCGCTGGCCGACGTGCTGCACCAGATCGGCGACTACCCGCTGCTGAACCTCGGCGGCGGCTTCGCCATCGCCTACACGCGGGAGGACCGGCCGCCGCCGGCCGAGGAGTACGCCGAGGCGATGCTGGCGCATGCGCCCGAGGGCGTGACGGTGCTGTGTGAGCCGGGCCGGTCGCTGGTCGGCAACGGTGGCGTGTCGCTTTACACCGTCGGCACCGTCAAGGAGATCCCGGGCGTGCGCACCTACGTGGCCGTGGATGGTGGCATGGCGGACAACATCAGGCCGATGCTCTACGGGGCGGTCTACGAGGCCGACGTGGTCGACCGCTTCGGCGATTCGACGCCCTGCCGGATCGTCGGCATGCACTGCGAGTCGGGCGATGTGCTCGTGAGCGAGGGCGCGCTGGAGCACCCGCGCCCGGGCGACATCGTGGCCGTGCCCGCCACGGGCGCGTACGGTCACGCGATGGCAAGCAACTACAACGCCGTGCCACGCCCGCCGGTCGTGTTCTGCGAGAACGGCGACGCGCGCCTTGTGGTCCGGCGCGAGACCTATGACGACCTGACCCGCCGCGATGTCTGAGCCGCAGCCGTTCCGGATCGGCCTCCTCGGCCACGGCACCGTGGGCGCGGCATTCGAGGAGCTGGTGGCCGAGCGGACGGAGGCGATCGCCGGCGAGGTGGGCTTCCGGCCCGAGATCTCCGGCGTGCTGACCACCTCGCGCGGGGACTTCGACGAGATCCTGGAGCGCTCCGACCTGATCGTGGAGCTGATCGGCGGCACCGAGCCGGCACTGGACTACGCGCTGCGCGCGATGGAGTCCGGCAAGCACTTCGTGACCGCCAACAAGCAGCTCGTCTCGCGCCACGGCGAGCAGCTGTTCGAGGTCGCCGGCAGGGCTGGGGTGCAGCTGCGGTTCGAGGCCGCGGTGGGCGGCGTGGTGCCCGCCATCCGCGTGATTTCCGAGACGCTGGCCGCGGCCCACATCGAGCGCGTGCACGGGATCGTCAACGGCACAACCAACTTCATCCTGACCGCGATGGAGCGCACCGGCGCCACGTACGCGGACGCGCTGGCCGAGGCGCAGAGGCTGGGCTACGCCGAGTCCGACCCGACCGACGACGTCACCGGCGCCGACGCCGCGGCCAAGATGGCCATCATCGCCCGGCTGGCGTTCGGGGCCCCGGTGCACCTTGACGAGGTGCCCCACGAGGGCATCGAGCACGTCACGCCCGACGACATCGCCTACGCGCGCGAGCTGGACCTGTCGCTGAAGCTGATCGGCAGCGCCGAGCGCGTGGACGGTGGGCTGTCCGTGCAGGTCTACCCCGCGTTCCTGTTCGCGGACCATCCGCTGGCCTCCGTGCACGGCTCGTTCAACGCCGTCACGATCGAGTCGCCCGCGATCACCGAGATCACGCTGTCGGGTCCCGGCGCGGGCGGGTCGCAGACCGCGTCGGCCGTGCTCGGCGACGTGATCAGCGCCATGATCCCGCCGCCGTTCAACCCGCCGCCGGCGGAACCGGCACCGCTGGTGATCGATCGCGAGTCGGCGTTCTACATGCACGTCGAGGTGGCCGACACTCCCGGCGTGCTGGCCCAGGTGGCCGAGATCCTTGGCATGCAGGGCGCGTCGATCCGGTCGGTGGTGCAGAAGGGCCTCGGTGAGGACGCGCGGCTTGCCATGGTCATGCACCCGGTCCTGGAGTCGAAGTTTCGCGCCGCCGTGGAGATGATCGGCCGGCTGGACTTCGTGCGCTCGCGCCCGCGCGTGATCCGGGTCATCGGCGAGACGTTCGAATGAGCCTGGTGCGTAGCTCAGCGGCCGGAGCACCCCCGGTCGCTGGCGGCGGGCCTGGCCAACTGCGGCCGGGTGTGGGGGAGGACTGTTACGACCGCGCTCGTTGTGTGACGGGAGCGTTCTCCACCGACCAAAATCGTTCAGGCGTGTGTGTGTCCGGTGCGGCGCGCAACGAGAGGCGCACAAGAACAACGCGAGCGTCACAGGGGACGCACGCGGCGGTAACAGCTCGCTTCCGTACCCAGCTGCAGTCTCGCCGGACCTGCCGCAACCGCGCGGAGGTGCCCCGATGAGCCTCTGGCGCTACGCCGACCGGCTGCCGGTCGAGCCGGTGGTCACGCTCGGCGAGGGCGACACGCCGCTGGTGCCGGCGCCGCACCTGAGCGAGCTGAGCGGCTGCGAGGTGTACCTGAAGGTCGAGGGCGCAAACCCGACCGGCAGCTTCAAGGACCGCGGCATGACCGTGGCCGTGTCGGCCGCGATCAGCGAAGGGGCCGAGGCCGTGGTGTGTGCGTCGACCGGCAACACGGCCGCCAGCGCAGCGGCGTATGCGGGTCGCGCCGGCCTGCGCGGCGCGGTGATCGTGCCCGAGGGCAAGATCGCCACCGGCAAGCTGGCCCAGGCGCTGATGCACGGCGCCCGCGTGATCGCCCTGCGGGGCAACTTCGACCAGGCGCTGACGCTGGTGCGCGAGCTGGCCGACCGCCACGCGGTGGCGCTGGTGAACTCGGTCAACGAGTACCGGATCGAGGGTCAGAAGACGGCCTCGTTCGAGATCTGCGACGCCCTTGGCGAAGCGCCCGACGCGCTCTGCATCCCGGTCGGCAACGCCGGAAACGTGACCGCGTACTGGCGCGGGTTCGAGGAGTACGGCGTGCGCCCACGCCTGCACGGTTTCCAGGCCGAGGGCGCCGCGCCGCTGGTGCACGGTGCGCCGGTGGAGGCGCCGGAGACGGTGGCGTCGGCCATCCGGATCGGCAACCCGGCGCGCTGGGAGGAGGCGATGGGCGCGTTCACCGGCTCGCGCGGCCAGGTGCGCGCCGTCAGCGACGAGCAGATCCTGGCCGCCTACGACCTGCTTGCCGCGCGCGAGGGCGTGTTCTGCGAGCCCGCGTCGGCGGCATCGGTGGCCGGCCTGCTGGCGCACGGAGCCGAGGGGCGGGTGGTGTGCGTGCTCACCGGCCACGGGCTCAAGGACCCGCAGACGGCAATGAACCGCGCGGCGTCGGTGATCCCGTGCGAGCCGGACATCGCCAGCGTGGAGGCCGCGGTTCTCGCATGAACAGGCACCGGATCGTGAACGTGCCCGCATCCTCGGCCAACCTCGGCCCGGGGTTCGATGTGCTGGCCGCGGCGCTGTCGATCGAGCTCGAGCTCGAGGTGCGCGAGACCGGCGAGTTCTCGGTGACCGCGGACGTCCACGGGGTGCCGCTGGACCGCACCAACCTGTGCGTGCGCGCGTTCGAGAAGCTGCACCCCGCCGACGGGCTGTCGTTCAGCATCCGGTCGGAGATCCCGCCGGCGGGTGGGCTCGGCTCCAGCGCGGCGTGCATCGTCGCCGGGCTCGCGGCGGCCGACCACATGTACGAGCTCGACGCGCCGCTCTATCAGCTGGCGCGCGAGATGGAGGGACACCCCGACAACATCGCCGCCGCCCTGTACGGCGGCTTCGTGATCTGCGGCCCCGGCGACCCTGTGCGGATCGAGCCGGCCGAGGGGCTCGAGGGGATCGTGGCCATGCCGCCGGCGCCGGTGTCCACAGAGCAGGCCCGCGCTGCGCTCCCCGGCGAGGTGCCCCTGACCGAGGCGTCGTTCAACATCGCCCACGCCACCCTGCTGACGCTCGGCCTGGCGCGGTCGGACTTCTCGCTGATCGGACGCGGCCTGGACGACCGCCTGCACCAGCCACGCCGTGCCGCGCTCTATCCGCGCTCGGTCGAGCTGCTGCACAAGGCGCGCGCGCTTGGCGCGATCGGCGCCACCGTCTCCGGTGCCGGGCCGGCGGTGCTGTTCTGGTGCCAGTGGCAGCAGACCGGGGACGTGCTGGCGGCGCTCAAGTCCGAGGCTCCCGACTGCGACGCGCGGCGCGTGACGTTCGCTCCCGGCGGCGCCGACGTGAGGGAGCTGTGAAGCGCGTCGACGCCGCGGGTGGCGTGGTCGTGCGGGACGGGATGGTCTGCGTGGTGCACCGGCCCCGGTACGACGACTGGTCGCTTCCCAAGGGCAAGCTCGATCGCGGCGAGACGTTCGAGCAGGCCGCGCTGCGCGAGGTCGAGGAGGAGACCGGGCTGGTGTGCGAGCTGGGCGAGGAGCTGGCGGCGATCGAGTATCACGACCGCAAGGGCCGTCCCAAGATCGTCCGCTATTGGCGCATGGACGTGGCGGACGACCCGCCGTTCGAGCCCAACGAGGAGGTCGACGAGCTGCGCTGGCTGGCGCCGGCCGAGGCCGCCGAGCTGCTCTCCTACGACCGCGACAGGACGCTGCTGTCAGCGTTGTGAGGGGATCGCCAGGGCCTCGAGATTCTTTCCGGCGGGGGGTCAGGGAAGGCATACCGTTCGCAGTCGCCGGCGGCCTGCTGGCGATCTCGTTCGGGGTGCTGGCCAACGACACCGGGCTGGGCGCGTGGGGGGCGATCCTGATGTCCGCGGTGGTGTTCGGCGGCTCGGCGCAGTTCGCGTCGGTCGGCATCTATGCGACCGGCGGTGGGCTGGGAACGGCGCTGCTGGCTGCGACGCTGGTGAACAGCCGCTTCCTGCCGATGGGGGTGGCGCTTGCGCCATACCTGCCCGGTGGTCCGCTCAAGCGCGCGCTCCAGGGCCAGCCGCTGGTGGACCCGTCGTGGATCCTGGCGCGGCAGACCGACGGCGCGTTCGACCGCCACGTCCTGTTCGGCGCCAGCGCGGCGCAGTACACGACCTGGGTCATCGGCACCACGCTCGGCGCCTTCGTGGGCACGGGTGAGATCGATCCCGACTCCCTCGGCGTCGACGCCATCTTCCCGGCGTTCTTCCTGATCCTGCTGCTGGACGAGTTGCGCCGGCCGGGAATGCGCGGCGTGGCGGTGGCAGGCGCGCTGATCGCGATCGCGCTGGTGCCGCTGACCCCGATCGGCGTGCCGGTCGTGGTGGCCAGCCTGGCCGCGCTGGTCGGCCTGTGGCGCAAGCCGCCCGACCTGCCCGAGGCATCGTGAGCGCGAGCAGGCGGCTCGGCCGGATACGCAGCGAGGTTCTCCCGTGAGCGGACGCTGGCCCGAGCTGGTTGCCGGCTGTGCCGTCATGGCGCTCGTGATCAAGTCGATCGGCCCGGTCGTGTTCGGCGGCCGGCCGCTGCCGGAGCGGCTCCGCGCCGTGGTGTTCCTGGTCGCCGCCCCGCTGCTGGCCGCGCTGGTGGTCACCCAGGCGCTGGCGGAGGGCGATCAGCTCAAGCTGGACGCCGAGGCGGCCGGAGTGGTCGTGGGTGGCGTGGCCGGCTGGGTGCGGGTCCCCGTGACCCTGTGCCTGGTGTTGGCGGCGGCCGTCACCGGCGCGCTGCGCGCGTTGGCGTGAGTCAGCCGGAGTAGGCCTGGACCGAGCCGGGCGGGGAGCTGCGCTGCGGCTCGGTCCGGCCGTCCTCGCCGACGGGGAGCGACTGCAGGCGGAACAGGTCGTCGACCAGGGAGGTCGAGTGGCCGTGGCTGGAGCTCTGCATGAACCTCAGGACCTCGCCCGGATACCGGGCCGTCGCAAGCCCGGTCAGGTAGGTCGTGTGCGTCCCACCCGGGATGTCCCACTCGAACTGCGCGTCGTAGTAGCCGTTCTCGGCTTCCTCCCGGACTTCCGCCGGGGTCATGCCATGGTCGTCGCCGCCCTGGTTGGTGTAGTAGGAGATCTGCTCGATCGCGTCGTCGCGGATCTGCTCGAGGTCCGACTCGCTGAAGCTGAGGCGAAGGTTCTGGGAGTCGCCTTCCAGCGCCTCCGGGTCGCCGCCGTGCAGCTCGGTGAGGACCTCCGCGTAGCCGGAGTCGACGCCCTGCAGCAGCAGCGAGTACCGCGACGGCCCGTAGTCCGTCTCACCCGGCTGCTTCGAGGCCTGCTCGATGTAGGTGACGCCGCCCTGGCGGTCGGTCATCGCGTAGTCCACGCTGCCGTCGCTGTGATGGGTCTCCGTGACGTCGCCCGCGAACGGCGTCGAGCTGCCGCCGAAATTGACCGGCCCGACGTCCACCTTGAGCGTGGTGGCGCTGGACCAGCTGGCCTTTTCGACAGCCGTCGCGTCGCGCACGCCGGGGCCCTCGGACTCGGGTAGCTCGCCGCTGGTCACGAAGTGCTGGTAGGCGTTCCAGCCGGGCTCGCGGCTCGGGTTCACCTCGACCGAGCGCAGGTCCCCGTGCGCGAACTCCTTCGAGATGCCCGCGGCGACCCCGAAGTCCTCGCTGCCGAGCCGCAGTTCGACCACGTGGCGGACGAACTCCTCGTCGCCGACCAGGATCCGCATCCTGCCGTTCTCGAGCCGCTCGACGGCGCTGCTCAGGCGGCGCCCGTCCTCGAAGCCGAGCTTTCCGGTCAGCGCGTAGTAGCTCACGCTCTGGGAGTTGCCCTCGTAGGCCTCCTTGTCCATCGTGATGCTCTCGCCCGTCCGGAGCGAGTTGGGGTCGATCGGGTTGGGCGGGCGCACCTCGCCGTCGGCGATCTGGTCCGCCCGCTCGGAGGTCACGCGCAGCTTGTAGGTCAGCTTCCTGCCGTCGTAGTGGGCAAGCGTGACCCCGAGGCCGCGGGGCAGCCTGGCGCTGCCCTCGAGCCCGCTGCGCAGGTCTACCGACAGGCTGAGCGTCTCGTACGTCTCGCCGTCCGCCGACAGCTCCGGGTCACCGCGACTGACCTCGCCGCTGAGGCTCCCGGTCAGCTCGACGGACAGCGGGGGCTTCTTCGGGCCCTGGGCGCACGCCAGGGCGGCGTTGGGCGACTTCTGGAGCATGCACTTCTGCTCGAGGGTGAGGCCTACGAACTCGCCCTCGCCGGGGAACGGAAGCGCCATCCCCAGGGTCGGATCGCGGAGGGTGGGGCCGTCCACCGGCCCGAACAGCTCCTGCTTGTACTCGTTCTCGCGCTCCGCGCGGATATCGCCCGCCAGCCGGCGCACGCGCTCGTCGTCGGCGAACTCCTGGAGCGTGCGCGACAGGCCCGTGTTCAGGGCGCCGCCGTTGTGGTCGATCTGATCGAGCGCGCTTGCGTAGCGCTCGGCGTCGCTGCGCGTCTGGCGCTGCTCCTCGATCTCCTTGACCGCCAGGCGGACCGCGGGATCCCTCGGCGGCCGCCCGCCGGAGCCGGAGTCCAGGTAGTTGCGCGCACGTTCGCGGACGCGCTCACGCTCCTCGGCCGCCTCGCGGCGGGCGCCGATACGGTCCGCGACCCGCCTGACCTCCGGGTCGGCGCCCAGCTCAAGGGCATGGCTGAGCCCCAGGCTCATGGCGCCGTCGCGGCGCTCGATCTGGTCCAGCGTGTTCAGGTAGCCCTCGGCCTTGCGCCGGACCGCTGCCCGTCGCTCGCGCTCGCGCGCGTCCTCGCGGCGCTCCGCCATCTGGCGCTCGAACTCGGTGACGAACGCCTCGACCTTTGGGTCGTCGCCGTGCGCCAGCGCGCGGGAGAGGCCCGTGTTCAGCGCGCCGCCGTTGTCCTTGATCTGGTCCTGGGCGTTCATGTAAGCCTGGCTCTCGCGCAGCACGCGCGCATCCTCGGCGACCTTGCGATCGTGCTCGCGCTGGCGCTGCTGGCGGGCCTCGACCGCCGCGGCCTCGCGCTCACGAATGCCCTTCGCGCGCTGGACCACGCGCGGGTCGTCGCCCAGCTGCATCGCCTGCGCGGTGCCCATCCGCAGCGCGCCGTCGTCCGCCTCGATCTGGTCGAGGGCGCTGGCGTAACGCCGTGCCTCCGACCGGAGCTCGTCGCCCGTCGCGCGCTCGGGCCGGGGCCTGTCGCGCACGTGCTCTCGCTGCACGGGTTGCTCTCGCTGCACGGGTTGCTCTCGCTGCACGGGTTGCTCCCGCTGCACGGGCGCCTGCCGTTGTGCGAGCGGCTCCGCCCTGACGGGCGGCTTCGCGCGCGGGACCTCGGCGGGCGCGGGCGGCGCGGGCGCCGGGTCTCGCTTTACCGGCGGGGCGGGGGGCTTCGCGGTCGCCGGCGGGGCTGGCTTCTTGGCGTCCTCGTCGGGCGGCGGCGCCCCGCCGCCGGCATCGGCGGGCAGCATCGCGTCCGCCCCCGAGGGCGCCACAAGGCTTCCCAGGGCGGCCGTGATCACGGTGGCTGCGCGTCTCATCGCCCTGAGTCTCCCCGCATGAAGACCCCCTCTAACGTGATCGCAATGGTCAAGCTGAGCGTTCTGGACCAATCTCCGATCGCGGAGGGCTCGACCGGCCCCGCCGCGCTGCACCAGAGCATCGAGCTGGCGCGGCTGGCCGACCGGCTCGGCTACCACCGCTACTGGGTTGCCGAGCACCACGGCGGGCCGATGCTTGCGGGGCCGAGCCCGGAGGTGCTGATCGGCCCGATCGCCTCGGCCACCGAGCGGATCAGGGTGGGCAGCGGCGGCGTGATGCTGCCCCATTACAGCCCGTTCAAGGTGGCCGAGAGCTTCAGCCTGCTTGCCGGGCTCTACCCGGACCGGATCGACCTGGCGCTGGGCCGCGCGGCCGGCACCGACCCGATGACCGCCCACGCGCTCCAGCGCGACCGCAGCCAGCCGATGCCCGACGACTTTCCCAGCCAGCTGGCCGAACTGCTCGCCTACCTGGAGGACCGGCTGCCGCCGAACCACCCGTTCGCACGGTTGGCCAAGGCACTGCCGGGCCTGCCCGAGCGGCCCGAGCCGTGGCTGCTCGGCAGCTCACAGCAGAGCGCGGTCTGGGCTGGCGAGCTGGGCCTGCCGTACGCGTTCGCGGACTTCATCAACCCGGACGGCGCGCCGATCGCCAAGCTCTACCGGGACAAGTTCGTGGACTCCGAGCGCCTACCCGCGCCGCGGCTTGCGATCGGCGCCTGGGCGCTGGCGGCCGACAGCGAGCAGGAGGCCCATGACCTGGCCTCGTCGTCGATGATGGCCATGCGCGAGCTGCGCGCCGGCCGCCTGATCCCGGTGCCGCCGGTGGACAAGGCGCTGCGCTACCTCGAGCGCCAGGACGACGCCGTACCCGCAGGCGGTGGGCGGCGGATGACGCTCGGCACCGGCGAGCAGGTGCGCACAGGGCTCGAGCGGCTGGCCGAGCAGTACGGCGCCGGCGAGGTGATCGTCGTGACGATCACGCACGACCCCGAGGCACGGCGGCGCAGCTACGAGCTGATCGCCGACGCGTTCGGGATCCCGGACGCGGGCGTTTCGTCACACGCATTGCCCCGGCCGGCAACATCGGCCACGTAGCGCCTGGCTGCGGTCAGGGCCTCGTTCGGGTGCGCCGACCGAGCCGGCGCAGCTTGTCCGGGTTGCGCACGACGTCGATGCGGGTTATCCGGCCGCCGTCGACCAGGAAGGCGACCGCCGAGGAGTACCCATCGGTGCCGGCGATCAGGAGACCGAGCCGGCCGTTGAGCTCGATCGGCGTCGGGACCGGGCTGATCGCCGGCTTGCGGCGCAGGGCGAGCCACGCGCGGGCGACGCGATTCGCCCCATGGATCGGTCTGCGCGAGGCGGTCGCGCGTTCTACTAGAACCCGCGCAGGAGGCCGGCGGTCTTCTTTCGCGTCGACGTCCGCTTGCGGTCGGCCAGGCCCATCTGGACGACCCTGCCGCGCCGGGTCTGGATAACGATCCGGGCGCGCGATGCCTTGGCCGCGTACCAGGTGAACGAGCCGGCCCTGTAGGCGCGCTCGCCGCGCAGGCGCTTGCGCACGGTCTTCGTGCTCGAGCCGACCTTGATCCGGCTGAGCCGCTGCGAGCGGTTCGAGCTGAGCGCGATCACCGAGCGGTTGCCCAGGAAGCCCACGCGCAGGTTGCCGCCGCCGACCAGGCAGTAGCGGTCCACGCGGGAGCTCTTGGCCCTCAGCGCGTGCTTGGTCACCGCTCGCCGGACGGTCGCGCGCCTGCGGCCCAGGAGGGCGCCGTTGACGCTGCCGCCGGTTGTCTTGGCCGTGACGCCGGCGCACACGCCCGCTCCCCTGCCGGCAAACGGGTTGCGCACCATCAGCTCGACGTTGCGGTCGCCCCGGCCGCCCGCCGCCTTGCGCACGGCGCGCGGGTCGTTGTACGAGAACGCGCGCGAGAGGGTGGCCATCTGGTCGCCGGAGAACGCGCCCGCGTCGGCGGCGGGTGCGGGCAACGCCGCGGCGCCGGCGTGGTCGACCGGAGTGCCAAGCAGCGACAGCGTGCCGTCCTTGTTGTCCATGACCTCCATCAGCCGCGTCTGCTGCGGCCAGTCGGCGACCGCGGTGGTCTCGATCGACCACCAGTTGCCCTTCTTGGTGCAGCGCGTGGCGCACGGGCGGATGCGGTTGACGTGGGTGTGGCCGGACATGTAGGCCACGACGTTCGCATTCGCGTTGAGCACGCGTTCCACGCTGGCGCGCAGGCGGATGGGCGAGGAGGAGCGCGGGTCCGAGTCACAGCCCGCCGCGCCGGGGCACGGCCCGGCGGCCTCGTCGGGGGAGCCGGCGATCAGCCGCCTGATCGGGTGGTGGCCGAACACCACGACCAGCTGCTTTGCCGCCTTGGCTCGGCGCAGCTCGCCGCGCAGCCACTGGTACTGCGGGTCGTCGAGGTTGCCCTCGGCGCCGCCCTTCGCTCCGGCGCCCTCCGAGACGGTGTCGAGCGATATGAACCGCAGTCCCTTCTTCGGCGTCCATGCGTAGTAGGACGCGGACCCGGCCGAAGCGGCGTTCTGCGCCGGGTCCACGAGGGCGAACCCGTGCGCGTCGCGCTGGCTGCCCGCTGCATAGATGCCCTTAAGCTGCGCCCGGTTCACGAACCGCCGGCGCGGATCGGGCGGCACCGCGAAGCCGGAGCCCGATGTGATCACATCGTTTGCCGGCGCCGCCATCGCCGGCGACGCGACGTACGGCTTAAAGCACCCGGTGGCTACCGCGTCGGCGCTCTGGGTGGCGTTCACGAAGCCCTGCACGGCACCGTCGTGGTTGCCGTTGGCCAGGTAGGTCGGCACCGGAGCGGCGCCGTTGCGCAGGCCGACGGGCACGAACGGGCGCTGGGCCGCATCCATCAGCCTGCCGTACAGCGGCCAGCTGGCGTACGCGCCGCCCGGCCGGCTGGGGTCGTAGAAGTTGCCGTCGCCTGCGCCGCCGTTGTAGTCGTCGTAGTCCTGCAGCCCGGTGTAGCGGCCGGCCTCGTCGCCGGGGCGCTGAGCCAGCTCGGCACGCTGCTGGGGGGTGCAGGCGGAGTAGTCGGCGATGCCGCTGTTGGGGTCCAGCAGCTGGCCGCCCTCGAGCAGTTGGCGGACCCACGTGTTCTCGTTCTCCTGCTGGTTGTCGGAGTTGTCGCCCCCGATCAACGCCAGGTCCATGCGTGCGCGGACCCCCTTTGCGCCCGCGTTCGGGCTCGCCGCCGTGTACTGGTTCAGCCGCCGGATCATCGCGTCGATCGTCTGCGGCATCAGTGCCTCCTGGGGACGCCAGGCGCTGGTGTTGGGCTGCACCGGGGCCAGCGAGTCGATCCGCGCGGGCGACTCCTCGTCGGCCAGCTGGAAGTCGTTGATGGCGGCGAAGTAGGTGCGCGACTTGCGCCGCTTGGTCCGGTTGGGCTGGGCGCGGGCGCGGCGCAGCTCACGCAGGTACGGCCGCTGGCCCCGGGTCGGCCCCAGGGCGGCGAAGCCCGGTTTGGCGGGGTCGAAAGCGCCGCCGGGGGAAATCTGCACCTGCGCCGTGGTCTGCCGTGGCGATTGCGCCAAGGCGCTGCCACCCGCCACCGTGGCGAGCACGGCGACAGCCGGAAGGGTCCTTGTCAGGGCTCGGCGCATCCGCACAGCGAAACACAGATCGAGCGTCATCGGTGCGGTGCTCGCCGGACAATGACCGGCTGCGCCGCTCCCGCGGCTAGTGGAGTTCCGGCGCCACGCGATCCGCCCACGGCCGGGCGCTCTCGAGCTGGGTCGCCAGCGCCAGCAGCGTGCCCTCGCCCTCGGGCCGGCCGATCAGCTGGGTGCCCAGCGGCAGGCCTTCCTCGCTCTGGCCCAGCGGCAGCGAGATCGCGGGCTGGCCGGTCACGTTCATCGCGGCGGTGTAGGGCGTGAACTCACCAGACTTCTTGAACTCGAATGCGGGGTCGTCGCCCATCGGATCGATCTCGCCGTGGCGGACCGGCAGCTTGCCGAGGGACGGGGTGATCAGCACGTCCCAGTCGGCGAAGAATCCGACCACACCGCGGGAGAAGCCCTGGAGCTGGCCGACGGCCAGCAGGTAGTCGGGCGCCGCGATGTCGCGGCCCGTCTCGTACAGCCACATCGACAGCGGCTCCATGGTGTCGGGGCCGGGCTCGCGGCCGCCCAGCATGCCGCTGAACGTGGCGCTCAGCGACACGTTGGCGGCCCACAGCACCGAGAACGTGGGCAGCAGGTCGGCCCCCTTCCACGGCGCGTCTACCTCCTCGACGTGGTGACCCAGCTCCTCCAGCAGCGCCGCGGTGTCACGCGCCGCCTGCTCGCACTGGGGGTCCAGCTCGGACTCGATCGGCAGGTCGAACGTCACGGCGATCCGCAGCTTGCCGGGCTCGCGCGCCGCCTGATCGGCGAACGGCGTCGCTGGTGGCGTGGACCAGGTGGCGTCGCCCGGCTCGTAGCCCGCCAGGAGATCGAGGAGGGCGGCGGTGTCGGCCACCGTGCGCGTCACGACACCGTCGCCGGAGAGCATGTGGTCGCCGAGGTCGGGCGCGCGCGAGATCCTGCCGCGGCTGGTCTTGAGCCCCACCAGGCCGTTGCACGCGGCCGGGATCCGGATCGAGCCGCCGCCGTCGCTGGCGTGCCCCACCGGAACCGCGCCGGCGGCCACCGCGCCGCCGCTGCCGCCGCTGGAGCCGCCGGTCGTGCGCTCGGGGTCCCACGGGTTGCACGCCGGGCCGAACCGGCGCGGCTCGGTCACCGGCAGGATCCCGAACTCCGGCGACTGCGTCCGGCCCATGAACACGAAGCCGGCCTCGCGGAAGCGCCGCGCGACCGCGGCGTCGTAGTCGGGCACGAAGTCCGGCACGATGTCGCTGCCCTGCGTCAGCCGCATCCCCTTCACGGGCAAAAACAGGTCCTTGAGCGCGAGCGGCACACCGGCGAACGGTCGCTCGTCGCCCGGGGAGACCGAGTCCGCCGCCGCCAGCGCCCCCTCGGCGTCCACGAGCGTCCAGTGGTTCAGCGCCTCGGTGGCCTCGATCCGGTCCAGCGACGCCTGCGTCAGCTCGCGCGCCGACACCTCCCCGCGACGGACCATCGCGGCCAGTTCGAGGGCAGGTTTGCGCAGGAGCTCGGCTGTGGTCGCGGGCATGCCGCGAGCCTAACTCAGCGCAGCGTGGCCACGGCGGACTGCTGGTCGCCGAGCTCGAGGCGGTCGAGAGCCTCCTCGGCCAGGTCCAGGTAGTCGGCCGCAAGGTCGGGCCGGCGGTCCATGATCGAGACGCCGCGCTCGGCCGACTCGGCGTAGGCCACCGAGCGCCGGATGACCGCATCGAACACCTTTTCGCCGAAGCGCTCCTGGAGCTGCTTGAGCGCCTCGCGCGAATGAACGGTGCGCATGTCGGCGATGTTCAGCACGACGCCGAGCCACTCGAGGTCGGGGTTCAGCGAGTCCTTGGCAAGCTCCACGACCTCCAGCGCCTGCTCGACGCCCTGGAGGCTGAAGTACTCGGCCTCGCTCGTGATCAGCGCGCGGTCGGCGGCCACCAGGGCATTCACCGTCAGGAGCCCCAGCGACGGCGGGCAGTCGACCAGGATCAGGTCGTAGTGCTTGCCAGGCTCGCGCAGCGCCCGGCGCAGTGTCATCTCGCGGCCCATCTTGCCGCCGAGCACCAGCTCGGCCTCGGCCAGACCCAGATTCGCCGGCAGCACGTCGTCGTGGATCGCGTCCATGGCCTTGGCCTGGCCGGTCAGGACGTCCGCCATCGTGGGTGCGGCGTCGGCCGGGATGTCGAAGTAGTCCGAGAGGTTGCCCTGCGGGTCCAGGTCCACGGCAAGCACCGACAGCCCCACGCGCCGGAAGATGTCGGTCAGCGTCCGGGTGGTGGTGGTCTTCCCGGTGCCGCCCTTCTGGGACAGGATCGTGACGGTGGTGGCCAAGGCCAGCGACGATACCTGGACCTTCTTTCCTGCGGTGGGAGCCTGGCGCATACAGGCGACGCCGCGACCGACGGGGAAGGAGCGCGGCCGCCCGCGGCGAAGGTTCCGCCATGCCCGATCTGGCTGGGATCCTGCTCCGCAAGAGCGTCGGCTCGCTGGACAGCGGCAGGGCGCGGTGCTCGAATTGCCACCGCACTCCGCTGACCGGCGAGCGGCTGCACGAGACCGACGGCGGCCGCCGCTTCTGCGAGTTGTGCCTGGACTCCGTGCCCGAGGGTGACCGGGCCACGATCCGGATCGAGCGGGTGCACGCCACTGACCGGCACATCTCCGCCGCGCCGCGCGCCGCCTGAGCTCCGGCCACCCGTAATATCTGACCGGTGCGCCAGGTCACGGTCGAGACGGTCATCTCCGCCCCCCGCGAGCAGGTCTTCGACTTCGTCGGCGACCTGTCGCTTCGGCCGTCGTTCGCCGACCACTACCTGAAGGACTACCGGCTGGCCAACGCCAATCCGGTGGGCCAGGGCGCCGCCGCCCGGTTCCTGCTCGACACGCCCGTGTTCAGCGAGCGCGGCGGCCTGCAGATCACCGAGTTCGACCGCCCGCGGCGGATAGTCGAGGAGGGCGGGGTCGGCCGCCGGGGACGCTCGCGGCTGGTCGCCGTGTACGACTTCTCGGTGGAGGCCGGCGGCACCACCCGGGTCGCGCTGACCACTTTCAGCGAGCCCGGCAACTGGGTCGACCGGATCAAGCAGACCGGCATCCACCGCTGGGTTCGCAGGCAGTCGAAGAAGGCGCTGCGGCGACTCAAGGAGCAGCTCGAGCAGCCCGGCCACAGGCCGCTCAAGCGGGTGACCGTGGCCGGCTATGAGGCGGGCAAGGCGCCGCGCTTCGGCGCCCACGTCCCGGTCGAGCACGAGACCGCTCCGGCCGACGGGTAGACTGGCCGCCCCGATGGCCCCGATTCGCGTTCCGAGGATGGTCGCCGCCTGCGCCGCGGCGCTCGCGCTCGCCGGCGGACTGTCCGCCTGCGGGTTCGAGAAGCCAGAGCTGGGCACCGAGGAGGAGCCGGGTCGCGAGGGCCTCGCCCTCGAGCTCGGCGGGGTCGACTACAACATCTTCATCACGCGCGAGCTGAACCTGCGCATCACGCCCGACAAGGCCTACTACAAGGGCCCCGAGCCGGAGCCCGGCAACGTGCTCTACGGCGTGTTCATTAAGACCTGCGGCGCCACCAGAGGTGAGCGCCCCACCAGCATCCCGGTGCGCAACTTCATCGTCAGGGACAACCAGGGCAACGAGTACCACCCCAAGGAGTTGCCCGAGGACGAGGCGTTCGCCTACCAGCCGCGCCCGCTGTCATACGAGGAGTGCATTCCGCAGTCGGGCAGCGTTGCCCAGCTCGGCCCGACCGCCGGCGCGATGCTGCTCTACGAGTTCCCGCTGGAGAACACCGAGAACCGCCCGCTCGAGATGGTCATCGAGGGGCCGCAGAACCTGCTCGAGGGCAAGCGCGAGTCGCTGCACGTCGAGCTGGATCTGTAGGGCTATCTGCCCAGCGCGCGGCCCAGGACGATCCGCGCCGCCGGCGCCGCGGTCTCGCCGCCCGAGCCGTTGCGCACGAACAGCACCCCGATCGCGATTTTCGGCGTTCTGGCCGGGGCGTAGGTGGTGAACCAGGCGTCGGTGTTGGAGGCGTCGGACTGTTCCACGGCGTCCGGCCCGCGGGTGTCGCCAAGCTCGGCGGTGCCGGTCTTGCCGGCGACCTGGATGCCGGGCACCTGGGCGGCGGTCCCCGTCCCGTAGCGAACGACCCCGAGCATCAGCCCCTCCAGCGTGTCGGCGATCTTCGGCGAGATCACCCGCTTCGGCGTCTGGCGCACCCCCGGGATCAGGGTGGGCGCCAGACGGAGCCCGTTGTTGGCGACGGTCTGGGCCACGGACGCCATCTCGAGCGGGGTGGCCAGCACGCGGCCCTGGCCGATGGCGGACGAGCCGACGTCCAGCGGTGACTTGATGTCGGACGCCGGCGGGATCGTGCTCTTCTGGGCGCCCGCCAGCGACGTCGGCTTGTTCCAGCCGAAGCGCTCGGCCATCGCAACCAGCTCGCTGGCGCCCACCTTGACGCCGAGCGGCGCGAACACCGAGTTGCACGAGTGGGCGAAGCTCTCGGCGAAGGTGCCCCCGCACGACTCGCCGTTGGCGTTCTCCAGGTCCACGCCGTCGATCACGGCCTTCGTCTCGACCGGGAACCTGTCGCCGAGCTTGACCTTGTTCTCCTCGAGCGCGGCGGCGGTGGTCACGATCTTGAACGTCGAGCCCGGGGGCTGCGGCGCGGAGAAGGCGATGCCGGCGAGGGCGCGCACCTCGCCGGTGCGCGGGTCGAGCGCGGCGATTCCGCCGAGTCGGCTGGCGAGCGCCTCGACGGACGCTGCCTGGAGCCGGCTGTCGATGGTCGACCGCACACGCGCCGCAGCGCGCGCTCGCGCGCGTGCAAGCACCCTGCGGCCGGCAACCAGCGTGCCGCCGGGAAAGCCCTCGACCTGGACCTGGAGCGCCCGTTCGAGGCCGCTGCGCCCGACCGGGGTGTCCCGCGGGAAGCCGCGCGCGTAGATGGCGTTGCGCTCGGCCTGGTCGTCGCTGGGCTCCACCGTGCCCGCGATCGACGACCCCACGCCATCGGGCGAACGGCGGCCGTCGGCCGGACCCTCGGCCAGCACCTTGTTGTCGACCGACACGATCGCCGCCCGTGGTGGCGCCTCGGTGCGGCGGGTCAGCCGCTCACCCTCGTCGAGGCCGGGGAACGCCAGGTGGGGCTGCCAGGCCACGCCCGAGTCGCCGATCGCCAGCGCAACCTGGCCGCGCACCTCGCGGAAGATCCTGGTGGCCACAACGACCGGGATGGGCAGGCGCCCGCCGCTCTCGCCGCGCGGGTCGCCCACCCGGGCCGCGGTGGCGGTGGCCGTGCCCGCCGCGTCCACGTAGGCCTTCCGGAACGTGGCCAGCGGGTAGCGCCGCCGCGACTGCTCGTCAAGGAGCGCGTGCATCGATCGGTAGTCCTCGCGGTTCCAGGCCGCGGCGAACCGCTTCGCGGTCCGCTCGGCATCCGAGTCGCGGCCCGAGCCGACCGCCAGCCCGATGCCCAGCGCGCCGACGGCCACGACCACCAGCGCGGGCACCGCTCGATGGGTCAGGCGCCTACGCCTCTCAGTCGAAGTCTCCGGGTAGGCCACCTGGCCATCAGGCTACCGTCCAGCCCCCGTGACGGCTCTGGACTGGGGGATAATCGCTTTCGTCCTGCTGATGGCCCTGTGGGGGTACATGCAGGGGCTGATAGTCGGCTTTCTGTCGCTGGCGGGGTTCGCCGCGGGCGCGTTCATCGGCTCGCGCGTGGGCCCCGAACTGCTCGAGGAGGGCTCGGCCTCGCCGTACGCCCCGGTGTTCGCGCTGGTCGGCGCGCTGCTGGCCGGCGGCATCTTGGCCTCGGGCCTGGAGCTGCTGGGGTTCCGGCTGCGGCACCGGCTCGGCGAGAGCCTGGGGGTGGTCGACGGCCTCGGCGGCGCCGCGCTCGTGGCCTGTCTGGGCCTGGGGCTGGTTTGGGTCGCCGGCGCCGTGGCGCTGCACGCCCCGGGCGCGTCCGGCCTGCGGGAGCCGATCCAGCGCTCCTCGGTGCTCACCCGCCTAAACGAGATGTTGCCGCCGTCGGGGCCGCTGCTCCAGGCGCTCGCGCGGTTCGACCCGATCCCCACCATCACAGGGCCCGAGCCCGGCGTGTCGGCGCCCGATTCGGCGATCGCACGCGACCCCGAGGTGCGGGCCGCGGGCCGCGGCGTCGTGCGGGTGCTTGGCACGGCCTGCGGGCTCGGCGTGCAGGGCTCGGGCTGGGTGGCGGCCGAAGGCGTGGTGGTAACCAACGCGCACGTGGTGGCCGGGCAGGACGACACCTCGGTGCAGCTGGGCGGCGAGGGCCAGCGCTTCGACGCCGAGGCGATCCACTTCGACACGCGCAACGACCTCGCGGTGCTGCGGGTGCCGGGCGTGTCAGGCGTCCGCCCGCTGGCGATGAACGAGGCCGCGCCGCCCGGCACCGGCGCGGCCGTGCTCGGCTACCCGGAAAACGGGCCCTACGACGTCGAGCCGGCGCGCGTGGGCCGCACCCGCACGGTGATCAGCCAGGACGCCTATGGCCGCGGGCCGGTGCAGCGGCGGATCACCGCGCTGCGCGGCCTGGTGCGCTCGGGCAACTCCGGCGGTCCCGCAGTGGACAGCCAGGGCCGCGTGGTCACCACCATCTTCGCCGCCGCGCGCGAGTCGGGCAGCGGCAGCGGGTTCGGCGTACCGGACTCGATCGTGCGCCGGGCGCTCGCGGGCGCCCGCGCGCCAGTGTCCACCGGCCCCTGTTCACGCTGAACAGCGTCGATGCGGCGCCCCCGTCCGTTCACGACCACCTGTGCTCCTCTCACTGTCGACTCGCTATGAATGGCGGGGTGCAAGTCCGCTCGCTCCTCGCCCTGGCCGGTGTGCTGGTGGGGCTCGCGGTGGCCGCGGCCCCCGCGTCCGCCAAGAAGCCGCCGAACCCGTGCCTCGAATCCGCCAAGCGCGCTCAGCTGCGTTGCCCCGACCTGATCATGCGGCGGCCGTTCGGCCTGCGCGTGGACCCGTTCGTGCACCCCGGCCGCGTGATGCTGCGCGCGGGAAATTCGATCGACAGCGTCGGCGCCGGCCCGGCCGAGCTGTTCGGCGTGCGCAGCTCGCGCATGTACATGAAGGCCCGCCAGCGCATCTACCGCCGCGCCCGTGGCCAGCGAATCGGCGTCGGCACCGGGGCGCGGCTCTACTTCAAGTACGTGCCCCGCCAGCGTAGCTACTGGAAGTTCCTGCATGCCGCCCAGTTCGATCTCTACCGGCTGACCTCACGCGGCACCCGCGGCCGGCGTGTCCGGCGCGGGCCCAAGGTCAGCTACTGCCTGCGCGACCTCGATCACACCCGTCCGCACAAGGCACGTTCACCCCGTGGGCGCGTGTACCCGGCCTGCAACACCAGCTCGCGCACGCGCAAGGTGCGCCTCGGCACCTCGGTCGGCTGGTCGGACGTCTACCCGCCCAGCTACCCCGAGCAGTACATCGACGTGACGGGCCTTCGTGGCTGCTTCGCCTACGTGCACACCGCCGACCCGCGCAACGGGATCTACGAGTCGCGTGAGCGCAACAACTCGTCGACGGTGGTCGTGCGGCTCCCGTTCCGCGGCGGCCGGCAGCGCTGCCCCGGGCCGCAGGCGGCGGCGATGCCGGACACGAAGGACTACGACGCGCGCTACTCGGACGTGTACCCCTAGTCAGCGGGCGAGAACGGCGTCTTCGGCCGCTCCTGCAGCGCGCCGTCGACGAATACGTCCACCTGCTCGTCGAAGAACGCGACAAGGCCGGCGATCGGCAGCATCTCGCGCGTGGGGTAGTCGTAGCTCCAGGCAAGGTCGGGATGCAGCCCGGTGGAGGTCTCGACCGACCACCACGCGCTGGTACGGCCCTTGTACGGGCATTCGGTGACGGTGTCGCTGGGGCGTAGAGGAGCGAAGTCCACCGCGGTCCGTTCCAGGTATCGCCGTGGGGGCAGCCCTGTCTCGAAGACCATCACCGGAGCGCTGGACTCCGCCAGCAAGAAACCGTCGAGCTCGATGCGCACAGGGCGGCTCGAGCGCAGCGCATCCAGGCGCGCAAACGGGTTGCGCGGGTGTACGAACACCTCCTCGTCCTCCTCGAACCAGCGGTCGACCCCCGCCCAGTCGATGCGCAGGTAACCCTCGCGTTCGTGGGCGCGGACGACGCCGTCCGGAAGCGCATCCGTGTCCGTGTCGCGCGCCGGGATGAGGTACTGGGGGTAGGGCGGGAACTCCCACACGTAGAGGGCGTCCAGGGTGTCCAGCACCCAGCGGTTGCCCAGTGACGCCCGGATCCGCCGGGGCACTGGCTCGATGTGGCCCGTTGGCACGATGGGCCGGGGGTATCCGGTCATGCGATCAGTCTTCCCGGTTCCGTGGCTCTACCATCGTGCCCCGCATGTCCAAGACGCTCATAGTCGCCGAGAAGCCCTCCGTCGCCCGCGACCTGGCCTCCGCGCTGCCCGGATCGTTCACCCAGTCCAAGGACAAGACCTCGCTTGAGGGCGACGACCACGTGGTCACCTGGGCGATCGGCCACCTGGTGGGTCTTGCCGAGCCCGATGCATACGACCCGAAGCTGAAGAAGTGGCGCTTCGCCGACCTGCCGATCGTGCCCGACGAGTTCAAGCTCGTGCCCAACGACGACCGCGCGAAGAAGCAGCTGAACGCGATCCACAGGCTGATGGCGCGCGAGGACGTCGACGAGGTGGTCAACGCCTGCGACGCCGGCCGCGAGGGCGAGCTGATCTTCGCCTACGTGTACGAGACCGCGAAGAGGCAACCGCCGGTCAAGCGGCTGTGGCTGTCCTCGATGACCAAGAAGGCGATCGCCGACGCGTTCGAGACGCTGCGCGACGGCCAGGAGATGCACTCGCTGGAGGACGCGGCCCGCTCGCGGTCGGAGGCCGATTGGGTCGTGGGCATGAACGCCACCCGCGCCGCCTCGATCCGGCTCCGCGCGGCGTTCGACGGCGCGGTCTCGCTTGGCCGGGTCCAAACCCCCACGCTGGCTCTGGTGGCCCGCCGCGAGGAGGAGATCCGCGCCTTCAAGCCCGAGCCCTACTGGCTCGTCGAGGCCAAGTTCGCCGCGGCTGGTGAGCGCAACTACTCCGGGCGCTACATGGGCGGCAAGCGGATCGCCGAGGACGAGGCCGCCAGGATCGTCGAGGAAGTCAAGGGCCAGTCCGGCACCATCACCAAGCTGGAGAAGAAAGAGGAGACCGAGAAGTCGCAGATCCTCTACGACCTGACCTCGCTCCAGCGCCATGCCAACACGCTGCTGGGCTTCTCGGCGCGGCGCACGCTGTCGGCCGCGCAGAAGCTCTACGAGGAGCACAAGGCGCTCACCTACCCGCGGACGAACTCGCGCTTCTTGACCGGCGACATGGCCGGTGAGATCAAGCCGATCGCCAAGCTCGTTGGCGCCAACGGCCAGTACAGGAAGGCATCGGAGTACGTCGTCGGACTGGAGAAGCTGCCCTACAACAAGGTGATCAACGACGCCAAGGTCGAGGACCACCACGCGATCATCCCGACCAACGCCGACAACCCGCACGACCTTTCGAAGATGGGCGCGGACGAGCTGAAGATCTACGACCTGGTGACCAAGCGGTTCCTGTCGGTCTTCCACCCGGACGCGACGTTCGAGCGCACGCGCGTGGAGACCACGGTTTCCGAGCACGTCTTCCGGACGAGCGGCCGTGTGCTTACGTTCGCCGGCTGGCGGTCGGTCTACGGCGAGGAGGTCGACCCCCAGGGCGACTCCGCCGACGACTCCGGCGGCAACCAGAACCTGCCCAAGCTCGAGCAGGGCGAGGACGTGGACACGCGCGCGGTCGAGTCGCTGCGCAAGGAGACCCAGCCGCCGCGGCGGTTCACCGAGGCGTCGCTGCTGGCCGCGATGGAAGGCGCCGGCAAGGAGATCGAGGACGCCGAGCTGCGCGACGCGATGGCGGAGTCGGGCATCGGCACCCCGGCCACGCGCGCGTCGATCATCGAGACGCTGATCGGGCGCGAGTTCATGGAGCGCGACGGCCGCGCCCTGGTGGCCACCGAGAAGGGCGTGCAGGTAATCCGCCTGCTCGGCGAGCACCCGCTGACCTCGGCCAAGCTGACCGGTGAGTGGGAGAAGCGCCTGAACAAGATCGAGCACGGCGAGGACTCACGGCCCGCGTTCATGAACGACATCAAGGCCTTCATCACCGAGACCGTGGCCGAGCTTGACAAGCTCAAGGGCGTTCAGATCGAGCGCGCAAAGCTCGGACCCTGCCCGGTCTGCGGACGCGAGGTCAACGAGAACCGCAAGGGCTACTCGTGCTGGACCAAGGAGGACCCCGGCTGCGGCTTCGTGATCTGGAAGAAAAAGGCGGGCAAGAACCTGCCGGTGGCGGTCGCCAAGGAGCTGATGGCATCGCTCAAGGACGCGCTCGAGCGCGGCGACGAACCGCCGATCGGGCGCACCGAGAAGCAGGTCACTGGCTTCCGCGGCCGCTCGGGCCGGTCGTTCCGGGCCAAGCTGCGGATCGAGCCCCGGGGCGAGGAGCACCCGGGCCGCTGGAAGGTCGAGTTCGACGAGGAGTGGGCCGACCGGCCGCGCGCCGAGCCGTCCGAGGAGCAGGCAGAGCAGGCCGACAAGCAGACTGCCGCCGCCTCGTGACCAACATCCTCTGGCACATCGAGCTCTCGCACTACAACGAGAAGGCTCGGTGGGCGCTGGACTACAAGCGCGTGCCGTACGAGCTGCGCGCACCGATGCCGGGCATCCACGGCGCCCGCGCACTCGTGCAGACGCGCGGCAAGCAGCGGACGCTGCCCGTGCTGGAGCTGGAGGGCCACACGATCGCCGACTCCACCGCCATCATCGCCGCGCTCGAGGAGCACACACCGGAGCCGCCGCTATATCCCTCCGACCCGGCAGAGCGGACGCGCGCGCTGGAGCTCGAGGACTACTTCGACGAGGAGCTCGGTCCGCAGATCCGCCGCTTTGGCTGGCACCACCTGCTGGCCGATCCGGACGCGGCCGCCCAGGCGGTCTTCCGCGGCCAGAGCCCCGGGCGCGAGCGCCTTTTGAAGCGCACGTTCGGGCTGGCCAAACTGTCGGTGCGCACCGATTACGGCGTTGATGCCGACAGCGACGCCGAGGCTCGGGCCGCCATCCTGGCTGCGATGGACCGGGTCGAGGCCGAGCTGGATGGCGGCGGCCACCTCGTCGGCGACTCCTTCTCCGTAGCCGACCTGACCGCGTGCGCCCTGTTCACACCGATTGTTCGTCCGCCCGAGCGGCCGTTCCTGCCCGACGACGTGATCGCGCCGCTGCGCGAGTTCGGCGACGAGCTGATGGCGCGGGCGGGCGGTCGCTGGGTGCTCGACACCTACGCGCGGTATCGCGGCGCGTACGCCGGCGCGCCGGTGTCGGGGTAGCCCGACCCCGGGCCGCCCGCTCAGAGCGCCAGACCCTCGAGCACGTTCTCGAACTCCGGCGGGCCTTCGTCGCCGACCCAGGTGACGCGCCCCGGCCAGTACGGGTTGGCCGGCCCCTCGGCCGCGGAGAAGGCGCCCTCCAGCAGCCAGCTGCCGGTGTTGTGCAGCCGCACACCGCCGCCCGGCCACCAGCCCTCGACGTCGCCGGGCAGAGGTCCGGCGCGATGGGTGTGGCCGAAGATGACGTGGGCGGCCTCGACCTCCAGGTCGCGCACCACCTGAGCCATCGCGCGCAGGCCGCCGCGGCGCAGCTCCACCGCCGAGATGTCGGCGCGGAAGCGGCCGATTCCGAGGGTGTTGAGCACCGCGACGGCGGCCGGGATGGCCACGCCGCCCAGTAGAACACCCGCGGGCCCGCCGCCCACGGCACGGGCCCACACGTTGCGGGAGGTGTTGCCGCCCTTCAGCGTCCGGAGGGCGGGCGGGCTCTGCGCGATCGCGTGCGAGAAGGCGTAGACGGGCGCCACGGTGCCCTCGTAGCGGTCAAGCGCCCGCGTGTGCGTCTCCCCGCCGACCACGCGTCCCACGGCGTGGGCGAAGATCGACTCCACCCGCGGCACGGTCAGGTGCAGGTCGGCGTAGTGGCCGTGGGTGGCCCAGACGTCGTCGCGCAGCCACAGGCCCGGGTACGCCAGGCTGACCTCGGCGGGGGCCAGCAGCTCGGCCACCCGCACCGCCAGCGCGCCCGAGCCGGTCGCGTAGGTGCCCTCGCGCGGCAACTCGTTTCCGTCCAGGCGTGCGCCCTCCAGGGCCGGCGACACGAGCTCGTAGTCGTGGTTGCCCGGGCAGAGCACGATCTCGCGGCCGTCGGCGGCGCCGCCGATGGCGCGCAGCACGGGCTCGGCAAGCTCGAGCACCTCGTCCGCGCGCCGCTCCCGCAGCTCCAGCAGGTCGCCGAGCACCACGACGCGGTCGGCGCGGGCGAGCGCGGCCGCCAGGCGCTCGGTCGCCTCCGGGCGGCGGGCCACGTCGGCGTCGGAGACGGCGCCGAGGTGGAGGTCGGAGATCACGGCGGTTGCCACAGGGCGCATATCCTCACAGGCGGTGTCCCTGTTCTGCCGCCACAACCGATTCACCGCGGACTGCCCGATCTGCTCGAAGGGCACGGTGCTCGAGAGCCGGGGCGCGTCCACGCGGCGGCCCGCGGCCGCCGGCAGCCGCCGCAAGGCCACGCCGAAGCCCGCTCCCGCCGCGCACGGCCCCAGCGTGTCCAGCCCCGCCTACGAGGACGATGACGGCGTTACCTACGTCGTCCGGCTGGAGCGCGTGCCGGGCGGCATCCGGCTGGCCGAGTGGTCGGGCTCGACGCTCCGCCGGCGCGCGCCGGTGCTGGCGGCCGCCGACTTCGTGCGCCTTGCCGAGACGGCATCGCAGGCGGTGGGCGCGGGCGGCGACGCCCTTGCCGCCGCGGCGGCCACCGAGCCGGCCGCGACGCGGGGTTCCGCGCCCGCGGTCAGCAAGGGCCGCGCCGGCGACTTCAAGGAGGAGCTGCGGGTCGAGGCGTTCGCGGACGGCCGCGTGCGCGTGGGCCGCTGGGTGTTGCGCCCGGCCGAGGGCTGGCAGCTGCAGGAGGCGCCACCGATGTTGCCGGCAGAGCGCTACGCCGAGGCGGTGGCCGCCGCCGTCGCGACTGGCCTGTTGCCGCGGGCGTCAGAAGCGACGGCCGAATGACGACCCGCATCTCGTCCTGACCACGTCCTACAACTGACGGGCTCATGCCCCTGACCCTGGTCACCGGTCCCGCCAACGCCGCCAAGGCCGGCGCCGTGCTGGGCCCGCTGCGCGACCGCCTCGACGAGGAACCGGTGCTGGTCGTGCCGGGGTTCCAGGACGTCGACCACAGCCGCCGCGAGCTTGCCGAGACCGGCGCCACGTTCGGCGCCAGGGTAGTGCGCTTCTCGCACCTGTCGCGGCTGATCGCGCGCCGCACGGGCTACCACGCGCGCGTGGCGTCCGAGCTCCAGCAGCAGCTCGTTGCCGAGGATGCCGTCCGCCGCGCGCGCTTCACGGTGCTGGCCGACTCGGCAGCGCGGCCCGGCTTCGCGCGCGCCGCGCTGCGGTTCTTCGCCGAGCTCGAGCGGTCGATGGTGGAGCCACCGCGGCTGATCCAGGCGCTGCGCAGCTGGGCCGGCGACGGCCCGCGGGCGCCGTACGCGGAGGAGATCGGCGAGCTCTACCGCCGCTACCGCGACGGCCTCGAGGCTGCCCGCCTGGTGGACGACGACCTGTTCGCCTGGGGCGCGCTGGCCGCGCTGCGCGCGCACCCGTCGGCATGGGCGGGCACGCCGGTGTTCGTCTACGGGTTCGACGACTTCACCGAGCTGGAGTTCCGCACGATCGAGGAGCTGGCGGCGTACGCCGAAGCCGACGTCGTGGTCTCGCTCCCGTTCGAGCCGGGCCGCGAGGCGTTCAAGGCCACGGCCACGTTGCGCGAGCGGCTGAAGGAGATCGCCGTGAAGGAGCTGCGGCTGGACGCGGTCAGCGATCACTACGACAAGGGCGCGCGCGAGGCGCTGCACGCGCTGGAGCGCACGCTGTTCCAGCCCGCCGGCGCGAAGAAGGCGGACGCCGGCGAGGCGGTCACGCTGCACGCGGCCGGCGGCGAGCGCGCCGAGCTGGAGCTGTGCGGCGCCGAGGTCGTCTCGTTGCTGCGGGGCGGCACCGCGCCCGGGGACGTGGCGGTTGTCTTCCGCGACCCTCCCCGGTACGCGTCGCTGGTCGAGCAGGTTTTCGGCGCCTACGGGATCCCGTACTCGATGGACCGCACCGTGCCGTTCGCCCACACCGGCGTCGGGCGAGGGCTGCTGGCGCTTCTTCGCTGCGCGGCGCTGGACGGCAGCGCCGACGACCTGCTCGCGTACCTGCGCACCCCCGGCCTGCTGCGCGAGCCCGGGCTGGCCGACCGGCTCGAGGCCGATGTCCGTCGCCGCGGCGAGCGCACCGCCGACGGCGCCCGCACGCTGTGGGAGGAGCGCCCGGGCCGGTGGCCGCTGGAGGCGATCGACGAGCTGCGCGGCGCGCCCGACGCGGCGACGCTGCTCAGGCGCCTGGCGTTCCGGCTGGAGCGCCTGTTCAGCGCGCCCTACAGGCGCGCGGCGGCGCGGATGCAGGGCGCCGAGCTGGACGACCCGCGCGCGTTCCGCGCCGGCACCGCCGCCCTCACCGAGATGCGCGCCGTGGTCGAGTCCGACCCCGACGTGGCGCTGGACGCCCACCACGTTCACGACACGCTGGCGGAGCTGGCGGTGCGCGTTGGCGAAGAGGCGCAGGCCGACCGCGTGCAGGTGGCCTCGCCGCTGGATGTGCGCGCGCGCCGGTTCGACACCGTGTTCGTGTGCGGGCTGCAGGAGAACGAGTTCCCCAAAGGCGGCTCGCCGGATGCCTTCCTGCCGGACACCGACCGGCGCGAGCTGGCGCGTGCCAGCGGGCTGATGCTGCCGCTGCGCGAGGACCGGCTCGAGCGCGAGCGGTACCTGTTCTACGTGTGCGCGTCGCGCGCCGAGCGGCGGCTGGTGCTGAGCTCGCGCTACTGCGACGAGGAGGGCAACCCCGATGCCCCCTCGTTCTTCGTTGACGACGCGCGCGCCGTGTTCTCGGAGCTGGCTGAGCACACCCGCTCGCTGGCCGACGTGACCTGGCCGCTGGACCGCGCACCGACGGAGGCCGAGTGGGAGCGCGCACTGGCCCACACCGGGCCGCGGCGTCAGGACACGGTCGTGGGGCCACTGGCGCTGCCGGCCGCGCTGGAGCCGCTGGCAGCCAAGGAGCGCGGTGTCGGCCGGGGCGCTGGAGCGGTTCGCCGGCTGCCCGGTCAGCTGGCTCGTCGACGACGTGCTCGACCCCGAGAAGCTGGAGCCCGACCCGGAGGCGATGGTGCGTGGCTCGTATGCGCACAAGGTGCTGGAGGTCACCTACAAGCGCCTGCGCGAGGAGACCGGCGCGCGCCGCGTGACGCCCGCCAACCTCGGCGCCGCCGAGCGGATCCTGCTTGCGGCACTCGAGGCCGAGCGCGGCGAGTTCCGCCTGTCGCCCGATCAGACGCGCGTGCGCGCCGCGGTGCGGCGGCTGGAGTTCGACCTGCTGCGCTACCTGCGCCACGAGGCGGGGCGCGACGGCGCGTTCGAGCCCGAGTACCTGGAGCTGCGGTTCGGCTTCGAGGACTCCGACCACCCGGCGGTGGAGCTGGCCGACGGCACACGCGTGCGCGGCCTGATCGATCGGATCGACACCTGGGACGGCTGGGCGCTGGTTCGCGACTACAAGAGCGGCAAGGCCGACAGGTACAAGGTCGCCGACTGGCAGAAGGAGAACCGCTTCCAGGCCGCCCTGTACATGCTCGTCGCCGAGCGCGCTCTGGGGCTGAAGGCGGCCGGCGGTGTCTACGTGCCGCTGAGCGGCACCGACCGGCGCGCGCGCGGGATGGTCGCAGCCGAGCTCGCCGAGCAGCTGGGCTCGGACTTCGTGGACAACGACCGCGTGCCCGAGGCCGACTTCGCCGACCGCACCGGCTGGGCCGAGGAGTCGATCGCCACCGCCGCGACACGGATGCGCGGCGGCGACCTCGTGTCGTGCCCTGACAGCTGCGCCTGGCGCGGCGGCTGCTCGCACCCCTCGATCTGCCGGGTGGAGACGTGAACGAGTTGACGCCCGAGCAGCGACGCGCCGTGGACCGGCGTGACGGGTCGATCCTGGTCAGCGCCGGCGCGGGCTCCGGCAAGACCTCGGTGCTGGTCGAGCGGTTCGTGCAGGCGGTGCGCGAGGACGGCTGCGCGGTCGACTCGATCCTGGCGATCACGTTCACCGAGAAGGCCGCGGCCCAGCTGACCGCGCGGGTGCGAAGACGGTTCCTGGAGCTGGGTGAGCAGGAGCGGGCGCGCGAGGCCGAGGCGGCCTGGATCTCGACCATCCACGGCTTCTGCGCCCGGTTGCTGCGCACCCACGCGCTGGCCGCCGGGCTGGATCCCGAGTTCCGCGTGCTCGATGCGCTGGAGGCCGAGCGGCTGGCGATCGACGCCTTCGACCGGGCACTGCGCGACTTCGTGGGAGCGGGCCAGGACCCCGGCCGGCTTGCGCTGCTGGCGGCGTACACGCCCGACAAGCTTGCCGACATGGTGCGCACCGCCTACGCGCACCTGCGCAGCCAGGGCCAGCGCCGGCCACGGCTGCCGGAGATGACCCCGCCGCGAGCCGCCGGGCAACGCGAGGCGCTCGGCCCCGCCGCGGCGGCGGCGCTGGCGGAGCTTGGGGCCAACGAAACGGTCACGGCCGTTCGGACACGCGCCAAGCTCGAGCGCTGCGCGGCGGTCCTCGGTGCGCTGGCCGACGGCGAGGTGGCCGAGCCGGCCGAAATCAACAAGCTCGGCTTCAAGGCCACCGCCAAGGTTGTGCAGGGCCCGGCCTGCCAGGCCTACATCGATGCGCACGAGGCCTACCTGACCTACTGCGCGCACTACCGCGAGCACAACGACCACGTGCTGGTGCGCGAGCTGATGGCGCTGCACGACGATCACTACGCCGCGCTCAAGCGCGACCGGTCGGGACTGGACTTCGACGACCTCGAACTGGTCGCGCGCGACCTGCTGAAGGCCCACGACGGCGTCCGCGACCAGTACCGCGACCGCTTCACCCACGTGATGGTCGACGAGTTCCAGGACACCAACCCGCTTCAGAACGAGCTGCTCTCGCTGCTCGAACGCGACAACCTGTTCCGGGTCGGCGACGAGCGCCAGTCGATCTACGGCTTCCGCCACGCCGACGTCAAGGTCTTCCGTCGCCATCTTGCAGAGGCGCGCGCGCAGGAGCGGGCCGAGCGGATGACCGTGAACTTCCGCAGCCGCGGCGAGGTGCTCGACGCCGTCGACATGACCTTCGAGGGCCTGTGGGGCGACGACTTCGACGCGCTGGTCGAGCGCCCGGGCGCGCGCGAGACGCCGCCGCGTGCCGACCCGTGCGTGGAGCTGCTGGTGACCGACCGCGACAAGGGCCGCTGGGAGGAGCGCTTCCCGCCCGACGCCGAGGGCGACGATGCGAAGCCGTTCGGCGACCGCCTCGGTGCGGTCGACGTGACCGTCTGGCGCGCGGCCGAGGCGCGCCTGCTGGCCAAGCGGCTCGACGAGCTGGCCGGGCCGGGGCGGCCGTTCGCCTACTCGGACTGCGTGATGCTGCTGCGCGCCACGACCCACATGGGCGTGTACGAGCGCGCGCTCGAGGACCGCGGCATCCCCACCCACGTGCTGGGCGGGCGCGGCTACTGGGCCCAGCAGCAGGTGGCCGACCTGCGCGCCTACCTGGCCGCGCTGGCGAACCCGCTTGACGAGCTGGCGCTGCACTCGGTGCTGGCATCACCGCTTGGCGGGCTGTCGCTGGACACGCTGGTGGTGCTGGCAACGCGCTCGAAGCGCTCCGGGCCGGGTGGCATCTGGCGCGTGATGACCGAGGACGACGAGCTGCCCGGCCTGATCGACGGCCGGCAGCTGGAGCTGATGCGCGCGTTCTGCGACCGCTTCCGCGACGACCGCGCGATGGCGCCGCGGCTGTCACTGGAGACGCTGATCGACCGCGCCGTCACGCGCTCGGGCTACGACCGCCACCTGCTGGCGTTGCCCGCCGGCGACCGGCGGATGGCCAACGTGCGCAAGCTGATGCGGATGGCGCGCGAGTTCGAGGCCGACGAGGGCCGCGACCTGCGCCGCTTCATCGACTTCGTGGCCGAGCGCGACCTCGTCCAGGGCGGCGAGGGCCAGGCGCCGCTGGAGGCCGAGGACCTTGACGCCGTGCGGCTGATGACCGTGCACCGCGCGAAGGGGCTGGAGTTCCCCCTGGTGTGCGTCGCGGATCTGGGCAAGCAGGGCCGCGAGGACGACGCCGCCCTGCGCGTGACCGACGACGGCCGGCTCGGGATGCGGCTGGCCTCCATGTCGGGCGAGTCGGTGGATAGCGCCGAGATGGAGCGGATCAAGCAGGAGCAGAAGGCCGACGACGAGGAGGAGGAGCGGCGGATCTTCTACGTGGCCGCCACCCGCGCCGAGGAGCACCTGGTGCTCAGCGGCGCCACCGACCTCGAGAAGCTGCAAGAGCCCGCCGACCTTGCCGAGCCGATGCGCTGGATCTGGCGCGCGCTGGCGCCGCGCCTTGACGAGATGGACAGCGCCGGGGTGGTGGCCGGCGACTACGGCGGTCGCGAGGTGCGCGTGGCCTGCCGCGTCCTGCGCCCCGCCGACGTGGACGCGCTGCTGCCCGCGGCCGACCGCCGGCCGGTGCCGCCCGAGCCCGAGCCACCGGGCCTCGAGGCGCTGGCGGCGCCCGCGCTGGCGGCGGTGCCAGTGCCCGCGGCGCGGCCGGTCAGCCGCCTCAGCTACTCGGGCCTGGCGGCCTACCGGCGCTGTGGCTACCGCTTCTACCTGGATCGCGCGCTGCGCCTGCCGCCACCCGACGACGGCCCCGCGCGCCAGGCACGTGGCGCCACCGAGGACGCGCTACCGGCGGTCGATCGCGGCGTGGTGGTCCACCAGCTGCTCGAAGAGCTCGACTTCGCTGCCCCCGCGGCGCCGGCCCGCGAACGTGTGGGGGAGGCGATCGAGGCGGTCGGCCAGCCGGTGCGCGACCACGAGGTCGACGACGTGCTCGGGCTGATCGAGGGATTCGCCGGGTCGGCGCTGGCCGCGCGGATCGGGGCGGCCGCGCGTGTGCACGCCGAGCTGCCGTTCGCGTTCACGCTCGACACCGGCGGCGGGCGCAGCCTGCTGATCGACGGCATCGTCGACGTCCACGCGCGCGAGCAGGGGGACGGGATCCTGGTGGTCGACTACAAGAGCGACCGGCTCGACGGCGCCGAGCCCGCCGACCGCGTCGAGGGCGCCTACTCGATCCAGCGCCTGGTGTACGCGCTGGCCGCGCTGCGCTCGGGCGCCGACCGGGCCGAGGTCGCCTACTGCTTCCTGGAGCGCCCGGACGATCCGGTCACGTCCACGTACACCGCCGCCGACGCGCCCGCGCTCGAGGAGGAGCTGCGCGTGCTCACCGGCGGGGTCACCGAAGGTCGCTTCGAGCCCACCGCCGAGCCACATCGCGGCCTGTGCGCCGACTGTCCCGGCCGCCCGGCGCTGTGTAGCTGGGACGAGGACCGCACGCTGGCCGAGCCGGTCGCCACGCCCGGGTCGGGCCCGGCTGTCTAGGCGGGCAGTTCCGTCTGGCGCCCGCCCTACCTTGACGCCATGTCACTGTGCTTCATAGAGCCCCAGGAGGCCATCCGGGTCATGGCGGAGGCCGTTGGCCGCGAGGCCCGGCGCCAGCTGCTCGGTGAAGTCGTGCGTGCGTGGGTCGACGAGATCCCGGACGACGAGCTGCAGGTGCACTACGCCAAGGCCGTCGAGGTGCTGGACGAAGACGACCTGTCGATGCTGGCGGCGTGGCACGCGTCGCTCGAGGTCGGACAGCCGATCGCCAACAAGGAGTTCCTGCTCAAGGCGTTCGCACGCCTCGGCGAGCACAGGCGTGAGGCGCTGCGCATCGCCGCCGGCTTCCGCGGCGAGGATGCCTTCGAGGCCGGCGTCAGCGAGGAGCAGGCGCTGGACACCGTGTTGCCGTGGCTGTCGCCCGAGCGCACCCGGGAGCTGGCCGCCGAAGCGGTCGAGCTGTATTGCTGGGACAGGCTCGGCAGCGACAACTGAGGTAGTTAGCCACTCGGCTGAGCAGCGAAAAACCGCCAAAGAGCGGAATCACCGAACCGCCGCCGTTGACCCTCGCAGGGCCTCGTGCTTGGGTGCGTCTCAGAGACACGGACCCAGGCGCAAAGAGCGAGGCCAGAGGTTGTGAGGCCCGCCGCGAAGCCGGTCGAACCTCGGTTCGGCAGGGCGCGCACCTCAGGCGCCGGGACCGTGTCTCGTTTACGTTCCGGCCCGGGCCCTGCCCTAGCGCCGTTTGCGCTTCGCCGACCGGACCTTGATCGTCTCCGTCATCTGCACGGGGTGCAGCGCACAGAAGAGCTTGTAGGTGCCCGGCGTGCGCAGCTTGGCCTTGTAGACGCGGCCCTGGTCCAGATGGGTCGATGAGAAACCGCGCGGGCCGTCGGCCACGGTCACGTTGTGCAGCAGCTGGCCGGTGAACTTCCACTTGAGTGTCGAGCCCGCGGCCACGGACACGTTCCGGCGCGTGAAGAAGTTGTCCGACACGCCGATCTGGGCGCCGTCACGCAGCCTGCGGCGCGCTCCCCGCGGCGCCGCGATCGTGCGCGCCCTGCCCTTGCCGTCGAGGCCGATCAGCGGCACGGTGAACCGAGGCGGCTTGGTGCGCCCGCGCTCGGCCGTGGTCCAGTTGCGAAGGTCCGCGGGCGCGGCGCACGAGTGGGTGGCCGGCGCGGCCTCGTCGGGCGCGAGGAAGAGCACCATGATGCCCATCACGCGTGTGTGCATGAGCTCGCCGTCGTAGTCGGCGTCCATGCGCAATCGCTCGCCCTTGCGCACCGGCAGTCCGCTGGCGCTGGTGAACCCGCTCATGTTGATCGGGCCCGGCTCGTGCAGCACCGGCTTGACGTTGTAGAACGGGTGCTTGGCCGAGCCCCACGTGGGCTTCGAGCTGTACAGCGTGCAATCGGGGCGCGTGCGCTTGAGGTCCAGCCGCTTGGCGCCGCCGTGCACGTGGCCGCCGGCGGCGACGATCCGGCCCGACTGGGGCACGGTCCAGGGCGAGGAGTTGCGCGTGGTCGCGCCGCGCTTCTTGCCGCCCGGGATGTCGAACACGGGGTCGGCCTTGCAGTTCTCGATGTCGAGCCAGTACGGCGTGACCGGGGTCCTTGGCGCGGTGTCGTAGGTGACCCGGTACTGGATGTAGGCCGTGTCGACCTGCTTGCGGTGGTTCATCAGCATCCAGGTCATGCCCCACTTGTCCGCGGCGTTGATCTTGTAGCCGAAGCCCTCGGGCAGGCGCAGCTTCGCGCGCTCCTCACCGGCCGCGTAGAAGCGCTCGGCCAGGCCCGGCAGGGTGCTGCGGGAGTTGAGCAGTGTGAAGCTGCCGCACGTGCCGTCGCGCTTGGCGCCGATCGCGGGGCCGAGGTTGCTGAACACGATGTGGTGCAACATCAGCCGGCTGATCGGGATCGGCTTGCCGGCGGCGTCGACCACCTCGACGTCCATCTCGGTGATGTAGCCATCCACGCCCGGGGTGGGGATCGAGGGGTCGAGGTCGCTCTGCTTGACCTGGTAGGAGCCGACCTTGATCGGGCCGCTGCGGAATGTCTTGGTCTGCGGTGCCGCGGAGGCAGTGGCGCTGAACGCCAGGCAGGCCAGAAGCACGCCCACCAGGGCGGGGGTGACTCTCCTCACAGGCCCACACTAGGCCAACGAAGCGGGCTACGCCAGTACCGCTTCGATCTCGCTGCGCGCCTGCTCGCTGTCCCGGTACTGGACCGCAGTCATTCCCAGCCCGCGCGCGGCCTCGCAGTTCAGCTCCATGTCGTCCACGAACAGGCACTCCGCCGCCGGTATCCCGCCAAGCCGCTCCAGCGTCAGCTCGTAGATGCCGGGCTCGGGCTTGCGCATGCCCACGAAGCCCGAATCGACCACCACCTCGAAGATCTCGTCCAGCTCCGGGAGCATCGGCCGCCAGCGCGGCTCCCACTCACGCACGTTGTTGGTCAGCAGCGCCATCCGCAGCCCGCGGCCCTTGAGCTCGCGCATCAGCTCGATCGTCTCCGGGTTGCGTTCCAGGTTCCGCCACCACACGTCGAACATGCCGTTGAGGTCCTGTCCGGCCGGCATGGCGTCCTGGAGCCGCTGCAGGAACTCCGCTTCGGTCAGCTCACCCTTCTCCAGCATGAACAGCGGGTGCTCGCCGCCGTGGTCCTCTGTGGCCTTGGCCATCGCCGCGCCGAGATCCTCCAGCGGCACGCCCGATTCCTTCGACCAGGCTGCGAACGCGTTGCCAAGCGGCGTGGTCAGCACGCCACCGAAGTCGGAGATCACAGTGGTGATCACGCCGGCTCGGGCTCCCTGCGCAGCCACAGCTCGTAGGCGCCGGCGCCCTCGCGGTCGTCCATCCGCCAGCGGAACGCGGCGGCGTGCACGTCCAGCCCCTCCAGGGCCAGCGACGTCCCGGCCACAACCGTGCCCGACCCGCGCAGCGGAAAGTCCTGCTCGGCCACCCACAGCTCCAGCCCGGCGCTGCGCTGGCGCCCGTTGCCGTCGTAGACGGTCGACAGGCGGGCCTCGGTGAGGCCGACCACCTCGCCCTCGGACAGCAGCCAGGCGGACACGTCCTCCGCGTCGTGGCCCAGCGCCCCACGCGGTCGCCGGGCCAGCGCCAGGAAGGCGTTCTCGGGGTCGAACACGGCGGCGATCGAGCGGAGCGCGTCCAGGTCGTCCCAGGCGGGCGGCCGGTGGGTCTCGGCGACGGTGCCCAGACAGCGTGCCTTCTGGCCGCCGATCCGGCCGCTTACCGAGCACACGTGCACGGTCACGTCGTCGCCGAGCGCTGCGCCCGCCGCCACGGGCTCGAGCTTCACGTCGAAGTCGCTGCCAAGCCGCGCCGCCCAGCCCTTGCGCGTGGCCTCGATCTCGGGGCCCTCGTCGCGAATGTCCGTGCGGCCGCCCTCGAACAGCAGCGTCGCGCCCGCGCGGGCGCTGACGTTGAGGCCGTGCTCTGGGTCGAACAGGCCGAGCGAGAGCGCGGCGTCGCTCACCGCTCGATCCGGGGCGGATCGGTCGGTGGATACTCGCTGGCGGTGCCCTCCACATCCGCGCCGGGCGGGCCGGAGCCGCGGCGCACGACCACCCGGTCCGACATGAAACGGGCCAGGCGGCGGCGGGACAGACGCAGGATCAGCGCACGGGTGGGGGGCAGCAGCAGCGCGAAGCCGAGGAGGTCGGTCAGGAACCCGGGGGTGATCAGAAACGCGGCGCCGAAGATCACGGCCACGCCGTCCTGCACCTCCTGGTGGGGCATCCGGCCCGCCGCCATCGCCTCCTGGAAGCGCCGCCAGACGGCGCGTCCCTGAGAGCGCAGCAGCACCGTGCCGAGCACCGAGTCGGCCGCCAGCAGCCCGATGGTGAGCGCCCACCCGATCGAGTCGCCCACCTTGAGGATCACGTACAGCTCGGCGAGCGGCACGATGATGAAGACCACGAACAGGACCAGCAGCGGCATGGGATCCAGCCTATAGCCCTCTCTTCATCGCATATCGGTGAGCCGTGCCCTGCCAGGAGATTCATCGGCCCGCCGGGGCGATGCGCGATCGGCGCAGCCCTCTAACCTTGTTCCCATGGCCGAGGCACCCACCACCGACGACGTCCAGGAGGCGCTCGAGAACGTGATCGATCCCGAGCTCGGCCTCGACTTCGTGGAGCTGGGCCTGGTCTACGACATCGCCGTCGAGGGCAGCGAGGTCTTCATCACCTTCACGCTCACGTCCCCGGGCTGCCCGATCGGGCCGCAGGTGTCCGAACAGATGGAGGAGTTCGTCGGTGACCTCGAGGGGGTCACCGCGGTCTATCCGAAGATGGTCTTCACGCCTCCCTGGACGCCGGACCTGATGTCCGAGGACGCGAAGTTCGCGCTCGGGTTCTAGCGGCCCGCCCTCCCGCATTCCTCAAGCTCGTTGTGCCGCGGGACGATGAGTCTCGGGAACGTGATCGCTGTTCGAGGCCTACACATCGAGGAGGAGCGCCCGCTGGCCGGAAAGCTGGCCGGCGCGCTGTACCTGACCGGCTCGGTGACCGGCCTGTCGCTGTTCGTGGTCCCCGGCATCGACGTGACCGACCAGTCGGCGTTGCTCGCGGTGATAGCGGTGGGGGTCCTGTGGGGGATCGCCGCGCTCACCGTCGTGCCCTGGTCAAAGGCCCCACCGATCGTCTCGCACCTCTCCTGCGCGATGGGCCTGCCGATCGCGGCCGTGGCGATGGCCGCGACCGGCGGCGCGACTTCGCCGACACGCTTCTACCTGCTGTTCATCATCTTCTACGCCTCGTACTTCTATCCGCCGCGCGAGGCCGCCTTCTACATCGCCGGCTGCGCCCTGGTCCACTGCCTGCCGCTGGTGTACGACACGGGCGCCGCCTCCGAGGGCTTCGTCGGCGAGTTGCTGGTCATCGTGCCGACCTACTGCGTGCTCGGCACGCTGATCATCGCCGCGAAGTCGCTCCAGGTCGAGATGCGCGAGCGCGCCGACGCGCTGGCGCTGGCCGACCCCTTGACCGGGGTGGCCAACAGGCGTGCGTTCGAGGCCGCCTTGGAGCTGGGCTCCGCGGGCTCGCGCGCGAGCGACCAGATCGGCCTGCTGCTGGTGGACCTCGACGACTTCAAGTCGGCCAACACGCTGTTCGGCCACACCGGCGGCGATCGTGTGCTGTGCGCGGCCGCCGACGCGCTGCGCGAGGCGGCGCGCGGCAACGACGTGGTCGCTCGCCTGGGCGGCGACGAGTTCGCGATCCTGGCCACCGGCATCACCCGCAAGGCCACCGAGCAGCTTGCCGAGCGCGTGCTGCACGCGGTGGCGGTCGCCGATCGCGACCTCGGGCTGACCGGCTTCAACCTGACGGCCAGCGTCGGCTGGGCCAGCTACCCGGACCCGGTGGCCGACCGCGGCGACCTCTACCCGCAGGCCGACATGGCCCTCGGCCGGGCCAAGCTGGAGGGCAAGGCGGGTTGGCGCGCGGCCGCGGCGCCCTCCGGCGGTCAGGCCACCTCGCGCAGCTTGCCCGTCTCGACCTCGTAGACGAATCCCCGCACCGACTCCGTCTTGGGGATGAACGGGTTGTCCACGATCTTCTTGATCGAGTCGCGGACGTTGCCCTCGAGGTCGCCGAAGGCCCCGCTGTGCCAGTCGGGCCGCTGTCCGGTGGACTCCTCGAGCTTGGCCTTGAACTGCTCGTCGGTGAAGGTGAGCATCCCGCAGTCGGTGTGGTGGATCAGGATGATCTCCTCGGTCCCGAGCAGGTTCTGCGAGATGGCCAGCGAGCGGATCTCCTCGTCGGTGATCACGCCGCCGGCATTGCGGATCACGTGCGCGTCGCCCTCCTCGAGCCCGAGCAGCTTCGTGGGGACCAGGCGCGCGTCCATGCACGCGACAACGGCGACCTTCTTCGCCGGCGGCAGCGGAAGCCCGCCCTTGTCGAAGCCGGCGGCGTAGGACTCGTTGTTCTTAAGCAGATCGTCGGTGGCGCTCATGGCGACGATTCTAGGAAAAATCGGTAGGGATTCCCGGTACGTAGTCTGATTGGCGTGCCCGCACCGCTCTCGTACATCACCCGGTCGTTCCGGGGCGATCCCGCGCTGGACACGGCGGTCTCGCGCGCGCTGATGTTGCGGGTGGCCTCGGGGGACCTGCCCGAAACGCTGCGGATCGCGCGCCCCGGATCGATCGTGGCCTTCGGCAAGCGCGATGTGGTGGGCGACGGCTACGCCGACGCGGTCGCCGCCGCCCGCGCGGGCGGCTTCGAGGCCATCGAACGGCTCGCGGGCGGGCGCGCCGCGGTGTTCCATGACCAGACGATCTCGTTCGCCCACTCGATTCCGGACGATGACCCGCGCGCGCGTGTGAGCGAGCGCTTCGACGTGCTCTCGGGACTGATGGTGCGCGCGTTCGTGGCGCTGGGCATCGACGCCCGGGTGGGCGAGGTGCCGGGCGAGTACTGCCCCGGAGCCGACAGCGTGAACGCGCGCGGGGCGCGCAAGCTCATGGGCGTCGGGCAGCGGCTGGTCTCGCGCGGGTCGCACGTGGGCGGCGTGGTCGTCGTCGACGGCGCCGACCGCGTGAACGGCATCCTGGTGCCGGTCTACCGGGCGCTGGGGCTTGATTGGCGTCCGGAGGCCACCGGCGCGGTGGCCGACGAGGCCCCGGGGGTGACCTGGCAGCAGGTGGCCGACGCGATCGAGGCCGAGTACGCGGCCATGTACGAACTCGTGCCCGCGGAGCTGGACGAGGACACGCTGGAGCTGGCGCGCGCGCTGGCCCCCGAGCACCTCGCGCCCTACGAGGGCACGGCGGCGGCTTCGACGAGTTCTGCCAGCGCCTCCTCGAAGTAGGCCGCGACCCTGTCCAGGTCGGGCATCGCGTCGTAGTCGCCCAGCAGGCCGAGGTCGAGCTTGCCGTTGTAGCTCATGGCCGCGATCGCCAGCGCGTGGTCCTGGGGCAGGAATGCGACGGGCACGATCTGGAGCATCTCGCGCCCCATCAGGAAGAGCGGGAACTGCGGGCCGGGCACGTTGGTCACGATCACGTTGAACAGGCGGGTCGAGAAGTTCAGCCGCGACGCCACCGCCAGCAGCGTCGGCGGCGCGAAGTCCTCGAGGCCCGAGATCACCTCGGCGCCGAGCGCCTGCTTGGACTCCTTGACGTCCTGCATCGCGCGGCGCACGATCTGGAGCCGCTCCACAGGATCCTCGGCGTAGACCGGCAGCGGACCGCGGAGCGCGGCGATCTGGTTGCCGAGCGTGCCCTGCTGGTCGCCGGAACGGATCGAGACCGGCACCAGGCCGCGCAGCTCGAGGCCCTCGGTGCGCACGCCGCGGCTGCGCAGCCAGCGCGCCAGCCCACCGGCCACCACGGTCAGGAACACGTCGTTCACGGTGCCACCCAGCGCGTTCTTGACCGCCTTGAAGTCGTCCAGCCGGCTCTCGGTCCAGAACACCCGCCGGTGTGGCCCGATCGGAACGTTCAGCGGCACCGACGGCGCCGGGTTCAGGCCCGCCCACGCCACCTCCCCGATGCCCTCGGCCGCCTCGCGGACCGTTCCCCAGGTGCGGCCGGGATCGCTCGCTGCCCCCAGCGCCTGGCCGACCAGGCGCTGCGGCGTGCCGAGCAGACCCTTCACGCCCTCGCCGAGCAGCTCGGCCTGGGACGGCTCCGGCGCCGGCACCCAGGCGGTCTCGGGCTCCGGCGGCTCGCCGGGCACCGCGGTCAGGTCGAACAGCACCGTCGCGATGTCCACGCCCGACACGCCGTCGACGAGCGCGTGATGGGTTTTGGAGATCAGCGCGAACCGATCATCCTCGAGGCCCTGGGCGAGCCAGATCTCCCACAGCGGCTTCGACCGGTCCAGTCGCTGCGAGAACACGCGGCCCGCGAGCTGGCGCAGCTGCTCGAGTGAGCCCGGCGCCGGCAGTGCCGTGTGACGCACGTGGTACTCGATGTTGAAGCGCGGGTCGTCGATCCACAGCGGCCGGCCCATCTCGAAACGCGGGAACGACAGCTTCTGGCGATAGCGCGGCACCAGGTGCAGCCTCGCCTCGATGTGCTCGCTGAACTCCTCCCGGGTCGGCGCCGGCCCCTCCAGGATCACGACCGCCCCGACGTGCATGTGGGAGTTCTCCCGCTCCTCGTGCAGGAAAGAGGCATCGACCGCGCTCAAGCGGTCCTTGTGTCCCTGCGCCATGGCGGGAGCCTAATGCGAGACCCGCCACAATGAGGGAGATGCGACTGCTCGCCGGAGTCCTCGTCCTCCAGGTCGTTCTTGCCGCGACCCTGATCGCCCTGGTGGCCACCGACAACGTTCCGTTCGTTTCCGGCGAGGACGCCAGGCGTAACGGCGAAGCCCAGGCCGCCGGCGGCGTGCCGAAGGCCAGCTCGCGCGCGTTCGACTCGCGCGCCGCCTACAACTCGGTCAAGCGCCAGGTGGCCCTCGGGCCGCGCCCGGCCGGTTCGCCGGCCTCGAAAAGGCTGGCGGTTCGGCTGCGAAAGGCACTGCCGGGTGGGCGCTTCCAGGCCGTGCCGGGCGGGCTGCGCAACGTGGTCGGTGTGGTGCCCGGCAAGACCAAGCGCGTGGTCGTGGTGGGCGCCCACTACGACACCAAGGACATCCCGGGCTTCGTGGGCGCCAACGACGGCGCCGCCGGGACGGCCGTGATGGTGCAGCTGGCACGCACGATCAAGCCGCGGAAGCTCAAGCCGACGCTCGTGTTCATCGCCTTCGACGGCGAGGAGAGCCCGGCGGGAGTCCGCGACGAGGACTTCGCGGCGCGCGGGCTGCGCGGCAGCAAGGTCGCTGCCAGGCGCTATGAGGACGCCTCCGCGATGGTGCTGCTGGACTTCATCGGCCAGCGCGGCGTGCGGCTGATGGCCGACGCCAGCGCAGATTCCCGCCTGTGGGCGAAGGTCCGCAGCGCGGGCCGGGCGGCGGGCGTGGGCAGGGTGTTCCCCTCCGACGTCCAGGGCAGCATCCAGGACGACCACACCCCGTTCCTCCAGCGGGGGGTCCCCGCGGTGGACCTGATCGACTTCGACTACCCCTGTTTTCACCGCACCTGCGACAACCTGGCACGGATCCACGAGCCCAGCCTCGACGCCGTCGGTGAGACGATGATGAAGCTGCTGCCTACACTCTGAAGCTCATGCCCTTCGCACCGGAAAAGCTGCTGCTGGCCGCCCCGCGCGGCTACTGCGCGGGCGTCGACCGCGCGGTCCAGACCGTCGAGCACGCGCTCGACCTGTACGGCGCCCCCGTGTACGTGCGCAAGGAGATCGTGCACAACAAGCACGTGGTCGAGCAGCTGCGCGAGCGCGGCGCGATCTTCGTCGAGGAGGAGGTCGAGGTGCCCGAGGGCGAGACCGTCGTGTTCTCCGCCCACGGCGTCTCCCCGGCGGTGCACGCGAACGCCGAGGCGCGCGAGCTGAAGACCATCGACGCCACCTGCCCGCTGGTGACCAAGGTGCACGTGGAGGCCAAGAAGTTCGCCGCCGAGGGCTACACGATCGTGATGATCGGCCACAACGGCCACGAGGAGGTGGAGGGCACGATGGGCGAGGCGCCCGACCACATCATCCTGATCGAGACCGAGGACGAGGTCGACGACCTCGAGGTGCCCGATCCCGACAAGGTCGCGTTCATCTCCCAGACCACCCTGGCGGTGGACGAGACCCGCGCGATCATCCTCAAGCTGCGCGAGAAGTTCCCCAACATCACGGGGCCGCGCACCGACGACATCTGTTACGCCACCACCAACCGCCAGATGGCCGTGCGCCAGATGGCCGCGGAGTGCGACCTGGTGCTGGTCATCGGCTCACGCAACTCGTCCAACTCCAACCGCCTGGTCGAGGTCGCACGCGACCACGGCGCCGACTCCTACCTGATCGACAACGAGGGCCAGGTGCGCGAGGAGTGGCTGGAGGGCAAGCGCGTGGTGGGCATCTCATCCGGCGCCAGCGCCCCCGAGGAGCTGGTCCAGCGGCTGGTCGACTTCTTCCGCGAGCGCGGTACCGACGACGTGTCGGAGTTCGAGGTGGTCCAAGAGGACGTCCGCTTCATGCTCCCGAAGCAGATCCGCAAGGCCTTAGCGGCGCAATAAGCGTCGCCTGGCGGCGTCATCGGCCTGCTCGTGTGCGCTCGCACACGTCGCAGACCTCTTCCTTGCCATGCTCGCTTAATGCGCCGCTATGTCGTTTCGAGCCGGCTGGCGTCATCGGCCTGCTCGTGTGCGCTCGCACACGTCGCAGACCTCTTCCTTGCCATGCTCGCTTATTGCGCCGCTATGTCTTTTCGAGCCGGCTGGCGTCATCGGCCTGCTCGTGTGCGCTCGCACACGTCGCAGACCTCTTCCTTGCCATGCTCGCTTATTGCGCCGCTATGTCGTTTCGCCGGCTGGCGGCGCGGGCGTGAACTGGAAGCCGTGGAGCCGGAGTCCCGGCGATTCCGCGGTGACCATTCCGTCCGTCCCGTGCAGGCCCGGCTCCACCGTGGCCGACAGCACCGCAAACGCGCCGCCGCCGCTCCAGCGCACCGCGGCCGTGGCGCCCGCCGAGGCCGCCTCCAGGTAGTCCTCGCCCTCGATCCACTCGCCCGCCAGAGCCAGCCGGTCGCGATCGCCCGGCAGCGTGACGTCGGCGGTCTGGGGCTCCAGGACCACGCCCTCCTCGTCCTCGGGCCGGAGCGCCGGCAGCGGCTCCGGCGCGTCCACGTCGCCCAGCAGCTCGACGATCGCCTCCTCGGTGGCGCGGTAGTCGCCCTCGCCGTAGTGGATGTAGTGCAGCAGCCCCTGCTGGTCGAACAGGTAGCGCCCGGGCCAGCCGCGGTTGCCGTACAGCTTCCATACGCGGTAGTCGGGGTCCAGCAGCACCGGGTGGGTCACGCCCATGGCCTCGGCGGCACGGGCCACCGTGTCGCGGTCGCGGCCGAACGAGTACCCGGGCGAGTGCACCCCGACCACGCGCAGGCCGTGGTCGGCGTAGCGCGCGTTCCAGCCCTGCACGTAGGGCAGCGTCCGGTGCGAGTTGATCCGCGCGGTGTCGAAGAACTCGACCAAAACCGGGTTGCGGTCGGCGAAGCCCGCCATGCGCAGGAAGGCCACGTTCAGCCAGTCCATCTTGGGCGGAAACTCGGGTGCGTAGATCCGGGCGTCTTCGGGCGGGCGCATGGTTCCCACACAATGCCTTAACGAAACCAGCGCAACTACCAGTTGGCGCGATTGTTTTGGGGTGGTTATCGTGGAGGAGTTGCACTCCCGCAGGTCCCCCCCGTCATTAGCCCCAAGGAGAAGACTTAGTGCGTAAGACGCTCGTCGTAGCTCTCGCCGCCGTGCTTTGCCTGTCGCTCGCCGCGACGGCGCTGGCCCAGCGAGGCGACCCCAAGAACACCACCAACAAGCTCACCGTCAAGGTGAAGTCCAACAACGCCGGCACCAAGAAGAAGCCGAAGGCGGTGCAGTTCACCTTGGGCATCGCAGGCGGGACGAAGAACGGGCAGGGCCAGCCCGCTTCCTCCACCAGCCTCAACACGGTGCTGCCCTCCGGCTTCAAGATCAACAGCAAGATCTGGCCGAAGAGCAAGTCGTGTGACCTGAAGAAGATGCGCGCTCAGAAGAGCTTCCGTGCGCCGGCGTGCCCGAAGGGCGCGAAGCCGGTCGGCAAGGGCACCTCGATCGCCAAGGCCGGGACGCTGACGGAGACCATCAAGGTCACCGCCTTCGCTCTGACCAACGGCAACATCGGCTTCTTCCTCGACGGAGACCCCGTCGACCTGGGCAAGACGCTCGAGGGCAAGGTCGTCAAGGGCGGCCGTGGCCTGAACGTCGTGATCGACCCCGACGTGTACCAGCCGGTCCCCGGCCTGTTCACGGGCATCACGAAGCTCCAGGTCAAGTTCAGCGCCAAGGCCAAGGTCAAGCGCAAGACCCGCGGCATCGTCGAGACCACGAAGTGCCCGAAGAGCAAGAAGTGGGGCTTCACGTTCCAGAACGTGCTTCTGGGCGGCGGCAAGATCAACAACAAGGCGTCGATCAGCTGCAAGGCGTAGTCGCTCTGCCGCTTCAGGGACAGAGCAGGTAGCACCAACGGCCCCGCTTCGGCGGGGCCGTTGTCGTTCTCGGCTCAGCCTCCCGCAAGCGCCGTGACCAGGTGCGGCGAGACCCAGAGCTCGATCGCGGCCGTGCCCATCAGGACGGGTGCGGCGAACAGCACGCAGACGAATGTGGCGGCCAGTAGCTCGTCCCAGCGGCCCTTGTGGCTGGCGATCAGCCAGGCGGCCAGCGGCAGGAACAGCGCCACCAGCTCGGGCAGCGCGTGGGGGAGCAGGCCGAGCACCAGCAGTGCGGGCGGCATCGACAGCTGATCGGAGATCTGGGCCGCCAGGCCACCGAGGTAGTAGGACTGGGTGCAGAGCGAGAACAGCGTGGCCACTGTCACGAACGCGATCGCCGCGGGGCCGGCCTTCTCGTGCACCCAGCGATCGATGCCGCTGCGGTTGGCGGCCGAGAGGGGCATCGAGCTGCCGGCGATGAAGCCCGCGACGCAGGCCAGCGCGTGTAGCGCCAGAACGAGCCCGTTGCGGAACATGATGTGCACGTAGTCGTCGAGGCCGGGCCGGTACGCCACTCCGTTGACGGGGATTCGCGTGAGGTCGGGCGGGGTCAGCAGTGCCACGACCCACACGCTCGCCAGCAGCAACACGGCGATCACGAGGCTGAGCGCGAACCACGGCGCCAGGATCGGCACGGGCCGCTCGTTGTAGCGGCGCAGGGTGCGCTTGGTGACGTCCATGCCCTGGACCAGCACGAGCTCGTTCACGTTCACCCCCATCCATCGGCAGCGCCCGGCACTGTCTACAGTCGCGCCATGCGCCAGATCATCCAGACCGACAACGCCCCGGCGGCGATTGGGCCCTACAGCCAGGCGGTTCGCGTAGGCGACCTGGTCTTCGTCTCGGGCCAGATCCCGCTCGACCCGGCCGGCGACGCGCTAGTGGGCGACACGCCCGCTGAGCAGGCGACCCAGTGCATGCGCAACGTGGCCGCTGTGGCCGAGGCCGCCGGCACGTCGCTCGAGAAGGCGGTGCGTCTGACGATATTCACCACCGACCTGGGCGCGTTCGCCGACATCAACGAGGTGTACGCGGGCTTCTTCGGCGACGAGCCGCCGGCTCGGGCCGCGGTCGGCGTGGCCGCCCTGCCCAAGGGCGCGCTGGTCGAGATCGACGCGGTGCTTGTAGCTGGGTAAGAGGGTCCGTTGACGTGTACGCGATGGGCAGGATGCCCATCAAGTCACGAGCTTCCGCGTCATGCGATTGATTGCGAGCCGCCAGGTCACCACGCCGAACGCCACGATCGCGAGGTAGTGCCAGACGTCGTCGATGCTCATCCCGAAGCAGGCGTCGCGGACGAGCTGGACGCAGTGGTACAGCGGGTTGAGGTTGGCGGCGATCTGGGCCCACTCGGGCAGGCCCGAGATCGGGAAGAAGGTGCCGGCCACCAGGAACAGCGGCGTCAGCACCATCGAGGTGATGTAGGAGAAGTTGTCGATCGAGTTCACCTGGCCCGCGATCGCCGTGCCGAACCCGGCCCAGCCGAAGCCGGCGGTGAAGGCGATCAACGGCACCAAGAGCATGCCCCAAGCGGGGTCGAGGCCGAACACCATGGCCACAAGCAGCGGCGCGCAGCCGAACACGCCGGCGCGCATGGCAATCCACAGCATCTCGCCCGTTACGAGCTCCTCGGTGTCCACGGGCGCGGCCAGGATGGCGTCGTAGGTGTGCTGGAACGAGTACTTGACGAAGGTGCCGAACATCGACGGGAACGCCGACGAGAACAGCACCGCGGTGGCCACGGTGCCGGTCCCCACGAACTCGACGTAGCGCAGGCCGCCGACCTCGTTCACGAGCGTGCCGAAGCCGAATCCGAACGCCAGCAGGTAGATCGTGGGCTCGACCGTCGACGAGAACACGCTCGCCCGCCAGTAGGAACTGAAGTTGATCATCTCGCGCACCAGCACCCCGCGCACGGCGGGGCGCTCCAGACGGCCCAGCCGCCGCCGCGTCGGCGGTGGTGTGACCGACGTCGCGCTCATCCGATCTCCTCACCGGTGAGCAGCACGAACACGTCCTCGAGGTTGGCGGAACGGCGTGCCCCATCGGGCACGTTGCCGTTGCCGCGCTCCAGCGCCAGGACCGCGACCGACGTGCCGGTGCGGCGCGTGGCCAGCCCGGCGGCCTTGGCCGCGCGCTCGGCCTCGGCCAGCTCGTCCGGCGGGCCGTAGACCTCCACCGCCTCGCTGCCGGTGTGCTCGGCGATCAGGTCGGCCGGGGCGCCGGTGGCGACCGCCTTGCCGTGGGACATGATCGTGACGGTGTCGGCCAGCCGCTCGGCCTCCTCGATGTAGTGCGTGGACATCAGGATCGAGGTGCCCTCGCTACGCAGCCCGTCGATCAGCGCCCAGAGTTCCTGGCGCACCTGCGGGTCCAGGCCGACCGTCGGCTCGTCCATCAGCAGCAGCCGCGGCCGGTGGATAAGCGCACGGGCGATCAGCAACCGCCGGCGCATGCCGCCCGACAGCTCGTCGACCTTCGCGCCGCGGCGGTCGTCCAGGCGCGCGATGGCGACGGCGCGGTCCACGGCGGCCTTGCGTTCCCCACGCGGGACGCGGTAGAGGTGCGAGAACACGATCAGGTTCTCCTCGACGGTCAGCGTGGTGTCCAGGTTGTCCAGCTGTGGCACGACCCCGCACTGCGCGCGCGCCGGCTTCGACTGCTCCGGCAGCGAGAGGCCGAGCACCTCGATCTGGCCCTCGTCGGCCAGCGCCTGGGCCGTCAGCATCTTCATCGTGGTCGACTTGCCGGCCCCGTTGGGGCCCAGCAGTCCGACGCAGGTGCCCGTCGGCAGCTCCAGGTCGAGGCCGTCCACGGCCTTGACGTCGCCGTAGTGCTTGACGACCGCGCGCAGGCGCAGGGCCGGCTGGTTGTCGTCGATGGCGGACACCGTTGGAGCGTAAGCGCAAGGTAGGAGCGATGCCGTACGGCTGCCCGCACCTCCACAATGGGTACGTGCCGATCCTGGTGGTGGACGACGACAGATCGCTTCGCGACGCGCTCCGGCGTGCGCTGACCCTGGCCGGCCACGATGTCGAGGCTGCCGAGAACGGCCAGCAGGCGCTCGGCGGCGCGGCCGCGCTGGACCCGGAGGCGATTGTGCTGGACCTCGGCCTGCCGGACATGGACGGGCTGGAAGTGTGCCGCCGCCTGCGCGCGGCGGGCAACCGCGTCCCGGTGCTGGTGCTGACCGCCCGCGACGCAGTCGAAGACCGGATCGACGGCCTGGACGCCGGCGCCGACGACTACCTGGTCAAGCCGTTCGACGTCGGTGAGCTGAAGGCGCGGCTGCGCGCGCTGCTGCGCCGTGCCGAGCCCGAAGGGAACGCGGGCGACGGCAGGCCCGAGTTCGCCGAGCTCACGCTCGATCCCGACCGCCACGGCGTGACGGTCGGCGACAGCTTCGCCGAGCTCACGCGCACGGAGTATCAGCTGCTGGAGTTGCTGATGCGAAACCCGCGCCGGGTGTTGCCACACGACGTGATCTACGACCGCGTCTGGGGCTATGACTTCGGGCCCGCGTCGAACGCCCTGCGCGTCTACGTCGGCTATCTGCGCCGCAAGCTCGAGGAGGCCGGAGCCAGGCCGCTGATCCACACGGTCCGCGGCGTCGGGTACGCACTCCGCGAGCCGTCTTGACCCTGCGCGCGCGGATCGCCGCCGTGGCGGCACTGGCCGTGGCGCTGGCCGTGGTGGCCACGGCCGTGTTCACCTACGTGGCGGTGCGCTCCTCGCTGCGGGGCGAGATCGACGATTCGCTCACCAGCCGCGCCTCCGGCCTTGCCGGCGCCGGCGGCCCCGGTGGCCCGCCCGAGGGTGGCGCACCGCCGCCGGCGGGTGACCGGCCCGGATTCAGGCAGCGCGGGCGCGACTTCCGGCGCCGGCTCGCCCCACGCCGGGAGCCGTTCGGGGGCCAGGGCGCCTACGCGCAGTTCATCAGCGAGGAAGGTCAGGTCGTGCGCCCGCCCGGACGCCCGGCCGCGGCGCTGCCGGTCAGCGCCGCCGCGCGCGAGCTGGCCCGCGAGGGCGGAACCTCCACGTTGACCGACGCCACCGTCGACGGCACCCACGTGCGCGTGCTCACCAGCCCGCAGCCCGGCGGCGGCGCCGTCCAGGTGGCGCGGTCACTGGACGAGGTCGATTCGCAGCTGAACCGCATCCTCGTTGCGCTGATCGTGGTCGGGGCCGTCGGCATCGGCCTCGGCGCCGCGCTTGGCGCGGTGGTGGCGCGGACCGCGCTGGTGCCGATCGGCCGCTTCACCGCGCGCACCGAGCGCCTGCGCGACGAGGCCGACCTGAGCGAGCGGATGGAGGTGGTCGGCGACGACGAGCTGGCGCGGCTGGCGCGCAGCTACAACGCCACCCTTGACGCGCTGGAGCGCTCGGCCGAGGCCCAGCGCCACCTGGTGGCGGACGCAAGCCACGAGCTGCGCACGCCGATCGCGAGCCTGCGCGCCAACATCCAGATGCTCGGCGACGCCGACCGGCTGCCACCGGGCGAGCGCGAGCAGATGCGCGCCGACATCGTCGGCGAGCTTGACGAGCTGACCAGCCTCGTCGGCGACGTGGTGGAGCTGGCGCGCGGGTCCAAGCCGGCCCGCCGGCAGGACGACGTGCGCCTCGACGAGGTCGTGACCGCGGTCGTGGAACGCGAGGCGCGCCGGGCGCCGGACGTCCGTGTGGAGGCGCCTGACCTACCGCCGACGATCGTGCGCGGGGAGCCCGACCGGATCGCCCGCGCGGTGACCAACCTGGTGGGCAACGCGATCAAGTGGAGTCCCGAGGGCGGCACGGTCGAGGTGGCGCTGGCCGGCGGCGTGCTATCGGTGCGCGACCACGGCCCCGGCTTCGAGGACGCCGACCTGCCACACGTGTTCGAGCGCTTCTACCGCGCCGCTGCGGCCCGCAGCACTCCGGGATCGGGTCTGGGCCTGGCGATCGTGGCCCAGGCCGCCGAGGCCCACGGAGGGTTCGCCGAGGCGGCCAACGCGGACGGCGGCGGGGCGTTGCTGCGGGTGGGGTTCGGTGAGGTGGTGAGCGAGCCGGAACACAGCGCCGATCCCGCCGGCCTCGGCGGCCGCGGCGCCGCCGGCGAACGGCAGGCTAGGTAGGGGCCGGCCCGTAACAGGCGCATTTGCGACCCACGACGGCCGCCCGTCGCAGCGGGCCCATATCTGGGCCTGATCCCGTCGCCGAGCCCCTACGCCGTCGCGAACCGCTGCAGGGTGACCTCGGGCCGCACGCCCTCCAGATACTCGTTCCAGATCCGGAAGTAGGCCAGCTCCTCGCGGGTGCGAAACGGCGGCTCAACGCGGTCGCGCTCGGCGGCGAACTCTTCCTCGGTCACCGTCGCCTCCATCCGGTGGCTGAGCACGTCGGCCATGCCGCTGCCGTCGCCGAACTGCTCCTTGTCGCGGTACAGCAGGTTCTCCGGCAGCCAGCCCTCGAACGCCTTGCGCAGCAGCATCTTCTCCTGCGTGCCCTCCGGCGCCAGCTTCCAGCGCGCGGGCTGGCGCAGCGCCAGCGCGATCACCTCGCGGTCCAGGAACGGGACGCGCGCCTCCACGCCGTGCGCCATCGTCACGCGGTCGGCGCGCTGGAGGTTGAGGTTGTGCAGGCTCTCGATCGTCCGCACGATCTCGTCGTGCAGCTCCTCGGGGTCGTCCAGGTCGCCCAGGTACTCGTAGCCGGCGAACAGCTCGTCGGCGCCTTCGCCGGTGAGCACGACCTTCACGTGCTCGGCGGTCATCTCGGCCAGCAGGAAGTTGGCCACCGCGCTGCGCACCAGCGACGGGTCGAAGTGCTCGATCGAGCGCACCACCTCGGGCAGCAGCGCCTCGGCCTCCTCGGCGTCGAACACGCGCTCGTGGTGCTCGGTCTTTAGGTACTCGGCCGCCTGGCGGGCGGCCACGAGATCCGACGAGCCGTCGGTGCCGACCGCGAACGTCTTCAGCTGCTTGCCGCGCTCGGCGCACCAGCGGGCGGCGATCGCGGCGATCAGCGTGGAGTCCAGGCCGCCGGAGAGGAACACGCCAACGGACACGTCGCCCATCATCTGGCGGTGCACCGAGCCGATCAGCTCGTCGCGGGTCTCCTCGTAGTCCTCGTCCGAGGGCTCGGCGCCGCGGCGGCGGGCGGCATGCTGGCGCGGCACTGCCACCGCGAACCGCTCGAAGCCGTGCTCGGGCGTCCAGAAGTGCCCCGGCGGGAACACCTGCACGTACGGGCGCCAGTCGGGCTCGAACGAGTGCATCTCGGACGCGAAGCGCATCACGCCCTCGCGCTCGGCGTAGTAGAGCGGCTTGATGCCGACCGGATCGCGGGCGGCCATGAAGTAGCCGTCCTCGCCGGCGATCAGGAAGGCGAACATGCCCTCCAGCTCGGTCAGGTGCAGCGGGCCCTTCTCGCGCACCAGGTGCAGGGCGACCTCGTTGTCGGACCTGGTGGCGTACTCGGTGTCGTGGTGCAGGCCGGCGCGCACGTACTCGTGGTTGTAGACCTCGCCGTTGCCGACCATCCACAGCTGCTTGTCGGACGTGCTGAGCGGCTGATGGCCGCTCTCCACGTCGACGATCGACAGCCGCGTGTGACCGAGCCAGGCGTCGGCCAGCTCGACCTCGCCAAGGTCGTCGGGCCCGCGGTGGCGGATCCGCTCCAGCATCCGGCGCCCCTCGTCAGGGGATGCCCCACCCAGCTCACCGACGATTCCGCACATGTCGCGACGATCTTAAGCGGCGGCCATGCGGCGCGGGATGGCCTCCTGGCCCAGTAGGTAGGCGCCGGGCCGGCGGTCGCTCAGATGCGAGATGCCATCGCGCGCCAACCCGACGGCTGCGCGCACGTCGACCTTGCCCACGGCCATCCCATGGCGCGCGCCGGTGGCGGCCAGCACGGTGCCGTCGGGATCCACGACCTTGGCGTGGCCCGGGAAGCGCAGGCGGCCGAAGCGGCCGGTCTGGTTGGCCGACACCCACACGACCTGGTTCTCGATCGCGCGCGCCTCGTCGAGCAGGTCGAAGTGGCGCACCTCGCGGTCGCGGCGCACGCGCGACGCGGGTGAGCGGCGCGAGACCGGCCACGCCGCCAGCGAGGCGATGATCCCGGCGCCGTCCAGCGCCAGCTCGCGCGCGGCCTCCGGGAAGACCTTGTCGTAACAGATGAGCATGCCCATCCTGCCGAGCGGGGTGTCGAACGCGGCGAAGCCCTCGCCCGGCTCGAGCACGCCGGCCTCGGCCGGCGGCAAATGCACCTTGCGGTGATGGCCCAGCACGCCGTCGCCGTTCAGGCACACGGCGCTGGAGTGTGGCCCGCGCGCACCCGCCTCGGTGTAGCCAACGCAGACCACGGTCTCGCCGGCCATCCGGATCAGCCGCGCCATCACCTCGCCGCCGGCGGCCAGCGCCGGCGGCGCGCCAACCGGTGGCGGCGTGCCGGGGATGTGGGGCTCGTACACGTAGCCACCGAGTGCCGACTCGGGAAACACCACCAGCTCGGCGCCGCGGGCGCGAGCTTCGGCCAGCGACTCTTCGATCGTCCGCAGGCAGGCCTCGATGTTGCGCCCGAACGGCGCCGCCACGGCCGCCACGCCGGGACCGGTATTGCCTCGCCGCAAGCGCATGGATGGAGTGTTCCCGCGCCCGCGCGGGCCACCTACGTACGCCGGTCCAAACTTCGGCGGCCGCGTCTGTACATCGGGTCCACCGCCCGGATGCAGGGATTTTTGCTTCTTACGTTGCTCACACCCGCGGCGGGCATGGTGGTGCTCGTGATCAGCTCCCAGACAAAAAAGGCATCAGCGGCGTTCGCGGGCGCGGTCGTGCTGGCTTCGGGCGCGTACGCGGTCGGCAGCCAGAGCGGCGACGGGTCCGCGAGCGCGAACCCCGACCGCCAGGCGATGCGCGGCGGCCCGTCCGGCGCGTACGGCACGCCGGGCAACGGCCAGATGCGGCGCGAGTTCCGCCGGCACAGGAGGGAGATGCTCTCCGGCCTGGCCAAGCAGCTCGGCGTCAAGGAAGCCGATCTGCGCAAGGCACTCACCGAGATCCGCAAGGAGCGCCGCGACGACTTCGCCGCAAAGCTGGCCAAGAAGCTCGGCGTCTCGGAGGCGAAGGTCAAGGAGGCGCTGCCCGACCGGCCAAAGCGCGGCGGCCGGGGCTTTGGTGGCCCGCCGCCCGGCGGACCGCCGCCACAGGGCCCGTAGCGCTCAGCCGAGCTCGGCGACCAGGTCGCCGACTCCGCCGAGGATGCGGGAGGGGCGGTACGGAAACCGCTCCTCCTCGCCCTCGGCGGTCACGCCCGTGAGCACCAGCACGGTCTCGAGCCCGGCCTCGAGGCCGGCCACGATGTCGGTGTCCATACGGTCGCCGATCATGGCCGTCTCCTCGGAGTGCGCGTCCAGCGCGTTCAGCGCCGAGCGCATCATCAGCGGGTTGGGCTTGCCCACGTAGTACGGGTCCACGCCGGTCGCGCGGCTGATCAGCGCGGCCACCGACCCGGTGGCGGGCAGCGGTCCTTCGCTCGACGGGCCGGTGGCGTCGGGATTGGTGGCGATGAAGCGGGCGCCGGCGCCGATCAGGCGAATCGCGCGGGTGATGCGCTCGAAGCTGTAGGTGCGTGTCTCGCCAAGCACCACGTAGTCAGGGTCGCTGTCGGTCAGCGTGTAGCCCGCCCCGTGCAGCGATGTCGTCAGCCCGGCCTCGCCGACCACGAACGCCGAGCCGTCGGGCCGCTGGTCGCCAAGGAAGCGCGCGGTGGCCATCGCCGACGTCCAGATCGCGCCTTCGGGGATGGCCAACCCGCTCGACTGCAGCCGCGCCGACAGGTCGCGCGGCGTGTAGATCGAGTTGTTGGTCAGTACCAGGAACGGGATCTCCAGCTCGGTCAGCCGGCCGACGAACTCGGCCGCCCCGGGCAGCGCCTGGTTCTCGTGCACCAGCACGCCGTCCATGTCCATCAGCCATGACTTGACCTGGCGCATGCGGCGAGGGTAAACGTTGCGGTGAGTGCGCCGACCGGCGGGCGATCGGAGCTGACCGTCACAGGGTCCGGCGCCCACCCGTCTAAGCGTGCAGATGCCAGCCGAGACCTACGAAGATCTACGCCCGCTCGCCTTCTCGATCGCCTACCGCATGGTCGGCAGCGTGGCCGAGGCCGAGGACATCGTCCAGGAGGCGATGCTGCGCGTGCACGGCGCCGAGGCCGAATCGCCAAAGGCGTTCCTTTCGACCGTGGTCACCCGGCTCTCGATCGACCACCTGCGCTCCGCGCGCGTGCAGCGCGAGACGTATGTCGGGCCGTGGCTGCCCGAGCCGCTGCTGACCGACCCCGAACCCGGTCCCGAGGAACGCGCGGAGACGTCCGACTCGCTCTCGCAGGCGTTTCTCGTGCTGCTCGAGCAGCTGAGCCCGGTCGAGCGCGCGGTGTTCCTGCTGCGCGAGGTGTTCGGCTACGAGTACGACGACATCGCGCAGGTGGTGGACCGCACGCCCGAGAACTGCCGCCAGCTGCTGGCGCGCGCCCGCCGCCACGTGGAGGGCGGGCGGCCGCGGTTCGATGCCGACCGCGCCAAGGGCGCGGAGCTGGCCGAGCGCTTCCTCGAGGCCGCCGCGGAGGGCGACACCGACGCGCTGGTGTCGATGCTGGCCGCCGATGCGGCGGCCTACGGCGATGGCGGCGGCAAGGTGCAGGCCGCGCGCAAGCCCCTGTTCGGACCGCAGCGTGTGGCCAAGTTCATCGCGGGCATCGTGGCCATCGGCATCCGCCGCGGCGGCTACACCGTGCGCCCGGCCTGGGTCAACCACCAGCCCGGCTTCCTGGTCAACGGCCCCGAGGGCGGTGTCGACGCGGTATGGGCGCTCGACATCGCCGACGGCGTCATCCAATCGATCCGAATCGTGCGCAACCCCGACAAGCTGGGACACGTCCAATGAAGGTCTTCGTGGCGGGAGCCACCGGCGCCGTGGGTCGAAGCCTGGTGCCGCGCCTGGTCGCGGCCGGCCACGACGTCACCGGCATGACCCGGTCGCCGGCCAAGGCGCCGGCGCTCGAGCGTGCCGGCGCCACCGCGGTGGTGGCCGACGCGCTGGATGCCGACGCGGTGGCGGCCGCGGTGGCGGCGGCCGAGCCCGAGGTGGTCGTCAACCAGCTGACCGACCTGGCCACGCTGGGCAGCAACATGCGCCGCTTCGACGCCTACTTCGAGACCACCAACCGGCTTCGCACCGAGGGCAACGACCACCTGCTGTCCGCCGCCCGCGCGGTAGGCGCGCGCCGGTTCCTGGCCCAGAGCTTCGGCGGTTGGCCCTTCGCGCGCGAGGGCGCCTCCGTGAAGTCCGAGGACGAGCCACTGGACCCGCACCCGGCGAAGGGGATGCGCGCCATCCACGCCGCCATCCGCCACCTCGAGGCCGCGGTCACGGAGGCCGACGGCATCGAGGCGCTGGTCATGCGCTACGGCTTCTTCTACGGACCGGGCACGTCGGTCGCCACCGAGCCGGATGGCGACCAGGTCGCGGCGGTGCGAAAGCGCCAGCTGCCGGTGGTCGGCGACGGGGCCGGGATCTGGAGCTTCACCCACATCGACGACGCCGCGGAGGCCACCGCGCTGGCGGTCGAGACCGGACCGGCCGGGCTGTACAACGTCGTGGACGACGACCCGGCTCCGGTGAGCCGCTGGCTGCCGGCGCTGGCAGAGGCCGTGGGCGCGCCGCCGCCCCGCCACGTTCCGCGCCTGGTGGGCCGCATCGTGGGCGGCGAGGCCGCGGTGGCGATGATGTGCGAGGTCCGCGGCGCCGCCAACGCCAAGGCCAGGCGCGAGCTGGGCTGGAACCCGGTCTGGCCCAGCTGGCAGCTGGGCTTCCGGGAGGGATTGGTCGACGGTCAGGCCAGCACGGCCTGAGCTACGGCCAGCGCCACCTCGGCGCGGGACCGCAGCGACTCGGCCAGCACGAACTCGTCGGGGTGGTGGGCGTTGCCGCCGCGCGGGCCGAGGCCGTCGATGGTGCAGGGCACGGTGGTGGCGATGTGGCTGGCATCGCTGGCGCCGCCGCGGCCGCCGGCCACGACCGGCCGGCCGAGCGCCTGCCCCGCCGCCGCCAGCACCGGCGCCGCCAGGTCCGCGGTGTGCATCCCCGGCCACAGCCGTAGCGTCTCGGCGGTCAGCTCGACTCCGTCGTTTCCCGCCGGGATCGACGCGATCAGCGCCTCGATCGGCGCCAGCTCCTCGGCGCGCACGTCGCACGTCAGCTCGCCCGCCGCGGGCACCACGTTCAGCCCGTCGCCGCTGTGCAGCACGGTCGGCACGCAGGTCAGCCGGTCGGGCCCGTCGGGCGCGTGCCTGGACGCCAGTAGGCGCGCGACCTCCGCAAGGGCCAGCAGCGCGTTGCGGCCCTTGTCGGGACTGGCGCCGGCGTGTGCCGCGCGGCCGCGGGCGGTCACCCGCACCGTCCCCGCGGCCTTGCGCCTGACGATCACCGCGTCGTCGCCGTCGGGTGACCGCTCGCCGGCCTCGAAGCACAGGCACGCGTCCCAGCCGGCGAAGCGGGCGGCGTGCGCGAACGGGGCCTGGCGCCACTCCTCGTCGCACACCAGCAACAGTGCGGTTTGGCCGAAGTCGCGCGGGCGCTCGGCCAGCGCGCGCATCACGCCGAGCGCAAGCACGTTGCCGCCCTTCATGTCGACGGCGCCGGAGCCCGTCAGGCGCCCGTTTAACTGCTCGAGCGGCCGGTGGGCCTCGTGGGCCACGACCGTGTCCAGGTGGCCCAGCAGGAGCACCCGCCGCCTGCCCTGGCCGCGCAGGCGCAGCAGCAGGTCGGGCGCGTGGCCGGGCGACGAGCACTCGATCCGCTCGGCATCGGTGCCCTCGGGCGCCAGCGCCGTGCACAGCGCGGCGCACTCCTCGGCTCCAACGGCGTCGCCGGACGGCGAGGACACGGCCACAAGCGCCTCGACCTCACGCGGAGCGCGCGCGGCGATATCCGCCGCATGCGCGGCCACCCAGTCGTCCATCACGCCCCCGGCGCGGTTCGCTCGGCTCTGCACGCGGGGGAGTCAGGCGGAGGCGGGCGCGATCGAGCGGCCTCGTTCCTCGACCTCATGGGTGATCCGCTCGCACACCGCCGGCAGCTCGCGCTTCATCTGACGGAACGCCTGTCCGGTCATCACCACGACCTTGATCGGCGAGGTCGCCACCACGCTGGCGTTGCGCCTGGCGCGGCCCACCAGCGCCATCTCCCCGAAGAAGTCGCCCGCGCCGAGGTTGGCGAGGTGCTCGCCGTCCTGGATCACCTCCGCGCTGCCCTCCGCGAGGATGAAGAACTCGTACGGGAACTCGCCCTCACGCACGAGCTGCCTGCCCTGCTCGAAGTCGAGCTCGTCGGCATGCTGCGCGATCGTCTGGCGGTCCTTCTTCGAGAGCCCGGCGAAGAGCGGAATCGAGAGCACGCTCTGCTCGTCCATACCATCCCCTTTGTCGAAAGCGCTGCGATCGTCTCACGCGCCGGGCGCGCGAGCAACCGCCGGCGCCGGCCCTGGGCCCGCAGCGGCTAGGGGCGCATCTCGTAGGCGCCGTCCAGAGCCGCGACCTGGCCCCAGACGCGCGCGAAGCGGCCGTCGTCGCCGGCGGGCGGGCGCACGGCGGCCACGGCCCAGGCACGCTGGGCCTCGGTCGCCGACGCTTGCCCGTGCAGGGTCACGGCCGACGCCGAGAAGTCACGCACGAACACGTCGAAGACCTGGTCAACGACATCGGCGTCCACACCGTCCAGCTGGGCCTGCTCGAGGATCAGCTGGCCGTAGACCACGAGCGTGAACAGCTCTCCGACGATCAGCAGGAAGCCCAGGTCCCTCTGCTGGTCCTCGCTCGGTGGGGCGGTGCTCAGCAGGTCGCGCAGCGCCTCGGCCTGCTCGGTGAAGCGGGCCACGTTGGGCACGTGCGCGAACGCGTCGTACACCGGCCGCCAGTCGTGGAAGCGGATCTTGCCAAGCCCGCTGGTGGGGCCCTGGGCGAACAGGAACGGGTCGTCGGCCGCCTCCCGCCGCGGCGCCACCGACTCGAACTCGCCTGGGTTGAAGAAGTAGTTGGCCATGAACTTCAGCACCAGCGCCATGTTCACGTGCACGGTGCCCTCGAGCTTGGGCAGCCCGCGGATGTCGCGCGCGGCCATCTCGAAGTAGGTGTCCTTCTCGAAGCCCTTGGCCGCGATCACGTCCCAGAGCAGGTTGATCACGCCCTCGCCCTCGGTGGTGACCTTCATCTTCTCGATCGGGTTGTAGAGCAGGTAGCGGCGGTCGTCGGCGGTGGCGGCGCGGAAGTAGTCGGTGGCCCGCCGCCCGAACAGGCGCATGGCCACGAGTCGCGCGTAGGCATCGGTCAGGTACTGGCGCACGTGCGGGAAGTCGGTCACCGGGTTGCCATACAGGATCCGGTTCGACGCATGGGTCACGGCCTCGTACAGCGCGTGCTCGCAGATTCCCACCGACGCGAAGCCGAGGTTGAACTTGCCGACGTTCACGGTGTTCAGCGCGGCGTGGAAGGCGGCCTTGCCGGTGTGCAGCACGTCCGCCTCGGTCACCGGGTACTCGTCCAGCTCGAACTGGCTGACGTAGGACTGGGCGTTCACCACGTTCTGGACCAGCCGGTAGCGCTCGTGGCCGCTGTCGGCGGCGAAGAACACGTACCCCTCGGGGCCCTCGACGTCGGCGCGGCGGCCGAACACCGACACCATCCCCGCCTCGTTGCCGTTGCCGATGTAGTACTTGCCCCCGGACGCGGTGAAGGAGCCGTCCGCGGTCGGCGTGAGAACCATGTCGGTGGAGTAGATGTCGGCGCCATGCTCGCGCTCGGACAGCCCGAAGGCGAAGATCGCGCCCTCGTCGAGCAGGCCCGCCGCGCGTGCGCGGGCGGCGGCGTTCTGGCTCTGCCAGATCGGCCCCAGCCCCAGGATCGTGACCTGCCACGTGTACCAGTACACGAGCCCGTAGAACGCGGTGATCTCGTTGAACGCGGCGATCCTGGCGGTGTCCCAGCGCTTGTCGGGATCGCCGGTGGCCTCGGCAGCCGGGGTCAGCAGCGTGGCGAACACCTTCTCGCGCGCCACGAACTCCAGGAAGTCCGCGTACCAGGTGCGCTCGTGGTCGTTGCGCTTGAGCGCCTTCTTGCCGCGCGACTCGAAGAACTCGATCGTGGCCAGTAGCACCCGGCGGGTCTCGGGGTCGAACTCCGCGGCGTCGTAGGTGGCCGGGTTGAACAGCAGCGTGTCCTGCGCGACGGTGGCCACGGCCTTTGCCATCGCGTCACCCTACGGGATCGCGCCCCACTCCAACAAACGTCCGCAAATTGCACGATCGCTCTGTGCAGCGGCTGGTGCAGTTGTGATACTGGGCCCCTCCAGGCGGGACCGTTCGCTGAGTGTCACGGCGCGACGGACCCGACACAGTCGTCGCAGCCGGAGGGCAGTGAGATGAGCGACCCAGCACGCCAGCGTGCGGTTGACAGCGCCCTGCAAGCAGCTCTGCTCGAGCAGGTTGGCGCACTGCGCTACCGGCACAAGCAGGAGCAGGCAAGGAGGGGGGCGGGCACGGTCGGCCAACCCCACCCGCTCAGGTTCGACGAGAGCGGCTTTCCGATCAAGCAGCGCAACTCCACCCTGGCCCAGCGGCTCTCGCGAAGGAAACTCGAGGCGCGGAGGTCGCTGCAGCCGGCACCCGTGCAGCGGTCCAGCGAGAGGTAGAGCGTGTCGGACGACCGGTTGACGGCGCTGGACGCCTCGTTCCTGGAACTCGAGAGCCGGTCGGCACACATGCATGTGGGCTGGGTGGCGCTGTTCGGCACGCCACGCGGTCGCTCCACGCCGAGCTTCGACGAGCTACGCGCTCATATAGCCGGCCGGATGGTCCGAGCGCCGCGGTACCGCCAGAAGCTGGCCGAGGTGCCGCTGGGGGTCAACGATCCGGTGTGGGTCGACGACGACAAGTTCGATGTCGCCCGCCACGTGCGCCGCAGCCCCATACCGGACATCGATCAGCTCGCGGACGAGGTGATGTCCACGCAGCTCGACCGCGACCGCCCGCTGTGGGAGCTGTGGATCGCCGATCGGCTGCCGGATGGACGCATAGGCGTGGTCGGAAAGGCCCATCACGCCATGGTCGACGGCCTCGCCGCCGTCGAGCTGGCCTCGCTGTTTCTCGACCCCACCCCCGACCCGCCGGCGTCCGAGCGCGATGGGTGGCTGCCCGCAACCCCGCCGACGGGCGCGAAACTGCTCCTCGACGGCCTGATCGACCGCGCCGCGGAGGTCGCCGAGCTGGTGCGCTGGCCGCTCGGGCTCGCGCGGAATCCGACCCGGCTGATCGGCTTGCCAGGCGAAGGGCTGCGCAGCGCGCGGGCGCTGGCCGACTCGCTGCGTTCGGCCACGCCGGGAACGGGACTCAACGAGCCGATCTCCCCGCGCCGGCACCTCGCACGCTCGCGCCGGCCGATGGCCGACCTCAGGCGCATCAAGGACAGCTTCGACGCGACCGTAAACGACGTGGTGCTGGCCGTCGCCTCCGGCGGCGTCCGCACCTTCTTCGAACGGCGCGGGCAGACACCCGTGAAGCTGAAGGCGATGGTTCCGGTGAGTGTCCGCAACGGCGACGGGCTCGGCCAACTCGGGAACCAGATCTCGTTCGTCTACGTGGACCTCCCGTGTGACGAGCCGGATCCGCTCGCGCGGCTGGTCGATGTGAAGGAGGAGATCGGAAAGCGCAAGAGCAGCGGCGAGCCCGAGGCCGCCGATCGGGTTCTCAGAGCACTCGGCTACGCCCCGCGCAGCGTCCAGCGCGGGCTTTCGCACCTCGCCGCGAGCCCGCGCGCGTTCAACCTCGTGGTGTCCAACATCCCCGGTCCGCGGGAGCCGCTCTACATGCTCGGCTGCGAGCTCGAGGAGTCCTACCCGGTGGTTCCGATCGCCGACGGCCACGCGTTGGCGATCGGCTTCACAACGCTCAAGGACGACGCCTTCTTCGGTGTCTACGCCGACCGCGAGTCACTGCCCGACGCCGACCTGCTGGCCACATGCCTCGACGAGTCGGCGGAGGAACTGCTGACGCTGGGCGGCTAGCCGCCGAGGAGCCTACCTAACCGGTCGGGCCCGGCAGCTCGCCCGCCTTCAGCTTGGCGATCATGTCGTCGGTCTCCTCGCGGTAGACCGTGCCGTCGGCGAGCTCGAGCACCGGCACGAGCTTCTGCCCGCTCATCTCGACAACCTCGCTGCGCGACTTCTCGCTCTTGCCGAAGCCGTGCTTGACGACCTCGTAGTCCACGCCCTGTTCGTCGAGCGCCTTCTGCATCCGCCAGCAGGCGTCGGCGTCGACGTGTAGGAAGGTGTACGAGCAGCGGTGCAGCTTGACCTTGGGCATGCGTTGCAGGCTACCCCGGCGCACACGCGACGCGCATTACAGTTGCGGTGTGGGTCAGCGACCGGCGCCCGAGCCTCTAGGAGATCCCGCCGACGTGGACTTCTTCGAGATGATGGAGCGCCACCTCCCGCGGGCCTTCAGCTCGGTCATGCGCAAGCTGCCGGGGGATCCACGCTGCCGGCTGTGCCACGCGCCGTTCGGCGGCCCGGGCGGCCGCGTGATGGGCCGCTTCGGCTTCGGGCCGTCGCGGAAGAACCCGACGCTCTGCAACACCTGCTTCGAGAAGGCCCCGATGGGCGGCGTGGAGATGGAGATCGGCGTGCTCTTCGCCGACGTCCGCGGCTTCACGTCCCTGGCCGAGGGGATGGCCCCGGACCGCGTCGCGAAGCTGCTCAATCGGTTCTATGGCGCCGCCACCGACGTGCTCAGCCGCTCGGCGATCATCGACAAGCTCGTCGGTGACGAGGTGATGGCGCTGTATGTGCCCCAGCTCTTCCGGGGCGAGGGGTGGCAGGACGACATGGTGCGCGATGCCCGCGAGCTTCTCGCGGCCGTGGGCTATGACGCGGCCGATCCCTGGCTCAAGCTCGGCGTGGGCCTCGACATCGGCCCAGCGTTCGTCGGCAACGTCGGTGCCGGCGACGTCAAGGACTTCACCGCGCTCGGCGACGTGGTCAACACGGCGGCGCGGCTGCAGGGGGAGGCGGCCTCGGGCCAGATCGTGATCTCCGAGCGCCTCTTCGGCCGTCTCTCCGACGCGCCCCCCGACGCACGGCGCGCGAGCCTCATGCTGAAGGGAAAGAGCCAGGCCGAGCCCGCGCGCGTGCTCGACCTTGGCGCGTGACGCGCCGCCGACGCACCCTCGCCGCGGTCAGGCTGCCCGCTCGGCGATCCCCGGGTAGTCGATCGGAAGACCATGGCGGTCGTAGACCAGCCGGCAGGTGAAGTCGAATGCGGGCGCCGCGTACTCAAAGCAACGTCGATCGCCCTGGTCCGCCACCCGCTCGTAGCGCTGCTCGAGCCGCTCGACCACCAGGTCGGTGGCGCGCACGTAGGCGGCCGGCGCGTCGCTGCGGTCGCCCACGCGCAGCGCGAGCCGGTGAACCGGGAAGGCGTTGGTAAGCGAGGACGACTCCAGGTCCAGGTCCAGGCAGCCGTCCAGCTCGGGCGCGGGCGCGCCGTCCACGCTCCAGCTGGCCGCTGCCGTCGCCCTCCAGAACGGCCTCGTGTCGTCCTAGCGGTGATCGCCCCGCCACCCGCGCGCGCCTGGTTGCCCAGGCCGCGTCCAGCTCGATCGCGTACTCGACCAGCCACGGCACCCCATCCTCAACGGCGGCGGTCTGGCCCTCGATCCGCGCTCCCGCCTCGGTCACGTCCAGGAACACGACCTCGAACCCCTCGCGCGCGCCGCGGTGCCGGTAGGCAACCTGGGGTGGAGGGGTGGCGAAGGGCATCGCTCCGCGTGCGTCTGTCAGCTCCGCGCGGCCTTGCGGCGGATCGCGAACAGCGGCGAGCCGCATTCGGGGCAGTGGCCCTGCCAGCCGGGCTTGCCGTTGGGCAGGGTCACCTCGCGCGGGTCGGCGATCGGCACCTTCTGGCCGCAGACACACCAGCCCTGGGGGCTGGGATCGGTGGCCTCGCGTTCGTGCGACCCGCCCATGCCGGCGAGCATATTCACGGTACGCTGCACGCGGAGCCCGGGTGCCGTCCGCCCGCGCCGGATGACACCCGACAAAGCCCCCGTCCAGACCACCTCGTCAGCCGAATCGCTTTGGCTGGAAGCGTTGCCCAAGCAGGCCCGGCCCGCGCTGTCCGGTCACGTCGAGGTCGACGTGCTGGTGATCGGAGGCGGGATCACCGGTCTGACCACGGCGCTCGCCGTGGCCCGCGACGGCGCTTCGGTCGCGGTGCTTGAGGCCGACCGGGTCGGCTCGGGGGTCAGCGGCAACACCACCGGCAAGGTCAGCGCCCTGCAGGGCACCGTCTACAGCGCAATCGGCGACCGCCACGACGACGGGATCCTGGCCACCTATGGCCGCGCCAGCCTGTGGGCCGTCGAGCAGGTGGCGGCCACGGCCGAGCAGGAGAAGATCGACTGCGCCCTGCAGCGCCGGCCCGCCTTCACCTACGCAGCCGGCCCGGACGAGCTGCCCGCGCTCGAGCGCGAGGCGCAGGCGCTGGAGCGGGCCGGGGTGCCCGCGCGCTACAGTGACGGCCCCGACCTGCCCGTGGCGGTCACCTCCGCGCTATGCCTGGAGGACCAGCTGCAGCTGCAGCCGGCCGCGTACGTCGAAGGGCTGGCACGTGCCGTCGAAGCCCGCGGCGGCGTGGTCTACGAGCACTCGCGCGCGCTGTCGCTTGACTTCCGCTCGCCACCCGGTGTCAAGACCGCCGCCGGGTCGGTCAAGGCGGACCGGGTCGTGGTGGCCACCCACGTGCCGCTGTTCGACCGCGCGGGCTACTTCGTGCGCATGGAGGCCGAGCGCTCGTACTGCATCGCGACCACGGTCCGGGGCCCGCTGCCCAAGAGCATGAGCATCTCCTGCGGCGATCAAAAACGGTCGATCCGCGCGCACGGAAACCGGCTGATCATCGGCGGCGAGGGCCATCCGAGCGGCGCCCCACAAGCCACCGCCGCCCGTTTCGAGCACCTGGAGCAGTTCGCCCGCCAGCACTGGAAGGTCGGCAAGGTCAGCCACCGCTGGTCGGCCCAGGATCCGATGCCCTACGACCGGCTGCCGTTCGTGGGCAGCTACCTGCCGCGGTCACAGCGGGTGTTCGTGGCCACCGGCTTCCTCAAGTGGGGCCTTACCAGCGGGGTCTTCGCCGGCGCCGCGATCGCGGACATGATCGCCGGCCGAGGCGACCGCTGGGAGGGCGCGTTCTCGCCGACGCGGCTGTCGCCGCGCTCGCTGCCCGCGATCGCCCCCGTGGGTCTTAAGACCGGCAAGGCGATCGTGGTGGACCGGCTCACGCCTGCGGAGGTCGATTCCAGTGCCGACGTCCCCAGCGGCCAGGCCCGGGTCGTGCGCGACGGGCTCGGCAAGACCGGCGTCTACCGGGACGACGCCGGCACGATCCACGCGGTCTCCATGCGCTGCACCCACCTGGGCTGCATCCTCAGCTTCAACGCGGCCGAGACCAGCTGGGACTGCTCCTGCCACGGCTCGCGCTTCGATGTTGACGGCGCCGTCCTCGAGGGCCCGGCCGTCAATCCGCTGGAGGCCCGCGAAGCGCCCGAGTGAGCGCATGGCTGGACCCAAGGGACTGGGTCGATGAAGCGTCGCTCCCTCCAACTCAATGACCAGCGAGAAGTAATCGTCGCCGTCGTGAGCAGATGACCCCGTCTGTAGCTCTCCCGATTTAAGAGGAGGAAGCCGCCCTCCTCACGGGAGCCCGTTGCAAACAACTCACGGCCTTGCAGCACGCAGCCCGTAAAGCATTTCCCTGTGCTATCCGGCCCCGCGCCGCAGCGGAGAACGCGATCACGCCGGAGTAGTGGCTCGAGGTAGTTGCCAGGCAGCGTGATGTCGCAGCCGGCCGATGCCGTCGAAGCTTTGCTCCGCCGAGATCGTGGCTAGCCGGTACCACGCTGGGAGCCGTGGCAACTAGGGGTTGGCGTTAGGCCACAATCGAGCGCCAACTCGGCGCTACCTGTGTAACTCCGATACTCGCTGGCACCCCTTGCCTTGACCCGCACCGCGCTTATCTCCGTCCGATTAGCCCCAGCGGTGCGCCTCCAGCTGCGTCACCTCGCCGTCGAAGCGGGGTCCGGCAATGGAGGCCTACGCCTCGACGCAGATCACAATGGTGTCCGCGTGGACGCCGTCCTTCTCCATGGCCTCAGCAGCTTCCGGCGATTGCATAGCGGCCACCAGGCCGTCCAAGTCCGGGACGTCCATCGTCAGCCCGACCTGGGTCGGCTTCTCCGGGTTCGTGTACGTCTTGATGTCGGTCACCCCGAGCGACCCGAAGAATTCTTCGCGCGTGGTCTGCGCCAGCCAGTGCTCGGTGTCATCGACATCGTGGTGGACGAGGATTCGCGGCATGGTTTGTCCCTTCGGTTGCGCGCCCGGGAAGTGATTCGGACCGCATTCGGCGCGATGGCCGGCATCCTATCCCGGCTCGCTCGGAGCCCTGGTCCGTCACGAATGCAGACGTCTCAGGGGCTTCCCAGACCTAGTCGCGGCCGGAGAGCACACGACGCTCTCCAAGCGACGACCGACGCCTTGATCCGGATGGGATAGTTCCGGTCGATGATCCCCTCCGAAAAAATCACCCCGCCACGGGGCCGGCCGTACGAGTAGGAGCCGTGGCACTAGGGGTTGGCCTTAGGTGCAAACCGCCCGCCGGAACATCTCACAGCCTCGCACACGACCACCGCTTTTCGCGCGAAGCAGCAGCGAGACGGCGCCGTGTCTATTCGGGGATCGGCACGTGCTTCCGATCCTTGGCGCGCTCTCGGTTGAGCATGTTGGGGCGGATGAACCAGTAGCACCAGCCGTCGACCTCGAGGTAATGGTTCGTCATCACATAATCGGGTCGGTAAGGCGCCCGATATGTGGCCCCGTAGCCCTCAGCCTGGATCAGACGGACGAACTCGTCGAAGAGATCGGCGTCCACCTCGCGCCACTCCCTGATCACGTACTCGTGCGGGTCCGGAGCGATGTGCCGGTGATCGCCCCAACGCTCGATCGCCTGCGCTTCGGTTAGGCCGTCACCGACAGCAACCGTCCTCACGTGGCGCCAAGGAACGGATCCGATGAACTCCTCGGCCTCGCGCGTGGTCATCCGGCCGCTAAATCCTCGGCGTGAGTACCGGCGTCCGATAGCACTGTCTCGCAGAACCAATCGAGCGCGGCCTTGAATGAATTGAGCGCCTCTGGACTGCCAGCGAGCACGGTGAACCGAAATTGAGGCCGTCGCGTGATGGCATCTTCGGGGATCGATAATCCAGGCGTGTCGTTTAGCCGGCGGAGAAACTCGCGGCGCTGGCCTTCGTCATCGAACGGCGCCTTCCCGCTCAGTCCTTTGAACTCGATCGTGACGCCACCGTCTGTACGTAGCGAGAGCGGCCAATAGTCCCGACCTGCGTGGTCGAGAGTCGGATAGACGGAACCCGTAACCTCGCCGCGGCCCCAATCCAATCGCGGAAGCTGAGTCCGAGCCCATTCGATCAGCTCTCGCGCCACCCGCGCGTCATCCGGACCGCGGTTCGCCTCAAGTTCTGCGAGAAACGACGCCTCATCCCAGAGACGCCCCGGGCGCGAAGCCTTGCGCGTTTCCGCTGCCGCGGTCTGACCGATAGCGCGCGGCACCAGCGTGCGCAGTCCGTCTTCGCTGACGTACTGCTTGACCTCGATCGCGATCACTTCTGCGTCCATCTGCTCATTGAGGAACTCGACGACCCGCCGGAGCTCGCGCGGGATCTCGTCCGCCACGAAGACCAGCCGGATACGTCCAGCCTTCAGGTTGGCTCCCGCCTGATGCCAGTAGGTGTCGATGTCTGAGCTCGGCCCGAGAACCGCGGCGAGCTCATCGTCCGCATCGAGTCCCTCGTGTTCAAGACGCGACTCGAAGCGGGCGCGCAGCGACTCGACCGGCCAGTAGACGACCGCGTTTGCCGCGTAGTCGATCAGCTGTCCGACGACCTCTCGCCGGATCCGGGTGTCGGAGCTTCGCTTCACCTCGACAAGTGTCGGGCACGGCATCCTGGTCAAGGAACAGGTGATCGAGCGACCAGCGCCCCGCTCCGCTCCTCGGCATCGGGCACGGCCGACTCGCGGCCGATCAGAACCCAGCGCCGTTCAACGCCCGGGTGCTGATCACCGGCGAGGAGATCGGGGAACTTGGCGAGGAGTGCCTGCAGAACGTCCTCGCTGTCGTAGGGAGTCTCGATCATCCTGACGAGCTCGTCCTCGCCGCGTTGGAGGAAGACACCGCCGCTCACGCCGACGAGTCTATGGCCGACGAAGACGTCCGAAGTCGATCACGGTCACCGCGAGGTGATCAGTGCCCCTCCTGGTACTCGCGCGAAGCGGGAGCGCGGGGGGTCTCGCTCGGCCTCTCCCAGTGCCGTCCAAGACAGAGGGCTTGCTACTGCTCAGCCTGACAGCTTCGAGAACCGCCCCGACTATCGTTCGCGTGGTGGAGGCTCGCGGAGAACTGACTGGCGCAGAAACACCGGCCGTCTCCACAAAGGAACACAGGCTGAGGGACCTGATCGCGGGCGAGCCATCGCTGCTACCTGAGGTCGGCGAACACCCTGCGGCCGTCTCAACGGAAGTACCGCTCCGGGCCGGTGATGCCGACGTGGTCGTGGTCGATGCGAAGGGCGATATCACGATCGTCGAGTGCAAGTTGGCCAAGAACCGCGACATACGCCGCAAGGTGATCGGCCAGTTGTTCGACTACGCCGCGGCGCTCTGGAAGCTCGACATAGAAGACCTTGAGCAAAGCCTCGCAGAGGGCGGCACCCCGTCAAGAGACCCGGTCCTTGACTCCACGCGCTGGCAGGAGACGGCGTTTCGTGACGCCGTCTCCGACAACCTCGACAACGGCGCCTTCCGACTGATCATCGCCGTCGATGAGATTACGAAGAGGCTGAAACGAACAGTGGTGTTCATCAACAGCCGTACACCGCTAGAAGTCCGGGTGCTGGAGCTGCCCCGCGCCGGGGAGTCCGGAGCCCCGCGCCCGGTGGCGGTGTTCTACGGCGACGACATCGAGGAGATCGGCCCCGAGCCGCGTCGTTGGCCACCCGACCGCAGGTCGTTCTTGAAGGGGATTGGTAGCGAGGATGCCCGCAGCGCCGCGGACGGCCTTCTTGATTGGGCGGAGGGCAAGCAACTTCTCCTGGACTACAAGCGGGAGGGGAAGCGCGGGCCTGAGACGGCCGCGATCGAGTTGCCGGATCGAGGCACCCTCTTCAGGATCAAAGAGCAGCGGGCAGTCCGAGTGTCCTTGACTGGCCTCCGCCGCCTTGGCGACGAAGAACTCATCAGGCGGCTCGTACAGGACCTGGCCAAGATCGACGCGCGGTTCGGAATCGACACGAAGAAGAGAGGAGAAAGGCCGGAAGCGCCACTTGAGTCCCTAGCCGAACAAAGCAAACGCGATGAGTTCCTGGCGTTGATGGCGGGGGTCTCGAAACCCTGAGCGGCTGAATCTCGATCAGCTCAAGCACAAGACGCGTTCTAGAGCGAACGCGCTACCACAGCCTGGCTCGCAGGAGTCGTGGCAATTCGATTCCGGAGGGCTTGCGCTATCGCGTGGAAGCAGCAGCACTAGGGGTTGGCGTTAGCCGCGTATTGGTGCTGCGCCCGGCCGACGGAACTAGCGGCCGACGCTACCGCTTTTCGCGCGAAGCGGAAGTGATGGTGGCGGGACCACCGGGCTCATTACGATGGACCGGTGAGCGGCCAGAGGGTGACCGGTGGGGTCGTGCATGAGCTGCCCGCGGACATCCGTGAGGCTCTGCTCGACAACGCGACGGCACTCGATGCATGGAACGACATCACGCCACTGGCTCGCACCGAGTTCATCTGCTGGGTCGAGGATGCCAAGCAGGAGACCACCCGGGCGCGCCGCATTCGGCGGACCAAGGAGGAGTTGGAGGAAGGCCAGCGTCGGCCCCGCTGTTTGGCCGGGGTGCAGGCATCGCGACCGCACAGGCACGTAGCGGTGGTATGTCTGATGGCCGCCGGTGCCTCCGCGTCAGGCGTTCGCAGCCGCAGGCTCGGAGAGCTCGAAGGGCGGCGGGCCGTGCAGCACCATGCCCCCGCTGCTCTCGCCCGCGGCCTTGATCCGGGGTATGTCGAGCGGCGCGGGCGGCGGCGGCACGTGCTCCGGCGCCGGGTCACCGGCGCTGCGCTGGAAGGCCTCGACGGCCGGGCTGCCTGGCGTGAATAGGACCAGGTAACGAGCGGTCTCGGAGGTGACGAGGAACGCGTGCGCGACATCAGCCGGCACGGAGATGAATGCTCCGGGGCCCCCGCGGTGCTCCTTGCCCTCGATGTGGACGATCAGCTCGCCCTCGAGGATGTAAAAGCTCTCCGTTTCCCTGGGGTGCGAATGCAAGGGCGTCATCTTGCCCCGCGGCGAGGTCGCCTCCACCAGCCCGAATTCGCCGTTCGTCTCGGCGCTCTGCGCCTTGATCGTGAGCAGTGAGCCGCCGAACCAGAGGTCCTCGCCCTCCGACGCCGGGCGGATGATTGGGGCGTGCTCGCTCATGTCGTGACCTCTCCTAGCGTTGGCGTTTCGTCATGAGACTAGCGTATCATTATGATCATGTCAATCTCATACGAAGACACCGGGCGTACGAGTCAGAAGGCGCGCACTCGGGCGGCGCTTATCGCAGCGACCCGAGCGCTGCTGGCGCGCGGCACCACCCCAACGGTCGAGCAGGCGGCGGCCGAAGCGGCGATCTCGCGCGCGACGGCCTACCGCTACTTCCCCAACCAGCGCATGCTGCTGACCGCTGTGTATCCGGAGATCGATGCCTCCTCCCTGCTCGGGCCGGACCCGCCCGAGGACGTCGAGGCCCGGCTCGACGGCGTCGTAACGACGATCATGGACAACACCGTCGCGAGCGAACCCGAGCTGCGGGCGATGCTGCGGCTGTCGCTCGATCGGGACTCCCTCGTACCCAAGCAATCCCCGCTGCGCAAGGGCCGCCGGATCATCTGGGTCGCAGACGCCCTCTCGCCCCTCCAGAACAAGCTTCCGCGGGTCGACTTCGAGCGCCTCGTCCATGCGATTGCGGCGGCGGTCGGGATCGACACCCTCGTTTGGATGACCGACGTCGCCGGCCTGTCGCGGTCTGAGGCCACCGAGCTTATGCGGTGGTCGGCCCGTGCGCTGCTGCGGTCCACATTGGCAGTACCAACAGTCGACCTCGCCTAGGTACCTGATGGCGACGCTGGTGGCCACGCTGCGATCGTCAGAGCCGCCGCGCTCCGATCACACCCCCCGGATTCTGGGACCGCTTCGGGTAGGGCAACCGCGCCATCGGGTTGCAAGCGCAACTCAAGTGGCGGAAGCTGGAGACTCGGGCCTACAAAGACGGGACAGCAACGCCTGGGAGGCT
>CAWGTP010000002.1:0-176801 GCA_963825535.1 uncultured Solirubrobacterales bacterium | reverse complement strand
TGAACGCGGAGGGCACGAACGAGAATGGCACCGTCAAGGTCGTGAGGGCGTTCTCCAGCGAGCCGTCGCGGGGCGTTATCGACTACCAGAAGGCGACGTTCGCCGACGACCCAGACGCGATCGTCGAGGTGCACGAGGTCGGCGCTGGACTATTTCGACCAGGACGAGATCGAGAACGCGGGGTGCTGAGGAAGAGGCCAGATATCTGAGTACCGGAACGGATGACGGGTAAAATCCATGTTCACCCGCCCGCACGCCGCGACGGCCTCGGCGAACGCCCGGTGGACCCCCGCCAGGATGACCGCGTCCGCCGTGAGCGATTTGACCTTCAGCCCGTCGTCCACCTCGTGCATCCCGGCCACGAGGGTCACGATGAAGGCGATCATCGCGGCCACGGCAAGGTAGCTGCCAGCCGACCCGCCGAGCTCCGCGGCGAGGTACGCCGCGGCCCCGAACCCGGCCGTCAACCCCATCCCCCGGACGAGCGTCTGGGTGGAGCGGCGGCCGCGGCGGCGGTGGTACTCGCAGACCGGCAAGGCAAGGGGACCCCGCGCTCCGTCCAGGCCAAGCCGCCGGCCAGCACGGACGCGGCGAGGACCGCCCCGACAGGGCCCCGTCGAGGCGGAATGCCTGCTCCCGCGCCGCACGGCGGGCTGCCCGCAGCAGACGCAGACCGGCGGCAGGTCGGCCAACCGGGCGGGGGAATCTTCGCCGTGCCATGAGCGTCCTCCGGATCAATCCAGGCAGCAGTGTAGGACGCAAATGACCCGCGTATCGCCCTTCGTGACCACCGGAGACGGATTCCGGCATCCTCGGAGGTGCCATCGTGGGCGATGAGAGGGCCCCGGGCCTGGCAGAAGCGGTGCGGGGTCATTCGAGCCTGAACACCTCCACGCGCAGTGAGTCGCGGTAGACCAGCAGCACCCCGTCCGTCCGCCGAGAGGCAGAGCCTCCTGACCGGCGAGTCCTCCCCCACGACCTGGAACAGCTCCCTGCCCTGCATGTCCCGGACGGACAACTTGCCCTTCTGGGCGACGGCGGCGACGGGCGGGTCGCCCCCGATCGCCATCCGCATCCCGGCGACGGGGTCGAATTCGTTCAACTCCCCGGCCGCTCCCTTCGCCACCCCCTTCTCGCCGACCTCGCGGATGGCGGACGACTCCGCCTCCACCGCGAACAGTTTGCCCCCCCGGAAGAAGACCGACGCCGCCTTCACGGCGGCCTTCCAGGCGAGCCGCTGGGTGGCGGCGTCCACGACGTAGACCACGCCCCAGTGGTTGGCGACCAGGCGCTTGCCGTCCGGGGAGAACAGGAGCGGGTGGGCCAGGCCATCGACATCGCCGAGGGGCCGGCCCAGCAGCTTGCCCGTCGCCGCGTCGAACACGTGCAGATCCTTGTGGTAGAGGACGCCGGAGGCCACGGCCAGCATCCTCCCGTCCGGCGAGAAGGCCATGGCATCGACGTCTACCGGTTTCACGCCCGGCAGATCGATCGTGGCGAGGGCCGCCCCCTTACGCGCTCGAGGACATCGACCCGGTTCCCCTTGCCCGGCAGGGCGAGCAGCGCCCCCGTGGGCGAGAAGGCCACGCCGGCCGAGTAAGGCGAGCCGCGGCATTTGACGGGCCCGGTCGTGAACGACGGCCTCGCCTGCCCGACGGCGAAGACGCCGAGCCCGCCGTCCTGCCGGACCAGGGCGACCAGCTTGCCGTCGGGCGAGCTAGCCTGGAAAATGTTCCTCTCCGGCTTCTCTTGAAGTACTCGGCCACCGGCTTGCGGACTACGCGAGGCCGCTGGGCGGGCTCCCCCGCTGCGGTCACCGCCAGAAGCAACAGAACTGCCGTGAACCTCATGAGTCAACCCTCTGTCATCATCCGCCCCCCTTCGACGCCAGGCGCGATTCTATCCGGCCCGCCCCGCGGCCGTGTAACATCTTTGCAACGCCGTAGCCGGCCAGTTGCGACGATGACCCATAACCAGGTCGTGTGTTCAGCTCACCCCCAGAACCGCCACCACGGCCTCGGCGGCGGCTCCGCGACCTCCGCCCGTCGGGCCGCGACCATATCCAGCACCTCGGCGAAGGTGCGGGCGGCGGCCGCGCCTGCATGTACGCGATGTCGAGGGCCAGCAGGCCCCGGCGTGACGGACGGGCCGCCAGCCGCCCATGCCCCGGTTGCCGTTGCCGTCGCTCCAGACCATCGCCCCGAGACCGCCGTCGCGGAACTCGATCATCAGGAACGAGGCGGCACCCCCGCCGGGGGCGGCGACCTGGCACGGGGTGATCTGGTGGAACCACCGCTTGACGACGGGGTGCTCTTGGTGCGCCTCGATCGCCCTCTTGTACTCCGGCAGCTCGTCAGCCACCGAGTCCGCCCCCCGACCCTCGCCGTCCATCGTTTACTCCCCCAGGGTGAAGCCGATCCGCGCCCTCGCCCGAACCAGGGTCGGGTGAGCGGGGGCCATGCTGCGGCCATTGTAGCGATCTTGCCTGGGCGGAGGATCGCGTCCAATCGCTCGAAGGTCAGCGGGTAGGCTGACGCTGCGGTTTGACCGGGGCCGCCTCGGCGATGAGTTGCGTGTAGGAATTCTGCAGCTTGATAGTCGGGGCGATATCCTCCGGGCTGCCCCAGTTGATCCGGACGCTGATTGGCTGCATGACTTTTGAGTACTTGACCTGCCACTCGCGGGAATGGAGCGGGGCAACGATATCCAGAGTCTGCCAATCCTCGTAATTTGGGCCAGGGAAGGAAACGGCCGCCGCCAGTCGGCCGCCGAAGAAGCTGGCGTACACCCGCCCCATCCCATACCCATCGAGGTCAAGAACGCCGAGGTCATCGTCCGCCTGGTCAAGGGGCGGAACTGGAGCGTTCCATGGACAAGCCGACGTCCGTCGTCTCCGACAGAGGCGACGCTCGTGGTCCTGCGGCCACCCGCTCGGGCGCCGACGTCAACGGCTAGAAGCACCGCCTCGGGCCGCGGCCTATCCCCCCGCCCCGTGCGTAGCGGCGGCGGTATCTTGCCGATGCTCGTCAGGTCGGCCGGGATCACAGGTAGCCCCCGCGGGACAATTTGTCCGGCCTTGGCATGACAGCGAAACCCCGGCCGGCGTTGCTGTTTATCGCAACTCAGACACGCCTGACGAGGCACGCACTCACCCCATCGCCCCCCGAGGGCGTTTGTGGTATGCAGGGGGTGGGGGTATACCGCACACGTTTTCGACAGATGCGCCAGCCTCCCAAATTGACGCCAAATCGGTCATGCTGATTTGGCGTCAATTGGGATGTTCACCAGCTTACCTATCCTGCCGCCGTCCGCCTCACATGGTCGGACTCACTGACGTCGGCGTCCGAGGCCTGATCCGCCGCGAGGCGGCATTGACGCATGTCCGCGAGGAGGCCGGCGATTCCGGCGAGCTCGGCTTGGAGCTCGCGGACAGGACAACTCGCCCTTCTGTAGAACCTTGCAGTTGCACGGAGCGGGCCTTGCCCTCGGCCGTCCGCGGCCCGGTCGATGCCGCCCACGGCCTGTTCGCCGGCGCGGCCTCGCGAAGCCGCTCGCGGCCCTCGGGCGTCAGGCCCTTGCGGAGTTGGCGGTTCCGCCGGCCGGCGGCGACCCGCTGGGGTTAGGAGGGGGGCAGCGAGTTCATCGAAGTAGCCCGTCGGGCATTCCCCACTTCGGACGGGGCGGACGCCTGCCACCGCGCCGGCGGGCGGCCTGGCGGGATGCCCGCTTCTTCTCGGCCTGCTTCGCCTTCCTGGCGGCGGAACTGTCGCGGTAGGCCTCCCAGCGCCAGCGCCAGCCGGCGAAGCTCGGCCGTGAGACGGGCGGCGGCGGCGAGGAAGGCGACGATCACCTGAGGGTCGGCGGCGGCGGCGCCGGCACGGACGTGCAGACGGCCGACGGCGTGGTGGGCGAGAAATAGCTGCTGGAGCAGGAGGCGTTCCACCGGATCGGCCAGCACCACGGCCTCGGCGAGGAAGTCCCCAGTGCGCTCCTGCGCCGCCAGGTCGTGGCCGATGCCCCAGGCCGGTACGCACCATCGCGTGATGGAGGTAATATGCGGGCGACCTCTTGAGGGTCTCGGCCGCCTGATCCGGACTCGGCGGGGGAGGGGCGGCCTCGCGGCGACTCGCCGCCCCTTCCTCGGCCAGGCGCGCTTCCCTTCCTCTTCCAGCGCCCTCGTGGCCCGCACGTAGTCGGGGTCGGGGCCGCCGTCGTACCCGCCTTCGACCGCCTGGCTCGTCCACTCCCCGTCCAGCTCGTCCATGCGCCGCCCCCTCCCTGCTCGGTTGTTGTGCTCGCCCGTCCGGCACGTCCCATTCTACCATGGTCACTCACTCGCTGCCGCGTACGGTCCCGCCGGGCGCGGGCCGTCGGCATCGATGTCGTAGGCCACCGCGTCTGGCTCAGCCCGGGTCGTTTCGCCAGGCGTAGCAGTTCTCGGTCCGAGGGTGATTGAAGTATTGCGACGTTGACGCCATCATCGCAAATCGCACCCGGCGTGGAGTCGCTCGTCGGCTACGCTGAGCCCCGTCAGGCGGCGAAGTCCTTCGGGAAGAAGCCGCAACCGTCGCGGCACCACATGTGCCGGCAGGTGCGTCGGCCGAAGGAACGAATGGCGCTAGCTTAAAAGTATTTCGACCGATTCTGCGGCAGTTTGGCGACGGCTCGCGGTTGCGTCAGGCGCGCGCCCGGCTTCGGCCGCGCTTCCGCGCCCGCGGCTCCCAGCGCCCTGGGCGGTCGCCGACCCGGTGGTACGCGACCGTCGCTCAGCAGCGCGTCGATCAGCCGCCCGCGCTCCTCCGGCCGCGCCGCCTCGATCTTCGGGGCGAACGCCGTCACGGCCTGCTTGGCCCCCTTGAAGCTGATCTTCCGCGGCTCGACGTCGCTCTCGGCCGGCGGCGACGGCCATGACCGTGCGGAGCAGGTTGTACGCCAGCAGGTGCGCCCAGATCTCCTTGCGCACCATCTCCGGGCGTCTTGCAGCGCAGGACGTCCATCTTCATCACCGACTTGATCGAGCGGATGTCCACCTCGATCTGCCAGCCATAATGCCTCCGAAGAGAGAACCCTGTATCAACCAACAGCAAGAGCCCTGGTCACCGTGACCAGGGCTCCTGGGTCGATCAGGCTCAACTCAATTATCGGGTTGCGCCTTGGGTTGTGTCAACCGCGTCCGCGCCTCCGCTTCCTCCGACCAGCCCCGCGGCGTCTGCCGCAGTTGCCGCAACCGCGTCCAGTTCCTCCGCGTCTGCCCACAGCACCCACGGCCCACCGGCCACCGGCAGTTTCCGCGCTCGCACCCAGCCCACACGCCGCCAGCTGTGCAGCGTGTCGCGCGGCATCTCCAGCTCCCGCGCCAGGTCGCTCAGGAACCACTCGTCGTCCCGCAGCATCCCCGCTTCCGTCGCCGCCTGCGGACGCGGGCCGCGACGCTCTTGTTGCGACAGCAGACCGCCAGACCATCGCGCCCGGTGAACCGCTGCCGTTCGCTTGGGCGGCACGGAACCCGTCCGCGGTTCAGTTGCTCCGCCACCGCGGCCAGTGACAGGCCACTGTCACTCAGCTCCTGGATCCGCCCCAGCAGCCGGGCGTAGTCGCTGCGGTGCGCGTAGCGATCCACCGGCCGCGTCAGGGCGTGGACGCTGACGTGGCCCCCCTTCCAGCTCAGACGCACCTCGACCTGTTCGCTCTGCCCCACCACCGTCACCGTCACGCTCTCCAGCAGCAGCCGGGCGATCTCCTGCCGCTCCGCCGGCGTCGTCGTCGCGGCGTGCCACACCGCCGGCATGTCCTCGGCCAGGGCGGCGATCTGCTCCCGCTCCTGCGTCGGTCAGGCCCGTCGGCTGGGTCGCGGCGGAACTGGTCGTAGCTCGTCCTCGCACCTGCTGCTGGTGCAGCAACGCCTCCTCCCAGGCGCCGCTCCAGCTCGCGCGCCACCAGGCGGTTCTCCGGCTCGAACGCCTGGTACTGCCGGCGCGCCCGCTCCGCCTCGTAGCGGGCCCGCTCCAGCTCGCAGCTGCCAGTGCCGGTGCAGCCGCGCCCGCTCCTGCTCCAGGTCGGCGACCGCCGCCAGGCTCAGCTCCAGCGCCGCCGGCTCCACGGCCGCCAGGATCTGCCCGGCGACCAGCTCGTCCAGCACCCGCCCCGCCAGGCTCTGGCACAGCGGCTCGGCGTAGTCGATCGACGGCGCGGCTGCAGGCTGTAGCGCAGGCCTTGGCCACCGCTGGCGTAGCCGATCATCATCCGCCGGCCGCACCGGCCGCACCCCACCAGGCCGCCCAGCAGCGACGGCCCCGACCGCGGCGCCCGCCGGCGCGTCGGCCGCGTGCGCGGTTGGCGGCCAGCCGCTCCTGGTTGGCCTCGAACCGTTCCCACGTGATGTAGGCCGGGCAGCGGTCGCGGAGCAGCACCTGGCACTGCTCCGGGCGCGCGACCGTGCGGCCGGTGCCCGGCCGGCCCGGGCTGTTGCTTGCGCGGGTCGACGGTGCGGTGGCCGTAGCGGTAGAGCCCGGCGTAGATCGGGTGGTGCAGCAGGTTCTGCAGCGTCTCGCGGTTGGGCCGCCGCCACTCCAACTGGCCGCGGTTGGGGCCGCCGTGGGGCCGCACCGGGATCCGGATCCCGTGCTGGACCAGGTAGCGGAGCAGGCCGTGCAGGCTGCCCTGGCGGTCGAACTGGTCGAAGATCAGCCGGACCACGCCTGCACCTGCTCGTCGGGGTCGAGGGCCAACTCGCCGCCGGGCAGCCGGACGTAGCCGATCGGCGGCGTGGCTGAACAGCTCGCCGCGGCGGGCCTTGTTCAGCCGGCCCTGGTACATCCGGCCGCGCAGGATGTGCAGCTCGGCCTCGCTCATGATGCCCTTGCAGCCCGAGCAAGAGCCGGTCGTTGTAGTCGGTCGGGTCGTAGAGGCCGTCGGCGTCGGCCAGCAGCGTGCGGAAGACGGCGACAGACTTCCAGGAGCTGGTGCCAGTCCTTGTTGGAGCGGGCCAGGCGGCTCATCTCCAGGCCGAGGATCAGGCCGACGTGGTCGAGGGCGACCTCGGCCAGCAGGCGCTGGAAGCCGGGGCGTCCCTCGGCGGACTGGCCGCTCTTGCCCAGGTCCTCGTCGATGACCTCGACCGCGGCGCGCGGCCAGCCCAGGGCGACGGCCCGCTCGACCAGGGCGTACTGGCGGGCGGTGGACTCGCGGTGGTCGAGGACCTGTTGCGGGGTGGACTGGCGGACGTAGACGACGGCCTGACGCTGGTGATGGCTGGGTCGGATCTTGGTGGATACCGCATGACAGTAGGCATGTCATGCGGCGGGACGGAGCGGGATCAGGGCTGTTCATGGCCGGCCTCCTTCGGTGCTGGAGGAGGCGGCAGGCGTCGCGTGAGGAGTTGGCTCAGCAGCAGGTGCAGTTGGTGCAGCTGGGTCGGCGAGAGGTGTTGCCAGACCGGGTGCAGCATCGGCGGGGACAGGGTTCAGTTTTTGGGGGCGGAGGGGCGCGTCGTGGGGCGGGCATGGGTTCTCCCCGTGCGTCCGGAGGCGATAGGTCATGATGCCACTGGACGAGTTGTAGCAAGGCAGACACCGCCAGGACAGGGGGGCCCGCGACTGCATCCAAGCTTGTCGCTTGAGCGGTAGTCTGGGTGGATGATTTCCCCCTCCCACCTCCGCTCGTACAGGTCGCCGATCTGCCCGCCGTCTATCGACTCGTCGAGGATCGTGGTGATGACCTCGAACTGCTCGACGCGGTTGTCCTTGTCGCGGGCATCGACGCTCACCTGGCGATCGTCCCCACCTCGACGCGCGTCTCGATTGTTCTTGAGCGAGGTGCGCGCCACGTCGAGCGATCCCTGCGCCACCTCGAGCCCGGCCATCGCGCCGACGAGCTTGTAGTAGGCGGCCCGGGCGTTGCGCGACGTTTGGGTGATGCGCTGCTGCAGCTGCAGGTCGGCCATCGTCACCTGGTTCCGGCTCTGGATCAATGCCGCGCGCAATTGATCGATCTTGAAGTTCCGCAGCAGCGGCTGGTTGTAGCTGCGCGTTCAGGCCCGAGCCGAGGTTCGGGTTGAAGAAGTTGTTCACGTGGTTCGACGTGTCCCGCGACCCGTCGAACGACACCGCATAGTTGCCGCCGCCGCGCCGCAGGTTCTGCTGCAGCCCGGCCTGGGTGCGGAAATTCGCGCTGGTCGTGATCGTCGTGCCCGCCGAGGTGTTGAAGTCCTGCGGCGGCGCCGTGCTGCTCCCGCGGTTCATCGAGGAGAACAGCAGCGGCGCGTAGGCGCCGCGTCGCCCGCGACGACCCCGAGCACCTGGATCTGCGGATTGAGCTTCTCGACCTGGATCTTCAGGTTGTTTTCGAGGGCCATCCGGGCCGCTTCCTCGATGGAAATCGGCGTGCCGGTCGCCGCCGGTGCCGCCGCCGGGGCCGGCTGGCGGAGTCTGGACCTGTCCGAAAGCGGACACAGGCATGCCGGAAGCGAACAGAAGGACCCCTGCGCCCGCGACGGCGGAACGCACGATTGAGGCCCGGAATTGCTGGTACAAACGCATTGCAGTGCTCTCCAGAGTGGTGGAATCGAAAGGCTGTCGGCGGAGTATAGCAAAAACCGCCGCGGACCAGTACGAGCACGGGTCGAAGGCCGGCCAGACCGGTCGCAGGGGTTCGCCCCGAGCCGCGAGTCGAGAGCTCTCTGACGCCCCGCGGCGGGTCGGTTCGCACCGCCTGTGCTGAAATAGGAACTTATGCGCATACCTCACGCTCTCTCGTCCTGCTCGCCCTCTTCGCGGCGGTGCCGGCGCTGCTGGCGCAGACGCCCGCGGCGAAACCCGACAGCAAGTTCGCGCTCACCGTCGACAGCATCATGCGCGGACCCGATCTCGTCGGCTATGCGCCCGACGGCCTGCGCTGGTCCGCCGACTCGCAGAAGCTCTACTTCGACTGGCGCAAGCCCGGCGAGGACGAAGCCTCGACCTACGTGGTCGGCCGCGACGGCGGCGACGCCGACGCAGGCTGACCGACGACGCAGAAGAAGAACGCGCCGCCCGCCAACGGCCGCTGGGACAAGGCGCGCAAGCGCGTCCTCTTCTCCGACCGCGGCGACATCGTCATCCTCGACGCCGCGCGGCGCGCGCCGCTGGATCACGAGGACCACGGCGGGCGAGGGCAGTCCGCGCTGGGCGCGCAACGACACCGCGATCACCTACGTGCGCGAAGGCAACCTGTTCCTCGTGCCGCTCGACGGCGCCGGCGCGCGGTCTGCAGCAGTTGACCGACGTCGCGCCGAGGCGCGCCGAGCCGCGCCTGACCGACAGCCAGAAGTTCATCCGCGACGAGCAGGAGAAGCTGCTCGAAGCGGTGCAAGCGAGCAGAAGGAGCGGAAGAAGAAGGCGAAGAGAAGGCCAAGCAAGACAAGCTGCCGGCGCTTCGAGCTGCAGGATCGCCAGACCGCCGCGGACCTGATGCTGTCGCCCGACGACACGCACGTGTTCGTCCTCGTCGCCGAGCGCCCGGCCGGCGCGCGCAACGTCATCGTCCCGAACTACGTCACCGAGACCGGCTACACCGAGGACATTCCGGGGCGCACCGCCGTCGGCGACGCGCAGAACCGCACCCTGCTCGCGATCCTCAACCTCAAGACCGGCAAGACCGCATGGGCCGACGGCAGCTTCGCGCCGCCGGTCGACGAGACCCGCGCCGGCGACCGCCGCCGGCCCACGGCGCGCCGCCGGCGGCCGACCCGGCCGAAGGCCGAGCGTGAGGTCCGCTGGTCGATGCCCGACGTGTCCGACGACGGCAAGCTGGCCGTCGCGCGGCGCGCGTCCGCCGACAACAAGGATCGCTGGTACGTGCGCTCGATCGCCGACACCGGCAAGACCCGCGTCGTCGACACGCTGCACGACGAGGCGTGGATGCGCGAAGCGGGCGGCGGGTTCGGATCGTCCGGCGTCGAGTTCCTGCCCGACAACAAGCGCGTGTGGTTCCTCTCGGAGCGCGACGGCTGGATGCACCTCTACACGCTCGACGTCGACCGACCCGTCGGCGAAGGCGAAGCAGCTGACGTCAGCGGCAAGTGGGAGATCGCGACCGCCGCCCTGGCGCGCGACGGCAGGAAGTTCTACGTCACCAGCACCGAGGAGCACCCCGGCGAGCGCCATCTCTATACGGTGCCGCTCGAAGGCGGCGCGCGGACGAAGATGACCTCGATGACCGGATCGAACGTCGCCGAGGTCTCGCCGGACGAGTCGACGCTCGGCCTGGTCTACTCCTACAGCACCAAGCCGCCGGAAGTGTTCGTGATGCCGAACCGCGCCGGGCGCGGCGGCGACGCAGGTGACGACGTCGCCGACGGCGGAGTGGCGCGGCTTCAACTGGATCGACCCGAAGGTCATCACCTTCAAGGCGCGTGACGGCGTCGACGTCTACGCGCGGCTGTTCACGCCCGAGATGATCGGCGCGAAGCGCGATCCGACGCGGCCCGGCGTGGTCTTCGTCCACGGCGCCGGCTACCTGCAGAACGCGCACAAGTACTGGTCGACCTACTACCGCGAGTACATGTTCCACAACCTGCTCGCGTCGCGCGGCTACGTCGTGCTCGACGTCGACTACCGCGCCAGCTCCGGCTACGGCCGCGACTGGCGCACCGCGATCTACCGGCACATGGGCGGCAAGGATCTCGAGGACATCGTCGACGGCGCGAAGTACCTCGTCGGCGAAGGAGCAGGTGCAACCCGAAGCGCATCGGCGTCTACGGCGGCAGCTACGGCGGCTTCATCACGCTGATGGCGATGTTCACGACGCCGGACGTCTTCGCCGCCGGCGCGGCGCTGCGCCCGGTGACCGACTGGGCGCACTACAACCACGGCTACACCTCGAACATCCTGAACGTGCCGCAGAAGGACGCCGAGGCCTACCGCAAGAGCTCGCCGATCTACTTCGCCGAAGGGCTGAAGGGCGCGCTGCTCATCTGCCACGGCATGGTCGACACCAACGTCCTCTTCCAGGACTCGGTGCGCCTGGCGCAGCGGCTGATCGAGCTGCGCAAGGAGAACTGGGAGCTCGCGCCGTACCCGGTCGAGAACCACGGCTTCGAGCGCGCCTCGAGCTGGGCCGACGAGTACAAGCGGATCCTCAAGCTGTTCGAGGACAATCTGCGGACCGGGAAGAACGGCAAAACCGCGACGCAACACTGAGCGATCCGCTGTAAGTTCTCAGCTCGGAACACTTGATGCTGTTCACGATCGTGCTTTTGGCGGCGCTGCTGCAGACGCCGACGACGCCGCAGGGCAGTGCGGCGATTGCCGTCAGCGCGGCGGCGCGATCAATCCGGCCCGGAGAGATCGTGGTGTTGACGATTGGCGCGCCGGATCCGGCCGCGGCGGTGACGGTTCGTGCGTTCGACCGCGACTGGACGGTCTTCACGGACGGGCGGCGCACGCGGGTGCTGATCGGGATTGACCTCGCGGTGACGCCGGGCCGATACCCGGTCGCGATCGCCGCGGGCGGCGCGGGGACCACCTACTGGCTGGTCGTGACAGCGCGCGCGTTTGCGACCCGCCGGCTCACCGTCGATCCGGATCTCGTCAATCCTCCGCTGGAGGCGCTCGAACGGATCGCGCGCGAAACCCGCGAGCTGGAACGAGTGTGGACGGAGTCAGCGGACGTCAACCTGTGGGACGGGCCGTTCGTCCGTCCGCGTCCGGGAGGCCGCGAACAGCGCCTTCGGCACGCGCTCGTTTTACAACGGCCAGCCGCGGACGCCGCATGGCGGCGCCGATTTCGCCAGCGCCCGAGGGCACGCCGATGCGTCGTCCCCGAACGCCGGGCGCGTCGTGCTCGCCGCCTCGCGCTATTTCACCGGCGGGACGGTGGTGATCGACCACGGCCTCGGCCTGTTCTCGTTGTTCGCGCACCTGTCGAGCATCGACGTCAAGGCTGGCGACGCGGTCGAAGCCGGGAACGATTGCTCGGCAACGTCGGCGCGACCGGACGTGTCACCGGGCCGCACCTGCATTGGGCGGTACGCGCCGAACGGCGCGCGCGTCGACCCGTTGTCGCTGCTCTCCGTACTCGGAGTACACTCGACCGGCGCACCACGCCAACACGGAGCAGGCACTCACCATGACAGAAACCGAAGTTCTCGATCTGTTCCGCCAGTCGGGCGCGCTGCTCGAGGGGCATTTCCGCCTGTCGTCCGGGCTGCACAGCGATCGCTACCTGCAGAGCGCGCTGGTGCTGCAGCATCCGGACTTCGCCGAGCAGATGGGCCGCGCGCTCGCGGCGCGGCTGGAGCACCTGCAGCCGACGGTGATCCTGTCGCCGGCGCTCGGCGGCATCGTCATCGGCCAGGAGGTGGGGCGGGCGATGCAGATCCGGGCGATGTTCGCCGAGCGGCAGGACGGCAAGCTGACGCTGCGGCGCGGGTTCACGCTGTCGCCCACCGATCGGGTGGTCGTGGTCGAGGACGTGATCACGACCGGCTGTCGACGCGCGAGACGATCGCGGTGGCCGAAGCCACCGGGCGCGCAGGTGCTCGGCGCCGCGTCGATCATCGATCGCGGCGCCGATCCCGGCCGCCTCAACCTGCCGCTGCAGGCGCTGGTGCGGATGGAGGTGCCGGCGTATCCGCCCGAGTCGTGCCCGCTGTGCGCGAAGGGCCTGCCGGTGGTCAAGCCGGGCAGCCGGCTGACGCGGTGATGCCCAATGCCAAATGCCATGCGCAGAGGACGGGGCTCAGGGCAGCTTGGCATTCGGCATTCGGCATTCGACATCTGAATGCGCGACCATCAAGCTCGTCGTGCAGTACGACGGCAGCGACTTCGTCGGCTGGCAGCGGCAGGGCAAGGGCGTGTCGGTCCAGGGGCTGATCGAAGAGGCGCTGGCGACGATTGACGGCGCGCCGGTGACGCTGCACGGCGCGGGCCGGACCGACGCCGGCGTCCACGCGCATCGGCCAGGTGGCGAGCGCGCGGGTGACGTCGCCGATCGAGGACTGGCAGCTGGTGCGCGCGCTCAACGCGCACCTGCCCGACGTCGATCCGGGTCACCGAGCTCACCACGGTGCCGGACGACTTTCACGCGCGCTTCAGCGCGACGGCGAAGACCTACGAATACCGCATCTGGAACGGCCGCACGGTGCCGCCGTTCATCCGGCAGTACGCCTGGCACATCATCGAGCCGCTGGACCTGGCGGTGATGCAGGAGGCGTCGCGGGCGATCCCCGGCGAGCACGATTTCGCCGCGCTTCCGCAGCGCCCGCAGCGTGAACCACACGACGGTCCGCGAGATCACGCGCGCCGCGTGGCGGCACGGACGGCGAGCAGACGCTGGTCTTCGAGATCGACGGCAAGGGCTTCCTGCGCTACATGGTCCGGAGCCTGGTCGGCACGCTGGTCGAGATCGGCCGCGGGCCAGCGGCCCGCCGGGCGACATCGCCCGGCTGCTGGCCGCGCCGCGACCGCGCGCAGGCCGGCCGGACGGCCCCGGCCCGCGGGCTGTTCCTGATGAAGGTGGATTACTGACTTGTTATGATGGACGTTTAGTCCCATGAGCCTCGAAGAGGTCCTCGCCTCGGTGACGCCCGGCTCGGCCGAAGAGGCGCTGGCGCGCCAGGTCGATTTCGACCGGCTGCCGGCGCACATCGCCGTGATCATGGACGGCAACGGCCGCTGGGCGGCGCAGCGCCACCTGCCGCGGGTCGAAGGGCACCGCGCCGGCATCGACTCGGTCCGCGACATCGTCGAGGGCTCGGCCCGGCTCGGCATCAAGGTCCTGACGCTCTACGCGTTCTCGGTCGAGAACTGGAAGCGGCCGGCCGCGGAAGTGTCGACGCTGATGATGCTGCTCAAGCGCTACCTGCGCTCCGAGCTGAACACGCTGCTGCGCAACAACATCAAGTTCAAGGTCGTCGGCCGGATGGAAGATCTCGCGCCCGACGTGCAGCGGGAGCTGCGCGACGCCGAGGAGCGGACGGCGGCCAACGCCGGCATGCAGTTCAACATCGCGCTGAACTACGGCGGCCGCGCCGAGATCGTCGAGGCGGCGCGGCGGATGCTCGCCGACGGCGTGCCGCCCGATCAGATCGACGAAGCGCGCTTCGCGTCGTATCTCTACACCGCCGGCCAGCCCGATCCCGATCTGCTGATCCGCACCAGCGGCGAGATGCGCGTCAGCAACTTCCTGCTCTGGCAGATCGCCTACGCGGAGATCTGGGTCACCGACACGCTGTGGCCCGACTTCCGCCAGCAGCACCTGCTCGAGGCGATCGTCGCGTACCAGAAGCGCGATCGCCGCTACGGCGGCATCAACCAGCCGGCGGTCGCCGGACGGTGACTGTCAGCTTCCGGCTTCCAGCTGCCAGCTTCCAGGTTCCGGCTTCCGGCTTCCAGCTGCTCAGCTTCCGGCTTCCGGCCATGACGCAGGGTTCTTTCGGCGCTCGTCCTGCTGCCGGTCGTCATCGGCGCGATCTGGTTCCTGCCGCCGATAGGCGACGCTGCTGCTCGCGCTGATTGCCGCGGTCCTCGCCTTCGCCGAGTACGCGCGATTGCGCGGCGCGCTCGGCGTCGGCGTCCCGGCGGGCGTCGGCGGCATCGCCGTCGTGCTGGTCTGCTACGCCATGTGGCTGGCGCGGCCGGCGTCAGCCGAGGTCCTCGGTCGCGGTCTCTGTGCGCTGCGCGTCAGCCGAACACGTGCGCTGGTCCTGATGTCGGCGTTCATCGTCGTCGGCGCGCTCGCGGTGGCGCGCGGCCGCCCGGCGCCCGGCGTGCTCGCCGACGCCGCCGCGACGCTGTTCGCGCCGATCTATATCGGCCTGCCGCTCGGCGCGCTGGCCGCGGTTCGCGACGCGACTGGCGCGGACGGCCGCGAGGCCGTGCTCCTGCTGCTGGTCGTCATCGTCGTCAGCGACTCGGCGCAGTACTACACCGGCCGCGCCTTCGGCCGGCGGCCGCTGGCGCCGACGATCAGCCCGAAGAAAACCGTCGAAGGCGCGATCGGCGGCATGGTGTTCGGGACGCTGGCGATGGCGGTCGGCGGCCACTATCGTCTTCGCCTCGCCGCTCTGGATGCTGGCGCTGCTCGGCGCCGCGATTTCGCTGCTCGGCATCGTCGGCGATCTGTTCGAGTCGCTGCTCAAGCGCAGCGCCGGCGTGAAGGACTCGTCGAACCTGATCCCCGGCCACGGCGGCGTGCTCGATCGCATCGACAGCTGGCTGTTCGCCGCCCCCGTCTACTACGTGTTCGTCAGGTTCGTGGCGTGAAGGGCATCGCCATCCTCGGCTCGACCGGATCGATCGGCCAGAGCGCGCTGGCCGTCGTCGACGCGCATCCGAGGAGCTGCGCGTCGTCGGCCTCGCGGCGGGCGGCAACGCGGCGCGGCTCGCGGAGCAGGTCGAGCAGTATCGGCCGTCGCGCGTCGGCGCTGGCGGCCGACGCCGGTCCCGAGTGCCTGATCGAGATCGCGACGCATCCCGACGCCGACGTCGTGCTGTTCGCCTCGTCCGGCACGGCCGCGCTCGACGCCGTGCTCGCGGCGATCGAGGCGGGCAAGACGATCGCGCTCGCGAACAAAGAGATTCTGGTGATGGCCGGCTCGGTGGTGATGGCGGCGGCGAAGCGCGCGCGGCGTCGCGGTGCTGCCGGTCGACAGCGAGCACAACGCCATCCATCAGTGCCTGCACGGCCGGCAGCCCGTCCGAGGTCAAGCGGCTGATCCTGACCGCGTCGGGCGGCCCGTTCCGCGGCATCGCCGCGGCGCGAGCTGGCGACGGTCTCGGCGGCCGACGCGCTGCAATCATCCGACCTGGCGCATGGGTCCGAAGATCACCATCGATTCGGCGACGCTGATGAACAAGGGGCTCGAGGTGATCGAGGCGCGCTGGCTGTTCGACGTCGCCGCCGATCGCATCGACGTGCTCGTCCACCCGCAGTCGATCGTGCACTCGATGGTGGAGCTGGTCGACGGATCCGTGATCGCGCAACTTGGCGTCACCGACATGCGTCTACCTATCCAGTATGCGTTCTCGTATCCGGAGCGGTGGGGCGGCGCCCTGCCGTCGCTCGACCTGGCGCGGGCAGGGCGCCTCGAGTTCGAGCCGCCGGACACGGACCGCTTCCCGTGCCTGGCGCTCGCGTTCCGCGCGCTGCGCGGGCCGCGAGGGGCTGTCGATCGTGCTGAACGCGGCGAACGAGGTCGCGGTCGCCGGCCTTCCTCGAGGAACGGCTGCGGCTTTACCGGCATTCCCGACGTCATCCGCCTGCACGATGGACGCCTTCGAGCAGCAACGGCGCGGCGCGCGGTCGCCGGCCTGGACGACGTCCGGGCGATCGACCGGCTGGGCGCGTGAGTTCGCCATCAGGGCCAGCGCTGGGGTACAATCGACGTCTTAACCTCCAGGTGAAATTGTGACCAGTTCTCGCGTTCCTTTCGTCCTCGGCGTGCTGATTTTCGTGCACGAGCTCGGCCATTTCCTGATGGCCCGGCGCATCGGCGTCCGCGTGCTCACGTTCTCGCTCGGCTTCGGCCCGAAGCTGATCAACGTCAAGCGCGGCGGCACCGAATACTGCATCAGCGCGATCCCGCTCGGCGGCTACGTCAAGATGGCCGGCGAGAACCCGGAAGACTCGCGCACCGGCGCGCCGGACGAGTTCCTGTCGAAGGGCAAGTGGCAGCGGTTCCAGGTCCTGGTCATGGGACCGGTCATGAACCTGGTGCTCGCCGTCATCGTGATGGCGGTGGTGCTCTACCAGGGCGCGCAGCGTGCCGGCGTTCGAGCAGCGAGCCGGTCGTGATCGGCACGTTCTGCCGAGGACTCGGTCGCCGCGAAGGCCGGCCTCAAGGCCGGCGACCGCATCGTCACCGTCGACGGCGAAGCCGGTCGACGACCTGGGACCAGTTCGTCGATGGCGATCGTGCCCAAGGCCAAGCGCGAGGTGACGATCGGCTTCGTCCGCGACGGCCGGCCGGCCAGGTCACGCGTCGTGCCGGACGGCCAGGGCAAGTACGAGCTGGGCGACATCGGCATCCAGCCGCCGATCCATCCGAAGTCGTCGACTTCAGTCCAGGCTCAGCCCGCCGCGCAGGCCGGCCTGCAGAACGGCGACGTCATCCTCGCCGCCGACGGCGAGCGACAACGTCTCGCACGACCGAGCTGATCGAGCTGATCAAGGCGAGCGACGGCAAGCCGCTGACGCTCACAGTCAAGCGCGGCGACGCGCGTCGCAGGACGTCACCGTCACGCCGCGCAAGATCGGCGGCACGGTGATGGTCGGCGCGCACATCCAGCCCGTACGAAACGCGCACCGTCAAGCCCGGGCCGTCGAAGCGGTGAAGTTGAGCGTCCAGAAGAACTGGGAGTGGACGCGGCAGATCGTCGAGACGCTCGGCGGCCTGTTCACGCGCGACACGTCGGTCAAGCAGTTGATGGGCCCGGTCGCGATCGCCGACCTGTCGGGCACCGCGGCGCAGGCCGGCTGGATCTCGCTCTTCACGCTGATGGCGATGATCAGCCTGAACCTCGGGCTGCTCAACCTGATGCCGATTCCCGTGCTCGACGGCGGCCACATCTTCATCCTCGCGCTCGAAGGGCTGGCGCGCCGCGACTTCAGCATGCGCGTCAAAGAGAAGATGCTGCTGGCCGGCTTCGTGCTCCTCCTGATGCTGATGGTCACCGTCATCTACAACGACCTGATGCGCATCCAATGGATCGAAAAACTCGTGCCCTGGCGCTAGCCGCCGTCCTCGGCGCTGCGCCGTCGCTCGTCTGCGCGGCCAGCAGCCGCCGCGCCGCATCGACGCCGGATCCCGCTCGGCACCGGCACCTTCTCCATCCTCGGCTACGACCCGGCGACCGGCGAGCTCGGCGCCGCCGTGCAGTCGCGCGTCTTCTCGGTCGGCAACGGCGTGCTCTGGGCCGAAGCGGACGCCGGCATCGCCGCGACGCAGGCGATCGTCGACGTCAGCTACGGTCCGAAGGCGCTCGCGCTGCTGCGCGCGGGCCTGACGCCCGACGCCATCGTCAAGGCCATCCTCGACAGCGATCCCGATCCCGGCTACGCCGGCCAGCCGTGGCCCAAGGCCGGACGCCAGTTCGCGGTGATGGATCCGAAGGGCAACTACGCGGCGCACACCGGCCCGCAGGCGACGACCTGGGCGGGCAACAAGGGCGGGAAGTTCTGCACCGCGCAGGGCAACATCCTCGCCGGCGAAGCGGTCGTCACCAACATGGTCAAGGCGTTCGAGGAGACGACGGGCGCGCTGTCGCTGCGGCTCGTCGCGGCGCTCGAAGGCGGCCAGGCCGCCGGCGGCGACACGCGCGGCCAGCAGTCGGCGGCGCTGATCGTCGTCAAGAAGGACTGCGGCGTCTGGCTGCACAACGACACCGTGCTGCGCCTGCAGGTCGACGACAATCCCGAGCCGATCAAGGAGCTGCGCCGGCTGGTCGAACGATCGCTTCCGCGGCGCCTCGCAGCCCCGGCTGCGCGGGCGTCAACGGGCGCCGCCGTAAGCTAGGCAGAAGGCTAAGTAAAGGCAGACCTTCTACTGCCTACTGCGTTTCTGTCTTACGCTTCTTCCGCTACGGCTTCTTGAGCATCTTGCGCGTAGTCCGCTTCCGCCGCGATGTAGACCGGATCCATCCAGTCGCGGCGGTTCTTCTCGACGATCTGTTTCAGCCGATCTCTTCGCGCCGCCTTGTCTTTCCTTCAGCAGGCTCTGTCGGCGGCATCCAGGTAGCTCGCCGCGAGCGGTCATGCGCGGCGTCGGCCGCCGTCGGTTTCCTGGCCGTTCCCGGCAGCCTGATCGGCGTGAGGATCGGCGGGCAGCGGACCGTCGGGCCGGCGGCATCGCCGACGGACCGGCCGGCGCGCGAGTCGGCCAGATAGCGCGAAGACGCCGGGGTCGCGGACACTCGGCGTAAGGCCTCGCGCGCGCGCGGGTAGTCGGCCGGCGAGGTATTGCGCGATGCCGAGCGCGCACGACGCCTCGGGCATCGTCTCGGCCGGCCTTCCGCAGTTCCCTTCGGCCGCCGGCTCGAACTTGCGGATCACGATCAGCCCGCGCCCGCGCTCGAGCAGCAGAGCCGCGGCTCGTCGGGCTTGCGCCTCGATGCGCGCGGGTCAGCACCTCGAGCGCGTCGCCGACGCGTCCGAGCGCCATCTGCGCCCGCGACAGCGCCAGGATCGCGTCGACGTCCGCGACGGTCATGGCGATGTACGCCGCGCGCGCCGCGCGCCAGCGCCGCTTCGCCGCTTGCGCGCTCCTCTTTCGACAGCGGCGGCGCGAAGAGCGGCTTCTCGAGCAGCGACATCGTTTCCGGCTGCTGCAGCAGCAGCGCCGCACGAGCACGGCCAGCAGCATCACACCACGATAGAATAAGCCGCATGCGCCGCAACGCCGAACTCCGGCCGATGCTCGGCTGGCCACGCCGGTCGTGATGGCGGAGCTCGGCTGGGTCACGATGGGCATCGTCGACACGCATCATGGTCGGCGGCCTCGGGCCCGACGCGATCGGCGCCGTCGGACTGTCGAGCATGCTGTTCATCGCCGTCGCCGTGTTCGCGATGGGGCTGCTGCTCGGGCCTCGATCCGCTCGTGGCGCAGGCGTTCGGCGCGCGCCGCCTCGACGAGTGCCACCGCTGGCTGGTCGACGGCGTCTGGCTCGGCATCCTGGTCACGCCTGCCGATGGTCGGCGCGTCTCTTCGCGATTCGACGCGTCGCTGCCGCTGCTGGGGGCTTCCGCCCGGACGTGCTCGCCCTGTCGCGCCCCTATCTCGCGATCCTCGACGTGGAGCCTGCCGCCGCTGCTGTTCTATGTCGCGCTTCCGGCGCTACCTGCAGGCGATGAATCATCGTCCGGCCCGTGATGTTCGCGCTCGTCGCGGCGAACATCGTCAACGCGCGTCGCGAACTGGGTCCTGATCTACGGCCACTGGGCGCGCCGGCGCATGGGCGTGCGCGGGTCGGCGTACGCGACGCTGGCGGCGCGGATCTTCATGGCGGGCTGGCTGCTGATCGTGGTCGTCCGCCACGAGGCGCGCACGTCGACGCCGCGGCTGCGCGACACGCCGCTGGGCCTCGATCTCGTCGCGCGTCCGGCAGCTGTTCGCGCTCGGGTTTCCCGGCGGCCGGGCAGATGCTGCTCGAAGTCGGCGTGTTCGCCGCCGCGACGGCGCTCGCCGGGCGCGTGTCGGCCAACGCGCTGGCGGCGCACCAGATCGCGCTGAACCTCGCCGTCGCTCACGTTCATGGTGCCGCTCGGCGTGGCTCGGCCGCGGCGGTCCGCGTCGGCCAGGCGATCGGGCGCGGCGATCCGCGAGGCGCGGCCAGCGCGGGCTGGACGGCGATCGCCATCGGCGTCGGCTTCATGGCGACCGCGGCGCTCGTGTTTTTCCTGATGCCGCGCGCCGCTGATTCGCGCGTTCACGACCGATGACCGCGGTGATCGAGCTCGGCGTGTCGCTGCTCTTCGTCGCCGCGGTCTTCCAGCTCTTCGACGGCCTCCAGGGCGTGACGACCGGGGCGCTGCGGGGCCTCGGCAACACGCGCACCGCGATGTTGTGGAACCTCGCCGGCCACTGGCTCGTCGGGCTGCCGCTTGGCTACCTGCTGTGTTTTCGCTGGGACTCGGCGTCGTCGGCCTCTGGTGGGGACTGTCCGTCGGGCTGATCATCTGCGGCATCGGCCTGTTGCGGTGTGGCTGGATCAAAGGGATCCGCTTGCCCCTGGACGCGGCTAGACGTGCTTAAGGTGCAGGTGCGGGCTAATGGGCTCGGGCTAGCGGTGCCGGCTATGCTTATGGGCAGGTCCCAATCGGCTTATGGTGCAGGTGAACGCTCTAGGGCTTGTCGCTCGGCACAGCACCCGGAGCTCGCCAGCCGACCCTTAGCAGGCTCTAACAGCCTGCCGCGGCCTTTCGACGCGGGTACTTCGTCGTCACGTAGGTGTCGACGAGCTCGCGGAACGCGCAGGTCGAGCTCCGCATACGTGCCGCGCAGCGTCGTCGCGTGCTGGCCGTCGATATAGACCGGACAGTTCGGCGCCTCGCCGGTGCCGGGCAGGCTGATGCCGATGCTCGCGGCTTTCGATTCGCCGGGGCCGTTGACGACACAGCCCATCACGGCGAGGGTCATGGTTTCGACGCCGTCGTACTGCGTCTTCCACTCCGGCATGCGCTCGCGGATGTAGGCCTGCGTCCGCTCGGCCAGCTCCTGAAACGTGCTGCTCGTCGTGCGCCCGCAGCCGGGACACGCCGTCACGCTCGGGCGAGAACGACCGCAGCCCCAGCGCCTGCAGCAGCTCGCACGCGGCGTAGACTTCTTCGCGGCGATCGCCGCCCGGCCGCGGCGTCAGCGACACGCGGATCGTGTCGCCGATGCCTTCGTTCAGCAGAATCCCCATCGCCGACGCGCGACCACACGAGCCCTTTGGTCCCCATGCCGGCCTCGGTGAGCCCGAGGTGCAGCGGCTGATCGGTCTTGCGCGACAGCTCGCGATAGACCGCGATCAGGTCGCGCGGACGCGAGGTCTTGCACGAGATGATGATCTGATCGCGCGCGGAGCCCGGACTCGAGCGCGAGCTCGGTCGACTGCACGGCCGAGAGGACCATGCACTCGTTGATGATCTCTTCCGAGCTGCGGCCGAGCGCCGCGGTCGGTGTTCTCCTGCATCTTCGCGACGACCAGCTCCTGGTTGAGCGAGCCGCCGTTCACGCCGATGCGGACCGGCTTGTTGCGGTCGCGCGCGACGCCGCAGATCGTCGCGAACTGCTCGTCGCGGCGCTTGCCGGTGCCGACGTTGCCGGGATTGATGCGGTACTTGTCGAGCGCCTGCGGCGCAATCCGGGAAGCGCGTCAGCAGCAGGTGGCCGTTGTAGTGGAAGTCGCCGATGAGCGGCGCGGTGACGCCGGCGTCGAGCATGCGCCGCTTGATCTCGGGAACGGCCGCCGCGGCTTCCGGCACGTTGACGGTCACGCGCACCATCTCCGAGCCCGCTTCCGCCAGCTCGATGCACTGCCGGGCCGTGCCGCGCGGCATCCGCCGTGTCGGTCATCGTCATCGACTGGACGACGACGGGCGCGCCGCCGCCGACCTGGACCGTGCCGACCCGCACGCCGACCGTCCTGTGCAGCTTGACTGTGTTCACATGTGGCGCCTGTATTCGGACGATCATACCACCCGGTTACAGCCCATCTTTGTATTCTCAAGGGGTTTAGGGGCGGCGCTCACTCTTGCAAGATCAGCCTCGGACGGTTAGAGAAGGAGCACGAAGAAGATGAACGTAGATGAATATTCTGAAGCCGGCGGCGGTGACCGTGGCGCTGGCGCTGGCGGCCCCGTCGGCCCAGTCGGCGCACCGGGCGATCGGCGCAGTCCAGTCGAGCGTGACGCACGACCGACATCCAGCGCCTGCAGGATCAGGTCTACGACGCGAGCAACGAAGTCTCGCGGCTCCGCAGCCGCGACCAGTGCCTCGCCGACCGGCTGCAGACCCAGCTCGACGATCTGCGCGACGAAGTCGTCTACCTGCGCGTGAAGCTGCGCAAGGAAGGCTCCGTCAGCCGCAGCGACTACAACGACGTGCGCGACCAGGTGGACTCGGTGCGCTCGGAAGCCCGCGGCGACGGCGGCGTCGACGCGGACAGCGGCAGCGTTCGGCGGCACCGAGCGGCCGGCATGCGGACTCGGGCAGCGGCTACGGATCGGGTCCGGCTCGGGCACCGGGCAGCGTCCGGCAGCGGCGGCGTCTACGGCGGCACGACCGACTCAGCAGACGCCGAACCAGCAACGCGCCGGTCGCGGCGCAACGAAGTGCCGGCCGGACAGGAGATCGACGTCCGCCTCGAGCGCGAGCTGAGCTCCGACACCGCGCAGGTCGAAGATCGCTTCACCGCGACGACCGTGGTCGATCTGTATCAGGGCAACGACGTGCTGATTCCCGCCGGCTCGACGCTGCGCGGCGTGGTCAGCTCGGTGAACAAGGCGACGCGCACCGATCGCAAGGGCAGCCTGACGGTGGCGTTCGACCAGGTCACGATCCGCGGCCGCAGCTATCCGATCCGCGCCACCGTGACGCAGGCGCTCGAGAGCGAAGGCATCAAGGGTGAGGCGGCAAGATCGGCGCGGGCGCGGGCGTCGGCGCGATCATCGGCGGCATCCTCGGCGGCGCCAAGGGCGCGCTGCTCGGCGTCCTGATCGGCGGCGGCGGCACGATCGCCGCGACGGAAGGCAAGGACGTCCGCCTGCCGGCCGGCACGGTGCTGCGCGTCCGTTCGAACAGCCGCTGCAATCGTTCGGTAACGCGACGTGACTTACGCGAATGTCGATCAGGGCCGCGCGTGGCCGGCCTTCACCGTCTTCTCGACATCGCGCGCTCGGTGTGCGCGCCCGATAGGAACCACGCCTCGAACTGCGACGGCGGCGGGTAGACGCCGCGCGCCAGCATCCCGCTGAAAAACTTCCCGTACGCCGCCGTGTCCGCCTTCATCGCGGACTGCGAAATCGCGCACCGGGCTCGCTCGTGAAAAACGGCGTCACCAGCGATCCGAAGGCGTTGACCTGCATCGGCACGCCCGCGGCGCGCGCGGCGTCGGCGAGGCCCGCCGCCAGCTGCGCGCCGAGCTTCGCGAGATGCCGGTAGAGCCTCGGCGACAGCTCCGTCAGCGACCACAGGCCGGCGGTCATCGCCAGCGGATTGCCCGACAGCGTGCCGGCCTGGTAGACCGGTCCCGCCGGGCGCGACCAGCTCCATGAGGTCGGCGCGGCCGCCGTAGGCGCCGACCGGCAGCCCGCCGCCGATGATCTTGCCGAGGCAGGTCAGGTCCGGCCGGACGCCGAACACCTTCTGCGCGCCGCCGGCCGCGGCGCGAAAGCCGGAGATCACTTCGTCGAAGATCAGCAGGATGCCGTGCGCGTCGCAGATGCGCGCGCAGGCCGGCGAGGAACCCGTCGCGCGGCGGCGACCACGCCCATGTTGCCGGCGATCGGCTCGACGATGATCGCGGCGATCTGGCCGCGATGGCGCTCGACGACCGCCTCGACCGACGCGAGATCGTTGTAGCGCGCGAGCAGCGTGTCGGCCGCCACCGCCGCCGGGACGCCGGGGCTGGTCGGCACGCCGAGCGTCATCGCGCCGGATCCCGCCTGCACCAGAAACGCATCCGCGTGCCCGTGATAGCAGCCCTCGAACTTGACGATCTTGTCGCGCTTGGTCGCCGCGCGCGCGACGCGGACCGCGCTCATCGCCGCTTCGGTGCCGGAGCTGACGAAGCGCACGCGCTCCATCGACGGCATCAGCATCGCGACGCGCTGCGCGAGCCGCGTCTCGAGCTCGGTCGGCGCGCCGAAGCTGGTGCCGCGCGCGGCGGCGGCCGCGCAGCGCCTTCAGCAGCCCGCTCGGCGCGTGGCCGTGGATGAGCGGACCCCACGACATCACGTAGTCGATGTAGCTGTTGCCGTCGGCGTCTTCGATGCGCGCGCCGCGCGCGCGCGAAATGAAGAGCGGCGTGCCGCCGACCGCCTTGAACGCGCGGACGGGGCTGTCGACGCCGCCGGGCAGGATGCGCGACGCGGCGGCGAAGAGGCGCTCTGACTGCTTGTATCGGCGGGTCGCCATCTGAGGAGCGTAGCAGATTGCTGGTGCCCGCTACCTGCTTCCGGCTTCCCGCTTCGATCGCCGATCCCTGATCTACCTGGCTGCGACTGCCGCAGGGACGATGCGAAAGATCACGCCACCGCCCAGTGGACCGCCGCGGAATGTGGTCCCATAGATCACGCCATCGCTCGCACGCATCAGCGTGGCCCACGGAGTGGCCCCATCGAAATACGAGAAGCGGTGCAGCGACGAAAACGCCCCGTCGGACGTGATCTCGAAGATCGAGCCGAACTGCCTCAGACTCGGGTCAGCAAGGCCCGCGGAGACTCCGATGAAGCGTCCCGGTGCCGTTTCAAACAGCTCACCCACCGGATACAGACCGTCGGGTCCCAGGAACTCGTGCAGGATCGACACGTCGCCCGTGAGCGTGGACGCGTAAACGCTGCCCACTCTCGCCGAGCCCCCTTCGACAATCGAGCCATAGAGTTGCTCGTCTGAGCCCTGGATGACACCACCGCGCCACGCGATGCCGCTCGGGCCGTCTCCGGAGAACATGTGCACACCCGCCAGCGCACCAGTCGACCGAGCCGGTAGACGCCCCCGTTCAATGACGACGTTGTGCCGTAGAAGTCGCCGTCGTCAGCCAATGTCAGCGGCGATGTCGGCCAGCCGCCGCTGATGCTCCAGTCCAGTTCCGTCAGCACCGTCACGGTGCCGTCGTGGGCGATTCGCAGGATGCCTCCCACATTCTGTAATATCGCCGACGCCGGGACATACAGCTGGCCGTCCGGTCCTGTGGTCGGGGCCGCTAACAGGAGCTGGAGATCGCCAGGTGGAGGCCGCCACAATTCCGTGAACGCTGCCTCCGGCGTGATCCTGAATACGCGGCCGTACCTCTCATTGCTATTGGACGCCAGGGTGGTGCCGTAGAAGGCGCCGTCAGGGGCACGGGTCACGCCGCTGAGCGGACACACGCCGTCCTCGCCGGAAAACGAGTGCACCGGTACTCGGCCCGGTGGGGTCGAGGCGGTAGACCGTTCCGCGGTTGTAGAGGCCCCCCCTACAGGACGTGCCATACAGGCGTCCATCGGCCCCTTCAGTCAGTCGGCCCGCCGGACCCTGAGAAAGAGTCGTGCTGAATGCGTGGACCAGCGCGATCGGTTGCGAAGGGCCGAGGCTCGAACGCCGCGCCGAGCCCATAAAGCCCTTCGCCCGGCAGCGGCAGCTCGCCGAAAAGGGTCGTGCCGACGAGCGTTCCATTGGACGCGGGGATCAGACCAGTGACATAGGTGCCCAGGGCGTTTCCAAGATTGCCGACCCGCCGCGGCTTGTCGAACATCGTCATTCGGTAGATCGCGCCGCTGGCGGAGGGAGCCACTGCGTTCGAGCCATCGGCAGCGCCGTAGAAACTCCCGTCGGCCATCTGCACCGGCGCGGTTACTGGGTACCAGACGTCGCTGGCTTCTGTTGGGACGAAGGCTCGGATTTGTGTGAAGACACCGCTCAGCGTCATCCGGAAAAGGCTCCCCTGGGCGGAGGCCGCCGACAGGCCGCCATAATACGTGGCCCCGTAGATGTGCCCGTCAAGTCCCGCCCTGATCGACTTGGGGCCGTAGCCCTGCGTAAAGCCGTACAGCACCGTGAGAGCCCCTGCGGTGCTGATCCGAAACACGACGCCGCTCCCGCTGCGCCACCTCCGGCGGTCACACCGTAAAGCCTTCCGTCGCGGCCGAGCACCATCGCGCTCTCAGGGCCGGAGGTTGGGACCCGAGAAGCTGTGCACCCGCGAGAACGTCCCCAATGTGGTGATCTCGAAAATGGTTCCAGCGCCGCCGGAACCGTACCTCGGGGTCGAGCCCCAGAGCACGCCGTCACCCGCCTGCACCAGGGGCGCCGTCGGCGACACGCCATCGGCGTCGGTGAACGAGTGCAGCGTCGTGAACGCACCGAACGGCGTCATTCGAAACACCGTACCCTTGCCGAACCTGCCGCCGCCCTCGGTCGTTCCGTAGAAGTTTCCATCGCGAGCCCGGATCACTCCCGCGGCCGGCGCCCTGCCGTCGGGTCCAGAGAACGAGTGCATCACGAACGTCGTCCACGTCCCGTCGGTCCGGCGAGCCAGCAGGTAGAGGGTGCCATGGCCGTCGACGCCGCCCCCGCGTGACGCTCCGATGAACACGTTTGGCGTCAACTCGAGCAGGTCACCGACTGGATTGGCCGGCAGGGCCTTGAACGCGTGGACGATCTCGACTGTCTGGCCCAGCACCGGCCGGGACCCCGCAAGGAGGAATGCAAACGCGAAAACGATGCGAACGAACAGATGGCCGCCAGTGAGCATGACAACTCCAATCGTCCAAATGAGAGCATCGAACCGCGCATGGCAGCAGCGAAGCGTGGGGGCTGAGCTTAGCAGGGGAGGCTGCCAACTGCAATTTCCGGAATGCCAACTACATCGGCAGCCGCAGCACCGCGCGGCATCCCTTGCGCCGGCGCGGTTCTCCAGGCCCAGCGTGCCGCCGTGCGCCTCGGCGATCTGGCGGCTCAGCGCGAGGCCGATGCCCGAGCCGGTCGGCTTGGTCGTGAAGAACGGCACGAACAGGTTGGTCGTGTCCGGCAGGCCCGGCCCTTCGTCCTCGACCGTCAGCTGCAGGTAGCCGTCGTGCTGCGTCCAGTCGATCCACACCTTTCCGCCTGTCTCCATCGTCGCGTCCACGGCGTTGCGGACGATGTTGATCAGCAGCTGCTCGAGCTGATCGGGATCGGCTTCGAGCTGTGACGTCGGTCGACGACTTGACCACGATCGGCAGGCGGTTCTCGAGCTCGGCGATGCGGCGGGCCAGCGGCAGGATCTGGATCGGGCGTTCCTGCGGCTTCGGCAGCCGCGCGAGCTGCGCGTAGGAGCGCAGGAACCGGCCGAGCGCGCCGGAGCGCGTTTCGATCAGGTTCAGGCCGTCCTGGATCTCGGCCGCGCGCGGGATGTCGGGGACGCGCGAGATCATCCGCTTGATGCTGTGCGCGATCGACTTGATCGGCGTCAGCGAGTTGTTGATCTCGTGCGACAGCACGCGGACGATGCCCTGCCACGCCTGCTGCTGCTGTTCGCGCAGCGCGCGGCTCAGGTCGGCGAAGACGAGCAGCTGGTGCGGCTTGCCGTCGCGATAGAACGTCGATCGCCGCAGCTCCAGGCGCGTCGCCGGCCCGAACGCGCCCTCGACCAGCCGCGGCGTCTCGCCGGTCAGGTAGGTCTCCAGGCGCAGCGCCGCTCGCGTCCGACGCAGCTCGGCGGTCCCGACGATGCCCGGGCTGCGGCTTGTCGAGCAGCCGCTCGGCCGCGCGGGTTGGCCAGCACGCAGCTTCTCGTCCATGTCGAAGGCGAACACGGCGACGTCGATCGCCCCCATCACGCTCGTCAGCGAGCGCCGTCGACTCGACCGCTTCGGATCGCTGCCGCTGCAGCGTGTTGCCGAGCGAGTTGATCTCCTTCATCACGAGATCGGCGGCGCTGCCGGGCTTGGCGCCGGTCCCGCGGATCGAGTAGTCCCCTTCGTGCAGCGCGCCGAGCAGATTGGCGGCGAGGTAGAGCACGCGCGTGACCATCTGGTACGCCGTCAGCGCGCAGCCGACCCAGACGACGAGGACGACGGCGGCGAGCGTCCAGCGGACCTCGAAGCTGTAGTTCTGGCCCCAGACGATCCAGACCAGCGCGACCGCCGCCGGCAGCCCGCCGAGCAGCGACAGGCCGACGACGGCCTGCTCGAGGCTCCAATGGACCTTTTTCAGCGCTCGCCGGCCGCCGCTGCGCGGCGGTGCCCTCCGGCCGCTCGCTTAGGCTCGCTCCGCGACGCTCGCTCTTCGCAGCTCGCTCCGCTTGATTCGCCTCTCCCGGCGACTATTCGCGGACGCCATATTGCTGCAGCCGCCGGTAGAGGGCGCTGCGGCTCATGCCGAGCTGCTCGGACGGCCAGGCGGACGTCGCCATTGTGCCGCGCCAGGACCTTCTCGATGAACACGCGCTCGGCTTCCTCGAGCGAGAGATCGGTCGCCGGCCGTCGACGTCGGCGCCGCCGCGCGGGCGCAGGCTGAGGTGCCGCGCCGCGATCGTCGGTCGCCGCCGGATCCGCCATCAGCACCGCGCGCTCGATGCTGTGCGCCAGCTCGCGCACGTTGCCGGGCCAGCCGTGCGCCTGCATCATGCGCCGCGGCGTCGGCGTCGAAGCCGGCGATCGGCTTGCGGTAGCGCGCCGCGTAGATCGCGAGGAAGTGCGCCGCGAGCGCCTCGATGTCGGAGCGCCGCTCGCGCAGCGGCGGCAGGTGGATGACGACCGTGTTCAGGCGATAGAGCAGGTCCTCGCGGAAGCGTCCGGCGGCGATCTCCGCGTGGAGATCGGCGTTGGTCGCCGAGAGCACGCGCACGTTGACGTAGCGGACGCGCGACGAGCCGACCCGCGCCATCTCGCCGGTCTGCAGCACGCGCAGCAGCTTGGCCTGCAGCCGCATCGGCATGTTCGCGATCTCGTCGAGGAAGAGCGTGCCTTCGTCGGCCATCTCGAAGCAGCCGATGCGATCGACGCGCGCGTCGGTGAACGCCCCCTTCACGTGGCCGAACAGCTCGCTCTCGGCGATGCCTTCCGCGAGCCCGCCCGCGTTCATCGTGACGAGCGCCTTGCCGCGCCGATCGCTGAGCGCGTGCAGCCACGCCGCCACGACTTCCTTGCCGGTGCCGTGCTCGCCGGTGATGAGCACGCTCGCGTCCGACGGCGCGACCCGCTCGATCGTCTGCCGGACCTCGACGATGCCGGGGGCCTCGCCGACGAACGGCGGCGTCGCGCCGCGCTGCAGCCGCGCGTTCGCCTCCTGCAGGCGCTGGTTGCGGCGCACCGCGCGGCGCAGCTCGATCTGCGTCCGCACCGCCGCCAGCAGCTTGTCGTCGTCCCACGGCTTCTCGATGTAGTCGCGCGCGCCGCGGCGCATCGCTTCGACCGCGCCGGCCACGCTGCTGAAGCCGGTCATGACCAGCACCGGCAGCGACGGATCGAGCGAGCGGATCCGCTCCATCAGGTCGAAGCCTTCCTGGCCGGACGTCGTGTCGCGGGTGTAATTCAGATCCAGGACGACGAGGTCGAAGTCCGACGCCTCGAGCCGCTCGAGCGCTTCGGCCGGCGAGCGCGCCGGGGTGACCTCGTAGCCCTCGTCGAGCAGCAGGAACCGCAGCGCGTCGATGATGTCCTGCTGATCGTCGGCGATCAGGATCCGTAGCGGTGTCGTTTCGGCCATCGGTTCCGGGGTCACAAGTAAGATACATGCCAACGGCGCCGCCCGTGTGACGGCGCCGCGAGCGGCGTTCCTGTCGCGCCGCGCGCGACCGCCCGTCCCGCTGCTGCGAACGGTGGGACCGGCGCTCGAGCAAAACGTCAACCTTTCACGCGGAGCCGCGTGGCACGGGGCTTGTGATCAGCCGCCACGCGCGCATGTTGAACATGGCCACTCGTCCCCAGCCGCGCTCGCGTCCTCGTCGCCGACGACCAGCCCGACGTGCTCGAGGCGCTCCGCTGGCTCCTGACCGGCGAGGGCTACGAGCCCGAGTTCGTCAGCTCCACCGACGCCGTGCTCGAACGGCTGCGCGAGCGGCCCGTTCGATCTGCTGCTGATGGATCTGAACTATAGCCGGGATACGACGTCGGGGCGAGAAGGGCTCGAGCTCATCCCCAAGGTCCGCGCGCTCGACGCGTCGCTCCCGATCGTCGTGATGACCGGCTGGGGCAGCGTCGACACCGCCGTCGAGGCGATGCGGCACGGCGCGAAGAGCTTCGTGCAGAAGCCGTGGGAGGACGTCACGCTGCTCGAGATCCTGCAGCGCGAGATCGAGGAGGCGCAGGCGACCAAGCGCAGCGACGCCAAGCAGCGGCGCGAGTTCGAGGAAGCGCGGCTGATTCAGCGCGGGCTGCTGCCGACGACGACGCCGCAGCTCGCCGGACTCAAGCTCGCCTCGTCGTGGCAGCCGGCCAACGGCGTCGGCGGCGACTGCTTCGACATGCTGACGTTCGGCACCGGCGCGATGGGCGTCTACATCGCGGACGTCGCCGGCAAGGGCGTGCCGGCGGCGCTGCTGATGTCGAACCTGCAGGCCGCGGTCCGCGCCTTCGCGCAGGAAGGGGCGGCGCCCGGCTCGGTCTGCACCAGCGTCAACCGCCTGCTCTGCCGCAACATGGCCAGCGGCCGGTTCGTGACGTTCTGCTACGCGCGCATCGACGTCGGCGGCGGGGAAGCTGACCTACGCCAACGCCGGGCACAACCCGCCGCTGCTGGTCCGCGCGAACGGCGACGATCGACAAGCTGTCGCCCGGCGGCACCGTGCTCGGCGTGTTCGCCGAGAGCACCTACGAGCAGGGGGACTTCGCGCTGCGCCCGGGCGATCGGCTGATCTTCTACACCGACGGCATCACCGAAGGGCGCAATGCCGCCGGTGAGGAGTTCGGCGAGGAGGGCCTCGCCGCGTCCGCGCCGCGCGCACCGCGCGCTCGGCGCGGACGACATGCTCGCCGCGATGCTCAAGGACATCGAAGCGTTCAACGCCGGCGTCTACGAAGACGACGCGACGCTGATCGTCGCCGCGCTCTGTAACCGACGCGCTCGAGCCGCTGTCGCGTCCTGCGATCGGATTGAGTCATGATCCACGACCTCCGCTACGCGTTCCGCTCGCTCGCCGCCAGTCCCGGCTTCACGATCGCCGCGGTGCTCACGCTGGCGCTCGGCATCGGCGCCAACACCGCGATCTTCACGGCGGTCTACGGCGTGCTGCTCAAGCCGCTGCCCTACGAGCGGCCCGATCAGCTCGTGCGCATCGGCGAAGGACGGCCGCGGCTTCAGGCTGAACGTCGTCCTATCCCGAATTTCTCGACTGGCGCGAGCGCAATCGCGTGTTCTCGGACATGGCCGTCTACCTGACGATCGGGAGCGCGGTGATCGCCGGCGCCGACGGGCCGGCGGACGTGTTTCCCGCGGGGAATGCCGAGGCGCGGCTGTTCGCCGTGCTCGGTTATCAGCGCGGCGCGCGGCCGCTTCTTCACCGCGGCCGAGGAAGAGCCCGCCGCGCCGGCGGTCGCGGTCATTTCCGATCGCCTGTGGCAGCGCCGGTTCGGCGGCGATCCCGCGATCGTCGGCACCGCCGTCACGCATCGGGCAGAGCCCGGTGACGATCGTCGGCGTGCTGCCGCCGGATCGACGTTCCAGGACATCGACGTCTGGACGCCGCTGCGCGCCAAACTGCTGTCGCCGATGCAGCGCGATCGCGCGAACCATCCCGGCTTCCAGGTGATCGCGCGTCTGCGCGACGGCGTCGGGATCGAGCAGGCGCAGCGCGAGATGTCGGGCATCGCGGCGGCGCTCGAGCGGCAGTATCCGGCCTCGAATCACCAGATGGGCGTCTCTCTGACGCTCGCTGCTCGACGCGGTCGCCGGCGGGATCCGGCCGACGCTGCAGGCGCTGCTCGCGGCGGTCGCCGGTGCTGCTGCTGATCGCCTGCTCCAACGTAGCCAACCTGCTGCTGGCGCGCGGCGTGCGGCGCGAGCGCGAGACGTCGATCCGATCGGCGCTCGGCGCCAGCCGCGCGCCGGCTCGCCCGCCTGTTTCTCATCGAAGGCCTCGCCCTCGGCGATCAGCGGCGGTGTCGCCGGACTGCTCCTCGCCGGCGTGGGGCGTCCGCCTGCTGCGCGGCGTGCCCGGCTTCGCGCTGCCGCGCGCGTCGCGACGTCGCGATCGATCCGTACGTGCTCGGGTTCGCCGCGCTCCTGGCCCTCGCCACCGCGCTGCTCTTCTCGTTCGCGCCGGCGCTGCATCTGTCGCGCGTGGACCTGATGCAGGTGCTGCGGCTCAGCGGCTCGGCGGAGACCGCGACGCCGCGGACGGCTCGCATGCGCGCGCTCCTCGTCGCCATCGAGGTCGCGCTCGTGGTCGTCCTGCTGGCGGGCGCGACCCTGATGCAGCGCACGCTGGCGATCCTCGCGGGACTCGACCCCGGCTTTCGGGCCGACGGCCTGATCGCCGTGCCGCTGATCCAGCCGCGCGGGCGCTACGCATTCGCCGCCGCGATCACTGGCTTCGCGACCGGCTGGTCGATTCGGTGCAGGCGACAGGACGGCGTCGGGACCGGCGCGGCGTGGCGTGGCCCTTCGACTACACCGGTCCGCGCTGGACGCCGAACATCACCCTGCCTGATCGTCCGTTCGCGCCGGGCTCGGAGCCCGCGGCGCAGGCCGCGGCGGTCACGCCCGAGTATTTCGCAGACGATGGGCATTCCGCTGGTGCGCGGCCGCGACGTTCGGGCCGGCGGAGCGGCCGGGCGCACCGGTCTCCGTCATCGTCAACCAGATCGTTCGTGAACGCGCTTCTTCCCGAACGAGGATCCGCTCGGCAAGCGGGTGAGCGCGCGTGCGTATTCCGCAGATGCAGAACATGCCGATCGTCGGCGTCGTCGGCGACACGCGCCGCGGCGGCATGCTGAAGGGCTTCACGCCGGAGATCTACGTCGCGTACGCGCAGTTTCCGCAGTCGGGCGCCACGCTGATCGTGCGGCGCCGCCCGCGGCGATCGCGCTTGTCGCTGTCGAACGACGTCAAGGCGCGGATCGCCGCGCTCGATCCGGCGATCGCGGTGACGACCATCCGGCGCGTCGCCGACTCGCTGGCGGCCACCTACGGCGATCGCCGCGCGCTGGCGTGGCTGCTCGCCGTGTTCGCCGCGCTCGCGCTCGGGCTGACCGTGCTCGGCATCGGCAGCGTCGTGTCGTTCACCGTCGCGCAGCGCACGTCCCGGAGATCGGCATCCGCATGGCGCTCGGCGCCGACGCACGGCGACGTGCGTGCGGCTGATCATCCGCGGCGCGCTCGGCCCCGTCGCTCGCCGGCGGAACTGTTCGGCCTTCTCGCGCTCGTGCCGCTGTCGCGCGTGTATTCGCCAGTACCTGTTCGGCGTCTCGCCGATCGATCCGGCGTCGATCGCCGTCGCCTGTCGCCGTCCTGCTCGCGCGCGGCCGTGCTCGCGGCCTACGTTCCCGCCCGCCGCGCCTCGGGCATCGATCCACTGACGCGCTCTCAGGAGCTCCTGAATGGCCGATGTTCGTCACGCGCTGCGCGTCCTCGCCGCAGCGTCCGGCATTCACGCTCGTCGCGGTGCTGACGCTGGCGCGTCGGCATCGGCGCCAACACGGCGATCTTCAGCGTCGTCAACGGCGTGCTGCTGCGGCCGCTGCCGTATCCCGAACCCGATCGCATCGTCCGGCTGTGGGAGCAGACGACAGCGCGGGCGGACGCAACAACGTGTCGCATCCCAACTTCCTCGACTGGCGGGCCCGCGCGCGCAGCTTCGAGGCGCTTGGCCGATACGCCGGCGGCACCGAGACGGTGCTCGGCGGCCGGGAGGCCGTCTTCGCCGACGTCTACGTCGTGACCGACGGCTTCTTCCGCGTCTTCGGCGTCGAGCCGGCGCTGCGGCCGCACGTTCGTCGCGGAAGAGATGCGCGAAGGCGGCGTGCCGGCGGCGTGGTCGTCGGCCACCGCTTCTGGAGCACGACGCTCGGCGGGCAGACGCGATCTGTCGACGCTGCGCGTGATCATCGACGGCGTGCCGCTGCGCGAGTCGTCGGCGTGATGCCGGAGGGCTTCGAGTATCCGGCCGAGCGCGGACCTGTGGGCGCCGAAGGAGCTCATCGCCGATACCAGCGGCCGGACCGGCCACAACAACGGGTGGTCGGCCGGCTGAAGGCGGGCGTGACCGCTGGCGCAGGCGTCGGCCGAGATGAACACGATCGCGGCGCAGCTGAAGCAGCAGTACGGCAGCGGCAATCAGAGCGCCGTGGCGGTCGCGATGATGACGCTGCACGATGCGCTCACCGCGAGCTCGCAGGCAGACGCTGTGGCTGCTGCTCGGCGCCGTCGGCCTCGTGCTGCTGATCGCCTGCGCCAACGTGGCCACTGCGATGCTCGCCACGGGGGAAGAGCGGCGCTCCGAGCTGGCGCTTCGCGCGGCGCTGGGCGCCGGTCGCGGTGGCGCGATCGTCCGGCAGCTGCTGGTCGAGAGCCTGGCGATTGGCACCGCGGGCGCGCTCGCGGGATTGCTGCTCGCCGCGTGGGCGGTCCGGGCGCTGCTGTCGATCGACGCCGTCGGACTGCCGCGCGGCGCCGACGTCGGCATCGACGCGCGGTGTCTGCTGTTCGCCGTCGCGCTCGGCGTGATCACGCCGCTGCTGTTCGGGCTGCTGCCGTCGCTCCAGGCGTCGCGCGCCGATCTGCGCGACGCGCTGGCCGAGGGCGGACGCAGCGGCTGCGGCGCCGGCGCGATCGCGCGTGCGCGCCTGCTCGTCGCCGCGGAAGTCGCCGTCGCGCTCGTGCTGCTGGTCGGCGCCGGCCTCCTGATTCGCAGCTTCGTGAACGTCATGTCGGTGGATCCCGGCTTCGACACCGGCGGCGCGATTACCGCGAGCATGTCGGTGCCGGCGACGCAAGTATCCCGACGCGCCGCGCATCGGCGCTGCTTCTACAGCGGGCTGATCGAGCGGCTGCGGCAGCTGCCGGGTGTCGCCGCCGCCGGCGCCGTGACGCAGGCGCCGCTCAGCGGCGCCGATCACAACGGCGCCTTCGATCGATCGAAGGGGCGCCGCGCGCCGCCGACGCGGAAGACCGTCCGTACGCCGGCTATCGCGTCGCGACGCCGGGCTATCTCGAGGCGGTGCGGCATTCCGCTGCTCCAGGGGCGCACGCTGAACGAGGCGATCGCGCCGGGCGCGCTGCCGGTCGCGGTCGTGAACCAGTCGTTCGTGCGGCAGTTCCTTGCCGCCGCGACGAATCCGATCGGCGTCCGCTTCAAGTTCAGCGGGATGGATCGGGTCAACCCGACGTTCACGATTGTTGGCGTGGTCGGCGACGTGCATCACCGCTCGCTGGTGCGAGGCCGTCGAGCCCGAGGTGTTCATCTCGGCCTACCAGCAGCCGTTCCGCGCGCGCTACACGATGTTCGTCGTCGTCCGCCCGGCCGGCCGCTCGCAGCAGGCGACGCTCGGCGACCGCCGTTCGCGACGCGGTGCGCGAGCTGGACGCCGACGTGCCGGTCGAGCTGTCCACGCTCGACGCGTTCATCAGCGCCTCGGTCGCGGAGCGCCGCTTCCTGCTGACGGTCCTGGCGCGTTCGCCGCGGTCGCGCTGCTGCTGGCGGCACCGGCATCTACAGTGTGCTCTCGCAGTCGGTGGCGCAGCGGACGCAGGAGATCGGCATCCGCATGGCGCTCGGCGCCGACGCGCGCAGCGTGATCGGCCTGATGCTCGGGACGGCGATGCGCTCGGTCGGGGCGGAGTCGTCGTGGCGGCGCGCTTGCCGGCATCGCCGCCGTCCGCCTGCTCACGACGTTCCTGTTCGGCGTGACGCCGCTCGATCCGGCGGCGTTCGCTCGGCCGCCGGCCTCCTGGCGCTGGTCGCCCTGGTCGCGGCCTATCTTCCCGCGCGCCGCGCGACCCGCGTCGATCCGCTTGCAGCGCGCTACGCTTGGGCTCAGTGAGATTAGCCCCCGCCGAAGCAGCCACTCGCAGACCGGCTTCGCGGGCGTAATAGGTGATGATGATGCCGCCGCCGGCGCGGCGGATGGAGGTCAGCGTTTCCATCATCGCGCGCGGCTCGTCGATCCAGCCGTTGCGCGCGGCGGCCTTGAGCATCGCGTACTCGCCGCTGACGTGATACGCGGCGGTCGGCACGCCGAACTCCTCCTTCACCCGCGCGAATCACGTCGAGGTAGTGCGACGCGCCGGCTTGACCATCACGATGTCGGCCCCCTCGTCGAGGTCCAGCGCCACCTCGCGCAGCGCCTCTTCGACGTTGGCCGGATCCATCTGGTGCGACCGGCGATCGCCGAACGCGGGCGCCGAGTCCGCGGCTTCGCGGAACGGACCGTAGAACGCGGAGCAGTACTTCGCCGCGTAGGCCATGATCGCGACCTGCGCGAAGCCGGCGTCGATCCAGCTTCTCCCGGATGCGGCCGACGCGGCCGTCCATCATGTCGGACGGCGCGACGATGTCGGCGCCGGCGGCGGCGTGCGACAGCGCGGCGCGCGCGAGCTCCTCGACCGTCGCGTCGTTGACGATCTCCTCGCCGTCGAGGATGCCGCAGTGGCCGTGCGAGGTGTACTCGCACAGGCAGACGTCGGTCACCACGAGCAGACCGGGCACCTCCTTCTTCAGCGCGCGCACCGCGGACTGGACCGGCCCCTCCGGGTCGGCGGCGCCGGATCCCACCACGTCCTTGGCTTCCGGGCAGGCCGAACAGCAGCACGCCGGGCACCCCGTCCGCCTTCGCCGCCGCCGCTTCCTTGACGATCTCGTCGACCGACAACTGGAACACGCCGGGCATCGACCCGACTTCGCGCCGCTGGCCCTCGCCGGGCACCACGAACAGCGGATAGATGAAGTTCTCGGGGCTGAGCCGCGTCTCGCGCACGAGCGACGCGGATCGGCAGCGACTGCGGCGCAGACGGCGGGGGCGGTGCGATGAGATCCATAGTGTGAGAGCGGCGGTCTCGAACCGCCTCACACTCGCGCGGTTACTGGGGATCGCGAAGTGCTGCGACGAGCGCGTCGACGAGATCGGGAATCGTGTAGCGCTCCGGCATGACGCGTCGTCGTCGATGCCGAGCTGCTGCGCGGCTTCGGCGGTGACCGGGCCGATCGAGGCCACGACCGTGGTGCGCAGCAGGTCGGCGGCCTGCTCCTCGCCGAAGATCTTGGCGAAGTTCTTGACCGTGCTCGCGCTGGTGAACGTGATCGCGTCGATCTGCCGCTCGAGCAGCATCCGATAGATGTCCTGGTCGGCGTCCCGCTCGCTGCCGCCGAGCATCGTCCGGTAGGCCGTCGACCTCGCTGACCTCGGCGCCCGGCGTCGCGCAGCTGGTCGGCCAGCACTTCGCGCGCGATGTCGGCGCGCGGCAGCAGGAACGCGCGGCCCTTGCAGCGGGCCGGCCGCCTCGCAGCGCCTCGATCGACCGCTTCGGACCTCGCCTCGTCCGGCGTCAGGTCGACGCGCATGCCGTAACGCGACACGCGCTGCGCCGTCGACGGCCCGATCGCGCAGAGCCGGACGCCCTTCAGATCGCGGACGTCGCCGTTGGCGAGCACGCGCTGCATGAAGTAGTCGACGGCGTTGACGCTCGTGAACACGATCCAGTCGTAGGCGCCGGCGTCGGCGCACGGCGCGATCCAGCGCCGCCGACGTCTTCCGGCGCGCGCGATCCGGATCGTCGGCGCCTGGATCGCCTCGGCGCCGCGCTCCTCGAGCATGCTCGACCAGTTCCCCTGCCTGCTCGCGCGAGCGCGTGACGACGATGCGCCGGCCGAAGAGCGGCCGATCGTCGAACCAGCGCAGGTGCTCGCGCAGCCCGACGACCGCGCCGATCACGAGCATCGCCGGCTCCTGCGGCGCGCGCCCGCTCGACGATCGTCCCGAGCGTGGCGACAATCGTCTCCTGCGCCGGCGTCGTCCCGGCGTAGATCAGCGCGGCGGATTCGTCCGGCGCGCGGCCGTTCGTCAGCAGCGCGTTGACGATCGCGCCGATCTGCCGCGCGCCGGCGTAGCAGACGAGCGTGCCGTCGAGTCCGGCGAGCCGCGCCCAGTCCACTTTCGGCGGCGCGTCGGTCTCCGCCTCGTGGCCGCGCACGAGCGTGACGATGTCGCCGCCGCCCGGATAGGTGATCGGGATGCCCGGCGTACGCCGGGCACGCCGATGGTCGCCGGGAATGCCCGGGCACGACCTCGAACGGGATCCGCTGCTCGTGCAGGAACAGCGCTTCCTTGCCGCCGCTGTCGAACACGAACGGATCGCCCCACTTGAGCCGGACGACGGTCTTGCCTTCGCGCGCCTTCTCGACCAGCAGCAGCGAGATCGCGTCCTGGTCGAGCGGCGCGCGGCGCCGCCGGGCCGACGTCGATCTTCTCGGCGTCGGGGCGCGCCGATCGCAGCAGCCGCGCGTGGACCTGATGGTCGTAGACCACGACGTCCGCGGTTTCGAGCTGCCGCTGGCCGCGGACGCTGATGAGGCCCGGATCCCCGGGGCCGGCGCCGACGATGAAGACGCAGGGGCTCTTCTGCATCCGCCGCCTCTATCACTACCGTACTTCGTTCAGGATGGCGATGGCGCCCGCGTCAGCCAGCTCGGCCGCCAGCCGCGCGCCCGAGCTCGGCCGGCCGGGACGCGTCGCCTTCGAGCGCTGTCGCCGGATCTGGCGCGCGCCGTCGCGGCGACGCCACGATCGCCTGCATCTCGAGGCGGCCGCCCGCGTGGACGGCCACGGCGCCCAGCGGCAGCTGGCAGCCGCCGCCGAGCGCCGCGACGACCGCGCGCTCGGCCTCGAAGCATGCCGCGCGTCCTGCACATCGTTGATCGCCCGGAGCACGCGGCGACGCCGGCGTCGTCGAGCCGCGTCTCGATCGCGACGATCCCCTGGCCGGGCGCCGGGACGCACTCGTCGTGCGCAATCGCGACCGAAATCCGCTCCGCGTGGCCGAGCCGCTTCAGGCCGGCGACCGCCAGCACCAGCGCGTCGTACTCGCCGGCGTCCAGCTTCCGCAGCCGCGTGTCGACGTTGCCGCGGATCGGGAGGAAGCGCGCGCCGGGATAGCGCCCGCGCGAGCTGCGCGCTGCGGCGGACGCTGCCGGTCCCGATCGCCGGCGTCTCGCCGACGCGGTGACCGTCCCGCGCGGCAGCACCAGCGCGTCGCGCGAATCCTCGCGCGGCAGGACCGCGGCGACGCCGAGCCCGGCGGGCAGCGCCACCGACATGTCCTTGGCGCTGTGGACGGCGAGATCGATCGCGCCGCCGAGCGAGCGCGTCCTCGATCTCCTTGACGAACAGCCCCTTGCCGCCGGCTTCCGAGAGCGGCGCGTCCTGCAGGCGATCGCCCGCCGTCCTGATGACGCAGATCTCGCTCGCGCTGTCCGTGCGCGCTCGAGCAGTGCCGCGACCGCGTGCGCCTGCCACAGCGCGAGCGGGCTGCCTCGCGTCCCGATCCGCAGCGCCTTCATGAATCTGCCGGATCCCGTCTTGCCGGGCGTCAGGCTGAAGAGCCGGTTGAGCGCGTCCGCGTAGGCGACGGCCTGGGCCTCGTCGTCCGCTCGCCTTCAGCTGCTCGGTCGGCGTGAGCAGCAGCTTCTCGACGATGCAGGTGGGTGACTTCGTCGACGCGCGCGCGCGCCTCGGGCGGCAGCGACGCCAGCTTCGGCTCGAGCCGCTGCAGCTCGGCCTGCCGGATCGCTTCGAACCGCTGGCGCAGCGCGATCACCGTCGGCACGACCTCGCGCGACTGCATCCACGCCCTGAACCGGTCCACTTCCTCGCGGACGATCAGCTTCGGCGCGCTCGACCTCGGAGCTGCGGCGCGCCAGGTTCTCCTTCACGATCGCCTGCAGGTCGTCGATGTTGTAGAGGAACACCTGATCGAGGCGTGCCGACCGCCGGCTCGACGTCGCGCGGGACGGCGATGTCGATGACGAACAGCGGCCGGCTGCGCCGCGGCCGCATCGCCTCTTCGACGCCGGCGCGGGTCAGCACCGGCTCGCGTCGATCCGGTCGCGGTGACGACGATGTCGGCGGTCGGCGAGCGCGTGGCCGATCGACGCCCACGGCACGGCGCGGCCGTCGCAGGTGCGCGGCGAGCGCCTCGCGCGCTCTCGCAGCGTGCGGCTCGCGATCGTCAGCTGCTTCACGCCGCTGCGCCTGCAGGTGCGATGCCGGTCAGCTTCGCCATCTCGCCGGCGCCGAGGATCAGGACGTTCAGCCCGTCGAGCTCGCCGAAGATCTTCTTCGCCAGCGCGATGGCCGCGTAGCTGACCGACACCGCGCCTTCGCCGAGGCCGGTCTCGCTGCGCACGCGCTTGCCGACGCTGAAGGCCGACGTGAACAGCCGGTTGGTCAGCGCGCCGGTCGATTTCAGTCCGCGTCGCCGCGGCGAACGCGTCCTTCACCTGGCCGAGGATCTGCGGCTCGCCGACGACCAGCGAGTCGAGGCCGGCGGCGACGCGGAACAGATGATCGGCCGCCTCCGGCCCGCGATAGACGACGACGTGCGGCGCGAGCGCGTCCCACGCGCACGCCGTTGTACTCGCTGATGAAGCGGCCGCAGGACTCGGCGGCCGTCGTCGGACTCGGCGCCGGCGTAGATCTCGGCGCGGTTGCAGGTCGAGAGCACCACCGCTTCGCGCGCGACGTTCCGCGCGCGCCAGCGCGGCCAGCGCCGCGTCGAGGCCGCGGCGCGCGAAATCCACGCACTCGCGCAGCTCGACCGGCGCCGTCCGGTGGCTGATGCCGACGGCGAACAGCCTCATCAGATTGGCGATTTGGAATCTGGAAATCTGGAAATCGAGATTTCCACATGACGAGATTTCCACATTTCCAAATCCTAGAAGTTGTGGCTCCGCGTCAGGAAATACCCGACCGGGACGAAATTCAACAGCACGATGACGAACGCCGATCGCCGACAGCCACGCGGCGCGCCGGCCGCTCCAGCCGATCGCGCGCCGCGCGAACAGCGCGAACGAGTAGATGCGCCCACGAGACCAGCGCGACCAGGATCTTCGGATCGGCCACCGACATCGCCTGCGCGCGCGGATCCGGCGATCCGCCGATCTGCGTCGCCCAGACGCCGCCGACGACCAGGCCGCAGGTCAGGAACAGCCAGCCGACGACGATCGCGCGCGCGTTCATCACGTCGAGCGTCTGCAGCGACGGCAGCCGCGCGTAGAAGAAGCCCAGGTGCTTCGCCTTGATCTCCTTGAAGAGCAGCACGTAGGTGATGCCGAGCACGAAGGCCAGCGCGAAGCTCGCATAGGCGAACAGCATCGACAGCACGTGGACGGTGAAGAGCGGGCTGCGCAGCAGCGCCGGCCGCTCGTCGGTCTCGGTGTTCGAGCGCCGGCAGGATCGCGAGCGCGGCCAGCAGGACCGTGACGAACGCGCCCATCGCGCGCTCGTCCGTCGTCAGCTCGACGTAGAGATAGGCGAGCCCGAGCAGCCAGACGAAGGCCGAGACCGCGGCGGTCGTCCCGACGAGCGGCGCGTAGCCCGCCTCCATCGTCTGCATGCCGATGAGGAACGTGTGGGCGAGGACGGCGCCGCCGAGCAGCGCCGTCGCCATGCGGCCGGTCCGCTGGTCAGGCCTGGCGAAGTGCGCGAGATAGGCCGCGGCCGCGGCCGCGTACAGCACGAGGGGCAGCCAGGAGCGTGATCGGTCACCGTGGCTCACGACGACCCGGTCGGGACCGTAGTAACCCTGCTTGGTGCGGGCCGTGATGCTCGGGCGGAGCAGCCGCACCTGGATCCGCCGCCACGCGCCGTCGCGCTTCGGGTTCGCCGACGAGTAGGCGATCGCGTACTGGCTCGAGAGCTCGTCCCAGATGCCCTGGTAGATCTTCGCGCAGCTCGCGCGCGTCGGTGACGAAGAAGGCGCGCCCGCCGGTCTCGGTCGCCAGCTGCTTCAGCACGAACTCCGCTTCCTTGAACTCGCGCCGCGCGATCTCTCCCTGGCGCAGGCCGATCGCGTAGATCACCGACTCGGAGCGCTTGGCGAGGTCGAGCACCTGGTCGAACTCGATCAGGCTCGAGGTGTCGTCGCCGTCGGACAGCAGGACGATCGCCTGGCGGCGGATGTCGGTCGTCGAGGCCGCCCTGACCTTCTTCAGCTCCTTCAGCGCGATGTAGATCGCGTTGTAGAGCGACGTCGAGCCGTTGGGCGTCGTCGGCGCGGATCGCCTTTTCGAGCGCGGCGGCGTCGTTGGTGAACGGCCGCGAGCACCCGGACCTGGCTGTCGAAGTCGATGACTTCCGCCTGGTCGTCCTTGTGCAGCTGCTTGGCGAAGCCGATCGCCGCTTCCTGCGCGATCCCCATGCGCTCGTCCATGCTGGCGCTGGTGTCGAGCAGGAGCGCCAGCGAGATCGGCTGCTGGGTCTTCGAGAAGAACGTCAGCTTCTGCTTGGCGCCGTCCTCGAAGACCTCGAACTCCTCTTCGGTGAGATCGGTGACGTACTTCGCCTGCGCCGTCGGTCGCGGTGACGTTGAGCGACACCAGCTCGACGCCGCTGCGGATCCGCTGGCCCTGCGCCGCGCAGCGCGGTCGCGCCGGCCGCGGACGGCGAACAGCGACGCGCGAGCCGCGAGCGCATCACTCGCGCACCCGCCAGGCCGGTACGCGTCCGCGCGCGCGCCGTCAGCCCGGGCTTGGTCACGGTCACCTCGATCTTCTCGGGCGGAATCAGCGTCTCCGGGCCGCGCGTAGGTGACCACGTACTGGTTCAGCAGCTCGTGCGGCGAGCTGCTTCATCTTCGGCGCGGCCGCCGTCAGCGCCAGCACGTTGTCGCGGCGTCCGCCGGTCCGCTCGGTGCCGAGCGCGACCGACCTGGTTGCGATTGCGCAGCTCGTCCGAGAGACTGTTGCCAGGCTGGCCGAGCGCGACGACGTGGAGCGCGGCGCCGCCGCTTCGTCGAGCTCGTCGCAGCACCTTGTCGTAGTAGCGGTTGCTGAACTCGACCGCGTCGTCCATCATCAGCACGGCGATGACCGGACGCGCCGGCTCCCGCTTCTGCAGCCCTTGCTGACTTCGACGATGGCGTCCAGCAGGTTGCCGCCGGCGCCGGGCGCGGGAAGATGCGCTTCGCGCCGTCGAGCAGCTTCTTCTGATCGGTCGTGTAGTCGACCGACGATGGTCGGCCGGTCGCCGAACGTCACGAGCGCGATTTCCGCCTTGCCGTCGAGCGCCGTGATGAAGGTGTCCACCGCCTCGCGGATCATCTGGGTCGCCGGGGCTGGTCGCCTGGCTGTCGTCCACCAGCAGCGCGACGGTCAGCGGCTCGGTCGCCGGGCCCGCCTTGAGCACTTCGCGCGCCACTCCGTCCTCGCGGACGCGGAACTCTTCGGCGGTCAAGCCCGGCGCCGGGTCGCCCTTGCCGTCGACGACGCTGACGTAGATCTCGGTCGGCTTGGCCTGGGCGAAGACCGGGGCGGGGAGCGCACACGCGGCCGCGAGCGCCAGCGCGGACAGAGCGTGTTTCATGGTGGGCCTTTCGGATCGAGTATAGCCGGTTATTCTTGGGTGTCGCCTGGCGGTTCGTCGACGGCATGAACCGCAGGTTCTACCTCGTCCTTTTCGCGTGCTCCTGGTCGGCCGTTGCGGCCACCGGAGTGTACCTCCGCCAGCGGGCGATCAGCGGCCGCCGTCAGCGGCAGCCAATTGCGAGACGCCGGCGCCGCCGCCGCCGCCGGCGACCCCGCCGCCGAAGCTGCCGGGATTCGCCCTCGAAGCCGGCTGCGGCACCGGGCGCCGACGCCGCCACAACCCGCCGGCGGAAAGGCGAAAAGATGACAAGAAGGATCCGAGCTCGACCAAAGAGACGATGCGGTCGTTCGGCACGCTCGGGAGCGTCGGGCTGTCGTTCGTCATCTCGATCGTCCTCGGCGCCGGCGGCGGGCTGCTGATCGATCGCTGGATTGGCGCCGGCCACTGGGGCTTCTTCATCGGCTTCTTCCTCGGCCTCGCGGCCGGCATCGTCACCGTCGTCCGCGCCTCCAAGTCGATCAAGTAAGCTGCCCGAGGACCTGCTCGACGCGTCTGCAGCGCGAACGCCGTGGTCATCTGCGCGCGTGATGGCGCGTCGCGGCCGTCGGCCATCGCGCGCGACTGGCGCGCGCCGGCGCCGGCGCGTGCTGGGCGGCGGGTCCTGATCGCCGGATCAGCTTCCTGTCGATCCGGGGCGGCGTCGACGACCTCGCGGCGCGCCGGACGCGCCGGCCGCGCGGTGCTGAAGATTGCCGGCCGGTACGCTTTACTCGGTTTTCTGGCGTACGTTATGATTGCGCGTTTGCGCCTGCCCCCGTTGGGGCTGATAGCGGGCGCGTCTTCGGTCGTGGCGGCAGCCGTGGTCGAGGCTGTCCGGCTTCTCTTGACGAAGAACACGAAGATTTAGCCAGGTAGATGGAAGAACATCCGTTACTGATCGTCGAGGCGGTCAACGCCGTGCTCGGGCCCGCCGGTCGGCGCGCTGCTCGGCGCGCTCGGCTTTCACGTCGAGGGGCACGACGTCATCCCGCGACTACATGGTCATGACGATGCTGATCGTCGCGCTGGTGACGGTCGTCTGCCTGGTCATGAAGTCGCGGCTGAGCGTCGAGAACCCGGGCAAGTTCCAGATCCTGCTCGAGGACGGCGTGACGGCGATCGTCGGCCTGCTCGAGGAATGGATCGGGCCCGACGGCCAGCGCTACCTGCCGCTGATCTTCGACGCTCGGCCTGTTCATCCTGCTCGGCAACTACGCCGGGCTCGTGCCCGGGCTTGATGGCGCCGACCAGCAACATCAACGTGACCGTCGGCCTGCGCGATTACGACCTGGGTCTACTACCACTACCAGGGCTTCAGGAAGCAGGGCGTGGTCAACTACCTGAAGCACTTCGCCGTGCCGCCCGGGGCGCCGGTGTGGATGGCGCCGCTGATGCTGGTGATCGAGGTGATCAGCCACACGTCGCGGCTGCTGTCGCTCTCGCTGCGCCTGTTCGGCAACATCTTCGGCGAGGAGCTGGTCATCGTGATCCTCGGCAGCATCATCCCGTTCATCGTCCCGCTGCCGATGATGTTCCTCGGACTGATCACGGCGGGTTGCAGGCATTCATTTTCGTGCTGCTGTCGATCATCTACCTGCAGGCAGCGGTGGCGGTGGAACACGAGCACGACGCGCATGGGCATGACGCCCCGACCGGCCATCACGCGCCGGCGGCGGCATAGGTAGTTACTTGAGGAGGAACTGGTTGTGAGCAAACGGACTTTCTGGACAACGGCGCTGATGGTGATGGCGGGCGTCGCCTTCCCGCTTTACGCGCAGGAGCCCGGCGCCGGGCGCGGCGCGCCTCGAGATCATCAAGTGGTCGATGATCGCCGCGAGCTTCCCGCTCGGCATCGCCGCCGCGTTCGGCGCGCTCGGCCAGGGCAAGGCGATTGCCGCGGCCGCCGAAGCGATCGCGCGCAATCCCAGCGCGACGGGCGACATCCGCGGCGCGCTGATCCTGGGCCTCGTCCTCATCGAGTCCCTCGTCATCTACGTGCTGCTGATCTCGCTGATCCTGTTCTTCCTGCCGCCGTTCGGCGCGTGCAAGGTCTGGGGCGGCTAGGCGCACGGGCAGAATGGCGAATGCCGAATGTCGAATGCTGAATCGCTCGGCATTCGGCATTCGGGCCATTTGCCCATTGCACGACGTGTCCGCGCTCTCCCGCCTCGACTGGCTGCTGCTCCTGATGACCGTCATCTGGGGCACCAACTACGCGCTCGTCAAGACCGCCTTCCGCGAGCTCGATCCCCAGGCTTTCAACGCGCTCCGTCTCGTCGCTGGCGTCCACCGTCATGGTCGTCGGCCAGCGTCGCCGTCCGCCGCCGGTCGGCCGCCGCGCGGACGCGTCCGCGACACGCCCCGGGCGTCGTCGCCAGCATCTTCCACACGCCCGCGCCGGTGACCCGCGGCGACTGGCTCCGGCTCGTCTGGCTCGGCGCTGGTCGGGCACTGCCTGTATCAGTACCTGTTCGTCGGCGGGCTCGCGAAGACCAGCGTCGCCAACGGCGCGCTGCTGGTGTCGGCGACGCCGGTCGTGATCACGCTCTGTTCGACGATCAGCGGCAAGGAGCGGCATCGGCGCGCTGCACTGGGCCGGCACGCTGCTGTCGCTCCTCGGCATCTACATCGTCGTCGGCCGCGGCGCGCACGTGAGCGGCGCCTCGCTGCGCGGCGACCTGATGCTGATGGGCGCGGTCGTGTGCTGGGCGCTCTACACGATCGGCGCGCGCCCGCTGATGGAGCGGCATTCGCCGGTCGGCGTGACGGCGCTGTCGATGCTGCTTCGGGACGCTCATCTACGTGCCGCTCGGCGGCGCCGACGCTGGCGCGCGTGCCGTGGGCGACGCGTCAGCGCGCTGACGTGGCTGAAGCTGGTCTATTCGGCGCTGTTCGCGATCTGCGTCGCCGTACACCATCTGGTATGCCGCGGTGCGCGCGATCGGCAGCGCGCGGACGTCGGTGTACTCGAACCTGCTGCCGATCGTGGCCATGATCACCGCCTATTTCTGGCTCGCGCGAGCCGCATCGGGGCGGACAAGATCGCCGGCGCGGCGGCTGTGCTGGCCGGGGTCGCGCTGACCCGGCTGGGCCAGGCCGCGGCTGCAGATCCCGCCGGAATGAGCTCAGTGAGACAATTGAGAGGACCGTGAAAGGCCACTACTACTCGCAGCACGCGGGAGCTCTCCGTGCCGAGCTGGGCGCGGCCATCTCGCGCGACGAGATGCGCGAGCTGCACCGGAAGCAGCCGCTGCGGCACCTGGCTGGTCGCGGCGCGGCAGTTCGCGATCCTGGCGCTCGGGACCTGGGCGCTGATCCGCTTCGACAACCCGCTGATCTGGATCCCGCTCGCGTTCGTGCAGGGGTTCACGGTCTTCAATTTCACGATGCTGCTGCACGAGGTCGTGCACCACACGATCTTCGAGCGGCGCCAGCGCCGGCCTCGAGCGGCTGCTCGGCCTCCTCTACGCGATCCCGAGCGGCATCTCGGCCAGCCAGTTCACGCGGTGGCACCTCGATCATCACGCCGAGCTCGGCTCGGACGAGGACGATCCCAAGCGGCATCACCTCTCGCCGAAGGTGAACGCGCGCTGGTACAAGCTGCTCTACTGCACGCCCGCGCTCTTCCCGATCTACTTCCGCGCGGCGCGGCGCGAGTCGTCGACCTACCCGGAGCCGCTGCAGCGCGCGATCGCGCGCGAGCGGAAGCTGTCGCTGCTGTTCCACCTCTCGGCGCTGGCGCTGATCTGGTACGGGTTCGGGTTCTACGCCGCCGCTGCGGGCGAGCATCATCCCGGTGTTCTTCATCTTCCCGATCGCGTTCACGCTGAACCGCCTCGGCCAGCACTACGACATCGACCCGACCGACCCGGCGAAGTGGGGCACGCTGATGCGCGGCCACTGGTTCTGGGACTTCGTCTACCTCAACTCGAACTACCACCTCGAGCATCACTACTTCCCGGGCGTGCCGTTCTACCGGCTGCCGCGGGTGCAGCGCGCGCTGATGCCGTTCTACGAGCGAAGAAGATGCGCTGGCGGACCTACGGCGAGCTGGTCTACGGCTGGCTCGTCGAGAACCAGGCGCCGCATACCGACTGGAGCCGTGCCGAAGGCTCGCCGCCGCGCGCGACCGCGGAAATCCATTTCCCCTAGACGAGGGTCACCTGCGTTCTCTGCTGATCGCGATCCCGGCGGCCTGCCTGTCGGTGTGGCTCGCGGCGGCCGCGCAAGGCACCGCGGCCGCTCCGTACAGCGGATGGTCTGCCTACGGCGGCAGCCCGGACCAGATTCGCTACTCGAGCCTGCGCCAGATCAATCGCACCAACGTCGCCCAGCTGCGCGTCGCCTGGACCTACGACACCGGCGAGAGCCGGCGGCCTGCAGACGCAGCCCATCGTCGTCGGCGGGAGGCTGTTCGGCCAGACGCCGTCCCACAAGGCGTTCGCGCTCGACGCCGCCACCGGCGAGCACCTCTGGATGTTCGATTCCGGCATCGAGAGCCGCGGCGCCAATCGCGGTCTCATGTACTGGCCGGACGGCGCAGGACCAGCGCGCTGTTCGTCGCCGTCGCGACCGTTCGTCTACGCGCTCGACGCCGGCAACCGGCAAGCCGATCGCGAGTTTCGGCACCGGCGGGCGGATCGATCTGCGCGACGATCTCGGCCGCGATCCGGCGGCGCAATCGGTGCGGCTGACGAGCCCCGGCGTCGTCTATCAGCGATCTGCTGATCGTCGGCGGCCGCGTCGGCGAGGGCCTGCCCGCGTCTCCCGGCGACATCCGCGCCTACGACGCGCGCACCGGCGCGCTGCGCTGGACCTTCCACACCATTCCGCATCCCGGCGAAGCCGGGCTACGACACCTGGCCGAAGGACGCGTGGAAGTACAACGGCGGCGCCAACAACTGGGCCGGGCATGGCGCTCGACGAGCGCCGCGGCATCGTCTTCGTGCCGACCGGCTCGGCGGCCGCCGGATTTCTACGGCGCCAACCGGCCCGGCGACAACCTCTACGCCAACTGCCTGCTCGCGCTCGACGCCGCGACCGGCAAGCGGCTCTGGCATTTCCAGTCCGTGCACCACGACATCTGGGATCGCGATCTGCCGTCGCCGCCGACCCTGGTCACGCGTGCGGCGAAGGCGGACGCGCATCGACGCGGTCGCGCAGACGACCAAGCAGGGCTTCGTGTTCGTGTTCGATCGCGCCACCGGCGACGCCGCTGTTCCCGATCGAGTAACGCCGCTTTCCGGCGAGCGACGTGCCGGGCGAAGTCGCGGCGCGCCACGCAACCGATTCCGACGCAGGCCGCGCCCTTCGCGCGGCAGCAGCTCACCGAGGACCTGCTGACGACCCGGACGCCGGAGGCGCACGCGTGGGCGCTCGCCGCAGTTCGCGAACGTTCCGCAGCGACGGCCCGTTCACGCCGCTGGCGCGTCGGGCAGCGACCGGTCGTCTTTCCCGGGTTTCGACGGCGGCGCCGAGTGGGGCGGCTCCGGCGTTCGATCCGGAGACCGGCCTGCTCTACGTGAACGCCAACGACATGGCGTGGACCGGCGCGCTCGCCCCGATGACGAGCGCCGAGCGAGCGGCGGCGCGCTCTACCTGCAGCGACTGCGCCGCCTGCCACCGCGACGATCGGCCGGGCACGCCGCCGCAGTTCCCGTCGCTCGTCGGACGTCGGCGCAGCGGCGCACGCGCGCGGAGCTCGCCGCGGTGATCCGGAACGGCGCCGGCCGGATGCCGGGATTCCCGACCTGTCAGCCGGCGGCGTTGCGACGCCATCGTCGCAGTACCTGGCGACCGGCGAGGACAGCCGACCGGCGACCGACGCGACCCGCGGTCGACCGCCGGTCGCAGTACCGCTTCACCGGCTACCAGCAAGTTCCTCGATCCGGACGGCTATCCCGCGGTCGCGCCGCCCTGGGGCACGCTGAACGCGATCGATCTGAACACCGGCAAGTTCGTCTGGCAGCATTCCGTTCGGCGAATATCCCGGAGCTCGCCGGCGCAGGGCCTGCAAGAACACCGGCAGCGAAAACTACGGCGGCCCGATCGTCACCGCCGGCGGGCTGCTGTTCATCGGCGCGACCAACTACGATCGCAAGTTCCGCGCCTTCGACAAGTCGACCGGCGCGCTGCTGTGGGAAACGACGCTGCCGTTCGCCGCCAACGCGACGCCGGCCACCTACGAGGACGGCGGCCGGCAGTTCCTCGTCATCGCCGCGGGCGGCGGCAAATCAGGAAGAGAGTCGGGCGGGACCTACGTCGCGTTTGCGATCCCGGCCCTCGAATCCCTGATCGCTGATCGCTGAATCCCTTCTCCCGGATGCCGGATCCGATCCGGATTCGGGATCAGCGATCAGGGATGAGGGATTACTTGATTGTCCAGTAGTAGATCGTCTTGCCTTCGACCTGCTCGGTCTTCTCGGCCGGCCAGGTTGGCCCCATGTCGAAGGCGTGCGAGACGATGCGGGTGCCGGGCTTCAGCTCTGCCTTCAGCTTCGGCATCAGCTTCTCGTTGAGCGAGGGCAGCAGGTAGAGGGTGACCACGGTCGCGTCGCGAAGTCGGGTCGAAGAGGTCCTGGTCGCAGGAACGTCGACCTTGTCGGTGACGCCGGCGGTCTTCGCGTTCTCGTTGGCTTCCTTGATCCGTGCCGGGTCGATGTCGATGCCGATCCCTCGCGCGCCGAACGCTGCGCCGCGGTGATCGGGATGCGGCCGTCGCCGCAGCCGAGGTCATAGACCACGTCCTTGCCGCTGACGTTGGCCATCTTCAGCATCGCGTCCACCACGGCCTGAGGGGTCGGTACGTAGAAGACGTCCGGCTTCCGCAGCTCCGGCGCCTGCTGTGCGGGCGCCTGCTGCGCCAAAACTGGCAGCGCCGACAGGACGCCCCACATCGCAACGCCAATGATCACTCTACGCATTGTTGACTCCTCCAGTTGACGGACGATCGACACTCAGCGCTGAGCGCTGAGCACTGAGCACGTTTCACTCACCACTATCCCGCCCCCGAGCTTTCCCCCACCCACGGCCCCGCCGCCCGCGCCGCCGGCGCCGCCGCTGGTGGCGGCATGACTGCCCACGAACGCCGCGAACGCCGCGTTGTCGTCGCGCGCGGCGGCCCGGAACCAGCGCGGCGCCTGGCCGGGATGGGCCTTCAGATAGCGCCCCCACTGCGCCGCGAGCCCGTAGACGATCCACCGCGGCTGGAACGTGGACCCAGGCCCCTCCCCCTGGCTTCCACCGCCGACTTCAGGTGCCGCTTGAACCCGCGCCAGCGGGCTGCCCGGTGACCTCGCCTGTCACGCCACCGATATGGTCGTCGTCATGGTCATTCGTTTCACGCTGTGGTCGCCGCGCTCCGGCATCCCCGTCAGCCCGAGCTGGAAGGCATGCGTCTCGAAAGCCATCCGTCCGGCCTGAACCGGACCGACGGCCGCCGTCTCAGCCGGCGCGAGATCGAGCACCGCGAGCGGATGCTCCAGCATCTGCATCGCACCCTGCCCGATCGCTCAGTAGCCCATTTCCCGCTCGATAGCGCGGACGATCCGGTCGAGCTCGTCGACCAGCCGGTCCGCCGCCCGCCTCGCGGTACGCGCGCACCAGCGACTGGTAATACGCCAGGATGTCGTCGGCGCTGGCGTTGAACCGCTCCCAGACCTGATCGCCGACGTTCCGCAGGTCGCGCAGGATCGCGTACGCGTTGTGGACCTTGTCGGCGGCCGAGACGCGCAGGCTCGACGGGCCGAGCGTGCGCGCGTGTTCCGACGTAGCTGCTGCTTCCGCTCCGCCCACGGCGCCTTTGGCTCGGTCCACGAGTCGGTGCAGTCCTCGACGATCTTCGCGACCGCGTCGCCGAACCGGGCGCGGATGTCCTCCAGCCGCTCGCGGCCGCCGCGGTCCTCCGGCGCGTCGTGGAGCAGCGCGGCGATCGCCTCGTCCTCGCGTGCCGCCGTCGTCGATGACGATCGAGGCCACGCCCATCAGGTGCCCGATGTAAGGCACGCCGTTTCCCTTGCGCGTGTGGCGCGGCATGCGCCTCGTGCGCGTAGACGAACGCCGTCGTCGAACCGGCGGGTGATGGCGTCATGGCGATGCTCCGGGCCGTATTGTGGCTCAGAATAGCGGATGGATCCGGCGCCCCGCCGTCTATGCGGCGCTCGACGCGCTCGGCATCAGCTACGAGCGCCACGAGCATCCGGCGGTCTTCAACGCCGAGGACGCCGTCGCAGTACTGGGATCCGATCGACGGGCTCCAGTGCAAGAACCTGTTCCTGCGCAACAAGAAGGGGGATCGGCACTACCTGGTCGTGCTGGAGATCTCGAAGCGCGCGGACCTGAAGGATCTGGTCAAGCTGGTCGGTGACGATCGCCTGAGCTTCGGCTCGCCGGAGCGGCTGATGGCGCAGCTGGGGTTGACGCCGGGTTCGGTATCGCCGTTCGGGCTCATCAATGATGCCGACGGCTCGGTGCGGGTGCTCGTGGATGTGGATCTGAAGGGCGCCAGCGCGGCTGATCTTTCATCCCAACATCAACACCGCGAGCGTGGTCGTGTCGTGGGCGGACCTGGAGCGGTTTCTGGCGACGCGGCCGAACGTGGTGCGGGTCATCAGCCTGCCGAAGTCGTGATGATGCGTCTGCGCGTGGTTGCGGCGCGACTCGCCCGAGAAGGAGTGGCCGGTCGAACGAGGGATCATGAAATGGGTGTCGTGACCCGGCAACCGAGAGAACGGACCGCCGCCACAGGCTACATGCCCGAGCAGTCGGCCTTGAAGCCGCAGCGCAGGCAGCGGATGCAGCCCTTGATCTTGGCCAGCTGCCGCGTTTCGCCGCAGTTCTCGCAAAAATCCATGGGCACCGCGCTTGGTGGTGGCGCGGCCGGAAGCAGGGTTGGTGCGGGAGGAATGGACGGAGCGGGTTTAGGAGTTCCGTGAGCAGGGTTCGACACGGCGCCTATATGCACCGTCACGCGCCGGCATCCACTGTTGAGCCTGGCGGCCAGCGCCCGCCGTCAGCGCCGAAGCTGGGCTGAACGTGACGTGGTTTCTCAAAGATGCAGGACCTTATCGAGGAGCTGGTTCGCGGGGTTGGTTACTTCGCGCTCCGGGTTCTCACGTTCGGGCGGATCGCAGCGGACCTGACAGCCGACTCGCCGAGGGCGCGATCGGGTTCGGACTCGTCTGCGTGGTTGCCTACGTGATCATCGCTACTCGTTCCAGAACGAGTGCAGGCCAGCACTGCTGGCGCGTAGAATTCGCCTCTGGCGCGCCCGGCGGCAGAGCACGTAGGGAGTCGCGACGCGCCAGCGGCCCTATTGCCGTTGCGGCGCGATGTCGCCAGCCGGCTGCGTCAGCGCGAAAACCGCGCCGCCGGCGACCCGATCGCGTCGCCGCGGCTGCGACCAGGCGCCTGATCCCGTCCATCCCAAGGTCATGATCTGGCACGTGCCGGGCGCAGGCGTGCGAGGCGTTCGCGTGAAGCCCCGCCGGCACTGGACGGCGGCTGACGCCGGTCAGGTCCGGCGGCGGATCAGCAGCAGCGTCTGGTCGTCGATCTGCGTGCCGTGCGCGCGGGCGGCGGCGACGATGCGCGGGAGATTTCCGCAAGCGGTCGGTCGGCCGAGCCGGCCAGGAGGCGCTTGACCGCGTCCATTCCGAACTGTCCGTCCTGCGCGTCGAACACCTCCGTCAGGCCGTCGGTGATGAGCGCCAGCAGGTCGCCGGGCTCGCAGTCGAGCGTCGCGGATGCGAAGTCGATAGTCCTCGAACATTCCGATCGGGATCTGCGGCGTCGTGATCTCGTTGACCGCGCCGGTGGCGAGCGCGGACGACCAGGATCGGCAGATGCCCGGCGACCGCAGTACTCGAGCGCGCCGCCGGCGCGCGCCGCGCACGCACGCGGCGGTCACGAACATGCTGCCGCTCTTCAGGGGAAAGAGCACCCCGTTCAGATCCTTGAGCAGTGACGACAGTGGACCGCGGCTGCAGCAGGCGCATGCGCAGGGCGCTCTTGAACATGCCCATGACGACGCCGGACGACACCCCGTGGCCCGACACGTCGGCGACGTAGCCCGAGCCAGCGTGCCGTCGCGCGCGTCGACCACGTCGACCAGAGTCGCCGCCGACCTCGCCGCTCGGCGATCGAGAACCCCGGCGAACTCGAACTCGCCGACGGTCGCGGCGACCGGCGGCACCAGCACCTGGTGAATCTGGTGGGCCAGCTCGATCTCGGCTCGCGACACGCAGATAGCGTGCGGCGGTGCCGTTGATGAACCAGAGAAAACAGGTGTAGCTGCCGACCATCGCGACGAGGATCACCAGCGCATCGAATTCGAGCCGGCGCGGCACCGACTCCAGCGACCAGCAGAGACGGCCGCATCAGACCGCTGTGGCCGAACACCCAGGCGACCTGGACCAGCGAGCGTCAGCGCCAGCAGCCAACACTGCCGGCGCATCGAGCCGAAGGCGTAGCCGAGCGCGAACACGCCCGAGAAGCAGCGATTGCGGAGCACGATGGCGAGCGGGCTGCGCGCGCCGCCCGAGCAGGTCCGTGACCGGGCCGAGCACCGAGAACAGCAGGAAGATCGCTGCGGCCGAGCGGCAGCAACGCCGCGCAGCGGCAGGTCGCGGACCAGCGTCTGCAGCGATCTGGGCTGACAGATGCGCAGACGCAGCGAGTCGACGCCGACGGCTCGCAGACCCACTTGTCGTCGAGCGTCCGCGGTCCGCTTCGGCCGCATGTTCGCCGCGAGGATGCGCTTGCGCAGGCGGATGCTCGTCGGCGTCACCTCGACCAGCTCGTCGTCGTTGATGAACTCGATCGCCTGCTCGAGGCCGAGCTTGCGCGGCGGGATCAGGCGGATCGCTTCGTCGGCGCGACGAGGCGCGCATGTTGGTCTGCTTCTTTTCCTTGGTGACGTTGACGTCCATGTCGGCTGGCGCGCGCGTTCTCGCCGATGATCATGCCCTCGTAGACCTGCGTCGGCCGGGTCGATGAAGATCTCGCCGCGCTCCTGCAGGTTGCAGATCGCGTAGGCGGTCGCGACGCCGGTGCGGTCGGCGACCAGCGCGCCGGTCGGCGCGCGCCGGGATCGCGCCGTGCCACGGCTCCCAGCTCGACGAAGATGTGGTTCATGATGCCGGTGCCCTTGGTGTCGGTCAGGAACTGCGAGCGGAAGCCGATCAGGCCGCGCGCCGGAATGCGGAACTCGAGCCGCACGCGGCCGCTGCCGTTGTTGACCATCTTGGTCATCATGCCGCGCGCTCGCCGACCTGCGCGATGACGACGCCCTGGATGATCCTCGGCACGTCGATCACCAGCTCCTCGACCGGCTCCATCGATCTTGCCGTCGATCTCCTTGGTGACGATGTCCGGGCGCGAGACCTGCAGCTCGAAGCCCTCGCGCCGCATCATCTCGATCAGGATCGACAGCTGCAGCTCGCCGCGGCCGACCACCTTCATCTGCTCCGGCGTGTCGGTCGGCTCGACGCGGATCGAGACGTTGCCGAGCAGCTCCCTGTCGAGCCGATCCTTGATCTGCCGCGAGGTGACGTACTGCCCGTCGCGGCCGGCCATCGGCGAGGTGTTGACGCCGAAGATCATCGACACCGTCGGCTCGTCGATGGCGATCGGCGGCATCGCCATCCGGTGCTCGACGTCGGCGATCGTCTCGCCGATGGTGATGTCCTCGATGCCGGCGAGGCAGACGATGTCGCCGGCGGCGGCCTCCTGGATGTCGACGCGCTTCAGGCCGTCGAAGGCGAACAGCTTGGTGACCTTGGTGTCGCTGGACCGTGCCGTCGAGCTTGCACACCGCGACCGGGTCGCCGATCTTGACGCGGCCGTTGAAGATGCGGCCGATGGCGATCCGGCCGAGGTAGTCGCTCGAGTCGAGGTTGGCGACCAGCATCTGCAGCGGCGCGTCGGGGTTGCCGCGCGGCGGCGGCACGTGCTCGACGATCGCGTCGAACAGCGGCCGCAGGTCCTCGCCCGGCGTCGTCCAGGTCGGTGCTCGACGGTGCCGGCCCTGCGCGTTGGTGTAGAGCACCGGGAAATCGAGCTGCTCCTCGGTGGCGTCGAGGTCGATGAACAGGTCGTAGACCTCGTTCAGCACTTCCTGCGACGCGCGCGTCGGGCCGGTCGATCTTGTTGATCACGACGATCGGCGGCAGCCGCCGCTCGAGCGCCTTGCGCAGCACGAACCGCGTCTGCGGCAGCGGCCCTTCCGAGGCGTCGACCAGCAGCATCACGCCGTCGACCATCGACAGCGTCCGCTCGACCTCGCCGCCGAAGTCGGCGTGGCCCGGGCGTGTCGACGATGTTGATCAGGAGGTCGTTGTAGTGGACGGCGGTGTTCTTGGCCAGGATGGTGATGCCGCGCTCGCGCTCGAGGTCGGTGTTGTCCATCGCGCGCTCGGCGACCCGCTCGTTGGCGCGGAACGTGCCGCTCTGGTGCAGCAGGGCGTCGACCAGCGTGGTCTTGCCGTGGTCGACGTGGGCGATGATGGCGACGTTGCGGCGAAGCGGGTTGGCGATCTCAGAAGAGCTGGATCGGTGACGAAGGCATCTAATCAGTATACCGGTCCGGACGCGGGGATCGAGGCTCGAGGCTGCGAAATGCACGAAAACCGCCGAAAACCCCGAAACCGCCCCGATCGCCCCGAATCCGCGCCCCCGATCAACCGTTTCACCCCCGATCTGCGTCATATTCCTGACAGTGGACGGCGGCATTAGCGCGACGCCCGATTCGGATCTCGTAGCCCGCGCGGCGGCCGGCGACGGCGCCGCGTTTCATGCGCTCGTCGAGCGGCATCGGGCGATGGTGTATCGGCTCGCCTACCAGTTTGCCGGCAACCACCACGACGCCGAGGACATCGCGCAGGACGTGTTCATCAAGGTCTACCGCTCGCTCGACCGGTTCCGCTACGACGCGCAGCTCACCTCGTGGCTCTACCGGATCGTGATGAACGCCTGCATCGACCACAAGCGGCGGCAATCGCCCGCCGGCTGGGCGCCGTTTACGGAAGAGGCGGAACTGCAGATGGTGAACACGCCCGACGGAGGAGCCGGGACCCGAAGATCAGGCCTATGGCGGACAGCTCGGCGAGGTGCTGGAGTCGGAGATCGCGCGGCTGCCCCCGGGGCAGCGGCTCGTGTTTACCATGCGGCACCATGAAGGATTGAAACTGTCGGAGATCGCCAGCGCGCTGGGCCTCGCCGAAGGCACGGTGAAGCGCCAGCTCCACGCGGCGGTCCATCGCCTGCGCGGCGCGCTTGACGACCGCGCGCGTCACGACGGGAGGCCGCGCATGAGCGACTGCGAGCTGGTCGACGTCGCCGGACGTCGAGCTGTACTTCTACGACGAGCTCGATCCGGTCGATCGCGTCCGCGTCGAGCATGCACCTGCGCGGCGTGCGAGCCGTGCCGGCAGCGGCTCGAGGATCTGCACGCGATCCGCCACGCGCTCGCCGTCGCGCCCCGCCGTCGACGCGCCGCCGGCGGGCGACTGGTCCGGCTTCATGCGCCGGCTCGACCAGGCCGTCGGCGCAGACCGCGGGCGGTCGACCCTCCCGGACCTCCGGACGCTTCGAACCCGCGAACCTTCGAACCGCGCGAACCGGCGGACCGTTCGAACCCGTGAACCCGCGAGCCGTGTTCGCCCTGGCCGCCATGCTCGCGCTCGTGACGATCGGCGTGCTCGCTCGCGGCGCGCTTCAGGCCGTGCCCCGAGCGACGTCGCGGGGCCGTAGCCGGCCGCCGCGTCGCGGCCGTGACCGCGCCGCGTGGCGACTCGCGGCCGGATCGCGTCGCTGCGTGAAGGCAGCGCGGAACATCTCGAACGCTCGAAGCTCGTCGTCCTCGGCCTCGCGACGCGCGATCCCGCATGCACGCGGCGCGGCGACTGGCAGTACGAGCGGGCGCTCGCCGGGCACGCTGCTCAGCGACACGCGGCTGTACCGGCAGGCGGCGCTTCAGGACGGCGTCGCCGACGTGGAGCGCGTGATGCGCGATCTGGAGACGGTCCTGCTCGAAGCCTCGATGAGCGACGAGCACGATCGCGCCGCGCTGGAGCGCGTGCAGCGGCTGATTGCGAAGCGGGATCTCGTGGTCAAGATGCAGGTGATGGCCGCGGCCGGACCGGCGGGGAACTGAGGCAGATATGAAGATGCGGACCTGGGTGATCGCCGGGGCGGCTGTGGATGGCGCTGGCGGCGCGCGGCGTCGCGCCGGCACCGGACTCGAAGCGGATGGAGCGCGCCAAGGACTACATCGCCGACGAACAGTGGGCGCGCGCGATCGCGGAGCTCGCAGCCGTCGCCGACGATCCGCGGGAAGCCAACCGCGACGAAGCGCTGTTCTGGCTGGCCCACAGCGAGCACGAGATGGGCGATCACCCCGCCGCGATCCAGACGCTCGCGCGCCTCGAGCGTCAGTTCCCGAAGAGCCGCTGGGTCCGTCTCGGCGCGCTCGCTCCGCGTCGAAATCGCGCAGCGGCTGAATCGCGACGACGTGCTGTGGGCGGTCGTGACGCCGCCCCGCCGCCTCCGCGCCGCGTCCGCGCCCGCGCGCTCCGGCCGACGCCCGGCCGCCCGGCCGTCGGCCGCCGGCTCCGGCCGCGCCGCCCGTCACCGCCGGCCGCCGCGCCGGCCTGTGCACCCGCGCCACCGCGAGACCGCGCCGCCGCGCCACCGCCGCCGTCGCCCACTGCCGCGCTGGCGCCGCCCGCACGGCCGCCAGCCGCGCCGCGCGCCGGCCGCCGTCTGCGCGCCGCGCGCGCCGCGGCGCCGGCGGTTCGATGCGTCATGCGCCGGTCGCCCGCCGGGCGCCTGTTCCTCGCGCCGACGCCGCTATCCGCCCGACACCGATCTGCGGATCGAGGCGCTGAACGGGCTGCTCGAAGCGCACAGCGAGCGCGTGATCCCGCTGCTGCGGGACATCGCGTTCGACGGCAACAATCCCGACGAGGCGCGCCGCGCCGTCTCGTGCTCGCGCGCTCGCATCGCGCCCGGAGGCGCGGACCACGGTCAGCGAAGTCGCGCGCCGCGGCCCGGAGCCGGTCCGGCTCGCCGCGATCCGCGAGATGGGCCGCTTCGACGGCGCCGGCGGTGAGCGCCGAGCTGATGCAGGTCTATCCAGTCGTCCGACGACGCCGCGCGTCAAGCGGCAGATCGTGTCGTCGCTCGGCGAGCGGGCCGACAACACGTCGCTGCTGCGTATCGCCAAGGTCGAATCGGATCCGGCCGTCCGCAATACCGCGATCGTGACGCTCGGCCGGCTCCCGACGCCGCGCCGCAGCTGCGCATGCTCTACGTCCAGGCGCCGCCCGAGTCGCGCATGGCGGTGCTGTCGGCGCTCTTCACCTCGAAGGACGAGGACGAGCTGATCCGCATCGCGACCGACCGAAAGGAGCCGCTCCTGCGCACGCGCGCCCGCATGCAGCTGCGCCTGCTCGGCGACGCCCAAGGCGCTCAAGTTCCTGGAAGAGAACCCCTGAGGTTGAGTGACAACGGCGGCTCAACTGACGACGCGCACGACTTTCGCTATAGTCACCGTATGTCCGTTCCACCGGGCGACGGGTCGAACCCGCTGCTCGACGGCCTGCGCATCGAGCCCACGCCGGAGCCGACCGCGCTCGTCATCTTCGGCGCGTCCGGCGATCTGACGCGGCGCAAGCTGCTGCCCGCCGATCTACCAGCTGGCGCGCGGCCAGCGCCTGCCGGCCGCGCTTCAACGTCCTCGGCGTCGCGCGGATCGCCGATGAGCGACGACGCAGTTCCGCCAGCAGTTCCACGACAGCCTGAAGGAGTTCGCCGGCGTCGACGAGCCCGACGAGGTCGTCGTCCGCGCTGGCGCGCGACATCGGCTACGTGCAGGGCGAGATGGACGACCCGGCGCTCTACACGCGGCTCACCGCCAAGCTGACGGAGATGCGGCTGCCCCGACGGCGTGCTCTTCTACCTCGCCGATCCCGCCGACCGTCTACGGGACCATCGTCGAGCAGCTCGAGCGCGGCGGGGCTGACCACGCCGCGCGACGCCGGACGGCTGGCGCCGGGTCATCGTCGAGAAGCCGTTCGGCACCGATCTCGACAGCGCGCGCGCGCTCAACCGCGCTGCTGCACGCGCATCTCGACGAGTCGCAGATCTTCCGCATCGATCACTACCTCGGCAAGGAAACCGTCCAGAACCTGCTGGTGTTCCGCTTCGCCAACGGCATGTTCGAGCCGGTCTGGAACCGCCGCTACATCGATCACGTGCAGATCACCGCCGCCGAGACGGTCGGCGTCGAGCGCCGCGCGAACTACTACGAAGGGGCCGGCGCGCTGCGCGACATGGTGCAGAACCACCTGATGCAGGTGCTGGCGCTGATCGCGATGGAGCCGCCGATCGCGTTCTCGGCCGAGAACGTGCGCGATCGCAAGATCGACGTGCTCGCGTCGATCCAGCCGATCGTCGACGGCGCGCGCGGAGCGAACGTCGTCCGCGCGCAGTACGCGCGCCGGCTGGGTGAACGGCGCGCGAAGTGCCGGGCTATCGCGACGGAGGAAGGCGTCGATCGCGGCGTCGACGACCGAGACCTACGTGGCGCTGCGGCTGCAGCTCGACAGCTGGCGCTGGGCGGGCGTGCCGTTCTACCTCCGCACCGGCAAGCGGCTGCCCAAGCGGACCACCGAGATCGCGATCCAGTTCCGCCGGCCGCCGCTGCACATCTTCAAGCGCATCAGCCCGACGGCGATCGCCTCGAACCTGCTGATCGTCAACGTGCAGCCGGACGAAGGGATCTCGGTGCGGTTCGAGGCGAAGCTGCCCGGCAGCCGCATGCAGCTCGCGCCGGTGATGATGAACTTCCGCTACGGCAGCGCGTTCGGCATGCCGGTGCCGGAGGCCTACGAGACGCTGCTGCTCGACGCGATGCTCGGCGACCCGACGCTCTTCGCGCGCCATGATTTCGTCGAAGCGTCGTGGGCGCTGATCACGCCGATCCACGAGGCCTGGCGCGGCGTCCGGAGCGCGCGGCGATTCCCGACCTACGAAGCGGGTGAGTGGGGGCCGCGCGGAAGCGGACGCGCATGATGGCGGCGCGACGGGCGCCGCTGGAGGACGCTGTGAGTGCGACACGCCGAAGGTCTCGCTGCCGACCGGGCGACGACGTGCCGTTCGCCGAGATCGAAGTGACGCTGGCGCGTCTGGTGCGCGACGGCAGCGGCGCGCAAGCGTGCACCGGCACGCGCGCTCACCGCGACCGTCGTCGTCGTCGGCGACATGCCCGACGGCTGGTCGGCCGCGGCCGAGGCGCTCGAGCAGCTCGGCGAGTCGGGCGGCGTGCGGGCGATCCTGATCTCCGAAGGGGCCGCACACCGCGCCGATCGCGCGCGTCACCGAGAACGCGATCGCGATCTCGGGGCTGGCGCCGCGGTTCCTCAACAATGCGGTCGCGGCGCTCCGGCTGTCGAGCCTGCCCGCGGTGGTCTGGTGGCGCGGCGGATCGGTCGAGGCGCTCGACGATCTGGCCGAGCCTGGCCGATCGCCTGGTCCTCGACGCCGACGACCCGATGCCGGCTGGGCAGCGCCGACACGCCTGTTCGAGCGCACGGCGCTCACCGATCTGCGCTGGACGCGCCTGACGCGCTGGCGCGCGGCGGTCGCGCACCTCTTCGATCTGCCGCAGGTGCGGCAGAGCGCGCCGCAGCTTCCGCGGCGCTGTCGATCGAGGCGGCGATCTCGCACGCGGCTCGCCTGTTTGCCGGCTGGCTGCAGCACCTGCCTGGGCTGGACGCCCGCGGTGTCGATCGACGATCCAGCCCGCGGCCAAAGCGGGATCCGCGCTGCGCTCTGCTGGCGCGTGCATCTCGACGGCACGGCCGGCATCGATCACCGCGGAGATCCAGGACGGGCACAGCTGCCTCGAGGCCGCGGTCGACGGGCTCGACAGCTCGACGCGCGATCGTCCCGCTCGGCGACGGCACGCTGGCGCTCGCTCATCGGCGAAGAACTGGGGGTGCGGACGCGCGACCTCGGCGTTCGAGCGGGCGCTCGTCGTCCGCGCGGGAGATACCGGCATGAGCGGCGCACGTTCGGCATCATCGGGCTCGGGACGATGGGGCGCAACCTGGCGCTGAACATCGAGGAGCACGGCTTTCCGGTGGCGGTCTGGAACCTGGAGACCGACTGGATGGACGCGTTCCTGCGCGACCACGCCGGCGGCGAAGTTCACCGGCGCGAAGACGCTCGAGGAGCTGGTCGCCGCGCTGGAGCGGCCGCGGCGCATCATGATGATGATCCCGGCCGGGCGAGCCGGTCGACGAGATGATCGACAAGCTCGTCGCCGCTGCTCGAGCGCGGGCGACATCCTCGATCGACGGCGGCAACTCGTAGTTCGAGGACACGCGGCGCCGCGAGGCCGCGCTGCGCGAGCAGGGGCTGCACTTCGTCGGCTGCGGCGTCTCGGGCGGCGAGGAAGGGGCGCGGCTCGGGCCGTCGATCATGCCGGGCGGATCGGACGGCTGCGTGGGAGCGCATCAAGGACGTGCTCGAGGCGATCGCCGCGAAGACCGAGGCCGGACCGTGCGTCACGCACGTCGGCCCCGACGGCGCCGGCCACTTCGTCAAGATGGTGCACAACGGCATCGAGTACGGCGACATGCAGATCATCGCCGAGGCCTACGACGTGCTGCACCGCGGTCTCGGGACTGACGACGCCGGAAGCCGGCGACGTGTTCGACGGAGTGGAACCGCGGCCCGCTGGAATCGTTCCTCATCGAGCTCACCGCGCAGGTCTGCCAGGTGACGGATCCGGAGACCAGCCAGCCGCTGGTGGACGTCGTCCAGGACAAGGCCGGGCAGAAGGGCACCGGGAAGTGGACCGCGCAGGTCGCGCTGGATCTCGCGGTGGCGATCCCGACGATCGGCGCCGCGCTCGACGCGCCGCGTGCTGTCCAGCCTCAAGGACGCAGCGCGTGGCCGCGAGCCAGGTGCATCCGCCGACCGACGTCGCGCGCGCCGTTCGCCGGGGCCGATCGCGCAGGGTGGATCGACGCGACCTGCGCGACGCGCTGTATCGCCGCGCGCGTCTGCAGCTACGCGCAGGGCATGGCGCTCATCGCGGCCGGGTCGGCGCAGTACGACTGGAACATCAACCTCGCGCGAGATGGCGCGCATCTGGAAGGGCGGCTGCATCATCCGCGCGCGGCTGCTCGATCCCGTCCGGCACGCCTTCACCGCCAACCCCGGCGCTCGCCGAACCTGCTGGTCGATCCGGCGATCGCGCGCCGACATTGCAGCGCGCCGCGCCCGGCTGGCGCCGCGTCGTGGCCGCCGCCGCGGCCGCCGGCATCCCGGTGCCCGCGCTCGAGCGCGAGCCTCGCCTACTTCGACAGCTACCGCACCGCGCGCCTGCCGCAGAACCTGACCCAGGCGCCAGCCGGTCGAACAGTTCCACCGCCTCCTGCGCTGCCATCAAGGCTCCGGGGAGGATGCGCTCGCCCTCCACATCGACTCTCAGCCGGGCCAAGCCCAGAAGCATACGAGCAAGCGCGAGCTCAAGGCCGGATTCGCAGCCCGCCGCCAAGCCGCGGTAGATCCCCACTGCCTGCTCCAGGACAGCAGATCCATCACCGCGCCGTCCCACCTCCCCTAAAGCGAGGCCGAGGTTGTTCAGCACCATTCCTTCGCGGTGGCGGTCACCAGTCTCCCGGAAAATAACGGCAGCACGGCTGTGGACGTCGATAGCCTCCTCGAACCGGCGCACTTCCCGCAAGGCGACGCCGAGATTTCCTAGCGCCTGACCTTCGCCATGACGGTCATCGATCTCCCGATAAAAACCGACGGCTTGGGCGTAGGCGCCGATAGCCTCCTCAAACCGGCGCACTTCCCGCAAGGCGGCGCTGAGATTATTCAGCACCATTCCTCCGCTGTGGCGGTCACTAGTGTCTCGTGATCCGGTTGCAGTTACCTGATGGCGGTTGGTTCGTTGGACGGGGTATGGATCTCTCATCTGAACAGCGGGACGAGCTGCAGGAATTGGTGCGTTCTCGGGATGTTCCGGCGGATGTCGCGCGGCGGGCCCAGATCGTGCTGTGGGTCGCGGAGGGGCGTCGTCGCAAGGACGTCGCGGAACTGGCCGGAGTCGTGCCGATCACGGTCGACCGGTACAAGGCCCGCTACGCGAAGTGGGGGATTGCCGGTCTGGTCAGTCGTCGCCCCGGCGGTGGGAAGGAGCAGGTCCCGCCGCGGACCCGGGGCCGGTTGATCGCGTTGACGAAGATGACGCCGCCGCCGGAAACAGGCTTGTCGCACTGGTCGACGCGTACCCTTGCCGATTACCTCAAACGGCGGGAGGGCATCTCGGTGTCCTTCCACTACGTCGCCCGGGTCTGGCGCGAGGAGAATCTCAAGCCGCACCGGTCGGGCACCTTCAAGATCTCCAAGGATCCCGCGTTCGCGGAGAAGGTCGCCGATGTGGTCGGCCTGTACCTGGCCCCGCCGGGTGGCGCGGTGGTTCTGTCGATCGACGAGAAGACACAGATCCAGGCGCTGGACCGGACCCAACCGGTGCTGCCGGTCACGTTTGCGGTGACCGAGAAGCGCACCCACGACTACGTCCGGCACGGCACGACCAATCTCTTCGCCGCGCTGAATGTCGGCACCGGCGAAGTCCTCGGCGAATGCAAGCCGAACCGCAACGGCGAGACCTTCCTGGCCTTCTTGAAGAAGGCGGTCAAGCCGCACGCCGGAAAGGAGATCCACATCGTCCTGGACAACCTCTCCACGCACACCACCCCGGAGGTGAAGGCATGGCTGGCGAAGAACCCGCATGTGCACTTCCACTTCACCCCGATCGGGTCGTCCTGGCTCAACCAGATCGAGATCTGGTTCGGGATCATCACCCGGCATTCGATCCGCCGCGGTACCTTCGCCGGCGTCAACGTCCTGATCAAGCAGATCCGTGACTACATCGACTCGTGGAACGAGAACGCGAAACCATTCACCTGGACCGCCACCGCCGACGAGATCCTTGCGAAGGTCCGCCTTGTCACGGCCAACGTCAAGAAACTCGTCCGAAACAACTCGAAGTAACACAGACCGGATCACGAGACACTAGCCTTCCGAAAGATCTCTGCAGCTTGGCTGTGCGCGTCGATAGCCTCCTCAAACCGGCGCAACTGCCCCAGAGCGACGGCGAGATTGCCCAACGCCGTACCTTCACCATGGCGGTCACCAGACTCCCGGAAGATGTCGGCGGCTTCGCTATGGGCGTCGACAGCCTCCTCAAACCGACGCAACTCCCGCAGGGAGAGACCGATGTTGTTCAGCGCCTGGCCTTCACCATGACGGCCACCAGACTCCCGGAAGATGTCGGCGGCTTCGCTATGGGCGTCGACAGCCTCCTCAAACCGGCGCAATCGCCCCAGAGCGACGCCGAGATTATTCAGCGCCTGGCCTTCACCGTGACGGTCGCCAGTCTCCCTATAGATCTCTACAGCTCGGCGGTGGGCGTCGATAGCCTCCTCAAACCGGCGCAACTGCCGCAGGGCGAGGCCAAGGTTGTTCAGCGCTGCGGCTCCGCTATGGGCGTCACCGGCCCCTCGCAAGACAGTCAAGGCGGTGGTGGTGAGGGCGAGCCAGTCGTCGAAGTAGCGACGGTGGTCGAGGTAACCGGCGAGGGCAAAGGCTAGGGCGGAGAGGGTGACGGGGTGTCCGAGGCGGGGGGCGGCGGTGGCGGTCGCGATGAGGTTGGCGTGTTCCGCGTCCAGCCATTGCAGAGCTTGGCTTCGGTCGCGGAAACGTGGTGAGCGGGGCCCAGGCCCAGTGTCGATGTGAGTGTCAGCGGCCTTGGCGGTGTCCTGGTAGTGGGTGAACAGGCGGGCCCGGGCCACCTCGCATTCGTCGGCTTCAGTCTGGGAAGAGTCACTGCCGCATGCGTCGGCGTACAGGCGGACCAGGTCGTGCATGCCCCACCGACGACCGGGCTTTCGTTCGATCAGGTGGGCGCGGGCCAGGCGGGTCAGGAGGTTCCTGGCGTCCAGTTCCTCGATGTCGGCAAGGTGAGCGGCGGCTTCGGTGGACACGTCGGGGCCAGGGTTGAGGGGCAGGAGGCGGAACAGCCGGGCCTGCCGCTGGTCGAGGCGCCGGTAGGACAAGTCGAAGGCAGCGCGCACGGCGCGCTCTTCATAGGTGAGCTGCTCCAGCCGGGTGTGCTCGGATTCCAGTTCGTCGGCCAGGTCGGCTGCGGTGTAGTCCTGGGTGTCGTCCTCCGCCAGGAGGGAGGCGGCGATGCTCAGGGCCAGCGGCAGGCCCGCACAGAGTCGGGCGATCTGCCCGGCTGCTTCGGGGGCCTGGCTGATGCGGGTGTCATCGTCGCCGCGGGCCACCCGTAGCGTTTCGCGCAGCATCGCGACGGCTTCGGACTCGTCCAGGACGTTCAGGTCGTGCAGGCGGGCGTCGATGGACAGCGTGTGGCGGGAGGTGACCAGGGCGGCGTTGACGCCGTCGGCGGGTAACAGGGGGCGGGCCTGATCGGCGGCGGAGGCGTTGTCGATCACGACGAGGATGCGCCGGCCTTCCTCGGCGTAGGCGGCCAGGATGCTGCGGTAGAGCCGCTGCCGATCCTCAAGCGTCTGCGGGATGTGGTCGCCGGGCACGGCGAGCGCGCGCAGCAGGCTCCCCAGCGCCTGTTCGGGGGAGACATGGCGCTCCGGGTCGTAGCCGTGCAGCTCGGCGAACAGCACGCCGCCGGGAAACCAGCCCCACTCCTTCCACGCAAGGGTGCCGACGTACACCGCCAGTTCGGTCTTGCCGACACCCGCCAGCCCGGAGACCGCGCTCACCAGCACCGTCCGCGGCCCGCCCGCATCACTCCCGCCGGGGGCCAGGACCTCCTTCACCTTCTCGATGTCCCGCTCGCGGCCGGTGAAGGCGGGCGAGGGTGCCGGCAGCCCGCCCAGGGCCGCGGTGATCTGCGGCGGCAGTTGCACGGCAATGTCCCGGCCCTGAATGACGGGACCGATGTAGACGCCACCGCTGATGGAGTTCGCGACCTGGAAGTCCGGCTCGCCCGTGTTCACCATGCCGCCCCCTCCAGCCGCTACTCCCGACGGTAACGGGATCTCCCGGCTACCCGCCCCTGTTTCCGGCGGTTCGGGCGCTGCCGTCTCAGGTCGGGTAGGTGTGGGGGGTGGTGTCGTAGTGGTGGCCGGTGGGGGTGGTCCAGGTGATGTGGCCGGTGGCGGTGTCTCGTTGAACCGACCAGGGTGTTTGGTGTTTGACGCGGTGGTGGCGTCGGCACAGGGCCATGAGGTTGTCCGGTTCTGTGAGACCGCCGGCCTCGGGATGCTCGTGGTTGAAGGGTTGGATGTGGTCGATATCGCAGCGGTGGGCGGGCATCGAGCAGCTGGGGAACTGGCAGTGGGTGTCGCGGGCGATGATGTGGCGTTCGACCTCGGCGGTGGGGTGGTAGGTGGTGGGGTCGGTCTTGATCAGCGTCCCGGTCTTCGGCTCGATCAACAGCCGGCGCCATACCGAGCCGGGCTGGGTGGCCAACGCCCGCGCCTGTCCCGCGGTGACCGGACCGTACCCCTTCAACTCGCCCGGGTCGTCGGCCGCGCCGATCAGCGTGTCGTAGGGGACGGTGATCTGCACCAGGGGTGCGGTGCGGCCGGCGGGGGGTGTCCCGTCTGGCGGGACAGGCGCACGGGTGATCAGGTCCACCAGGGCGTCGGCGCGGCGCTGGTCAAGGGAACGAGTGTCGTCCTCGATCTTGATGGTCTGGGCGTGAGTGTCCACCGCGGCGTCCACCCGGGCCGCATCCTCCGCAGGCAGGAATACCTTCCACCAGGCCATGCCGTCCTCCGCCGGGGTGCGTGCGACCAGCCGATCCTGCCGGGCCCGCGCGTGCCGCTCGGCGGCACCGTCCGGATCCGCCTTGACCACCGCACGGTGCAACGCCTTGCGGGTACTGGCCACCGTCTGCTGCGGCATCAGGGGCGCCACCAACGACTCCACCCGCCCCGCCGCTTCGTCGGAACAGTTCGCCGTGATCTCACAGACTGCGCGGGCTTGCTGATAGTGGATCTGGCCGTCCTCCAACAACCCGAGGGTCTCCCGGAACACCCCGACCAGACGGCGAGCCTCCGCCAACCGCCCCGCCGCGCTCAGCGCCGACAACCGCAGCGCACACGCCACCTCGTCCACCGTCGTGGCGAAGTCCGCCTCCGCGTCCGGACGCCCTGGCACGAACGGCACCGGATCGGCCTCCAACGCGGCCAGCACCCTCACCTGCAGTGCCTGGATCCACTCCGCATGCCGCTCCAACGCCCGCAACGCATCCACCCGCCCCGCCGGGCTCAGCTCCTCGGCACGCAGCAGTGGCAACATCCCGGCGGTGTCCGCCCCCACCGGCACCACCGCCAGATACGCCGCCACCTCGTCCGCCGACCCCAGGTCGGTGGCGATCTCGTCCTGCGCGATCACACTCACAACCCGCCCCCTCATCACTCAACCAACAACAGCCCCAGCTTTTCGAACCTCCCGTGAAAATGCCAGATCAGCCATCGAACATCACTCGAAAGAGACAGGCGGCGCCCCGCCGTCGAATCCCTCAGGACTCCGCCGGTACCGGTTCGGCGGGGAGGAAGGTGTCGAGGGCTTCGGCCACCAGGGCGGGGCGTTCCAGGGTCTGCATATGGGGGGTGCCGCGCAGTACGTCGTAGCGGGCGCCGGGGATGCGTTCGGCGATACCGCGCATCAGGTCGGGGCCGGTCGAGGCGTCCAGTTCGCCGGCCAGCACCAGGGTCGGGACGGTGAGGCCGGTAAGGCGTTCGCGCACGTCGAGGCCCTTGAACGCGCGCCAGGTGGCGGCCCAGTCGGCCGGGTCGGCGCACCGGACCCGTTCCCGCGCGTACCGTACGCCCCAGCCGCCCACCGCCAGCGCGTCGGCGGTGAACCAACGGGTCAGCGTGGGGGCCACCTGCGCCGGCATGCCGTCCCGTTCGCCGGAGGCCGCACGGTCCTCGAAGGACTCGAGGGGTCGGTCGGTGGTGGCCAGCAGGGACAGGGACACGCAGCGTTCCGGGTAGGCCACCGCGGCGGTCTGGGCGACGGCGCCGCCGTAGGACAGGCCGACCACGTGGGCCCGGTCCAGGCCGAGCGCGTCCAGCACGCCGGCGAGGTCGGCCGCGGCGTCCGCGAGGGTGAAAGGGGCCGGCGCGCCTGCCGCCCGGCCGTGGCCCCTGAGGTCGTACGCGAACACCCGCCGCCCGGCGGCCAGCCGCGGCATCACCGGCTCCCACATCCGCCAGTCAAGGCCCAGCGCGTGCAGCAGCACCACGGGCGGGCCGGCCTCGCCGCGCTGGGCGACCAGCGTCTCGTGGTCGGCAAGCCGCACCCGGCGCGGCACCGCAGGCCGGTCGGCGCCCTCCCTGACCAGCACGTCGTCCAGCACGGTGAGCGCGCTCACGGCCCGCGGGAAGCCGGCGAAGGTGGCGACGTGCTCGGCCAGCGCGAGGAGCTCGGCGGGGGCGTAGCCACCGCGCAGGGCGGCCCGGGCGTGGGCGGCCAGCTGGGATTCGGCGCCGCCCTGCGCGGCCAGTATCGCGACGGTCGCCAGCGCCCGTTCGGCGCGGCCGAGGTCAGCGTCGGCCTGGAGATCGCCGTATCCGCCCTCGACGATCGCGTCGTACAGCCGTGGGGAGCGCCGGCGCACCCACGCCAGCGAGTCCTCGGGTGCGGTGCCGGTCAGCGCCGCGTACTCGCGGCTGCCACGGTCGGTGCGGTCCATGGCACCACCATGCGCGAACGGGAGCGGAACGGCGGTCCCAGACCCGCCGGGGGTTGGTGTCGGACCCGGACGGACACGAGATATCTTGATGTCGAGACGACGTAGAGCGGCGTAGACCTGAAGCAGACCTGAAGCGGAGTACCGGTGACTGACTCGACCATCATCTACACGCACACTGACGAGGCCCCGGCCCTCGCCACGTACTCCTTCCTGCCCGTGATCCAGGCGTACGCCGGGGCGGCCGGCGTACCCGTCGACATCCGCGACATCTCCCTCGCCGGCCGCATCATCGCGAGCTTCCCCGAGCACCTCGGCGAGGACCAGCGCATCGGCGACGCGCTCGCCGAGCTCGGCGAGCTGGCCAAGACCCCGGCCGCCAACATCATCAAGCTTCCGAACATCTCCGCCTCCATCCCGCAGCTCAAGGCGGCCGTGGCCGAGCTGCGGGAGCAGGGCTACGCGGTGCCCGAGTACCCGGACGACCCGAAGACCGACGAGGAGCGCGAGGTCCGCGCCCGCTACGACCGGGTCAAGGGCAGCGCGGTGAACCCGGTGCTGCGCGAGGGCAACTCCGACCGCCGCGCGCCCGCCTCCGTGAAGAACTACGCCAAGGCGAACCCGCACCGGATGGGCGCGTGGACGTCCGAGTCGAAGACTAACGTCGCGACCATGGGCGTGGACGACTTCCGCTCGACGGAGAAGTCCGCGATCGTCACCGAGGCCGGCTCGTTGCGCATCGAGCTCGTGGGCGACGACGGCAGCACCACGGTGCTGCGGGAGTCCGTGCCGGTGCTGGCGGGCGAGGTGGTGGACGCGTCCGTGATGCGGGTGGCGGCGCTGCGCGAGTTCCTGACGGCGCAGGTCGCCCGCGCCAAGGCGGAGGACGTGCTGTTCTCGCTGCACCTGAAGGCCACGATGATGAAGGTCTCCGACCCGATCATCTTCGGTCACGCGGTGCGCGCGTTCTTCCCGAAGACGTTCGCCGCGCACGGCGAGACGCTGGCGGCGGCCGGTCTGTCCCCGAACGACGGTCTCGGCGGGATCCTCAAGGGTCTGGAGGCGCTGCCCGGCGGGGACGAGATCGCCGCGTCCTTCGAGGCCGAGCTGGCCGAGGGGCCGGCCCTGGCCATGGTCGACTCCGACCGCGGCATCACCAACCTGCACGTCCCGAGCGACGTCATCGTGGACGCCTCCATGCCGGCCATGATCCGCACCTCGGGACACATGTGGGGCCCGGACGGTGGGGAGGCGGACACCCTCGCGGTGCTTCCCGACAGCAGCTACGCCGGCATCTACCAGGTGGTCGTCGACGACTGCCGGGCGAACGGGAAGTTCGACCCGGCCACCATGGGCTCGGTGCCGAACGTCGGCCTCATGGCGCAGAAGGCGGAGGAGTACGGCAGCCACGACAAGACCTTCGAGGTGCCCACCACCGGCACCGTGCGGGTGGTGGACGAGGCCGGCACCGCGGTGCTGGAGCAGGCGGTCGGCGCCGGGGACATCTTCCGGATGTGCCAGACCAAGGACGCGCCGATCAGGGACTGGGTGAAGCTGGCCGTCGGCCGGGCCCGGGCCACCGGCGACCCGGCCGTGTTCTGGCTGGACGAGAGCCGGGGGCACGACGCCGAGCTGATCGGGAAGGTCCGCGCGTACCTGCCGGAGCACGACACCGAGGGCCTGCGGATCGAGATCATGGCCCCGGTTGACGCGATCGCGTTCTCGCTGGAACGGCTCCGCCGCGGCGAGAACACCATCTCCGTCACCGGCAACGTGCTGCGCGACTACCTGACCGACCTCTTCCCGATCCTGGAGCTCGGCACCAGCGCCAAGATGCTCTCGGTCGTCCCGCTGATGAACGGCGGCGGGCTGTTCGAGACCGGCGCCGGCGGCTCCGCGCCCAAGCACGTGCAGCAGCTGGTCAAGGAGAACTACCTGCGCTGGGACAGCCTCGGCGAGTTCCTCGCGCTGGCGGTCAGCTTCGAGCACTTCGCGCAGGTCACCGGCAACCGGGGCGCCCAGGTGCTCGCCGACACCCTGGACCGGGCGACGGCGAGCTTCCTCAACGAGAACAAGTCGCCGACCCGCCGGGTCGGCGGCATCGACAACCGCGGCAGCCACTTCTACCTGGCGCTGTACTGGGCGCGCGAGCTGGCGGCGCAGACCGAGGACCCGGCGCTCGCCGAATCGTTCGCCCCGCTCGCCGAGACCCTGGGCGAGCAGGAGCAGGCCATCGTCGAGGAGTTGCTCGCGGTCCAGGGCTCCGCCGCCGACATCGGCGGCTACTACCGGCCCGACCCCGCCAAGGCGGCGGCCGTGATGCGCCCCTCCAAGCGTTTCAACGACGCCCTCACCACCCTCGGCTGAGCCGAGCGGGGTGCGGGCCCGGCCACCGGGCCCGCACCCCAGCACCCGCAGCTCGGCCTCCGGCTTCCGCACCCCGCGCCCCGGCTTCCCAGGCCAGAACTTCGGCTTCCGGCCGGATTCCGGCTCCCCCGGCGCGTGACGGCGTCGGGCCTCGTCTCGTTGGGCAGACCGCCTGGGGAACTCGGGATGGGGAGGCGCGATGCGTGGCGGTCGGGCACGGCGTGAGGCGGGATCCAACGCGACGGACGAGCCCGCCGTATCCGCCTCCGAGCGGGAGCTGTTCGGCGGGCAGCTGGTGTACGACACCTCCTGGGCGCGGTACGAGGAGGAGCGCTACCAGCTCGGCCTGCCGGCCATGATCCGTTCGCTGCCGGCCCTGGTGGGCATGGCCGTCGCCCTGGCCTGGCACGCCGACCGCCGGGCCACCCGGACCGTCGCGGCAGCCGAGGTGGGCCGGGGCGTTGCCGAGGCCGCCGGCCTGCTGGGCGTCAACGCGCTGCTGACCACGCTGCTCGCCGAGGGCGACATCACGGACCGGCTGCGCCAGGCGCTGCCGGTGGCGATCTTCCTGGCCTGCGCCGCGGCCGTCGGCGCCCTGTGCCAGGCGGCGTCCACCCTGGCCAGCGGCCCGTTGGAGCCGAAGGTCGAACGGGTGGCCCGCGAGCGGTATCTGGAGCGCGCCTGCCAGGTCGAGATGGCGGCGATGGAGGACGAGGAGTTCCACCGGCTGCTGAGCTCGGCGCAGTGGGGCGCCACCTCGGCCCGGTACCTGGTCGGCGGCTGCGTCACCGTGATCTCGTCCCTGCTGTCGCTGCTGGCCGCGGCATCCGTGCTGACCGTGTTGCACCCGGTGCTGCTGCCCATGCTGGTGGTGATGGTGCTGCCCCGCGCCTGGGCCACGCTGACCGTCGCCCGCCGCCGTTACCGCAGCTTCCACCGCTGGATCCAGCACTCGCGGGGCGCGAGCATGCTCGCCGACCTGATGACGAACACCGACGCGGCGCCCGAGATCCGGGTGCACGACGTGGGGCCGTTCATCCTCCGGCACTTCCGCGGCATGTCGGTCAGTCAGGAGACCGAACAGGCCCGCCTGGCCCGGCTGGCCGCCCGCACCGAACTGCTGGCCGGCTGCTGCACCGGCGCCGCGGCCGGGGCGACCTACCTCCTCCTGGCCGGGCTGCTGTGGACCGGCGCGATGGCCCTGGCCGCCGCTGGGACGGCCGTGCTGGCCATCCGCACCGGGGCCACGAACCTCGACGGCCTGGTCCGCACGATCAACCGGGTGCACGAGGACTCGCTGCACGTCGGCGACCTCAAACGGCTGCTCGCCGAGTCCGAGCACCGACGGATCCCCGTCGGCGGGCGTCCCCTACCGGAGGCGGTCCGGCGGATCAGCCTGGAGCGCGTGACGTTCGCGTACCCGGGCTCCACCGGGGCGCCGGCGCTGGACGACGTCAGCCTGACGATCCCCACCACCGGCGGCGTCATCGCCCTGGTCGGGGAGAACGGCTCGGGAAAGACCACGTTGGTCAAGCTGTTGTGCGGCCTGTACCTGCCGCAGCGCGGCCGCATCCTCTGGGACGGGGAGGACGCGGCGACCGTGGACCGGTCCGAGGTCTTCTCCCGGTTCTCCATCGTCCACCAGGACCATTTCCGCTGGCCCATGACCGCCCGGGTCAACGCCACCATCTCCCGCGCCAACACCCCGGTCGACGACGAACGCCTGCGTCACGCCGCGGCCAGCACCGGCGCCGACGACGTCGTCACCGCCCTCCCCCGCGGCTGGCACACGCTCCTGTCCCGCACCTTCCAGGGCGGCCACCAGCTCTCCGGCGGGCAGTGGCAGCGCCTGGGCATCACCCGCGCCCACTACCGCGCCGCGGACATACTCATCGTGGACGAGCCGACCGCCGCCCTGGACGCCAGGGCGGAGCAGCGCGTGTTCGACCAGATCCGGGCGCTGGCCGACGCCGGGCAGACGGTCGTGCTGATCACCCACCGGATGGCGTCGGTCCGGCACGCCGACCTCGTGCACGTGCTCCGCGACGGCCGCCTGGTCGAGTCGGGCCCGCCACGGGAGCTGCTGGCCCGCCCCGACGGCCATTTCGCCGAGATGTACGCGCTCCAGGCCAGCCAGTTCCGGCTCGCCGCGGACCCGCCGCCCGGCGCCCCTGCGGGCTCCGGAATTCCCGGCCAGGTCAGCGAGGGTGCGGAGGACCGGCCGTGAGCCGGATGCAGTGAGCCGGATGCGGGCCCGGTGGGGCCCGCACCCGGTCGGTCGGGGGTGGGTCAGACCCCGGAATCAGAGCCCGATGTCGCTCTGCGGGCCGGCGTAGGTGCGGAGCAGGTTCGGAACCTCGCTCGCCGGGTCGAGGGTGTAGGAGTAGTAGCTGGACGGGTTGAAGCCGCTGCCGCCCGTCTCCTGCTGTCCGTCGCAGTCGACCAGGATCGAGCCGCGCTGGACGAGTTGGGCGCCGTCGTCGCGGTAGTACGGGTCGTGGACGTTGTCGAAGTAGCTGTTCTCGATGACGGTGTTGGAGGAGCCCCGCGAGTAGTTGCCGTAGCCGCTGACGTCCTGCAGGTAGTTGTTGTACAGGTGGGCCAGTGCCACGTTGTCGATGCTGGGGTTCCGCGAGTTGGTGTCGTGGATCCAGTTGTGGTGGATGGTCATCCGCGCGGTGACGTTGTCCGTCCAGCCGATGCCGAAGGACTTGTTGCCCTCCATGAGGACGTTCCAGGACACGGTGAGATAGCTGGTGGCCTCGCGGCTGTCGATGAGGCCGTCGTTCATCCGCTGGATGCGGTTGTGGTCGATCCAGACGTGGTCGGCGTTGTCCATCTGGATGCCGTCGTAGTCATAGGCGTCGTCGCCGGGGTCGTCGTCGGACATCCGGGTGTCGCGGATGGTGAGGTTCCGGATGATGACGTTGCTGGTGTTCTCGCCCAGGAAGAAGCCGCCGTTGACGATATGGCCCGAGGTGCCGACGCCGATGATGGTCTTGTTCGAGGCGACCTCGATCTCGTCGCCGTAGGGAGTGACCGTGATCGCCGTGGCCACCCTGATGACGTACGGGGTGCTGGAGGTGGCGTACCGGACGAGGTCGCTGAAGTTGGTGACGGTGACCGTGGACCCGGCCGCGCCGCCGGTGGTGCCGCCGCCGGTGGACGCGAAGCCGTCAGCGATGTTGGACCAGTTCCCGCCGCCGCCGACCTGCTGGAAGAGCCACTGCTGGCGGGGGGTGGCGGAGCAGCTCTCCTGGATGATGGCGGCGCCGTTGGAGGTCGAGGAGCCCTGGACCGACATGCACAGGCCGCTGCTCACGCTGACCACCTGGTACGTGCCCTCGCCGCTGGCCGTCAACGTCCACTGCTGGTTGGTCTTCGTCCCATCCCCACAACCCCACTGCTGAAGCCGCGTCCCACTGGACGTCGAGTTCCCCGTCACATCCACACACCGACCGCTGTTGATGCCCTCCAGCCGATACCGGTTCGACCCGGCCGAGGCCAACCGGAACTGCTGCCACGACGCCGTCGTGCACCCCCACTGCTGCAACATCGCCCCGTTGTCCTGCGACCCCGAGGTCACATCAACACACCGGCCACTGTTCCCAGCCACCAACTGATACGTCCCACCCGCCGACGGCACCGCGGCGGCCGCGTCACCGGCGGTGGGGAACCGGCCGGACACCAGGCCGGCCACGAGCAGGACGAGCGCGGCGACCACGGACAGCGCCCGCCGCGACGGGGTGGGTCTCAACGGGGTGGGTCTCAACGGGGTGGGTCTCAACGGGGTGGGTCTCAACAGAACGAGTCTCGACGGAACTGGCCCCGAAATTTTCGGCTTTCTCGGCTCTCTCAAGACGGCGCTTGGCCTCTCTTCTCCGCACGCCTGACCGGCGTGCTCATGGGCGTGACCGACGCCATGGGCACGGGAGGGGCACCACCGTCGGAGAAGACGCATGGGGTGGGTCCCAGAGCCATGACGCGGTGGTGCGGTGGCGCGGTGGAGCACTGGGACGAGCACGCGACGGCTCCGCGCGACGCCTCGCCCGGACGGCGGTTCAGCCGGGACGAGGCGGTGACGTGGCACGGAACAGCGAGGCGGCGAGAGAGTGCGGTCCCTGACGGAACAGTGGAGCGCTGATCGAAATTTTCGCTGTGACTTCGAAATTCTGACGGGAAGATAGATGCACGGGCCCGTCGTGTCAACGGCTCCCGAGGCTTGCGTCCGGCCGGTACGGCCCGCATGATCCCGTCCATGCTGATCGACCACGAGGGCGTCTCGCCGACCGTCCACCCGTCCGCCTACGTCGCGCCCACGGCCACGCTCTGCGGGGACGTGCGGGTGGGAGCCGGCTGCCGGGTCCTCTTCGGCGCGGTGCTGACAGCGGAGGGCGGCCCGGTGGAGCTCGGCGAGGGCTGCATCGTGATGGAGAACGCGGTGCTGCGCGGCACCCGCCGCGACCCGCTCCGGATGGGTGGCCAGGTGCTGGTGGGGCCTGGCGCGTACCTGACGGGGTGCACGGTCGAGGACGAGGCGTTCCTGGCGACCGGCAGCCGTGTCTTCAACGGCGCCCGGGTCGGCACCCGGGCCGAGGTACGCATCAACGGCGTCGTGCACCTGCGGACGGTGCTACCGGCCGACGCGCTGGTCCCGATCGGGTGGGTCGCTGTCGGCGACCCGGCGCGGATCCTCCCGCCGGAGAAGCACGAGGAGATCTGGGCCGTCCAGCAGGATCTCGACTTCCCCGGTTACGTCTTCGGCCTGACCCGACCGCCCGCGGGCGAGAGCATCATGCCCGCCGTCTCCACCCGCTTCGGCCACGCCCTGGCCCGCCACCGCAACGACCGCGTCCTGTAGAGCCCGTAGCACCCGTAGAGCCTGTAGAGCCCACGCGCCCGGCGGGCGGCGTCACGGCCTGGGGGCGGTTGGGGTGAGGTGGTCCGGAGCGCCGGTGAAACGGTGCCACCAGTGGTGGCGGCGCGGGTACAGCGCCCGCCCGAGCCGGCGGCCGACGAGGAGGTAGCCGAGCAGCGCGCCCGTCATGTTGAGGATCACGTCGTCGATGTCGAAGGCCCGGCCCTCCACGATCAGGCCCTGGAAGACCTCCACGATCACCATCACCAGCGCGGTGAACGCCACCACCCGCACGGTCCCCCGGATCCGCGGGAAGAGCATCGGCAACAGCACGCCGAACGGCACGCCCAGCAGCACGTTGCCGCCGACCTGGCGGAGCGTGTCGAACCAGTCGGGCTGGTCGAAGTAGGTGCGGACCGAGGCCCCGGGACGGAGGTTGGTGTGGGTCAGGTCCGCCGAGCCCGGCGAGGGCACCAGGGTGACGCGGGCCAGCGCCACCGCGAAGCCCACCATGCACACCAGCGCGACGAAGAGCACCAGGCCGCGGAGCAGCAGCGACTTCCAGGAGTCGCGTTGCAGCAGCGGCGGCTCCTGGGGTCCGGCCGCCGGTTCGCCCGCCGAGGCCGGGGCCACGGCCTCGGCGGGCGGAGCGGGCGCGGTCTTCCGTGTCCGTCCCCAGCGTGTCCGTCCCCAACCGAACGAGATGGACCTGGACATGGTCACCGTCACCGCCCTCACTGCACCGTGCCCGGCTCCTTCCGCCGGCATCGTCGGATCCCCCGGGTACCCCCGCCCAGCGCCCGTAACGCCCAAGGTGACCTGAGCGTCCATCAGTTGAGGACACTGCGATCCTGACCCGCTCAGTCCTCGACGACGACCCGTACGCTGCGTGCCTCCCCGTCGACCGCGTCGGGCAGCACCATCCCCGCTTCCACGCCCGTGCGCAGGAACCGCAACACCTCCGCGTTGAGCCGCTCCCCCGGCAGCACGGCCGGGATGCCCGGCGGATACGGGGTGAGCATCTCCGCCGCGATCCGCCCCTCCGCCTTCCCGCACGGCACCTGCTCGGTCGGGCCGAAGAACGCGTCCCGCGGCAGCAGCACCTGTTCGAGGCGCAGCGCCGACGGCTCCGGCACCTCCACCCGCGGCGCCGGCCGCAGTTCGGGGGCGTGTGCGGCGACGTCGCGCAGCGCGCGCAGCAGCGTCTCCGCGGTCTCCTCGTCGTCGGCATGCGTCAACTGGGCGCTGAGCCGCCGGTGGTCGGCCAGGTGCAGGTTGACGCCGTGGTGCTCGCGCAGCCAGTCGGCGGCGCGGTAGCCGGTGGTGCCCAGCGGGGCGATGTCGATGATGATCTGCAACGGGTCCAGATCCGCCGCCCTGCCCGGCGCGCAGAAGTCCGCCCGCCCGTGGACGTGCATGCCGTCGATCGCCTCGCAACGTTCCCTGACCGACGCCGCCAGGGCGAGCGCGGCGTCGTAGAGCCCCCGCCCGTGCTGGACCATCTGCCGGCGCCACCCGTCCAGCGCGGCGTACAGCAGCACCGAGGGGCTGGTGGTGCCGAGCAGATCCTCGCGTGCCTTGAGCACCTCGGGCGCGATGCGGTCGCCCTGTAGGTGGAAGACCGAGCCCTGTTCCAGACCCGAGCCCATCTTGTGCACCGACGTCACGCACACGTCAGCGCCGGCGTCCATCGCCCACTGCGGCAGGTCCGGGTGGAACGGCAGATGCGCGCCCCACGCCTCGTCGACGATCAGCGGTTTGCCGCGGGCGTGGCAGAGTTCGGCGAGCGCCGCCAGGTCGGTGCAGGTGCCGTACGGGGTCGGGGAGGTCACCAGGGCCCCGCGGGCGTCGGGGTGCTCGGCGAACGCGGCCTCGAACGCCTCGGCGGCGGGCGGATGTGCCAGGCGCAGCTCCGGATCCCACTGCGGGTCCACCCAGATGGGTCGGACGCCGGAGAGTATGAGCCCGGAGACCACGGACTTGTGCGCGTCCCGCCCCACCAGCAGCTCCTCGTGCGGCCCGGCCACCGACAGCATGGCGGACTTCACCGACAGCGAGCTTCCGCAGGTGGAGAAGAACGTGTGGTCGGCGCCGACGGCCTCCGCCATCAGCCGCTGGGCGCGTTCCAGCACGCCGTGCGAGGACATGCGGTCGTCGAGCCCGCTGACGGCCAGCATGTCGGAGTGGAAGACGGCGTCCCCCAACACGGCCCGCACCCGCGGGTCGGCGCCTCGTGCCTGCTTGTGTCCGGGCGGCGTGAACGGCGTCTGGCCGCCCTCCCGGTAGGCGGCCAGCGCGTCGAGTACGGGTGCCTCTGCTTGGTCCATTGCGTCCAGGTTGCCGCCGTCCGGTTTCCGAAACGTGCCGCAGGCCGCAGGCCGGGGGCCGGGCGAGCGGCCCTTGCCTGGTGGGAGCGCCTCCCTTTGAATGAGGTGGCTGCTGCTGCCTCAAGGAGGTCACTACATGCGAACTCGTATGCGTGCGTTAGCCGTTGCCACCGTCGCGGCGGCCGGTCTGGCCCTCGGCGGCGGTGCGACGGCGGCGGCCGCGGCGCCGGCCGCCGACGGCGGGGCCGTCGGCGTGCTCGACTACTGGCAGTTCCACGATCACTACGCGACCCTCGAGGAGTGCGTCGCCGTGGGTGAGGAATACCTGTACCCGAACAACCCGGGCGGCGCCGACGACTACGAGTGCGAGGCCGTCGACGGCGGCTACGACCTCTGGTTGATCTTCGCCACCTGATCGCGGCGCGGGTTGGGCCCGGCGCGCGCCGCGCCGGGCCTCATCCGGACAGCAGTTCGGCGATGCGCGCGGCCTGGGGCGTGCGCAGCCGGACCTTGACGCGCCCGGTCATGTTCGGGTTGAAGGCGCCGGCGTCGTAGGCGACACACAGCCGGTCCTGCCGCTCCGTGGTCACCTCCAGTGCGGCCAGATGCGAGGAGGGGCGCGGCACGTCCACGTGTTTGACGCGTCCGGCCCAGATCACGACGCGGCCGGCGGTCACCGCGATCGCCCCCCTGACCGCCTCCCTGGCCCAGGACGAGCGCCGGCCCGGCCCTCGGTAGCGCCGGTAGGTGACCGATCCCAGCAGCGCCTCCTCCAGCAGCACCACATCGCCGCTCGCGAGGAGTTCACCCCGCAGGTCCTCGGGCAACCGCCCCGAGCCGAACCGCATTCGATGTAACGGGATCATCTCCCGACGGTCCCACGCCCGGCATTGCCCGTCCAGGCGTTCGGGGTGGTCCTCCCGAGCGCCTCGCCCGCGCCGCCGAAAAAAGTTTTCTCGGCGAGCGATGAGTTCTGATGCGGGCCCCGGTCTACCCCTCAGACACACCAACTCCCGCTCGACACACAGGAGACGCCGCCATGAGTGCGATCACGCCCCAGACCACCGTCCCCACCACCACCGCCCCCTCGGCCGCTGCCGGCTCCCGCTCCGCGAAGTTCGTCGCCGCCCGCCCGGTGTGGCTCGTCACGATCCTGGCCGTGCTCGCCGGCGCGGTGGTCACCGAGCTCTTCGCGCTCGTCACCCGCGCCGCCGGCGTGCCCATGGAGGCGGCCAGTCCGGGCGAGGAGAAGGCCGCCGCGATCCCGGTGGGCGGCTTCGCCGGTGGCGTGGTGTTCTGGGCCATCGCCGGCATCGTCCTCGCGATAGCCCTGGCCCGCTGGGCCAAGCGTCCCGCCCGCACCTGGGTGATCACCACCACGGTCCTCACCGTGCTGTCCCTCGCCGGCCCGGCCATGGCCACACACACCGCGGTCTCCACCCAGATCGTGCTGGCCCTCTCCCACCTGGTGGCCGCCGCCGTGATCGTCCCCCTGATCGCCCACCGCCTCTCCCACCTCCCGCGCCAGAGCCGCTGACCCACCCGGCACCGTGCGCACCACATATCAGCCATATCTCACCCATACCTCGGCCTTACCCCGGTGCCACCGGAGGTAGGGCCGAGGTATGGGTGAGCGCATTTCCGCCCCCTCCATCCCACCGAGCCGCACCCCCGGCCGCGATCATCACCGTCCGCGTTTGACTGAATTGGCGCTGTCACTGATCGATAAGGCGGGTTAGCGTTCCTGCGGCGCCCGAGACAACGGCCATGCGGAGACGCGTGCGCCGCGCGTCCAACACGATCGAACGCACAGCGAGTTCAGTCGTCGGAAACCCCGTCGGGCGCTGCCCCATGTGCGTCAGCGCCGGCATCGGCGCGGTCCTCGGCGGCGCCATCGAGGGCGGCATCTACGCCTTCACCACCGACGACTTCACCTGGAGCGGCCTGGCCGAGGCCACCGCCCGCGGCGCCGTCATCGGCGCCATCGGCGGCGCGATCGCCCCGCGCACGAGCGTGTCGGTGCATAGCTCGGCGCCCCCCGCCGCGGACACGGTGCAGGTCTTCCGGAACGTCGATGCCACGGTGGTTGGCGGACGAGCTGCACTACCACGCGGGCGAGTTGGATGGTGTCGGCCTCGGCTACTACGCCGACAGCGGTCAGCTCGACCTGGTCAACGACCTGCTGAATGGGATCAGACTGTGGCCATGAAGACCATCGAAAGGCCAGATGCGGAGGCCGTCGTGCTCTGGCGCTCCGCGGCCGACGGAGGGCGGAGGTCGGGTCCACCGACCGCTCCCGTCTACATGGCCACGGCCGTCTTCGTCCGTGGAGACGATCGCGAGGTGCACCCCGGCTGGCCAGCGTCGGCCGACCAGCTGAGCATCCTGCTGCAGAAGACCGAGGCGTTGGACGAGCACCGCTGGCGCTGTCTGGTGGGCTTCCTCGCCCCCGAGTTGGCACGCCCGCACCTGCGGCCTGGCGCCCAACTCCTCGTGCTCGAAGGCCCGCGCGTGGTCGGGTCCGTCCGGGTCGATACCATGACAGAGGATGACGAGTAGCCCATACGGATCGCTTGGATCCGACGCCGGGATGCGGGATGCCTTGGGCGGCGGCGCGGCCCGGCCCGGCCCGGGGATGCGCCGGCACCAGCGGCGCTGCACCGACCGGGATGGCCGTGCCGGATGACATGCGGCCATGCGCCTGCCGGCGGCGACTCCCAGACCACGAGCTACCTCCGGGGCGCCACGAGGGACTGGGCAGCCAACGCCTCCGACAACATCCACGCACCCAACTGACCGTTCATCCCCACCCATCAGAGCCATCAGAGGGCCCGCGCCGGACACGGAAGCACTCCCGCCGCGGGCCCTCGCCCTGCCCTGACCGGCCGCCCGGCCTTCAGCGGACGTCGTAGAGAGCCGGCAGGTCGACCAGCAGCACGTCCCGGCGCCCTGTCGCGAGCCGCGAGAGGTCGGCCTGGAAACCGTGCAGGGAGAAGAGAGCGAGGATGGTGTTCGCCGTCTCGTAGCCCTGCTCGGCGAGCAGCCCACGGACGCGCTCCAGACGTTCCAGGTCGCCGACGCCACGGCGGGCGGCGGTGGCCTTGGCCTCACCAAGCAGGGCGACCCGGGCCCGGGGCCCCTGGGGGCGCTCGCCCAGTGCCAGGGCGACGACATCGACCTCGTGCTTCGTACGGGCCGCCGGGTCGGCCACCTCCGTCGTGCCCACCGGGCCCGGCACACCATCGGGGAGCACGGCGTGCGCGAAGCGGCGGGTCCAGTCGCGGGCCAGGTCCTCGAAGTGTGGCCCGACGACTTTGGAGTTGAACGTCGGAGCGGACGTCTGCCAGACCTGCTCGGCGAAGCCCTGCTCGACGGTGGCGGCCTGCGGGAGGGTGACGAGCTGGTTGAAACGGATCACCGGGTCGGCGAGCCTGATGACCGGGTGACGGGGACGGAGCGCGTCGCGCTCCCGCTGGACGTAGCCGGTGGATGCCAGCACGTCGAGCGGGTGGGCGACGGCGTTGCGTTGGCGCCCCAGGGATGCACCGACCTTGGCCGGTGTGGTGGCTCCCTGGGCGATGGCGGACAGCACGTCGTAGTAGAGGCTGTGCTGCGTGATCCTGGGATCCTCGCGCAGCAGGTACTCGGTCTCCGTGCGGGAGTAGACCGCGCGGCCCGGGTCGAGGACCGTGCTCGTCACCCATCGGTCGAAGCCGTCGTCGGGCGCGGGCCTGCCGGCGATGGGCTGGTACCCGGGGGCACCGCCGAGCACCGCGTGCACGCGGAACGCGGCCAGCGGATCGTCGATGCCCCAGAAGACGCGGCTCGCCCGGTAGTCGAAGGGACCGAGACGCAGATCGACGACCGCGCGCCCCCGGAGCGGCTTGGTGCCGGAGAGCAGCTCGTGCATCACGCTCATGGCGGACCCGCAGAGGATCAGCCGAGGGCCGGTGGTGTCAGCGCCGTCGCCGCCACGCTGCCGCTCGTCGTAGAGCTGCTGGATCAGCCCCGGAACCTCGGGCGAGTGCTGGAGCAGGTAGGGCAGCTCGTCGATGACCAGCAGCGGAACGGGCGACCGGCGCGCCGCGACGTCGAAGGCGTTGACGAGCACCTCCCGCCAGTCCGTCAGCCGCAGGGTGCCGGGGCTCAGCCCGGCGTGGGTGGCGATCGCGTCGCTGAACCGCCGCAGGGCCGGTAGGCGCCCCTCCTCCCGGATGGCGGTGACATACAGCCCGCCGACGGCCTCGGACAGCGCCCGCAAGAGGTACGACTTCCCGTGCCGGCGCCGCCCGGAGACGATGCCCAGCCGCATCGCCGGCGAGGGATCGACCAGAAAGTCCGTGAGGAGGTCCCACTCCCGCTCCCGATCGACCACGTCGGCGGGCTTCTCCAGCCGGTCGCCGCGGATCTCGCGCATCAGGACTCCGTCTCGGTTCAAGGTTTCAGCCGCAAGCTTCGTCGAAGTCGAGTTCGACGCAATTCGTAGAAGTCTACTTCGACATTTCTCGCCACGCCCGTTCAGCCGCCGCGGGGGTTCAGGGAGTGGTGGCGAAGCGGTCGAGGGTTTGGAGGATGGCCTTGAGGGTCGCGGGGCTGCCCGTGTGGCCGGCGTCGTCGATCACCAGCAGTTCCGCGTCCGGCCAGGCCTTGGTCAGCTTCCAGGCGGTCTCCAGCGGGCTGCCGATGTCGAGCCGGCCGTGGCACAGCACCCCGGGGATGCCGGCCAGCCGGTGCGCGTCGCGCAGCAGCTGGCCGTCCGGCAGCCAGGCATGGTGCGAGAAGTAGTGCGTGCAGATGCGGACGAACGCCATCAGCCCGTCGCTCGGCCTGTCGCTGTACGCGCCCGGGTGGCCCAACGTCTCGTGGGCGATGACCGCGTCCTCCCAGGTGCACCAGTCCCGGGCGGCCTTGGTCCGGACCACCGCGTCCGGGCTGTTGACCAGCCGGTCGTAGGCGGCCACCAGATCGCCGTCCCGGTCCTCGGGGGGCAGCGCGTCGCGGAACGCCTCCCATGCTCCGGGCAGCAGGCGGCCGACGCCCCGGTAGAGCCAGTCGATCTCCTCGGGGCGGGTCGTGGTGACGCCGTTGATGACGATCTCGGAGACGCGCTCGGGGTACCGCTCGGCGTAGGCGAGTATCAGCGTGGAGCCCCACGACCCGCCGTACAGCAGCCACCGTTCGACGCCCAGGTGCTCGCGCAGCCGCTCCATGTCGGCGACGAGGTGCTCGGTGGTGTTGTGCTCCATGCTGACCGCCGGGTCCGAGGCGTGCGGCTGGCTCTCGCCGCAGCCGCGCTGGTCGAACAGGATGATCCGGTACGCCTCGGGGTCGAAGAGCCTACGGGCGCCGCGGCGCCCGCCGCTGCCCGGCCCGCCGTGCACGCACAGGGCCGGCTTGCCTGCGGGGTTACCGCTGGTCTCCCAGTAGATCCGGTTGTCGTCGGCACCGCCGTCGCCGACGTCGAGAAGCCCGTGTGCGTACGGAGCGACGGGTGGGAACGGCTGCGGCACGGCGATCTCCTCCAACGGGCGCGCACGGCGCGGAAGACGGCAACCCGGCGACGCTACCCGCCTCCCACCGGCACTCACACTCGTTTTCCTTCGTCGTGGGGCGTCGTGGGGCGTCGTCGGGCGCCGTGGGGCCGCAGCGGGGGCGCCGTAGGGTGACGAGATGACCCCGCCGCCGCATCCGCTCCTCGACGCCCTGCTGGCCGCGGCCGAGGGACGCTTCCCGCCCGCCGACGGGCAGGTAACGGTGGTGCCGCCACTGGGGCACGGACTGGAGGCGTCGGTCGCCTTCACCGGGCACGCCGTCGTCGCCACCGCGCTCGCCGAGCGGGCGGTCCTCGAGCACGGCGCGAACGGCTTCGGGGGCTCCCTGGCGCCACACTTCCTGAGTCACCTCGCCGGGCCCACCGGCTGGATCGACGCCATCGACGTGACACTCGTCGCCCACGGAACGGGTGGCCCGCCCCGGCTGGCCGAGCGGCGCGACGCCGACGCCCATCCGCGGGTGCGCCACGCCCGCGCGGTGCGCCGCGGCGTCCGCGTCTTCGGCGACGGGCGCGGACTGGTCACGCTGGCGGCCGACGGCCTGGCCGGGCGGCGGGAGGTGAGCATCGAGCTCGACGGGCCGGAGCGTGCGGCCTGCCGGGGTGCCGGACGGGCGCTGCTGGGCGACGCGTTGAGCCTCGTGCCGGAGGGGGAGCCGGTGTTCGCCGCCGTCGCACCCGGCAACGCCCGTTCCCTGCGCGCCTTTCTCGCCGCCGGCTTCACGCCGCTCGGCAGCGAGGTCCTGCTCCGTCCCGGGCGCGAGCCGGCGGTTCCGGTCGCCGGGCAGCGGTCCCCGCGGGTCACGTCGTCGGGGTGAGGCCTGTCGGGGGCGGGCCGGGTGATTCCGGCGGATCGGGCGGTCCCGGCGGCTCGGGCGGTTCGGGCGGTTCGGGTGGGGTCACCGTGAGCAGGACGCGGTGGTAGCCGGGGGGATAGGGCTCGTCGACGTCCCGGCCCTCGGCCGCGATCCAGGCGTGCGCCCCGAACGGCGGCAGCACGCGGACGCCGACGCACCAGGTGGGGAAGGAGCCGCTCATGCGGCAGAGCAGCGCGGCGGCGATCGACCGCGTCAGGCAGCCCCTGGAACCGCTGGCCACCAGGCTGACGGTGAGACCACCGCCCGGGCGCGCCGGGCCTCCTGGTAGGTGGCCGGCCGCGCGCCCGCCCGCAACATCGTGAGCACATAGCGGATGCGAGCCGGCGAGCACCTCGCCAACAGCCGGGCCACCAGCACGGCCAGGCGTCCGCGCCACCGGTCGCGCCAGGGCAGCGGGCCGGGAGCGATGGCGACGGTCTGCCGGTTGTCTCCCCTCGGGTCGCCGTCCACGGCATCCCTCCTGTCCTGTCCTCGCGGCGGTCCTCGCGGTCGTCTGCTCGGCGGTCCCCGGGGCGGTTCCCCGCGGGCGGTCCGTTCAGCGCTTCCGCACGGGCTCAGGGCCGGACGGGGCCGGTGGCCGGTGGGTGAGCAGTCGGGCCGAGAGCAGGTCCGCCACCACCGCCCGGGCGTCCGCCTCGGCCGTCTCCCGGTCGATGTCGTACGCGTGCGTCAGCGCGTCCACCGCGGCGTCGACCCGCCCGGACTCCAGCAGCGCGCGAAGGACGGTCGCGCCGGTCGGGTTGAGGTTCCAGTACTCCCCGCTCGCCAGGTGCAGCAGGACGAGCCCGTAGTCGGTGTCCGCGGTCGAGACGCCGTCAGCCAACGCGTACATCGCTCCCCGCCTCCCAGGCGGCGCGGGTGCGCAGCCAGCTCTCGACCCCGAGGAACGGCTCGATCCGCAGGGCCGGCGTGGTCACGTCCAGCAGGCCCCCGCAGTGGTGCCGCAGCAGGGGCAGGTCCACGAGGTCCAGCGCCGCCGCGTGGGAGTCCTCCACCAGACCCGGGATCTGGTCGCGGTGCCGGCGGGAGCCCGTCACGGCGAGGTTGGTGACGTCCGACTTCGTCACCCGGCCCAGCGTGACGTCCGGGACCACGCCGCGCATCGCCTCGGTCAGCAACGGCTTGTACCGCGCCGGGTCCAGCAGGTCGGCGACGCGCACCGACAGGAACGCGGTCACCACCGCGTCGACAACGCGGCGAGTGGCCGTAGCTGGCGTCGCGGGCCCGGCAAGATCGGCAGGACAGGGCCTAGTCGAGCGCCGACTCCCAGGCGGTGCCGTCCGACGCGGCGTCGGCGCGGAGCCGGTCGCGGGCCGCGGTGTCCGCCCGCAGCGTCCACCGCATCCAGTCCACCAGCGTGTCCCGGGTCTGCGGGTAGGTCGCGCCGTCCTCGTAGACGAACTCGTCGTGGCCCTGCCCGAGATGGGTCAGGAACGCCTTGGGCCAGCGGATCTCCTCGTACATCTCCCGGGCGATCGCGTAGTCGGCCTGGGGATCCGCGTCGCCGTGCACGAACAGGACGTTGACCAGGGCGTCGCCGGCCGGTTCGCCCGCCGGGAACGCGGCGAGCAGCGCGGCGGCGGAGATCCGCTCGTCCCGCCAGTCGGCCAGCAGTGCGTGGGTGGTCATGCCGCCCAGCGAGTGGCCGGCCACGCCCACGCCGTGGCTGCTGTCCAGGTGGCCGTTGAAGGGGTCGTCGGGCGTCTCGGCGAGGGCGAGGGTGCGGGTGATGGCCTCGGAGACGTCCTGCGGCCGGTTGCCGTTGCGGACGTCGTCCGAGGTGTTCTCGGGAAAGCGCGGGGCGGGGACGACGAATCCCGCGGCGGCGAGCGGGAGGATCTGCGAGAGGTAGCTCTCCGGCGTGGTGCGCATGCCGTGGGCGAACGCCACCACGGGGAAGAGGCCGTCGGCGACCAGGGCGTCCGGCACGGGCTCGCCGCCGGGGGTCCCGACGGCCGGATACCAGACCGGCGTGACCAGCGTCCGCCCGTTCCGTTCCCAGAGGAACTCCCGCACCCCGACGGCCGAGGGTTCCTCCGCTCGGAACGACTCGCTCGACGCGTCCACGGTCCGGTCCGCGCCGCCGTCCCCTGATGCCGAGGACGCCTCGGCGGCCTCGGCCGAGTGCCGGTCGAGTAACCGGTCGGCTCCCCACAGGGCCGCGCCCAAACCGGTCACGGCGGTGGTCGTCAGTAACGTGCGCCTTCGCAGGGACATCGCGGGCTCCTGGGGGGACGTGGTGGGTGGGGGGTGTGGGGGTGCCCGGGCCGGCGCGGCGGCCCCGGCTCTGGGAGGGTAACGCCCCGAGCACGGTGGGTGTGCGTGCGGGTCGCCGTGCCCGAACGGAACCTTGACGGGGGGCGCGACTTGGGTAGAACTCGAACCGCCGTGCCCGCACGGCGCGTTGCCGGGTCGGGGGCGTTCCAGCGCCCGGCCCGCGCCGCAGAACGTAGCAGCGATACGGGGCCCGTGTCTGCGGCGCAGTCGCCTTCCCTCTGTCGCCTTCCCCTGCCGCTGCGATGTCGCCGCCGCGCGGCGAATTCCGGTGGCGACGCGGGCGTCGGTGGGGCAGGCTCCGCACCATGACGCCCCAGGTTGGCGGCGTGCCCGAGCACGGCTGGCTCGGCGCGCCCATCGACGCACGCCCGTCTTTCGCGCCGGAGCACGCGGCGCTCGTCGGTACGCTGCGCGCGCTGACGCCGGCGGACTGGGGGCGCGAGGCAGTGCCCGGGTGGACCGTTCGCGACCTGGCCGCGCACGTGCTCGGCGACCAGTACGGGCGGCTCGCCCGCCGGGACGGCCACGCGGGAGGGCCCGGGCCCCGGCCCGGCGAGCCGCTGGAGCCGTTCGTCCACCGCATCAACCAGGAATGGGTGGATGCGCACGCCCGGATGAGCCCGGCCGCACTCACGGACACGCTGGAGTTGACCGGCGGCCAGGTCGCCCGCTACTTCGCCGAGGCGGACCCGGCGAGCGCCTCGTTGGGTGTCTCCTGGGCCGGGATCGATCCGTCGCCCATGTGGCTGGACTGCGCCCGCGAGTTCACGGAGTACTGGACGCACCGCCAGCAGATCCGGCACGCGGTCGGCCGGCCCACCGACCCCGACCCGCGCGCGCTGTCCCTCGTCCTGGACACGTTTTTGCGGGCCGTGCCCCACACGCTGCGCTCCGTCGGGGCGCCGGCCGGCACCCAGGTTCGCGTCGTCGTGGACGGCCCGGCGGGCGGCGCCTGGACGGCCACGGCGACCGCCTCGGGCCGCTGGTCCCTGGCGGCGCCGCCGGACGGGCCCGCCGCCACCGTCTCGTTCGACGCCGAGACCGCCTGGCGCCTCTGCACCCGCGGCATCCTCCCGTCCACCGCCCTGACTCGCGCGCACGTCGCCGGCGACCCCGCCCTGGCCGAGGCGGCCTGCCAGATCCTCTCGATCATCCACTGACGCGGACGGCGCGGTGATCCGGCGCCGCGTTCCGGCGCCGTAATCCGGTTGAGGGCCGGCGCGGCCCCGGGTAGTTTTCGTGCCGTGACGAGCCCTGAATCAGACAGAGCGGAGCCGCCGGTCGCCCGGCGGCGGGTCGTCGTCTGACCGAGAACCGCTCGGTTCTCCACTCGGTTCTCCACTCCCCTCGCTTCCGGCGACCGGACACGTGCTCCGCGTGTCCGGCATGCCGTCGACGCTCGTCCACCGCGGGTGGCGGGTCGACGTCCGGCGCGCGGACGTTCCTGTTCGCGTATCTCACCGCTGGAGTCGATCCCTTTGCCACTGTTCGTCCACGTTCTCGGGCTCGCCGTCTTCGCCCAGGGAACCTCCGAGTTCATGCTCGCCGGCCTCGTGCCGGGCATCGCCCGCGACCTGTCCGTGTCGGAGGGCGCCGCCGCGAGCCTGACGTCCGCGTACGCCGTCGGAATGATCGTCGGCGCGCCCGTCATGGCCGCGCTGAGCGCGCGGTGGCCACGCCGCCGGGCGCTGGCGAGCTTCCTGGCCGCGTTCGTCGTCGTGCACGTCGTCGGCGCGCTGACCACGCACTACCTTCTGCTGTTCGGCACCCGGATCGTCGCCGCGGTCGCGAACGCCGGTTTCCTCGCCGTGGCCATGTCCGTTGCCACGTCCCTCGTGGCCCCGACGCGGCGGGCCAGGGCCACGGCGGTCCTGCTGTCCGGTGTGACGCTGTCGTGCGTCGTCGGCGTGCCCGCGGGCGCGATGCTCGGGGACTGGGCCGGCTGGCGGTCGGCCTTCCTCGCGGTCGCGGCCCTGTGCCTGCCCGCCCTGGCTCTCGTGTTCCGGTCGGCGCCCGCGGACGCGGCGCGTCATCACGACGTCGAGATCCGGCGCGAGGCGCGGGCGTTGCGGTCGCGCCCCCTGCGGCTGACGCTGCTGCTCGCGGCCTTGGTCAACGGGGCGACCTTCGCGACCTTCGCCTATCTCGCCGTCATCGCCACGCACGTCACGGACCTGTCCGACAGGGTGGTTCCCGGGCTGCTGGCGGCGTTCGGCGTGGGCGCGTTCGTCGGGGTCACCGTGGCCGGCCGCACGGGTGACGGGCGGCTGCGGCGGGGCCTGCTCCTCGCCCTGTGCGCGCTGCCCGTCGGATGGATCGTGTTGGCCGTGACCAGCACGCATGCCGGTCCGCTGTTCGTCGTGTCGATCCTGCAGGGTGGCCTGTCGTTCGGCGTCGGCTCGGCGCTCGTCGGTCGGGTGATGCACGTCGCGTCCGATGCCCCGGCGCTGAGCGGGTCGTTCGCCACGGTCGCGCTCAACGCCGGCGCGTTCCTGGGGCCGTTGCTCGCCGGCGCGGTGACCGAGTCGACGGACAGCGACCGGGGTGCCGTCTGGGTGAGCGCCGCCCTGGCCGCGACGGCGGTCGCCGTTCTGGCCGCCACCCGCGCGCGCAGGCGCGCGGCGCGCGCACCCGCGGCGGAGCTGCGGTAGCGCTCGGGCGGACAGGCGTGGGGCACTGCTGCTTCTGCTTACCGCTACTTCTGCTTACTTCTACTTCTGCTGCTTCTTGGAGCCGACGCTTTCGGCGATCAGCTCCTCGACCCGGGCCTCGATGGCCGACTTGTCGATGCCGAGGCCGGTGAGCGGGCCCGTGCCGCCCTCGTGCTCCAGGAGCGCGAGCAGTATGTGCTCCGTGCCGATGTAGTTGTGGCCCAGACGCAGGGCCTCCCGGAACGTGAGCTCCAACGCCTTCTTCGCGTCGCCGTCGTACGGGATCAGCTCGGGGATCTCGCCCTCGGCGGCCGGCGGCAGGGTGGCCGTCACCGCCTCGCGCACGGCCTCCAGCGTCACGCCCTGCGCGACGATCGCCTCGCCGGCGATCGCGCTGGGCTCGCTGAGCAGGCCGAGCACCAGGTGCCCGGTGCCGGTGTGGGCGTGGCTCGCGGCGTGGGCCTCGTTATGGGCGGCCATGAGGACGTTCTTCGCCCGCGGGGTGAACCGGTTGAAGCCCTGACTGGGGTCGAGATCCGTCCCCTCGGCGGGACCCTTGGGCACGAACCGCTTCTGGGCTGCCTGCCGGGTCACGCCCATGCTCCTGCCGATCTCCGTCCAGGAGGCGCCCGAACGCCGCGCCTGGTCCACGAAGTGGCCGATGAGGTGGTCCGCCACCTCGCCAAGGTGGTCGGCGGCGATGACGGCGTCGGAGAGCTGGTCGAGCGGGTTGGCGTGGACCTTCGTGATGGCCTCGATCAGGTCGTCGAGACGGATCGGGTGCGTGCTGCGCTCGGGATTCGACATGAGGCAACCCTAGGTTGACAGTCGCGGGCTGTCAACCCGAGGTTGACAGTTAGGCGGGAAGCGGTCGGTTGCTGACGACATGCTTCATGACGAGCGTGGAGGTCAGGCGCTGGACGCCCGGGAGCGTGGCCAGATGCTCGTCGTAGAGGCGCTGGAACGCCGCCAGATCGGCGGTCACCACGCGCAGCAGGTAGTCCGGCTGACCGAAGAGGCGTTGGGCCTGGAGGACCTGGGGGATCGCGGACACGCCCCGTTCGAAGTCGGCGACGGTGTCGCGGTCGCCCTGCTGCAGGGTGGCGAGCACCAGGGCCTCGAAGTCCAGCCCGACACTGGCCGGATCCACGACCGCGCGGTAGCCGCGGATCGCTCCCGACCGCTCCAACTCCCGCAGCCGGCGGTGACACGGCGAGACGCTCAGCCGCACCCGCGCGGCCAACTCCGTCACCGTGAGCCGGCCGTCCTGTTGCAGCTCGGCAAGTATCTTCCGATCCAGCGCATCCATGAGCAAGATTCTCCCTCTTTCGGTCCGATCCGGGGAAGAAGTCGGGAACACTTACGCCGAGAACGGACATAGTCTCCCTCCCAGACGCGGAACCGGTGGGAGGAGCGCGGCATGGACACGCGCAGCGCGGCGGCGTTCCTGATCATCGACCTGCTGCTGGTGTTCACGCCGGGCGCCGACTGGGCCTACGCGATCAGCGCGGGCCTGCGGGAGCGGTCCGTACTCCCCGCGGTCGGCGGCATGGTGGCCGCCTACGCCGCCCACACCGCGCTCGCGCTCACCGGCCTCACCCTGCTCGTCGCGGGTTCCGCCGCCCTGCTCACCACGCTGACCGTCGCCGGGTCCTGCTACCTCGTCTGGCTGGGCGGCACGGTGCTGGCGCGGGCGGGCCGACCCGCCACCCCCGAGACGCTGGACGCCGCCTCCTCGCCCTGGCGGACCGCCGCGAAGGGCTTCGGGATCAGCGGCCTCAACCCCAAGGGACTGCTGCTCTACTTCGCCCTGTTCCCCCAGTTCATCAGCACCGGTCCCGGCGCGTGGCCCGTCGCCGCCCAGACGGCCCTGCTCGGCGCCCTCCACATGACCAACTGCGCCACCGTCTACCTCGCCGTCGGCATCCTGGCCCGCCGCACGCTCGCGGCCCGCCCGGCGGCGGCCCGCGCGGTCACCCGGGTGTCGGGCGCGGCGATGCTCGGGCTCGGCGCGCTCCTCCTGGCGGAACACCTCGCCGCTTAGGGTCCGCCCGACCACGACCACGACCCCGGCTACGTCGCGTGCGGCAGGAACGCGGCCCACGCGGCGGCCGAGAACCGCAGCCGCCCCCCGTCCGGGTTCTCCGAGTCCTTCGAGTCCCGCACATGCACGACGACCCCCACGGCCGCGACCTCGACGCAGTCACCGCCGCCGGACCCGCTGTAGCTACTCTTGCGCCACACAAGACATTCCGAACATTCCGAGGTCATTGCTCTCCTGACAAACGCTTGATGTATCGGCTGGACTCCTCGGTATTGAGGGCCTGCGAGCGCAGCTTGCCATATCTCAGGCCAAAGGCGGTGACCATGGCCCGATCGGAGACGAAGGATCCGACTTCTTGGCATTCCACATAACCGATGCGTCGGTGCCTCACGCTTTCCAACAGGACCATCGGACCGTTGAGTCCCGGATGCCATCCGCTGGTCGCCGGCATGACCTGGATTTCGACGTTGCGCAGGTCACCGACTTCGACGAGGCGCCGCAGCTGCCGCCGCATCACCGCCTCGCCGCCGAGCGCATTGAGCAGCGCGGACTCACCGATGATGAAGGACAGTTCCACCATGGGCGTCTTGGTGAGCAGCCGCTGCCTGCTGATGCGGGCCTCGACATGCCGCTCCATGATGTCGTCCGCCAAGGGCGGACAGTGCCCGGCGAAAAGAGCCCTGGCATATTCTTCCGTCTGCAACAGTCCCGGAATGAGCAGCGGGTCGTACGAGAATCGACTGACCGCTTCCGCCTCAATGCTCGCAAAGTCGCGGAAAAACGCCGGTAACTTGGCCAGATCAACATCGTCCTGCAGAGTCCTCAGCACGCCCTGCGCGTTCAGCACACGCTCCGCCGCCTCGGTGAAGGCGATCTTCGCGGGCCTCCTGCCCTGTTCGATGGAGGCGACCTGCTCCGGCGAGTAGCCGATCTCGGCGGCGAGTTGCTCCTGGGTGAGACGAGCACGCTCGCGGAAGAGCTTCGCGAGCTTGCCGTATCCGATCCAGATCGCCGGCAGCTCCCGCTCGTTGGCTCGCGTTCGGGTGTTTCCCATGGCTGTTCAACGCGGCATCGGCGGAGGGGTAACGGGGCTCCGCCCGTACAAAATGACCGGCGGCCCGTACAACATGAGCTCGTAGGAAGAGGAGACCTGTTTCGCCACGCACCGCGACGCGATCGTGACAGCATGACGTCGAGAGTCCCGCTTCCTACCTTCCCTCCCCCGCTCATCTTCCGCGCGCGGTTCGACTCCACGCGATGCGGCGCGCGGGAGGCCCGGCGGGCGGCCCTGCGGCAGTTGAGCGACTGGGGTGTGCCGGACGACGGCCCCGTGTCGTTCGCCGCCGCGTCGGTCACCGCGGAGCTGTGCGCCAACGCCGTCGCGCACGGGCTGGCGCCGGGACGGCGGCGGTTCGGGCTGTGTATGCGGCTGACGTCGTCGCTGGTCCGGGTCGAGGTGTCCGACGCTCGCCCCGACCTCCTGCCGCCGGCCCCCTCCCCCACCCCCACCCCGCCACCCCCGGACGCCCAGGGCGGCCGCGGCCTCATCGTCGTCGCCACCCTCACCCAACGCTGGGGCTACACGGTCCTGGACCCGTATCTCAAGATCGTCTGGGCGGAGGTGCCCTCCCCGGGCCCCCTCGGAACGCCATAACGCACATCAGGCAACGGGTGACCCGCTCGGCCCTGTCGACGCCAGTGTCGGTGCCAGGGCCAGGGCCAGTGTCAGTGGGGCACCCTAACCTGCTCATCATGACTCTCAGTGACGATCAGGCGACCGAACGGCGGCAGCGCGATGCCCCTCTGCCCGGGGCCTACAAGGTCTGGCTGGCCGGAGCGCTCGCCTCCCTGTTGGGCGACGCGGTCCTCTACTTCGGCCTGGGCTGGGCCGCCGCCACCCACGGCGGCGTGGTCGCCGGGCTGGTGCTGACCGCGATCAACCTGCCGCGCACGGTTCTGCTGCTGCTCGGCGGTGCCCTCGCGGACCGGCTCGGCCCACGCCGGATCATGATCTACGGCGACGTGGCCATGATCGCGCTCACCGTCTTCCTCGCCCTCATGGCCTGGTCGCTAGGCACCCCCGCCTGGCTCCTCGTCACCGCCGGCCTCTTGGTGGGCGTGGTGGACGCCTTCTACCTCCCCGCCTCCGGGTCCATGCCGCGGCGGCTGGCGGGCACCGCGCCGCTGCCGCGAGCGCTGGCGTTGCGACAGACGGGCGGCCAGGTGGTGGCCATGGTGGGCGGTTCGCTCGGCGGCTTTCTCGTGGCGACCGCGGGCCTGCCGGGCGCCGCTCTTTTCGACACGGCCACCTTCACCCTGATGCTCTGCGTCCTTCTGATCCTTCGCCCCCTGGCCCGGGACGACAGTGCGACGGCCGGCGGCGGCCTGCTGCGGGAGGTGACCGACGGCCTCCGCCTCACGTGGCGGGACCCGGTGCTCCGTCCGGCCCTCACGCTCCTGGCCGGAGCGGCCGCGTGTCTGCTCCCGGCGACCTCCCTCCTCATTCCACTGCTCGCGCACCACACGGGCTGGTCGGCGGGCGCCACCGGACTGATCGTGGGGGCGAACGGGCTGGGCATCATGGGCGCCGCCGGGTATGTCGCGCTCCGCGGCGCGGCCGACCGCCCTGGCCTGGCCGGCGTGGTCGGCCTGTTCATCGCCTCTTTCGGCATCGCGGCGTTGGCCCTCTCCGCCTCACCCCTCGCCGCCGGGATATCCGCGGTGGCCACCGGCCTGGGGACGGGCGTGTTCACCACCCATATCGCACCGCTCGTGCTGAGCACCGCACCGTCCACCCATCTCTCCCGGGTGCAGTCACTCCTCGTGCTGAGCCAGGCGTGCGCCCTGTTGGCGGCCAATCCTCTGCTCGGCACGCTCGCCGACCTGGCGAACCCGCCCGCCGCCCTGCTCGCCTGCGCGGCTCTGGCGCTGGTCACCGCCCTCGCCGGACTGGTCTCGGCCCCACTGCGGGCAGCGGGCAGGTCCAGGAAGCCGCCGACGGCGGTCCGGGTCCGGTCGTAGCAGTCGTCGAGGGCGTGGCGGTCGTTGCTAGCAGAGTGCAAGCGCTGCGACTAATCTTGTTGCATGGCCACTCTCTATGTCCGCGATCTGTCCGACGACGCGCTCGCCGAGCTGAAGATACGAGCCGCCCGGAACCGCCAGTCGCTTCAGGCGTACGCGCGAACGCTGCTGGAGCGGGAGGCGGCCACGCCCACCACCGAGGACGTCGTCGCGCGCATCAGGGAGCGGGTGACCGCCCGGCTGTCCACGAGCGAGGTGCTGGGCGACATCGACGCCGGACGGAAGCGCACGTGATCGTGATGGACGCGGGCGCCGTCGTGCATCTGGTGGCGGACGCCGGTCCCGTCGGGGAGGCGGTACGCAAGCGCGTGGAGTCCGAGCGGCTGACGGCGCCCCACCTGCTGGACGTCGAGGTCGCGTCCGCGCTGCGCGGGCGCCATCTGGGTGGGAAACTGACCGACGCCGAACTCGACGCTGCTTGGGGCTTCTTCGCCCAGCTGCCGATCCGGAGGATGGAACACCTGCCCGTGCTGCCGCGGGTACGGGAACTGTGGCACAACCTCTCCCCCTACGACGCGACCTACGTGGCCCTCGCGGAAGGGCTGGGCGTTCCCCTGGTCACGAGCGACGCGAGGATCGCTCATGCGGGGAACGCCCGTTGTGCCATCGAGGTGTTCACGGAGTCGGACGCCTGAGGCGGCCCGGCGGGTGGTGGGCTGGCCGCCGGGCCGCGACGTCCGTCAGCCGGAGGGGCGTCAGGAAGGGATGCCGTAGCGGCCCTTGAGGTGGCGCCAGAAGTCGCGGGCCATCCACATGTCGAACTCGGTGACCTCGGAGGCCGAGCCGGCCTTCATCAGGAAGCCGCCGACGCCGGTCGGGGTCCAGTCGTAGAAGTCGTCGAGACCGAGCGTATGGCCCATCTCATGGAGCAGGATATGGATGTTCTCCTGGCCGAGCGCGCCCAGGTAGTACTCGCTGCCCATGCGCTGGCCCCAGTCGCCGCCCGCTCCGCCGCCGAAACCGTCGGTGAGCCAGAGGGACTGGTCGTAGTGGCGGGCCTCGCCACCAGGGCACTGGGAGTAGTTGCCGTCCTGGTGGAAGAAGCGGCCGCACGCGGGGGCGCACTGGGGCGCGCCACCGCTGTCGAGATTGCCGATGTAGAGGTCGACGGAGTTGTCGCTCCACTGAAGCGTGTCGCGATCGGCCGCGGCCCAGCCGACGACCTCGACGGGGACGTCCGTGTACGGGAACCCGTCAAAGCCCTCCAGACCGTCGAACCAGCGGGACCACTGCTCCTCGACGGAGGCGTTGATCTGGTCACGGAGTTGGGCGTTCACCGGGGTGTCGGACTCCCAGCGGACGCAGTACGTGAACGTGCCGTCGTTCGCGACGAGCTGGTCCCAGCCGTAGTTGGGGAAGCCCATCAGGTCGGGATAGGTGTCCTCCATATGCCGCCAGACCTCGTCCAGGCCCTGGGTGAGATGGGACGGCGGGTTCCACTCGGCGAGCGGCTGGTCGGCGGCGCGCGGCGACTCCGCGCCGGCCGGTGAGGCGAAGACCAGGGCGAGGGCGGTGAGCACCGTGCCGAGGATTCCGAACGAACGGCGCAGCCAGCGACGGCGGGCAGGCGTGGGAGGGGGTGGGGGTGGCGGGGACATGCGACCTCCTGCGGTGGGGCGTGTCACTCGTGTACATGACAGTTGCCGCCGAACCCCGAGAGGTTGTTTCCCTCCATGCGTTCCAGTCCGCGTACGCGACGAGCCGACCGCCGGCACCCAGGAACAACCGAAGACATGCGCGAAGCCCGGGTTCCGGGGTCCCGCTGAGCGTCAGGTCGCAGGACTCTGACGCCTGAAGACGACCGCCAAGGTCACTGACATCAGCGTTGGTAACACTCGTGTGAGCAACCTCGCCGCGTGGCGCTAGTCGCGGCCCTGCCAGGTCGTCACGCACGCCTCGTTGTCCTCCGGGTCGGCGAGGACCCAGAAGGCGGGGGCGCTGGCGTCGGACAGCAGCCGGCCGCCGGCGGTCAGGGCGGCTTCGATGCGGCGCGGCGCCTCGTCGTGTGCCACGCAGACGTCGAAGTGGACGCGGTTACGCTGCGGGCGAGCCCGGTCCATCTGCTGGAACCAGACCGCGGGTCCCTGGCCCAGCGGGTCGACCAGTGGGTCCTCGGGACCGTCGTGGCCCGCCTCATCGACGTAGCCGAGCACGACCTTCCAGAACGGTCGGACGGCGGGGATGTCGAGGGCGTCGATGCCGATCTCCACCGTCTGGACCGGGCGCCCGGCCCCCACCCCGAAGTTCGCCCCCATCCCTGGCTCCGTCCGCAGGCCGGAGTCTCCCAGCGCGGCGGATATTCGGCGCGCGAGGTCGAGGTCGCGCTCGGTCAGGCGCGCGTCCGACCACGACTGGAGGCTGAGGACGAGCCCCTCCGCGCGCACGTCGACCCGCAGATGTCCGTCGGCGTCCTCGCCGCATACCGCGACCGCGCGGGCCGCCGCCTCGACCGCCCGCGCCAGCGACCCCACCGCGACGGCCGTGTGGAGGGCGCCGAGCAGATACCGCCATCCCAGCGGGCTGACCGTGTCCGAGGCATCCCGTCGACTCAGCTGCTGTGTCATGCGGGCATCCTCACACGCGCCACTGACAACGCACCGTGTTCGTTCGGTGGGACTCAGCGGGAGGGGGTTCGCCCGCTGCGGCGCAGCAGGAAGACGCCGAAGGCGAGGGCGACGAGCAGGACGAGGATGCCGATGAACAGCAGGTAGGTCAGGTCGTCGGCGGCGATCCCGATGATGCCGAGGACCACCGCCGCCAGGAGCAGGAAGAAGAACAGGGCCATGGCCGGTCCCTTGCGTTCTCAGCGGCGGGCCAGGCGGCGCTCGCCCTGGCTGCCTGGCTGGTAGGAGAGCTCGTAGTGGGCGAAGACGGCCGGTTCCTCGGTCGCCGGCAACTCGTCGTCGGTGCCGATGGCCGGAGCCGCCTTCACGGTGCGCTTGTCGAAGGAGACCTTGAGATAACGGGGGCCGACCTGGGCCCCGACCAGCGGGACGAACGCCAGCCTGCGGCGGCCGGCCAGACCCATCGTGACGGTGGCGAACGAGGGCAGGTCGCTGACGGTGTCCACGTAGACGGCCTCCAGCGTGCCGATCTTGTGCCCCCCGTCGTCCACGACGGCCTCGCCCCGCCAGTTCCGGATGTCGTCAGCCTCGAACATTTGTCTCCTTCCTCCGGATATGGCGGGTACCCGTGCGCGCACGGGCTATGCCTCCGGGTCAGGGCCTCCGGGTCAGGACAGGCGGGTGGAGAGGGTGGCGGCGGTGGTGCGGACGGTGTCGGACCAGGCGAGAAGCTGGTCGCGGGAGACCAGGAACGTGACCGTGGAGACGCTGACGCCGCCGATGACCGTGCCGGACGGGTCGCGGAGCGGGGCGGCGAGGCAGCGGATGGTGGCCTCGTTCTCCTCGTCGTCCAGGGCGACGCCGCGGGCCCGCACCTCGGCGAGCTCGCGGCGCAGCGCGGCGGCGTCCGTGACCGTGTACGGGGTGCGGGCCGGCAGTCCGGTCCGGCCGACGAGGGCGGCGAGCGCGTCGTCGGCCAGGCCGGCGAGCACACATTTGCCGATGGCGGTGGAGTGCAGCGGCATCTCCATGCCGACGTGCGAGGCCATCTGCAGGGCATGCGGTCCGGCCACCTTATGCGTGTAGACGACGCGGTCGCCGCTGCGCAGCGCCAGGTGCACGGTGTTGCCGGTGAGCTGACGCAGCGCCATCAGCTCGCGTTGGATGCCCTGGTCGTCGTCGGCCGCGGCGCCGACCCGGGCGGCGAGGGCGCGCAGCCGAGGGCCGTGGGCGTAGCCGCCGGTGCCGTCCGCGGTGAGGAAGGCCGCGTCGACGAGGGTGCGCAGGATGCGGTGCGCGCTCGCCTTGGGAACGCCGGCCGTCGCGGCGACAGCGCCCAGCCGGTGCGGGCCGCCGGGCGCGGCGGCGGCCTCCAGGAGGCGCAGCGCCTTCTCGGTCGCGTTGCCCGCCTGCGACGAGCGACCACCCGTCGGTTGCCCACCCGTCGGTTGCCCGGTCATCGACGCTCCTTGGCCTGCGTGTTAGCGTGACGGCGTTCTTCTTAGCGAATCGACATTCTACGTAACGGAACAGCATGGACGCAACGCATCCACTCGTCGCCGCGCTGCGCGCCCAGCGCCTGCTGCCCGTGCTGCGCTCCCCCGATCCCGCGGCCGCCGTGGCTCGGGTCCGCGCGCTGCTGGCCGCCGGCTGCCGCATCGTGGAGCTGACCACCTCGACCCCCGGCTGGGCCGGGGCGCTCGCCGACTGCCGGGGCGAGCACGGCGACCGGGCCCTGATCGGGCTCGGCACCGTGACCCGCGCCGAACAGGCGACCGCCGCGGTCGAGGCGGGCGCGGACTTCCTGGTCTCGCCGTTCCCCGCGCCGCCGGTGCGGGAGGTGGCCGCGCGGGCCGGCGTGCCGTTCGTGGAGGGCGGCTTCACCCCGGCCGAGATCGCCGACGCGGCGGGACGCGGTCCCGCCAAGGTCTTTCCCGCGCATGTGGGCGGGCCGAAGTACCTGGCCTCGTTGCGCGCGGTGCTGCCGGACGCGGTGCTGGTGCCCACCGGCGGGATATCCGTGGCCGAGGCGCCGGCGTATCTGGACGCCGGGGCGGTGGCGGTCGGGATCGGCTCCGGGCTGCCGGAAGAGCCTGGGGCCCTGGCCCGGATGTTCGGCGGGGGTGAGCGGGTGTGAACCCGGTACAGGGGGCTGGCGGCCGGTCGGATGACGACCGGTTCGACGTGGTGGTGATGGGCGAGATCCTCGTGGAGTTCTTCTGCGAGGGGCCGGTGGGCGGCGAGACGCCCGTGCGTCTGGGCTTCTCCGGCGACACGCTGAACGCCGCCGCCGCGGCCGCCGCGGCCGGGGCCCGCACCGCGGTGCTGACCGCCGTCGCCGATGACCCGCTCGGCGACGCGCTGGTCGCCCGGGTCGCCGAACTCGGCGTGGACACCTCGTTGATCCGCCGCGGACCCGGCAGCAACGGCGCCTACCTGCTGCACGGCGACGTGACGGGCGAGCGGGAGTTCACCTACTGGCGGCGCGACAGCATCGCCTCCCGGCTGGACGAGCCGGACGTCGAGCGGTGGGCCGACGCGTTGCGCGGCGCCGGCGCGCTGGTGGTGTCCGGCATCGGCAGCGCGCTGTCCGACGGCAGCCGCCGGGCCGTGCTGGCGGCCGCGCGGACCACGGCCGGCGCGGGCGCGGCCGTGCTCTACGACCCGAACTTCCGGGCCCGGCTGACCACGGCCGAACGGGCCCGCGCCGCGCTGGCGGAGATCGCCCCGCACTGCGCGCTGGTCACCCCGTCCTGCCCGGCCGACGCCGGCGCGCTGCTCGGCACCGAGGACCCGGCGCGGGCCGCCGAGGCGGTGCTGGCGCTCGGCGCGAGGGCCGCGGCCGTCACCTCGGGCGCGGAGCGGGTGGTGGTCGCGGACGGGTCCGGCATGGTCGACCTGCCGGTCCCCGCGGTGGACAACCCCGTGGACGCGACGGGCGCGGGCGACGTGCTCGCCGGCACCACGGCCGCCCGGCTCGCGCTCGGCGACCCGCTGCCGGCCGCGGTCGCCCTCGGCGTCGGCGCGGCCTCGCTGTCGCTGACCGGCCGCGGCGGCACCGGCCATATCCCCACCCTGGCGGCCAGCCGGGCCGCAGCACCCTCGCCCTTCCCGGGCTGAACCGAACCAGGGAAGGGCGACACCCGGCGTTGCTAGAGCGTGGGCGGGGTCGGGCGGGTCTCGGTGAGGTCGATCTCGCCCTTGAGCATCCGGCCGCCGTCGCCGGTCAGCCGGAGGTAGTAGTCGGCGGAGCAGCGCGTGCCGTCCTCGTCCAGCGGGAGGAAACCGGAGCCGGCCGGCACGTCGGCGGCGGTTTCGGCGGTCTTGGCGATCTGGTTGCCCTCGTTGTACTCGTCGAACATCGAGATGTAGACGCCGGCCACGCCCGCCCTGACGACGTTGTAGAACTGCCGCCACATGAAGTCGCCGTGTGCGCGGTCCCCGTTCTGCAGGTTCCCCGGCATCACGCACGGCTGGTAGTCGATGCCGTGCGCCGTGCAGTCCTCCTGGTCCTGCACGACGTCGTTCGCGTAGTGCGCGTCCGCGCCGGCGACGTCGGAGATCCGGCCGACCATCCACGGCGAGAGCATGTGGTAGGCGTGGTAGACCTCCAGGAAGCCGGGGCGCGAGTCCTGGTCGCCGGTGCGCCAGTGGGTCGGCACCCCGCCCATCACATAACAGCCCTGGTTCTTGAACCAGTTCACGACCTCCAGGCTCTCCTCCGGGGTGAACGGGCGCTGGTTGTCGTTGAAGCCGAAGCCCCACAGGCCCACCACGGGCATGCCGTTCTGGACGGCGTACGCGGGTGAGGAGGTGTACGCCGACATCTTCTCGGTCCAGTCGACGGTGATCTCGGTGCGCATGGCCAGCCAGTCCGAGACGTCGTACATGATGTAGAACTTCCGGCCGTGCGCCTCCGCCGCGACGCGGACCTTCTCGGTCATGGCGTCCCGGATGGGGCCCTCGTGACCGTCGGGGTTGAAACGCTGGAGGGCGGCGGTGTCGCAGTTGTTCTCCGCCATCCACCGGAAGTGGGTGTCCACGGTCTGGTCGTCGTGGGAGGAGAAGAGGGTGGCGGGCTGGCCGGTGTCGAGGGGGGCGAAGTCGGTCGGGTAGCCGGCGTCGTAGTCCCGCATGTCGGGCCAGCTGATGATGCCGTTGTTGTCGGGCGAGGGCGTCTGGTTCATGTCGCGGGCCCAGTGCCACCAGCCGTTGATGGGCGAACCGTCGCCGATGCAGGCGAACCAGCCCTGGTACCCGACGGTGATCTTGCCGACCACGTCCCCGGGCTCGCTGAGCGCTTGCCGCGCGGACGCTTGCCGCTTGGTGTCGGCGGAGGTGGGGGCTCCGTGGGCGGAGGCGGCGCCGAACGCGGCCCCGCCCGCCGCTGACGCGGCGAGTGCGGAGGTGACGAACGTACGGCGGGAGACTGCCATGACGGGTCCTACCTTTCGAGTCGTGGGGGGACGAAGCGCTTGCCGCGCTGGCGCGCGGCCTGGCCGCGACGCGCGGTGGTGCGGGTTGAGCTGTGGCGCGGATCCTGGTGCGGCAGCTGTGAGCCGGGCGGAGAGGATATGACCGATACGATCCACGCGTGCCCGCGGTACCGCCGCGGCCTGGAGGACACCGTGATGGGTAAACCGCTGGCGATGCGGCGCGGCACCAACCTGCCGCGCATGGGCGACTTCAACGAGTCCGTGATCCTGGACGCGATCCGCCGCGTCCCCGACGGGCTCAGCCGGGTCGAACTCGCCCAGTCCACCGGCCTGTCCGCGCAGACGGTGTCCAACATCTGCCGCCGCCTGCTGGACCACGACCTGGCCAGGGAGACCGGCAAGCGGAGCTTCGGCAGCGGCAAACCGCGCACGCTGCTCCAGGTCAACCCCGAGGCGCGGTACGCGGTCGGCGCCCATCTGGACCCGGCCGTCATCACCTACGTGGTGCTGGACCTGCTGGGCCGGGTGGTGACCCATCTGCGCACCCCCACCCCCCGGGTCGCCGACCCCGACCAGACGCTGGCCGGCATCAGCGCCTCGATCCGCACCCTCATCGAGGACTCGGGCGTGCCGCGCGAGCGAATCCTCGGCCTCGGCATCGCCGCACCGGGACCCGTGGACGTGGCGGCGGGGCTGGTGGTGGACCCGCCGGAGCTGGAGGGCTGGGGCCGGGTGCCGCTGCGGGACTTCCTCAACGAGGAGACCGGCCTGCCGGTGCTGCTCGACAAGGACGTCATCGCCGCGGCCATCGCCGAGCGCTGGGCCGGCGCGGCGGCGCACACCGGGAACTTCCTGTTCTTCTACCTCGGCACCGGCTCCGGCATGGGCCTGGTCGTGGAGGACACGGTGCTGCGCGGGGTGTCGGGGAACGCCGGCGAGGTCGGCGGCCTGGGCGCGGCCTGCACCACCCGGGCCATGGTCGAGGAGGCCATCCAGCTCGGCGTGCTCGGCCACGACTACACGCCGGTCGGACCCCGGGACGCGGAGCGCGGCCTGGCCGAGCTCAGCCGGCTGGCCGAGGACAACGCCACCGCGGGCGACATCATCGACCGCTGGGCGGTGCGGGTGGGCCGCGGCGTGTGCGCCGCCGCCACGCTGGTGGACGCGGAGATGATCGTCTTCGGCGGGCCCATCTGGCCGCATCTCTCCGAGCGCTTCCTGCGGATCATCCCGGCCATGGTGGAGAAGTCGCCCTTCGTCAAGAAGATCCACCCGACCGCGGTGACCAGCACGGAGGTCGGCGACGACGTCGGCGCGGTCGGCGCGGCCTGTCTGGTCCTGGACCGCACGCTGTCGGTGCAGCCACAGTCCCTGCTGCTGCGGTGAGGCCGCGCGGTGCGGCCGCGCCGGGCACGGCATGATGGCGCGGTCGCGTGTCCGAGGGGGCGCCCGGAGAAGAGCGAGGAGAACCATGCCCGACCAACCGCACCGGCTGATCTGCGTCGGCTCCTACACGCCGGAGACCGGCGGCACGGGTCCCGGCGTCACCGTGTTTCGCGAGCCCCTGGGCTCGCCGGACGCCGGCGAAGACGGCGAAGACGCACGCCCCGGCCGGCCGGAGCCGGTCGGCGAGCTGCGCCTGCCGGCCGCCTCCTGGCTCCAGTGGCATCCGTGGCTGCCCGTGGTGTACGCGGTGCGGGAGCTGGCCGAGGGCGCGGTCACCGCGCTGCGGCTCGACCCCGACGGCACCCCCCAGGTCATCGGCGAGGAGTCGACCGGTGGCGCCGAGCCCTGCCACCTGGCCATCACCCCCGACGGCGACTATCTGCTGGCCGCCAACTACGGCAGCGGCAGCGTCGCCGTCTTCGGCCTCGACGAGCGCGGGATCCCCACCCGCCGCGCCGACCTGGTCGAGCACTCCGGCTCCGGACCGGTCGAGGACCGCCAGGAGGGCCCGCACGCGCATATGGTCACGGTGGACCGGGCCGGATCTCTGGTCTGCGTCACCGATCTGGGCAGCGACCGGATCTGGACGTACCGGCTGCGGGCCGACGGCACCCTGGCCCGGGTCGCGGCGAGCGCGCTGCCGCCGGGCACCGGACCGCGCCAGCTGCTGCGCGCCCCGGGCGGGCGCGCCTACGCGGTGGCCGAGCTGGGGCAGGAACTGGTGGCGCTGTCCGAGGAGGAGCCCGGCGCGTTCGTGCCGCGCGCCGCCTCCCCCGCCACCGGCCGCCCGGGCACCAGCATGCCCGCGCATCTGGCGCTGTCACCCGACGGCCTGCGCGCCTGGATGTCCAACCGCGGCGTGGACACCGTGGCCACGTTCGACCTGACGGGCGACCGGCCTGAGCTGGTCGCGGAGCACGATCTGGGCGCGGCCTGGCCGCGGCACTTCGCGTTCGTCGACGGCCGGATGTACGTCGCCGCCCAGCAGTCGGACGTGGTGATCGCGCTGGACCCGGACCCGGACACGGGCGAACTCGTGGAGCGCTACCGCCTCGACGTCGGCTCCCCGGCGTGCGTCGCCCTGCGGCCGGTGCCCGCATAACGGCCGGCGACCCTGAGCAGCCTTTATACCCGGATTATCCCGACACGCCGCCGCGTTAAGATCGCATCAAGAGATCATAGGAATCACCACCTCGGGAGGACGGCACCTCATGGCCTTGAAACGCACTCCGTTGCCGGGCGTCGGCACGCAGTACGACTTCACGACCCGGGAGGGGCGGCACATCTCCGTGGTGGTGCACGAGGACGGGCGGCGGTTCGTCGGCTTCTTCGATCCCGAGGACCCGGACAGCTGCCAGGCGACGGTGCCGCTGGAGATGATGGAGGCCGCCAAGCTCGCCGCCATCCTCGCGCCCGAGGGCACCGGCGCGGTCGGCGCCGCCGTGCGCAAGCTGTCCGGCGGCGAGTTGGGGCTCGACCTGGTCACCGAGAAGATCCCGATCGGCCCCGAGTCCCCCTATCGCGGGCGCCCGCTAGGCGACACCAAGGCCCGCACCCGCACCGGCGCCTCGATCGTCGCCGTACTCCGCCGCACGGGGGCCCACCCCTCGCCGGCACCCGACTACCGCCTCGAGGCAGGTGACACGCTGGTCGCCGTCGGCACCCGAGAAGGTGTCTCCGACCTGGCCGACATCATCGACGGAGGTTGAGCATGCACAACACGACAAGCATGCTCATCGAACTCGGCCTCATCGTCCTGGGCCTCGGCATCGTCGGACGGCTGGCCGGACGCCTCGGTCTCTCCCCCATCCCGCTCTACCTGCTCGGCGGCCTCGCCTTCGGCCAGGGCGGGCTGCTGACCCTGCACACCGCAGAGAACTTCATCGAGGTCGGCGCCGAAATAGGCGTCATCCTCCTGCTGCTGATGCTCGGCCTGGAGTACACCGCGCCCGAGTTGGTCAGCAGCCTGCGCGAGCAGTACCCGTCGGGCCTGGTCGACCTGCTGCTGAACGCCACCCCGGGCGCGATCGCGGCGCTGCTGCTCGGCTGGGGCCCGGTCGGGGCGCTCGCGCTGGCCGGCGTCACCTATATCTCGTCCTCCGGGGTGGTCGCGAAGGTGCTCACCGAGCTGGACCGGCTCGGTAACCGCGAGACGCCGGTGGTGCTCGGCGTGCTGGTGATCGAGGACCTCGCCATGGCCGTCTACCTGCCGATCCTGACCACCGCCGTGGCCGGTGTCGGGCTGGCCAGCGGCAGCCTCACCGTCGCGCTGGCGCTGCTCACGGCGGGCGTCGCGCTGTACGTGGCGCTCCGGCACGGGCGACTGATCAGCAAGGCGGTCTCCTCGGACAACCCGGAGATGCTGCTGCTCGTGGTGCTCGGCCTGACGCTGCTGGTGGCCGGCGTGGCCCAGGAGCTCCAGGTCTCGGCGGCGGTCGGCGCGTTCCTGGTGGGCATCGCGCTCTCCGGCGAGGTCGCGACCACCACCCGTCGGCTTTTCACGCCGCTGCGCGACCTGTTCGCCGCGGTGTTCTTCGTCTTCTTCGGCCTCTCCACCGACCCCGCCGAGATCCCGCCGGTGCTGGCCGTCGCGCTGCTGCTGGCCGTGATCACCGCCGGCACGAAGATCGCCACCGGGATCTACGCGGCCCGGCGTGCGGGCATCGGCCCGCGCGGCCGGCTGCGGGCCGGCGGCGTGCTGGTGGCCCGCGGCGAGTTCTCCATCGTCATCGCCGGCCTGGCCGCCACCTCGGAGCCGCGGGTCGCGCCGCTGGCCACCGCGTACGTGCTGATCCTGGTGATCATGGGCCCGATCACCGCACGGTGGACCGAGCCGACCGTCCGCTGGATGCGCGAGCGGCGGCAGGAAAGGCGCGCCGCTCGCGCCGAGTCCGGGCCCGGGTCCAAGTCCGGGAACGCGGAGCGGACCGCGGACCCGGCGGCCGGGAGCGGCGGGGTGGGCGGGGCGTCGGTCGCCGACGAGCCGCGCGACTCGGCGTCACCGGTCTGAGTGACCGGCCGTGGCGCGGCCCGGTGCCGGGCCGCGTCACGGCTCGGAGCGTGGACTGTCACAGGTGTGACCGATCGGTCCGGAACGGTGACGAGATGAGGCATCATCGGGCCCATGGGAATCGTCGCCGGCCTGGACAACTCTTCTGCCTACACCCGCATCGTCGTCTGTGACGCGGACACCGGCCAGGTTCTCCGGCAGGGGCACGCACCGCATCCGGAGAGCGAGCCGGCGCCGCAGTCGTGGCTGCTCTCGCTCGGCGAGGCCGCGGACGGCGGGGTGCTGGAGGAGGTCACGGCCATCGGCGTCGCCGCGCAGCTGAACGCGCCGGTGGCGCTGGACGGCGAGGAGCAGCCGGTGCCGATGCCGTCGACCGGCGGCGAACGCGCCCAGGCCGCGGCGCTGTGGCTGATCGACGCGCTGGGCGGGCGCCGGTCGTGGGCGGAGGCCGTCGGCTCGGTACCGCAGACCACCCAGCCCGTGGCGCAGCTGCGTTGGCTGGCCAGGACCGACGCGGAGGCGGCGCGCCGCACCGCCACCGTGCTCCAGGCGCAGGACTGGCTGGTGTGGCAGCTGCTGGGTCGGCCCGCGCGGTGGACCACCGACCGGGGCGGCGCCTCCGCCACCGGATACTGGTCGGCCTCCGAGGAGTCCTGGCGGCCCGAGCTGGCGGAGCTGGCCGTCGGTCATCCGGTGGCGCTGCCCGAGGTGTTGGGACCGGCCGCGGCTGCCGGGCGCACGCCCGAGGGACTGCTGATCTCGGCGGGCACCGGCGAGACGATGGCCGCCGCGTTCGGACTCGGCGTCGGCCTCGGCGACGCGGTGATCTCGCTGGGCGCCTCAGGGTCGGTATGCGCGGTGCACGACCAGGCGCTGAGCGATCCATCCGGCACCATCACCAGCTACGCCGACGCCACCGGGCGCCATCTGCCGGTGGTCCGCACGCTGAACGCGACGCGGGTGCTGCGCGGCACCGCCGAGTTGCTGGGCTGCGAGCTGCCGCGCCTGTCCGAGCTGGCGCTGGCCTCCACACCCGGCGCGCACGGCCTCGTCTTCCTGCCGTACCTGGCGGGCGAGCGCACCCCCGAACTGCCGCACACCGCCGGCACGCTGGCGGGGCTGCGGCGCGAGAGCATGCGGCCCGAGCATCTGGCGCGGGCCGCGTTCGAGGGCATGCTGTGCGGCCTGGCCGACGCGGCCGAGGTGCTGCGCCGGCGCGGGGTGCGCATCGACCGGGTCTTCCTGCTGGGCCAAGCGGCGGAGCTGCCGGCCGTGCGGGCGCTCGCGCCGGCGCTGTTCGGCGCGCAGATCGTGATACCGGCGCCCGCGGACTACACCGCGCTGGGCGCGGCCCGGCAGGCGGCGTGGGCCCAGGGCGTGGCGGACGGCTCGCTGGACGCCGACACCCCGCCGCCGTGGCCGGCCGCACCGGGGCGCACGATCCGGCCGGGCGAGGGCCCGGCGGACGGGGCGCAGGTGGGAACGGCCGTGCGCCAGCAGTACGCGGCGGTGCGGGACCAGACACACCCGGGCGCGTTCGACGCCTACGAGGAGGACACGGACGAGAACGCCACCTCGGCCGCATAAGCCCTCCGGACACCCTCCCCGCCCCGGGCCTGCGGCCCGGCCGCCGGGCCCCTGTGTACCAGCCACGGACGAGAACCCCACCTCGGCCGCACAAGCTCTCCGGACACCCTCCCCGCCCCGACCTCATCCTTCCTGGCCCAGGGCCGGTCGCAGTCCGATGGTCGCGCCGCGCGCTTCGGCCGGCCCTGCCCCGGCCCCGACCCGGGGTCGGTCGCGGTCCGTCGGGCCGGCTGTGTGCTCGGCCGGCGCTACGGTCGCCTGACCTCGAAGTGGAAGCAGCCGTACTCCAGGGCGCGGACGTGCACCAGCGCCACCTCGGGGTCGGCGAACGCCTCGTCGAAGGCCCGGTCGAACCCGGCCTGGACGTCCTCGGGTATCTCGAACCGACGGCCCCCGACAATGCGCCCGCCGGCGTCGTAGCGCCGGAGCGTGCGCAGTGCCCCCGGCCGCGCGAACGGGTAGCCGCGCCGGCCCTCGGCCGGCCCCGCGCACTCCTCGGCGTGGACGTACACCGGGCCACATTCGTCGTACGCCCCCGGGTCCGCTCCGGTCGCCGCCGCCCACCGCCTGAGCGGCGCGTACGAGACGAGCGCGACCCGCTCACCCAGTTCCACGCCCCGCAGGCAACAGCGCAGCGGATCGCCCACACAGTCGAGCGGGACGCCGTCCTCCCGCGCCGTGAACGGCCGCAGCGGGCGCCCGGAGTCGTCGCCCTCGCGGAGCTCCGCGAGCGCGGCGGGCGGGATGGGAAGAGGTGCGTACACACCGGCGCTCGTGCCGGTCCTCGTGCTCGTGCTGATGCTCATGCGGTCCAGGGTCGGTCGGCTCCCCGCCGCCCCGCCGGCGGAAATCGGACGGGGCGTTCCCGGCCCGTTCACGGGCCGTTCACGGGCCGTCGGGGAGCCGTGGCAGCCGTCGGTCGAACCAGTCGCTCATGGTGCGGGCGTACGTCGCGGTGAGGTGGGTGCCGTTCCGGTAGACCAGCGCGTTGCCGATCACCGCCGGGCAGCTCTCGTCCCGCGGACACAGCACCGGCGTCGGGTCGATCAGGGTCACCCCGGAGACGTCCCTGGCCGCCTGGGTGTTGACCGGCTCGTAGGCCAGCCCCTCCTTGCTGGGGAAGGCGCACGCGGACAGGTCGTCCAGATGGTCGGAGACGCAGGACGGGACGTCGGTGGTCGGGTAGGGGTTGTCCGCGACCACCGCCACCTCCGCCCCGGTGTCGCGCAGCCGCCGCAGGGTGTCGGCGTACCCCTCGGTCATGGCCTCGGCGCTCGCCCCCTCGCCCAGCCGCCGGTCGTCGTCGACGACCGTGGCCACCGCCTTGTTGCCCGTGACGACCATGGCGGGCCGCAACTCCTCGATGCGGTCCAGCGCGTCGGCGCGCCAGTCGTCGCATTCGCGGTAGGGGCGGTCGAACTGACCGTGGTGGACGGTGACGTCGGCGGGCGTGCAGGCGGACTTGGTGAGCACCGCGAGGCGCCAGCCGCGTTCCTCGGCGATCGGCTCCAGCGCGGCGAAGTACTGCATGGCGTGCGAGTCGCCGAAGAGCACGACCGTGGTGTCCGAAGAGGTGTCGCCGTAGAAGCAGGGGCGGGCGGCGGTGTCGTCCTGCGCGGCCAGGCAGCCGTCCTCGTCGGCCCGCCCCTTGTCCGCCTCGGCGTCCGCGGGCAGCGGGCGCAGCGCGCTGGCGGAGGCCTGCGGCGCGGTGCTGGTGGCGAGCACCTGTGCGCCGCCGGTCTGCGACCAGCCGGCCAGCGCGACCGACGGCACGGCCTCCTGCGCGGTGGTGCCCAGGGCGACGCTCACCACCGTGCAGCCGCCGCCGAGGGCCAGCGCGGACCCGGTCCCGGTGAAGGCGCGGGCCCGGCGGAACGGCGTCTCGACCAGGCGGTGGGTCAACGCGGCGGGGAGCCAGGACAGCGCGACCACGACCAGCAGCAGCGTGCTGGGCAGCCCGCTCATCCGGGCGCTGGCGAACACGATCAACGGCCAGTGCCACAGGTACCAGGAGTACGAGATCCGGCCCACGTACCGCATCGGGCGGGTGGACAGCAGCCAGCCGACGGGCGTGGCGCGCGAGATGGCACCTGCCCCGATCACCGCCAGGGCGCCGGCCACCGGGAGGGCGGCCCACGGGCCGGGGAACGGGGTCCGCTCGGTGAGCCCGACCAGCGACACGGCGATGGCCGCCGCGCCGCCGAGGCCCAGCAGCCAGGCCGCCGCGGTGCCGGCCCGTCGCCAGTACTCGGTCGGCACCAGGGCCAACAGGCCGCCGGCCGCGAGCTCCCACCCGCGGGTGGTGGTCGTGAAGTAGGCGGCGTCGCCCCGCTCCTGCGTCAGGTGCACCGCGTAGCCGAACGACACGACGGTCAGGGCCCCCAGCGCGCACGCGAGCCGCCGCCGCAGGTGCCGGCCGCCGCGCCGGGCCAGCAGGGCGACGCCGAGCACCAGCAGCGGCCACAGCAGGTAGAACTGCTCCTCGACCGCCAGCGACCAGAAATGCTGGAGCGGGCTGGCCGCGGCGTCCAGGTCCGAATAGGCGACGGCCTCGGTCGCCTGCCGCCAGTTGATCACGTAGAGCGCGGCGGCGACGACGTCCGCGTAGACGGCCGAGCGGTCCACCGGCGACAGCACCAGCCAGGCGAGCAGGACCACCGCGGCGAACACCACGACGGTGGCGGGCAGCAGGCGCCGCACCCGCCGGGCGTAGAAGGCGCCGAGCCGGATGGTGCCGGTGCGCTCGACCTCGCGCAGCAGCAGGCCGGTGATCAGGAATCCGGAGATGACGAAGAACACGTCCACGCCGACGTAGCCGCCGGTCGCCCAGCCGACCTCGGCGTGGTACACGAGCACCAGCAGCAGCGCCACCGCGCGCAGGCCCTCGATGTCGGGCCGGAAGCCGTGGTCGCGGGTCCTGCCCGCCCGCGGTTCCGTGCCCGGGTGACTACTGGGAGTACTCGAGGTACACGGGATCGTCCCGCGAGCCGGCCGCAGCGTGGCCGCGGCGCCTGATGTCTCACCCGTCTTCCGCTCGTCAACCCGTTCGATCATCACATATCGATATCAGGAAAGTAACGGTCGCGCCAATCCGAGGGTGCGATTCCGGCCTACGGATGGCCGAACTGTGGCCAGCGGGCGGCGAGTTGGGTGCGGCTGGTGGTGCGGGTCTTGGCCAGCGCACGGGTGAGGTGCTTCTTCACCGTGTCCACGCCGACGAACAGGCGCCGGGCGATCTGCTGGTTGGTCAGTCCCTGGGCGGCCAGTTCGGCCACCTCCCGCTCCCGCACGGTGAGTCCGAGATCGCGGCAGGCGGCCGCGGCGGCCCGGTCCCGGGCCAACTGCGCGGCGGCGTGCGGCGCGAGGTGCCGGCTGAGCGCCCGCAGCACCGCCACGTCGCGCGCCGGCACGGTGCGGGCGCCGCGGATCACCGCGCCGACGTAGACGACGCCCTCGGCGCCACCGTCGATGATCATGCCGCCCTTGTCGCTGATGCCGTGCGGCTTCAGGAACCGCTCGACGTACGCGCGCTGCGCGGGCACCCGTTCGGGATGCAGATCGCGCAGCGTCACCCACCCGCGCTCGGCCAGCAGCCGGTGCGCCTCGGGCGACATGAGCGGATCGTCGGCGATCCAACGCTCCGCGTACTCGTCGAGGAACTCCTGGGTGTAGCCGCTCTTGATGCCGTGCCCGTCCCACAGCGCGGCGGCGACGGTGGGCCCGTGCAGCACGGCGATGGTGCTGTACCCGAACCACTCCTCCAGGGCATGCAGCAGGCTCTCCCGGAACGCCGGCAGATCGGGCGCCCGGTCCACCGCCTCCAGCACGCCGAACAGCCGCCGGTAGTCCTCAGGTGGCAGCGGCTCACCGCCCGGCAGCCGGCGCGGCCCGCGCGGCTCCGACACGATCGCGTGTGCGGCGGCCGCGGCGGGCGGGGGCTCGACCGTGGGCTGGGCCGTGGGCTGGGCCGTGGGCTCGGTCATGCCGCCGTTATAGGCCGCCGGTCGGGGCGTGGGCAAGCGTGTTCCACCTTCGGGCCATGCCGGGCGGGCGCGCGGCCCGGCAGAGTCTCGACCAGGAACTGAGCAGGAAGTGAGTGGGACATGACGACGAACGCCACGCCGGACGCCACCCCCCGCAGCTGGCTGATCACCGGCGCGAACAGCGGCTTCGGCGCCGCCTTCACGCGCGCGGCGCTCGCCGCGGGCGATGCCGTGGTGGCGGCGGTCCGCCGCCCGGAGACGATCCAGGCGCTGGCCGCCGAGCACCCGGAACGGCTTTCGGTGGTCACCCTCGACGTGCGCGACCCCGACCAGTGCCGGGCCGCCGTCGAGGCGGCCGTCACGGAGCACGGGCGGATCGACGTGCTGGTGAACAACGCGGGCTACGGGACGGTCGGCGCGCTGGAGGAGACCACGGAGGAGGAGCTGCGCGACGCCATGGAGGTCATGTTCCACGGGCCGATGCGGCTGACCCGGCTGGTGCTCCCGGGCATGCGGCGCCGGCGCGGCGGCATGATCGTGCAGCTGACCAGCATGGGCGGCTTCCTGTCGTTCGCCGGCGTCGGCACGTACTCGGCGGCCAAGGGGGCGCTGGAGCTGGCGACCGAGGCGCTGGCCCAGGAGGTGGCACCGCTCGGCATCCGCACGCTGATCGTTGAACCCGGCGCGTTCCGCACCGACTTCAACGGGGCACTGAAGACCTCCGCGCCGATCGGCGACTACGACGGGACGGTCGGCGCGGTCCGCGACTCGCTGGCGGGGAACGCCGGCAAGCAGCCGGGCGACCCGGAGAAGGCCGCGGCGGCGCTGCTGGCCGCGCTCGACCTGCCGACGCCGCCGCGGCGACTACCGCTCGGCGACGACGCGTTCGCGGCGATCCGCGCGAAGCTCACCTCGGTCGCCGCCGACCTCGACGCGACGGCCCACCTCGGCACCGGGGCGGCCATCAACTACACCTGACGGAACCGCGGTTGGGGCGGCTCCGTCCGATCGGCATGACTGCACACAGACGGGCCGCCGCCGCTGCGGCCGGCTGCCTGCTCACCGCCCTGCTGGTGACCGGCTGCGGCGGGGAAACGGGCGACGGACGCGAGGACTCCGGCACCATCGTCGAGGGCGACGGCTGGCGCGGCGTGCTCATGGAGACCTCCCTGGAGGACTCGATGACCACCCCCGACGGCGACACCGTGGATGCCGACTCCCGCGTGCCGGAGCGCGCCGACGTCGAACGTTTCGAGGAGCTTCTGCCGGCGACCGAGGAGTTCACCTGGCCGAGCGGCGACGATGGCGAGACGGAGACCGAGACCGTCGAGTTGAACGAGGACTATGTCCGCCAGTACACCGAGCTGTCCGGCGGCGACCACCGCCAGCTGAAGGTGCTGGGCCTCTGCGACCCGTCGCTGACGCCCGACTGGGAGGACGAGTGGATCATGGTCATGGACGGCGGCTCCTGCTACTGGGACGCCACCCTGGACCTCGCCGCCGACGAGATCAGCAGTTTCTCCTTTCACGACGTCGGCTGAGCGTCTCCGTCCCGGCCGCGGACCGTCGCGGCGGCGTTCCGCAGCTCCGCGAGCACCGTGCGGACGGCCCGCCGGGCGGCGCGTTCCGGGCGGTGCAGCGCGTCGATGTGCCGGCGCGCGTGCACCCCGACCAGCGGCCTGAGCACCAGCTCCGGATGCGGGCGGGTGGTCCAGCGCGGCATCAGCGCGACGCCGCCACCCGCGGCGACGACCTCGGCGGCGACGGCGAAGTCGTTGATCCGGTGGACGATGTCCAGCCGGCGGTTCGCGGCGGCGGCGAGCGCCTCGATGGTGGCCATCAGCGGGAAGCCGTCGTGCACGGTGATCCACGGCTGCTTGGCCACGTCGCGCGGGGCGAGCCGGGTTCTGGCGGCCAGCGGGTGCCCGGCCGGCAGCGCGACGTCGAGCGGCTCGCGCAACAGCGTCGTGGCGGCCACGGTGCCCGGCCACGGCGGGGCGTGGTCGAGGCGGTGCGCGAGCACCAGATCGTACGCCCCGGTCATCTGCGGGAACTGCTGCTGCGCGACGTCCTCGTCGGTGAGGACCAGCCGCGGCCGGTCGGGGCCGGCGAGCCCGCGCAGCAGCGGCGGGAACAGCGCCGCCGCCGCGCTGTGGAAGGCGGCCACCGACACGTCGCCGTCCGGCCGGTCGACGAACTCCTGGACCGCGTGCCGGGCCCTGGCCAGCGCGGTCTCCACCTCGATCGCCGCGCCGGCCAGGGCCTGCCCGGCGTCGGTGAGCACCAGCCGCCGTCCCTCGCGTGCGGTCAGCGGGACGGGGATCGCGCGTTGTAGCAACCGGAGCTGCTGGGAGATCGCCGACGGCGTCACCAGCAGTGCCTCCGCCACCGCCGTGACGCTCCCCCGCTCCCCCAGCTCGCGCAGGATCCGCAGCTGTCGTTCGTCCACCGCGTCAGTGTAGAGCGCCAGTGTAGGGCCACTACATCTTCGCTTGAGAATCTCGTACTGGGCTACATCGTGGCGCTGGTGCAGCGTGGGATCCCGACCGCTCGACCCGACCGCTCGACCCGACCACTCGACCCGACCGAGGAGCCCGCGTGCCGGACCACGCCACCTACGAGCGCCTGATCGCCCTGCTGACGGAGACCGCGACCGACTACCGGCTCATCGACCACGCGCCCGACGGCACCACGGAGACGGTCAGCGCGCTGCGCGGCCACCCCGTCTCCCACGCGGCGAAATGCCTCGTGCTGCGGGCGAAGACCGACCGCCGGACCACCCGCTACGTGCTCGCGGTCGTCCCCGGCGACCGGCGCGTCGACCTCGCCGCGATCCGCGCCCTTTTCACGGCCCGCTACGTCGGCTTCTGCGACGCCGCCACCGCGCAACGCCTGGCGCGCGCCGTGCCCGGCACGGTCCTCCCGTTCAGCTTCGACCCGGACCTCGAACTCGTCGCCGACCCCGAGGTCGTCGCGCGGCCCCGGATCTACTTCAACGCCGCCCGCCTGGACCGTTCGTTGGCCATCTCCGGAGCCGACTACGCACGCCTCGCCAGGCCCCAGCTCGCACGCATCGCGGATAACGGAACGGACACTGGAGAGAATATGTCTGTAACAGAGCGGTTTTGTGCGGACGCAGGGGGAAACTCGTAGGACAGGAGGTTTCCGCGCCGCGCCGGGCGCGACCGCCGCCTTGCCGCAGGAGGGGGCAGCAACCGATGACCGAGCACGAGACGCAACGGGAACAACGCACCAGGGAAGGCGTCACCCAGGCCAACCGCAGGAAGCTACGCGAGCGGGTCAAGCAGGTGAACCAGCAGTCAGCCACCAACGCGCAGGCCCGGGGCAGCCGGTAACCGGACATGCCGCGCCAGCGCATGCCGGACATCCCCGAGGAGGAGGCCAGATCCCGCTACCGCAGCGGGCAGCCGATGACCTCCCTGGCCCGCCTCTATGGCGTCTCCGCGACCTGGCTCACCCACCGCTTCCGGGAGTGGGGAGAGCCGCTCCGCGGCCACGCCGAGGCACAGGGCGCCCGCAAGGGCATCACCCTGACCGACTGGCGAGCGCTCAACGAGGAGCGTGAACGCGCCACCGACGAGGCCTGAGGCTCACTCTCCCGGGGCGCACAGACAGAACGGATGGCCGGCCGGATCGGCGAACACGGGGCAGGAACCGCCCAGGTCCGGAAGCCGCTTCGCACCCAGCCGCAGCGCTCGCGCCTGCGCCGCCTCGGAATCGTCCACGCCGAGGCACAGATGCATCTGCTGCGGATACGCCCGCTCCGGATCCGGCCACAGCGGCGGCCGGTACCCCTCCACCTCGTCGAACGCGAGACGCAGCGCGCTGTCCTCACCCTCCGCGACGACGAACCAGTCCTCCCGAATGACCCGCCACCCGAGCAACTCCGCATAGAACGACGCCAGCGCCCGCGCGTCCCCGCAGTCAAAGACGATGTTCCGCACATGTACGTTCATGCCCCCCAGCATCACAGCCCCCACTGACACCCACCCGGCGCCACGACGACCCTCCGGCCGAGACGGTCCCCTCCCCCTGCCTGCCCGACGAGGCGTACCACGGCGAGTACGTGGCACAGGGCGGGCTCCACAAGAAGGGCGCGGCCGCGCTCGGGACCAGGCGCACCACGTTCGACGCCTTCGTCTGCGCGGCCTGCGGGCACATCCAGCATGGGAGTGGTAGAGCCGCTCCTTTCGCAGCCGGGCACCGCGTTCGGCGCTGCCGTCGGGCAGGGCATCATAGGCCGCCAGGATGCGCGCCTTGTAGGCAGCGGTGAAGGTCCGGCGCTTGGGACGGGCGGACTTGCCGCTGGCTGGGTCGTCGGTCACCCGACCATCCTGCCGCGCGAGGGCAGCCTGGTCGGAGAGGGTCATCGTCATCCTGCTGCGGGTCCCATCTCGCCCTGGTCTACATCAAACGGAGTCTTGCATTCCGCGTCTCAAGCAAGACTGACAGACAGGGGTTCCATCCACCCCGCATAGGAGGAGAGGCCGTGGTCCTGTGACTCGCCGGTGTGCCCTGCGACGACCCGTTCCAGGGCGGCGGGCAGCAGACGGGAGATCGCCTGTTCGATGTCCCTGTGTAACGCGGCTCCGACGACATCGTCGGCGAGCGGGATATGCCCCTCCTGGGCGAGAACGTTCCCAGTATCGAACTGCTCGTCCATCCAATGGACGGTGACACCAATCTCTGGGTCGCCGTTGCGGATGGCCCAGTGAACCGGTAGCGGTCCCCTGTACCGGGGGAGCATCGATGTGTGGACGTTCAGCCCACCGCGTCGCGTTGCCCGTAGCACGGCGGTGGGGAAGCGCCACGGGAAGCCGTAGCAGACAATCAGATCGGCCTGATGAGCGCGCAGCGAGTCAGCCAGGACGTCTGTGCTCCCGGGGAGAAGCAGATCCAGACCGGGCGGGATGGCCTCAACGATTCCGCTCACCACCGCACCCGCGCCGGGCCGACTCGGACCGCGCGGGCGGAGCGACCGGCCATGGACGTAGACCACGGGGGTGTGCCCCGCCTGCTCGCAGGCACGGTGGAGGACCGCGAAGCCCTCTGCCGCGTAGGACACCAAGACGATGCGCATCGCTCTGCCAGCCGCCTTCCACGTTGGGAATGATCAACCCTGGGATACCAGATGATCCCGGCCGTCATCTCCAGAGGTGGGTGGACGACAAAACGGAAGAGATCGTCATCCAAGGCTGGCGGGCCGACCGAGCACTCCTGGAGCAGTGCACTGAATCCGGGCCGATCCCGGAGACGGAAGCCGTGGTGCGGATGCCTGTCAGTTTCGTGGTCAGCGACCACGAAACGGTCGCCGACGTGATCGCTGAGTTCGAGCGCGCCAGCAACCGCGCACGAGCGATCGCCGCGGACATCGACCTCGACGCCACCCGACAGCGCCCTGACTTCGGCGCCGTCGGCCTGCGATGGATCTGCCTGCTCATGATCCAGGAGTTCGCCCGCCATGCTGGCCACAGCGACATCCTGCGTGAGCAGACCGGCGCCACCCGGCGAACATGAGCCAGACGGGCGTCGTTGGAGCGCACAGGCCCTCGCCGTTGGCTCGGGTAGCATCGGCGGCGTGTCTGGTGCTTCGTGCGCGGCTTCCTGTGCCGCGGTGACGAGGACGCTCCGCTAGCGGCGGGGCGTTCGTCTCACTTCTGTTGAACGTTCTGCCGCTCCGTGGTTGGACCGGAGCGGCACGTTCGTGCTGCTCGGAACTTCTTCTGAGCAACGGAGCACTCGGTGTTTTCAGGCATTCTCTTTTCGCCCCGGGACGGATCGTCCCCGGTGCGTGCGTGGCTGGTGCTGTGCTGCATGGCCATGCTGCAGTTCTTCATTGCGGTTGACGTGACCGTGGTCAATGTCGCCCTGCCCTCGATCGGCGCCGACTTCGGGGTCGACGGTCACGCCCTGACCTGGGTCGTGGTCGGGTACACGATCACCGGCGGTGGGCTGCTGATGCTCGGCGGCCGGCTGGGCGATGTGCTCGGCAGGCGCCGCATCCTCCTGCTCGGCACAACGCTCTTCGGTGCCGCGTCTCTGCTGGCCGGGCTCGCGCCGTCCTTCGCCGTGCTGGTGACAGCCCGGCTGTTGCAGGGCGCCGGGGAAGCGATCGCGCTTCCCGCAGCGATGGCCGTGATCGTGCTCATGTTTCCCGAGGGGCCGCGCCGGTCGCGGGCGTTGAGTGTGTGGGCGGCCGTCGCGAGCTGTGGCCTCGTCCTCGGCTTCGTGGTCTCCGGGATCATCACCGAGTTGCTCGGCTGGCGGTGGATCTTCCTGGTGTCCGTGCCGTTCATCCTGGTCGTGCTCGCTGCTGCGGCCGTTCTCGTGCCGAGCCAACAGCCTGCCCAGCCCACACAGCTGGACCTTCCCGGTTCGCTCCTGCTGATCGCGGCTCCGCTGCTGTTCACCCTCGGCGTCGTCGAGGCAGGAGAGACGGACAGCACGCTGCCATGGCTGCCGCCGGTGGCGCTGATCGGCGCGGTAGTAGCCGGGGCCCTGTTCATCAGGGTCGAACGCCGTTCACGGAACCCGCTCGTGCCGCCGCGGTTCTTCCGCAACCGGCCGCGCGTCCTGGCCAACCTCGCCACCGCTCTGCTGAGCGCGGCACTGTCCACGTCGTTCCTGCTGTTCACCTACTACCTGCAGGATCGGTTGGGCGCCGGACCGCTTCAGGCCGGTCTGACGATGCTGCCTCTGGCGGTGTCCCTGATCGTGGCCTCGATGCTGGTGCCCCGGCTGCTCGGACGGTGGGGTGCCCGGGCCTGTGTCCTGGTCGGCATCGGCTTCACCATGCTGGCGATGGCCGCCATCGCACTGGTCTCCTACCTCGGGACCACCGGGTCGGCGATGACTCCGGCCATGGTGCTCATCGCGGCCGGGATGGGGTTCGGGCTCGTCGGGCTTCAGTACGTCGCGGTGACCGGCGTGACCGAGGACGACGCCGGCATCGCCTCCGGCGTCCAGCGAGCCGCCGACCAACTGGGCGGTGCCACCGGTGTCACGGTCTACGTCGGCATCGGGTTCGCTCCCGCCATGGACGGCACCGACCCGTTCCTCACCAGCAGCTTCCTGGCCATCGCCGGCCTCGCCGCAGCCGGGCTCGTCGCCTGGCGGATCTCCCTGGCTGCCGCGGTGATGGAGGAAACGCTCGGATGATCGTGGGCAGGGCTGCGCCCGGCCGGAGGTCGGTTCGTGGCGACCCAAGCCGCGAAACCCCGCCCGCATCATCTCGGAGGTTGACCTAGCTCCCCCCCGGGCGGAAAGCGAGGTCGACCTCCGAGAGGATCCGCGTCGTCATGCGTCCCGGCAGTCTGGACGCATGACGACGACAAGCCACCCGAGCCTGGCCTCCGAAGCGACGAGCCTTGCACAGCACGGCGTGCCCGCCTGGGCAGAGCGCGTCGCGCACGCCATCCCGCTGGTCGTACTGCCCGTCGGCATCTGGCGAATACCGTTCGCCTTCGGATACGGCATGGGTGGAGAGCCTATGGCCCCTGCCTGGTACAACGCCCCATACGTCATCGGGCTGACGATCCTCACCGAGATCCTCGCGCTGCTCAGTTTCGGATTGGTCCGCCGCTGGGGCGAGGTCGTTCCGCACTGGGTGCCGAGGCTGGGCGGGCGACGCATCCCGCCGGCCGCCGCGATCGTCCCCGCAGCCTTCGGCGGCCTCTTCTTCACCGCGCTGGGCATCCACTGGCTGTACGAGGCCGCTACCGGCGGCACGGCGGCCTGGCCGTACGACGATGGCTGGGACATCCTCGCGATGGCGATGAGCGGACTGATGAACCTGTGGGGTCCGCTGCTCCTGGTCCTCACGTATGCGTACTACCGACGCCGCCGGACCTGATTCCAATCTCCGGTGAGCACGGTCAACCTTCGCTGCTACGAATCACGGAGGGTTGGTCTTCCACGAGGCCGACCTGCATCGGCTGCCGCTCCCCGACAACGCGGTCGACACCGTCGTCTGCGGGCTCACCCTGACACACGTCCCTGACCGGGCCCCCATGCTCGCCGAGTTCACGCGCGTGCTGCGACCCGGCGGAAACCTTGTGATCATGGACAGCAGCCACCAGGCGGCGGCCTCGGGCGTTGATCCCGGGGCAGATGTCGCCCGCCCTTTGACCCTCGCGCAGGACGCCGGCCAGTTCGGCGGCGCAGCGGCGCAGGCTCTCGCGGGCTGCGTCGCCGACCTCGGGGTCGGTCAGGTGCGGGCGATCAGGGCGTAGCGCTCGTCGGTCACCGTCCCACCCCACAGAGCAGGGTTGTCGCTGAGCGGCTCGATACTCACCTCCGCCACCAGCGGGCGCACGGCGGCGGCCAGGTCCTCGGCGGCGATGCCGCCGTGCCAGGGCAGGCTCTCGGCGCCGGCGACGTAGGGCGCCCCTGCCTGCCCGGCCTCCCGCCACCGGCCCTCGACCAGGACGAGCGTGCCCCCGGGCCGCAGCCGTCCGGTCCACTCGGCCAGAGCAGCCCGGGGGTCACGCAGCGTCCACACCAGATGGCGGGAGAGCAGGACGTCGAACCGCTCCTCACCGGTGGGCGGCGCGGCGGCATCCCCGACGAGGAAGCGGCCCTTGAGGCCGGCGTCGGCGAGCTTGGCCTTCGCCTGCTCCACCATCCGCGGGGCCAGGTCCACGCCGGTGACGCGGTGCCCGGCCTCGGCCAGCAGCCGGGAGAGGGAGCCGGTGCCGCAGCCGACGTCCAGCACGTCCGTGGGGGCCGGCGGCATCCACGAGACGAGCAGCCGGGCCCAGGCGGCGCGGGTCTCGGGACTCCGCAGACCGTGGTCGGGTTCGTCGTCGAAGTTGTCGGCGGCGGCGTCCCAGTAGGCGGCGATGGCAGCAGGATTCGTCACGACCTGATCCTTTCAGCGGCCACTGACAGCGCCGGCCGCCGTGGCCGGACGGTGGGCGGGGCGGATGTGGTGGGCGAGCACCGCGTGCGGGTCGGCCCCGTGTGGGGTGTGGTCGGTGTGGACGGTCGCGGCGGTCAGCCTGGGCACCGCATGGGTCAGGGCGTGCTCGGCATCCACGGCCAGCCGGTGGGCCTGCACGACGGTCAGGTCCGCGGAGACGACGATGTCGGCCTCGGCGCGCAGGGCGTGGCCGATCCACCGCATCCGCACCTGCCCCACTCCCTGTACGCCGTCCACGCCGCGCAGCGCGCTCTCGGCTGCCTGGACGAGGGCGGGGTCGACGCTGTCCATCAGGCGCCGGTAGACCTCGCGGGCGGCGTCCTTGAGGACGAACAGGATGGCGACCGTGATCAGCAGGCCGACGATCGGGTCGGCCCACCGCCAGCCCAGTGCCGCGCCACCCGCACCGAAAAGGACGGCCAGGGACGTGAAGCCGTCGGTGCGGGCATGCAGTCCGTCGGCGACCAGCGCCGCCGACCCGATGCGCCGGCCGGTGCGGATGCGGTAGCGGGCCACCCACTCGTTCCCGGCGAACCCCACCACCGCCGCCGCCGATACCGCCCACAGGTGCGTGACGTCCCGCGGGTTCAGCAGCCGGTCCACAGCTGTCCAGGCGGCCAGCGCCGCGGAGGCCGCGATCGTGGCCACGATGACGATGCCGGCCAGGTCCTCCGCACGGCCGTAGCCGTAGGTGTAACGGCGGTTCGCCGCCCGCCGCCCTACAACGAACGCCACCCCCAGCGGTACCGCGGTCAGCGCGTCGCCGGCGTTGTGGATAGTGTCGCCCAGCAGCGCCACCGATCCGGACAGCGCCACGACCACCGTCTGCACCACGGCGGTCACCCCCAGCACGGCCAGGGAGATCCACAGCGTCCGCATCCCCTCCCGCGAGGTCTCCATCGCCGAATCGACCTTGTCCGCCGCCTCGTGGCTGTGCGGGGTAACCACATGCGCGAGCCGATGCCGCAGCCGCCCCCACCGCGACCGTCCGTGCGCGTGGCCCGCGTCGTCGCGCGCTGACGGGCCGTGCTGGTGCTGGTCGTGTCCGTGGGTGCGCCCGTTCCGCTCCATAACCCCGCACGGTGGCACACCAATTCGATTGCAGCCACAGCTGTCATACCCCCTGTGACCAGGTGCGATGCGCTCGCAAGTACAGTTGGTCAGCCCCTGGGACGCTGTCGCGGTCCCAGGGGCAGCGCCCGGCGGTCCGTCGATCGCGCGCGAGTAGAGTGAAATCGCGCTGCCGGGACACCCCGTCGCAGTCGACGAAGAGGCCGTCACCCCGATATCGGCGGGGTGACGGCCCTGGGTCCGCGTTCGGACGATGGTGCTCAACTGGCTGAGCGGTCACTTCCGTGAACCTGTGCCCCGCAGGGCATCAGCCAACTCGGGATCACCTAGAGCGGGAACTGGCAGATCACCTGGCCCCTGGCGTTGAGGAACTGGTGCCTGCCGCTGTCCGTGAGGCGCATGGCCGTGGCCGCGTTCCAGATGGGGCGCTGACCCGAGTTGATGCATGCGCCGTCACCGTTGAAGACGGCCGCGCCGTTCACGTCATAGACCACGAAGTTGCCGTCCCCCTGGAAGGCAGCCACGGAACCCTTGCTCCACGTGCCCGGGTAGGAATACGTGGGCTGGCCCTGGTAGTAGAGGACGAGGTGGCCGTCTTCCTGGAGCCGCAGCGCGGTGGCGCCGTTCCCGGACGTCCACGCCATGTTCTGGCCGATGCTGGTCGGTGCCGCGAACGTGGCGTCCGCCAGCGTTTCGGCCTGGCCCGGCGCCTCTGCCGCCGCGGTGACCGCCGCCCCGCTGGCCAGCAGCATGATCGTCGCGGCCATGACGGCCATCGCGCTTCGGATGATCCTCACTGAGTTACCTCCTGGGGGATGTCGAGCGGGTTCCGCCGTGTCGGCGGCGCCCGTCCACAGATTGCCCGGGGGTTTTCGCGGAAATCCGCCCTCCGCACGAGGCACGGCGTCTCAGCCAACGCCGAGGAGGTGTGATGAAAGGTTTTTCCATCTCCATTGGCACCCTTATGAGATGATTGCCAATCAAGAGAACAAGTCTGAAAATCACTCAGCCTCGAAGGCGCGTACTAATGTGAGGTGAAGGCGCTGTCTTCACGACGAGGAGTCGTGGGCAGGGCTGCCTCGCGCAGGCATTCGGTGGTCGTGTTGTGTTCCTGCGGTGGTGGCCGGGGGGGTCGGCGCGATCAGGCGTTGAGCATCTCCACGAACGCGCGCCAGGCGTCGGCGGGCACGACGACGACGGGGCCGGGCCGCTTCGAGTCACGCACCGGCACGACGCCGGCGAAGCCGTCCGCGACCTCCAGGCAGTCGCCGTTGCTCACGGCGCTGTGGCTCGACTTCCGCCAGGCTGCGGCATCCAGCTCGACAGTGCTCATGGCGTGCCCCTTCGGGTTCAGTTCTTGAGCGTCTCCACCAGTGCCTGCCACGCACGTGCGGGCACGAGCAGGGTGGGACCGGGGTTCTTCGAGTCGCGTACGGGCACGACACCGGGGAAGCCGTCCGCGACCTCCAGGCAGTCGCCGTTGTTCACGCCGCTGTAGCTCGACTTGCGCCACACCGCGGCACCCGGCTCGATGGTGATCATGACGCGTACTCCTCCTGGTACTTCCTGATGAGCTCCAGCGACTCGTCCGGACGCAGGGCATGGACCCGAACAAGGTCGAATGACTGCGTGAGTTCGGCTGCTCGTTTCGGTGACTCGATCAGCTCGCCGAAGGTGAAGCTCTCCACATGAGCGAGGTGCTCCCCGTTGGGCATGGTCAGCAGTGTCATGCTACCTCCCATCATGGGGTGTCCACCCTTATCGAACGGATGCACTTGGATCACTACGTTCGGGAACCGGGTCATCTCGACCAGCGCTTCTAGTTGCTCGACCATGCACTCCTTGCCGCCGACCGGCCGCCTGAGGGCGGCCTCGTCCATGATCGCCCAGAGGAGCGGGGGATCCTCCTTCTCGAAGACGAACTTGCGGGCCATGCGGGCGCTCGTGAACGCTTCGATCTCTTTCTCGGAGATCCCTGGCTTGGACGCCCGGAACAACGCATGCATGTACCGCTCGGTCTGGAGGAGTCCGGTGACCAGGCTGCTGGTGAAGACCTGGATGCGTGTCGCCGTGCCCTCCTTCTTCACGGCGACGCGACCATAGTCCTGAATCGATGCGTTGCGAATCGCCTCAAGAATCCGCTGCAGCAGATCACCCGTCTCGAACAGTTCGTCCAGAGTCTTCGCCAGGGCATCCGACGGAAGTTGCTCCCCGCGTTCGATACGGCTGAAGTACGTGTGGTTGTACGTCGTCTTTGCGGCCAGGTCGCGCAAGCTCCACCCGCGCCGCTCCCGTTGGCTCCTGATCTCCTCAGCCAGCACCTTCCGCAGGCTGTCGCGCCCGTCGTTCTCGTACTCCGCCAATCGAACAACCGCCCGTCTACATCCACCAGTTGTCAACGCCTTTTCCCTGGTCAGGGTACTCCGCGATACCGACGCTTGTAGTCAGTCAGTTACAGCAACTGCCAGCGAAGGGCGGCAGCTTATGGCAGACCTCATTCGGCCGGACGCGATGGTCCTGCGGGACTCGCTTCGTGATCTGTTCGCGCTGCTGGGCATCACCGCCCAAGTGCAGTGCGGGACGGTCGGGACCAGGCGGACCATCGTCGTCAGTCCACTCGCGCTCGGCGACGCGCGGCTGCTCGTTCGGGCCCTGGACCGCAGTGATGACACGCGGACGAAGGGGGAACGGTGACCACGTCAACTCCCCCGCCACCGACCGGCGGGACCGCCGAGGACCTGCGCCGAAAAGTGAAGCAGGCCAACGAACTCACGAAGAAGAACGCTCAGATGAAGGGCAACCAGCGTCATGCCCCGTAAGCAGATGCCCCAGATACCCAAGGCCGACGCCATCTCCCGCTACCGAACCGGTCAACCCATGGCATCCCTCGCACGCACGTACGGCGTGTCCGCCGGTTGGCTCACGAAGCGCTTCCGGGAGTGGGGAGAGCCGATCCGCGGCCACGCCGAAGCGCAGCACGCACGTCGGGGAATGAGCATCGCCGAGTGGCGCGCGCTCAACGAGCGACGCGAAAGCAACGCCAACTGCCCTATAGGCGGGTAAAGTTGTCACCTGCGTTGCAGCAACGGGGAGGCGGGGTGGCAGTGGCGGGAGTTCCGGTCGAGCTCGTGCTCGAAACGGGCGACGGCGATCCCGAGTACGCCGAGGAGCAGCTCCAGTACCTGCTCGACGAGCTGAATCACCTGGCCCTCCCGAGCATCGACCGGGCTCCCTCGTCCCTCCCGCCGCCGTCCGGCACGCGCGGCCCGGGCGCCTGGGAACTGGGCGCGCTGGTAGTCGGCCTGGGCGGGAGCGGCGCGTTGCTTCCCGTGCTCGTCGGGTGCGTGCAGGACTGGCTGAGCCGGCGCAGGGCCGGCACCATCCGCCTCAAGTTCGGCGACGACGAGATCGAGCTGACCGGGGTCTCCGACGCCACGAGCCAGCGCGCCCTGGAGGAGTTCCTCCGCCGCCACGAGGGGTGAGCCGCCGTGGCGAAGCGCGCCCTGATCATCGCGAACAGCCAGTACAACGAGGAAGACAACTTCGGCAGGCTGCCGGCGGCCACCGCTGACGCGGCGAAGCTCGCGGAGGTGCTCGGCGACCCGGCCATTGGCGGTTTCGAGGTCGACACGCTCGTCGACGTCGAACAGCGCCCCGCCCTGCCGCGCCCTCGAATCGTTCTTCACCCGGGCGAGACCCGACGACCTGCTCCTCCTCCACCTGTCGCTGCACGGCTGGAAGGATCTGCGCAACCGGCTGTACTTCGTCATGCGCGACACCGAACGTGACCTCCCCGGCGCCACGGCCGTCGCCGCGGACGTGGTCGGCGCCTGGATGGGTGAGAGCCGATCCCGGAGCATCGTCGTCCTGCTCGACTGCTGTTACAGCGGGGCCTTCGCGATGAACGCACGGCGCCGGGACGGCGGCACACCCACCGTCGACATCGCCGAGCCCCTCGCCGGCAACGGCCGGATCGTGCTCACGGCCTCCACGGCGCTCCAGTATTCGCACGAGGCGGCCCAGGACGTCCGCTACAGCCGCGCGCCCGCCGAGCCGTCCGTCTTCACCTCGGCGGTGGTGCAGGGGCTGCGGGACGGGTCGGCGGATCTGGACGGCGACGGGCTCGTGTCGGTCCACGAGCTCTACGACTACGTCCACGAGCGGGTACGGCAGCGGGTCGCCGGCCAGACGCCGACGCTCAGCGTGGACGGCGCCCAGGGCACGATCTACCTGGCCCGCAGCCCGCGGCACGGCGATGTCGACCGGCTGGCCGAGATGCGGGCCGCGGTGCTCGACGTCCAGGCGTGGAAGCGGATCGGCTCCCTGCATCTCGTTGAACGGTTGCTCGGCAGCGTGCGCGAGTCGACCCGGGACGCGGCGCGGGCGGCGCTGCTCGGGCTCATCGCCGACGAGGACCGTGAAGTGGCCCAGCGTGCACGGGCCTTGTGGCACGAGCGCGGGCTCGGCGACATCGACACGGCACGGGCGCCCCGCCCGGCCCGGCCGGCGGGACGCCGCCTTGGCGCCACCGGCCGCCCGATCGTCGGCATCGACTTCGGCACGACGAACTCGGCGATCGGCGTGTACGAGGGCGAGGACGTCCGGTTGATCCCCAACGCCGAGGGGGCGCTCACCACGCCGAGCCTGGTGGCCGTCACCGGCGCGGGGGAGATCCTGGTGGGCACGGCCGCCAAACGACAGGCGATCACCAACCCCGACTACACGGTGCGATCGGCAAAGCTGAAGCTGGGGACGGGCTGGAGCATCACGCGGGGGCCCGTGCGGCTGACGGCGGAGGAGGCCGCCCGGCTGATCCTCGCCCGGCTGCGGGAGGACGCCGAGGCCTACCTCGGAGGACCGCTCCGCGGGGCGGTCCTGACGGTTCCCGCCACCTTCGGACTCGACCAGCGGGCGGCGCTGGTCAGGGCCGGCGAGGCGGCGGGTCTGCACGTCGCCCGGATGGTCAACGAACCCACGGCCGCGGCGGTGACGTACGGGCTGGGCAGGGACGACGACACCACGGTGCTGATCTTCGACCTCGGCGGTGGCACGCTCGACGTCTCGGTCCTCGAGATCTCCGACGGCGTCGTCGAGGTCAAGGCGACCGCCGGCGACAACCATCTCGGCGGCGACGACTGGGACTTCCGAATCGCCTCGCTCATCATCGAGCGCGTTCGTCATCGGTACGGCGTGGACCTCGCCCAGGACGCCGTGGCGATGCAGCGGCTGCGGGAGGCGGCCGAGGTGGCGAAGATCGAGCTGTCGGCGACGCGCCTCACGTCAATCCGCCTGCCCTACCTCGCCTCAGGGCCGCACGGCCCGCTGCATCTCGACGAGTACCTGAGCCGGGAGGACGTCGAGATGTCCGCCCGGGCCCTGCTGAAACGCTGCCGACGGCCCGTCGAACAGGCCATCCGCGATGCCGGGCTCACGCTCTCCGATATCGACCGGGTGATCCTGACGGGCGGCGCCACCCGGATGCCGGTGGTGGGCGAGCTGGTGCGCGAGCTCACGGGCGGCAGAGAGCCCTATCGCGGTCTGATCCCCGAGGGGGTCGTCACCGGTGCCGCGCTCCAGGCCGGCGTGCTGTCCGGCGCCATGAAGGACGTGTTCCTCCTCGACGCCTGCTCCGCCTCGATCGGCGTCGAGGTGTGGGAAGGGACGACCGCGAAGCTGATCGAGCGGAACACGTCGATCCCCACGAAGCGCAGCGAGACCTTCACCACGCACTCGGACAACCAGCCCAGGGTGGTCCTGCACTTCGTGGAGGGCGAGGGGGAAGCGGCGGTCCACAACAGGAGCGTCGCGGTCCTCGAACTGTCGCTTCCAGCCGCCCCCAAGGGGGTGCCCCAGATCGAAGTGACCGCCGACTTCGACGCCAACGGCGTCCTGCACGTCAGGGCCAAGGATCTGGCCACCGGCAACGAGGTGAGCACCACGGTCAGCCAGGCCACCGCGGAAAAGGGCGACGCTCTCGTCAGGTCGCCGCGCTGGGCCGACCTGCGCGGTCTCGTTCCCCTCCTCCAAGCGACTGCGGACCCGCCCTCGCAGACCAAGCAGACCAAGGGGTGAATCAGGTGTGGGAGGGGTCGGCCAGGTCCACCGTGAGCTCGACGCCTGACGTCGAGCGGAAGCGGACGAGGCGTCCTGACTGGACGCGGATGTCGGTGAAGGGGTTGGACTCCGCGAAGTAGAGCGCCCACTGGAGCCGGCCGTCGTTGCCCAGGCGGGCACAGAAGCCCTCGGAGCCGTGCGCGCCCTCGCCGCAGCACACCGTGCCGCCGCCGCCCGGCAGATGCACCTGGTGCTGCGTGTCCACCGCCGTCACCGACCCGGGGTCGGCGCTCAACGCGGCGGCCAGGTCGAACGGTTCGAGGAATGCCACGCCGCGCGCGGTCCCGGGGTCGAGCTTCGCCCCCACCGACACCCCCGACGCCAGGTGCAACGCGTCCTTGGTCGGCAGCAACCCGCCCGCCCAGAGCGCCTCTATCGGACTCGTCCCCGCCCTACCGGTCGTCATGCCCACCCACCCTACGCGTCGCCGCCGACAGGCCGTGCACGCGCGGCGACAGAAGCCGCCTGTCCCGGAACGGCCACAGCTGCGAAGATTGCGCTCGTAAGTGATCGTTACTGGCGAGAGACGGGTCGGGCATGAGCGGCACAGTGGCGGCGGTCAGCAGCAACGGCGAGTACTCGTTCACCAAGCCGAACCGGCCCAGCATCACGCTGCTCGCCGGGCTCGGCGTGGAGGGGGACGTGCACGCGGGCGTGACGGTGAAGCACCGCTCGCGGGTCGCGCAGGACCCCACCCAGCCGAACCTCCGCCAGGTGCACCTCATCCATGAGGAGCTGTTCGCCGAGGTAGCCGAGGCGGGGTTCACGGTGGCGCCGGGGCAGCTCGGCGAGAACGTCACCACCCGCGGTATCGACCTGCTGACGCTGCCGGTGGGCACCCTGCTGCGCCTCGGGGACGAGGCCGTCGTCGAGGTGACCGGGCTGCGCAACCCGTGCCTGCAGATCGACAACTTCCAGCAGGGCCTGCTGAAGCAGGTCGTCGGGCGCGACGCGGCCGGCGACGTCGTGCGCAAGGGCGGGATCATGAGCATCGTGCGGACCGGCGGCGTGGTCCGCCCGGGCGACACGATCGGCGTGGAACTCCCCACCGAACCGCACCGGCCACTGGAACGCGTCTGATCTCAGACGAGCTCGTAGCCAGCCGCCGCTACCGCGGCGCTCACGGCCGTCGCGTCGAGAGCCGCGTCGCCGGTCACCGTCATCGTGCCGCGCGCCACGTCGACGCGCACCGCGGTGACCCCGTCGACGAGTTCGACCTCCTCCGTGACGGCGGCGGCGAGTTGCGGCAGACCATCCCGGCGACCTCGTACGTGGACGTGGACGTGGTCTCGTTCATGGCCGCTCCGTCCGGGTGAAGCCGTGGGAGCGGCGCATCCGGCCGTCCGGTGCGAAGGTGTAGAACGCCATCACCTCCATGGCGACCCGCTTCCGGCGCATCGCCGCGTGGATGGTGAGCCGGGCCGCGATCCGGTCGCCGTCCGCGACGGCCTCGTGCACGTCGAAGCGGGCCTCGTCGTCCGCGGCCAGGTTCTTCCGCACGGGGTGGATATGGGCGACGAGCTTGTCCCAGTCGAGCCGTATCCCGTCGCTGACGATCTCGATGTCCGGGGTGTAGAAACGGGCCATCGCCGGGGCCGGATCATGGTCGCCACGCACGACCTCCTCCTGGAACGTGGTGAAGAAGTCGGCGATGAACTGCTCGGGCGTGCTCTGTACCAGTGGTTTCATGGTGCTCCCGTCCGGGCGCGGCACTAACTCTTACAGCACGTAAGATATAGAGAGACCGATAACTTTGACAAGGTGTAAGAGTTGAGGCGTAAGAGTTGAGCGTTCCTCCGCGGCGCCGCGCCGACGCCAGACGCAGCCGATCCGCCATCCTCGATGCGGCCCTCCGGCTGCTCGACGAGCGCCCCGACGCGGGCATGGCCGCCGTCGCGGCCGCGGCCGGGGTCACCCGGCAGACCGTCTACGCGCACTTCCCCTCGCGGGACGACCTGCTCACGGCAGTCGTCGATCACCTGACGGAGCGGGCGACGCGGGCGATGGACGCGGCGGGGGCCGACGAGGGCCGGGCGCCGGACGCGCTGCTCCGGCTGCTCGACGCGGCGTGGGGTGTGTCCGTGGCCCATCCGGGCCTGCTCCGGCTGGAGCTCCGCCCGGCGCCGCCCGAGGAGGACCGGGCCCGCCACGAGCCGATCGCCGACCGGATCGGGCGCGTTCTCCAACGCGGCCGGGAGGAGGGGGACTTCGATCCACAGCCGGCGCTGTCGTGGCAGGTGGCGGCGGTGATCGCGCTGTGCCATGCCGCCGGGGAGGAGATCCGCGCCGACCGGATGCCCGCCGCCGACGTCCCGGCCGCCCTCCACACCGGACTCCTCCGGCTTCTCGCACCCGACCCCGGCCGGCCCGGCCAGCGCTGAGCGCCGTCACTCCGGGACCGCGCGCCACACACCTGTCGCCTCCGCACGCACCCCGGAGCCGCCCGGCGCTTCCCGATTCGAGTCGACTCAGTCCAGATAGCCGCGGAGCTGCTCCGCGTAGGCGTGGTCGCGGAGCTTGCCGAGGGTCTTGTGCTCTATCTGGCGGATGCGTTCGCGGGTCACGCCGAACAGGCGGCCGATCTCCTCCAGGGTGCGGGGGCGGCCGTCCATCAGGCCGTAGCGGAGCTCGACGACGCGGCGTTCGCGGTCGGCGAGGGTGGACAGGACGGCCTCCAACTGCTCGCGCAGCAGCAGGAACGCGGCGGACTCGGCGGGCGAGAGCAGGTCGGCGTCCTCGATGAGGTCGCCGAGGTTGACGTCGTCCTCCTCGCCGACCGGGGCCTGGAGGGAGACCGGGTCCTGGGCCAGGCGCAGGATCTCGCTGACCCGGGCCGGGGTGATGCCGAGCAGCATCGCGACCTCCTCCGAGCTCGGCTCGGAGCCGCGCTCCTGGAGCACCCGCCGCTGCACCCTGACCACCCGGTTGATCAGCTCGACGACGTGCACCGGCACCCGGATGGTGCGGGCCTGGTCGGCGATCGCCCGGGACATCGCCTGCCGGATCCACCACGTCGCGTAGGTGGAGAACTTGAAGCCACGGGTGTAGTCGAACTTCTCCACGGCGCGGATCAGCCCGAGGTTGCCCTCCTGCACCAGGTCGAGCATGGTCAGGCCGCGCCCGATGTAGCGCTTGGCGACGGAGACGACGAGGCGCAGGTTGGCCTCGATGAGCTGACGCTTCGCCAGCCGCCCGCGCACCACCAAGCGGTCCAGATCCAGGGCGAGTTGCTCGTCCAGGCCGGTCGCGCTCAGGAGCCGCTCCTCGGCGAAGAGACCGGCCTCGATGCGGCGGGCCAGCTCCACCTCGTCGGAGGCGGTCAGCAGCGGGATGCGGCCGATCTCGCGCAGGTACTGGCGGAAGAGGTCGCTCCCGCCGAACGCGGCGGAAGCGCCGGGGTCGCGCCGTGGTGGTACCTCGGGTACCTGCTCTGGCTCTTGTTCCGCGCGCTCCAGGGTGGCCAGCGTCGGTGCCTGACCTGCGGCCGGGGCCGCACTGCTGAGCGTCCGGGTGTGCACGGGGCGACCTCCAAGTGATCGCGGCCGGTGGAAGCGGCGCCTCACCCAGTGTGGGGCACGACACACGTCCGCCACGAGGGTCATGCGCCCACTTTCCGCGCTGCGGTCACGCTCCGGGCGCTCAGGCACACGCCCCGCTCGCACGAACGCCCCTGCTCAGGAGTACAACGCGGCGGCGCCGCGGTCCCGCAGTTCGGTGCGGTATCGCTGGAGGGTCCAGACCTCCTGACGCACGCCGGCGGCGCTCTCCCCCTCCCCCCGCGCCTCCAGACGTCGCGCGGCGCCCTCCAACTCGGCGAGGCGCCGGTCCACGGCGGCCAGCCGGACCTGGACCAGCTGCACCCCCGCGTAGAACTCGTCGGGCTCGCGCCGGGTGCGCAGCGGCTCCACGGCGAGCTCGGTGATCAGGCCGCGCACCGTGTCGTCGGGGGCCGCGTCCCGGACCCGGCCGAGGTACGCGACGCCCCCGCCGCCCCCGTTGCCGCCGGTCCCGTCGCCGCTCGGCGCGGGGCCGACGCCGCCGGCCTCCGCGATGGCCCGGCGCACGACCGCGTACGGCGGCGCGGTGAACTCGTCCTCGCCGAACGCGTCGAAGACCGGGGCGACCAGATGCGGGAACTGCAACGCGAGCTTGACCAGCTCGCGTTCGGCGAGCAGGGCAGGGCTGCGCAGGTTCAGCGGGGGGCCGGAAGGGCCGGCGGGGGCCCGCGCCGCGCCGGGTCCCGGGCCGGCGGAGCCACCAGGGCCACCGGGGCCGCCAGAACGGCCGCGGTCGCGCCCCTGGCCGCCGCGGTCCTGGGCCCGGCCCCTGCGGGCCAGCTGGTAGACCCGGCGGACGATGAACTCCTCGTCCAGCACGCCGAGCAGCCCCGCGAGCCGCACCGCGTAGTCCCGGCGGATCGCCGGGTCCTTGATCCCCGCGACGATCGGCGCCGCATGCTCCAGGGCGGCCGAACGCCCCTCCGCGGTGTCCAGATCGTGCTGGCGCAGCACCGACCTGACGGCGAAGTCGAAGAGCGGCGTGCGGGATTCGACGAGCTTCTCCACGGCCTTGTCGCCCTCGGCCAGCCGCAGCTCGCAGGGGTCCATCCCACCCGGCGAGACGGCGATGAACGTCCGGGCGGCGAACTTCTGGTCGTCCTCGAACGCCCGCAGCGCCGCCTTCTGCCCGGCGGCGTCGCCGTCGAAGGTGAACACCACCTCGCCCGCGCTGTGCGAGCTGCTGCTGTCCATCAGCACCCGCCGCAGGATCTTGACGTGGTCGCCGCCGAAGGCGGTGCCGCAGGTGGCGATGGCGGTGGTGACGCCGGCGAGATGGCAGGCCATCACGTCCGTGTACCCCTCGACCACGACCGCCCGGTTGTGCTTGGCGATGTCCCGCTTGGCCAGGTCGATGCCGTACAGCACCTGGGACTTGCGGTAGATCGGGGTCTCCGGCGTGTTCAGGTACTTGGGTCCGTTGTCGTCGTCGCGCAGCCGGCGGGCGCCGAAGCCGACGACCTCGCCGGTGATGTCGCGGATGGGCCAGATCAGCCGGCCACGGAAGCGGTCGATGGGGCCGCGCCGCCCGTCCTGGGCGATGCCGGAGGTGAGCAACTCACGGTCGGTGAAGCCGCGCCCGCGCAGGAAGCGCACGGCGTGGTCCCAGCCGGCCGGGGCGTACCCGACGCCGAACCGCTCGGCGGCGGTCGGATCGAAGCCGCGCTCGTCCAGGAACCGGCGCCCGATCTCCGCCTCCGCGGAGGCGAGCTGCTCCCCGTAGTACGCGGCGGCCACCTTGTGCGCCTCGACCAGCCGGGTCCGCTCGCCCTGCTGCCGCCCCGGCGCGTACCCGCCCTGCTCGTACCGCAGGGTGATCCCGGCCTGACCGGCGAGCCGCTCCACCGATTCGGCGAACGACAGGTGCTCGACCTTCATCACGAAGGTGATCGTGTCGCCGCCCTCCTGGCAGCCGAAGCAGTGATACAGGCCCTTGCTCGGACTGACCTGGAACGACGGGGACTTCTCGTCGTGGAACGGGCACAGGCCCTTCAGGTTCCCCCCGCCCGCGCTGCGCAGCTGGAGGTACTCGGAGACGACGGCGTCGATCGGCACGGCATCCCGCACCGCCCGCACGTCCTCATCGTTGATCCTGCCCGCCACGCCAGAAGTCTACGGCCGAGGACCGACACCAAACCGACGCCTCAGAGGCCCTGGGCCCGCCCTCCGATCAGTCGATTTCCAGCACCAGCTGGACCGGGCGGCGGGTGGTGGCCGGGGAGGGTGGGGCGTAGCCGAGGCGGAGGACGGTCTGCGGGCGTGCGGGGGTGTGCGGCTCGGACCATTCGGGGGTGTGCGAGGTGAGGGCGGCGCTGACGCCCTGCCCGGTCGCGACCAGCAGGACGCGTTCCAGCGCCTGGCCGGCGCGCAGCCAGTCGAGCGGCCGGTCCTCCGAGGTGCCCAGCAGCGCGAGCTGCGCGGGCTGCCCGGTGCCGCTGGTGGTGAAGTTGGCGAGGTCGCGGCCCTCGGCGTCCTGGGACAGCTCCAGGATGGCCCACGCCTCGCCGGGGGACGGGAAGTGCAGATGGGCGCCCTCCCGCTCGGCGGCCTCGACCAGCATCTCGAGCACCCGGGGGGGCACCGGCTCGTCGCGGAACGGCTGCCGGCAGGTGCGCCGCTGGCGGATGGCCGGGAAGAGCGCCGCGAGCTCGGCGAGCGCCGCCATTTCGTCCTCCGCGCCGCCGTGACCGTCCGGTCCACCCGGGGCCGCGCCCCCGCGCCCCGGCGCCGGCGGCGGTTCCAGCCGCACCGTCGCCAGCAGGCGCGGGTCATAGGGGTCGGGCAGCAGCCGGGTGACCGGCAGCCACGCGGCGTGCGCGGCGGCGACCCGCAGGTTGAACAGGGCGGCGGCGCAGCCCAGGTGCAGCGCCCGCCCGTGCGGATCGGCCTGCGGCAGGCAGCGGTCGAGGGCGGCCCTGATCTGGAACATGGCGCTGTCGCTGAGGAAGCGGAAGCGCCACGGCTGCGCGTTGTGCAGGGAAGGCCCTGCCGTGGCGGCCCTGACCAGGGAGGTCACGGCATGCGTGTCCAGGGTCTGAACGGGCACCTGGCACCGGACCTTCGTTCGCGGCTTCTGTTACGTATGCCTTCTTTCACCCTAATCCCGCCCGGCCGACCGCACACCCGCGGCCACTCAGGGCGCGAGGCTCTCCAGCGGTACCTCCGGATCGGTGAGCGCCTCGGGGTCGACGGGCGCGCCGGCGCGGATCAGGTTCTGGATGGGCCCCGTCACGTCCCAGACGTTCATGTTCAGGCCGGCCAGCACGCGGCCCTCGCGCAGCCAGAAGGCGATGAACGAGCGCTTGGCCACCTCGCCCCGACAGACCACCTGGTCGTACGCGCCGGGCGGGGCCCAGCCCGAGTACTCCAGGCCGACGTCGTACTGGTCGGAGAAGAAGTACGGCACCCGGTCGTAGGCGACGTCCTGGCCGAGCATGGCGCGGGCGGCGGCGGGGCCCGAGTTCAGCGCGTTCGCCCAGTGCTCCACCCGGCGCCGGGTCGGCGGCTCGCCCGCCCCGCCGGGGAGCGCGATCGCCGCCGCGTCGCCGGCCGCGAAGATCCGCGGGTCGCTGGTGCGCATGCCGGCGTCCACGGCGATGCCGCCGGCGCCGTCGTCCACCAGGTCCAGGCCCGCGGACCTGGCCAGGGCGGTGCGCGGGCTGGCGCCGATCGCGGCGAGCACGGCGCGGGCCGGCAGCTCCTGCCCGTCGGCGGTGTGCGCGGCGGCGACCATGCCGTCCCGGCCGGTGAGCTCGGTGAGCTGGGTGCCGAAATGGAAGGTCACGCCGTGCTCGCGGTGCAGCTTCGCGAAGACCTCGCCGAGCTCGGGCCCGAGCACCCCGTGCAGCGGGGTGGGCTCCGGTTCGACGACGACCACCTCGGTGCCCAGCGTGCGGGCGGCGGCGGCGACCTCCAGGCCGATCCAGCCGGCGCCCGCGATCACCAGCGGCCGGGCCGGCTGGCTGTGGTCCGTGAGCACGCCCCGCAGGTGGTCGGCATGCGCCAGCCGCCGCAGATGGTGCACGCCGGCCAGCTCGGTGCCGGGCACGCCCAGGCGGCGCGGCTCGGCTCCGGTGGCCAGCAGCAGCGCGTCATACTGCACGCGGGTGCCGTCGCCGAGCCTGACCTCGCGGTTGTCCCGGTCGATGGAGACGGCGGGCTGGCCCAGGTGCAGCTCGATCCGCTGGTGGGCGTACCACGAGGCGTCGTGCACGTAGACGCTGTCCCGCTGGGCCCGGCCGATGAGGTAGTCCTTGGAGAGCGGGGGGCGTTCGTAGGGCTGCTCGTGCTCGTCCCCGATGAGAATGACCCGCCCGGTGAAGCCCTCCTCACGGAGGGATTCGGCCGCCTTGGCCCCGGCCAGTCCACCGCCGATGATGACGAACGTTCGATATGTCCCGTTCACGCGCAGCCTCCCGGTCGTTTAGCTCCCCAAGGAGCCTGCCCCACCTGGGGCGTTACCGGAAGGGGGGCGTCGGCCACGCGCGCCCGCGCGTGGGCCGCCGCGCCGGGTGGTGAGCCGGGCGTGCAGCCAGCCGGCGGACGCGTCGGTGAGCGAGGCGATCTGGTCGACGATCACCCGCAGCCGGGCCGCGTCGTCGGGCGCGGCGGCGAACAGCGCCCCGTACTGGGGGTCGAGCCCGTCCGGCGCCCGGCGTCCGAGCTCCGCGCCGAGTTCGGCGAGCACGTCCCGCTGGCGGGCGCGCAGCCGCTCGAACTCGGGGCGCTGCATGACGTAGACGTCGGCGACGGCCTTCAGCACGGCGCATTCCAGCCGGGTCGCGGGCGGCACCACCACGTCGGCGGCGTAGCGGCGCAGCCGGCCAGGTCCGTGGGCGGCGCGGGTGGCGCGCTCGGCGGCCACGCAGAACCGGCCGATCAGCTGGCTGGTGGCGTCCTTCAGCCGGGCCTGGGCCGGGGCGCTGCCGTCGAAGCGGTGCGGCCACCACTCCTGGTGCAGCAGGCGGTCCAGGGCGGCGGCGAGCTCGGCGAGGTCGACGCCCGCGGGCGCGTAGCGGCGGGCGGCCACGGAGAACACCTCACGGCGCTCCGGCTCGGCGAGCAGCCACCGCGGGTCGACATGGCCGGCGTGCACGCCGTCCTCCAGATCGTGCACCGAGTACGCGATGTCGTCCGCCCAGTCCATGACCTGGGTCTCGAAGCAGCGGCGGCCGGGGGGCGCGCCCGGGGTGCCCGCGCGCAGCCAGGTGAAGACGGGCAGGTCGTCGGCGTAGACCCCGAACTTCGTCGATTCGGGCCCGGTCGGGTGCTCGCCGCGCGGCCAGGGGTACTTGGTGGCGGCGTCGAGGGTGGCGCGGGTGAGGTTGAGGCCGACGGAACGGCCGCTGGCGCTCCAGCGCTTGGGCTCCAGACGGGTGAGCAGGCGCAGGCTCTGCGCGTTGGCCTCGAAGCCGCCGCAGTCGCGGGCGATCTCGTCGAGGGCGCCCTCGCCGTTATGGCCGAACGGGGGATGCCCGAGGTCGTGGGCCAGGCAGGCGGCCTCCACGATGTCGGGGTCGCAGCCGAAGGCGGCGCCGAGGTCGCGGCCGATCTGGGCGCATTCCAGGGAGTGGGTGAGCCGGGTGCGGGCCGCCGCGCCCCAGGTGTCCCATTCGGCGGCCGGGCCCTCCCCGGCCACGGGCTCCTCGCCGTCGAGGGTGACGACCTGGGTCTTGCCGGCGAGGCGGCGCAGCGCGGCCGAATGCTGCACCCTGGCCCGGTCGCGCTGGAAGGCGGTGCGCCCCGACCGCTTGTCCGGCTCCGGGTCGAAGCGCTCGGCGTCGGCCGCGTCGTAGCCGTCGACGGGTCCGGCCTCGTGCCGGTCCTCGTGCCGGTCCTCGTATCCGGCCTCGTGCCGGTCCTCGGCGGGGGTGGCGGCTGTGTCGGCGTCGTCGGCGTACATACGCCCGACGGTAGCCCCGAACGGGGGCCGGCTACCTACCGGACGGCTTCCAGCGGGCGACCGGCGTGCGCCGGTCGCGTGGTCCGGATGCCGAGCGCCTGGTCGTACCGGTGCAGCAGCAGGCGGGCGAGGATCGGGTGCGCGCCGAGGGGCGCGGACACCACGCCGGGCGCCGCCTGCGCGCACCGGGTGGCGAACAGGCCGGGCGCCACGAAGCACGAGGCCACGGCGATGTCCTCGGCCGGATGGCCGGCGGCGCGCAGCGCGGCGACCGCCCCGGGCACGGTGGGGTGGGCGGCGGAGGCGTAGCCGGGCAGCACGGGAACGCCGCCGAGCCGGACGGCGAGCAGGTCGGCGGTGTGCTGGGTGCCGGCGGCCGACTCCGCGTCGAGCGATCCCGCGGCGGCCAGCACGACCGGGGAGCCGCGGCGGTAGCCGGCCTCCAGCAGACGCTGGTGCAGCACCTCGGCGAGCATCGGGTGCGGACCCAGGCAGGCGGCGGTGGTGGCGTGCAGCCGGCCGGCGGCCCTGGCGGCCTCCAGCACCGCGGGGAGGTCGTGTTTGACGTGGTAGCCCCGGCTGAACAGCAGCGGCACCAGCACCGCGGCACCGCGCAGCTGGGCCAGGGTGTCGCGGAGCAGCGGGCGGTCGGTCTCCAGATGGCCGAGTTCGACGCGCAGCCCGGGACGCAGCGCGCCGACCAGCCGGACCAGGGCCCGGACGGCGGTCTGGGCCCGCGGGTCGGGGGAGCCGTGCGCCACGGCGACCAGGGTCGGGGCGGGGGCTGAAGCGGTGCCGACGGTCATGCGGCCAGCCTGCGGGCGACGCGTTGCCCCGGTGTTGCCGGCAGGTCACCAATCACCGTGTCCTTCCTCACCGTCGCCAGGACCGCCGGCTGAGCGCGGCGCACCGGTGGCGTAACGGGCGGCGCAGCTCGGCCGTAACACGCCCGACGCATCCTGACCGCATGGTGGCCATCACGGACGGCAGGATCGGCAGGGACGACGGCAGCGGCAAAGGCAGCGGCGGAGACGGCAGCGAGGGCGGAATGGGCGCGAGGGGCACGGCCGAAACCGACACGCACTGCCCGTACTGTGCGCTCCAGTGCGGCATGACGCTGCGCTCCGACGCCGGCGCGCCCGGCGGCCTGGAGGTGCTGCCCCGCACGGCGTTCCCGGTCAACCGGGGCGCGCTCTGCGGTAAGGGCCAGACCGCCCCCGAACTGCTCGCCACCGGCGCCCGGCTCACCGAGCCGCTGGTGCGCCGCGGCCGTTCCGGCGAGCTGGCGCCGGCGAGCTGGGGCGAGGCGCTGGACCGGATCGCGGCCGGTCTGGCGGCCACCCGCGAGCGGCACGGCGCCGATGCGGTCGGTGTGTTCGGCGGCGGCGGGCTGACCAACGAGAAGGCGTACGCGCTCGGCAAGTTCGCCCGTCTGGTGCTGGGCACCTCGCAGATCGACTACAACGGGCGGTTCTGCATGTCCTCCGCCGCGGCGGCCGGGAACCGCGCCTTCGGCGTGGACCGCGGGCTGCCGTTCCCGCTCGCCGACATCCCCAGAACCGGCTGCGTGATCCTGGTCGGCTCCAACCTCGCCGAGACCATGCCGCCGGTGCTGCGCTATTTCACCGAGCTGCGCGAGAACGGCGGCCGGCTCGTCGTCGTGGACCCGCGCCGCACCCGCACCGCCGAGCTCGCCGACCTGCATCTGGCGCCGCGCCCCGGCACCGATCTGGCGCTGGCCCTCGGCCTGCTGCACCTGGTGGTCGCCGAGGGCCGCACCGACGAGGCGTTCGTCGCCGCCCGCACCACCGGCTGGCAGGAGGCCAGGGCCGCGGCCATGGCGCACTGGCCCGAAATGGTCGAGCGGATCACCGGGGTGCCGGTGCCCCAGCTGCGGGAGACGGTGCGGATGTTCTGCGAGCCGGACGCCGCCATGGTGCTCACCGCGCGCGGCCCCGAACAGCAGTCCAAGGGCACCGACACCGTCGGCGCCTGGATCAACCTGTGCCTGGCCACCGGCCGGGCCGGCCGCCCGCTGTCCGGCTACGGCTGCCTGACCGGCCAGGGCAACGGGCAGGGCGGGCGCGAGCACGGGCAGAAGGCCGACCAGCTGCCGGGCTACCGGATGCTGGCCGACGCGGCGGCCCGCGAACACGTCGCCGGCGTCTGGGGCGTGGACCCCGAGGTGCTGCCGGGGCCGGGACGCAGCGCGTACGAACTGCTCGACGCGCTGGGCCGGGACCGGCCCGACGGGGTGCGGTCGCTGCTGCTGATGGCGTCCAATCCGGTGGTCTCCGCGCCGCACGCGGCACATGTGACGGAACGGATGCGGGCGCTGGACTTCCTGGCCGTCTGCGATGTGGTGCTCTCCGAGAGCGCTCAGCTCGCCGACGTGGTGCTGCCGGTCACCCAGTGGGCGGAGGAGACCGGCACCATGACCAACCTGGAGGGGCGGGTGCTGCTGCGCCGCCGGGCCGCGGCCCCGCCAGCCGGGTGCCGCAGCGACCTGGAGGTGCTGCACGATCTGGCGGCCCGGCTGGGCTGGGAGAAGGGCTTCCCGACCGATCCCGAGGAGGTCTTCGACGAGCTGCGGCGCGCCTCGGCGGGCGGCAAGGCCGACTACTCGGGCATCACCTACCGGCGGATCGCCGAGGAGGACGGGGTGTTCTGGCCCTGCCCCGAACCGCAGGCGGCCACCGCCTCACAGGCGTTCGACACCGTCGACGCCTTCGACGACGAGCCGTCCAACGACCACTCCCCCACGCCGCACCCCGGCACCCCCCGCCTCTTCCTCGACCGCTTCGCCACGCCGGACGGCCGGGCGCGGTTCGCGCCGGTCAGCCACCGGCCGGCGGCCGAGGAGCCGACCGCCGAGTACCCGCTGCTGCTGACCACCGGGCGGGTGCTGGCGCAGTACCAGTCGGGCGCGCAGACCCGGCGGGTGGCACGGCTGAACGAGGCCGAGCCCGGCCCGTTCGTGCAGCTGCATCCCCGGCTGGCGGAGCGCATCGGCGCATCCGAGGGCGACCGGCTCGCGGTCACCTCCCGGCGCGGGCGCGCCGTCGCGCCGGCGCGGATCAGCCGGGACATCCGTTCCGACACGGTGTTCATGCCCTTCCACTGGCCGGGTGAGGGCCGCGCCAACACCCTGACCAACCCGGCCCTCGACCCCACCTCGCGCATGCCCGAGTTCAAGGTCTGCGCGGTCCGGGTCGAACTGGCGGACCAGGGGTGAATCAGGTTGCGAGGGCCGGGGTACACGGAAGCATGGATGTCATGGAAGACCTCACCCTCCTCGCCGAGCAGCACCTGGCCCTGGCGCGCCAGGCCGAGCACGGCCGCAGCGCCCACCTGTTCCTGCACGACGGGCCGTTGCGGCAGAGCGTGATCGCGCTGGCCGCCGGGGCCGAGTTGGAGGAGCACACCGCGCCGCCCGCCGCGAGCCTGCACGTGCTGCGCGGCCGGGTGCGGCTGATCGCACGCGAGGGCGAGGACACGGAGCTGCGCGCCGGGCAGGTGCTGAACATCCCGCAGGGCCGGCACAGCGTCCGTGCCCTGACCGACTCCGCGATCGTGTTCACCACGGTCACCGCGAACCAGGAGCCGGTGGCCGTCTACGACAGCCGGCGGACGCCGCACGCCGAGTAGGTCGGGGGACGCCAGGACGGCGGCCGAGTGACGACGGCCGCTGGCGCCCCGGCCCGCCACGGCCGGGGCGCCGTTCGCTCGCCGCGTCGTCGCAGACCCGTGCGTCCCCGAACCCGCGCGGCCGGGGCGCCGTTCGCTTGCCGGGAGTTCGCACGCCGGCGGGGCGGTGGCGCCGGGCCGCGCGGCTGCCTGGTCGTCGAGGCCGCACCGTCACACCGCCCACCCGTACCTCCAGCACCACCCGCACCACCCCACACCGCACCACCCGCACCACCCGCCAACACGAAGCGCCGGGCGGCGGGACCCCGGAAAGGGGAGCCGTACCCGAACCCCGACACCCGCGACGCCCCGGGGCCGACCCGGGAGTGAACCCGGAACGCACCCGGAAAGGGACAAGCATGGGACGCCTCAGCCGCCTGGACCGCCGCATCTTCGCGCGCGTCGCGGCGGCACACCCACCCACCGTGCAACGGGTGCTGCCGCGCCTGAGCCATTCGGCGAACCACGGCGTGCTGTGGTTCGCCACCGCCGCCGGCCTGGCCGCGGTGGGCGGCCGGCGCGGGCGCCGCGCCGCGCTCCGCGGCGTCGCCGCGCTGACGCTGGCCTCCGCGTCGACGAACACCGTCATCAAGTACCTCGCCCACCGCCAGCGCCCGCTGATCGACGCGGTGCCGCTGGCCCGCCGGCTCGCCCACCAGCCGCTGACCAGCTCGTTTCCCTCGGGGCATTCGGCCTCGGCGGCGGCCTTCACCACCGGCGTGGCCCTGGAGTCCGCCCGGTACGGCGCCCTCGTCGCGCCGGTGGCCGCCGGCGTCGCCGCCTCCCGGGTCTACGTCGGCGTGCACTACCCCTCCGACGTGCTCGCAGGTTGCCTGCTGGGCGTCGGCGCGGCGCTGCTGACCAACCAGCTGTGGCCGCGCCGCCCGCCGCCGCAGGGGCTGGTGCACCACCGGGCGCCGGCACCCGCGCTGCCCGAGGGCGCGGGCCTGATCGTGGTGGTCAACGACCGCGCCGGGCCCGCCGGCGGCGAGGGCACCGCGGAGCGGCTGCGCGCCGTGCTGCCCCAGGCCGAGGTGGTGCCGTGCGGCGAGGGGCAGGACCTGGGCGCGCTGCTGGACGACGCCGCCAAACGCGCCGCCGAGGCCGGCGGGGCGCTCGGCGTCTGCGGCGGCGACGGCAGCCTCAACGCGGCCGCCGAACGCGCCGCCGAGCACGGCGTGCCGCTGGCGGTCTTCCCCGGCGGCACGCTCAACCATTTCGCGCTCGACACCGGCATAGAGACCTTCGAGGACACCGCCGACGCGGTCCGGGAGGGCGACGCCATCGCGGTGGACCTGGCCCGCGTCCGGCCGACCCGCGCCGCCCGGCGCAGCGGCTCGGCCGGCGGCGGACACGGCGGCGGACACCTCTTCCTGAACACCTTCAGCCTCGGCCTCTACCCCGACGTGGTGCGCATCCGCGAATCGCTGGAGGACCGCATCGGCAAATGGCCCGCGGCCGCCGTGTCCATGGCGCGCGTACTGCGCACCGCCCGCCCGCTGGAGCTGGAGCTGAACGGGCACCCGCACCGGCTGTGGCTGCTTTTCGTGGGAAACGGGCTGTACTCCCCCGAGGGCTTCGCCCCCTCGCACCGCACCCACCTCGACGACGGGCTGCTCGATGTGCGCACGGTCAGCGCCGACCAGCCGCTGGCCCGCACCCGGGTGGTGCTCGCCGCGCTGACCGGCACGCTGCCCCGTTCCCCCGCCTACTCCGCGGCCAGGCTGCCGGTGCTGCGGCTGTCCCGGCTGCCCGAGGACAGCTCCCTGTCCTACGACGGCGAGGCCACGGACGCCGCCACCGAACTGGTGCTGGACAAGCGGCCCGGCGGCCTGACGGTCTACCGTCCTGCCCGCTCCGCGGAGGACCTCCAGCCCGGGGCCGGCGACGCCCCGGCCGCGAGCGGCCTCACCGGCCGGGGCACTCGCTCGGGTTGATCTCGGCTGGCCGTCCGACCACGGCATCCCGGCCGCGGCCCACCGCCGGGCTCAGCCGGCGCGGTGCTCGCTCGGACTGACCCCGCGCTCCCGCTTGAACGCCGCGCTCAGCGCGAACGCGCTGCCGTAGCCGACCCGCCGGGCCACGGCCTCCAGCGTGAGGCCGGGCTCGCGCAGCAACTCGGCGGCCAGCTCCAGCCGCCAGCCCGTCAGGTACGTCATGGGCGGCTCCCCCACCAGGGCCGCGAAGCGGCGCGCGAGCCCCGCCCGTGACGCCCCGGCGCGCGTCGCCAGCGCGGCCACCGTCCAGGGGTGCGCCGGGTGCTCGTGCAGCAGCCGCAGCGCCGGCCCCACCACGGGGTCACCGTGCGCGCGGAACCAGCCGGGCGCGTTCCCGCACGGTCCGGCGAACCAGGCGCGCAGCACGGAGATCAGCAGCAGGTCCAGCAGCCGGTCGAGCACGATCTCCTGTCCGGGACCGTCCTTCACGATCTCCGCGCCGAGCAGCGACAGCAGCGACGACTCCCATTCGTCGGCGCGCAGCGCCAGCACCGGCGGCAGGGCGCGCAGCAGGCGTCCGCCGATCTCGCCCGGCACCTGGTACGTGCCGATGAGCAGCGCCGTCGCGCCGTCCGGACCGGTGCCCCAGGTGCGCGAGCCGAGGCTCATCTCCTCGCAGAGGTTGACCCGGCCGTCCAGCGACATGCCGCACCCGCCGGGCCCGACCAGGGTCTGTGGCGGGGTCCCCGGCTCGTCCGCGGCGGTGTACCGACCGGGGCCGCGCACCACGGCGACGTCCCCGGCGCCGAGCCGCACCGGCTCCCCGCCCCGTTCGCCCCTGTCTCCGGCGTCGGGCCCGGCGTCGGGCCCCGCGGCTGGTTCGGCGTCCGGCATGATGACGGCGCCGCCCCTGGCCACGCACACCACGGTGACCGGCGCCTCGTCCTCCACCCGCACCCCCCACGGCGGGTCGACGATGACGCGCATCAGGAAGGCGCCCCGCGCCCGGGGCCCGTCCAGCAGGCTGGTGAGGGCGTCCATGGTGGGAAGCGTAGACGCACGCGCATGCGTTCGAGTCCCTCGCCGATGTCCCCGCGCCCGCACCGCCGGTGGAATGGGCTCATGACCACGAACGCTGCCCACAGCATGACGACCACCGACACCGCGACCACGGTGAACACCTATCTGGTGCTCGGCGGCACCGGCAAGACCGGGCGCCGCGTCGCCGAGCGGCTCACCGCGGGGGGCGCGTCCGTCCGGATCGGCTCCCGCTCCGGCACGCCCCCCTTCGACTGGACCGACCAGACCACCTGGGAGCCGGCGCTGCGGGAGGTCTCCGCGGCCTATATCGCGTACGCCCCCGACATCTCGGCCCCGGACGCGGCCGAGCAGATCGGCGCCTTCGCCGCGCTCGCCGCCGCGCGCGACGTCCGCCTGGTGCTGCTCTCCGGACGCGGCATGGACTCCGCGCACCCGGCCGAGCGGGCGCTGCGGGAGTCGGGTGCGGCGTGGACGATCCTGCGGTGCGACTGGTTCACGCAGAACTTCAGCGAGGAGTTCCTGCGCGATCTGGTGCTCGCCGGCGAGGTGGCGCTGCCCACGGGCGAGGTGCCCACGCCGTTCATCGACATCGACGACATCGCGGAGATCGCCGCGACCGTTCTCCTCGACCCGGGCCACGCCGGCCGCGTCTACGAGCTCACGGGCCCGCGCTCGCTGACTGTCCGCGAGGCCACGGCGGAGATAGCCGCCGCCACCGGCCGCGAGCTGCGCTACGTCCCGGTCTCCGCGGACGACTTCGTCGCCGGGATGGTGAGCGCCGGCGTGCCGGCCGAGCTCGCCGGGATGGTCGCGGCGATCTTCACCGAGACCTTCGACGGCGGCAGCACCGAGCCCACCGACGACGCCCGCCGCCTGCTGGGCCGCGAACCCGGCGATTTCACGGCCTACGCCCGCCACGCTGCGACGACGGGCGCGTGGCAGGGATAGCGTGGCGCAGCATGTCCGACCCCGCCGACCAGCCTTTCGTTCGAGATACCGAACATCGTTCGTAAAATTGGACACGAGTGCTGACACGGCGACTCCGGACTGCTACGTTTCAGCCGGGCTGGGAGGTGGTCCGTGTCCCCACACCACCCCCCGAGGAAACTTCAGATGTCGATGCGAAGGTGTACACCGCTGCCTCGCGCGTTCCGCTGAGCGGGGAGGACACTCCCGAAGCTCGCCACGGCACGGCAGCGACACAACGCAGCAGCAGCGATGGCCGGCTCCGTCGTCGGCCCGCAGTCGTGACGCGGCGTCGCGCCCCCAGGGCCTTCCGTCCCTCCCGACCCCCAGCTCCGGGTCGGACGGCCCTGGGCCAGCGCGCCTCCTCTCCCGGTGGACCACCGACATCAACGCCCCCGCGGCGGAACTGGATCATCCCCGGACGCGTCCGAACTCCCTGATGCACGTCGGACTTTCGAGTGGGACGGGGATGGGACGGATGCGCAGCCGGTTGGGTGCGGTGACGGCGGTCGTGGTGGCACTGGTGGTGGTGCTCTCGGCCTGTTCGGGTGGCGGCGGCCGGCGGGGCAGCGGCGAGCGACGGGGGCAGCGGCTCTTCGGTGGGGAAGCACGACGATGACGACCTCGACGACGCGGACCTGGACGATCTCGACGTGGGCGACGCCGGCGGCGGCGCGGGCGGCGAGGAGACGCAGGACGACGCGCTGCCGGCCACCGAGGAGACCGCGAACGCGATCCTGCCGGACCTGACGGCCCTGGCGGGAACGGTGTTCACCGAACCGGCCGGAGGCAGCTCCGAGGGGGCCTGCGACGAGTACCCCGAGCTCTGCGTGACCGTCCAGGCCCGGAACCAGGTGGACTTCCTCAGCACCGAAGAGGACGAGGCGGTGACGTTCCAGCTGTTGGCGCACGACAGCACCGCGGACGCCGAGGCCACGCTGGCGGGCGGCGAGGGGACCCTCGGCGCCGATGACGCCTTCGACGACGCGGACCTGGCGGCGGTCGGCGACGACGGCGCCAGCTACGCCTCGCGGGAGCAGCAGGCGTACGGCGGGTACGTGACGCTCATTCAGCGCGGGCCCTACGTGGGCATCGTCAGCCACTTCGGCGACGATTCGGGCCTCCAGGGCACGGCCCTGACGGAGTCCCTGAACGCGATGTTCGACGCCCGCATGACGCAGGCCGCCGCCGGCCAGCAACCCACGGCCACGGTGAACTAGCCGCGCGGGAGCCGCTGCGCCGGTGCCTCGACGGCGCCGGCGTCCGCCTCGTCCTCCCCGAACGGCCCGGCTCAGCCCGCGGTCGTCAGGGCCTCGGTGCCGGGGGCGCAGGCGGCCTGGACGGCGGCGTAGTCGGTCGGGGTGAGGGTCCGGGCGGCCGGGTGGGAGCGGGCCGGGTCGAGCATGCTGCGGGCGGCGGCGAGCCAGCCGGGGTCGGCGGTGATGCCGACGAACTCGGCGAGCCGGGTCAGCTCGCGGTCGGGCTCAGCGAGCAGCGCCTCGTAGGAGAGCGAGGTGCGGGACGCGGCCGGAACGGCCGCGAGATGGTCGACGCCCTCGACGACCAGCTTCGACCACAGCTCGGCGTAGCGGCGCACGGGCAGCTGGGAGCCGCGGATCAGCACCGGGTCGAAGCTGGAGCTGAAGATGGCCGCCAGGTCGAGGGGCAGCGCGGCCACGTGCTCCGGCGTGATGTCGCCCAGCCGCTCGACGCCGGCGACCGCCATGACCTCGTGCACCAGCGCGATGGTCCGGTAGCCGACGTGGCGGCTCATGGACAGGGCGCAGTCCGGGCCGTCGCGGTACAGGTGGACGAAGCGGGCCTCGGGAAAACAGGCGCGCAGCCGGGGCACCCAGTGCAGCGAGTAGCCGGAGCGCTCGACCACCACGCGGCGGTCGAAGCGGAGGAGCAGCGTGTCGAAAAGCGCCAGGAAATGCTCGGCCGCCGGGCGGCTCGGCCATTTCGGCACGATGCCGGCGAGCTCGTCCTGGAGCCGGGCCGGATCGTCGGTGAGGTGCGGCAGCACCATCAGCCGCACGGCGGCGATCCCCGGCCGCGGGTCGAGGAACTCGGGGAGCGGGGCCCCGCCCCTGATCATGGCGTCGAAGAACGGGTTGGGATCGGCCAGCAGCCGCCAGAACTCCTCGCCGGTCATCGGCTCGGCGGGCAGCGCCCGCTCCGGGTCGACCAGGGACGCGAACAGCTCGTTCAGGCTGAGCACGTCCGGATGCAGGTTGACGATGCGCGAGAGCGTCGTCGAGCCGCTGCGGCCGGTCCCGACGACGAAGGTTAAGGGCGCCACGACGGCAGGGTACCGCGCAGGGTCCGGCGCTCTCACAGCGCGGGAGGGGAGGCGCTGAGGGCAGCGTTGCCCGGGGGAAACGAAGGTGATGCGGCCGGGTAACAGCTCACCCGCACCCTCGGAACATGAGCTCGGAAACGCGTGTGGTGGTCGTCGGCGGCGGGATGGCCGGCGCTCGGCTCGCGCAGCACCTCGGCGGCGCTGCGGGCGTGTCGGTGACCGTGATCGGCGAGGAGCCGCACACGGCGTACAACCGGGTGCTGCTGGCCGAGGTGCTGGGCGGCCAGTACCCGCCCGAGGTGATCGCGCTGCCGCGCCCCGGCGCCGACGTCGCGTGGCTCTCCGGGGTGCGGGTGGTGCGCGTGGACCGCGCCGACCGGACGGTGGTCTGCGACGACGGCCGGGTGCTGGGATACGACGCCCTGGTCCTGGCCACCGGGTCCAACCCGGTGCTGCCCCCGTTGCGCGGCCTGTTCCCGCCGGACGGCGGGGAGCTGCCCGAGGGCGTGCACGCGTTCCGGAGCATGGACGACTGCCTCGCGCTGGCCGCGGCGCTGGAGCGGATGCCCGACGGCGCGCGCGCCGTGGTGATCGGGGGCGGACTGCTCGGCGTCTCCGCCGCGCGGGCGCTGGCGCGCCGGGACGCGCGGGTGATGCTGGCGCAGCAGGCCGAACGGCTGATGGAACGCCACCTCGACGCGAACGCCTCGGCCCTGCTGCACGCCCACCTCACCGACCTGGGCGTCGAGGTCCACACGGAATGCCGGGTCCGCGGTGTGCGGACCGCTACCGCGGAGGGGCTTGGCGCGCCGGCGCCGGCGCGGGCCGCCGGCGGGGATCCGGACCTCGTCGGCCCGGAGCACGACGGCGATGCGCCCGGCCCGACGGACGGCTCCGCCGGGGCCAGCGGCCCCCGCGACCGTTCCGCCCGTGGGCCGGGAGGCGTGAGGGGCGCGGCCGGCGGCAACCGAGGACGAGGATCCGGTGCTGGCGCGGCGGAGGACCGCGGGAAGCGGGTCGTGCGGGGGGTGGTGTTGGCGGACGGGTTCGAGTTGGCGGCCGACATCGTCGTGCTGGCGTGTGGGGTGCGGCCGCGCGTGGGGCTCGCGCAGGCGGCCGGGATCGAGCTCGGGGAGCACGGTGGGGTCCGGGTGGACGATCAGCTGCGCACCAGCGACCCGCGGATCTTCGCGCTCGGCGACTGCGCCGAACACGACGGCGTGCTCTACGGCCTGGCCGGCGCGGCACAGGAGCAGGCCGACGTGCTGGCCCGCGTGCTGCTCGCCGGCGGGGTCCGCGGAGCGGCCTCCGGACCAGACGCTGGTCCGGGCGACCGCGCCGGTCAACCGGGTGCGGACCCGGCCGCCTCCGCGCCGGGCGGCCCGGCGGCCCGTGCCGAACAGCGCCGGCGCTTGGCCGACACCGCCACCGACGGCGTCGGCCGGGACGCCGAGATCTCCGGCGAGATCTCCGGCGAGGGCGACGGCACCCGCTACGTCGGCACCCGTGCCCTGGTTCGGCTGACCCTCGGCGGGCCGGCCGAGTCAGGGGTCGCGTCGGTCTTCGACCTGGCCACGTTCGGCGACACCACCCCCGCCCCCGGCGACGACGTGGTGCAGCTGGCCGACGCCACGCGCGGCGCGTACCGGAAGATCATCGTCCGCGGCGACCGGCTGCGCGGCGGCATCCTGCTCGGCGACCTCGGCAGCGTCGGCACCCTGGCCCGCACCTGGGAGGGCGACGAGCCGCTCCCGGCGGCCGCCCCCCTGCTCCACCTGCTCACCCACGACGCCCACCACGGAGGGTTGTAGACATATGGCCACGGAAGGCACGAGGTCCGGCGAAACGATCGTGCTGGTCGGACACGGGATGGTCGGCCAGCGCTTCCTGGAGGAGCTCGCCGGCCGGGGCGTGACCGAACGGGCCCGGGTGGTGGTGCTGTGCGAGGAGCCGCGCCCCGCGTACGACCGGGTGCACCTGACCTCCTACTTCTCCGGCACCACGCCCGAGGAGCTGAGCATGGTCGAGGAGGGCTTCCTGGAGAAGCACGGCATCGAACTGCACCTCGGCGACCCCGCGGTGGCCGTGGACCGCGCGGCCCGCACGGTCACCGCGCGCTCCGGGCTGACGATCGGCTACGACACGCTGGTGCTGGCCACCGGCTCGTACCCGTTCGTGCCGCCGGTGCCGGGCAGCGACGCCGAGGGCTGCTTCGTGTACCGGACCATCGAGGACCTGAAGGCCATCGAGGACTACGCGGCGGGCGCCACGACCGGCGTCGTGGTGGGCGGCGGGCTGCTCGGCCTGGAGGCCGCGGGCGCGCTGCGCGGACTCGAACTGGCCACGCACATCGTGGAGTTCAACGCGCGCCTGATGGCCATCCAGGTGGACGAGGGCGGCGGTGCCGCGCTGCGCCGGAAGGTCGAGGAGATGGGCCTCACCGTGCACACCGGCGTGGCCGGGAACGAGATCGTCACGTCCGAGGGCGGCGCGGTGGCCGGGATGCGGCTGTCGGACGGCTCGCTGCTGGACGCGGAGCTCGTCGTGTTCTCTGCCGGGGTGCGCCCCCGCGACCAGCTCGCCAGGGAGACCGGCCTCGAGGTGGGCGAACGCGGCGGCGTGGTGATCGACGAGCGGTGCCGCACCACCACCGACCCGGACGTCTACGCCATCGGCGAATGCGCCCGCGCGGTGGACGGCATGGTCTACGGGCTGGTGGCCCCCGGCTACGAGATGGCCGCCACCGCCGCCGCCCATATCGCCGAACGCGACGCGGACGCGGCGGACGCGACGTTCACCAGCGCGGACACCTCGACGAAGCTGAAGCTGCTCGGCGTGGACGTGGCCTCGTTCGGCGACGCGCACGGTGCCAGCGAGGGCTGTCTCGACGTCGTCTACGCCGACTCCCGGGCCGGCGTCTACAAGAAGCTGGTGATGGCGAAGGACGGCACCCTGCTGGGCGGCGTGCTGGTGGGCGACGCCGATTCGTACGGGCTGCTCCGCCCGCTGACCGGCTCGGTGCCGCCGGCCCCGCCCGAGCAGCTGGTGCTGCCGGCAGGTCTGGCGCCGCCCACCGCGCTCGGCCCGTCCTCGCTGCCGGACTCCGCGACGATCTGCAACTGCCACAACGTCACCAAGGGCAGCATCCGCTCCGCCGTCACCGAGCACTCCTGCGGCAGCGTCCCCGAGGTGAAGAAGTGCACCAAGGCCGGCACCGGCTGCGGGAGCTGCCTGAAGGTGCTCACCCAGCTCGTCAACGAGGAGCTGGCGGCCGGCGGCGCCACCATCGACCAGGGCCTGTGCGGCTGCTTCGGGCACACCCGGCAGGAGCTGTACGAGATCGTGCTCGCCCTGCGCGTCACCTCCTACCGGGAGCTGCTCGACGGCCACGGCCGCCCGGAGGCGCGCGGCGGCGACGGCTGCGAGATCTGCAAGCCGGCGGTGGCCTCGATCATCGCCTCGCTCGCCGCGGCCATCGGCGCCGACGGCCACGTGCTGGACGGCGAGCAGGCGGCGTTGCAGGACACCAACGACCATTTCCTCGCCAACATGCAGCGCAACGGCTCGTACTCCATCGTGCCGCGGGTGCCGGGCGGCGAGATCTCGCCGGAGAAGCTCATCGTGATCGGCGAGGTGGCCCGCGACTTCGGGCTCTACACCAAGATCACCGGCGGCCAGCGGATCGACCTGTTCGGCGCCCGGGTGGACCAGCTGCCCGCGATCTGGGCCCGGCTGGTCGCGGCGGGCTTCGAGTCGGGGCACGCATACGGGAAGGCGCTGCGCACGGTCAAGTCGTGTGTCGGGTCGACCTGGTGCCGCTACGGGGTGCAGGACAGCGTGCGGATGGCGATCGACCTGGAGCTGCGCTACCGAGGGCTGCGCTCGCCGCACAAGCTGAAGTCGGCGGTCTCCGGCTGCGCCCGGGAGTGCGCGGAGGCGCAGAGCAAGGACTTCGGGGTGATCGCCACGGCCAACGGCTGGAACCTCTACGTCTGCGGCAACGGCGGCGCCACCCCGCGTCACGCCGACCTGCTGGCCCAGGACCTCTCGGACGCCGAACTGGTCCGGCTCATCGACCGGTTCCTGATGTTCTACATCCGCACCGCGGACCGTCTGGAGCGCACCTCGGTGTGGCTGGAGCGGCTGGAGGGCGGGCTCGACCACCTCAAGGACGTGGTGGTGCACGACTCGCTGGGCATCTGCGACGAGTTGGAGTCGCTGATGGCCGCGCATGTGGCGGGCTACCGCGACGAATGGGCGGAGACCCTGGACGACCCGGAGAAGCTGCGCCGCTTCGTCTCCTTCGTCAACGCGCCCGACGCGCCCGACCCCACGGTCCGCTTCGTCGCCGAACGCGACCAGCACAAGCCCGACCTGACGCTGCTGTCGGGTCCCGACATCCCGGTCCGCGGCACCGACCGCGCGCTCGAAGGGAGCACCCTCTGATGACCACCGCCACCGAAACAGTCACCGCGACCATCCCCGCGACGGTCGCCGAGACGCTGACCGGCGCCCAGGTGCAGGTCGAATGGGAGGGGCGGTGGGTCCCCGTCTGCGGGATGGGCGAGCTGACGCCGGGGCGCGGGGTGGCCGCGGTGCTGCCCGACGGGCGGCAGGTCGCCGTGTTCCTGGACCGGGCCGGCCGGACGTACGCGATCGGCAACCGCGACCCGTTCACCGGCGCCTATGTGCTCTCCCGCGGGCTGCTGGGCTCCACCGGCAACGAGGGGCGGCCGTTCGTCGCCTCGCCGCTGCTGAAGCAGCGGTTCGACCTGGCGAGCGGGCGCTGCCTGGACGACGACGCGGCATCGGTGCCGATCTACCCCACCCGGCGCCGGTAGTACGCCACGGCGACTGCCAGCAGTACCGGGCCCCAGCCCAGCAGCGGCAGGTAGCAGACGGCCAGCAGCCACTGGTGGCCGGCGCCGCCGATCACGGTGGGGTCGTCGATGAACTGCCAGGTGGCGTAGGTCCAGATCGCGGTGAGCGCGATCGCGCCGAACACCGCGGGCAGCACGGCGGCCAGCGGTGGCACCCGCCGCCCGCCGACCAGCGGGATCCAGCGGGGCACCACCTCGCCCCACGGCCGCACCAGGCCGTGGGTCAGCAGCGCGAGTCCCTCGGTGACGAGGCTGAGTCCGACGATGTACACCCGCTCGCCGAATCCTGGCGGGTCGCCAAGGCCCCCGGCGGCGACCGGGAGGCCGGCGACGAAGGCGAGCCGCCACATCGCGGAGGGCAGCACCAGCAGGGGGACGAGCCGGGCGAGCCGCCGCGCCGTCCGGGACACGGACAGGGCGGACGGCGGCTCGGCGGACGGCTGGGAGCGGGCGGCGGAGAGGCTGGAGGCGCTCATGCCCCACAGCCTCGCCGCGCCCCGCCACCGACCGCGTCGGACGGCGGGCCGATCCCGCTCCCCCGCCCGGGGGAAGCGCGTGACGGCCGGGTCGCCGCCAGGTCGCCCCGGCTCAGTCCGTGGCGGCGGCCAGGAACGCGTCGCGGATCGCGTCGTGGGCGGGCTTCGTCTGGTAGTTCTCGTCCCACGGGTGCGCCGCCCCATAGCCGGGGAAGGTGGGGGGAATCCAGGAGTCGGCGTCGGTGAAGCCCCAGATGGTCACCCCGGCGCAGGCCGACACGGCGGTGCAGGCGTCGATGACGGCCCCGAAGTCGGTCGCCTGCTGGGCCAGTTCGGCGTCGTCGGCCGGCATCTCGATCCGTACGTCCAGTTCGGTGACCGCCACCTCCAGGCCGAGGTCGGCGAACCGCTGGAGGTTCTCCCGCATGTCGGCGGGCACCTGGCCGACGACGAGATGCGACTGGAAGCCCACGCCGTCGATCGGCACGCCCTGGTCCAGCAGCGAGGACACCAGCTCGTACAGGCCGTCGCTCTTCGCGCCCAGACCGTCGGTGTTGTAGTCGTTGACGTACAGCTTGGCGTCCGGATCGGCCGCGTCTGCGGCGCGGAACGCCTCGGCGATATAGGACTCGCCGATCTCCTGGAGGAACACCGAGTTCCGCAGGGTGCCGTCCTCGTTCATCGGCTCGTTCACCACGTCCCAGCGCGCCACCTGCCCGGCGTACCGCGACGCCTCGGTGGTGATGTGGTCGGTCATGACGTCGAGCAGTTCGCCCTCGTACTGGCCGTTCTCCACCCAGCCGGGCAGCTGGCTGTGCCAGACCAGGGTGTGGCCGTGCACCTCCTGGTCGTGGGCCTGGGCGAACTCCACCACCTCGTCGGCGCCCGACCAGTCGAACTGGCCCTGCACCGGTTCGACCGTGCCCCATTTCATCTCGTTACCGGGAGTGAGGCTGCTGAATTCGGCCGCGGTGATGTCCGTGTACGTGGGGTCGTCGTTGAGCGGGGAGCCGACGCCGAGGCCGGCGAAGCGCCCGCTGGAGGCGGCGGCGTCCCGCAACGGGGGATCGACGACGGGGGCGTCACTGGCTGCCGCGTGGCCGTAGGCCAGGAGCGGGGCGACCAGCGCCCCGGCGGCGACGCCGACGGCGAGCGCGCACCGGGCGCGCCGGGCGCGCCGAGGGCTGGAGAGACGGGGGTCGGTCATGGGGGGACATGCCTCTCGGTCAAGCCCCCGCAGGCTGACGACACCCTTTCTAGCCCGCACGTGCCAGGGGGTCAACGCCGTCTCGCATCGGGATCGGGATCGCGCGACAGTGGATGTGTCGGAAGGTGTGCGTTCCGCGGGAGGTGACGATCATGATCGGCACGGATCGGCCCGTCGCGGTCGGCTTGGACGGCTCGCCCGAGAGCCAGGCCGCCGCGGAATGGGGCGCCCGGGAGGCGGCGGCCCTGGCACTGCCGTTGCGGCTGGTGCACGCGTGGGTCGACGAGCCGCTGTACGGGGCGCCGGCGCCGGAGCGCGAGGCGGCCGAGCGGCTGCTCGGCCAGGCCGCGGCCGAGCTCTCCCAGCGGTATCCGACGCTCTCGGTGACCACCGAACTGCTGGCGTCCACCGCCACCGAGGGGCTGACGGCGCTCGCCGAGGAGGCGGAGCTGCTGGTGCTCGGCTCGCGCGGGCACGGCGCGATCATGGGATTCCTGCTCGGCTCCGTCGGCCTGCCGGTGATCGCGCATGCGAAGCGGCCCGTGGTCCTGGTGCGCCCTGAGGAGGACCGGGAGAGGGCCGTCGAGGGGGGCGACGAGGTGGACGAGGTGGTGGTCGGGCTCAAGGACCTCGGCCCCGCGGTGGTGGGGCTGCTGGACTTCGCCTTCACCGCCGCGGCGGCGCGCGGCGCCGCGGTGCGCGCGGTGCGGGCCTGGGGCACGCCCTCGCTGTTCGGCTCCGACGTGCCGGGCGATCCGGCGGCCGAGACCCAGGGCGGCGTGGAGGAGCAGGAGGGGCGCGCCCTGGCCCAGGTGCTCGATCCCTGGCGGCAGCGGTATCCGGGGGTGCCGGTGATCGAGCATCTGCGGTTCGGCAACGCCTCGGAGGTGCTGCTCTCGGCCGCGGCGTTCCGCGCCGCCCTGGTGGTGGTCGGCCGCCGCAGGACCCGTCCGAGGCTCGGCCTGCGGATCGGCCCCGTGGTGCACGCCGCGCTGCACCACGCCCGCCCCCCGGTGGCGGTCATCCCGTACGACTGAGCGGCCGGTCCTGTCCGAGCAGCTCTCCAGGGCTGGGGACAACGGCTGGGGCCTACGGCTGGCCGCCGACCTGGCCGTCGGGGTTGGGGTGGCCGTCGGGGCCGCCCTGGAGGGCGCTCTCCGCCTCGGGCGCGCCCTCCGGGAGGGGTAGCAGGCGGTCCTGGCCCGGAGCCACGTCGACGAACTGGCCGGCGGGGGTCAGCTCGACTCGCACCGAGGTCTCCTCCCACGGCGGCACGCCGATCCACAGCTGCCCCGGCTTCATCCGCACCCGCACCCCGACCCCACGGTGCCGGATCGAGAAGGCGAACTCGGACAGCTCGGGCAGCGGCGCCGGGTCCAGGCACAGCGAGCCGTCGCGGGTCTCCAGACCGGTCAGGCAGCGTTGCACCAGATCGACCGTGCCCGCCATGGCGCCCAGATGGATGCCCTCCTCCGTGGTGCCGCCCTGGATGTCGGCGACGTCGCTGGCCAGCGCCTCCTCCAGCAGCGCCCAGGCGTCCCGGGACCTGGCCCGGGCCAGCACCCAGGCGTGCACCAGACCGCTGAGCGTCGAGCCGTGGCTGGTGCGGGCCAGGTAGTAGTCGATGGTGCGGCGCCAGGCGCGTTCGTCGAGGTGGTAGCCGAGGCGGTCGAAGAGGGCGGAGAGCTCGGCCGGCGAGAACAGGTACCCCAGCATCAGGACGTCGGCCTGTTTGGACGCCTGGTAGCGGTTGACGGTGTCGCCCTCGGACTCCAGGATCCGGTCGAGCCGCCGGATGTCGCCGTGCCGCTCGCGGTACCCGTCCCAGTCCAGCTCGGCCAGTTCGCCGTAGCCCTCGAACTGGCTGATCACCGGCTGCCCGTCGGGGCCCCGGTGGAACGGTACGCGCAGCCGCCGGGAGATCTCCTCCCAGCGCGGGAGCTCGTCGGGGTCGAGGTCGATGCGTTCGAAGAGCTCGTGCCGCCGGGACACCGGCAGGGTCCTGACCAGGTCCAGGGCGCGGACCAGCACCCAGGCGGCGGTGACGTTGGTGTAGGCGTTGTCGTCCAGGCCCGCGCGGTCGGCGTCCGGATACGCCTCGTGGTACTCGTCGGGGCCGACCACGCCCCTGATCCGGTAGCGGCCCTCGCCCCCGTCGGCGGCGGCGTCGTAATCGGCCGAGTCCGCCCAGAACCTGGCCACCTGCAACAGCAGTTCGCCGCCCCTGGTGTGCAGGAATTCGGTGTCGTCGGTGGCCTGCGCGTACCGCCACACGTTGTAGGCGATCGCCGAGCCGACATGGTGCTGGAGCCGGGAGTTGTCGGGCAGCCAGCGACCCGAACGCGGGTTGAGGTGCATTCCCGGCGTCTCCTCGCGGCCGTCGCTGCCGGACTGCCACGGGAACATCGCGCCGGCCCGACCGGCCTCGCGGGCCGCCCGGCAGGCGGCGGGCAGCCGCCGGTAGCGGTAGTCCAGCAGGGCCCGCGACACCTCGGGCAGGTGCAGGTTCAGGTACGGCAGCACGAACAGCTCGTCCCAGAACACGTGCCCCCGGTACGCCTCGCCGTGCAGACCCCTGGCCGGCACGCCGACGTCGAGTTCCGCGGTGTGCGGGGAGAGCGTCTGGAGCAGGTGGAACAGGTGCAGCCGCAAGATCCGGCCCGCTTCCCCCGGCACCTGGACGTCGGCCAGCCGCCACAGCCGCTCCCAGGCGGCGTGGTGCGAGGCCAGCAGCCCGCCGAAGTCGGGCGCCCGGCGCACCCGGTCCAGCGCGGCCGGCAGCGGCCCGCTGATGGCCGGGTCCCGGGAGGTGTGCAGCGCCACGGTCTTCTCCACGCTGACCGGGCGGCCCGGCGCCACCGGCATGGTCAGCCGGTGCGCGGCGCGGAAGTCGGCCAGCCGGATCCGGGTGGCCACCGGCGCGGGCGATTCGGGCCCGGGGCGGGTGCGGGCGGCCTGCACGATCCGGATGTCGGAGACCTTGGTCCGGCAGCGCAGCCAGACCACGTCTCCCCCGCCGTCGCGGTCACCGTCGCGGTCCAGATCGTAGTCCTGTCCCGTGCCCAGCCCGGTGAGGTGGTCGCCCGCCAGATCGCGGTAGCGCGCCACGCCCTCGTTGCGCACCGAACCGTCGAGCGCGGACTCCACCTCGACCGTGCCCGACCAGTCCTCGGCCGTGAACGTGGTGCGCATCGCGGCCAGATGCGGGTCGCCCATATGCACCAGGCGGCACTGCTCGACGCCGAGATGGCGGCCCTGTTCGTCGCGGTACCTGAGGAAGCGGGTCAGCGTGCCGGAGCGCAGGTCGAGCACCTGCCGGTACAGCACCAGGCCGTCGCGGCAGAGATCGGGCGAGAACCACTCGCCCTCGGCGTCGTCGTCCGGGCGCATCCGGAAGCGCAGCGGCAGCCAGTTCGGCAGGTTGACCAGGTCCTCGTGGTCCAGATGGCGGCCGGAGACCGCGCTGACCAGCCGGTCGTAGAGCCCGGCCAGATAGCTGCCCGGGTAGTGCGCGGGGTCCGCGGCGCATTCGGGGGCGGCGCCGCGGGTGGCGAGGTAGCCGTTGCCCAGCGTGCAGAGCGCCTCGCGCAGCCGCTCGGCGCGCGGGTCGTAGCCCTCGTACTCCCAGGTCCAGCCCGCCGGATCGGTGCTGCCGGCCGACCAGGCGGCCGCGTCGGTCCAGCTGGCGTCGTCGGCCAGGGCGGCCCCGTCCGTCGCGCCGGTCTCCCCGTCCGTGAGCGCGGGGTCGACGCCCGTCGCCTCCTGGCTCGGGTGGGTGTTCGTGCCCGTCGGATATGTCACCGGCTCACCTCGTCCAGCAGGTGGCCGGGATCGCCGACCACCACGTCAGCGCCGCGCCGGCGGAGTTCCTCGGCGAAGCCGTCCGCGCCGTCCACGCCCTCGGCGCGTGGCGCGGTGTCCCCCGCGCCGTCCGGCTGCGCCGTGCGGTCCACGCCGACCACCAGGCCGAAGCCGCCGCGCCGGCCCGCCTCGACACCGGCCAGCGCGTCCTCCACCACCGCGGACGCCTCGGGCTCCACGCACAGCCGCCGCGCCGCCTCCAGGAACAGCGCGGGCTCCGGTTTGCCCGGCAGGTGCAGGCGGGCCGTGTCGTTGCCGTCCACCACCGTCTGCAGCAGCGAACGCACCCCGGCGCGGGCCAGCAGGTCCCTGGCGTGCCGGGAGGCGGAGACGGCGGCGCAGCGCACCCGGGCGTCGTGCAGCGCGAGCAGCAGCCGCACCGTGCCGCGCCAGGTCTCGACGCCGCGTTCCTGGAGCAGTTCCACGAAGAGCTCCTCCTTGTGTGCCGCGACCGCGCAGACCGTCTCGGTCCCCGACGGGTCGTCCGGATCCCCGAACGGCAGCCGCAGGCCGCGGGCCGCGAGGAACGCGGCCGCCCCGTCGAGGCGGGACCTGCCGTCCACGTGCCGGCGGTAGTCCTCGTTCTCGTCGAACGGGGGGCTCAGGGCCGGGATCGCGTCGAAGGCCCCCTTCCAGGCGGCGGCGTGTACCCGGGCGGAGTCGATGATCACGCCGTCGGTGTCGAACACCACCGCCCGGCACTCCGACAGCTTCCGCATGGCCCCACACCTCCGCACGCTGTAGGAGAGCCTGCCTTCCATGGGAACGCGCCGCCGGCCGGCTGGCAAACGGGGCGATTCGGGCGCGGCGTCGGCCGTGGGCCGCGCGGAGGGCGGCACGGGTCAGCTGAGGGAGACGCGGCGGCCGGAGAGGCGCTCCGCCTCGATCCTGACCCACCGGGTCCGGTCGCCGCCCGGCCACGGCTCGTTACGGGTCCCGGCCGCGAGCCGCCGGATCGTGCCCGGGTCGGTGACCTCGCTGGCCGGTCCGACCAGCATCACGCTCCACCCCACCCGCAACGCCTCGTCCACCAGGTCCACCTCGAAGGCGACGTCCTCGCCGTCGGTGAACGACGGCGTGACGTCCGGTTCGGCGCGGAACACGACCGCGCCGTCCACGTAGCCGTAGGTGACCAGCACGATGGCGGGACCGTCGGGCGTGTCGACCGCGACCCGGCCCACGCTGTGCACGGCCAACAGTTCGCGGCATTCGGCCGGGCCCAGTTCGGTCGGCTCGCCGCGCCGGCCGAGCGGGGCGGGACCGTCGGCCGGCTCCTCGACCCCGCTCAGCTGGGCCACCGTGGTCTGCAGGGCGCGGGCCACCCGGGTCAGCGAGCCGATGCTCGGGGAGGCCGACTGCGTCTCGAGGTACCGCAGGTACTCGGACGCGATGCCGGCCCGCCGGGCCACGTCCTCGCGGGTCAGGCCCAGCTGCTCGCGACGCAACGCCACCCGGCGCCCCACGTCGCTGCGGTGGTTCGACCCCGCGGGAGCACCGGCCACCCGCGACCACCTTCCTTCCCGGTCGCTTCCCGGTTCCAGCATCGCCGTGGGTCCGGGTCGCCGCCACTCGGCCGATCGGACGAGCCCGGTCAGAAGTGGTGCCCGCAGGAACGGCAGACGTCGCGGTCGTTCGGGCACCAGGCGCCGCAGTTCGGGCACTGCTTCAGCGCCAGGGGTGCGGTCTGGGATTCGAGCGTGCTGGGGGTCATCGTGCGACCGTCTCTCCTGTGTCTGTGCGCCGTGCTGCCTGAGGTGCTGTTGTCCGGTTAGTGGGTGGGATATGCCAGGTCACGGCAACGTCACGGGGAACCACAGCTGAGGACGGCTCGTCAGAGTTTCGTGAGCAGGCCCGAGGGAACGAGGGCCGGGGCGCCGGCGTGGGGAGCAGGGGCGTGGAGTACTGGAAGGTGTATTGGCACCACGACTTTCCCGACGAGCCGGTGGCCATCTACAGCGAGATCGGCGCGGACGGCCACGAGGAGCGGCGGGTGGAGGAGTTCCCCGGCGGCCGGGTCGGGTGGACCGACGGCGAGCGGGGGGACGGGGGCAGCGCGCTGGCCGAGGTCGCGTTCGGCGACATCCAGGAGGTCGCGGCGCGACCGGAGTTCACGGCGTTCCTGATTCGCCGCGAGGAGTTCCGGGCCGTCTGGCTGCGGGCGACGGCCGGCGCCCCGACCCGCGGTCGCGGGCTCGGGGAGTTGCCCGCCCGCCCTAGCGCGGGGTGATGCGGAAGACGGGGTGCCGGGGGGCGATGCGGCGCAGTTCCTCGTCGGGCGAGTCGGGGCCGACGCCGTCGAAGAAGACGCCGACCTCGGCCTTCCAGCGCTTGAGGTAGGCGCGCAGCAGTGCGGGCTTGTCCGCGTCGGGGATCTCCTCGGCGGTGAACGGCTGCACCTTCTTGCCCAGGCGCAACTCGCCGCCGCCGGCGACCCGCATGTTGTGGGTCCACTGGACGTGGCCGCGCGGGGCGACCAGGTACTGCTGGTCGTCGACGGTCAGCAGGTTGACCGGGGTGCGGCGCCATTCGCCGCTCTTCCGGCCGCGCACGGCCAGCACCCGGGAGCCCATGACGCTGACGCCGCGGCGGGTGAGGAAGGCGACGAGGCGGTTGAACACCTGGCGGGTGACCCAGCCAGGGCGTCTGACATGGGTACGGTCCGTGGGGTTGGGCTCGGGATGGCTCACGGGGGTCTCCGTTCGACTGCTCCTCGAGAGCGCTTGCTCCCGTCTCTGGGAGCGATCATGTCAGGCACCCGGCGGCGGCGCGGAGCGGAGCGGGGCCGCCGGGTGGAACCCGGCGGCGGAGCTGTGGCAGGAGCGCATGGGGTAGCTCCGCCGCCGGGGGCGGTGGTGACGGCGTTACCGGAGTCCGGTCATGGGCGCCGGGTGCCGGTCACGCCGTCGTGCATTGAGTGCCGTTGAGGCTGACCACGGGAGTGGTGTAGGTGGCGCCGCTGTTGGTCTGGAAGCCGAAGCTGACGGTGCCGTTGGCCGCCACGGTTCCGTTGTGCTGGACGTTCCTCGCGGTCACGGACGTGCCCGACTGGTCGATGTCGGCGTTCCAGGAGCTGGTGATGGTGCCCGCGGGCAACGCGAAGGTGACCTGCCAGCCGCTGAGCGCCTGACTCGAGGTCACCCGCAACTCGACCACGGAGCCGTTGTTCCAGCGGTTGGCGACGTACGCGGCGGAGCAGCCGGTCGGCGGGTCGGGGTCGCCCGGGTCACCGGGATCGCCGGGGTCGCCGCCGAAGGCCGTCACCATCGCGTTGTAGGCGGGCTTGGGCTGGTAGTTGTCGTCGTAGAGGCAGGCCGCTCCCTCGCCGGGGAAGACGCCGGGGACCCAGGAGTCACGGTCGCTGATGCCCCAGACGGTGATGCCGGAGCAGGCGGACACCTCCAGGCACATCTGGGTGATGCCGGCGTACTGCTGTGCTTGGCGCTGGAGTTCGGCGCTGTCCGCCGGCGTGCTGATCCGGATGTCCAGCTCCGTGATGATCAGTTCCAGGCCCAGGTCGGCGAACCGCTGCATGTTCGACTTGAAGCTGCTGGTGTTCTGGTCGAGGACCAGATGCGACTGGAAGCCGACGCAGTCGATCGGCACGCCCTGACTGAGCAGCGAGCTGACCAGGTTGTAGAGGCCGTCGCTCTTCGCGTTGTCGGTCTCGATGTTGTAGTCGTTGATGCAGAGCTTGGCGTCCGGGTCAGCGGCGTCCGCGGTCCGGAAGGCGGTCCCGACGAAGCTGGTGCCGATGGTGTTCTGGAACACCGACCCGCGCATCGTGCCGTCCTCGTTGAACACCTCGTTGACGACGTCCCAGTACTCGACGTCGTTCTCGAAGTGGTTGACCACGTTGGTGATGTGGTTGTTCATGATCGAGGTCAGCGTGCTGGCGTTGAAGCCGCCGTTCGACACCCAGCTGGGCAGCTGGTTGTGCCAGACCAGGGTGTGGCCGTAGACCTGCTGGTCGTTGGCCTGGGCGAAGTCGACGAGTTGGTCGCCGCCGCCGTAGTTGAAGCTGCCGCGGCTGGGCTCGGTGCTGTCCCACTTCATCGCGTTCTCGGCGGTGACGCTGTCGAACTGTGACGACGCGATGTTCGCGTAGGTGGAGTTGCTCAGCAGGCCGTTGTTGACCGCGGTGCCGACGAACTTGCCGTTGGCCGCGGCGGCTTCGCGCAGCGAGGCGGCCAGGGTGCTCGGCTCGTCCTGGGCTCGTTCCTGCGCCTGCACGCCTCCGGCCAGGGCGAGGCCGGAGACCAGCGCGCCGGCCGCGATGGCGGCGGCTCTTCGTTTCATGCGAAACACGGAAAACACGAAGATGTCCCTTCTTGTCATGCCCCCCGTTGGTGACCCGTCAGTTGTAAGCGGGGCGTACGGGGGCGTCAATCCTTCCGGAAGGAACCCGAAAAACTACCGGCGTTGAAGCACACCGGCCCGACGACGGAGGAAGGGGCGCCGCCGGGCCGGTGTCCCGCCTCATGTCGACCGCGGGTGGGGCCCGGGGGCCTCAGCCGCCGAAGGCGGTCAACATGCCGTCATAGGCGGGCTTCGGTTGGTAGTTCTCGTCCCAGACGCAGGCCGCTCCCTCGCCGGGGAACACGCCGGGCACCCACGAGTCGCGGTCGCTGATGCCCCAGACGGTGATGCCCTCGCAGGCCGGGACGTTCATGCAGGCGGAGACCACCGTGGCGTAGTCCTCGGCCTGCTGGGTCAACTTGGCGCTGTCCGACGGCGTGTCCATCCGGATGTCCAGCTCCGTGACGATCACTTCCAGGCCCAGGTCGGCGAACCGCTGCATGTTCTCTTCGAGGTCACCGGGGACCTGGCCGATGATCAGATGCGACTGGAACCCGACGCAGTCGATCGGCACGCCCTGGTCGAGCAGCGAGCTGACCAGGTCGTAGAGGGCGTCGCTCTTCGCGTTGATTCCCTCGACGTTGTAGTCGTTGATGCACAGGTTGGCCCACGGGTCGGCGGCGTCCGCGGCCCGGAAGGCGTTGGCGATGTACTCGGTGCCGATCGTGGTCTGGAACACCGACTGGCGCATGCTGCCGTCGTCGTTGAACGCCTCGTTGACGACGTCCCAGTAGGCCAGCTCGCCGGAGAAGTGGCCGGCCACCGCGTCGATGTGGTCGACCATGACCTGGTTGAGCTGGTCGGCGTTGAAGCCGCCGTTCTGCACCCAGCCGGGCAGCTGGCTGTGCCAGACCAGGGTGTGGCCGTACACCTGGTGAAGGTTGCGGTTGGCGAAGTCGACGAGGCGGTCACCGCCGGCGAAGTTGAAGTTGCCCCGGCTCGGCTCGGTGGCGTCCCACTTCATCGCGTTCTCGGCCGTGACGCTGCTGAACTCGGACGAGGCGATGTCGGCGTACGTGGGGTCGCCGAGAAGGCCGTCGTTGATCGCCGTGCCGACGAACGTTCCGCTGGCCGCCGCGGCCTCCCGCAGCGACGCCGCCGTGGCGCCTGGCGTGTCCTGTGCCGGACCCTCCTGTGCCTGTGCGCTGCCGTACACCGCAAAGCCGGCGAGAAGCGCTCCGGCTGCGGCCACGACGGCGGCTCTGCGCACGTGGGGAGACAATGGAGGTCCCCTTTCGTTGTCACGCCCCCGCTGGCCTGACGCGGTCTTTCTATGCGGACCCCTTGGGGTCGTCAACCCTTCCGGAATAATGTTGAAAAACTTCCGGGATCTGTGCGCCCCGCCACCCGGCGGGCCAGCCGTCGCCGACACGGGGCGATACTCCCAGAGAGGACCGAAAGAAGAGGTGCCCATGGCAGGGGAACGCAAGGTGACCATCACGGCCATCGCCAGGGAGGCGGGCGTCTCGGTGCCCACCGTGTCCCGGGTGGTCAACGGGCGCTCCGACGTCGCGCCGGAGACGCGTGCGCGGGTCGAGGAACTGCTGCGGCACTACGGGTACCGGCGCCGCAGCAGCGCGCCCGGCGAGCGGGCGGCGCTGCTCGACCTGGTCTTCAACGACCTGGACAGCCCGTGGGCCGTGGAGATCATCCGCGGCGTGGAGGAGGTGGCTCACGCCTCCGGCGTGGGGACGGTGGTCTCGGCCCTGCATGACCGCGCGGGGGCGGCCAGGCAGTGGATGACCAACCTGCGCGCCCGAGCCTCGGACGGGGTGATCCTGGTCACATCGGTGCTGGAGCCGGTGCTGCACAAGGAGCTGCACCGCCTCGGGGTGCCGATCGTGGTGGTCGACCCGGCCGGCGCGCCGGCGCTGGACGCCCCCACCGTGGGCGCCACGAACTGGGCGGGCGGCCTGGCCGCCACCGAGCACCTGCTGGAGCTGGGGCACCGGCGGATCGGCTTCATCGCGGGCCCACCCCGGCTGCTGTGCAGCCGGGCCCGGCTGGACGGCTACCGGGCGGCGCTGGAGTCCGCCGGGCTGCCGGTGGACGAGTCGCTGACCGTGCCGGGGGACTTCTACCACGAGTCCGGGTTCACCGGCTGCGATGTCCTGATGCGGCTCCCCGACCCGCCGACGGCGGTTTTCGCGGCCAGCGACCAGATGGCCATGGGCGCGATCGAGGCGCTGCGCCGCCGCGGCCTGCGGGTGCCGCAGGAGGTGAGCGTGGTGGGCTTCGACGACCTCCCCGAGATGCGCTGGTCGGCCCCACCGCTGACCACCGTGCGGCAGCCGCTCGCCGAGATGGGCAAGGTGGCGGCGCGCACGGTGCTGCGGCAGGCGCGCGGCAAGGAGATCGACTCGCCGCGGGTGGAGCTGGCCACCGAACTCGTGGTCCGGGCCTCCACGGACGTCCCCCCCGCGCTGAGGAGTTGACTCCCGTCCCGTGTGACCATCTTGAGACGGTCCGCCCCGTTGACGCCACGGTCCCCCACCCGTAACTTCCATCCGCACACCCGGCACGAAACATTTCAGCATAAATCCGGAAGGTGCTTGATGGGGAGAACATATCGGGGGGGAGTCCGGCGGCCACGGACCCTGGCCGTCGGCATGACGGCCGTCGTCGCCGCGACATCGCTGGCGGCGTGCGGCAGCGGCGGGCCCGGCGGGGAGAGCCTGGACGTCTGGGTCTACCAGGACGCGTCCACGGCGGTGCAGGCGGAGTTCGTCGAGCGGTTCAACGAGGAATCCGACATCGACATCAACCTCGTTCAGGTGCCGGGCGACGACTACCAGGACCGGATGCGCACCGCCATGGGAGGGTCCAACGCGCCGGACCTCTTCTTCAACTGGGGAGCCGGCAGCCTCAGCGACTTCGTCGCGGAGGACATGGTCATCGACCTCACCGAGGAGCTGGAGGGCGACCTGGAGTTCAAGAACTCCTTCATCCCCACCATCCTCGAAGGCGCGATGATCGACGGGCACTATTACGGCATCCCGATGCGCGGCATGCAGCCCGTGGTGCTGTTCTACAACCAGACGCTCTTCGACGAGGTCGGCGCGGAGCCGCCGGAGACCTACGACGACTTCCTGGAGCTGGTGGATCTCTTCCAGCAGGAGGACATCACGCCGGTGGCGCTCGCCGGCGGCGACGCGTGGACCGAGCTGATGTGGATGGAGGTGCTGCTCGACCGGTACGGCGGCGCCGAGGTGTTCCAGAGCATCCAGGACGGCGACACCGAGGCCTGGGGCGACCCGGCCATGCAGTGGGCCGCCGAGGCCGTCACCGACCTGGTCGACCGCGGCGCCTTCGGCGACAACTTCCGCTCCATCCTGTACACCGACGACGCGGTCTCGACGTACTTCGCCAGCGGTGACGCCGCCATGCATCTGATGGGCAGCTGGGAGTACCCCAACCAGGTCGCGAATCAGCCAGAGTTCGCTCAGGAGGACCTGGCCTACACCGCCTTCCCGATGGTCGAGGACGGTGTCGGCAATCCCGGCGCGGTGGTCGGCAACCCCACCAACTACTGGTCGGTCAACTCCAGTCTGCAGGAGGAGGGCGAGGAGGACCGGCTGGCGGCGGCGCTCGAGTTCCTTCGGATGTGCGCCTCCCCGGAGTACTCCGAGGCGCTGATCGACAACGGGGACGTGCCCACCACCTCCGAGGCCCAGTCCCTTCTGGAGAACCACTCCCTCCCCGAGTACGCCCAGTTCCAGTACGACATGGTCAGCCAGGCGCCCACCTTCCAGCTCTCCTGGGACCAGGCGGTACCGCCCGAACAGTCGGCGCCGATGACCGACGCCATCCAGCGACTGTTCGCCGGCCAGCTGAGCCCCGACGAGTTCATCGACGAGATGCTGGCACTCTAGCCGGCCTGGCTCCGACCAGGCACAGCACGCCCCCGCGGGGGGTCGTCCGGGCGGTCCCGGGCGACCCCCCGCGCGCGTGCGCGGGTTTCTTGACCATCTCGATATGCGCTGCACCGTTGACGCCCCGGGCACGTGCCCGTAACTTTCTTCCGCACCTGGTCCGATAATTTTCGGCGAGTTTCCGGAAGGTGTGCGCGATGCTCAATGCTCTTCGTCGGGGGTCCTCCCGACGTCCACGCATCCTCGCGGCGACGGGGGTCTGTGCCCTCGCCGCCACGACTCTGGCGGCCTGTGGCAGCTCTGGCCCGGGCGCCGGAGGGGACGCGCTGGAGGTATGGGTCTACCAGGACGGCTCGACCGTCATCCAGGAGGAGTTCGTCGAGCGGTTCAACGAGGAATCCGACATCGACATCAACCTCACCCAGATCCCGGGCGAGAACTACCAGGACCGGATGCGGACCGCGATGGGCGGCGACAACGCGCCGGACATCTTCTTCAACTGGGGCGGCGGCAGCATCGGCGACTTCGTCGCCGAGGACATGCTGGTGGACCTCACCGACACGCTGGCGAGCGAGCCCGAGTTCCAGGACGCGTTCATCCCGTCGATCCTGGACGCCGGCGCCATCGACGGCCACCACTACGGCGTCCCGATGCGCGGCGTGCAGCCGGTGATCCTCTTCTACAACCAGACCCTCTTCGACGAGGCCGGTCTGGAGGCGCCGGAGACCTACGACGACCTGCTCAACGCGATCGACACCTTCCAGCAGCAGGACCTCCAGCCGATAGCGCTCGGCGGCGCCGACCCGTGGACCGAGCTGATGTGGCTGGAGTACCTGCTGGACCGGCAGGGCGGCGCGGAGATCTTCGAGGGAATCCGCAACGGCGACAGCAGCGGCTGGGGCGACCCGGCGGTGCTGGACGCCGCCGAGCGGGCCGCCGACCTGGCCGACATGGGCGCCTTCGGCAACAACTACCGCTCCGTCGGCTTCACCAACGACGCGATCTCCACGTTCTTCGGCAACGGTGACGCCGCCATGCACCTGATGGGCAGCTGGGAGTACTCGGCTCAGCTCACCCTCAACCCGGAGTTCGCCGAAAGCGACCTGGCGTACACCGCCTTCCCGACCATCGAGGGCGGCGCGGGCGACGCCAGCGCCGTGGTCGGCAACCCGACCAACTACTGGTCGGTCCACTCCAGCCTGGAGGCCGAGGGCGAGGAGGACCGCCTCGACGCGGCGATCGAGTTCCTCAAGCTGATGGCCACCGAGGACTACGCCCAGGCGCTGATCGAAAACGGCGACGTGCCCACCACCACCAACGCCGAGGAGCTGCTGAGCTCCAGCCCGAACCCCGACTTCGCCCAGTGGCAGTACGACATGGTCGCCAACGCGTCCGCCTTCACCCTCTCCTGGGACCAGGCGGTGCCGGCGCAGCAGTCCGACCCCCTGGTGGACAGCATCGAGCAGCTCTTCGCCGATCAGCTCACCCCGCAGGAGTTCGTCGACGAACTGCAGAACCTGTAGGGCGGCAGATTCGTGAAGGGAGATCTCCTCAAGACTCCGCGCGCGGGTCGCCCAGGCATCGCCTGGGCGATCCCCGGCGTGCTTTTCTTTCTGTTCTTCGCGGCCGCACCCATGGTGATCGTCTGCTACCTGTCGTTCACCGAATGGAACGGGGTCTCGTCCCCCACCTGGATCGGCACCGACAACTGGTCCCGGCTGTTCGAAGACGACGGCATGATGAACGCCATCTGGCTGAGCCTGGTGCTGACCGTGCTCACCTGGGTCACGCAGACGCCCCTCACGCTGCTGCTGGGCGTCTGGGCGGCCGGACGGCAGCGCAACCGGGCGATCCTGTCCGCCATCTTCTTCCTGCCGCTGCTGGCCTCCTCGGTGGCCCTGGCGCTGATGTGGCGCACGCTCTTCGACCCCAACTTCGGGCTCTCGGCGGAGTTCGCCAACTGGTTCAACCTGGAGAGCGCCGACCTGCTGGGCAGCGACCGCGGCGCGTTCGCGGCCGTGCTGTTCGTCACCAGCTGGCAGTTCGTGCCGTTCCACATGCTGATCTACCAGGGCGGCGCCCGGCAGATCCCGAAGTCGCTGTACGACGCCGCGGCGATCGACGGCGCGACCACCGTGCGGCAGTTCTTCGTGATCACGCTGCCGCAGCTGCGCAACACCATCGTCACCTCGTCCGTGCTGATGGTGGTCGGCGCGCTGACCTACTTCGACACCGTGCTGGTCCTCACCCGGGGCGGGCCGGGCGACGCCACCTCGATCGTGCCGTTCCTGATGTACGACCAGGGCTTCGAGACGTTCGACCTGGGCTACGCCAGCGCCATCGCCGTCGCCCTGGTGGCGGCCGCCACCGCGACCTCCCTGCTGCTGGTGCGGCTGACCGGCTTCAGCAGGATGCGCAGCACCCGGGAGGGAATGTGAGCACCAATCTTCCAGGCGTCGACGACTCCGTGCGCCCGGCGTCGGCCGCCGGCGACGGAGCCGGCAACGAAGCCGGCGGCATCAGCAAGGGCTCCGGGCCCGCGCCGGGGGCGCACTCCGGCGAGCGGCGACCGCGCCGACGGTTCCGGCGGGCCAACTGGCCCGCCGGCATCGCGGCGACCATCTGGCTGGTCATCGTCGTCGTCCCGCTCTACTCGCTGATCTCGGCGACCCTCACCGACCGGGCCTCCTACCTGGAGAACGGTCCGCTGTCGCTGCCGGAGAGCCCCTCCCTGGACAGCTACCAGACGGTGCTGGAGGGTGACTTCTTCACCTACCTGCTGAACACCCTGATCGTCACCGTCTGCTGTGCGGCGCTCGCGATCGTCCTCTCGGTGACGGTCGCCTACACCATCGTCCGCACCCGCAGCCGCACGTCCCAGCAGTTCTTCCAGCTCTTCCTGCTGGGCCTGGCCATCCCCTCCCAGGCGATCATCATCCCCGTCTACTGGATCATCACCGAGATCCAGATGTACGACACCCTGGCCGCGATCATCCTGCCGACCGCCGCCTTCTCGCTCCCGGTGAGCGTGCTGATCCTGGTCGGCACGATGCGCGATATCGACGAAGAACTGTACGAATCCATGGCTCTCGACGGCGCGAGCCCGACTCGGATGCTGATCCAGCTGGTGGTGCCCATGTCACGAGCGGGGATCTCCACCGTTGGCGTGTTCTCCGCCCTCGGCGCCTGGAACGGCTTCCTCTTCCCGCTGATCCTCACCCAGTCCCAAGAGACGAAGGTGCTCACCCTCGGCCTCTACGACTACGTCGGTGAATTCCGCACGGACATCCCGTCCCTGCTCGCCGCCGTCGTGCTGTCGATCGTGCCGATCTTCACCGCGTATCTCTTTGCCCGCCGCCAGCTGATCAACGGCCTGATGGGCGTCGGCGGACGGTGACCTCCGCTGAGACAAGGAGCCTCATGCACGACCCCTGGCAGGACCCAGACCTCCCGGCCGCGACCCGCGCCGCGGAACTGCTGTCCCGGATGACCCTGGAGGAGAAACTCGCCCAGCTGGTCAGCCTCTGGCCGGGTTCCGACACCGGAGAGGAGGACGGCGACGACGTCGCCCCCATGCAGGGCGAGCTGGGCTCACTCCCGCCCGACCCGGCGGCCCTGCTGCCGTACGGGCTCGGCCACCTCACCCGGCCCTTCGGCACCGCACCGGTGGACCCGACGGAGAAGTGCAGAACGCTCGCCGAGGACCAGACCAGGATCACGCAGGCCAACCGCTTCGCGATCCCGGCCCTGGCCCATGAGGAGTGCCTGACGGGCTTCGCGGCCTGGCAGGCGGCCATCATCCCCACCCCGCTGGCCTGGGGCGCGTCCTTCGATCCGGAGCTCGTCGAAGAGGCGGCCGGGCTGATCGGCGCCTCGATGCGGGCGGTCGGCATCCATCAGGGCCTGGCCCCGGTGCTCGACGTGGCGCGCGACCCGCGCTGGGGCCGCACCGAGGAGACCATCGGCGAGGACCCGTACCTGGTGGCCACCATCGCCACCGGCTACGTGCGGGGCCTGGAGTCCACCGGGCTCGTCGCCACGCTCAAGCATTTCGCCGGCCACGCGCACTCGCGCGGCGCCCGTAACCACGCGCCGGTGTCCATCGGCCCGCGGGAGCTGGCCGACATCGCCCTGGTGCCGTTCGAGATGGCGCTCCGCGAGGGCGGCGCGCGTTCCGTGATGAGCTCCTACCACGACCTCGACGGCCAGCCCGGCTCCGCGGACGAATGGCTGCTCACCACCCTGCTGCGCGAGGAGTGGGGCTTCACCGGCACGGTGGTCTCCGACTACTTCGCCGTGTCCTTCCTGGAGCTGACCCACCGGGTCGCCGGCTCCCCCGCCGAGGCCGCCGCGGCCGCGCTGGCCGCCGGAGTGGACGTGGAACTGCCCGCGCAGCGCTGCTACGGCAGCCCGCTGCTGAAGGCGGTGCAGGCCGGCGAGGTGCCCGAGGAACTCGTGGACCGCGCGACGCTGCGTTTGCTGACGCAGAAGGCCGAACTGGGGCTGCTGGACGCCGGCTGGTCCCCCGAACCGCCGGCGCTGGCGGACGGCGAGGGCCCCGTGGACCTCGACCCGCCGCAGCTGCGGGACGTGGCCCGACGGATGGCCGAGGAGTCCGTGGTGCTGCTCGCCAACCGGGGCACCGAGGCCGGCGGGCTGCCGCTGCGGCCGCTGCCCGACGCGCAGATCGCCGTGGTCGGGCCGCTCGCCGACGACGAGGCCCCGATGCTCGGCTGCTACGCCTTCCCCCGGCACGTCGGGGTCAGCCACCCCGAGCTGCCGATCGGTGTGGAGATCCCCACCGTGCTCGACGCGCTGCGGGCCGAACTGCCCGAGGCGCGCGTCGAACATGTCGCGGACCCGGCGGACGCCGCGGGGGCCGCGGCCTGCGTCGTGGTCGTCGGCGACCGCTCAGGACTGTTCGGGCGCGGCACCTCGGGCGAGGGCTGCGACGCCACCGATCTGGAGCTGCCCGACGGCCAGGCCGAGCTGATCGACGCGGCGCTGGACACCGGCGTGCCGGTGGTGCTGGTGCTGCTCACCGGCCGGCCGTACGCGCTGGGCCGCTGGGAGGGCCGGCTCGCCGCCGCGGTGCAGGCGTTCTTCCCCGGCGAGGAGGGGGGCGGCGCCGTGGCCGGCGTGCTCTCCGGGCGGATCAACCCTTCGGGACGGCTCCCCATCGGCGTGCCCCGGCACTCGGGCGGGCAGCCGTGGAGCTACCTCGCGCCGCCGCTCGGTCAGGTCGGCGACGCCAGCTCGATCGACCCGACGCCGCTGTACCCGTTCGGACACGGCCTGTCCTACACCACCTTCGACTGGGAACGCGCCGCGGCCGACGCCACCACCGTGCCCACGGACGGCGGCACCACGGTCCGGCTGACCCTCACCAACACGGGCGACCGGACCGGCACCGAGGTCGTGCAGCTGTACCTGCACGACCGGGTGGCCCGGATCACCCGGCCCGTCAACCGGCTGATCGGCTACGCCCGGGTCGAACTGGAACCGGGTGAGACGGCCGAGGTGCGGTTCGGCTTCCACGCCGACCTGACCGCGTACTCCGTCGCCCTCGGCGAGCGCATCGTCGAGCCGGGCGACCTGGAGCTGCGCGTGGCCGCGTCCAGCGGGGACGTGCGGCACGTGCTGCCGATGGCGCTGACCGGCTCCGAGCGGCGGGTCGGCTACGACCGCCACCTGCGCTGCGAAACGGAGGTGGTGCGCGCCGACTAGCCACGGTCCACCCGGCGGCTCTCCCCAGCCGCCGCGGGGACCGGCGAGGTCCGGGGGAGCGCGACGCCGCTCCCCCGGGCCCGGCGCGAGAGCTCCGGGCGTCAGGGCCACGGGCCCCGACGCCTGACCCGTGTGCCGTGCGTGTACGGCAACGGTCCCGGGGCCCCGACGCGCCGCCGTGGTTCTCATCAACTCGCCTGGGCGCGGGGCCGGACGCCGTGACACGGCGACTTCGGTCGGCGCCCGATCGAGGCCCGGCGGCGCGAACGGGGCGCATCCGGGGGCGCGCGTGGTGGTGGGGGGTGGGTGAACGTTCGCGGGGTGGCGTGTCGCGGTTCTACGCTGGGGATCATGGGTTGGACGGTTCGTGACATTCCCGACCTCAAGGGCCGTATCGCCGTGGTGACCGGCGCCAACAGCGGCCTGGGCTATGTCACGGCCCGCGAGCTGATCCGCTGCGGCGCGCATGTGGTGCTGGCCTGCCGCAGCCAGCGGCGCGGGCAGGAGGCGCTGGACCGGCTGCTCGACCAGGTGCCCGAGGGCCGCGCCGAGCTCCGGCTGCTCGACCTCGCCGATCTGGCGTCGGTGCGCGCGTTCGCCGCCGACTACGGCGAGCGGCGTCTCGACCTGCTGATCAACAACGCCGGCCTGATGGCCATCCCCCGGGCCCGCACCGCCGACGGCTTCGAGATGCAGTTCGGCGTGAACCACCTGGGGCACTTCGCGCTCACCGGCCTGCTCTTCGAGCGCCTGCGGGCGACCGCGGGCGCCCGCGTCGTGACCGTCTCCAGCCTGCTGCACGCGCTCGGCAACATCGACATCCGGGATCTCAACTGCGAGCACCGGTACCGGCCGTGGCTGGCGTACGGCCGATCGAAGACCGCCAACCTGCTGTTCACCCACGAGCTGGCGCGCCGGGTGGCCCGGCGCGGCGGGCATGTGCTGGCCGTCGCCGTGCACCCTGGCTACGCCTCCACCGAACTGCAGGCCCGCGGCCCCAGGCTGGCCGGCAGCCAACTGCAGGAACGGTTCGCACGGGTGCTGAACCGGCTGGTCGCGGCCCCCGCCGAGGCCGGCGCGACGCCCTCGTTGTACGCGGCCACCGCGCCGAACGTGGGGCAGGACTCGTTCACGGGGCCCAGCGTGCTGGGCGCGCACCGCCTGCGCGGCGGCCCCGGCGGCGGCTGGCGGGCCCCATGGACCCGCGACGACCGGGTGTCGGAGCGCCTGTGGCAAGCCTCCGAGGACCTCACAGGCGTCCGCTACCCCTGAGAGTGCCGGAGGCGATCGCGGCCGGGTCACCCCTCCGTGGGTCGGGCCCGCACGTGGATTCGTTCGCCCTGGGCGCCGAACAGGCTGAGGAACTCCACGGGGTGCGGCCCGGCGCTCGCGAAGCCGTGCGGGGTGCGGGTGTCGAACTCCGCCGCCTCACCGGCCGTCAGCACCAGATCGTGCTCGCCGAGCGCCAGCCGCAACCGGCCGGCCAGCACGTAGAGCCACTCGTACCCCTCGTGGGTGCGCTGTTCGGGACGCCCCTCCCCCGGCCGCCCGGCCGGGATGATCAGCTTGTACGCGTGCAGACCGCCCAGATGGCGGGTCAGCGGCACGAAGACCTGCCCGTGCCGGGTGAAGGGCCGCGGATGGATGCGCGGATCGCCGGTGGGCGGCGCGTCCACCAGCTCGTCCAGCGGCACCCGGTACGCCCTGGCCAGCGGCAGCAGCAGCTCCAGGGTCGGCCGGCGCTGCCCGGACTCCAGGCGGGAGAGGGTGCTGACCGAGATCCCCGTGGTCTCGCTCAGCTGGGACAGCGTGGCGCCGCGGGCCTGGCGCAGCGCCCGCAGCCGCGGCCCCACCCCGGTCAGCACGTCGGCGAAGTCATCGTCGTCAGCCATGACCCCAGGGTATTTGCCGAAGCGGCAAGGCGCTTTGTCATTTCGGCCGGCGTTCGCCCAGGCTCGAAGGTGAGACGGAGGTGCGAACCATGAGACGGACTGTGGAGCAGAACGAGAAGCGGTACGACGTGGTGGTCGTCGGCGGCGGCGCGGCGGGGCTGAGCGGGGCGCTGGCCCTGGGCCGGGCGCGGCGTTCAGTGCTGGTGGTCGACGCGGGCGAGCCGCGCAACGCCCCGGCCGCCGGCATCCACGCGCTGCTGGGCAACGAGGGCAGGCCGCCCGCGGAGTTCCTGGCGGCCGGCCGCGCCGAGGTGGCCGGCTACGGCGGCGAGGTGGTCACCGGCACGGTGGTGTCCGCCGAGCGGCGGGACGCCGGGGACTTCCGGATGACGCTCGGCGACGGAACGGCGGTGCGCGCGAACCGGCTGCTGGTCACCGCGGGCCTGGTGGACGGGCTGCCCGACGTGCCGGGGCTGGCAGAGCGCTGGGGCCACGAGGTGCTGCACTGCCCCTACTGCCACGGCTGGGAGGTGCGCGACCAGCCGATCGGCGTGCTGTCCACGGGCCCTATGGCCACCCACGCGGCGCTGCTGTGGCGGCAGTGGAGCCCGGACGTGACGCTGTTCCTGCACACCGGACCCGAACCGGACGACGAGCGGTACGAGGAGCTCGCCGCCCGCGGCGTGGCGGTGGTGGACGGGCGGGTCACCGCTCTGGAGCTGGCCGACGACCGGCTCACCGGCGTTCGGCTGGCGGGCGGCCGGGTGATCCCGATCCGGGCGCTGGCGGTCGCCTCCCGCCTCACCGCCCGCTCCGGCGTGCTGGCCGGCCTCGGTCTTGAGCCCGTGGAGCAGGAGGTGAACGGCCATGTGGTGGGCACCTCGTTCGCCGCCGACCCGACCGGCGCGACGGCCATGCCGGGGGTGTGGGTCGCCGGGAACGTGGCGAACGTGTTCGACCAGGTCAGCGGCGCCGTCGCCGCCGGCGTGCGCGCCGGCGCGGCCATCAACGCCGACCTGATCGCCGAGGAGACCCGCCGCGCCGTCGCCGCGCGCCGTACCGCGCCGGTCCCGACCGGCTGACCTGGGGCGGGCCGGGACGGGCGGGGACACGGTGACCCTTGTGGCGGCCGAGACGGGGCAGGGGACACCCGTATGGGTGCCGTTCTCGCTCTCGCCTCCGCGGTCTGCTACGGCGTCGTCGACTTCGCCGGCGGGCTGCTGTCCCGGCGTGTTCACTACGCGGTCGTCAGCCTCGTCGGCCAGTTCGGCGGGCTGGCGTTCGCGCTGGTGGCGGTGGCCGTGGTGCCGGCCGAGGCGGTCGGCTGGGGCGATCTGGCATGGGGCGCGCTGTCCGGGGTGGGCAGCGGGATCGGCATGCTCTTCCTGAACCGCGGCCTGAGCCGCGGCGCGATGAGCGTCGTGGTGCCGGTGAGCGCCGTCACCGGGGTCGCCCTGTCCGTGCTGTGCGGCGTGCTGGTGCTGGGCGACCGTCCTTCGCCGCTGGCCTGGGTGGGCATCGGCATCACCGTGCCGGCGCTCTGGCTGGTCTCCGGCGGGGGACACGTCCGGGGCGACGGAGCGGCGGTGGACGGCCTGATCGCCAGCCTCGGCGTGGCCGTGCAGTACCTCGGGCTCGCCCAGGCGGACCCCGCGAGCGGCCTGTGGCCGGTGGCCGCTGGCCGGGTGGCGGCCGTACTGCTCCTGCTGCCCGGCGCCAGCCGCCGCCGGCCGGCTTTTCGACAGCCCGCGTCGCGGCTGGCGTACGCGGCGCTGATCGGGGCGGGCGCGGCGCTCGGACTGGCGCTCTACCTGGAGGCGACCCGCCAGGAGATGCTGGCCATCGCGGTGGTACTCGCCTCCCTCTACCCCGCCATACCAACCCTCCTGGGCCTCACCATCCTCCGCGAACACCTCACCCCCACCCTCACCCTGGGCCTCACCATCTCCACCGCAGCCATCGTGCTGCTGACCCTGGGCTGAGCCGGAACCCCAGCCCGAGCCGGAGCCGGCCATCCATCCCCGGCGACAGCGCGCTGCTCGTCGGCTCGCCCCGCCACGGTCACCATCGCCTCGAGTGACGCGGCGTTCGAGAACAGCGACTGCGAGGACTGGACGCTCGTCCAGTGCCCCCTGGGGGAGGTGATCCCGGCTCGACGCCGGTGCCGTGGCGCCCCTCCGCCGAGACGGTTCCCGCGCCGGCCACCGCCACGGCGGCCACCGCGGCCGCGATCAGAACCATGCTCAGCCCCATGACCCGCTCCCCATGTCCCCCGATACGGCACCACCAGGCTCTCGAACCGGGATAAACGTCCAGTAGACGGGTGATCAACCGAGGGCGGGCCGGTGGGGCGCCGGGCACGGATGGCGGTCCGCGTGGAGTTATTGTGACGCCCTCGTGAAGAAGACGGCCTGATCGCGGCTCACGGATGCTGCCGTCGGCTCGTTACGGTGTGCGCCTCATAGGAGGAGGAGTGCATGAAGCGC
>CAWGTP010000001.1:0-499093 GCA_963825535.1 uncultured Solirubrobacterales bacterium | reverse complement strand
TTCGTTCAGGCATGCAGGATGGGCCGGTAGATGAGCTCCTGGGTGCTGCCGTCGAGCGTCCGGCTCTCGATCAGCTCGAGGTCGAAGTCGGACGCACCACGGAAGATCGGGTCCTCCCCGGTCTGACCGGTGATCACAGGGAAGAGCGTCACCTGGACGCGGTCGACCAGGCCGGCGGCCATCAGCACTCCGGTTCAACGACAGACTGCCGTGTGAGCGCAACGGCACCTCGGACTCCTCCTTCAGCCGGCCGACGATGTCGACGGGGTCACCGCTTACGACGGTCGCGTGCGGCCAGTCGAGGGGTTCCTCCAGCGTGGTCGACAGCACGATCGCCGGCAGGTTCCTCATCCGGGTGACCCATGGGTCGCGCACCTCGGACGCCTCGGAGCTTGAGGCCAGCATCCGCGCGTGCGCGCGATACGTGGTGGCCCCGAAGACCATCCGCTGCTCTTGGTCGTACAAGGCGAGGCGGCGGTCGAGCAGCTCGGGGCCTTGCCGGCCCCAGTAGCCGCCCCAGTTGCCGCTGTGGGAGCCGTAGCCGTCGAGGCTGGAAAAGACGTCGAAGGTGTAGGTGGACACTGTTGCCTCCCTCGTTACGACGCAACGCCAGCGCTGCGTCTACTACCGCCACGTCGAACCAAGCATCCATGGATCGACGGCACCCGGTTCAGTTGTAGCCTCTACAACTCTTCGGTGGTACAGTTGTGAAAGATGGATGTCCCGCACCCCCTCCCGGACCCGCTGGTCGAGCTGATCGCGGCACGCTTTCGCGTCATCGGCGAGCCGATGCGGATTAAGCTGCTCGACTCGCTGCGGGACGGGCCGGCCACGGTCAACGAGCTGACGACCACGCTCGGCAGCTCGCAGCAGAACGTCTCCAAGCACCTCGGTGTCCTGCATCGGGCCGGCGTCGTCAGTCGCTCGAAGGAGGGCACGAGCGCGCGCTACGCGATCGCCGACGAAACCGTGTTCGAGCTGTGCGAGCTGGTCTGCGGCGGCGTACGCCGCCAGATCGCCGAGCTCGACGAACTGCTGCCCACGAGCGCGGAGCGGTGAGCAGCCTCGGGCCAATCGGTCGTGTCGGCCGCTACATGGCGACCCATGTCCGCGGCGTCGCCCTCGCATGGGTGGTGCTCGCGCTTGCACTTGGCGCGCTCGCGCCGCGCGTCGAGCACGCCCTCTCCGGAGCCGGCTGGGAGGCCACCGGCTCCGAGTCCGTGGACACCCGCGACGTCGTGGACCGCAACTTCGACGGGCTGTCCTCGAGCGCCCTCCAGGTGGTCGTCCACTCGCCGGACAAGACCGTCGATGACCCCGCATTCCAGGCATCCGTCGCGCGGGTTCAGAAAATCCTGCGTTCCGACGGGCGCGTCCGCGCCGTCGTGCCCCCGCGACCGGGCCTCTCCATCTCCCGCGACAGGCGCACAGCAATCGTCCAGGCGGGCGCGGGCGAGAACCCGAACGAGATGGTTCGCGTAGCCGACGAGATGAAGGCGGAACTCGGGTCCGCCGGCGGCCAGGGCGTCGAGGTGAACCTGACCGGGGCTTCGGGGATGTGGTCCGACTTCAACGAGGCGAACAAGACTGCGATGCTCAAGTCCGAGCTCATCTCGTGGCCGGTGACGCTGGCGATCCTCGTGCTCGCGTTCGGATCGTTGGTCGCCGCGGGCCTGCCGCTGATGCTGACAATTCTCGGGCTCGTCGCCGCCGCGGGGTCGTTGTACCTGGGAACGCAGCTGCTGGACATCTCCATCTGGGCGATGAACTTCGCGCTCATGTTCGCGCTTGCGCTGGGAATCGACTACGCGCTGTTCATCGTCATGCGCTTCCGCAGCGCCCTGTCCGGGTCGACGCAGTCGGTCGAGGACGCAGTCGCGACGACGATGGACACGGCCGGTAAGGCCGTCCTGTTCAGCGGCGTGACGGTGCTCGTGTCGCTCAGCGCCGTGCTGCTCGTGCCAAGCCCCGCGTTCCGGTCGATGGCACTCGGCATCATGCTCTCGGTCATCTTCATCCTCGCCGCGACGCTGACGTTGCTGCCGGCGGTACTGGCCAAGCTCGGCCCGAGCGTGGACAGGCTTGCGCTGCCGTGGGCGGGTCCCGGAGAGCAGGGTTCGCGGCGTTTTGCGGCCTGGGCCGAACGCCTGTGGCGTCGCCCGCTGCGCTACGGGGCCGTCGCGCTTCTGCTGCTGGTCGCGCTGTCCGTACCGGTGCTCAACCTCGACACGGGCATGCCCTCGATCAAGGTCGTCCCCGAGCAGGACAGCTCGCGGCAGGGCTACATGCAGGTACGGGCCGCCTTCGGCCAGGGCGCGCCGGGGGCACTGCAAGTGGTCGCCCCGTCAGGCACCGGCGAGCGGGCCGCGGCCTGGATCCGCCAGGATGCGGGCATCGAGAGAGTGATGCCCGCCCAGCGGGGCGGTGACGGCCTCACGCTCATCCAAGCCATTCCCCGTTCCGGCCCCTCCGACGAGGCCACCGGTCAGACGATCGACCGCCTGCGTGCCGGCATGCCCGAGGGGGCCACCATCGGCGGGTCGGTCGCCGAGAATCACGACCTCGAATCTGCCCTGGCCGGCAAGACCCTTCCGGTGATCGGCGTGGTACTCGTGCTCGGCTTCCTGTTGCTGCTCGTGGCTCTGCAGGCACCGGTCATCGCCGCCGTCGGGGTGCTGACGAACCTGCTCGCGACCGGCGCCGCCTTCGGCGTCGCCAAGCTTGTCTTTCAGGACGGCCACCTCGCGGGCCTGCTCGGCTTCGAGCCGCAGGGCTTCCTGGACGCCTGGGGCCCGGTCTTCTTCTTCGCGATGATCTTCGCCATCTCCATGGATTACACGGTGTTCCTGCTCTCCTCGGCCAGGGAGCACCGCGACCGGGGCGAGGACGCCAAGGGCGCGATGGTCGGTGCGCTTGCCGACTCCGGACGGGTCGTCTTCGCGGCGGCCGCGGTCATGGTCGCGGTCTTCTTCACATTCGCCCTGAGCGGGCCGCTGCCGCCCAAGGAGATGGGCGTCATCCTCGGTATCGCCGTCTTGCTCGACGCAGCGCTCGTGCGGTTGCTGTTGCTTCCCGTCGCGCTACGCGTGCTCGGCGAGACCGCGTGGTGGCTGCCCGCCCCGCTTGCCCGCGTGCTCCCGAAGGTCCGCTTCGGGCATGCGTGACCCCAGCCCCTGTCCACGTCCCAAGGAACCCTGATGATCTTCCGCCAAGTGACCCACGATGACCTCGGCTGTGCCAGCTACCTCATCGGGGACGAGAACGCCGGGGTCGCGGCCGTGGTCGACCCGCGGCTCGACATCGACGAGTACCTGCGCCTCGCCCGCTACTTCGGGGTCGGCATCGAGCACATCCTCGAGACCCACAACCACGCCGACCATGTCTCCGGGCACGGCCGGCTCGTGGCGGCGACCGGCGCCACCATCCACATCAACCGGATCGCCGAGGCCGAGTACGACCACGAGCCCTTCGACGACGGCTTCGAGCTCGAGCTCGGCGCCCTGCGCGTGCGGGCCATGCACACGCCCGGCCACCGCCCCGAGCACACCGCGTTCGTACTCGTCGACGGGGGCCGCGGCGACGAGCCCTGGGCCGTGCTGTGCGGCGACAGCCTGTTCGTCGGCGACATCGCCCGCCCCGACCTCGCGGTCGACAAGGCCGAGGGCGCTCAGGGCATCTTCCACTCGCTGCAGGAGCGCCTGCTCGCGCTCCCGGGTTCCTGCGAGGTGTGGCCTGGTCATCTCGGCGGATCGCTCTGCGGCGGTCCGGGGATGGACATGAAGGTCTCGTCGACGATCGACTTCGAGCGCGAGCATCAGGACCTGCTGCGGCTGACCGACGCGGAGCAGTTCGTGAGCGAGACGACGGCCGCGCTCGGCCCCCAGCCGCCGAACTTCGAGAACATCGTCGCGCTGAACCGCGGGCCGCTGGTGCACGACAGCGTCGAGCCGCACCCGCTCGCTCCGCGCCAGGTCGAGCAGCACCAGACCGGCGGGGCGCTCGTGGTCGACGTTCGCACCGAGCTCCAGTTCGACGAGGCCCACATCCCCGGCGCTGTCTGCATGACCGCCCTCCGCGCGGGCTTCGGCTCAAAGCTCGCCTGGCTCGCCGACGCGGCGGGCGAAGGGGTCGTCATCGTCGGCCGCGACGACGCGGAGGCCCGCCACGCGGTGGCCCTCGCGGCAGCTGTCGGCGTGACAACCATCGCGGGCTATCTCGCGGGTGGCATGACCTCGTGGCGCGAGGAGAAACGCAGCGTCCAGAGAACCGAGCGCCTGACAATTCCCGAGTTGCATGAGCGCTGGGAGCGCGGCGGGCTGCAGGTGCTGGACGTGCGTGAGCGGTCCGAGTGGAACGCTGGTCACATCCCCGCAGCGGTGTTCATGCCCTACCACGACATCCGCTCGGTGCCGGAGGGCCTCGACCCCGAACGGCCGGTCGCCGTCCTGTGCGGCTCCGGCCAGCGGGCGGCCGTCGGCGCGAGCCTCATACAGCGCGCCGGGGTTAGCGAGGTCATCCACGTGGTCGACGGCGGCGTCCCGGCCTGGAAGCGAAACGACTGGCCCATCGAGCACCCGGACCAGGCCACGGCCTGAACGGTGGTCCTGCTTGCCGTTGTCTTCGGACTGGTCATAGGCCTCGCCATCGGCACGTTCGGTGGCGGCGGGTCGGTGCTCGCGGTCCCCGTACTCGTCTACGTGTTCGGCCAGAGCGTCTCCGAAGCCACGACCGCGTCGCTGCTCATCGTCACCGCGGCGGCCGTCGCGGGAGGTGCCGGCTACGCCCGGACCGGCCGGGTCTGCTGGCGCCACGCCGGCACCTTCACCGCCGCCGCGCTTCCGGGAGTCGTCGCCGGCACCTACGCGGGCGAGTCGGTCGACGACTCCCTGCTCGTCGGGACGTTCGCCATCGTGATGGTCGCGGCGGCGGTTGCGACCTGGCGCAAGGCCGATGACGACAGCGGCAACGGCGACGGCAGCTGGGAAGGTGGCGGCGCATGCCCGCCGCTGCGCATGCCGCGCGACCTGGCGGCCGGCATCGTCGTCGGCTTTCTCACCGGCTTCTTCGGCGTCGGTGGCGGATTTCTCATCGTCCCGACGCTCGCCGTCGCGCTCGCGTTCACGATGCGCACGGCCGTCGGCACCTCCCTGGCGATCATCACCGCCACCTCGCTCCTGGGGCTGGCCACCCACCTGGCCACCGGCAGAGAACTCGATGTGGGCATCACGCTCGCCATGGCGGCCGCCTGTGTCGGCGGCGCACTCGCGGGCGTAGTCGTCTCCGACCGCCTGCCCCAGCGAGAGCTCGGTCGCGGCTTCGCCCTGCTCGTCACGGCCGTGGCCGGCTACCTGCTCGTCTCGGTGACGTTCCTGGGCGGCCCGACGGGCGGCTGAGGAGGCTTGGCGTGTCGACTTGAGGCGCGTGGCCTCGGTGCCTCGCCGCGCTCAACCCGGCGGGCGCAACGGGTCCGAACCGTCCCATCCCTCGGCGGCGCCCTGCACCATCTCGAAGAACGCCCGGAACGCCTCACCATCGACGAGGATCTCGATGTCGTGGCCGAGCGTGGCGGAAGCGTCGTGGACGGTGGTGTACTCGCCGTTGAGCCGAGAGCTGAGGTAGGCGTCGATGCCGCGCTCCTCGAATCCCGCGCGTGCCGCGTCGGCCGCGCTGCGCGCCAGGACGTAACCGACGTGGTGGATACGGGGCAGCGGTCCCGACAACCTCGCCTCCACGCGCTCCGGTGCGGCGCGCGCCACTTCGAGGAGTTCGATCGGATATCCGCCGTACGAGCCGAAGGCGGAGTTGTGCTCGAACTGCGCCGGCTCCCCGCGCGAGGTCACGTCCTCGAGCGGAACGTCCTCGATCAGGATGAACGGGCCCGCGCCGAACTGGTCGGCCAACCGCTGCGCCGTGGCCTCGATGCTCTCGACTACGTACCCCGTATGGTGCGGCCGTCCAACTCCGGAATCGAACAGATCGCCTGGCACGTACGCGACGGTACGCCATCGGCGAGCCCTTGAAGATGAAACGCTGGTGTAACCCATGGCAGTGGCCGGCGAACACTCCCGCGTCTCCGGCGTCCAGGCGTCGCCGACGCGTGCCACGGCGAACGCTGCGCCGATCGCCAAGTTGATCGAGCTCGTGCGCACCCGGCACGGCCTGGCGGGAAGGCTCGGTGGACTCCTCGGCCGCTGACCACCAAACGCATCGCGGCCCGAGTTGGCGCTTTGCGTGGCTGGTGGTGCGGCTGCGCTGGCCGATCGTGGTCATCTGGCTGATCACCGCCGTCGTGCTCACGACCAAGCTTCCCAGCATCGACGAGGCACAGAGCGGCGCGCTTGGTGACCTGGTGCCAACCAATTCCGCGGCCCTGGACGCGGAGCTGCGCTCCAGCGAGCTGTTCAGGTTTCCGCTTCTGAGCAGGACCCTGGTCATCCAGCGCGATCCGGCGGGACTTTCGGCACGTGAGCAGGCCGAAGCCGTCCGCCGCGGCGTAGCGCTCAATCGGGGCCGCTACCCCGAGCTCGAGCGGGTGGCCGGCGCCTTGGTGGTGACCAATGCCCTGGGCAAGCCGCCCTTCTCCCGCGAGCGGTCGACCACCGCCATCACCTACCTCTTCTTCCGGCCCGAGGTCAGTCCCGGCGACCGCGAGATCCTGGCCCAGCGATTCATCGATCGGCGCATCGAGCCCGAGTACCGCGGCTTCGTGGGCGTCACGGGAGCCGTGGCCGCCCGTTCGGCCCAGGCGACTGAGATCGAGGAGGCGCTGCCGCTGGTCGAGATCGGCACCGTTCTGCTCGTGCTGCTGGTGGTCGGGCTGCACTTCCAGGCGATCGGCGCGCCACTGGCCACCCTGCTCGCCGTGGGGATTGCCTACCTCGTGTCGATCCGGCTGATCGCCTCGATCGGCCAGCAGGTGGGGATCTCGGTGCCGAGCGAGGTGCAACCGGTGATCGTCGTGCTCCTGTTCGGTGTTGTGACCGACTACTCGGTGTTCTTCCTCTCGCGAATACGTAGCCGGCTCGCGGCGGGTGAGGACTCCCGGACGGCGACGATCGAGGGAACCGCCGAGCTGCTTCCGATCATCATCACCGCGGGAATCACGGTGGTGGCGGCCAGCGCCGCGTTGGTCGTCGCCAAGCTCGGCTTCTATCAGGCCTTCGGTCCCGGCACGGCGATGTCGGTGCTGATCGGACTGCTGGTGTCCGTGACGCTGATCCCCGCCCTGCTTGCCATCGGTGGCCGTGCGCTGTTCTGGCCGCGCCGGCCGGGGATCGAGCATCGCGAGACGTCCGGCGACGAGGCCGCACATCCCGGGGACGACCGGCCCGTTCGCTCACCCGCGTTGCGCTTGGCCACCGAACGCCCGCTGGCAACGACGCTGGTAGTCGGCGGCCTGCTGCTGGTGGCGGCCAGTGGAACCCTGCGCACCGAGCTCGGCAATCCGCTGATCCGCGGTCTGCCGGAGAGCTCGACGACGAGACAGGCCTACGCCCAGGCCAGCCAGGGGTTCGCCCCGGGCATCCTGTCCCCGACCGTGCTGTTCGTCGAGGACCGTGGCGTGACCGGCCAGCGCGACCGCCTCGTGCGCTTCCAGCGCATGCTCTCGGACCAGCCGGGCGTGGCCGAGGTCGTCGGGCCCGCCGACCAGCCGGTCGAGCGGACGTTCGGCGGCGTTTACTCCCGCACGCAGGACGCGGCTCGCCTGTTCGTGGTGTTGCGTAGCGACCCGCTGGGCGCCCGCGCGATCCGGGCGCTGCGCCGGATCCAGGACCGCCTTCCCCGGATGCTCGAGGCGTCGGGGCTCCCCGACGCCCGCGCGTCGGTGTCGGGCGACACGGCGATCGTGGCCGAGACCGTCGATGGCACGAGATCCGACCTCGGCCGCATCGCACCCGCGTCGCTGGCGGTGGTGCTGATCATCCTGGTCGCGTTCCTGAGGGCCCTTGTGGCACCCCTCTACCTGGTGGCAGCGAGCGTTCTGGGCCTGTTCGCGTCGCTGGGGCTGGCCACCTTCGTCTTCCAGGACTGGCTGCACTACGGCGAACTGGCCTACTACGTGCCCTTTGCCACCGCCGTGCTGCTGGTCTCGCTGGGCTCGGACTACAACGTCTTCCTCGTCGGCCGGATCTGGTCGGAGGCCAGGCTACGGCCGCTGCGGATCGCGGTGGCCACCGCCGGCACCCGCGCCGCAACCCCGATCACGATCGCGGGCGTGGTCCTGTCGGCGTCGTTCGCCCTGCTGGCCGTGGTGCCGCTCCACGCGTTTCGCGAGCTGGCCTTCACGATGGCGGTCGGGCTGCTGATCGACGCCTTCCTGATCAGGACGCTGCTGGTGCCCGCGCTGATCTGCCTGGTGGGCGAGCGCAGCGCCTGGCCCGGACCCAGGCTTCGGCCGATCGAGCACTCCGCGCCCTCTCCAGGGGCCCCGGCGGACTGACGGGCGCAACCGGCCGCTCGACAGCCCGCGCTCGTCAGCCGGGCGACTCCGGGAAGAACTCGTAGCTGGTCGTCTCCGGCGTGCCGGGAACGGTGTCCGTGGTATCGCCCCCCCGCCCCGTGATCGCGGTCGCGGCCCGCCACTTGAACACCGGCCTCCGGGTGTACCGATCGAGCGGCAGCCTGAATGCGACAGATGTCCCGGTGGCCTTGACGGTGATCGCCCGCGAGCGCTGTCCAGGACCCGACACGTTGCCCCGCGGAGCATCGGAGCCGCCCCAATCGATCCTCACCCTAACCCCGCGAACCGCGCGCGCACCCAGGACGACGAACGACTGCGTCATTGTGCCGCGCGGCTGCGCCGCCGTTTCGAGATCGACCTCGAGGGAACGCGAATCGCGGCGCAGCGTGACGCGCCGAAGGTCGAGCGCACCGGTCACCGGAGCATCGCGTACCGGCGCGAACTCATTTACGTCGCGGGCGGGATCGGAGCGCACGAGCCTCTGCACGCCGTTGCTCTCGGTCACCTCTCGGGTCCCCGCGTCATTCGGAGGCGATCCGCCATCGTCGCCACAGCCAGCCGCAGCGACACACGCGATCAGCGCCGCGCACAGCGCGACTGGCCACCGGATCTGCGGCCTCTCCCGCATCTGGTCAGGCTAGTGCTTGGGCATGAAAGCGGGGTCGCCTTCGTGCGCCTTGAAGAACGACACCATGTTCGCCGCGTAGCCGCCGAACTCCGGCGGGTGCAGGTCGTGCGGCTCCAGCAGTTCGACGGCACGGCGGGTGTCGAACGTGACCGGGTGGTTGAGGTATGCGATCGACTCTCGCGGCGTGTCCGAGAACAGCTTACGCACGGTGGACAGGCGCAGCGCGTTCGAGACGACCCAGGCGGGCAGCCGTCCGCGCGTGCCGCGGCCGGCGTACTCCTGGCTCAGCCTCTCCAGCAGGTCATGCGCGCTCAGCGGGTCTGGGTCGACCAGGTGCAGCGTCTCGCCGATCATCGCGTCATCGGCGGCCGCGGCTGCCATGCCCGCCACCACGTAGTCGACCGGGACGACGTTGAACGGGGCGTCGGAGCGGCCGAACTGCATCGGCGCCTGGTCGCGCGAGGCAGCCTGGGAGATGGCGCGCAGCAGGTAGTAGGGACCGTCGAACTTCTCGGTCTCGCCGGTCTGCGAGTCGCCCACGACGATCGCGGGCCGGAGGATCGTGGTGGGCACGTCGGCCATGCTGGCGCGCACCCACACCTCGGCCTGGAACTTGGTGCTCTCGTAGTGGTTCTTGAAGTCCTGGCCGAGGATCAGCTCGTGCTCGTAGACGGTGCCGCGACGGCGGCCCGCCACGTATGCGGTGCTCACGTACACGTGCCGGCGCAGCCCGGAGGCGGCACGACAGAAGTCGATCACGTTGCCGGTGCCGTCCACGTTCACGCGTTGCGCCAGCGCCAGCGGCACCGCCAGGTCGTAGATGGCGGCCAGGTGAAAGACGGTGTCGACCGAGCCCGTCAGCCTGTCCCAGTCCGCGTCGGCGAGCCCCAGCCGGCGCTCGCCGATGTCCCCCACCACCACCTCGAGGCGATCGCCCCACGGCTGCGCCAGCTCGTCCGCCGCGGCGCGCATGCGCTCCTCGACCAGCACCGTCAGCCGCACGCCGTCCGAACTCTCCAGCAGCCGCTGCGCCAGCCGCCGGCCGATGAAGCCGGGGAAGCCCGTCATCAGACCGTGCTCGAGCTCGGCAGTCATCGTTCCTGCTCGCGGTCCAGCGTCTCGTTCACCAGCTCGTCGGCGCGCTCGTTGCTCTCGCGGCGGACGCTGGTAACCGACCAGGCGGCGAAGCCGCGGAGGTTCTCCATCGCCTCAAGGTAGAGCGGCTTCAGGCCGGCGTTCTTGACCTTGTAGCGGCCCTCGATCTGGCGCGCTACCAGCTCGGAGTCGTTGACCACATCCACTTTCGTGGCGCCGAGCTCGCGCGCCAGGCCGAGGCCAAGCAACACCGCCTTGTACTCGGCCACGTTGTTGGTGGCCTCGCCGATGTACTCGCTGCGTTCGGCCAGCTCCTCGCCAGCGCCGTCGGAGGCCACGGCGGCCACCGCGGACGGGCCCGGGTTGCCGCGCGCGCCGCCGTCCACGTGGACGGTCACGCGTTCCAACGCGACCTCAGCTGGACGGGGGATCGATCGGCGGGAACGTGCCCTTGACCCGCTGGCGGCGGCGATCGGAGAACGACTCGTGGTCGCCGGGCGCGCCGCCCTGGGCGCGTCGGTCGACGATGACCTCCACGTTCGGGTCGTCCTTGTAGTAATCGGAGAGCTTGGGCAACAGCTCGTCCTCGAGCGCCTGGGGGACCACGCAGTAGATCATTGCTCTGCCACTCCTATCACCAGACGGCCTTCGGCGTCGAGCCCCGCGTTCCAGTTTCGCAGCTCCTCGTCGATGTCGGCCAGCTCGTCGCCCTTGGCCGCAAGTCCGACCGGGTCGGCGGCGTCGCCGAGGTCGACCCGGAACCGGTACCACGACAACTCCCAGGCGACGATCAAATTGACCGTGCTGGGTGCGTCCAGGTCCGCGAGAGCGGTCGCGTACGGAGCGCCGAGGCTGCGCGCCAGCCCGGACACCGTGCGCTGGTGCTCGGACGCGTTGAACAGGTCGAGCGCGCGCTCGACCTTGACCTCGGCGGTGGTGGGCACCGCGCGCACGTGGCGGGGGTCCTGGCGCCGCGAACGGGGCGGCGGCGCCTCCTGCTGGCGCGGCGGCCCGGGCTCTGGTGCCACATCGTCCATGGGCTCCTCGAACTGCTCCGGCTCGAGCTCGGGCTGATCGTCCTCGTCGGGCACGCGGCGGCGCAGGCGGCCCAGCAGCGAGGCTCGTTCCGGCGGCCGCGGGCCGCGCGCGGGGACATCTCCATGGGCGGACTCACGGATCCAGCCGGCCTCCTCGGCACGGCCGAAGCAGAGCTCGCACACGAGCTGCGTCTCGCCCCCCTGGACCAGGTAAGGCTCGGTGCGCTCGCCCTTGAGGATCGTGCGCCCGCAGACGTCACACGTCACGTGGTCGTGAAAGGGGCGAAGTTCCTTCTTCACCCCGGCGATACTAGACGGCCACGGCAGTCTCGAGTGAGTCGTGCACCGGCGCCACGCTGCCAAGGTCGATCAGGGTGAACAGGCGTCGCAACGGCGACCGCCGCGGGACCACCAGCCGCAGCTGCTGGCGCCGGCGCACAAGCCGCCGAGACAGCTCGAACAGAACCTCGATCGCGGCCGAGTCGAGATAGCGCGCTTCGGTCAGGTCGATCACCAGCGCCTGCGCCTGGGTGGGCACGGCGCTGCTGAGCTCCTCCCGCACCAGGGCGGCGTTGGTCATGTCGACCTCACCGGCCAGCGTGGCCACAAGCATCGGACCCGATTCGGTCACGGAGATGTTGGCGCCGGCGCTCACGCGCCGGCCTCGTGTACAAGAGAGCGGCGCATGCGGACGGTCGTGCCGCTCGGATTGCTGGTCACCTCCACATCATCCATCAGGGCTTTGATTATCGCCAATCCGCGGCCACGGTCGTCGTCCTCGCGCGGTTCGCGCCAGCTGCCGCTGTCGCGCACCTCGGCCTCGAACGCGCCGTCGCGGATCGTGGCGCCGAGGTCGAACTCGGCCTCGGCGGGCCCGTAGGCGTGCTCGATGGCGTTCATGGCGGCCTCGGACACGGCCAGGGTGATCTCGAACCGCGCGCCCGCGTCGGCGCCGGAGGCGTCCAGGAAGCGCCCGATCCGCTGGCGCAGCTGTGCCAGCGCGGCGGGATTGGCAGGCAGTCGCAGTTCCAGCGATCCGGCGCTGGGCGGCTCGGGTCGTAGGGCCAGCAGCGCCACGTCGTCGCTGGGGCGCTTTCCGCCCAGCAGCCCGCCAAGGATCTGGTCGCAGACGTCGCCGAGCTCGCCGCCCGCGATGCCGGCCACCGTGGCCAGCTGCGCCAGCCGGTCACCCAGCGCGGTGTCGCGCCGCTCCACGAGCCCGTCGGTGTACAGGAACACGGTCGACCCGCGTTCGATCTTGGCCTCGGCCTCGTGGTAGGCGATGTCCGAGGTGCCCAGTGGAACCGAGCGCCCGCCCTCCAGGTAGCGCGGCTTCGCCGTCGCGGTTGATCACCAGGGCGGGCGGGTGCCCGGCGCTGGCGAACCAGAGCTGGCCGGTATCGCGGTCCAGCAACAGGTAGAGCGCGGTGGCCATCAGCTCCGCCCCCTCCTTCATCAGCAGGCGGTTGAGCCGGGCGAGCGTGTCGGCCGGGGAGCTGCCCAGCAGCGCGTAGGCACGGAACGCGGTGCGCAGCTGGCCCATGACGACGGCGGCGCGCAGGCCGTGGCCGACCACGTCCCCGACCACCACCGCGACGCGGCCGTCCTCGAGCTCGACCGCGTCGTACCAGTCGCCGCCGATGGCGGCGCCGGCGCTGGCGGGCAGGTAGCGCGCGTCCAGCTGCAGGCCCTCGATCGTGGGCAGGCTCTCGGGCAGCAGCGAGCGCTGGAGCGTCTCGGCAACCTCGTGGTCGCGCTGGTAGGCCTCGTTGAGCTTGCGCTCGACCTCCTTGCGCTGGTGGATGTCGGTGGCGGTCCCCACGTAGCCCACCAGCTGTTCGCCCTCGAAGCGTGGCACGCCGCGGTCCACGATCCAGCGGTACTCACCGTCGCCGCCGAGCAGCCGGTACTCGCGCTCCCACGGCACCCGCCGCCGGAACGCGCGCCACCAGCTGTCGGTCACGCCCTCACGGTCGTCGGGGTGGACGCCCAGGTCCCAGGTGTCGCCGAGCTCCTCGTCCATCGTGCGGCCGGTGAACTCCAGCCAGCCGCGGTTGATGAAGTCCACCAGCCCGTCGGCGTCGGCGGTCCAGATGTACACCGGCGCCGCGTCGGCCAGCTCGCGGAAGCGGGCCTCGTTCGCCGAGGCGCGGCGCAGCGCCTCCTCGAGCCGCTCACGCTCACGCTCGCGCTCGTCGGCGGCGCGCTCATGGTCCACCGCCGCGGCCAGCGTGTTGGCCATGCCCTGCAGGAAGTTCACGTCGTCGTCGGAGAAGTCGTCCTGCCGGCGGCTGCCCGCGGCCAGGACGCCGAACGGGCCGCCGTGCACTCCGACGGGCACGCTGGCGGCGCTGCGAACGCCGGACTCGACAAGCACCGGTGACGGGGTGAAGCGGGTCTCGTCGGCCAGCTCGGGCGATACCACCGCCGCGCCCTGGCGCAGCGTGTAGGTCAGCTGTCCGGGATCGGTCGGGGGCAGCTTGTCCAGCACCGTGGGCGCGTCGGGCAGCCCGACCTGGGCACGGAAGCGCAGCGGGTAGCCGCCGGGCCCGGGCGACACCAGCACCGCGACCGGCACCCCAAGCTCGACGGCGATCATCTCCACCGCGCTGCCCGCCAGCGCGTCCACGTCGGCGCCGCCGAGCGCCTCGCGGCCGAGCTCGGCCACCGCGGCCTGCTGGCCCAGCCGGCGATGGAGCTCGTCGCCCGAGCGGCGGTCCGACGGGTCCTCCGCCAGCGGGCTAGAGGGCTTCGGTGAGCGAGTCACCCTGGAGCCTGCTCTTGAGGCGCAGCACGGCTTTGGTGTGTAGCTGGGACACCCGTGATTCGGTCACCCCCAGAACCTCGCCGATCTCTCGCAGGGTCAGGTTCTCGTAGTAGTAGAGCGCGACGACGAGTTTCTCGCGCTCGGGCAGGCGGGCGATCGAGTCGGCCAGCCGGTCCTTCATGTCGGTCAGGTCCATCTCCTGCGCCGGGTCGGCCGCGGTCTCGTCCTGGATCGTGTCCAGCAGCGACACCTGGTCGCCCGACGAATCGGAGACGGTCCAGAGCTCGTCCAGCGCCACCACGGACGAGTTGGAGATCCGCACCAGCGATTCCTGGAACTCCTCGAGCCCGACGTCGAGCTCGGCGGCCATCTCCTGGTCGGTCGGTGCGCGGTGCAGCTTGTGCTCGAGCTTGGCGTTGGCGCGCTCGATCTCGCGTGCCTTGGCCCGCACCGACCGCGGCACCCAGTCCAGCGACCGCAGCTCGTCGATGATCGAGCCCTTGATGCGGGTGATGGCGAACGTCTCGAAGCGGATCTCGCGCGCCGGCTCGAAGCGCTCGATGGCGGAGATCAGCCCGAGCAGCCCGTACGAGATCAGGTCGGCCTCCTCGACATGGGCGGGCAGCCCGCTCGACATCCGGCCGGCCACGTACTTGACCAGCGGCGAGTAGGCGAGCACCAGCCGCTCGCGCGCACGCGGATCGCCGTTCTCCTTGTAACGGCGCCACAGGTCTCGTAGCTCGATGGCCTTGACGTTTGTTTCCACTGCTCCTGCCCCTTCAGGCGCGGGGATGGGCCCGCGCGTATGCCTTCTTCAGGCGCATCGACTCTACCCGAGTGTATGTCTGGGTCGTACTGATTGACGCGTGCCCGAGCAGCTCCTGGATGCTCCGCAGATCCGCGCCGCCCTCGAGCAGGTGGGTGGCAAACGAGTGCCGGAGGGTGTGCGGCGACACCCCGCCCTGCATCGCTGCGCGCCGGACCGCCGCCGCCAGGCGCCGGCGGACGTCCGAGGTCGACAGCCTGCGGCCGGTCTTGGACAGGAACAGGGCCGGGTCGAGCTCGCGCTCCAGCTGGGGGCGTCCGCGGTCCAGCCACGCCCGCAGCGCGCGCCAGGCGGGCTCGCCCGCGGGCACCACCCGCGTCTTGGCTCCCTTGCCCTCCACCCGCAGCTCCTCGGCGTCGGGGTCCAGGCTGTCAAGGTCCAGGTTCACGACCTCCTCGGCGCGCAGCCCGGTGGAGTAGGCCAGCTCGAACATCGCGCGGTCGCGCAGCTCCAGCGGCGTCGAGGCCGGCATCGAGTCCAGCAGCGTGGTCAGCTCCGCAGGCTTGAGCACCGTGGGTAGGTGCTGGTCGCGCTTGGGCGAGGACACCAGGTCGGCCGGGCTGGCCTCGATCTTCCCCGCCCGCACCATCTGCGCATAGAACGACCGCGTCGAAGCCAGCTTGCGGGCCACGGTGGAGCGCGACATGCCGCGCTCGGACAGGACCCCGGCGTAGCGGCGCAGGGCGCGGAAGTCGAGTTGGTCGGGCGCGAGCGCGTTGGCGCTGGCCCATTCGGCCAGCTGGCCCAGGTCGACGCCGTACGCGCGGCGCGTCTTCTCGGCCAGCTGCTGGCGGCGCAGGCCCTCGTCGAAGTCGCGCAGGGCGGCGCTCCAACTAGGGTTGACCACCGGCTTGTCGAGCTTCTTCGTCAACACTCAGGACGGTCGGGTCGCGGTCCGGCGCCAGCTGGCAGAGGCCGGCTTGGTCGATGACGAGGACAGGCCGGTGGCGCCGTGGCACGAGATCCAGGGCCCCCGCGATGCGTCGACCATGTGGTACGCCGTCCTGGTGAAGCAGATGCGGGGCGTGTTCATCGGCATGCTCTGCATTCGGCATCTGGACCGGCAAGCCTCTTTGAAGGCCGACGGCTGGGTCGAGGTGCCGGTGGAAGCGATCGGGGTCTAGAGGACCTCAGCCGATGTAGACGGGGGTCTGGACCTCGACCTGGTCGTAGAGCTCGATCACGTCCGGAATCGCCATCCGCACGCAGCCGTGCGATGCCGCCGTGCCCAGCGAACCGATCTGGTCGGTGCCGTGTATGCCGGCACCCGCGAAGATGCCCATCCAGCGCGCCTTGAGCGGGTTCTCCGGGCTGCCGCCGGGCACGACCGTGCCCGCCAGGTCGCCGGCCCAGGGACTGTTGGGCACGGACCAGGCCGCGTTCACGGCCTTGTTCTGGATCGCATACAGGCCCGCGGGGGTCTCGAGGCCCACCTGCCCGACGGCGATCCGGTAGGTCTTCTTCAGCTTAAGGTCCTTGTAGAGCTTGAGCTGGAAGGCGCCGCGCTCCACCACCAGCAGCGTCGGGTACTTCTTCGCAAGCTGGTCGCGCGTGACCTTGGCCTTAGTCTTCTCGACCGGAGCGGCTACCACGCGGCGGTCGGGGTTTGTCATGGCCTTGGCGACGGTGGCGCGGAGCTCGTCGGCGTCGACCTTGAGGCCGTCCTGGGAGTCCACCTTGGCCAGCGACGGGAACTCGAGCTTGGCGTCCTTGGCGGGCCGGTCTACACTCTCGGCCACCCGCGCGACGAGCTTGTTGGCCGCCGCCTTGGAGTAGGTCACCTGCGGGGCGATCGCCGTGTTTTTCTTGCCCCCGGTCAGGTCGCGCCACGCGCGCGTGAAGATCGAGCCCTCGCGGCTGGCATCGAGCGCCTTGTCGACCATCGCGTCGGTGTCGGCGTTCAGGCCGGCATCCTTGGCCGAGAGCGTGAAGCGGCGCTTGCCGCTCGTGACCACCACGGGCTTCTCCAACGGCGCGGCCACCTGCTGGCGGATCGCGGTGCGCGCCTCGTCGGCGGACAGGCCGCCGAGGTCCACCCCGGCGACGATCACTCCCTCGGCGATCTGGTCGTCCCTGGACGAGTCGTAGGCGCTCAGGCCCACCGCCCCCGCGAGGAGCAGCACGATCAGCGCAGCGATGGCGATAAAGGATTTCTGGCGCATCTGAGACCGGTCCGGCGGCGGGCGCGAACGCCCATGGTAGAGCTCTCTTCACCGGCTCCGCCACCTGCAATCGCGGTTGCGTGCGATTACGCGCTCAGGGGTTGATCAGATGCGCCTCGATCGCCCCCATCACGCTGTCGCGCGCGCGGTGGTCGCGCTCGTAGTCGCGCAGCGCCTCGAGGTCGCCGCGCTCGAGCGATCCCAGTAGCGGCAGCACCTGGTCCGCCTCGAGCTCGTCGTAGTGGTCGACCGGGGGCGGCGCGGCCACCGCCATCGCGGCGGCCACCTCCTTCGGCCGCGAATTACGCACGTTCGGGCTCCAGCGCAGGAACTCCTCGACCTCGCGCTCGTAGCGATAGGGCTCGCCGCCATCGCGCAGCAGCGGGTGCAGGCGCAGGTGCTCGGCCAGCGCGATAACCGCCTCGCGGCTGGTGTAGCCGTACACGAAACCGGCGGCCTTGAAGCGGCGGTTGTCCACGCCGCGTCCGAAGCGCAGCTGGGCAAGCATCTCGGGCGGGATCTGCACGCCAACGCGGCGGGCGATCGCGGCGGCCAGGCCCGTCCCCCACGGTGACAGCACTGGCGCGTACGGCTTTCCCAGCAGCCCGGCCACCTCGGACAGCGCCAGTACGCCGTCGGCCGCCACGTTGAACACGCCCGGCAGCTCGTTCTTGACCACGTGCTCGAGCGCGTGCACCACGTCGTCCTCGTGCACGAACTGGTAGCGCGGGTCGAAGCCCAGAATCATCGGCAGCGCCGGCAGGCGCATCAGGTCGATGTGCGAGGTGCGCACGTCGGGGCCCAGCACGTTTGCCATCCGGAGCACGCTGACCGTCACGCCCGAGTTGCGGTCGGCGAACTCGGCGACCGACGCCTCGGCCTCGAGCACGTCGCGCTCGATCGGCGTCTTGGGCGGGTGCGGACGGCCCATCGACTCGTCGAAGAAGGCGGGGTCGTCCTGGTTCGCGCCGTAGTAGTGCGTGGAGGACTTGAACACGAACTTGCGCACCGTGCTCTGGGGGCCGCCGCAGGCCGCCAGCAGGTTCATCGTGCCGATCACGTTGTTCTCGTGGGCCAGCCGTGGCGAGGTGACGATCGAGTCGACCACCAGCCGCGTGTCCACCACCGTGTCGATCTCGGCGGCCTCGACCACCCGTCGCAGCAGCGCGTGCTGGGCACCGACCTTGACGTACTCGGTGCGCTCCAGCTCCACGCTCGGCTCTTCGTTGTCCACGCCGACGATCGCCTCGACCGCCGGGTCGGACTCGAGCGCACGCGCCAGAAGGCCGCCCCAGTAGGTGGACAGGCCGGTGATCAGGATCCGTCTCGAGTTCATCCGAACCACACCGACTTGCGCTTGGACAGCATGTCGAGCAGGTTCTCCTGGATCCGGGCGCGAACCTCGTGCGCGACGGTCTGGACCGCAGAGCTGTCGTCCTCCATCCCCACGCTCGTCGAACTCGACCGGCTCGAGGAAGCGGAGCTTGAACTTGGCCGGCAGGTAGCCGAGCATGCCCAGCGGCCCCAGGTGCGGGAAGGTCGGTGTGAGCGGCACGTACAGCAGCCCCGTCAGCTTCTGCAGCAGGTTGAACTGGGCGAACACGGGCGCCGCCTCCTCCGCACCGACCACGCAGACGGGCACGATCGGCACGCGCGCCTTCATCGCCGCCTGAACGAACCCGCCGCGACCGAAGCGGCGCAGGCGGTAGCGGTCCTTGTAGAGCTTCTCGGTGCCCTTGCGGCCTTCGGGGAAGACCAGCACGAGCTGCTCCTCGTCATACAGCAGCCGGTGCACGTTGGCGGGGTGGGCGGCGACCGCCCCCACCTTGGGGAGCAGCATCGAGAAGCCGGGGTAGCCCTTGAAAAAATGCTCGACCGTGATGTTCAGCGGCCGCGGGTGGGGGTGCTCCTCGCGAATCGCCTTGCCGATCATGGTCGCGTCGGGGGGCAGTGCACCCGAGTGGTTGGACACCAGCAGCGCGCCGCCCGAGGCGGGCACGTTCTCGATGCCCTCCACGTCGGCGCGGAACCAGTAGCGGTAGAGGAAGTCGACCAGCGTCTGGTCCATCACCCGCTCGATCCGCTCCGAGCGGCCCCAATCGGTCAGGGTGCGGTCGGGCTCGACGCCGGGCAGGTGGCGCCGCAGGTCGTCCCCGCGCAGGGAGGGCAGTCCCGACCGGCCCCCGTCCTCCGCCGGGCGCTCCCGCAGGCTCAGTGGCGTGCGTGCGCTCTCAGGCATCCAGTGCTCGATCCTGGAAGGACTGCGCGGTCAACGCCAAAACGGGTCAGGGCTTTCAGGGTGGAGCACTGCCGGGCGATGATGCCAGGAACGGGGCCAGACGGCGCTCCAGCTGGGGCCAGTCGCCGGCGGCGATGACGCCGTCGTCGCCACCGTCGACCAGCTTCCGGTTCCACGGGTGCACGAGCGTCGCCGCAACCATCCCCCGCTCACGCGCGCCGGCGATGTTCAACGGGCTGTCGTCGACCAGCACGTCGATGTTCAGCTCCACGCAGCGGCTGAGCTTGTCAAAGCTGCAGTGCAGGTCGTCGTACGGGAAGCCGGTCGCCTGCAGCCAGCGCCGGGTGGCGGGCGCGCACTGCTCGCGGCGGTGGCTCGTCACGTGGATGAAGTGCCCCGCCTCGTGCCAGCGGGTCACAGCCTCGACCGCGCCGGCGTAGGGCTCGGCCGACTCGATGTTCACGTCGCTGTGCGTCTCGGTCACGCATGCCACCAGCTGGTCGCGCTCGAGCTGGGTGATGCCCCAGTCGTGCTGCTCGGAGTAGGGCAATGCGACGCCGTAGCGCGCCTTGGCTATGCCCTCCAGGAGGTCCCAGTAGTGATGCAGCGTGGAGTCGATGTCGAGCGCGATGCGGGCCACTCTCGATACCGTAGGGCCTCATGGCCGCTCCGCTCCCGAAGGTCGTCCCGGCCCGCCCGGCGCACGCCCACCGCCGCGCGGGCGACGACTACGGCGTCAGCGACCAACCGGACTGGCGCACCGTCGACTGGGTCGGCCACCAGCAGCGGATCCAGGTAGCCGGCAGCGAGGTCAACTACGTGGACATCGGCTCGGGCGAGGACCACCCGATCGTGTTCATCCACGGCCTCGGCGGCCAGTGGCAGAACTGGCTCGAGAACATTCCCCGCTTCGCGCAGGACCGGCGCGTGGTCGTGCCCGACCTGCCGGGTTTCGGCCGGTCGCCGATGCCGCCCGAGAAGATCACGATCGATTACTACGGGCGCGTGGTCGCCGAGCTGTGCGACGCGCTCGGCCTCGGGCCCGCCGTGATCGTGGGCAACTCGATGGGCGGCTACATCGCCTCCCAGGTTGCCATCGAGCGGCCCGACCTCGTCGAGCGGCTGATGCTCGTCTCCGCCGCCGGGGTGTCGCAGATGGATGCGGCCAAGGGCCCGGTGATGGCCGTGACCAAGGCCGTCGGCTTGTTCACGGCCATGACCGTCGCCCAGCTCCCGGCCGTCGCGCGCCGCCCGCGCGCGCGCCACTGGGCGCTGCTCCTGGTGGCCCGCTATCCGGGCAAGCTGGCCTCCGACTTCGCCTTCGAGGGGCTAATGAAGGGCACCGGCAAGCCCGGCTTCGTCGACGCCATGCGGGCGTGCCTGGAGTACGACCTGCGCGACCGCCTCCCCAGCATCGGCTGTCCGACCCTCGTCGTCTGGGGTGAGAAGGACATGACCATCCCCGTCCAGGACGCCGACAGGTTCACCGAGCTCATCACCGGCTCGCGCAAGCTGATCATGGAGGACACCGGCCACGTTTCGATGGCCGAGCGGCCGGTCACCTTCAACGGCCACCTGCAGGACTTCCTGAGCTACGAGGTCGCAGAGGGCGAACTCGAGGGCGAGCTCAGCCGGTGAGCGCACCCTCGGCCGCCGAGCCCACCAGGTGGGCGTACTTGGCGAGCACGCCGCTCGTGTAGAGCGGATCCGGCGCCCGGTACGCATCGATCCGGTTCGCGATCTCGTCGTCCGGTAGATCGACGTCCAGCCGCCGGTTCTCGACGTCGAAGGTGATCGTGTCGCCCTCGGCCACGGCGGCGATCGCGCCGCCCTTGACCGCCTCGGGGGCCACGTGGCCGGCCATGAAGCCGTGGGTGGCGCCGGAGAAGCGCCCGTCGGTCAGCAACGCCACGGACTCGCCGAGACCCTCGCCCTGGATCGCGGCCGTCACGGCCAGCATCTCGCGCATGCCCGGCCCGCCCGCCGGGCCCTCGTTGCGGATGACCACAACGTCGCCCTCGGTGAGGCCGCCGGCCTTGACGGTGTCGAACGCGTCCGACTCGCCCTCGAACACGCGTGCCGGGCCGCTGTGGCTACGGCGGCCGTGGCCGGCCAGCTTGACCACGCAGCCGTCCGGGGCCAGGTTGCCGCGCAGGATCGCGAAGCCTCCGTTGGGCGCCAGCGGATCGCTCAGGGCGCGCACCACGGGCTGGTTGGGCGTCTCGGGCGCCGCCGCAGCTTCCTCGCCGACGGTCCTGCCGGTCACGGTCATGGTGTCGGGATGAAGCGAACCCAGCTCCCCCAACCGCGCCGCCACAAGCGGCACGCCGCCGGCGCGCCACAGGTCCGGGGCCACGTACGTGCCGAACGGCTTGAGATCGGCCAACAGCGGCGTCGCCCAGGCGATCCGGTCGAAGTCGTCGATGTCCAGTTCCACGCCGGCCTCGTTGGCCACCGCCAGCAGGTGCAGCACGGCGTTCGTCGAGCCGCCCGTCATGGCCACACCGGCGATCGCGTTCTCGAGCGAGGCCCTCGTGATGATCTGGCTGGGCCGCAGGTCCTGCTTGAGCACGTCGACCACCAGCCGGCCCGCGTCCTCGGCAACCTGGCCCTTCTTGCCCTCCTCGGCGGGCACCATCGAGGAGCCCATCGGCGAGATCCCGAGCATCTCGAACGCCAGCGCCATCGTGTTGGCGGTGAACTGGCCGCCGCAGGCGCCGGCGCCGGGCGAGGCGGCGCTCTCGATCTCGTTCAGCTCCTTGTCGCCGATCTTGCCGACCGCGTGCGCCCCCACGGCCTCGAACACCTCCTGGATCGTCACCCGCTGGCCCTTGTAGGTGCCGGGCGCGATCGAGCCGCCGTAGAGCATCACGCTCGGCAGGTCCAGGCGGGCCAGCGCCATCACGCAGCCGGGGATCGTCTTGTCGCAGCCGGACAGGGCGATCACCGCGTCGAACATGTGGCCACGGGCCACGAGCTCGATCGAGTCGGCGATCACCTCGCGGCTGACGAGCGAGGTTCGCATGCCCTCGGTGCCCATCGTGATCCCGTCCGACACGGCAACGGTGTTGAACTCCATCGGCGTCGCGCCGGCGGCGCGCACGCCCTCCTTGACCCGCTCCGCCAGGCGGCGGAGGTGGAAGTTGCACGGCATGACCTCGGTCCACGTGTTCGCGATGCCGATGATCGGTCGCGACAGCGACTCGTCATCGTGGCCGATGCCCTTCAGGTACGAGCGCGCGGCGGCGCGGTCCGGGCCCTCGAGCTGGACCCGGCTGCGTGCCCGCGGGTCGACGCTCACCGGCGGTTGGCCTCGACCGAGCTGTCCGCGCCCCGGCGGCGCTCCCACTCGGACAGGCGCCACAGGTCGCGACGCACACGCGCCGGGTCGAGCTGCCGGCCGACCAGGTGCATGTTCGCGCGCCCGATCACGCGGCTCTCGTCCGACGTGAGCGCCATCCACTTGGCCAGCACGTCGTCGGACGCGGGCAGGCGGGTGCCCCCGTCGCCGTGGAGGTCGGGAAACTGGACGCAGTACTCGCTCAGCAGCCGCCCGTCCGACGGCACGTAGGCCACGATCGGCTTGTGCGGGTAGACCAGGTACGCGTAACCGGGCGCCCGCCGAGCGGCCGCCTCGGACGCTCGCGCGGCCGGTCCGGCCCCGGTCGGCCGTCCGGCGCCGCGGGCGCGGCCTTCGACCCGGAGGAACCCGAGGTCGCGGTACATCGCCCACTCCTCCTCGTTCACGCACGAGCGCAGCAGCTGGCGCGCGCGCTGTTCGGCACGGCGCTCACGACCGGGGTCGTACCCCAGCTGCGGCGGCGCGGCGGCCGCAGCCGCGGCCCGCCGCTGCCTGCGCGCCTCGTGGCGTGTCTTCACCCAGCGCGCCGCGAGCGGTGTGGCCAGCGTCGCTGCCACCACGGCCATGACGAGCAGCGCGAGCAGCATCGGCCGCGGATCAGCCGCCTGCTGCGCGGGGGAAAAAGATCACCCGCTCCGACGTCGGCGGGATCTCGGAGTAGTCGCGCACCATCATCGCCTCGCGCCGGCCACTGCCGGGATTGTTCGTGGGCACGGCGGCCCACATGCCGTCGTCGAGCTGGCGGCGGAACTCCTCCACCAGCCGTTCCTCGTCCTCGGCCAGGTCCGGGTCGCCCTCCGTGAGGAGGACTTCGCCGTGACCGGGTTTCATGCGCAGGAACTTGATCTCTGACTCCCTCGAGGTACGGGGCGGCGTGAGGCCGCGAACCGACGATTATGGCAGAGGCGCGCCGCGCGCTCCCTACTTCCCCGTGATCCGCAGCGCGTCGACCGGTCCGGCGCCCTCACCGATCGAGCGCAGCCCATCCCGGACCGCATCCGAGGCCACGACACGCGCGCGCCTTGCCGCCTCGAGCGACGAGTGCCCGTGCGCCAGATACGCCGCCAGCGCCGACGAGTGCGTGCAACCTGAGCCGTGCGCGGCGCCGTCGGGATGGCGCTCGCCCTCGATCTCAAGGAAGTCGTTGCCGTCGTGATAGAGGTCGCTCCCCTGCACGCGGTGACCGCCGGTGATCACCACCGCCGCGGGACCGAGCGCGCGAATCCGGATCGCGAGCTCGCGGGCGTCGTCTTCGCCGTCGCGTTCCGCCAGCACCCGCGCCTCGGGCAGGTTGGGGGTCACGACCGTGGCCAGCGGCAGGATCTGCTCGCGCAGCGCGTCGCGTGCGTCCTCCTGCAGCAGCAGCGACCCGCTCTCGGAGACCATCACCGGGTCGACGACCACCGGCACGTCCCCGATCAACCCCAGGGCCTCGCGAACAGCATCGATCGTCGCCCGGTCCCCGAGCATTCCGACCTTGACCGCGTCGACGCCGATGTCGTCCACGACGGCGCGCACCTGATCGAGCACCGCCGCGGCGGGCAGCGGGTGGACCGCGGTCACCTCCCGCGTGTTCTGGGCCGTGATCGCGGTGATAGCCGTCATCCCGTGTGCCCCACACCGCGCGAAGGCCTTCAGGTCCGCCTGGATCCCGGCGCCGCCACCGGAGTCCGAACCGGCGATGGAAAGCAGTCGTGGAGGTGCCGTGGAGTCCAAGGTGAGCGCAGGCGGCCGGCCGGCGCCGAAAATATAGGCACACGACAGCACTCACGGCGACGACCGCGCGTACGCACCGAGGACATCGCGCCGGAGGCGACCGGAATCCTCCATTCGCGCCAGGATCGCGCGCACCTCCGCGGCCTCGAGCCCGCTCGCCTCGCACGCGCCGTCCACCCCGCCGCCGGCCTCAACCGCTGCCAGCACCGCATTCACCTCGCGCCCGCCGCCGGCGCCCTGGCGGCGCTCCGCTGCCGGCGACTCACCCTCTTCCGCCGCCGGAGACCCCGCCGGACGCACGCCGATTCCGTACAGCTCGTCGAGGACATCCTCGGTACTGGTGATCACCACGGCGCCCGAGCGCAGCAGCGCATTGCTTCCCCGCGCACGCTCCCACAGCGCAGGCCCCGGGACCGCGCCGACGACCCGGCCAAGATCCTCGGCAACCTCCGTCGTGATCAGCGAGCCCGATCCCTCCGCGGCCTCGACCACCACCGTCGCCTCGCAGAGGCCGGCCATGATCCGGTTTCGTGCCGGAAAGCTCCACCGAAACGGGCGCTGCCCGGGCGGAAACTCGGACATCAGCAGGCCGTCGGCGGCGATCCGCTCGTGGAGCCGCGCGTTGGTGCGCGGGTAGACCACGTCCGGCCCGGCCCCGAGTACAGCGATCGGGAGTCCGTCGCCTTCGAGCGCACCCACGTGGGCGCTGGCGTCGACGCCGAGCGCGAGCCCGCTGACGACCGCGATGCCCGCGGCCGCGAGGCCCCGCCCGAGCTGGCGCGCCATCTCTATCCCGTGAGGCGACGCCTTCCGGCTCCCGACAATCGCCACCGCAGGACCGCGTGAGAGGGCCGCAAGGCTGCGGACCGCCTGACCGCGGGTGAAGAGGACGGCCGGCATGTCGTCGAGCTGTCGGAGCAGGGCGGGGAAGACGATCGAGTGGTGGCAGATGGGCGTGACGCCGGCGGTCGCGACCGTCTTCCGCGCCGCCGCCGGGTCGAAGTCCCTGAGGAAGCGCTCGGCTTCGCCCCGTTGACCAGTCCCCGCGACGGCCGCGACGAGCCGCTCGTCGTCGAGGGCGAGCACGGCCGACGGGTTGCGCCGGGTGTTTGCGAGCCGATCGGCGATCCGCGCCGACAGCACGCCGATCAGCATTCCGCGCCGCAGGCACCCGTCACAAGCCGAGCCTTCGGCGTCGTTCGGAAGCTGCCCGTTCACGCGACCGCCAGCTCCGGCGGCACCAGGCGATAGCCCAGCGCCTCGTCGAGGTCGGACGCGGTCACGCGATCTCGTCCACCGAGATCCGCAATTGTGCGAGCGAGGCGCAGGACTCGGTCGTGACCGCGTCCGCTCAGCGCACCGGCCTCGAGCGATCGGATCAGCCGCCTGCGCGAGCCCTTGCCGACGTGCACGTGGCGGCGCGCGGTCGCGGTGTCCATCTCACCGTTGCAGGTTGCGCCGCTGGCGTGCAGCCGGGCCGCCTGGACAGCACGGGCGGCAACCACCCGCGCCCGCACCTCCTCCGACCCCTCTCCCGTCCCCGCTCTCTGCTCGACCAGATCACGCGCCGGCGGCGGCGTGACCTCGCAGACGATGTCGATCCGGTCGAGCAAAGGCCCGCTCAGCCTGCGCTGGTACCGCGCCCGATCGAGTTCGCCGCACAGGCACGCGGCCGCGCCCCTGCCGCACGGACACGGGTTGCAGGCGGCGATCAGCACCGCGCGGGCCGGGAACGACACCGACCGCTGGCCGCGCACGATGTCCACCTTCCCCTCCTCGAGCGGTTGTCGCAGCGCCTCGAGCGCGGGTCGCGAGAACTCCGCCAGCTCGTCGAGGAACAGCACCCCGCGGTGAGCGAGCGTGACCTCCCCGGGCCGCGGCCGCACGCCGCCGCCGACGAGTCCCTGCGGCGAGATCGTGTGGTGCGGCGAGCGAAACGGCCGCTCGCCCGCGAGCGCACCCCCGCCGAGCCCGGCCACGCTGTGCACGCGCGTGATGTCCAGGGCCTCCTCGAACCCCGGCGGCGGCAGGATTCCTGGCATCCGGCGGGCGAGCATCGTCTTGCCCGCTCCCGGCGGGCCGACCATCAGGAGGTTGTGCCCGCCCGCGGCCGCGATCTCGAGCCCGCGCTTGGCGTCGTGCTGGCCTCGGACCTCCGCCAGGTCCGGGCCCGCCCGATCCGGTGCGGGCGGATGCTGTGCAGCCACGACCGGCTCCGGGGCCCAGCGGCCGTGAAGGAACTCGACCAGCTGGGCCATGTCCGGGACCTGGAGGACCTCGAGCCCGTCGGCGAGCGCGGCCTCGGCGGCGTTGGGCTCCGGCACGACCACCCGCGCATACCCGCAGGCGCGCGCAGCGAGGGCGCTGGCTAGCATCCCGCGGACAGGTCGCAGTGCGCCGCTGAGCGACAACTCGCCACACACCGCCGCCCCACGGAGCGGCTCGGCCGGTACCTGGCCGCCGGCCACGAGCAGCGCCACCGCCAGCGCCAGGTCGAAGCTCGGGCCCGCCTTTCGCACGGACGCCGGCGCGAGGTTGGCCGTGATGCGCTGGAGCGGGAAGTCGAGCCCTGAGTTCAGCAGCGCGGATCGCACTCGCTCGCGTGCCTCGCGCACGGAGGCGTCGGGCAACCCGACGACCGTGAACGCGGGGAGCCCACGACGCACGTCGACCTCGACCGTGACCTCCCGGCTGTCGACCCCTTCGAGCGCGAATGTGGGGATGCTTGCGAGCACACCGCGAAGCTAGGTCGCGCCGTGTTACCTGTGGGTCACGGATGTGACGATCGCGCACCAATTCCGGCGGGCATTGAAACCAGATCGTCACGGACGCAACCCACGTGCCGGCCGCGGCTTCGTAGCGTCGTTGCCATGTCGATGCCTGCCACCAGCGACCCCCGCCGCCGTCTCGGCGAGCGCGGCGAGCGGCTGGCATGCGACCACCTCCGGCGCGCCGGCTACGAAGTGCTCGACACGAACTTCCGCAGCCGCCAGGGCGAGCTGGACATCATCGCCACCGACTCGGCGACGCTCGTCTTCTGCGAGGTCAAGACACGTGTGGCCGGCGGACACAGCGGCCCCGCATCCCCGCTCGAGGCGATTGGTCCGATCAAACAGCGCCGGCTGCGACGCCTCGCGGCCGAATGGCTGTGCCGATCGGGCCACGGCCGCGGAGCTCCGGAGCTGCGCTTCGACGCGATCGGCGTCCTGGTCAACCCGAGAGGAGAGCTACTGGCGCTGGAACACGTCGAAAATGCGTTCTGACGCCAGCATGGGGGCCTTGCGGCTTACCGCCGGACGCGGCCGTCTGGGTTGTGCCGCCGCGCAGCAGGCTCAAGCGAGCTTGAGCTGGTTGTAGGCGATGGAGGCAAACGACATCCGGTGCAGCGGCGACACCCCGTGCTCGGCGATCGCCGCGCGGTGCTCGGGGGTCGAGTAGCCGACATTGGTGGCGAAGTCCCATTGCGGGTGCTCCTCGTGGATCCGTCGCATGTAGCGGTCGCGGCTGACCTTGGCGAGGACGGAGGCCGCGGCGATCGCGGCGCTGCGGCAGTCGCCGTCGATCACGGCGCGCTGCTCGTGCTCCATCGCGGGGACGTTGAAGCCGTCCACGAGGCAGGTCGTGCCCGGGCACGCGACAGCCTGAAGCGCCGATCTGAGGGCGTCGAGGTTGCTGACGTGGAGCCCGCGGCTGTCGATGGCGCGGACCGAGCGGGAGACGATCGCGGCCCGGGCTGCTGCCCGCATGACGAGCGGGAACAAGGCCTCGCGCGATTCCTCGGTGTGCTGCTTCGAGTCGTTCAGCCGCGAGAGCGCGCGCCGGTCTCCGAGGGTGAGGCGGTCGAGGTCGAACAGGACGGCGGCGGCAACGATCGGCCCCGCGAGCGAACCACGGCCGGCTTCGTCGGCGCCGGCGACCCAGCGGGTGCCGATCTCGCGGTCAAACGCGAACAGCCTGCGCCCGCTCTGCCTGCGGGCACGGGCCTTGCGTGCCTGGCGCGAGAGCCTCTTCGGCGAGGGGCCGCTGGGCGGGGTGATGTCGGCGGCGGCGTTGCTCGGCTCGGCCACGGTGCGGCGATGATAGGTGGGGGCGCGGCGGAAAGGGCGTCCGGGCGGCCTCGCTGGGAGCCGAGGGCAGCGGCCATGGACGGCCGCAAGAGCACTACAACGTCCCGATCCGGTCCGGCTTCCAGTACGTGAAGAACGCCTTGCCGACGAACCAGTCCTTGGGGACAGGGCCCCACTCGCGGCTGTCGGCGCTCTCGCCGCGGTTGTCACCCATCATGTAGTACTGGCCCTTCGGGATGGTGATCGGGCGGGGCAGGTTGCAGATCGAGCAGCTGGCATCGGGCCGGATGAACGGCTCGTCCTGGACCTTGCCGTTGATGTAGACCCGGCCACGGCGGACCGAGAGGCGGTCACCGGGCAGGCCGACGACCCGCTTGATGAAGTTGGTGTCCGACTTGGCGGCCGTGTGTCGCGGACAGGCCTGGTCCTCGGGATGGTTGGCGCCGCACTCGCTCGTGTCGGCGCCGGCCGGTGGCTTGAAGACCATGATGTCGCCGCGGTCGGGGTCGCCGAGCCGCAGGCTGACGCGGTCGACGAGCACGCGCTGGCTGACCTCGAGCGTCGGCACCATCGACTCGCTGGGAATCCGGAACGGCTTGACGAGAAAGGCCTGGATGCCGAGCGCGAGCCCGAGCGCAACCACGACGATCGTGACCAGCTCGACTAGGGAGTTGCCGGACTTTTCCTTCTTGCCCCGGCGCACCGTCTGGGCCATACGGCTGTGCGCGGAGCCCGCTAGGCGCCGCGGTCTGCTTCGGACTCGGGTGCGTCGTCCGAGTCGGCCTCGGCGGCCGGCTCCTGCTGCTCGCCGGCGTCCTCGGTATCCGCCGCCGGGCCGTCGGCCTCGGCCGGAGCATCCTCGGTGGAGTCCGCGTCGGCCTCGGTGGCCTCGCCAGCATCGGCGTCGGCCTCGATCACCTCGGCGACGCCCTCGTCGCGCGGGTCCTCGGCGGGGGCCTCCTCGGGAGCCTGCTCGACGACGTCGGTCTCGGGCGGGGGCATGACGCCCTCGCCGTCGGTGGCACCGGTCTCGGGCACGATCGCCGCGTCGTCGGCGGCGTGGCCGCCGAAGCGGCGCTCGCGGACGCGGGCGCCCCGGCCGACCCGGTCGCGTAGGTAGTAGAGCTTGGCCCGCCGCACGTCGCCGCGGGCGGCGACCTCGATCTGCTCGATCTTCGGCGAATGGACGGGGAACGTTCGCTCCACGCCGACGCCGAAGGACTGCTTGCGGACGGTGAAGGTCTCGCGCAGGCCGGTGCCCTGGCGCTTGATCACGATGCCCTCGAACACCTGTGTCCGGCGGCGGTTGCCCTCGACCACCTGGAAGTGCACCCGCACGCGGTCGCCGGCCTCGAAAGCCGGGACGCGGCGCAGCTGGGCGCGCTCGATGTTGTCGATGACACTGCTCATGCGTGTTGAGAGGGCGCTCGGCGGGGGGCCTGGCGCGGCGGCGAATGGTAGCGAAGGGCGGGGGGTGTGACCGGACCGCCCCTCAGGCGCGACCGCCCCGGCGTTCACGGCTGCGCTCCAGCCGCCACTCGCGAACGCGCGCGTGGTCGCCGGAGGTGAGCACGGCCGGAACGGCCGATCCGCGCCACTGCGCGGGACGGGTGTAGTGCGGGTATTCGGGCCCACCCTCGAGCGCCGCGCTGAACGACTCCTCGCTGGCGCTGTCCTGGTGCCCGAGCGCCCCGGGCAGCTTGCGCAGGACCGCGTCGCAGACGACCATCGCCGCCAGCTCGCCACCGGCGAGCACGTACGGGCCGATCGACACGACGTCGGTCGCGAGCCGCTGGTGGACGCGCTCGTCGAAGCCCTCGTAGCGCCCGCACAGGAGCGCCAGCTCGTCCTCGGCGGCCAGCTCGGAGGCGAGCGCGTCGTCGAACTGGCGCCCCGTCGGCGCCAGCGCGACCACCCGCCGGTCGCCGCGCCCGTCGACTGCATCGGCACCCCAGCGTGCCTGGAGCGCCGCCTCGACCACGTCGACGCGGATGACCATGCCGGCGCCGCCACCGTATGGGGTGTCGTCCACCTGGCCGCCCTTCAGTGGCGTCGTGGCACGCAAGTCGACGCCCTCGAGCGAGTGGCCGAGGGCGAGCGCGTTGATTACGTGGCGCTGCGCCCGGAACCACTCCAGCCAGGCGGGGAACAGGGTGAAGACGTCGATGTTCATCCCGGCGGGTCCAGGCCGAGGAAGGCGCGGTCGACCTCGACCGTGCGGGCGTTGGTGTCGACCGCGGTGACCGCGTCCGCGATCAGCGGCACGAGCGAGCCGTCCGAGAGCTCGAGCACGTCGCAGGAGGGCGAGGCGATCACGCGCTCGACGGTTCCAAGGCCGGCAACCCGGCAGCCGATCAGGTCGGAGGCCAGCCACTCCCCCGGTTCGAGCCGGCCGGACACCAGCAGCAATTCGCCGCTCAGCGCCGCGGCGGCCTCACGGGTGGTCACCCCCTCGAGCGAGACGATCGGCTGGTCGTCGCTGCCGCGGCGGTTGCGGATGCGGTAGGCGATCCCGGCCACGGTGACCTCGGTGCCCGCGGCCAGCGGGTGGTCCGGGACGTTCACCCGAAAGCTGCCGTCGAGCCCATGTGCCCGGCCGACGCGACCGGCGGTGACCAGGCGCTCGGAGTCGGGATCGGCCACGGCGGGGAGCGTCAGTCGGCGTCCAGGACGTCGATCAGCACGCGCTTGTTCTCCTTGACCGACGCGGCCTTCACGACAGTGCGCAGCGCCGAGATGGTGCGGCCTCCGCGGCCGATGACCTTGCCGGTGTCGTCGGCGCCGACCTGAAGCTCGAGCACGACGGTGCCGTCGTCCTCGGTGAACGACTCCACGCTGACTGCATCCGGGTCGTCGACCAGAGCCTTGGCGAGGTACTCCAGCAGGTCCTCCACCGGCGTCGGGCGCTAGGCGCTCTCGGGAGCGGGCGCCTCGGGGTCGGGCTCGGAGCCCGACTCGGGCGTCGGCTCGGCCGGCGCGTCCTCGGCGGGTGCCTCCGGATCGGGCTCGGACACCGTCTCCTCGGGGGTCGCCTCTGCCTCGGGCTCGGTAGCGGCGGCCACGTCGGCCGGCGCCTCGGCCTGCTCTTCGGCGACCGCGGTGCTGGCCTCTTCGACGGGCGCCGGCGCGGGTGCGGGCGCGGCCTCGGTATTCGGCGCGCGCACGAGCTTCTTCACCGTGCCGGTGGGCTGGGCCCCCTTCTCGAGCCAGTAGTCGAGCCGCTCACGGTCGATGACGATGGTGGAAGGCTGCGTCTGGGGGTTGTAGTGCCCCAGGGTCTCGATCGACCGGCCGTCACGCGGAGAGCGCTGGTCGGCGACCACGACGCGCCAGATCGGATTCTTCTTGCTGCCCACGCGGGTGAGCCGGACTCGTACGGACATAAGGAGCGCAGGTTAGACGGTCGGCGCGGTTCGCGGCCGGCTGGTCTTGCCAACCCGACGATCATCTGACTAGTGGCCTACCTGCACGGACGCGCGATCGGGACCGGCGCGCTGAAGCACGCCTCGGGCGGATCAAGCGTTTGTGGGTCGACCCCGGGGTGCGCGGCCTGGGCGTGGGCCGGCGTTTGCTCGCTGACCTCGAGCGCGCGGCCGGCGACGCGGGCGCCACGACCGTCCGCCTGGACACCAACCGCGAGCTGACCGAGGCGATCGCGATGTACCGCGCCAGCGGCTACGCCGAGATCGAGCCCTACAACGCCGAGCCGTTCGCCCACCACTGGTTCGAGAAACGGCTCTGACGGCTAGCGCCGGCCGCCGGCGAGCTGCTGCAGGTCGGGCATCTTGCCCTTGGACAGCTGGCGCATCATCTTCTGCATCTGACCGAACTGCTTGATCAGGTGGGAGACGGCCTGGACGTTGGTACCCGAACCCTCCGCGATCCGCTTGCGGCGCGAGCCGTTGATTATCTTCGGGTCGGCGCGCTCGGCCGGGGTCATCGAGGTGATGATCGCCTCGAGCCGGTCCAGCTCCCTGTCGTCCACGTTCAGGTTGCCCATCTGGGCGCCGAGGCCGGGGATCATCTTCAGCAGGCCCGAGAGCGGGCCCATGTTGCGCACCTGCTTCATCTGGTCGAGGAAGTCGTCGAGCGTGAACTGGTTTTTGCGGATCTTCTTCTCCAGCGCCTGGGCCTTGCGCTCGTCCATCTGACCCTCGGCCTTCTCGATCAGGGTCATCACGTCGCCCATGCCGAGGATCCGCTGCGCCATCCGGTCGGGGTGGAAGCGCTCGAACGCATCCAGCTTCTCGCCGGTCGAGGCGTAAAGGATCGGCTTGCCGGTGAGCGCCTTGACCGACAGCGCGGCGCCGCCGCGGGCGTCGCCGTCGAGCTTGGACAGGACCACGCCGTCGAAGTCGGTGGCCTCGGCGAACGACTCGGCGACGTTGACGGCGTCCTGGCCGGTCATCGCGTCGACGACCAGCACGACGTCGTGTGGCTTGACCGCCTTCTTGACCTTGACGAGCTCGTCCATCAACTCGGCGTCCACGTGCAGGCGGCCGGCAGTGTCCACGATCAGCACGTCGCGACGGTCGGCCTTCGCCTGGCCGAGCGCCCACTCGGCCACGTCGACCGGGTTGCGCGAGACGCCCTGCTCGTAGACCGTGGCACCGGCGCGGGCGCCCACGGTCTTGAGCTGGTCGACCGCGGCCGGGCGCTGGAGGTCGCACGCGGCCAGCGCGACGTCGAGCTGCTTCTCCTGCTTGAGGTGCTGGGCGAGCTTGCCGCAGGCCGTGGTCTTGCCCGAGCCCTGGAGCCCGGCCATCAGGATCACGGTCGGCCCGCCCGAGGAGGCGAACGCGAGGTCGCGGCCCGAGCCACCCATCAGCTCGGTGAGCTCGTCGGAGACGATCTTGACCACCTGCTGGCCCGGGTTCAGCGACTCGAGCACGTCGGCGCCGGTCGCCCGCTCCTTGACCGCGGAGGTGAACTGCTTGACGACCTTAAAGTTGACGTCCGCCTCGAGCAGCGCCAGACGTACCTGGCGCATGGCCTTGTTCACGTCGTCCTCGGTCAGCGTGCCGCGCGCGCGAACGTCGCCGAGCGCGTCGTTGAGCCGCTCTGAGAGGGAGTCGAACACGGGCGTCTGAGGCTAGCTGGGGGGCGTGGGTCGCGCAGGCGGCTCGGGCTTGTCGTCACCTTCGCCTGGCAGGACCGACTTCAGCTGCCCAAGCGCCTGGCTGAACTCCGACGGAACGATCCACACCGTGTTCGACTCACCCTGGGCCAGCTTCGGCAGTGCCTGCACGTACTGGTATGCCAGCAGCTTGGGGTCGGCGTCGCCCTTGTGGATGGCGTCGAACACCGTCTCGATTGCCTTCGACTCGCCCTCGGCGGTCAGGATCTGCGACTCGCGCTGACCCTCGGCGCGCAGGATCGAGCTCTGCTTCTCGCCCTCGGCCGTGAGGATCTGGGACTGCTTGACGCCCTCCGCGGTCAGGATGGCGGCGCGGCGGTCGCGCTCTGCGCGCATCTGCTTCTCCATTGCCTCCTGGATCGAGGGTGGCGGGTCCACCGACTTCAGCTCCACGCGGTTGACGCGGATGCCCCACCGGCCGGTGGCCTCGTCGAGGACGACGCGAAGCGCCGCGCTGACGGTGTCACGCGAGGTCAGCGTGACCTCCAGAGTCATGCCGCCGCAGACGTTGCGCAGCGTGGTCAGCACCAGCTGCTCGATCGCCGAGATGAAGTCGGCGATCTCGTACGACGCCGACTTGGGGTCGGTGACCTGAAAGTAGATGACCGTGTCGATCTGGATCGTCAGGTTGTCCTCGGTGATCACCGGCTGGGGCGGGAACGAGACGACCTGCTCGCGCATGTCCAGCAGCGGACGGACGCGGTCCACGTACGGGATCACCAGCGCAAGGCCGGGCTCGAGCGTGCGCTGATAGCGGCCCAGCCGCTCGACGATGCCGGCACGCGCCTGGGGCACGATCCGCACACCGCGGGCGATCGTGAACAGGACCACGATTGCGACGACGATCAATGCGATGAGTCCGGCCATGTACAGCCTCCGTTCAGTCGGTCACGCCTCGACGACCAGCGCCGTGGCTCCGTCGATCTTCATCACGTGCGCCTGTGTGCCAACCTCGAGGACGTCGTCCTCGTCGTAGGCGCGCGCGGTCCAGGTCTCCCCTGCGAGCTTGATCTGCCCGCCGCGCCGGTCCACGCGCTCGAGCACCTCGGCCTGCGTGCCCACCAGTGCCTGGGTGCCGGTGCGCAGCTGCGAGGGAACCTTCAGGTGGCGCCGGGCGACCGGTCGAAGCACGCCGATCGAAGCGACCGACGTCGCGATGAACACCACCAGCTGCACGGCAAGGCCGGCGCCGAGGCCCGCGGCGGCGGCCGCAGCGACGGCGGCCACCGCGATCGGCCCCATGAAGAACGACAGCGAGACGATCTCGCCAACGGCGAGCACCCCCGCCGCGATCAGCCATAGGACCCAGTCCTCCATCTGCGCTGGACTCTAGTGCCGGCGAACCACCGACCCGCGGCGCTAAGGCTCGAGGATGGCGCTGGCGAAGTCCTGCGGGTCGAACGGGCGCAGGTCCTCGATCCCCTCGCCGATGCCGATCAGCTTGACCGGCAGCTCGAGCTCCTGGGCGATGGCGAGCGCGATGCCGCCCTTTGCGGTGCCGTCCAGCTTGGTGAGGGCGATGCCGGTCACGTTCGTGGCCTCACGGAACAACAGTGCCTGGCGCAGGCCGTTCTGGCCCGTGGTGGCGTCGATCGACAGCAGCGTCTCGTGCGGCGCCCCGGGGAGCTTGCGCTCGATGATCTTGCGCACCTTGGCCAGCTCGTCCATCAGGTGTTGTTGGGTGTGCAGGCGGCCGGCCGTGTCCACGATCACCACGTCGGTGCCGCGCGCCTCGGCCGCCTCGAGGGCGTCGAACACCACCGACGCCGGGTCCGAGCCCTCGGCGCCGCGGACCAGCTCCACGTCCGCCCGCTCTGCCCACACCCCCAGCTGCTCGGCCGCGGCCGCGCGGTAGGTGTCGGCCGCGGCCAGCAGGACCGACCGGCCGAGTTCCTTGCGCAGGTGCCAGGCGATCTTGCCGATCGTGGTGGTCTTTCCGGTGCCGTTGACGCCCACGACGAGGATGACCGTGGGAGTGGCGGTCAGCGCGATCGTGTCGCCCGGGACGGTCGCGGTCTCGGCCAGCAGCTCGCGCAGCCGGCCGGTCAGGTCCTCGCCGCTCTGAAGGTCGCCCGCCGTGGCCTCGCCCTCCAGCCGGGCGACGATCTTCGCGGTCGTCGGTGCGCCCACGTCGGCGTAGATGAGCGTCTCCTCCAGGTGCTCGAACGCCTCATCGTCGAGCGACTCGAACATCGTGGCCTGCAGCTCCGCGCCCAGCGCCTCGCGTGTCTTGGACATGTTCTGGCGCAGGCGCTTGAAGAAGCCGCCGCGCTGATGCTCGCCGGGCTGGTCCGGCACGGACTCGGGCTCGCCCTCGACGGCGAACAGCTCCTGCCAGGTGCGGGCCACGCGGGGAGCTTAGACCTCGGTGCGCTGCTCGCCGGACTACGTCCGGCTGCGCTGTTCCGCTAAGCGGCGGGCTCTTCGGCGGCGCGCAGGACGGCGTCGGCGGCGGGCATTCCGGTGAGCTTGCGCGAGACCACCTTCGACACGCCATCGCCGCCCATGCTTACGCCGTAAAGGCGGTCGGCGGCGTCCATCGTGCGCTTCTGGTGGGTGACCACGATGAACTGGGCACGGCCGGAGTAGCGCCGCACGAGCTGGAGGAAGCGGTCCACGTTCAGGTCGTCGAGCGCCGCCTCGACCTCATCGAGGATGTAGAACGGGCACGGGCGGGCCAGGAACACGGCGAACATGAACGCAAGCGCCACCAGCGACTTCTCGCCACCCGAGAGCAGCGACAGGCGCTTGGTGGCCTTGCCCGCCGGCGTGACCTCGACCTCGACGCCCTGCTCGGTGACCGCGGGCTCCTCGGGCTCGGGCGCCTCGGCAGGCGGCTCGGCGTCCTCGCCGCCGAGCACCGGCCGTGGGGTCTGCTCGGGTGACACGAGGCGCAGCTTGCCGCTGCCGCCCGGGAAGAGGTGACCGACGACCTCCTCGAAGTTCTTAGCGGCCGCCTCGAACGTCTGCTCGAAGCTCTCGCGGATGCGCCGGTCGGTGTCCTTGATCAGGCCGGTCAGCTCGGCCAGTGCGCCCTCGAGATCCTTGCGCTGAACCTCGAGCTCCTCCACGTGCGCGATCGCTTCCTCGTACTCCTCCGCCGCCAGCGGGTTGACCGGGCCGAGCTGCTCGCGGCGACGGGCCAGCCGCTCGATCCGTCCCTCGAGGTCCACCCGCGCTTCGGGCCCCAGCTCCTTTGTCGCGGGCTCGGCTCCGAGCCCGAGCCGCCCGGCGACCTCGGTCAGCGTGTGCTCGGCATCGGCGGCACCGTCGCGGGCGCGCTGGGCGGCCACCTCGGCGGTAGTCACGCTTTCGCCCGCCTCGCGCAGCCGATTCTGGAGTTGGGCCTCTTCGTGTGCGCATTCGCGCAGCTGCGCAGCGGTGCGCTCGCCGGCGTCGGCGCCCTGGGCCTGCTCGGCCTCGAGCATCGTCACACTGCCCGCCACGGCGTCGCGTGCCGACTCCAGCGCCCGCGCCGCCCGCTCGGCGGCCGCAGCCACCTGGTCGTCACGCTCGATCCGTCGCTTCAGCCGGGCAACTCTGGCCACCCGCTCCTCGTGCTCGCGCACCGCCCCTTCGGCCACGCGCCGCTCGGCGCGGACCTCGGCCGACAGCTCCGCGCGGCGCACGGCGTCCGGGCCCTCGTCGGGCGCCTCGCGCCGGCGCTCCATCAGCCAGCCGGCGTGGCGGGCCGCCTCGGTGGCGGACTGGGCGGCACGGGTCGCGTCACGGAGCTCGCCGTCGGCCTGCTCGCGGGCGGCGTCGGCCTCGGCAACCCGCGCGTCGACAGCCTCCACGGCGGCCCGGGCCTCGGACTCGGCGCGCACCGCCTCCTCGGAGGCGGCCACCAGCTCGGTGCGGCGGTTGCGCTGCTCGAGCAGCCGCTCGGCCCCGCCGGCGGGGGCCTGGCGCAGCTCGCCGAACGCGGGCCGCCAGACGCGGCCGTCGGAGGTCACGGCCGACGCCGGCGAAGTCGTCGGGGACGTCGCCGAGCGAGTCGACCACCCAGACGCCGGCGAGCAGCCGCTCGGCGACCGCGGCGCCGTCGCCCGACGGGGTCACGTGGTCCAACAGCAGCTGAGCACCCTCGCACGGGGATCCAACGCGCGGCGCCCGACCCCCTGTCGCGTTGACCATGACCACGCCGCCGTCGTCACCGGCCGCGTCGAGGGCCTGGCCGGCGCGCGAAAGCGTGTCGACGACCCCGGCCTGGAGGCGCGGCCCGAGCGCCGCGGCCAGCGCGGTCTCGTAGCCAGGCTCGACCTCGAGCAGGTCGGACAGCGGCGGGGTATCCGATCCCGAGCCGGCGGCACGCAGGAACTGGTTCACGGCCGCCAGCTCGGCCCCGGCGCGCGCGGCTCCGCTGCGGGCGGCCTCGGCCGCGCGCTCGGCGTCGCGGCGCTCGCCGCGGACCTGCTCGGCCGCACGCTCTGCGGCCTCCAGCGTCTCGCGGCACGCCTCGGCCGCCTCCGCCAGCTCGGCGCGTGCCGCTTCGGCCCGCTCGCGCTCGGCATCGAGCGCGGCCAGCTCGGCCTCGATGCGCTCCTCACGCGCGCCCTCCAGTGCGGCCAGCTCCCTCTCCAGCTCGGCCACGCGTGCCGCGGCTCCGGCCCCGGGCGCATCGGCCTCGGCGAGCTCACCCTCCAGGACCTCGAGCTGTGACCGGCGCCGCGCGGCGCCCTCGCGGGCGGCCTCGGCCTGGTCGTGCGCCCGCTCCATCCGGATGCCGATCCGGTCGTGTGCCGAGCGCGCCGCGTACAGGCGGCCCTGGAGCTCCTCGCGTTCCCGTGAGAGCGCGGTCAGCGCCTCCTCGGCGCCCTCGCGCCGCCTGGCGACTTCGGCAAGTTCGGCGTCGGCCTCGGCGCGCACCTTGCTGGCCGCCAGCGCCTCGGCCTCCGCGGTGGCCAGCAGCGCGCGCACCTCGCGGACCTGGTCGCGCGACAGCTCGTAGCGTGCCTCGTCGCTCTGGCGCTGGAGGCGCTCGTGCAGCTGGGCGGCCTCGGCCTGGCGCTTGAGCGGGCGCAGCCGCGAGCGCGCCTCGCGTTCCACGTCAAGCCCGCGTGACAGGTTCTCCTCGGTGCGCTCCAGCTTCAGCTGCGCGCGCCGGCGGCGCTTGCGGTGCTTGCCGAGGCCGGCGGCCTCCTCGATCAGCATCCGCCGGTCGCGCGGCTTGGACAGCACGATCGCCTCCACGCGGCCCTGGGAGACGACTGAGTGCATCTCCTTGCCGAGGCCGGTGTCCGACAGCACCTCGACGACGTCGGCCAGGCGGCAGCGGGCGCCGTTGAGCCGGTACTCGCCCTCGCCGCCGCGATCCAGCTTGCGGACGATCGAGATCTCCGAGAAGTCGGTGTTCTCCAACCCGCGATCGCCGTTGTCGATGACCACCTCGACCTCCGCCGAGCTGGAGCCCTTGATGCCGTGGCCGCCGGCGAAGATCACATCCTTCATCGACTGCCCCCGCACCGCCAGCGGGCTCTGCTCGCCCAGCGCCCACAGCACGGCGTCGGTGATGTTCGACTTACCCGACCCGTTCGGGCCGACGACCACCCCGACGCCGGGCGAGAAGTCGAGCTTGGTGCGGTGCGGGAACGACTTGAAGCCCTTCATCGAGATCGACTTCAGGTGCATCAGATCTCGCCCTCCGCTGCGAGTGCGGCCAGGGCGGCCTCCTGCTCGGCGCCCTTCTTGGTCCGCCCGGATCCGCGGCCGAGCTCGCGGCCGGCGGACTCCGCGACGGCCACGAAGCTGCGCGCGTGCGCCGGGCCGTCCTCGTCGACGATCCGGTAGGTCACCGCCTCGGCCCGCTGCGCGAGCCGCTCTTGGAGCACCGACTTGTGGTCGACCGGGTTCTCGAGCGCTCCCTCGATGGCCTCGTCGAAGGCGGCCACCACGGCCGGCGCCACGCGCTCGATGCCGAACGCCAGGTAGGTAGCGCCGATCACCGCCTCGCAGATCGAGGAAAGCACGCGCTCGCTGGTCGCGAGCATGTCGAAGCTGGGCCCCGCGGCGCCATCGGGCGCGCGCTCGCCGAGCCGCCGCGGCACGTCGAGGTCCACGGCCACGGCGGCGCACGAGGCACCGCTCACGGCCTGGGCCCGCACCTTGGTCAGCCGGCCGGCGCCGTAGCGCTCGAAGCGCGGGTAGAGGTGGGTTGAGACCGCCAGGCTCAGCACGACATCTCCCAGGAACGCGAGCCGCTCGTAGGACTCGGCGCGATGGTCGACCCACGAGGCGTGCGTGAATGCCTGGCGTGCCAGATCTGCCGGGAGCTCATCCAGGAGGTCGCCAAGACTCTCCCCGGTCTCAGCCTTCGGCGTCGTCGGCATGGGCGGCAACGTAGTCGGCGGCCTGTCCGACCGTGAGGATGCGGGCGGCCTCCTCGTCCGGTATCCGGATGCCATAGCTGTCCTCGAGCTCCACGGTCAGCTCGACCAGGTCGAGCGAGTCGGCCTCCAGGTCCTCCTTGAAGCGGGTGCGCTCGGCGATCACCGAGGCATCGACCTCCAGCTCGGCGGCCAGGTGCTGGCGGATCCGCTCCATGACCTCGTCGCGTTCCATCGCAGGCAGCGGTCAGCCCGTGGTTCCGGGGGTCTCGGGCTTCACGCTGGCGAAGCTACCAGCGGGTGCGGACCGCAATGCACCCGCGCCCTCGAGCGCGGCGTAGGTGCGCCCGACCATGTCCTCTTCGACCGCCCGGCGGGCAAGCCTGACCGCGCTGGCGATGCCCTTCGCACCGAAGCTTCCATGGCCGACCACGACCGGCTTGCGCAGGCCCAGCAGGATCGCGCCGCCGACGTTCTCGGGGTCGAGCGAGTCGCGCAGCCTTCCGACGGCGCCGCGGATCAGCAGGCCGCCGGCGCTCGAAACCGGGCCCGACGTGATGGCGTCGCGGATGGCGTCGCGAACCACCCGCGAGGTGCCCTCGAGCACCTTCAGCGCGATGTTGCCGGTGAAGCCGTCTGCCACGACGACGTCGGCGCCCGCGCCGGGCAGGTCGAAGCCTTCCAGGTTGCCGGTGAAGTTCAGCGGCCCGCCGTCCAGCCGCGCGTGGGCCTCGAGCACGTCCGGGGTGCCCTTGCCGCTCTCCTCGCCGACCGACAGCAGCCCCACGCTGGGTCGCTGCACGCCCATCACGACCTCCATGAAGGCCGATCCCATGTAGGCGAACTGGACGAGGTGCTCGGGTCGCGCCGCCACGCTGGCGCCGCAGTCGAGCAGCAGGACCGGCTTGGCGGGGATCGGGACGAGCACGGCAAGCGCCGGCCGGTGTACGCCCTTCAGGCGCTTGATCGCAAGCGTGGCCGCGGCCAGCGTGGGGCCGGTGCTGCCGGCGGACACGAGCGCGTCGGCGCGGTCGTCGGCGACGGCGGCCGCCGCCTGCACGATCGAGGCGTCGGGGTTTGAGCGCACCGCGCGGACGGGGTTGTCGGTGGCGGGCACGCCCGGCGCGTCCACGACGCCGTCGCCGGCGGGCAGGCCGTGGCCGAACACGAGCGTGGGCTCCCCGGACAGGCGCGCGCCCTCGGCGACCACGGTGGGTCCCGCGTCAGCCCCGTTCGCGTCGACCGCGATCAAGTCGTTTCCCTTGGGGCCGTCGACGAATTTCGACACGATGTCGAATTCGTCGCAGGTTCGCTATTCGTCGTCGGTCTCGTCGACCACCGGGCGGAAGATCTCGCGGCCGGCGTAGGTTCCGCACTCGCCGCACACGCGGTGCGGGATCCGGGGCGCTCCGCAGCGCGGGCACACGGCCAGGCTGGGTGCCGAGATCTTGTGCTGCGAGCGCCGCTTGTTGGTGCGGGCGGAGGACTGTCGTTGCTTGGGAACGGCCATGGGCAGCGGCCGAGGATAGCCGGTTCAGTCCAGTTTGAGCTCTGACAGCTTGGCCCAGCGCGGGTCCGGCTCGGGCTCGTGCTCGTGGCCGGGGTTGCGGTTGAGGTTCTCGCCGCACTTCGCGCACAGACCTGCACAGTCCTCTCGGCACAGGATCTGCGTCGGCAGCGCCAGTGCCAGCGCGTCGTGCGCCCATCCGCGAACATCGAGCTCGAGCTTGTCGAGGTAGGGCGACGCGAGCTCCTCGCCGCCGCCCGGCTGGTCCACCTCGCGCGCATCGACAGCCACCACGGCCTCGGCGTTCTCCAGGCAGCGCATGCACGGGCCGTCGAGTCGCGCCTCGTAGCGCAGGCGCAGCGCGAACCCGGAGCCGGTGGTGCGCGAGGCGTCGAGACGCACCCTCATCCGGTCGCCGGGCACGGAATAGGTCCGGCCGCCGAACTCGAGTGGCGCGACGGCCACCTCGAGGTCCACGTGAGCGCCCTCGCCCGAGGCCAGGCGCAGCGTGCCGAGGTCGAACGTATCGGTCAGGGGGGCCATCGAAACGACGTTAGCGCCACCCGGCGAAGGTGATGCACGCGTTTACGAGGCGGGCATGGATGCCCGTCTCGTCGAAGGCGTCAGGCGACGTCGGCGGGCTCTTCGCGGCCCTGGAGCCGGTCGCGTCCGCGCTGCACAGCGGCGGTGAACTTCTCGAGGTTGATCTCGAGGGTGTTCAGGATGTCGTCGGCGTAGTCCTCGGCACCCAAGCGGATCTCCCGCTCGCGCGCGCGGGCGTCCTCGACGATCTCGTCGGCCTGGCGCTCGGCCTGCTTGACGACCTCCTCGTCGCCGATCAGGCGCGTCTGCTCCTCGCGCGCCTCGCGGATGATCCGCTCGGACTCGCGCTTGGCCTCGGCCAGCATCTCCTGGCGCTCCTTGACGATCCAGCGGGCCTGCTTGATCTCCTCGGGGATCGTGGCCCGCATCTGGTCGAGGATGTCGTAGATCTCCTCCTTGTCGACGCGCACCTGGTCCGTCAGCGGGACGGGCTTGGCGTTGTGGACGGTGTCGTCCAGCTTGTCGATGAGAACTAGGACATCCATGGGCTGAGGCCTCGATTCGCTACCTCTTCAAAGCTTCCTGCAAACGAGAGGCTACCGGGGCCGGGACCAGTCCGGCCAGGTCGCCACCGAACGTTGCAATCTCTTTCACTCCGCTCGAAGACAGGAAACTGTACTCCGGAGCCGCCATCAGGTACATCGACTCGATGTCCGGGGCCATCTTGCGGTTCAGCTGGTTCATCTCGAACTCGTACTCGAAGTCCGAGATCGCGCGCAGGCCCTTGACCACCGCGCTGGCGCCGTTCTCGCGCGCGAACTCGACCACGAGCTTGGAGAACGGCTCGACGGTTACGTTGCCGAGACCGGCCACCTCGGCCTCGATGAACGCCACTCGGTCCTCGACGCCGAAGACGTAGTTGGACTTGCGCACGGATGCGTTGACCACCGCCACGATCACGTTCTCGAACACCTCTGCGGTGCGCGTGATGATGTCGAGGTGGCCAAGCGTGACCGGGTCGTAGGATCCCGGCACCACCGCGGTCCCGTCGCGCCTAGCTTCCACGGTGGATCGCGATCTTGGTGGTTCCGTACGCGCGCTCGCGCACGATCGGGAACGGCAGCTCCAGCGGGGCGCGGGTGTCTGACTCGGTGACGGTCACGGAGGTGTCGTAGAGCACCGCCGGGAGCAGCTCGGCCAGCGACGGCGCCACGGCGACGGCGGAATCATACGGTGGGTCGCAAAGAACGAGGTCGAAGCGCCGCTCCCCCGCCATCGCGCGCAGGTAGTCGAGGGCGTCCCGACGCACTACCTCGCCCCGCTCGCCGAGCCCGGTCAGGTTGGCTCGAACCACCTCCGCGGCCTCACGCGAGCGGTCCACGAACACCGCACTCGCGGCCCCACGCGACAGCGCCTCCAGCCCGAGCGCGCCCGATCCGGCGTACAGGTCCAGCACGTCCGCGTCGGTCACGTCGCCGAGCATCGAGAACAGCGCCTCGCGCACGCGGTCGGGCGTCGGACGAGCGCCCTCGGGACGGGCCAGGCGGCGCCCGCGGTGCGTGCCGGCGATCACCCTCATGCCGGGATCGGATCCAGATCGGAGCCGAAGCGGTCGATCACCGCGCCGCGCAGCAGCGCGTGCTCGGGCTGCTCCAGCGCGGGGTCGGCGGCGATCGTGGCGTCGGCGTGGGCGCGTGCGCGCTCGAGCAGCTCCTGGTCGTCGGGCAGCCGCGCCACCCGGAACTCGGGCATCCCGCTCTGGCGCGTCCCAAGCACCTCCCCCGCCCCGCGCAGGTCCAGGTCCACCTCGGCCAGCGCGAAGCCGTCCTTGTCCGAGGCGATCGCCTCCAGCCGCGGGAGCTTGGGGTCGCCGAACAGGATGCAGATCGACTCGTGGTCGCCGCGGCCGACCCGGCCGCGCAGCTGATGAAGCTGCGACAGCCCGTAGCGCTCGGCGGCCTCGATCAGCATCACGGTGGCGTTGGGCACATCGATGCCCACCTCGATGACGCTCGTGGCCACCAGCACGTCGGTCTCGCCGTCGGCGAAGGCGCGCATGGCAGCCTGCTTGTCCGCGCTCGACATCTGGCCGTGGATCAGCCCGACCGCGTGATCGCGGAACTCGGTCTTGCGCAGCCGCTCGGCCTCGTCGGTGGCGGCGGCGGCCTGGAGCGCCTCGGACTCCGACACCAGCGGGCAGACCACGAAGCACTGGCGGCCCTTGACGATCTCCTCGCGCACCCGCTCATAGGCGCGCGTGCGGGCGCGCGCGCCATCGGCCACGAACGTCTGCACCGGCTGACGGCCGGCGGGCAGCTGGCGCAGCACGGTGGTCTCGAGGTCGCCGTAGGCGGTCAGCGCCAGCGTGCGCGGGATCGGCGTGGCGGTCATGTGCAGCGCGTGCGGGGCCAGGTCGTCCGGCGCCTTGGCGTCCAGCGCGGCGCGCTGGCGGACGCCGAATCTGTGCTGCTCATCCACGACGCACAACCGCAGCGCGGCGAACCGGACCCGGTCCTCGAGCAGCGCGTGGGTGCCCACGACCAGGTTCAGCTGGCCGGACTCAAGCCGGCCCAGCAGGTCGCGCCGTCGCGCGGCGGGGGTCGATCCGGTCAGGAGCTCGACCGCCAGCACCCCGCCGAGCAGGCGATCGATGGTCAGCAGATGCTGCTCGGCAAGCGTCTCGGTCGGCGCCATCAGCGCAGCCTGGCCGCCGCTCTCGACGGCGCGCAGCATCGCCCGCAGCGCCACCGCGGTCTTGCCCGAGCCGACCTCGCCCATCAGCAGCCGCTGCATCGGCACCTCGGAGGCCAGGTCGGCCTCGATCTCGGCGCCGGCGGCCTCCTGGTCGGCAGTGAGCTCGAACGGCAGCGACGCGACCCACGGGTCGACCAGGGCGCCGTCGCCCCGCACCGGCGCCGCCCTGCGTGCCCCGCCGCGGGCGTGGCGCCGCCCGGCGACGGCAAGCTGCGACAGGTACAGCTCCTCGAACGCCAGCCGCCTGCGGGCGCCGGCCTCGTCGTCCTGGCTGTCGGGAAAGTGAGCGCCGGCCAGGGCGGCCGAGCGATCGGGCAGGCGCTCGGCCACGCGCAGCGCGGCGGGCAGCGGCTCGATGACGTTGCGGATGAGGTCGTACTGCTCCCAGATCAGCGCACGCAGGGCCGAGGCGGGCAGCCCGTAGGTGGTCGGGTGGACCGGCACGAGCCCGACCGTGTGCACAGGCGCGCCGGCCCCGGCACCGATCAGCTCGTGCTCCTTGACGTGGAACTCGTTGCGCTTCTTGCGGGTGCCGTGGAGCAGCAGCTGGGTGCCGTCCCCCATGTCGCGCGCCAGCCACGGCTGGTTCCACCAGACCGCCACCAGCGGGCCGGTCTCGTCGAACACCCGGCCCTCCACCTTCTTGAGCCGCCGGTTCCGGGTCGGGCGCACTTGGATCGACCGCATCGTCACGGCCACGGTGGCCTCCTCGCCCTCGCCGAGCGAGGCCACCGGGCGCACATCGCTGCGGTCGCGGTGGCTGTGCGGGAGGTGCTCGATCAGGTCGGCACGCGTGGCGATGCCCAGGTGCTCGAGCGCCTTGGCCGCCTTCCTGCCGCGGGGCTCGATCCGCTCGGCCAGGACCCCGGGGCGCGGGATCGAGCGGATGTCGGCGGCCAGCGCGTCGGCCGGCGTCAGTTCGCCGATGCCGGCGAAGGTCCTCATTCAGCGGCCAACAGCCACCACCAGGCGGGCTGGCCGCCGTCCTGCAGCTCCAGCTCCACGCCCTCCGGCACAACCCGCTCGATCGCGTCCCCGTCGAGCGGGGCGTCGCGGCCGATGATGCAGGTCACCAGCTCGGCGCCGTCCGCCACCGCGGCCAGCGTGGCCTCGAGCGTCTGCTCGGGGTCGCCCCAGGACACCAGCTCGTCACCCCGGTAGCCCACCGCGTCGCCGATCGTGAATCGCCCCTGGGGGTCCTCGCGGGCGGACTCGGCAACGCCTCCGAGCACCAGCGCGTCCGCCGCGTCGGCCACGGCGCGGGCGTTGTGCTCGGCGCCCTGGCTGGGGTCGAACGCCAGCATCGCCGCCAGCCCCTCCTGCTGCGCCGAGGTTGGCACGACCCGCGCGGGCAGCTCGGACAGCTCGGCCGCCCGCTCGGCCGCCAGGATCACGTTCGGGCTGTTGGGCAGGACGATCGCCTCGGCGCCACCCGCGGCGTGCACGCCGGCGAGCAGCTCGTAGGTGGACGGGTTCATCGTCGGGCCGCCGTCCACCACCAGCGCGCCGAGCTCCTCGTACAGGCGGCGCATGCCGTCGCCGCTGGCCACGGCAACGACCGCGCACGCGGTCTGCGCGGGACCCGCCCCGTCCCCGTCCCCGGACAGCCGCGCCGACCGCTCGGCCACCTGCTCGTGCATGTCGGCCACGTCCAGGCGTGACACCTCACCCGCCTCGTCGAACACGGCCACGGCGGCGTCGGGGTCGTCGGTGTGGACGTGCACGCGGATCGTCCACTCGTCGCCGACGACGAGCACGCTGTCGCCCATCTCCTCGAGCGTTGGCACGAACGACTGGCCCGCCAGACCGCTGCCGGTGACGGCGAAGTTGGTGCAGTAGCGGAACGTGGACGAGTCGTGCTCGGGCAGGTTGGGGCTGCGCACGGCGGTGCGGTGGGCCAGCTCGGGGGCGTCGCGGCCGCGCAGGGCCGCGACCACGCCTGCGACGATGATCGTGAGCCCGTAGGCGCCCGCGTCGACCACGCCGGCCTCCTTGAGCACGTCGAGTTGCTCGGGGCCGCGCTCGACGGCGTCGTTGGCGGCGTCGAGCGCGCGCTCCAGCACCTCGGCGATCAGCTCGTCCTGCTCCTCGGGGGACGCCTCGGCGCCGAGCCGCGGCGTCGGGATGTGGGCCAGGTCCTGCGCAACCCGGTGCGCCATCGCACGGACGGCGCTGAGCATCGTGCCCTCGGCAGGGTCGCGCACCGACGAGTAGGCGGCGTCGGCCGCGCGTGCGAACGCCGCCGCCACCAGCACCGGGTCGACAAGCTCGCCGGGCCGCGACGCCAGCTCCTCCGCGGCGCCACGCACGATCTGCGACAGGATCACGCCGCTGTTGCCGCGCGCTCCCAGCAGTGCGGCGCGCGCGACCGCCGTGACCAGCTCCTCGCGCCCGATCTCGTCGATCATCTGGCCGTTGAGCGTGTCCAGCTCGGTCAGCACGGCGCGCATCGTCATCGCCATGTTGTCGCCGGTGTCGCCATCGGCGACCGGGAACACGTTCAAGTCGTTGACCTCGCCGCGGCGGCTCTCGAGCTCATCCAGGGAGGCCGCCACCACGCGGCGGAAGCGGATCAGGCTCTGGTCGGACACCGGTGAGGTTCTACACCCCAGGGCCGTCGGGTTTCAGTACGGGTGCCTCTAGGCGTACTTGGCGACCTTGCCGGCCTTCAAGCAGCGCGTGCAAACGTATTCGCGCGACGGTGATCCCCCCACGTCGATGCGGACCTTCTGCAGGTTCGGGTTGAAGCGACGCTTCGTGGCCACCATCGAGTGGGATCGGCTCTGCCCGAAGGCAGGGCCCTTTCCGCAGCTGTAACAGACCTTCGGCACGGCCGGGAAAGGTAGCAAGGGCGTGGATGAGGCCCGGGTCCGGTCAGGCGGGAACGACCAACACGGGCCGCTGCGAATGGTTGACCACCGCGCTCGAGACGCTGCCCAGTACGAGCGACCGCACGCCGGAGCGCCCGCGTGAGCCGACCACGATCGCTTCCGCGTCGAGATCATCGGCCAACGCGAGGATGCCGGACCAGGTGTTGCCGGCGACGACCGTTGCCGCCGTCCGGGCGCTCATGCCGGCGGCGGCGGCGATCTGGGCGCCCTCCTCGGCGAGCTCCCCGACCTGCCGCACGATCTCCGCGTCCAGGCGCGCCACCGCGTCGCCGGCCACGTCGGCCGGCATACCCATGAGGCCGGCGGGAGCGACCTCGGCCACCGATCGCCCGACCGAGGCCACCACCAGCTCGTTGCCGGCAAACAGGCGGGCCGCTGCCGCGATCGCGGCCTTGGCGCCGTCGGAGGCGTCATAGGCGAGCAGGATGGGCTGGTCGGGCGGCACCGACATCGCAGGCTAGCGCGCCGACGCCTTACCCTGGGTGCCGTGAAGCAGCCCGTTTCCGGTACCGGCCCTGCGCTGCTCTGCCACGACGGCTCGGATGGTTCCCGCACCGCCATCCAGGCGGCGGCGGGGGTGGCGGGCGGCGGCCCTGCAGTGGTGCTGACCGTGTGGGAGTCGGCGGGCTCGATGCTGCTTCGTCATCCGGTGCCCGGCAACGCGCTCGGGCGCGATCTGCGCGAGATAAGCGAGGACGTGGTCAGCGAGCTGGACGGTGGCGTGGCGGAGCGCGCGCAGGCCACGGCGGACGAGGGTGCCGAGCTGGCCCACGCGGCCGGGTTCGACGCGCGGGCGCTGGCACAGCGGGCGCTGGCCGGTCCGGCCGAGCGTGCCGAGGTGACCGTCTGGCGGGCAGTGCTCGCCGTCGCCGACGAGCATGACGTGGCCATGATCGTGGTCGGCTCCCGCGGGCGGTCGACGGTTCGCTCCGCGGTTCTGGGCAGCGTCTCCTACGGCGTGGTCCATCACAGCACCCGGCCGGTGCTGGTCGTGCCGGCCGCCTAGGCCACGTCCGCGAGCACCTCGAGCGCGCGCTCCACGTCGGCGTCGCCGACGTCCAGGTGCAGCACCGCGCGCACCCGTGACGGCCCCATCGGGCCCACGTGCACGCCCGCCGCCGCGGCCCGCTCGCAGAACGCGGCGGCGCCCTCGATCTCGAAGAAGACGATGTTGGTGTCGACCGTGGCCGGATCGATCGCGACGCCCGGGATCGCCGCCATTCCGTCGGCCAGCCGCCGCGCACGGGCGTGGTCGTCCGCCAGCCGCTCGACGTTGTGATCGAGTGCATACAGACAGGCGGCTGCCAGCACGCCCGACTGGCGCATGGCGCCGCCGAGCATCTGCTTGAACCGCCACGCCTCCTCGATCAGCTCCTGCGAGCCCACCAGCACGGCGCCCACGGGCGCCCCGAGGCCCTTGCTGAAGTCCAGCCAGGCGGTGTCGAAGCCGCCGGCGTAGTCCGAGGGGTGAACACCCGCGGCCACCGCGGCGTTCATCAGCCGGGCGCCGTCCATGTGCGCGCGCAGACCGGCGGCGCGCGCGACGTCCAGCACCCCACCGATCGCGGCGACGGGCCAGACTCGCCCGCCGCCCATGTTCGTGGTCTGCTCGACCGAGACCACGCGCGAGCGCGGCGCATAGCGGTCGCCCGGCGCCCGCAGCGCGCCCTCCACGTCGGCCGCGTCGAAGACCCCGGTCGGCGCGTCCAGCAGCCGCAGCATTGCGCCGTTGACCGTGGCCGGCGCGCCCGCCTCGAACCCGGCCACGTGCGAGTTGGCGGCCATGATCGCCTCGTCGCCGCCCGGCCGGATGTGCAGGCGCAGCCCGATCAGGTTGCACATCGAGCCGCTCGGCAGGAACAGCCCCGCCTCGTGGCCGAGCAGCTCGGCCACCCGCTCCTGGAGCTCGATCGTGGTGGGGTCGGCATTCTTCTGCTCGTCGCCGACGTCGGCCGCAGCGATCGCGTCGCGCATGCCCGGGCTGGGCCGCGTCTGGGTATCGCTGAGCAGGTTGGTCACGACAGCTGCCGGCGCAGCTCGGCCATCCGCAGCACCGCGTGGGCGGCGTCCTCACCCTGGTGGCGCTTGCCGCCGCCGGTGCGGGCCAGTGCCTGATCCATGTCGTCGACGGTCAGCACGCCGAACGCGCACGGTACGCCGGTGTCGAGCGACACGCGGGCGATGCCGGCCGCCGCCTCGGTGCAGACGAAGTCGTAGTGGTCGGTCTCGCCACGGATCACGGCGCCGAGGCAGGCGACGCCCGCTACGGCGCCGGTGTCCGCCAGGTACCTCGCCGCGAGCGGCAGCTCGAAAGCGCCGGGCACGTCGTGCACGTCGACCTCGGCGCCGGCCTCGGCGAAGACGCGCGTCGCGCCGTCGACCAGCCGCGCCGCGAGATCACCGTAGAACCGTCCCACGGCGATCGCGTAGCGGTCAGGCATCCCGGGAAGACCCTCGCTGCGCATCCGGCCGAACCGGCTTGCGCCCGTCCTCGTCGCGGGCAGCGCGCTCGCGGTCGGTCACGTGCTCCTCGAGGATCATCTCCTCGTCAAGGGCCAGGCCCTGGTGGTGCAGCAGGTGGCCCATCCGCTGAGCCTTGGCGCGCAGGTAGTCGGCGTTGTGGGTACCGGGCTGGGCCTCGATCGGCACCTGATCGGTCACCGTCAGGCCGTAGCCCTCGAGGCCGACGATCTTCTTCGGGTTGTTGGTCAGCAGCCGCAGCGAGCTGAGCCCGAGGTCGACCAGGATCTGCGCGCCGATGCCGTAGTCGCGCAGGTCGGCGGGCAGGCCGAGCTCGAGGTTGGCGTCGACCGTGTCCAGCCCCTCCTCCTGGAGCCGGTAGGCCTTCAGCTTGTTCAGCAGGCCGATCCCGCGCCCCTCCTGCGCCAGGTAGAGCAGCACGCCCTGGCCCTCCTGCTCGATCCGCAGCAGCGCATCCTCGAGCTGCTGGCCGCAGTCACAGCGCAGCGAGTGGAACACGTCGCCGGTAAGGCATTCGGAGTGCACGCGCACGAGCACGTCGTGCTTGCCCTCGACATCGCCCTTGATCATGGCCACGTGGTGCTTGTCATCCAGCAGCGCGCGGAAGCCGACCACGTTGAAGTCGCCGAAAGCGGTCGGCATCGCCGCCTCGACCACCCGCTCGATCAGCTTGTCGTGACGGCGACGGTAGGCGATCAGGTCGGCGACGGTGACCATCTTGAGGTCGTGGCGGGCGCAGTACTGCTCGAGGTCCGGCACGCGCGCCATCGACCCGTCGTCGTTCATGATCTCGCAGATCACGCCGGACGGGTTCAGCCCCGCCAGCCGCGCCAGGTCCACCGACGCCTCGGTCTGGCCGGTGCGCTCGAGCACGCCGCCGGCCTTGGCCTTGAGCGGGAACACGTGGCCGGGCTGGACCAGGTCACGCGGTCCCGACGCGGGGTCGATCGCGACCTGGATCGTCCGCGCCCGATCGTGCGCTGAGATGCCGGTCGACACCCCCTCGCGCGCCTCGATCGAGACGGTGAACGCGGTCTCGAACGGTGACTCGTTCTTGGCCGCCATCAGGTCGAGGCCGAGGTCGTCGCAGCGCTCGCCGGTCAGCGTCAGGCAGATCAGCCCGCGACCGTGGGTCGCCATGAAGTTGATCGCATCGGGGGTGGCGAACTGGGCCGCCATCGTCAGGTCGCCCTCGTTCTCGCGGTCCTCCGCGTCCACGACCACGACCATCCTGCCGTCGCGGATGTCCTCGATGGCCTCCTCGATCGTGCTGAAGGCGGTCTCCTGGGCGCTCATGGGGCCTCCACGGTATGCGACGTCAGCTTCTCCACGTACTTGGCCAGCACGTCGACCTCCAGGTTCACGGGGTCGCCGGCCTCGGCGGTTCCAAGGGTCGTGCGCTCCAGCGTCTCGGGGATGAGCGAGACGGCAAAGCTCCTGTCGTCAATGGCGGACACCGTGAGCGACACCCCGTCGACGGCGATCGAGCCCTTCTCCACCACGTAGCGCAGGAGACCCGGGTCGGCCGCGACGGTGACCACGCGTGCGAATCCGTCCTCGGCTACCCCGGCGATCGTGCCGACCCCGTCCACATGGCCCTGCACGACGTGGCCGCCCAGTCGATCGGCGGCGCGCAGCGGCAGCTCCAGGTTCACCGGGTCGCCCTCCCGCAGCGGGCCGAGTGACGAGCGCGCGAGCGTCTCAGCCATCACGTCGGCGCTGAACACCTCACCGTCCACCGCGGTCGCGGTCAGGCAGACGCCGTTGACGGCCACCGAGTCGCCGTCGGTTAGCTCGGCGGCCAGGGCCCCCGCCTCGATCTTCATCCGGCTGCCGCTCTCGCGCACGGTCCCCTTCGCCGCCACCAGGCCCGTGAACACCGCTACCACTCCCTCAGGCGCGCCGTGATCAGGACGTCCTGGTCGATGGTCTCGACCGTGGTCGACAGCGCGCGCGGGGCATCGGCCACCAGCGCAACGCCGTCGGCCTCGACCGCGGCGCGCGAGTCGCGCCCGCCGATCAGGATCGGCGCCACGAACATCCGCGCCTCGTCGATGTGGCCGCCGCCAAGGAACACGCCGGCCAGGTGCGGGCCGCCCTCCAGCAGGATCGACTGGACACCGCGAGCGCCCAACTGGTCGAGCGCGCCGGACACGCGCGCGGCCTCGTTCCCGCCCGAGGTGACCAACACGTCCACGCCTGCGTTGCGCAGCGCGTCGGTCTTGGCGCGCTTGGCCGCGCGCGAGCAGACCAGGACCACCGGCGCCTGGTCTACGCTGCGCACGAGGTTGGAGCCCGGCGACAGCGCCGCCTCGCTGTCGAACACGACCCGAGCCGGCTGGCGCTCCGTGTCCTCCAAGCGCGCCGTCAGCAGCGGGTCGTCCGCACGCACCGTGCCGATGCCGACCGCCACCGCATCGCTCTCGCTGCGCCATCGGTGCGCCCGGCTGCGGCTGGACTCGCCCGAGATCCATTGCGAGTCCCCGCCGGCGGTCGCGACCTTGCCGTCCAGGGACATGGCGGACTTGAACACGACCAGCGGCCGGCCGGTGCGCGCATGCTTGCGGAACGGCTGGTTGAGCAGCCGGGCGGCGTGCCCGACTTCGCCATCGACCAGGTCGACGGTCACCCCCTCGTCGCGGAGGATGCCAAGGCCGCGGCCCGCCGCCTTTTCGGTCGGGTCGTCGGAGGCCACGACAACCCTGGCGATGCCGGACTCGAGGATCGCCGTGGTGCAGGGCGGGGTGCGGCCGGTGTGGGCGCACGGCTCGAGCGAGACGTACATCGTGGCGCCCGCGGGAGCCTCGGCACACGCGGCCAACGCCGCGCGCTCGGCGTGCGGCTCACCCGCGCGGGCATGGAATCCCTCGCCGATGACAGCGTCGCCGCGCACGACGACCGCGCCGACCAGCGGGTTGGGCGACGTGTGGCCACGTGCCTGCCCGGCCAGCTCGATGGCTCGCCAGAGGTGCCGGAGATCGCGCTCGGTGGCGGTGGTGGAGGCCATTCGGGTTCTGCGTTGACTCGCGAGTCAACATTACCCGAGGGCGGTTGGCTGTACTAGCGGCAGCGACGCTCGGGCGCGACGCGGCTGTACTTTGCCGCCGCGGCCGGCCCTACAGCGGAAGCGGCGGCCAGGTGGCCTTCCTGAAGTTGGCCTGCCGGCCCTCGTAGAGCAACTTGTCGAGCCACATCTTGTTATTCAGCGGACCCTGCTTGGGGCCGCAGTTGTAGTTGCCATTCTTGCCGTTCGAGGACAGTCCGGGACGCGAGATCCAAAGGAACGCGTCCGCCCACGGCGACCCGGTCCGGGTCGTCGGCTGAGCGCCGAGACCGGCGTTGGGCGGGTTGCAGGTCGTTGCTCTGGAGCCGTACTTGCCCCAGCGCGACTTCGGTAGCGACCCGTGTGCGTTCTCGGCCGTGTTGATCACGTAGTGCTTGCCGCCGAGCGCGCGGGCGACGTTGTTGCCGAACTGGATTTCACGCCTCGTGCGGTTGAAGTGAGTCGTCCCGAGCGCGAAGCCGCGGGTGTAGCCGACGCCGCCCTTGCGCAGGTAGTTGATGACCGTGGACTGCTTGAGCCACGACGACGACGCGGCGTCGATGTACACGTTCATGCCCGGGGTCTCGCCGAGCCGTTTGGCCGCATAGGCCAGCAGGGCGAGGCGGCCGGGTACCTGCGAGCGCTTCAGGCAGGAGCGGCGGGCTCCCATCAGGCCGATGGCGTCCGGTTCGAGGATGACGGTCATCTCGCGCTGGATCGGAGCCCAGGAGCCGCGCGGGAAGCGCGCGCCCGACCAGTACTTGTAGCGCTGGCCCTGGTCGGGGATGAAGGTCATCCGGGTCTGGGCGATGAACGCCTCGATCCAGGCCTTGTAGGCATCTGCGGGCTGGCGCATCATGCCCTGGCAGGAGCCGTTGACGAGCCGCCGAATCGCGACTATGGGGTAGTTGCCGACGTAGGCGTCGCGGCCGCCGAGCCCCAACCTGGTGTTGCAACGCTCGCCGCCCCACTGTGGGTCGTCGACCGCGGCCAGGTACTTCTCGACGTGGCGGGTGGGCTTCTCCTGGATGCCGGCGAACCACTTGGCCTGCGGCACCTCGGCGGTCTTGCGGATGAGCGTCTCGTACTTGCGGTGCTTGCGAGCGAAGTACCAGGGGTTGTACTTCGGCGCCGAGGAGTCGTGGGAGGCGGCGCAGTCCATGAACTGGCGCTTGCCCACGAGCGGGTTGGTGGGGTCGGTCTGGTCGGCACTTGCCGACGCGGTCAGGCATGCAAGCGCAGCGGGGACCGCGAGCGCGGCTACCAGGATTCGAGAGACACCAAAGCTCATTGACTGCAAGACCTCCGCTATTGCCGGTTCCTTGCGGAATCGGCGAAATCTCCGCCAGACTGAAGCGAGCTGGCGCAAAACCTCCGCCCAACTCGGACATGCGTCCGCTGGGACGGGCCGGATAGGTCGGGACGGACCTATCCGGCGCAGTGCTACCGGTGCAGCGGCTCCTTCTGGCCCTTTGTCTCGGGCGGTGTGATGTAGGGCTGCTGGTCCTGCTGGGACTCCTCCTCGTGGTACGCCGACTCGGCGTTGACCGCGAAGAGGTCGTGCTCGGTGCCCTTGACGAGGTTGTCCACCGCGCGCATCGACGTGAGCATCGAGTGGTCCGAGTTGTTGTAGCGGTGCAAGCCGTTGCGGCCGACCTGCTGGAGGTTGGAGAAGCCGTCGAGCCAGCCCTTCAGCGCCTCGATCCGCTCGCCGTAGTCCATGTCGTAGATCGGGTATGCCTTTGGCACGCGCGTGGCGAAGCCGAACTCGAGCATGTCGGGCTTGGCCAGGCCGAGCTTCTCGAGCTCGCGCATGCCGAGCTTGACCAGTTCCTCGTCGTCGGTCTCCCACAGTTCGTCGCCGGCGAAGCAGAAGTACTCGAGGCCGACGCAGGCCTTGCTGGGGTCCGGCACCATCCACGGGCTCCACGAGCGGAAGTTCTGGATCCGGCCGACCTCGACCTCGGGCTCGTGGATGTAGATCCAGTTGTCGGGGAACAGGTCCTCGCCGTCCAGCACCAGCGACACGGTCAGGAAGTCGCGGTAGCGCAGGCCCTTGGCCGCGGAGCGAACCTCGGGCGTGGGCGCCGGGTCCATCATGCCGGCGATGTTGCGCAGCGGGAGCGAGCTGATGACCTGGTTGGACTCGTACTCCTTGCCGCCGGCGATGACCTTGGTGACCTTGCCGTTGTCGACGTGGATCTTCTCGACCGGCGTGTTCATGTGGATCTCGCCACCGAGACGCTTGATGTCGTCGGTCATGGTCTCCCACATCTGGCCGGGGCCGTAGCGGGGGTAGTTGAACTCGGAGATCAGCGACTTGATCTCGTTGTCCTTGTTGCCGAAGAACGCGGCCTTGGCGGCGCTGAAGAACGACAGGCCCTTGATCCGCTGCGCCGCCCAGTCGGCGCGGATCTCCGACACCGGGGTGCCCCACACCTTCTCGGTGTAGGAACGGAAGAAGTTGTCGAACAGGCGCTTGCCGAAGCGGTTGGTGACCCACTGCTCGAACGTCTTCTCCTCGCCCTTGGGCTTCACCTTGGCGATCAGGTAGGAGACCATGCAGCGCGTCAGCTCGACCGGGCCCAGCTTCTTGATCACGTCAGGGCCACGGAGCGGGTAGTCCAGGAACTTCTTGTTCCAGTAGATGCGCGACATGCGCGGGCGCTTGAGGAATTCCTCGCGCATGATCTCGTGCCAGAGGTCGTCGACCTCCTGCACCTTCGTGAAGAAGCGATGGCCGCCGAGGTCGAAGCGGTACTCGCCGCCGGGACCCTCACGGACCTCCGTCTTGGCGATGCCGCCGACCTGGTCCTCGGCCTCGAAGACGATCACCGGCAGGCCCTGCTTGGCCAGCAGGTAGCCGGCGGTCAGGCCGGCCGGGCCCGCGCCCAGGATCAGCGTCGGCTGCTCCTTGACGCCGGGGGTGGCGGGGGCGGCGTTCTGAGTGGGTGTGTTGTCGTTATCGCTCATCTCGGGGGGCTGTTCGGGAGATCTTCGTATAAAGGACGCCGCGCACTCCGATCCGGCGCGCTCGGCGGTAGAAGGAAGGCACTGCCCCATCGCGCCGGAACCGCTTGTCGAGCTCCATTGCCTGACCCCATTGGGCCGAGCGGCGGCGGACGAGCGCGGTCCAGGGCGCATCCCAGTCGTTGATGTTGCTCGTGACGGGATGCACGAGGAGGACGTGACTGCCGACGGGCAGCCTATCAGTGAGCGGCTTGAGGTTCTTGGCGGGCGTGGCGTCCTCGAGCTTGTCGTAGGCGTCGCGCCAGTCCATCACGCCGAACGTGGCCGGCCGGCCGAGTTGGGTCGCATGCACGAGCCCCGGCTCGAGGTTGTAGTTGACCAACGGCTGCTGCTCGGGCTGGAGCGTGACAACCAGATCGCCCCGCTCGAGCTTGGGGTTGGCCTGGGCAGACAGGTCCGAGACGTTGGACTTGTTCTCGAGGTTGGTCGTCTTGGGCACCGCCCAGATGGCGAGGACGATCGCCAGCGCCACCAGGCCGAGCCTGCCGGCGCGCGAGAGCCCAAAGGACGCCAGCAAGAAGATCGGGCCAAGGGCAACGCCGAGGTAGCGCGTGGTCCATGCGGGCGTGACCTGGGAGAAGAGCCAGGCGATGGTCAGCGTTGCGACGCCGATGCAGAGCGCGGTATAGACCGCCGTGCGGTCGCGCGCGTCGGGCTGCGAGCCGGTGCCGGTGCCGCGCGCGGCAAGTACGGCGGCCAGGCCCGATCCGGCCGCCAGGACGAGCGCCACGGTCACGGTGCCGCCGCCGAGGAGCGACTTCGAGATCTGCACAGGCGCTCCGAAGCGCGGCGAGTTCAGCCACGGCGCCCCGGTGTGGGCGGTCTGGTAGAGCAGTGTCGGCAGCCACGGCAGGAACAGGATCAGCGCGCCGGTGAAGCCGATCATCACGTCCTTGAAGAACGCCCGCCGGTCCTCGGCGGCGAAGAACGGCGGCAGCAGCGAGACGATCAGGCCCGCGGTCACGAAGATGCCCCAGCTGTGCGTGTAGAGGATGGCCGCCACCAGCAGGGCGAACAGCGGCAGGTACTTGCGGTGGCCGTACACGTAGACGTGTATGAAGGCGGCGCTCGTGAGCAGGCTGAGCACCACCATCAGCGAGTACATCCGCGTCTCCTGCGCGTACGTGGTCAGGAACGGGTTGAACGCGGCGAGCGCGGCACAGATGAGGCCGGCGCGGCGGTTGAACAGCGTCCACCCCGCCCACAGCCCGCCGGGCACGGCGAACAGCGAGATGGCCACCGACAGTCCCTGGGTGGCCGACGGCCCGTCGCCGAACAGCTCCATCCAGACGTGCAGCATCAGGTAGTACAGCGGTGGCGCCCCGTCCTGCTTGAGCACACCGGGAATGTCGAAGAACGGCTGTGATGCGATGCCGATCGAAAGGCCCTCGTCCATCCACAGCGACGCGCCAAGCGCGCGCGTACGGATGTACAGCGACACCAGAACCAGCAACCCGACCAGCGCCACGATCGCCGGCGTGGACGTGAGCAGCGAAGGGCTTGGGCGTGGGAGCGAGCGCGCTCGCGAGGCGACCGAGGCCATCAGGGAAAGATAGTCAGCGCGAGGACGACAGCTGGGTCGTGCGCGTGGTCGGAGGGACACGGGGTGCGTCGCTGCCTGCCGCCGGACAATCGCGCCCGCGGGCGTCGGCACGCGGGGCCGTCCAGATCCGCCAGCGCCCGGAGCGGGCGACCTCGCGGAAGCGGTCGTCGGTCACGGCGGCCACGAGCGGCCCGCCGGGCACGGTGTTGGTGCGGAAGATCGCACCCGGGGCCGGCGACTCCTTGAGCGGGCGGACATCGCCGACGTTGATGCCGTGGACGCCGAGCTGGTAGGCCACCATCTGGGTCTGGAACGGGCCGCTGTAGACGTTGCCGCAGGCCAGGATCTTGTCCGGGCCGCCGGCCTCGTCGATCACGCCGGGCAGCGTGTGCCACAGGCTGGCCTCATAGCGCAGCTTGTCGAGCGTCTGGTCGACGTTGTCCACCTTCGCCTTGATCACCGGCGACAGCGCCAACACGCCTACGGCGAAGACCGCGGCGGCGGCGCGCAGGCCGGTGCGCGCGCTGGTGCGGTCGGCGACCGCCTCGCGGATGCCGTCGAAGACCCGGCCGATGCCGACCCCGCCCAGCACGCACAGAGCGGCGGTTGTCACGATCAGGTAGCGCTGGTTGCCGGCGTAGCCACGCTCGGTCATGACCGCGACCAGCAGCAGCCATGAGCCGCCGATGGCCGCAAGCGCCAGGATCGCGCCCTGGGCGCGGGTGCGCGTCCAGGCCAGCGCGGCAACGATCACGGCTACCAAGCCGGCCGCCTGGAGTGGAATCACCGCCCGCTCGGCGAACCGCTTGGCCACCTCGAGCCCGGGGTGGTCGGCGAAGGCCGCGCTGCCGGGATTGGGCCGGCCCGCGCGCGTGGAGGCGCGGAACGGCTCGCCCGAGCCCCACAGCTCCGGGCCGAACCACAGCAGCGGGATCGAGAGGCCGACGAGGGCCACCTTCAGGCGCAGCTCGGGTTCGCGCACGAACAGCCACAGGCCGTAGAGGCCGAGGAACGGCCACGCCTCGGGACGCAGCAGGGCACAGCCGAGGCCCAGGTACAGCGCGTGGTCGCGGCGGCCGTCGAGGTGACGCTCGAAGGCCCACAGGAACAGCGCCGCCAGCAGCGCCTCGGAGTTGCCGAGCGCCGAGTCGCGGACGTACTGGTAGGTGGTCAGCAGGAACGCCGCGGCGAAGACGCCCGCCACGACCCCGGCGGCGCCGCGGCCGACCAGCCGCCGGGCAAGGCGGAACGACATCACCAGCGCCAGCAGCGCGCCGGCGCGGGCGATCCAAAGCCACAGGTAGGGCGCGGCCTCGACGCCGAAGATCGAGAACGGCACGCTGAACAACACCGGCAGCGGCTTCCATGACGGGCCGCCGTCGGTCACCAGGTCCAGGTGCAGGATCTCGCGACCCCAGAGCAGCCACGCCCACGGGTCGTAGGTTGGCGTGGACGGGAAGAACAGTGTCAGCGCCGACAGCGCGAGGCAGGCCAGCAGCACCCAGCGGATTGCCAGCGTCGGCGGGCGGCCGGCCTCGGCGCTCGCGGCACCGTCAGGGCGCGAGCGCGCCGGGGACTGGGCGGCAACGGTCGGCATGTCCGTTCAGGCGCTACTTGTCTGCTGCAGGCGGGTGATGTCGCGCAGCCGGGCCCAGCCGCCGTAGCGCGTGACCAGCACGATCAGGCCGACGACGGTGATCGGGATGTAGAGGATGAAGCGGAGCAGCAGGACGTAGGAGGTGACCACACCGCCGCTGCCTCCGAGCACGCGGGAGCCGAAGATCACGGCGGCGTCGAAGGTCCCGATCGAGCCGGGTGCGGCGGGCAGCGCCGCAACGAAGTTGGTCAGCCCGACGAGGTAGAGCGCGCCGGTCGCACTGATGTTGAAGCCGACGGCCTTGGCCACCGTCAGGTACACGCTGCCCTCGACGCACCACAGCACCAGCGTGGCGGCCAGCAGCGGGATTCCCGCCCTCCCCCACAGAGCGCGCGGCGCGCCGGCGAGCGGGCGCGCCAGGTCGCGCAGCTTGGTCAGCTGGCCGCGATCGTTCATCACCTTGAGCGTGAGCAGGCCGATCACCACGAGCGCGACGCCGATGCCGGCCACGAGCAGGGGGCGGTCACCGGTGGGCAACGCGTCCTTCTCGTGGAGGACCCCGAAGCCGACCGCCACGGTCATGACGGCCAGCACGATCAGGTCCATGATCCGCTCCGCCACGATCGTGCCCAGCAACGTCCGCTTGCCCGCCTTGCCGCCGTCGTCGGTGGTGGCGCGCTGGTCCATCAGGACCACGCGCAGCACCTCGCCCGCGCGCGCGGGAAGCACGTTGTTGCCCATGTAGCCCACGGTCGTGAGCCCGTAGCAGTCGGCACGCGAGCTGTGGATCCCGGTCAGCTCGAGGATCCGGTGCCAGCGCTCGGCCCGGATCAGCGTGGCCACGGCGTAGAGCGCGGCAGCGGCGCCCATCCAGGCGATCGCGCCGCGGGAGCTCGGGAACTGGGGCGCCTCCTGGTGCGATGCCCACCACACGACCGCCGCGAGGGCGATCACGGAGAACACGACCTGGAGTAGGGCGAAGCGTCTGTTCATCGGTACGGGGCGTTCGGCGCGCCGGAAGTCCTCCGGCCTCCTCGGATACGTGTGTCGGGCTCCAGGGAGGCGGACGGCTCGAGGCGCGGGTGAAGACGGACGAAGGCCTGGCCCTCGTCAGGCCGGGAAGGTAGCAGGCATCTGCGCACCTTTCACGTCCTTTGACACCCCTCGCCGGGTCAACTGGTCTAGACCACTGTGGTAGCTTGCGGCACCTGGCTTGTCGAGGGATCAGGAGGAGGTCTGTGGTGAACACGTCGGGTAGACACCCAGGGATCGCGGCGGCCGCGGCCGCGGCGGTGTTGGCCGCCGCAACGCTGTCCGCATGCGGGACCAGTGACGACGACGGCGGCGGGGACAGCGGGGGCGGCGGTGGCGACTCGGCCACGATCGCGCTGCTGCTGCCGGAGACCAAGACGACCCGCTACGAGAAGCAGGACCGGCCCAACTTCGAGCGTCGCGTCAAGGAGCTGTGCGAGGACTGCAAGGTCGCTTACGCGAACGCGGACCAGGACCCGGCCAAACAGCAGCAGCAGGCCGAGGCCGCCATCACCAAGGGCGCCAAGGCGCTGGTGATCAGCGCCGTCGACGTGAAATCCGCCGGCGCGATCGTCCAGCGCGCACGCCAGGCCAAGGTCCCGGTGATCGCCTACGGCCGGCTGATCCCCGACCAGGAGCTCGACTACTACGTCTCGATCGACCCGTTCGAGGTCGGCGTGCAGCAGGCCGAGGTGCTGATGAAGAAGCTCAAGGCCGAGGGCAAGGACTCGCCGCGGATCGTGATGATCAACGGCGCGCCAACCGACAGCAACGCGAAGCCGTACAAGGACGGCGCCATGAGCGTGTTCAAGAAGCAGGGCGCGAAGGTGGTCAAGAGCTACGACACCCCGGACTGGAGCCCCGACAAGGCTCAGCAGGAGATGGACCAGTCGATCACCGGCGAGGGCAAGGACGGCTTTGACGCCGTCTACGTGGCCAACGACGGCATGGCCAGTGGCGCGATCGCCGCGCTCAAGGGCGCCGGCATCGACCCGGCCTCGCGACCGGTGACCGGCCAGGACGCGGAGCTGGCGGGTGTCCAGCGCGTGCTCGACGGCCAGCAGCTGATGACCGTCTACCAGCCGCTCAAGGACCTGGCCGGCAGCGCGGCGGAGCTGGCGGTGCCGCTGGCGCAGGGCAAGGACGCGCCCGCGGGCCTCGCCAAGGAGAAGGTCGACAACGGCAAGAAGCAGGTGCCCTCGGTGCTGTTGGACACGATCGCAATCCAGCCCGACAACGTGCAGTCCACCGTCGTCGAGGACGGCTTCCTCGAGGCGTCGGCCATCTGCACGAAGGCCTACGTCAAGGCATGCCGGGAGGCCGGCGTGAAGTGACCGTGCGGACGCTGGCGATCGACGCCGGCCAGACCCACGTGCGGGCCGCCCTCTACCCCATCGCAAGCGAGGGCGGTCCGCGCCCGGCCGTCGCGCCCGGCGTACGCCGGATGGACTCGGCCGATGTCGGCCCGGACACGGTTGCCGGCGCGGTGCTCGAAGCGGTCGGCGCACTCGGCCCGCTGGACGGCGTGCCCGCCGCGATCGGGCTTGGCCTGTCGGGTTTCGAGGTCGCGGCCGAGCCCGACCTGAGCCGGATCGCCGACGCCCTGCGCCGGCGCCTCGGGCCGGTACCGGTGGCGATCGCCACCGACGGGGCCACGTCGCTGCTTGGCGCGCTCGCGGGCCGCCCCGGCGGCGTCGTGGCCGCCGGGACCGGCACCGTGGCGATGGCTTACGACGGCGCGCGCTGGGCCAAAGTCGACGGGACCGGTTCCGTGCTCGGCGATGCGGGCAGCGGCTTCGCGATCGGGCGGGCCGGGCTGGACGCCGCGCTGCGCCACCACGACGGGCGCGGCGGCTCGGCCACGCTGGCCGATGCGGCCGCGCACCGCTTCGGCCCCCTCGACCAGCTCCCGCTCCGCGTCGGCCGTGCCGACCCGCCGACCCGCGCGGTGGCCGCGTTCGCCGCCGACGTCGGTGAGCTGGCCGGCGGCGGCGACCCGGCCGCCGCCGCGATCCTGGCGGCGGCGGGGCACGAGCTGGCCCTGTCGGGCTGCGCCGCCCTCGGCCGGGTTTTCGAACCCGGCGAGCGGGTGCCGCTGTCGTGCACCGGCAACGTGTTCCGCGCCGGCGAGGCGCTGACCGCCGCGTTCGCCGCCGGGGTCGAGAAACTTCGCCCGGGCACACCGATCGAGACGCCCGCCGGCGGCTCGCTGGACGGCGCCGCGCGACTCGGCGACCACGAGCCCGTGCCGGGCGTGCTGTGGCGGACCGCGGCATGAGCGTGCTGGACGCGCTCCGTGGCGGGCTGGTGGTCTCGGTTCAGGCAGCGCCCGGCAGCCCGCTGCGCGACCCCGGCCACATGGCTGCGATCGCCGCCGCGGCCGCGGCCGGCGGCGCCGTGGCCATCCGAGCGGCGGGCGCGGCGGACGTGGCGGCCATCAAGGCGGCGGTCGACCTGCCCGTGGTGGGGCTGGAGAAGCGTGCCGCGCCCGCCGGCGTGCTGATCACCCCCGGCTTGGACGACGCACGCGGCGTCGCGGCAGCGGGCGCCGACGTGGTGGCCGTGGACGCAACGCTTCGCCCCCGATCCGACGGCCGGGCGACCGCAGCGTTCCTGGCCGAGCTGGATCGCGAGCTCGAAGTCCCGGTCCTGGCAGACGTGGACGACCTGGAGTCCGGCCGCGCCGCCGCGGCGGCCGGCGTTGACGCGGTGGCCACCACGCTCGCGGGCTACACCGCCGGGCTGGTGCCAACCGAGCCCGACCTCGAGCTGGTGGCGGCACTTAGCGCCGAAGTCACGGTCCCGGTGGTCGCCGAGGGCCGCTACGCGTCACCCGCGCATGTGCGCGAGGCGTTCGCGGTTGGTGCCCACGCCGTGGTCGTGGGCACCGCGATCTCTGACCCGACCGCGTTGACCCGGCACCTGGCCGACGCGACCCCTGCGGGGGGACCGCTCGCGTGAGCGGATCGCGGCGCGCCGCGCCCACCATCCCCCGCCGGCTCACCGGCGACAGCCCGAAGGGAGCGCAGCTGCGGGAGATCCTCGAGGGGCTCCTGGCCGTGCTCCCGCCCGGCAGCGCGCTGCCATCCGAGCGCGACCTTGCCGACCGCTACGGCGTGGCGCGGATGACGGTGCGGGGCGAGCTGGACCGTCTGGCCGCGGACGGCCTCGCGTACCGGATCCAGGGCAGGGGCACGTTCGTGGCCGAGCCGCGGGTGGCGCAGGCGATGGCGCTGACATCGTTCACGGAGGACATGCGCGCTCGCGGCCTGAAGCCGAGCTCGCGGCTGCTGGCGCGCGCGGAGCAGCGCGCCGGCGCCGGGATGGCGAGGCGGCTGGAGCTGCGGCCGTCCGCGCCGCTGGTGCGGGTGGACCGACTGCGGCTGGCCGACGGGGAACCGCTGGCCGTGGAGCAGGTGACGCTGCCGCTGGAGCGCTTTCCCGATGCCGGCAGCGCCGATCTCGGTGCGACGTCGCTGTTCGAACTGCTGGAGAAGCACTGGCACGCACGCCCGGCGGAGGCCGACCAGCGGGTCCTGGCCGTGGCCGTGCAGGAGCCCGACGCCGATCTTCTCGGGGTGCCCCCGGGCCACCCAGGGCTGCGCTTCGAGTCGCTGGCCCGGGATGCCGATGGCAGGCCGCTGTACTTCGCCGTGTCGCTGTTCCGGGCCGACCGGTACGAGATCGAGCTGCGTCAGGAGCGGCCGGCGTGAGCACGCGGATGGCCGCCGACATGGGCGAGCAGCCGGCGGTGCTGCGCGCGCTCGCCGACCGCCGGCCCGGGCTCGTCGCGGATCTGCGCGAGGCAACCGGGCCGCCGCTGGGCACAATCATCGTGGCTCGCGGCTCGTCCGACTACGCCGCGGTGTTCGGGCGCTACGTCCTCGAGATCGCCACACGGCGACCGGTGGCACTGGCCGCACCGAGCCTTACGACGCTCTACGACGCGCGCACCGAGCTCAGCGGCTGGCTGGCCATCGGCGTCAGCCAGTCCGGACAAACGCCCGAGATCGCGACGGTGCTGGAGCGCTATCGCCAGGCGGGTGCGTCGACGGTCGCCGTGACCAACCAGGCACCGAGCGCCCTGAGCGACACGGCCCACGCCACCATCGTGCTCGGCGCGGGCGATGAGCAGGCCGTGCCGGCCACGAAGACGTTCACCGCCCAGCTGGCGGCCTTCGCGGTGATCGCCGAGGCGCTGGGGCACGTTCCCTGGGACGACTCCGCATGGGAGCGGCTCCCCGACGCGGTGGCCGGCCTGCTTGACGACCCCGGTCCAGCCGACCGCGCGGGCAGCGCCCTCGGCGGGGCGGCCGAGCTGGTGTGCGTCGCCCGCGGCTACCTGAACGCGGTGGCGCTCGAGGCGGCGCTCAAGCTGCGCGAGGCCGCGGGCCTGCGCGCCGAGGGGTGGTCGGCCGCCGACTTCCGCCACGGCCCGATCGCCGCGGCCGGTCCCGGCCTGCCGGTACTGGCCATCACCGCGCCGGGCCGCGCGGCGGCCGACGTCGACGACCTGACGACCCGGATGCGCAACCGGGGCACGCAGGTGCTTCGCCTGGCTGCCGAGGCCGGCGCGGACCTGCCGATCCCGGCCGAGCCTGGCGAGCCGCTGGCGGCCATCACGGCCGTGGTACGCGCCCAGCAGCTGGCGCTGGCGGTGGCAGAGCACCGCGGGCTCGATCCCGACAGCCCGGCCGGGTTGTCCAAGGTCACGCCTACGCGCTAGCGAACGCCTCGGCGCCGGCGACCACCGTGCGGGTGACGATCAGGTCGTCGTCGAGGACGGTCACGTGCGCGGGCGCCCCCGGGCGCAGGACGCCGAGGTCGGGCCGGCCCAGCATCCGCGCGGGCGCGGTCGAGGCGGCGTGCACCGCCGCGGACGGCGGCACGCCCTGGGCGACGAGCCGGCGCACGGCCTGGTCGATCGTGGCCACACTGCCGGCGAGCGTGCCGTCGGGCAGCCGCGCGGCACCGTCACGGACCTCGACCGAGCGGTCGCCGAGCTTGTAGGAGCCCGCACCGGCGCCCGCCGCCTCGATGGCGTCCGTGACCAGGACCAGCCGCTCGCCCGCGGTCAGCACGGCGGCGAGCGCGGCCTCCGGCGCCAGGTGGACGCCGTCGACGATGGCCTGTACCCACACCCCGGGGCGCACGAGCGCAACGCCGCCAAGGCCGGGATCACGGGGGCGCCAGCGGCGGTGGGCGTTGTGCACGTGGGTGATCGCGCCGGCACCGGCGGCGAAGGCCGCGTGGGCGGCGTCGGCGTCGGCGTCGGAGTGCCCGCACGAGACGACGATCCCGCGTGCAGCCAGCCGCCCCACAGCGTCGAGCGCACCGGGCAGCTCGGGCGCCAGCGTGACCATCGTCACCGGGCCGAGGCCCACAAGCTCGTCCAGAAGATCCGGGTCGGGAGCGCGCAGGTGAGCGGGGTCGTGCGCACCGGCCCACTCCGGGGCCAGGAACGGTCCCTCGAGGTGCAACCCGGTGACCAGCGGCAGGCCGTCACGCTCACCGGCCGCGGCGGTCACGACCGCCGACGGCTCGGCATACGCGGCGAGCGCTGACGACACGAACGTGGGCTGGAACGCCACCACGCCGGTGGCCGCCAGCGCGGCCCGGGCGTGCCGGTAGCCGTCGAGGTCGGTGCGCAGGAAGTCCACGCCCGCGTAGCCGTTGACGTGGGCGTCCACGAAGCCGGGCACGGCCAGGCCGCCGCCGGAGGGCGCCAGGCCCACCTCGGCAACCACGCCATCCTCGATCGCCACGTCCCCGGCGACGGTCTCGCCGTCCACCAGGGCCGCTGCCACTCCTAGCCGCAACGGGCCTCCCTCACTGGTATAGACCAGCGAGTCTAGATGGGGCCGGCCATCCGCCCGGTCGCTCCACCGTCCCAGCCACTACCCTGCCCGCGATGATCGCTCGACGCTCCGCGGCGGCCGCCGCCTGTGCCGCCGCCCTGGCGCTCGCCGCGTGCGGGGGCAGCGACGAGCCCGCCCGCCCCGGCGGCAAGGGCCAGCCGCCCGATCCCAACGACAAGCGGGCCGTGGCGCTGGACTGCATCGTGAACAAGGAGGGTATCCAGGCGCGGCTGCTCGGCGACAGGGAGATCCAGGTCGCCCCGGCGGACACCGGCCCGCGGATCGAGTTCCTGATCTCCAGCGGCGAGGCGGAGGGGCGCCAGTTCCAGGGCGACGCCCAGGGCGCCGAGCAGATCGGCTCGACACTGCTCTTCCTCAACGAAGGCAGCGAGGACCAGCTGGAGAAGCTGGAACGCTGCCTGGACGACCAGTAGCCGCACTCTCCTCACCGAGGGCGGATCTCGGAAATGTCTCCCTCAGGGCGACAAGGAGCACCCTGTTGAGCACTTTCCGAATTTCGCCAACCACACGCCGGGTCGCCCGCCCCTGAGAGGCGGTCACGGACATGTCCGATCCCCGCCAACCATGCGCCGGGTCGCCCGCCCCTCGATCTGATCGGCCGGCGGCGCGGCTGACCGGGCGTGACGCGGGCGTTTCTCCGAAGGGTGCTCTTTGTCGCCCTTCGGAGAAATGCCCGCGGCACGCCCCTCGGCAAAGCGCTTCGGGCTAGCTGCCGCCCATCTTCAGCAGCCGTCCGCCTTGGACCTCGAACACCTCGACGGTATTCCTGCCCTTCTTGAAGCTCGACGGGGGCACCAGCAGGCCGATCAGCTGACCGCCACCGGTGGCCAGCCTGAAGGTGTTGCCGACCGCGCGCACGGTGCCGTTGACCGCGACCGCGATGTCTTGCGGCCCGCCCGCGCCGCCGGAGACGCGCCCGGTGACCCAGATCGGGATCGTGGCTCCGTCCGGGTCGACGCTGGCGTAGGCGCTCGGCGCGACAAGCGCCACCTCGCTCTGTGACCGGCCGGCGGACTGCGCCTTCTGGCCGATCAGCTGCTGGTTGGGGCCGATCCGGTAGATCCGCTCGGGGCCGTCCTTGCCCTCCCCGTACTTGGCGATCCGCTCGCGTAGCCGCTGCTGCTTGCGCCGCTCGAACTCGGACTCGGGCATACGGATCCAGCCGGACAGGTCGCGCTTGAGCATCTTGAACTCGTCGCGGTTCTCGACGGCGGCGGAGAAGGCGGACCTGCCGTCGGTCTTCTCGGGCGGCTCGATGTTCAGGACATCGAGCATCGTCGGCAGGATGTCGGTGGTCTCCACGACCTCGCGGTTGACCTTGCCCTTGTCCTGGCCCGGGGCCTTTATGAACAGCGGCACGGGCGATATCTCGTCGGCGTTCTTCTCGTTGGCCTTGCGGCGGTCGAACACGCCCTTGCGAAACGCGACGCCGTGGTCGGCGGTCAGCACGACCATCGCCTTGTCCCACAGCCCCTCCTTCTTGAGCTGGGCGATCAGGCGCTGGAGCTCGCGGTCCACGAACCCGACCTGGAGCAGGTGGCGCTGCTGGAGCACGTCGACCTGGCCCTGGTCGGGATAGCTCTGGCGCGAGATCTGAGGGATCGGGTCGGTGCCGTTGCTGTAGGCGCGTCCGTCGGGCAGGTACTGCCACGGCACGTGGGGCAGCAGCAGGTGCTTGAAGTTCAGCGTCGGCCGGCGCGTGTCCTTGATCGACTCGATCCACTCGTCCAGCCGCTCGGTGCGCCCGCCGCGCAGGTTCTCGATCGTGTTCTTGCCGCCGTCTCCCCTCGCCGCGCCGGTATCGGCCGACCCCCCGGCCGTCGGCTGGGCGCCACCGCCGGTGCCGCCACCGCCGCCGAAGTCCCCCCACGTCTCTGACACCGAGTCGAGCTTCCGCTCGATCGAGGGCGGCGCCACCATGTGCTTGTAGACGAGGCCGAGGTCGTCCGTCATCGACTTGATCCGGCTCGGGAACGACTCGTCGAGCCGGTCGTCCCGGCACAGGTCGCGCGGGCAGACCGTGGTGGCCTCTTCGCTGACGTTCATCCGGTGGCTTTCGCCGAGGATGGCGAAGATGCTGTCCGGGTGGTCGGCGGATGTCGGCAGCCGCTTCTCCTTGACGGGGTAGTTGCCGTCCAGGATCGCGGGCCAGGCGCGGCTGGTGGAGTCGTAGATCGAGTGCGCGTTGGGGAACCAGGTGCTCTTGCTCGCCAGCTCGGCGAACCCCGGGTAGCGCTTGGCGTCGATCCGCCCGTTGGCGTCCATGATCGAGGTGCCGGGGAACTCGTCGAGGCCCAGGAACACGATCGGGGCGTTCGACCCGCCCTTGACGTCCTTTGCCTCGGCGTCGCCGGCGGTGACGATGTCCGATACCGGCGATACGAACAGGAAGACGAGCAGCAGCACCAGCGGCGCCGGCGACAGCACGCTCAGGAACGAGCGCACCGGCTCGGCGCGCGAGTAGCCGAACGCAAGCAACGCGCCGAGCGCGAGCGACAGGACGACCAGCACCAGCGTCCCGCTGAACGAGTCCTTCAGGAACTGGATCACGCCGAGCGCCGCCAGCAGGGCGAGCAGGACGAGGTGGACGATCTGGCGCGCGGGCTTCGACGCCAGCCCGACCAGAAACTCGATCAGCACGCCGAGCAGCGGCGGGCCGACCACAACCAGCAGCGCGAACGTGACGATGTCGCCGGCGGTGGAGCCGCGCGCGGCGAAGAACTCGGGGTTCTTGCCGAGGATGTCGAACAGCGGCTGGCCGAGCGCGAACGCGGTCAGCACTGCCAGGTGCAGGAACGCCCACGGCAGCGAGGTCGGGCAGAGCCCTCTGCCTGCCTGCCTGGGCTTGGGAGCCTCGGGTCCTTCCGAGGCGGCGGCCTCACGGCCGCTCATCAGCCCTCGGTCGCCGTCAGGTCGATCGCCGAGCCGCTGCCCTTGGGGCGGGCGAAGTAGAGCAGCCGGGTGCCCGAGGCCAGGCGCTCACGGCGCTCGACGTCGAAGGCGCCGGCCAGCACACGCTCGAAGTTCTCGCGCTCGTAGTCGGGGTGCAGCCCCTCGCGCTTGCCGCTCAGCAGCTTCTTGACCATCGGGTCCTCGCGCGTGGGGAACTCGATCACCAGCGACGTGCCGAGCGAAGCCAGCCAGTCCACGAACTCGGCGATCGGCACGTTGGCGGTCACGGTCGTGTGGTGGATCAGCGCCAGCGCCAGCACCAGGTCGGGCTTGCCGCGTCCAGCCAGGTCCTTGCGCTCCGCGCCGCGCCAGCCCAGGTTCGGGGACTGGTCGGCCAGGTTCATCGTCAGCGTCAGGATGTTCTTGTCGCCATCTTCGCGCAGGCCGCGATAGAGCAGCTCCATCGGGCCCTGGTCGGCGTCGAGCGCCAACACGTAGTCCGAGCCCTCGGCGGCGATCCGCGAGTAGCGTCCGTTGTTCGCGCCGATGTCCCAGGTCAGCGGCCAGCGCCGGCTTGTCGACACCTCGCGCACGAACTCGTCCTTGCGCTCGGCGTCGGAGTCGGTGTAGCTGTTGCGCTCGCCGTATGCCACCCACACACCCTGCGGTGGGTTCCACTCCAGCCCCTGGATCACCTTGCGCAGCTTGCCGACCTGGGCCAGCAGGATCTCCTTCTTGATGTTCGCGCGCTTCATCTCGCCCTTGACCTCGGCGGCGCGGTCGGCGTACTTGGCCTCGAGCCGCGCGTGGATGAAGACGTTGGACGGGTAGCCCTTGCGGAAGCGGTCGCGGAAGCTCGACAGGTTGCGCATCTGCTGCGGGCTGATGCCGTCGATCTGGCCACGCAGCAGGCCGTGGTAGCCGACGTCCTTGTGCGCCTGGAGCATCAGCGGGTACAGGAACAGCATGCAGAACTGGCGGTAGCCGACCCAGCCTTCGCCCTCGCGCCGGCGCTCGAAGCTGCCCACGTCCACGAACGTCGGCTGCGAGCCGCGGAACTGGACGTTGTAGGACGACGCGTCCTTGAGCGTCAGCCCCTCCGTCAGCGAAGCCTCGAGCAGGTCGAGCTGCAGCAGCGCGGCGTCCTTGAGCATCGAGAACGGCCACTCGTACGGGTACGACACGAACGGGATCCGCTCGTGCCTGAGGACCCCGGCGCGCTCATGCACGAGCAGGTCGGGCAGCGAGCCCGTGTCCTCCACGCGCTCGGTCCCGACCAGACGGCCGTCGGCCACGGCGGCGTCGAACAGCTTGGTCTCCGTGAGCGCCTCGAAGTCGGCCAGGCCGTCGGGCGACAGCGCGCGGTAGACGGCGCCGTCGGCGTAGAAGATGCGGCTCTCGGGGTCGCGGAACGACCCCGACTCGGCGTCGGCGAGGGCGGCTTGAGAAGTGTCGCTCGGCGAAGTCATTCAGAGGTGTCGGGCGTGCTGCCCGCGGCGTTCAGCGGGCCACCCGGGGGCGGCGCGAACGGAAGGGTAGCGTGGCGGGAAGGCGCGCGGGTTGCGCGCCCTCCCCGCCCGCTGGAACATCCCTACTTGGTGTCCGGACCCTCGGCGGTCGCGGTCTCCTGCTCCGGCTTGCGCAGGTGCAGGAAAACCAGGATGCGGTTCCAGTACATCTTGGCGGTCACGGCGAACGCGGCGAAACCGCCGGCCACGAGGGCCGCGATCTGGCTGCCGGTGCCGGCGTCGAGATAGGCGATGAGATCCATTGAAGTAGAGACTCCGTTACCGGGAAAGGGGTTCAGGACAGCGGCCCACCGTAGCAAAGCAGGGCGTCGGTGTATCGGCCTTTACACGGATGTGAAGCGACCGTGTGCCCACGGGGTACCCTCTGCCCCGCCCCGTGAAGCTCATCATTCAGATCCCCTGCAAGGACGAGGAGGCCCAGCTCCCGGGCACGCTCGCGGACCTCCCGCGCGAGGTCGACGGCTTCGAGGTCGTGGAGTGGCTCGTGATCGACGACGGCTCGACCGACCGGACGATCGAGGTGGCCCGCCGCAACGGCGTCGACCACATCGTGAAGCTGACCAACAACAAGGGCCTCGCGGCCGGCTTCCAGGCCGGCCTCGACGCCTGCCTGAAGCTCGGCGCCGACGTGGTCGTGAACACCGACGCGGACAACCAATATTACGGCGGCGACATCCCCAAGCTCGTGAAGCCGATCATCGAGCGCCGCGCCGACATGGTGGTCGGCGATCGCGAGACGGACACGATCGATCACTTCTCGCCGCTGAAGAAGCGCCTTCAGCGGCTGGGCAGCGCCATCGTCCGGCGCGCCTCCAACACCAACGTGCCGGACACCACCTCGGGCTTCCGCGCCTACAACCGCGAGGCGGCGCTCCAGCTGGTGGTGGTCTCGCGCTTCACCTACACGCTCGAGACGATCATCCAGGCTGGCAAGACGCTCGTGGCCGTCGACCACGTGCCGATCCGGACCAACGAGAAGACGCGCGAGTCGCGCCTGTTCCCGTCGATGTCGGCGTACGTGCGCCGCAACGCCGTGGCCATCTTCCGGGTCTACGCGCTCTACGAGCCACTGCGCGTGTTCATGATCGCCGCCGGCCTCGTGGCCATTCCGGCTGCAGTGATCTGGGCGCGGTTCCTCTACTTCTTCGCGATCGGCGAGGGCCAGGGCCATGTGCAGTCGCTGATCCTGGGCTCGACGCTGCTGATCATCGCCTCGATCTTCGTCGCGCTCGGCGTGATCGGCGACCTGCTGGCCGCCTCGCGCTCGATGCAGCAGCGCACGCTTGAGCGGGTGCGCCGGGTCGAGCTCAGCCTGGGCGTCGAGCCCTCGCACTACGAGCCCGCCGGGGCGCCGGACAGCGGGACCACCGGCGCCGACTCGGGCGCCGCGACCGGTCAGCGCGAGCACCCTGACTACGCAGCTCACAGGCGGGTCCACCTGTGAGCTCGGGAGTCGCAACTCCCGGCTCGACCGACCCCGGCACCGCGCCGACGGGCAATACCTTCGACAAGTACGGCTCGACCAACCCGGTCGTGCGGCGGCTGATGGCGCGTTTCCACGGCACGCTCGACGAGCTGTGGCAGCAGGCGGCGCCGGCCTCGGTGCTGGACGTCGGCTGTGGCGAGGGCGTGCTCACGCACGAGTGGGCCGAGCGGCTCGGCGACAGGCGGATCGTGGGCATCGACCTCGACGATCCCGAGCTTCAGGCCGAGTGGGCCACGCGCCGGCGCCCCAACCTCGAGTACAGGATCGAGGAGGCCACGGCGCTGCCGTTCGCCGACGGCGAGTTCGAGCTGGCGACGGCGATCGAGGTGCTCGAGCACGTGCCCGAGCCGGAGGCCACGGTGGCCGAGATGGCGCGTGTGGCCAGCAGCCACCTGTTGGTGTCCGTCCCGAGGGAGCCGATGTGGCGCGGGCTCAACATGGCCCGCGGGGCGTACCTCAAGAACCTCGGCAACACCCCGGGCCACGTGAACCACTGGTCCAAGCGCTCGTTCGTGAAGCTGCTGTCACGGCACGGCGAGGTGGTCGCGGCGCGCTCGCCGTTCCCCTGGTCGATGCTGCTCGTCCGGCTCTAGTGACCGAGACCGAGGAAGGCGGCTACCAGCGCGGAGCCGCGCTCCTCTCACTGGGGATCGGCACGACGGGCCTGGTCACCTACGGCTACTTCGCGCTCGCGTCGCACAACCTGACCGAGGCGCAGTACGGGGGCATCACGCTGCTGTGGTCGGCGGTCTTCATCACGGTCTCGGTGCTGTACCGGCCCGTCGAGCAGCTGCTGTCGCGCACGATCGCCGAGCGCGACGCACACGGGACCAAGGGCGGCGAGCACCTGCGCGTGGCGGCCACGATCCAGCTCGCCCTCGGCGCGGTGTTCGTGGTCGCGGCACTGGTGCTGAGGGGCCCGATCCGCGACGATCTGTTCGAGGGCTCGTCGACGCTCTACCACGTGCTGATCGTGGCCGTGCTGGCCTACGCGGTCAGCTACTTCGCGCGCGGGTTCCTGGCCGGCAGGCGGCGGTTCGGCCTGTACGGCGCGCTGGTGCTGATGGAGGCCACGTCGCGGGTGCTGTTCGCGGTCGCCGTTGCCGTGGGCATCGCCGAGGGCCAGTCGGCGGTGGCGCTGGGCATGGCGGCGGCGCCGATCGTGTCGCTGGCGGTCGTGCCGCTCGCGCTCTCGCGTACGCGCGCGCCCGCGAAGCCGATGAGCGACGAGGAGGCGGGGGCCGAGGCGCGGCACCTGGACGAGGTCGCGGCGATCGAGCCCGGCGGCGAGCCAGAGTTCTCGCTCGCGCACGGCACCGGCTTCGCCGTCGCGGTGCTGGTGATCATGCTGGCCGAGCAGACGTTCCTGAACGCCGGCCCGCTGCTGGTCAAGGCCACCGAGGGCGGCGCCGAGGGCGCGGCGCTGGCGGGCTTCACGTTCAACGTGCTGCTGATCGCGCGCGCCCCGCTGCAGCTGTTCCAGGCGGTCCAGACGTCGATCCTGCCCCACCTGACGCGGTTGGGCGCGCGCGGCGAGACCGACCCGTTCAAGCGCAGCGTGAACGTGACGCTGACTGCCATCGCCGCGTTCGCCGCCGTGGTGGCGGTGGGCATGGCGATCGCCGGGCCGCTGGCGATGGACCTGGTGTTCGGCGGCGAGTTCGCCTACGACCGGCTCGGCCTGGTGCTGATCTCGGTGGGCATGGGCCTGTACCTGGCGGCGGCCACGCTCAACCAGGCGCTGCTGGCCCGCAACCGTGCGCGCCAGGCATGTGCCGCCTGGGCGATCGCGGCGCTGGCGTTCGTGGGCTTCCTGCTTCTGCCCGGCTTCGATGACAAGGTCCTCCAGGTGGAGGTGGGCTACGTATCTGGCGCGCTGGCGCTGTGCGGATTGCTCTACTGGCTGTACCGGTACGAGTAGGGTCGCTGGATGGCCAGGCATCCGGCAGTTGGAGACGAGGCGCCCGACTTCGAGCTCGAGGGCACCGATGGCCGCTTCCGGCTCTCCGAGCACCTTGGCGAGAAGGTGCTGCTGCTGTTCTATCCCGGCGACGAGACCACCGTCTGCACGAAGCAGTTCTGCTCCTACCGCGACAACGCCGAGGCGTTCGGCGCGCTGGGCGTGACGGCGGTCGGCATCTCGGGCAGGGACGTGGACTCCAAGCTGTCGTTCCAGGACAACCACCAGCTCAACGTGCCGCTGCTGGCCGACCCCGACGGCACGGTCTCCGAGCTTTACGACGCCTACGCCAAGCGGCTGAAGGTCAGCAAGCGCGCTGTGGTCATCATCGATGAGGACGGCAAGGTTGCGCACCGCCACGACCATGCGCTCGGCCTCGACTTCCAGACGGTGGCCGACCTCAAGGAGACCCTGGACTCGCTGCCCGCTCGAGCATGATCGCCACCCGAACCTGTCCCTTCTGCGAGGCCACCTGTGGCCTGACCGTGGAGATGGACGGCCGCGACGTTGTCAAGGTCCGCGGTGACGAAGACGATGTGTTCAGCAAGGGCTTCTTGTGCCCCAAGGCCACCGGCCTCCAGCACCTGACCGCCGACCCGGACCGGCTACGCACGCCGCTGGTGCGCGGCGCCGACGGCGAGCTGGCCGAGGCCACTTGGGACGAGGCGTTCGCCGTGATCGACGACCGCCTCTCCCCCATCCTGGCCGAGCACGGCCGCGACGCGGTGGCCGCGTACCTGGGCAACCCGAACGCGCACAACCTGTCGGCGTTGACATACGGACCGGTGTTCCTGAGGGCGCTCGCCAGCCGCAACGTGTTCACCGCGTCGAGCGTCGACCAGATGCCAAAGCACGTGTCGGCCGGGCTGATGTTCGGCGCGCCGCTGAGCATCCCCGTGCCCGATGTCGACCGCACCGACCACCTACTGATCCTGGGCGCCAACCCGCTCGTGTCCAACGGCAGCCTGCTGACCGCGCCCGACATGCGCGGGCGACTGCGGCGGATCCGCGAGCGCGGCGGCCGCGTGGTCGTGGTCGACCCGCGCCGGACGCGCACGGCGGAGGTGGCCGACGAGCACCACTTCATCCGCCCCGGCCACGACGCGCATCTGCTGGCGGCGATGACCGGCGTGCTCTTCGAGGAGGGGCTGGTGGACCTTGGCGGCGTGGATGGCCGCGTCGACGGCGTCGAGCGCGTACGGGACCTGACCGCCGAGTTCACCCCCGAGGCGGTGGCGCCCGCGTGCGGCATCGGGGCCGAGCAGATCCGGCGGCTGGCGCGCGAGCTGGCCGGGGCCGAGCGAGCGGCGGTGTACGGGCGGATCGGCACGACGACGCAGGCATTCGGCACCTTGGCCAGCTGGCTCGTGGACGTGCTGAACGTGCTGACCGGCAACCTCGACCGCGAGGGTGGCGCCATGTTTACGCGCGCGGCCGCGGGCCAACGCAACTCGGTCGGCAAGGCCGGCAGCGGCCGCGGCTTCGCGATCGGCCGCTGGCGGACGCGCGTGCGCGGGCTCCCCGAGGCGCTCGGCGAGCTGCCGGTATCGGCACTCGCGGAGGAGATCGACACGCCAGGCGAGGGCCGGATCCGGGCGCTGATCACGCAGGCCGGCAACCCGCTCGTGTCCACGCCCAACTCGGCTCGGCTGGCCAAGGCGGTCGAGCAGCTGGACTTCATGCTCTCGATCGACATCTACGTGAACGAGACCACCCGGCACGCCGATGTGATCCTGCCTGCGCCGGGACCACTGGAGAAGTCGCAGTACGACCTGACGCTCTACCAGCTGGCCGCCCGCAACGTGGCCAACTACTCGCCGGCGATCCTGGAGTCCGAGCTACCGCCCGAGTGGCAGACGCTTGCACGTCTGACCGGTATCGTCTCGGGTCAGGGCCCCGACGCCGACGTGGATGCCGTGGACGACATGGTGATCGGCGCGATGGTGGCGCGCGAGCTGGGCAGCGAGCACTCGCGCATCGCGGGTCGCAACGCCGACGAGATCCTTGCCGAGCTCGAGCCGCGACGCGGGCCGGAGCGGATGCTCGACCTGCTGCTGCGTGTGGGCGCCTACGGCGACGCCTTCGGCGAGGACCCCGACGGGCTGACACTCGCGCTGCTGGAGGAGCACCCGCATGGGATCGACCTTGGGCCGCTCACGCCACGCATGCCCGACATGCTCCGTACCGCGTCCGGAAAGATCGAGCTGGCGCCCGATCCGATCGTGGCCGACGTGCCGCGCCTGACCGCCTCGCTTGCGGGCGCCGCGCCGGAGATGGTTCTGGTCGGCCGTCGCCAGCTGCGCTCGAACAACTCCTGGATGCACAACCTGGAGCCGCTGGTGAAGGGCAAGGAGAGCTGCACCGCCCAGCTGCACCCCGATGACGCCGCGCGCCTGGGCCTGGCCGAGGGTGCCGCCGCGGTGCTCAGCTCGGCCGCCGGGCAGATCGAGGCGCCGGTGGAGATCACCGACTCCGTTATGCCCGGCGTGGTCAGCCTGCCGCACGGCTGGGGCCACGACCAGCCCGGCGTGAGGATGGCGGTGGCCAGCGCCCACCACGGCGTGAACAGCAACGTGCTGGCCGACGAGTCCCAGGTCGACCCGGTTTCCGGCAACGCGGTGCTGAACGGCATCTCGGTCGAAGTGTCCGCGGCCGGCTAGCCGGAAGCACGCGCCGGCTTGACGTGCGCTCGAAAGCGTCGACATGTTCGACGCAATCGAGCGAACCCCCTGGGCCAGGTCGCGACGCCTCAGATCGGGCGAAGCATGGAGTTGCCGCAGTTCCTGCAGATCACGTTCGCCGTGTCGGACATGCGGGCGATCGTGCTGTGCGCGCCACAGTGCTCGCACTCCGAGCGCAGCTCGAACCGGTGCAGGCAGTTCACGCACCGGTAGCGGCCGGCGAGGTTGGTCGCACGCAGCCACGGCTCGCCGCACGAAGGGCACTGCGGCCCGAGGTCGACCGGCGCCTCAGCCATGACCGCGGAGGTAGTCGGCGGTGTCCATCACGCGCTTCCCGGGCGGCTGGACCTCGAGCAACTCGAGGCTGCCATCGGCGGTGCCCAGCAGCAGGCGACCGCCGGACGCGACCAGTTCGCCCTGGGCCGCGCGGTCGGCGGCCTCCATGGCGCGCCGCACCCCGAGGCGATCGCCGCCGTCCGCCACCCAGGTGCCGACGTGGGGATTCAGGGCGCGCACGGTGCGCTCGAGCTCGGCGGCGGTGCGATCCGGGTCCAGTCGGCGCTCATCGCGATCGATCTTCTCCGCGTAGGTCACGCCTTCCTGCTCCTGGGGCTCGGGCTCGGGACGCTGGTCGAGCGCCTGTACCAACAGCCGCCCGCCCAGCTCGGCCAGGCGGCGCGCGAGGCTGCCGTAGTCATCGCCGCGGCGGATCGGCTCCGCGGCACGCAGGTGGACCGGGCCGGCGTCGAGCTCGGCGACCGGGCGCATGATGCACACGCCGGTCTCGGCGTCACCGGCCTGGATGGCGCGCTCGACGGGTGCGGCGCCACGCCAGCGGGGCAGCAGCGACGGGTGCACGTTGTACGCGTCGTGCGCGGACAGGAGCGGTTCGCGGATGATCGCCCCGTAGGCGCACACCGCGACCGCCTCCGGTGCGGCAGCGGCGATCGCCGCGACGGTGTCGGGCGCGTTCAGGTCCTCGGGCTGAATCAGCTCGATGCCGAGCTCCCGCGCCCGGTCGGCCACGGGCGGCGGCTGGGTGCGGCGCCCGCGCCCGCGGGGGCGGTCGGGGCGCGAGACCACGAGTGTCGGCCGGTGAGCCGATCCGGCCACCCGGTCGAGCACCGTTGCGGCGAAGTCGGAAGTCCCCAGGTACACCGTGCGCACAGCCGCACCCTAGGGAGTTTCCGCGACTGGGCTTTCGGGCACCCGCGCCTCCAGGAGAGGTCCGAGGAGGGGAACCATGTACCAGCAGGTCTTCGACCCAGTGGGTGACTCGCTGGGGCTCAGTTCGATCTTTGCCGCGCTGCCACTGCTCACGCTTTTCGTGATGCTTGGCGCGTTCAAGGTCACCGCCTGGAAGTCGGGCCTGGTGTCGCTCGCGGTGTCGATCATCGTCGCGATCGCGGTCTACGAAGTCCCGGTCGGCCAGACGTTGAACATGGGTCTCGAGGGGGCCGCGTTCGGGTTCTTCCCGATCATGTGGATCGTGATCAACGCGGTCTGGATCTACAACATGACCGAGCGCACGGGCCATTTCGCGGTGCTCAGACGGGCGTTCGCCGCCATCTCCGACGACAAGCGGATCCAGGCGATCATCATCGCCTTCTCGTTCGGCGCCCTGATCGAGGGCCTGGCCGGGTTCGGCACGCCGGTTGCCATCACCTCGGTCATGCTGCTGGCGCTGGGATTCAACCCGCTGAAGGCGGTAGCGCTGTCGCTGATCGGCAACACCGCGCCGGTGGCCTTCGGCTCGATCGCCACACCGATCGTGACGCTGTCGGCCCAGACCGAGATCCCGGTCGACGATCTCGGCGCGATGGTCGGCCTGCAGACTCCGTTCCTGGCCCTGATCGTCCCCCTGATCCTGGTCGGGGTGGTCGACGGCGGGCGCGGGCTGCGCCAGACGTGGCCCGCCGCGCTCCTGGCCGGCGTCTCGTTCGGCATCGCCCAGTTCGTGTGCGCCACCTACGTCTCGGTCGAGCTGACCGACATCATCGCCGCGCTGTTCTCGACCGGCGTGCTGGTGGCGTTCCTGCGCATGTGGTCGCCGTCCGAGCCGCTGCTTGGCGATTCTGACGCGGGCGCCGCGCCGGCTGTCGCGGGCGCCGAGGGCCACGACCCGGCGCTCGAGCGCAGCGTGCGCCTGCGCGACCAGGAGACCGACACCAACCGTGAGCGGTGGGAGGCATTCGCGCCCTACATCATCATCGTGGCGGTCTTCGCGCTGGTGAAGCTGGTCGACCCGATCGAGCAGTTCCTGTTCGAGCTCTCCGGCGGCACCGGCTTCGGCACCGACGACAAGGCCGCGAACGGATTCGACTGGCCCGGGCTCGACGTGGTGACCCCCGATGGCGAGGCGGCGAGCGCCGTGACGTTCGGGTTCTCGTTCTTCGACACGCCCGGCACGGTGGTCCTGTTCTGTGGCCTGCTCACGATCCTGGCGATCAAGGTCCCGCTGCGTGACGCGGTGCGCACCTACGGCGCGACGCTCAAGCAGCTGTCGCTGGCCATCGTGACCGTGATGGCCGTGCTTGGCCTGGCCTACGTGATGAACCTGAGCGGCATGACGTCCACGCTCGGCCTCTGGATCGCGGGCGCGGGCGGGATCCTGGCGTTCCTGTCACCGGTGATCGGCTGGCTCGGCGTGGCCATAACCGGGTCGGACACGTCATCGAACGCGCTCTTCGGCGCGCTCCAGGTGCAGGCGGCGAAGGAGGCCGACATCGACCAGACGTTGTTGGCCGCCGCCAACAGCTCCGGTGGCGTGCTGGGCAAGATGATCTCGCCGCAGAACCTGGCGATCGGCGCCGCCGCCGTGGGCATGGCGGGCAAGGAGGGCGACATCTTTCGCCGGGTACTGTTCTGGTCGCTGGTCATGACCGCGCTGATGGGGATCCTCGTGTACCTGCAATCCACATCGATATTGAGCTGGATGGTGGTCTAGCTGGCGGCCGACCCCGTCCTGGTCGGCAAGCTGCGCGCCGCGTGCGGTGACGAGCACGTCCTGACCCACCATCACCAGCTGCGCACCTACGAGTCGGACGGGCTGCTGCAGTACGCCGCGCTGCCGAGCGTGGTTGTGCTGCCCGACAGTGCCGAGGCGGTCCAGGCATGCGTGCACGCCTGTCATGAGCACGGCACGCCGTGGGTGGCGCGCGGGTCGGGCTCGGGCCTCTCCGGCGGCGCGATGCCGGTCGAGGACGGCGTCGTGATCGCCGTGTCGCGAATGCGCCGGATCCTCGAGGTCGACCTGCCCAACCAGCGCGTCGTGGTCGAGCCCGGCGTGACCAACATCGCGGTGTCCGAGGCGGTCGGGCCGGACCACTTCTATCCGCCCGACCCGTCGTCGCAGATCGTGTGCTCGATCGGGGGCAACGTGGCCGAGAACTCGGGCGGCGCGCACTGCTTCAAGTACGGCTTCACCACCAACTACGTGACCGGGCTCGAGGTCGTGCTGGCCGACGGCCAGATGGTCGAGCTTGGCGGCAAGGGCGTGGACGTCGCGGGCCTGGACCTGGTGGGCGCCTTCGTGGGCTCGGAGGGCACGCTCGGGGTGGCCACGAAGATCACGCTGCGGGTGGTGCCCTCGCCCGAGGCCGTGCGCACGCTGGTGGCGTTCTTCGACTCGACCGCCGAGGCCGGTGAGGTGGTGTCGGCGATGGTCTCCGAGGGCATCGTCCCGGGCGCCATCGAGATGATGGACAACCTCTCGATCCGCGCCGCCGAGGGCGCCACGGGCGCCGGCTACCCACAGGACGCCGGCGCTGCGCTCGTGGTCGAGTTGGACGGCTCCGAGCACGAGTGCGAGGCGCGCTTCGACGCCGTGGTCTCGATGTGCGAGCAAGGCGGCGCGTGGCAGGTACGGGTGGCCGGGGACGAGGACGAGCGCGCTCTGATCTGGCGCACGCGCAAGGCCGCGTTCGCCGCCATGGGCCGGATCGCGCCCAACTACTACGTACAGGACTCGGTGATCCCGCGGACACGGATGGCGGCGGTGCTGCGCCGGATCGAGGAGCTGGGCGCCGAGTACGAGCTTCAGGTCGCCAACGTGTTCCACGCCGGCGACGGCAACCTGCACCCGCTGGTCTGTTATGACGGGTCGGTGGCGGGCGAGCCCGAGCGAGCCGAGGAGCTGGCCGGAATGATCGTCAAGGCGTGCGTGGACGAGGGCGGCTCGATCACCGGCGAGCACGGCGTGGGCGTGGACAAGAAGCGCTACATGCCGTCGATGTTCGGCGAGGACGACCTGGCCACCTTCCAGCGCCTGCGCTGCGCGTTCGACCCCGACGGCCTGGCAAACCCCGGCAAGGTGATGCCAACTCCGCGCCTCTGCGGCGAGGTGCCCGGCCCATACCGCAGGCACCCGCTTGAGGAAGCCGGCCTGGCGGAGCGGATGTGAGCGCGGCGGTTGCCGACCGCCTGCGGGAGGCGACGGCGGACGGCGTGTCCGTGCGCTTCGCCGGTGGCAGGACCAAGTTCGGCTGGGGCGCGCCCGTGGACGCGGACGTGGAGATCTCCACCCTGGAGCTGGACCGGATCGTGGAGCACAACGTGGGTGACCTGACCGCCGTGCTCGACGCCGGCGTGAGGCTGGCCGACGCCCAGGCGGCGTTCGCAGCCGAGGGCCAGATGCTGGCGCTGGACCCGCCCGACGGCGGGGCCACGATCGGCGGCGTGGTTGCCACCGCGGACTCGGGGCCACTGCGCCACCGCTACGGCTCGGTGCGCGACCTCGTGGTCGGGATGACCGTCGCGCTGTCGGACGGGACCGTGGCCAAGTCGGGCGGCAAGGTGATCAAGAACGTGGCCGGCTACGACCTGGCCAAGCTGTTCGCCGGCGCGTACGGCACGCTCGGGGCAATCCTCGAGGTGTCAGTTCGCCTGCACCCCCTGGCGCCGGCGACCGTGACCGCGGTCGGCCGCGCCGACGACCCGCGCGCGGTCGCCGCCGCCGCCTCGGCGCTGTCGCACGCCCGGCTGGAGCTCGAGTGCCTGGACCTGCGCTGGGAGCAGGGCAGAGGCATGGTGCTGGCGCGCTCCGGCGGCGCCGCGGCGGCAGAGGCCGCCGAGCATGTGTCCGGGCTGATGGCGGCCGAGGGCCTTGACGCCTCGGTCGAGGACGACGACGGCGCGCTGTGGGACGGCCAGCGCGCCGCGCAGCGCTCGGTGACCGACACCGTGCTGCGTTGTTCGGGCCTTCAGGATCAGACCGCGCTGCTGCTGGAGCTGGCCCAGGAGCTCGACGCGCGAGTGGTCGGCCGCGCCGCGTTCGGGCTGTCGTGGGTGACGCTGTCCGAGCCCGGGTACGTCGAGCGCGTGCGCGACGCGCTCTCCCCCTCCCCCTGTGCCGTCCTTGACGGCCGCGGCGCCCTCGACGCCTGGGGACCGCGTGATCCCGGCGCACTGATGCTGGCCGAGCGCGTGCGTGAGCGCTTCGACCCCGCCCGGGTGTGCGCCCCGGGGCTGATCTGATGGAGGCCGGAACCGGCAACCCGATCCAGATCGGGATGTGGGACGCCGACAAGCCGCCCGAGCCCAGCCTGATCGACGACTGCGTGCACTGCGGGTTCTGCCTGCCCACCTGCCCGACCTACCAGCTGTGGGGCGAGGAGGCCGACTCGCCTCGCGGGCGGATCGTGCTCATGCGCGCCGGGCACGAGGAGGTCGACGAGCTGTCGGCGCCGATGGTCGAGCACTTCGACAACTGCCTGGGCTGCATGGCATGCGTGACGGCGTGCCCGTCGGGCGTGCAGTACGACAAGCTGATCGAGGACACACGTGCCCAGGTCGAGCGCAAATGGGAGCGCAGCGGCCAGGACAAGTGGACACGCAAGGCCGTGTTCGCGTTGTTCCCCCACCCCGACCGGATGCGCTGGCTGGTGCCACTGATGCGCTTCGGCGCCGTCACGAGGCTGGACCGGCTGACCGCATCGCTGCCGCTGGGCCGGATCGCCGAGGTGGCCAAGCTGGCGCCCGCGCCGCCGCTGCGCCACGCGCTGCCCGAGCGCGTGCCCGCCGCCACCGCCGAGTCGCGCGGCACGGTCGCCGTCCTGCGCGGCTGCGTGCAGCGCGTGATGTTCAGCGGTGTCAACGCCGACACGGCCGCCGTGCTCGCCGCCGAGGGCTGGGACGTCGAGGCGCCCCATGACCCGAGCTGCTGCGGCGCGCTCCAGCTGCACGCGGGCCAGGGCACCGACGCGACCGCGAACGTCAAGAAGACGATCGAGGCGCTGGAGGGCTATGACCGGATCGTGGCCAACGCCGCCGGCTGCGGCTCGGCGATGAAGGACTACGGCCACGTGATGCGCCAGGACGACGACTGGGCCGATCGCGCCGAGGCGTTCGCCGACAAGGTGGTCGACGTGACCGAGATCCTGACCGAGGGCGAGCCACGCGCCGAACGCCGGCCGGTCGAGATGAAGGTGGCCTACCACGACGCGTGCCACCTGGCCCACGCCCAGGCCGTTCGCAGCCAGCCGCGCGACCTGCTGCGCGGCATCCCCGGCATCGAGCTAGTCGAGCCCGCCGAGTGGGAGATCTGCTGTGGCTCGGCCGGCATCTACAACGTGGTCAAGCCCAAGGCCGCCGCCGAGCTCGGCCGGCGCAAGGCGCAGAACCTGCTGGACACCGGGGCCGAGGCCGTGGTTGCGGCCAACCCCGGCTGCACGCTTCAGATAACCGCACACACACGCGAACTCGGCAAGGAGCTCCCGGTGATCCACCCGGTCGAGCTGCTGGCCCGGTCACTGAGGGGAGTCGGCTAGATGGGAATCGAGATCAGCGGGCCCGACGTGCGGCGCGGGGACGAGGTCCTCACCGACGAGGCGCTGGAGCTGGTGGCGCTCCTGCACCGCAACATCGACACCACGCGCAAGGACCTGCTTGCCAAGCGCGACGAGCGCCAGGCCGAGCTGGACGCCGGCGGCTCACTGGACTTCCTCGAGCAGACGCGGGAAGTCCGCGAGGGCGACTGGCAGGTCTCCCCGCCACCGCCGGCGCTACGCCGGCGCTGGGTCGAGATCACCGGGCCGACGACGGCGAAGATGGTCATCAACGCGCTGAACTCCGGCGCGACCGGGTTCATGGCCGACTTCGAGGACGCCAACTCGCCGTCGTGGTCGAACATGGTCTCCGGCCAAGTGAACCTGATCGAGGCGGTGCGCGGAACGCTGGAGTTCGACGACGACGCCAAGGGCAAGCAGTACCGGCTCAACGACGAGACGGCGACGCTGCTGGTTCGCCCGCGCGGCTGGCACCTCGAGGAGCGCCACCTCACCGTGGACGGCGCGCCGGTGGCCGGCGGGCTGATGGACTTCGGCCTCTACATCCACCACAACGCAAGGGCCCTGCTGGACCGCGGCAGCGGCCCGTTCTTCTACCTGCCGAAGATGGAGTCGCACCTCGAGGCGCGGATGTGGAACGACGCGATGACGCTGGCCGAGGATCACATGGGCCTGGACCGTGGCACGGCGCGGGGCACGGTGCTGATCGAGACGCTGCCGGCGGCATTCGAGATGGAGGAGATCCTGTACGAGCTGCGCGAGCACTCGGCGGGTCTGAACGCGGGCCGCTGGGACTACATCTTCAGCGCCATCAAGCGGTTCAAGGAGCGGCCCGAGTTCGTGACGCCCGACCGTGGCGCGGTGACCATGACCGTGCCGTTCATGCACGCGTACTCCGAGCTGCTGGTCAAGACCTGCCACAAGCGCGGCGCGCACGCGATGGGCGGCATGAGCGCCGTGATCCCGTCGCGCACCGACGCCGAGGCGGCGCGCAAGTCGCTGGACGCAGTCGCCGCCGACAAGAAGCGCGAGGCCGGCGCCGGCTTCGACGGCTCGTGGGTGGCCCACCCCGACTCGGTCGAGCCGGCGATGGGCGAGTTCCAGAAGGTGCTCGGCGAGCGCGACAACCAGGTCGACAAGCAGCGCGACGACGTGTCGGTCGCCGCCACCGACCTGCTCGCGATCGACAAGACCGAGGGCAAGATCACGGAGAAGGGCCTGCGCGCCAACGTGAACATCGGCATCCAGTACATCTCGTCGTGGCTGCGCGGCAACGGCGCCGCCGCCATCTACGGGCTGATGGAGGACGCCGCGACGGCCGAGATCTCACGCGGGCAGATCTGGCAGTGGATCCGGCACGAGGCCACGCTCGAGGACGGCCGGACGGTCACGCCCGAGCTGGTGCGCGAGCTTGCGACCGAGGAGCTGGAGACGATCCGGCAGGAGATCGGGGACGACGAGTGGTTCGAGCGCGAGGGCCGGCCGCAGGAGTCGCGTGCGATCTTCGAAGCCGTCGCGCTGAGCGGCAACGACACGTTCGTGGAGTTCCTGACGCTGCCGGCCTACGACAAGCTCGAGGAGATCGGTCTTGGCCGTTCGCGGCCGTGACGTACTCGACGACCCGCGCTGCTTGCGCGGTCAGGCGGCGCGCTCGCGGCGCTCCTCGGCCTCGCGGATCGCCCGCATCGCCTCCTTGCGCTGCTCGCGCGTGCCGCGGTCCAGGATCAGCACACCGTCCAGATGGTCCATCTCGTGCTGGATCACGCGCGACTCGAGCCCGGACGCCTCGATCACGCGGTCGTCGCCATGCTCGTCGCGCGCACGCACCCGAACGTGGATCGGGCGCTCGATGTCCATCTGCACGCCGGGCAGCGACAGGCAGCCCTCCTCGAGCACGTCCTGGTCGTCGCTGCTCCACTCGATCTCGGGGTTGGCCAGCGCGATCAGCGGCGCGTCCGGCCCCACGCGGTAGACCAGCAGCCGCTGGGACACTCCGAGCTGGGGCGCCGCCAGGCCGATTCCGAGCGCGTCGTCCATCAGCCCGGCCATGCGCGCGACCTGGCCGCGCAGCCCGTCGTCGAACTGGTCGACGGCGGTGGCGCTGCTCTTGAGCACGGGATCGCCCAGACGCTTGATGAACGACATCGCGGCGGACCGCCGGGCCTCGACCTCGGGATCCAGCCGCGGCGCCTCCGCCTCCTCGTCGTGGGGCTGCTCGGCGACTTCGACGGGCTCGTCGACCATGCCTCGATTGTACGGTGCCGCGGGTGAGCCTTGCCGCTGGAACCGTGACGGAGCTGCACCGCTGGCCGGTGAAGTCGATGGCCGGCCAGCCCGTGGACACGCTCGCGATCGATCGCCGCGGCGCCGAAGGCGATCGCGCTGGCGCGGTGTTCGACGTGCACAAGGGCGCACCGCGGCGCCTTACGGCGCGCGAGGCGCCGCGCCTGCTGGCGTGGCGGGCCGCGCATGACAGCGGCCCGGGCGAGACCGTGCTGCGCGCCCCGGACGGGGCCGAGTGGGCGTGGTCGGACCCCGGGCTGCCGGCCGCCCTGTCCGGCGACCTCGGCCGCGACGTGACCCTGCACACCGACCCGGCGCTCCAGCAGGACCTGCCCGACTCGCTGCTGGTGACCGTGCAGGCAACGCTCGACGCCGTCGGGCGCGAGCTCGGGACCGAGCTCGACCTGCGCCGCTTCCGGACGAACGTGCACGTGGAGCTGGACGCCGCCGCGTTCGCCGAGGAGGGATGGGAGGGACGCCGGCTGCGCGTCGGCGACGCCGAGCTGGAGCTCCTGCACCCGTGCGAGCGCTGCGCCATCCCGACGCGCGACCCCGACACCCAGGCCAAGTGGGCGCCGCTGCTGCGGCACCTGTTCGCCTGCCACTCGGGCCGCTTCGGCATCAACGCCAGGGCCACGGGCGCCGCGACGATCGACGTAGGCGACCGCGTGGAGGTGGTCGCGTGATCCGCGCCGCGACGGTGGATGACGCCGGCGTCCTCGCGGCGCTACAGGTACGCGCGTGGCAGGCGGCGTACCGCGGCATCCTTCCCGCCCAGCTGCTGGCCGAGTTGTCGGTGGACCTTCGCGAGGCGAGCTGGCGTGACGCGATCGCCGACCCGGCCTGCGTGACGCTGGTCGACGACGAAGGTCCAGGCTTCTGCTCGCTGGCGTTGCCCAGCCGCGACCACGACGCAGGGGAACGTACTGCCGAGGTGACGGCCACCTACGTCGATCCTGAGCGCTGGCAGTCGGGTATCGGGCGGTCGCTGCTGGCCGCGGCGCTCGGGTCGCTCGAGCGGGGCGCGTGGGACGACGTGACGCTGTGGGTGTTCCTGCGCAACGCCCAGGCGCGGGCCTTCTACGCCCGCTCGGGCTTTCGGCTGGACGGCGCCAAGGGCACGCACGATGCCAGCGGCGTGACAACCGCGCGCATGCGCATGGCGCTGCAATGAGGCCACGGGCAAGCGGTGCGCGGGCGTTGGCGAAGAAGCGCTAGGCGCGGCCGGCGGACACCTCGACCAGCGACAGCGGGACGGGCCCGTCGGCCGCCTCGCCGCGCTCCAGCGCCTCCGTCAGCGCCGCGGCCTGCTCGCGGAAGCGCTGCACGCCCGCGAGCTTGACGTCCTCGTAGCCGCGAACCACGTCCGGCAGCGCGGCGATGGCCGCCACCTGGGGCGCGGTTGCGGGCGTCAGGCGCTCCAGGGCGGCGTCGACGAGCTCGCGGTACTCGCCGACCAGTGCGCGCTCGACCTTGCGCACGTGGGCGTGGCCGAACGGGTCCAGCGCGGTGCCGCGCAGCCGCCGGCCGTTTCGCAGCGCGCCGAGAGCGGGGAACGCCCAGCGGCCGAGCTTGAGCTTGCGGTCCAGTCCCATCGCACGCATCAGCGGCGGCTGAAGCATGATCTGGACCTTGGCGCCGGGGCCGAACTCGCTCTCGCGGCGCGCCTCCTCGGCGGCCAGCAGGTGCAGCCGGGCCACCTCGTACTCGTCCTTGTAGGCCATCAGCTTGTGCAGCCCATGGGCGTACGCCTCGGTGACGCTCGAGCCGCCGCCGGTCTGCTCGTGCTCGATCCGGGCCACGCGCACCACCTCGTCGAGGTAGCGCTGCGCGTAGCGGCGGCTCTGGTAGGCGATCAGCTCGCCGACGCGCACCTGCACGAGGCGGCGCAGCTCGCCGCTGAGCGGTAGGTCGGCCACCATGTCCATGGCGCGCGGATCGGGCTCACGGTCGGGCTGCTCGCCCGGCGCGGGGCCCAGCGCGCCCGCGACGGCCTCGGGGTCGGCAACCGCGGCGCGGCCCCAGCGGAAGGCGGCGAGGTTGGACTCCACCGCGGCGCCGTTGAGCTCGATCGCCTGCTCGATCGCCTCGTGGCCGATCGGCAAACAGCCCTGCTGGTAGGCGGCGCCAACCAGCAGCATGTTGGCGGGCATGTGGTCGCCGAACAGCCGCTGCGACAGGCCCGACGCGTCCAGGTGCACGCTGTCGGCGGCGCGCGTGGCGCGGCCCACGCGCTTGAGCGCGAGGTCGGTGTCGGCCATCGCCTCGGTCGCGTCGGTGACCATCCGGGCGGTGGGCGTCTGCGCGGTGTTCAGCACCGCGACGGTGCGCCTGCTGTCGGCCACCGCGATCGTCTCCGACGCCGCGGCGCCCAGCAGGTCGAAGCCCAGGATCAGGTCCGCCGACGCGGTCCCGGCGCGCAGCTGGCCTTCGATCGGCCGGGAGGAGATGCGCACGTCCGAAACGACCGGCCCGCCCTTCTGGGCCAAGCCCGTCTGCTCGAGGCCGGAGGCGTGGCGGCCGTCCAGGTGGGCGGCCATCTGGAGGATGGCCGACACGGTTACCACGCCGGTGCCGCCAACGCCGGGCATGCGCAGGAGCATGTCGGCGGGCACGCGCGGCTCGGGGTCGGGAAGATCCGCCGGCGGCGCGGGCGTCTCACGCGACGAGGTGTCCCGCGCCTTGGTGCCTGGGGTGACCATCACGAACGAGGGGCAGTCGCCCTTCAGGCAGGTCAGGTCGCTGTTGCAGGAGGCCTGGTGGATCTCGGTCTTGCGGCCGAACTCGGTCTGCACCGGCTGGACCGACAAGCACGAGGACTTCTCGCCGCAATCGCCGCAGCCCTCGCACACGCGCTGGTTGATCCACACCTTCTCCGCCGGCTGGGCCAGCTTGCCGCGCTTGCGCAGGCGGCGCTTCTCGGTGGCGCACTGGTCGTCGTGGATCAGCACCGTCACACCCTTCACGGCGGCCAGCTCGGACTGCACGTCCTGGAGCTGGTCGCGGTGGCGGACGGTGGCGATCGAGGCCAGCGTCACGCCGTCGTAGCGATCGGGCTCGGGCGTGGTGACCACCACGCGCGCCACGCCCTCGAGCTCCAGCAGCCGGGTGATGGCGGGCACGTCGAGCTTGCCCTCGGGATCTTGGCCGCCCGTCATGGCGACCGCGGCGTTGTAGAGCAGGCGGTAGGTCATGTTCACGCCCGCCGCCACGGCGGCGCGGATCGCCAGCGAGCCCGAGTGGTGGAACGTGCCGTCGCCGAGGTTCTGGATGAAATGCGGGTCGTCGGTGAACGGGGCCAGGCCGATCCACTGGGCGCCCTCGCCGCCCATCTGGGGCATGCCGACAAGTTTCCCGCGGCGGCCACCCTGGTCCAGTGCAACCATGGTGTGGCAGCCGATCCCAACGCCGACCAGGTCGTCCGGCTGGGCGCGGGTGGAGGTGTTGTGCGGACAGCCCGAGCAGAAGTACGGGGTGCGCCGGGGCAGCTCAGCGCCGGTGGCCATCGGCAGCTCGCGGCCTGGCTTGCGCTCGAGGCGCGCCAGACGGTCGACTGCGCTCTCGGGCAGCACGTCCCGGTCCAGCACGCGCCCGAGGGCGCGGGCCACGTCGTCGGCGCCGGTGGTGGCGCGCACCGGCACCAGCGGCCGGCCCTCGCTGTCGGTCTCACCCACCACGAGCGGCGCGTCGGGGGTGCGGTAGAGCGCCTCCTTGACCAGCCCCTCGACGAACGCCAGCTTGTCCTCGACCACCAGCACGGTCTCCACGCCCGCGGTCAGCTCACGCAGTTCGCCGGTGTCCAGCGGCCAGGGCATGCCGAGCTGGATCACGCGCAGGCCGAGGGCTTCCAGCTCGGCCTCGCGCAGCCCGAGGTCGTCCAGGGCGCGCAGCACAGCCTGATGGGCCACGCCGGCGGCCACGACGGCCACGCGCGGGCGCTCGGGCTCGAAGAAGACGCGGTTCAGGCCGGCGACGCGCGAGTACTGGCGCGCCAGCTCCAGCCGCTGGGTCATCAGGTCGTGCTCGGCGGCCAGGTTCGACGGGGGCAGCAGCACCGGCGGCTCGAAGCCCGCGCGCGGCGGCAGCTCGGGCAGCCCGGCGCGCGCCGCGGCGGCGTCGATCGTCGCGCTGGCGTCGGCGATGTCGGCCACGATCTTCAGCCCCGACCACAGTCCGCTGTGACGCGAGAGGGCCACGGCGTGGAGCCCGAACGAAACCAGCTCGGCAACCGTGCCGGGGGCCAGCACCGGCAGCATCAGGCTGCGGCACATCGGCTCGCACGAACTGGGCACCGTGGAGGATTTGGCGGCCGGGTCGTCGCCGATCAGCGCCACCGCGCCACCCAGCGGGGCGGTGCCGGACAGGTTGCCGTGGCGGATCGCGTCGGCGGCGCGGTCCAGGCCGGGACTCTTGCCGTACCAGAAGCCGGTCACCCCGTCGTGGCGGCGACCCTCCAGCTCACCAAGGAGCTGGGTGCCGGCCACGGCGGTGGCCGCGAGCTCCTCGTTCAGGCCGGGCTGGAAGACGATGCCGGCGGGCCCGGTGTGCTCGGCCGCGCGGGCCAGCTCCTTGTCCAGGCCGCCGAGCGGCGAGCCCTGGTAGCCGCTGACGTACATGCCGGTGTCGAGCCCGCGCTCGGCGTCGAGCTGGCGCTGCTCGAGCATCATCCGCACCAGCGCCTGGATACCGGAGAGCACGACGGTGCCCTCCTGCGCCACGTAGCGGTCGGCAAGCGTGACCATCACGCCACCCGGGCGGTCGCCCGCGCCGCGGCCAGGCGGTCGGCGGCCATCTCCTCGGCCACCGCCAGCGGCGTCAGCCCGCGGGTGCTGGCTGTTCGCAGCAGCTCGGTTGTCCGGTCGCCGATCCTCAGCACCTCGGCGCGCATGCGGTCCTCGTCCCAGCCCATCCGCAGGCCATGGATATCCACCACGCCGCCGGCGTTGGCCACGAAGTCGGGCACGTAGGTGATGCCGCGGGCTGCCAGCAGCTCGGCGTCGGCGCGGTGGCTGAGGGTGTCGTTGGCGGCCCCCGCCACGATCGCGCACTGCAGCCGGCCGACGCTCTCGGGATCGATCACGCGGGCGACGGCGCAGGGGGCGAACACGTCGCAGCGCGTGCCGATCACGGTGCGTGGGTCGATCACGTGACCGCCCAGCTCGTCAGCCAGCGCCCGGGCGCGGTCGCCGTCAACGTCGGCGATCAGGACCGTGGCGCCCTCGGCGGCCAGGATCCGGGCCAGCACCTCGCCGACGTGGCCGGCACCCTGGATCAGGACGCGGCAGCCGTCCATCTCGAGCCCGCGGTGCGCCACCGCGGCGCGCACCGAGGCGGCCACGCCGGTCGCCGTCCAGCGCGAAGGGTCCTCGGTCGCGCATGAGACGGTCGCGCCCGCCTCGCTCATCAGCGCCAGGTCGGTGACCGCGGTGCCCATGTCCACCCCGGGCAGATAGTCACCCCCGGCGCCGGCGACGAACTCGCCGAAGCGGCGCATCAGCGCGCCGCGGTCGGCAACCGCTCGTTCGGCCAGGATCACGGACTTGGCGCCACCGAAGGGCAGTTCGGCCACGGCGTTCTTCTGCGTCATCGCGGCGGCCAGCCGGCGGCACTCGGCCACGGCGTGGGCCATGCTCGCGTACTCCTTGAAACGAACCCCGCCCAGTCCCGGGCCGAGGGTGGTGTCGTCGATCACGATCACGCCCTGGAGGCCGACCGCCAGGTCCTGGCAGAGGATCTCGCGCCGTCCTTGGCGCCCCTCCGTGTCCGCGAGCCGGGTCGCAGTCGCCACCGTGCATCTCCTCCGAGTTCGGGATCCCTGATGCGTGGTGTAGCGCCATTGGTTACAAGCGCAACCTCAACGCAGGTTTCGCGCGCCCGAACGCATGATTCATGCACTCGCGTCCGCTTGAACGTATGATGACGGCATGTCTGCCCGCGAGCAGGTCGATGAAACCGATCGTCGCATCCTGGACCTGCTGCGCCAGGACGGGCGCCGCACGGTCAGCGACATAGCCAAGCACGTGAACCTGTCCCCCGCGCCTGTCAAGCGCCGGATCGACCGGCTCGAGCAGACCGGGGTGATCGCGGGTTACACGGTCGTGCTGGACCACAAGAAGGTGGGCCCGTCGATCGAGGCCTACACCGAGCTGCGTTTCGTGGGCGATACCGATGTGGACGACATCCTGGCGATGGCGGCCGAGCAGCCCGAGGTGCAGGAGGTGGTGGCGATAGCCGGAGACCCCGACGCGCTCGTGCACGTGCGGGCCGAGAACGTGGAGCACCTCCAGCGCGTGGTCAACAACATGCGTCGCAGTGGGACCGTTACCGGCACCAAGACGCTGATCGTGATCGGCCGTTGGACGCGACCGGAGTAGGTCCGCCCGTCCTGGTGGTCGGCGCCGGCCCGGTTGGGCTCGTGCTGGCGTGCGAGCTGGCGCGACGTGACGTGCCCGTGCGCCTGATCGACCGGCGCGAGGCGCCGACCGACCAGTCGCGCGCGATCGTGGTGCACGCACGCAGCTTGGAGATGCTCCAGCGCCTGGGGGTGATCGAACGGTTCCTGGACGCGGGCGTCCGCACCACCGCCATGACGATGCACTCAAGCGGCCACGAGGTCGCGCGCGTGGAGCTGGACATCGTCGACAGCCCCTACCCGTTCTCACTGTCGCTGCCCCAGACCGACACCGAGGCCTTCCTGACCGCGCGCCTGGAGGAGCTCGGCGGCACGGTCGAGCGTGGTCTCGAGCTGGCATCGTTCGAGCAGGACGAGCGCGGGGTGCGGGCCACCCTGGCCGGCGGGGATACGATCGAGGCGGCCTACGTGGTGGGCACCGACGGCAGCCACAGCACCGTCCGCGACCAGATGGGCCTGACGCTCGAGGGAACCTTCAAGGGCCAGACGTTCCTGATCGCCGACGTCGCGGCCCGGCACGACCTACCACGCGAGTCGATGCACACGTTCTTCCACCGTGACGGCACGTTCCTGCTGTTCCCGCTGCGCGAGGACCGTGTCCGGATCATCGCCGAGGTGCCCCGCGGCTCGGCCGAGCCGACGCTGTGGGAGGTGCAGGCCATGGCCGACACGCGCGCGGGCGGCATCCGCATCTCGGAGGCCCACTGGCTGACGACGTTCGAGGTGCACCACGCCCAGGTGCGCTCGTACCGCCGCGGGCGGGCGTTCCTGGCAGGCGACGCCGCCCACGTGCACAGCCCGGCCGGAGGTCAGGGCATGAACACGGGGATGCAGGACGCGTTCAACCTGGGCTGGAAGCTGGCGCTCGCGCTGGAGCGCCACGCCGCCCCGTCGCTGCTCGATTCCTACGACGACGAACGCCGGCCGGTGGCCGCGCAGGTCATCCGCCAGACCACGATGCTGGCCCGGCTTGGCACGGTGCGCCGCCGAGCGCCGCGCGAGCTGCGCAACCACTCGCTGCACCTGGCCACCGGGTTGGCCTCGATCCGCCGGCGTATGGCCGAGCAGGTCGAGGAAACCGCGATCAACTACCACCTCAGCGCGATCGTCGCCGACGACGGTCACCATCATCGCGGCACGATCCGCGCCGGCGACGTGGCGCCCGAGGCGACGATGGAGGACGGCAGCTCCCTGCACGCCCTGCTGGCGGAGCGGACCGGTCACACGTTCCTGCACGTTGCCGAGTCGCCACCCGGCTTCGACGCGGTACTGCTCCCGCCCGGCGGCGGCGTGGCCGATCGCTACGGCCTCGTCGACGGCGCCACCGTGGCGATCCGCCCCGACGGCTACGTGGGGCTGGTGGCCTCGAGCGACGGCGAGCGGGCGCTGGCTCGGTACGAGGCGGGTGTGCTGCGCAACTGAGGTCTGCGTTCGTGAAGAGATCGCGCTCCTACTGCGGGTCGACGTCCACGCTCAGCGCCACGCCCCGGCGGCCGAAAGCGGGCGCGATGCCATCCACGGCGGTGCGCACGGCCGCGATCTGCCCCTCGCGGTCGGGGCCGCGCACCACGAGCTGGACGCGGTCCTTTCCCTGGCGCCGGAACAGCGGCACGGGGCCGAGGACCGATGCGCCGGGCGGCGCCAGCCGCTCGCGCAGCGCGGTGCCGGCCTCGTGCTCGGGTCCTGGCTCGGCGCACGAGCAGACGATCCGCACCAGGTGGCCGTGCGGCGGGTACGAGAGCGCCTTCCGGCGTGCCAGCTCGCCGCGCAGGAAACCGGTCGAGTCGTGCCGGGCGGCGTAACGGAGGGCGCGCGCGTCAGGGTCCAGCGCCTGCACCACCACCCTCCCCCGGTCCGATCCGCGTCCGCTGCGGCCTGCCAGCTGCGCGACGAGCGCGAACGTGCGCTCCTCGGCGCGGAAGTCGGGGAAGCGCAGCGTGTTGTCGGCGTCCAGCACCACGCCGAGCGTGACTCCGGTGAAGTCGTGGCCCTTGGCCACCATCTGGGTGCCCACCAGCACGGCGGCGGGCGCGGCCTCGAATCGCTCCAGCGTGACCGCCACGCCCTCGGCCGCCACCGAGTCGGCATCCAGGCGCATCACCGCCAGCGGCGCGACAAGCCGTTCGAGCTCGGCACCGAGCTGCTCGGTGCCGAGCCCATGGCGTCGCAGCGACACCGAGCGGCAGTCCGGGCACCGGTCCGGCACCCGCTCGCCATGGCCGCAGTGGTGACACGAGACCCGTCCACTGGCGCGGTGCAGCACCAGCGACACGTCGCAGTCGGGGCATTGCCACACACGCCCGCACTCGGCGCAGGTCAGGAAGTTCGACCAGCCGCGGCGGTTGAGCAGGACCATCGCCTTCTCGCCCCGGCGCGCGACCTCGGCGAGCGCGTCGCGTGTGCGCGGGTGCAGCGCGTCGGACACTCCCGTCATCCCCACCAGCTCGACCGGCGGAAGTGGCTGGCCGTCCACGCGCTCGGACAACTCCAGCCGGCGGTGGCGCTCGAAGCTCTCGGGCCGCGGCGTCGCGCTGCCCGCCAGCAGCACGCAATCCGCGGCGCCGGCGCGGCGCTCGGCCACGGCGCGCGCGTCGTAGCGGGGATCGCCGTCCTGCTTGTACGACCCGTCGTGCTCCTCGTCGACCACGATCAGGCCGACCCGGGTCAGCGGCGCGAACACCGCCGAGCGCGGGCCCACGCACACGGTGGCCGCGCCCGAGCGCAGCCTGGCCCACTCGTCGTAGCGCTCGCGCGCGGTCAGCTGGGAATGCAGCACGGCCACGGTGTCGCCGAAGCGCTGCACGAAGCGGCCGGCGGTCTGCGGCGTGAGCGCGATCTCGGGAACCAGCACGATCGCCGTGCCGCCGCGCTCGAGCGCGGCCGCGACCGCGCGCAGATAGACCTCGGTCTTGCCGCTGCCCGTCACGCCGTGCAGCAACAGGCGGCGGTCGCCGCCGCTCGGGGCGTCCATGGCCGCCACGACCTCGGCGAGCGCGTCCTCCTGCGCCCCGGTCAGGGCGCGCACTTGCGGCCGCGCGCCCACCATCGACGTACGTGGCCGCGCAGGCGCCTGGTCGGCCAGCTCCAGCGCGACCAGCCCACGCCGCTCGAGCCGGCGTGCGCCGGCGTGGTCGCAGCCGGTGGCCGAGGCCAGGTCGCTCACCCGCGCCGGGCCGGCGGACAACGCCTCGAGCGCCGCGCGCTGGCGGGTGCCCAGGCGCGCGTCGCCCGCCAGCGCCGCGCGGCCGGCGGCGGTGATCGACGCCCGCAACGATCTCCGCGGCCCGATCCGCCGCCCGCTGCCGGTGCCGGTGCCCGGCGGCAGCACCAGCGCCAGGCCGCGCGCCGGCGTCGACACGTACTCGCGCGCGACCCACAGGCCCAGGTTCACCAGCTCGGGCGGCACATCGGCCTCGAGCGCGGACAGCGGCTCGGCCAGCTTTTCGGGTGCGACGTCGCTGTGCTCGGCCACACCAACCACCACGCCGAGGATCCGCCGGCGCGCGAACGGGACGACCAGCATCGAGCCAACGCCGACGCCGGCCATCGCTTCCCCCAACCGGTAGTCGAACGGACCGCGCAGCGCTCGCGCGGTGGTCAGCGGCTCGACCTTGGCGATCACCGGATGCCAGCCATCTAGGGGGCGGCCAGGCAGGCGTAATGCACGGTGAAGGCGCGCTCCGCGGCCTTCGCCGACGCCACGAACAGGCCCCGGCGCACCACCGCCTTGGCCACGGCCTTGGCGCGCGCGGACGCCGTGTTCGCGAAAAAGGTGTGCACCTTGAGCGGCAGCGGGTCGGCCAGCTCGGCCACCACGCGCAGGCCGGCGGCGGCGCACAGCACATGGATGTCGCCGCGGTTGAAGCGGTGCAGGTGGCCGATGGCCCGGCGGCCGCGCTCGGCCTCTGGGCGCGACGCGCTGCGGTTGTCCTCCAGCGGCACCTCGACCACCACCGCTCGGGACACCCGCGCGGTCTCGCGCAGCAGCGGAAGCGGGTCCGGTACGTGCTCGAGCACGTGTGAGAGCACACCGAGGTCGTAGGTCGCATCGGCAACGGGCAGCCGTTCACCGTCGAAGCGCTCGACCACGCCTGGACCGAGCCTCTCGGTGGCGATCGCGACCGCCTTCTCAGAGATCTCGTAACCCTGGTGGCTCTCCCCCAGCCCGCGACCGGCCAGCAGCTCCAGCAGCACGCCGTCGCCGCAGCCGACCTCGGTCACGACCCGCGGCGAACGGTCCAGCACGCCGGCCAGCCGCACCACGTGATCGGCCTTCCCCTTGGCGCACAATGCGCGCCAGCGCCCGTACAGCTCACCATCCTCGGTGCCCGCGCTGTACTGCTCCTCGTAGACTTCGCGCAGCTGCGCCGAGCCAGTGGCCTCCATCACCCGTAGGCTACGCGCGCCCGCGGATCAACCTTAGGCTTAACCTCGTGCGGTGCTCGCCGGACCACCGTCCGGCTGCGCTTACGCCATGGCTACCGACTTCGAGAACGAGGGGCTCCTCGAGGGCCTGGAGGGACCCGCCCGCGCGGCCCGCCTCGAGCTGCTCCAGCGGCTGGAGGCCGAGGGTGTGGACGCCGACGAGCTCCGCGCCGCATCCACCGAGGGCAGGCTCGCGCTGGTGCCGGTGGAGCGGATCCTGGTCGGCGGCTCGGACCACTACACGGCGGCCGAGGTCGCGGAGCGGACCGGTATCGACGGGGAGCTGCTGGATCGCTACTGGCGCGCGATCGGCATGAGCACGGCCGATCCCGGCGACGCCGTCTTCCTGGACGACGACGTGGCGGCCGCCGAGCGCCTGATCCACCTGCGCGACGCCGGTCTTACGAACGACGCGATCGTGGAGATGGCGCGCGTGATGAGCTCCGGCATGAGCACGCTGGCGGTGACGATCGCGAGCGTCTTCGCCGAGAGTTACCTGCGCGAGGACGATGACGAGGCCAGTCTCTCGCTGCGCTACGCCGAGGCGGCCGAGAAGCTGCTGCCGCTGCTGGGCCCGGCGCTGGAGCACGCGCTGATGGTCCAGAACCGCAGCAATCTGCGCCAGGCTTCGGCAATCGGCTCGTCGCTGAGCGAGGGGCGGCTGCCAGACGCCCAGGAGGTCACGATCGCGTTCGCCGACCTGGTCGATTTCACCAAGCTCGGCGAGAGCGTCGATCCCGGCCGCCTCGGCGCGGTGGCCACGCGGCTGGAGGAGCTGACGCGCGACGCCGCGCAGCGCCCGGTGCGGCTGGTGAAGACGATCGGCGACGAGGTGATGCTGGCCTCCCCCGACACCGTCGCGCTGCTGGATACGGCGCTGGACCTGCTGGCGGCCGCCGACGGCGAGGACGACGGCTTCCCCCAGATCGCGGTCGGAATCGCCCGCGGCGAGGCGATCTCACGCGGGGGCGACCTCTTCGGCCATTCGGTCAACCTGGCCAGCCGCGTGACTTCGACGGCGCGGCCGGGCAGCGTTCTCGTGACCGAGGAGGTCAAGGACGCAGCCGGCGAGGACAGGTACGACTACTCCTTCGCCGGCGAGCGTCGCCTGAAGGGCGTGAAGGAGGCGCAGAAGCTGTTTCGCGCACGCCGCGCCGAAGATGCCTCAGCGTGACCGGGCATCCTGCCCCGTCACGAAACGGCGGCGGCCCACCCGTGGCCGGCCGTCCGGGGGCCAACCAGCCTAGGGTCGAGGGGGGCCCGGGGGGCGCGAGCCCCCCGGATCCACTCAGGGATTCAGACGGCGGATGCCGTCTGAATCCCGGCGGCCTCGCGCAGGGCGTCGGCCTTGTCGGTGTTCTCCCAGGTGAAGTCGCTGTCCTCGCGGCCGAAGTGGCCGTAGGCGGCGGTCTTCTGGTAGATCGGCCGGTGCAGGTCGAGCTCCTTGCGGAAGCTGCCCGGACGCAGGTCGAAGTGCTCCTTGACCAGCTTCTCGATCTGGGCGCGGGAGATCTTCTCGGTGCCGAACGTCTCAACCGAGATCGAAACCGGGTGCGAGACGCCGATGGCGTACGCGACCTGGACCTCGGCGCGGTCGGCAAGGCCGGCGGCAACGACGTTCTTGGCCACCCATCGGGCGGCGTAGGCGGCGGAGCGGTCGACCTTCGACGGGTCCTTGCCGCTGAACGCGCCGCCACCGTGGCGGGCCGAGCCGCCGTAGGTGTCGACGATGATCTTGCGGCCGGTCAGGCCACAGTCGCCCACCGGGCCGCCGATCACGAACTTGCCGGTCGGGTTGACCAGGAAGTTCTCGGCGGTGAACAGCTCGCCCTCGTCGTACATCTCGGCCGGGATGACCGGCTTGACCACGTGCTCCCAGAGGTCGTTGCGGATCGTGGTGGCCGAGTCCACGCCCTCGGCGTGCTGGGTCGAGATCAGCACCTTCTCGACGGCGACCGGGATGTTGTCGCGGTAGCGGACGGTGACCTGGGTCTTGCCGTCCGGGCGCAGGTAGTCGACGGTCTTGTTGCGGCGGATCTCCGCCAGCTGGAAGGCCAGCTTGTGCGCCAGCGAGACCGGCAGCGGCATCAGCTCGGGGGTCTCGCGAGTCGCGTAGCCGAACATCATGCCCTGGTCGCCGGCGCCGGCGACATCCAGCTCGTCGTCGCTCGAGGCGCCGGAGCGATGCTCGAAGCCCTCGTCCACGCCCTGGGCGATGTCGGGCGACTGCTCGTCGATCGCGGTGATCACTGCGCAGGCATCGCAGTCGAATCCGTAGGCGCCGTCGTCGTAGCCGATCTTGCGGATCGTCTCGCGCGCGATCTTCTGGACGTCGACGTAGGCCTCGGTCGTGAGCTCGCCGGAGACGACCACGAGGCCGGTGTTCACCAGGGTCTCGCAGGCCACGCGGCTGAGGGGGTCCTCAGCCAGGACGGCGTCGAGAACGCCGTCGGAGATCTGGTCGGCGATCTTGTCCGGGTGGCCTTCGGTGACCGATTCGGAGGTGAACAGGAACTCGTTGTCTTGGAGGTCGTCGGTAGGCATGAGCGGGTGAGGGTAGAGGATTCGGCCAAATTGGCGATTCCAGCGCGGTTTTCGCGGGATGGGCTACCAGACGTCGCCGTCGCGCCAGTCGCAGACAAGCTCCGCCGAGGCGTCGAGCAGCCCGTCGCGATCCAGGACATAGACGCCGCCCTCGTCGGGCGTCGGCCGCGTCCCGGCCGGTGTCAGCGCCTCCAGTGGCCCGTCCCAGAGGGTCCAGCCACGCCGGGCGTACAGGGGCGCGCCCAGTTCGGAGGCTGACAGGGCGCCGATCTCGTACGCGGCCGTGACCACGCCCTCGGCAGCCTCCATCAGGGCGTCGCCGTGCCCGCGGCGCTGGTGCTCGGGCGCCACCGCGACCGCTTCGACGTAGCCGGCGCGCAGTGCCCGGCCGGCGTGCAGGAGGCGGCGCGCCACCACGGCGGCGTGGCCGATCGGCTCGCCGTCCTCCCAGGCGATGCAGTGCAGCCCACCGAGCGCGTGGTCCCAGTCGTGGCCGCTGAAGCGGCCGACGAACGCGCGCTCGATCATCGCCCGAACCGCGCGCAGCAGCGCCGGGTCAAGCTGGCTCGTGTGGGCCAGGACGATCTCAGCCACTGGTCTTGTAGTCGATCACCAGCGGCACCCCCTCGAGGCCGAAGCGCTCCCGCAGCTGGTTCTCGAGGAAGTAGCCGTAGCTGCGTGTGATCAGCGAGCGGTCGTTGACCTGGACGGCGAACCGCGGCGGGCTGACCTGGAACTGGGCCATGTAGTACATCCGAAGCCGCTTGCCACGTGTGGCGGGTGGCTGGCGGGCGCCCTGGAGGTCCGACAGGAAGCGGTTGAGCGCCGGCGTGGGAACGCGCTCGGCGGCGCGGTCGGCGATGGCAAGCGCCTCGGCGATCAGCCGCTGGAGGCCGCGGCCGCTCGTGGCGGAGACGGCCAGCAGCCGCGGGCGCTGGCGCAGCTTCTGCGCCAGGCGCGCACGGGCGTCCTCGAGGTCGGTTTCGGTCACGTCCCACTTGTTCAGCGCGATGACCGTGCAGCAGTTCTTGTTCATCGCCATCTCGGCGATCCGGAAGTCCTCGGAGGTCACGCCCTCGGCGGCATCGCACATGACGATGGCCACGGCGGCACGCTCGGCGGCGCGCTCGGAGCGCAGCTGGGCGTAGTAGTCGACGCTGCCGGCCACCTTCGTGCGCCGGCGCAGGCCGGCGGTGTCCACCAGCGTGACCGGGCGGCCTTCGACCTCGATCCGCGTGTCGACCGGATCGCGCGTGGTGCCAGCCACGTCGGCCACGATCACGCGCTCCTCTCCGAGCAGCTTGTTCACCAGCGAGGACTTGCCAACGTTGGGGCGGCCGATCACCGCCAGGCGCACGGGTTCGTCCTCCTCGGGCTCCGGCGGCGCCACGGCCAGCGCGTCCACGACCCGGTCCAGAAGGTCACCGGTGCCCAGGCCGTGCACGGCCGACACCGCGACCGGCTCGCCGAGGCCGAGCGAGTAGAACTCCGTAGCGCCCGGGGCCAGGCGCGAGTCGTCGACCTTGTTGGCGGCCACCACCACCGGCACCTTCGACGCGCGCAGCTCGGCCGCCAGCTCGGCGTCGCCGGGCCGCAGACCGGCCGTGGAGTCCACCACGAAAACCGCCACCGCCGCCTCGGCCAGCGCGGCACGGGCCTGTGACTGGATCGAGCGCGCGAGCACGTCCTCGTCCTGCATGTCCACGCCGCCGGTGTCGATCAGCAGGAAGTCGCGCCCGTTCCAGTCGGCGGGTATCTCCTTGCGGTCGCGCGTGACGCCGGCCTGTTCGTGCACCACGGTCTCGCGCGTGCCGGTCAGCCGGTTGATCAGCGTCGACTTGCCGACGTTGGGGTAGCCGACGACGGCCACCTTCGGCAACGCCATCAGCCCGGGCGGGTCAGCTCGGCGCTGAGGTCCCACAGGCGCCGGCGGGCCTCGGGGTCCAGCGCCTGGGCGTGCGGCTCGGCTTCGCTGAGGCGGTCGTAGAAGCGGCCCGTCACGCCGTCCATGTCGGGCGAGGTGATCAGGCGCACGGTGGCCTCCACCCCGGCCTCGAGCGTGTCGATCGACCGCCCGGCCTGCTCCATCACGATCTTGGTGGGCATGTAGGTGGCCGGGTGCAGGCTGTTCACCGTCACGCCATCGCCGTCAAGGCGCTCGGCCAGCTCCATCCCCCAGGTGATCTGGGCCAGCTTGGACTGGCCGTACGCGCGGCCGCCGTCGTAGCCCCGCTCGATCTGAGGGTCGTCGAAGTCAATTGGGGCCTGGCCGATCGAAGCCACGTTCACTATCCGCGCGGGCGCCGAGTCGCGCAGCAGCGCCAGCAGCTCCTGAGTCAGCAGGAAGCCCGACAGGTAGTTCACGGCGAAGCGCAGCTCATGGCCGTCGCGGCTCAGCTCACGCTGCTCGGAGTCGGGCTTGCCGGAGCCGATGCCGGCGTTGTTGACCAGCGCGTGCAGCTCGGGCTCGTCGCGCATCACCTGGTCGGCCATCTCCTGTACCTCGGCGAGCGAGCCGAAGTCGGCCCTGTAGGTGCGCACGCGGTCGGCGCCGGCAAGCATCTCGATGTCGGCCTCGGCCGCCGCCAGCCGCTGCTCGTCGCGGCCGTGGATCAGCACCGTCGCGCCCTCCACCGCAAGCCGCTCGGCAACCGCGCGGCCGAGCCCGTCGGTGGCGCCGGTCACCAGGACCGTGCTGTCCTCGAGCGGGCGCATCAGACGCGAGCCTCCTCGACCATCGCCACGATCCGCTGCGACGACCTCGTCGACGTCCAGGCCGCTCGTGTCCAGCTCCGTAGCGCCCGCCGCCGGCCTCAGCGGCGAGTGCTCGCGCTCGCTGTCCTGCGCGTCGCGCAGCGCCTGGTCGCGCAGGACCGTCTCCACGTCGGTGCCCAGCTCGGCGGCACGGCGGCGCGCGCGCTCGCTCGCGTCGGCGGTCAGGAAGACCTTGACGGCGGCGTCGGGCACGACCACCGTGCCGATGTCCCGGCCCTCCGCGACCCAGTCGCCCGCGGCCATCAGCTCGCGCTGCTTGGCAACCAGCGCCTCGCGCACGGCGAGATTCGTGGCCACTCGCGACGCGGCCTCGGACACCTCGGGGGCGCGGATCGCCTCGGTCACGTCGGCGCCGTCGGCCAGCACCCGGTCGCCGAGCTCGATCTCGATCGCCGCCGCGGCGTCGGAGGCGGCGCCGCCCTCGTCAAGCAGCTTCAGGGCGACGGCGCGGTACATCGCCCCGGAATCGAGGTAGGTGAAGCCCAGCGCCCGCGCCGCAGCACGCGCGACGGTGCTCTTGCCGGCCCCGGCGGGCCCGTCGATTGCCACCACCATGCGCGCGGAGGCTACCGGCGGGGCCGCCAGCGGCCGCCCGCGGTCGATTCGACTCGCATGGCGATCACTATCGACCCCGCGTGGCCGCGTCGCGGTCTACCGGCGTGCCCAGGACGGGTCGGACCCGTCGAAGCTCTCGCCGCCGGCGGAGAAGTCATGGACCAGCGTCGCGAGCTTGCGTCCGTTGGAGAGCCGGGCAACCGAGATGCCGGGCGCGTCGTAGGCGAACAGCTTGCCGTTGGGCGAGAAAACGGGCGCCGAGCAGCGCGAGCAGCGCAGCACGCGGTCCAGGCGCTTGCCGTCCGCGCGCACGGTGTAGATGCCGCCGCGGCGGGCGAAGATCAGCGACTTGCCCGAGGCCGACCAGCCCGGATCCTTGCCGCGCGCGACCCGCTTGGCCCTCTTGCCGGCGGCCGTGGCGGTATAGACGCTGCCGCCGCGCTCGTACGCGATCCGGCCCGACGACGACCAGTCGGGGTCGGCACCGCGGCGGATGATGCGCTTGGCGCGCCGCGTGCGCAGGTCGTAGGCGTAGATCCCGCCGCCGCCGGTGAACGCCAGCTGGCGGCCGGACGGCGAGAACGCCGGCCGCGAGTCGTCGGCGGTGACCGCGGGCAGCAGCGTGAAGCCGGTGCCGGTCGGGGAGATCAGCGCCAGCTGCTTGCCGGCGTCGAACGCCAGCTGCCTGCCGTCCGGGCGCCAGGTCGGCGTGAGGTACCGGATCGCGCAGTCACCGTCCACGCTGCGGCCGGCCGACTGCTGGCACTCGCGCAGGAAGCGGTCGGCGCGGCCGTCGGGCTGGACGGTGGCCACGGCGCGGTAGGAGGTGGCGGAGCCGTCGTCGCCGATGCCCTTGCTCTGCACGCCGAAGGCCACGCGGCCGTTGCCGCCCTTGAAGGTGGCGTCGGCGGCGGGCGCGCAGGCGAGCAGCGCGAAGCCGGCGAACACGGTGAGCTTGCGGATCACGACGGCTGAAACCCTACGAGCCGGCGATCAGAGCGGTCAGGTCACCGATGAATCCCGGGTACGACACCGCCGCCGCCTCCATGTTCACCACCTCGACGCCCTCCCGGGACGCCAGGCCCGCGACGGCGCCGAGCATGGCAAGCCGGTGGTCGCCGCGCGAGTCGATCGTGCCGCCGCGCAGTGGCTCGCCGGTGCCGTGGACCACGAAGCCGTCGGGCAGCTCCTCGATGTCGGCGCCCAGGCCGCGCAGGCCAACCACGGCGGCGGCGATCCGGTCCGATTCCTTGTGGCGCAGCTCCTCGGCGCCGCGGACCACGGTGTCGCCGTCCGCGAACGCCCCCAGCAGCGCCACCAGGGTCAGCTCGTCGATGGCCAGCGGAACCTCCTCGGGCAGCACCTCGGTGGCCTCGAGCGGTGCGTAGGCCACGTCCAGTTCGCCGACCGGCTCCTCGTCGGAGAACGTGCCCGGCTCCTCCAGGTCGCCGACGATCACCGCGCCCATCCGCTGGGCGATGCGGAGGAAGCCGGTGCGGGTCCAGTTCAGCCCGACATCGCCGATCAGCAGCTTGGAGTGCGGGACCAGGCAGACGGCGGCGGCCAGGAACGCGGCCGACGACGGGTCGCCGGGCACGGTGATCTCCTCGAGCTCGAGCTCGTCGACCTGGGTGACCGTGGCCTTCAGCCCGTCGCGCTCGAACGGCACACGGGCGTGGCGCATCATCCGCTCGGTGTGGTCGCGGCTCATGCTGGCCTCGGTGATCGAGGTAGAGCCCGTGGCCAGCATGCCCGCGATCAGCACGCACGACTTGACCTGCGCGCTCGGCACCGGAAGCTCGTAGTCGATGCCGGTCAGCTCTGTGCCGGCGACGGTGAGCGGCGTGAATTTCTGCTCGCGCGCCTCGACGGTTGCGCCCATCTGTCTCAGCGGCCTGACCACCCGGTCGACCGGCCGGCGCCGGATCGACTCGTCGCCGTCCAGTGTCCAGCGGCCGCCGGCCTGTCCGGCGAGCCAGCCGGGCAGCAGCCGCAGCAGGGTGCCCGAGTTGCCCACGTCGATGAAGCCGCCCGTGGCCTCCAGTGCCGCTCGCAGGCCGACCCCCCTGATCGTGAGCTGGTCGCCGCTCTCGTCGACCCCGGCCCCCAGCGACAGCAGTGCCTCGAGGGTCGAGGTGGTGTCGGCAGACTTCAGGTAGTTGTGGATGTAGACAGGCTGGTCGGTCATGGCGCCGAACAGCGCGGCACGGTGCGAGATCGACTTGTCGGCCGGCGGGACGTAGTGGCCGCGGATCGCGCCCGAGGGCTCGAACCGGACGCTGGTCACCGCTCGGCCACCGCGAAGCCCAAGCCCTCGATCAGCTCGCGTGCGCGGTCGGCCTGCTCGCGGCCCCCGATCCAGAGGGTCATCGCGCCCGTGCGCATGTCGGACGCGGGCGCCAGGGCCATGTCCACGATGTTCACCCCGGCCTTGCCGAGCTCCAGCGCCACCTGGGCGACGATACCCGGGCGGTTGGGCACGGTGAGGGCGAGCTCGTAGGCGCGGTCGCCGGTCGGGCCGGCGTCCAGCAGCCGCTGGCGGTCCGCCCTCGCGGCCTCGTTCCAGGACGCCAGGGCGTCCCCGTCGGCGGCGCGCAGGTGGTCCGCGACGGCCCGCAGCCGATCGGCGGCGGCGTCGATCTCCTCTGCGATGGCGGTCCGGTTGGCCAGGTAGATGTCGGTCCAGATCCCCGTGTTGGCGCCCGCCACGCGGGTCGCGTCGCGAAAGCTCGGGCCGATCCGCGGCAGCTCGGAGTGCGAGGTCGCCTGGGTCACGAGCACGTTGGCCAGCACGTGCGGGAGGTGGCTGACCACGGCCAGCAGGCTGTCGTGGGTGGTCGCATCGATGGCTGCGGGCCGCGCGCCGAGGGCCACGATCAGCCGGTGCAGGCGCTCGTAGAGCAGCCCGGACGAGGCGGCGGTTGGCGTCAGGTACCACAGCGCGCCCTCGAACAGGTCGGGCCGGGCGTGCTCCACGCCCGAGGTCTCGGCCCCGGCGATCGGGTGGCCGCCGACGAACCGCTCGTCCTCGATCGTCTCGACCAGCGTGCGCTTGACCGAGCCGACGTCGGTGACCACGCAGTTCTCGGGCGCCGCCGCCAGCGCATCGCGTACCTGGCCGGTCAGCGCGCCGACCGGAGCGCAGCAGAAGCACGCGTCGGCGTCGTCCAGCGCCTCGGCCAGGGAGCCCGCGGCGCCGTCGATGGCGCCGGCCGCGAGCGCCCGCTCGAGCCGCTCCGCCGAGCGCCCGTGGCCAACCACCTCCACGTCGTCGAGCTTCTGGCGCGCAGCCTGCCCGATCGAGCCGCCGATCAGGCCGGCTCCCAAAATCGCGATCTTCATCCGCGCCGTGCGCGCACCGAGGCCGCCAGGCCGTCCAGCACGTCGACCGTGGTGTCCCAGGCCATGCAGGCGTCGGTGATCGACTGACCGTAGGTCAGTTGCCTGCCCGGCACCAGATCCTGGCGGCCGGCGACCAGGAACGACTCGAGCATCACCCCCACGATCGCGCGCTGGCCGTCGGCCAGCTGGCGCCCGATCTCGGCCGCGACCTCGGGCTGGCGCGCGGCGTCCTTGCCCGAGTTGTCGTGCGAGGCGTCGACGACCACGCGCTCGGGCAGACCCGCGACGCGGAGCTTTTCCAGCGCCCGCTCGACGCCATCGGGACCGTGATTCTGGGCGCCGCGGCCGCCGCGCAGGATCACGTGGCCGTCGGGGTTGCCGCGCGTGTGCAGGATTGCCGGCGTGCCCGCGTCGTCGACGCCGGCGAAGGCGTGCGGCGCGGCGGCGGCACGGACGGCGTCGACCGCGACCTGCACGTTGCCGTCGGTGCGGTTCTTGAAGCCGATCGGCATCGACAGGCCCGAGCCCAGCTGGCGGTGGATCTGGCTCTCGGTCGTGCGCGCGCCGATCGCGCCCCAGGCGACCGTGTCGGAGATGTACTGCGGGGTGATCGGGTCCAGGAACTCGCAGCCGACCGGGAGGCCGGCGCCGAGCACCTCCAGCAGAAGCTTGCGCGCCCGCCGCAGGCCGGTGTTGACGTCGCCGGAGTCATCCAGGTGGGGATCGTTGATCATGCCCTTCCACCCGGTGGTGGTACGCGGCTTCTCGAAGTACACGCGCATCGCGACCAGCAGGTCGCCGCCGAGCTCCTCGGCCTTTGCCGCCAGCCGGTGTGCGTACTCGGTCGCCGCCTTGGAGTCGTGCACGCTGCATGGCCCGACCACGACCAGCAGGCGGTCGTCGGCGCCGTCCAGCACGGCGGCCACCTGCTCGCGGCCCGCGATCACCACCTCCTCGTGCTCCGGAGTCAGCGGCAGCTCGGTGAGCAGCCGGTGCGGCGTGGCCAGCGGCGCGACCCGGGCGATCCGCTGGTCGCGGACGCGCTCGAGGCTCTTGGACTGGCTCACGTGCACGCCCTGAGCGTGTCAGACGTATGCGAGCGTGGGCGGGACACCCACCGAGCCGACGGCATCAGACGGCAGTCGCGGGCACCTTGCCCGCCACCTCCGCCACGCGCTCGACGCGGGCCAGGTAGTCGGCGAAGCCGTCGGCGTGCAGCTGCTGGGGCCCGTCGCAGACCGCGTGGTCGGGGTCGGGATGGACCTCCACGATCAGGCCGTCCGCGCCCGCCGCGGCGGCGGCCATCGACATCGACTCGACAAGGTCGCGGCGGCCGGCCGCATGGCTCGGGTCGACGATCACCGGCAGATGCGTCAGCTCCTTGAGCACCGGTACGGCCATCAGGTCGAGGGTGAAGCGGTAGGCGGTCTCGAACGTCCGGATGCCGCGCTCACACAGGACCACGTCGCCGTTGCCCTCCTTGAGCACGTACTCGGCCGCCATCAGCAGCTCCTCGAGCGTGGCGCTGAGGCCGCGCTTGATCAGCACCGGCACACCCGCCCGGCCGATCTCCGTCAACAGCGTGTAGTTCTGCATGTTGCGCGCGCCCAGCTGGATCATGTCCGCCACGTCGCACACCGCATCGAGGTCGCGCACGTCCATGACCTCGGTCACGATCGGCATCCCGGTGGTGCGCCTGGCCTCGGCCAGCAGCCGCAGACCCTCCTCACCAAGCCCCTGGAAGCTGTACGGCGAGGTGCGCGGCTTGTAGGCGCCGCCGCGCAGCAGCTGGGCGCCGGCGGCCTTGACGGCGTGGGCGGAGTCCAACAGCACGTCGCGCGACTCGACCGTGCACGGGCCCGCGATCGTGGCGAAGTGCTCGCCGCCGATCTTGCGCCCCGCGATGTCGATCACCGTGCGCCTGCCGTGGGTGACCTGGCTCGAGGCGAGCTTGAACGGGCGGCTGATCGGCATCGTGTGGTCAACTCCCGGCGCCACCTCCAGCGCCAGTTCGCGGACCAGCTCGACGTCGCCGATCACGCCGATCACCTGCTGCGCCTCGCCCTCGATCACATGGGCGCGCGCGCCGGTCGCCTCCACCCGCGAGACCACCTCGGAGACATCGTCCGGTGTGGCGTCTTCTCTCATCACGATCATCATGGTTCTTCCTGGAAACCTCTCACTATTGGTACGGATCAGATGGGGCGGTGGACACACGTGCGCGGATCGCCGCGCGAGGGGTGGGCGACCGCCTAGCTAAATCGCCAATAGGCCGCGAGGGCACGCCAGGAAGTGCTGCGATAGATGGCGTGCGCGCGGCTCACACGCCTATATCTAGCAGCCCGGGAACACCTGGGCAATTCGCAACGCCCGCGACCTGCATGCACTGAACCCAGCTTCAGGTAGCGCGGGGACCACTCGAGAGTCCAATCGATTCCGGCCGCCGCCGACGGCTAGAGCAGCTGGTCCAGCGCCGCCAGGAAGCGGTCGTTCTCGGTGCGCGTGCCGTAGGTCACGCGCAGGCGACCCTCCTCGCCAAGCGCGCTGCCGGCGCGCACGATCACGCCCCGCTTGGCCAGACCGTCGACGATCGCGTCCTCGTCGCGGTCGCCGAGGCCGATCCAGGAGAAGTTCGCCTGCGATTCGCTGTGGTCGAGGCCGCGCTCGTCGAGCTCGGACTCCATGTGCACGCGCTCGATCACGGTGGCCTCGATCCGGCGCGCGATCTCGTCCTGGTGGCGCAGCGCCTCGACCGCGGCCGCCTGGGCCAGCGCGTTGACCGAGAACGGCTGACGCACGTGGTCGATGGCGCGGCGGAAGCGCTCGGGCCCCAGCGCATAGCCCACGCGCAGCCCGCACAGGCCGTAGATCTTGGAGAACGTGCGCAGGAGGATCAGGTTGGAGTGCCTGGCCAGCAGCTCGACCGACTCGTCCGGGTCCTGGAGCAGGCTGAACTCCACGTAGGCCTCGTCCACGATCACGGCCACGTGGTCGGGCACGCCCGCCACGAACTCGGCGATCCGGTCGATCGGCAGCGCGGTTGCGGTGGGGTTGTTGGGGTTGCAGACGAGGACGAGGCGGGTGGCGGCGGTGATCTCGCGCGCCATCGCGTCAAGGTCGTGGGCCCCCTTGTCGTCGAGCGGCACCCTGACCTCGGTGGCGCCCGACATCGACGCCAGCATCGGGTAGACCGAGAACGACGGCCACGCGTAGACGAGCTCGGCGCCCGGCTCGAGCAGCGCGTCGGCGGCCGACAGCAGGATCTCGCACGAGCCGTTCCCGACCGTGATCCGGTCCGCGCCCACGCCCGTGCGGTCCGCCAGCGCGCTCCGCAGCGCCGCCTTGTCCGGGTCGGGGTAGCGGTTGAGCGTTTCGAGCCGGCCCTGGATCGCGCCCACGACCGCGGCGGCGGGGCCGAACGGGCTCTCGTTGGAGGCCAGCTTGACCAGCTCGCCGCCGTAGTCGTAGCTGCCGGCCTGCGGGTAGGACGGGATGTCGCCGAGGCGGCGGTTGAACTCGATGCCGGGGCTCACTGGGCCCCCTCGAGGTCGCGGCGCAGCGACACCGCCTCGCGCAGGTACACGTGCTGGGCCGGGCTTGCCGCGTCGGCGTAGGTATGCAGCAACAGCCGGATCACGCGCGGGAGCGAGCCCGGCACCGGGATCTCGCGCGTGCACAGCAGCGGCACTACGCTCATGCCCATCTGACGCGCGGCGACCGCCGGGAACTCGGCATCAAGGTCGTCGGTGCAGGTGAAGATGCAGCTGACCATGTCGTCGATCGCCAGCCCGTTGCGGTCGATCACGGCCCGGACGAGCTCGTCGGTGGCCTCGAGGATGGCGTCGGCCTCGTTCGCGGCCACCGTGGTGGCGCCTCTGAGCGCTCGCAGTCTCACGGCGCGGCATCATCCCAGCCCGCGGCGGCGTAGAGGGCGGCGACCTCGTCCGGGGCAAGCTCTCGCGACTCGCCCTCTGGCAGGCCGGCAAGGTCCAGGGGCCCGAAGCGGACACGCTCGAGCGCGCTGACCTTGTGGCCGACTGCCTCGCACATGCGTCTCACCTGGCGTTTGCGGCCCTCGGTGATCGTGATCTCCATGAGGCCCGGGCCAAGCACCGACACCCGGGCCGGGTTGGTGCGCCCGTCGTCCAGCGTGATCCCGGCCCGCAGCCGGCTGACGGCCTCGTCGCCGATGTCCGCGGGCCGGACGCTGGCGCGGTAGGTCTTCTCGACCCCGTAGCGCGGGTGCGTCAGCCGCTCGGCCAGCGCCCCGTCGTTGGTCAGCAAGATCAGCCCGGTGGTGTCGGCGTCCAGGCGCCCGACCGGGTACAGCCGGCGGCGCGACGGCACGTATTCGACCACCGTGCGGCGGCCGTGCGTGTCGGCGGCCGTGGACACCACGCCCGCGGGCTTGTGCAGCAGGTGCACCTCGCGCGCCTCGGGCGCGACAGCCTCACCGTCGACGCGCACGTCGCTGGACTCGTCAACGTCACGCGCGGGGTCGGTGACCACCGCGCCGGCCACGGTCACATCGCCGGCGGCGATCAGCCGCTCCGCCGCGCGCCGCGACGCCACGCCCGAGTGGGCCAGGTACTTGGCCAGGCGCATGGACGATGACGCTAGCGGGGCTGCCACACTCGGGCAGTGGACCTGGAACTGCTCGAGACGGTGCTCGCCGACCTGGGCCAGCCCGCGTTCCGTGCCACCCAGGTGTGGGAGTGGACGGCGCGCGGAGCGAGCTCCTACGACGAGATGACCAACCTGCCCGAGGCACTGCGGGCGCAGCTGGGCGAGCGCGTGCCGCTGTCGTCGCTGTCCGTCGAGCACGAGGCGCTGGCGTCGGACGGCACCGAGAAGGCGCTGCTGCGCACCGGCGACGGCCGCCCGCTGGAGGCGGTGCTCATGCGCTACCGCGACGGCCGCCGGTCGCTGTGCGTGTCATCGCAGTCCGGCTGCCCGCTGACGTGCACTTTCTGCGCCACCGGCACGATGAAGTTCGCGCGCAACCTGACGACCTCGGAGATCCTCGACCAGGCGCTCCATTTCAGGCGCAAGGAGGACGTCGACCACCTCGTCTTCATGGGCATGGGCGAGCCGCTGATGAACCTGGACAACGTGCTGGGCGCGTGCGAGCGGCTGCCCGACGTCGGCATCCACCCGTCGTCGACCACGATCTCGACGGTCGGCTGGATCCCCGGCATCGAGCGCCTGACCGAGCGCGAAGGGCCGACGATCCGCCTGGCGCTGTCGCTGCACGCGCCCGACGAAGCTCTGCGCAGCGAGCTGATGCCGGTGAACGACCGCTACCCGCTGGCCGACGTGCTGGACGCCTGCCGGCGCTGGCGCGAGCAGCGCCGCCGGCGCGTGTACATCGAGTACCTGATGCTGGACGGCGTGAACGACCGCCACGAGCAGGCGCTGCAGCTGGCCGGCGTGCTGACCCCGCACGAGGCGTTCAAGGTCAACCTGATCCCCTACAACCCGACCGACTCCGGCCTGAGCGGCTCCAGCCGCGAGGCCATCGACGCCTTCCAGTCCGCGCTGCACGACCACGGCGTGCCGGCCACGGTGCGCCTGACGCGCGGTCGCGACATCGATGCGGCCTGCGGCCAGCTGGCGGTGAAGGCATGAGCGTTCGGCGGGTTGCGCCCGACCTCCATGCGGCCGACCCGGCCGCAGCGGCGAGCTTCTATGCCGACGTGCTCGGCTTCGACGTGGTCATGGACCTGGGCTGGGTCGCGATGGTGGCCTCACCGGAGAACCCGACCGCGCAGGTCATCCTGATGCGCGAGGACGAGAGCGCGCCGGGGCGGCCCGATCTCTCGGTCGAGGTCGACGACGTGGACGCCGCCTACGCCGCGGTCCAGCGCGCGGGTGCCGAGATCGTCCACCCGCTGACCGACGAGCCCTGGGGCGTGCGCCGGTTCTTCGTCCGCGACCCGGACGGGAACGTGGTCAACGTGCTGTCCCACCGCTGAGCGACCGGGAAAGATCCATCGCGTTGCGGACCTGCGCCAAGCGTGACTAGCGCGGCTCGGGCGCGGGCTCGGGCACCACGGGCGCCGGCCGCGCCTGCCACGGCAGCCGCTCGTTGGCAGCCAGGTAGGAGCCCAGCAGGATCAGCACCAGGCCCACGATCGTGGCCACGCCGACCTCCTCGCCAAGCAGGACGACGCCGTAGATCACCGCGAAGCCCGGCGCGATGTAGGCGACGAGGGTCGCCTTCGGCGGCCCAAGCTGGGCGATCAGGTCGTAGTAGAGGACGAACGCGATCCCGGTGCCCAGCACCCCGAGCGCCACCAGCGACGCGAGTGCGTCCGGCGAGGGCGGCTCGGTCGGGAACGCGGTGGCGGCGAACGGCAGCGACACCACCGCGCTGACGCCCATCGTGGCCGTGACGAGCACGATCGGCGCCTGGTCGCCCAGCTTGCGCTTGATCATGAACGCGCCGATCGCGTACCCGAGGCTGGCCAGGGCGACCATGGCGCCGCCGATGAGCGCCGCCGTTCCGCCGCCGGCGTCGACTCCGAGCAGCAGCACCACGCCCGCGATGCCCACGCCCACGCCGACCGCCCCTGTGCGCTTGGCGCGCTCCTCGGGCGTGATCACCACCGCCAGCAGGAACGCGTAGATCGGCGCGGTGGCCACGAGGATCCCCGCCAGCGACGACGAGATGTGGTCCTCGCCGAACGAGATCAGCATGAACGGAGTCACCACCTGGACGAGCGCGAGCAGCGTGACCGGGATCGCCATTCCCCGCAGCGCGCCGACGCTGCCTGTCCGCCAGGCCAGCGGCGCCAGCACCAGCGCTGCCAGCGCAGTGCGCACGAAGACGATCATCGGCGGCGAGAACACATCCTCGAGCGCGACCTTGATGAACAGGTAGGACGCGCCCCAGAACGCCGCCACGAACGCGAACTCGAGTGCCGATCGGCGGCTCATGCCGCCGAGGATGCCACTCGGCCAGCATCACTTCCAATTACGACTTGCCGGGGGTACCATCAGTGGCGCTAATGCTCGACGTCAAGCGCATCAAGGTGTTCCGCGAGGTCGCGAACCAAGGATCGTTCTCCGCCGCGGCCGAGTCGTTGTCGTTCACGCAGTCGGCCGTCAGCCAGCAGGTGGCGGCCCTGGAGCGCGAGACCGGCACCCAGCTTCTGGACCGCACGCCGCGCGGCGTGCGCCCCACCGAGTCAGGCCGCGCGCTGCTGGCACACGCCGACGCCATCCTGGCCCGGCTCGAGTGCGCCGAGGACGAGCTTGCCGAGTTGGCCGGCCTGCGCGGCGGGCGGCTGCGCCTGGCCTGCTTCCAGAGCGCCGGCGCCACGTTGATGCCGCAGGCCGTGGCGGCGTTCCACGAGCGCCACCCGAAGGTCGAGCTTGGCATGGTCGAGGCCGAGCCCGCCGAGGCCGTCGAGCGGCTGCGCAGCGGCGACATCGACATCGCCCTGGTGTACGACTTCGAGCCGCTGCCGGGATCGCTCGGCCCCGACCTCGAGCTGACCCACCTGCTCGACGACACGTACGACGCGGTGCTCGCCAGCGGCCACCCGCTGGCCGAGCGCCGGCGGCTGAAGCTGACCGACCTGCGCGAGGAGCCGTGGATCGCCTCGACCAACCGCTGCGGCTGCCGCCAGATCACCGATCGCGCCTGCCTCGACGCCGGCTTCGACGCGCGCGTGGCGTTCGAGGCCGACGAGACGATGTCGGCGATGGCGCTCGTCGCCGCGGGCGTCGGCGTCACGATCTTCCCCCGCCTGGCGCTGAACCCGATGCACCCGGGCGTGGTGGCGCGGCCGCTCGGCGCCGGCGCGCCCGTGCGCAGGATCTGGGTCGCGCGGATGCAGGGCGGGCACCGCTCGCCCGCCAGCGAGGCCATGCACCAGCTGCTGGTCGACGTCGGCGCGGACTTCCGCGAGCTCGCGCCGCCCGCGCTTGCCGCGGTCTGAGCCGCGCCGCGCTCCTTCCGCTAGGCCTCGGCCGCCTGCGCGGGCTCCGATCGCGCCTCGCCCGCCTTGAGCAGCCGGTCGCGCAGCTCGCGCTCGTCCTCGGGCGTCGGGTCGAAGCGCGAGACGTCCGGGAGCGCGTCCAGCGCCTCGAGCCCGAACAGTTTCTGGAACAGGTCGGTGGTGCGGTAGAGCACGGCGCCGAAGCGCGAGCGGCCCGACTCCTCCACGAGGCCGCGCTCGAGCAGCGTGGCGGTGGCCGACTCGGACGCGACGCCGCGGATGCGCGCGAGCTCGGGACGCGAGACGGGCTGGAGGTAGGCCACGATCGCCAGGCACTCGGCCTGGGCCTGGGTCAGCGGCGGCGTGCGCGGGCGGCTGAGCAGCCGCCGCGCCGCACGCTCGGCGACCGGGTCGGTGGCCAGTGTGAAGCCGCCCGCCACCTCGCGCAGGACGACGCCGCGGTAGCCCTCGGCGTAGTGCTCGCGCAGGCGCGCCAGCGCCTCCAGCACCTCACCCTCGGACGACTCGGTGGCGTCGGCGAGCGACTCCAGCGACACCGGCTCGGAGGACAGGAACAGCAGTGCCTCGACCACCCGCGCCAGCTCGTTCATGCCCCGCCTCCGTTCCTGATCGTGATCGGACCGAAAGCCTCGGACTGGTCCCAGCTGGCCTCGCCCGACTTGAACAGCTCCAGCAGGGCGAACAGGGTCACGGCCTCGGTCATGCGGTCGGCGCCCTCGACGGCGTCGTCGAACGAGAAGGTCGGGCGGCTGCGCAGCAGTCCGCGCACGTGCGCCAGCCGCTGCTCGAGCGAGACGCGCGGGCGCGCCAGGTGGCGCAGGTCGATCTTCGGCGGCACGCGCAACAGGCCGCCGAGCGCCTCGGCAAGCTGGACGGGCTCGTAGGCGGCCTCGGCCACCTCCAGCGACACCCGCCGCAGATGGGCCGGCAGCCGCGCCGAGCGGTAGCGAAAGCCGCTCTCGGCCTCGAGCCGCTCGCGCAGGAAGCCGGCGATGTCGCGATAGCGGCGGTACTCGAGCATCCGCGCCAGCAGCTCGTCCGCGGCCTCGGAGGGCTCGAGCTCAAGCCCGTCGGTCTCCTCGACCGGAAGCATCATCCGCGACTTCAGCTCGAGCAGCGCGGCGATCAGGACCAGGAACTCGGTGGCGGCTTCGAGGTCGATCTCGCCCTTGCTCCGGAGGTGATCGATGTACGCCACGACCACGTCCGCCAGCTCGACCTCGAGCAGGTCGACCTCCTCGCGCAGCACGAGCGTGAGCAGCAGGTCGAAGGGTCCCTGGAAGACCTCCAGGTCCAGGTCGAGCGAGGCGACGGCCATCGCGCTACAGCCTACGGACAGCTCCGGCGGTGCGAGGCTTGTGGCGTGAGCGCAAGCAACCGGCTCGGCCTGATGCGCAGCGATGACCACCCCGCGAGCGCCTTCGCACCGGGCCGCGTCAACCTGATCGGCGAGCACACCGACTACAACGGCGGGCTGGCGCTGCCGTTCGCGATCGAGCAGGGAATCACGGTGACCGTGCGGCCCGGCCCGCCGGAGGCGCAGCCGTTCCTGGATGCGGTCGCCACCGAGCTCGGGGTGCCGCCGGTGAACGTGGCCATCGACAGCGACCTGCCCGCGGGCGCCGGGCTGGCCTCGTCGGCCGCGCTGAGCGCCGCGCTGGCCCTGGCGCTCGGTGGCGAGCGCGATCGGTGGGAGCTGGCGCGGCTGTGCCAGCGGGTCGAGAACGACCATCTGGGCGCCCGCACCGGGCTGCTGGACCAGATCGCGGTGCTGATGGCGCCGCCCGGTGGCGCGCTGCTGATCGACTTCGCCGACCTGTCGGCCGAGCCGGTGGCGCTGGAGCTCGGCGACTGGCGGCTGGCGGTGCTGGACTCCGGCGAGCGCCACGCGCATGCCGAGTCGGGCTACAACGAGCGGCGGGCTGAATGCGAGCGCGGCGACGCACGCCGGCTGCGGCACGTGGAGGGCGAGAACGCCCGCGTTCGCGGCGCCGTCGACGCGCTCGCGGCCGGCGACCTGCCCCGGCTGGCGCGGCTGCTGGACGCCTCCCACGCCAGCCTTCGCGACGACTTCGACGTGTCCACCGCCGCGGTCGAGGCCACGCGCGAGCGGATGCTCGCGGCTGGGGCGGCCGGGGCGCGGATCGTGGGCGGCGGCTTCGGCGGCTCGGTGCTGGGCCTGTTCCCGCCCGGCGCACGCCCGCCCGCCACGGCGCTGGCTGTCAGGCCCGGCCCGCCGGCGCGCCTACTCGCCACCTGAGAGACTCGCCGCATGGCGAGCTATCCGGTGGCGGGCAAGATCGCGTTGGTGACCGGGGCCGCGCGCGGCATCGGCTTCGGCACCGCGGAGGAACTGACCAGGCGCGGCGCCAGCGTGGTCGTGGTCGATCTCGACAAGAGCGCCGCCGACGAGGCCGCCGAGCGGCTGGGCGCGAACGCAATGGGGCTGGCGTGCGACGTGACCGACGAGGGCGCGCTTCGCAGCGCGGTCGCGGCCACCGTCGAGCGCTACGGGCGGCTGGACGTGGTCGTTGCCAACGCCGGGATCGCCTCCCGGGCGGCCACCGTGAACGCGATGTCGGGCGAGACCGCCGCGCGGGTCCTCGACGTGAACCTGATGGGCGTCTGGAACACGGTGAACGCGACGCTGCCCGAGATCGTCCGCAACAAGGGCCACGTGGTGGTCATCGCCTCGGTCTACGCGTTCGTCAACGGCGTCGGCACCGCGCCGTACGCGATGGCCAAGGCCGGCGTCGAGCAGCTCGGCCGCGCGCTTCGCGTCGAGCTGGCCCAGCACGGCGCGGGTGCCAGCGTCGCCTACTTCGGCTTCATCGACACCGAGATGGTGCACAAGGGCATCGACGAGGACCCACTCGCGCAGCGGGTGTGGGAGAACACGCCGAAGCTGCTGCACAAGCGCCTACAGCCCTCGCAGGCGGGCAAGGGCATCGTCGACGGGATCGAAAAGCGGGCGGCGCGGATCATCCGGCCCCACCGCTGGATCGCGTTCTCGGTGCTGCGCGGGATCATCAACCCGCTGCTGGACACGGCGATGGTGCGAGACCGCGAAACGCAGGAGCTGGCCGGCGAGATGGACAAGCGCGGCGACCAGGAACAGCCCACGACGGCTTAGGGTGCTGACTAGCGCTTAGGGCGCGCCGACTCCCATCGCGGCGCGCACGTCGACCATCGTTGCCGCCGCCATCTCGCGCGCCTGGCCGGCGCCACGCTCCAGCGCCGCCTCCAGCGCGGCCTCGTCGGGGCGCAGCTCGGCGTAGCGCTCGCGGACGGGGCGCAGGTAATCCACCAGCGCCTCGGCCACCGCGCCCTTGAAGGCGCCGTACTGCTGGCCCTCGAACTCGGCCTCGATCGCCTCGGGCCCGACCCCGCGGATCACGGCCAGGATGTCGATCAGGTTCGTGATCCCCTCCTTGCCCGGCCCGCGTCGGACCTCGCCGCCGGAGTCGGTGACCGCGCCCTTGACCTTCTTGACGATCTGGCTCTCCTCTTCGTCGATGTAGACCCGGCCCTTCTCCTCCGAGCCGGTGGTGCTCATCTTCGACGTGGGATCCTGGAGGTCCATGATCCGCGCCCCCACCGCGGGGATGCGGTGCTCGGGGACGATCAGGATGTCGTCGCCGTAGGCCGCGTTGAAGCGGATCGCGATGTCGCGCATCAGCTCGACGTGCTGGCGCTGATCGTCGCCAACCGGCACCTCATGTGCGCGGTAGACGAGCACGTCGGCGGCCATGAGCACCGGGTAGAGGAACAGCCCCGCGCTGACCAGCTCGCGCTGGCGCGCCGTCTTCTCCTTGAACTGGTGCATCCGGTTCAGGTCGCCGTGCGCGGTCACCGAGGCCAGCAGCCACGTCAGCTCGGTGTGCTCGCGCACGTCCGACTGGCGGAACAGCACGCACCGCCCGGGGTCGAGCCCGGCGGCCATCAGCATCGCCGTCGTGTCGTAGACGTAGCTGCGCAGGGCGGCTGGGTCGTAGGCCACGGTCGTGGCGTGCAGGTCGACCATGCAGTAGATCGCCGGCTGGCCGCGCTCCTGGCCCTCGAGGTAGCCGCGCACCGCCCCGATGTAGTTGCCCAGGTGCTTGCGCCCGGTGGGCTGGATGCCGCTGAAGATCCGCATTCGGCGTTGCAGGCTATTAGTCGACCAGGCCTCCGCCGTCACCGGGGCCGATCCCGGTCACCGCCAGCACCAGGCACAGGGCGGCCATCCCCAGCCCGGCGGCGCGCGCCGGCGGCAGCGGCGTGCGGTACGTCAGCGCCACCGCGGCCAGGGCGAAGGCGACACCCACGATCGGCAGCGTCAGCGCGGCCCCGACGGAGGCGACGACGAAGCCCCAGATCTGGATCTGGTTGATGCGCGCCTGGCGCTCGGCGTCCACCGCGGCGCTAGAGTGCGCCGGCCGACTCGCCGTCGGCTGAACCGGCCTTGTCCGGATCGCCCGGGTTGGGGTCTTCCGGGGTCCAGCGCACGACGGGGTTCTTGGCGGCGCCGGCCTCGTCGAGTCGCCGCACCGAGGTGGTGTAGGGCGCGTTGCGGGCAATTTCGGGGTCCTCGGCGGCCTCCTCCAGGATCGAGCGGACCACGTGGGCGAAGTGGTCCAGGCGCTCCTTCGGCTCGGTCTCGGTGGGCTCGACCATCAGCGCCTCGTCCACCAGCAGCGGGAAGTAGACCGTGGGTGGGTGGACCTCGTGGTCGAGCATCCGCTTGGCGATGTCCAGCGTCTTGATCCCCAGCTTGTCCTTGGCGCCCGCGCCCGAGAGCACGAACTCGTGCATGCAGTGGCGGTCGAACGCGATCGGCAGGTATTCGCCGATGCCGTCGGCCGCCAGCAGCGCCTTGAGGTAGTTGGCGTTCAGCACAGCCATCTCGGAGGCCTCCTTGAGGCCCTCGGCACCCAGCGAGCAGATGTACGCGTAGGAGCGCACGAAGACACCGAAGTTGCCCTGGAAGCCGCGCATCTTGCCGATCGACTTCGGCCGGTCGTGATCGAGCGAGAAGTGCGGCCCGGAGCCGTTGGACCCCTCGTCACGCACGACCTGCGGGCGCGGCAGGAACGGCTCGATCCGGTCCGAGCAGGCGATCGGGCCGGCGCCGGGGCCGCCACCGCCGTGCGGCTGGGTGAAGGTCTTGTGCAGGTTGTAGTGCACGATGTCGAAGCCCATGTCGCCCGGGCGCGAGATGCCCATGACGGCGTTCAGGTTGGCCCCGTCGTAGTAGAGGGTGCCGCCCACGTCGTGCACGATCGACGCGATCTGCTCGATGTTGCGGTCGAACAAGCCGAGCGTGTTGGGGTTGGTGAGCATCAGGCACGCGACCTGGTCGTCTGCCTTCTCGCGGAGGTCGTCGATGTCGACGCCGCCGTGCTCGTCGGTGCCGACCTTGACGACCTCGTAGCCGGCCATCGTGACCGTGGCCGGGTTGGTGCCGTGGGCGGTGTCGGGCGTGAGCACCTTCGTGCGCTGCTCGCCGCGGTCCTCGTGGTAGGCGCGCGTGAGCAGCAGGCCGGCGAGCTCGCCGTGAGAGCCGGCGGACGGCTGAAGCGAGACGTGCGGCAGGCCGGCCACCTCGCCGAGAGCCACCTGCAGGTTGTACATCAGCTCCAGCGCGCCCTGCGCCTGCTCGGGATCCTGCAGCGGGTGCAGGCGGGCGTGGCCCGGCAGAGCCGCCACGCGCTCGTGCAGCTTGGGGTTGTGCTTCATCGTGCACGAGCCGAGCGGGTAGAAGCCGGTGTCGAGGTCGAAGTTCTTCTTCGACAGGCCGTTGTAGTGGCGCACGATCTCGGGCTCGGCCACCTCGGGCAGCCGGGCCGGCTCGCTGCGGCGGGCCCAGTCGGGCAGCACGTCGGAGAGGTCGACGTCGGGCACGTCGAGCTCCGGCGCCACGAACGCGCGCCGGCCCTCGACGGACCGCTCGTAGATCGTGATCGTCTGCTCCTCGGCGCGTGGATCGAGCGCGGCCATCAGGCGCTGACCTCCTCGCGGGCGCCGGCGGCCACGGAGGCCAGCGCGTCGATGTCGGCGCGCGAGCGGCGCTCGGTCAGCGCGATCAGCAGGCCGTCGGCGTACTCGGGGTAGGTCTCGCCGAGGCGGTAGCCGGGGTTGATGCCGGCCTCGCGGGCGCGCTCGAACAGGCCGTCGAGGTCGGGGACGCGGACGGCGAACTCGCGCACGACCGGGCCCGGGTTGATCGGCTCGAGGCCCAGGGTCTCGCGGGCGTAGTGGGTGCGCTTGAGCATCAGCTCGCCGATGTCCACCAGGCCCTTGCGGCCGAGCCAGGACAGGTAGACGACGCCGGCCAGCGCGTTCAGCGCCTGCGCCGTGCAGATGTTGTGCGTGGCCTTCTCGCGCCGGATGTGCTGCTCGCGCGTCTGCAGCGTCAGCACGAAGCCGCGCTTGCCGTCCATGTCACGCGTCTCGCCCGCGATCCGGCCGGGCATCTTGCGGATGAAGCGGTCGGAGGCGGCGAAGAAGCCGAACGACGGGCCGCCGTAGTCCAGGCGGTTGCCCAGGCTCTGGCCCTCGCCGACCACGATGTCGGCACCCTGGCGGCCCGGGGCCTCGAGGATGCCCAAGGGCAGCGGGTCGGCGGCCACGATGAACAGGGCGCCCGAGGCCTTGGCGGCCTCGCCGAGGCTGGCCACGTCCTCGACGGTGCCGAGGAAGTTCGGCTGCTGGATGAACACCGCGGCGGTGTCGTCGTCGATCAGCGCGGCCAGCGCGTCCACGTCGGTGGCGCCCTCGCCGGTCAGGCCGGCCTCGTCGACGGTCATGCCGTAGCCCGCGGCGTGGGTGGCCAGCGCGTCGCGGCTGTGCGGGTGCAGCCCGCGCGAGGTCACGAACTTGGAGCGCTTGGTCTCGAGCTTGGCCAGGTAGCCCGCGGCGGCGACGGCGGACGGGCCCTCGTAGACCGAGGCGTTGGACACCGGCAGGCCGGTCAGCTCCGAGATGGCCGTCTGGAACTCGAACATGACCTGCAGGCCGCCCTGGCTGATCTCGGGCTGGTAGGGCGTGTACGGCGTCAGGAACTCCGACCGCGACAGCAGCGAGTCGATGATCGACGGCACGTAGTGGTCGTACATTCCGGCGCCAAGGAACGAGGTCTCGGCGTCGGCGTGCACGTTGCGCCCCGCCAGCCGGCTCAGGTGGTCGAACACCTCCGTCTCCGACATGCCCGCCGCGATGTCCAGCGGCCTGTCCAGCCGGACGGCCTCGGGGATCTCGGAGAACAGCTCGTCGAGCGTGCCGACGCCGATGGCGTCCAGCATCGCCTTGCGATCGGCGTCGGTTGCGGAGGTGTACGTGCTCATGGGTGAAGTCCTCGTGTGGTGCTCGCCCGATCGGCGATCGGGCTGTGCTCCTACGCTATGACTGAAGCAGATCCTTGTACGCGTCAACGTCGAGCAGGGATTCCAGCTCGCCGGTGTTGGAGAGCTTGACCTTGACCAGCCAGCCCTCGCCATAGGGGTCCGAGTTGATCAGCTCGGGCGAGTCGCCAAGCGCCTCGTTGACCTCGGTCACCTCACCGGACAGCGGCGCGAACACGTCCGAGACCGCCTTGACCGACTCGACCTCGGTGTACGGCTGGTCCTTGCTCACCGTGACGCCGACCTCGGGCGGGTCGTAGAACACGACCTCGCCGAGCGCGTCCTGGGCGTACCAGGTGATCCCGAACGTGGCCTCGTCGCCGTCGATGCGGGCCCAGTCGTGCTCGGGGTGGTACTTCAGCTCGTCCGGATACTCCTCGGCCACGTCACTCCTCGTTTCGCGTGTACAGGGGCTTCTTGCGCACTTCCGCCGCCCGGGGCCTGCCACGGACGTCGACCTCGATCTTGCTGCCCGGCGCGGCAGAATCCTCCGGAACGTAGGCCATGCCGATGCCATACCCCAGGCTGGGCGACATCGTGCCGCTGGTGACCACGCCGTCGCCGGCATCGGTGGTCACGGCGTTGCCCTGGCGCGGGATGCCGGGCCCTGTGAAGGCGAAGGCGACCAGCTTGCGGCCGGTGTCGGCGGCGGCCAGCGCGTCCGAGCCGATGAAGCCGGTGTCGGGCTTGACCGCCCAGCCGAGCCCTGCCTCGAGCGGATTGTGCTCGAGGTCAAGGTCGTTGCCGTAGAGGTGGAAGCAGACCTCGGTGCGCAACGTGTCGCGCGCGGCCAGGCCGGCAGGGGTCACGCCCGCCGCCACCAGCGTGTCCCAAACCTCGGCCGCGGAGTCGGGCGGGATCAGCAGCTCGACCCCGTCCTCACCGGTGTAGCCGGTGCCGCAGGCCAGGATCTCGGCGCCGCGGAAGCCGACCGTTGCCGTCCTCATCCGCCCCGGCAGCTCGCCCTCGACCAGCGGCGCGACGATGCCGCGCGCGTCCGGCCCCTGCACGGCCAGCATCGCGTAGCGGTCGGCGGCGTCTTCGAGTTCGACGTCGAAGCCCTCGGTGTGCTCGATCAGCCAGGCGTGGTCGCGGGCGTGGTTGGCGGCGTTGGTCACGGTCAGGAACCTGTCGCCGAGCCGGTACGTGAACAGGTCGTCGATCACGCCGCCGTCGTCGCGGCACAGCACCGAGTACTGCGCGCCGCCGTCGGCGAGCTTGCCCACGTCGTTGGACAGCACGTGCTGGAGGAACGCCTCGGCGTCGGGTCCGGAGGTGACCACCTCGCCCATGTGCGAGACGTCGAACACGCCGGCGCGCTCGCGCACGGCCAGGTGCTCGGAGCGCACCCCCTCGTACTGCACGGGCATCTCCCAGCCCGCGAACGGGACGATCTTCGCCCCGGCCGCCACGTGGCGGTCGAAGAGCGGGGTGCGGCGCAGCGTGTCCAGGGCGTCGGACAAGGACGGGGAGGTTACCGCCGACCCAGCCGCGTTGGTCGGCCCGCCGAGCGGACCGGGAGCTCAGTCCTTGAGGAACGACGGGATGTCGATGTCGTCGTCGGAGATCTCCAGCGAGCTGCGCTGGCGATCGTCCATCGACACGTCGCGGCGGCGCGGCTCGCGCCGGCGGCCGGTGCTGTCCTCGGTGAACAGGCCGCCGCCGCTGGCGCCGTCGAAGCCAGTGGCGATCACGGTGACGCGGACGCCGTCGCCAAGGCCGTCGTCGACCACGGCGCCGAAGATGATGTTGGAGTTGTCGTCGGCGGCCTGCTGGATGATCTCGGCCGCCTCGTTGACCTCGAAGAGGCCCAGGTCCTGGCCGCCGGTGATGTTCAGCAGGATGCCGGTGGCGCCCTCGACCGACTGCTCGAGCAGCGGTGACGAGATCGCGGCCTTGGCCGCTTCGCCGGCTCTGTTCTCGCCGTTGGCCTCACCGATGCCCATGAGGGCCGATCCGGCGTCGTGCATGATCGTGCGCACGTCGGCGAAGTCGAGGTTGATGAGGCCGGGGATGGTGATCAGGTCGGTGATGCCCTGAACGCCCTGGCGCAGGACGTTGTCGGCCTCGCGGAACGCCTCGAGGATGCTGGTGCGGCGCTCGACCACCGCCAGCAGCTTCTCGTTGGGGATCACGATCAGGGTGTCCACCTGCTCGCGCAGGCGGTCGATGCCCTCGTCGGACTGGCGCCGGCGCTGGCTGCCCTCGAAGTCGAACGGCCGGGTCACGACGCCGACCGTCAGCGCGCCGATCTCCTGCTTGGCAACCTCCGCGATCACGGGCGCGGCGCCCGTGCCGGTGCCGCCGCCCTCGCCGGCGGTCACGAAGACCATGTCGGCGCCCTTGAGCGCCTCCTTCAGCTCGTCGCGGCTCTCGTTGGCCGCGCCGTAACCGGTCTCCGGGTCGGCGCCCGCGCCGAGTCCGCGCGTCAGCTGGTCGCCGATCTGGAGCTTGATGTCGGCGTCGCACATCTGCAGCGCCTGGGCGTCGGTGTTGACGGCGATGAACTCGACGCCCTTCAGGCCGGCGTCGACCATGCGGTTGACCGCATTGGTCCCACCTCCACCGACTCCGACGACCTTGATGACCGCCAGGTAGCTGCCCGTGTCCATTGCCTAGATCCTCGCCTCTGGTGCTCGGGATGTCCGTCCGCACGTCAAGCGATCGTTGAGGGTTTCCGCAAATACCGGAGATCGCCTTGGGGACGGGACTTTAAGCGGCATTTCGGGATGATGTCAACAGCGTACGCAACGGATCCTGCATTCTGAAGCTCGACCGGACGTCGAGAGTTGGGAAAAGTCTCGACCATTGGTCGAGGCTCTGTGGGTCATGGCTCGACCCCGGGCGTTTCCGCTTGTGGCGCGGTTGGAGCGGGGGTCGGGGCCGGCGCGGCCGGCGCGGCGGGGGCGGGCGCCTGCTGCGGATCCGGCGGCACGGGAGCCTGGTCCGCGCTGGGAGGTATCGCCTCGTCCTGGCTGTCGGCCGGCGCCACAGGCTCCACCGTCTGCACCGGAAGGCCGCCTGCGGCGGGCCGTCCGGGGATGCGCAGGTCGATGTAGTCGGCGCCCGCGGCGTCGCGGTCGGCCAGCACGCGCGCGGCGGCCGTCCACTTCGCCGCCACCGAGCTGGCGGCGCCGAAGATCAGCTCGGGCCCGTCCTGGACCTGGACCACCCAGCCCTTGGCGCCCTCCTTGGTGACGGTCTTCAGCCGCGGCGTCAGCGCAGCGGGGGCGCCGCCGGCCACACGGGCGGCGTCGAGCGTGCTCGACCGCGTCAGCCGCTTGTCGGGCACGTTGCCCGGCTCGACCTCGATCGTCGGCAGGGATCCCTTGATCGTCAGCGCGGTCAGCACCGCCCCGTCGCCGGCGACCGGTATCCGCTTGCCGCCGGCCACCAGCATCGCCGCGGGGCGCTGCTCGGTGACCGCGATCCTCATCCCGTCGGGAAAGTCGGTCTCGATCCGGACGGAATGGATGACCGGGAACCGGTCGGCCACCGCGTCGATGGCGGCGTGGTCCACGTGGAGGGTCGTCGAGTCGCGCGCGACCTCCTCGAGCGCCGCCGTGGCTTCGCCGGCGTCGCTGCCGGTCAGGCCGGTGACCTGGACCTTCTCGACGGCCACCAGGCCGATGTCGCGCAGCCACACCATGTAGAGACCGGACAGCAGGCCGGAGAGCACGACGACGACGAGCAGGCGGCGGCGGACGTGCGCCGGCACCGCACGAACGAGCGCTCCCGGCAGCCGCAGCACGCGCCGGGGCGAGAGCCCCCGCAAGCGGGCAGCCGCGGCGCTCACTGCCAGCTCCCCACATCGCCGAGGGTCTGCACCTCGGCCTCGAGCTCCACGCCGAACTGCTCGCGCACCCGCCGGCGCGCCTCCGCCATGAGCTGCACGACGTCGGCGGTGGTGGCCTCGCCGTGGTTCTCCACGAAGTTGGCGTGGACCGGCGACAGCCTTGCGCCGCCCACGGTCAGGCCGCGGCAGCCGGCCTGGTCCAGCAGCACGCCCGCGCTGCGGCCCTCGGCGCGCTCGTCATCGGGGTTCTTGAACGTGCTGCCGAAGGTCTTGATGCCGGACGGCTGGGCGGCCCGGCGGCGCGCGCGCATGTCCGCGAGGACGGTCTTGACCTCGGCCGGATCGGCGTCCGCGAGCAGGAACGACGCCTCGGCCACAACCTCGCGCGGCCCGAGGTTGGAGTGGCGGTAGCGGAACTCGAAGTCGTCCGGCCCGCGGCGCTCGATGCCCGCGGGGGTGGCAACGTCGGCCCACTCGAGCGCCTTGCCAAGGTCGCCGCCGTAGGCGTTGGCGTTCATCTTCACCGCTCCGCCGACGGTGCCGGGGATGTTCACGCCGAACTCGAGGCCGGTCAGGCCCTCGCGCGCAGCGCGCGCGGCCACGGACGGAAGCCGCGCTCCACCGCCGCAGTGAAGGCGCAGGCCATCGCGCTCGGTCTGGGCGAGCGGGCCGTCGAGCTTCATGGCGAGTCCGCGAAATCCGGCATCGGCTACCAGGAGGTTCGATCCGGAGCCGATCACTCCTACCTGGTGGTCCTCCGCTTCGGCCCAGGCCAGCAGCTCGACCAGCCGCTCCGGGCTCTCGGGACGGGCGTAGAAGTCGGCCGGACCGCCGGTCCGGACCGTGGTCAGCCGCGCCAGCGGGAAGTCGGCCTGGACGCCGTCGGGAACGCTCACGTGAGCTCTTTCGCCAGATCGTCCACGTTTCCGGCACCGAGCGTCATCAGCACGTCGCCCTCCCCCAGCTCGGCGCCGAGCCGGCGGGCAGCCTCCGCAAGCGTGGGCGTCCAAAGCACCCGCCTGCCCGGCGCGGCGTCGGCGGCGGCCTGCGCCACCAGCAGGCCGGAGACGCCGGGGAAGTCCTCGGCCCGCTCGCGCGCCGGGTAAACGTCCACCACGCAGGCCACGTCGGCCACCGCCAGCGCGGTGCCGAACTGGCGCGCCAGCTCGCGCGTGCGCGAGAACAGGTGCGGCTGAAAGCAGGCCACCAGCCGCTGGGCGCCCAGCGTACGAGCGGCCTCGAGCGTGGCGCGCACCTCGGTCGGGTGGTGGGCGTAGTCGTCGAACACGCGCGCGCCGCCGTCCGTGTGACCGTGCTCCTCGAACCGGCGGCCGGCGCCCGTGTAGCCGGCCAGCGCCGGTGCGGCCTCCGCGAGCGGCACGCCGGCGGCACGACAGGCCGCCAGCGCGGCCAGCGCGTTCTCCACGTTGTGGCGCCCGGGTACCGACAGCTCGACGGCTGTCCCGTCGACGTGGAAGGACGAGCCCAGCGGCTTGAGCTCGACGCCCTCGGCGCGCAGGTCGCCGGACTCGATGCCGTAGGTGAGCGCGCCGTCCACGGCTGCCCCGGGGCCCGCGATCCGGGTCGTCGCCGGCGCGGCGAACTCGTCGAACGCGGCCTGCAACTCGGCGAGCGAAGCGTAGGTGTGGTGGTGGTCGAGCTCGATGTTGGTGACCACCGCCACTTCGCCCGGGAGCTCGAGGAACGAGCGGTCGGATTCGTCTGCCTCGACCACGATCCAGTCGCCCTCCCCCCAAGCGGCGTTCGTGCCCTGCGACCGCAGCTCGCCACCGATCAGGAACGCCGGTTCGCGCCCGCATGCCAGGAGCACGTGCGCCGCCATTCCGCATGTGGTCGTCTTGCCATGGGTGCCCGCCACCGCGATCGCGCGCTTCAGCGCCGCAACCTGGCCCAGCAGCGCCCCGCGGTGGATCACCGGCGCGCCCGTGTCCAGCTCGGGGTTCTCCGGCGGGATCGCGGTCGAGACCACGACCTCGGCGCCCGCGGGCACGTTCTCGGCCGCGTGGCCGACCGACGGCTCGATTCCGGCGGCCCGTAGCCGCGCGGTGTACGACGACTCGGACCGGTCAGAGCCGGTGACCTGCGCCCCGAGCTGGGCACAAACGAGCGCCAGGCCGCTCATCCCGGCGCCGCCGATGCCGACGAAGTGCAGGCAGCGGTCGGACATCGTCGGCGTGGGCATCGGAGTGAGACTACGGTCGACGGCGGCGCAACTGCAGCCAATCGGCGCGTGTTGAGGCATCATCATGGTTGTGAGGGTTCGAGTCCTAGTGATCGCAACGCTGGCGTTGCTGGCGTTGCTGGCCTTGCCCGCGTCGGCGACGGCCGATACGTATCAGACGCCATCTGACGAGACCGACGGGTTCGTCCCGCCGCCGGTTTCCGATCCGAGTCCGGCGCCCACGGTTGTCGGCACCCCACAGGTCGGCGGCACGCTGACCGGCACCCGCGGGACCTGGCAGTCCGACGTTTCGCTGACCAGCCGATGGCTGCGCTGCAACCCGGCCGCCGACTTCTGTGCTCCCACGAGCGACACCGACCTGAGCTACGCGGTCACGGCCGCGGACCAGGGCGCGGTGATGGTGTTGCGAGTCGCGGGTACCCGATCCGAAGCGCTTGGCAGCCGAACCCGCTACGCCGACGCCATCAGCAACCCGATCACCGCCGCGCCGCCGACCCCGGTGGCGCCAAGGAACGTCGCGCCCCCCACGCTCACCGGTGACGCTCGCGAGGGTCAGACCGTGCGGGTGAACCTGGGCCAGTGGACGGGCACCGACCCGATCTCCTACTCGTATGCCTGGACCAGCTGCGCCGCCACCTGCCGGGCGGTGTCCAGCTCCGGCGCGTACCGGGTGACGGGCGCGGACGTGGGGCGCCGGCTCGTGGTCAACATCGTCGCGCGCAACGCGGTCGGCAGCTCATCGGCGCGGCTCGTCACCGGCGTGGTCCCCAGGCGCGTCACCGCTGCGGCGCTGAAGCGGCTCTCGCCCTTCCCCACGCTCCTGATCGACGGCCGCGTGGCAGGCAGGATCACGCGCATCTCGACGCTGCGGCTGCGGCGCGTGCCCGGCGGCGCGACCATCAACGTGGCCTGCAAGGGCCGTGGCTGCCCCTACCGCAAGAGCCGCATGCGCGTGCGCAAGGGCAAGAGCCGCACGGTCGCAGTGCGCCGGCTCCAGCGGCGTATGCGGGCGAAGACCGTCGTCGTGATCACAGTGCGCAAGGGCAATACGATCGGCAAGTACATCCGCCTGCGCTTCCGCCGCTCGTCCGCGCCGGCACGCGTTGACCGCTGCGTCGTGCCCCGGTCGTCCAAGCCCGTCAAGTGTCCCTAGGGCGGCCCTTCGCCGCACTGCTGGCGGTCGCCGCTTGGGCCGCCGGCCCCGTCGCGGCGCAGACACCCCCGGCGGGGCAGCCGGTCAACCGCGAGGCGCCGGTCGTCAGCCAGTCGGGCTCGACGCTCTCGACCAGCGACGGCGTCTGGCTCGGCGCCACGCGCCCGTTCACGTACGAGTGGCTGCGGTGCGCCGATGCCACACCCGGCAGCTGCATCGTCGTCCCCGGCCAGACGGCCGCCACCTACGCGATCACCGGCCTGGACGCCGGCGCCCGGCTGCGCTCGCGCGTAACGGCCTCGAACCCGGTGGGCGCGCGCGCAGCCGTGTCCGCGCCCACGCCCGCTGTCCCCGTACCCGCTCCGGCGGTGAGGGGCCCGCTGGCGTTGCCGCGGCTGTCCCCGTTCCCGGTGCTCGTGGTCACCGGCCGCACCAGGGGCCGCCGGACTCGGATCACCGGCCTGCTGGTCCGCGGGCCGACCGGCGCGCGCGTGCGCGTGAGCTGCCGTCGTCGCTGCCGCGCGCGGCCGTTCAGCCGCCGGATCGGCCGGTCGCGACGGGTGCGGCTGAAGAAGGGCCAGCTGCTCTACCGCTCCGGCGCGATCATCGAGATCCGCGTGACCGGGCGAGCCAAGGTGGGCAAGTACACCCGCCTGCGGATCCGCACAGCGCGCGCGCCGGCGCGGCTGGACCGGTGCCTGGCGCCGGGCGCCATCGCGCCTTCACGCTGCTAACGCCGCGGAGTCGTGAGGACTTGATGTCGCTGGGACAACGGTAAGTCCTCAGGATTCTGGCGGCGGGGGTGCGCCGACTAGCGACAGCAGCTCGTCGGCCACCACACGCGCCGCATCCGGCCGCGCCATCGCGGCGGCCGCCCGCGCCATCGCGGCCATCCGGTCGGGCGCGCCGAGCAGCGCGGCAACCTCGCGCGCCAGCCGCGGTCCGTCCAGCTCGGCGTCGGGCACGACCACGGCGGCGCCGGCGTGCTCCATGTGGCGGGCGTTCGAGGTCTGGTGGTCGGCCGTCGCGTGCGGGTAGGGCACCAGCACGGACGGCAGCCCGGCGGCAGCCACCTCCAGCACCGAGCCGCCCGAGCGTGCCACGACCAGGTCGGCGGCTGCCAGCGCGTCGGCGAACGGGTCGATGTAGGCGTGCAGGTGGTAGTGCGGCGGCGAGCCCAGCTCGGCCAGGCGCGCGGCCAGCTCGTCGTGATCGCGCCACCCGCTGGCGTGCAGGACCGCGCCGGGCGCGCCGTTGCCGAACGCGTCGATCGTGGCCCGGTTGATCCGGCGCGCGCCCAGCGAGCCGCCGAACACGAGCAGGCAGGTCTGCCCCGGCTCGATCCCGAACGCGGCGCGGGCGGCGTCGCGGTCGGCGCTGCCGGTGCCGGCCGGCAGCGGGCGGCCGACCACGCGGTAGCGGCCGCCCTCGCGGCCGGCGATCGGGAAGGCCAGGAACACGGTGCTGGCGAAGCGGGCCAGCAGCCGGTTCGTGATGCCGAGGTGGCTGTCGGCCTCGGTCGCCACCACCGGCAGCCCCAGCGAGCGCGCGGCCAGGCCCACCGGCGCCGCCACGTAGCCCCCGCCGCCCATCACGGCATCGGCGCCAAGGCGCCTCAGCAGCCTGCGCGCAGCCAAAGTCGCGCCCGCGGCGCGAACCACGGCCCGAACCGCCTTGAGCGGATTACGGCGGTCGATGCCCTCGACGCGCAGCGGGTGGAAGCCAAAGCCCGCGGCCGGGACCAGCTCGGCCTCGGCGCGCTCGCCGCCGACGAACTCGATCCGGGCGCCGCTAGCCCGCAGCGCGGCGGCGACGGCCAGCGCCGGGACCACGTGCCCCGCCGTCCCGCCCGCGGCGATCACGATCGTCGGCATCGCGGCCTCCGTCGATGGTCCGCAGGCGCGGCTTGGCGGCGCGCTTGGGCAGCCCGCCCGTGGCCGCCACGTTCAGCACCAGTCCCATGCCGGCCAGCAGCACGATCAGGTTGGTGGACCCGTAGGAGATGAACGGCAGCGGCACGCCGGTGAGCGGCGCCATGCCGAGCACGGCGAAGAAGTTGAGCGTGGCCTGGGACAGGATCAGGCAGGTGAAGCCGGTCGCGACGAGCTTGGAGTACGGGTCGGCGGCGGCCTTTGCGGCGCGCAGGCCCGCGTAGCCGATCATGCCGTAGAGCGTCGCAACGCCGGCCATGCCGACCACGCCGAGCTCCTCGCCGATGATGGCCAGGATCATGTCCGTGTGTGCCTCGGGCAGGTAGAAGATCTTCTGCACCGACTCGCCGAGCCCGACCCCGAACAGGCCGCCGGACCCGATCGCCGTCAGTGCCTGAACCGCCTGGAAGCCGGTGTCGCCGGCGTCGCCGAACGGGTCCAGGAACGCCGTGACGCGCTCCATCCGGTACGGCTCGATCACGGCGAGCACGACAGCCACCGCGAACAGCCCGCCGACCAGCGAGCCAAGCAGCCGCATCGGGGTGCCGGCGGCTACCAGGAGGCAGCCGATCGAGAAGCAGATGACCATCGCCGTCCCCATGTCGGGCTGCTTGAGCAGCAGCAGGCAGGCCGCGCCGACGACCAGGAAGAGGGGTTTGAACAGCGTTCCGATCTGCCGGACCGATCCGGGCCGCTCCGCCAGCAGCCGGGCCGTGTAGAGCACGAGCGCAACCTTCAGCAGCTCGGAGGGCTGGAACTGCAGCGGGCCCGCGCCCAGCCAGCGGGTGGCGCCGTTGATCGTCACGCCGACGCCGGGGAGCATGACCATCACGGTCAGCGCGAACGCCACCCCGAGCAGCGCCGGCGTCAGGCGCTTGACGGCCGCCAGCCCGTTGCGCGAGAACCAGTACATGGCGAACAGCCCGATCAGGCCGAGGAAGACGTACCGCTTCAGGTACATCGCGGGATCGCCGCCGCCCGACTGCAGCAGCGACTCGGCTGAGCTGGCCGAGTAGACCATCACGGCGCCCACGGCCAGGGTGCAGAGGGTGGCCGTGGTCAGGATCGAGTACTCGACGGGACGCTTGCGGCGCGGCGGCGACATCAGGTACGAGTTCGACGCCCGCGCTCGGACTCATGCCAGCTGTGAGACCAATTCGCGGAATCGATCCCCGCGCGCCTCGTAGTCGGCGAAGGCGTCGAAGCTGGCGCATGCGGGAGAAAGCAGGACGACCTCACCCGGCCGCGCAGCCGCCGCGGCGTGCTCGACCGCCCGCTCCAAGCTCCCGCAGTCATGGAGCCTCACCGTCTCGTGCAGGTCGGACGCCAGCGCCGGCGCCGCCTCGCCGACCAGGTAGGCGGCCGCGCACCGCTGGGCGACCGGGCCGCGCAGCGCCCCGAACCCGCCGCCCTTGACGCTGCCGCCAAGGATCACGTGCACGCCGCCGCCGAACGACTCGATGCCCTTGACCGCAGACGCCGGATTGGTGGCCTTGGAGTCGTTCACGTACAGCACACCGCCGACGCGGGCCACCTCCTCGAGCCGGTTCGGCACGCCGGCGAACGACCCCAGCGCCGCCACGATCGCGGCCCGCGGAACGCCCATCGCGTCGGCGGCCAGCGCGGCGGCGCGGGCGTTCTGGCGGTTGTGCTCGCCGCGCAGGCGGATGTCGCCGAGGTCGAACGGGTCGGCGTCCAGGTCCTGGGGCATCACGATGTGCGGCGGATCGTTGGCGAAGATCCGCATCTTGGCCGCCGTGTAGTCCTCGAGCGTGCCGTGGCGGTCGAGGTGGTCGGGCTCGACGTTCAGCAGCACGGCGCACTCGGGCGCGAACGCCGAGGCGTCCTCGAGCTGGAAGCTCGACGCCTCGCAGATGACGGTGAATGCCGTCGACGAGATCGGCATCCCTGCCGATCTCGTAAACGGCGACCGCGCCACAAGCTCGGCCAGCGCCCGGCCGACGTTGCCGGCCACCTCGACCGGCAGCCCGGCCTCGCGCCAGATCGCCCCGAGCAGCTCGACCGTGGTGGTCTTGCCGTTGGTGCCGGTCACGGCCACGAACGGGTGGCCGTCCAGCAGCCGCCAGGCCAGCTCGAGCTCGCCGGTGACCTCGATGCCACGCCCCAGCGCGGCGGCCACCACCGGCGCCTGGCGCGGCACGCCCGGGCTCTTGACCACGGTCGCCACGCGATCGAGCAGCTCGACACCGTCGCTGCCCGTGTACGCCTCGAAGTCGCCGGGCAGCTCGGCGGCGCCGGAGTCCACGCCGATCACCTCGCCGTGCGGCGCCAGCATCCGCGCCGCCGCCAGGCCCGAGCGCTTGAGGCCGACGACCAGGTAGGGCCCCGGCGGGAGTGGAGGCCGGAGACTCACGGCATGGGCGCGCGAAAGCCGAGGAGGCCGAGGAAGCAGGTCGCGAAGCCTGCTCCAGCAGGTGAGCGGCCGATGACGACGGCAGCCGAAGGCTTGCAGCCGCCCATCATGCGATCGACTGCTGGTACAGGGTGAATCCGATGGCGCTGCAGATGGCGGCCACGATCCAGAACCGCAGGATGATCTTGGTCTCCGACCAGGCCATCATCTCGAAGTGGTGGTGGATCGGGGCCATCAGGAACACCCGCCGCCGGAAGCGCTGGAACGCGAACACCTGGATCAGCACGGACAGCGCCTCGATAACGAAGATGCCGCCGATCAGCAGCAGCAGCACCTCGGTCTTGGTCACCACCGCCAGCGCGGCGATGGCGCCGCCAAGGCCCAGCGACCCGGTGTCGCCCATGAACACCGACGCCGGGAACGAGTTGAACCACAAAAAGCCCACGCACGCGCCCACCAGGCAGGCCGACACCAGCGCCAGATCCTCCTGGGCCGGGCCGCCGGTGATGAACGTCATGGCCGTGAACGCCAGCAGCACGATCGCGCAGCAACCCGCGGCCAACCCGTCAAGCCCGTCGGTCAGGTTCACGCCGTTGGTCGCGCCCATCAGCACCAGCAGGATCAGCACCGGGTAGAAGTAACCAAGCGAGACCGAGTAGTCGATGACCCTCAGGTCGAGCGTGTCGTTCAGGCCCACGTACTCGGTGACCACCAGCCACAGCGCGATCGCGATCAGCGCCTGGGCCACCAGCTTGGTGCGGCCGTTGATGCCCAGCGATCGCTTCTTGTGCACCTTGGCCAGGTCGTCGGCCAACCCGATCGCGGCCGTGGCCACGGCGGTGGCGAACACCGCCATGCTGATGGCGCGGTAGTCGGTCAGGATCAGGAACGGGACCGCGACCGCCGTGAAGATCACGATCCCGCCCATGGTCGGTGTGCCCGCCTTGCCGTGGTGGCCTTCGGGCCCCTCCTCGCGGATGTGCTGGCCGAACTCCTGCGCGCGAAGCCAGTCGATGAAGCGCGGCCCCAGGAACATGCAGATCAACAGGGACGCCATGCCCCCGATCAGGATCTCGCCCACTACGCGAGCACCCGCTCGAGGCCGACGCCGCGCGAGCCCTTGATCAGCACCCGGTCGCCGGGCAGGGCGATCTCGGCAAGCAGCGCGCCGGCCTCCTCGGGCGTGCCGGTCGAGTAGCTCTCGCCATCGAACTCGTCGGCGTAGGGCAGCGCCTCGGCGCCGACGGTGATCAGCACGTCCACGCCCAGCTCGGCGGCCTCGCGGCCGATCTCGTGGTGGAAGGCATCCGAGTCCGCGCCCAGCTCGGCCATGGTGCCCAGCAGCGCGACGCGCCGGTCGGCGGGCGTCTCGGCGAGGTGCTTGAGGGCCGCCCGCATCGACATCGGGTTGGCGTTGTAGCAGTCGTTGACCACGGTCACCCCGCCGGCCAGCTCCACGATTTCGCCGCGCATCGAGGAAAACGCGGGCTCGACGCGGCCCGACGGGCGCACGCCCACGGCCAGCGCGGCCGCCACGCCGGCCAGCGTGTTCAGCAGGTTGTAGGGCTCGGCGTACGGCAGCTCCAGCTGCAAGGTGCTGTCGCCCACGTCGATCTCCGCACGGCCGGCGTCGAACGCCAGCAGGTTCACGTTGCCGCCGGGGCCGAAGGTGGTCGTGCGCAGGTCATCGCGCAGGTGCGCCTCCAGCAGCGGCTCGGACGCCGGCACCACACACGCCGCGCCGGGCTCGAGGTCGCGGATCAGCTCGGCCTTGGCCGCCGCGACCCGCTCAACGGTGCCAAGCAGCTCCAGGTGAACGGGGCCGACGTTCACGATCACGCCCACGTCGGGCTCGGCGACGGCAACCAGCTCGGCGATCTGGCCTTCCCCGCGCATCGCCATCTCCAGCACGAGCACCTCCGTCCCGGCGGGCGCCTCCAGAATCGTCAGCGGCAGCCCGATCTCGGTGTTCAGGTTCTGGCGGTTGGCGTGCGTGCGCCGGTGGTGGGCCAGCAGGGCGGTCAGGATGTCCTTCGTCGACGTCTTGCCGGTGGAACCGGTCACACCGATGACCTTGGCGCCCAGCTCGCGTCGCCACCCGCGCGCCAGCGACTGGAGCGCCGCGAGCGGGTCGTCCGCCGCGAGCACGGTGCCGCCCTGCAGCCCGCGCGCGTGCTCGGGCGTGACCAGCACGCCGGCGGCGCCGGCGACCAGGGCGTCGGCGGCGAACCTGCCGCCGTCGGTGCGCTCGCCACGCAGGCCCACGAACAGGTCGCCCGGGCGCACGTCGCGCGTGTCGATGACGGCGCGCTGGAATCCGGCGTCGCCCCACTCGGGGATCGTCGCGCTCACGAGCGGCTCCTGAGCGCCTCGCGCGCCACCGTCACGTCGTCGAAGGGCTCCTTGCGCCCGTCCTCGAACTCCTGGCCCTGCTCGTGGCCCTTGCCGGCGATGACCACCACGTCGCCGTCGGCTGCGCTGCCGATCGCGCGCGCGATCGCTTTTCGCCGGTCGACCTCGCGCTCGGCACCCGCGCCCGCGCCCTCCATGACCTGGTCGACGATCGCGCCGGGTTCCTCCGAGCGCGGGTTGTCGGAGGTGACCAGCAGCCGGTCGGCATGATCGGCAGCGGCCTTGCCCATCAGCGGCCGCTTGGCCTTGTCGCGGTCGCCGCCGGCGCCGAAGACCACGTGCAGCGTGCCCTCGCACACCTCGCGCGCGGCGCGCAGCACGTTCTCGAGTGAGTCGGGCGTGTGCGCGTAGTCCACGAGCACACCGAAGCCCTGGCCCTCCTCCACGGGCTCGAACCGCCCGGGCACGCGACCCGCCTCGGCCAGGGCGCGCGCGGCCGAGTCGGCGTCGATCCCCATCACCCGGGCCGCGGTGAACGCCGCCAGCGCGTTCGAGACGTTGAACAGCCCCGGCAGGCGGGTGGTCATGCCGACCGCGCCGGCCGGGGTGTCGACCGTGAACACGGCGCCGGTCACGTCGAAGCGGATGTCGCGGGCGCGGTAGTCGGCGTCGGTGTCGATCGCAAAGGTGACCGCGTCGCCAAGCTCGCCAACCAGCCGCCGCCCGTACTCGTCGTCGGCGTTCACGACCGCAGGGCCGGGCTGGTCGAACAGCCTTCGCTTGGCCAGGTAGTAGGCCTCCATGTCGGGATGGAAGTCCAGGTGGTCCCGGGTCAGGTTGGTGAACACCTTGACGGCGAACGTGATGCCATCCGCTCGCCCCAGCTCGAGCGCGTGCGAGGAGACCTCCATCGCGCATGCCTGGTCGCCAAGGTCGAGCATGCGCACGAACGTCTCCTGCAGGTCGATCGCCTCGCCGGTGGTGCGCACCGCCTCCTCCTCGAGACCGCCGACCACCTGCTTCACGGTGCCGAGCAGCCCGGTGTGCAGGCCCGCGCCCTCGAGCACGTCGCGCACCAGGAACGCCGTGGTCGTCTTGCCGTTGGTGCCGGTGATGCCCGCCACCTGCAGTCTCGACGTGGGATCGCCGAAGAACCGTGCCGCCGCCGGTCCCATCGCCGCGCGCACGTCGCCGACCACGACCTCGGGCACGCCGAGGCCGAGCGGGCGCTCGCACACCAGCGCGGCGGCACCGCGCTCGACGGCATCGGGGGCGAAGTCGTGGCCGTCCACCTTGAAGCCGGGCACGCAGAAGAAGAGCGTCCCCTCGGAAACGCTCCTGCTCGAGTACGCCAGCCCCGTGATCTCGACCTCGGGAGCCCCATCACCCATCAGGTCGCGCAGGGTCATGGTGGAGCGAAGTCTATGGCCGGTCGTGACGGAACCCGGCCGTCCGGCCGTCGATCAGCCCTCGGCGTCGGCTCCCTCCAGATCGACCAGGAAGATCTCCTCCGCGAATGTCCTCTGGGCGTCCAGCAGCACATCGGCGGCAGCCGCGAGGTGCGCGCGTGGGTGCCGACCCTCGAGCGGCTTGAGGGTTTCCCGAACGAGCTGGCGGAAGACCACATCGATCGGTGGCACGTCGGCGGGCGCATCCTGCGATTGGCGCGCCATATGGTCGATGAACTGCGCCCCCTGCCCCGCCCAGGCGACCAGCAGGTCGCAGATCGGCTCGATTCCGGTGGGCTCGATGTCGTCGTCCATACCCATGAGAGGACCCCCGCCCGTCGCGTTCGCCCCCCTTCGCCATTAGCTGGGTAGGGTGATGGCAGGCGCGTCCACTCTGATGGCATCCGGCTCGGGATCCTCGCCGAATGACCGTACATGGACGAAAGCGTCCAGCTACATGGCACGCGACGCGGCAGGCCACTCGGCTGCCAGGATATGGCCTGTCCCGCTGGAGCACCGGAGCACGGCAGATCGTTTACGGGCTAGCTCTGGCCGGCCTAGCCCGAAGGAGGAATCCGCATGTACGGCAGGGCGAACGAGACGATCCGCTCGAACGCCGGCGCCGCCACCTCGCCGCCGTAGTAGCCGTTGGTCGGCTCGTCGACCATCACGGCCACCATCAGCCGCGGCTTCTGGGCCGGGGCGAAGCCGATGAACGAGGAGAAGTACTTGAACTTGGAGTAGCCGCCGAGCTTGGGGTCGGGCTTCTGCGCGGTGCCGGTCTTGCCGGCCAGCTTGTAGCCCGGGATCGAGGCCTCCTGAGCGGTGCCGCCGGCGGCCAGGACGCCCTCGAGCATTCGCGCCACCTGGCCGGCGGTCTTGCGCGAGACGATCTGCTTGCCGGGGTCGCTCTGGCCGGCGACCACGTGCGGTCGGTGTAGCACGCCGCCGTTTGCGAGCGCCGAGAAACCGGCGGCCATCTGCAGCGGCGTCACGGCCAGCCCCTGGCCGATCGGCAGGTTGCCCATCGACGAGCCGGAGTACGCCTTCGGATCTGGCACGATGCCGCCACCCTCGCCCGGCAGGCTGACGCCGGTTGGCTTGCCGAAGCCGAACTTGCGCACCCAGTGGTCGAACCGCTTCGGCCCCAGCTTCTGGCCGATCATCACCGAGCCGACATTGGAGGACTGGGCCAGGATCTGGGACGTCGTCAGCGTGACCGCGCCACGGTCGTGGGCCTCACCGATGGTGCGGTCGGCAACCTGGATCTGCGACGGCAGGTTGAGCTCGGAGTCGGGCGTGACCTTACCGTCCTGGAGCGCGCCGGCCACGGTGAACGCCTTGAACGTCGATCCGGGCTCGAACGCCGAGCCGACGGCGCGGTTCTGGAGCCCGTCCTTGGGCGAAGCGCTCAGGTCGTTGGGGTTCACGCGCGGGTAGTTGGCCAGCGCCAGCAGCTCGCCGTTGCGGGGGTCCATGACCAGCGCGGTCGCGCCCTTGGGCCGATGGTCGCGGGCAACCTGGCCGAGCACGGCCTCGACCCGCTCCTGCAGTGCCGCGTCGATGGTCAGTCGCATGTCCTCGCCCGATTCCTCGCGCTTGGTGTCGGCAAGGCTGACGACCTTGCCGGTGGCGTCCTTGACCAGCCGCCGGCGGCCGTCCTCACCGTGCAGGCTCTGCTCGAACTGCTGCTCGATCCCGGAGAGGCCGTCGCCGTCCAGCCCGACGGAGCCAAGCAGCTGCCCCGCCAGCGCGCCCTGGGGATAGGTGCGGTTGGGCTCGGAGACCGTGTCGATGCCCTCCATCTCGAGCTTCGCGATCTTGTCGCCAAGCGTCGGGTCGAGCTTGCGGCGCAGGTACACGAAGCCCTTGTCCTTGTCGGACAGCAGCGGCAGCAGCGCGCTCTGGTCGCGGCCCAGCAGCGGCGCCAGCCTGGCGGCGACATCGCCCGGGTTCTTGATCAGCATCGGGTTGGCGAACACCGTGGTGGCCTCCTCCGACACCGCCAGCTCGACCCCGTTGCGGTCGGTGATCGTGCCGCGGCCGGCGGGCACCTTGAGGTGCTCGACCTGCTGCGTCGCCGCGCGCTCGGACAGCGACTCGGCCCTCACCGTGCCAAGCCAGAACGCGCGCAACCCGGCGAGACCGAGGAGCAGGAGGAAGATGGCGAAGAGGAGTCCGATCCTGCGGTCGAGCAGGGTCGACCGCACTGCCTACTGCTCCGCCTGTGGAACGGTCGGCTGCGGGATCTGCTGGGCCACCGGCGCGGGCGCCTCGGCCGCCGGCTGGGTGGTGGACGGTGGCTCCGTCGCCTGGGGCGTGGTCGCCGGCGGTGTCGTGACCGCGACCGGCTGCTCGGCAGCCTCGCCCGGCTCGGCCTGCGCCGGCGGCACCGGGTCGGCTGCCGCCGCGCCGCTGCCGGTCTTCAGCCGCGCGAGCGCGTTGCGGCCGTCCGCGCCCGGGTTGGCCTTCAGGTAGCGCACCTCACCGGCTGCGGGCAGCACGAGGCCACGCTGGGCGGCGGCGGCCTGGATCCGCTCGCTCGAGCCCAGCCGCGCCAGGTCACCGCGCAGGCGGGCGTTCTCGCGCTTGATCGTCTCGGCCTTCTCGGCGGTGGCTGCGATATCGCGGTTCATCCGCAGCAGGTCGACGTTGAAGAACACGATGCCAACCAGGAGGAGGAAGACGAGGCCGATCCACAGCCGGCCCGAGAGCAGCCGGTCGAGCACCACCTGGCCGGCGGGTCGCACCACGCGTGCGCCCGGGACCGAGCGGCGGGGCGCGGCATGCGGGCGCCGTGCCGGCACGGGCCGGCGAACCGGGGCGCGGCGGCGAAGCGGCGCGGCGGACATCAGCCGGCCTCCCCGTTGCCGACCCGGCGCGCCACGCGCAGGCGCGCGGACGCGGACCGCGGGTTGTCGGCGACCTCACCGGGGGTCGGCGCCACCGACCGACGGGTGATCAGCTCGGCCTCGGGCACGCGGCCGCAGCGGCACACGGGGAGGTCGGGCGGGCAGATGCAGCCGCGCGCGCGGTCGGCCAGGAAGCGCTTGACGCGCCGATCCTCGAGCGAGTGGAACGAGATCGCGGCGAGCCGGCCGCCCTCGGCCAGGATCGACCACGCCGCGGGCAGCGCGCGGTCCAGATCCTCCAATTCGTCGTTGACCACGATGCGGATGGCTTGAAATACGCGCTTTGCAGGGGAACTTCCTCCAAAGCGGCGCCTGACGGCTGCCGGCAGCGCGGCCTCGACGGCGGCCACGAGCTCCGCGGTCGTCTCGATCGGGGCCCTCCTTCGCCGGCGCGCGATCTCCCGCGCGATCGCGCGCGCGTTGCGGTCCTCGCCGTAGGTGGCGATCACCTTGGCCAGCTGACGCTCCTCCATCGTGTTGACCACCGTGCGCGCGTCGAGCTCCTGGCCCGGGTCCATGCGCATGTCCAGCGGCGCGTCATAGGAGTAGGAGAAGCCGCGCTCGCGCGTGTCGATCTGCATCGACGACACGCCGAGGTCGAAGTAGACGAAGTCGGCGGTGAAGCCCTCGGCCTCGAGCAGCGCGAGCGCCTCGGTGTAGTCCATGCGCAGGAAGCGCGTCTGGCACGACACGTCGGCGGCCAGCTCGTCGAAGCGCGCCTCGGCATCGGGGTCGCGGTCCACGCACACGAGCGTTCCCCCGAGGCCGATCCGGTCGGCGACAAGCCGGGCGTGGCCGCCGGCGCCGAACGTGCAGTCCACCACGCGATCGCCCTCACGGGGCCCCGCCAGGTCGATCAGCTCGCCGGCCAGCACCGGTATGTGGGTGCACGTCATGTCAAGAAGGATCGCCAAGGGAGTCCGTCACCTCCCCCATCACCTGGTCGAGCAGGGTCTGCTGCTCGTTCCAGCCCTCGCCGGACCACAGCTCGAGGTGGTCGTCGACGCCGGTGATCACGACCTCCTTCTCGATCTTCGCGTGCGCTAGGAGAGGAGCCGGCAGGATCACCCGGCCGGCGGAGTCGAGCTCGGTCTCGAACGAGTTGCCCTGGTAGAAGCGCTGGACCTGCTTGTAGTCGCGACCCAGGGGGTTCTTGCCTTCGAGCGCGACCTTGACGCGCGACTCGTGCGCATCCGGCGACGAAACCGTGATGCACGCGTCGGTGTCCTTCGACAGGACCAGGCCGTCGGAGAAGGCTTCGCGGAACTTGGAGGGAATGCTCAAGCGATGCTTCGCGTCCAGCGAGTGTTCGTAGTGGCCTCTGAATGCCATGAAGCAAGGTCTTCCGCGGGGGGCTGACCCGGACCGAAGTGGCGGAGTGGGAGGAGCCCCGCCACTCCGGTCCGTGTGAGCTGGCGCCACAGTACCCCACCTCCTCCCACTCTGCAACACATTGCCCCACCGATCTCCCGGCGCTGGCCGGATGTTCGACGGCGCGGCGCGGCAATTGCGCTCCAGCACTGACGATCCGGGCGGTCGGGAGCGGTGGGCGGCGGCGCGAGCCGGCCCGGGCGGCGCGCTGCAACACGCCGCGCTGGGCGCGGGATTGCAGTCTCGGGGGCGGAAACGCAACGCGTCGTGCGCTCCGGTGGGACGTCGTGGGGCAGCGCTCAGATGCCGCTCACGCCGCCCGAGTCCGACAGCGCCGCGGCCAGGGCGGCAGCCACCAGCAGGAGCACCGACGGCACGAGCAACAGGGCAACCACCAGCTGAATCTTCGGCCCCGCCTTGGCGGCGTCCTCGGCCACGCGGCGGCGCAGGGCCAGGCGGGCGTCGCGCGACTGGCCGGCCAGCGTGTCGCCAAGCGGCGCCCCGTGGCGGCGGGCGCGGTCGAGGGCCGCGCACAGCGCTATGACCTCGGGCTGGGGCAATCTCACGGCCATGCCCGCGAGCGCGTGCTCCAGCGGCACGCCGAGCGTCACCTCGTCCCCCACCGCGCGCCACTCGGCCGCCAGCGGGCCGCTCGCGCGCTCACCCACCTCGGCCAGCGCGGCGGCCAGCGAAGAGCCCGCGCCCACGGACACCCGCAGCAGATCGAGCAGCGCCGGCAGCTCGCGTCGCACCCGCCGGGCGCGCGCGTCCGCCCGGCGGCGCAGCCAGAGGTCGGGCGCCAGGAAGCCCGCCGCCGGCGCGGCGGCCACGACGAGGACGCCGAGGCGCCCCGGCGCGACGAGCCCGAACGGCACCCCCAGCGCGGCCGCGGCCAGAGCACTCGCAGCCTTGGCCGCCATCAGCTCGCGCACGCCGAGGCCGGCGGGGCGGCCCGCCGCCACGATCCGCTGCTCCAGCCCGACAGGCGCCCCCCGCCCCCCGAGCGCTCCCCGGGCAAACCTCGTCAGCAGTCGTGCCGGTCGTGGCGCACGGCGCTCGGGCCAGAGCACCGCCGCGGCCGCCACCACCAGCGCCGCGCAGGCAAACGCCAGTGCGGCCGCGATCACCAGCGCACCCGACCCAGGCGCCGGATGGCCACCGCCGCGACCGCCTGGAGCACCAGCGCAACCCCCACGAGCCACGCGGTCAGCAGGGACGAGGCCATGCGTGTGACGAAGCCGGGGCTCGCAAGCTCGGCCAGCAGCGCGCCGCCGGCGGGCAGCAGCACCACGATCAGCCCGGTGAAGCGGGCCTGGGCGGTCGCGGCTCGCACCTCGTCCTCCAGCCGCGACTGGTCGCCGAACGCCTCGGCACACTCGCGCAGCAGCAGTGCGAGGTCGCCCCCGGCGCGGCGCTGGACCAGACAGGCGGCCACCAGCGCATCCACGCGCGGGGCAGCCACACGCCTGCGCATGGCCTCGAGCGCCTGCTCGGTGCGGGCGCCCGCCGCCAGCTCGGCCCCCACCCGGCCGAGCTCGTGCGCGGCCGGGCCGGTGAGGCCCGCGGCCGCCTCCGCGAGCCCGGCGCGCAGCGAATGGCCGCCGCCGAGCGCATCGGCCAGCGCCAGCGCGACCGCGGCCGCCTCGGCGTCGACTGACCGCCGGTAGCGCGTTCGCCGGGCCGCCAGCACGCGCGCGGCCAGCCACGGACCGCCGGCACCGAGCACGGCAGCCGGCAGCGGCCCGGCCGCGAGCAGGCCGAACGCGAACGCCGCGACGCCACCGGCCCACAGCAGCCGCCGCCGCTCACTCGCTCCGGGGTCACGGCCCTCACTGCCGGCCGCCACGACCGCTCCGGCCAACGCCGCCAGCGCCCGCCCCGCCCGGGGCAGGCGCCGCCGGATCGCGGGCCGCGCCACCGCCGCCACGTCGATGATGGCCAGCACACCGGCGACCCCGGCCGCAAGCGCAAGCCAACCGCCGGCGCTCACCCGCCCACCGCCTCCAGCCGCCGCGCCAGCACGCCCTCGCCCGGACGTGTGACGCGCTCACCGTGCATGAGCTCGCGCGTGCCGGCCCCGCCGGGTCCGCGGACGACCTGGCACAGCGACACCACCGCGCGCGAGCCGTCCGGACGACGCGCCTGGTGCACGATCAGGTCGATCGCGCCGGCCACCTGCTCGCGCACCGCCTGATGGGGCAGGCCCACGCCCGCCATCAGCGCAAGCGTCTCCAGGCGCCGCAGCGCATCCTCGGGCGAATTGGCGTGCACCGTGCTCAGCGAGCCGTCGTGGCCGGTGTTCAGTGCCTGGAGCAGGTCGAGCGCCTCGGGCCCGCGCACCTCGCCGACGACGATCCGGTCGGGCCGCATCCGCAGCGCGTTGACCACCAGCCGCCTGATCGTCACCTCTCCCCTGCCTTCGAGGTTCGGCGGCCGCGACTCCAGCCGCACCACGTGCTCCTGGCGCAGCGACAGCTCGGCGGCGTCCTCGATCGTGACGATCCGCTGGCCCGCAGGAATCGCGCCTGACAGCGCGTTGAGAGTGGTGGTCTTGCCCGCTCCCGTGCCACCACTGACCAGTATCGAGGCGCGCGCCGCCACCGCCAGCGCCAGCATCTCCGCCGCCGCGGTGGGCAGCGTGCCGGTCGTGACCAGGTCGCGCAGCGAGTAGCCCTCGCGGCGGAAGCGGCGGATCGTCAGGCACGGCCCGACCAGCGACAGCGGGCGCATCACGACGTTCACGCGCGAGCCGTCCTCGAGCCGGGCATCGCACAGCGGCGACGCCTCGTCGACGCGCCGCCCGAGCGGAGCGAGGATCCGCTCGATGGCGTGCAGCAGGTCGGTCTCGGAGTCGAACCGCACCGCGGTCGCCTCGAGCCGGCCTCGGCGCTCGACGTAAACGCAGCCGGGCCCGTTGACCATGACCTCGTCCACCAGCGGATCGGCCAGCAGTGGCTCGAGCGGCCCGAGGCCGCCGGCCAGGCGCAGGACCCGCCCGCACAGCGCCTCGCGCTCGGCGGGCGCAAGCGCCGGCGCCTGCGCCGCCACCAGTTCCCGGACGCGGTCCTCGACGTCGGCAGCCGGCCCCTGCCCCGCCCGTGCGTCCTCGATCAGCCGGGCGCGCAGCACCTCGGCAAGCTCGTCCATGGAGCCCATGCCCTGTCAAGGGCGCGGGGCGGCCATCCTCGCCCCCACCTGCGACGATCAGGCCGTGGACGGCCGACCTGACCGGCTGGTGCGGCTGGCATGACCGATTTCGCGAGGACGCCAAATCGGTCGCACGTCTTCCCGTTCGTGTGCGCCGCCGTTCTGGTGGACACGATGTTCTTCGCCGCGATCACGCCGCTGCTGCCCACCTACCAGGACGAGCTGGGGTTGTCGAAGACGGCTGCGGGCCTGCTCAGCGCGGCCTATCCGGCCGGGACGTTGCTGGCCTCGCTGCCCGCGGGCTGGCTGGCGGGCCGGATCGGGGCGAAGGCCACGGCGATCACGGGCCTGATCCTGATCGCCGTTACCAGCGTGGCGTTCGGCCACGCCGAGACGATCGGCGTGCTGGACGCGGCCCGGCTCGTGCAGGGCGTCGGGGGCGCGTGCACGTGGGCGGGCGCGCTGGCGTGGCTGATGGGCGTGACGGCGCCCGAGCGCCGCGGCCAGGCGATCGGCGCCGCGCTCGGAGCGGCGCTGTTCGGCGTGCTGCTCGGGCCGGTGATCGGCGGCGCCGCCACCGAGACCAGCCCGGAGCTCGTGTTCTCCGGCGTTGGCGTCGTGGCCACGCTGATGCTGCTGTGGGCGCTGGCGATCCCTGGCTCGGATGCGCACCGTCGCAGCAGCTGGCGCGACCTCGGGACGGCGCTCGGCTCGCGCTCGCTCCAGGTGGCGATGTGGCTGTTCCTGCTGCCCGCGCTCTCGATCGGCGCGATCGACGTGCTGGTTCCGCTGCGCCTTGACGACCTTGGAGCGCGCGGGTTGACGATCGGCGCGCTGTTCGTGGCCTCCGCGGCGGTCGAGGCGCTGCTGAACCCCGTGATGGGACGCCGGTCGGACGCGCACGGGCGGCTGCCGCTGATCCGCATCGGCCTGGTCGGCGCCGGCGTCACGGCGCTCGTGTTGCCCGCCGCGGGATCGGTCTGGCTGCTCGGCGCGCTGCTGCTGGTGGCCGTCATGTGGCTGTCGTTCTTCTGGGCGCCCGCGGCCGCGATGCTGTCCGACTCGTCGGAATCGCTGGGGCTCGACCAGGGCTTCGCCTTCGGGATCATGAACCTGGCCTGGGCGGCCGGGCAGGTGGGCGGTGGCGCCGCCGGCGCCGCCCTTGCCGACGTGACCTCGGACGCGATCCCCTACGCGATCCTGTCGCTGCTGTGCCTGGTGACGCTGGTCGCCGCGCGCGAGCGCAGGCCGCTCGCCGCCGGCTAGCCGGCGGCCTCCCAGGCCTGGAGCTGGGGCAGCGGGTCGAACGGCCGGCCGCCGTCGTACCAGCCGGGGCCGCTCCAGATCTCGAAGTGAAGATGACAGCCCTGCGCGTTGCCGGTCTCCCCGACGGCGCCGATTGCCTGGCCGGCGGCCACCACCGCGCCCTTGCCCACAACCGGCGCGGCCTTGAGGTGCATGTAGACGTAGTCCTGCGCCGGCGCGCTGCCGCGGATGACGATGTAGTTGCCGGCAGAGGACTGGTAGCCGGTGGTGTGGACGGTGCCGGCGGTTGCGGACGCGAGCGGCACGCCGCACTTGGCCATCACGTCCTGACCCTGGTGGCTGTGGCCGCTGCGTCCGGCGCCGAAGCGCGACTGCGTGCCGCCGAAGTCGTGCGTGCCGCGCACCGGGAAGACACCCGCCACGGGTCCTGGCGCCACCGGCGCGAACGCCTGCACCGCCAGCTTGCGGCCGGGTGACCGGCGGCGGCGCTCGCGGGCGGAGAAGTTGCCGGTCACGGCGTTGCGCGGGATCCGCATCCGGAAGCTCGAGAAGCGCTGGTCGCTGACGCGGGCGCGCAGATCGTCGGCCCGGCCACGGCCGCCGTGAAGAACCGCGTCGCGCACCGCGCCAAGGCGGAGGCCCCTCACCTGCACGAGGCTCCCACCCTTGATCTTGCGCCCCGGTGCACACCTGCGGATGCAGCGCCAGCGCGAGACCACCGGGACAGGCGCGATCCGGACCGGCTCCGGGCGCGAGACCCTGCCGTCGCGGGTGCCCAGCACGAACGACCCCGATGCGGCCTCCCAGGGGACGCGCACGCGCACGGTGGTGGTCGAGCTCTGGCCCGCGCGGCCGCGCAGATCGCGGATGCCGTCGCGCCCGCCCGGGAACACAGCCCGGTAGACGTTGCCGAGGCCGGCGCCCGAGATGAGCAGCAGGCTGCCGCCGCGCGGTTTCCCGTCGGCGCAGGAGGCGAGGCACTCGACCGCCCGGATGCTGGGCCCGGCCGCGTGGGCCGCCGGGGTCCCCGCCAGCAGGGCGAGGGCGACGACGAGGGCTGTGGCGAACGCGCGGGGCATGACTCGGCTCACCGGCTGCCGGGAGCTTCGCCCCGGATCACGGCTTACCCTGCCCCGACACGCGTCCGGGACGAAGGTTGCGGCGCCGCTCAGCTGCCGAGCTTCGAACCGCAGCTCGGCCACGGATCCAGACCCTCGGCCTCGTAGAGCTTGATGGCGACGCGGTCCTGCTCGGCCTCGGTGGCGTCGGCGGGGTTGGAGCCGCGGCCGCCGTTGGCCTTCCAGGTCGCCCTGGAGAACTGGTACTTGCCGTAGTAGCGACCGTTGCGGGAGACCGCGGTGATGTCGCCACCGGACTCGCACTCGGCGATCCGGCGCAGCACCGCCGGCACCTTGCGTGAGCTGCGCTTGCGCGCGCCCTTGCGCGTCACGGAGTTGCTGCTGAATGCGGGCAGCGCCAGCGCGCGGCGCGTGGCCGGGCCGACGACGCCGTCGGCATCGAGGTTCCTGCGCTTCTGGAACCGCTTGACCGCGCGAGCGGTGGCCGGGCCGAACCTGCCGTCCGCCTTCAGGCGCAGCTTGCGCTGCACGGCGGCGACCGCCTTGCCGCGATCGCCCTTCTTGAGCACGATCTCGGTGGTCATGGCGCCCGTCGAGGAGGCGGTGTCGGCCTGCGCGGCGGCAGGGATCGCCGGCACCGAGGCCAGCGCGAGCACGGCGACAACTATTCGAGAACGGCAGCGCGACGACAAGACCTTCTTCAACTCCTCTTTCCTATGCGCCTACGGGGTGAGCTGACGGGCTCGCGCTGGAAAGTGCGCTACGCCGCGCGGTGGCGGCGATTCGCCCCGGGGACCGGAAACGACCCGGACCCAAGTGGTTCCCCCGTTCGCCGCCAATCGGGTTGGCGGCGACTCGGCTGGATTACGAACAGGGCGGTATGGAAGCAGATCGGCAGGTCAAATGTCCACCGATCCGGGCCGGAGCCGTCCCACGCGAGGATTGGCCACCAATTTCAGCGCAGCGAGCGCTTGGCCACGGGAAAGTCGAAGAACCGCTTCGGATACGGCTCGCGCTTGAGCGTGAAGTGCCACCACTCGGTGGACAGCGGCTCGAATCCCCCGCGCACCATCGCCCGGCGCAGGCGCAGCCGGTTGGCCCTGCGCGCGCCGCTGACCTTCCGGTTCAGCGGGTGCGAGAGCACGTCGAAGCAGTCGTAGCCGGTGCCCATGTCGACCGAGCTGTCGCGAAACCGGCTGCGGAACGGGCCGGCGCAGTCGGTCAGCCGCTGGCCTGGCCGGTAGCTGGCGTCCTTGCGCCGCTGGGGCAGCTTGACCAGCGTCAGGTCCACGGTGCTGCCGCGGCTGTGCCCCGACTTCGTGGCGATGTAGCCCTCTTTGAACACGCGCGACTTACGCACCCGCGGGTAGAACTCGCGCTTCATCCTCTGGTCGGAAAGGCGCTTGCCCCAGCGCACGAACTGGTCGACGGCCCGCTGCGGGCGATAGCAGTCGTACACCTTGAGCGTGTAGCCCCGGCGCTTGACGCGCGCCTGCACCTTCACCAGCGCCGTGGCCGCCTGCCGGGTCAGCAGGCAGCGCGGTTCGCGGTAGCCGTCGATCCGGCGACCGATGAAGTTGTGCGCGGTGCGGTAGCGGATGTCCAGCAGCACGTCCGGGGCGGCGTCCTCGATCGACACGAACGCGCCCTTGGGTGCGGTCTGGCCGTGCGCACCCGCGGGCGCGAGGAGCATGGCGATCAGGAGCACGAGTAGCCAACGAGCACGCATGCCCTGTTGGCTACCCGTGCGGCCTGCCGTTTACGCAGCCGGCATGGATGCCGGCGAAGTCGAGGGCTCGAGGGCAAGCTCGAGCACTTCGCCGATGGTCATCACGGGATGGAAGGTCATCGCGTCACGGACCTCCTCCGGGACCTCCTCGATGTCGGCACGGTTGCGCTCGGGGATGATCACGTCGGTCAGCCCGGCCGCGTGCGCGGCAAGCACCTTCTGCTTGAGCCCGCCGATCGGCAGCACACGGCCCTGGAGCGTGACCTCGCCGGTCATGCCCACCGTGTGCTTGACCGGGCGGCCGGACAGCAGCGACGCGAGCGCGGTGGTCATCGTGACGCCGGCGCTCGGGCCATCCTTGGGGATCGCGCCCGCCGGGACGTGGACGTGGAACTCGCGGTTCTCGAACGACTCCTCGTCCGTGCCGACGTCGTGCGCGTGCCCGCGCACGTACGAGAGCGCGATCCGTGCCGACTCCTTCATCACGTCGCCGAGCTGCCCGGTCAGCACCAGGTTGTCCTTGCCCCGCATCGAGGTGGCCTCGATGAACAGCACGTCGCCACCGACGGGCGTGTACGCCAGCCCGGTGGCCACGCCCGGCACCGCCGTGCGCTCCGCCGCCTCCTGGAAGAACTTCTGCCTGCCCAGGGCGTCGCGGATGGCGTCGGTGTCGATCGCCACGGGCGCGGTCGCCGTGCCGCCGGCGATCTTGGTCGCGGTCTTGCGCAGCACCGTGCCGAGCTCACGCTCGAGGTTGCGCACACCCGCCTCGCGGGTGTAATCGGAGACCACGGTGCGCAGCACCGCGTCATCCACGGTCACCTCGTCCTCGCGCAGCCCGTTGCGCCCGCGCTGGCGGGGCCACAGGTAGTCACGCGCGATCGCGACCTTCTCCTCGGTGGTGTAGCCGTCGAAGCGCACGACCTCCATCCGGTCGAGCAGCGGCGCAGGGATCGTCTCCGACACGTTGCCGGTGGCGATGAAAAGCACCTTGCTCAGGTCCAGCTCCACGTCCAGGTAGTGGTCGCGGAAACTGTGGTTTTGGGCCGGGTCCAGCACCTCGAGCAGGGCCGCCGACGGGTCGCCGCGCCAGTCGGCGCCGACCTTGTCGACCTCGTCGAGCATGATCACCGGGTTCATCGTCTTGGCGTCACGCAGGGCGCGAACCAGCCGTCCCGGCAGTGCGCCGATGTATGTGCGGCGGTGGCCGCGGATCTCGGCCTCGTCACGCACCCCGCCCAGCGAGATGCGCACGAACTCGCGCCCGGTGGCGCGCGCGATCGACTCGCCGATCGACGTCTTGCCCGTGCCGGGAGGGCCGATCAGGGTCAGGATCGCCCCCGACTTCCGATCCGTGGCGTCGTCGATGCCGCGGTCGCGGCGCAGCTTCATCACGCCGATGTGCTCGACGATCCGGTCCTTGACGTCCTCGAGGCCGGCGTGATCGGCGTCCAGCACCTCGCGTGCCTTGACCGGGTCGAGAACCTCCTCGGACTCCTCGGACCACGGCACGGCGATCAGCCAGTCGAGGTAGGTGCGGATCATCGAGCTCTCGCCCGACTGCTCGCCCATGCGCTCCAGCCGGCCGAGCTCCTTGTCGGCCTGCTCCTTGACGTCCTCGGGCATGCCCGCCTCGTCGATCTTGGTGCGGTACTCCTCCACCACCGACGCGTCGTCCTCGTCAAGCTCCTTGCGGATCGACTCCATCTGCTTGCGCAGGAAGTACTCGCGCTGCTGCTTGTCGGCGCCCGACTGCACGTCCTCGCGGATCTGGGTGCGCACCTGCAGCTCGGTCAGCCGCTGGCGCTGGAGGTCGAGCGCCCTCTCCAGGCGCTCGGTCACGTCCAGGGTCTCGAGCAGACCGACCTTGTCCTCGTAGGAGATGTCCGGCGAGTAGCCGGAGGTGTCGGCGAGCGTGCCGGGCTCGCTGATCGAGCGCAGGAACGCGGCGATCCGGCCGTCGTCGCCGCGCAGCTCCAGCAGCTCCTCGACCACGGCGCGGTACTCGCGCTCGAGGTTGCGGGTCTTGCCGTCCACCGGCTCGTCGTCCGGCTGCGGCCTGACCTCCACGCGAAGCTCGCCGGTCGGGCTCGTGTGCGCGGCACCGGCCACGGCGCGGTGCAGGCCGCTGAGCGCGACCGCGTGCCCGCCCCCGGGAAGGCGCACGTGCTCTGCGACCTCGGCGACGGTGCCGACGCTGGCGAACTCGCCCTCCTTGCGCGGGACGATCAGGACCCGCTCCTCGTCGCCGACGTCGACCGTCAGCGTGACCGTCATGTTGGGGAAGACGACGGACTCGTCGACCGGGATCAGAAGCAGGGTTTCCATCAGATCAGCTCGCTCTCTCCGCTGGGCTTACGAAAGATAAGTAGGAGTCTAGCAACCGTCAGAGCGCCCATGAGCAAACCTGATGGGCTGTGACTTAGATCGTAGCGGGGTGGGTCGTCCTCCCCGCATCCGGCCGAGAGGCGTGGCAGGCTTCGCGGCGTGAGCGTCGAGCCCTCCCCCGCGCGCGATGCCGCAGCGGCCGCCGCCGTGGAGCTTGTCGAAGACGGGATGACGCTGGGCCTCGGCTCCGGGCGCGCCGTGTGGCGGGTCGTCGAGCGGCTCGGCGAGCGCGGCGGGTCGCTGCGGGTGGCCGTGGCTTCTGAGCGCACGCGCGAGCGCGCGCGCGAGGCCGGCCTTGAGATCGTGGAGCTGGACGGAACGCTCGAGCTCGACCTGGCGCTCGACGGCGCCGACGAGATCGACCCGCGGCTGCGGCTGATCAAGGGCGGCGGCGGGGCGCTGCTGCGCGAAAAGGTCGTGGCCGCCGCTGCGCGGCGGTTCGTGGTGGTGGCGGAGACAGCGAAGAAGGTCGATCGCCTCGGCCAGGAGTTCCGGCTGCCCGTCGAGGTGGCCCGGTTCGCCTGGCGCGACACGCAGCGGCGGTTGACGCGGGTGCTGGCGGACCCGCGGCTGCGCGTGCGCGACGGCGACGATGAGCCGTACGTGACCGACGAGGGGCACCACATCCTGGACTGCCCGATCCCGCCGGACGCCGACATCGACGCGCTCGGCGACGCGCTCCACCGCGTGCCCGGCGTGCTGGAGCACGGCCTGTTCGCGGGCATGGCCGAGCAGGCGCTGCTGGGAACGCCCGAGGGCGACGTCGAGGTGCTGCGGGCTTGACGTTCCGTCCTGGCTATTGCCGCCACCGTCGGCTGGGACCAGGACGGTTCGAGCCGCCGGCGGTCGAGGCGAACGCCCTCCAGCGCGGCCACCGGCTCGGCCGGCGGCCGGGCGACCGCGAGGGCCGCCCGGCCGCTTGCGCCTAGAGCTGCTGGGCGTCGTAGCCGCCGGACGCCGCGCTGCCGTCCTGGCCGCTGCCCTGGCCGCTCTGGCCGTCCTTCTCCGGGCAGTCGCCGCCGTCGGCCCACTGCGAGCCGCCGTTGCCGCCCTGGCCGTAGCCCTGCGACTGGACATCGTCGAGCCCGGGCGCCTGCTGGCTGCTCGAGCCCTGCTGGGACGAGGACGGCGATGACTCCGCGAACGCCCCCGAGACGGGCACGGCGATCGCCACCGCGGCGACCCCGGCGGCGGCCGCCATGGCGATCCGCCCGCGCTTGTTCATGGGTGGTTGCTCCATCGTGCTTCCTTTGATCGGGGTACGCGGACGCAAGCTAGGAACGCGCCCGTCACGGCTGCGTCACCGTTGCGTAGGCGGCGTGTAAGAGCCGCTCAGAGCCCCGCCGCGGACACCGCCGACCGGCCCGCACGGCCGCCGTCGCCCGCGGGACGCGGCAGCAGCCGCAGTTCGCGCGCGAAGTTCTGCGCCGCTGTCAGGTAGACCGCCTGGCGCTGGGTCACGCGCAGGGTCGCGGTGGCCGACGCCGTGGCCGCTGCGCCGGCGCCCTCACCCGGGCGCTGATCGGCGCCCGCGGCGGCAGAGCCATCCGGACCGCCAAGGGCCAGCAGCTCGACGTCCTCCAGCGCCAGGAACGTCCGGCCGGCGCCGTCGCGCGGCTCGGTGGACACCAGCACGTCCACGCGCGAGCCGGGCCCGCTCGCCCGGCTGAGCGGATCGCCGCCCGCGACCGTGACCTGCACGGCACGCTCGCCTCTTCGCAGCGCGCCCGACCGCACTGCGCGCGCCCCGGCGCCCATTGCCGCCGGGGTGAGGTACGCCCCGCGCCTCAGGCCGCTCTCGACCCGCGCGCCGACGACTCCCGGCGCGCTTCGTATCGCGTCGACGGGCACGAACCGTGCCGGGACGTCGCGGACTGCCAGGTCCGCGGCCACCAGCCGAGCGCCCGGCCCGACATCCCGCGCCGCCACGACGACCCGCTCGGGCCGCCCGGTGCGACTCTCGACCTCGGCCACCCGCGAGCCCACCTCCGACGCCGCCAGCCCGCCGCAGGCCAGCGCCAGCGCCAGGAGGAACACCGCCCGCCGGCGGCGCATCGGGGCACTCACGGGTCCACGACCGGCAGCTCGACCGCGGCACGCGTGCCTTCCGGGGTGCGGCTGACGGTCAGCCGGCCGCCGGCCTCCTCGGCCGCGCGGGCGGCGATCCCGAGGCCGCGGCCACGGTCCGGATCGGCGGCGACGGGGACGGCCCGCGGGCCGTCGTCGACAACCTCGATCACGACCTTCGAGCCGCGCCTGCGCCCACGCAGGCGCACGGCGCCGCTGCCGTGCTCGACCGCGTTGGCCAGCAGGTTGCCGAGCACCTGGGCCAGGCGCCGGCGGTCGGCCCGCACCGCGGCCGTTCCGGCCTCCCAGTGCAGGCTGAGCCGCCGGCCCTGCGCGCCCGCCACCGGCCGCCAGCCGGCGGCAGCGGTGCGCAGGGTGCGCTCCACGGGCAGCAGCGAGCCGCTGGCGGCGGCGTACGAGCCCTGGCGCGCGGCGTCGAGATCATCAAGGCCCGCGCACAGGCGGTCGAGCTCGGACTCGAACGCCCGCGCCCGGCGCAGCCCGCCCTGCTCGCGCTTCATCGACGCCGAGGCCAGCGCCAGCGTGGCTCCCGCCCCGCGCAGCTCGTGCGCTGCGTCGCCGACCAGACGCAGGCGACCGGCGAGCCGCACCACCCACAGCGCGAGGCAACCGGCCAGCGCCCAACCGGAGAGGAGGACCAGCGCCGTCACCGGACCTCGCGCAGCTTGTAGCCAACGCCGCGCACGTTGATCACCCACGGCCGTGCCGACCCGGCGGCCAGCTTCTTGCGCAACCGGCACGCGTGCGCGTCGACGGTGCGGGTACGCCCGATCGCCACGTAACCCCAGACGTCGCGCAAGAGCTCGTTCTTGGGCACCACGCGGTCGGGCTCAACGGCCAGGGCCTGGAGCAGCGCGAACTCCTTGGCCGACAGGTGCACGGGCCGGTCGTCCAGGCGGACCGCGCGGGTGCGCGGGTCCACCACGAGATCGCCGACGCGCAGGGGGTCGTTCTGGCTGCGGTCCGCGCACCGGCGCAGCACCGCGCGCACGCGTGCGAGCAGCTCGCCGTACAGGAACGGCTTGACCACGTAGTCGTCGGCGCCGCGCTCGAAGCCGCGCAGGCGATCGGCTTGGCCACCGTGGCCGGTCAGGATCAGCACCGGTACGCCGGGGTCGATCCGGCCCGCGCGCGGGTCGGCCGCGCGGACGCGATCCAGCAGCTCCAGCCCGCTGGACCCGCCGAGCCCGAGGTCGAGCACGACGAGGGCCGGGTGGCGTACCTCGAGCTGGCGGATGCCCCCCGCAGCGTCCGTTGCGGTGGCCACCTGGAAGCCGTCAGCCGATAGGTTCTCGGCCAGGAACGAGAGCGTGGCCTCGTCGTCCTCCACGATCAGCAGAGACTGGTTCATGACCCTTGGAGGGACCGACGGGCCTGGATTCGCCCCCCTGGTGCAAATCCTGTTGCAGTCCGTCCGCTGTGGAAGGGATCGCGGCTAGGATCGCGACGCGCTCGCGGCCAGGGTCTTCCCGCCCTCGAGCCGATCACCTCATGGACAGCATCAAGCGTGGAAATTACGAGTCGGGCGCGGACTACGTCCTCGAATACGGCGAGCTCCGGTTCACCTTCAACGAGCGCGACTTCACCGAGCGGGTGGAGCAGGCCGGCTCGAAGCTCGGGTTCGTGGCGGGCGAGCTGGACGACGACGAGCGCGAGGACCTGGTGAACCTGGCCGTCAACGGCGAGGTGACCGATGCCCACTCGTCACTCGGCGAGCACGTGATGGACTCCTGGGGCGACCTGAACGGCCACTCCGACCAATCGTTGGTGCACTGGCTGCGCCGGCTCGTGTTCCGCGGCGCGTGGCTGGACCAGCGGGTGATGGAGGGCGAGCTGGAGCTGGTCTTCGACGAGGACACCGCATCGTTCGGCTACGCCCAGCCGGAGCGCGGTGGCGAGCTGATCGAGCTCTCCCCCGAACCCTCCTGGCACAGCGTCGCCTACCGCCCGTAGCGGGCGCGCATCAGCTCGACGACCCGCTCGGGGTCGTCGGTGACCTCGAGCATCTCCCAGTCGTGGTCGGAGATCTTGCCCTCGGCGTTGACCGGATCGCGCAGCCAGCGCACGAGCCCGTCCCAGTATTCGCTGCCGAACAGCACGATCGGGAACCAGCGCACCTTCTCGGTCTGGCGCAGCGTGGCGGCCTCGAACAGCTCGTCGAACGTGCCGAAGCCGCCCGGGAAGACCACGAACGCGCTGGCGTAGCGCACGAACATGACCTTGCGCGTGAAGAAGTAGTGGAACTGGAGCGGCAGATCGACCCAGTCGTTGAGGCCCGGCTCCTGCGGTAGGTCGATGCCCAGCCCGATCGACTGCGCGCCGGCATCGGCGGCGCCGCGGTTGGCCGCCTCCATGATGCCGGGCCCGCCGCCCGTGATGATCGAGTAGCCCTCCTCGCCCAGCCGCCGTGCGACGCCCCTGGCGGCCTCGTACTGCGGGTCCTCGCGCGCGGTCCGCGCCGAGCCGAACACCGACACCGCCGGCGGCAGCCCGGACAGGGTGGCGAAGCCCATCTCCAGCTCGCCCGCCATCCGCTCGACCCGGTCGGCGTCGGTGTACAGGTGCGCGATCGCGGCCGTCTCGGCCTCGAGCAGCTCCTCGTCGGGTGTCTGGGGGTCGCGCGCGGGGTCCGCCATGTGGCGGTGCTCTCCTAGCCGATGAGGTCCGCGCGCAGCGTGCCCGAGCGCTCCGCCAGGATCTGCATCGCACCGTCGTCCTTGGGGTCACCGAGCGAGATCCGCGTGGACGCCTGGCGCAGGGGCTCGTAGGCGATGCCGGTCGCCGCGACCACGGTCAGCGACCCGCCCTCCTCGAGCTTGCGCGCCGCGCCGAACAGGCGCCGCGCGGCGCCCGCGGGCAGGGCCTCGAGCGAGTCGATCACGACCACGGCGTCGCCGCCGCGCTCGGCCACGCGCTTGGCGCGCTCGACCGCCAGCTCGGCGGCCTGGGTCTGGGCCTCGACCGATTCGTCGAAGCTGCCTCCCGCCACCGAGAGGTCGCCGCCGGCACGCTTCCAGTCGGTGACCTCCTCGGGCCTGACGCCCACGAGCGCGATGCTGATGCCCAGTTCCCCGCCGCCGGACTCGAGCGCGCCGACCAGCTCGCGCAGGAGCCGCGTGGCGCCCGCGCCGGGCCCACCGGCGACGGCCACGCGCGAGCCCTTGGCGATCCCGATCGAGGCGAGCGCGTCGGGCACCGGGAGTTTGTCCGTCGGGTGCACCGCCGTGAGGGCCGAGAACAGCGGCCGCTCCTCGGGCGGCTCGGCGTCGCGGCCGTTGACCTTCTCGACCCGCACCAGGGACGGGTGCTTCTCGTTCCGGCGCGCCGGCCGCATCCGCCCGGTCACTTCGTCGCCCGCGCGCAGCTCGCAGCGGCGGATCTGGGCGGCGGACACGTACACGTCGGAGCTCTCCTCCTCGCCGGCGGAGCGCAGGAAGCCGCTGCCGTTCGGCAACACGTCGAGCACGCCCGCTGTCTCCTCGCGGTCGGAGTCGTCGCGGTCGTCCTCGTCATCGGAACGCTCGTCGGCCTTGGCGTCGTCGGCCTTGGCGACGTCGTCCTTCGCGCCGCCGCGCGAACGCCCGCCGCGGCGCGAGCGCCGGCGCGGGCGGGGCGCCTCGTCGTCCTCGTCGTTGGTACCGCCGGTCTCCTCGGGGGCGGCCGGCTCAGCGCCCTGTGCGCGTACGATCGCCGCCACGAGATCCTCACGACGCAGGCCGCGGAACCCCTCGACACCGAGCTCGGAGGCGATCGCGTGGAGATCGGCCAGCGGGCTCTTCTCGAGTTCGCTCTGCTGCAGGACTGTCACCGGGTGCGGCTCCTCTGGGGTCGAAGTGGGAGCGGGAAGGCTAGAGGTTGGGGCGGAAGCGCCTCCCGCCCTTGCCCGGCGCTGCGGCGCGCGCGGACCACCTAGGCCTCGCGGCGAAGCCCCTCGGCCAGCGCCCCCGCTGCCAGACGGTCGAGGCCCAGCAGCGCCCGGCGGACGGCGATGAAGTCCACCGCAGCCGCAACGTCGTGCACACGCACGATGGCGGCCGGCGCGGCCAGGGCGGGCTCGAGCGCGGCCAGGGAACCGGGGTCCCGGCCGGCCGGGCCGCGGCCGGTCACGGCGCCGACGAAGTCCTTGCGCGAGATGGCCAGCAGCAGCGGCCGCTCGAGGCCGTGGAGCTCGGGCAGGCGGCGCAGCAGCTCGACCGACTCGGTCGGCGTCTTGGCCAGGTCGATGCCCGGGTCCAGCACCAGCGCCTCCCTGGCCACGCCGGCCGCGATCGCGGTGGCGGCCCGCTCGCCGAGCAACGCTGCCACGTCGGCCACGACGTCGTCGTAGTCGGGGAACGCCTTTGTCTTCGGCGGGGCGCGGGTGTGGGTGATCACGAGCGCCGCGCCCGAGCGCGCGCAGAGGTCGGCCAGCGCGGGCTCGGCCAGGCCGGAGACGTCGTTGAGCATCGCCGCACCGGCGTCCAGCGCGGCCTCCGCCGGCCCGGCGCGCCAGGTGTCGACCGAGACGGCCAGGCCCGCGTCGGCCAGGCGCCCCACCAGGGGCACGATCCGCGCGGCCTCCTCGTCCTCGGAGACGGGTTCGGTGTCGGTGCGGCCCGACTCGCCGCCCACGTCGACGATGTGGGCGCCCTGCTCGGCCAGTCCAAGGGCGTGCTCGACCAGCTCGTCCTGGCCCTTTGCGCCCTGGCGGTCGGAGAACGAATCGGGCGTCGCGTTGACGATCCCCATCACCAGCGGCGCGCCCTGCTCCAGATCCACCACGCTGTCACGCAGCGCCAGCCTCATGCGCGCTCGGGCGCCGGCTCACCCGGAACCAGCGCCTCGAGGGCCGAGACACGGGCCCAGAGCTCGAGCTCGGCATCAACACGACCCGGCTCCCAGCCCAGCTCGGCCGCCATCGCGTCGGCCACGCGGCGGGCATCGGGTGAGCCCGGGGCGCACAGCGTGCGCGCGTCGAGCAGCCCCAGCCGGGTTCGGCGCAAGAGGACGTCCTCGAGCGACCGGGCCTGCTCGCGGCGGGCGGCAAACGGCGCCTCGACCACCAGGTCGGGCAGGTCGGGCACGATCCGCTCGGACAGCTCCGGTTTGCCCTCGGCCATCCGCATCACGTCGACGGCGGCGTGGCCGTAGCGGGCGGCCAGGTGGGAGCGGACATCGTCGTCCAACTGGTCGTCGCCATCGAGCTCGCCGGGCGCGAGCGGCATGCCGAGCTGGATCTCGGCCGTCCGGCACGGCGCCTCACGGCCCTCGCGCTCGACGATCCGGTCGACCGCGCTCTGCGCCATGCGCCTCCAGGTGGTCAGCTTGCCGCCGGTGATCGTGATCATCCCCGAGCTGGTCTCGTACAGCTCGGCCTTGCGCGAGATGTCCACCGACTTCTTCGGGTCGCCGGTGGAGATCAGCGGTCGCACACCCGCGTAGGCGCCGCTCAGGTCGGCCGCGGTGAGCGAGGTCGCGAAGAACTCGTTGACGGCGTCCAGCAGGTACTCGACGTCCTCCTCGGAGGCCGGCACGTGGTCCAGCTGGTCATGCTCGTAGGTCACGTCGGTGGTGCCGATCAGCGTCCGCCCCAGCCACGGGAGCACGAAGATGAAGCGGCCGTTGCCCGCGGGCACGATCGCCCCCGAGACCACCGGCAGCTTCTCCAGCGCCACCGTCACGTGCGTGCCGCGGCTTGGTCTGATCCGCGGCACCTCGGCCTCGTCGCGCAGCTCGTCGGGGCGGATCCGATCGGCCCACACGCCGGTGGCGTTGACCACGTGCTCGGCGATCAGCTCGAACTCGCCCCCGCCGAGCGCATCGTGGCAGAGCACGCCGGCGGCACGGCCGCCGCGCTCGACCAGCCCCTCGACCTCGACCGCGTTGGCGCACACCGCGCCGAAGCGCTCGGCCTCGCCGAGCACGGTGAACACCAGCCGCGTGTCGTCGGTCTGGCAGTCGTAGAACAGGTACGCCGAGGTGGGCTCGCGCTGGGCCAGCGCGGGTAGCATCTCCAGCGTCTCGGCGGCATCGACCGTGCGGTGGCGCTCCGGGCTCCAGTACTCCGGGTCGAGGTCCTGACCGCGGCGGCGCGAGCCGCGCCGCTCGCGGCTCATCACGTCGTACAGGTTCAGGCCGACACCGGACTTGCGGTCGGGGCGCTTGCCGTCGAAGGCCGGGATCAGCAGCGGCAGCGGCTTGACCAGGTGGGGCGCCAGGTTGACCATAAGCTGGCGTTCGATCAGCGCCTCGCGCACCAGCCCGAGGTCGAAGTTCTGGAGGTAGCGCAGGCCGCCGTGCACGAGCTTGGACGAGCGGCTGGACGTCCCGGCGGAGTAATCGCTCTTCTCGACCAGCGCGACGCTGTAGCCGCGCGAGGCCGCGTCGAGCGCCACGCCGGCGCCGGTGATGCCGCCGCCGATGACCACCACGTCGAACTCGTCCGCCTGCAGCGCTGCCAGGGCGTCCGCGCGGGCGATCACGGCGTGAAGCTCACGTATTCGCTGACCTCCGACCGCTCCGGCGCGCGCTGATCCTGGCGCTGCTCGCCCAGGTGGATCAGGGCGACGAAATGCTCGTCCGGGCGCATGCCAAGGGCAGCGCCGCCAGCGGGTGTGCGTAGGAACCCGGGTGTGCGCCAGTAGCCCACCAGCCCACGCGCGTGGGCGCCGAGCAGCACGGCGTAGACCGCGCAGCCGGCGGCCAGGAGATCCTCCTCCTCCTGCACTGGATCGCCGCTGCGGACCACCGACACCGCCACCAGCGTCGGCGCCCGGTCGAGCTTGCCGGCCGATTCCGGGCCCGCGGCCGCCTTGAGCGCCGCCAGCGTCTCCGGGCCGACCACGCGGAACTCCCACGGCTCGGTCAGGTGGTGGTTGGGGGCCCATCGGGCCAGCTCCAGCAGCTGCTCGAGCGTGTCGCGGTCCACGGGCTCGGAGCCGTAGACCTTGTGGGTGCGCCGCCCGCGGATCGCCTCTTCCACCTCCACCGATGCGACGCTAGCGGACCGGCTGGAGGTCCCGCGGGGCCGGCTCCCACTCCACCTCGAAGCGGCGCCGGTAGCGCCCGATCGCGCGGACGAACGTGGGCCCGATCAGCAGCGCGAACGTCGCGCTGGCCAGCACGTGGGCCGCGTTGTAGCCCAGCGACGTGCCCGCCACCGCGCCGTAGGTGCCGGCGGTCTGCTCGGCCGCGAAGCTCCACTGGTAGACGTCCATGAACGCGCCGAATCCGGCGGCGGCGACCGCACACGCGACGGCCAGGGTCCAGCGCGACGGCTCGCGTCCGCGATGCAGACGCGCCAGCCCGGCGCCGCCGGCGCCAACCGCGCCCCAGGCGACCATCTGCCAGAGCGTCCATGGGCCCTGGCCGAAGAACACGTTCGACGCCACTGCGGTCACGGCGCCGACCATGAACCCGGGCACGCCGCCGAGCGCGTAGCCGGCGAACAGCACGATGTCGGTCGTGGGTTTCACACCGGGCACGGCGGCGAAGGCCAGCCGCCCCACCACCGCCAGCGCGGCCATCGCCGCCACCAGCGCGACCGTGCGCGCGGGCGGGCGGCGCTTCTCGTACCAGCCGAATGCGACCGCCAGCACCACACCGAGGGCCGCGTACGCGGTCAACTGAGCGGTCATCGCGCCACAAGCTCCGCGAACAGTGCGCGGCTGCCCTGCTCGGGGGTCAGCGCAGCGCCGTCGAGCACGCGCGCGGTCTCGGTGGAGTAGTGCCAGCCGCGGGCCAGCACTTCGGCCGCGGTCCCGTCGGCGATCACCTCGCCCTGGCCCATCAGCACGACGCGATCGGCGAACTGCGCGGCGAACTCGGTGTCGTGGGTGGCCACCAGCACCGCGGCGCCATCGGCGGCCAGCCGCGCAAGCCTCTCGGCCAGGGCGTCCTTGCGCACGCGGTCCATGCCGCGGGTCGGCTCGTCCAGGCAGACCAAGGCGCACGGGCCGCCGCCCAGCACCACCTCGAGCGCCAGCCGCTGGCGCTCGCCGCCGGAGAGGTCGCGCGGGTTCGCGTCGCCGCGGTCGGGGATCCCCGCCGGTGCCAGCGCATCCGCGCCGGCCTCCTCGCGCGCGTGGTCGTGGATCAGGTAATCGCCCGGGTTCTGGAGCAGCAGGGCTACCTCGCCTTCGCACTCGATCCGGCCGCGGGTCGGCTTGACCAACCGCTTGAGGTGGCGCAGGAGGGTCGACTTGCCGGCGCCGTTGCGGCCCATCAGCGCCACCAGCTCGCCGGGAGCCAGGTCGAGGTCGATGCCGCGCAGAACCTGGGGCCCGTCGTCGATTTCGCACCAGAGGTCGCGCACACGCACCGAGGTGTCGGTCAGCGTGCGTTGCGCGACGCGCGCTGACCGACACCCTGTCGCGTGGAGGCCGGCGTGACGCAGCACGTCGCGGGCCTGCTTGACCGACGTCGGCGGCGGCGTCGTCAGGCCGGCCTGGTCGAACAGGCGCGCCACGGGCGTCGACAGCTCGCCGCCACGTGCCAGGTCCCAGGTCAGGAAGCCGGCCGGGTCGCCGTCATGCACGACGCGGCCGCCCGCGAGCGCCAGCACGCGGTCGGCGGCCGGCAGGCAGCGCTCCAGCCGGTGCTCGGCAAGCACGACCGCGGTGCCCCACTCCTCGTTCAGCCGCCGCAGCAGCCATACCAGCTCGTCGCCCGCCACCGGGTCCAGCTGCGATGTCGGCTCGTCCAGCAGCAACAGCCGCGGGCGCCCGACCAATGCCGCGGCGATCGCCACCCGCTGGAGCTCACCGCCCGAGAGCGAGTCGGTGCGCCGCTCGAGGAGGTGGCCGACGCCCATCGCCAGCGCCACCTCCTCGACCGCGCGGGCGATGTCGGCAGCGTCCTCGCCGCGGTGCTCCAGCGCCAGCGCGATCTCGGCGCGCACCCCGCCCATGACCACCTGTGACTCGGGATCCTGGAACACCGTGCCGCACACCGCCGCCAGCTCGGCCGGGCCGTGCTCGCGCACGTCCATCCCGCCGACGCTCAGCCGCCCGCGCGCGTGCCCGCCATGAAAGTGCGGCACAAGCCCGCACAACGCACGCAGCAGCGTCGACTTGCCCGACCCCGACAGCCCCGCAAGGACGGTGAAGCCGCCCTCCTCCAGCTCCAGGTCCACGTTCGCCAGGGCATCCACGTCACGGCCGGCGTAGCGGTAGCCGAAACCCTCGGCGCCGGCGAGCACGTCACGCACGGGCCGCGACTCCCAGCCGGGCGGAACGGCCGGCGAACGGCAGCGCGGCGCCGACAAGCACCACCGCGCACGCCGCCAGCTCGAGGCCGCCCACCGGCATCGCCAGCGTCGGGTACTCCTGAACCGAGCCGGCCCCGGCGATCCGCAGGGCAAGCGCACCGGTCGCGATCCCCACGGCCGCCGACAGCACCCGCGCGTCGTGGCGCGAGCGCCGTCGGCGCACACGCGCGGGCCGGACCGCGCGTGAGTAGCCGCGCACCTCCAGCGCCGCTGCCACATCCACCGCCCGCTCGAGCGAGCCCGACAGCGCGGCCCGGGCGACCTCCAGCCGCCCGGCGGGCTCGGGCCGGCAGCGCGAGGCGTCGCTCATGCGGGCGGCGTCGCGGGCCAGCACCGGCACCAGCCGCGTGGCCAGCACCGCGGTCAGCGCCGACCGGTACGAGAACCGGCGCAGTGTGCGCAGGACGTCGTCCTGGTCCACGCAGGCCGAGAACAGCGCGAACGCCATCCCGAACACCACGACGCGATATCCCTGGATCAGGCCCGACATCGTCGCCTCGAGCGTGATGTCGAAGCGGTGGCCGAACAGCGTCCCGAGGCGCGCCAGCACGGTGGCGCCCTCGTTGTAGACGAGCGGGTTGACCAGGCCGATCAGCAGGCCAAGCGGCAGCGTGATCCGCAGCGCCCGCAGCAGCTGCTCGCCGACCGCGGCCGCCGTCGCGCAGCCCACGATCGCGGCCAGCGTTGCCGTCAACACCAGCGGGTGCGGATACAGGACGCACGTGAGCGCGAACGCACCGCAGAGCGCCGAGGTTGCGCCTGCCGCGGCGGTGTGCAGCGGGCTCGGCCGCGGCTGGTAGACCGGGACGAAGCCCGGCTTCACTTGGCAGCCTTCGCCGGTAGGGCCACCGGCGGACCGGTCGCGGGCGCGGCCACCGCGAACGCGTCGCGCAGATCGGCGCGCCGGAACGCCCGCGCGGCGCGGGCGACGCCCGTCTCCGACCCGCCGGTGACCACCCACACCAGCTGGTCGTCGCGCGGGCGCAGCGCGGCCACCAGGCCGGCGTCACGGCCCACGTCGCGGACGCGGCGGGCGTCCTCGTCCAGCAGCGTCAGGTCGCCTTCGCCGCTGAAGCGGGCGAACACCGCACTGCGCCCGGGGCCCTGCTCGAGCGCGCGGATCGTCGGCTGGTCGCGCGCCCGGCCCCAGGTGGCGACGACCACACGCGCCACGTTCTGGGTGCCCTGGGTGCCCAGTGCCGCGCCGGTGGCGGGCACGCCCGCGTCGCGCAGCGTCTTCTTGACCCGCTTGCAGGGGTCGCCCTCGGCGTCCTCGCACTCGACCCGCACCGGGAGCTTGCGCCCCTCGATCCCCGTCACGAACGGCTCGGGGAACGCGCCGACGATGGCCGGGATGTTCTGCTGCACCTCGACCGAGCGGTAGTCCCACTGCACCACATCCCCGCCATGCAGCTCGTAGTCGTCGGCGGCCTTGTCGCCGGCGATCCCGTTCACGTAGTAGAGCCACGCCCGCTGGTCGCGCTCGGGCAGGCCGTCGACCGACGACACGTAGCCGCCGCCGAAGCGGGTCTTGACCTCGTTGCCGCCCTGGAGCAGCCGCATCACGGTGTCGCTCTCGCGCACGGTCGGGATCGCACGCTGGTCCAGCCGCTGCTGGCCGAAGTCGCGTGTGACCACCAGGTCGACCCCTCCCCCCTCCTTCTCGGCCCCCGCGCCGATGCCGCACGCGCTCAGGCCGAGGCATGCCGTCAGCACGGCCAGGGTGCGCGTCGCGCGTGAGATGGTGATGGTGATGATCGCCCCGTCCTCGAGGGTTCGCCGATCGCGGCCGGAGGAAGGTCTCCTGGCTCCGGGCTCTTCGCCGCGCCTTCCCGGCCGGCCGGTGGCCTGCCAGTGGCTTCGTGCGGCGCGTCGGCGCCCGGTCACAGTGGCGGGACCGCGCCGGACTCTCACCGGACTTCCCGACCACCGACCGTGTGGACGGATGCAGGATACAGCGGGTATCAGCCGCGGCGAGCGGCCGCCACGGCCACCAGCCGCAGCAGTACCACGGCGGCGCCCATGAGCAGCGCCGCGACCACGAAGAACACCGTGTGATCGCTGGCGTAGCCGACCAGGTCGGGCAGCCTGAACAGGAGCGTGGCCAGGACCACGACCGTGACCGCCACCGCCCCGGCAAGCACGGCAACCACGAGCCCGGCCCCGGCAACGGCGTCCACCACCGGCCGGGTGCGCCGCGCAATCGCGCCGCGGCCGGCGCGCTCGGGGAAGCGATCGTCGACCACGCGCAGTCCGGCCAGCAGGACCAGCGTCCAGCCGGTGGCCAGCAGGAAGCCGCCGATCACGTCGCTGGGGAAGTGCCAGCCCATGCTCACGACCGAGAACGACACGCCAAGCGCCAGCGCCGAGCCGACTAGCGCGGCCATCGGCCGCAGCCGCGGCGACACGACCAGCACCAGCCCGATCGCCATCGTCATCGAGGCGGTCGCGTGGCCGCTTGGGAACGCCTCGGCGCTCACACGCGCGCCGTTGATCAGCTCGTCGGAGCGCGGGTATGCCAGCAGCGCCTTGAGCAGCTGGCTGGAGACGCTTGTCGCGGCCACCAGCAGGCCCACCAGGACTGCCATTCGCGGGCGCCCGCGGGCGAGCGCAACCGCCACCAGGACCAGCGTGATCAGCGCCACCTGCTCCGGGTCGCCCAGCTGCCCGAGCCACGTGGTCAGGCCGGACACCCTGGGCCGCTGAAGGCCCAGGAAGCCCTGGAACGCCGAGGCGTCCAGCCAGCGCGCCTGCGCCGACCCGTACGCCAGCGCGAGCATGACCGCGAACGCGCCCGCGCAGAGCGCGGCGCCGCGGAGCAGTGTGCGGGGCCGATAGGCCATCGCGGTCACGCTAGCGAGCGGGCGCGGCGGCGCTACACTCCTTCGCCGTCAAGCCGCCATCGTCTAGGGGACTAGGACGCCGCCCTCTCACGGCGGAAACAGGGGTTCGAATCCCCTTGGCGGTACTTGCGGATCGCGCGATGACTTGGTCCCGCCAAGCGGGAGAAAATCATCGCTCGACCGGCCCCGCCAGCTCCTCCACCGCAGCCCACAGCCGGCTCGCGTCGCCCGCCGACTCCTTCGTCGTTGGCAGATAGTGCTCGGGCCGCGGCCGGCGATCGTGCCAGAACGCGCCGGCAGGCTCCAGCGCGTCCGGTGACGCGGCCAGCCAGACGATCGTGTCGGCGCCTTGGTCGGCGTCGCGGATGATCGAGCGGGTGAGCTTCGAGAAGCCCGGCAGCGAGTCGCGCACGCCCTGGGTGTCGGCCCAGCCCGGGTGCATCGACTGGACGACCACGCCGTCGCCCTCCAGCCGCCGCGCCCATTCGCGGGTGAGGATCACCTGGGCGCGCTTGGCGCGCGCGTAGACCTGGTTCTTGCGGTAGCTGCCGCGCTCACTCTGGAGGTCGTCGATCGCGAGCTTCTGGGAGTACATCCCGCCCGATGACACGTTGATCACTCGTGACGGCGCGCCCGCCTTCAGCAGCGGCGAGAGCCGCTCGATCAGCACGTGCGGCCCGAGGACGTGGGTGGCGAAGGTGAGCTCGATGCCGTCGGCGGTCTCCGTGCGCTCGGGCGGCATGACGCCGGCGTTGTTGACCAGTACGTCGAGCCGCTCCTCAGCCGACACGAAGCGCCCGGTGAAGCGGTGTAGGGAGCTCAGGTCGCTGACGTCACAGGTCGCGCCGCTGACCTGGCCGCCGGTCTCGGCGGCGAGCTCGCGGGCGAGCGCGACGCTGCGTTCGCGGTCGCGCGTGAGCACGCGGACGTCGGCGCCCAGGCGAGCCAGCCCCGTGGCGACGGCCCGCCCGATCCCCGACGACGCGCCGGTCACAAGCGCCACCTTGCCGTCGATCCGCGGCGGGTCGGCCGGCCAGGTGCCCAACCGCCGGCGGGCCTCGAGCCCGAACCGGCTGTACCCGGGAGCGACCATGCGGTCCAAGGCGCTGTCGATCAAGCGTTCGATCATACGTCGGGTACGCGGGTCAGTGGGTGATGCGCTCACGGGATGTCGAGTTGGACCCCAGGCCACGCATCTGCCCGGCGGCAGCAAGCCCGATCTCGGGCATGTTCGCGTAGATCGCCTCGTGGTCGCCATCGCGGATCGTGTACGTCTCGTGCCAGATGCCGACGTTGCCGTTCAGGCCGATCTTGCGGAAGAAGCGCTGCCACGCGGGCTTGTGCCGCTGCGCGGGGTCGTTGGCGTAGGCCTCGAGGTCGTCGTAGCTGCGCCAGTACTGGAGCACGACCGGCGACAGCGGCGAGGCCAGCAGCAGCCGCCAGCCCAGAAGCGGCGGGTTCGGCTGGGAGTCGAGGTCGCGCAACATCAGCGGCATCGCCACGAACACAGGCCACCACTCCCACACGCGCCACGGCTTGTTGATCCGCATCCCGATCAGGAAAACGACGAAGTCGCCGTCGAGCTCGGCGGTGAAGCGGCCCGGGTGCACATGCGGCAGCACAGAGCGACCCTACGCTCGCCCCATGCGCCCGCGCAACCACGGCCAAGCCCCGGCGCTCCTCCGCGGGTGGCGACGGTGTCGGACTTTCGGATCGGACCGCGGAGCCGAGCAAGCCCCAGCCGGAGGCGGTAGCCGGAGGCTTGGCGCGTCGAGCGGAGCAGTTCGAGACGAAAGCCGCACCGGAGACAGGACCCGCGGCCGGAAGCGCCCGGGCCCGCAGCGCCCTAGCGCCGCAGCGCCGCGACCGCCGCCGACTGCTCCGCGGACATGCCCTCGATCGGCTCGCCGTCCCAGGACACGTCCTCGTACATGGCCACCTGGAGCTTCTCGTGCTCGCGCAGCGACAGCCGCTCGTGGTGACAGAAGGCCAGGAACGAGTAGAGGTTGGGCAGCTGGTCGTGCCAGCCGCGGTCCGAGCCGCGCACCCTGACGAGGTCGTGGATCGTGCTCGGCACCCCCTTGAGGCCCTCGTCGAACATGCCGGCGAACACGGCGAAGTCGAGCTGGGTGATCCGGCCGGGGGGCACCATCTCGAGCTCGCGCGCCGGGTCGGTGATGCCGCCGGCCAGCTCCTCGTCCTCCATCAGCAGCGTGCCGTCGGTCGGCCGTGGGTTGCACTCGATGATCACAAGGCCGTCGTCGGCATCCACGAAGTCCAGCGACATCTGACCGGTGTAGTTGAGCTCCTGGCCAAGCTTCTGGACCGCCTCGAGCGACTCGCTGCCATCGATCGACTCGAACTGGATCCCGGTCGAGTGGTGGAACTGCCGCGGCGCGCGGTACATGCAGTGCGCGGTCACGCGCCCCTCGTGGAGCGTGGAGTAGGTGCACACCATCGGGCCGTCCACGAATTCCTGCACCAGCCACGGCTGGTCCTCGGTCGGGTGGATGTCGTCGATGTCCACGCGCCCGGCAAGCGGCCCGGTGTTGGTCAGCAGGGTTACGCCGCCACGCGAGAAGACGCCACGGCCGAAGTAGTGCGGCCAGCGCCCGACCGCCTCGTGCAGCTCGTCGTCGCTGTGCACCGTCACGCCGACGGGCGCGCGGATCCCAAGCTGCTCGACCATGACCTCGAACGAGTGCTTGTCGTGCAACCGCGCCAGCGCCTCGAACGTGCCTGCGTACAGCGTCGCGCCGCCGGACTCGACGATCTCGCGGCGGCAGGCGAGGTAGAACACGTCCTCCCACGCGGGCACGACCAGCTCGATGCCGTGCTCGCGCGTGTAGTCGGCCACGTCGTGGACGAACTTCTCCGTCGCGAACTTGGGCGCGGCGGTCACGAGATGGCCCTCGACGTACTTGGAGTGGCTCCCCGGCGCGGTCGAGTAGGTGTCCGACGCGTACACCTCGTGGCCGGACCGCGCCAGCCTCCGGATGATCGCGAGGGCAAAGGGCATCCGGGCGCTGGTAACGAGGATCTTCATGTCCGGGGCGGTTCTACAACACCGGGCGCAGGTCCTCCAGACGATCGAACAACATCCAGACGTACCTCGTAGTGCCGTCCTCGCGGTGCGGATGCAGGTCGCTGAGCGCCGGATCGTCGCGGTAGCGCGCGAACGCCTCCGGCGACTCCCACTCGACCAAGACCATCACCTGGCGCGGCTCGACCGTGCCCGTGACCGTGTCGCGGTGGCTGCCCATGGCCACCACACGGCCGCCGTGCGCCGGCACCTCGGTCATCGACCGGCGTGCGTAGGCGCGGTACTCGTCGGCATCGGAAACGTCGAACAGGTTGAGCGCGTAGACGGGGGGCATGCCCGGATGCAACCACGAGCGGGCGCTAGACGACGCGCAAGAGTCCGGCCAAATCGCGCGAGGCAGAGGAACGCGGCGCCGACCCGCGAACCGAGGATCTGGCCCACCCGGCCAGCGAGACCGCGCGATGCCCGCCCCCGTTTCCCCACAAACGCCGATCGGCTCGCAGCCGGACTCACTCCCCGGCGGTTTCGACGCACCACTGGCCGTGCGCGCCCTCGAGGCGGCGGGGACCGGCGTCTGCATTGCCGACGCCCGCCGCCCGATGCTGCCGCTGGTCTGGGCCAACGAGGCCTTCAGCGCCCGCACGGGTCTCCCGCGTGAGGAGATCGCCGGCGGCAGCTGCCGGATGCTCCAGTGGGCCGACACCGACTCGGCCGAGCTTGGCGCGCTGCTCGCCGGCGTGCGTGAGGGCGAGTCACCCGTGCTCGAGCTCAAGCACCGCCGCCGTCGCATCGGGGGCAGCAGCCGGATCTCGCTCTCGCCCGTGATCGACGCCGACGGCGTCCTGACCCACCTGATCGGCGTGCACGAGGGCGCCGGCACCGAGGCCGAGCCGGCGGCGGCGACCCACGACGCACTCACTGGCCTGCCAAATCGGACGGTGCTGCAGGACCGCCTCGATCAGGCGCTCGGCCGGCTGCGCCGGCGCGGCGGCACCGTCGGCGTCCTGTTCCTGGACGTGGACGGGCTCAAACAGATCAACGACCGCTACGGACACGACGCCGGCGACGGCTTCCTGCGCGAGCTGCCGAGCCGGCTGCGATCCGCACTGCGCGCCGACGACACCGTCGCCCGCCTGAGCGGCGACGAGTTCGTGATCCTGCTGGAGGACTGCGGCGGGGAGGCCGGTGCGGTGCGGGTGGCGGAGCGCGTGCTGCGGGCGTTCGAACGGCCGTTCACGCTCGGTGATGAGACGCTGGCGCTGCGGGTCTCCGTGGGAATCGCCGTGACCGAGGCGCACGATGAGCGCGCCGCCGACCTTCTCACCAACGCCGACGTGGCGATGTACCGCGCCAAGCAGAGCGGCGGCGATGGCCTGGCGCTGTTCGACTCGAGCCTCCGCGCGCGCGCCAACGAGCGTGTCAGCCTGGCCCGCGACCTGCGCGCCGCGATCGGCACCGACCAGCTCTCGCTGCACTATCAGCCGATCGTCGACCTGGCCAGCCAGCGGGTCACATCGGTGGAGGCGCTCGTGCGCTGGAAGCACCCCGCGCGCGGCCAGGTGCCGCCGGACGAGTTCGTGCGCCTGGCCGAGGACACGGGCGTGATCGTGGAGCTGGGCCGCTGGGTCCTCGAGCGTGCCTGCACCGAGTTCGCCGCGGCGCTCGACCAGGCCGGCGACAAGCGCATCGAGCTGGCCGTGAACCTGTCACCGCGCCAACTGGCGGACCTCGGCCTGCCCGTCCTCCTTCGAGAGATCATGGCCCGCACCGGTCTCGGCCGCGGGCGCGTAGCGCTGGAGATCACGGAAACCGCGCTGACCGACGACGCCGACCACCCCGCCGACCGGCTGTGGGCGCTCAAGCAGGAGGGCGTGCGGATCGTGCTCGACGACTTCGGCTCCGGCTACTCGTCGCTGGGCCACCTGCGCCGGTTCCCGATCGACGCGATCAAGATCGACCGCTCGTTCGTGGAGGGGCTCGGCACGCAGTCGCGCGACGCCGCCATCGTCGGCGCGATCCTGCCGATGGCGCGGGCGCTGGACCTCGACGTGGTTGCGGAGGGCGTCGAGAACGAGAGCAAGCTCGCGCACCTCTACGCGCTCGGGTGCCGGCAGGCACAGGGCTACCTGTTCGCCCGCCCGGCGCCGATGGCCGACATCGCGCCGCTGGTGCACAAGGCGGGCAGCACCAGCGCCAACCGTCCCGCCCACCCCGAGCTGGACAGCCACCAGGCGAGCTTCAAGGCGGCGCTCGTGGCCGGCGACGCCGATGAGGCCGGCCGCGTAATCGCGGAGACCATCGGCTCGGGCCTCGACGGGCTTGCCGTCCAGGCCCAGGTGATCGGGCCGGCGCTGGCCTACATCGGCGACGAGTGGGAGCTCGGCCGCCTCGGCGTGGCCGACGAGCACCTGGCAACCGCCATCGCCGAGCGCGCCCTGGCGATGGTGTTCGACTCCATGCGCGGGGTGTCCGTACAGCGCCGCGGCGCGGTCGTATTGGCAGCGGTCGAAGGCGAGCACCACGTGCTCGGGCTGCGGATGGCCTCAGACGCGCTCGGCGCGGCCGGCTTCGGGACGGTCTACCTGGGCGCAAACGTGCCGGAGCAGTCGCTGCTCACCGCCGTGTCGCGCCACAGCCCGCTCGCGGTCTGCCTGACCGCCACCGTGCCCGCGGGCACGCGCGCTCTGGTCGCGGTGGCGCGCAAGCTGCGCTCGCGCTACCCCGGAATGGACGTGATCGCGGGCGGTCCGGCCGTGCCCGCCGCTGCCATGCGCCGCTCCGGTGTGCAGGTCGCCGAGAGCGTCGAGGACGCCGTGAAGCTGGTCGAGCGCGCGGCTTCGGCGTCCACGGCCGGCGCCGGCGGCCTCGCCGCCGCGGGCTAGCAGCCGCGACCGTCGTAACGCCGCTGCAACATCAGCGGCCGCTCGCACGCAGGTACTCCAGAACCGTGCCCTCCGGTTCACGTCCCGTTCACAGCCCGATCACCGCCGCTTCACCAGCACGAGGGACGGCGGGTGCACCCTGCGGTCAATGAATGAGACGACGATGAAGAAGGGCTGGCACTACGGCCAGCTGGTGTTCGTGGCAATGGTGACCGCGTGCCTGTTGGCCTTCGTGTTCGATCAGGCCGGCGAGGGCCGCGGCGGGCTGACGGGCATGGTGGTGTGGTCGTTCGCGGCGGGGTTCGGCCTGGAGTTCGTCTGCGCCTTCTGGGGCGGCCGAGCGGACGGCGGCGGCCGGCGTCAGTCCGTGCACCACTGAGTGCGGTTGCCACACCCCGGACACCCCCGGGGGGTGCTAGTTTGGCCTGAGGATGCAGGTGCGTCGTTCGGACATCCTCAAGGCCTCACCGCCGATGTTCGAGTCGCGCACCCTGGACCGGCTCACGCGCGTCCACCCGATCGTCCCGCCGCTGATCTTCATTCCCGCGATCGCCGTCACGTTCGCGCTCGGGCAGGAGGGCATCGCGCCGCTGCCCGTGATCGCATGGTTGGTCGCCGGCTACGTGATCTGGTCGCTCACCGAGTACTGGCTGCACCGGGTGGTCTTCCACTTCGAGCCCGAGCGCGGCATCGGCGCGCGGCTGCACTGGATGATCCACGGCGTCCACCACGACCACCCCAACGACCCGATGCGGCTGGTCATGCCGCCGTCGGCCAGCGTGCCGCTGGCGCTGGCCTTCTACGGGCTGTTCCACCTGGTGTTCGGGGCGCAGCACGCGGACCTGGTGGCCTGCGGCTTCCTGGCCGGCTACCTCGGGTACGACATGGCCCACTACTACCTGCACCACCGCCAGGCGCGCACCCGGCTCGGCAAGCTGTTCTACGAGCTGCACATGCGCCACCACTTCCAGGACGACACGCGCAGCTTCGGCGTCAGCGTCCCGTACTGGGACTACGTCTTCGGGACCGGCGCGCGGCGCGCACGCCGGCACTGAGCCACCGCTCTGGCGCCGATCGACCCGCTGGCGTAGGTTGGTGCTCACCCAACCGGGGGACGCGATTGTCTCGCCTGGGCCATGCCGATCTCACAGCAGTCCTCGACTTCGCCCGTACGGCGCGGTCGTTTCCCGACCTCCCGGCGTTCCGCGAGGGGGTGCTACCCGGGCTGCGCGAGCTGCTGCCCTGCGACCTCGTCGGCTACAACGAGGTCGACACCCGCAACGGACGGTCGCTGGTCCTGCTCGACCAGCCTGAGCGCCAGCTCGAGAACGTCGAGGAGACGCTGCCGCGTCTGGCCCACCAGCACCCCGTGATCATGCGCCAGGCCGGCGGGCAGCACGACACCGCCGCCATCTCCGACTTCCTGTCGGCACGCCAGTTCCACCGGCTCGAGCTATACGACGAGATCTACCGCCCGCTCGGGGCCGAGGACCAGATCGCGTTCGGGCTGCCCGGCGCCGACGTCGTGGTGGGCATCGCGTTCAACAGCGCCCGGCGTGACTTCACCACCCGTGATCGCGACGTCCTCGAGGCGGTCCGGCCGCACATGGCCGATGCCTACCGCGAGACGCGCGCCCGCGAGCGCACATCAGCCCTAGTGGCCGCGCTGACCACCGGGGTCGAGCGGGCCGGCGGCGCCGTGCTGGCGCTGACCCGGCGGGGCGCTGTCGACGACGCCGGCCCCGCGGCGCGTCACCTGCTGGCCACCTACGGCGGTCCGGGCCTGCCGCCCGCGCCCGTGCAGCGATGGCTGGCGGGCGACCCGGCCGCGGCGCCGCTCGAGCTCGCCGGCCAGGGCGGCCTCCTGAGCATCACCCACTTCACCAAGGGCGACGCCACCATCCTGCTGCTCGAGGAACGGCGCTCGGGTCCCGATCCCGCGCGCCTGCGCGCGCTGGGCCTGACCCGGCGGGAGGCGGAGGTGCTGGCGCTGGTGGCGATCGGCCGCGACAACGGCCAGATCGCCGACGTGCTGGTCGTCAGCACGGCCACGGTGCGCAAGCACCTGGAACGCATCTACGCCAAGCTCGGCGTTCACACGCGCACCGAGGCGGCGGCCCGGGCACACGGTGCCCGGCCCCCCGATCCGGGATAGCCTGACGCATCGCCGAAGCGCTCTCCCCCTCCGACCTGTCCGCGATCCAGGCCGAGCGTGGACCGGTGCTGATGCACGTCGGCGGCATCTGCGTGTTCGAGGGCCACGTGCCGCGCGAGGCGGTGGTGCGCCGGGTGCGCGAGCGCGTGCACCTGATCCCCCGCTACGCGATGCGCCTTGACGAGGCGCCGCTTGGGCTGGCCAACCCCGCCTGGATCGACGACGAGACATTCGACCCCGACCGCCACATCCGGCGCGTGGCCATCCCGGCCCCGGGCGGCGACGCCGAGCTGTGCGAGCTGGTCGGCCAGTTCCTGTCCGAGCCGCTGGACCGAAGCCGGCCGCTGTGGCAGATGACGCTGGTCGAGGGCCTGGCCGGCGACCGCACCGCGCTCGTGGCGAAGATGCACCACGCGCTCGTGGACGGCATGGCCGCCGTCGACGTGAGCACGGTCATCCTGGATCCTTCTCCCGAGCCGCTGGACATTCAGCCGCCACCACGCACGCCGCCTTCCAGGCCCGGACGCGCCGCTCGGCTAGACGGGCTCACGCGGCTGGCGTCGGCACAGCTCGCGCTGCCGCGCAGCCTGGCCCGCGAGGCGGTCACCCGCACGATCGACCCGCGCACCTACGCCAGCCAGCTCCGTAGTGCCGCCTCGCTGGCGGGCGAGCTGGCGCGTGTGCGCCCCCAGGCGCCAGAGACGCGCCTGAACACCGGCATCGGCCGCGACCGCGTGTTTGCGCTCGCGCGCTGCACGCTCGAGGAGATCAAGGCGGTGCGCCGCGCCACCGGCGCGACCGTCAACGACGTGCTGCTGACGGTGGTGGCGCTGATGCTGTCCCGCTTCCTGGGCGACGCCGCGCCCGACCACGCGGTGGCGCTGGTGCCGGTGTCGATGCGAACCGAGGCCGAGGAGGGCGAGCTGGGCAACCGCATCTCGACCGTTTTCGTCGACCTCCCGCTCGCTGGAACACCGCTCGAGCGGCTCGACGCCGTCAGCGCCGCCATGGACGACGTCAAGGACTCGGCCCAAGTGCGTGCCGGCGCGCTGATCGTGGGCGCCACCGGGCTGGCGCCCCCAGTCGTCTCGTCGCTCGCCGTGCGCGCCATGAGCGGACCGCGGATGTTCAACCTGGTCGTGTCCAACGTGCCCGGACCGCGGCAGACCTTCTACCTGGACGGCATCCCGCTGCGCGAGGTCTACCCCGCGGTGCCGCTGAACCCGCGCAACCAGGCGCTGTCGATCGGGATCGTCAGCTACGACGGCGGCGTGGGCTTCGGACTGCTCGGCGACCGCGACGCGCTCACCGACATCGGCGACGCGGCGGAGGGTGTCGAGGCAGCGGTCGGAGAACTCGTGGCCGCTGCTGCCTAACGCTTGGGACCGATGAACTCGTCCACGCGGGCTACGTCCGCCTTGCGGGAGACATAGATCGTGTGGGGCGCCCTTGTCCAACGGAGCCCCAACAAGTCACAGCCCCAGGTGAAGATCCCGAGGATGTCCTGCGAGCGATTGCTGAAGGAGTACCGCGGGTGGCGCCAGTTGGTGCCCGTGTTGATGGCTCGGCAGCCATCGGAGTGGATCAGGCCGCGCAGGAGACGCTCCGGGTGTGCCACCACAATCTCCTTCTGCCAGCCGGCCAGGACAATGCGACGCTCGTGTTTCTTGCCGGGCCCGTGCTGCGGGAACAGCGCCGCCCATCGACGGGAGTACGAGTAGACCTCGATGGTGTTCCGGGGCCTAACCGTCAGGTTCACCCGGTTGCCCGGAACGACGGCGCGGATCGCGCCCATCCCTTCCTCCACGATGCCCGGGTAGCACGCGTCGAGAGCCAGTCGGAGCTTGAGCACGCTCCGCGGGTGCTGTGAGATCCAGCCATCGCCGAGGTAGAGCCCAAGGAGGTAGGCATAGTCGGCAGGAGCTCGAACACAACCCCGCTCGGGTGGGCCGGCTCTGCTAAGGCGGCCACGCGGAGTCCGCCCCAGCACCCACTCGTTGACCGTGCGACGCGGCACCCCCAGCGAGCGCGCCACGTGACTCACGCTCGCCCCGGCGGCACGTAATCGTAGAGCCTCGTCAACGGTCGTGGGAGCATGCATTTGACGAACACATGTTCCCATTGAGGACGGACGGGTCCGACGCATCCTGGGCAGCCTTCAGACGCTAGACTGGCCGCCCCACGCGGATGTGGTGGAACTGGTAGACACGCAGGCTTCAGGTGCCTGTGTCCTTTGGGACGTGGAGGTTCGACTCCTCTCATCCGCATGGCGGGTGTTCTTTCTGAAGTTCCAAGAACACCCCCGACCCGGCGCCGTTCAGGCTGTTTCTCGCCCGTCGGGCACCTCGAAGGTGCTCGCGGCCGGTTCGCACACCCGTACTGACTGCGAACGCACGGAAGCCGCCCAGGGGTTCTCCCCGGGCGGCTCACGGTCTTCGTTGGTTGAGGAGTGGCGCGCGGTCGGCTAGGAGCCGGGTGGGTCAGGGCCGCGGGCGAACCCGGCCGCGACCGCGTACTTGCCGTAGGGGATGTCTACGGCGTGGCGGTCACGGGCGCTGAGGATGCTGGCAAGCCGCTGCTTGCCGCTGCGCACCACGGGAGCGGCATCGACGCTGCGTCGGGTGCCGCCGAGCCAGCCTTCGCGCAACAGCACTCGGACCCATTCGATGAGTCGCGCGGTCTCGCCGCGGAGTTCCTGGCAGAGCTGGCTCTGGCGGCGGAAGGTTCTTGATTCGAGGTTCTTGCCGGCGACGTTGTAGCGGTCGCGCCAGTGGCGCCATACGCGCTCCATCGTCTTGCCGGTGACGCGCAGAGCGTTGTACTGCTCGGTGAGACGGTTGAGGGGGATGAGCATGCGCGGCTCAACCGAGCACGAGATTTGCTGCTCGCCCTTGCAGTCGGGCGTAAGGCTGAGCCGGCACCGGAAGCGCAGGACGGGCTTGTCACCGGGGAGGTGAAAGCCGAGGCCCGCGCCGTCGAGCTCGCCCGGTCCGCCGCAGTGCCGACAGCGAGGAATGCCGTGGCGGTCGAACTCGTCGCAGTCGACATCCGCGCGTTCCTTGGGACCACTGCCGCTGCGCCGCCAGGGAAACACGGAAGCGATGCCGCGCTTGGTGTTGAACGCGAACACGTCCTTGGTGGAGTAGCCGCGGTCGCCGGTCACGCGGTCGGGGTAGGAGCCGGTGGCTTCGCGTACGCGCTCGATGAGCAGCTCGTAGTGGCTGGCTTCGGCTTCGTCGGCGGCGATGGGGTTCAGCGCGACGGGCGGGCCGCGGCGCACGTCTGCCGCGGCCATCAGCAGCCCGCCGAGCCAGAACTCCTTGTCCTCGTACATACGCCCGCCGGCAGTTGCGTCGAGCGACCGGAACACGTGCCCGTTCTGGAGGTAGTAGCGCGGGCCCTTCGGCAGCAGTGGCCGTCGGCTGTCTGTCGCGGGTAGCTCACGCAGGCGGTTGTCGAGTTCACCGCCGTCGATGTCTTCGGGCGCCTCCTGCGCGTCCTTATGGCGTCGTACTTCGACGGTGGAGTCGTCGGTAATGGTGAGCAGCTGGGGCACCCGCGGGAGCGTCGCGCACGCCTCGTGCTCGGGCGGGCAGCAGTGCTTCAGCCGTGCATGCGCCTGATAGGAAGTGGCGTCGGTCGAGACGTCGCGGCCGATGGCGTGGTCGTGGCGCTTGGCCGCCCGGACGGCGAGGTTGCCGGCCTCGCGCATCGCTCCTGCAAAGTCAGTGCGCTCCAGCTCGTCGAAGCGCAACCACAGGGTCTGGTAGCTGGGGCGCCAGGTGGTCGAGAACCCTGCTTCCTTCCAGATGTCCGAGGACTGCCAGCGGGTCATGAAGCGCTGCAAGCGTGTCTCACCTACGAACACGTACGCCAGGTAGAGCAGACCGTAGTCGCCCTCTTCGCGGTCACGGCCGACGCTCTCGTGCTGGTATTCCTTGGCCTTCTCGGTGAGTGGCTTGAGGAACTGCGGGTGCTTCTTGAGCTCGCGCAACAGCCACACCGGGTCCGCGGCCTCCGGGTCGTCAGAGAACGCGCACGCCCCTGGCACGGTCTCGACCGGGCGCTCGAACGCGGCGCGCCGGGAGTTCGGCCTGGTCTGGCGGTGTGCACTCATGGCTTGCTCAAGATGAGAGCGCGATGGCCTGTGACCGGCCGAGTTAGCTCCTCTAGTTGGATTAGTCAGCGCTGATGAGCACGGTACGCACACACGTTCGAGACGTGGTGCACAAAAGTCCTGGCTGCCAGGCACCCTCGCCCCATGGCGCTCGTCAGCGCATCCAACAGCCACGGCCGACCCCGCGAATGGTCGCCCGAGCGCATCGCCGAAGAGCTGACCGACTTCGCCCGTGGGAGCGGGGTCATGCCCACGACACGGGAACTCGACTTCGCCGGACGTGAAGACCTGCGCTACGCGGTTGTCGCACACGGCGGCGTTCGCCACTGGGCCCAGGAGCTCGGACTGCAGCTACGCGAGCGCCAGCGGGCCCCGGCGCCGCCGCCCGAAGCCATGGTGGACGCGGCCCGCGCGCTAATCGACCGCTGGGGCTACCTCCCCGGCGCGAACAAGCTGAGGCAGATGGGCCATCGCGACCTCGCCATCGCCATCAAGCATTCCGGCGGGGCCGAGGCCTACTGCCGTGAGCACGAACTTCCCTACGCCAGCGGCCGGGATGGGCCACAGTCGTGCGTCGGTGCCGAATCGCGCGTCCCACCGACACATAGCCGCCGCAGTTCGGCGGCGAAACCCTGAGCCATGGGCCTCGGTATGCCAATCCTGGCCCGGGCCAGCCTGTACGGTTGCCGGGGCATCTTGTGACCGCGAGCAGGGGGTTGTCGTATGTCGGACGTTCGACCAGAGGAAGAAATCCAGTGGCCTCCGGCCAACGGGGTTCTGGTCCGATTTCTCCACGCGTTCGCCGAGAAGCTGCCGGCTGGGACCCGCACCCGCCTCGTCGAGCTGGCGGAGGATGAGCGCATCGCAGATGCTGCCGACCCAGGAGAGCGTGAGCAAGCACTGGCCTTGGTCAGACACGCGGTCACGACATGGCTGCCAGCTCTATTCCAGGCCGCGGGCGACGAGTCGAGCATGAAAGGACTTCGCTCGCTGCCCGTGACGCAGGCTGAGGACCTTGAGGCCGTGGGGGTCAACGTGCGAGAGAGCTACGTACAGGACCTACCCGTTGGCCCGCTTCGGAGTGCTGCGGAAAGCGTCGCCGGGGCCTGCGAAGCCGCCGCTGACTTGCGGGTCTTCGAGAACCCGCCCCCGCGCCCAGTGATGGGGTCCCGGCCGGGCGGCACTCCCGTCGCACACACGCATCACCCGTCCCCGGAGACGCTCGACCGCATTGCCAAGAGCCTCGCCGCTGCCTTGCCCAACGCAGCCGAAGCAGGGGTTATCGGTGACCCGGGCTCGGCTGCTCAAGAAGCGGTGGAAGCCGCCGTTGGCCCCAGGTCGAGCGCGGGCCCGTCGTCCGCCAATAGCTAGCCCGCATGGCAAGGGACTGGGAAGCCACCTTCTCCGGCTGGACAGGACGCGCCAGCGACAGCGAACAGGACCGCTACGAGCGGACCCGCAACGCCATTCGGGATGCCCTCTCCGCTCACTCGGCGCTGCAGGGGTATTCCTTCGACGTTTACGCCAAGGGCTCGTATCCCAACTTCACGAACGTGGTCGCGGACAGCGATGTGGATGTCGCCGCTGAACTGACCGTGCTTTACAAGTACCGGATGACCCACGAGGCCCGGGACCAGGGCCTAACGCTGGCGGACGTGGGCGGAACGCCGTACACCGGGACGTACGACCTCTCCTCGTTCAAGAACGACGTCGAAGTGGCCCTTATCCGCAAGTTCGGCGCTCTCGCCGTGGACCGCGGCAACAAGGCCATCCACATTCGGGAGAGCAGCAGCTCCCTCGCCGCCGACGTGGTCCCGTGCGTCACGCACAAGTCCTTTTACGACCGCTCGGGCAGCCACGAGGGCATCCGCCTCCGCGACGACCGGGACCCGGCTCTGGAAATCGTCAACTACCCCAAGCAGCACCTGGCGGCCGGGACCCACAAGAACGACCGCACGCAGCGGCGCTACAAGCGCGTCGTGCGCATCCTCAAGCACCTGGAGAACGAGATGGTCGAGAAGGAGGTCATCTCAGAAGTACCGTCTTTCCTCATCGAATCCGCCGTCTTCAACGTCCCGGACAACGACTTCAACGGGCCGAACGACTGGCGCGGGCGCGTCCAAAACGCCATCGCCCGCATCTACAAGGGAACGGAGACCGACGCCTGCCTCAGCTCCGACAATTGGATGGAGGCGAATGGCATCAAGTACCTCTTCCATCAGGACCAGAACTGGACTCACCAGCAGGCCAACGAGTTCGCGCTCGAAGCCTGGCGGTACGCCAGCCTCGGCGACTGATGCCTTCCCGCCTCGCCCTCTACCTCACGGCAGGACTCGTAGTGGGCTTCACCGCGCTATACGGCGCCGTGCGGCAAACCACCCCGGACTCCCTGAGCGAATGGGCGTCCCCCATCGGCCCCGCAGTCACTGTCGCCGTAGTGGTCCTGTTCTTGTTCGACCGGTACTTGTGGCGGCTGCCTGGCGTCAGGCACCTGACCGGTCTGCCGCTACTGCACGGGAGCTGGCACGGCTCGTTGACGACCAGCTGGGTAGACCCCGAGACCGGGAAGGTCAAACCGCCCGACGAGAACGTCTTTCTCGTTATCCGCCAACGCTTCTGGGGCCTGACAGTCCGGATGCTCACGAGCGAATCTCGGTCCGCGTCACTGCAGGCCAACCTTGTCCGAGATGAGGACGGCGTGCACCGCCTGGTTTACCTGTACGACAACACCCCGCGCCCCGAAGTACGCCACCGGAGCCAAATCCACTACGGCGCCACCGTTCTCCACGCGCCCAAGAACGCTCACAACGAGGGCCTCGAAGGCAGCTACTTCACCGACCGCGACACGGTCGGTGAGATGCACTTCCGCACCCGGTACCGCAAGCTAGTTGAGACGCATTCCGCGGCGTTGAACCTGACTCGATGACCGCCCGGCGCGAGAGCCCGTCGCTCAGGCCGCTTTGCTTCTTCGCCGCCGGTCTTTGCGCGCGCTTGCCTCGCGCTTGAACTCCAAGCACTCGGCCATGAGGACGAGGAGCAAGAACAGCTTCGTGGCGTTCTGCTCGGTTCCATATCGGCGCGCGACGCCATGCAGGACGGCGTGGCGATTGAGGCTACGCGGCTCGACTCCCGCTGGCGGGTCGTAGGAGTCGAATAGGGCGGACCCCCCGCCGGCACTGAGCAGAAGAGTCTCCGCTGCCTTGACCGCGCCAGCGGCCCCGGGCGTCTCGACATCGCTTGCAAGGCGTTCGACCCCAGGCTTGACCTTCTTGGGGCGAGTACCCGTCGGGAACATCTCGTCGAGGAGCACCCCCTCCACGAGCGGCAGCAGGCCACTGATGACGAGATACCAGTCACCCCGGCTCTGAGCGCGCCATACCTGGCGGAGCAGCGGCCGGCGCGCCTCGAACGCGGAGCTGCTGTCAATCGCGCTTCGGGCCGCCAGATATGCCTTCGTACCCGGCCGGAACACGTCAACCATTAACCGGTTCACGGTCCTCTTATCAGCGTCGGCGAGCGCAACAACGCGTCGGTACGAGACATTCGGCAGTAGGTGCGGGACCGGCCACCCGTGCCGCCGGACGAACTCGTCAGTGCGGGTGTCCATCTGTCGCTGCTCCTCGATGAGCGCCTGGATGCCGGTCGCGAGTTCACCGAGTGGCGCCGACCAGGCCCGGGCGCTCGCTTGGAACCGCTCCATGGTCTTGCGCACGCTCTCGCTACGGGGCCACATAGCCTCCTGGATGCCAGCCAGGTTCACTCCGAGGTCAGCCAGCGTCACTCCGGAAATAGCCGCCCGTGGGACCGCCGGACGGGCTATGGCGAGCGCGGCCGATGCTCCGACGGCGGTCGGAAGGTTGAGACGCGTGTTCGGCGTCGCTCCGCGCAGCCCCGTGAGCAAAGTTCGCGTCTTGGCCGCGTCGGCGAACGCAGGCCCGAGCACCGATTCGCGCGCTTCCAGAAGCGCAGCCTGTGGAAACAGCTGGTTCCCGCGAAGCGCCGGCGGCGACGTCCACTTCTTCACCGCGCCCCTCAGTGCCTTGTCGCTCGCGGTGCTGATGGCAGCCCGTCGCCGTGGAGTGGTCACGGCGCTCTTCTACCAGCCGGTCGAGTCGAACGCCCGGGGGTCTGGGCGTCGACGAGCCGCGCCACCCGGCCTGCCGGCATCGCCGCTAGAGCGAACGCCAAAACTCCTCGGGCGCGGGCGGCTGCCCGTAGCGCGCGTCCAGCACCTTCCACTCGCGCCACTCGTCCTCGATGAGGTCCTCCAGCTCTACGCCGAGCGCGAGAGCGCAGTTCGCCAGCAGGCGCAAGGGCGGGTCGGGCATCTGCCCGTGCTCCAGACGCCAGTACGTCGCGGTCGACATGCCCGTGACCGTGGCCAGCTCCTGCTCGGTGACACCTCGCCGCACACGTGCACGGGCGAGCTTGCTGTGAGCGCTCGCTTGCACTCTCCCTCGGCCGCGCGCAGGCACAGGACCACGCTACCCGAGCAAGCTGTCAGCGCCCGCGGTCCGGTCCCAGTTAGGACCTACCTTGGCCCCATGGCTCACCCCCAGTACCCCTCGTCCGAGCTCATGACCGCGGTCGCGGCCGTCGCCCAGGCGGCCTGCCCGGATGACCCCGAGGCACTGTCACAGCCCGTGTTCGACAGCAACCGCGACACCGTCGCCACCGAGTACCCGGGGCTGCCCACCGCGCGGGCTATCTACATGCGCCTCAACCGCGGCAAGCAGGCACGGTCACCTGGGCGAGCATCGTGCGCGGGGCGGTCAAGGGTGGCGCTTCGGCCCAGCAAACGGTCGTGGCCGGCCAGCGCTCGGAGGCGGTGGTTCCGATGTCCGAGGAAGTCATCTACTTCGCGATGCAGTTCGTTGGCCGCGAACTGAACAGCACGTCGCCCTCCCCGGACCAGTACGACGCGAAGGCCGAACAGCTCCGCCGCACACGCGGCGGAGCTCTTGCGGAAGGTGCTACCCACCGCTGCGCAGATGCAGCAGTACACCGGGGCCTGGGACGACGTGCTGTTCCTCGGCGGCTTCGAGCCGCGCGGGCCCGCGCGAGGCCGAGCGCCACGGCTCGACGGCAAGTCTGGAGCCGTGCCCATCACCGACGCCCTCGTCTTCTTCATCGAACAGCAAGGGTGGCTACCCACGAAGGCTGACCTGCGCTGGTTCGCGAAAAGGTGCGGGTTCGCGCTCGCGGACGCCACGCGCGAGCGCCCATGGAGCTCGCACATCACCGCCTTCCAACGCAGCTGGGCCAAGCAGGGGCACTGGTGCCCCTCACGACCACCGAAACGCGCTGGCCGGGTCCGCGTCCCGCCCGACCCCACGCTCCTGCCGAAGAAGCTCCCCGTGGCGGTCAAGCGCGCCGGCTGGACCAGGGATGAGTGCGTGGACGCCATGGTCGTCTACTGGGACGGACTGCCTGCCGTCGCCGAGCCCCACCAGAAGCCCTACGGCGTCTGGGCCAGCGGCAAGCCCTACCCAGCGCCGTCGCGCTTCAACAAGCACGGCGGCTTCCGGGCCATCCGCGAACTCGCCCGCGCCAAGCGCAGAGCGGGACAGGTAGCCCGGCTCGGCGGTGGCTTCAGGCAGCGGCCGAGCGCTTGCGCTCGTGCCAGGTGTCAAACAGGAACTCAACGACGGTACGCGCAGAGTTCGCCGCCAGGCGGCCGTGGCCGGCAAGCGCCGCGCTGGGTGTCGTCCGACCGTGGCCGAGGCCGAGCTCGTTGCGTAGCTCCGCGAGGGACTGAATCGTGGTGACCAGGTTCTGCAAGACCTTCTGGCGGACTTGCTACCCCTCGCGCTGTCGGCACGGACTCGCGCGTGAGCTTGAGCTCCTGCGCGACGAGCTTGTAGAGCTCGGGCAGGTCTGTACCCGGCCCGTAGGCGACGGCGTAGTCGTCGAGGATGAGCTTGCACGCGGTCTCGGTCAGCTCCTTGGACGAGCCGATGGCGGCCGCCGGTCGTCGTTGATGCCGGCCTCGATGCGCTTCAGGTGGTCGAGCACGGCCTGCGGCTCGCGCAGGAGGTCGAACCGCTCGACCTGCAACACGACGCGCGCGGCGCCGAGCACGAGGTTTCCGTCCTCGTCCACGGCGCGCCGTCCTTCCGCAACGACGTCACCAGCGCGCGGGCCTCGTCGACGAGGGAGTCGCGCTCCTCCGGCCCGAACGTGAAGTGGTCGGTCGTCTGGCCCCAGTCCTCGATGCCGTCGACGTAGACTCTCAACAGCCGCTGCGCGGTGCCGGGTCGGTGAGGTCGATGCCGTCCTCGTAGGCCGCACACGTGGCGCGGCGGATGCCGCTCATGGTCGGGTCGAGTTGCAGATGGCAGTCGAAGTCGTGCGCCTCGTAGGCCTCCTCGATGGCGCGGACCTTGCCCCACTGCGCGGCGAGGTCGGCGAACTTGTTCTGGCTGCGGCGCGTGAGCTGCACAAGGCCAAGCGTACCTCCGCCAGACGCGCCTCTGCACCCAATATCACGCTAGTTGCAGGACTTTGCGGTTTCGCCGTGCCCTGCGCTGTCTGCCGCCCCCAACGGCCCAGGTGGGGTGCCGCTCTGCGCGGAGGCTACCGAGGTGTGCTGGAGGAGATGGGCAACCGCCCGGACTGCCGGAGTGCTTGCGCGACAGCAAGGCGGCGCGTCAGGCCCGCGCTGCCGAGGCCGGTGGAGGCCCTGAACGCTCAGCCGACGAGCGCTGCCGGCGTAGCTGTCCCCTGGGGAGGCCTCGGGCCGCCATGCCTTTCCGGCAGGGGGCGGGAACAGGGTGCTTGCCCACTTCTCAGCTTCCCGCCACCAGGCGAGTAGGAACTCGGTGGCGTCCTCCACTAGCTCGTTCGCGCCGTCGAAGACGCCCGCGAGGGTGGTGTCTGCCGTCTCGGGCAGCCAGAGGTCCTCGGGTGCCGGGGAGAGTACGAAGTCCTCCATGTCCGTCAACCGCGGCCGCGCGCGAGATGAAGGTCGAACCTGGCCATCTGGCGGTTGACCGCGGCGGGGTCATCCGTCATGACCATGAACTGGGGCTGGTCCCCTTCCCGGTGCGCTGCAGCAGCAGGCGGTTCTGGCGGGCGCGGTGTTCGTACAGGTTGCGCATGCCGTTCAGCCACTCCGCCCAACCGGCGCGCTCGCGCCCTGGTGGTTCGTGAGCAGCTTGTCCCAGTCCCTCCACGCCCGGGCGAGCTTCGGCGTCGGCGCCGTCAGGTCGGGAGGTCGTTGAACTGGACAGCTGGGCCCGCTTGATGGGCTTGGGGATGCGCAGTACCCCGATCGCGACGGCCGCGAGGCAGTCGAAGGCCACTCCAGGCCGCTGACCACCGTCCCCAGGTGGATGTCTGCCCAAGCTCCACGGCGATGTAGTCGCGCCCAGCGTCGGCCTGCGGCATGGTCCGGCCGCTCTGGTTCAGCTGCGCAAGCTCGTGCTGGCCAGCCGCGCTTCGAGGAGGTTGTCGGCGATGGCCTCGCCTACCGCCCCATGAGGTCGGACACCACCGCGCGCTGATACTCTCCGAGATGGTGAGCAACTGCCGTAGCCCCGAGCGTCCACCTCGAAGTCCGCATCCAGCCGCTTGTGAGCCACAAGTGCCGGACTCAACCCCCTCCTCCTCCAGAACCTGAAGCTCGCCTCGCGCCCCGCTCGCTGTGCAGTCTGCGTCACCGTTTAGTACTCACCCCCGTCCCGCGTACCTGAGAGTCAGCGAGCCCTGAGAACCGCCGCTGCGCCCGCTCCAGAGCTTGTTGAACTCGCCCATGGCGGCCCACGACCGACGCCGAGTAGCGTTGGCCGGATGGACGCCGCGGTACTCACCGAGCTCGGCACGCCCTCGTTCGGCAGCTTCGACGAGCCCACCGCGGGCGGCGGCCAGGTGGTGGTCGACGTGGCGATCGCGGGCCTGAACCCCGTCGACCTGACCATGGCCGCCGGGCGCTATCCCGGCCACACGCCCGAGTTTCCCAGCGTTCCGGGCCGCGAGGGCATCGGCAGCGTGGACGGGCGGCGCGTGTACTTCACCACCACGCGGCCGTTCGGCTCGATGGCCCCGCGCGCGCTGGCTGAGCGGAACGACCTGTTCGAGGTGCCCGACGCGGTGGACGACGGCACGGCCGTGGCGCTCGGCATCGCCGGCCTGGCGGCGTGGCTGCCGCTGGCGTGGCGGGCGAAGGTCCAACAGGGCGAGACCGTGCTGGTCATGGGCGCCACCGGCGTGCTGGGGTCGATTGCCGTGCAGGGCGCAAAGCTGCTGGGCGCGGGCCGCGTGGTAGGCGCCGGCCGCGACGCCGAGGGGCTCGAGCGGGCCGCGCGGCTCGGCGCCGACGCCACCGTGGACCTGACGCGCACCGACGACCCGACCGCCGCCTACCTGGAGGCGTGCGGCGGCGAGGGCCCGGACGTCATCCTTGACCCGGTCTGGGGCGAGCCGGGCGCCGCGGCGATGCGCGCCCTGGCGCCGTTCGGGCGCCACGTGCAGATCGGCAACTCCGCCGACCCGGAGCTGACGTTGGTGGCGCCGGAGTTCCGCAACAACATGAGCCAGGTCATGGGCTACACGAACTTCCGCGTGCCCCATGAGGACCAAGCCGAGGCCTACGCGACCATGACCGCCCACGCCGCCGCGGGGCGGCTGGAGGTGGACGTCGAGCGCATCCCGCTTGCGGACGTGGAGCAGGCGTGGGCGCTCCAGGCCGGGTTCCCGCACCGCAAGCTCGTGCTCGTGCCTTGACTTCAACCAGGGTCGAGGGTGCATCCTCCAGGCGATGCCGGGTACGCGATCGGAATGCGACTCGAAACGCCGGCTCCGCCGATCCCCGGCCCGGGACCCGGCCCGGAGCCGGTTCCTCCGGGTCCCGGGCCCGATCCTGAGCCTCCATCGCCAACGCCCGACCCGATCCCCGCGCCCGACCCGGGGCAGCCCGGGCCACCCGCGATATAACCGCTCAAACGAAAGGAAGAGAGTCATGGCATACGAAGTCCCTGATCTGCCCTACGCGTACGACGCCCTCGAGCCCCACATCGACGAGGCGACGATGAAGGTGCACCACGACAAGCACCACCAGGCCTACGTCGACAAGGCAAACGGCGCCCTGGAGGGCACCGAGTGGGCTGACAAGCCGATCGAGGAGGTCGTGGCCGGCCTTTCGCAGCTTCCCGAGGACAAGCGCGGCCCGGTGCGCAACAACGGCGGCGGCCACTACAACCACTCCCTGTTCTGGGAGTCCCTGTCGCCTGACGGCGGCGGTGCCCCCGACGGCGAGCTGGCCTCGGCGATCGACTCCGCCTTCGGCTCCTTCGACGACTTCAAGGAAAAGATGAAGGAGACCGGCGTGGGCCAGTTCGGCTCGGGCTGGGCGTGGCTGGTGCACGACGGCAGCGGCCTGGCGGTGGTCGGCAGCCCGAACCAGGACAACCCGATCACCGACGGCAAGACGCCGCTGCTGGGGATCGACGTCTGGGAGCACGCCTACTACCTGCAGTACCAGAACAAGCGCCCCGACTACATCGACGCGATCTGGAACGTCGTCGACTGGGGCAAGGTCGGCGAGCGCTTTGATGCCGCCGGTTGACCGGCCATCCATGGCCGGCCAACACACTGCCGCCGGCTAGGTCGCGGCCGCCGTTTCAGCGTGGGGCATGGATGCCCCACGCTGCGAAGGCATCCAGGATGGCCGCGGCGATCTGATCGCCGCGGTCCTCCTGCAGGAAGTGGGCCGCGCCCTCGATCTTGACCTGCTCGCCCGCGCCGGGCAGCTGCGAGGTGAACGCCTCGCCCGCCTGCGGGTAGGGGAACACGGGGTCCGAGTCAGAGAAGGCCACCAGCGCCGGGACCTCCCAGTTGCGCAGCGCCTCGGCCACCTCACCCATCTCCTTCGCGCCCGGCGCACCCTCCTCCGTGGGCACGAGCAGCGGGAACACGGCCGCACCCGCTTTGGATTCCGGCGTCGGGAACGGCGCCTCGTACGCGGCCACGACGTCGTCGGGCAGCTCGGTGGCCGTGCCACCCTGAAGCACGAAGCCGACCGGCAGGTCGGGGTTGCGCTCGGCGAAGTCGCGCCAGGCCAGGAAGCCCTTGCTGACCCGGCCGGTGTACAGGCCGGTGTTCAGGACCACTAGCGCACTCACGCGGTCCGCGTTCCGGACCGCCCAGCGAAGCCCGATCGGACCGCCCCAGTCCTGCACCACGACGGTTGCGTCGCTCAGGTCCAGCGTGTCCAGCGCCGCGCCGACCGTCTCGAGGTGGTGGTCGTAGCTGTACCAGCCGCGGTCGGTCGGCTTGTCCGAGCGCCCGAAGCCGGCCAGGTCGGGCGCCACCACGCGGTGTCCGGCGGCCACCAGCGGGCCCAGCATCTTGCGGTACAGGTAGGCCCAGCTGGGCTCGCCGTGAAAGCACACCACGGGGGCGCCCCGGCCCTCGTCCACATAGTGCATCCGGAGGCCGTCGACCTCGGCGTAGTTGGGCTCGAAGTCGTAGCCGGGCAGGCCGGCAAAGCGCTCGTCCGGCGTGCGGTAGACGTCCATCGCGCGAACCTACCCGACTATCGTCTGGCGGGTGACCATCGGCGCGACCGACTGGACCGAGCACACCCGCCACACGCTGGCCGCCGCCGGCCACCGCGCCAGCGCGCCGCGCGCCGAGGTCGTCGCGGCGATCGCCCAGCTCGGCTGCTCGGTCAGCGCCAGGGAGATCGAGGACCTCCTTCGCGAGCGCGGCAGCACGGTCGGGCTTGCCAGCATCTATCGCGCGCTCGACCTGCTCGAGCGCCTGGGCCTGGTCAAGCGGATCGACCTTGGCGACGCCGCGACACGCTACGAGGCGGCGTCACCGGGCGGCGAGCACCACCACCACATCGTCTGCGACAGCTGCGGGACCATCGAGCGGTTCGAGGACGATGCGCTGGAGCAGGCGATCCACGCGCTGTCGGACCGCACGAGCATCAACGTGGCCACGCACGACGTGACCCTGCACGGGGAGTGCCCGGCCTGTAGCGCGGCCGGCTAGTCGCGGCCGCGGCTGCCGCCACGACCGCCCGTGCGCTCGACACCCTTGGTGGCGTCCACGTAGGGCAGCAGGCCGACCTCGCGCGAGCGCTTGACGGCCTTGGCCATCAGCGACTGGTCGCGGCGCGACAGCCCCGTCACACGGCGCGAGCGGATCTTGCCGCGCTCGGTGATGAAGCGCTGGAGCAGCGCCACGTTCTTGTAGTCGATCTTGTCGATCTCCTCGCGTGGGAGCTTGGAGTAGCGGCGCGCCTCCTTGAATCCAGGCTTGCGACCGCGCGACTTTTCCTTGGTACCTCGAGGCATGCGACGGACAAGGGTGACAGATGCGAACGGGTTGTGGCTTGCGCGGTCATCGCGGAGCGGTCAGTCTGGCCTGCGATGCGGCGGGCGGTGGTGACGATGGTGCTGGCGGCGGCCTTTCTGGCCGCCCCCGCGCACGCCGGCGTGGCCGACAAGCCCTGGCCGCCCGCCACCGGGCAGGGCGCGCTGTTCGTGCACTACGGCGAGGAGCACTGGAACGATGCCGACGGCCTGACGCTGCTGCCGAAGATCGTCGAGGAGTCGGGCCGCTACAAGCCCGCGCTGGTCACGATGTCGGGCGACAAGGACAACGACGGCACCGTCGAGCAGCTGACGCGCTGGAAGCAGATCATGGGGCCCTACGACCGGCTCGGCATCCCGTTCTTCCCCGCGGTCGGCAACCACGACCGCAAGTCGCCGCCCGGCGTCCCGCCGGGCACGGCCGGCCTGATCACGCCCGGCGTGCAGTCCGACCTGGCCAACTACCGCCAGGTGTTCGCCGACCGGCCGTACCCGTTCGGCGACGCCACGCCGTACCGCGGTGCCGGGTTCGGCCCGCGCACGCGCGACCCCACCGATCCACCGGGCGCGTCGTCGCACTACTTCGTGGACTACCGCGACCTACGAGTGATCTTCCTGGACAACTCGTGCTGGGGCCTCGCCGACTGCGACCCGAGCCAGAACCCCGGCTTCCCCGACGGCCAGGGCAACCGCAGCCAGCTCGACTACCTGCGCAAGAACGGCGGCGACGCCAGCCGCGCGGGCAGGCAGGTGTTCGTGGTCATGCACATGCCGACGCGCGATCCGCGCGACCAGAGCTACATCGACCAGACCACGTTCAACCACGTGATGGGCAAGGGCCTGAACCCGACCCAGGCGCCCGACAACGCGGGCTTCGAGCAGGCGGCCGAGCAGGCCGGTGTGGACGGCGTGCTGGTCGGCCACATCAAGGGCCAGTTCGTCTACAGGGGCCGCGGCGGCGTGCCGTACTACATCGACGGCGGCGCCGGCGGCGAGCTGTACACCGAGGGTCCCGTCGGCACCGACCACGGCTACTGGCACGGCTTCCGGCTGCTGCGGGTCGCCGGCGGCCGCGTGACCACCGACACCGTCCCGATCTTCGTCAGGGACGGGATCCGCCTCGACGGTCCCGGCTACCTGCTGATCGGCGCCGACGCCGCGTACGAGGCGTTCGGCGCCCAACCGGTCTTCAACGACGAGGCCAAGGTCAGGGGGCTCGAGCTGCGCGACCCCGACCCGATCAGGCCCGCCCGCAGCGCCGGGCTTGGCACGGTCGGTGACGTCGTCCGCGGCGGCGGGTGGATCTTCGTGCCCGTCGTGCTGCTGCTGCTGGGCGGGCTGGCCATGAACGGGGCCATCCCCGTCCCGCGCCGGCGCGTGACCGCGGTCGCGGCAGGCGTGGCCGGCGCCGGCGTGATCGCGGTGGCGGGCGTCTCGATGGCGCAGCAGAGCGCGCCCACCACCACGCCCCTGGACAGCCTGCCGGCGCCGGCACGGATCTTCACCTCGAGCGATCCGCAGGTGCTGGCGCCGGTGGCCTCGAGGACCGACGACCCGCGCCGCGACCCGGCGTCTCAGACCGAGGACGGCGGCTTCCGCGCCCGTTGTCCCGGCCGCACGCACGTGGCCGTCACATCCGGGTTCGAGACCACGACCAAGGCGGTTCGGGTCGCCAGCCGTCGCGGGCGGATCGTGCCCGCCGCCCGTGCCTACCGATCGCGCTCGCTGCGGGCGGGCCGGCGTGGTCGCGTGCGTGTCTCGAAGGTCCGCCTGGGCCAGCCGGCGCGGGTGCTGGTGCGGATCCGGCGCAAGGGCAAGACGGTGAGGGTGCTGCGCAACGACTGCCTGGCGCCCGGCAGCAAGCTGCTGACCTCGCGCTGGGACGGACGCGTGATCAGCCGCGGCAAGCTCCGCCGCGCCGGAGCCGGGCGCTACCGCGCGCTCTTGACCGTGCGCTCGGACCGCAGGACGGTCAGCCGCTCCGCGATCGTGGTGGTGCGCAAGCGCCGCTAGCGGTGCTCAACCGCCGTAGTCGCCCAGGCCCGTCGCGACCTGGTCGTAGGCGCATGCCGACGCCGCCCGCAGGCGAGCCGCCAGCCGCTCCGGATCCTCATCCGCCAGCAGGCCGCGGATGGCGTCGCGGAAGATCATGCGATGCGTCCACCACAGCGTGCGTGCGGCGATCTCGGGCACCACGTCCTCGTCGTCGGCTCCGGAGGTCGCGGCGATCGCCGCGGCCAGCGCCGCGTACTCGCGCTCCCACTTCACCGGCAGCCGCTCCTGCAGGACGCGGCTGCCGCCGACGATCTGGGTGACCGTGGCGAGCTCCTCGCGCTCGGCCGTGGCGGCCAGACCGTCGATCATCGCCTTTGTCGCGGCGCGGAACACGTCGAGCACCGGCGTGCCGGCCGGTCGCTCGACGATCCCCGCCAGCAAACGGTTCAACGGATCCTCGCCGCCGGCGAACGCCAAGTCCTCCTTGGCGGCGAAGTGGTTGAAGACGGTCTTCTCCGACACGTCGGCGGCCGCGGCGACCTCGGCGACGGTCACATTGTCGAACCCGCGCTCGGCGAACAGCCGGCGGGCGGCGATGACGATCGCATCACGAGTTGCACGCTTCTTGCGCTCGCGCAGGCCTGTGGTGGGTGCCGCCATTAACAGTGTAACGCTACACCAACAGTAGAAATACAGCGACTGTAGTGTTATCCTGCCGCGCCCTGAGCTATGGAGGGAGACGCATGACCGAGCATGCGGTGGTGATCGCCGGCGGCGGTCCGGCCGGGCTGATGCTGGCGGGCGAGCTGGCGCTCGCGGGCGCCGATGTCGCGATCGTCGAGCGCCGAGCCGACCAGGACCTGCCCGGCTCGCGCGCCGGTGGCCTGCACTCACGCACCATCGAGGTCCTCGATCAGCGCGGCATCGCCGACCGGTTCCTCGCGGAGGGACAGGTCGTCAACGTCGGGCAGTTCGCCGGGGTCCCGTTGGACATCGCAGACTTTCCGACCCGTCACCCCTACTCGCTCGGGATGTGGCAGAACGAGATCGAGCGGATCCTGGCCGGCTGGGTCGGCGAGCTGCCGGTGACGATGTATCGGGGACGTGAGGTCACGGGATTCGCGCAGGACGACACCGGCGTCGACGTCGAGCTGTCCGAGGGCCCGTCGCTACGGGCGCGATACCTAGTCGGCTGCGACGGGGGACGCAGCCTCGTCCGCAAAGTGGCGGGCATCGAGTTTCCCGGGTGGGCGCCGACGACCAGCGCATTGATCGCCGAGGTCGAGATGGCCGAGGAGCCGGACTTCGGCATCCACCACGACGCCCGCGGCCAGCACGCCCTCGGGCGAAAGGATTACGAGATCCGCGACGGCAAGGTGGTCTACGCGGACAGCGGACCGGTAGCCGTAATGCTGACCGAAGCGCGCGTCGGATCGGCGAGCGAGCCCACCCTGCGCGATCTCAGCGACGGGCTCATCGCCGTATATGGGACCGATTACGGGGCACACAGTCCGACGTGGATCTCGAGGTTCACCGATATGACCCGGCAGGCGGCGACCTATCGCGACCGGCGGATCCTCCTGGCCGGCGACGCTGCCCACGTGCACTCCCCCGATGGCGCCCAGGGCCTCCAGACCGGCGTGCAGGATGCGGTAAATCTGGGCTGGAAGCTGGCCCAGGTGGTCAGGGGGATCTCCCCCGACAGCCTTCTGGACACCTACGAAGCCGAGCGTCACCCGGTGGCTGCGCGAGTGCTGCGTACGACAATGGCGCACGTCGCGCTGCGCCGCCCGGACGAACGCACGGACGCCCTGCGCGACACCATCGCCGAGGTCCTCATGGGGACCGATTCGCGCACACGGTTCGCAGCGATGATGTTCGGCCTCGACATCCACTACGACCTCGGCGACGGACACCCGCTGCTCGGTCGCCGCATGCCCGACCTCGACCTGGTCACCGACGACGGCGCGGTGCGGGTCTTCAGCCTGCTCCGCGATGCCCGGCCGCTGCTGCTCAACCTCGGTGAGCCCGGCCGGCTGGACATCTGCCAATGGGCGGATCGGGTCGGCGTGGTCGACGCCGACTACACCGGCAGCTGGGAGCTTCCGGTAATCGGGGAGGTCACCGCCCCGGCGGCCGTATTGATCCGGCCCGACGGCCACGTCGCCTGGGTCGGAGCGATCGCCGGGCCCGAGCTCACCGACGCGCTGACCAGATGGTTCGGACCGCCCGGCCCCAGCGGCGCCACGCCCGACGACACGTGAGCCGGTAGCCGGCGTCAGTCGTCGGGCGCCGAGCCCACGTCGCGCGGCTGGACGGTGGCGCGGAACAGTGGCGTCAGCGCATCGCGCGCGCCAAGGGCGGGCGTGGCCTCGGTCGGCGGCTCGACCGCGCGCGGGCGCGGCCGGCGGGCCTCGAGCTCGGCGATCCGGGCGCGTGCCTCGTCCAGCTCCTCCATCGAGTCCTCGAGGCTGTGCTGGAGCGAGGACACCTGCTCGCGCAGGCGCAGACGCAGCTCGTCACGCTCCTCGCGGAGGTCGGCGATCTGCGACTCTGCCTCCTCGAGGCGGGCAAGCACGGTGGAGGGGTCCCCCACCCCGTCCGCGGCGCCGTTCCCGGGCTCATCGGCGCCGTAGGGCGCCGCTTCCACGACCTCGGGCCGCGCCGTCTCGGTCACGGCCAGGTGGCGCTGGTCGATCAGCCAGCGTCCCGCCGGCCGTGTGGCGGGCAGCTTTCCCCGCTCGATGAGGAGGCGGACTTCGCGCGCGGTCAGCCCGCTGGCGCGGGCGGCTTGCTCGATGTCGAGACTTGCCATTGCTGTCCGCCAGCTTCGCCGTCCGGGGCCGCTTCCCTGCCATCGGACGGCCGCCCGAACATGTCCTGGTAGGCGGACAGCCAGCGGTCGAACTGCTCGCCGGGCAGGGGCTTGCTCAGGTAGTAGCCCTGGGCGAAGTCGGCCCCCATGTCCTGCAGCTCACGCCAGGTGGCGAGCGTCTCGACTCCCTCGGCAACGACCTTCAGGCCGAGGTTGTGGCCCAGCGCCACGGTTGACCTGACGATGGCCGCGTCGTTGGGGTCGTCCTCCATCTTCATCACGAATGACTTGTCGACCTTGATCGTGCTCACCGGGAGCTGCTTGAGGGCGACCAGCGAGGAGTAGCCGGTCCCGAAGTCGTCGATGGCCACGTTCACGCCCATCTCGCGCATCCGCTCGAGCACCCGCCGCGCGCGGCGGGGGTCGGACATGATCGCGCTCTCGGTGATCTCCACCTCTAGCTTGGAGGACGCCGTCCCGACGCGGGAGAGCATCCGGCCGATCTCGCGCGGCAGCTGGAGGTCCAGCAGCAGCTGGGCCGAGAGGTTGACGGCCACGTTCAGCTCGATGCCATCCTGGCTCCAGGACTGGGCCTGCTCGAGCGCGGTCTCCAGCAGGTAGATCGTCAGCGGGCGGATCATCGACGTGTGCTCGGTGACGGGGATGAACTCGTCGGGCAGCAGCAGACCCCGGCGCGGGTGGTTCCAGCGCGCGAGCGCTTCGACCTCCTCCACCGTGCCCGTCGACAGCCTGGCCTTGGGCTGGTAGTGCAGGACCAGCTCCTGGGCCTCCATCGCCCGGTTCAGCTGGGCCACGAGGCCCAGGCGCGCCGGCGTGTACTTGTGCTGGTCGGGCGAGTAGAACTCGTGGCCGCTGTGCGCCTGCTTGGCCGCATACATGGCCACGTCCGCGGCCTGCAGCAGCTTGCCCGCCTTGTCAACGTCGGCCGGATACACGGCGGAGCCGATGCTGGCCTCCACGTTTAGTGCCAGCCCGCCCACGCTGAAGGGCTCGCTGAGCGCCTCCTGGATCCTCTGAGCCGCGCCGGCGACCGAGTCCTTGGCCGCCACGCTCGGTAGCAGCATGGCGAACTCGTCACCGCCCAGCCGCGCGACCTGGTCGCCCTCGCGCAGAACGGTGCGCAGGCGCTTGCCCACGCGTTCGATCACGAGGTCGCCGTTGAAGTGCCCGAGCGAGTCGTTGACCTCCTTGAACCGGTTGAGGTCCATCAACAGCACCGCCACCATGCCGCCGGCCGGGCAGTCGGCCAGTGCCTGCTCGGTCATGGAGTTGAACAGCTCGCGGTTGGGAAGGCCGGTGAGCGAATCGATCATGCCGATCTGGTGGTCGGTGCGGCGCGGCATGGAGCGTGCGGCCATCACGCCGAGGACGGAGGCCAGCAGCACGAGCAGGCCGATCGCCAGCAGCATCTCCATCTGGCGATCGCCGGCGGCGCCCGCGAGCGCGCTCTCGGGCGTGTCCACGTTCAGCACACCGGTGGGCGGGGAGGACGCCTTCCTGCGCAGCGGGACGTAGGCCCCCGCCGACGTGGTACCCCGGGTCTGCTGGCGGTTGCTCGATGCGGCTCCCGCCAGGGCGGCGCGCAGCTCCGGGGTGGTGGCCAGCTTGCCTCCACGTTCGCCGGCGACGCTCGAGTAGGTCACGCGGCCGTCCTTGTCGACCAGCCGGACCGCCAGGGCATCGCTCTCGCCGGCGACACGCCGGAGCTGGCGGGTGACGCGGTCGCGCTCGGCCCGAGACGGGCGGCGCTGGGACACCGCGTTCGCCAATGTGGCCTGGCCAAGCACGCCGCGCATGACGCGCGCCTGCCGCTCGGCGGCGTCCAGTACCTGGCCGTCGGCGCCGCCCGGACGCGAGGCGGCCACGGCCAGGACCACGGCGATCAGCACGGCGATCACCACGCCGACCTTGAGCGCCAACGGGGCGAGGCGGGAGGCCTTCGAAACCATCCCCGTCCGTATCGGCGGACGGGCGCCAGACTTGAGTCTGCGAGCCGCGTCAGTCGGAGTCGGCCCAGCCCAGGGAGCGCTCCACCGCGCGCTGCCATCGAGCCAGGCCGAGATCGCGGTCCGCCGCCGTCATCTGCGGCTCCCAGCGCTTGTCCTCGGACCACCTTTCCTTGAGCTCGGACCGGTCGGCCCAGAAGCCCACCGCCAGCCCCGCGGCGTAGGCCGCCCCGAGCGCGGTCGTCTCGGGCACGGCCGGGCGGATGACCGGGACGCCGAGCACGTCCGCCTGGAACTGCATCAGTAGCTCGTTGGCGGTCATGCCACCGTCCACCCGCAGTTCCTCGAAGGGCGCGTCGGCCACGTCGTTCGCGGCGTCGACGACCTCCTTCGACTGCCACGCGGTCGACTCGAGCGCCGCGCGCGCGATATGGCCCTGGTTCGAGTAGGCGGTGAGCCCGCAGATCACGCCGCGGGCGTCGTCGCGCCAGTGCGGCGCGAACAGGCCCGAGAACGCCGGGACGAAGTACACGCCGCCGTTGTCGTCGACCGTCTTGGCCAGCTCCTCGACGGCGGGCGCGTCGGGGATGATCTTCAGCCGGTCGCGCAGCCACTGGATCAGCGCGCCGGTGACGGCGATCGAGCCTTCGAGCGCGTAGCGGGCGGGCTCGTCGCCCAGCTTGTACGCGGTGGTGGTCAGCAGTTTCTCGGTGTGAGCGATCTCCTCGCCGGTGTTCACCAGCAGGAAGGAGCCGGTGCCGTAGGTGTTCTTGGCCTCGCCGGTCTCGAAGCAGGTCTGGCCGAACAGCGCCGCCTGCTGGTCGCCGAGGATGCCGGCCACGGGGCGGCCGCCGAGCGCGGTGCCCTTGGCCTCGCCGTAGGGCTCGGAGGACGACTTGATCTCGGGCAGCATCGACGCCGGTATGCCCATCAGCTCCAGCGCCGGCTCGTGCCAGTCCAGCGTGCTCAGGTCCATCAGCAGCGTGCGCGACGCGTTGGTCACGTCGGTGGCGTGCACGCCGCCGTCGCTGCCCCCGGTCAGGTTCCACAGCACCCAGCTGTCCATCGTGCCGAAGGCCAGCTCGCCCGCTTCCGCCCGCTCGCGGGCCCCGTCAACGTTGTCCAGGATCCACTTGACCTTGGGCCCGGAGAAGTAGGTGGACAGGGGCAGGCCGACCACGTCGCGCAACCGGTCCACGCCCTCGTCGCCCGCCAGCTCCCGCACCAGTGGTGCGGTGCGCGTGTCCTGCCAGACGATGGCGTTGTACACCGGCTCACCGGTGGCCCGGTCCCACACGACGGCGGTCTCGCGCTGGTTGGTGATGCCGATGGCCTCCACATCGCCCGCCTCGGCGGACGAGCTGGCCAGCGCGCCGCCGATCACCTCGCGCACGCGTGTCCATACCTCGGCGGCATCGTGCTCAACCCATCCCGGCTGGGGGGTGATCTGCTCGTGCTCGCGCTGGTCGATGTGGACGATCGATCCGTCCTGATCGAACAGGATGCAGCGTGAGCTCGTGGTCCCCTGGTCGATCGCGGCGATGTACTTGGCCATTGGTCCCTTTCTCACTTCTCTTCGATGACAGTGCGGCCCTCGTCGCTGACCTCGGGGTCAGGCAGGGTGCCACGGGCGATCAGCACGTTGCGGATGAGCTTGTCGTAGATCACGCCGCCCAGGACTCCTCCCACGAGTGGACCGACGATCGGGATCCACATGTAGGAGTTCACCTTGCCGTAGTCGCCGGGGATCGCGACCTCCTTCCAGCCCTCGAAGAAGGCGAAGATGCGCGGCCCGAGGTCACGCGCCGGGTTGATCGCGTAACCGGCGTTGGCCCCGTAGGAGATGCCGACCGCGACCACGATGAAGCCCACGATCAGCGGCGCCAGGTTCGACTTGACCGGAGCGTTGTACTCGTCCGTCACCGCGAAGATGAAGCCAACCAGGAAGGCGGTGCCGATCACCTGGTCCATGAACGGACCGAACCACGAGTCGAAGTAGGGCGCGGGGAAGGTCCCGAAGATGCTGAAGGTCGGCACCGAGTCCGGGGCCCCGCGGGTTATCTTCTCGGACACCTCGAAGGCCGCGATGGCGTCGTGGTAGTTGAAGTAGACAAGCGCGGCGCCCGCGAACGCGCCCAGCAGCTGGGCCAGCCAGAAGGTTGGGACCTTCTTCCACGCAAATCCGCGTGACACCGCCTGCGCCAGGGTGACGGCGGGGTTCAGGTGCGCGCCGCTGACACCGCCGGCGACGTACACGGCGAAGGCCACCGCAAAGCCCCAGCCCCAGGCGATCAGGAGCCAGTCGCCGGCGGACGCAAGCCCGGTGTCGCCGCGGCCCGATTCGGGCAGCGCGGCGACGGTCATCGCGACCACCCCGCATCCGAACGCGATGATCACGAAGGTCCCGAAGAACTCCGCGACGAGCTCACCGACTGGTGAGCGCTGCCAGCGAAAACGTCCTTTGCGCTGCGATCCGGTCACGGCCTCTCCTCTCGTCTCCTCGTGGCCTGGACGGCCACCTCCCCAGGGTCGCTCGTTCCCGTACTGGCCTAGAGCGAAACCGACACGGGTACGCTGGCCGTATGGCCAAGACGCTCGCCCCCGGTGCGTTGAGCACCGCGCAACGCACCGCCGATCTCGAGCGGATGGGATCAGAGACCTTCGACATCGTGGTCATCGGCGCCGGCTCCACCGGCACCGGCGCGGCGCTCGACGCCGCCACGCGCGGCTTGCGGGTGGCGCTGGTCGAGGCACGCGACTTCGCCGCCGGGACCTCGAGCCGGTCCAGCAAGCTCATCCACGGCGGGCTGCGTTACCTGGAGCAGTTCGAGTTCGGCCTGGTTCGCGAGGCGCTGCGCGAGCGCAGCCTGCTGCTGAACACGATCTGTCCGCATCTGGTGCGCCCGGTGTCGTTCATGATGCCGCTGGAGAACCGCTTCTGGGAGCGGCCCTACATCGGTGCCGGCCTCGTGCTCTACGACGGGCTCGGCGGCGCCAAGGGCCTGCGCCGCCACCGGCACCTCAGCAAGCGCGGGGCTCTCAGGGTGGCGCCCGGGCTCAGGCCCGATGCGCTCATCGGCGCGGTGCAGTACCAGGACTGCAAGGTCGACGACGCCCGCCACACGCTCACGGTGGCGCGCACCGCCGCGCTTTACGGCGCCGCCGTCGCCAGCAACGCGCCCGTCACGGGCTTCCTGCGCGAGGCGGGTCGCGTCACAGGCGTCCGCGTGCTCGACCGGGCCAGCGGCGAGCAGGTCGACATCGCCGCGCGCCAGGTGATCAACGCGACGGGGGTATGGACGGATGACGTCCAGGATCTGGTTGGCGAACGCGGCAAGTTCAAGGTGCGGGCCTCGAAGGGGATCCACCTCGTGGTTCCGCGCGACCGGATCCAGCTCGACACGGGGTTGATCCTGCGGACCGAGAAGAGCGTGCTGTTCGTGATCCCGTGGGGCCGACACTGGATCATCGGCACCACCGACAACGACTGGGAGCTGGACAAGGCGCATCCGGCGGCCTCGGCGCGGGATATCGACTACGTGCTCGATCACGTGAACACGGTGCTGGCCAGCCCGCTCACCCACGAGGACGTGGAGGGCGTGTATGCCGGGCTGCGGCCATTGCTGGCCGAGGAGAGCGAGGGCACCAGCCAGCTAAGCCGCGAGCACAGCGTGGCCTCCCCCGCCCCCGGCCTCGTCTCGGTGGCAGGCGGCAAGTACACCACCTACCGCGTGATGGGCCGCGACGCAGTCGACGCCGCCGTGCGCGGCCTCGACGAGAAGGTGCCGCCGTCGGCCACCCAGGTCACGCCTCTGCTTGGCGCCGAGGGTTACCGCGTGCTGTGGAACCAGCGTGCGCGCCTGGCGCGCGATAGTGGCCTCCACGTGGAGCGGATCGAGCACCTGCTGGGCCGGTTCGGCTCGGCCGTCCACGACCTGCTTGACGAGGTCCGGCGTGACCCCGAGCTCGGCAAGCCGCTCGAGGGTGCCGACGACTATCTGCGCGTGGAGATTCGCTACGCGGCCTCACACGAGGGAGCGTTGCACCTCGACGACGTGCTGGCGCGGCGGACGAGGATCTCGATCGAGACGTTCGACCGCGGCCTGGCGGCGGCCGAGCCCGCGGCGCGGCTGATGGGCGACGTCCTCGGCTGGTCAGACGAGCAGCGCGGCCAGCAGGTCGAGCTCTACCGCCAGCGGGTGGCGGCCGAGCGCGAGTCCCAGACCAAGGCCGACGACCAGGCGGCCGACGTGGCGCGCACGGCGGTGCCGGACTTCACCGCGGCCTCCTGACCCCGGGCCCGAACCAATCCCGCGGTATCGGCTAGGCCTCCCCGGCTGCCAGAACCTCCTCGTCGGCCGGCACGAGCCTGTCGCGCGGAACCAGGATGGCCCCCTCGCCGGTGATGTACGCCTCCTCCCCGTGCTGGGTCACGTCCATGCCAAGCGCCTCGTCGCGCTCGCTGGCCCGCAGCGGGAACAGCGCGCCCATCACGCGCAGCAGCACGAACGTGGCGCCGAAGGCGTACGCGGGTGCGGCCACGGCAGCCAGCGCCTGGTGGCCGAGCAGGTCGAGGTTGCCGTAGGCGAGCCCGTCGTCCACGCCGTTCCACGCCGCGCTGGCGAACACCCCGATGAAGAGGATCCCCGTGAACCCCGCGATGCCGTGCGCTGCCAGCACGTCCAGCGTCTCGTCAACGCGCGTGCGCGGCCGCCACAGGATCACCGCGTAGCTCGGCACCGCCGCAACCGCACCGAGCAGCATCGCCCACCCCGGGCTGATGAAGCCACCGGCCGGCGTGATCGCCACGCAGCCGACGATGATCGCCGTGGCCGCGCCGATGGCCGTGATCTGGCGGCCGCGAATCGCGTCGAGCGCGAACCACACGACCAGCGTGCAGGCCGGGGTCAACAGCGTGTTGGTGAAGGCCAGCACGCCCGAGTCGCCGGTTGACACGCCGCTGCCGCCGTTGAAGCCGAACCAGCCGAACCACAGCAGCCCGGCGCCGAGCAGGACGTACATCGCGTTGTGGGGCAGCAGCGCGGCGCGACCGTAGTCGCGCCGCGCGCCCACAACCAGCGCCGCCGCCAGTGCCGAGAAGCCCGAGCCCATCTCGACCGGCACGCCGCCGGCGAAGTCCAGCGTGCCCCGCTCCTGGAGCCAGCCGCCACCGAACACCCAGTGGGCGAGCACCGCGTATACGAGCACCGACCACAGGCCCGCGAACACCAGGAACGGGCCGAACCGCATCCGCTCCGCCACCGCGCCCGACACCAGCGCCACGGTGATGATGCAGAAGCTGCCCTGGAAGGCCATGAACAGCAGGTGCGGGATCGTCTGCTCGTCCTTGGGCACGAAGTCGACCCCGTTCAGGAACGCGAACCCGAAGCCGCCGATCAAGCCGTTGCCGTCCGAGAACGCGAACGAGTAGCCGATCGCGGCCCACGTGACCGTTGCCACGGCCAGGGCAGCGACGCACATCATGAACGTGTTCAGCGTGTTCTTTGACCGCACAAGCCCGGCGTAGAACAGGCCGAGGGCCGGGGTCATCAGGATCACCATCGCCGTGGCCACCAGCATCCACGCCGTGTCGCCGCTGTCCACCTTGCCCGCGGCCAGCACCAGTTCGGTCATGCGGTCACCGGGGTGAGCGCGCCCTTGTCGGACTCGCCGGTGCGGATCCGGACCGCCCGCTCGAGCGGCACCACGAAGATCTTGCCGTCACCGACCTCGCCGGTGCGAGCGCCCTCGCACAGCGCCTCGATGGCCGGCTCAACGAACTCGTCGGACACCGCCAGGTCGAACCGGACCTTGTCCGACAGCCCCATCCGGACGGTGGTTCCGCGGTAGGTCTCCACGCGGTCGAACTCACCGCCGTGGCCCTGCACCCGGCTCATCGTGACACCGCGCATCTCGGCGTCGTACAGGGCGGCGAGCACGTCATTGGCCTTCTCGGGCCTGACGATCCCGATTACTAGCTTCACTTGGGGGCCTCCTGGCTTGGCCGGCGGGGGAACGCGACCGCGGGAGCCTTTCCGGTGCCGCACCGGATGCCATTGGCCGGTTGTCTAGAGATCCTCCAGCCGCGCTTGTCCAGGTGGCGAAGCGGGCTAGCTCACCCCGGCCGGCATCGCCGGCTCGATGTTCTGGTTGAAGCGAAAGAAGTTGTCCGGGTCGTAGCGGCCCTTGATCTCCGCCAGCCGGTCGTAGTTGTCGCCGAACGCGGCGCGGACCCGGTCCTGTCCCTCGTCACCGATGAAGTTCAGGTAGACGCCGCCGCTCGCGAACTGCTTCATGTCAGCTGATATCTCGCGGCCCCAGCCGATGTGCCGATCGTCGTCGCCCGCGTCGTCCCAGAGCACGAACGGGTGCGCCACCCACGCCGCGTCGCGCTGCACCATGGGTGTGTCGCCCGCCGAGACCTGCGCCGCCTGGCCGCCCCACGGAAACAGGATCGACTGGCACGCCGACGGCACCGGCATGCGATCGGAGTGCGAGGCGAACACCTCGATCGCGTCGTCGCTGAGCTCCCCGAGGTAGTCCGCCGTCCAGTAGTTCCGCAGGCCCGGTGGGTCATCGATCATCTGCTGGAACTCGACGTATGGCATCGCGCCGATCAGATCCACGGCCGGCTCGAGCCGGCGCAGCTGGGCGGCGTACGGCTCACCCTCTTCGAGGATGTCGCCCGCCCACAGGAACGCCGCAGCGCAGCACAGCTTGCCCTGCAGCTCCGGCGGTACGAACTCCTCGGGCGGACCCGTCAGGTAGACCGCGCCGAGCGCGAGGTCGTCCGGTGCTCCCTCCATCACCGCGCGCGTCGCCTCAAGGAGCTCACGCCCGCGATCACCGGGCCACAGCATCAGCCCCGCCATGACGATCGGGCCGACCGGGTGCAGGCTGAACTCGAACGCGGTGGCCACGCCGAAGTTGCCGCCGCCGCCGTGCAGCGCCCAGAACAGGTCGGGGTTCTCGTCCTTGCTGGCCCGGACCTGCTCACCGTCGGCGGTCACCAGCTCGACCGCCAGCAGGTTGTCGCATGCCAGCCCGTGCTTGCGCTCGATCCAGCCCGATCCGCCACCGAGCGTGAAGCCGGCGACGCCGGTGGTGGACACGCGCCCGCCGGTGGTGGCCAGCCCGTGCTCCTGGGTGGCCTTGTCGAACTCTGCCCACGTCAGTCCACCGCCACAGCGGGCGGTCCGCGCGTCGGGGTCGACCTCGATCCCCTTGATCCGGCGCACGTCGACCACGAGGCCTTCGTCAACCGTGGACATGCCGGCAACCGAATGTCCGCCGCTGCGGACGGCGGTCGGCATCCCGGCCTCGCGCCCGAAGCGCACCGCCGCCGCCACGTCATCGGCGTTTGCGCACTGGGCGATCACCGCGGGACGACGATCGATCATCGCGTTGAACAACGATCGCGCGTCCTCGTAGCCGGGCTCGCCGGGGAGCATGACGTCCCCCTCGAAGCCGTTCTTGAGCTCATTGAGTGCCGCGTCAGCGGCGGGGCCGGTGCTCATCACTTCACCTCATCCGGTCGAGCAGGGTGTCGGACGAGCCTAACTCGGCGCGGGCCACGAGTCGAGGGCGGGTGTCTTCGCGGTCCGGTAGGTTCGGCGCCAGTTCACCGACCCATGTCCCGCCGTCTCTCACTCGCCGTAGCCACAGCCGTGGCCACCGCCGTAGCGACGCAATGTGCCGCGACAGCACATGCGCAGCCGGTGATCGTGGTCGGAAGCGGCCCCGTCGAACGGGTAAACGACCCGTTCGTGCCGGCCAGCTCCGAGACCGATCTGGGGTCGGCTCCCGGCCGCCCCCGGGTCCGTGCCCACTCGGCGGCGCGGGGCAGCCAGGCGGTCGGCCGCGCGCTTGCCGTGGCCGCCCAGCGGGGCGCCATCAGCGGACCCGAGTACTCGCGCTACCGCCAGAGCTACCGCAGCGGGCGCGCCACGCTCCGGCGGCTGTCCGGTGCGCGTAGGCGTGAGCTGGGCTACGTGGTCCGATCGGTGGAGCGGGTCGCGCTGGCCCGACGGATGACGGCCACGCGGATGCCCTCGATCTTTCTCCAGCTCCGCCGGAACACCGCCTACTGGCCATCCAAGGCGTTCCCGGCGAGCGGCGACCAGCTCACGTTCCGCGGCTCCGAGCTGCTGTACCAGTATTTCCCCGGCCGCGGCCTGCAGCTACATCCGCTCTCCAACTTCAAGAAGGCCAACCTGCTGAACGGCGCCTGCGGATCGGGCAAGCCCGGCAAGCCCGTGTGCGGCGCCCGGCCCCCGGGCCCGAGGCCGGGAACGCCGTGCCGACCCGACCGCCTTCGGCGCCTTCTCGACGAGCTGTCGGCGCTGGCCGTCCGGCGCCACAGCGGGTTCGTCGCGTGGGAGTACCTGTTCGACTTCGGCGGCGGTTCGCCGCCGTGGATGAGCGGCATGGCCCAGTCCGTAGCCATCAGCGCCCTCACGAGGGGAGCGCGGCGCCTGAACCGGCCCGACTACGCGGCGCTGGCGGAAGCGGCGCTCGGGGCGTTCGAGACACCCGCGCCGGTGGGAGTGCGGGCACGCGGACCGCTCGGCGGGGTGCACTACCTCCAGTACTCGTTCGCGCCGCGCCTGTACATCTTCAATGCGTTCCTGCAGTCGCTGATCGGGCTGTACGACTACGGCAAGCTCACCAACAGCACTCGTGCCACGGCGCTCTTCCAGCGCGGAGAGCCCGAGGCCAGGCGCGAGGTTCCGTACAGCAGCACCGGAAACTGGTCGCGCTACTCGTTCCGCGGCGCCAAATCGACGGCGCTCTACCACGAGCTGCTGCGCGAATCGCTCCAGAGCCTCGGCCGCCGCCTGGGCAAGCAGGGCGGCGTCTACTGCCGGTACGCGGTTCGCTACCGCCAGTTCCAGGACCGAAGCCGCTAGCCCGTCACCAGGCCCGGTCCCTCCCAGAAGGGTCCATCCGTCCAGATCGGCGCCGATGGCTCACGGCCTACCGGGCCCGGCCCGATGCAGAGCTGTCACAAGCGACCGTGGAGACCCCGTGGAACTGAAGCGCACTGAAAGGCTGACCGAAGGACTGCCGCTCGCCTTCCTCGCGACCTTTCTGGTGATCGGCGCTCCGGCGCTGCTGGTCCTCTACCTCCGCGCCGCCGGCGTCATCACCTCGTTCTGGGCCGAGGCCGCCATCGGCGTAGGTACGTCGCTGTTGCTCTCGTATGCAGGCTCGGCGTTCTGGGAGAAGCGAACCAACTCGCGGGACATGCTCTTCAGCGACCTGATGGTGTGGGGCTGGGTCCAGCGGCGGCGCAGCGAGCGCCGGCTCGACGCCGCCGCCGATCTGCTCGGAATCGCGAACGGCCGCCAGCAGCGGCCCGACTCCGGCGACGCGCTCACCCACGAGCAGACCCGCGACCGGCTCACCCAGCTGACCTCCCAGCTGGAGGCGGGAGACCCGTACACACACGGCCATTCCCGCCGGGTCGCCCGCCACGCCTCGAACATCGCCCAGCGCATGGGCTTGCCCGACGACGAGGTGGCAAGGGTCCGCGCGGCGGGCGCGATGCACGACGTGGGAAAGCTCCACACCCCGATCGAGATCCTGCACAAGCCGGACAAGCTCAGCGACGCGGAGTACGAGATCGTCAAGCGGCACCCGGTGGACGGCGCGGAGATGGTCGCGGCCATCCACGACGAGGAACTGGCCGCAATGGTCCGCCACCACCACGAACGCCTGGACGGCACCGGCTATCCCGACGGGCTGGCCGGCGAGCAGATCCCCATCGGCGCACGCATCCTGGCGGTCGCCGACACCTTCGACGCCGTCACATCGAGTCGGCCCTACCGCCCTGCCAACCCCCACAAGAAGGCTCTCGACATCCTGACGGCCGAGGCGGGCACCCAGCTCGATCCGGCCGCGGTGCGCGCGTTCTGCAGCCACTACTCCGGGCGCGGGCCGTTCACCTGGTGGACCGTCCTGGTCAATGGCGCTCCCAGGCTCGCGGCATGGTTCGGAGCCACGCTCGCTCCCGCCGGCGCCAGCGCGCTGGCCACGGCCGCGATCATCGGCGGCGCGACGCTGGCGCCGCCTGAGCGCACCCCCGCGCCTGCTCAGAGCGATGCCGCCGACGTAGGCGCACCGGAGGACCCCTCAGCGCAGCGAACACTGGCTCGGAGCGAGACCCAAACCGCGGCGACGCGGCCTCGTGGTACCCCGCGCAGCGCCGACAGGGGGTCCACTCGATTGCTGAACCGGGATGCGGTGAAGCCGAACAGCCAAGGCAACGCGCCCGCGGCGATCGACAGTCCCGACCCGACCAGCGGCGGGGGCAGCGACAGGGGCGGCGGTCAAGGCCAAGGCGGCGGCCAGAGCCAGGGCGGCGGCCAGAGCCAGGGCGGCGGCCAGAGCCCGGTCAACGATCAGGGCGAGCGGCCAACCCCAACCCCAGCGCCGGCCCCAACGCCTCAGCCACAGCCGCTGGCGCCCCAAGCACCACCCAACATCCAAGGCCAGGCCCAGGAAGTGCTCGACTCCCTCCGGGGGCGCGGCCTCCAGGGCCCGGCACGGATCGTCGCCGGCATCCAGGAGCGCCTGCCACTGCCCGCGCCGCTGACCACCCGCGATCGCGCCGCAGGTGGTGCCTCGCTACCTGGAAGCGGGCGGTAGGCGCCGACCTCATCCTCGCGCGGGTTGACCTCGCTATGGGGGGGTAAACACGCGTACCGCGACCGACACCCCAAGGGGACGCCGCAAGCGGCTGGCGGGCGTCCGCGCCGGGCGATCCTCGCTACTTGATCCCGACGACCATCGAGTCGGGCCCGACGAGGTGCTCGACGTAGGTCTCGCGAAAGCCGGCGTCCTGCATCCAGGCACTGCAGTCGGCGCCGGTGAAGTCAAAGCCGCCCGGTGACTCGATCAGCATGTTGAGGCTCATCAGCAGGCCGAACGCGTTGCTGCGACGCTCGTCGTCGATGATCGCCTCGTAAACGATCAGGGCGCCCCCGTCGGGGAGGGCCTCGTAGGCCTTGCGCAGCAGCTCCCGCTTCTCGTCGAGCCCCCAGTCGTGAAGGATGTGGCCCATCACGAGGACGTCGGCCCCGGGCAATTGGTCGGCGAAGAAGTCACCGCCGGTGAACGTCAGGCGCTCGTCCAGCCCGACACTGGCGACGTGGGCATCGAAGATCGGCTCGAGCGCGGGCAGGTCGAACCCGCCGCCCGTGACGTGGTCGTGCGCCATCGTGATCTGAACCGGCACCGCCCCCTCGGCACATCCGATGTCGACCACGCTGGCGTGATCGCGCCAGGGAAACTTCGCGGCGATCGCCTGCGCCGCGCCGCCGCTGATCGCGCTCATCGCGCGCGCGAATTGCGCGAGTCGCGCCGGGTCGGCATAGAGCGCCGCGAAGAAGTCGTCGCCGTGCTTGCCCTCGTTCTGGGGAGATCCGGTTCGCAGCGCCTCGGTCAACGATCCCCAGAAGCCATAGAGGCGGGCATTGGCCATCTCCAGAATGCCACCGAGATAGGAAGGCTTGGCCCGATCGAGAAACAGGCCGGTCGCCGGCGTGTTGGCATAGCGGCCGTCCTCGCGCTCGAGCATCCCAAGCGCCACCAGCGAGTCGAAGAAGTCCGCCGCGCTCCGCGGGTGCAGTCCCAATCGCTCGCGTAGAGCCTCGCCCTCGAGCCCTCCCACCTTCGCCAGCTCCGAGAAGACGCCGAGCTCGACGGCGCTCAGCAGGGCCTTCGAGCCCCAGAAGCCGAGCCCCAGTTGCATGATCGCGTCCGGTGTCACAGGCGCCGCACTCTCGGCGCCAGTGTTCGGTGCCCCGCTCATTTCTGCCTCCGTTCGGCCGGAAGAACCTGGCTTGCGCAACCTATGCTCACGCGCCACCCGGCGTCAACAGCTCCCGCCGCGCGCTCAACCCAGCCACCGCGGAACCCGGGTTGACTTCGGGCGGATACTGGGGTTACCACCAACTCACGGGAAGGAGCCGAGGCCGTGAGCGCCGAGACGTATGACGCGATCGTCGTCGGGGCGCGCTGCGCAGGATCGCCTACCGCGATGCTGCTCGCACGCAGGGGCTATCGGGTGCTGTTGCTCGACAAGGCGACCTTTCCGAGCGACACCATGTCGACCCACCACGTGCATCCGCCCGGCGTGGCTGCGCTGGATCGCTGGGGCCTCTTGCAGCGCCTGGAAGCGACCGGCTGCCCAAAGGTGGAGAAGTACTCCTTCGACTTCGGACCGCTCGCGATCTCCGGGTCCCCGCAACCGATCGACGGGATCGCGCACGGCTATTGCTCACGCCGGACCGTGCTCGACAAGCTCCTCGTGGACGCCGCCGTCGAGGCGGGTGCGGAGCTGCGCGAGGGTTTCACCGTCGCCGAGGTCGTGGCTTCGGACGCAGCGGTGACCGGCATCCGTGGTCACGAGAAAGGAGGCGCGGACGTCAGCGAGCAGGCCAAGGTGGTGATCGGGGCCGACGGCAGGCACTCGCTGGTCGCGAAGACCGTCAAGCCGGAGCAGTACAACGAACGGCGCTCGCACCTGGCGATGTACTACGCCTATTGGAGCGATTTGCCCTCCGGCGGCTTCGACACCTACATCCGCGCCGAGAACCGTCGGGGATGGGCGGTGATCCCCACCCACGACGACCTCACCGTGATGCCCTTCGGCTGGCCGGTGGAGGAGTTCAAGGCCAACCGCGGCGACATCGAGGGGAACTTCTTTGCGTCGATGGACCACGCTCCCGAGTTCGCCGAGCAGGTACGCGCCGCCAAGCGGGAGTCGAAGTTCATCGGCTCCGCCGAACTGCCCGGATACTTTCGCAAGCCGTTCGGCCCCGGCTGGGCGCTGCTGGGAGACGCCGCCTACCACAAGAATCCGATCACCGCTATGGGCATAAACGACGCCTTCCGCGACGCGGAACTGGTGGCCGGCGCGCTCGACGATGCCTTCACGGGGCGGCGCTCATACGAGGAGGCGATGACCGGCTACCAGCAGACCCGAGACCGCGAGGCCGGGCCTGTCTACGAATTCACCGACGATTTCGCGCAGCTGCAGCCCCCGCCGCCGGAGCTACAGCAGCTGATCGGAGCGATGCACGGAAACCAGGAGGCGATGGACGGGTTCGTCAGCGTGCAGGCAAGCACCCGTCCGGCGCCGGAATTCTTCGCCCCCGAGAACGTGGGCAAGATCATGGCGGCCGCCGGCACGGCTTAGTGACCACAAAGGACCGGCCAGCCGAGAGCACTTCGCCCGGCTGAGCGGCGGCGGCCCGGGGTCGGCCGCCGCCGCGATGTGCCGGTGCTGCTGCCGTCAGCTCAGCGGCGGGCCATCTCCGGCAGCGCGCCGACCTGGCCCAGCAGGGCAGCGGTGTCGGTGATCTCCCACTCCTCCGCGATCCGGCCGCCCTCGCAGCGGCTGATCGTGATGCCGGTGAACGCAACCTTCCTGCCCGTCGGCGGGGTGCCCATCAGGTCACCGTCGTGGGTGCCGCTGATGGTGTAGCGCGTAGCGACGTAGTCGCCCTCGGTGAACTGCTGATCGATCGTGACCCGAAGGCCGCCGAGCGCGCTCCGGTACCCCTCGACCAACTCCTTCAGCCCCTCGGCACCGCGTGCCTCCTCGGGGTGAACGACATAGCCCGTGGTGACGATCTCGTCGAACGCGTCGAGGTTTCCCTGCGACGCGTTCTCGAAGCACGCCCGCACGGCGGCCTTGTTGTCTTCGCTGCTGGTCATGCAGAGCTCCTCTCGTGTGGGTACTGATGGCGAGAGGATGGCCGCGCGTCCCGCCCGCAGCATCGGTGGAAGTACCTATCTGGCTACGTGTCTTCGGGGAGGTCACGCACGGCGAAGGCGGCCGCCTCCCCGCGGCTGCGTAGATCGAGCTTGGAGAGGATGTGGGCGACGTGATGCTCAGCCGTGCGCCGGCTGATGACGAGGCGCTCTGCGATCTCAGCGTTCGAGCACCCTGTCGCCAGCAGGGCCAGGACCTCCGTCTCCCGCTTCGTCAATGCCCCGTAGTGCTTGGGCCATGCACGCCCAGCTCCGCCCACCCGGCGCAACAGGGCGGCCGCGGCGTCCGCGTCTGCACTCGCGCCGAGGCGCTCGAAGGTCCGCAGGGCGGCACGCCCCTCGGCGACCGCAACTTCGGCAGCCGGCTGGGCGATGGCTCTGGCCAGCTCGAGTTGCGCCCTCGCGGACTCGAGCGGGAGATTCAGCGCCGAGAAGAGGCGCATAGCGGCTTGTAGATGGGTGGAGCCGCGCTCGTCTCCCTCGGCCGCCCGCACTCGTCCGGCTGCCAGCTCGGCCCACGCCGTCGCCGGGCCGTCAGGAAACTCGTCGGCCAGCTCGGTCAACTGCTCGAGTGCGTGGCCGGCCGCGGCGACGTCGTCGCGGGCCAGCCGGATCTGCACGAGCAGCTCCAGCGCCGGTGCGCTGGCGGGATCCAACGCCTCGCCGTCGAGGCACAGGTGAATGAGGTCCTCGGCGAGCGAGACCTCGCCGCGTGCGAGCGCGATCCTTGCGAGCGCCCGCCTGGCGTGCGGGTGCGCCTCGCTGCCCTCGAGCAGGCGGCGCGCCTCGTCGAGCCTTCCCTGGCGGACCCGCAGGTCCGCGAGCTTCACGAGCGGTGCCTCGCGCATCAGGCGATAGCTCCTCTCGAAGGTGCGGATCGCGGCCACGAGCTCTTCCTCCGCCTCGCTCCAGCGCCCGACCGCGATCAGAATCCCCCCGTAATGGCTCCGGCAGAGGGGCGACACGAAGTCGCTCCACGCGTGGAAGTTCCCTGCCACGCCCATCCATTGCTCGGCGCGGGTGACATCGAGCGCGAGCTCGCAGGCGCCCAGCAAGCGGCAGTAGATGTCCCCCAGCGCAACGATGTTGACGACCTCGCCGGCTGAGACCGCGGCCATCGCCTCGTCGATGAGCCGCATGCCCTCGTCCACGCGTCCGGCTGCGACGTATGCCTCACCGAGCAGCGAGAGCGCGTCGTATTCCAGATCGACGTCGCCGTGTCGCCTGGCGATTGTGAGCGCCGCCGCCGCAAGCCGCTCGCGTTCGCCCGCGTCGCTGGTGAACGGGGCACGGTCGAGGGCCAGCCAGCCATGCCCGGCGCACTCGTTCGTATCCCCGAGCAGCGTCTCGGCCCGCGCCATCCAGCCGCTCGCCACGGCCATGTTGCCGTTGATCGCGCCGTGCAAGAAGGCCAGCCAGCGTGCGCGGTCAGCCGCCTCGACTGGCTTGTCCAGCTGCCGATATTCCGCGAACGCCCGCTCGGTCAGCTCGATCGCACGGGTGTATTCCCCAAGGAAGTGGAGCGCCCGGCTCAACCCGTCCAGGGCCTCTGCGCTCTCACCCCGCTCGCAGGCATGCTCGAAGCTGGAGCGCGCACCGGTCCAGTCGGCTCGCGCCAGTGCTTTCCAGCCATCGCGGACAGGGTCGAGCGGAGCCTCGGCTCCCATGTCGGAATCATCACACCCACCAACAGAATGAGTGCCGCCGTCGCCTACTTGGCGGTCACCGCAATCGCGCGCTGGTTGGTGGCGCGGTCGAAGACGACGGCCTTCACACGCTGGCCGCGCCTGACCGTGATGGTCGCTCGAAGCTCCTTCTTGACCTTGTTCGGCGTCGCGATGACCGTCTCGGTCCGGCCACCACCGGTCACCACGAGCTTGTCGAGGCCGTCCGTGTCGGTTGCGACGAGCGTGATCTTCACCCCGCGGCCGCGCGATGGCGAGCGACGTAGCTTCAGCTTCGGGCGCTTCTCGTCATCGACCGCGACCTGGGCCGCATCCTGGAGCCGGCGGGTGGTCGCCAGGCGGTCGAAGTTCCGTGTCCTGCGCGGCGACGCGACACGATCGAGGGAGCCGACCGGCCGCGGCCACGATGCGTTCCTGGAGTTGAAGACCCCCCAGTCGTGGAACGGCTCCAGCCGGTCCAGGCGGCCGTCGTCGGTGATGTCGCGGCTGAAGGGGAGGTCCAGGATCTGGTTGTTGCAACTCCAGTCGACAGCCTGGTTGAGGCGCTCGATGAGGACCTCCTTGCCGCGGCAGAGACGCGCCGAGGCGAAGTTGTGTCGGCTCCCCCGAGCCGTGACACCCGTTCCCTCCCGGAGGGTGTTCTCGTCGACCGTGCCCGTGGTCCCGTCAAAGCTCGTGGGACCCGTGCGCGAGTAGTCGTAGATCCCGCCCAGCGAGTCGGATCTGCGCTTCAGTCCCGGGAACTGCCAGAAGTAGTTCATCACCGACAGGTAGTTCGGCTTCCAGTTGATGTCCTGGTTCCCGCCATGCAGGAGGCCAACGGTGTGCCCGAGCTCGTGCATGAACGTCCCGGTGAGGCTTCCGACGGTCCCATATGTGCAGTCGACGCCATTGCACAAGCGACCCATCGAGACGAAGAAGTCGAACCCCGGAATGCCCCGCGCGAGGCCGCTCGAGAAGTTGGTTGGTGACCCGTACTGGTGGATCGAGAGCGAGTAGCGGAACGCGACCGAGCGCGCGCGGGAGAAGTTGTCCCGCTTGATCGCATCGAACGCGGTCCAGTCATAGTCCCCGTTCGCAGCGAAGCTTCCGAGCACGTCGCGGTGAGCGACGTCGTCCGTCGACTGGCTGCGCCGCTCCCAGCGTTCGCCGGTATTGGGGTTCATCAGGGAGAAGGGGCCGTTGTCGACGTGCAGGTTGATCCCCCGCTTGCCGTCGGGATTCGGAACGGGCGAGTTGCGATACGACGTCACGACCGCATCGATCGCGGCCCTGTCGAGCCGATGCCCGCGCATCGAGTCGATCTCGACAAAGAGATCCCTGTGGAACGGGTTCGCCCCGAACCGCGGCAGGTCGAGGTCGATCCGGCCGTCGCCGTCGGTGTCGACGCCTCTGGTCTCCCATACGTTTGGCAAGCCGTCGAGGTCGGTGTCCTCGGTGCTGTTCTGCGCCCAGGCCGGCGCCGTCAGCGCCAAGGAGGCGAGCAGCAGCGCGGTGACCGCCGACAACAGGAAGCGACGACCGGGCACAACTCTGTTGGGGCCCGTGAACCTCCCCCGTCCGAACCCTGCGATCCTCACCCAGCCCCCCTCACACTCAGCGACAGACCCTCGTCGACGGCTGCGATCGTAATCGTCACCGCGGAGCGGGTCAACCGCGCCGCCCCGCGGATGTTCCCCGCGCGTTTCTCGCTAGTGCTCGTGTGCCCCCTCGAGGATCTCCTCGCGGCTCATCTTCCCGACCTGGTCCGGATGGTGTTCTTGGACGTGCTGTTCGACGGCGGCGACGAGCTCGTCATCGGTCTCGCCCCGAACGTCTGTGCCGCAGGGACAGTGGATTACCTTGGCCATGTGACCTCCCGGTTGGTTCCTCCTTCGGATCCTGACGGGTGGTGGTCACGATGTCGAGCGCTGGCGCTGACGTCCGCACTGTCACAGGCGGCGCCCCTACCTCGTCTGAGCAGGAGAAGGAGACGAAAGGAGCAGCCATGAAGGTCTTCGTAGCCGGCGCCACAGGCGTTCTCGGCCGGGAGCTCGTCCCGCAGCTCGTGGCGCGAGGCCACGACGTGGTCGGAATGACCAGGAGCGAATCGAAGCAGGACCTGGTGCGCGGCCTGGGAGCGCGTCCGGTCGTGGCCGACGCCCTCGACCCCGACGCGGTCGCCCGGGCGGTGGCATCCGTGGAGCCGGAGGTGATCGTGCACCAGCTCACGGCGCTGTCCGGGAAGATGAGCATCCGTGACGCGCGGCACCCCGAGCGCGCCCCCGTCACGAAGATGACCAACCGGTTGCGTACCGAGGCCACGGATCACCTTCTGGCCGCCGGCCGCGCCGTAGGGGCACGCCGGTTCGTGGCGCAGAGCTTCGGGGCCTTCCGGTACTCCCGCACGGGCGGGCCGGTACGCACCGAGGCCGATCCCCTCGATCCCGACCCGCCGGAGGTCCTTCGGACGGTCGAGGCGGGCTACCGCTATCTGGAGGAAGCGGTCACGACGATCGACTGGGGCGAGGGTCTCGCGCTGCGCTACGGCGGCTTCTACGGTCCGGGGACGTCGGTCAGCCTGGATCCGGATGCGCAGATGGCGGCGCCGATCCGCAAGCGCCGGCTCCCCATCGTCGGCGACGGTTCCGGCGTCTGGTCGCACATCCACATCGAAGACGCTGCAGCCGCCACCACGGCGGCGGTCGAGCGCGGCGCGGCGGGCATCTACAACATCGTCGACGATGAGCCCGTGCCCGTGAGGGAGTGGCTGCCGGTGCTGGCGGACACGCTCGGCGCCAAGCCACCGAGGCGCGTCCCACGCTGGCTGGGGCGCCTGGCGGCAGGTGAGATGGCGACCATCATGATGACCGAAGTGCAGGGAGCCTCGAACGCCAAGGCCAAGAGCGAGCTCGGTTGGAAGCTCCGGTACCCGAGCTGGCGGCAGGGCCTGGCGCACGGGCTCGGCTGAGCGGCGGGCGGCCTACGTCCCCGTTCGCGCGACAGGAACCTCGTCGCTCGATAGCGGGGCCCCTTCGACCCAAAGCGACGTCGGCTGCGCGCCTTTCGACCTCAGCGTCGTGGCTTGAGCGTGATCGTCAGCTTCGCCCGGGCCTGCTGGATGGCCCCGACTCGTGCATAGACGCCGCCACCGCCGGACGGGTTGAAGCCCGTGCAGCAGTCGGTCGTGTAACGCAGCGCGAACGCGCGCACCACACGGACCGTGCGCCCGGCGCGTAAGCGTGCTACCTCGCCGGGCGTGGCGCGTGCCTGAAGGCTGGTGAACAGAACCCGATTGCCCGTCAACCCGATGGGGAGATCAAGGGGGTCCAGGCCGACCAGAACGGAGCTGTTGAGGTAGGACGGCCCGCACTGTTGGGCGGCTGGGTCTGGTTCGGGCGATCCGTACGCGACCTGCCACAGCCCGATCGAGCGCGACCAGCCGAAGTTCATCGGGAAGCGCAGCCCGGTGAGCCGGCGTGTGCAATCTGCGTCTTGGGTGGGCGCCCGGTCGGTCGTGGCATCCGGGCAGGTCACGAGCGCGGTCTCAGAGCTGGAGCTCTTCGCGTCCTGCATCTCCGTGAAGACACCCAGTCGCATCCGCGGACGCGCGGTCCCCCCGTCGAGCACCTCGAGCCCACCGACACGCGTGTACTCGACGCGCGGGAAGCCGGCTGTCCAACTCACTGCGCGCGTTCCACCGCCGACCTCGCCGTTGCACGGACCCTGCCGCGACTGCCAGCGGCCGTCGCGAAACGTCCAGCTCTCGCGTAACGAAAGCTTCACGGCCGCCCGGAAGCGGCGGGTCACCGTCCCGCGCCGCGCACGCGATCGGGCACGGACGCGTCTCACGATGACAGTCCCCGTGATGTCGGCGTTGCCCGCGTCGCGGTAGGGGAATACACCGACCCGGTCGAAGCGCCGCCTGAAGTCACCCCTCGGGGCAATGGCCCCCGAGCGCCAGTCGTCACCGGCGATAGAGCGCGCCGCCACGCTCGTGTTGCGCCAAGTCACCGTGGCCCGAGGCGGTACGACGATCACCGCCGGATCGAGCTTGGAGGCCGTGATCTCAACCGTGCGCGGAGCCCCTGCAACAGGGCTTGCGAGCGCGCCGCTTGCGGCGAAAGCCAGAAGGGCCGCGGTGAGCACCCGCACCTTCAGTGCACCGCCCATCGAGCGAGTATCACCCCGCACCTGACCCGAGTCAAGCTAGCCGACGCGTGCAATCTACGCGCTCGGTGGGACCAACTTCTGACGCCGCGACTGCAACGAACGCAACCGTCCCGCCGGAGCGCGGGCTGTGGATTTGTCGCTCGCGTCGCTCCCGCCTCGATCGTCATCAGCCGGTGCGGTGCCGGGCGCCGGTTCGAGCGAACGCGTGCGTTGACACGCAAGATGCGGGCGAACAGGATGGGACCCCGTCCACCTAGAAAGGCGAGCACATGAGCCAGCAGAACGTCGACGTCGTCCGCAGCATCTACGAGGCATTCGGCCAGGGCGACACGGACTCGCTGGCAACCGCACTGGCCGAAACGGAGTGGCATGAAGCAGAGGGCATGCCATACGGCGGGACCTTCGTCGGCGCGGAAGCGATCTTCGAAAACGTCTTCGGTCCGATCGCTCAGGATGTCGATGGCTTCACGGCACGGCCGGACGAGGTCCTCGACGGTGGCGACGAGAAGGTGGTGAGCCTCGGCAGGTACGCCGGCCAAGCGTCCAACGGCCCGGTGGACGTTCCGTTCGCGCACGTCTGGACGGTTCAAGACGGGAAGATCGTGCGCTTCGTCCAGTACACGGACACGAAGCTCTTCGGCGAGGCCGTAGGTAAGTAGAAGTCGGGGCGACTGGATTTGAACCAGCGACCGCTCGGCCCCCAGCCGACGTCGCCTACTCAGGATCCATCGCTCCGGGCCTCCGGCTCTGTTGCTCGACTAGGCTCTCGGGCGTGACCAACTCCAGGTCGGATGCCGGATCCGCTTCCGTGCTGTTGACCGGCGCTTCGGGATTCGTGGGCGGCGCGTTGCTGCCCGCTCTGAGCGAGGGCGGCGTGATCCGCTGCCTGGTTCGCGACGCGAGCCGGCTCGGGGAGTCCCATCGTTCGCTAGCGGTCGAAGCCGACCTCAGCGACCCCGCCTCGCTGGCTCCGGCTCTGCAAGGAATGGAGGAGGTTTACTACCTTGTCCATTCGATGGAGCCGGGCGGTGGCCAGGGCTTCGTCGAGCGCGACCGGGTGGCTGCTGAGAACTACGTGCGCATCGCCCAAAAGGCAGGCGTGCGACGCACGATCTACCTCGGGGGGATCGGCGCCGACGACGAGACCAGCGAGCACCTCGCATCGCGTCGCGAGGTGGAAGGCGTTCTGTCAGAGGCCAGCTCCGAATTCGTCGCGCTACGGAGCTCGATGATCGTCGGTGCGGGCAGCGCGTCGTTCGAGACGCTCGTCCAGATCGTCAGCCGCATGCCGATGCTGGCGATGCCCGCCTGGGGTGCTCGGAGCACCCAGCCCATCGCCATAGCCGACGTGGTCGCCTGCCTGGTCGAGGCCCGCAACGTCGCTCCCGGGACGTACGAGGTCGCCGGCCCCGACACGCTCAGCTTCGAGCAGATGACGCAGGTGATCGCGGACATCCTCGGGGAAGCCCAAAGGTCGGTTCGTCTGCCGTTCAGCAACTCGCGCCTGGAAGCCGCAGCCGCCGCGCTCGTGACCGACCAGCCACGTGACCTGCTCCAACCGCTCATGGCAGGGCTCGACGGCGATCTCGTCGTGCGCCACAACAGCATCCACGAGACGTTCGGGGTTCGGCCGACGACGTTCAGGGAAGCCGCGGAGCAGGCAATCGCGGCAATGCCGGAACTCTGACCCCGGTTACCCGACCGGCCCGGGCCAAGTGGGTGCGGGTCATAGCGCCGTGGTTCGAATCCATAGCGCCCACCTCTCCAAGGCCGGGACTAGATGGAGGTGACGGGGATGGCTCCCGCGTCGCGGATAGCCTTGTTGCTGGCGCCGTCGAGCTCCCCGAGCGGGGTGTACGTAACCCCGTCCGGGTCGACCCCAGTCGCCAGTGCATCGGCGGGGTCGAGTCGTTCGACCAGATCCTTCGACGCGAGGATCTCGCCGCCCTTCGCGGCGGCCTCGATGCGCGCACACTGGTTCATCTGATCGCCGAGTGCGGTGACCTCCAGGCGTCCGCTCGTAGCGACCTGGCCGACCATCAGCGTGGCACCCCAATGCACGCCGATCTTGAGCTTCACGGACGCGTCTTCGCGACCGAGCAGCTGCGCCCCGTCGCGGATTGCCCCGGCGGCCTCGATCGCCGCACGCGCGGTCGTCGACTCCGAGGCGTCGAAGTCCCCGGTCAAGAACAGCGCCGATCCGCCGTCGCCGGCGTGCTTGCCGACGATGCCATCGCGAGCGACGACGCACGAGTCGATCAGGTCTGTCAGGTCGCGGATCAGGTCGAAGTAACCTCGGGATGAGAGCCGCTGCGAACGGTCGCCCGACGCTTCGAGGTCGGCGAAGAGGATTGCCGCCGGACGACGTGCCGGCTCGCTCACACGCTCCATTCGCTCGTACAGGCGCTGGTCGCCGCGCCCGAGTCGGTGTAAGAGGCTCTCCGGCAGTGTGCCGCGATAAAGGAACAGGACCCCGATGAAGCGGCCGGTGTCATCGTTGAGCCGCACCTGTGCCTGCTCTTGGTCGCCGAGCATCGTCCGGCGCAGCCGCAGCTCGGGAGGAAAGGAGACCGTGTCGTGCCAGGCACGGGGCGCTGTAGCTACCGGTTCGACCCGCCTTGCGTACGGCGCGACGGCGCCGAAGACCTCGTCGAAGTCGGGATCCTCCGGTTGCACGTATTGGCGCATGATGGGCACGTTGTGCCGCGCCCAGGACGCGCCGCTCTCCTCGGTCAGGCGCACGACCTCGGTGTAGGCCTCGTCGAACGTCCGGCGGATGAGCGACATGCCGCTCAGCCCGTGCGCCTCCTCGGCAGACGCTCCCATCGCCCGAGCCCCCTGGCTCGACAGGAACACCGAGCGAAACCTGTGATCGAGGATCTCGCCGACCATCCCCATGCGTTCGACCACCAGCGCGATCTCGCGCAACTCGGGATGCTCGGGAAGCTGCGGGACGTATGCCGCGCCGTCGCTGATGTGCGCAGGCTATCCGGACGCGGGCGAGAGCAAGATTCGGTGGTGATGGGTCTGCAGTCTCCCGGTAGATCCGTCGCTCCGCGTCCTCCCGTCCTCAGCGTCCCCGCCCATGCACGATCTGGACGCATGAGACACAGCAGTCGGTACTACGGCGGTACTACGGACCGAACACCAGTCCGCCGGCCGCCTGAGCGCACGACGTCCGCTTCGGACTCCAGCACCGCACGCAGGGGAGCGACCACGTCGGCGGCGATTTCGAGATCCCGCGCGAGCCGCTCGACCGGATAGCCGCGCGCGGCGAGGATGCCAGCAAGCCACTTGAGCTGCTTCCCGAGGTTCTCGAAGCCGGCTGCGTCGGCGGCGGCCCACGAGAGGATCCATTGATTGTCGTAGGCGCACCACTCGAGGCCCTGGTCGCCGTAGAGCTCCTCCTCGTCCGGGAACTCGGCACGATGACGGCGGGCGATCTCTCGTGCGGGAGCGGCCAGCTCGAGCCGCTCGCCCCCGGGGAGCTCCGCCACCCCAGGGGGCGCGCCACCGCTCGGCGCGCGTGGCGGGTACCCGGCGCGGCTCACTCGGCGACCACGTCGTAGGTGTGCAGGTGCTCGAGCGCCTCGAGCTTGATCAGCGCCTGCAGCTCCGGGTCGATGCGCTCGTGGGAGGTGCGGTGCTCCGGGCTCCGCATGTAGGCCTTGAAGGCCTCGCGGTCCTGCCACCGACTGACCATCAGGATCTCCGAGGCGTCCCGATCGGAGCGCCAGACCTGCAGGTCGACGAACCCGTGCGCCTCATCGACCAGATGGGCGCGGCGACGAAACGCCTCGATCAGCTCGTCGGAGGCGTCCGCAGGGATCCGCAGGCGTGACACGGAGACGTACACCTGGACATCATGGCGCGCTACCGTTGGCCTTGCGTACAGCGGCGCCGAGATCCTCGGGGAAAAACTCCGCCCCGAGCAACCGGGCGAGGTCCTCCGACGCACCCGCTCCGCCGATTGCGAGCTGCGTCTGGGCGCTCACCCCGCGGATGCCCTCGGCAGCATCGAGGAAGCGCTGTGCACCCATCGCGGCGAGCACTACCAGCTCGGGCGACAGCTCCGCGACCGCAGTCGCCAGATCGGCAGTCGGCGTCTCCGCCCCCAGGTAGGCGATGTTCCATCCACGCTCGCGCAGGAGCAACCCGAAGCACAGCAGCCCGAGCTCGTGCTGCTCGCCGGGCGGACAGGCCAGTAGGACGCACCGACCGTCACCGGCACCCCAGTCCCGGGCGAGGGCACGCAACCTCCCGCCGATCACGTTGCTGGCGAAGTGCTCCTGCCCGACGCTGCGCTCCATCGCCGCCCAGCGTTCCCCCAGGTGGTGTAGGAACGGCAGGATCACCTGCGCCAGCGCGGTGTCGAGATCGAGCGAGCCGAATACGCGATCCAGCGTCGCCTGAGCAGCAGGCTCGTCGAGCGCCGTGAGAGCGTGGTCCAGGTCGCCGAGGAGCTGCTCCACGGACACCTGGGCGGCCGGAACACCAAGCGTGACGCGTGCGGCTTCCGCAGCCGACAGCCCCGCGGCAATCTGATCGCACATCGCCCGTATCCGGCGCTCGTCCTCCTCCGAGTACAGGCGAAGTCCGCCCGCCGTCCGCTCGGGCTCCACCAGGCCATACCGCGTCTCCCAAGCACGCAGCAGTTCGGGGCTCACCCCTACCCGCCTGCTGAGCTCGCCGATCCGCAGCCTCGCATCCGCTGACATGGCCAGATCCTACTAGTCTAGACACTACCTATACGTGATCTATACAATTGCTGTACAGTACTTCCCGTGACCGCCACTCGGACCCTCCCCCTCATCGAAACCGACGAAGAGCTGATGGGCCGGGTCGCCGGGGGTGACATCCGCGCCTTCGAGGCCCTCTACGACCGTCATCACGTCCGGGCATACGCCTTGGCCCGGCGCGTAGCCGGCTCCGGCGGCGGGGCCGAGGAGGCGACCCAGGACGCCTTTCTGGCGCTCTGGCGTAGCGCCTCGCGGTTCGACCCCGAGCGCGGCCGGCTGGCCCCCTGGCTGCTCGCGCTCGTTCGTTACCGCAGCATCGATATCCTGCGCGCGGCCAAGGCGCGTCCCACGCACCGCGACCTCCCGTATGCCGCCGAGCGACTCGAGGCGCCGCAGCGCACCGAGGAACAGGTGCTCTCGACCGAGGAGAGCACCCGGGCACGCCGCCTCGTGGCCCAGCTCCCGCGCGAGCAACGCGAGGTCATCGACCTCGCCTACTTCGCGGGCTACTCCCAGACGGAGATCGCCGCCAGGGTGGGCGTCCCCCTTGGAACCGTCAAGGGGCGAGCACGCCTCGCGCTGGACAAGCTGCGGGACGCGACGGAGCGCGAGGCGGCCCCGTAGCGCACGAGCGTTTCGATGGACGGCGGCTCCGAGATGGTGAAGCGCGCTCTCGACACGGGCTTCCGGAAGTCGGGGCGACTGGATTTGAACCAGCGACCGCTCGGCCCCCAGCCGAGTGCGCTACCAGACTGCGCCACGCCCCGAGGCTGTGGAGTGTAGGCGAGATCCGTCCGGCCGGATTGCGAACACATGCTCGGAACTCGAGTGCCATGGGCGGTGGGCGCGAGCGAAGCGGGCGACGGGACTCGAACCCGTACCGAGAGGATGGAAACCTCGCATGCAGCCGTTACACCACGCCCGCGTGGGGCCGGATCATAGAGGCGCTTTCGGGTGTCCGGGTCGTCCGCCCGGGTATGAGTGGCCCGATGTCAGGCGACCAACACCATGGGGCGCATACCGCCAGCGGCGAGCCCGTGCCCGACCCGGGACGTGGCACCGAAGACGGCTCCGCTCCGATGACAGGGCCCCAGCAGACCCATCTCCGCGCGCTGTGTGACGAGGCGGGCGAGCGCTTCGACGACTCGCTGTCGAAGGCCGAGGCCGCCACCCGCATCGACGAGCTCGAGCGCCGGCTGCCCGGCCGCGGCCAGGACTAGCCCGCCGGCTCGGGCCCGGGTGCTTGCAGCGGTTCCGGGTAGCCGGTCTGCAAGTCAACGAGGGAGGCCGACATGGCAGCTGGACGCAGACGACTGGGACGGCGCGAACGCGCCCACGGAGCCACCGCCACCGGCCGGAGGGCAGTGGGATCTGGCTTCTTTCTGGTGGCGCAGGCGGTGATGCTGGTGGCCGCCGTCGTCGTGGGCCTGATCGTCGCCGCGATCCTGCTCAGGGTTTTCGAGGCCAATCCGGGCAACTCGATCGTCGAGACGGTCAACGACATCGGCAAGGCGCTGGTCGGGCCGTTCGACACAGTCTTCGACCTCGACAACCCCAAGACCTCGATCGCGGTGAACTGGGGCCTGGCCGCGCTCGTCTACTTCGTCATCGGGTCGCTGATCGCGCGGGTGCTGCGACGCGTGGGCGCCAAGAGCCACCCGGATCGGGTGTGAGGGCCTAGGTCGCCGGCGTCAGCCACTCGCGCGTGTTGTCCACGAGCATCGTGTCGAGCTGCTCGTCGGTCATGCCGCCCTCCCTGAGGGTGGGGATGATCTCCTCGTGCAACAGGCGCGTGTGCCATTCGCGCACGGCGCCCTGCTCCATGAGGCCCTCGATCGTCTCGTCGTTGAACCAGTCGATCGAGGCGCAGGAGTCCATCGACAGATGCATCCGGTCCACGTGCCCGCGCTCGAGCAGCGCGAGCACGGTGGCGTTGCGCCTGTCGGTCGGCAGGTACATCTCGATGCCGTAGCGGTCGAGTCCGATGTAGGCGCCGGTCTGGAGAACCTCGTCGATGTAGTCGAGGTCGTCGGTGTCGCCGGTGTGGGCGATCTGCACCTGCTCGGGTGCCACGCCCTCCTCGATGAAGACCTCCATCTGGCGCGGGCCGGTCCTCGAGCCCGGGTGCGAGTGGGCCATGATCGGCTTGCCGGTGCGAAGGCTCGCACGCGCGCACGCACGGTGGACCTTCTCGACGTTCTCGGTCACGCCCGGCTCGTCGGCGGCGCACTTGAGGAACGCGGCCTTGATGTCGGTGCCCTGGATGCCCTGCTCGATGTCGTGCACGAAAGCGTCGGCCAGCTCGTCCTCGGAGCGGCTGACCCAATTGATCGGCAGGTAGTCGTAGGTGTAGATGCCGGTGCACGGCACGACCTGGACGCCGCTCTCGCGGGCGACCTGCTCCATGAAGCGCACGTCGCGGCCGCCGAACATCGCGGTCGGCTCGACGATCGTCCTCACCCCCACGCTCTTAGCGCCGTTGGCCGCCTCGAGCCCCGCCGCGTAAAGCGCATCCTCGTCGTAGAGGTGCGGAAACTCGTCGGCGGTCGCGTTGTCGCGAAAGCGCAGGTGCTCGTGGATGAGCACCGTGCCCAGGTCCGCCGGGTCCAGGGGCCCGGTAACGCTCTCGATGCTCGCCATGCTGCTCCCCTCGGTCGTGAGCGGCGATCATAGGTCGCCTACAATCGCGCTCCTCGGGGCACTAGCTCAATTGGCAGAGTTCCGGTCTCCAAAACCGGCGGTTCCAGGTTCGAGTCCTGGGTGCCCCGCTGTATCGCTGTAGCGGCCGTATGCGGGCGGAGGGAGTCGAACCCCCACGCTCTTGCGAGCACCGGGACCTAAACCCGGCCTGTCTACCAGTTCCAGCACGCCCGCCGGGGCGTGAGTGTACGACTGCCTCAGCTCTCCTCCAGCGCGTCGATCACCTCCGCGACCTGCGCGTGCTCGCCTTGGCCGACCAGGTCCAGCGGCGCCGCCCAGCCCAGCGCCGGTATCGCGGTGCGCAGCCACGGTGCGACCTTCCCGCGCCCGATCACGTGCTCGAGCCGCTGCGCGACGCTGGCGAGCTCGGCTATCCGCGTCCCCCAGTCGCGCGCGACGTCCGGGTCGGACGGCGGCCACGACCGGGTCTGGTCGGCCGACCCGGCGCCCCTGGCCAGGTCCACGTCCCCGAGCCCCAGGCCGCGCAGGTAGGTGACCTCGCGGGCGAGCACACGGCCATCGTGACGGTCCGGGCGCTGCGGGAGGCGTAACGTCCCTTCCGTGAACGCGCACGAGCGCCGCATCGAGCAGCTCGAGCACGAGCTGGCCGACGCCGAGCGGCGGGTTGCCAGCCAGCGCCAGCGGGTGTACGGCGGCAAGCGGCCGTTCGACCCGCATCGCGAGGCCGAGCTCCAGCGCAGCGTGGACGGCGCGGCCGAGCGGCTCGAGCTCGAGCGCCGGCGCGGCCCCGACGGTGGCTGACCGCGCCCGCTCCTGGTGGGGCTGGGGCTTGGCCGACCAGGCGATCGGCGACGACGAGTGCGTCCAGCTCGGCTCCGGCCTGCCCGGGCTACGCGAGCGGCCGCGCCCGGTGCCACGCGCGGAGGACCTCGACCTGCGCCCGCCGCGGGTCGCTCCTCCCGCGTCGCTGGCCCCACTGTGCTCGGACACGCCGGCCGACCGTGCCGCGCACACGCACGGCAAGGCCTACCGCGACGTCATCCGCAACCTGCGGCTGGACCTCGCCAACCCACCCGATCAGGTGGTTCGCCCGCGCAGCGAGGACGATGTGGTGGCGGTGCTCGACTGGGCGAGCGACGCGCGCGCGGCAGTTGTCCCGTACGGCGGCGGCTCGTCGGTGGTCGGTGGCGTCGAGTACCGCGGCGACGGGCCGGCCGTCTCGCTCGACCTGACCGCGCTCGACCGCGTGATCGAGATCGACCACATCAGTCAGGCCGCACGGATCCAGGCAGGCGCGTTCGGGCCGGCGCTCGAGAACCAGCTGCGCGAACACGACCTGACGCTGCGTCACTTCCCGCAGAGCTTCGAGTTCTCGACCCTGGGCGGCTGGCTGGCCACACGGGCGGGCGGGCACTTCGCCACGGTCGAGACCCACATCGACGACCTGACCGAATCGATCCGGGCCGTTACGCCGTCGGGCGTCAGCGAGTCGTTCCGTCTGCCCGGGTCCGGCGCGGGCCCCTCGCCCGACCGGATGCTGCTGGGCTCGGAGGGCGCGCTCGGCGTGATCACCGAGGCCTGGATGCGCGTGCGGCCGCGGCCAGACCAGCGTGCCTCGGCGAGCGTCCGGTTCGACGACGTGCACCGCGCGCTCGACGCCACGCGGGCGATCGCGCAGTCGGGCCTGCGGCCGTCGAACTGCCGCCTGCTCGACCCGGGCGAGGCCGCCTACTCCGGCGCCGGCGACGGCAGCCACAGCGTGCTGGTGCTGGCATTCGAAGCCCATGGCGTGCCGGTCGCGGATCGCCTCGAACACGCGCTGGAGCTGACCGCCGGGCACGGCGGCGAGTGGGACGAACCGCGCACCGGCGGCGGTAGTGACGGGGCGGCGGGCGCGTGGCGCGACGCGTTCCTGCGGATGCCGTACATGCGTGACGCGGTGGCGCGGATGGGCGGGATCGCCGAGACATTCGAGACCGCGACCACCTGGGACAGCGTCGGCGACCTTTACGACACCGTCGGCTCCGAGATGACCGCGGCGATCAAGGACGTCTGCGGCGCGCCCGGGATCCTCAACTGCCGCCTGACCCACGTTTACCCCGACGGCGCCGCGCCGTACTTCACCGTGATCGCCGCGCCGCCGGCCGACCAGGAGCTGCGCTGCTGGGACGAGCTCAAGGCGGCGGCCGGCGACATCCTGTCGCGAAGCCGGGCGACCATCACCCACCACCACGCCGTCGGCCGCGACCACCGGCCGTGGTACGACCGCCAGCGTCCCGAGCCGTTCGCCCGGGCGCTGCGTGCCGTCAAGTCCGAGCTGGACCCGGCGGGGATCCTCAACCCCGGCGTGCTGGTCGACACCTGACCTGCAACACAGCCGGTCCCACCTGGATTAGACTCATCGCCGGTGGCGGAGGAGACGGACACGGACGAGACGTACATCGAGCATCCCAATCGGGACAAGGCCGGTTCGAAGGCGGCCAAGTCGGTGATCGTCCTGCTGATGCTCGTGACCGCGGGGCTGGTGCTGATCATCACCGTCGGCGGCTGGTCCGTTCTCCAGGGCGCCCATATCGTGGCGTTCTTCTACATCGGCCTCTACGTGGTGATGGCGTTCTACGTGGCGCGCTGGAACCGCGGGCTGCTGCCGGTCAGCGCCGCTCTCTCGGTGCTCTTGGCCGTGGTCGCCGGCGTGGCCGCGCCGGGCTGGTTCGCCCGCGACAAGCCGGGCTTCGAGGACCCGAGCCTTGCGCCCGATCTCCTCGGCATGCTCACGATCATCCTGATCCCCGTCTCGATCCTGCTGGTCGTGTTCGCCATGCGCGGCTTCGCGCAGAAGTGGAACGTCGAGATCGAGCGCCACTCCGAGGGCTACGAGTACGACGACCGCGGCCCCGCCCCCGCGGGCGCCTAGCGCGGGCCTACAATCGCACCGCTTGCGGCGGTGTCGAAACTGGTAAACGAGACGGTCTCAAACACCGTTGGCCGAAAGGCCTTGTGGGTTCGAGTCCCACCCGCCGCATAGCTACTTCGGGAACGCGCGGTCGAACGCGGCCTCGTTTCCGTAGGTCTCGAACCGGATCAGCTTGCCTTCGGCGTTGTAGGTCAGGACGTCAGCGCCGTCGCCCCGCTCCCCGTTGATGGTGTTGGTCCGGAGCACCGCGACCTTGTCGCCATCGGCCAGGAACTCCTTCGGCTCGTTCTTGAAATCCTTCTCACCCACCTGGGCCCAGACTTGTCGACCGCTTCCTTACCGGAGTGGGTACCGGTGGGGTCGCCCCCCACGACCCAATCGACGGAGTCGTCCATGTTCTTCATGGCGCCCTCCGCGTCCCCCGCCCGAAGGCCTCATAGGCTTCCTGGGCTCGCTGCTTGTTCTCAGCCGCGGACATCGAGTCTCCCCTCTGTGGTGTGGGCCGACTCTATGCCGGAGAGGGGGGTATCGCTACTCCCGCCTCTCCGCTCGCGCGCTCGTTCATCGCGGTCCAGCCGCCGAACGTGATCCCGGCCGCCGCGATCAGGCCGAGGAAGATGCCGATCTTGCGGCTGAAGTCGACACCGTCGACGTCGACATCGCCGTCGGGGACGACGATCAGGCGAAAGAGGATCAGCAGCACGGCGAACGCGCCGGCCGCGGCGACGATCAGGCCGGGAGGCTGGGGCAGGTCGGGCATCGAGCCCATCGCACGGGCGGCGACGAGGCCGATCGCGACCACCACGACCAGGAAGAGCAGGATGTCGATGAAGCTGAAGACCTCCCAGGCGGAGGCGTTCTCGCTGAGGCTGACGCCGCCGAAGCTGGCCGAGGCGCCGTACCAGGGCAGGAGCATGAACACGAACAGGGCGACGGCCGAGACGCCGGCGATCATCTCCCCGAAGCTGATCTTCGACGTGTCCAAGGGTTCCTCCCGTCGGCGGTTGGCTCGTGTGCGACCGCGCCACTCTAACCTGCCGCACAAGTGCCCGGCACCAGCGCCCAGACCGACGAGCTGACCGCGATCGAGGGCCGGTGCGTGGGCACCGACGCCGAGCGGCGGGCGGCCGTTGCCCTCCGCGAGCGGCTGGACACGCCGGAGCGTCCGGCGGAGCTCCAGGCAGCTCCGTGTGCACCCGCGCTTCGGTCTGGCGCAGACGCTGCACGCGCTGCTGGCCGTGGTGGGCAGCGTGGTGGCCGTAAGCGCCCCCGCGCCCGGCGCCGCGCTGGTGCTGGCGGCCACGCTGCTGACCCTGCTCGACGGGTTCGGCTACGTGCACCTGCTGCGCCGGCCGCTGGGCACCCGCGCATCGCAGAACGTCGAGGCGCGCGAGGAGGCCGACAAGCCCGGCGTGCTGGTCATCGCCGCCGGGTACGACTCGCCGCGCGAGAGCGGCGCGCGCGCCCTGGCCACCCGGCTGCTGCGTGACCCCTCGCTGGCGATGACGCTGGCGATGCTGGTGCTGCTGGCCTGCTGCGCGCTGCGCGTTGCCGGCATCGACGGCACCGCCGTGACCGCCGTGCAGTTCGCGCCAACGGTGCTGCTGATCCTGCTGACCCCGGCGCTGGTGGACGTCGAGCTGTCCGGCGCGGGCAGCGACGCGGCGGGCGCCGCCGCCGCGGCGACCGCCGTCCGGGTGGGCCAGGAGCTGGCGGGGCGGCTGGACCACTTCGCCGTCTGGGTGGTGCTGACCGGGGCGAACCAGCCGTCGGCGCTTGGAATGCGCGCGTGGCTGCGCCGCCACCGCAAGGAGCTGGAGCGCGAGCGCACGGCGGTGATCGCCATCGGCCCGGTGGGCGACGGCCCGGTGCACTGGAGCCGGCGCGAGGGAGCAATCGCTCCCCAGCGCAGCCACGGCGACCTGCTGCGCCTGAGCAGGGAGGTGGCCGAGGACGCCGGCGGCGCCGAGGACACGCGCGGCTATGTGGCGCGCGAGACGACCAACGCCAGCCGGGCGATGTCGCGCCGGCTGCCCGCGATCACGGTGGCCACCGCGGGAACCGAGGCGGGCGGCAGCGCCGACGTCGATCGCCTGGCCGCGTTCACGCGCGAGCTGGCCGAACGGCTGGACGCCGAAGTCGGCCCATCGCTGCCCGAGCGCGACTAGGAACCCGGCCGTGCGCGCTCGCGCCAGGTGCGGCCGCCGTCGCGTGACTCGCGCACCACGCCCTCGATGTCCGCCGCGTACACCAGCGTCGCGCTGGCCGCGGCCAGCGCGTGCGGCTCGCCCGCCACCTTGCCGACGTCCTCCCATGTCGCACCGGCATCGGTGCTGCGCTTGACCGCGCCGTCGGCGTCGACGCGGAACAGCCGGTCGGGGGCGGGCCAGGCGAAGCGTGCTCCGGGTACGGAGTCGCGTGGTCGCCATGTCTGGCCGCCGTCATCGGAGGTGTGAACGCCGCTCTCGGACGAGCCGACCAGTCGCGACGAGTCGCCCGGGCTCGCGTCCATGTCGATCAGCCGCAACGGCGACGAGCGCGACTTGAACGTGCGCCCACGGTCGTCGCTGAAGATGACCTTGGCCTCGCCGCCGTCGCTGGCAACCACGTCGTCGCCGCGCTCGACCACCGAGTGCAGGTCGGACTCGCCAAGTCGCGAGACGTTGCGCCACGTTCGGCCACCGTCGGTCGAGCGGATCAGGCCAAGCAGCGGCGACACGGCCCTGCCCTCGCCCGGATGACCCGAGCCCACGAGCTCGTCCGGACCGGTGAAGCTGAACGCCAGGCCCTTGTCGGCCGGCCCGCTCTGCCCGCGCGCGCTGACCTTCACGTCGATCGGCTCGATCTCGTCCGATCCGCGCGCCACCCGGAATGTGCCGGCGTTGGTGGCCATCAGCAGCGAGCCGTCCTTGGGGTTCACGTCCAGCGCGCCGACGTACGGCGGCTCGGCGCCGGCGTCCACGACCGCGTTGGACGAGTCCGGGCGTGCCTCGTCCTCCCCGCCGCAACCGGCGGCGAGGAGGACGATGGCGAGGCTGAACGTCAGGGCACGCCAGATCACTACGGGACCTGGAACGCCTCCTGCGTCTGCGGGTTGGAGTACGCCCACGGCTGCGCCCGCTCGAGCTTGACGCCCGCCAGCCGCAGCTTGAACACATCCACGCCGCGGTTGCCGGTGTCGCCACGGCGGTTCAGGCCGCCGTTGGCGTACACGCTGCCGTTGTACCAGTAGGTGGACCACGAGTCGGCCAGGCCGACCGGGCTCTCGAGGTCCGAGTAGGCGATCTCCTTCGGCTTCTTGATGTTGGTGAAGTCGATCACCGTGTTGCCGCCCTGGTAGTACGACGCGACCGCGACGTCGCGGTTCTTGATCGGGATCACGTTGGCGTTGTGCGACACGCAGATCTCCGGCGTCTGCGCCCGGGGGATCGTGTAGCGCGACTCCAGCTTCGGCGCCGGGCCACCGGGCTTCGGCACCTTGTAGAAGTAGTAGAAGCCGTCCTCGGACGCCTGCCCGTCGCACTCCGCGGTGCCACCGCCGCCCGTCTCGTCCATGGTGGCCATCTTCGTGCCGTCCCAGCTGATGAACGCCGAGTGCATGAACTCGAACTGGTCACCCTGGCCGGGGCTGCGGATGTGGGTGTGCTTGCCGTTGTTCCCGGTCCCCGGGTTCGCGGGGTCCGAGATGTCCCACACCTGTGTGTCACCGGCGCACGAGCCGACCGCGAACTTCTTCGGCGCGAACACCTGGATGTCGTGGCACGCCTGCATGCCGTTCTGCGAGTACGGCGTCGTGTCGTCGCTGAGCGCCTGCTTCTTCACCGACGTGTCCTTGGGGTTGCCGAACGGCACCGTGATGATCGAGATCTTCTTGTGCGGCGCCGCGCAGCGCGGCAGGTCGCCCGTGTAGTCGGCGGGCGTGATGCCGCTGCCCAGCGGGTACGACGACACGTAGATGTACAGCTTGCCGTTTGCGCGGTCGGGCACCAGCGTGTGCGTGTGCGAGCCGCACTCGGTGCCGATCGACTTCACGAACTTCGGCTTGGCCGGGTTCGTGACGTCGAACATCCGGATGCCCTCGAAGCCGGGGGTGCGCTTGGTCGGGTCCGACGGCCAGAACGGTGTGTCCTCGCTCTGGCAGTCCTCACGCGTCTGCGGCTGGTCGATCGACTGGAACAGGTACGTCTTGCGCCCGATCTCGTAGACCGACACGTCGTTCTGGGGACCGCGGCACTTCACGTCCGCGATGACCTGCGGCTGATTCTTGGAAATATCGAGGATGCGGAACCCGTCGTAGTTGCCGGCGTACGCCAGGTCACCCTTGAAGGCGAGGTCGGAGTTCACCGTCCCGTCCTTGTCGGAGTTGCCGACGAGGTCCATCCGGTTCGAGCCGGACGGCGTCGGCGCCGCGTTGGTGCGGAACTCGGGGGACTTGGCCTCGAATCCGTTCATCAGGTCCGACTCGATCTCGCCTGCCCATGGAACGGCCAGCTCACCCTTGTCCTCGGGGTGTGCGGTCACTCCGGCGGGCAGTGCGAGGCAAAACGCCGCCACCACCGCGAACGCCAGCTTGCGCATCTCTTCCTCCTGTGTGGGCGCCGGGGCGGATGTCGCCCCGGCGGTCTGATTGATCGCCCGTCGCGGATCGCGCGATGGACGTCTTCTGAGTCGCCCGTACCCCCCGTGGACGACACTCGAAACCATCGAATCCAAAGAGCACCCAGACGGGTGGCGCGCTACGTCCCCCAGGCCAGGACAGGCAGCATCGCGACCTGCGCCGATCCCTCGCGGCCGGTGGCGCACACGGCTGCGCTCACATCATGCCGAGGCCGCCGCTGACCCCGATCGTCTCGCCGGTCACGAACGAGGCGTCGTCGCCCGCCAGGTACGCGATCGCCGCCGCAACCTCCTCGGGCCGGCCCGCGCGACCCATCGCGGTCGAGTCGACCATGCCCTGCACGAACCGCTCGCCGAGCTCGCCAAGCGCCGCCGGCGCGACCTTGAGCATGTCGGTCTCGATCGGGCCGGGCGCCACCGCGTTCACGCGCACGTGGTAGCGCGCCGACTCCTTGGCGAGCGCCTTGGTGAAGCCGATCACCCCGGCCTTGGTGGCCGAGTACACGGTCGACAGCTGCGACCCCACCCGGCCGGCCTCGGAGGCCACGTTCACGATCGAGCCGCCACCGCGCTCGTGCATGCCCGGCAGAACCGCGTGGGTCACGGCCAGTACCCCGCGCAGGTTCACGGCGATCACGCGGTCCCACTGCGCCTCGTCGGTGCGCGTGAAGAAGTCGTCGTCGGCGATCCCGGCGTTGTTGACCAGGATCTCGATCGAGCCGAGGTCGGACTCGACGGCGGCCACCGCCTTCGCGACAGATGCCGTGTCGCGGACATCCATCGTGTAGTCGGCGCCATCCAGGTCGGCCGCGGCCACCTCCGCACCTTCGGTGGCCAGGCGCTCGCAAGTGGCGGAGCCGATGCCGCCGGCGCCGCCGGTCACGAGCGCGACCTTGCCCTCGAGCCTCATCGCGCCAGCCTATCCCCCGGATCCGATCGCGATTGCGCCGCCTGGACCGCCACGATCGGCGTCAGATAGCCTCGCGCGCGTGGACGCCATCCCCATCGTCGGCGGCACCGGCGCGCTGGGCTGGGGCCTGGCGCTGCGCCTGGCTCGGGCCGGGCATCCGGTGGTGATCGGCTCGCGCGACGCCGGCAGGGCCGAGGAGGCCGCCGCCAAGGTGCGCGAGAAGGCCGCCGGCGCCGACGTCGAGGGGGCCGAGAACAGCGACGCGGCCGGCCGCGGGCCGATCGTGTTCCTGACCGTCCCGTTCCGCGCCCAGTCGGAGAACCTGACCAACCTCAAGGAGGCGCTCACCGCGGGCCAGATCCTGGTGGACGCCACCGTGCCGCTGGCCGCGGCCGTGTCCGGCAAGGCCACCCGGCTTCTGGGCGTCCCGCAGGGGTCGGCCGCCGAGCAGGCCCAGGAGATGGTGCCCGACGGAGTGACCGTGGTCTCGGCGCTGCACTCGGTGTCGGCGGCCACGCTGAGCGACCCCGATGCCGCGCTCGACGAGGACGTGCCCGTGTGCGGCCGGAACAAGGACGACAAGGCGCGTGTGGCGGCCATCATCGGCTCGATCCCCGGCCTACGGCCGGTGAACGCCGGGGCGCTGGAGACGGCGCGGCTGGTCGAGGGCCTGACGCCGCTGCTGATCTCCGTGAACATCCGCAACAAGACGCACGCCGGGATCAAGTTCACCGGCCTGCCCGAAGCGCTCTGGAAGTAGCGCTGCTCAGCGGCGGCACCGGCGGCGCCAAGCTGGCGCGCGGGCTGCTGGATGCCGTCGGGGCCGAGAACCTGACCGTGATCGCCAACACCGGCGACGACGCCGAGGTGTACGGCGCGCACGTGTCGCCCGACCCCGACCTGCTGACCTACTGGCTGGCTGACGCGATCGACGATCGCGGCTACGGCATCGCCGGCGACTCGTGGAACGTAATGGATGCGCTGGAGGCCGCCGGGCGCGAGACCTGGTTCCGCCTCGGTGACCGCGATCTGGCGATGTGCCTGATCCGCACCGAGCTGATTGCCGCGGGCCACTCGGCCACCGCTGCGCACACCGCCGTTGTCGAGGCGATGGAAGTGCGCGCGCGTGTGCTGCCCGCCACGGATCAGCCCGTGCGCACGCGCGTGGGCGCGCGCGGGACCACGTTCTCCTTCCAGGAGTTCATGATCGTGGAGGGGGCGCGCGGGCCGATCGAGAGCGTGGCGTTCGAGGGCGCCGAGCACGCCCGACCGACCGAGCAGGTGCTGGGCGCGCTGCGGGAGGCGGACGCGGTGCTGATCGGCCCGTCGAACCCGATCGCGTCGATCGCGCCGATCCTGGCCGTGCCCGCCATGCGCGACGCGGTCCACGCCGCGCCCGCGCCGGTGGTGGCCGTCAGCCCGTTCGTGGGCGGCAAGGTGCTCAAAGGCCCGACGCTGGCGTTCTGCGAGCACGCGCGGATCGAGGCGGGCGCCGCGGGACTGCTGGACGCGTACGACGGGCTGCTGGACGGCATCGTGGCCGACGAGCCCGTGGCCGGGATCCCGACGCTTCAGACCGACACGCTCATGGACACGCCCGCGGCGCGCGCCCGGGTGGCCGCGGAGACGGTGGACTTCGCCCGCTCCCTGGCATCCTGAGAGCGTCATGCGCACCGCCGCGATCCTGCCGGTCAAGAGCTTCGGCGCCGCCAAGCAGCGGCTCGGTGAGCTGATCGAGCAGCACGCGCGCAGCGCCCTGATGCGGGCGATGCTTGCCGACGTTCTCGACGCCCTGGCCGCCGTCCCCGAGCTGGAGCAGGTGCTGGTCGTGACAGCCAACCCGCTGGCCGCCGAGCTCGAGCGTGACGCGCGCATCCGCGTGCTGCACGACGGGTATGAGGCGGGCCAGTCCGCGGCCGCACGGATCGGCATCGCCCACGCGCGCGAAGCCGGGTTCGACCGCGCCCTGATGGTGCCGGGGGACGCGCCGCTGCTGGACCCGGCCGAGGTTTCGGCGCTGCTGGCCCGCCCCGAGCCGCTGGTGATCGTGCCCGACCGCCACGGGACGGGCACGAACGGGCTGTCGCTGACACCCGTGGACGCGTTCGAGCCCGCGTTCGGCCCCGGCAGCCTGGCTCGCCACCGCGCGGCGGCGGACGCCACGGGCCTGCGCTGGGCGATCGATCCGCTCCCCTCCCTGGGCCTGGACGTGGACACGCCCGAGGATCTCGAGGCCACGACGGCGCACCCCGGCGGCGCGCCCGCCACCCGGGCCGAGCTGCGACGCCTGTCGCTGCCCGCGTGAGCCTGTCGCTCACCGCCATCGGCGGGCTGCCCGAGGTGCGCGCTGGCGATGACCTCGCGGCGCTGCTGACCGCGATCGGCGGGTTCGCCGCCGGCGATGTGCTCGTGGTGGCCCACAAGGTGGTCTCCAAGTCCGAGGGCCGGGTGCGCGACCTGGCCGCCGTGGAGCCCGGTGAGCGCGCCCGCGACCTGGCCGCCGAGCACGCAAAGGACCCGCGCCTGGTCCAGGTGGTGCTCGACGAGTCCGCCGAGCTGCTGCGAGCGCACCACGGCGTGCTGATCTGCCTGACCCGCCACGGCTTCGTGTGCGCCAACGCGGGCGTCGACCGCTCCAACGCACCGGGCGACGACCAGGTGGTCCTGCTGCCAAGCGACCCCGACGCGTCCGCCCGCGCGCTGCGCGCCGCGCTGCCCGGCCGGCCCGCAGTGGTGATCGCCGACTCTTTCGGGCGCGCGTGGCGCGTGGGCCAGACCGACGTGGCCATCGGCGCCGCCGGAATCCGCCCGCTGGACGACTGGCGCGGACGTGCGGACACGCGCGGGCGCAAGATCGAGTCCACGGAGATCGCGGTTGCCGATGCCGTCGCGGGCGCGGCCGACCTGGCGCGCGCAAAGGACGCCGGCGCGCCCGTGGTCGTGGTGCGCGGCCTCGAGCGGTTCGTCACCGAGGACGACGGGCCAGGCGCGGCGGCGCTGCGCCGGCCGCCGCAGCTCGACCTGTTCCGCTAGCGATAGATCTCGCCCCTGAGCGTGTGAACCGCCCGGTCAGGCTGCGAGCGGTAGCTCGTACCGCTCGCGGATGTCGTAGAGCGTGGTCCGCTCCGCCGCCGGCCGGCCCGTTCGGTGCGCCGCGCCGATCAGGTCGGCTGGGTCGAGCCTGACGCCGTGCTGGCTACCGGCCAGGCGCGAGATCGACTCCTCCATCAGCGTCCCGCCCAGGTCGTTCACGCCCCAGCGCAGCGCCTCGGTGGCGGCGTCAAGGCCCATCTTCACCCACGACGCCTGGAGCGAGGGCACCGCCTTGCCGAGCGCCAGCCGGAACGCGGCGGTGTGCTTGAGGTTGTCGGCCTCGGCGATCTCCTCGATGCCGTGCGTGCGGCCCAGCATCGTGTGGTACGGGACGAAGCTGAGCGGCACGAACTCCGTGAAGCCGCCGGTCCGTGCCTGGACCGCGCGCACCACCCGCATGTGCTCCGCCAGCTCCCACGGCTCCTCGATGTGGCCGAACATGACCGTGACCGTCGAGCGCAGGCCGGCGCGGTGGCCGGCCTCGATGATCTCGACCCAGCGGTCGACCGGCAGCTTGTTCGGCGAGATTCGCTGACGCACACCGTCGTCCAGGACCTCGGCGGCGGTGCCGGGTGTGGACCCCAGCCCGGCCGCGCGCAGGCGCTCGAACACTTCGCCCGGCGGGAGCCCCGAAACCGTGCACATGTGATCGACCTCCATCGCCGAGTAGGCGTGCAGGTGCAGCTGGGGCGCGGTCTGCTTGGCCAACGTCAGCCAGGACTCGTAGTCCTCGAGCCCCCAGTCCGGATGGATGCCGGACTGCATGCACAGCTCGGTGGCGCCGTAGGCGAGCGCCTCGTTCACGCGCGCGACGAACTCCTCCCGGTCGTGCTCGTAGGCGTCGGGGGAGCGCCGGCCCTGCCCGAATCCGCAGAACGCGCAACCGACGGTGCAGATGTTGGACACGTTGATGTTGCGGTTGACGACGAACGTGACGGTGTCTCCCGCCAGCTCGGCGCGCAGCTCGTCGGCGGCCTGGCGCATGTCCTCGATCGCCTCCGGGCGTGTCTCGGCGAACAGCGCCGTGAGTTCCTCGGGCCCCAGCTCGTGACCGTGGCGGGCGCGCTCGATCGCGGCCGCAGTGAGCTCAGAGCGAATCGGCCGGTCGTCGCGGCGCCCGGAGCCGCGCCGGGGGATGAAGCTCCAGTACGAGGTCTTGACCACGTCGAGGACGCCCTGCTCCATCCACGCGGAGTCCATGAACTGCGGGTACACGCACAGCCGCTCGGTCAGCGCGTAGCCGCGCGGCTGGAGCTCCTTGCGCATCCGGTGCGGCGTCGGGAACGGGTGCTCGGGCGAGATGTGGTCGCCGTTGGCGGACAGGCCGCCGAGGTCGGTGGCCCCTTCCTCGACCAGCGCCAGCCACCAGTCGGCCAGGTTGGGCGGGATCTGCACGCCGACGTCGGGCATCAGCTTCCTGCAGGCGCGTACCAGCGCGCGCATCTCGTCCAGCGTCACGTCCTGGCCCCACGCCGGCATCGGCGCGGCGTCGCCAGCTTGCTGGGAGCGCTGCGCCTTGTCGGCGATCTGCGCCGGCTCGGCGCCGTGGTAGCGCGGGTGGGGCACGAAGTTCTGGAGGATCACCTCCTGGATGTGGCCGTGGTCGGCGTGCACCGCGGCCAGTGCCTCCAGCGCCTCGACCCGCTGTGCCGGCGTCTCGCCGATGCCGACCAGGATCCCGGACGTGAACGGGATCCTGAGCTCGCCGGCGGCGCGGATCGTCTCCAGCCGCCGATCCGGGTGCTTGGTGGGCGAGCCCTGGTGCACCGCCAGGTCCGGGTTGACCGACTCCAGCATCAGCCCCTGCGAGGCGGTGACCTCGCGCAGCCGGCTCAGATCCTCGCGGGAGAGCACGCCAAGGTTGGTGTGCGGCAGCATCCCGCGCTCCAGCGCGCGCTCGCACGCCCACGCAACGTACGACGTGAAGTCCTCGTGGCCGTAGCCAGCCAGCCGCCGGGCGACCTCGGCGTTGACCTCGGGCTGCTCGCCGGTGAGCACCAGCAGCTCCTTGGCGTTGCGCCTGACCGCCTCGTCAAGCAGTCCCTCGACCTCGTCCGGGCCGTACAGGTGCGCCTGGTGGGTCGCGAAGGCGCAGTACTTGCAGTAGCAGCGGCAGGTGCGCGAAAGCGAGAGCGTGTAGTTGCGGCTGAACGTGACGCGGCGCACCGCGGCAAGTCTACGAGCCGCAGGCCGCTAGCCGACCGGCCCGAGCCCGCCCTCGCCCTTCTTCCCGGGCGCGATGTACAGGTTGAAGTAACCGACCGCGGCAACCACGCCGCCCAGCACGGGCGCAATCACGTAGGCCAGCAGGAACGTGTCGGCACCACCGAACTCGCCCGACACCAGCGCCGGCCCGAAGGCACGCGCCGGGTTGAAGCTGCCGCCGGTCAGCGGGCCGATGCAGAACACCGCCAGGCCGAGCGAGGCGCCGATGGCCAGCCCGGCCCAGGCCTTCGGGCCCTCGGGGTTCACGGCGACGGCGACGATGGTGAACACCAGGAAGAACGTGCCGAGCCCCTCACCGAGCATGCCGAGCGCGGTGCTGCCATCCAGCCGGTCGCTGATGCCGGGCGCACCGTAGTTGGCCGCCTCGGCGTTGGGGAAGTCGGTGAGCAGCAGCTTGGTCACCAGCGCCGCCAGCACCGCACCCGCCAGCTGGGCCAGGATGTACACGCCCGCGGTCGAGACCTTGATCTGCTTCAGGGCGACCATCGCGGTGGTCACGGCGGGGTTGAAGTGGGCGCCCGAGGCCACCGCCAGCGCCTGGATCAGGATGAACAGCGCAAACGTGTGCACCGTCCCGATCACGCTGAAGTCCACGAACGGGTTCGGCAGAGCGTCGGTGGGCTGGATGGCGTAGTTCGACGCCGCAAGCGTGATCGCCACCACGAGCACGAAGGTGCCGATGAACTCCGCTGCGTAGGCTGCTGTCCCTCTGTCTTCCATCGCCATCCTCCTCGAGAGCGTTCGATGCATTTGGCATCCATGCCAAATCCATCCCGGGGTGCAAAGGCCATCCAAGGGGTTCGGTGCCCGCGTCGCCCTTCCTGCCCTGGTGATCTCCCTCCTGCTGGCCGGCTGCGGGGGCGGTGACGGCGACGCTGCCAGCGACGGCCGTGGCGTCACGCTGGCGCTGGACTTCCAGCCCAACGCCGTGCATGCCGGCATCTTCACCGCGGTCGACGACGGCCTCGACGGGCGCCAGGACGTGGAGCTGACCGTGCGCGCCCCGGCCGCGTCGGCCGACTCGCTCAAGCTGCTGGCCACCGGCAAGGCCGACTTCTCGGTCGTGGACATCCACGACCTCGGCCTGGCCCGGGAGCGTGGTCAGGACGTGGTCGGCGTTGGCGCCATCGTCCAGCGACCGCTGGCCGCCGTGGTCGCGCGGGCCGATGTGCGCCGTCCGCGTCAGCTCGAGGGGCGGCGTGTGGGCGTGACCGGGCTGCCCTCGGACCAGGCGGTGCTCAGGTCCGTGGTCCGCGCCGACGGCGGCGACCCGGACAAGGTGCGCACCACCACCATCGGTTTCGCTGCCGTACCGAGCCTGGCCGCCGGCAGGGTCGACGCGGTGGTCACGTTCTGGAACGCCGAGGGCGTCGCACTCAAGCGGCGCGGGGTACGCACGCGCGAGTTCCGTGTCGACCGCTACGGCGCGCCGCGCTACCCCGAGCTGGTGCTGGCCACCACGCGATCGACCCTGCGCTCCGAACCCGGGCTGGTGCGGCGCGTGGTCGCCGCGCTCGAGGCGGGCACGCGCGCCGCGGCTGATGACCTCCCGGCCGCGTCAGCCGCCGTTGCGCGCCGCTCCGAGGACGACCGCGCGCTCACCGACGCACAGCTGCGGGCGGTCGCGCCCGCGTTCGAACCGCCGCTGCGCCTGCGGCGGCCGGCCCTGGACGGCTGGGCCGCCTTCGACACCCGCTTCGGGATCCTGGACCGCAGGCCCGACGTGGACCGCGCGTTCGCGCTGAATTAGCGCTTGCCTTCCAGCTGCCGGCGGGCGTCAGCCGGGCAGCAGGCCGTCGACCAGCGCCGCCATCTCGCGCGCCATACGAGATCGCGGCACCACGCGGGAGAAGCCGGCCGCCTCGGCCCGGCGGCGCGTATCGACGTCCACGTGGGAGTAGAAGCCCAGCGTGGGCACGGCCTCGAGCTCACCACGCTCGCGCATCGATGCCACCAGCGCGGCACCGTCGACCAGGTCGGTGGTCAGGTCCACCACCAGCAGGTCGTGCAACGAGGCGGCGGTGCGCACCGACTGCTCGTCGTCGAAGCGGTTGACGGTGTGGCCAGCCACCCCGAGTCCGCCCTCGACCTTGGACCCGAACAACAGGTCCGGGCACAGCAGGGCGACGCGGGCCACCGCGGGCCGCCTACTGCGCCCAGCGCCGGCGCAGCTCCTGGCGGACCGACTCGGGCCGGCCCCAGAGCTGGCGCACCTCGACCCGGCCCGAGCGCGCCTCGCGGGCCACCAGCTCGCCATCGATGCCCTGATCGTCGAGCAGCGCGAGGGTGCCGGCCACCGTCTGGTGCGCGGCGGCGTGGCCGAACCGGTTGGCCGCCCGAAGCCGGAAGTGCCAGTCGTGCTCGGAGTAGGGCATCGCGTTGATCTGGGTCAGCAACGTCGCGGCGTCGATGTAGCGGTCCTCGTCGGCCAGCCGCAGATCCAGCTCGACCTGGGTCCAGTCAGGCGGCAGGCTGGCCACCACACGTTCGAAGTCTTCTGCCAGGGCCACGCGGCAAGCCTACCGCTGGGGCTCGGCGGCCTCGGGCGCGAACACGGCGAGCTCCACGATGCGCGTGCCCTCGACCTCGAGCACCTCCGCGCGCCGCTCGAGGAGCGGCACCATCTCGCCCGGCTCGGGCACCCGTGCCAGCTCCTCGGACAGATAGCCGCCGACGGTGCTCTCGTGCGGCCCCTCAAGCGCCACCCCCAGGTGCTCGGCCAGCAGCCGCACCGGCGCGCTCCCGTCCACCAGCAACCGGTCGCCCTCCTGGCGGAAGGCGTCCTTCTCGTCGTCGTCGAACTCGTCGGCGATCTCCCCCACCAGCTCCTCCAGGATGTCCTCCATGGTGATCAGGCCGGTCACGGTGCCGTGCTCGTCGTGTACCAGCGCCAGGTGAAGGCGATCGGCGCGCATCGCGCGCAGCACCTCGTCCACCCGCGCCGACTCGGACACGTGCGACAGCGGCCGGACCATCGTGGTCACATCCGCCTCGTGATCGGGACCGCTGAGCAGCGGCAGGAGGTCCTTGACGTTGATCACGCCAAGCGCCTCCTCGAGGCCGCCGTCCGCCGGGCGCACGGGCAGCCGCGTGCGCCCGGTGGCGATCGCCGTCTGGGCGACCGTGTTCACGTCGTCGGTGCTCTGCACGTCGTCGATCTCCGCGCGCGGGATCATCGCCTCGCGTGCACGCACGTCGCCGAAGACCAGCGCCGCGTCCGACAGGCGCTGCTCGCCGCGCTCGATCAGCCCGCCGCGCGAGCTCTCGCGCAGGAGCTCGCGCAACTCCTCCTCGCTGTGTGGCTGGCTGCCCGTCTCGGACGCGGGCGGGATGCCGAACGGCTTGAGCACCAGGTTGCCCATCAGGTTGAACAGGTCCACCAGCGGCTTGGTGGCCATGTAGAAGACACGCATCACGGGCGCAAGCAGCAGCGCCACGGGCACCGTTCGCGAGATCGCGGCGCTCTTCGGCGCCAGCTCGCCGAGCACCACGTGCAGGGTGGTGATCACCGAGAACGCCACCAGCGTCGCCAGCCCGAAGCCCGCCACCTCCGCGCTGTCGCCCAGGACCGGCTCGAGCAGGTCGTGGAACGCCGGCTCGCCAAGCGCGCCAAGGCCCAGCGACGAGATCGTGATGCCCAGCTGGCAGGCCGACAGGTAGGCGTCGATGTGATCGACCGCGTGCTGGGCCGATTTCGCTCCAGGACGGCGGTCGCGCACCAGCTCGTGCACCTGTGTCGGGCGCAGGCGCGCGACGGCGAACTCGGTGCCCACGAACAGGCCGTTTGCCGCCACCAGCACGACGGCGAGGATCAGCTCTATGGCCACGTGGGGCGCAGAATAGCCGTCGCCTCAGCGTTCGATGGCCACGCGCATCATGCGCGCCAGCGTGCCGCCCAGTGCCTGCTCCGTCGAGCCGAAGCGGACCGTCAGCGGGCCGTCGAACGGCTGGCGTTCCAGCACCTCGAGCGCGTCCCCGGGCGCGATCCCGCGCTCGGACAGGTAGCGCAGCATCTCGGGGTCGGAGTCCGAGATGCGGGTGAACACGCCCGACTGGCCCGGCTCGACCTCGGCCAGCGGCACGGTGTCCTGCTCGTCGATCAGGCCGTCGGCGGACGGGATCGGGTCGCCGTGCGGGTCGTGGGTCGGGTGGCCCAGCTTCTCGGCGATCAGCTCGGACAGCTCAGGTGAGATGGCGTGCTCGAGCACCTCGGCCTCGGCGTGAACGCGGTCCCACGGCATGCCCAGCGCCTCGGCCAGGTAGAGCTCGAGCAGTCGGTGGTGGCGGATGACCTCGAGCGCAACGCGCTGGCCGGCCGCCGTCAGCTCCGTGCCGCGGTAGGGCTGGTGGGTAACGAGTCCCAGCGAGGCCAGCCGCTTGAGCATTGCCGAGGCGGAGGCGGGCGAAACGTCCAGCCGCTCGGCCAGCGCCGAGGTGGCCACGGGCTTGCCCGTGCGCCGGTGAAGCGAGTAGATGGCCTTCGCGTAGTCCTGGACCGCTTCGGACACCGTCGCGCTGCCGGAGAACGCCTCGTCTGGGCTCACGGAATCGATGTGCCGGAGGCTACGCCTACACTCGATCGCATGATCGCCGCCGCCGACTACGAGCTGCTCACCGAGCGTGCCGGCGTGGTCACCCGTCCCGCCCGCGCGGTGCTCGAGCTGACCGGTGCCGAGGCCGCCGAGTTCCTCCAGGGCCAGGTCAGCAACGAGGTCGAGGCCCTCGAGCCCGGTCAGGGCTGTTACGCGACCCTGCTCGACCACAAGGGCAAGTTGCGCACCGATCTGCGTGTGCTGCGCCTGGCGGCCGATCGGCTGCTGGTTGACGCCGAGCCGATCGGGCGCCAGCCGCTGGCGCACAACTTCGAGATGTACAGCCTGGGGCGCGATGTGACGGCGGCCGACGTGACCGGCGAGCGCGTTGTGCTGTCGCTGATCGGCCCCGGCGCGCGCGCCCTGCTGGCCGACCCGCCGGACGGCCCCGAGCACACCTGCGACGAGTCCGGCGGCGTGGTGCGCGCGATCACCGACCTTGGCGTCGACCTGATCCTGCCCGCCGTGCGCGAGGCCGAGGTGCGCGCGGCGCTGGACGCCCCCGACGCCGACGAGCAGGCGGCCGAGGTGCTGCGAGTGGAAACCGGCCGGCCGCGGCTGGGCCTGGACATGGACGCGTCGACGATGCCACAGGAGGCCGGCATCAACGAGCGCGCGGTCAGCTTCACCAAGGGCTGCTACGTCGGCCAGGAGACCGTCGCCCGGCTGCACTACAGGGGCAAGCCCAACCGCCACATGCGCGGGCTCAAGCTGAGCGCGCCGGCCCAGCACGGCGATCCGATCGTGCTCGGCGAGAAGCAGGTGGGCACCGTCGGCTCGGTCGCTGATTCGCCCCGCCACGGAGCGATCGCCCTGGCGCTGGTGCGGCGCGAGGCCGAGCCCGGCGCCGAGGTGCGGATCGCGGGCAACCCCGCCGAGGTGGTGGCGCTCCCATTCGGATGACGCCGAGCCGGGCCCGAGCGGGCTAGCCTGGCGAGATGGCCGATCAGCGACAGCGGCGGCCGGCGCGGGGGCAACTGAGCGACGACAGCCCGCTGCTCGGCGGGCCCCTGACGACGGAAGCGGGCGCGGAGGAGCCCCGTGCGCCGCGGCCCGCATACGACCCGCGCGACGACCCCTTGCAGATGGCCCGCGAGTCCCCGCCGGCGGTGGCCGACAGCGAGCCGCGGCGTCTTCGCCAGCTGATCCCGGTCCACGAGGAGAGCCGGGCACTGGACGACTGGGGCCGCTCCGAACGCGTCTTCGACGCGCTCCAGCCGGTGCTCGACTTCTACTACCGCTACTGGTTCCGGGTTGAGGTCGAGGGCATCGAGAACGTGCCCGCCGAGGGCGGCGCGCTGCTGACGTCCAACCACTCCGGCGCCCTTCCTCCGGACGCCCCGATGATCATGCAGGCCATCCGCCACGAGCATGCCGCGCCACGACCCGTGTACATGCTCGCCGAGCACTGGTTCAAGGGCTACCCCGGCGTCGGCCTGCTCACGAACAAGATCGGCGTGGTGCCCGCCCACCCCGCCAACGCGCAGCGGCTGCTGGCCGACGAGTCGCGCCTGGCGCTGGTCTTCCCCGAGGGCCAGAAGGGCACTCGCAAGCTGTACTGGCAGCGCTACCGGTTGCGCCGCTTCGGCCGCGGCGGGTTCGTGCGTACCGCCATGCGCGCTGGGGTGCCGATCGTGCCGATCGCCGTCGTGGGCGCTGAGGACGCGATGCCGATCTTCGCCCACGTGCCGCTGCTCCAACGCCTGACCGGGCTGATCTACTTCCCGGTCAACCACGCGTTCCCCCACTTCGGCCTCGCGGCGGGCGCGCTGTACCTCCCGGCCAAGTTCAAGATCCGCTTCCTCCCACCGATGGACATGGGCGGTTATGGCGACGAGGACGCTGAGGACCTGTCGCTGGTCCAGGCGATCGCCGAGGACATCCGTTCGCGGATTCAAGCCGAGGTCGACGACCTCGTAGCCTCGCGAACATCCGTGTGGTTCGGCTAGGGTGGCGCCCAGAGGGATGAGGCTGTTAGGAAAGACTCCGGGCGGCGGGCTCAGCGCGCTTGCGTGCTGCGCGCTGCTGCTCAGCGCCTGCGGCGAGGAAGACTTCGAGAACGAACCGCGCCCCGCGACCGCCGTCAACCTGACCGGCGTGATCCAGCCCGACGGCGTCACGATCAGCCCCAACAACCGCGGCGCCGGCCCGTTTCTGATCACCGTCTCCAACCAGACCGACGACGCCCACACGGTCACCCTCGAGGGGGATGCGGTCGAGGAGACCGTCGGCCCGATCCAGCCTCAGGACACGGCCACGATCCAGCGCACCCTGGAGCCCGGCACCTACGAGGTGCGGGCCGGCTCCGAGCGCGCCGTGGCGCGTGAGATCCCCCCGTTCGAGCTCACCGTCGGCAAGCCGCGCAAGTCGTCCTCCGACGAGCTGTTGCTGCCCTGAAGCCGGCTCAGCCGTCGTCGAGCGGCAGCTCGGCCTGGTCGTTCGCGGCGGCCAGCGCAGCGTCGATCTGATCGAGCTCGGCGCGCACGCGCGCTTCGACGACGTCGAGCAGCTCCTTGGCGCCCCCGATGCCGTTCTGGGCCTGTGTCAGCTGGCCTTTGATCTTGCGCAGGTCGTCCATCGCGGAGACCGCACGGGCCACGGTTGCGCGCACGGCGGCGGCGTCGATCTCGTCGGAGCCCTCGCGCGCCGCGGTCACGCGCATCCGCGCCACGCGGTAGGCGAACTCGAGCTCCAGCGTGGAGCCCTCGTCGGGATCGAAGACGGCCACGATCTTGTCGCCCTGGTACTCGCGCAGCGAGTGCAGCTTGGCGGGCACGTCCTCGAGCCCGCGCACCACGAGCACGGCGTAGTCGGCGTCGCGCTGGCGCATCGACTCGTCGAGGTCGGAGTAGAAGTCGGGCCGGCTGATGCGCTTGTCCTTGGCCTCGAACACGATCCTGCCGCGGTCGGGACCCGCGGCGCCGTCGATGCCCACGAGCACGTCGCCCTTCTTGCCGCCCGTCCCGGGGTCGTCGCCGACCGGGTCGCAGACGTCGCCGAGCACCGCCGCCACACGGTCGACGGCGTCGGCCACCGCCTCCTCGTAGGTGCGGCCCTTGGCAGTGCCACGCTCGCGCTCCTCGGCCAGCTCCTCCAGCTTCTGCTTCTCGTCGCGCAGGCCCTGGAGCTGCTTCTCGAGCTCGCCCATCCGCTCGATCATCCGCGTCTGCGCCGTCTGCTGCTCGGTCGAGCTGCGGCGCAGCTCGCGCACCGTGGCCTCCTTGAACTCGGCCAGCGGGTTGTCGGCCCCGTCGGCAGATGAGAACTGGCGCCTGATGTCCTCGCGCTGCTTGGTCATCGCCTCCGTCACGAGCTCGCGGATCTTGTGCTGCACCGCGGTCGCGCTGCCATCGGAGAACAGCTCTTGGAGCGACCTGGACAGGTGGCCCGACTCGGGGTCGAACACCTGGTCCACCTTCGCCTGCAGCTCCTCGGCGACGGCCTTTGCGCGGTCGCCGAACTCGGCCTCGACACTCTTGGAGACCTTCTCGAACTCCGTCTTCACGAACTCCGCGTTGGCGGCCGTCTGCTCACGATCGAGCACCCGTGCGCCGATCTCGATGGCGTCCGCGATGACGCCGTCGGGCTCGGACGATTCGGACACCAGGCGCGCGGCGGTCTCGTCGTGGATCTCGAGGCCATCGATGCGCACGCGGTCGCCATCGGAGGTCACGTGATCCTGGCGGTGCTGATGTAGGGGGAATGCCGCTTCCATGGGGGATGAGTCGCAAGCTACGCCCCCGGTCTGACAGAACGGTCGGAATCCTGCGCGCGGATCACGGCGCGCGCGTTGGTCAGCAGGGCGCAGCGGGCGCTCACGCGGGCTGCGACCCGGTCACCCGCCGCAGCACCGCCGGGATGACCGCGGCAAGGATCCAGCAGTACATCCCCAGGTCGGGCGCCACGAAGGCCAGCGGGATCGAGAGCCCGAACGCCGCCCAGACGCCCACCGCGCCGACGTTGTCCGCGGTTGCGACCTGGCCCGGCGCCATCAGGTTCGCGGTCCGGGCGTGGTGGAACAGCGCGTGCAGCAGCGTCGACAGGACCAGGATGGTCACCGCGTAGATGACCACCGGGGCGGGGCTGTTGTCGTACCTGCCGAGGAGTTCGGTCGGGACCGGCAGCAGCGCGATGAACGACAGGAACACCAGGTTGATCGCCGCAAGGCGCGAGTCGGACGCTTGGAGGCGGCCGAAGAACTCGTGGTGGCGCAGCCAGAACAGGCCGACGACGGCGAACGAGATGAAGTAGGCCAGCAGCGATGGCAGCAGGCTGTCAAGTGCACCGTTGAGGTCGTCCTCGGGCACGTTCGGGACGTCGATCGACAGCACCAGGAGCGTTGCGGCGATCGAGAACAGGCCGTCCGAGAACGAGTCCACGCGGCCCAGCCGGCGGCCGGTGTCATGGGCGGTCGCGGCACGCTCGGGCACGCGACCAGGCTAGGAACCGCTCCGGCCGTCATCGCGGCGCGCGGCGCCGGCCAGCGCGGCCGCCACCACCGCCAGCGCCACCACGAGCAGCAGCGCCTGGCGCAGCCCGGCGGCGTCCGACAACAGGCCGATCGTCGCCGGGCCCGCGGTCAGCCCGACGTAGCCCGCGCCCGACACGAGCGCGATCGACGCCGCCTCGGCGTCGCCCGAGCCGCGCGCGGACGCGGCCACCACCAGCGGGAAGCACGCCGACAGCCCGGCGCCCATGAGCGCATAGCCGGCGATTCCCGCGGCTGGATCGGCCACCACCAGCCCCAGCCCCAGCCCGCCGGCCGCGAGCAGCGTGCCTGCGCGGATGACCACCTGCGCGCTGAAGCGCTCGGCAACCCGGTCGCCCGCAAGCCGGCCGAACGCCATCGTGAGCGAGAACACGGCCAGGCCCGCGGCGGCGAGGCCCTCCGAGGCGCCGCTGTCCTCGTTCAGGTAGACCGCGCTCCAGTCGGTCACGGAGCCCTCGGCCAACAGCACGCAGAACGCCACCGCGCCAAGCAGCGCCAGCCGCCGGTCGGGCCGAACGAACGACCGGCCCTTTGGCGCGCCGGGGTCGACCGCGGTCAGCCCGGTTGCGGCCACCGCTCCCCCGGCCGCCATCAGCCCCGCCACGACGGCCAGGTGCAGCTCGGCGCCCAGGCCCGCGGCGGCGGCCACCCCGCCGAGGCCGGCGCCCGTCATCGCGCCGAACGAGAACGCCGCGTGCATCGAGCTCAGCACCCGCCGCTCCCGCCGGCGCTCGACCGCCACGCCCTCCACGTTCATCGCCACGTCCAGCACCCCGTTCGCCAGGCCCATCGCGAACAGCACCGCGGCCAGGGCGGGCACAGACGGCATGGCGGCGGCTGCGGGCAGCCCGAGCGCGTACAGCGCCAGACCGCCAAGGGCCGGCCCGCGTGCCCCCAGCCGCGCAGCCAGCGCGCCGGCCAGCGGCTGGGAGACGACAAGCCCGAACGTGGCGAAGAACAGCGCCAACCCTAGATCGCCGTCGCTTGCGCCAAGGTCCGCCTTGATCGCCGGCAGCCGCGCGAAGAAGGACGAGAAGATCGCGCCGTTCAGGAAGAACAGCAGCGTCACGGCGCCGCGCTCGGTCAACTTCATGCCGGTACCATGCCCGCCCCATGGCCTCCCTTGACCTGACCGACGTCACCCAGATCAGCACAGAGCCGGGCGAGCTGCCCCAGAAGATGACCGCCTGGGTCATCCGCGAAGAGCGCCAGGGCGAGCCGCGCGACGCTTTCCAGCTCGAGGAGATCGAGGTGCCTCACCCAGGCGCGTTCGAGGTCGTCGTGCGCGTGATGGCGGCGGGCGTGAACTACAACAACGTCTGGGCGGCACTCGGCCAGCCCGTCGGCGTCTGGAAGTACGGCGACCACCCGGAGTTCGGCCACCACATCGGCGGCTCGGACGCTTCGGGCATCGTCTGGAAGGTGGGCGACGGCGTCACCCGCTGGAGCGTGGGCGACGAGGTGATCATCCACTGCAACCAGGCCTCCTACGAGGACGTCGAGGTTCACGGCCTGGACCCGATGGCGGCGCCAAGCCAGCAGATCTGGGGCTACGAGACCACCTGGGGCAGCTTCGCCCAGTTCACCAAGGTGCAGGCCCAGCAGCTGCTGCCCAAGCCCAAGAACCTGACCTGGGAGGAGGCCGCGTCCTACGGCCTCGTGTACTTCACCGCCTACCGGATGCTGATGGACCAGTGCGAGCTCCAGGCCGGCCACAAGGTGCTGGTCTGGGGCGGCGCCGGCGGCCTCGGCGTGTTCGCCGTCCAGCTCTGCGCCGCGGCCGGCGCCGAGAGCGTGGCGGTGGTCTCCAGCGAGGAGAAGGGCAGGCTGTGCGAGCAACTCGGCGCAACCGGATGGATCGACCGAAACGAGTACAAGGGCATGATGCGCAAGGGCGGCGAGTCGCCCGAGGAGGAGAAGGCCCGCTTCAAGGAGTCGCGCCGGTTCGGCAAGGCCGTGACCGAGATCCTCGGCGAGGCGCCCGACATCGTGTTCGAGCACGTCGGCCAGGCCACGTTCCCCACGTCCGTGCTCACGGTCAAGCCGTTCGGCAAGGTCGTGATCTGCGCCGGAACCACCGGCTTTAACCTCGACTTCGACGTGCGCTACCTGTGGATGAAGCAGAAGCAGATCATCGGCTCGCACTTCGCCAACGCGTACGAGTGCATGAAGGCCAACGAGCTGATCGAACAGGGCCGGATCCGGCCGGTGCTGTGGCGCACGATGGGCTTCGACGGGGTCGGTGAGGCGCACCAGCTGATGCGCGACAACCAGCACCTCGGCAAGATCGCGATCCTCGTCGGTGCCGAGAAGGAAGGCCTCGGCAAGACCGAGGACGGGCCGGGAGCCATCAAGGCGGAGGTCGGAGCATGAGCGACAGCAGCGTGATCGTGGCCGAGGTGCCCTGGATCGTGACCCCGCTCCGGGGCGACAAGTTCGAGGCGCACTGGCTGCCGGTGGCCGAGGCGGCGCTGGACTACGGCGCGACCGGCTGGGCGCTGTTCCGTGCCAAGGACGGTGGCCTGGACTTCACCCAGCTCGCGTTCATGCCGTCAAAGGACGCGTTCGACCACTACTGGTACTCCGACGAGGTCTCGAAGGCCCGTGAGGAGATCCAGGGCTGGTTCCACTGGCCGATCGTGCCGGTGTTCCACAGCCTGGCCGGCATGGGCTCGCTGGCGCCGGCGCCCAGCGGCCACCAGTAGCGGCCGCTCGGAGCCCCGCCGGAGCGCTATTCGGTGACCACCGTGTCGTCGTCGCTGTAGGGCGGCGCGCAGCAGCACAGCAGCACCAGGTCCTCGTCGGGCGAGGCCCACAGCTTGTGCTCGGTCCCTGGCGGGATCACCACGGTGTCGCCGGCGCGCACGTGGCCCTCGCGGTCGCCGAGCCGCAGCCGGCCGCTGCCGGCGGTGAAGTGGTAGATCTCCTCGGCGACGTGGTGGTAGTGGGCGTCGGTGGCCGCGCCCGCCGGCACCGTCGCCTGCGCCAGCGACTGGTTCGCGGTCGGCAGCGATACCGGGCCCGCCACCTCGCGGATCGTGGACCCGTCCTTGGTCGTGAACGGGCGCGCATCGTCCAGGCGGCCGGTGCGCAGGTTGCTCATCGGAGACCGCTCAGGCTCGTGGCTGCCAAGGACGCAGGAAGCGAAGCGTGCTTTGCACGTGAGCGACCGAGGACGCCGGCAGGCGCGAGCATGTGCGGTCTCATCCCTGCTCCAGCGGCGCCATGGTGAGCCCCGCTTCGCTGAGCTGCTCCCAGTAGTGCTCGGCGGTCTCCTTCATGCCGGTGAAGACGATCGCCTGGCCGCTGTTGTGGATCTGGTCGGCAAGCGCGTAGCCGCCGTCGAGGTTGATCCCTGGGATCACGCGCGCCAGCGCGGATGCCACCCCGTCGAACGTGTTGTGGTTGTCGTTGAGAACGATCACGCGCCAGTTTCCGCCGAGGTCGTCGCCGGGACCGCTGACGCGCGGTTTCTCGACCGTCTCGGCGCTCACCGGGGAACACCCTCGGTGCGCAGCCGGCCGAGCCGGCTGCTTCCGCCAGGCGCGACCTTCTCCCAGTAGCGGCGCAGGCCCATCCCGAGCTGGTCGGGCGGCGCGGCCTGGATCAGCGACTCGGCCGTGTCGAAGTCCACCGCCGAGCGCGTCTCGGCCTCGGACCACTCGGCGAACTGCTCGGCGCTCAGCTCGTGCGCCTTGCGGGCGCGGATCGAAAGCGCCTCACGGGCGCGCTCCAGGTGCTCGGGCACGTCGTCGAAGCGGCCGAAGTGGGTCAGGTTGAGCGCGGCGGCGTCCATCTGCTCGATCACCCCGATCGAGTGCAGCCACAGGTCGACATCGATCTCCGGCGGCGGCGTGGGCGGCACCACGTACTCGTGCGGGGGCAGGCGCACCCCGGCCGTATCGCCGACGTAGGCGTCGCCGGTGGCGGTGTCCAGGTAGCTCACGTGGTGGCTGGCGTGGCCGGGCGTGTGGGTCACCTCGAACGTGTCCTCGATCGTCTCGCCGCCCTCGAGGATGTGGATCCGCTCGCGGTCGACCGGCTCGGCCGAGCCCCAGAGCCGCTCCATCTGGTCGCCGTAGAGCCGCGAGGCGCTCGCCCACAGCTTCGACGGGTCGGCCACGTGCGGCGCGCCGCGTTCGTGTACGTACACCTGGAGCGACGGATAGATCCGTGCCAGGTGCCCGGCGGCGCCGGCGTGGTCGAGGTGGATGTGGGTCAGCAGCAGCGCCCGGGGCTCTTCCTCGAGCCCGTCGAGCAGCGTTTCAAGGCAGGACGCCGGCCCCGGATCGATCACCAGGCCGCCTACCTCGAAGGCGCAGATCACGCGCTCGCGCCCGAGGTGCATCAGGTCGATGGCACGGCTCATCGAACTTCTGACCTTACAATCCTGGAATGGCCCCCGATCATCCGCACCGCCTCGACGAGCGCGACCGCCCGTGGGTGATGCGCACCTACGCGGGACATTCCACCGCCGCGGCCTCCAACGCGCTGTATCGAAAGAACCTCTCGAAGGGCCAGACCGGGCTGTCGATCGCTTTCGACCTGCCGACCCAGACCGGCTACGACCCCGATCACGAGCTCGCGCGCGGCGAGGTCGGCAAGGTCGGCGTCTCGATCGCTCACAAGCGCGACATGCACGAGCTGCTCGACGGCATCCCGCTCGGCGAGATGAACACGTCGATGACCATCAACGCCACCGCCGCCTGGCTGCTCGCGCTGTACATGACGGTGGCGGAGGAGAACGGCGTCGAGCGCGGCGCGCTGGCGGGCACGACCCAGAACGACATCATCAAGGAGTTCCTCTCGCGCGGCACGTACGCGTTCCCGCCCGAGCCGTCGCTGCGGCTGATCGCCGACATGATCGCCTTCACGGTCGACGAGGTGCCGAAGTGGAACCCGATCAACATCTGCAGCTACCACCTCCAGGAGGCGGGCGCCACGCCGGTCCAGGAGATCGCCTACGCGCTGTCGACCGCCATCGCGGTGCTGGACGCCGCGCGTGAGCGCGTGGACGAGGAGACCTTCCCGCGCGTGTTCGGGCGGATCTCCTTCTTCGTGAACGCCGGCATCCGCTTCGTCGAGGAGCACGCGAAGCTGCGCGCGATGGGTGAGCTGTGGGAGCAGCTCGGGCGCGAGCGCTACGGCGTGACCGAGCCCAAGTTCCTGCGCATGCGCTATGGCGTGCAGGTCAACTCGCTCGGCCTGACCGAGGCGCAGCCGGAGAACAACGTGATCCGGATCGTGCTCGAGGCGCTGGCCGTCACGCTCGGCCGCGACGCACGCGCCCGCGCACTTCAGCTTCCGGCCTGGAACGAGGCGCTCGGCCTCCCCCGCCCCTGGGACCAGCAGTGGTCGCTGCGGATCCAGCAGATCCTTGCCGAGGAGACCGACCTGCTCGAGTACCCCGACATCTTCGAGGGCTCGCAGGTCATGGACGGGCTGGTGGCCGAGCTCGCCGAGGCGGCGTCCGCCGAGATGAAGGTGGTCGCCGAGCGTGGCGGCGCCGTCGAGGCCGTGCCCTACATGAAGACCCGCCTGGTCGAGTCGCACCGCGAGCGGGTGGGCCGGATCGAGCGCGGCGAGCAGAAGGTGATCGGCCAGAACGCGTTCACCGAGCACGAGCCGTCGCCGCTGCAGGAGGGCGAGGACGGCGGCATCATGACCGTGGACCCCACCGTCGAGAAGGGCCAGATCGAGGCGGTGCGCGCGTGGCGCGACGAGCGCGACCAGGCGGCGGTGGACTCCGCGCTGGCCGACCTGCGCGAGGCCGCGGGCTCGGAAGCCAACGTGATGCCCGCCACGTTGGCAGCCGCCAAGGCCGGCGCCACCACCGGCGAGTGGGCGGGCGCGCTGCGGGAGGTGTTCGGCGAGTACCGCGCGCCCACGGGCGTGGCCGATGCATCCGCCGCCGCCGCGGGCGACGAGGCGCTCACCGACCTGCGCGAGCGTGTCGAGGCGGTGTCCGAGAAGCTCGGCCGGCGGCTGAAGATCCTTGTCGGCAAGCCGGGCCTCGACGGCCACTCCAACGGCGCCGAGCAGATCGCCATCCGCGCCCGTGACGCGGGCATGGACGTGGTCTACGAGGGCATCCGCCTGACGCCGGCGCGGATCGCCGCCGCGGCGGTCCAGGAGGGCGTGCACGTGGTCGGCCTGTCGATCCTGTCGGGCTCGCACGCCGAGCTGATCCCGTCCGTGCTCGACGAGCTGAAGGCCGCGGGGGCGGACGTGCCGGTCGTGGTCGGCGGGATCATCCCCGCGGCCGACGAGAAGGCGCTGCTCGAGGCCGGCGTCGCGCGTGTGTACACGCCCAAGGACTTCGAGGTCTCCCGGATCATGGGCGACATCGTGGACCTGGTGGCCGAGCGCAACCCCGCCGAGCCCACACCGGCCTGAGCGGCGTTTCACCCGCTCGGCGTAGTGGGTAGGAAAACGGCATGCGCCTGCTCCTGATCGCCTCGGTCGCCCTGGTCGCCGCCGTGGCCCCCGCCACCGCCTCTGCCCAGCAGTCCAAGCCGTGCACGCCCGGCACCGCCGGCGTCGGGGACCAGTACTACCCCGGCTACGGCAACGGTGGCTACGACGTGCGCCACTACGACCTCGACGTGGACTACAACCCGGGCAACGACCGCCTGCGCGGCGACGCCTCGCTGCGGGTGCGCGCCGAGAAGAACCTTTGCAGCTTCAACCTGGACTTCGTCGGCCTGCAGGTGCAGAGCATCACGGTCGACGGGCGCAGGGCGCAGTGGCGGCGCCAGGGCCAGGAGCTCACCGTGCTGCCGCGCCGCCCGGTCGAGCGCGGGCGGTTCGACGTCCGGGTGCGCTACGCGGGCATCCCCAGCGAGTTCACCCTGCCCGGCCTCAACCTGCGCACCGGCTGGATGACCACGCCCGAGGGCGTGACCGTTGCCGGCCAGCCCGAGGTGGCGGCCGCCTGGTACCCGGTCAACGACCACCCGCTGGACAAGGCGTCGTACAACTTCAACGTGACCGTGCCGCGCGGCTACGAGGTGGCCGCCAACGGCTTCCTGCGCGGCCAGTCGCAGAGCGCCGGCAAGAGCACCTGGCGGTGGGACGCACCCGAGCCGATGGCCTCCTATCTGGCGACGATCGACGTGAGCGACTGGGACGTGACCCGCAGCCGCCAGGCCGGGCTGCCGGTGTACGACGCGGTCGACAACAGGCTCACGGGTGAGCTGCGGCGCCAGATCGACTCGTCCCTGGCGCGCCAGGGCGAGGTGATCGACCTGCTCAGCGCCAGCTTCGGGCCGTACCCGTTCCGCACCGCGGGCGGGATCGTGCCCAACCAGGACGACCTGCGGTTCGCGCTCGAGACCCAGACGCGGTCGGTGTACTCGAAGCTGTTCTGGCTCGACAGGCAGGGCAACCCGGAGAACGGCGACAGCGTCGTGGTTCACGAGACGGCCCACCAGTGGTTCGGCGACGACGTCGCGCTGGGCCGGTGGCAGGACATCTGGCTCAACGAGGGCTTCGCCAGCTGGGCCGAGTGGCTGTGGGCCGAGCACGAGGGTCAGGGCACCACCCAGGAGACGTTCAAGGCCACCTACGACTCGATCCCGGCCGACGACCCGTTCTGGCAGCTCAAGATCGGCGACCCGGGCGTGGACCACCTGTTCGACGAGCCCGTCTACACCCGCGGCGCGATGGCCGTCCAGGCCCTGCGCAACGAGGTCGGCGACGAGGCCTTCTTCCGCATCCTCAAGCGCTGGACGCGGACCAAGGGCGGCGGCAACGGCACCACGCCGGAGTTCATCGCGCTGGCCGAGCGGGTCGCGGGCCGCGAGCTCGACGAGGTGTTCGACACGTGGCTGTTCACCGCCGGCAAGCCCGCGTTCTCGGAGCCGCAGGCCGGCGCCGCGCCGCAGGCCCAGCAGCGTTCGCTGCGGGCGGGCAAGAGCTTCCGCGGCACGGTCCAGGACCGCCTCAAGCGCGTCAAGCGATACTGAGCGTCCCCCGATAGCGTCCTGCGGCGATGGCCGCCACGGGACAGGAACTCGGTGCTCGCCTGCGCGAGCGCGACCTGACGGCCGCGCCGGCGGCGCTGAACCTGATCGAGGACCGCTCCCCGCGTGGGCGCGAGCAGACGGCCGCGCTGCTGGAGGAGGTCTCCCCGGGCCGGCTGGGCGGCGAGGCGCACGCCCACCTGGTGGGCATCACCGGCCCGCCCGGGGCGGGCAAGTCGTCGCTGCTGTCGGCCCTGATCGCGCACTGGCGCGGCCGGGAGCGCTCCGTTGCCGTGCTGGCCGTGGACCCCTCGTCCAAGCGCAGCGGCGGCTCGCTGCTCGGCGACCGCGCGCGGATCGAGCACGATCCGCGCGACGAGTCGGTGCTGATCCGCTCGACCGCCGCCGGCGGCCGGCTCGGCGGGCTGGCGGTGCCCACGCGCGAGGCCGCGACCGCGCTGGCGCCCGCGTTCGACCTGGTGGTGGTCGAGACGGTGGGCGTCGGCCAGTCCGAGACCGACGTCGAGGAGGTGTGCGACACCGTGGCCGTCGTGGTGCAGCCCGGCTCGGGCGACACGCTCCAGTTCATCAAGGCCGGGATCATGGAGGTGCCCGACGTGCTGGTGGTCACCAAGTCCGACCTTGGCGACGTGGCCGACCGCGCCCAGCGCGACCTCGTCATGGCGCTGGCCTCGCTCGGGGCGAGCGACGTGCCCGTGGTGGCCACGTCGTCCGCGGCGCCGCCGAGGAACATCGACAAGCTGGCGGGAGTAATCGACGCCCACCGCGAGGGCCTCGACCTGCCCGCCCGCCGCGCCCGCGCACGGCGGATGAGCGCCCTGGCCGAGCTGGTGGCCGAGCATGGCGAGTCGGCCCTGCGGGCGATCGGCGGCCGGCGCGGCGCACAGCGGCTGCTGGCCGAGGCCGACCCGGCCACCTCGACTTCCGAGCTGGTCGGCCTGCTGCGGGAGCGGGCCGGGGCCTAAGGAAGCCACCGCGGTCACGATTCACGTGGTCATCGCCCCATCAATGATGACCGCGAGGTCGGAGGCGCCAGGAATCACCCATCCAGGTCACCCAGCCGCGCCCGCTCGAGCGCCTCGGGCGTGTCCACGCTAAGCGCGTCGCGTTCGGGCACTTCGACAACCACGGGGTCCAGCGCCCGTACGGTGGCCGTCAGCGGCGCGTCGGGCGCCGCCGCACGCAGGGTCGCCAGCGCCGCGGGCGCGTACGCCCCGAGCAGCGGCTGGAGCCGTCCGCCGGCCCGGCCCACGCAGGCGGCGGCCTCCCCGCGCCCGGCGGCGACCCGCCGCAGCGTGACCGCGGTCACGAACGGCATGTCGGCCGCGCACACCAGCACAGGCCCTCCGGCCCGCTCCAGCGCGCACACCAGTCCCGTCAGCGGGTGGATCAGCCGTCCGGGCTCGTCCCAGCGCTCCACCCCGCCGGGCAGCGGCGGCAGCTCCGTGTCCGCCTTGGCCACCACCGCCGTGCGGTCGCAGACCGCGGCCAGCGCGGCCAGCGGCCAGGCGATCAGCGGCCGGCCACCCAGCTCGGCACCCGGCTTGGACTCTGCCCCCATGCGACGCCCGCGCCCACCCGCCAGCACGATCCCGGTTGGCGCACTGGTCACCTCTGCCACGATAATGGGCGAGATGGAGGGATCGGCACCGGATTCCGTGGGCACCCGCTCGAGCTGGCTGCGGTGTTATCGCTGCTGGTCGCAGAACCTCGAGGTGCAGTTGCACTACGAAGGGATCCTGAAGATCAACGCCGAGACGGCGGAGGCCGACGAGGCCGTGGAAGAGGTGCAGGAAGCGGTCGTCCAGTGCATGGACTGCATGCACGATCAGCCCCACCTGAGCCTGACGTTCTACGAGGAGGACGGCCGCCGCGTCAGCCGCATCGAGGCCGTCGAGGACCGCTGGGAGCGGATGGTGACCGGCACCCCGTGGGTGGCCTCGTGCACGGTCACCGTCGACGAGGGTGATGTGGAGACATGCTCGGGCCCGGAGGCCGGCGACTCGCTGGCCTTCGCCGCGTTCGGGGACCACGGCACGCGCGAGTTCTTCACCCACGTCCGCTTCCACAAGCACGACGAGTCGGGCCAGATCGCGATCCACATGCTGATCGAGCTGTACGCCCGCTCCTCCGAGGAGGCCAACGAGGTGCTCGCCGCGGCCGCGCGCGGGAACCTGGAGTTGACCTCGCTTGCCGAGGAGTCACGCCCGCCGGCCGCGGGCGCGGACGACGACGCGCACTAGATGCCCGGCCCGCCAGCCACCACCCGATGAAGTCGGTGCTGCGTTTCGTCGCGTCGGTGCTGATGGTCAGCGGCGTGCTGATGATCGCCGACGCGGGCGCCACGCTGCTGTGGCAGGAGCCGGTCAGCGCCTACGTGGCCCAGCGCCAGCAGAACGACCTCGAGGAGGCGTTCGCCGCCACGCCGAAGGATCGGCCGAGCCCAGGCCGGCCACCGAAGAAGAAGCCCCTACCCGGCTCGGCGGTGGCCCAGCTGCGCTTCCCGACGCTCGACCGCGAGTACTACGTGATCGAGGGCACCGGCACGGGCGACCTGCGCAAGGGGCCCGGCCACTACCCGGACACCGCGCTCCCCGGCCAGAGCAAGACGGTGGCGATCGCCGGCCACCGGACCACCTACGGGGCGCCCTTCCGGACCATCGACCGACTCGAGCGGGGTGACGAGATCGACCTCCGGATGCGCTACGGCACGTACGTCTACCGCGTGCAGAAGACCCGGATCGTGGACCCGACCGAGACGTCCGTGACCGACAACGTGGGGTACGACCGCCTGGTCCTGACCGCCTGCCACCCGCTGTACAGCGCCGCACAGCGGATCGTGGTCTTCGCCCGGCTGGTCAAGCGCCCTTGAGCAGCCCGCTGGGCGCGGCCGCGCCCTCCAGCGAGGAATCGTCGCGCGACTCGAAGAAGAGTATGAGCGCGACCACGAGCGCCAACGAGATGGCGAGCACCGCGAGCCAGTAGACGAACCTGCCGATCATGTCCTCGACCGCGACCCTACCGGCACCCCTCGGACGCTTCCTCTTCACGATCCGGCTGCTGGTCCAGGGCAACCCGGCCCTTGGACCGGGGCTGCTGGCGATGATCGCGTTCGTGGCGACGGCGGGCTCGGAGGCAGGCTTCTACCCGAGCCTCTGGTACGGGATCGGCCTGCTGACGCTGGCGCTGCTGGTGGCAACGGTCGTGGCCGTGGGGGTCCCGCGCGAGATCCCACGGCTGATCCTGGCCGGGGCGCTGGCGATGGCCGGGTTCGCGGCCTGGCAGTACGCGTCGATCGCGTGGGCGGGAGAGAACGGCCAGGCCCTCGACGGCGCCAACCGGACGCTGTTCTACACCTGCGTGCTGGTGCTGTTCGCGTTCTGGCCCTGGAACCCGCGCGGCGCGCGGCTCGTGCTCGGCACGTTCGGGCTGGGGATGGCCGGGGTGGCGCTGTCGGCGCTGCTCCGCTTCTCCTCCGACCCGCTCCCGTACCTGTCCGACGGACGGCTCGTGGAACCCGCCGGCTACATCAACGCCAACGTCGCGATGTGGGTGCTGGGCACCTTTCCCTGCCTCTACCTGGCCGCTACACGGGAGGTCGCCCCCCTGACCAGGGGCCTGTTCCTGGGCTGCGCGGGTCTGCTGTCGTGCGCCACGCTCCTGGGCCAGAGCCGCGGCTGGCTGGTGTCGATCCCGTTCGCGCTGCTGATCTTCGTGCTTTGCAGCCGCCACTGGCGCCGGGCGCTCGCGGCGGTGCTCGCGGTTGCGGCGGCGACCGCCGCGCTGGCGCCGACGCTGCTGTCGATCCGCGACGACTTCGACGAGGCGAAGATCGCGGACCAGGCCGCCGAGGCCACCGCGGCCGTCCTGATCGTGGCCGCCCTGCTGGTCGTGGCGGGCACTGTCACGGGTATCGCCGAGCGCCGGCTCAGGCTCCGGTCGGACGCCGCGCGCAGGCGCAGCGAGCGCGCGCTGGGCGCGATCCTGGTCACGATCGTGCTCGTGGCGGGCGCCGGAATCGTCTCCGCCACCGGCAACCCGTACACCCGCCTGTCGGACAGCTGGGCCCAGTTCAAGCGGCTGGACAACGAGGCGGTCAAGGGCAAGTCGCGCTTCTTGACCGGCGGTACCAACCGCTACGACTTCTGGGTCGTGGCCTGGGACGTCTTCGGCGAGCACCCGGTCCGCGGGGTAGGAGCCGACGGCTTCCAGCCCTACTACCTGCGCCGCGGCGAATCGCTCGAGCGGCCTCGCTACGCCCACTCACTCGAGCTCGGCGTGCTGGCTCAGACGGGAATCGTCGGCGCTCTGCTGGTGTTCGGAGCGCTTGCCGCGCTGGCCGCCACCGCGTTCCGCGCGATCCGGAAGGGCTACGCCCCCGTCGGCGCTGCGGCGGGCGCCGCCGCGGCGGTGTTCTCGTACTGGTTCCTGCACGGGTCGGTCGACTGGTTCTGGGAGTTCGCCGGGCTAGGGGCGCCCGCCCTGGCGATGCTCGGCCTGGCCGCGGGGCTGGCTCCGCGCGGCAAATCCCCGCTACCCCCTCCCGCCCGGCCCGTCACCGCGCTGCCGCTGCCCGCCCTGGCCGCGGGAGCCGCCGCCGTGGCGGCCACGACCGTCCTGCTGGCCGGCCCGTGGATCTCGGAGCTGGAGGTCGACAGGGCGGCAGAGCAATGGCGCGGCTCACCGGCCGCGGCGTTCGCGCGCCTGGACCGCGCACGCCAGCTCAATCCCGTGTCGGCCCAGCCCGACCTGGCCGCGGGCACGATCGCGCTGCGCCTCGGACGGCTCGCCCAGGCCGAACGTGCATTTCGCCGCGCACGAGCACGGGAGCCGGACAACGCCTACGCGCTGCTCGAGCTCGGGCTCATCGCCGCGGAACGCGACGACCGGGCCGAGGCCATCACCCTGCTTCGGCGCGTAACGATGCTGCACCCGCGCGATACGATCCCCGCGCAGGCACTCCGCGACGTGCGTGCCGGCCGTGATGTGACGGCGGCACGCGTGAACCAGCAGCTGCTGCGACGCGCACAGGGGGGTTAACATATCCCCCGTGTGGGGAATCACAGGGATGTGGCAGGGACGCTGAAACCGTGGTACAAAGGTTCCGCGGCGGAGGGTGTCGGCCTACGCCGCTAGGGTTCAGCAGCTCAAGGATGAGCATCGCTGGGTCGGCCAACATGACGACAAACGACCGAACTCGAATCCAAGGGACTACGCAACACATGAGAAAGCCACTTGCAATCGCGCTCGCCTCGCTTCTTCTGGTGATGTCGCTGACCTCGGTCGCGTTCGCGCAGTCCTCGGTCGACGGCTACACGCCTGACGATGGGGCAGTGCAGAATCAGATTCAGGGCAACGACGATACGGGCAATCCGCCCAACGCCACCCAGGAGGCCAACGAGCCGGGTGTCACGCCGACTGCCGCACCGAGCGCGACCGCTCCGAACGACGACACCGCGCGTCTTCCGTTCACGGGCCTCGACCTGGCCCTGCTGGCCGGTGCCGGCGCCGTGTTGCTGAGCCTCGGCCTCGGGATGCGCAAGCTGACGCGGGCGCCCGAGTCGGTCTGACCGTCGCTCTCAGGGACATGAGCGCGCTAGAGGCGCGCCGCGTGCGGCGTTACCGTGTCTCAGTGGCATGGAGAAGGCGACCGTAGAGACGCAGGATCCGAGGCCGGCGGGCCCTACCCCCGCCGGCCTCGCTCATGAAGGCTCACGGGCCGGTCGAAACAATGCCGTGATGGGTTCCCGCCTCGACCCACAGCGGCTGTTCGAGGGCCCCGGCTGGCGCACGCTGCGCATGGGCGGCGACGTCCTCGCGCTGCTGGCCGCCCCACTTGCCGCGCTGGCCGCCGCGCCCGACAACGTCGGCCCGGACGGCCGCACCCTGTTGTGGCTGCTGGGGCCGATGACGATCGCCCTGCTGGGCCTGTGGGGCCTGTATGCCAGCCGCACGCGACCCAGAATGCTGGACGCCGTCGGAAAGATCATCGCGGCCACATCGCTGGCGACCATCGTCCTGATCGCCGGTGCGGCGTTCATCCAGCCGGACAGCCAGCCGGCGCCGCTGCTGGCGCGTGGCTGGCTCTACGGGACGCTGTTCGTGATCGGCACCCGCCTGTTGCTGACCTGGACCCAGGGCCGCTGCCGCGCCGCCGGGCTCGCGTCCACCCCCACCCTGATTGTCGGCGCCGGCGTGGTCAGCTCACACGTCGAGATGCGCCTGAAGACCCAGCCTGGCCTCGGGCTGCGACCGGTCGGGTACCTGGACGCGAACCCGCCACCGGACGAGATGGTGCCCGAGCGCACCGCGGCGGTGCTGGGCACACCGGACGACCTCGAGCGAGTCGTGGCCGAGACCGGCGCCCGCCACGTCGTCTTCGGCTTCCTGTCCGGCCCCGACCGGGAGGTCCTACCGCTGATGCGGCGGTGCGAGGCGCTAGGGCTCCAGGTCTCGTTCGTGCCCCGCTTCTTCGAGAGCGTGAACGTGCACCTGGCGCTCGAGCATCTCGGCGGCCTGCCGCTGTTCGGCCTGCGCCCGATCGACCCCAAGGGCTGGCAGTTCGCGATCAAGCACGTCCTCGACCGCGTGCTGGCCGCAGCGGCGCTGGTGCTGCTGGCGCCCGTCCTGGCCGCGCTGGCGATCGCGACCCGGCTCAGCTCCCCGGGGCCGGTGCTGTTCCGCCAACGGCGGGTCGGGCGCGACGGCCATGGCTTCGACATGCTCAAGTTCCGCTCGATGCGGCTGGCTCCCGCGGCCGACGGCCGCGCCGTCGCAGCCACCGGAGGGAACCTGGCCGGGCTGCCCGGCGAGGTCGGTCCCGGCGGCGTCGAAGGCGACGACCGGCGGACGTGGATCGGAACGCTGATGCGCGCTACCTCGATGGACGAGCTGCCGCAGCTGTTCAACGTGCTCCGCGGCGACATGAGCCTGGTCGGCCCGCGCCCCGAGCGACCGGAGTTCGTCGAGCTGTTCGGCTCCCGCATCGACCGTTACCAGGACCGCCACCGGGTCAAGTCGGGCGTCACCGGTTGGGCCCAGGTACACGGATTGCGCGGCAAGACGTCGCTGCGCGACCGGGTCGAGTGGGACAACTACTACATCGAGAACTGGTCGCTAGGGCTCGATCTGAAGATCCTGTTCATGACCCTCGTCGTGCTCGTGCGCCCGGTCGAATAGGGCCCGGAGCCCCCGCGCCGACGAACTGAAGACGTCCATCCCCGACTTGGGCTAAGGTGTGCGCCGCACCGCCGAATCGTGGCCATACGGTCACGAGCGGGGGACCCGGTTGTATTGGGCCGAACCGACGGACGTTTGTCCGTAGGCGCGCACTCTTTCTGCGCGAGGCCGTCAGCTAACCCCGTAGGCCGAGAAAGAGAGGATCGCCCGTGTTGCGTCGTCTTACCCTGCTTTCGTTGCTATCGGCAATTGTCCTTGCCGGCTCACTCCAAGCTCCGGCACAAAGCGCGGCCGCCAGCCCCGAGGCCCGCATGACCGCAGCGATCAACAAGATCCGTGCGAGCCACGGTCTGCGCCCGTTGCGGTACTCGCCCGGGCTGACCAGCTCCGCCAACCGCCGTTCGCGGATGATGGTGCGCCGGAACGTGTTCGGCCACTTCCGCTCCAGCTCACGCAAATTCAGCCCGATCGGCGAGGTGATCGGGCTACGCTGGGGCCGCCGGCCCGGCACGGGCAAGGTCCTGCGCCAGTGGATGCGCTCGTCCGGCCACCGCCACGTGCTGCTGCACCGCTCGATGCGCTACGTCGGGACCGGCGCAACGCGCGGCCGGATGGGCCGGCGGATGGCCGTGACGTGGGTCGTGCGCGTGGGCGGCCGTAGGCGCTGACCGCCCGCCGGTGAGCCGCTGGAGCTTCGCAGCCGCAATTGCGGCCGTCGTCCTGGCCACCGGGTGTGGCCAGGACGACGAGCCGAAGCCGCGCGAGCCGAGCGGCTACGTGCTCTCCCGCGGCGACGCGCCGGCTACCGTCTGGGCGATCGGCGACGCCGGTCACGACGGCGAGCGCGAGCCCGCCGTGGCGAAGCTGATCGCCGATGCCGATCCCGACCAGCTGCTCTACCTCGGCGACGTCTACGAGACCGGGACCGCCGAGGAGTTCAAGGCGTACGACTCGCTGTTCGGAGCGCTCGCGCCGCGAACGGCACCCGTGATGGGCAACCACGAACGGCCCAACAAGGCCAAGGGCTTCGACCCCTACTGGAGCGCCAAGAAGGGCACCGCGCCTCCGGACCGGTACTCGTTCCGGATGGCGGGGTGGGAGCTGATCGGCCTCAACTCGGAGGCTCGCACGGCACAGCTCGCCAAGACGGCCAGCTGGCTGCGCAAGCGCGTGACCGCCGCGCCAGGCGACTGCCGGCTCGTGTTCTGGCACTCGCCGCGCTACAGCGCGGGCATCGTGCACGGCGACGAGCCAAGCGTCGCACCGTTCTGGAACGCCCTGCCCGGCCGCGCCAAACTCGTTGTCAACGCACACGAGCACAACATGCAGCGGATGCGCCCGCGCGGCGGGATCGTCCAGGTGATCTCCGGCGCCGGCGGTCACGGCAACCCGTATCCGCTGAAGAGCAGCGACCCCCGGCTGGCGTTCGCCGACGCCGAGACCGACGGCGCGCTGAAGATCGAGCTCGCGCCCGGCCAAGCCGAACTCGAGTTCGTGTCCACCGAAGGCCGGGTGCTCGACTCCAAGCTCGTACGCTGCTCGCCCCGGTGACCGGCCGATGCTGAGCGCCCGCGTGATCGACGCGGAGGCCGAGCTCGCACCGTACCTCGAGTCATGGGATGCCCTGGCGGTGGCCGCGGGAAGGCCTTATGCCAGCCCCGCCTGGATGCTGGCGTGGTGGCGCAGCGCCGCGCCGACAGGCGCGCAACTGCGGGTCGCGGTCGCCAGCGACGACGACGGCGCGCTGATCGGCGTCGCGCCCTTCTGGTCCAGCCGCGGGCTCGGCGGGACCTGGCTGCGGCTACTCGGCGCGCCCGTTTGCGCGCCCACGGAGCCGCTGGCGCGCCCGGGCAGCGAGCGCGAGGCCGCGGCCGTGCTCGCGCAGGCGCTCGCGGACACGCGCCCCTCCCCCGCGATCCTGGCATTCGACGGTTGCCCTCGTGGCAGCGTGTGGCCGCGACTGCTCGGCGAGCAGTGGCCCGGGAGCGGCAGAGCGCGGGTGCGCGTGGACCAGACCGTGACGGCGCCCTCCGTGACGCTCGCCGCCGACACGTTCGATGACTGGCTCGCCGCCAAGAGCTCGAATTTCCGCGGCCAGGTGCGCCGGATGCGCCGCAAACTCGAGGCCGACGGTGCCAGCTTCCAGCGGATCGGGCCGGACGGCGACGTCGGCGCCGCGCTCACCGAGCTTGCCCGCCTGCACCACGCGCGCTGGGACCAGCGCGGCGGGTCGGCCGCGCTCGACCGCGACGTCGAGCGAATGCTTGCCGCGGCCGCCACCGAGCTCGCTCCCACGGGGCGCCTGTGGATCTCGACGATCGAGATCGACGGGCGCACGATCAGCGCCCACCTGTTCGTCGGCGCCGGCGCCGAGCTGGCCTACTGGCTCGGCGGGCACGACGACGACTTCGGCGCTCACAAACCCGGGCTGCTGGCGCTGGTGGCGGCGGTCGAGGCGGGCATCGAGGGCTCGGCCACGCTCGTGGACCTCGGCCCGGGCGCGCAGGAGTACAAGCTGCGCCTGGCCGACGGCGAACGCGCGCTCGAGTTCGTGCTCGTCGCGCCACCGGGACCGGCGCGGCTGCGCCGGCGGGCCGCTCTCGGGCTCCACCGCGGCCGCCGCTCGCTCGCGCGGCGGCTCAGCGACCGGCAGCGCACCCGCCTGCGACGGCTGTTCAGGCGCGGCGGCTGAGCGCGATCCTTGACGCGAACACCAGCGTGTCGAGCACGTCGCGGACCAGCCCGCCCCGGCGCTCGGCGCGCGCTCGCCGCAGGTCGGTCTTCAAGCGCTGGAAGCGCACGCCCGGGCGCGCGATCAACGGCTCGGCCGGAGACTCGCCGAGCGCGCTGCGCGCCCACAACACGGGCAGGTTGACCCCGGCGGCGATCGCAAGCTCGATCGAGCCGTAGTAGCGCCCGTTCAGGTCGATCAGGCGCGGCTCATCGCCTTCGCGCCGCAGGAACTGGAGGTTGGCCAGCCCGCGCCAGCCGAGCTCAGCGAGCAGGGCGCCGACGCGCGTGGCCAGATCCGGGTCGAGCGGGACCGTCTCCGCCCTGGCGCTGGTTCGCCGCAGCGACGAGCGCAGCGTCTGCTGCTGTGACCAGGCGATCACGCGGCCGTCGCCCGCGACAAGCGCCGTGACAGCCATCAGCTGACCGTCGATCGGCTCCTGGAGGATCGCCTGCCCACCCGCGGCGGCGATCGCGTCGACCGCTGTCCGGACGGCGTCGCGATCGGCTGCGAACGCGACCAGCAGGTGACGCTCGTCGGCGACGCCGCCCGGCGTCCAATGCAGGCGTGACTTGACCGCCACCGGCAGCTCGACCGCCGCGATCGTCTCGGCGCTGGCCGGCCACGTGCGCGGGGACCCGAGCCCCACCTGCTCGGCGGCGGCGGCGAGCGTCAGCTTGTCCACCGCGGCGACCACCGCCTCGTGCGGGGCGTAGGGAAACGGACACGGGAGCCGCTCACGCACCGCCGACAGCGCCAGCATCTCGACATCGTCGGCACCGAACACCAGGTCGTAGCCGCCAGCTTCGATCACCGCGACGGCGGCGCGCACGAACTCCTCCTCGCCGTCCTCGGGCCGGGGCACGGCGTAGTGGCTGACCCCACGCCCGCGGTCGGCCCCGCCCCCGGGCCGCCCGCGCCCGACGTGCCACCCCTCCTTGCAAAACGCGCCCACGACCGCGTCCACGTACGGCGTATCGCCGTCCTCGATGATCAGCACCCGCCCGGCGGCGTCAGGGTTCACGGGAGCGCCAGCCAGGTCATACGGGCGATCTCGGCGCATATCTCCTCCGGCGGGCGCGTGCCGTCGATCCGGATCGTGTGCCCACCCGGCAGCGCCTCCTCGTACAGCCGCCTGCGAGCCGAAAGCCGCTCGACCGAGAACTGTTCGGGCTTGCGCGAGTAGGCGACCTCGCCGGGCACGTCGAGCCAGAAGCCGATCAACTCGGGCGGCGCGATCCACCTGAGCAGCGCCACCGCAAGGCCCACCTCGCCCCGGTGGCCGTAGAGCTGGCGCAGCTGGACCGTCGAGTCGAGCAGGTAGCGGTCGCGGACCACCACGTCCCCCGCCCGTAGCCGTAGGCGCAGCGCCCGGCGCAGGCCCCAGGCGTGGATGCCTGCGACGACCGCCGCCCACAGCCGATTGAGCACCGGGACCCGCGAGCGCAACGCCCTGGCCGCGGCGTCGTCGGGTGCGCGCGGGGGGCGGGTCGACGGATCGTCGGGCGGCACCTCGGGCACCCGCCTGGTCACGCGCACGACCGCCCCCAGGGCGAGCTTCAGGGGCCGCGCCACCTTCCGCAGGCTGTGGTCATAGGTGATCCGGCTCCACTGGACGCCGGACGGGTAGCCGAGCTGGGCCAGGATGTCGGCGAGCGCCTCGGCCTGGGTGCTCTTGCCGGCGCCGTCCAACCCGGCGATCGATATGACCGCGCCCGACGGCCCGCGACGTGGCCGGGACGAGCGGAGCGCGTACAGCAGAGCACGTGGCACGGCGCGGCCGGCGCCGCGCGCCGACTCGTACCGTGCCATCCGCCGCGTGAGCCCGGTCGGCGCGGCGCCCCACTCGTACGCTCGCTGGAGCCACGCCAGCCGTCGCCGTGCCCGCCACGTACGGGCGCGGCCGGCCGCGACGTCCCAGGCGCCGGGATCGCGGTCCAGCGCCGCCGCGATCCGCGCGCGATGCTTTCCCGCAGGCGCCTTCCGGCCGCCGCCGAGCCTGCGCGCCAGCACGAGCAGCTCGTCGGCGGGCGAGAGCCGGGCCAGGTGCTCGTGGCCGGCCAGCGGGGACGCGTCGGCGAACAGCCGCGCCGTCTCGTTCGCCGGCAGCCTCCAGTTGGACACACCCACCACGTCGAGCGACTCCACCGCGCAGTCGCGAAAGCGCGCCCACTCCTCGCCCTTGGCGACGAAGCCCGCGGCCGCCAGCCCCTCACCAAGGCGCTCGACGGCGTCGTCCGCCACCAGCAGGTCGAGGTCGCGGCCATCCGGTGGGAGGCTGCCGAAGACCAGCGCCCGCCCGCTGAGCAGCCCGTCGACGAGCTTCGCCTGAGCCCCGCTGGTCAAGCCCAGTCTCCCCGCTCGTCCGGTCTCAAGCAGCCGCCCGCGAGGGCAGGCGACGGCGCGCCAGATCGACCATGAACCGGAGGTCTACAGGACTGACGATGCGTTCCACAACCACGAACACGGCCGCGTAGGCGACCATGCCAAGGGGCAGTGCCGGCAGGAGCGCGTCGTGCAGCGGCCACATCGCCGCCGCCATCGCAGCGCCCGCCAGCCCCGGCGCGGCGATCGTGACCAGGATGCTCGGCCGGCCGATCGCGCCGGCGGCCAGCGCGAGCCCGCCACCGGCCAGCAGCACCTGTGTGACCAGCATCGCGGTGGCGGCGCCGGTGGCGTCGAACGGAGGCACGAGCGCAAAATTGAGCACGATGTTCAGGGCCAGCGCGGCACCGAACCACGGGACCAGGCGCGAGGCGCCACCGCGGGAGACGACCAGCGAACTGGCGATCCGGGCCACACCGAGCATCACGGCGGCGCCCGCAAGCACCCGCAGCGCATCGGCGCCGGCCACGAACTCGGCGCCGAAGAAGGCTCGCAGCACCGGCTCGGCCAGCACACCGAGCACGACCCCGCACGGGACCAGCAGCGCCAGCGTGGCCTTCAGGGCACGCTCGAAGACCGGCCGGATCGGCGGATCGCTGTCCTCGTCGAGGTAGGTGAACATGGCCGCGAACGCCCCGGCGAGCGCGCTCGAGATGAACAGCGTCGCCTCGAGCAGCCGGTACGCGGCGCCGTAGAGGCCGACAATGGCCTTGGAGGTCAGCGCCGAGAGGACGATCGCGTCAGCGCGTGCGATGCCGACCGCGAACAGATCCTGGGTCGCGTACGGCAGGCTCGCGCGCCGCAGCTCGCGGCGGGTCCCGGCGTCGAGGACGACGCCGGGCCAGCGGATGCGCGTGCGCAGCAGCCACAACGCCAACGTGAGCCGAGCCGCGGCGCTGGCAGCGTAGGTGAGCGCGACGGCGGCCACCCCACCGCCGGCCGCCAGCACGCTCACGCCGAGCGCCGCGGCCAGCAGCCGCTGGGTGAGCAGGGTGCCCGCCACCAGGCCACCGCGCTCGAAAGCGTTGAAGACTGCGGTCATCGTGTTCGCCAGCGACTCCAGCAGGAGCGCTGCGGTGAGCAGGTAGATCGTGGTCCTGGTGGTCGTGTCGCCTACCACGAGAATCGCCAGCGTCCACGAGACCGCCACCACCGGAACCGCCCAGATCAGCTTGATCGCGAACGTGTTGGCGAACAGCCGCTCGAGCGAGCTCTTGTCACCCGCGATCCTGCGCAGCAGGTAGCGGTCGAAGCCCATCTCGATCGGCACGATGGCCAGCTCGCACCACGCGAGCGCGAACACGAAGATTCCGAGCCCGGCGGCACCGACCTCGCGCGCCAGGATCGCCAGCAGCGCCAGCGAGGCGATCTTGCCGACCAGCTCGGCGATCGCACGGACCGTAGTGTTCCCGGCGGCCCGCTTCGCAGCGCCGGTGGCGCCGCTCTGCTCGATCTCGGGGTCGGTCACCGGCGCGAGGCTAGCTGGCAGCGCGGCTGGGGTTGCGGCTCGCGCAGACCACCTCGAGCATCCGCGCAGCCGCCCAATCGGTGGTCGGGTACAGCTCCGGCTCGTGCAGCCGCTCGATCAGCCGGTGGCCGAAGAACACCACCTCGAGCGCGTCGAGCTGGTCGTCGCCGACCCCGGCCGCGCGCGCGGCCTCGCGTCCGGCCGCGGCCGCCGCCGGCCAGAAGCGCGACGGTGCCTGAACCGCCGCGAACGCGCGCACCAATCGCTCCTCGTCGAAGCCGGTCGCGGCGAGGCCGCGCTCCAGGTATGCGAGCGATGCGTTCCAGGCGTCGAAGCCGGGGAGGGCGTGCGACCACGCGTCCTCCCAGTCGACGATCCCAACCAGCCGGCCATCGCTTCCCAGCAGGCAGTTCTGGGGCGAGGTGTCGCCGTGGCGCAGCACGCAGATGTCCATTCCGTCGAGCGACCGCCAGGCGTGCTCGAGCGCGTCGCGCGCGCGCTCATCGAGGTCGCGGTGTTCCAGCGCAAGCCCGAGCGGCAGATCCAGCTCCTCGGGACGACCGGGCTTCGCGGTCGCCCGCGCCAGCCGCGCGAACGCACGGCTCAGCTCGGCCAGCTCATCGGGCCAGGGTACGTCGGCCTCGCGGCCCCTCGGGATCGGGACGCACACCAGCGGCGTGCCCGCGATCGCCTGCTGTACGTAGCTGCCGCCGACCGTGCCGAGGTAGCGCGGGGCGATCGCCGCACCCTCCGCCTCGCGCAGCGCGTCGGCCTCGTTGCGAAGCAGATCGTCGCGCCCGCCCGGCAGCTTGGCGACCGCAACCGGCGCCGCCCCGCCGTCGAAGGCGAAGATCGTGCGGGCGGCGGAACGGTCGAGCGCCACCAGCGCCAGGTCGCCCTCGAGGGCCGGCGGGCCGCCGCCGTGGTCAAGGCCCGCCCAGTCGCGGTCAAGCGCCTCGCGGAAAGCGTCAAGCTCGGCGTCGGCGCGACGGGGGAGCGCCCGGATCAGCCGGCCGACCGGGCGCGGGCTGAGGACGCGGCGGCCAAGTCGCTCGACCATGCGCCGCGGCCCGGAGACCAGCGACGGCTGGTTCAGCCGCTCACGCATCAGCCGCGCATAGAAACGGGCCCCCGCGGGTCGGCCGGCATCGATCGACGCGCTCCACGGATGGCGGACATGGACGTAGCGCCGCCGTCCGTTTCGCTCCATAGGTTCACCTTCCGCCACGCCCGGACGATATCGAGCCCGTGGAGCACCTCAGACTCCAGATCGACAGCCTCAGCCCCAGCGAGCTCGACCGCTGGCGTGCGCTCGCGGAGCGGGCGGCGGAGCCCAACCCGTTCTTCGAGGCGGACTTCGCCACCCTCGCCGCGCGCCATCTCGACGGCGACCCCGAGCTCGCCGTCGTCGCCGAGGGCGATCGCTGGCTTGCGTGCGTGCCCGTCGTCCGCAGCCGCCGCTGGCGCCGCTTCCCGGCCCGATGGGTGGTCGCCTGGCGCCATCCCTACAGCTACCTGGGGACGCCGCTGGTGGACCGCGAGCGCTGCCGGCCGGCATGCGCGGCACTGGTCGACGCGCTCGCGACGGGCCGCGGCGGCCTCGTGGCGCTCGAGCTGGTGGACCCGAACGGTCCGGTCGGGAACGGGCTTGCGGCCGCGCTCGGCGAGCGCGGCCGGCCGCTGGCGCGGCTCGAGACCCATCGGCGGGCGACGCTGGCCCGCCGGCCCGAGCCGACCTACCTCGACGACACCCTCGGCCGCTCGCGGCGCAAGGAGCTGCGGCGCCAGGGCAGGCGGATCGCCGATGCCATCGGCGGGGCCGTGACGACGCGCGACGTCAGCTCCGGCACCGCCGCGGTCGAGGAGTTCCTGGCGCTCGAGTCCTCCGGGTGGAAGGGGCGCGAGGCCACGGCGATGGCGTCCCACACCGCAGACGCGGCGTTCTTCCGCGAGATGTGCGCGGCGCTGCGTGCCCGCGGCCGGCTCCAGATGCTCACGTTCGGCAGTGCCGGGCGCGCCGCCGCCATGCAGTGCAACCTGACCGCCGGTGACACGCTGTTCTGCTTCAAGGTCGCCTACGACGACGAGCTGGCCCGGTTCTCGCCCGGCGTCCAGCTCGAAGTGGCCGCCGTCGAGGTCTTCCATGCCGCCGGAGGGCTCGCGCTGGTCGATTCCTGTGCGCAGCCTGACAACGAGCTGATCAACGGCCTGTGGCCCGACCGGCGGACGCTGTCGACGCTCGTCTTCGCATCCGCCGGCGTGGGCGGCCGGACGCGGCTGGCGGTCCTCCGGCTGGCGGCTGCCGTTCGCGCCCGGGCGCGCCGCCGCGCCTGACAGGATCACGGCGTGAGGATCGCCCGCTCGCTGCTGGTCGCCGGGTTGCGCACGATGGCGCGGCGCCGCTCGGTCCTGCTCGCCTACCACGGCGTGGCGCCGCGCGCGCCCGATCTGGATCCGCACAACCTGAGCGTCACGCCGGCCGCCTTCCGGCGGCAGGTCGACCTGCTGATCGACGCCGGCTTCGAGATCGTCACCGTGGCCGACCTGGCCGAACGTGCCGACGGCGGACGACCTCCGCCCGGGCTCGCGGCGCTGTCGTTCGACGACGGGATGGACAACAACCACTCGGTGCTGCTCCCGATCCTGCGCGAGTACGGGATTCCGGCCACCGTGTACGTGACCACCGGGATCATCGGCCGGCCCAACCCCTGGCTCGCGCCGGAGGCGGGTGCGCGGATGATGACCGAGGACGAGCTCGCCGACCTGGTGGCGGCCGGCATCGAGCTCGGCGCGCACACCGTGACCCACCCGGACATGTCGCTGCTGGACCACGCCGGCTGCGTGCGCGAGATGACCGAGAGCCGGCGCGTGCTCCAGGACCGCTTCGACGTGCCCGCGCTGACGTTTGCCTATCCGTTCTGTCGCTACGGATCTGAGGCGATCGCCGCCGCCCGCGAGGCCGGCTTCGTCGCGGCGGTCACCTGCGAGGGCCGGGGCGGCTGGGATCCCTACGAGCTGCGCCGGGCCATGATCACCGGCAAGGACGGCGTGCCCAGCTTCGTGCTCAAGCTGGCTGAGGTCTACCACCCCCTGTGGCGCAGCCTTCCGGGCCGGGCGCTGCGCGCCGGCACGCGCGCCCTGCGCGGGCGTGTACGCACGGCGACCGGGCGCTAGCTGGCCGCCGGCTAGGCGCTCGCGGTGGGAAGCGTCTTGGAGCGCTTGCCGCGCGCGCGATCGCGCTCGCCCGGGCCAGGCGGCGCGGAGTAGTAGTCGTAGGAGCTCGGGCTCACGCTGCGATCGCGGTTGATGACGATGCCGAGCAGCGGCGCCCTGACCGCCTCGAGCTGCTGGATCGCGCGCCGGACGGTGTGCTCGGTGGAGCTGAGCAGGTCGACGACCAGGACCACCCCGTCGACACGGTCGGCGATGATCGAGGCGTCCGCCCCCACGCTCAGCGGCGGGCAGTCGAACACGATCAGGTCGGCGTGGTCGGCCACGGCGTCGACCACACCGCGTGCGCGCCGCGACTCCAGCAGCGCCGACGGGCTCGGCGGAAGCGGGCCCGCCGCGATGATGCTGATGCCGGGGCGGCCCGTCGCGTGGATCGCCCCTTCGATCGACGTCGCCTCGACGAGGTAGTTGGTAAGGCCCGGGCGCAGCGGCTCCTGCATCTCGGGCATGACCTCGTGCTGGAGCGCCGGGCGACGCAGGTCCGCCTCGACGAGCAGCGCGCTGGCGCCGACCTCTGCGGTGGCGAGCGCGATGTTGGCGGCCGTGGTGGTCTTTCCCTCACCCTCGCGCGCGCTGGTGACGGCGATCGTCCGAAGCTGGCGCTCGACGCTGGCGAACTGGAGGTTGGTGCGCAGGATCCTGTTGGCCTCACGGAACGCCGCTGCCGAGCGGTCGGAACGGCCGAAGCGCGGTATCCGCGCCAGGATCGGCACGTTGAACTGCTCCTCGACCTCCTCCGGCGTGCGCAGGCGCCGGTCCAGGCGCTCGCGCAGGAGCGCCAGCGCCAGCCCCAGCGCGAGGCCGAGAATGCCCGCCACCAGCACGTACAGCTTCGGCTTGGGCCGTGACGGGGAGCCCGACACGGGCGCGCGGTCGGCCAGGCTTATGGTGGCCTGGGTCGTGTCGCTGAGGTTCTGGCCGGCATACTCGATGAAGACCGCGGCGTACGTATCGGCGATCTGCTTCGCGCGCGGGCCGTCGGCGGCCTCAGCGTTGATGCGCAGCAGCTGAGTCTCCGGGACCACCTCGAAGGTGGTCGCGTCCTCGATCACGTTCTTCGTGGTGGGGCCACCGAGCCGCTGTGCGACCTGGCTTGCGATGTTCGGGCTCTCGATGATGTCCGCGTACGAGCGCGCGATCGCCTGGCTCGCCTGGACGGTGTCGAAGCTCTGGTTGTCCGACCGTTGCGAGACGAGCAGGGTGCTGCTGGTCGAGTACACCTTGTCGACCATCTGCGACGCCAGGGCGGCAACGAGAACCGCGATCACAAGCGTCGAGACGATCAGCCACTTGCGCCGCGAGATCACAGACAGCAGTGGTGTCCCCACGCTCACTGGCGGGATCCTAGCGCGCTCTCTCGGACGGAAACCGGAGCGCAAGCGGGGCTACCATCGCGGCGGACAGTGGTCGATCTGCACTCGCACATCCTGCCGGGTCTCGACGATGGTGCTCCCGACGTCGAGGCCAGCATAGCCCTGGCGCGGGCGGCGGTCGCCGCGGGCACGAAGACGCTCGTCGCCACCCCGCACGTGAGCCTGACGTACGACCCCAGTCCAGACGCCGTGGCGAGCGCGACCGAGGCGCTGGTCGTACGGCTCGCCGAGGAGCGCATTCCGCTGGAGCTGGTGGCGGGCGCGGAGATCGCCGTGCCGCGGTTGTTCGAGCTGGATGACGATGCGCTCGGCGCGCTCGCGATCGGCGACGGCCCGTATCTGCTCGTCGAGAGCCCGTACTCGGCCTCGCCGTTCCTCGAGGAGACGGTCTTCGGGCTGATGACCCGTGGCTTCAAGCCGATCCTGGCCCACCCGGAGCGCTGCACGCTCTTCCAGCACGACCGCTCGCGACTCGAGCGGCTCGTGGCCCAAGGGGTGCTGTGCTCGATCACCGCCGGGGCGCTGACTGGCCGCTTCGGACGGATCCCGCACCGGTTCGGCCGCGAGCTCCTTGGCGCCGGCCTTGCGCACGACATCTCGTCGGACGCGCATGACACCGACCGCCGCCCGCCGGGGCTCAGCGAGGGCCTGACGGCGCTGGCGGCCGAGCTCCCCGAGCTGGCCCCTCAGCTCGGCTGGTTCGCGCGCGACGCGCCCGCGGCGATCGTCAGCGGCTCGCCGCTGCCGGGACGGCCTGCCGCCGACGCCGGACGCGCGCGCCCGCGGTGGCAGCGGCGGGTCGCCGACTGGCGGCGGCGGTAGATTCCGGGCGATGACGCCGACCATCCGCAGCAGGGTCGAGCTGGCGCTGCCACCGCTCGCGGCGGCGCTCGTCGGCCTTGCGGTCGTGCAGATCGCCTACCGCACCAACCCGATCGTCCCGCTGGCGCTCTTCGGCGGCGCCGGCCTCGCCGCCCTCAGCCTCTGGCGCCCGATGTACACGCTGATCGCCGCGATCGCGCTCGCGCCGCTGGAGCTGCTGTCGTTCAAGCTCGGTGCGGTCGGCATCACGCCGACTGAGGCGTTGCTCGCCGCCGCGGGACTCAGCTGGGCCGCGAACCGCCTCGTGAGCGGCGAGGCCCCGTGGGTGCCGTCACCGGTCACGTGGCCGATGGCGGCGCTGGTGCTGGCGGTCGTGCCGGGGATCGCGATCGTCGACTCGCCGTTCGAGGTGATCAAGGTGCTTGTGCTGTGGGGCGCGTACTTCTTCGTCTGCCAGATGGTGATCGACAAGGGCACGCGCGAGATCGTGCGCCTGCTCCTGTTCGCGCTCGCGGTGTCCGCGGCGGTGATCGGCGTCATGGCGGTGGTCAAGTCCGGCGGGACGGCGCCGGAGCTGGTCGGGGCGGGCGACACCGCCACCGGACGCGCCAGCGGCTCGTTCGGCCACCCGAACACGCTCGCGACGTTCGAGGCTCTTGCGCTGCCGGGCGCGCTCGCGCTCGGGCTGGCCGGGCCGGTGGCGCTGCGCCCGGTGGCGCTCGGGGCGTTCGCGCTGATCTTCGCCGGCCTGGCACTGTCGCTGTCGCGGGGCGGCCTGCTGGCCGTCGCCGGCGCACTCGTGATGATGCTGGCCTGGGCGCCGTTCCGGCGCACGGTGATCGCCGCCGGCCTGGTCGTGGTCGTGCTGGCGATCGGCGCCGGCAACCCGCTCGGGGACACCCAGCAGGGGCAGGTGCTCTCGCAGCGGCTGTCGTCGGTCAGCTACTCCGCGGGCGGCGTCGATCCGCGCTTCAGGGTCTGGGAGGTCACGCCAAGCATCATCGCCGACCATCCCGTCATCGGCATCGGCGTGAACTCGTTCCCGGATGTCGCTCCCAGGTACGGCCTGCTGCTCTACAACTCGGACGCCACCTATCAGCACGCGCACAACATCGCCCTGACTATCGCCACCGAGCTCGGCCTGGTCGGGCTGGCCGCGCTGGCGTGGCTGACAGTGGCACTGGTGATGGTGCTGATCGCGGCGTACCGGGCCGTGCCGGCCGACCGCGGCCCGCCCGTCGCGCTGGCGGCCGCGTTCACGGCCCTGGCACTGCAGGGCGTGGTCGACTACACGCTTCGCTCCGCCGCCATCGTCGGGCTGGTGTTCGCGCTGGCCGGCTGCGCCGTCGTGCTCACGCGGCGCGAGGGCGAGCCCGAGGCCGCATAACCCGGTTCCGCGGCCTGGCCGTCGGCGCCCGCGAAGACGGCTGAACCGTTTTTGGGGTCATAGCCCCAAAAAGGCTCCACCAGAGTCGAATGCCTCCGGCCTGGCGGCGCGACTGCTAGCCGAGCCGCAGCCGGCGCCAGGCCGAGTCGCTGCGCACGACCAGGTCGCCGGCGTCGGCGTCCACGTAGACCAGCCCGTCGAAGGGCTCGATCGCGGGCCGCTGCAGCGGCAGCGTCATGAACCCGCGCGCGGGATCGATGATCGCGGTGCGGCGGTTCGGTGGCCGCAGGCGCCAGCGCTCACGTACCCCCTCGACCGCGCCGCCGGTCCAGCTGAAGTCGTCGCTGTCCCGGAGCTGGACGCCGTAGTCCGGCCCGCGCGGGCCGCCACCCGCGTCGTCGGCCTCGCCGACGGCGACCACGCAGTTGGCGAAGCGGACGCCGCTCGAGCCACGCACGCTCACGCCCGCGCTGCCGTCGCGGTGGAAGCCGCAGCCGGTGAAGTGGATCGCGCGCACGCGCGCGGCGTCGCCGTCGACCTCGACCCCGGGGCCGGTGTTGGCATCGGTGAAGCAGTTGGTGAACGACAGGAAGCGGGCGTGCTCGAGCCGGATCCCGGGCGCACCCCGCTCCAGCGGTTCGGACGGGTTGCGGTAGGCGTTACCGGCGCGCTCGAAGCGGCAGTTGACAAACTCGACCGCCGCCGACTGCTCGGCTCCACCGAAGCGCAGGTTGCCGGCACGGTTGAAGTAGAAGAAGCAGTTGACCACGTGCGAGTCGTTCCAGCGGTCGCCGCCGGAGGCGTCGATCCCCCAGCCCGAGTTGGCGTGCACGTGGCAGTTGACGAGGCTGAACACGTGGGCGCGGCCGGCGATCCCGGTCTCGCAGCCGGCGATCGTGACGTTCTCGAGCGTCCAACCCTGCTCGCCGGTCACGTCTGCGAGCGGCGGCAGCCGCAGTCCGGCGGGGGCGTTGCCGTCGCCCGCGAGGGCGAGGTTGCGCAGCGTCACGCCCTTGGTGGAGCCGCCGGGCACGATCAGCCCGCCGCCGTCGAAGCGGGCGGCCGCCCGCAGCTTGCACGCCGACCCGGGGTTGGCCACGGGCTCGTAGCGCGGCGAGTGGCAGCCGAAGACGAGCGTCTGGCTCTTGGGCTCGAGCGGGCCGCTGACCAGGTATTCGCCGGGCGGGAAGAACACCGAGCCACCGTCGCCGGGCACCGCGGCCAGCGCCTTGCGGATGGCCTCGGTGTCGTCGGTACGGCCGTCCCCGGCGGCGCCGTGGCGCTTGACGTCCTCGGCCTTGATCGCGCTCGCGGCGGACGCGGGGCCCGAATCGCACGCCAGCCCGACCGTGACAGCCGAGCCGAGCGCACCGGCTTGTGCGGCGCGCCGGATGAGCGTTCGCCTGTCCACGGTCAGCTGCGAGCGGTCTCGGCGTAGATCGCCTTCATCGCCTCGACGGTAGCGGTCAGCCTGTGGCGCTCGCGCACGCGCGCGAGGGCGCAGCCGGCGGCGACGATCCTGGCGTCCTCGTCGGCCACCAGCGTGGCGATCGCATCCGCAAGCGCGTCGCGATCGCCCTCGGCGACGAGCCGGCCGCAGTCGCCGAGCACCTCGGGGATGCCGCCCGCGCCATAGGCGGCCACAGCGGTCTGGACCGACATCGCCTCGAGCAACGCGAACGGGCATGCCTCCTTGCCGGCGCCGCGCTCGTCGGGCACGCTCGGGAGCACGATCAGGTCGGCGCCGCTCATGACCAGCAGCGGGTCGTCGCGGTGCCCGGGCAGGCTGAAGGCCGCGCCGACCCCGAGCTGCTCGATCCGCCGCCGTACGGCCGCCGCGTAGTCGGGCTGGGTCGGGTCCTCGTCACCGAGCAGCAGGAAGCGCGTGTCGGGTTGCCGCGCGAGCACCGCCGGGGCCGCCTCGACCAGCTCGAGCTGGCCCTTGGCCGGATGCATCCGCCCCACCAGCAGCACCACCGGCGCCGGCCCGGCGCCGGTCAGCTCGCTCACGATCGCCCTCCCCCGCTCGCGCTCGCGGCGGTATTCGGGCACGCCGTTGGGCACCACCGTTACGCGCAGCGACAGGCGCGGGCCGAACGTGGTGGTGATCGCGCTGGCGACCGCCACAACGCGCCGGCTGCGCAGCGCCACCAGCTTCGCCAGCGGTCCGTCCCACGAGTAGTCGTGCTTGAGCCACACGATCGGCACGCGGCTGCCGGCCATGGCCAGCCCGGACGCGAGCGCCGCCTTGACGCCGTTGGCGTGCACCACCCCTGGCTTCTGGCGGCGCAGCGCGCGGCGCAGCTTCGGGGCGTTCAGCGCGATCCCGCCGCGCGCGGAGGTGGGCACGACCTCGACCGTGTAGCCGCCGGCGCGCAGGCGGTCCACGAGCGGCCCGTCCGCCAGCGCCACCACGCCGCCGACCCACTCGGGGCCGAGGCTGCCAAGCAGTAGCTCGAGGTAGCGCTCGGAGCCGCCGCCGAGCGCGTGCGAGGACACGAACGACACGCGGACGGGCTTCACCGCGCCCGCCACGCCTCGACCGAGCCGTCGAGCAGGCCGCGCACGCCGTCCCACTCGCGGTTGAGCATGCGGTGGGCGACCAGCAGCGCCACCAGCGCGCAGAATCCAGCCCGCGCGGTGGCCGTACGGGCGAAGTTCTTGCGGAACAGGTAGGCGCGGTTGACCACGACGTCGCGGTTGAAGCCCCGTACCGCCGACGAGGTCATGCCGGTGTTCTCGTGGCGCACGACCGCGCCGGGGACGTAGCGCACGCGGCCGGTGCGTGACAGCCGATAGGAGAAGTCCTCGTCCTCGGCGAGCCCGTAGCCGCGCAGCCGCTCGTCGAAGCCGACGGCCTCGGCGCTCGCCCGCCGGGCGCTCATCAGGCAGCCCTGCATCAGCTCCACATCGCGCTCGCTGTCCACGTCCTGGAGCCGCAGCGGGTAGCCGAACGACGTGAACGTGCCGTCGGGACCGCGGAACAGCAGCCGCCGCACGCGCGAGCGCTTGTTGCCGAAGCGGCGCGGGTCGTCCTCGATCACCCGCCCGGTCGCGCCCACGACCCCCGGATCGGCGTACGCGGCCGCCAACCTGGCCAGCAGGCCGGTGTCGGCCTCGACGTCATCGTCGAGGAACACGACGACGTCGCCGGCGGCGGCCGCAACGCCGCGGTTTCGCTGCAGCGTCAGCCCCGGGGGCGTGTGCATGTACGTGGCCGCAGGCAGTTCCGCGGCGACCGGCTCGGCGGAGCGGTCGGGGTCGCCGTCGACGACCAGCAGCTCGTACGGGGGCGGATCGAGCCGCGCGACGTTGGCGAGCGTCGCGCGAAGGTCGTCGGGCCTGCCCTTGGTGGCGATGATCACCGACATCCGCGGCGCGCTCATCCGCCCTCCTCCAGCAGCTCGCGGTAGAGCGCCTCGACGGAGTCCACCATCGGCCCGACCCGGAAGCGATCGGCGTAGGCCCGCTCCGCCCCCGCCCCAAGGCGCGCGCGGAGGTCGGCGTCGTCAAGCAGCTCGGCCAGCGCCGTAGCGAGCGCCGCCTCGTCGCCGGCGCCGACGAGGCGCCCGGTCACCCCGTTCTCGACCGCTTCAGCGACGCCGCCGACGTCGGTGGCAACCACCGGGACCGCGCACGCCATGGCCTCCAGCAGCGAGAGCGGGAACGCCTCCCACGCCGATGGCAGGACGAACACGTCCAGCGCAGCCAGATAGCGTCCCATCCCTCCCTCGAACGGAAACCAGCGCACGCGCTCGCCAACGCCGAGCCGCTCGATCTCCGACCGCACGGCCTCCGCCAGATCGCCGTTGCCGACGATGGCGAGCCGTCCCCGCGCGGGCGCCAGCCGAGCGGCCGCGCGCACCGCCAGCAACGGGTCCTTCTGCGGCCGGAGCACGCTGACCATCCCCGCCAGCGGCTGCCCCGCGGCGAACTCGGCAAGCTCCGCGGCCGGCTCGCAGGCATCGGGGCGATCGACACCGTTGGGGATCATCCGCGTCCGCCCCGCGATCCCGCGGAGCTCGCTCACCGCCAATCGCCGCTCCCAGTCGCACACGGCGACGAGCGCGCCGGTGCGCGGCACCAGGAGCTGCTCGATAGCGCGGTACGCCAGACGCCGCGTGGTATCAAAGCTGGCCGCGAACGCCAGGCAGTGGGGTGTGTAGACCAGCCGCCGGCGGCCGCGCAGCGACAGCCGCACGAGCGCGCCGGCCTTCGACGAATGGGCGTGGACGAGCCGTGGCCGCTCTTGCCTGTCGATGGCCCGAAGCGCGCGCGCCGCGCGCACGTCGGTGCGTCCGGGCTCGCGCCCCATCGCCAGCTCGTGCACCGTGACCCCGGCCGCGCGCAGCGGCGCGGCGATCGTGCTCGACGGCGAGACCACCGCCGAAACGCGCCATCCACGCCGGCCGAGCTCGCGCGAGAGCAGCAGCACGTGCTCGGCGACGCCGCCGTCCTCTGGTTGAACCACCTGGAGCACGGCGGGGCCGGACACGTGCGCGAATGATACGGGCGGCACGGGGTCGAATGTCCGTCCAGATCAGCGTCCGGGTGCTCGCGGGCGGTCCGCCGGAGCCCGATCGGGGAGAGCGTAGCCCGAAGGCCGCCGCCCCGCCTGTCGCCTCCCAAGGAGACCGCCCGTGATGCACCCGACGCTTCGCCATGCCCGCTTCCTGCTCCTCTCCACGGCTGCCGCCGCGCTGATGGCGCTGGCGATCGCCGCCCCCGCCCAGGCCCGCCAGACACGCGCGGTCCAGGCCCACCTGCTCTGGAGCCAGTACGACGCGGCGGACCGCGAGCGCCAGCTCGACCGGGTCCGGCGCGCGGGGTTCGGGATGGTGCGGGTCGATCTCGGCTGGGCCAGCCTCGAGCAGGACGGCAAGGGCCAGCGCAGCCGCTGGTACCTGGACAAGATCGATCACGTCCTCGATGCGGCCGAGCGCCGCGGCATCAAGGTGCTGTTCACCTTCTGGGAGACCCCGTGCTGGGCCTCGACGGCACCGCGGGAGCTGAAGCGCGGCTGCTCCGGCGCATGGTGGGACCGCGGCGTCCAGCGCTATCCGGCTGCCGATCCGCGCGACTTCGGCGATGCGCTCGCGTTCCTCGTCCGCCGCTACGGCGACCGCGTGGCCGCATGGGAGCTCTGGAACGAGCCCAACCACCCGCACTACTTCCGGACGCCGCGCAAGGCCGCGGAGTACGCCGCGCTCGTCAGGGCGGCCTATCCGGCGGCCAAGGCCGCCGACCCCAAGGCGACGATCATCGCCGGCTCGCTCGCCGACGCCGACTTCGAGTTCACCCAGGAGCTGCTCGACCGCGGGGTAGGCGGCAATTTCGACGCCTGGTCCGTGCACCCCTACAGCGAGGACCGCTCGCCGCTGCATCCGGGGATCTCCGGCTGGACCAAGAAGAGCTTCGCCGCCGGCGTGCCCAAGGTCCGCGCGACGCTCCTGCGCAGCCGCCAGCGCACGCCGATCTGGCTTACCGAGTTCGGTTGGAGCACCTGCAGCGTCCGCGGCGAGGCCGCATACGACAACTGCGTCTCGCCGTCGACCCAGGCCGCTTACCTCGGCCAGGCGTTCCGGCGCATGCGCTCGTGGAGCTACGTGCCGGTTGGGGTGGCGTTCAACATCGAGGACACCGACGGCGACGGGGATGACCGGCTGTCCAACTACGGCCTCTTCCGGACCAACGGCACGGCCAAACCCGCGGTCTCCCTGGTGGCGCGCGCGGCACGTGTCGCCCGCCGGCGCAGCCGCTGACCGCTGGGCCATCCGTCCACTCAGGGAGGGCCCGCAACCAGCGCGGACGGCCCTCGGCCGACACAGTGATAGTGCCGACCGATCCCGCCCTAGCCCCGCGGCGCGTGCTGTGCGCGCTGCTCGCCGTCGCGGCGATCGGCGCCGCCGGCGCGCCCGCTCAGGCGGCGGCCGGCCAGACCGCGGCGGTGCAGGCTCACCTGCTGTGGGGCCAGTACGACGCCGCGGATCGCGAACGCCAGCTCGACAAGGCACGTGAGGCGGGCGCCGGCATGGTCCGGGTCGACCTCGGCTGGGCCAGCCTCGAGCAGAACGGCAAGGGCACCCGCAGTGCCTGGTACTTGAACAAGATCGACCACGTGGTCAGCGCGGCGCAGGAGCGCGGGATCAAGGTGCTGTTCACCTTCTGGGAGACCCCGTGCTGGGCGTCCACGGCCCCTGAGTCGCTCAAGCAGGGGTGCTCGGGCGCATGGTGGGACCGCGGCGTCCAGCGCTACCCGGCTGCCGACCCGCGCGACTTCGGCGACGCGCTCGCGTTCCTCGTCCGCCGCTACGGCGACCGCGTGGCCGCGTGGGAGCTCTGGAACGAACCCAACCACCCGCACTACTTCAAGGCGGCCGACCCGGTAGCCAGCTACGCCGGCCTGGTGAAGGCGGCATACCCGGCGGCCAAGGCCGCCGACCCGAACGCGACGATAATCGCCGGCTCGCTCGCCGACGCCGACTTCGAGTTCACGTCCGCCCTGCTCGACCGTGGGGTCGGCGGCAACTTCGACGCGTGGTCGGTGCACCCCTACAGCGAGGACCGCTCGCCGCTGCACGCGGGGATTTCCGGCTGGAGCAAGAAGAGCTTCGCCGCCGGCGTGCCCAGGGTCCGCGACACGCTGCTCGGCCGCGGCGAGGCCAAGCCGATCTGGCTGACCGAGTTCGGCTGGAGCACCTGCACCGTCCGCGGCGACTCGGCCGCGTACCACAACTGCGTGGACGAGAGCACGCAGGCCGATTGGCTGAAGCAGGCGTTCATCCACATGCGCCATTGGGACTACGTGCCGGTCGCGGCCGCGTTCAACCTCGAGGACACCGGCACCGACACCGGCGAGCGGCTCGACAACTACGGCCTGATGCACCACGACGGCACACCCAAGCCCGCGTTCGCGGCGTTCCGGGCCGGCGCCGAGCTGCTCAGCTCGGGCCAGCCCGCGCCGCCGGTCGTGGCGCCCATGCCCGTGACGCCCGCGCCGGCCCCGGGCGCGGCGCCGCGCCCGCGGGCGCCCGTGGCGGCACCGGCGCGACCGGCCGCCCCCACCTTCCAGACGCGCCCGCGCGTGACACCTGTGCGGCGCGTGACGCTGCGCGCCGCACGCCGCGGCGGACGGGTCACGATCGCCGGCAAACTCTCGTGGGGTCGCACGCTCAGGGTGCGCGCCTACCGCTGGAAGCCGCGCGAGCGGCGCTGGTCGCGCGACACGTCCTACCGTGCGCTGATCACGGTCCGCGCCGGCGGTGGCTTCCGCCACCGGCTGGCGACAAGGGCGCTGCGTAGCGGCCGCTGGCTGATCGTGATCAAGGGCCGCCGTACGCCGCTGCTGACGGCCCGCAAGACCGTCGGTTCGCAGAGGCACGGTGGGACCGCCCGCTCCCATCGCTAGCCTCGCCTCCCTCGAGGTGGCATCACTGGCCAAACAGGCGGGCGTGGTCGGGCGGGCGGCGGAGCAGCTGACCTGCCGCCCGGTCGTCCTCGACGAGCTCTCGGACGCTGACCTCGATCGCTGGCGTGACCTCGCCCGGCACGCACTCGAGCCAAACCCGTTCTTCGAACCCGAGCTTGTGCTCGCGGCGCGCGAGCACCTCGGCGAGTCCCACGCCTCGCTGCTGGTGGTCGAGGACCGACACGCCTGGCGCGCGTGCATGCCGGTATGGCCGCAGCGCATCAACGGGGTGGCGGTGACCGGTAACTGGCTGCATCTGTACTGCTTCCTCGGAACGCCGCTCGTCCGCGAGGGCGCCACCGGCGCCGTCGCCCGGGCGCTGCTGGCGCGGGGGTGCGACGGCGCTCCGCTCGTGCTGCGCCGGGTGGCCGCGGACGGCCCGGTCGCGACGGCGCTGCGGGCCGCAGCCGCCGACCTCGGGCTGGTCACGGTGCTGGAGACGCGCAGTGAGCGCGCCATGCTTCGCCGCCGCTCCGACGGTGGCTACCTGGACGGCATGCGCGGCCATCGCCGGCGCGAGCTGAACCGGCTCGGCAGGGCGCTCGCGCGTGAGCTCGGAGCCGATCTCGAGGTTGTGGACGAGACCGACAGCCCTGGCGCGGTGGCGGCGTTCCTGGATCTCGAACGGTCCGGCTGGAAGGGCCAGTACCACACGGCGCTGGCCTGCGACAACGGCCACGCGGCCTTCTTCACCTCGATCTGCGCGGCGCTTGGCGAGGAGGGCCGGCTCGAGCTGTTGTGTCTGCGCGCGGGCGACCGTCGCGTGGCGATGAAGTGCAACATCTACGCGGGCGACGGCGGGTTCTGCTTCAAGATCGCCTACGACGAGCAGCTCGCGCGGTTCTCGCCCGGCGTCCAGCTCGAGCGCGAGAACGTGCGGGTGTTCGCCGAGCGCCGCCAGGAATGCTGGCAGGACTCGTGCGCCGACCCGGACAACACGATGATCAACCGGCTGTGGCCCGACCGGCGATCGCTGACCACGCTCGTGCTGGCACCGCCGGGGCGACGAGCCATGGCCTTCAGGCACCTCGTCGGTGCCGCGCGGGCGGTCCGAGCCAGGCGAAGGAGTGCCGCGTGACCACCGTTCTGAACATCGACGACGCCGGGCTGCGCGACCACTTCGACCGTGCACCGCTGGCGGTGGCGCACGACCTGACCGACCACCCGCTGCTCACGGTCGAGGCGATCGCCCGGCTGGCCGAGCGCCTGCCCACGGATCGGATCGAGCACAACTACGGGAACGTGTCCAAGGTCGCCGCGCCGGACCAGGTCGAGCGCAGCTCGCAGCCGGTCGGTCAGATCGCCCGCGAGATCGATTCCAATGACTGCTGGATGGTGCTGAAGAACATCGAGCGCGACCCCGAGTACAAACGGCTACTCGACGACTGCCTCGAGGAGGTTGAGACGCACATCCGTGCCGGCCAGGGTGTGATGACCGCGCGCGAGGGTTTCATCTTCCTTTCCGCGCCCGGGTCGATGACGCCCGCCCACACCGATCCCGAGCACAACTTCCTGCTCCAGATCCGCGGTACCAAGAAGATGAACGTCGGCCTGTTCCCCGACGAGCTCACCGAGCAGGTCACGCTCGAGGAGACGTTCAACGGCGGCCACCGCAACGTCGGCTGGGAACCCAGGGACCCCACCTGCTTCGACCTCACTCCCGGCGACGGCGTCTACGTGTACCCGCACGCGCCGCACTGGGTGGTGAACGGCCAGCAGGTCTCGGTGTCGCTGTCGATCACGTTCGCGACCCGCGAGAGCGAGCGCAGCCGCCACGTCTACCGGCTCAACGGGAAGCTGCGCAAGCTGGGCCTCGACCCCACTCCACCGGGCAGGCGGGCTGGAGTCGACCGCGCCAAGGCGTTGGCCGCCCGCGCGATCGGCAAGGCCAGGCGGCTGACCGGGCGCGGCTGACCGCTGTGCTCAGCCGCCGGGGTTCTTGCGCGGGACCAGCACCGAGCGCTTGAACTCCGCAACCAGGGTGCCGTCCTGGTTGAGGACGCGGGTGTGCACGCGCACCACGCCGCGGTCTGGCTTGGAGCGTGACTCCTTGACCTCCAGCACCTCGGACTCGCAGAACAGCGTGTCGCCGTGGAAAACCGGCGCCGGGTGGCTGAGCTCGTCGGTGGCCAGGTTGGCGATCGCCTTGCCAGACACGTCGCTGACCGACATGCCGAGCGCCAGCGAGTAGACCAGCGGCCCGACCACCACGTTGCGGCCCTGCTGCGAGTTGCCGGCGTACACGTCGTTGATGTGCAGCGGGTGATGGTTCATCGTGATCAGGCAGAACAGGTGGTCGTCTGCCTCGGTGATCGTCTTCGCCGGCCAGTGCTTGTAGACGGCGCCCTGCTCGAACTCCTCGAGGTAGCGCCCGTAGGCGTGCGCGCCGGAGGCCTCGCGCTCGGCCTGGTCTGTTGTGAAGTCGCTCATATGGGCGCGGCAGGCTACCGGAGGGTGGGTTCGCATAAGCTCCTCGGCCGACATGCGCAGCCCCAGAGACTTCTTCAAGCCCCTCGCCCTCGACGCCCCGGCGCCGCTCCGCGAGATCCCGCAGACCCCGTCGCGGATGATCCACTTCTTCGATCCGTCGAACGAGAAGATCGTCGGCAAGCTGCCCGACCTGGTCACCAAGGCGGACGTGGTGCTTGGCAACCTCGAGGACGCGATCGCCGCCGACAACAAGGAAGCGGCGCGCGAGGGACTGGTCAGGGCCGGCAAGGAGATCGATCTCGGCGATGCCGCGCTGTGGACCCGGATCAACTCGCTCGAGAGCCCCTGGGCGCTCGACGACGTGACCCGGCTGGTCACGGAGATCGGCCACAAGCTCGACGTGATCATGGTGCCCAAGGTCGAGGGCGCCTGGGACATCCACTACATGGACCGGCTGCTGGCCCAGCTCGAGGCGCGTGCGGGGCTGGAGCGGCCGATCCTGATCCACGCGCTGCTGGAGACCGGGATCGGCGTGGTCAACCTCGAGGAGATCGCGACCGCCTCCCCGCGGATGCAGGGCATGAGCTTCGGCCCCGCCGACCTGGCCGCGTCGCGGCGGATGAAGACCACCCGCGTCGGTGGCGGGCATCCCGGCTACCTGGTGCTCAACGATCCCGATCCGGACAACCCGGACGCGCCGCGTGCCACCGCCCAGCAGGACCTGTGGCACTACTCGATCGCGCGCATGGTCGACGCCTGCACGTCCGCCGGCATCCTGCCCTACTACGGCCCGTTCGGCGACATCAAGGACGTCGCCGGCTGCGAGGCCCAGTTCCGTGCCGCGTTCCTGCTCGGCTGCGTCGGCGCGTGGTCGCTGCACCCCGTCCAGATCGACATCGCCAAGAAGGTCTTCTCGCCCGACCCCGAGGAGGTCAGGTTCGCCCAGAAGGTGATCGAGGCGATCCCGGACGGCCGCGGCGTGCACATGATCGACGGCAAGATGCAGGACGACGCCACCTGGAAGCAGTGCAAGGTCATGGTCGAGCTGGCAGAGCAGCTGGCCGAGAAGGACCCCGACCTGCGCGAGGCGTACGGCCTCAAGTAGGGTCTCCCGCCGCTGATGCGCTTCTTCGAGTACGAGAGCCGCCGCCTGGTCGAGGCTGCGGGCATCCCCGTGACCAAGTACGGGTTCGCCACCACCGACCAGGAGGCCAAGCAGATCGCCGAGGACATCGGCGGCCCGACCGTGGTCAAGTCCCAGGTGCTGAGCGGCGGCCGGATGAAGGCCGGCGGCGTCAAGTTCGCCGACACGTCCGACGAGGCCGCCGGTCACGCCAGGGACATCCTCCAGCTCGAGATCAACGGCCACATGCCGCGTGGCGTGCTGGTGGACCCCAAGGCCGAGGTCAAGCAGGAGTACTACGCCGGCGTGGTGTGGGACGGCACCGCCAAGAAGCCGCTGATCCTGTTCAGCGACATGGGCGGGATCGACATCGAGCAGGTGGCCGAGGAGCACCCCGACCACGTCGGCCGCGGCCATGTCTCGAACCTCAAGCCGATCTCCGACTACCAGGCCAAGCAGGTGATCGCGGCCGCCGGCGTGACCGGCAAGGCGCTCCAGCGCCTGACGCCGATCGTTGCGCGCCTGGCGCAGCTGTTCCGCGACCGCGACATGACGTTGGCGGAGATCAACCCGCTGGCGGAGCTGGCCGACGGTTCGTTCGTGGCGCTCGACGCGCACATGGAGATGGAGGAGGAGGCCAAGCCGCGCCAGCGCAAGGTCCTGGCCGACCTCGGGATCGAGGAGGACGACAACCGCGAGGGCTACGAGCCGTCGGACTTCGAGCGCACCGTCGCCGCGGTCGACGCCGCCGACCACCGTGGCGTGATCCAGGGCAAGGACAACGGCTTCCACGGCAACATCGGCCTGGTGATCGGCGCCGGTGGCGGCTCGCTCACGCTGACCGACGCCGTCCGCTCCCAGGGCGGCAAGCCGGCCAACTACGCCGAGATCGGCGGCAATCCGTCGGTCGCCAAGGCTTACGGCCTGGCCAAGGCGGTGCTGGAGAAGGACGGCGTCGACAAGATCGCGGTGATGATGTCGATCGTCTCCAACACCCGCGTCGACATCGTCGCCCGCGGCGTGATCAAGGCCTGCCTCGACCTCGGCAGGGATCCCGCCGAGACGATCGCGATCTTCCGCATCCCGGGCGCCTGGGAGGAGGAGGGCTTCAAGATCCTCGACAAGTACGGGATCGAGTACGCCGACCGTTCGGTGTCCATGCACGAGGCCGCCGGCAAGGCCGTGGAGAAGATCCAGGGATGAGCATTCTCATCCGCGAGGACACCACCTTCATCGTCCAGGGCATCACCGGCCGCGAGGCCGTCAACCTGACCCGCGAGTGCCTGGACTACGGCTCGAAGATCGTCGGCGGCGTTACCCCCGGGCGCAAGGGCCGCGAGGTCCACGGCGTGCCCGTGTTCGACACCGTCGCCCAGGTTGTCGAGCACAACGGCGGCGCGGTACCCGACGGCTCCGTCGTGACGGTCCCCCCCGCGTTCACCAAGGACGCGGTGTTCGAGGCGCTCGAGAACGGGATCAAGACCATCGTGATCGTCACCGAGCGGATCCCGCGCGGCGATGTGGCGCAGATGGTGGAGCTGGCCGACGAGCACGGAGCACGGATCATCGGGCCCAACTGCCTCGGCCTGATAGTGCCGGGCGTGGCCAAGATGGGCGGCATCGGCGGCCCCGCGAAGAACGCCGAGCAGGCCTACCAGTCCGGCTCCGTCGGCGTGATGAGCCGCTCGGGCGGCATGACCACCGAGATCTCCTCCACCCTGACCGCCGCCGGCCTCGGCGTGTCGACCGCGATCTCGATCGGCGGCGACGCCATCATCGGCTCCACCTACGCCGAGCTGATGCCCTACTTCGAGGCCGACGAGCAGACTGAGGCGATCGTGATCTACACCGAGCCCGGCGGGCGGATGGAGGCCCAGCTGGCCGAGTGGGTGGCCGACAACGACTCGCGCCTGCCGATCGTGGCCTTCATGGCCGGCCGGTTCATGGACGACGAGGAGATGCAGGGCATGAGCTTTGGCCACGCCGGCACGATCGTGGAGGGCAAGGAGGACTCGGCCACCGAGAAGATCGCGCGGCTGCAGGCCGCGGGCATCCCCGTGGTGGAGCGGATCGACGAGATCCCGGACGCCGTCAAGGCCAAGCTGGGGGCGGCCTGATGCCCGGCGTGTTCATCGACGTCGAGCTATCGGACGACGCCAAGGGCGACGCCGAGCTGGCCCGCAAGCTCTCCGACGCCTGTCCGGTTGACATCTTCGCCGCCTCCGACGGCGGCACCGAGATCGTCGAGGGGAACCTCGACGAGTGCATCCTGTGCGGGCTGTGCGTGGATGCCGCGCCCGCCGGCGCGGTTGAGGTCAAGAAGCTCTACGACGGCACGTCGCTCAAGCGCTGAGACGGCGCTTCAGCGCCTCTTAAGCCGCCGCCAGAAGGGCATTTTCCGGCGTGTGTCGGCCTCGGTCAGCGCCGCCTTCAGGTGCCTGTTCTCGGCGGTCTGGTGGGTGACGGCCAGCGCGTACTCGCCGAGCTGCGCCTCGAGCTGGCCATTCGCGGCCCGCTGCTCGGCGAGCAGGCGGTCGAGCTCCTTGACGGTCGCGAGCATCGCGCGGTTCGCGCTGCGCTCGGTGTCCAGCGTGAGTGCCAGCTCCATGAGCCCGCGATCCGACGGCGCCGGCTCGGAAACGGGTGCGAGATAGGTCACGGAGGCTTCGGGCCGGGCGTTCATGCGGTGAACCTCGGCCGCGGGCCCGGATGCCATTAGCCCGGCGGCGCCCAGAGGACAAGTGTTCGGCCGTCAGCGCCCGCGCGCGAGCTGCTTGGCGATCACGTTGCCAAGCAGCTTGACGATCCCGGCGTCGCCGGAGACCTTCACGTGGCCCTGCTCGTAGGCCCTCGCCCAATCGCGCAGCGTCCCCTCCTCGGCCAGCCGGTTGAAGTGCTGGCGCTGGATCGTGACGTCGATCCTGGCGTCACCGGCCGGATCACGGTCGATCTTCGGCCCCGGCACCTCCACCCGCCAGATCGGCGCGTCGCCCCCGCGGGCCTCGAGCTGGAGGCGCATGACCAGCTTCAGCTGGCGAAGCGCCGGCACCTCGGCGTCCAGGCGCTCGACGGCCCCCGCGATGGCTGTCTTGGTCTCGGCGGCGGACACCGGGGCAACAGTAGTGGCCCGTTCTTGCGTATGCGGTAGCCCGGGCGCACTGCGGCTGTTACAGAAGACGAGCCGTCCAACGCGCGGCCGCGACGCCAAGGCGTCGATTGGCCCTGCCCCGGCCGGGCAAATTGACGCCCTAGGAGGGCAGGTGCCAGAGAGTCCCGGGCCTCCTCACCAGCCTTGCGCCGATCCCCCTGCTAATCAGCGTCGCGCAGCTCGGCCAGCAGCCGCCGCAGCTCCTCGAGCTCGGCGTCGTGCACCTCGTGTGGCGCCGGCGGGTGGATCCGCAGCGTCACCTGGGCCCCTGCCGCCTCGAAGATCTCCGCGGTGCGCTCCACCCGCTCTTCCGGGATCCACTCGTCGTCCACCGTCCCCGTGATCAGGGCCGGCATGCCGTCCAGCGAGCCGGCCGGCGGCTTGGTGATCTCGTCCTCGGTCGCGCCGATCAGGCCGCCGCACAGCACCACCAGCGCCGCGAGCTTGCGCGGGCGCTGAGCGAGCGCGTCGCAGGCCACGCACCCGCCCTGCGAGAACCCGCCGAACACGGTCCGCTCGGGCTCCACCCCCTCGGCCTCGAGCCGGTCGAGGGTGGCGTTGACCCGGTCGATCGAGCGGGTGAGGGCCGGCTCGTTGACGTCCTCGGGTCCATGAAGCGCTCGGGGTACCAGGTCCGGCCGTCCGCGGCCGGGGCCACGCAAACCACGTCCGGGATGTCGAGCCGCGCGGCCAGGTCCTCCATCGAGCCCGACCTGTACCAGCGCCCGTGCAGCAGCACGAGCACGTGCCGCGCCAGCGCGAGCTCGTCGCTCACCACGGACTGCGGGCACGAACCCGCCGTCCCAGTGCGGCCAGCACATCGGAGATCAGGCTCAGCCCGGGGCGCGGATCGCGGGCCGAGAACAGCGCGTGCACCGTTCGCCGGCGCGGCAGCAGGTCCCGGGCGGTCGCCAGCCGCCCGCGCCGGATCTCGGCCAGGATCGCGCGCGGATCGCCCTTCTCCTCGCGAAAGCGCACGCCCGTCCGGTAGCCGTCGGCCTCGAAGGGAAGGTCGAGCAGCAGCGAGGTCCAGATCGCCGGGAGGTTGAGCCCGGCGGCGGTGGCCAGCGTCAGGGAGACGTAGAAGCGCGGGTTCAGGTCGATCACGTAGCTGCGGCCGTCGCGCTCGATCAGCTGGAGGTTGAACACGCCGCTCCAGCCCAGCTCGCTGACGAACGCGCCCACGGCGCGCCGGCGCTCGGCGGTCAGGGGGATCGTCTCGGCGTAGGTGGCCTGTCCGCAGCGATAGGGCCAGACGCGGTGCACGACGTGCTGGTTGGCGCCGTGCAGCCGCCCCTCGAACGCCACACCGTTCACGCTGATCAGGCGGCCCTCGACGTAGGGCTGGACCAGGCCCACCTCGTCCGGCAGCGCAGCGAGGGCCTGGTCCAGCTCGGCCCGCGACCTCACCTCGCGGGCTTCGAACCGCTGCATGCCGCCCGCGGTCAGCAGCTCCGAACGCAGCGGTTTGACGATCGCCGGGAACGACAGCCCCTCCACCTGCTCCGTGGCTCCCACCACGAGCGTGGTCGGGGCATCGAGCCCCGCGCGCAGAGCCAGCTGTGCGAGCACGATCTTGTCGGTGGCGCGCCGCACCACGGCCTCCGGCGAGCAGCCGACGGCGGTGCCCTCGGGAAACAGGCCCTGGCGCTCGGCCAGTGCGAGCAGGGCGGCCTCGGTCCCGGGCAACACGGCGGCTATCCCCAAACGGCGCGCCGCCTGCGCGAGCGCAGCGGCGAACTCCTCCGGGGCGGTCCGCGGGTCGGGCACCTCAACCGTCCCCGCGACCACCCGCGACCGAGCACCCAGCGCCGAGGGCGAAGCGACCGCCGCCCACGTCTCGAATCCGGCCCGATCCAGCGAGCGGAGCGCCGCGAGGCCCGCGGGGTACTCGCTGCCCGTGACCAGCACCCTTGGCGTCGTCCGGCCGGTTCCGGGGCCCCCGGCGTCCACGACCGCCCACGATACCCGCCGGGCGGCTGGCGCCGTGTGTGGATAGCCCTTACCGTGGTCGGGGTGCTCGCAAGGATGCGGATCACGACCGTCCTCGTCACCGCCGGGCTCGCGCTCCTCGCAGCCGCCCCGGCCGGTGCCACGACCCTGCCCAGCGGCTTCGCCGAGGCCGAGCTCAGCTCGGGCTATCTGAACTCACCGACCGCCACGGCCTTTGCGCCCGACGGGCGCAAGTTCGTGACCGAGAAGGGCGGGCGGGTCCGCGTCGTGGCCGCGAACGGCACCGTGGTCTCCACCCCGCTGCTCGACATCCGCGACAAGGTCAACTCCTACAGCGACCGCGGCATGCTCGGCATCGCCACCGACAAGGACTTCGCCACCAACGGCTACCTGTACCTGCTCTACGTCTACGAGCTCAAGCCGATGATGCAGGACAGCTCCGCCCCGATGGTCTCGCGCCTCACGCGGGTGACCGTGAACCCGAACAACACGCTCGTGAACCCGTCCAACCCCGAGACCGTGATCCTCGGCAAGGATGTGAGCGGGCCCTGCGAGCAGCCCGACAACCTGCGCGACTGCATCCCCGCCGACTACTACTGGCACACGATCGGCACGGTGAAGTCGGATCCGGTCGACGGCACGCTGTGGGTCGGCAACGGCGACGCCCACCCGCACTCGGTGAACAGCACGTCCTACCGCCCGTACGACGAGCAGACGCTGGCCGGCAAGATCATCCACATCGACCGCGACGGGCGCGGCCTGCCCGGCCATCCCTTCTGCCCCACCGAGACCAACCTCGACAAGACCTGCACCAAGGTCTACGCCAAGGGCTTTCGCAACCCGTTCCGCTTCAACCTGCGCCCCGGCAAGGGCCCGGTCGTGGGCGACGTGGGCGCGAACGACCGCGAGGAGATCGACCTGGTCAAGCCGGGCCAGAACTACGGCTGGCCGTGTTACGAGGGCACCGTCCGCACACCGCTCTACCGCACCCAGTCGCGCTGCCTCGAGGAGTACGCGAAGGAGGGCACGGCGGCCGCGGCCACACCGCCTACCTGGGACTACGACCACGGCGGCGGCGCCTCGACCGTCGGCGGCGCGGTCTACAACGGCACGCGCTACCCGGCCGACTACCGCGGGGACATCTTCGTCGGCGACTACGTTCAGGGCTGGGTCAAGCGCCTGGACCTCGACTCGAGCGATCGCGTGACCGCCGTCCACGACTTCGCGAGCGACTGGCCGACGGGCGTCGACCTCCAGTCGACGCCGGGCGACGGCGACATCGCATACACCGACCTCGGCTGGGGTGGCACGGGGGCAATCAGGAAGTTCACCTACAGCGGCTCGACCAACGCGCCGCCGGTCGCGCGGGCGACCGCCACGCCGACATCGGGGACACCGCCGCTGGCCGTGTCCTTCTACAGCGTCGGGTCGAGCGACCCCGACGGTGACGCGCTCTCCTACTCCTGGGACTTCGGCGACGGCACGCCGGGCTCGACGGCCGCGAACCCCGCACACACCTATACGACGTCCGGCAACTACGCCGCCACGCTCACGGTGAGCGACGGTCGGGGCAACACCGACTCCGAGACGGTCACCATCTCGGTGGGCAACTCCGGCCCCACCGGCTCGATCACCGCGCCGGTCGACGAGTCTTCCTACCGCGACGGCGGGACCGTGACGGTGCGCGCCACGGGGACCGACCCCGAGGACGGCACGCTGCCGCAGTCGGCCTACACGTGGCAGGTCCTGCTCCACCACGGCAGCCACCTGCATGAGCACACGAACCTGACCGGGTCCGAGGGCTCGTTCGTGCCCGCCATCGACCACGATGCCGACTCGTACTACGAGATCCGCCTGACCGTGACCGACTCGGGCGGCCTCAAGCACACCAGCAGCGTCGACGTGCGCCCACAGACCAGCAAGGTCACCCTTGCCAGCTCTCCGGCGGGCGCGCCGCTGGACTACATCGGCGCCCAGTCCGGCCCGGCCCCCTTCACGCGCGACGCGGCAATCGGCTACCGGGCCACGATCGCGGCCGCCGAGACCTTCGTCAAGGACGGCGTGACCTACCGCTTCTCGGCCTGGTCGGACGGCGGCGCGCGCCAACACGAGATCACCGTGCCGTCCTCGGACTCCACGGTCAACGCCAACTACGTCCCGGATACCGGCACCGAGACGCTCAAGTTCATCCCCGAGGCGGACACGTGGGTCGACGCCACGCGGCCGACGACGAGCTTCGGCACGTCGTCGCAGTTCGAGGTCGACACGAGCCCGCAGAGCCAGTCCTACATCCGCTTCCGGGTGGCCGGGATCGCGGGCCGCCAGGTGCGCGCCGCGCGCCTGCGGATGTACCAGCGCGACGCGTCCAGAACCGGCGGACGGGTGTTCGCGATGAGCTCCAACTCATGGCTCGAGTCGATGACCTGGAACACCCGCCCCGCCATCGACGGCGCCAAGCTCGCCGAATTCGGGGCGGTCAGCGCCGGGAACTGGTACGAGGTTCCACTCGCGCCTGGCGCGGTCAGCGCCGACGGCCTGATCTCGTTCGGGCTCGACTCCAGCTCCAGCGACGGCGCCACGTGGGGCAGCCGCAGCTACACAAACAAGCCGGAGCTGCAGGTTGACGTGGGCGGCGCGCCCGCAAACCGGCCGCCCGTGGCCCAGGCCGCGGCCACGCCGCAGAGCGGCACGGCTCCGCTCGCCGTCTCCCTGTCCAGCGCCGGCTCGAGCGACCCCGACGGCGACCCGCTCTCCTACTCGTGGAAGTTCGGCGACGGCACACCGGGCTCCACCGCCGCCGACGTCACCCACACGTACACCACTCCGGGGACCTACACCGCCGAGCTGACGGTGAGCGACGGCAAGGGCAACTCGGACACCAAGACCGTGCCGATCGAGGTGCGCAGCGCCGCGGCGGAAACCCTGACCTTCACCCCCGAGGCCGACACCTGGGTCGACGCGAGCCGAGCCACCACCGCCTTCGGCAGCTCGTCGCAGATGCGTGTCGACACGAGCCCGGCGAGCCACTCGTTCGTGCGCTTCCGCGTCACCGGCCTGGCAGGACGACGGGTCACGGGCGTGCGCCTGCGCATGTACCAGCGCGACGCGTCCAGGACCGGCGGGCGCGTATTCGCAATGACGTCGAAGGACTGGCTCGAGTCGATGACCTGGAACACCCGCCCCACCATCGACGGCGCCCAGCTCGCTGAGTTCGGGGCGGTCGTTCAGAGCACCTGGTACGAGGTCTCGCTCCCGAATGGAACCGTCCCGTCCGACGGTGCGGTGGCGCTGGCGATCGACTCCACGTCGAGCGACGGCTCCACCTGGGGCACGCGCGAGTACACCCAGAAGCCCCAGCTGCTCGTCGGCGTCGAGTAGTTCTCAGGAGCGCACTTCCGCGCGCCTGAACGGTCATTGATCGAGTGATGCCGATCGCGCCGTGGTCATGATTGCCGTGGTCATCGCCCCGACAAGCATGACCGCGGCGTTCTGGTGGTCGCGTGCGCTTCCGGGTCACACCGTCGTAATCGCCGATCGCTCGCGCGGCTGGCGCTCGGTCTAGATCTTGTGCCGCTGCAACAGCTTCTTGCCGATGACCATCCGCTGGATCTCCGAGGTTCCCTCGCCGATCAGCAGCAGCGGCGCGTCGCGGTACAGCCGCTCGATCTCGTACTCCTTCGAGTAGCCGTAGCCGCCGTGGATGCGAAACGACTCCTCGACGCAGAAGCGGCCCGCCTCGGAGGCGAACAGCTTGGCCATTCCGGCCTCGAGGTCCGAGCGCTCGCCGGCGTCCTTGAGCCGGCCCGCGCGTAGCGTCAAGAGGCGCGCGGCCTCGACCTGGGTGGCCATGTCGGCCAGCTTGAACTGGATCGCCTGGTGGTCGGCGATCTGCTTGCCGAACGTCTTGCGCTCCTGTGAGTAGCGCAGCGCGAGCTCCAGCGCGCGCTGGGCGATGCCGACGCCGCGCGCGGCCACGTTCACGCGCCCGACCTCGAGCGCGTCCATCATCTGGGAAAAGCCCTTGTTCAGCCCGGCCTCCTCGCCGCCGAGGATGTTCTCGGCCGGGCACTTGTAGCCGTCGAAGACCAGCTCGGTCGACTCCACGCCCTTGTAGCCGAGCTTCTTGAGCTGTGGCGGCACGGTGAAGCCGGCGTACTCGCCCTCGTTCTCGTGGACGCCCGCCTCCTTCTCGGCGATGAAGCAGGTCATGCCCTTATGGCGCTTCTCGGCGTCGGGATCGGTCTTGACCAGCACGAACACGAGCGTGGAGCGCAGGCCGTTTGTGACCCACATCTTCTGGCCGTTGATCTCCCACTTGCCGTCGTCGCCCTTCTTGGCCTGCGTCTTGATGGCCTGGACGTCGGAGCCCAGCTCGGGCTCGGACAGCGAGAAGGCCGCGCGGATCTCACCGGTGGCCATCCGCGGCAGGTACTTCTCCTTCTGCTCGTCGCTGCCGTACTTCATCAGCAGGTAGGAGCCGATGAAGTGGGTGTTGATGATCCCGGAGATCGAGATCCAGCCGCGCGAGAGCTCCTCGACGATCATCACGTAGGTCGTCAGGTCCAGCCCCATCCCGCCGTACTCCTCGGGGATCGTGACCCCGAACAGGCCGAGCTCCTTCATCTGCTCCACGATCGGCTCGGGGAACTCGTCCTCGTGGTCGTAGTGCTCGGCGTTGGGGAGGATCTGCTCGTCGGCGAACTGGCGCACCATGTCGGTGATCGCCTTCTGCTCGTCGGTCATGTCTGTGGCGGGCACGGCTACGGCCATGGGATCGGCGCTCCGGAAGTCGTTTGAGGGCTCTACGGGGAGTCCGCAGGATACTGGCGAGGCGGATCAGGCAGGGGACGACGTGTGCTTGGCACACGAGCAGCCGATGACGCCGCCAGGCGGGCTCAGAAGTTCTTCGGATGCCGGGCTGTGAAGCCGGCGGGCTTGCGGCTGTACTTGCGCCAGCGCGGGCCCTTGCCCGTGGCGCGCTCACGGGGAGCGCTGCGGTCGCCGAGCGACGTGTCGAGCCGGAGCCCCGCGACCACGACGTAGGCATGGCCGGGGTTGGTGTAGACGGTGATCCAGCGGCCCTTGCCGGGCAGGCCCCAGCGCATGAAGCTGCCGGAGTCCAGCGGGCTGCGCAGGAACTTGCCCCCGAACAGGGCCATGCTGACGGTGCCCGAGCAGTCGTAGCCCCTGTCGAGCAGCGGGGTCCGCGAGGACTTGGCGATCGAGTACGGCTTGTGGCCGCCGCCGTACACGTAGGGCTTGCCGACGATCATGTTCGCGTGGGCGATGGCCCTCTTCACGCGCGCCGGGGCGCCGGCGGGCGGAATCGCCTGGCCGCCAACGATCTTGGCGCGCTTCGCGGGCGGAGGCGGCGGTACGTACTCGGCGCCGCCGCTCGTCTGCGCGCCTGCCGCGCCCGGAAGCGCAGCGGCGGCCGCGACAACCGAAGCGGTTGCGCACAGAAGAATCCGATGTCGAAGGCGTAGGGGCAAAACTCTTTCGCACGCCTACGGGGTTAGCTGACGGGCTCGCGCTGAAAGAGCTTGCGCGTCTCCTGAATGGAGATTCGCCCCAATGGCTGAGCAACAGCCACCTTGGTTCCCCCGTTCCACACGCGGGTGTGGATTCGGCGTGGCGGCAAGCTAGCAGATGTCACGGAGAGAGTTCGGCCCCTCCCCCGAAAATCCCCCCTCTCGTGGCAAAGCGCATAATCTGTTTCGGCCTGGCCTCGCCGTCCGGTTCGGGCACAATGCCGCCGTGAACTTCGCGCGCGATGTCGTCGACGCCGCCGACCCGGCCCGGATCGCGCTCGTGACCATCGATTCCGCGGGGCGCCGGGACGAGCATTCGTTCGCTGTCGTGGCCGATGGCGCCGCGCGGCTGGCGGGCACCCTCGAGGCCGAGGGCGTGCGGCCTGGCGACGCGGTCATGACCGTGATCGGCAACCGGCTCGAATGGGTGCTCGCGCTGGTGGCCTGCTTTCGCATCGGCGCCGTCGCCCTCCCGTGCAGCGAGCAGTTGCGCGCGGCCGATCTGCGGGCGCGGATGGACGCCGTCGAGCCGAAGGCCGTGCTGTGCGACGAGCGCAACGAGGACACCGTGCGTGCCGCAGGCTTCGGCGGCACGCTCCTGATCGCTTCCGACGAGCGGCTTCTGCGGCGCGCGCCAGCCGCGGCGGCCGACATGGATCCGAGCGCGCCGGCGCTGGTGGTGTTCACCTCGGGCACCTCCGGCGCCCCGAAGCCGATCCGCCACGGCCAGCGCTACCTGGCCGGCCAGCGCGTCCAGGCCGAGCACTGGTTCGGCGCCCGTCCCGGCGAGCTGGCCTGGTGCACAGCCGCCAGCGGGTGGTCGAAGTCGGCACGCAACTCGTTCATCGCCCCGTGGCTGCGGGGCGCGACTGCGCTGCTGCACGACGCCCGCTTCGACCCCGCCGAGCGCCTGGAGTTGATCGAGCGCGAGCGCGTGGCGGTGCTGTGCATGGCGCCGACCGAATTCCGCGTGATGGCCAAGCGGACCGAGCTGCGCGAGCTGTCGACGCTGCGCCATGCAGTCGCCGCCGGCGAGCCGCTGAACCCCGAGATCGTGCACCTGTGGCAGGACCGCGTCGGCGTCGCGGTGCATGACGGGTACGGCCAGACCGAGACGGGCGCCCTGACGGGGATGCCGCTGGACAGGCCGGTCCGGCCGGGCTCGATGGGCGTGGCCCTGCCGGGCTTCGATCTCTGGGTCGACGGCGGCGAGCTGTGCGCGGATCCGGCGACGGTGCCCACGTTCTTCATCGACGGCCCCGCCGGCCCATGGCGCACGGGCGACCGCGTCAGCCGCGACGAGGACGGTTACCTGTGGTTCGAGGGCCGGACCGACGACGTGATCATCTCGGCCGGATACCGGATCGGGCCGTTCGAGGTGGAGTCGGCGCTGGTTGCCCACCCGGACGTGGCCGAGGCCGCCGCCGTGGCAGCCCCCGACGACGAGCGCGGGCAGGTCGTGCGCGCGGTGGTGGTGCTGCGCGACGGGGCTCAGCCAGGGGAAGCGCTGGCACGGCGACTGCAGGACCACGTCAAGGAGCAGACCGCCCCGTACAAGTACCCGCGCGTCGTGGAGTTCGCCGAATCGCTCCCCAAGACCGCCAGCGGAAAGATCAAGCGGGCTGAACTACGCCGTACCAGCTAGTGCTTTTGCGCCAGATTTCTGGTAGGGCCTGACTTCCGCCCTCACGCTGCGTCTATGGGTCATGAACTCGCACCCCGCCCGACTGCGCCGCCTGGTGGCCCTGGCCGCGTTGTCCCTCTCGCTCCTGCCCGCGACCGCCAGCGCCCAGAGCCCGTCGCGCGACGGGTACGTGACCGACGGTCCGGCGGTGCAGAACCAGATCGATTCCGGATCGCCCGCGGGACAGAACGAGTCAGGCTCGAACCCGTCACCCTCGCCTCAGAACGACGGCAACGGCAACGGCAACGGCGGCGGCGATCAGGCGTCGCTTCCCTTCACCGGCATGGATCTCGGGCTGCTGGCAGGCGCCGGCCTGCTGCTGTTCGGTCTCGGCACCGCCGTGCGGCTGGTGCTGAGACTTCCTCCCGCCGTGCGGTGAGCTGTAGTCATCGCAGCAAAGCAGGAGAGACTTGAGCCAAGGACGGCTCAGCGACGACCGGCTCGCCCGCGCAGCTGCGCACGGCGAGCCGGACGCCTTTGGCGAGATCTACGCTCGTTACAACGGCGCGCTCTACGGCTACTGCCTGTCGATCCTGCACGACGCCGAGGACGCGCGCGACGCGCTCCAGGCCACGATGGAGAAGGCGTTCGGCGCGATCGCCGACCAGCGAATCGCGGGCGGTCTGCGGGCGTGGCTGTTCGGCATCGCCCACAACGAGGCCATCTCGGTAACCCGCGCGCGGGCCGGTACCCAGGCCTACCCCGCCGAAGCGCTGGCCGCCTCGGCGGGCGATCCCGCCGAGCGCGAACAGCTGGCCCAGCTCGTGGCCGACCTCAAGACGCTGCCCGAACGGCAACGCTCGGCACTCGTGCTGCGGGAGCTGTCGGGGCTGGACTCGAGCGAGATCGGCTCCGCACTGGGCATCTCGCCGGCGGCCGCCAAGCAGGCCGTCTACGAAGCGCGCTCCGCGCTCCTGGCGCAGACCGGGGGCCGTGACATGGACTGCCGCCAGGTCCAGATGAAGCTGTCCGAGTCCGACGGTCGCGTTCGCCGTGGCCGCCGGCTGAAGGCGCACCTGGCCGACTGCGCGCTGTGCACTGCGTTCGCCGCCGCGATCCCGGCGCGCCGTGCCGGGATGAGCGCCCTGTTCCCGCCCCTCGGAGCCGCACTGGCGGCAGAGACGCTGGCGGCCGCCACCGGCGCTGGGGCCGGGTCCGTGACCGCCGGCCATGCCGCCGCCGGAGCAGGCGCAAAGGGCGCGAGCAAGGGCAAGGTCGCGGCAGCCGGCACGACGGCAACCGTTGCCGTCCTCGTGGGCGCGATGGCACTCGGGTCGTCGGAGTCCGACCGCGTGGACCCGGCGCCGCCGGCCGCGGCCGCACCGTCCCCAGCTGAGCCGGCCAGGGCGCCGAAGTCCTCCCCTGCGCCATCCACCGGGCCGGCGGCCTCGACGGCGCCCCCGCCGGCAGCCGTTACGGGATACAGCGACCTCGACGCGGACGTTCTCGGAAGCCTCGGCGGCGCTGGAGCAGCGAACCCGGCCGCGGCCGGCGGCGCCGGCACGGCCGCGGCCGGCACGGGCGGGGATGGCGGCTCGCTGCCGTTCAGCGGGCTCGATCTGACGCTGCTGGCCCTCGCCGGCGCAGCGCTGCTGGGCGCCGGGGTCGGCATGCGGCGCATCGCGCGCGCGCCACGCCTCTAGCCTCGGCTGCATGCCCAACCGCCTGGCCGGCGAGACCTCGCCCTACCTGCTCCAGCACAAGGACAACCCCGTCGACTGGTACCCATGGGGGCCCGAGGCGCTGGCCGCCGCGCGCGAGCGCGACGTGCCGATCCTGCTCTCGATCGGGTATTCGGCCTGCCACTGGTGCCACGTGATGGAGCGCGAGTCGTTCGAGGACGCGGACACCGCCGCGTTCATGAACGAGCGGTTCGTGTGCATCAAGCTCGACCGCGAGGAGCGGCCGGACCTCGACGCGATCTACATGGAGGCGTGCCAGGCCATGACCGGTCACGGCGGCTGGCCGCTCAACGTGTTCCTGACTCCCGAACAGGTGCCCTACTACGCCGGCACCTACTTCCCGCCGGAGGACCGTCAGGGCATGCCGTCGTGGACCGCGGTGCTCGAGGCGGTCCGCGAGGCGTGGGACGAGCGCGCGGACGAGATCCGCGCCACGGCCGACAAGGTGGCCGAGCGGCTCCGGGGCGGCGCGGCCCTCCAGCCGACCGCCGGTGCGCTCGAGGCCGGTGTGCTCGACACCGCGGTCGACGGCCTGCGCCGGATGTACGACGCCGAGCACGGGGGGTTCGGCGGCGCGCCCAAGTTCCCACCCGCGTCGACGATCGAGTTCCTGCTGGCCCGGGGCGAGACGCAGATGAGCCTGCACACGCTGCGTGCGATGGCCGGCGGCGGCATGTACGACCAGCTCGGCGGCGGCTTCGCGCGCTACTCGGTCGACGCCCGCTGGGTGGTCCCGCACTTCGAGAAGATGCTCTACGACAACGCGCTGCTCGCGCGTGCCTACCTGCACGGCTGGCAGGTGTCGGGCGACGATCTTCTGCTGCGGGTATGCGAGGAGACGCTGGACTGGATGCTCGCCGAGCTGCGCGGGCCCGAGGGCGGGTTCATGTCCGCCCTGGACGCCGATTCCGAAGGCGAGGAGGGCCTGTTCTACGTCTGGACACCCGAGCAGCTGCGCGAAGTGCTCGGCGCCGAGGACGCCGAGCGCGCGGCCAGTTACTTCGGCGTGCAACCCGGAGGGAACTTCGAGGGCCGCACGATCCTGACGCGCGGCGCCAGCGAGCCCGCCGACCTCGACGACCTGCGCCGGCGGCTCTACGAGGCCCGCGCCGAGCGCGTCTGGCCCGGCCTGGACGACAAGCGGCTTACGGCGTGGAACGCGCTGGCGATCGCCGCGCTGGCCGAGGCCGGCGCGGTGCTCGAGCAACCCCGCTTCCTGGACGCCGCGCGCGACGCGGCCGGGTTCGTGCTGCGCGACCTGCGCGACGCCGACGGCCGCCTGCTGCGCACGTACAACGACGGCCGGGCCAAGCTGAACGCCTACCTCGAGGATCACGCGTTCCTGCTGGATGCACTCCTGACCCTCTACGAGGCGACGTTCGAGCCGCGCTGGTTCACCGAGGCGCGCGCGCTGGCGGACACGATGATCGAGCGCTTCGCCGACGACGAGCGCGGCGGATTCTTCGAGACCTCGTCCGACCACGAGCACCTGGTCGCGCGGCGCAAGGACCTGGAGGACCATCCGATCCCGTCCGGCAACTCCGCCGCCGCGCTCGGCCTGCTGCGGCTGGCGGCGCTGACCGGCGAATACGCCTACGAGGAGCGCGCCGCGGGGGTGCTGGCGCTGCTGCACCCGCTGGCAGCCAAGCACCCGCACGCGTTCGCCAACCTGCTGCTGGCGGCCGACTTCCACCTGGCGCCAGTGCGCGAGGTCGCGCTGGCGGGCGACGACGGCGGCGAGCTGGCGCGGGTGGTGCGCTCGCAGCTGCGCCCCCACCTGGTTCTGGCCGGCGGCGATCCCCACGGCGTGCCGCTGCTGGCCGGCCGCGAGCCGGTCGACGGCCGCGCCGCCGCCTACGTGTGCGAGCGCTTCGCCTGCAAGCGGCCGGTCACCGAGCCGCGGGAGCTCGAGCGCCTTCTTGCCGGCCCTTAGCCAGGGCGGACGGCCACCACACCCTGTCGCCGATCTTCAGGATCAGCGCCGGCACGAGCACGCTGCGCACCAGGAACGTGTCCAGCAGCACACCGAACGCCACCACGAAGCCGATCTCGGTCAAAAACACCAGTGGTAGCGCGCCAAGCACGGAGAAGGTGCCGGCCAGCACGATGCCCGCGCTGGTGATCACGCCGCCGGTGACCGCCAGCGCGCGACGCGTGCCTTCCGCGGTGCCGTGCTTGACGGTCTCCTCGCGCGCGCGGGCCACGAGGAAGATGTTGTAGTCGACCCCCAGCGCGACCAGGAAGACGAACGCGAACAGCGGCAGCGACGGGTCCGAGCCGGGGAACCCGAAGACCAGGTCGAACACCATGTAGCCGACGCCGAGCGCGGCCCCGAAGGACAGGATCACGGTGCCGATCAGGATCAGCGGCGCGATCACCGCGCGCAGGAGCAGCATCAGGATCAGGAACACGACCAGCAGCACGATCGGGGGAATCAGCGTCGAGTCGAACGCCGCGGCCTCACGAAGGTCGAACTCGACGGCGGTCGGCCCGCCCACCACCGCGCCCGCGGCGGCGCTGGACGCCGCGTCGCGAATCGGATCGATCAGGTCGAAGGCGGTGGTCGAGTACGGCTGCGGGTCCAGGGCCGCCTGGATCAGCGTGCCGTCGCCGTCCCGGGCCACGGGCGGCGTGACCGCTTCCACGCCGTCGACGCCCTCCACCGCCTGGGAGACCGCGGCCACGTCGCCCCCGCGCGGGACGACGATGTCGGTGGGAACGCTGGCCCCGGCCGTGAAGCTCTTGGACAGCAGCTCCTGGCCGGTCACCGACTCCACGTCGGTGGTGTACGAGTCGTTCGTGGTCAGGCCGGTCGAGAAGAACGCCAGGCCGCCGGTCAGCACCAGCAGCAGCACCACCGAGCCGACCGCGACCCGGCCGGGCCTGACCGACACGCGATCGCCCACGCGCTTCCAGAAGCCGTGCGTGGCGTCGGCCGGCTTCTCGTGCCTGAAGCGGCGCAGCTCGTAGGGCTTGAACACGGCGTTGTCCAGCAGGCTGATCACAGAGGGCGGGCGCACACGGCCTCCTGAGACCAGGCCGACGAGCCGCCGCAGCAGCGCGGTGAGGACCGTCAGGGGCAGCAGCAGGAAGGCCACCAGCGACGCCCCGAACACGGGCGCCAGCGCCACCGGCCTGGAGCCCTCGGCGATCCGAGTACCGAGCGTGCTGTGGGCCACCTCGTCGGTGGGTGCCGTGCCCGCCGTGTGCGGCACGAACGGCCAGAAGGCGCGCCGTCCGAAGATGGTCAGCATCGCCGGCAGCAGGGTGAGCATCGACAGGCCGGCGCAGGCGACGCCCATGGCGCCGATCGGGCCCAGCCCCGACGTGCCGTTGACCTTGGCCAGCGTCAGGCAGAACAGCGCCGCGATCACCGTCGCGGCCGAGGCGAACACCGCCGGTCCCGCCGACTCCATGGCCGCCCTGATCGCCACGTGCGGGTCGTCGCTGTGGTGCAGCTCCTCGCGGAACCGGGCCACGATCAACAGCGCGTAGTCGGTTCCCGCTCCCAGAACGAGGATCGACATGATCGACGACGACTGCCCGTTGATCGTCACGCCGATCTCGGACAACCCGTAGCCGACGGAGCGGGACAGCATCTCGGCGAAGATCACCGCCGCCAGCGGTATGAACAGGAACACCGGCGAGCGGTAGATCATGATCAGCAGCACGATCACCAGCGAGACGGCGGCCAGCAGCAGCGTGCCGTTGATGCTCTCGAACACCTTGATCGCGTCCGCGGCGTAGCCCGCGCCGCCGGTGATCTGAACCTCCAGGCCGCCGCCGGGATCGGAGACCTTGTCGCGCCAGTCGTCGATCGGGTCGAGGATCGTTTCCGATTCGCCGTCGCCCTCGAGGTATGCGGTGACGATCGCGGCCTTGCCGTCGGGGGAGCAGATCGGGCCGACGAACGGCCGGTAGTCGGCCGGCTGGCCCGGCACCGCAGTGGTCGGCCCGCCGCAGCCGGGTGCGCCCGCCGCCCCACTGGGGCGCTGCTGCTCCGCGCCCTCCGACGGGCCGGCCTCGCGACCGCCGGCCGCCGCGGTCGGGCCGTCCTTGATCACGCCGGGGAAGCGCTTCTCGGTCAGGGCGCGGGCGTCCTCGTTGATCTTGCGCCGGTCCGCCGCGGTCAGGCCGGACTCGCGCCGGAACACGATCACCGCGGGCGCGAGCTCGCCGCCTTGCAGCTCCTCGGTGCGCTCCAGGACCTTGGTTGACTCGGCATCGCCGGGCAGGAACGAGGTCGACTCGTTCTCTTCGGCGTCGGTGAACTTGCCGGGTAGGTTGGTCCCGAAGGCCACGAAAATCCCGAGCACCCACACCACCAGCACGATCCACTTCGCGCGCCTGCCGCCGGGGATGGTGAAGATCGATCGGCGTCCGGGCTCCGGAGCCTGGCCAGGAAGGGAGCTCATGAAGCGAGACTTGTACCACGGCGCTTGCTCGGTCAGGTTGCGGCTAGCCGCCAAGACGCCTTGACTGATTGCGACATGGCGGCGCCGGGTCGGTCTAGGCTCGCGCCATGCGGGGGACGCGCGTTCTCGTCGGCCTGGCTCTGGTGGTGGCGCTGGCCCTTGCCCTGCCGGCCGCGGCCGCCACGATCAACGGCTCCAAGCGTGGTGACCGGCTCGTGGGCACCAAGCGCGCCGACAGGATCAAGGCCGGCGCGGGCAACGACCGCGTGCGCTCGGGGCGGGGTGCCGACCGCGTCTACGGTGGCCGGGGCAACGACCGGCTCGATGGCGGCAGCTCGGGCGACCGGCTCTACGGGGAGTCGGGCAGCGATCGCGTGCGCGGGCGCGCCGGCAACGACCGGCTGCGCGGCGGGCGCGGCTTGGACCGGCTCACCGGCGACTCCGGCGACGACCTGATCTACGGCGACGCCAACAGCGACCGGCTGAGCGCCGGGTCGGGCAATGACACGGTCTTCGGCGGCGGCGGGAACGATGTCCTGTTCGCCGGGCCGCCAGGCCGCGGCGCCACCGCGGGCGACGACCTCTACGGCCAGGACGGCCTCGACCGCCTCCGCGGTGACGTCGGCAACGATCGCCTGGACGGCGGGGCGCGGGGCGACAACATCAGCGGCGGGCGCGGCGAGGACGACCTGCTCGGCGGCAGCGGCAACGACCGCATCGACGCCCGCGACGGCGACCAGGACACGATCGACTGCGGCGCAGGCGACGACACGCTGCTGGCCGATCCGGTCGAGGACGGCGTGGTCGACTGCGAAAGAATCTTGGTCCCGCCGGACCCGGACGAGGCCTAGGGCTACCGGCTAGCGGGGCTTGTAGGCCTTTCTCACCGAGTCCGGCTTGGTGAAGATCTCGTGCGGCTTACCGTCGTAGACCTTGTACCGGTAGCGGTGCGCCACGTCCTCGAGCCCCGAGAGGTCGTCGGTATGGGCGGAGCGCTGGTCGGTGATGTCGCCGCCGCCGAGGCTGCACGGCTGGGTGGCCACCGTGGGCGGGTCCGGCAACGCCGGCCGGCTGAAGTCCGGGTTGGCCCAGTCGAAGCTGTGACCGATGTTGCGCGCATAGCGGTGGCGCTTGGTCAGGTGCCCGAGCCCGAACCTGTGGCTGATCAGCTTCAGGATCGACTCATGGCCGTGGGTCCCGTGGTCCACGCGCAGGGTGTCGCCCTTGCCGCGCCGGCGCGTGTAGGGCGACACCGTCACGGCCGGGATCCGGAAGCCCATCTGGCCGAAGTCCGTGTCCAGGCTGGCGCTGGAGCGCTTGTCCGGCACGCGCGGCGGACGCACGTGGTCGAAGAACCCGCCCCACTCGTCGTAGACGATGAACAGCGCGCCGCGGCGATAGTTCGGCGAGGCCACGAACGCGTTGACCACGTCGGCCATGAACGCCTGGCCAAGGCGGACGTCACCAAGCGGGTGCTCGTCCGCCGACAGCCCGTCACCGCCGCCGCCGTCGCCGAACGGCGGGTCGATGATCGTGATGTTGGGCAGCGTGCCGGCGGCGCAGTCCGCGTAGTAGCGCGAGACCGGGTTCGACCAGCTCAGCCCGCGCGAGCCGTAGACCGCCGCGAACGGGAGGTCGGCGTGGTAGTAGCGCGCGCTGACCCCGCGGCCGATCGCGCGGTCGAAGATCGTCTCGAACTGGTTGCCGCCCTTGTTCACGTCGACCTGATCGATGTTCGACGTCTTGCCCGCCGACGTGGCCGCCCATTTGTAGTAGCGGTTTGGGAACGTCGGGCCGAGCAGCGAGCAGAAGTAGCGGTCGTAGAGCGTGTAGGTGCTGGCCGCCTGGTGGATGAAGCCGAGCTGCCCCCGCTCGTAGTAGCTGAGGGCGAAGATGTCGTTGCCGCTGCCCGGGCCCAGGAAGCCGTGGCGCAGCTGCGCGCGCCCGGACTTCCAGCCGTGACCGGGATCGACGAAGCCGCACCCCTTCCACTGCGAGTTGGGACCCAGGTTCGAAGCCGGCCGCGTGGGCACCCTGTTTCCCGCCGGGTCGCGGAAGCTCTGCTTCTGCCTCGCGTCCGCCCCCGGTGCCCAGCCGAAGTAGTGATCGAACGACCGGTTCTCCATCATCAGGATCACGAAGTGGTCGATCTCGACGTTGCGCGGGCTCGGCAACCGCGCACGGCGTGCCTCGGCGTCCGCCGCCTCGTGCAGGATCACCGATGCGGGAAGCGTCGACGCCATCCCCGCCAGCCCCGCGCTGTAGGCGGTGCGCTCGAGAAACTCCTTGCGCGTGAGGTCCGCGTCTCCCACGGCAGGCAATCTAAACCCGATCCACCCTGGGACGCGAAGGTTCTGTCTCCCGGAGACCTTGCCGCGCGGCGAGGGTCGGGTGTAGGGTCGAAGCGCGGCCGGCGCCGGTGCGGGAACAGGAGGTTGGCATGACCGAGGACCACATCGCGCTTGCGCGCGCGGACCTCGAAGCGTTCAACGCCGGCGACTGGGACCGGCTGAGGGAGTTGATCGCGCCCGACAGCGTCTACGTGGAATCGGCCACCGGCCGGCGCGTGGAGGGTGTCGACGCGATCGTCGAGCTCAACAAGGAGTGGAAGGCCGCGTTCCCCGACGCTCAGGGAACCGTGACCGGCGAGTTCGCCTGTGACGACCGGGCGGTGATGGAGCTCACCTGGAGCGGGACGCACGACGGGCCGCTCCCGCTCCCCGGTGGTGGCACGATCGAGCCCACCGGGCGCCGTATGGAGACCCCGGCGTGCCAGATCGCGTGGGTCAAGGACGGCAAGCTGGCCGAAGTGCACCATTACTTCGACCTGCTCGGGATGATGGAGCAGCTCGGCACCGTCTCCGCCGAGGCCCTGGCCACTCACTGAAGACCCGCTGGGCCGCTACAGGATCGACATGTAGCGGTCCAGCTCCCACTGGGAGACCTGGACGCGGTAGTCCTCCCACTCCTGCCGCTTGATCTCGATGTAGCGGTTGAAGATGTGCTCGCCGAACGTGCGTAGCGCCAGCTCGGACTCGGAGGTCAGCTCGATCGCCTCGCCGAGGGTCTCGGGCAGCTGCTCGATGCCGAGCCGCTTGCGCTCGTCGGGCGACAGGTGGTAGAGGTTCTTCTCCATCGGCTCGGGCAGCTCGTAACCCTTCTCGATGCCCTCGAGGCCGGCGTTCAGCAGGATCGCGAACGTCAGGTACGGGTTGCATGCCGGGTCGGGGCAGCGCAGCTCCATCCGCGTGGCCTGCTCCTTGCCCGGGTGGTAGAGCGGCACCCGCACCAGCGCCGAGCGGTTGCGCCGCGACCACGCGGCGTACACGGGCGCCTCGTAGCCCGGCACGAGCCGCTTGTAGGAGTTGACCCACTGCGCGAACACCGAGCTCATCTCGCGCGCGTGGCGCAGCTGGCCGGCGATGAAGGCCTTGCCGACGGCCGACAGGTAGAACTGGTCGTCGGCATCGTAGAAGGCGTTGGCGCCGTCTTTGAACAGCGACATGTGGGTGTGCATACCGGAGCCGTTCTCGCCGAACAGGGGCTTGGGCATGAAGGTGGCGTGCCAGCCGTACTTCATGGCGTACTCCTTGACCGTGATCCGGTAGGTCATGCAGTCGTCGGCCATCTTCAGCGCCGGTGCGTAGCGCATGTCGATCTCGTGCTGGGACGGGCCTACCTCGTGGTGGCTGTACTCAACGTGCATGCCGAGTTCCTCGAGCGCCAGCACGGTGTCGCGGCGCACGTCCGAGCCGGCGTCCAGCGTGGTCAGGTCGAAGTAGCCGCCCTCGTCAAGGATCTCGGGCTGGCCGAGCTCGGGACGGGCGTTGCGAAAGTAGAAGTACTCGAGCTCGGGGCCGACGTTGAACGTGTCGAAGCCCATCGTTTCGGCGCGCTCGAGGGCGCGTCGCAGCACGTGGCGGGGATCGCCCTCGTACGGCTCGCGGCTGGGCGTGAGCACGTCGCAGAACATGCGCGCCACGCCGGCCTCATCCGGTCGCCAGGGCAGTACCCGGAACGTCGAGATGTCGGGCATGGCGATCATGTCCGACTCCTCGATCGCGTTGAAGCCGGTGATCGACGAGCCGTCGAAGCCCATGCCGCCCTCGAACGCGTCGTCCAGCTCCGCGGAGTTGATCGAGAAGCTCTTCAGCTGACCCAGGATGTCGGTGAACCAGAGCCGGATGAAGCGGATGTCCCGTTCCTCGACGAGGGCGTGGACGTCGGCGGCGCTGGTGGGCTGGTCGGCCATGCTGTCTTCCTTCGGTCGCTGTTCGGTTGAACGGCGGGGGACGCAGCAGGCTACTGAGAGTTACCGGTAGTCGTGGGCCCAGCGCTTGAGCGCGCGCACCGCGGGCTCCAGCGCCTTACCCTTTTCGGTGAGCTCGTAGCGCACGCAGGACGGGTGGTCGCAGTCCTGGCGGCGGGCGACGATCTGCTCACCCTCGAGCTCCTTCAACCGCTCCGAAAGGAGGCGGTCGGACAGGTCGGGCACCAGCTGGCGGATCTCGGAGAACCGCACCGGGCCCTCCATCATGACCATCAGGATCGCCCCGGTCCAGCGCTTGCCGACCATCTCGATGGCGCGGTGGTAGAGGGAGCAGCAGGGGGCCCGATCGACGTCGGCTTCAGCGATCTGCGCCTCGACGGCCACTCCACCCGAGGGGGGCATGACCTCAACTGTAAAGGACACGCCGCAGTACGCCCACACGCTGGTTCATGCGGCCTGCAGGAGCCGCGCCTCCTCGCCCGAGCCGTCAACCGGGACGTCGCCGGCGCGCGTGACAAGCCCGGCAAAGGAGTGCAGCGCGACATGCGCGATCGCCTCCAGGATCTGCTCGTCGTCCCAGCCCGCCTCGCGGGCCGCCTCGTGCACGTGCAGCGGAGGCGCACCGTCCTCCTCCAGCAGCGCCTTGACATAGCGCAGCAGCGTGGCCTCGGTCTCGTCGTGTGAGTCGAACTCGCGCGCCAGCGCGATCTCGTCGATGCCGAGGCCGGCGTCGCGGCCGGTCCGCAGCAGGGTCGCAAGAGCGAACTCACTGCGCTGGTGCTGTGCGACCGCCAGCCCGATTCGCTGCTGGGTGGTCAGCGGGAGCGTGCCGTGGCGCAACTCCGAGCGCATCCGGGTGAAGGCCCGCAGCGCGGCGGGCGAACCGGCCAGAACGCCGACGATGTTCGACAGCTGCCCACCTGCGTTCAGGGCGGCCTTGACGATCGGCTGGCTGCGCTCCGGCGCGGTCAGGTCGTCATGCACGAGGAACCTGCTCTCCTTGGTCTTCACCGCTGCTTCTTTCTCCTGGTCGATGCGATCCGGCACAGGAGATACGCCCGGAGGCTCCGCGCGGATCTCTCGTGTGAGAGGAACCTAAGACGGTGCGCCTAAGCGGCAGGTGAAGGGCTGCTGCCGACGCCCGATCCGGCGTCGTGCCGGACCCCGATCAGGCGGAGGCGGTGACGACGGCCATGAACACCAGGAACAGGCCCAGCAGAAATGCCCACAGCACGACCCGGTCGGGCCGCGCCTGGATGCGGCTGGCGGTTGGGGACGGGCGCCGGCGGGCGGCAACGGGCTGCCCGGTGATCTTCACCGTGCGGCGCTCGTCGGGAACGGCGGCCAGGTACGACTCGGGGGGATGTTCCTCGTCCCGCAGGACGCGGGCAGCGGCGGCTTGGGACATGTGCTCGCTTTCTAGGGGGCGTGAACGGGCGGCACTGTAGCAGCCGATCCGGCGCGAAAAAGCCCGCACTTGCAGCAATGCTGCAAGCTGCGCGACGGTCGTTCAGTCGCGGCCGGCGACCTTGGCGACGTACTCGGCCACGTCCCGCGCGTCCGGCCCCGTGAGCAGATTGGCGGGCATGCGGTTCTGACCCGACCCGCCAACCCGGATGGCGGTGCGGATGCGGGCCTCGTTGACGGTGCCGATCCGATCCAGGTTCGGGCCTGTGACGCCACGCGCGTTGACGGCCGCCAGCGCGTGGCAGCTCGCGCAGCGCTGCCGGAAGAGCGCCTTGCCGTTGGCCTCGGAGGCGGTGAGCTGCTCGGCGCGCAGCGCGCCGGTGCCGCCCTCCGCCTCGCCGCGGTTGGCCAGCACCAGGGCCGGCACTCCGACCCCCAGCACCACGAAGGCGACGGGCACGGCCACCTTGAAGGCGGTTCCGCCACGGGTCAGGTAGGCCTCGCGGGCCTTGCCGGGGCCGCCGGAGAAGGCCACGAACACCACGGCAACGCCAAGCAGCACGAACGGGATCAGGAATGCGAGCAGCTCCATGCGCGCGGGAGACTATTCCACGCGGGCGACGGCCGGGGCGTCGCTAACCGCTCGGCCCGGCGTCGACCTGCTCGGCGCCGGAGTACACGTTGAACGAGCCTTCACGCACGAATCCGCAGACGAGCAGCCCGTGCTCCTGGGCCAGCTCCACGGCCAGCGATGTGGGCGCCCCGACCGCGACGATCCCCGCCAGCCCCGCCATGACCGCCTTCTGCACGAGCTCGAAGCCGATCCGGCCGCTCAGGCATGCGAGCGTCGTCGCCGCGTCGCCGGCGTCGCCGAGCAGCAGCGACCCGACCGCCTTGTCCATCGCGTTGTGGCGCCCGACGTCCTCGCGCAGGGCAACCAGCTCCCCGGCGGCGCTGAACAACGCGGTGGCGTGGATGCCTCCGGTGCGCTCGAACGCGTCCTGGGCAGGCCGCGCCCGTCCGGGCAGGTCGAGCACGCGAGCCGGCTCCACGCGCACGGGCGCGGGCGCGCGCGCGGGAACCTCGAGCCGGACCTGCTCGAGCGCACCCTTCCCACACACCCCGCACGACGAGGTCATGTGGAAGCGGCGCTCGGAGAACGGGTCGCGCCGCAGGCCCGAGCGCGTGGCGACCTCGACGATGTTGGCCTCCAGCTCGGCGCTGGGTCCCACGCGCGCCACGTCGGCGGCGCCGCCGATCAGGCCCTCACCGACCAGGAAGCCGACGGCCAGCTCCTCGTCCTGGCCCGGGGTGCGCATCGTCACGGCCAGGGCGCGGCCGTCCACGCGGATCTCGAGCGGCTCCTCGACCGCGACCTCGTCGCGCACCAGCTCGCGGCGTTCACCCTCGACGCGCTCGATCCAGGTGCGTGCGACGCCGGAGTCGATCACCTCGGCCATGAACGAGAGGCTAACCCGCTGACGGGGCATCCCGCCCCTGTCGGAAAGCGACGGCGCTGCGGCACTGCTGCTGCGATTCACCGCTCGCAACGCAACTAGAAGGGCCCCGCCGAAGCGGGGCCCTTCCGTAGCTGGCCTGTAAGCCGGATCCTGTCGTGAACGGTCATCCATCTGCCTCTCGCGAGGCGGGCCCCGAGGGCCCTGCGGCCTACCTGGGACTCGGCGGGCAGCTTCGACGTCCCTGCTTGGCCTTGCACCTGGTGGGGTTTGCCTGGCCGCCGTGTCGCCACGGCGCCGGTGCGCTCTTACCGCACCATTTCACCCTTACCGGCCGCGGGCTCACGTGTGGCCCGCGACGTAGGCGGTGTATTTCTGTGGCACTTTCCCGCGGGTTTCCCCGGGTCGGCGTTACCGACCACCATGCCCTGCGGTGTCCGGACTTTCCTCGAGCCGGTTTTCTCTCCGACCCGCAACCGTCCAGCCAGCGGCATCCGATGGTAGCCGGGTACGACGACCCGGGCCGTCAGCCGATGCTGGTGCCACAGCTCGTGCAGCGGAACGCCCCGCCCCCGTGCCGGTCCGACGGATGCATGGCGCCAACGCGCCGCCACTGGCCGTCGGACCCGCACATGGGACAGGTCACCGGCTTCGCGGCGAGCAGGCCCTCCCATACGCGCTCGAGGCGTTGCTCGAGCGTCGTCGGCCTGTCGCCGCCGGAGGGGCCGGGACGATGCCGCGGAGCATCGTCTCGACCCGGCGGGCGGTGGGTGTCCCGGAAGAGCCGGGGCCGCTGTGCGACCGCAGTGCTCACGAGACCCTCCTGAGGACCCCCACCACCCTGCCGAGCACCTTGACCTCATCGCTGAGGATGGGCTCGAGCAGGTCGTTCTCGGGCTGCAGCCGGATGTGGTCGCTCTCCCGGAAGAAGCGTTTGCAGGTGGCCTCCGAATCACCGACGAGCGCGACGACGATCTCGCCGTTGGCCGCCGTCTCCTGCGAGTGGACGACAACGTGGTCGCCGTCGTGGATGCCGGCACCGATCATCGAGTCACCCGTGATGGCGAGGATGAACTCGCCCTCGTCCCCGCCGGCCAGCTCGGGAATCTGGACGTACTCCTCGATGTTCTCCTCGGCCAGCAGCGGCTCGCCCGCCGCCACCTGGCCGACTACCGGCAGCGCTCCGCTCGCGGCCGACTCGACCGCGGTCTTGGCCCGCTTGGCCCGGTCGACCAGCAGCTCGATCGCGCGCGGCTTGCTCGGGTCGCGGCGCAGCAGCCCGGACTTCTCCAGGTTTGACAGGTGCGCATGCACGGTGGACGAAGAGGTCAGGCCGATCGCCTTGCCGATGTCACGGACGGTCGGCGGGTAGCCGTACTTGGCCGAGTACCGCTTGATGAAGTCGAAGATCTCCTGCTGGCGCTTGGTCAGGTTGAGGTCCTTCAGTTCGGCCATGTGGCACCTCTTCCGGTGGCTGTCGAGTGCGCTGCATCGAACATGTGTTCGTAGACTACCGACCCATCGGACGGAACGAGCGAGGTGACCCGGCACCGCTATGATCGGCGCCCGTTCGCGCGCCTGTGGCGGAATTGGTAGACGCGCCAGCTTGAGGGGCTGGTGATCGCAAGATCGTGGAGGTTCGAGTCCTCTCGGGCGCATCGGGGTGCTGCCGCAGGCGCCGGACGGGGGTTGACGCGCCGGCCCGGCGCTGGTTGTCTCTGGCGGCGGGTGGAGCAGACAGGGGGAAACGAGGCGAGCGGGACGGTGCCGCTCCTGGTCGTGGAACGTTCGGGCGGCGTCGCCGGGAGATTCGCGCGCATGCGCGTGGATCCCGACGGCACGATCACGGTACGGCGTCCGCCGCGCGACGAGGTGAGCATGCGCCTCGACGATCGCCGGCTCGCGAACCTGCGCTCGCTCGTCACCGGCGCGCACTTCCGCTCGCTCGCATCGTCCTACTTCCTCCCCCGCCCCGCCGTGGCAGGCGGCGATGCGTGGCGGATCAGCCACGCCGGGGCCACCGTCGCGACCCGCGACGGCGAGGCCCCGCGCGGGCTCGCAGCGCTGATGCGCGAGCTGGCGGCCCTGATCGACGAGGCCGCCTTCTCAGAGCCCGCCCGCTGACCGCCGCGGCGCCTCAGGCATCCGTCCATTTCGTCTCAAGGCGCAACCACCTGTGCCGAGTGGGGTTCGTAGGAGCAGAGGACCAGATCTGCAGGAGCACGCATGGCCCCAACGACATCAGCACCCAACAGCAACTCGCCCGGCTGGTACCCCGATCCCGCCGGTCGCGGCCAGCGCTACTGGGACGGGCACGGCTGGACGCGCATGCGCCGTCCGAGCGCCCGCACCACCAGCAGCGGCGGCGGGGCATGGGTCGGCCTGAGCGGCCGGCCAAGGTCGACCGCCGGCTACTAGCACCACGGCAGCGGACGGCGGGCCCGAACCGCAGGTCGAACTGTCCTGCCTGTTGCCGACAGTGGCGGCAAAGGTCAGGACGGTAAGCGCGGATGGTCGGCCATGGACGGCCGCAAGCGCTAGATCTTCAACAACACGATCACGTTCGCCACGAACAGCACGGCGAAGCCGACCGTCCAGCGGTTGAGGTTGCGCTCGACAAGGGAACCGCCGCCAAGTGGTCCCGCGCCGCCGCCGACGCCGAAGGCGCCGGAGAGGCCGGTGTCCTTGCCCGAGTGCAGCAGGATCAGCACGATCAGGACGACCGAGAGCACCACCTGCACGCCGCTGAGAATCGCTTCCATCGCCGGAGCAGGGTAGCGGGCGCGGCTCCAGCGGGAGGAGCGGAGCCGATCGTCGATCGGTGAGCACCGCACCGAGAAATTTCAGGCGCGCGGGGCGTCGCCCTCGACCTCGTCGAGCCGGTGCAGGATGTCGATCGCCTCGGCGCGCAGCTCGCGGTCGATCGCGCGGTGGTCCGCGTCGGAGAGCTTGCCCATCTGGCGGTCGAGGTCGGCGTCGCGGATCTCGCGGTACTTGGCCTCCTTGGCGGCCTCCAGCTCGGCCCGGGTGGCGTCCACGTCGGCCGCATCGTCCTCGCGGTAGACCACGGGCCGGATCACCACGAGGGTGACGACGGCGATCAGGATGATGAGCGCGAGGCCGTACTCCACGGCCTCGGAGGCTACGACGTGCGGCCCGCGAGCTCCTTGCCCAGCCGGGCCGAATAGAGCGACCGGACGCGCCGCAGGCGAGCCTCGGGCGACGGCCAGGCTGCCACGAGCGCGCCGAGGAGCACGATCCCACCGCCGATCCAGATCCACGACACCAGCGGCGAGACGATCGCCCGGAACGTGGCGGGCGGCGGGCTGCGGCGGTAGTTCTCGGCCAGGGCGCCGATCAGCAGCGCCTGGGTGTCGGCGTCGGGCTGGGGGAACTTTCGGTCGGCGTCGCGGATCGGTCCGTCGAGTGAGCTGATGTCCGGCCGCATGGCCACCCAGAAGTCGCGCCGCAGGCCCCAGCGAACGTCGACCTCGGAGGTGGCTTCGCCCTCGAAGTAGCGCGCGGTCGCACCCTTGGACGGGTCCTGGGTCGGGAAGAAATTGCGCGACGGGCGCAGCGTCGAGACCTCGTCGCCCTTGCGCACGCGCAGGACGGCGCCGAACGAGATCGGCGCGCCGGTGCCGGCGTCGTCGGCGCCGAGCTTGGCGGTCGGGCGTACGTACGTCACGCGGTAGTCGCCCTGGCTGAAGCTCTGCCCGGGTGAGAGCCGCACGTCCTTCTGCTGGTGGAACGCCGACGAGCCGGCCACGCCCAGGAACAGGACGGCGATCCCGGCGTGCACGACGTAGCCGCCGTAGCGGCGCCGGTTGCGCCCGACGAGCTGGCCGAGCGCGGTCGGCAGGCGCTCGCCGGTGAGCGCGCGCCGGGCCAGCGCCCCGCGCGCGAACTCCTGGACCACGACGCCAAGCAGGGCCGCCACGAGCGCGAACATCGCCAGCGCGGGGATGCTGTCGGCCGCGTTGGTTGCCAGCGCCAGCAGCGCGACCACAACGGCGGCGAAGGCGACCGGCGCGCGCACGACCCGCCACAGGCCGGCGGGGCTGACGCGCCGCCACGCCAGCATCGGCCCGATCGACATCAGCGCCACCAGCACCAGCGCAAGCGGTGTGACCACGCGGTTGAACCACGGCGGCCCGACGCTGGCCTCGGTGCCGGTGATGGCTTCGGAGATCAGCGGGAAGAACGTGCCCCAGAAGACCACCAGCGCCAGCGCCACGAGCACGAGGTTGTTCAGCAGGAAGAACGCCTCACGCGAGATCAGCGAGTCCAGCCGCGAGCTGCTGCGCAGGTCCGGCAGGCGCCAGACCACGAGCGCCACCGAGCCGGTGATCACGATCGCGATGAAGGTCAGGAACTGCGTCCCGATCGTGGACGCGCCGAACGCGTGGATCGACTCGAGGATCCCCGACCGGACCAGGAACGTGCCCAGCAACGCCAGCACGAACGTGGCCATGATCAGCGACACGTTCCACACCTTCAGCATCCCGCGCTTCTCCTGCACCATCACCGAGTGCAGGAATGCCGTACCGGTCAGCCACGGCAGCAGCGAGGCGTTCTCGACCGGGTCCCAGGCCCAGTACCCGCCCCAGCCGAGCTCGGTGTAGGACCACAGCGCGCCGAGCATGATGCCCACGCCGAGGAAGGTCCACGCCACGAGCGCGAAGCGGCGCGTCGCGCGTATCCAGTCGGCCCCGGTGGAGCGGGTGATCAGCGCGCCGACGGCGAACGCGAACGGGATCGAGAAGCCGACGTAGCCGGTGTAGAGCATCGGCGGGTGGATCATCATCGCCGGGTGGCGCAGCAGCGGGTTGAGCCCGACGCCCTCGGCCGGCGGCGTGGCCAGCGTGGTGAACGGGTTCTCCCAGCCCACCATCAGCAGCAGGAAGAACGCGGCGACGGTGCCGAGCACCGCGGTCGCCCAGGGCGCGATCGCGCGCAGCGAGCGGCGGGTCAGGAACAGCACGATCGACGAGAACACCGACAGCAGCAGCGCCCACAGCAGCAGCGAGCCGTCCTGCGTCGCCCACATCGCGGTCACCTTGTAGAAGGTCGGCGTGTCGGTCGACGAGCCGTCGGCCACGAGCTTGAACGAGAAGTCCGAGCGCAGGAAGGCCGACTGGAGGACCGCCGTGGCGCCGATGCAGAGCACGGCGACGCAGTAGACGGCGCGGCGGCCCGAGACCACGAAGTCGCGCCGGCCCGATACGGCGCCATAGACCGACGCGGCGGCCGCGTAGACCGCGGTCAGCAGCGCGACGATCAGGCAGGCCGAGCCGACGCCGGGCACTTAGGTCTGCTTCTTGTCCTCGGTGAACTTCGAGGGACACTTGGTCACGAGCGAGTCGCGCTCGGCGCTGAACCGCCGGCCCTCGAGCCTGCCCGAGACGATCACCTCGCGGCCCTCACGGAACGGATCGGGCACGACGCCGGAGTAGCTGACGGGGACCGAGGCCGTCCCGTCGCGGTCGCGGATCGCGAACTCGAGCCTGTCCCCCACGCGCTCGACCGACCCCCTGACTACCTTGCCGGTCAGCTCGTAGGAACGGCCGGGCTCGGCGTTGGCCATGACCTCGGACGGGGTGCTGGCCTCGGTCGAGGCGCTGAAGCTGGTGTACACGAGGACGCCTGCAAGAAGCACGGCAACCGACAGCATCAGCACCAGCCGTGCCCTACGTTTCCGGGAGGGGTCCATACGAAGGGAAGTGTACGAGGCGCCGCTCCGCGGCCTCCCTTCTTTGGCGCCAATGTCGGGACAGAGCACAACCAGGGGGCTATACGGGGGTTACATGCAGCCAGTGCCGCGCCGAATTCTGATACTCACCGCCACGCTCGTAGCGCCTCTGTGCCTGCCCGCGGCCGCCGTTGCCCTGCCCGCCAAGTCCAGCAAGCTGGACACCGGGTGGGAGATCCGCGACCTGGTGAACAGGGCGCCCGCACCCACGCCTCCGCCGCCATCGGAGAGCGGCGAGGGCGAGGTCGGCTCCACCGAGGAGGCGCCGAAGCCGGTCGAGCCGTTCAACCCGAACTGGAAGCCGACGCGGGTCCCCGACGTGTTCGCCGCCGACGCGAACCCTTTCCTGTTCGGCGGCACGGCCAAGCAGTACCGGCTGCGGTTCATGGGCCCGCCACGTGAATCGGGCCGTAGCTGGGCGTTTCGCTTCGAGGGTTCGCACCGCCGCACAACCGCGTTCCTGAACGGGCGCCGGATCGGCATCAGCATCGATCCCTACACGCCCTTCGAGCTGCCGGCGAAGGGCCTGCGCGCCGGCCGCCAGAACGAGCTGGTCGTGACCGTGGACAGCCGCAAGGACCCGCGCCTGCCCGAGGCGTGGTGGAACTACGGCGGCCTGGTGCGACCGGTATGGCTGGTGCCGCGGGGGCGCGCGAACATCAAGGACGTCGGGCTGCTGAGCAACGTGACCTGCAAGGGCCTGGCGCGCGGCTGCAAGGCCAGCGTGAAGGTGGACGGGATCCTGTCCAAGCTGCCCAAGGAGCGCCAGACCTACAGAACCAAGGTCAAGGTCGTGGGCAAGGGCAGGAAGCGCCGCCGCGTGACCACGCGCGAGAAGGTGCCGCTGCCCCAGCCCAGGCTGGTCGTCAAGCTGCGCTCGCCCCAGGGCAGGATGACGCGCAAGAGCTTCAAGCTGAAGGGCCTGCGCAGCGCACGCCGGCGGATCGAGGACCTGGAGGTGCGCGTGCCGGGACCGAAGCTGTGGTCGCCGGACAACCCGCAGCTGTACTCGGCGGCGGCGTACCTGGTCTACAAGGGCCGCACCGAGCAGGCCGAGCGGATGAAGATCGGGCTGCGGTCGGTCAAGGTCGTGGGCGGCGAGCTGCGGCTGAACAACCGGCCGCTGAACATCCGCGGCGGCTCGATCCACGAGGACATGCCAGGCCGCGGCGCGGCGCTGAAGGGTTACGAGATGGACACCATCGTGCGTGAGCTGAAGGAGGCCGGGGCCAACACGACGCGCGCTCACTACCTGATGAACGAGGGGTTGCTGCGGCGCTTCGACAAGGCCGGGATCATGGTCTGGAACCAGGCGCCGATCTGGCAGCGCGACCACGGCGCCAACCTGCTCCAGTACTCGCGCGAGCGCCGTCGCGCGATGGCGCAGATGGAGCGAACGGTGCTGGGCGCACGCAACCACCCCTCGGTGATCACCCACTCGGTGTCGAACGAGCTCAGCTTCACGCCCGACCGCAAGGCCGGCACGCGCCGCTACCTGATCGACGCGGCCGAGAAGGCGCGCGAACTCGACCCGTCGCTCCCGATCAGCCTGGACATCAAGGGCCGGCCCGGGTTCGAGGAGCAGTTCGTCTACGAGAACTTCGACATGATCGGCATCAACCAGTACTTCGGCTGGTATCCGTGGGTCGAGGACTTCAACACGCTCGAGCCCTACCTGCGCGAGATGAACGACCTGTACCCCAACCACGCCAAGGTCATGACCGAGTTCGGCGCCGAGGGGCGGGCGGACATGGAGCAGTTCCCGCCCGAGACGCTCGGCACCTACGCGTTCCAGGCCAACCACGTGAACCGCACGCTCGACCTGGTCGACCGGCTGCCGTTCATGACCGGCGCGATCCACTGGACGATGCGCGAGTTCGAGATCAACCCGGGCTGGCTCGGCGGCGTGCGCACGAATCGCCCGGGCCGCAACACGCGCCATTACAAGGGTGTGCTGACCTACAACGGCGCGCGCAAACCCGCCTGGACCGCACTGCACGACCACTACGTTCGAACGCCGCTTTACAGGCGCTAGAGCGCAACTTCTCCCGCCGGGGCGTGTGTACTATCACCGACCCCTCCGGGCGCTCCTCTGGCCCGCCGTACCCGACCAAGGAACCCCTTCGATGACCACGCAGAGCCTCCGACTGCTCGCCTGCGCGCTGCTGACGACGCTGGCGGCGCTGCTCGCCCCCGCTGCCGCGTCCGCGTCCAGCGGTCAGCTCTCCGTCTTCCAGGACGATGCCGAGCTGACCCGTGGCGAGGGTGCCGCGCCCTCGGACGTGATCAAGCAGTTCGACAACCTCGGGGTGGACATCCTGAGGACGAACGTGATCTACGGCCGGATCTACCGGACCCCCGGGGATCGCAAGAAGCCCGCCGACTTCAAGACCGACGACCCCACCAGCGGCCACTACGACTGGTCGGCCACCGACAACGTGGTCAACCTTGCGCGCGCCCGCGGGATCAAGATCCAGCTGACCATCACCGGTCCGATGCCGGTCTTCGGCAGCGACAGGCCGAGTAGGTGCAAGGGCAGCGGCTCGTGCACCTACAAGCCGAACACGAAGGAGTTCAGCCGCTTCGTCAAGGCCGCGGTCCTGCGTTACCGGGGCAAGGTCAGCTACTACTCGATCTGGAACGAGCCGAACCTCGGCAAGACGTGGCTCCAGCCGCGGTACGCGCGGGCGAAGGGCGTGGGCAGGTACGACTACGCCGCGGCCAAGTACCGCCAGCTCTACCTGACCGGCCAGAAGGTGATCGCCAAGTACGACCGCGCGCGGCGCAACCGCGTGCTGTTCGGCGAGGTGCCCTCCATCGCCAGCCCGCTTCCGTTCATCCGCGCCACGTTGTGCCTGGACTCTCGCGGCAGGCCGTTCCGCGGGCGGCGCGCCCGGGCTCAGGGATGTCGCAGGCCGCGCCGGGTGCCCACGCTCGGGTTCGCCGTGCACCCCTACAACCAGGGCGCGCTGTTCGGACCCCGGCAGCGCTACCGGTCGAAGACGTCGCTGACGATCGCGCACATGCCGCGCCTGCACCGGCTCCTGAACGGCGCCTACAAGCGCAAGCGCATCTCGTCGAGGGCGCGCAACGTGTACGTGACGGAGTTCGGGTTCCAGAGCGACCCGCCCGACAAGGGCTTCGGCGTCCCGTCGCTGGCCAACCAGGCCCGCTACATCAACGAGGCGGACCGGCTGTTCTACGGCGACAGGCGCGTCAAGTGGGTGTCGCAGTACGAGTTCACCGACGTCCGCGACCCGAGCCAGTTCAACACGGGCCTGCGGCTGTTCAGCGGCGAGCTCAAGCCCTCGTACGGCGCCTACCGGATGCCGATCGTGGTGACCCGCCGGTCGGTGTTCTCGGTCGAGGTGTACGGCCAGGTCAGGCCCGGCGGGTCGTCGAGGGTGGCGATCCAGTCCAGGGCCCGCGGTGGCGAATACCGGACCGTGAAGACCGTGCGGACCAACCGCAAGGGCTTCCTGCGGTTCAACGTCAAGGCCCGCAACGCGACCAAGCTGCGCTGGCGGCTGAGCGGAGTGAACCCCGAGACGGGCACGCCGATCACCAGCCGCGGCGCCCTGGCCGGCAAGAAGCTGCGGTACCACAGGAACTGAGTCCCGCGGGCAGGCCGCGATCGCGTCCTGCCCGACGGGGCATCATCGATAGAACTACGCGGGTGCCGGACCCGGACCCCAACGGCCTGATCTCCGCCTATGACCCCCGCGACGGCTTCTTCGACGAGGCCGTGGACGGCGGCGGGCGCCCCCGTCCCTACGCCCGGGCGCTTGTCGAGTCGCTCGAGCGCCTGGGCCCCGACGGCCTGGCCGCGGCGGCCGACCGGCGCGACGCGATCTTCGTTCAGCAGGGCATCACGTTCGAGGCCAGCGGCGAGGATGGGCCGGTCAAGGACCGGCCGTTCCCGCTCGATCTGATCCCGCGGATCATGCCCGCGGCCGAATGGCGCACGATCAAGCGCGGCGTGGCCCAGCGGGTGCGCGCGCTGAACCGGTTCGTCGAGGACGTCTACCACGAGCGCGGCATCGTCCGCGAGGGCATCGTGCCGTGGGAGCTGGTGGTCACGCGGCCGAACTTCGCCCGCGCCGCACACCGGATCCGTCCCCCGGGCGGGGTCTGGTGCCACGTCTCGGGCTGCGACCTGGTGCGCGACGTCGACGGCTCGTGGAAGGTGCTGGAGGACAACGTCCGCACCCCGTCGGGCATCTCGTACGTGCTCGAAAACCGGATCGCCATGAGCCGGCTGGTGCCGGACCTGTTCGACAAGTACTCGGTGCGCCCGGTCAACGACTATCCGGCGCTGCTGCTGGACGCGCTCCGAGCGGTCGCACCGGGCGGCGGCGAGCAGCCGACGGTCGTCGTATGGACGCCCGGGTCGGCCAACAGCGCCTACTTCGAGCACGCGTTCCTGGCCCGCCAGATGGGCGTCGAGCTCGTGGAGGCGTCCGACCTGGTGGTGCGCGACACGACCGTGTTCATGCGCACCACCCGTGGCCTCTCGCGAGTGGACGCGATCTACCGCCGGATCGACGACGACTTCATCGACCCGCTGGAGTTCCGGCCCGACTCGCTGCTCGGCGTGCCCGGCCTGATGCGTGCCTACCGGGCGGGCAACGTCGCGATCGCCAACGCGCTCGGCACCGGGGTGGCGGACGACAAGGCGGTCTACCACTACGTGCCGGAGATGATCCGCTTCTACCTCGGCGAGGAGCCGATCCTGGACAACGTCAAGACCTACCTGCTTGGCGACCGCGAGCAGCGCGAGCACGCGCTCTCGCGCCTTGACGAGCTGGTGGTCAAGCCGACCGGCGAGTCCGGCGGCAAGGGGGTGTTCATCGGCCCGCACGCAACCGAGGAGCAGATCGACGCGCAGCGCCAGGTGCTGAGCGTCGCGCCCGAGCGCTGGATCGCCCAGGAGACCGTGAACCTGTCGACGGTGCCGACCGTGCGCGAGGACGGGTCGCTGGGGCCCTGCCACGTGGACCTGCGCCCGTTCGCGGTGTTCGGCGACGAGATCTCGATCGTGCCCGGCGGCCTGACGCGTGTCGCGCTGCGCGAGGGCTCGATGATCGTGAACAGCTCGCAGGGCGGCGGCTCGAAGGACACGTGGGTGCTGGCCGACGAGCTGGAGGAGCCTGCGCCGGGCGACCCGTTCGATCCGTTCGACCCGCCGACGATGCCCGGGCTGCGCCAGGCCGGCTGGCACCAGCAAGAGCGCCAGCAGCAGCAGGAGAAGACCGGGTCCGGTGCTCGCCCGGCCAACGCCCGGTCTGCGCTCCTCCCCCAAGGCGGCGGCTGATGCTGGCCCGCAACGCGCACGACGTCTACTGGCTCGGCCGCCACCTGGTGCGGGCCGAGCACACAGCCCGCATGCTCGACGGCCTGTTCCACGCCGACCTGCAGGGGCGCCCCGACGATCCGACCTCGGTCACGCTCACGTGGGACTCGCTGCTGACGATCATGGGCGCCCAGAAGCGGGTCACGTCCACCCGCGCGGCCCAGCGCGACGAGGTCATCGGCGCGCTGACGCTCGACCCCGCGAACCCGGTGTCGATCCGTGCCTGCGTCGAGCGCGCCCGCGAGGGTGCGCGCACGGTGCGGGACACGATCTCGGCCGAGATGTGGGAATCGGTCAACACCTTCAACCTGGGCATGCAGGGCGCCAACCTGGACTCGGGCCTGCGGACCGGCCCATACTCGATCTACGCCTACGTCAAGGAGCGCACGGCGCTGTTCTGGGGCCTGACCTCGCGCACGATGCAGAAGGACGAGGCGCGCGCGTTCCTGGTGGCCGGCGGCCGCCTTGAAGCGGCCGACATGGTGTTGCGGATGCTGCGCGTGGCGCTGCCACCCACCCGCCAGCAGGATGACGACGACGACCGCGAGGTGCCGCGGCGCGACGGCAACGCGCTGGCACTGCTGCGCTCGGTCGGCGGCTTCCAGGCCTTCATGCGCTCTGCCGCCGCGCCACCCAACGCGGGCCCGGTCACCCGTTTCCTGCTGTTCGAGCGCGACTTCCCGGATTCCGTGGCCGCATCGGTGGAGTCGCTGCACGGCGCGCTTTCACGGGCCGAGATCGATCCGCTGGAGGCGCCGCCGGTGCTGCGGCTGGCGCGCATCTCGGCCGACCTGAAGTTCCGCAGCGGCAACTCCGAGGCGGGCGCCGACCTCGCACCGGCATTCCGTGAGGTCCAGCACGAGCTGGACGCCGCGGACGAGGAGATCGACCAGCGCTACTTCCAGGGCCAGGGCGTCACGCGACAGAACGGCGGCGGCGCGTGAAGTACTCGATCCGCTACGTCACCGAGTACCGCTACGACAGCCCGGTGTTCGACCAGCACAACGCCCTGCGGGTTCGGCCTGCGGCCACCGCCACCCAGCGCGTCGACGCGTTCGAGCTGCGGATCGACCCCAGCGCGCGGCTGCACTCCTACACCGACTACTTCGGCACCGAGGTGATCGAGTTCAACCTGATCGAGGGCCACGAGCGGCTGTCGATCGAGGCGCGCGCGCGGGTGACCAACGAGCAGCCGCCCCCACCGGCCGCCGGCGGCTGGGAGCACCTGGACAGCGCGGACTACCGCGAGGCCGCGGGCGAGTTCCTGCTGCCCGCCGGCGAACAGCCCACCGGGGCGGCTCTCGACGAGCTGGTGGCCGCCGTCAGGCGCGATACGCCCGCGGAGACGCTGCAGGCGCTGACCGAGTCGATCCCGAGCCGCTTCGAGTACAAGCAGGGCGCCACCTACGTGGGTTCCACCGTCGAGGACCTGCTGGCCGGCGGCGCCGGCGTGTGCCAGGACTTCGTGCACCTGGGCCTGATCCTGCTGCGCAACCAGGGGATCGCGGCGCGCTACGTCTCCGGCTACCTGTTCGCGGCGTCGGAGGCCGGCGGCGACTCGGCCGAGGTCGAGACCCACGCGTGGCTGGAGGCGCTGCTGCCCGGCCGCGCGGGTGAGGAGGCGGCGTGGACCGGCGCCGACCCGACCAACCCCGGCCTGGCCGGCGAGCAGCACGTGAAGATCGGCCACGGGCGCTTCTACTCGGACGTGCCGCCGATCAAGGGCGTGTTCCGCGGCGCCGCCGAGGCCGAGCTCGACGCCGCGGTGCAGATGACGCGGATCGAGAACGGCGCCGGCGGCGGCGGATAGCCGTCAGCGGCGGCGCGAGCGCACCACCCCGCAGGCCACGCGGTCGCCCGCGTCGCCCGTCTTCAGCGTCTCCTCGTCCGGTCCGCTCTTGGTGGAAGCGGTCGACTTGTAGCGGTCGGGAACGTTGGCCTGGTTGTCGCGGTCGGCGTGGACCATGATCGCGGAGCCGTCGCCGGCGGTGAGCTGACCGATGCGAAACGAATCGACGGCGAAGGTGGCGCTGGCGCGTCCACCGCGGCGCACGAACAGGGGCGGCATGTCGCCCGCGTGGCCGCCGTGGGTTGACCCCCGCGCTTGAAGTGCCCGCCCGCGCTGAGAAACGCACCGGTCTTGCCGGTGTCGTCCTTGGAGGGCGCCTTGCAGACACCTGTCTCGTGGATGTGAAAGCCGTGGAAGCCCGGCCGCAGGCCGCGCACGCTGCCGGTCACCTCCACCACCCCGCGCCGGCCCTCGCGCAGGCGCACCTGGCCGACCGTGCGTCCGTCGGCGTTGCGCAGCTTGGCGGTGGCGAACGGATCCTTGCCGCGCTCGGCGCCGCCGATGGCGGTGACAACCAAGCCCGCGCCGATCAGCGCTACCACAGCGGCCAGCGTCAGCCGGCCGGTACCTGACCTACTCATGCTCAACTCCCGGGTCGAGTGCGATCGGGACCGCGGGTACCCAGCGTCGGGGGCAGCTAAAGCCCGTCGCCCTTGGCGCGGTTGCAGTCACCGCACAGCAACTGCAGGTTGGCCTCGGTGTCGGCGCCGCCCATGGCGTGCGGGATCACGTGGTCGTACTGGAGGTCGAAGCCCGCGCCGCAGTCCACGCAGCGGCCACCGTCACGGGCCCAGACGGCGCGGCGGACCTCGCGCGGGATCGGGGCGCGGCGTGGCGCCGCCCCGGCCTCCAGCTCCGCGTGCGCCCGCTCGAGCTTGCGCGCGCGGCGGCGGTCGCGGTCTGCCACGAGCGCGGTCACGTCGGCAGGGGAGAGCTCGTCGGCCTCGCTGAAGAAGCGGTCCGAGTACCACCACCAGCGCCGGCCGTCGTCCTCCAGCACGCAGACCGGTTCGCGCTCCTGCGTGGCATGCAGCCGGGCAAGTCCACGCGGCGTCAGCGGTGGCGCCACGCGGCGGCCGACGCAGAATCTGTGGCGGCGCCAGAGCCACACACCGTCGGTCACGAACGCCGCGCCCCTGTCCTGTCTGAGCATGCGGCCACGCTAGGAATCCGCCCGGACCGGGTGGGCGCCGAGTTGCACCTACAGCGCGGGGTAGGCCGACGGCCCGGTGTCGATGATGCCGTCCTGTGCGCCGCCGAAGTCCTCCATGTAGACCATGTAGCCGAGGTTCATGGCCATGAACGCCGCCACGGCGGCGACCGCCAGGCGCGGGCGGCCGTTCAGCACCCATGCGGCCGCGACCACGATCACCGGCGCGGCCAGGAAGATGATCCGGCCCCAGTCCAGGGCGAACAGCATGCCGGCCATGCAGGCGGCCACCAGCACCAGCCCGCGGCGGGCCCAGGGCAGGTCGCGCAGGGCGAACGGCGCCGCCAGCCACAACGGCCCGAACGCCAGCCCGATCCTGCGCAAGGTCGTCCCCGGCAGCTCGGCGTTGGTCTCGATCACGTCCTTGCGGCCCTCCAGGAACGAGCTGCCGTAGCCGATCACCTGCTCGCGCGCCACCGACGGAACCGCGAGGCGCAGGGTGACGTAGGCCACCAGCCCGGGCACAGCCGCCACGAGCGCCTGGCGCAGCGCCCTCGGGTCCCACAGCCTGTCGGCCCAGACGGCGTAGGCGAGCGGCACCAGGAACAGCGCCGCCTCGCGCACGGTTGCGCCCACCAGCACGATCGCCGCCAGCACCACCGGCCGCCGGTCCACGATCGCCAGCGCACCGGCGAACATGACCAGCACCGACTCCGGGTCCACGTTGTGGCCCTGACGCAGCGAGACGGCGAACAGGACCGGCGACAGCGCCAGGCTCACCGCGAGCGCGCCGCTCAGCGGCTTGCCGATGGCGAACCTGCGCATCAGCACGTACGCCAGCGCCGCGATGGCGGCGCACGACAGCCAGGCCAGCAGCTGGAACGTGGGGGTACGGTCAAGCGGCGAGACGTGGACCAGCAGCGGTACGGCGATCCGGTACGCGAACGGGAACGTGTGCGGGTCGAACGGGTCGCTGGCCATCTTGTCGTAGATCAGCTCGTCGTTGCGCGGCGTCGGCTGGTCGCGCACGTAGGCGTCCATCGCCAGCAGCAGCGGTAGCGCGATCGCCGCCACCAGGCCGGCCTCGAGCCACACCGACCTGGTGCGGTTTGCGAGGGCGGTCACAGCTCTGCGACGAGCGGCGCGTGGTCCGACGGCTTCCTGCCCTTGCGGAAGTCACGCTCGATGCCACAGGCCCGCAGCCGGCCGGCGACGCCTGGCGAGGCCAGCAGGTAGTCGATCCGCAGCCCGAGGCCCTTGTGGAAGTGGCCCGCGCGGTAGTCCCACCACGTGTACTGCACGTCGTCGGGGTGCAGCTCGCGGTAGGCGTCGGCCAGGCCGCCGCGCTCCAGGATCGACTCGAACGCGGCCCGCTCCTCGGGCTGGACGTGCGTGGCGCCGGCGAACGCGGGCGGGTCGTACACGTCGCGGTCGTCGCGGGTCACGTTGAAGTCGCCGCCCACGAGCACCTCCTCCCCCGCCTCGCGCAGCGCAGCGGCGCGGTCGGCGGCGGCGGCCAGGAAGGCCAGCTTGTGGGCGAAGAACGGCGAGTCGGGCGCGCGGCCGTTGATCACGTAGGTGCAGACCATCCGCACGCCGTCCACCTCGGCCTCGACCCAGCGCGCCTCGCCGGGGTCGGGCTCGCCGGGCAGGCCGAGCACGGTCTCGCCCAGCTCGAGCCCGTCGCGCACGAGGATCGCAACGCCGGCCCAGCGGCCGGCCGAATGGTGCACGGCCTGGTAGCCGGCGGCCGCCAGCTCGAGCGCCGGGAATGCGGCCGGCTCGGTCTTGGTCTCCTGCAGCAGCAGCACCTCGGGGGCGTGCATCTCGGTGAACTCGAGGATCCGCGGCAGGCGCATCTTCAGCGAGTTCACGTTCCAGGTCGCGACCTTCACGCGCGGCACGCTACAGTCCGGCGAACCGAAGGGAAGTATCCCGGAGGCTGGCTGCCGTCAGCACGGTGTGGCGCATATCGCCCGCCCGGCACCAGCGCCCCCGTGGGGGACGGAGAAACCTTCGCGAACCGTTCACCCGACGACTCGCGGAGGTCTCACCCGATGGAATGGATCGCCCTTCTGATCGCCCTGGTTGTGCTCCTGGCCGTCGACCTGGTGGTCGTGCGCGGCCGCGACGGCGCGATGTCGATCCGGGCCGCGTCGATCTGGAGCGTGGCCTGGATCGCGATCTCGCTGGTGTTCGCGGGCGTTCTCTATGTGGCCGGCTCGCCCGGGCAGGCCGAGGGATACCTGGCCGGCTACCTGGTCGAGAAGTCGCTGTCGCTGGACAACGTCTTCGTGTTCCTGATTGTCTTCCAGGCTTTTTCGATCGCCGAGGCGGCGCGTCCGAAGCTGCTGACCTACGGGATCATCGGCGCGCTCGTCCTTCGGGCGATCTTCATCTTCGCCGGCGCCACCGCCCTGGAGCACGCGTCGTGGCTGTCGTTCCCGTTCGCCGCGCTGCTGGCCTGGACCGGCTGGCGGTTGTGGAAGCACCGCCACGAGCACGGCGGCGAGGAGCAGCTGGTCGAGGGCGTGCGCGACCGCCTGAACGTGGCCGAGGGCGACCACGGCTCCAAGCTGGTCGTGCGCGACCAGGACAGGCGCGCCCTGACCGTCGGCGGTGCCGCGCTTGTGGCGATCGCCGTGGTGGACATCATCTTCGCCGTCGACTCGGTGCCGGCGATCCTGGCGATCACCACCGACACCTACGTGGTGTTCGCCGCCAATGCGTTCGCCCTCCTCGGCCTGCGGCCGCTGTTCTTCCTGGTCGCCGATCTGGTCGAGCGGCTCTACTACCTCAAGGCCGCGCTGGCGATCCTGCTGATCTTCATCGCCGGCAAGATGGTCGCCGGCGAGTTGGTCGGCAAGGTCGGGCCGGCGGTCTCGCTGGCCGGCGTGGCCGTGATCCTCGGCGCCGGCGTGGTGGCGTCGCTGGTGCGACAGCGAGGTCAGGCGAAGACCGCGGCCTAACGGCGCCAGCGGCCAAGATGGCCGTCAGCAGCGGTGCGCGTGCGACATCGCTGTCGGCAGTCCACGTGGTGGCCATAGCGACAAGGACTCCCGCGAGCACCAGCGGTCGATCGGGCGCATATATGGGCCCACGACGACCGAGGACACTCTGTGGGTTGCAAATCGGTCGGATCTGCGCCCGTAGCTACGCTGGCGCCGTGCCGCCGGAGCAGAGTCCCCTGGAGGGCGCCGGCGCGCGGCGTTTCGCGCTGGTGGTCATCGTTGCCGTTGCGGTCGGCGTGCGGCTGGTCGGCCTCGACGCCCGCCTGAGCGACGCCGAGGGCTACTCATGGCTGGTGGCCTCGGCGCCCGACGTGGGCGAGTTCTTCGATCGCCTGGCCGACTACGAGAACACCCCGCCGCTGTTCTACGCCCTGCTCGCGCCGCTGCCGCTGGACAGCGAGGCATGGCTGCGGCTGCCTGCGCTGGTGGCGTCGGTGGCGTGCGTGCCGGTGCTGTACGCGCTCGTGCGCCCGCTGCTGGGCACGCGCGTCGCGCTGCTTGCGGCCGCAGGCCTGGCTGCCGCCCCCTTCCATGTCTCGTACGCCAACTACTCGCGCGGCTTCATGCTGGCCGCCGTCGGGGTGCTGGTGGCGGCGTGGGCGGTGGCGCGGCTTGCGCAGGGCCGCCGCGCGCGCTGGTGGTGGCTGTACGCGGCGGGGGCCACGGTTGCGCTGCACGCCGAGTACGACTCGGTGCTGGCGCTGGCGCCGCTGCTGGCCCTCCCGGCGCTCTGGCGTGGCCAGGGTGTGGCGCGGACGATCGGCCTCGGGGTGCTGCCGCTGCTGACGCTGGTGCCCCTGATCGGCGAGATGCTGCGCGGGCTCGACCAGATCGACGTGACCAAGCTCACGCCGCCGACGCCCGGGCTGGGGCCGGGCTCGATCCGCGACAGCTTCGTGTCGGTGTTCACGGGCACCAACGGCCTGATCGGCGGTGCGGCCGTGCGCTCGCTGCAGTTCCTGGTGGTGGCCGGGACGCTTGCGGCCGCCGCGTGGCTGCTGGCCCGCTCGCCCCGCTTCGGGCGGCTCGATGACCACGATCGCCTTACGGCGCTGTGGCTGTTCGGCGTCGTTCCGCTGGTGGCCTTCGTGCTGCACGTGCTGGCCTCGGCGCTTGGACCCGACATTTTCGACGCCCGTTACCTGACCGCGCTGATTCCGTTCGCGGTCGCGCTGGTGGCCGCCGGCGTCCAGGCGGTCCCGTGGCGCTGGGCCATGCCCGCGGCCACGCTTGCCGCCGCGGCGCTGGCGGTGGCGGTGGTGGTCCAGCGCAGCGGGCCGAGCGTCCAGCCCGACCCGCGGCCGGCGGGCCGGCTGGCCCAGCAGGCCGGCGCACGGACCGTCCTCACGAACAGCCCCGTGGTCGCCTTCTACCTGCGCGACCAGGACGTGCGGCTCGACCGCCCGTTCGGCCTCGGCAACGCCGAGCCGCGCTGCACCCCTGCCCGCTGCCCGCGACCGCTGGCCGTGATCGAGGACTCGCGGCTGCCGGGCGGCGTGCGCCCCGGGCCGGGCCAGCCGGCGGCAGTGGGCCCGTTCGTTGTGCGCGTGGCTCCGTAAGACGTTTCGGGCGTTCTGGGCCGTTCTGGCAAGGAAGAGGCCGGCGAAGTGTGCTTTGCACACGAGCCGGCCGATGACACCGCCAGAACATGCCCAGAACGCCCGAGAGCGGACGACGGGGGTCGAACCCGCGACCTCAAGCTTGGGAAGCTTGCGCTCTACCAACTGAGCTACGTCCGCACCGAGGCGGGATTCTACGTCAGTCTCGCTCCACGGCGACGGTCAGGGCGTCACTTTGCCCGCCCTGCACCGGGCAGATCGACGTACGGCGCTTCGCCTTGCTCGAGCAGCGCCTTCAAGGCCGTCAGCCGCTCGCGCCACCAGGGCTTGAGCCGGTCGCGCTCGGCGGCGTCGGCCAGCCGCTCGTGCGCAAGGCCGACGCGCGCGCGGCCGTCGTCCAGCGCCTCGATGCCGACCACCACCTTGGACGGGCCGCCATGCCAGTCGTAGCGCGCCAGTCGCGGCGGCGTGGTGGTGCGCACGGACAGGTCGGCATCGGGCAGCCAGCGCTCGCGCGTGGCCTCGTCGTCGAATGCCGCGAACAGCTCCTCGGCGGTCGCGTCGACCGTCCGCGAGACGGAGACCGTGAAGCCGTTGACGCCCTCGCCGACCGCGCGCATGCCGCGCGCACGCTCGTAGGTCACGGAGATCGACTGGGAGTACCAGCCAGGCACGCCGTGCTCGTCACGCAGCCAGCGCGCGATCTCGGTGTGCCCCCGCTCGCGTGCGCCCCAATCGTCCAGGGTGGCGAACCAGTGGTCCCAGCCGTGGCCGGTGGCCTCGACCACGCGCTCCTCGGCAACCGTTGGCTCGAACGCCGGCTCGGGCGCCGGCGCATCGGGGAGGAGCTGGCGGCGGGCCGCCGTGTAGCTCTCCCCCGTCTTGGCCATCCGCGCCCGGACGCGCCGCTTGAATGTCCTCTGCTGGGTCATGTTCTGCTCCTGATCACGGTGGCTGGCGCCGGAACCCACGCTCCCGATGCCCCACCGGATAGGGCGAACGATGACCGGTGTCCCGATGGCTCGAGGCCACCTCTACCTCCGTTGACCGGTGGCGTGAGCACCGGGATGGAGGTCGGGCGCGGGACCGCGCCTGGTTGGAAAATACAACCGAAGCGTGACGCGGTCAAGCGGATGGCCGCGAGGGGCCGCTCAATACCCTGAGGGGCCGCCCATGAAGCGCCTGCGTTCCCCCTTCGTGATAGCCGCCCTGATCGGCGTGACGGCCCTGCTCGGCCTGCTCGTGTACGGCCTCGGCCACACCGGCCCCGACCGTGCGATCGAGGACTCGCTTGCCAAGGGCGAGCGCGAGGCGGCGCCGGACTTCGACCTGCCCCGGCTCGACGGCGGCGGCCGACGGACGCTGGCCGACTACCGCGGCAAGGTCGTGGTGCTGAACGTGTGGGGCTCGTGGTGCGACCCGTGCCGGTCGGAGTCGCCGCTGCTCGAGCGCTGGCACAAGCGCATCTCGAGCGACGGCAAGGGCACCCTGCTGGGGGTCGACGTGCTGGACAACACACCCGACGCGAAGGCGTTCATCGCCGAGTACGGCCTGACCTATCCCCAGCTCAAGGACCCCGAGGACCAGCTGCGGCCCGACTACGGCGTGGCCGGGGTCCCGGAGACGATCGTGATCGACCCACGCGGCCGCGTGGCGGCCGTCAAGCGCGGCCCCGTCGACGACGCGTTCATGCGTCGCGAGGTTGTCCCGCTCCTTCGGGGCTGAACTCCTCCTCCACGGCCGTGGCCGGCTCGGGCGACACGCCCGGGTCGCCGGCCTCGACGTGGTAGTCGGCCGGCTCGGTCAGGTCCACGCCCGGGTCGTTTCGGCCCATCGCACGTAGCAAGCCGGTAGCGGCCGCCGCGACGAGGATGTTGACCAGCAGCGCCAGGATGCCGGTGTAGATCGTCACGTCGGTCTCGAACCCGAACTTGGACAGCGCGTACTGCGCCCCGCCGAAGTGCTCCTTGCCGGCGGCGGGGTTGGGCGTGTCGTAGAGCATCAGCATGCCCGCGGCGAGGCCCACCAGCAGGCCGGCCAGCAGCGCCCGGCCGTCGAACCAGCGCGTGAACAGGCCGAACACGATCGGCGGCAGCGTCATCAGGATGACCACGCCGCCGATCAGCTGGAGGTCGATCGAGAACTGCGGGTCCAGCATCAGGATCACGGCCACGGCGCCCGCCTTGACCAGCAGCGACATGATCTTGGCCACGCGCGCCTCCTCGCGCGGGGTTGCGTCCTTGTTCAGGTACTCCTTGTAGATGTTGCGCGTGAACAGGTTGGCGGCGGCGATCGACATGATCGCCGCCGGGACCAGTGCCCCGATGGCGATCGCGGAGAAGGCCACACCGGCGAACCAGTCGGGGAACATCTCGTCGAACAGCAGCGGCACGATGGTGTTCACGTCGTCGCCGATCGGCGTGACGCCCGCGGCGATGGCCATGTAGCCAAGCAGCGCCAGCAGCCCGAGCACGAACGAGTAGGCGGGCAGCGCGGCCATGTTGCGCTTGATCGTGTCGCGGCTCTTGGCGGCCAGCAGGCCGGTGACCGAGTGCGGGTACAGGAACAGCGCCATCGCCGAGCCGAACGCCAGCGACGAGTAGCCCAGTGTCTGGGCGTTGGCCAGCAGGACGCCGTCGGCGGGCGCCGGGCTCTCGGAGAACTTCTTGTCGGCGGCGCCGAAGATCGCGTCCCAGCCACCGAGCTGACTGGGGATGTAGATCACGGCCGCGATGACCACGATGTAGATCAGCGAGTCCTTGACGAACGCGATCAGCGCCGGCGCGCGCAGGCCTGACTGGTACGTGTACGCGGCCAGGATCGCGAACGCGATGATCAGCGGCCACTCGCCCTCCACCCCCATCGTCTTCAGAACCGCCTCGATTCCCACGAGCTGGAGCGCGATGTAGGGCATCGTGGCCACGATCCCGACCACCGCCACGGCAAGCGCCAGCGACGCGGAGCCGGTGCGCCCGCGCACGAAATCGGCGGGCGTGACGTGGCCGTGACGGTGCGCCACCGACCACAGCCGCGGCACCACCAGGAACGCCAGCGGGTACAGGACGATCGTGTACGGAAGCGCGAAGAAGCCGAGCGCGCCGACGCCGAACACCAGCGCCGGCACGGCCACGAACGTGTACGCCGTGTAGAGGTCGCCGCCGACCAGGAACCACGTGATCCAGCCGCCGAACTTGCGCCCGCCGAGGCCCCACTCGTCCAGGTGCTCGAGATCCTGGGCGCGGCGCCAGCGCGAGGCCAGGAAGCCCATCACGGTGACCAGCCCGAACAGGGCGATGAAAACCGCCAGCGCGACCTCGTTCACCCCGCGATCCATCAGCGCCTCCCCTTGGTGGCGCGGTAGACGATGATCGTGCAGACCACGCTGATCGGCACCCACCCGAGCTGGTACCAGTAAAAGAACGGGATGCTGAACAGCTCGGGGTCGCGCGTGTTGTAGATCACGGGGATCAGCGTCCCGAGCAGCGGCACCAGCAGCAGCAGGTTCACGGGCGGCGCGGCGACACGGCGGCGTGCAGCCTTCTTGGCGGGTTCCGGCGGTTCGGTCACTTCTCTCCCCTCTCCTGTGGCCCTCTGCCGCTCATTACCCTCCCTCCAGCGATGAAACTCGCCCGATTCGCAGCCGCCGCGATCGCGGCCCTGGTGCTGGGCCTTGGCGCCCCGGCGGCCATCGCCGCCGACTGCGCGCCCAAGACCACCCTCGGCGACGTCGAGGACGAGGTCATGTGCCCGGTCTGCGGCACGCCGCTGGCGCTGGCCACCGAGGCACCTCAGGCCAACCGCGAGCGTGCCTTCATCCAGGACCTGGTCGACGACTGCCTGACCAAGGATCAAGTCAAGGACCGGCTGGTCGCCGAGTACGGCCGCGAGGTGCTGGCCACGCCGGACGACAGCGGCTTCGACCTGGCGGCGACGCTGGTGCCCGTACTTGCGGTGCTGCTGGGCCTCGGGGCAGTCAGCGCGGCCGCGTGGCAGTGGCGCCGCACGCGCCGCGGGCGGTCCGGCGAGCCAGCGGCGGATGGGCCCGATCCGGACGGGTCCAAGCGTCTCCAGGACGACCTCGACCGGTACGGCATGTGATCCCGCTCGCCGCCGAGGTGAACACCACGGTCGTCGCCGCGTTCGCCGTCGGCTTCATCTCCTTCATCTCTCCCTGCGTGCTGCCGCTGGTGCCCGGCTACCTGTCGACCATCTCGGGCGTGTCGTTCGCCGACATCCAGGCCGGTCACGGCCGCTCGAAGGTGCTCGGCCCGGCGATCCTGTTCTGCCTGTCGTTCACGGTCATGTTCGTGGCGCTGGGCATGACCGCCACCGGCTTCGGGTCCGCGCTCCAGGACCACCGCCGGCTGCTGCAGCAGATCGCCGGCGTGGTGCTGATCGCGCTCGGCATCCTGTTCATCGCCACGCTGTTCGTGAACCGGCTCAACCGCGAGTGGCGACCCGAGTCGCTGCTCGCGCGCGCCTCCACGGGCGGGCCGATCGTGGCCGGGCTGGCGTTCGCCGTGGCCTGGCTGCCCTGCACCGGCCCCACGCTCGGCGCGATCCTGACGGCGGCGGGCACCGAGGAGAACGTGGGCCAGGGCGGTGTGCTGCTGGCCTTCTACGCCCTGGGCCTTGCGGTGCCGTTCATCCTCAGCGCGCTGGCGTTCTCGTCGGTGTCGGGCTTCTTTCGCTTCTTCCGCGACCACTACACCGCGATCACGGTGGTCTCCGGACTGGTGCTGGTGACGATGGGCGTGCTGCTCTACAGCAACGAGCTGACGCGCCTGAACGCCGAGGCGCTGGCGCTGATGGACGACCTCGGGATCAATTTCTTCACCGAGCTCTAGCCGCGCCTGTACTTGATCCTGCGGCCCGGCTTGGCCACGCGGCTCGTGTGGCCGCGCCAGCGCAACCGGTAGCGCAGCCGCGCCGCACGGCCGCGGCGCACCTCGAACCGGAAGTAGCCGGCCCTGTTGGTCCGCACGCGCTTGAGCTTCTTGAACGGGCCCTTGGCGGACCGCGCCACCTGGACGGTGGCGCGCGCTCGCCCGTGTGCCGGCCGGACCTGGCCCCAGACCTCGACCCGGTTTGGGCGGCGGCGGCTCACCACCAGGGGCAGCCGCCAGGCCGCCAGCGACGGCTTGGCATGGCCGTCCTGCCGGCGCAGGCCGGTGTTGAACACGTCCTCGGTCGGCAGGTCGGGCACGTCGAAGAGCTCGAACTGGGCCACGGACTTCACGCGCTTGTCGCCGAAGAACAGCCGGTCGGCCTCGTTGAGCGCCCGCGCCTGCGCGTCGAGGCTGAGCCCGCGCGCGTTCGCGGGCTGCGACTGGAAGCCGAACTCCGTGATGAAGATGCCGCGCTTCCTGGGTATCCGCTTGTACTTCTCCGCCAGCCTGAGCAGCCGGCCGGCGCGGCCGAGGTAGGCCATCGGCATCGACGCCCTCGTCCTGGTGGCGGAGAACACCGAGCCGAGCGCGCTCCGGTTGTACGGGTGCACAGCCAGTCCCCCGATCGGCAGCTTCGACGGCCTGGAGCAGCCCTGCTCGCGCTTGATCGCGCCGGTGTACGGCCGCCCGTTGCGCTTCAGGCACAGGGCCGAGAACAGCGTGTCGCGCGGTGAGCTGATGGCCGACGTCTCGCCGAACAGGACGCGCTTGGCGCGCGCGCGGTCGTTGGCGCGGATGGCGCGGTAGCCGGCGATGTACAGCTCGCGCAGCTGCTTGCCACCCATGTCCACGATGCCCGCCCTGGTCTTCATGCGCTGGGGCAAGAGGTAGTTCTCGAGGTTCGGCTCGTTCCAGAGCGAGTAGTAGGAGACCTTGCCCTTGAACCGCTTGGCCGCGGCGCCCACGAACTTGCCGAACAGCACCGGGTCGGGCTTCCAGTAGCACGACAGCCCGAGCTCCACCTTGTTGCCCACCGGGTGCGGGCAGCGCGTGGGCTCGCGCGATCCCCACCAGGGCATCGCGGGGCCGAGCGTGACGATGACCCTGAGCCCGTGCGCGCGGGCGGACCGCACGAGCTGGTCATACCGCCCCCAGTTGTAGCCCGGCGAGTCCGGGTTGGCGGGATCGAAGCCCTCGGGCATGAAGTACTGCGCGGTGCCGGGCGAGGCGCGCCGCCACGAGATGTACATCCGCACCGCGTCCGCCCCCAGCGATTTCGCCTCGCGCAGCGCCGTGTCAGGGTCGCGCTCGGTCAGTCCGAGAAACGTGGCGCTGTCCTCGATCACCGTCATCTGGGTCGAGCTGGCGCCGGCGCTTGCCGGGGCGATCGCCACGCCGGTCAGGATGAGCGCGGCAGCGAGTGTCAGGCGGCGGATCCGTGCCATTTGCCAACGCTCGAAGCTAACCGAGCCGCCGCATGGGCAGGCGCACGCGGATTGGGACCGCGTTAAGGCTTCTCGCGGTACTTGATCTTGCGCCCGGCCACGGCCGTGCGGCTGGGGAACGTCTCGCCGTTGGGGCTCGCCCAGGTGGTGCGGTAGCGCAGCCTGGCCGCCTGGCCGCGCCGTACGCGCAGCTTGAAGTAGCCCGACGCGTTGGTCCGCGGCGATCCGATGCGCACGTACCGGCCGCCCTTGCGCGCGGCGAACAGCGCCACGCGGGTGCGGAAGTTGGCCGGGCGCACCTGGCCCCACACCTCGACCTGGTTGTCCGCCAGCTTGGTGACCACCAGCGGCATCCGGTACGCGCCCCAAGAGGGTCGCAGCCGGCCGTCGTTGGTGCGCAGACCGGTGTTGTAGATGTCCTCATTCTTCGGCTCGCGCACGTCGTAGAGCTCGAACTGGGCGACGGCGCGGATGCGCTTGTCGCCGAAGAACAGCCGGTCGGCCTCGTTCAGCGCCTTCGCCTGGCCCCGGGGGCTGAGCCCCTTCCTGTCGGGCGGCTTGACCTGGAAGCCGAACTCCGTGATGTAGACGCCCCTGCCGCGCGGGATCCGCTTGTACTTCTCGGCCCGGCGCAGGACGCGCGTGGCGCGGCTTGCGTAGGCCATGGCCATCGAGTCCTTGGTGAAGGACCGCGTGAACACGTTCCCGACCGCGTCCTTGTTGTAGGGGTGGATCGCCAGCCCGCCGATCGGCAGCTTCTTCGGCTTGGTACAGCCCTGGGCCTTCTTCTTCCAGCCCTTGAAGGGCCTGCCGTTCTCGTCGAGACAGAGGCCGGCGTAGAGCGTGTCCATCGGCGAGCTGATCGCCGCGGTCTCGCCGAACAGCACCTTGTTCTTGACCGACGGGTCGATCTTCGTGATCGCGCCGTAACCGGCGGTCCACAGCTGGCGCATCATCTTTCCGCCCAGGTCCACGGTGCCGCGCTTGCTGCGCGAGAACTGGGGATAGAGGTAGTGCTCGAGGTTCGTCTCGTTCCACAGCGAGTAGTACTCGACGAGGCCCTTGTAACGCGTGCCAACGGCCTGCGCGAACTTCCCGAACAGGGCCGGGTCGGGCTTCCACATGCACGACAGCGCGAGGTTGTCGTAGCCGCCGAGGTGATGCGGGCAGCGCTCGTTCTCGCGCGATGCCCAGTACGGAATCTCGCCCGAAAGGGTGAGCATGACCTTCAGCCCGTTGCGGCGCGCACGCTCGACGAACTGGTCGTAGATGCCCCAGTCGTAGCCCGCCGAGTTGTGATCGGCCGGATCGAAGCCGGCCGGGACCGAGCGGCTCGTCTTCTGCGGCGACACCCGCGACCAGACCACGAACACGCGCACGACGTCGGCACCCAGGTACTTGACCTCGGCCATCGCCTTCTCCGGGTCCTTGTCGGTCAGGCCGAGCAGCACGGCGTCGTCCTCGAAGATCGAGAACTGCTTCGAGCCGGCGCTGGCGGCCGTCGGGACGGCGGCGAACACGGCCAGCATGGCCGCCGCGAGCAGCAGGGTGCGCAGTGGTCGGGTCACTTGGAGAACAGCAACCCGCGGCACGCCCCCGAGTTGCGAGCGTCCAGGGTAGCTCTTGCGGTCATCGCTGGCGGCGCTCTGAATGCAATGGCGCCATCCTGGCACCGAGACCGGCGGTTTCGACGCCTCGCGGGCTCACATCGACGCGGGAGCGGACACCCCCAGCAGGGCCAGCGAGCGCTCGATCGTCCTGCGCGTGGCCTCGCTCAACGCGATCCGCAGGTCCTCGTCGCCGCCCTCGTCGGCGGCGCCCACCACCTTGCAGTCACGGTAGAACGCCGAGAAGTCCTGGGCCAGCTCGGTCACGTAGGTGGTCATCCGGTGGGGGGCGCGGCGGTCGGCGGTATCCGTGACCTCGCCCGGGAACGCCGCCAGGCGCTTTACGAGCGCCCGCGCCGAGGGGTGCGGCTGCTCGGCGCTGGCGGCCACGTCCGCGGCCAGCGCGGCCGCAACGCGCTCGTCGCCGGCCTTGCGCAGGATGCTGGCGATCCGCGCGTGGGCGTACTGGGCGTAGTACACCGGGTTGTCCTGGCTCTGGCGCCGGGCGAGCTCCAGGTCCAGGTCGATCGCCGTCTCGTGGCTGCGCTGCAACAGGAACCAGCGGGTGGCGTCCACGCCGATGTCGTCCAGAAGGTCATCGAGCGCCACGATCGCGCCTGCGCGCTTGGACATCTGTGCGCGCACCCCGCCCTCGAGAAGGTTGACCAGCTGCATCATCACGACCTCGAAGCCGGCCGGGTCGCCGCCCATCGCCTCCCAGGCCGCGTTCACGCGCGACTGGTAGCCGTGGTGGTCGGCGCCCACGACGAGTATCGACCGGTCGTAGCCGCGCTCGTGCTTGGTCCAGTGGTAGGGGATGTCGGCGGCGAAGTAGGTCACCTCGCCGGTGGAGCGCACCAGCACCCGGTCCTTGTCGTCGCCGAGCTCACTGGTGCGCAGCCAGGTGGCGCCATCCCGCTCGTAGATGTGGCCGGCCTCGCGCAGCCGCTCGATCGCCGCCTGCACCGCGTCGGCCTCGTGGGTGGCGCTCTCCCGCGCGTACACGTCCATGTGCACGCCGAACCGCCCCAGCGTGGCCTCGATCCCCTCCAGCATCAGCTCGACGCCCAGGCGGCCGAGCTCCTCGGCCTCCATGTCTGCGGCGCCCTCGACCCGGGCGGCCAGCTCGGTCACGTAGGCGCCGTGGTAGCCGTCCTCGGGCGGGTCCTGACCGTTGGCGCGGGCGGACAGTGACGCGCCGAAGCGCTGCACCTGCGTGCCGAAGTCGTTCACGTAGTACTCGCGGTCGACGTCGTTGCCCGCCAGCTCCAGCACCCGCGCGAGCGAGTCGCCGTAGGCGGCGTGGCGAGCGGACGCCACGGTGATCGGGCCGGTGGGGTTGGCGCTCACGAACTCCACGTTCACGCGCGCGCCCTGGCCGCCGCGGCCGTACTCGCCCCCGGCGGCGGCCACGGCGGCCACCACCCCGGCGTACCAGGAGCCGGACATGAACAGGTTCAGAAAGCCCGGCCCGGCCACCTCGACCCGGTCGAGGTGGCCCCCCAGCCGTTCGGTCAGCGCCCGGCCCAGCTGGTCTGCGATCTCGCGCGGCGGCAGGCTCAGCGGCCGCGTGAGCATCATTGCCGCGTTGGTCGAGTAGTCGCCGAGCTCGGCCTTCGGCGGGCGCTCGAGCTGCGGCGGCGCCACGTCGGCGCCGACGAGGCTGGACGCGGCGGCGTGCACGTGCGCGGCGAGTTCGGCGACTGGGTCGGCGGAAGGCATCTGCCTGGAATCTACTTCCGGCGCAGCTGCCGGCCGGTCCGGCGAACGGCGGCTGGGTACGGGACGGCCCGAATCGATTCGACTCTCAGGTAGTCCATGGCTACTTCAGAGTCGAGTCGAGCCCTGTATACCGCTGGCGGCGGGGCCCCGCCCCGCCGCTCAGTAGTGGTAGGGCTCCCGGGCCAGGATCTTGTGGCCGCGGTAGAGCTGCTCCAGCAGGACCACCCGCGCCAGCTGATGGGGCAGGGTCATCGGTCCGAGCGACAGCGTCATGTCGCCCTGCGCGGCAATCCTGCCGCGCGGGCCGCCGATCACGAAGCACAGGTCCATCCCGGACTGGCGCCGCTGCTCGAGGAAGGCGCTGAAGCCCTCCGAGTCGTAGGTCCTGCCGCCGGCGTCAAGGAGCACCGTGAAGCCGCGTTCGGGGATCCGGCGCTCGACCTGGGTGTCGTCCTTGACCTCCACAAGCTCCAGGCGCGCGCGGCCGGCCAGCAGCCTCTTGTAGTGCTGAACGTCGTCGGCGTAGGGCGGCCGCAGCCGGCCCACGGCGATCACGACGAGCCTCATCGGGCGGGCGGCGGCCGGAGTGCGATACTCAAACCGTGTCAGAGCAAGAAGACGACCGCCAGTTCGACATCCACGCCGACCCCGAGGTGATGGCCGGCCACTACGCGAACTTCGCGAACGTGAGCCACTCCGACTACGAGTTCACGGTGACGTTCGCGCGCGTGGACCACGAGGTCGACGAGGACGCGGTGCCGGGCGTGGTCGTCTCCCGGATCAACCTGTCGCCGCGCTTCATGCGTGAGCTGATCGACGCCATGGAGGACAACTTCTCCAAGTGGCAGACGCGCGAGGGCATCAAGAACCTGCCCGAGTGGGACGACGGCAAGGGCGAGGGCGAGAGCTCCGGCGGCGGCACGCCTACCGGCTGAGCGACCGCCGCCCCTCCTGCTCCCACCGCTTCCCGAAGCCGATCCGTTCGAGCGTCGTCGGGTGGGTGCCGAACAGCCGCTGGGTGATGGCAGGCGGATCCGGGTCGCCGATGTTGCGCAGCGCCAGGCTGCGCTCGAGTTCCACGAACGCCTTCGGCTCGTCGGCCAGACGCAGCGCGTACGCGTCGGCGTGCGCCTCGACGCGGCGTGAGAGCCCGTTTCCGGCGGCGGTCAGGGCGAAGCTGACCAGGGCCAGCGACAACGCCAGCGCCGGCAGCGCCTCGGGGCCCGCCCGGCGCCTGCCCCGGCGCGGCTCCAGCTCGCGCGGGGCGATCCGCTCGGCCAGCACCTGCACCAGGAAGGTGCCCGGCAGCGCCACGATCGCCAGCCACAGCAGCCCGCGCGGGACGTCGCGGCTGTGCACGTGGCCGAGCTCGTGCGCGATCACGCTGCGCACCTGCTCACGCGGGTAGTCCTCGATCAGGTTGTCGTAGATCACGACCCGCTTCGTGTGCCCGATGCCGCCCACGTAGGCATTGATCGCCGTGGTGCGGCGGCTGGCGTCCACCCGGTAGACCTGGCCCACGTCCACGCCGGCGCGATCGGCCAGCCTGAGCACCTCGCTGCGAAGCGGCCCCTTCGGCAGCGGCTCGAACTTGTTGAACAGCGGGTCGATGACGATCGGGGTCAGGTAGGTGGCCAGCACGCCGATGACCACCACCGCTCCCGCCGCGGGAACGCACCAGCGGCGCGGGTAGCGCCGCACCAGGCTCAGGAAGACGACGCCGGCGATGGCGCCGAACACCGCCCCTATGCCGGCGCTGAGCGCCTGATCGCCCAGCCACGGTCCCAGCGTCTGCGTGGACAGGCCGACGTCGACCGCCCGCTCGTGCGACCAGTACCCGAGCGGCACGCCGACCACGGCCAGGACCACCGACAGCGTCGCGCCTGCCACCGCCCCGCCCAGCAGCGGGCGCGCGCCCAGGCCTTCCAGGAACGCGGCGAACGCCGCCGGCGGCCGCAGCGCCAGGAACGCAAGCGTGGCGCCGGACAGCGCCAGCTGCCCGATGAAGATCACCCGCTGCAATGAACGGAAATCGTCGGCCCGATCCAGCTGAGCCGGGCTGAAGTAGGCTGTCGCGTCGATCGCGGCTGGGTCGATCAGGCCGCTCCTGGGCCTCAGGAGCAGCGTGGCGGTCCCCGCGGCGACCGCTGTGGCCACCACTGCGAGCGGTAGGCGCCAGCGAGGCATTCCCCCGGACAGTAACGGTGACCCCCTGAAGATCGCGGTCCTTTCCGACGTGCACGGCAACCTCCCGGCCCTGGCGGCCGTTCTGGAGGACGTGGACGCGGCCGGCCCCGACCGGGTCTGGTGCCTCGGCGACCTGGTCGGCTATGGCGCGCAGCCCGACGGCTGCGTCGAGACCGCGCGCGAGCGCTGCGACGTGAACCTGGCCGGGAACCACGACCTTGGCGTCCTGGACCACATCGACATCGCCGACTTCGCTCCCCATGCCGAGGAGGCGGCGCGCTGGACGCGGGAGAACGCGACGCCCGAGACACTGCGCTACCTGGCGACTTTGAGCCCGAGCGAGCAGGGCGAGCCGATCGGCCTGTTCCACGCCTCGCCGCGCGACCCGATCTGGGAGTACGTGCTGTCCGGCACGCAGGCGGCGGACTGCATGGATGTCATGGAGTCACGCGTGGCGGCCATCGGCCACACGCACGTGGCGTCCTATTTCAGCCGCACCGGCGGTGCCATGGCGGGCGGCCCCGCCGCCGCCGGGACCGAGCTGAACATCGCCGACGGGGAGTGGCTGCTGAATCCCGGAAGCGTGGGCCAACCTCGCGACGGCGACCCACGGGCGGCCTGGCTCCTGCTAGACGTGGAGCAGTGGACCGCGACCTGGCGACGGACGGAGTACCCCGTGGACGAGGCCGCGGGAGCGATCGCGGCGGCGGGCCTCCCCGCCGGACTGGGCGAACGGCTCTACTTGGGGCAATGAGACCGCGGCGGCGACACCTACTGGCAGCCTGCACCGCGGCGGTGCTGGCCGCGACCGGCTGCGGCGGCTCGGACGAGCCCGAGGGCGAGAAGCTGCCCCAGAGCTCGGTCTCGGCGCTGAACGTGCGCCTTGACGAGATCCAGCGCCGCTTCGACGCCGCCCAGGAGCCCGGACAGGAGGGCGCCTGCGAGGACATCCAGGACGATTCCTTCCCCGAGGTCAAGAAGCTCCTGGACGCGCTGCCCGAGGACGTCGACGGCAATCTGCGCGACGCCACCGAGGAGAGCTTCGCGCGGCTCCAGCAGCTGGTCGAGGAGGGTTGCCGGGACATCCAGCCGACCGAGACCGAGACCACGCCGACCGAGACCACCCCGCCGGAGACCACGCCGCCGGAGACGGTGCCGCCGGAGACCACGCCGACCGAGACCACGCCGCCGGAGACGACCCCGGAGCGGACCACGCCGGACAACGACGGCGGCAGCGGCGGCGCTGACCCGGACGGCACCGGCGGCGGGGGCACGCAGGCGCCGCAGGACGACGGCTGATGGCGGCGCCGACCGAGATCGCGGGCCGCTATGCGCTCGACCGCCGCCTCGGCGCCGGCGGCATGTCGACCGTGTTCCTGGCCACCGACACCGTGCTCGAGCGGTCGGTCGCGATCAAGCTGCTGGCCGAGCACCTGGCCGATGACGAGGACTTCGTGGCCCGCTTCCGGCGCGAGGCGCTGGCCGCCGCGCGGCTGCAGCACCCCAACGTGGTGCAGGTGTTCGACTCCGGCCTGGACGGCGAGTCGCACCGCCACTACATCGTCATGGAGTTCGTCGACGGCCCGTCGGCCGCGGACATGCTGCGCGATCAGAAGCGGCTGGAGGTCGAGGACGCGCTGAACGTGATCCGCGACGCCTGCCACGGGCTGGACTACGCCCACCGCGCCGGCGTCGTGCACCGCGACGTCAAGCCCGGCAACCTGCTGCTGGCGGCCGAGTCGCACACCACCAAGCTGGCCGACTTCGGCATCGCCAAGGCCACCGAGCAGACCGCCATCACCCAGGCCGGCTCCGTGCTGGGCACCGCCGCCTACCTGTCACCCGAGCAGGCCCGCGGCGGGGAGGCCGGGCCGCCGTCGGACATCTACTCGCTGGGCGTCTGCGCCTACCAGTTCCTGGCCGGGCGATTGCCGCACGAGTACTCGTCGCTGACCGAGCTGGCGCTCAAGCAGCAGGAGGAAACGGTCGAGCCGATCACCGTCCACCGGCCCGAGGTCCCGCCGGAGCTCGATCGAGCCATCCGCGTGTGCCTGGCGCGCCAGCCCGAGGCCCGCTACGCCACCACGCTGGAGATGGCCGAGGCGCTGGATTCGGGCCTGCAGGGCGACGTGACCGACGCGACGCGGATGCTTGCCGCCGCGGCCACCGGCATCGAGGAGCTGGACGCCACACGTGCGCTCGAGCGCACCAAGGCGACGCGGCACGCCCCCAGGAACCAACCCACGCCGCCGCCCGCCTACCGCCGCGACCCGACCGGCGCACAGCCCGCGGCCGAGCCGTCGAAGGCCGACAAGCGGGCGAAGCGCAACCGCCGGCTCGGCGGCCTGTTCGCGTTCCTGGCCGTGGCCGCGGCAATCGCCGCCGTTGCGCTGGCGTTCAGCTCGTCGAACTCCGACTCCGGGCCGGAGCCGGTCGATCAGGGTGACGTGACGCAGCAGGTCGACGGCATCAAGCAGTTCCTGCGCCAGAACACGCGATGAGGTGCCTTGATGGGGTGCCAAGTAATGCCCATCCATGGCCATTACTTGAACGTCAACTGACCTCCGGCGCCCGAAGGGCTCGGCGCCTTCGAGCACCCGCTCCGCGTACGCCTCCCACTCCCCCGCCGCGATCGCGGTGCGGATGCCGTCCATCAGCCGCGCCATGAACTCCAGGTTGTGCAGGGTCAGGATGCGCGCGCCGGTGAGCTCCTTGTTCCTGGCCAGGTAGTGCAGGTACGCGCGCGAGTGGGACGTGGTCGCGCCGTCGAACAGCGGCCGTGGGTCGTCGCGCCACTCGGACTTGGTCAGGTCGATCCTCCAGCGCCGCTCGGGGTCGGGCACCAGCGCGGTGCCGTGGCGCGCCAGCCGCGTCGGGGTCGCGCAGTCGAAGGTGTCGATCCCGGCGCCGACCGCATGGACGATGTCGTCGACGTCGCCGATCCCGAGCAGGTGGCGCGGCGGCGCCTCGGGCAGGCCGGCCATCGACCAGCCGAGCACCTGGCGCATCTGCTGCTTGTCCTCGCCGAGCGTGCCGCCGATGGCGATCCCATCGACGCCGCTGGCAGCGATGAACGCCGCGGACTCCGCGCGCAGCTCGCGGTCCACCCCGCCCTGGACGATCCCGTACAGCAGCTGGTCGGCCCGGCCGTGCTCGCCCTGCCAGGCGACGCAGCGGTCAAGCCACCGATGCGTGCGCTCCATCGATCGCAGCGTGTAGTCGCGGTCAACGTGGAACGGCGTGCACTCGTCGAACGCCAGCGCGATGTCCGAGCCAAGCGCCGCCTGCACCTCCATCGACGTCTCGGGACCCATGAACCGCTCGGCGCCGTCGGTGTAGGCGTTGAAGGTCACGCCCTCCTCCTCGATCGCCAGGATGCGGCTGTGCGACGCGCCGCGGCGGCGCTTGACCTCGTCGGCCACGGAGCCGTGGCCCATGCTGAAAACCTGAAAGCCGCCCGAGTCGGTGATGATCGGCCGGTCCCAGCCCATGAACCGGTGCAGGCCGCCGAGTGCTGCGATTTGCTCGTGGCCGGGCGTGATGAACAGGTGGAACGTGTTGCCCAGCACCATCTCGTAGCCGAGGCCGGCAACCTCGGGCGCGTCCAGGCCGCGAACGGAGGCGTTGGAGGCCAGCGGCACGAACGCGGGCGTCTGGACCTCGCCGTGCGCCAGGCGCAGGACGCCCGCGCGGGCCTCCCCCGCGCGGGCGATGATGTCGAACAGGGCCATCCGGCCCTGATCCTGCCTACTTCTCCGTGGCGGTGCCCTCCACGGCGGGCTGCTCGCCGCCGCCGATTGCGATCCGGCGCGGCTTCACCTGCTCGGGCTTGGGGATCCGGACGGTCAGCACGCCCTGGTCGAACGCGGCCGTGACCGCCTCGGTGTCGATGCCCTCGGGCAGGGTCAGCTGGCGCTGGAAGCGCCCGAACGCGCGCTCGACGCGGTAGAAGCCGCGCTCGCTGCGCTCGTGCTCGGCCTTGCGCTCGCCACTGAGGGTGAGAACGCCGTTCTCCACCTCGATCGCCACATCCTCCTCGGACACTCCCGGGAGGTCGGCCTTCAGCAGGTAATGGTCCTCCGCCTCCACGAGGTCCATCGGCGGGGCCCAGCGCTGGGCGGCGGACGGGGTCTCGAACAGGCGGTCGAAGAGCCGATCGACCTCACGGGAGAACGGCTCGGGCTTGATCAGGAGACTCATGGCGATTTACCTCCGATGGGTCGGGGTCAGTGACTGTGCCCCGAGTATAAAACCTCAGTCTCCTTGTATCAAGTTTTTCCCGGTCATTTCTTCGGGCGGGTCCTGGCCAAGCAGCGCGAGCGCCGTTGGTGCGACGTCGGCCAGGATGCCGCCGTCGCGCAGGGCGCCGACGTCGGCCGTGACCACGAACGGGACCGGGTTCATCGAGTGGGCGGTGTTGGGCGAGCCGTCGGGCTCGAGCATGTGGTCGGCGTTGCCGTGGTCGGCGGTCACGAGGCAGACGCCGCCCTTGGCGTGCACCGCCTCGACCACCTCGCCCAGGCAGCCGTCCACGGTCTCGATCGCCTCGACGGCGGCCTCGATCACACCGGTGTGGCCGACCATGTCGGGGTTGGCGAAGTTGATCACGCCGAAGCCGTAGTCACCGGCGCCCCACTTGGCCACGAACGCGTCAGCGGCGGCGCCGGCGCTCATCGCGGGCCTGCGGTCGTAGGTCGACACGTCGCGTGGCGAGTCCACGAGCTCACGCTCCTCGCCGCTGTAGGCATCCTCCTCGCCGCCGTTGAAGAAGTACGTCACGTGCGCGTACTTCTCGGTCTCGGCCACGTGCAGCTGGGCGATCCCACGGTCCGCCAGCGTCGAACCCAGCGTGACCGCGGGACGCTGGGGCGGGAAGGCGACGGGCAGCGTCCAGTCCTCCTTGTACTGCGTCAGCGTGGCATAGGCGAGGTCCAGCTCCGAGGTCAGCCTGTCGGTCAGCTGGCGTGCGCGGTCGGGGCGGAAGTTGAAGAACAGCACCGCGTCGCCGGCGCGGATCGTGCCCTCCTCGCCGACCAGGCTCGGCGTGATGAACTCGTCGGTCTCGTCGCGGTCGTAGGCCGCCTCGATGGCCGCCACCGCCGAGTCGAAGTGCTCACCCGCGCCGGACACGAGCGTGTCGTACGCCGCCTGCGTGCGCTCGGCGCGCTTGTCGCGGTCCATCGCGTAGTAGCGGCCGGTCACGTCGGCAACCCGGCCGCCGAACTCGTCCAGCCAGCCCTGCACCGTGGCCAGATGCTCCCTGCCCGAGTGCGGCAGCGTGTCGCGGCCGTCGGTGAAGGCGTGCAGCACCACGTCGGGCACGTGCTCGCGCGCGGCCAGCTCGAGGCAGGCGCGCAGGTGGCCCATCGACGCGTGCACGCCGCCGTCGGACACCAGCCCGAGCAGGTGCAGCCGGCCCGAGTCGCGCGCGGCGGCGCAGACGTCGCGTAACACCTGGTTGTCCAGGAAGGATCCGTCCGCGACCGCGTCGTCGATCCGTTTGAGGTCCTGCGCCACGATCTGGCCCGCGCCCAGGTTCAGGTGGCCGACCTCGGAGTTGCCCATCTGGCCCTCGGGCAGGCCGACCGCCGGGCCCCAGGCGGTCAGCTGCGTGTGCGGGTGCGCGTCCCACAGCGAGTCGAACACCGGCGTCTCGGCCAGCTCGACGGCGTTGCCGGGGCCGGGCTCCGCAAGCCCCCAGCCGTCGAGAACGACCAGGCAGACGCCGGGGAAGCTCATCCCGCCGCGGCGACGATCTGAGCGAAGCCCTCCGGATCGAGCGACGCGCCCCCCACCAGCGCGCCGTCCACGTCGGGCTGGGAGAGGATCTCGGCAGCGTTGCCGGGCTTGACCGAGCCGCCGTAGAGCACGCGGATCTGCGCCGCGGCGTCCTCGGAGCGTCCACCCACCAGCGCACGGACGAACGCGATCGCCTCCTGGGCCTGGTCGGGCGTGGCCACCTGGCCGGTACCGATCGCCCAGATCGGCTCGTAGGCCACGGTCACGTCGGCCAGGCGGTCGTCGGGCACGGCCTCGAGGCCCTCGCCGATCTGCGCGCGCAGCTTGCGCTCCATGTCCCCCGCGGCCCGCTCCTCCTCGGTCTCGCCCACGCACAGGATCGGGTCCAGCCCCGCGTCCAGCGCGGCCGGCACCTTGGCCTGCAGCGCGCGGTCGGTCTCGTTGTCGTATTCGCGCCGCTCGGAGTGGCCCAGCAGCACGGCAGCCGCGCCGGCCTCGGTGAGCATCGCGGCGGACACCTCGCCGGTGAAGGCGCCGCTGTCCTCGGCCGACATCGTCTGCGCGCCGACCGTGACGCCGGTGCCCTCGAGGGCGGACCGCACCGTGTCGAGCGCGGTGAAGGGCACGAACAGGGCCACGTCGGCGGCGCCGCCCAGGTCCGGCAGCTCGGCGCAGTAGTCGCGCGCCTGCCCGCGGGTCCCCCACAGCTTCCAGTTCCCGGCGATGTACGGCCTACGACTCATCAAGTACCTCCACTCCCGGCAGCGGCTTGCCCTCCAGCAGCTCGAGGGCGGCGCCGCCGCCCGTGGACAGGTGTGTTACCCGGTCGGCCAGGCCGAACTCGGCGATCGCCGCGGCGGAGTCGCCGCCGCCCACCACGGTCGTTCCGGGCGCATCGGCCACGGCCTGCGCCACCGTGCGCGTGCCGGCGGCGAACGGCGCCAGCTCGAAAGCCCCCATCGGGCCGTTCCAGAACACGGTCCCGGCGCCGGCCACGACCTCGGCGTAGTGGGCGCCGGTGCGCTCACCGACGTCAAGGCCCATCCAGCCGTCGGGTACGTCAAGGCCGTCGATCGCCCTGGTCTCGGTGCCGGCGTCGAACTCGCGCCCGGCCACCACGTCGACGGGCAGCTCGAGCTTGTCGCCACCCTCCTCGAGCAGCCGCTTCGCGGGCTCGATTCCCTCCGCCTCACACAGCGACGAGCCGACTTCGTGGCCCTGCGCCTTCGCAAACGGGAACATCATCGCGCCGCCGATCAGGATCGTGTCGGCCACCTCCCGGAAGGCGTCGAGGACGCCGATCTTGTCGGTCACCTTGGCGCCGCCGACGATCGCCACCAGCGGCCGCTCGGGGTCGGCCAGGATGCCGGTCAGCGTCTCGACCTCGCGCTGGAGCAGGCGGCCCGCTGCGCTTGGCAGCAGCTTTGCCACGCCGTGGGTGGAGGCGTGCGCGCGGTGGGCAGCGCCGAAGGCGTCGTTCACGAACACCTCGCCGAGCGCCGCGTAGCGCTGCGCGAGCTCGGGGTCGTCGTCGGTCTCGCCCCCGAAGAAGCGGACGTTCTCGACCATCACCACCGCTCCCGCCGGCAGCGCGTCCGGATCGGGCTCGGCGGCCAGCGGCACCTCGACGCCGAGCAGCTTGCCCAGCCGTGCGGCCACCGGCGCCAGCGACAGCTCCGGGTCGCGGCCGCTGGGCCGGCCCAGGTGCGCCAGGAGGACGAGCCGCTCAGCCCCCCGCTCGCGTAGCTCGCGCACGGTCGGCAGCGCGGCTTCGATGCGGGCGTCGTCGGTGATCTCGCCGTCACGAAGGGGAACGTTGAAGTCCACTCTCACGACCACCGCCTTGCCGGCGACGTCGAGGTCGTCCAGGGTGCGCAAGCCGTTACAGGAGCTTGCCGGCGAGGTCCACGACGCGGTTGGAGTAACCCCACTCGTTGTCGTACCAGGACACGATCTTGACCATCGTGCCCTCGATGACCGCGGTCAGGCCGGCGTCGAAGATCGAGCTGTGCGGGTTGCCGACGATGTCGGTCGAGACGATCGGGTCCTCGGTGTACTCGAGGATCCCCTTCATCGGGCCGTCGGCGGCCTCCTTGACGGCGGCGTTGACCTCCTCGACCGACGTCTCGCGTGACGCCGTGATCGTCAGATCGACCACCGAGCCGACGGGCACGGGGGCGCGGATGGCGAAGCCGTTGAGCTTGCCGTTCAGCTCCGGCAGCACCAGGCCGACCGCCTTGGCGGCGCCCGTGCTGGTCGGGACGAGGTTGATCGCCGCCGAGCGGGCGCGGCGCAGGTCGGAGTGCGGCGCGTCCAGCAGGCGCTGGTCGCCGGTGTAGGCGTGGATCGTGGTCATCAGCCCGTGCTCGATGCCGACCGAGTCGTTCACGGCCTTGGCGAACGGCGCCAGGCAGTTGGTGGTGCAGGACGCGTTGGAGACCACGTGATGGGCGTCCTTGTCATACGCGTCGTCGTTGACGCCCAGCACGAGCGTGACGTCCTCGTTCTTGGCCGGAGCCGAGATGAGCACCTTCTTGACCGATCCGCCCAGGTGCGCCTTGGCCTTTTCGGCATCGGTGAAGAAGCCGGTCGACTCGATCACCACGTCGATGTCGTGCGCGGCCCAGTCGATGTCGGCCGGGTCCTTCTCGGCGAACACCTTGATGTCATCGCCGTCGACCTTGAGCCCGTCGCCGGTGGGCTCGACCGAGCCCGGGTAGCGGCCCAGGCTCGAGTCGTACTTGGTCAGCTGGGCCAGCGTCGCGGCGTCGGTCAGGTCGTTGACGGCCACGAACTCGAGGTCGGCGCCCGAGGCTTTCGCGGCGCGGAAAACGTTGCGGCCGATACGGCCGAAGCCGTTGATTCCGACACGAACTGGCATGGGGCAGGGAACCTTCCTGTCGACGGCTGACGGGGGTTCTGGACCCTAGCGGTCAGGCCTTGTCGATGTCCCTGTGCACGACCTCCACGAACAGGTCGGCGTGGGCGCCGTAGCGGGCGCCCAGGTGCTCGGCGATGGCGACGCTGCGGTGGCGGCCGCCTGTGCAGCCGATGGCCACCATCAGGTGGGCCTTGCCCTCGGCCATGTAGGCGGGCAGCAGGAAGTCCAGCAGCGGCTCCAGCCTCTCGTAGAAGGTGGTCAGCTGGCCGTCGCGCGCCACGTACTCGACCACGCTCTCGTCGCGCCCGGTCAGCGGACGCAGCTCGGACACGTAGTGCGGATTGGGCAGGAAGCGCACGTCCAGCGTCAGGTCGGCGTCTCGCGGCGGCCCGTGCTTGAAGCCGAAGGACGAGAACGTCACGGCCAGGCGCTGCTCGACCGCGCGCGGCAGAAGCTCGGAGGCAATCCGGCGGCGGAGGTCGGCCGCCTTGATGTCCGTCGTGTCCATGACCACGTCCGCGCGCTGGCGGATCGGGTCGAGCAGCTCCCGCTCGGTCTCGATGCCTTGGACGATCGAGGATTCCGGCGCCAGCGGATGGCGCCGCCGTGTCTCCTTGTAGCGGTTGAGCAACGTGTCCTCGGCGGCGTCCAGGAAAAGGATCCGGTGCGGCGCTGCCTCCAGGCTGTCCACGGCCCCCGCCAGCGATTCGAAGTAGGTGCCGCCGCGGACGTCGCACACGACGGCTGCACGCTGGACCTTCGATCCCTCATGCGCGAACAGGTCGACCAATCCGGGAATCATCTCCGGCGGCAGGTTGTCGACGCAGAAGTAGCCCGCGTCCTCGAACACGTTCATGGCCGTCGACTTGCCCGCGCCCGAGTAGCCGGTGATTACCACGAGGTCTCGGAGGCGGGTCTGCTGCTCGGCGGCCACGGGTCAATCGTGGCACGAGCGGCGGCGCCCTCAGCGCGCCACCGCACGCCGACGGCAGAACAGTCAGTCCACCCGATGCAGGTACGCGTGGACCTCGCGGGCGATCTTGCCCGGCAGCCCAGGGACGCCCTCCAGCTGCTCACGGCTGGCCGACAGCACCGCGTCCGGCGAGCCGAAGTGGTCCAGCATCGCCCTCTTGCGCGTGGGCCCGACGCCGGGCAGGTCGTCCAGGAACGAGCGCGTCATGGCCTTGTCGCGGCGGCCGCGGTGGAACTCGATGGCAAACCGGTGTGCCTCGTCGCGAATCCGCTGGAGCAGCTGCAGCGGTGCCTCGTCGTGGCCCATGACGAGTGGCCGCGGGCGGCCTGGGATGAACACCTCCTCGATCCGCTTGGCCAGGCTGACCACGGTCGTGCCGAGCTCGGTGAGCTCGGTCAGCTCCTTCAGGCCGGCGCCTAGCTGGCCCTTGCCGCCGTCGATCACGATCAGCGCCGGCAGCGATGCAAAGCTCTCGTCGTAGGCCTTCTCGTGCGGCGAGAGCTCCTGCTGGGTGCGGTACTGCGCCACCCTGCGCGAGAGCACCTCGGCCATGGCGGCGAAGTCGTCCTGGGCGGCCTCGCGGACCTTGAAGCGGCGGTAGTCGGACTTCTTCGGTGCGCCCCCCTCGAACACCACCATCGACGCCACCGTGTGCGTCTCGCCGAGGTTGGAGATGTCGAAGCACTCGATCCGCATCGGCAGCTGGCTCATGCCCAGCTCCTCCTGGAGGCCGTCCAACGCCTCGACGCGCTGGTTGCGGCCGCGCTCGGACCGCAGCCGGTCCTGGTCCAGCGCCAGCCGCGCATTGCGCTCGGCCAGCTCGAAGATCCGCCGCTTGTCGCCGCGCTCCGCCGGGCGCACCTCCACCGGCCCGCCGCGCTGGGATGCCAGCGCCGCCTCCAGCGCCTCCACATCCTCGAGCCCGCGCGGGACCACCACACGCGGCGGGATGGCCATGGCGCTGGCGTAGTACTGGAGCAGGAACTCCTCCAGCACCTCGGGCTCGTCGCGGCCGGCCTCGTTCTCCAGGTAGAAGCTCTGGCGGTCGGCCAGCACGCCGTCGCGGACCTGGAACACCTGCGCGTTGGCGGACGTCTCCTCGGCGGCCACGGCCACCGCGTCCAGCGTGCCCACGGACTCGTTGGTCACGCGCTGGCGCTCCAGCAGCGACCGCACCGCCTTGAGCTTGTTGCGCAGCTGCGCGGCGGCCTCGAACTCCTGGTCGGCGGACGCCGCGCGCATGCCCTGGTCGAGCTCCTTCTCGAGCCGGCGGTAGCGACCCGAGAGGAAGTCGATGATCGTCTCGATGTTCTGCCGGTACTCCTCCTTGGACACGTAACCCACGCACGGCGCCTGGCAGCGCTTGATGAAGTAGTCCAGGCACGGGCTGCCCGACTGGCGGCCCGGCTCGGCACCCTGGCAGGTGCGGTACTGGAACACCTTGCCGAGCAGCTCCAGCGTCTCGCGCACGCGCTTGGCGTTCGAGAACGGGCCGAAGTAGACGCGTCCGCGGCGGTGCTTCTCGCGCGTGAAGATCACGCGCGGGTAGTCCTCCTCCATCGTGACCGCGATGTAGGGGTACGACTTGTCGTCGCGCAGCCGCACGTTGTAGCGCGGGCGGTGGCGCTTGATGAAGTTCTGCTCGGCGAGCAGCGCCTCCGCCTCGGTCTCGGTGACCAGGACGTCGAAGTCCTCGACGGCGTGCGTCATCTCCAGCGCGCCGCGCGTGGCCGGCTTGGAGAAATGGCCTGCCACACGCTTGCGGATCGACGTTGCCTTTCCGACGTAGATGACCTTGCCGCGCCCGTCCTTGAACAGGTAGACGCCGGGCGCGTCGGGCAGTGCCAGGCGCTTGCGGCGGATCCGCTCGGTGCGGCTCTCCGTTGTCTCCGTGGTAGGCATACGCGGCGAGCACCGAGGTTAGGCGTCCGACTCCACCAATGGTCCAGCCGACGATGCGCCGGTAAAGCTCCTGCCTGCGGCGCCCGATGGTGAGGCATGTCCTCTTCCGCCCCCCGCGAGCCCAGGGCTCCGCGCCGTCGGCACTTGGGGCTCAAGGCGCTGTTGAGCCGTCGCGTCGCCGACGGCGGCGACAGCGGCTGGTGGCGAGCGCTGCTCCCGGCGCTGGCGATCGTGACGGTCCTGTTCGCGGCCCTGCACCTGCGCTCGGTCACCGACGAAGCCGGCCGCTCAGTGGAGCGCGCCAGCGAGAGCCGCGATGTAGCGACCAGCGTGGACCGTCTTGCGCTGCTGGCGCGCACCGGACTCGGAGGCGATGCAACCCGCCGCGCCGACGAGCTGGAAGCGCTGCGCCGGCGCGTGCGATCGCAGACCGCGACCATCGGCCGCCGCGTCACGAGCGATGGCCTGGCGGTCGACCTCGAGCCGGAGGCGGTCGAGACCGCCCGCGCCCTCGATCGCGCCCTGGCTCCCGGGGCCGACCGAGCGGACGTCCGCCGTGCCGAGGCAGCGCTGGCGGCGCTGCAGCCTGCCGCCCGGTCGTACAGCGATAGGGCCGAGGTCGCCGCCGTGCGCGCCGACGACCGCGCCGCGCGGACACTCACCTGGACGCTGATCGGCGCGCTGGTGCTGGTCAGCCTGCTGCTGGGCAGCTTCTGGTCGCGTCGCAACGCGGCTGACGCGGTCCGGCGCGAACGGCGCTTTCGCGCGCTCCTGCGAAACTCGTCCGACCTGGTCGTGGTCGTGGATCCACAGTCGCTGACGATCCGTTACGCCACCCCGGCGGTGGAGCGGATGCTCGGGTACGAGCACGAAGATGTGACCGGCTCGACCCTGGCCGACCTGACCCACCCCGACGACCGCGACATGCTGGCCGACGCGATAAGCGCCGTCCGAAGCAGCCCGGACGGCCACGAGACCGAGCGCTGGCGCGCGCTTCACCACGAGGGCGGCTCGGTGGATGTGGAGGCCAGCTGGCTGGACCTGACCGACGACCCTTCGGTGCAGGGGCTGGTGGTCACCATCCGCGACGTCGGCGAGCGAACCAGCCTCGAGGGCAAACTGCGCCACCAGGCCTTCCACGATCCCCTGACGTCGTTGCCGAACCGGTCGCTGTTCGAGGACCGTGTGCGTCACGCGGTGGCGCGGACCCGCCGCCACGGGCGCGGGACGGCGGTGCTGTTCGTGGACCTCGACGATTTCAAGACCGTCAACGACTCGCTCGGCCACGCCGCCGGCGACGAGCTGCTGCGCCAGGTCGCCGAGCGGTTGGACGCGTGGGTTCGCTCCTCGGACACCGTCGCCCGCCTGGGCGGGGACGAGTTCGCGGTGCTCGTCGAGCAAGCCGAGGGCCCCGACGAGGCGAGCGACATCGCCGCGCGCATCCACGAGTCGCTCAGGCGGCCGTTCACCGTCGACGGGCACGAGCTGTTCGTCGGCGCCAGCGTGGGCATCGCCCCAGCGGACTCAGGCGCGACCAGCGAGGAACTGATGCGCAACGCCGACACCGCCATGTACGCGGCCAAGGGCAGCGGCAAGGGCCATTCCGAGACGTTCCGGCCGACGATGTACATGGAAGTCCAGCGCCGGCTCCAGCTCAGCGGCGACCTGCGCCGCGCGCTCGACAACGACGAGCTGTTCGTGCAGTACCAGCCGCTTGTGGACCTGCCGACCGGGCGCGTGCTCGGCGCCGAGGCGCTGGCGCGCTGGGAGCATCCCGTGATCGGCCGGGTCCCACCCGCGGACTTCATCCCGGTGGCCGAGGAAACGGGCCTGATCGTCCCGCTCGGCGGATGGGTGCTTGCCGAGGCCTGCGGTCAGGCCGCGGCCTGGCATGCGCGCGAGCCGGACAACCCGATCTACGTGAGCGTGAACGTCTCCCCGCGGCAGTTCCGCCAGCCCGGCACCGTGGTCAAGCAGGTGCGCGCCGCCACCGAGGGCAGCGGCATCGACCCCGCCTTCCTCGTGCTGGAGATCACCGAATCGGTGCTGATGCAGGATCGCGACAGCGTCCGCCGCGAGCTGCTCGCGCTCCAGGAGCTCGGGGTACGGGTGGCGATCGACGACTTCGGCACCGGCTACTCGGCGCTGACCTACCTGCGCGACTTCCCGATCGACATGGTGAAGATGGACCAGTCGTTCGTGAACGACCTGTCCGCCGGCCGGGGCGACAAGGCGCTGGTCCGGTCGGTGGTGGAGCTTGGCGAGGCGCTCGGCATGCAGATCGTGGCCGAGGGGATCGAACGCCGGGACCAGCTGGACCACCTCTCCGCGATGCGCTGCAACGTCGGCCAGGGCTACCTCTTCGCCCGCCCGCTCGACGCCGAGGGGATGGGCGCGCTGCTCGACGACCAGCGCGCTGCGACACCACCGGCTCCGCCCGCCCGCTGAGCGGTCAGTCGCTCAGGCCATCACCCGGGTGACCGAGTCGGCCACACAGACCGGCTTTTCGCCGCCCTCGGTCTCCACGGTCCAGCGCTGAACCACCTGGTGCCAGCCGCCGCCGACGTCGTCCACCGAGACGATCTCGATCGAGGCACGGATGTTCGCGTCCACCGGCACCGGCGCCGGGAAGCGCACCTTGTTCCAGCCGTAGTTCACCCCCAGCTTGAAGCCCTCCTGCACCAGCAGGCTGTCGCGGAAGCCGTCGATGGTGGCCAGCGTCAGGTTGCCGTGGGCGATCGGGCCGCCGAACGGGCTCTCGGCCTTCGCACGCTCCACGTCCACGTGGATCCACTGGTGGTCGCCGGAGATCTCGGCGAAGCCGTCGATCATCTCCTGGGTGACCGTGCGCCAGTCGCTCGGGCCGACCGTCTCGCCGACCAGGCCTTGCAGTTCGTCGATGCCGTTGATGGTGGTGGGTGCCATGGCGCGAGCGTACCCGCTGGCTGCACTGATCCATTCATCGGCTGTTGGATCCGATCGGCGGTGGCGAGTGTCAGGGAAGGCATGCGACGCCGGGTATGCGGAGTTCTCGCAGCGACGCTCGCGGTCGCCCTCTTGGCGACGACGCCGGCCGCGCACGCGCGCAGTGCCGACGCGGCGGCCCTACAGGTGGCGCTGCGGGCCGTGCATGCCTACGGTGGCCAGATCGACGGCATCGCCGGTCCGGCCACTCGGCGCGCGGTGCGGCGGTTCCAGCGCCGGCGCCGGCTGGCAGCCGACGGCGTGGCCGGGCCACGCACGCGCCGGGCGCTCGGGCGCCGCGGCCGGCCACGGCTGGGCAGCCGGGTGCTGCGCACGGGGCGGCGAGGCTGGGACGTGGCCGCGCTCCAGTTCCTGCTTCGGCGCCGGGGCGCGCGGCCGGGCACGATCGACGGTGGCTTCGGCGCGGCCACCTCCGCCGGCGTGCGCCGGTTCCAGCGTGCCCGTGGGCTGGCCGTGGACGGTGTTGCTGGACCGGCGACGATCCGCGCCGCGCGGCGCACCCGCCCCGCGCTGCGCCGCCTGCGCCGCGTCCACGGCATGCTCGGTGGCCCGGTGCTGTTCTTCCGCCCCGTCCGCGGCCCGCTGGGCGACGGCTTCGGCGTTCGCTGGGGCCGGATGCACCAGGGCATCGACTTCCCGGTCGCCGCCGGCACGCGCGTCGGCGCCGCCGGCCGCGGCGTCACGCAGTTCGCCGGCTGGAACAGCGGCGGCTACGGCAACCTGGTGATCGTCCAGCACCGGCTCGGGTTCCAGAGCTGGTACGCACACCTGTCGGGCGTCACCTCCTATCCGGGCGAGGTCGTGACCGGCGGCACACGAATCGGGTACGCGGGCTCGACCGGCCACTCAACGGGGCCGCACCTGCACTTCGAGGTGCGCCTCAACGGCGCTCCGATCAATCCGATGCCGCGGCTGCTGGGCCGGGCCGCCGCCCGCCACCGCCACCGCGGCTGTGATCGCCAGAAGCTTCGGCACATGCCGCTCACCGGCGGGACGCGCGCGGATCCCTGTTAGAGGGTGTTGGCTACCCATCCCCGGTGATGGCACACGACACTGAGAAGTCGCCGAGTGACCGTATATGGATGGAAGCGTCCAGACTCATGGCACGAGGCGCGGCCGGTCGCTCCGCTGCCACGTTATGGCCTGTCTGGCCGGTCGACCTTTCGAGCGATCATGACCTCAGGTTCGCACGCCTCGATGGCCAGGAGCGCTGGCACTACTCCACGAGCCTGACCTCGAACACGTCCTGCACCGGCACTTCGCCCGCGCCGCCGAGGATGCCCAGGATCTTCGCCACATAGCCACGCGTCTCGGCGAACGGCGGCACACCGCCGTGACGCCGCACCGCGCCCGCCCCCGCGTTGTAGGCCGCCAGCGCCAGCGCCGGCTTGCCGCCGAACTGCTTCAGCAGGTCGCTCATCAGGTGCGCCTGGGCGTCGATCGCCGTGTCGGCGTCGAACGGGTCACGCAGGCCGTACGACTGGGCGGTGGCCGGCATGAACTGTGCGATCCCCTGCGCGCCGGCGCCGCTGGTGGCGAACGGGTTGAAGCCCGACTCGGCATACAGCTGTGCTGCGAGCAGGCTCATCGGCACGTTCCAGCGCAGCGCCGCGCGCGCGATCGGATCGTGAAAGCGCGGCGGCACGAAGCTCGGCAGTCCGTGCCTGATCCGGCCGTGGTCGCCGCCCGGCGGCTCCCACGCGCCCTTCTCGTACTGGGCCGGGTGCTCGCGGTCACGCGGGTTCTGGCCGAAGCCGTAGTGCCAGGGCTCCCACGCGTATCTGTGGACGAAGCCGAACCGCCTGTGGTTGGCCTTCAGCCAGCCATACGCGCCCGGCGGCCCGAGGTCGAGCTCGGTGCCCCACCGGTGCAGGCTCGTGCCCGGCGGCGCCACCCACCTCGGGTTCGGATTGGCGGCGAACAGCCGCGCCTGCTCCGCGTCGGAGCGAAACGCGCTGGTGATCGACAGGACGACGCCGTCGCGGCGAGCCGCCGCCGCCATCCGGTCGAACGCCTCCGCGACGTCCGGGCGCATCGGCTTGCCCATCCGGTAGGCCAGCGGGCCGTCGTAGCCTCCGCCGGTCCCGTGGCTGGGCATGCCGAGCGCGACGCCGGCGCGCGGGCCGATCTCGGCCTCGGCGCGCGCGGCGACGGGTATCCGCTCGCGTGCGTCACCGACCCGCACCGTCACCGTTCCCGAGGCGCGGACTGCCACCCGCGTCGGCGCGAACGTCCCGCCCGGAAACGTGACACGGGCGGGAGAGAGGACGATCCCGTTGCGGCGCGCACCCCGCACGGCCGCCGCCCGCGCCCGCGCGAGGTAGACCGCAAGCGGCATGTGGCGCGGGTTCGGCGCCCCGCTCGCGAGCAGCGGCGGCTCGAACAACCGCGCGTAGTCACCGCGCATCCGCCCGGCCGCGGACATGGCCGCCAGGTCGGTGCCGCGCTGCTCGCGCGACTTGCCGCCAAGCGCCTGACCGAAGCCCGCCAGCACGCCGGCGCCGGCGAGCACCAGCGATACCACGCCGATGCACAACAGGAGCGACTGCCCGGACTCGTCGCGGAGCCTCATCCGGCGGCCGGCCAGCGTCCCGTCAGGCCGGCGACCGCCTCCCCGAACGGCCCACGCGGCTCGCGACCGGCGGCGGCGAGCTGAGCCGCGAGCCGCGATTCGGGCACCGGCAGGTGCGGTTCGTCCTCCCACTTCTCGGAGTCGCCGCGCGCACGGTTGACCGCGATTGCGGGCGCGGGACCCACCGAGGCAAGCGACTCGGCGACGACCGCCGCAAGCGAGGGCTCGGCATCCGGCCCCGCGACCAGCACGACCCTGTCGGCCAGCGAGGCCGCGGCCGCCGCCCGCGCCGGGTCGCTCACGTCGAGCACCACCGGCGCCAGACCCCGGGAGGCCGCACAGAGCGCGGCCGGCTCGGCCGCCTCGACCAGGCACAGCCGTCCACACGCCCGCGTGCGGGCGCCCAGGACGGGCGCCAACCGCCGCCCGAGGCGGGTCGCCGCGGGGAGGCCCAGCGGGACCGCGCCGCTTGCGCCGGCGCAGGTGACCACGCACGCGCCCGCGGGTTCGCGGGTGGCGAGGAGGGCACCGATGGCGCGCGCCAGCGTGGTGACGCCGACGCGGCGTCGTAGCCCGGCCACCGCAACGATCGGCCGCGCGGGATCCAGGTCCGCCGTCGCACGCGCCGCGGCCGGCCCGGTGACCTCGGGCGCGGGCTCGATGAGCCAGCCCATGACCGCGGCGAGGGCCGAGGCAGCCGCGTTCACGACTCCTCCACCCCGGCCTCGGCCTCCATCTCGAGCTTCCGCGCCAGCGCCGCCAGCGGCGAGGGCGGGCGCAGCCGCACACGCACCCGGCCGTCCGCGACCTCGACCCGGGCTCCCGCGCGCGACCATCCGGGAAGCGACTCGCGCACACCCGCGCGGGCGTCGCCGCCGGCGGCCAGCGCGAGCGCACCGGCGTGGGCCGCCGTGCCGGCGAGAACGGCGGCATAGCCGACCGCCAGCGCCTGCAACAGCACGAGCCCGACGAGAACCAGAACGGGCACAGCCGCGACCACCTCGACCAGCGCCTGCCCGCGCTCGGAGGGGAATCGTCTCACCGCGCCTGCCTGCCAAGCGACGAGGTCGCGCTGACGGTGATCGGCCCGTGTACCCGCGCGAGCAGCGTTGGCACCCGAACGCGCACCTCCACCCCACCGGACCGCCGCCTGTCGACCCGCAGCCCGGCGCGCAACGGCGACGGGAGCGCGCTCCGCGCCGCCGGCTCGACCGGCCGCCCGACCGCGTCAGCGCGCGCGGCCACGCGCGCCGCGTGCGCGGACATCCAGGCGGTCCACCCCGCGAGCGCGAGCTGCCACGCGATCGCCCCCGCCAGGAGCACGAACGGGAGCGCGGCCAGCATCTCGACGCTGGCCTGGCCGTGCTCGCTGCGGGCGGTCCGGGACATGGGCCGACGGTCCCGCAGGGCGCGTGACGGGACAACGCGCGCGGGTTACAAGGGCGCGACGGGCGGGTTAGGAGATGCGATCAGGCCAGCCGCCGGTACCGGGTCCACACCCAGTACAGGCCGTACACGGAGATACCGATGAGGGCCAGCCACGCGATCGTGCCGCCGCCACCGGCGTCGAACATCCGCCGGGCCGCGGCGAAGGTCAGGATCGCCAGCGCGATCGACCCATAGAGCACGGCCCGGTCGCGGTCGTCGAGCGACTCGAGCTCGAATCGGAACTGGTGAAAGAGCCGCCAGCCGACGAAGCCGATCACGCTCACGAACGCGAGCGTGAGCGCGGTGAGCACCACCTCGACCGCGGTCCCGCCCCCCGGCAGCACCGTGATGGCGAGCGCCACGAGCGCGATCATCCCGATCTGGCCGGCCAGCTTCACCCCGCGCAGGCTACTCTGCGGACCATGATCGGATTCCTCGTCGCCGGGCTCATCATCGGACTCCTCGCACGACTGCTCCTGCCGGGGCGCCAGAAGATCGGCCTGCTGTGGACCCTGGGCCTTGGCATCGTCGGCTCGCTGATCGGCGGCACGATCGCCAACGCGATCGGCTCCGGCGACATCTGGGAGCTGAACGTCATCGGCTTCGTCTCCGCCGTCGTGGCGGCGGTTGCCGTGCTCGGCGTCGCGGAGAGCGCCGGCCTCGGCCAAGGCAAGAAGAGGCGCGAGCTCGACCAGCCGCGCTAGCGTCAGTCCCGCTCACGGTGACGCGCGCGCGACGCCTCGATCTCGGCAATCGCCTCCTCGCGTGAATACCAGCCGTCGACCGTGACCTTCTTCTGCTCGAGGTCCTTGTAGATCGAGAAGAAGTGGGCGATCTCGTCCGCGAGCGGCTCGGGCAGGTCATCGAGCGTCTCCATCTTGTTCCACCCCGGGTCCGAGAGCGGCACGCACAACACCTTGTCGTCGATCCCCTTGTCGTCCTCCATCCGGAACAACGCGATCGGCTTCACGTCGATCATGCAACCCGGGAACGTGGCCTCCGAGACACAGCACATGACGTCGAGCGGATCGCCGTCCTGGCCCAGCGTCTCGGGGATGAAGCCGTAGTCGGTCGGATAGACCACCGACGAGAACAGGAACCGGTCCAGGACCAGCCGCTCACGCTCGTGGTCCCACTCGTACTTGTTGCGGCTGCCCTTCGGGATCTCGATGATGCAGCTGAAGGCGGCGTCGCTCACGGTGCGGGCAGCCTAGCCGGTAATCTCTGGCGCAATGAAGGCCCGCGCGCTGCCCCTCCTGACCACACTGCTCGCGTTCGCGCTGGCGGCCCCCGCCTACGCACACGACAACGGCGAGGGCCTCGTCGGTGAGACCAACGACCGCATCATCACCTTCTTCTCGCTCGGCGTCGTGATCTTCTTCTTCTTCGTCGTGGTCTTCGGCTCCTGGGTGCAGGGCCGGCTCGAGAAGCGCAAGGCGGAGCGCAAGGCCGCCGACCTGAAGTCCAGCATCGGCTGGTAGTTCTCAAAAACGTCACACGAGGCGCTCCAGCGACCGGCAGCATGGGCGGTGCAGATCCCTCCCAGCGCGCGGCCCCGGGTGCACACCGGGGCCGCTCGTGTTTCTGGGAGGATCGCGGCAATGGGGATCGACACCGACCAGGTCCGCTACGAGCGCCGCGGCGCGGCGGCGCTCGTGACCATCGATCGCCAGGAGCGGCGCAACGCGGTCGACGGGCCGACGGCCGACCTGCTGACCGCTGCCTACCGGCGCTTCGAGGACGACGACGATGCACGCGTGATGGTTCTGGCGGGCGACGGCGGCGAGGCGTTCTGCGCCGGCGCCGACCTGAAGGCGATCGAGACGTTCGCACCCCGGCTCGGGCTGCCCGACGGCCCGCTCGGGTTCACCCGCCTGACGCCGTCGAAGCCGACGATCGCCGCGATCGGCGGTTGGTGCCTGGCCGGCGGCCTCGAGCTGGCGCTCTGGTGCGATCTGCGCGTGGCCGACGAGGGCTCGCGGCTCGGCTTCACCGAGCGCCGCTTCGGCGTGCCGCTGATCGACGGCGGCACCCAGCGGCTACCGCGGATCGTCGGCCTCGGCCGCGCGCTCGACCTGATTCTGACCGGCCGCGTGGTCGAGGCCTCCGAGGCGCTCGCGATCGGGATGCTCACCGAGATCGTGCCGGCCGGCACGGCGGTCGAGCGCGCGCTCGCGATGGCCGAGGCGCTGGCGAAGTTCCCCCAGGAGACGATGCTGGCCGACCGCGCGGCGGCGATCGAGGGCATCGGGATGCCGTTCGCCGACGGGATGAAGCGCGAGGCCGAGTCCGGCCCGCTGACGTTCGAGGTGGCCGCGCGCGGAGCGGCCCGGTTCGCCGGTGGCGAGGGCCGCGCGGCGGGTGGTGCCGGGGTTTAGCCCAGCGCCCTGGCGGCCAGCTCGGCGAACGGGTTCAGCGCGGCCGCCGCTTCGGGCGGGCAGTCCAGTGACAACACGACGTCGCGCCCGTCGCGGCGGACCTCGATCTCCATGAACGGACAGCACTCGCGCTCGGCTTCGGCCAGCTCCTGCACGCGCGGCGCGTAGCCTCCGCCGAAGCGCAACTCGAGCAGGTCGCCGTAGTGGTCTGCTGCCGTCAGGCCGTCCGCGAAGAGCGCGGCCACATCCCGGTGCCGGGTGGCCAGCTCGGCTGCGCCAAGCGAGCAGGCGACCGCCTCACCCCTGTCCTGCGCCTCGGTTCCCACGCACATGAGGATACCCACGAGGCGCGACTTGGCATAGTCATCTGGGTGAAAGAGCTCGCGATCGAGGTCCACGACCTCCGCAAGAGCTACGGGCCCGTCGAAGCGGTCCGGGGCGTCTCGTTCTCCGTGGACCGCGGCGAGGTCTTCGGCCTGCTCGGCCCCAACGGGGCCGGCAAGACGACGACGGTCGAGATCCTGGAGGGATACCGCGAGCGCTCGGGCGGCGACGTCGCGGTGCTGGGCCACGACCCCGAGAGCCGTCCCCGCGACCTCCAGGAGCGCGTCGGCGTGGTGCTCCAGAGCTGCGGCTTCCATCCCCAGCTGACCCCGCGCGAGGCGGTCGAGCATGCCGCCCGCGGCTACCCGAGACCACGCGACCCGCGCGAGACGATCTCGCTGGTGGGGCTCGAGGACAAGTACGACGTCCGCATCAAGCAGCTCTCGGGCGGCCAGCAGCGCCGGCTCGACCTGGCGATGGCGCTGGTCGGGGACCCCGAGCTGATCTTCCTCGACGAGCCGACCACCGGCTTCGATCCCGCCGCCCGGCGCGTGGCCTGGAGCGCCGTCCGCGCGCTCAAGGAGCTCGGCAAGACCGTCGTCCTGACCACGCACTACCTGGACGAGGCGCAGACGCTGGCCGACCGCGTGGCGATCGTCAAGGAGGGCCGGATCGTCGCCGAGGGACCGCCGTCCGACCTGGGCCCGGGCTCGTCGGGCTACCGCGTCTCGTACCTGGCGGGCGGATCGCGGGTCGAGGTGCAGACCGATGACCCGACCGACCTGCTGCACCGCCTGACGGGCGACGCGCTGACCCGCGGCGAGCGACTGGAGGGTCTCGAGGTGGCCCGCCCGTCGCTCGAGGACGTCTACCTGCAGCTGACCGCCGAGGAGGACCAGTGAGCGCCGCGTCGCTGGCCTGGGCGCAGTTCCGCCTCGAGCGCAAGCTTTTCTGGCGCAACCCGAGCGCCGCCTTCTTCAACTTCGGCCTGCCGCTGCTGATCCTGCTGCTGGTGGCGTCGGTGTTCGCGAACGAGCCGGCGGAGCTGGACGTGCTGATCCCCGGCGTCGCCGGCATGAGCGTGATGGCAACCACGTTCAACGCGATGGCCTTCAACGTGACCTTCCGGCGCGAGCAGGGGCTGCTCAAGCGCGCGCTGTCGACGCCGATGCCGCTGAGCGCCTACTTCGCCGGCTTCCTGGGCAACGCGGTGGCCAACGCGTTCGTGCAGGTTGGACTGGTCGTGGTCCTCGGCCACCTGCTGTTCGGCGTCGCTTGGCCGCGCGACTGGGGCGAGCTGATCGTGTTCACCGGCGTGGGCGTGCTCACCTTCGGCTCGCTCGGCATCGCGCTCTCGCAGGCGATCCCCAACTTCGACTCCGCGGCCGCCTACGTGAACATCGTGTTCCTGCCGGCGATCTTCATCTCAGGGGTCTTCTACTCCAGCGACTCGCTGCCCCCCGCACTGGACGCGGTCGCCCAGGCGCTGCCGCTCAAGCATGTGATCGAAGGCTTCAGCGGCGCGATCGTGACCGGTCAGGGGCTGGCCGACAATGCGGGGGCGCTGGCGATCGTGGCGGCCTGGGGCGTCGCCGGCATCGTGCTGGCCGTGCGCTCCTTCCGCTGGGAGTAGGCGGCCCGAGCGACCGCCTTATACATGTAGCCGCGGGCGGCGTGGCGCAGCACCCCTAGGGGAGCAGCCGGAGTGATGGCCCGTGGCGCTTGAGCCAGCGCTCGTGCTCGCGGTAGTCGGGCACCCGCGCGGCCAGCATGGCCCAGAACCGGCGCGAGTGGTCGTGCACGGTCAGATGGCAGACCTCGTGCTCGACCACGTAATCGAGCACCTCCTCCGGCGCAAGCAGCAGCCGCCAGTTGAAGCTCATCGCGCCCGACGACGAACAGCTCGCCCAGCGCGTGCGCTGCGACCGGATCGAGAGCCCGGAGTACCGCGTGCGGGCGCGGGCGCAGGCCGCGTCCAAGCGCGCCTGCACCTCGAGCCGGGCCTGCCGCCGGTACCACGCCTCGAGCGCGTCGGCCACGGCCCCGGGGCCACCGCTGGCCGCCTTGACCACCAGCACGTCGCCGCGGCGAGCGACGTGCGAGCGGGCGCGGCCGGGCTCGACCTTTACCCGCAGCAGCAGGGTCTGGCCCAGGTAGGGCACCTGGCCGCCGTCGTCCAGCTCGGCGGCGGGCCGCTCCAGCTCGGCCTCGCGGATCTTGCGCAGCGTGCGCTCGATCCACGGCCGCTTCTCGGCGATGAACGGTTCGACCTCGCGCATCGGCAGGCGGCGCGGCACCACGACCTCCACCCCGTCGGCGGTCACCTGGATGCGGGCGCGCCGCGCCCTGTCCGAGCGCCGGATGCTGTATTCGATGTCGAGGTTCACCCCGGCGAGACTAGGCGCCCGGTCAGATGATCACGGGCACCGCGCCGCCGTCCACCGACCAGGCGGCCCCCGTCACGTTGGACGCCCGCGCCGAGCACAGCATGACCACGACGGCCGCGATCTCGTCCTCGATGCCGTAGCGGCCAATCGGCTGGGCAGCGGCCTTCTCGGCCACCACCTCGTCGCGGCTCTGCCCGCTGCGGGCGGCGATCTGGTCCGCCATCCCTCCCTCGGCCATCCACAGCGGTGAGGCCACGATCCCTGGCGCGACGGCGTTCACGAGCACGCCGTGGCCGGCCCACGCATCGGCGTAGGTGCGCGAGAGCGAGAGCTGCGCGGCCTTTGCCACCGAGTACGCGGCATTGGTCTGACTGGGGCGTTTGCCGGACGAGGAGCTGACGTTGACCACGCGCCCGCCGCCGCGTTCGGCCATCTTCGGGCAGGCCGCCTGCATCAGACGCATCGAGGCCATCACGTTCAGATCCCACTGGGCCTGCCAGTCGCTGTCCTCGAGCTCGTCGAGTGACTTGATCTCGGACGTGCCGGCGTTGTTGACCAGGATGTCGATGCCACCGAAGCGGGCCTCGCACTCGGCCACGATCCGGGCGCCGGCGCCCGGATCGGTCACGTCTGCCTGAAAGCCCCGGTTGCGGGAGACCGCCAGAACGTGGGCGCCCTCCTCCTCGAGCAGCCGCGCGACAGCGGCACCGATGCCCCGGCTCGCGCCGGTGACCACGCATGCCTTGTCCTGCAATCCCAGATCCATGCCCTGCATTTAAAGCAGGACGCCGGCCGCGGCGCGGGAATCAGTAGAGGTGCGCTCCATGGTGCAAACGCTGGTCGCCGTGGTGGCCTGCCTGGCCGCCCTGGCGGTCGTGCAGCGCGTGCAGGACAACGACAGCGCCGCCTCCACACCTGGCCTGACCGCCACCTTCACCGGCAAGGCCTTCAGCGCGGGCACGGGAAGCGAGCAGCCGGTGATGACGGTCAAGGACCTGCGTCGGGGCGGCGTCACCGCGGGCACCGTGACGGTCGGCAACCCGGGCCCGAGCACACGCTACTTCTGGCTCTCGCAGGGTCGCGTGAGCCAGCGCCTGGGCGCAGGCGGCGGCCGGCTGACGAGCGCAGTGGCGCTGACCGTGATCGACGTCAGCGACATCTCTGCCCCGTCGGTGGTCTACCGCGGGCCGCTGCGCCACGTTGGCGCACGTCCGCTCGGCTTCCTGGATCCCGGCGCGCGGCGCAGCTTCAGCTTCGTCGCCGAGCGGCCGCCCGGGGGCCGCTCGCCCGTGGCGCCGTCGGTCGATCCATACCGCGGCGCGACGGCCAGGATCGGCTGGACGTGGCACTCGATCCCCGGACGTCCGGACACGCCGGCGGCGCCGGTCGTGCCGAAGCAGCGCGATACTCGCGCGCCCGCGCTGAGGTTCTCGGTGCCCCGTCGTCAGCAGCTGCTGGAGCGGCGTGCGCTGGCCCTGACCGTTCGCTGCGACGAGGACTGCTCGGCGCGCCCGCGCGCCACCATGTCCACCGCCGGCCGCACATGGCCGCTGGCGGTCACGGACGCCAATCGCGGAATGGCCACCGGCCACGCGCTGACCGCCCGCCTGTCCGGCGCCCAGGCGACGGCGCTGCGCCGCGAGATGCTGGGCAGCCGGCCGACGAAGGTGCGCGTCGCGGTCGAGGCGCACGATCGCTCCGGCAACCGCCGCCGCGACAGCAAGGTGATCAAGCTGCGGCCGCGCCGCTAGCGGCGGCGCGGCGCGGGCCCGACGACGGCCGACAGGCCGACGCCGGTGCCGAGCATGACGAGCGCGGCCGCGGTGAACATGCCAAGGTCGAAGCCGGTCGTGGGCAGGCGCGGCGTCCGGACCACCGGCGCCTGAGCCGGCGCGGCCGGTTGCGGCTTGCGCGGGATCGGCACGTCCACGACGTCGTCGTCATCGTTCTGCGCGGCGACCACGGTGGGACGCAGCTTGGGCGTGGCCGCCACCTCGGCGGGCGCGGGCGGTGGGGTAGCCGCCGGCGTGGCCACGGGCGCCTGCCGGACGGCGTCGGCGGGCGTGGGCGCCAGCGCAGGCGCCTGGGGCGCAGGCGCCTGGGGCGCGGGGGCGGTGGCGCCGCCGGTGACGGGGGCGACCGCGCCGCCGGGAATGTCGGCTGCCAGCGCGGCCGGAGCGAGCGCGAAGGCGCACACCACGCAGCTGGACACGGTCTGGTGCCTCATCGCTGCGCTATTCGCGCCGCGGCCCCCGTCCCCTGCCGTTGACGCTGTGCGGCATCGGCCGTCCGTCCAGCGCCGCCAGCAGGTTGTCCACGGCCAGGTCGGCCATCGCCGCGCGCGTGTAATGGGTGGCTGATGCGATGTGCGGGACGATCACGAGGTTGGGCACGTCCAGCAGCGGATGGTCCCCCGGGAGCGGCTCGGGATCGGTCACGTCGAGGCCGGCACCCGCGATCCAGCCCCCGGCCAGCGCGGCGACGAGCGCGTCGGTATCGACCACCGGCCCGCGCGCGGTGTTCACCAGGTAGGCCTCGGGGCCCATCGCGCGCAGCTCGGCCGCGCCGATCAGCCCCCGCGTCTGGTCGGTCAGCGGGCAATGCAGGCTGACCACGTCGGCCCGTTCCAGCAGCGGCCCGAGCTCGTCGCCACGGCCCGCCGCCAGCACGTCGGCGCCGAACCCCCGGACGCGCTCCGCTACGGCGTCGCCGATTCGGCCGCGGCCCACGATCAGCACGGTCGAGCGGCTCAGGTCGCGGCCGAGCAGCCCGATCGGCGACCAGGACGTCCAGCGCCCCTCGCGCACCCGCCGCTCGCCTTCGGGCAGGCGCCGCATGACCGCCAGCATCAGCGTCAGCGCCATGTCGGCGGTCGCGCCGGTCAGCACGTCCGGGGTGTGGCCGACAGGGATACCGCGCGCGGTGGCCGCGGGCACGTCGACGTTGTCGACACCGACGGCGTAGTTGGCTACTGCACGCAGCTTCGGTGCGGCGTCGAGCAGCGGCTCGTCGACGCGGTCGCCCAGCATCGTGAGCAGACCGTCGGCGTCCGCCGCCTTCTCGCGCAGCACATGTGCCGGCGGCTGGTCGTCGCCGTCCCAGACCTCGACGTCGTGCACGGCGCGTAGACGCTCGAGCGCGCCACCGGGGAGGTCACGGGTCACGTAGACGCGGGACATCAGCGATCGTCGAGCACGGCGCGCGCCGCCAGCAGCCCGGGCGCGCCGGTCACGGCGCCACCGGGGTGGGCGCCCGAGCCCGCCAGGTAGAGGCGATCGATGCCACCGAAGCGGCGCCGGTCGGGGCGCTGCTCGAGCACCTGGCCGGGCAGCATCTCACCGTGGAAGATGTGGCCTCCGTGATACCGAACCGCTCCTCCAGCTGGCGTGGGCCGAGCGCGATCCGGCCGATTATCCGGTCGGGCAGCTCAGGGCACACCTCGGCGAAGCGGGCTATGGCAGCGTCAGCCGCCGCCTCGGCGTCGACATCGGCCGGAAAGCACTGGCAGAACAGCGACAGCACGTGCTTGCCCGCCGGGGCCAGCGAGTCATCCGACGCGGTCTGGCAGGCCGCCTCGATCCACGGCCGCGCGGCCGGCCGGCCCGCGCGCGCGTCGTCGGCCGCCGCGGCCAGATCATCGAGCGTGAAGCCGATGTCGATCGCCCCCTGCCACGGCTCAGTCCCCGGCCACGCGCTGAAGTCGGGGAGGCCGTCCAGCAGCACCATCACCTTGACCACCGGCCCGGCCTGGCGCCAGCCGTCCGGGGCGTCCACGGCGGCCAGCGCCGCGGTGCGCAACGGGTCGGCGTTGGACAGCACGCGCGCGGCGCGCACCTCGTCGCCGCCCTCGAGCACCACACCGACCGCCGCGCCGCCCTCGACCAGGATCCGTTCGACCGGGCTCTCGAGCCGGATCCGCACTCCGGCCGCCTCGGCGGAGGCACGCAGCGCACCGGACACCGCGCCCATGCCGCCGCGCGCGTAGCCCCACGCGCCGTCCACGCCCGCCGCCTGGCCGAGGTCGTGGTAGAAGCCGACGAACGCCGTGCCGGGGTCGTCGGGCCCGGCCAGCGTGCCGATCAGGCCCTGGATCGCGAAAGGCACACGCACCTGCTCGGACGGGATGTCCTCGAGCTCGGCCGACACCGGGCCGTCCAGGATCCCGGGCCCGACCGCATCGAGCCAGCGTTCACGGTCGGGCGGCTCCGACATCAGCGGCCGCGCTCGCACCGCGGCCCGCTCCCAGCGCTCGGCAAACATGGCGTAGCCGTCGGCGTCGGCGCGCGACCAGTCGTCGCTCGAGCTGGGCGTGCGTGCGCTCGCGCGAGGACCACGTCACGACCTTGCGGCCGTCGGGAAACGGCGCGAACAGGTACGGCTCGTGCACCGACACCTGGAGGCCGTGGGCGGCCAGGTCGAGGTCGCGCACGATCTCCGGCCGCAGCAGCGACAGCGTGTAAGCGCCGGGCGAGGCGCGCACCCCTGGCCACAGCTCCTCGGTCACGCACGCGCCGCCTGCGATGTCGCGCCTCTCCAGCACCTCGACCGACAACCCGGCGCGCGCCAGGTAGGCGGCGGCCGTCAGCCCGTTGTGGCCCGCGCCGATGATCACCGCATCCAGGCTCACCCGGCAACCTCGCTGCGCATCCGGCCGAGCCGGCTGGTCGCGCCCAGGGCGGCCGCCACGTCGCGTGCGGCGGTCTCGCCGGACCGCACGGCACCGTCCATGTAGCCGTTCCAGATCAGGGCGGTCTCGCTGCCGGCCCAGTGGACCGGTCCGATAGGCGCGCGCAGCGCGGGGCCGTAGGCGCGCCAGGCGCCCGTGGGCATGTGCGCTCCGTAACACCCGCGGCTGTACTCCTCCTCGGCCCACAGCCGCTCGATGTAGCGCTCGGGCTTCGCCGCGCGCGGGCCGAACAGGCGCGCGAAGGTGTCGATCACCGTCCGCCTGCGCTCCTGTGGCGCCAGCAGCCCGAACTCTCTTGCGCGCGCGCCCTCGACGAACCCCAGCAGCACTCCCGGCGATCCGTCCGGGGGTGAGTTGTCGAACGTCAGTCGCACGGTGCCCTCGTCGATCGTGCCCTGGCCGGTCAGGCCGTCCGCGCGCCAGAACGGCTCGTCGAACACGGCCATCGCCTTGACCACCGTGCCCATCGGCGTCCGCTGCGTCAGCTGATCGCGGTACCCGGGCAGCGGCGGGTCGAAAGCGATCCGCCCGGCCAGCGCGGGCGGCAGCGTGACCACGACCCGCCGCGCAGCGACGGTCAGGCCGTCAGCCACGAGCTTCACGCCGTCGTCGCCGTGCTCGATCCGGCGCACCGGGGCCTCCAGCCGCACCACGCCGTCACCCAGGCGTTCGGCCAGCCGCCGCGCCACCAGCTGCGAGCCGCCAACGAAGCGGCGGTCCTGGGCGCCGCCCTCGGTGTCGAACAGCATCTCGAGGCTGCCACCCGAGTGCGTGTAGAACAGGAGGTGGAGCAGCGAGAAGTCGTCGGGCTCGGCGGCGAAGACCGCCTGGATCGCCAGCGCCAGGACGTCCTTGCCGCCGCGCGTCCCCATCGAGCGCTCCATCCAGGTGCGCACTGTGGTGGCGTCCCAGGCGGCGGCCTTCGGCGCGGCCCACGGGCGGTCCAGCGGCACCGACCGGGCCATCCGATTCAGGCGCGCCATCGCCTGAGCCACGTCCACGAGCACGGCCGGGTTGATGCGCGGGATCGTGCCGCGATGGCGGGTGACCTTGCCACGCCACACGTTCACGTTCTGGCCCTCGGCGTAGGTCGGAAATGTGTCCACGCCCATCTCGCGCGCCAGCGCCGCCATGCGGTCCTGGGTGGGGCCGATCCACTGACCGCCGACCTCGACAACCTCGCCGTCGCCAATGCCCTCGTTCAGGATCCGCCCGCCGACGCGGTCACGGGCCTCCAACACCGCCACGGAGTGACCCGCCGCGAGCAGGTCACGAGCGGCCGTGAGGCCCGCCAGCCCGGCGCCCACAACGGCCACGTCCACCGTCTGTGAGGGATCGCTCACGCGCCAAACCTATCCGCCCGGACGGGCGCGCAGAAGCTCGCTACCCTGCCCATCTCATGTCCTCGCAGACGCGCACTACGCGCGAGGACACGAACCGCCTGGACCTGCGCACGCTGGCCATCGCCAGCGTCTCCGCAGCCGTGGCGGCAGTCGTGGTCTCGCGAATCTGGGCCTCGGGAACGCCGATCGCGGCGGCAGCCACCCCTGTCATCGTGACGATTCTCAAGGAGATGCTCGACCGCCCGACGGCCAAGATCGCCGACAAGGTCACGGTGAACACCCGCGCGCTCCCGGCCACGGAGGTCCGCGAGCCGGCCGCCAGCCACGTCGGCCGCGACAGCCAGCTCGACGAGGGGCCGACCCGGCGGCTCGAGCCCAGCGAGCCGAACGATCCCGAGTCCGGCGGCGATCCGGGCGACATCCGCGTCTACCGCCAGTCGAATGCAGGCGGTGGCGTCCTCAGCCGCATCAAGCCGAAGGTCGTGGTGCTCACGGCCGTGCTGGCGTTCCTGATCGCGGGCGTGGCTCTCACCGCCGGCCAGCTTGCCATCGGCAACCCGTTCGGCGACGACGGCAACGGCGCGATCATCCTTGGCGGCGGCAAGAGCGACAACAGGGACAAGAGCGAGCAGGAAACGCAGGACACCACCGAGCCCCAGCAGACGGTGCCGCAGGACCAGCAGCAGACAACCCCCGATGAACAGCAGACGGCCCCGGTGGAACCCGAGCAGGAGGAGCAGCAGCGCCAGCTTGCGCCCACCCCGACCACCCCGCAGAGCACCACCCCGGCGCCGGGCTCGGTGCAGCCCTAACCGGTTCATGGCGGGCGCGAGCGGGCGCGCGGAGACCGAGGACGAGCGCCTCGACCGGAACCTGACCGAGCTGCTGGCCGAGACGCGGGTGGCCATCACCGGCGTCCAGGTGTTGTTCGCGTTCCTGCTGATCGTGCCCTTCAACAGCGGCTTCGCCGACCTCAACGACCTCCAGCGCTACCTGTACCTGGGCAGCCTGCTCGGCGCAGGGGCCGCCACTGTGGCCCTCGTGGCGCCGATCGCCCATCACCGCGTGACCTTCAGGCTCCAGGACAAGCACTACATCGTGCGCAGTGCCAATCGCTTCGCGCTCGTGGGGCTGCTCTGCCTGGCGGTGGCCATGACGGCTGCGGTGAGCCTGGTCGCGAGCCTCGTGTTCGGCACCGTTACGGGCGTCGTCGTAGCAACCGGCACGACGCTGGCGTTCATCGGCGCCTGGGGGCTTCTACCGCTCCGGCGGCGGCGCGCCGTGCGCTGATTGAGCCGGCCCGCGCCGGGTAGCGCCACGGCATGGGACTCATGGACAAGATCACTGGTCGTGCCAAGAAGGCCGCGGGCGACGTGGCCGACGATGCCCACCTGCGCCAGCAGGGGCGCAAGGAAGAGGCCAAGGGCGACGCGCAGGAGAGCGCCGCGCGCAAGCAGGAGCAGGCCGACGCCGAGTCGGCGCGCGCCGAGAAGCTCGATCGCGACACCTGAGCCTCAGCGCGGGCGACCGAGCGGGCCCGTGTCCACCACCTCGAAGTCCGAGCCGCGCACCCGGCCGAGGCTGGAGAGGGCGTCGTTGTCCCACCCGGGCGACGGCGCGCCGGACACATACCAGGCCGATCCGTTGTCGGCCACGAGCGCTCCGTAGCGCTTCAGCGCGGTCAGCACGACGCGCGACTGGCGCGGGTGGCGCGAGACGTCGAACGAGCGCTTCAGCCGCAAGCGCTGGCCCATCGCCGGCAGCGACGGGTTCGTCAGCGATGACGCGAAGTGGGTGGCCGGGTAGACAAACGCCCGCCGCGTCCGCGGCACGGTGATGCGCAGGGCGTGCTTGATCGCGCCCTTCCTGACCTCCTCGTACCGCGCGAGCCCCGGGAACACAGGCAGGCCCGCCGCGTCGGCGGAGGTCCAGCCGCGCGGGCGCAGCTTGTTCGAGCGCAGGTTCCACACCGCGCCGGAGCCGGCACGCCACGAGCGATCGCCCGCCGACGGATGTGAATCGAACATCTCGTAGAGCCGGCAGCGCGAGCGGTCGACCACGATCACATGGCGGTCGCCGTCACCCGAGCGGCCACCCTCGATCGGGACGCCTTTGGGGATCGGGTACGGGCCCTTGTCCGATTCGGAGGAGTACTCGAACCGCACCGGCACACGCTTCTGGCCGCGCTTGACGGTCTTGTACGGGATCCCGATCGGCCTGCCCCGGTACAGCCCCGAGCCGAAGTCGGCATGGGCCCGGCGGCCGGCGCCGACGGCGGCGATCATGGCCGCCGAGTTGGCCGCCGGCGGCAGGCCGTCCACGCGCCGGTTCCAGTGGTTGTCGGGGGGAAAGGAGGGACAGCCGGCCACCGTGGCGGCGGCAAGGAAGGCGCTAATCAGCATTCCACTGAAGGCCGTCGCGACCCACGTAGCCACCTTGCGCGCCGAAGACCACATACACGGCGGCCTCCTCGCTCACGGCGGTGACCTTGCGCGGGATCGCGGCCGCCACGCGCGCCAGCCCGCCGGCGTCCAGGCGGTGCTTGGTGCCGTCGCCGAACTCGATCTCGACCGCGCCCTCGTGCACGAAGTAGACCTCCTCCTGGCGCTCGTGGAGGTGGAACTCCGGCTCCACTCCCGGTGGCTGGACGATCGCGTTCACGCCCATCTCCGCGACCTCGAGCTCGCGGCGGACCTTTCGGAATCCCGGCCCCTCGCCCAGATCGTCGATGTTGCCTACCGCCCAGCCCTCTCCCTTGTGCAGTGCCATGCGGGCGAGCCTACCCGCCCTCGTCCTCCTCCGGCACGGCGCCGGGCACGGACGGATCGTCCTTCTTCGAATCCCAGTCGGCTTCGGTCTTGTCGATGTCGTCCTGGACCTTCTCGGCCCGCTTTTCGAGGTCCGCGACTTCGGCGTCCAGGTCCTCGGGATCCCGCTCGTGTTCGTCCATGGACCCGCTTTACCCGGCGGCCTCGGCGCTACGCAGGCCCGACACCGCCCAGCCCCCGAACAGCGCCACCAGGCCGAGACCGCAGCCGTAGGCCAGCAGCGCGTGCGGCGACGCGCCCGAGATCAGATCGCGGCCGGCCTCCACGATCGGGGTGATCGGGTTCACGTGCGCCACCGCCTCGACCCAGCCGTGGAGCAGATCGATCGGCACGTACACCGGCGCCAGGAAGATGATCATGAACACGGGCGTCTGCATCAGCGGGCCGGCCTGCAGCGATCGGAACCGCAGCGCGATCCCGGCGGCCCACAGGACGGCCGCCAGGCTGAGGCAGGCGCCGAGCAGATAGAGCGCAACCAGGTCGGCGGCGCTACCGCTGATGTTCATGCCCACGGCGAACGCGACCCCGGTCAGCATCGCCCAGGTGAAGATCGCGCGGACCAGTGCCGCCATCGCGTAGCCGCCCAGGATCGCCGAGCGGCGCGGTGCGGCCAACAGCAGCCGGCGGCCAAAGCCCATCTCGAAGTCGCGCGCGATCGCGAAGCCCGTGAAAACGCCGCCGAACGCCGAGGCCTGCAGGATCACGAAGACGAACTGGAACGCCGTGTAGCCGTCGGGGAAGTCAAAACCGGGCGCGTTGCTCACGCTCGAGAGGCCGCCGGCGAACGCGGTGAAGAAGAACAGCGGGAACAGCAGCGCGGGGATCACCAGCGTCGGATTGGTGAAGAAGTTGTGCAGGTTGCGCCAGGCCACCGCCAGCGCCACGGAGCGCGTCCTCATGTGCGCGTCAGCCTCGTGCGCAGCGAGGTCGCGGCCAGCACCATGAAGATCGCGGCGATCGCCCCGGCGCAGCCGAACGCCAGCGCCAGCGCCTCGCCGTCCCAGCCCGTGATGAACAGGCTGCGCACCCCCTCGATCAGATAGCTGACCGGGTTGTAGGTGGCGACCGTGCGGAACCAGTCCTGCTCGATCAGGTCGCGCGGCAGCGCGTTCGACGACAGGAACAGGAACACGAACAGCACCGGGAACAGGCCCTGCACCGCCTCGCTGCTGCCGGTGCGAAAGGCGAAGAACAGGCCGATGCAGCCGAAGGCGAACATGATCACCAGCGCCAGCGCAACCAGCACCAGCACCCCGGCGGGGCCGGCGTCGAACGATGCGCCGAACGCCACGCCGATCGTCAGGTAGATCAGCGACTGGAGCACGCCGAGCGCCACCACGCCGGCCAGCTGGGCCACGATCAGCGCGCCGCCGCTCATCGGCGTCAGCGCGAGCCGGTCGAAGAAGCCGGTCTCGATGTCGCGCGCCAGGTCGGCGCCGCCGTTGTTCACGGCGAAGATCGCGGCCTGGATGAACGGCATCGCGATGATGAAGCTCAGGTAGGAGTCGGTCGGGAACCCGGGCAGCTCGGTGGCGGCCTCGAGGCCGCCGGCGTTCACCGCAACCAGGAACAGCGGGAAGATCACGGTGGGCACGACCTGCGCGGGCTGGCGCAGCGTTCGCACGAACGACCGGCGCGCCAGTGCCGCGATCTGGATGCGGGTGGCCCGGCTCACGAGCGGGCGGGCGCGTCGGCCGCCTCGTCGCCCTCCCCCGCCCCCTCGAGCGTGCGCCCGGTCTTGGCCAGGAACACGTCGTCCAGCGACGGCGCGTGCAGCTGGAGGTGGGCGATCTCAACGCTCTCGGCATCGAGTGCCCGGACCACGGCCGCCAGCTCCGACTCGCCGCCGGCCAGCTGCACGGCGATCCCGTCGCCGGCGCGGTGGGGCGCCTCGCCGTCGCCGAACGGGGCGAGGATGCGGGTCACGTCCTCACACCGGCGCGGGTCGGCCGGGATGGCCTCGACGGTCGGCGCGGCGATCTCGGCCTTCAGCGCCGCCGGTGTGCCCTCGGCGACGATCTTCCCGTCGTCGATGATCCCGACGCGGTCGGCCAGCGCGTCCGCCTCCTCCAGGTACTGGGTGGTCAGGAACACCGTGACGCCGTCCTCGCTGGACAGGCGCTCGACCTCCTCCCACAGCGACGTCCGGCTCTGCGGGTCCAGGCCCGTGGTCGGCTCGTCCAGGAACAGGATCCGCGGGCCGTGCACGAGCGCCAGCGCAAGGTCCAGCCGCCGGCGCATGCCGCCCGAGTAGCCGCTGACCTTCCGGTCGGCCGCCTCCGACAGGCCGACCCGCTCGATCAGCTCGTCGCCGCGGCGCGTGCGCTCCGCGCGCGGCAAACCATGCAGCGCGGTCTGCAGGCGCATGTGCTCGCGCGCCGACAGGTACGGGTCCAGCGCGGCCTCCTGCAGCGCCGCGCCGATGTGCCGGCGCACCTCGGCGCCGGCGGCAGCCACGTCGAATCCGGCCACCCGCGCTCTGCCGCCGGTGGGCGGCAACAGCGTGGTCAGCATCAGCACCGTCGTCGACTTGCCCGCGCCGTTGGGTCCGAGGAAGCCGTAGATCTCGCCCGGGTCGACGTGCAGGTCGATCCCGTCCACCGCCAGCGGTCCCTTCTTGAACTGCTTGACCAGGCCCTCGACCTCGATCGCCCTGTCCCCGTCGTCGGCCACGGATAGAACGTAGAGGAACGGTTGCCCGTAGCGCCCGCCCGGCGTCGGCCGTACGCTGATCGCGATGGCTGCCCGTGCCCCGGAGGAGATCATCCGCGACTGGCTGGATGCGAACGGCCCCACGCGCGTGAAGATCGACGCCTTCGAGCAGACCTGGGGCATCGACCGCATGGGGCCCCGCGACCGCCGCCGCGTGGCCGCCGCCCTCGCCGGCGTCGGCGTGACCTGCGAGCCGCCGCTGGCACAGATGTCCCGCGATGAGCAGGTGCTTCTGGCCGTGAAGGAGGTCGTCGCGGAGCCCGAACCGGTCGTCGAGCCCGAGCCGGAGCCGAGCCCGAGCCGAAGCGGAGCCGGAGCACAGCATCTTCCGGCGCCCCTGGGACCCCCCGCCGCAAGAGGCATCGCCGGAGCCCGAGCCGAGAGAGCCCGAGGCCGCTGTGACTCCGGAAACCGAGCAGGAGTGGACGGAACCGGAGCCGGAGCCCGAGGCCGAGGCCGCCGTGACTCCGGAAACCGAGCAGGAGTGGACGGAACCGGAGCCGGAGCCGGAGCCGGAGCCGGCGGAGTCGAAACTCGAGCCCGTGCCCGAACCCGAGCCCAAGCCCGAGCCGAAACCCGCGCGCCGCGGCCTCTTCGCCCGCAACCGCCGCCCCGACTCCGAGGTGGAGCCCCAGTTCGAGCCGGAGCCAGAGCCCTACGCGGCTGCGGAGACCGACGACGAGTGGCCGGAGATGGAGCCGTGGCCCGAGCGCTCGGTCGCCGAACCCGAACCCGAACCCCTTGCCCGAACCGGAGCCGCCGAGCGCACGCCGGCGCGGCCGGCTGTGGACCGGGCCCGATCCACAACCGGCCTACGAGCCCGAGCCCGAGCCGGGGCCCGCGCCGCGCAGTGAGAGTGACCGCGAGCCCGAGCCCGCCGGCCCGCGCGAGCCGATCCTCACCCGCATCCTCTCCGGCACCTCGGGAACCGTTTGGGCCCTGACCGCGGGGCTCGCGTTCATGGTGTTCGGCTCGCTTGGACCGTGGGCGAAGGCGATCCTGGTGACCGACTACGGCACCGACGCGAACGGCTGGTTCGTGCTCGCGGCCGCGGTGGTGGCGGGGACGTCGCTGGTCGTGCACCTGAGGCGCGGCCGCGAGTCGTGGCTGCCGCTGATCGCCGCCGGAGCGACCGCGTTCGCGGCCGCCGCGATCGCCGCCGACTTTCGCGACTACGTCGACGACTCGTTCGTGGGCCCCGCCTGGGGCCTCTACCTGGCGTTCCTGGGTTGCGCGGTGGTCATCGTGGTCGCGATGTCCCTGCTCGTTCGCAGCCCCTCAATGGCCGCGACCGAGGACTAACGTCGTCGCGATGGAGACGAGGAACCTCGGCAGCACCGGCGTGCAGGTCAGCCCCCTGTGTCTCGGAGCGATGATGTTCGGCGGCTGGGGGAACAGCGACCACGATGATTCGATCCGGATCATCCACCGGGCGCTGGACGCGGGCATCAACTTCGTGGACACGGCCGACGTCTACAGCCGCGGCGAGTCCGAGGAGATCGTCGGTAAGGCGCTGTCCGACGGTCGCCGCGACGATGTGGTCCTGGCCACGAAGGTCCACGGGCGGATGGGCGACGACCCGAACCAGTTCGGCAACTCGCGCCGCTGGATCATCCGCGCGGTCGAGAACAGCCTGCGCCGCCTGGGCACCGACTGGATCGACCTCTACCAGATCCACCGCCCGGAGATCGACACCGACATCGACGAGACGCTGGGCGCGCTGACCGACCTGGTGCGCGAGGGCAAGGTGCGTTACATCGGCAGCTCGACGTTCCCGGCCTCGCAGATCGTCGAGGCCCAGTGGACCGCCGAGCGCCGGGGCCGCGAGCGGTTCGTGTGCGAGCAGCCGCCCTACTCGATGCTGGTGCGCGGGATCGAGGCCGATGTGCTGCCGACCGCCCGGCGCTACGGGATGGGCGTGATCCCGTGGAGCCCGCTGTCGGGCGGTTGGCTGTCGGGCAGGTATCGCAAGGAGGGCGACGTGCCCGAGTCACGCCGTGCCCAGATGATCCCCGACCGCTACGACATGTCGATTCCCGAGAACCAGCGCAAGCTGGACGCCGCCGACGCGCTCGGCAAGCTGGCCGACGAGGCCGGCATGACGCTCGTGGAGATGGCGCTGGCGTTCGTGATCCGCCATCCTGGCGTGACCGCAGCCATCATCGGACCGCGCACGATGGAGCACCTCGAGGGCCAGCTGTCCGCCGCCGACATCGAGCTGTCCGACGACGTGCTCGACCGGATCGACGAGATCGTCCCGCCGGGTACGAACCTCAACCCGCGCGATGTGATGGACGGCAACCCGGCGCTCGCGCCTGCCGCCCGGCGGCGCTAGCGCTCGGCCAGTGCCTGGACAGCGCCGCGGGCGATGAGGAGCGCGAGCGCCAGCCCGTCGGCGCCTAGAACTGCACCGGGGGGTCAGTCACCGCTCGGTGACTGACCCCCGTGGTGCGGCTAGCGGAAGAGGTGGCTTCCGCGGTGATCGAAGCTGCGTGCCAGCTTCTTGCTCGACGCCTTCGCGGCCCTCGCGGTCTTGGCCTTGACCTTCTTGCCCTTGCCGCGCTTGATCACGATCGACTTCTTGCGCTGCGCCAGCGTGTAGATGGCATGCGCTGCCCCATCGCCCAGCTCATCCAGAGCCTGGCGGTTGAGGTTCGTGATGTCGTCGCACGACTGGTGGTAGCACGGGTCCAGCGCCAGCCCGGCGGTACCGCCGAACTTGGCTTGCTGCTCGGCCGTCTTGAGCTGCTCGGCACCGGAGAACAGACCGCCGGCCGGGATGCCGACCTCGATGAACGGGCCGTAGTCCGAGCGGCCGTCGAACGCCGTCGGCTCGGTTGCGAGGCCCTTGGACGCGAAGTGGCGGTTGAAGATCCGCTCGATCGTGTCCGAGCCCACGGGACCGGGGCCGGTGTCGGGGGTGTCGGAACCGTCACCGTCGTACACCAGCCGGGCGTAATTGGGGGATCCGAGCATGTCGAAGTTCAGGTTCGACGCGATCTGATCCCTCTGCTCCTGGCTGAGCTTGCCGACGTAGTCGTAGGAGCCCAGCAGGCCGGACTCCTCGGCGCCCCAGAAGGCGAACCGCACGCGATTGCGTGGCTCGATTCCCTTCTTGGCCATCTGCAGCGCGGTCTCCAGGTTCACGGAGGTGCCGCTGCCGTTGTCGTTGATGCCTGGGCCCTCGGGGACCGAGTCCAGGTGCGCACCGACCACGACGGTGCGGTTCTTGCGTCCCGTCGGCGAGTCGGCGATCACGTTGAACGTGGTCCGGTTCTCGCTGATCGTCGACGTCGTGACCTTCAGGACCACTTCACCGGTCTTGGCGAGGTTGACCAGCTCCTCACCGGCGGCGTAGCTGCTGAACACGACCGGGATGTCGACCGGACCGCCCAAGGTGCCGCCCTGGGCGTCGGTGCGACCCGGCTGGCCCTCGTTGAAGATGACCACCGCGGACGCCCCGGCCGCCTTCGCGTTCTCCGCCTTGACGGCGAAGGTGCACGTGCCGCGCTGGATCAGCGCGATCGCCCCGGGGGTGAACCCGGCGAAGTCCGACGCCTCGCAGCCGCTCGTGCTGGAGGGCTCCGGCGTGGGCGGGACCGTCACGTCGATCGGGACGATCTTCGCCTCGGCCGTGCCGCTGCCCGAGTACTGCATGACGCTGAAGTCTTCCTCGGTGTAGGTCTTCGGCTGCGGAGACACGCGCGCCAGCGATGCCGGTGCGGTCTCCTCGAAGTACGGGAACGTGAACGTCTCCTTGCTGACGTCGTAGCCGGCCCTGGTCAGCTTCTTCATCACGTACTCGCCCGACTTGTCGTAGCCCGGAGTACCCGAGGCACGGGTGCCTCCGTTGCGGCCGGCGATGGCCGCCAGCTGACGCTCGTGGTTGACGATCTTCTTGACAGTCAGGGCATCCTGCAGCTTCTCGCTGCCGCTGGGCGCGGCTGACGCGGGTGCCGCGGCCACACAGGCCACTGCAGCCGCGGCCAACAGGCCCACTGCTCGCTTGCAATGCACGTAATCGACCTCCTAGGTCGACGAGGTTGGCGAGCACGGGCTTCCCGACGAAGGCCGCGCCCCGATCTGCGGGCAACGTTCCCGCTCGCTGGCACGACCAAACGCGCGTCGGCGCGGGCGCGCTAGCGTCGGGAGCGCGTTTTCCGCTTGGGCCGTGCCTTTGCGGCCACACCGGCGTAGTTCAGATAGGCGCGCAGGTCGCGCCGGCGCTTGACGGTCTTGCGGCCGGTCACCGCCCAGTAGCGCACCCGGCCCTTGCGCACCCCGAGCAGGCGTTGGCTGCGCGCGTTCGCGCGGAACAGCGTCTTGCTGACCGCGCGCCGGCGGGCAAACTTCGACCGCACCGTCCTCGTCGTGCTGCCCACCAGCACGCCGCGATTGCCGTGGCGCGGGGCGGTGGTGCTGACCAGGGCCACCTTGCCCTTGCGCGTGAACGCCGCCGACACCGTGCCCTTGCCGCCCTTCACACACCAGCGCCAGGAGCGCTTGGTCCTGCGCGTGGGTGCGGGCAGGCGCCGGGCCAGCGTCTTCCGCGTGATCCCGAGCCGCACCCGGCCGATGTTCCTCGGGCCGATCGGTGACCTCCGCGCCAGGCAGCCGCGGCCCGCCGCTCCGCTGCTCGACAACGGCCACACGCGCTCGTCGACGCGCACGCTGTAGAAGCCGGTGGTGCCGTCGCTGTACCAGATCTCACGCCGGCCCGGGATGATCTCGGGCTTGGACATGGCGTACGCGCTGGCGGAGAACGCGTTCTCGTTCGCCGCCTTCGTGGGCGCCACGTAGTAGCCGATCTCCTTCGGTCTGGTCAGCTCGGTGATGTCGAACACGCGTAGACCGGAGGCGATGAAAGAGCACGCCACGACCTTGGGGTCCACGCGCGAGTCGAGGTCGCAGTAGTGGGCGGCATAGCCCTGCACCGGGCTCGAGGCGCCGGGATCGTTGCGCGCCGCCGCATGATCGGCGGGCTGATTGACCTGCAGGCGCAGGTTGGCGATCACCCTCGGCCTGCGCTCGTCGGACATGTCGATGATGCGGCCCGCGCCCACTTCGTCCTGGCCCCCACCGCCGGTCGTGCCGGCCGTGTACTCGTCGAACTCCAGGACGTAGGGCTTTCCGCCGGTGGTGAACGGCATCGCGTTCTGGGGGATCGACGCCGACTTCCACGTCAGCCGGCTGATCTCACGCGCCTGCGGATCCGGCTTGCGGGCTTGTATCTCACTGGTGTCGAGCGTGATCATCTGCCCGCCCGGATCGGCCAGGTAGGCGCGGTTGCCGTCCGGGCGCAACGACATCCCGTGCGAGGTGATGGCGCCCTGCCAGACGTTCCGCGGCTGCTTGGGGTCGGTTACGTCGATTGCCGAGATCGTCTCCACCGCCGTGCCGGTGGCGTAGAAGGTCTTTCCGTCCTCGGAGAAACCGCTCTCGTGCCCCAGCCGCGCCGTCGCCGACGTGGACTGGAGCACGGGCCTGCGGCAGTCCTGGCTGACGTCATAGATCGACACCAGCCCCGGGTACGTCGACGGGTTACCCAGCACCGCGGCGAGCAGGCCGCGCTTGGTGTTCAACTCGAGCGACTCGTGTGGGCTGAGCATCGGCGCCTCGGTCAGGCGGGCCGTCTCGACCGGCCTGGCGGGATTGGACATGTCCAGCACGGCGACGCCGCCCGAGGTCCCGTCGAGGCGTACGGCGTTGGTGGGGAACAGCAGCGCCGTGTCGTAGTAGGCGCACTCGCGGCCGGAGCGATCCACGTAGCGGTGGACCTTGAAGCCGCCGGAGTTGCCGGAGCGTCCGACCAGCGTGGTGTTGCAGCTGAGGCCGTCGTTGGCGGCACCGGCCGGTATCCGGCCCTGGATGCCGGGCTCGCGCTTGCCGCCGGAGACGCAGTTGGCGCGCGGCGTGGCGACCAGTGGCGGCTCCGGGTTGGTCTGCACTGCCGCCTTCGCGGGCGTCTGGCCCTCGCCTTTGCCGAGCGCGAACAGGTCGTTCAGCTGCGGCAGCTGGCCCGTCGCGCTGAGGACCGGGAACACCAGGAACAGCCCGAGGATGACCAGGGGCAGGGCCGCTGAGACTCGCCTCCGCACGCGCCGATGCTACAACGCATCGGCGCCTGCCGGGCCGCACTACGCTGGCGCAATGCCTCCGCTGCTGCGAGACCGCCCGCGCTGGCAGATAGTCGTACTGGCCGGGGTCGCCCCGGTCGCCTTCGGGGTAATCACGGGCTTCGCGCTCGACCGCTCGGCAGCGGCCTATTTCGTGCTTCTCGCGGTGGCCGCCATCGGCGGCGTGGGCGCCGGGTTCGACCACGACGGCGCCGGCGAGGGCGCCCGCCGCGGGCTGCTCGGCGGTGTCCTGTTCACCGCCGGAATCCTGGGCACCAACGGGGTCATCGGCGCCGTCCACGCCGACGAGCTGCCCCACCCCAACGTGCTGCTGTTCGTGATCAACGGCGCCTTCGGTGCGCTGTTCGGCGCACTCGGGGGGCGCCTACGCGCCCGTCGGCAGGCGTGACCGGCGCCCGCGCGGCCATCCGCCGCCGCGCGCTGATGGCGGCGGCCGGCCTGGCCGTCGCGATCATCCTGGCTGCGGCCGTTCTCATGAACCGGGTGTCGTTCGGGCTGGTCGACCGATACCTGTTCGCCGCGCTGCTCGCGTTCGGCGTAGCGGGATTCCAGGCCGTACGGATGGCGGTGCGGATCCGCCGCCTCGGGCCCGACGCGGCGGGGCCGGCCCCGCCGCCGGAGGGCGAGGCGGCGGCGCGCGACCCCGCGCTGGACGGCGTCGACCGATTCCTTGTGGTGGAGCGCTTCCGCTTGATCGGCGACCGCTACGAACTGTCCACCCTCGCAGCCGACGGCAGCAGCGCCGCCGAACCCGTGGGGCGCGTGGACCGCGCGGCGTTCCGGGCCCGCGAGCGGCTCGAGGCGTTCGCCCCGGACGCCCGGCTGGTGTTCGCGCTGAAGGCCGAGCGAATCCTCGACGTGGGCGGCAAGTACCCCGTGACCGACTCGCGCGCCGAGCGGATCGGGGAGCTGCGCAAGCTGTTCGCCGAGTCGCTGGTGCGCTCGAAGTGGGAGGTGTGGGACGGAACCGGGACGCTGGTGGCCACCGCCCAGGAGCGCAGCCTGCGGCTGGCACTCGCCCGCCGGCTGATCGACATCCTGCCCGTGCCGATCCCCTACCACTTCGACCTGCACGCACCGGACGGGGGACGGATCGGATCGGTGCAGCGGCTGCGCACGGTCCGCGACCGCTACGTGCTGGACCTGTCCCCCGACTCCGGCCGCACGATCGACCGCCGGCTCGGGCTGGCGCTGGCCGTGGCGCTCGACGGGCTCCAGGACCGCTGAGCTAACGCGGCGAAAGATCCAGCCGGTGCGCTGCGGCGATCGCGTCCGCCTGACCGGCCGCCACGCCCGCGGCCTCGGCGTGGCGGGGCCAGTCGCGCACCGCGCCGGTGACCTCGCCGAGCAGCCGCTTGGCGCGGCCGCGCGGCAGCCGCGCCACCCGTCCGGCCGCCTCGAGGTCGGCCACGGTGAACCCGTCCCGGCGGCCGTTGACCGACATCTGGTGGCGGGCCATCCAGCGGTTGCCAGGGTCGTACGCGTAGGTCAGGTCGTAGGCGGGCGACAGCGACCACGCGCCGCGCCGGTTCATCAGGAACGCGATGTTCTTCACGTGGTCATCCTGGTTGCGGGCGACCACGTTGAAGACCATCCGGCGGTACTGCTCCTCCATCGTGTCCGCGCCAAGCCCGAGGCGGCCGATGGCGTCGAACGCCTCCTCGTAGCTGTGGGCGGCGGGCTGGTTGTAGTCCAGGTGGGCCAGGCCGCCGAGGGTCTGCATGTGCAGCTTGTCGCCCCCCGCGGTGCGGTCGAACCTGCGCGTCATGAAGTGGCTGCGCCCACCCTCGTCGAGCAGCCGGCACGGCATCATCGCAACCCCCGCCGCCTCGGCCATCAGGTGGTAGGCGTACTCGACTCTGGTGTAGCCGAGCGGGTCCGCCAGGCCGCGGTCGCCGCTGCCGCTGACCCCATCGAACTTCAGCATCCAGTGCTCGAAGCCCGGATCGACCGCGGTCTGGCCCGAGCGGACCTCATGGGTCACCGGGTCGAAGGCGATCACCGCCTTGGCCCGCGCGCCGCCGGCGCTGGTGCCCACCGCCAGGATGTCCCGAATCGCCGTGGTGCGCCGCTCGTCCTCCAGGCTCACCGACAGCGCCTCACGGTCGGCCAGCACCTCGGACGCCAACTCGACAAGGGCCTCCAGGTCCAGCCGCGCGTCCTCCTGCGCCGCCACGGGGCCCAGCGCGGGCACGAACTCCAGCGCCCCCATTCCGCGTGTGCCCGTGTAGCTCAGCCGCTCGACCGGGTCGAAGTCGGCCGGGCTGCGGCCCTGGCCGCGCAGCCACGCGGCGATGATGGCATTGCCGAATCGATCCGGCAGGCTGTCGGCAAGCAGCCCCGGCAGCCCGTGGAAGGTGTCCGCCGCCAGCCCAGGGAAGCGGTAGGGCGCCTCGCGCACCGGCATCGTCAGCGGCGCCAGCTCGACGCCCAAGGCCATGAGCTCCGGCGTGTACTGGAACGTGGCGGCCACGTCTCCGTCGTCCAGCGCCACCGCACCCACGCGCGTGCCCCACAGCATCACGTCCGCGCGGCTCATCGTTCGTCACCCCAGCGCGGGCGGTCGGCGCCGCCGTCGCGGCGCTCCCGTGGGCGCGCCCGCCGGCGCGGCCGGTCGCGCGCGGTCCGTGCCAGCGGCGCCGGGGTGGGCTCCGGGACGACCGCGTCAAGGTTCGCGGCCAGCCCCAGCGCGCGCAGCACGCGCAGGAAGCCACGCATGTTGGCCAGCCGCCCGTTCTCCAGGTCGACGAGGCTGCGGCGCGACACGCCGGCCCGCTCCGCGACCTGCGCCTGGGTCAGGTTGAGCTCGAGCCGCGTCCGGGCCAGCCGGCGCCCGAGCTCGGCGGCAATGGAGTCATCGGTGAGTTGGTCCGTGATGTTCATAATGTGTGGTTCTCTGCACACTATATCATCCATAGGTCTTTCTGAGCGAAATTTTGCTCTTTCGCCCGATATAGTTCCTAATCGAAACCCGCCCGCTAGGATCAGGACGTGGCCGCCTCGACCTTCAGCCACCTCGACTGTTCGATCGCGCGCACGCTCGAGATCGTGGGCTCACGCTGGACGCTGCTCGTCCTTCGTGACCTGTTCGCGGGCATCACCCGCTTCGACGCCATCCAGGCCGACCTCGGTATCTCGCGCAAGGTCCTGGCCGAGCGGCTGGCCTCACTCGAGCAGGACGGCGTGATCGAGCGCCGCGACTACCAGCACAACCCGCGGCGCTACGACTACGTGCTGACCACGAAGGGGTCAGAGCTTGGGTCGGTGCTGCTCGCGATGATCGCCTGGGGCGATCGCTGGCAGGCCGGCGCCGACGGTCCGCCGCTGCGTTTCCACCATGAGCGCTGCGGGAAGGTCACGCATGCCGATAGCGGCGTGCTCCGAGTGCGGCGAGCCACTTGACCACGGCAACGTCAGCCCGGTCACCCCTCCTGGAAGCCGAAGCGCGCCTGCAGCCGCCTGAGCGGCGCCGGCGCCCACCAGTTCCAGTCGCCCAGCAGCGCCATCAGCGACGGCACCAGCAGCGCGCGCACGATCGTTGCGTCCAGCAGCACGCCCACGGCCTGGCCGACGGCGATCTGCTTCATGAAGAACACCGAGCTCACGCCGAATGCCAGGAAGACCACGGCGATCATCACCGCCGCGGCGGTGATCACCCTGCCGGTGCGGCCGATGCCGACGGCGACCGCCTCCTCGTTCGGCACGCCCATGTCGTGCTGCTCCTTGATCCGCGCCACCACCAGCACCGCGTAGTCGGTGGCCAGGCCGAAGATCACCGCGAACAGGAACACCAGGCTCGTGACCTCGACGGCCGCCGGGCCGATGTAGTTCATCGGTCCGTCCAGCACTCCCTGCTGGAACGCCAGCACCAGCAGCCCAAGAGTCGCGGCCAGCGTCAGCGTGTTCATCAGCAGCGTCTTGATCGGGATGACGACCGACCCCGTGAGCATGAACAACAGCACGAACGTGGACAGCGCCACCGCGGCGGCGACCGGCGGCAGGTGGTCGACCAGGCTCTGCTTCTCGTCCATGAAGCGCGCGGTGTTGCCGGTGACCAGCACCTTGCCACCGCCGGCGGGCCGCAGCGCCCGGATCGCATCGACGGCCTCCTGGGGCCTGGCCTGCAGGGCGGGCCGGTCGGGCCCGAACGTGGCATACGCCAGGCCGGGGCCGGCGCGGGCGAACGGCGTGCCGCCGGCGATCCCGTCCAGTCCCCGGATCCGGCGCTGGAGCGACGCCAGCTCGCGCGGGGTCTGGTCGCCCCGCACGGTGACCGTGATCGGCTCGGACACGCTCCGTGGATAGGCGGCGTCGATGGCTTCGTTGGCGCCATGGGATGGCTGGCCGGGCGGCACCGCCTCGGCTCCCGGACCGGTCAGGACGGTGGACAGCAGCGGCGCCGCCGCGGCCAGCATGAGCGCGCCGCTGGCGAGCGCCACCAGAGCCGGGCGCTTCATCACACCCCACGCCAGCCGGTACCAGCGGCCGGAGTCGTCCGAGACCGCCGGGCCGCTGCGCACCGACAGCGCGTTCACGCGCTCGCCAAGCAGCGCCAGTGCCGCCGGCACCACCAGCACGGCGATCGCTGCCGACACCAGGCCCACCACCGCGCCGGCGACCCCCACCGAGTACAGGAAGCGCTGCGGGAACAGCACCAGCGAGGCCATCGCCACGGCGACGGTGAAGCCCGAGAACAGCGCGGTCCGACCGGCGGTCAGCACCATCGTCCGGTGGGCCGCATGCGCAGGGCCCTTCTCGAGCTCCTCGCGGTAGCGCGAGACCATCAGCAGCGCGTAGTCCACGGACAGCCCCAGGCTCAGCGCGGTGGCGATGTTGAGCGCGAACAGCGACGTGTCCACCACGCCCGCCATCAGCCGCAGGAACAGGAACGTGCCGAGGATCGAGAACACCCCGATCACCAGCGGGATCGCCGCCGCCACAACGCCACGGAACACCGCCAGCAGCAGCAGCGCCAGGATCGGGAACGCGATCAGTTCAGCCTTTGTCAGATCCTCGCGGGTCTGGTCGTTGACCTCGTTGAACGATGGCGCGAACCCGCCGAGCCGCACGTCCAGCGTGCTCGGAAGCAGGCGCCGCCTGGCCTCTTCCGCGGCGTCGCCGCCCTCGTCCTCGATGTCCTGGGTCGAGAGGTGGCCCGACAGCACCAGCGACCGCCCATCGCGCGCGATCAGCGTGCGCCCCGCGCGCCGATCGCGCAGCGGGTTGACGACCTTGCCGACGTGCTCGGTACGACGCAGTTCGCCGGCCAGCCTGCCGACCTCGCGGCGCACGGCGGGGCTGCGCACGTCCAGCCGCCCGTGATCCTTGGCGCGGACGATCAGCACCAGCCCGGGAGTCGCGTCGTAGCCCAGCTGGGACCGCAGCTGCTCGGTCGCACGCTCGCTCTCGGACGCGCTGTCGGTGAACCCGGCCGCCTTCAGGTGGCGCTCGACGTCGTGGCCGAATACGCCGGCCACGGCCACGAACACGAACACGGCGGCCAGCACGGTCCTTGGGCCGCTGCAACGTCAGATCGGCAACGCGCTCGAGCACGGGGCGGCTAACCGTACCAGAGTGGGTTTTTAAAAGTGACTGACCTCGCCGTGGCGGTGTTTGCCGCGCCCCCGCCTGGAAATTACCCCTATACGGCCGCGGTCCTGAAAGAGGGCGCTGGGAAGTTCCACGTCCGACCGCGGCGCTTGAGCGCGGGGCCCACTCCGAGTGCGTATCCCTCGGTGGGCCCCGGTCGCTCCGCGAACCTCAGCCGGCAGCGACCGCGTCCGGCAGGCCGAACCGCTGCAGGTGCTCGGCATCGATGAAGAAGGTGATGTCGGCGATTCGCTCGTGGTCGAACGCAAGCACCGCGATGTGGTGCGCCGCGAACGTCTCGCGCTGGTCGTCCCACATGTACTCGGCAAACGCGATCTGGCCGTTGGCGCGGACCGGGAAGCCGCGCCAGTGCTGGTCGCCGTTCAGCGGCCCACGCGCCAAGAACGCGGCCACGCTGTCGAGTCCGCGGTACCAGGACGGCATCGGCGGCATCGACACCACGACGTCGTCGGCCAGCATCGCCACGACGGCGTCCACGTCGGCACGGTCCCAGGCGTCCATGAAGCGGTCGGCGATCTCGCGCACGCGCTCGTCGTCCACGGAACCGAGCACCGCCTGCTGGCTGCGCTCGGGCAGCCGCTCGTCCACCGTCTTGTGGGCGCGCTGGAGCGCGCTGTCGATGCCGGTCGGCGTGGTCTCCAGGTGGTCCGCGGTCTCGCGCGCCGAGAACCCGAGCACGTCGCGCAGGATGAGCACCGCACGCTGACGCGCGGGCAGGTGCTGGAGCGCAGCCACGAAGGCCAGCTCCACGCTCTCGCGCTGTTCGTAGCGCGCCTCCGGCCCGGCCGGCCCCGCTCCGACGTCGAGCCGCTCGTCCGGATAGGGCTCGAGCCAGACCGATTCGACCAGCGGCTCGCCCTCCGGCTCGTGCGGGTCGGCCGCGGGGCCGTAGTCGATCGGCAGCACGCGCCGCGGCCGTCGCTCGATCGCCCGCAGCGAGGCGTTGGTCGCGATCGTGTACAGCCACGAGCGCAGCGAGCTGCGCCCCTCGAACCGCGCGAGCCCACGCCACGCGCGCAGCAGCGCCTCCTGGAGCGCGTCCTCGGCGTCGGCCAGCGAGCCGAGCATCCGGTAGCAGTGGGCGCTCAGCTCACCGCGGTAGGGCTCGACGAGCCGTGCGAAGGCGTCCTCGTCGCCCCCGCGGGCGGCCTCGAGGAGCTGTCGATCGTTCACGCCGGCTCCGGTTCCGGCGCCCACCGCGCCTTTGGCTGCCAGAAGGCGATCTCGCCCCCACACGGGGTCACGACCACGCTCCGCCACCCGGCCGGCCCCTCGCGCGGCGCGGCCAGAACGGACGCGCCGAGGTCACGCGCGCGGCCGGTGGCGTCGGCGACGGCCGCGACCTCGACGTAGGGCAGCCAGCGTGAACGGCCGACACCGCACTCGACGATGCCGCCGCCGCACCCGTCGCCGAGCTCGAGCGCGAGATAGGAGCCGGCACGGGTTTGGATCCGGTCCGCGCGCCAGCCGCAGAGCTCGGCGTAGAAGGCGCGCGCCCGCGCCAGGTCGGCGGTGTGCAGCTCCAGGTGTACGACTGGATTCATCGGCCTCGGCGTCGGAGGTGGATCATGAGCCAGCCGCGCGCGAGCAGCAACATGGTGCTCGTGCCGGCCAGTGCCGGCAGCGTCTCCTCGATCGGCACGCCGGCCACGTGGGCGATCATGCCGACTGCCCGAACTCGTCGTGAAGCTTCCACCAGAAGTGGGAGTCCTGCGGATAGCCCTCGGGGCTGTCCTCCCAGGACTCCTGGCGGCCGAGCGCGGTGATGTCCAAATAGCTCCAGGTGCTGCCCAGCTGCTCGTCGCCGCGGCCGTCGACGAAGTAGGTCCGGAAGATCCGGTCGTCGTCGTCGCGGTAGAAGGCGTTCGTGCCGTGCCACTCGTCCACGTCGAAGTCGGCATCGAAGTCATCGGTGATCGTGTACCACGGAACGTCGTACCAGCCCATCCGCTCCTTCCACCACGCGATGTCCGACTGCTGCGCGCGCGAGGCACGTACGAACGTGGTGTCGCGGGCGTTCAGCGGGGCGGGATGGGCGTCCTGGTCGGCCATCATCGAGCAACCGGAGCACGCCCGCTCGGGCCGGTCCGGCGCCTCCGGCTCGAAGAAGAACCGGTAGACGATCAGCTGGCGCCGCCCGTCGAACAGGTCGAGCAGGCTCGCCGGGCCGTCGGGACCGTCGAACGCGTACTCCTTGTCCACGGCCAGCCGCGGCATCCGGCGGCGCTCGGCCGCCAGCGCGTCGCGGGCGCGGGTCATGGCCTTCTCCTTGACCAGCATCTCCTCGCGCGCGGCCTTCCACTCTTGCGCTGAAACGATCGGTGGCATGTTCATGCGGGCTCCTTTTCCGTCAATCCGGCCATTTCCAGTTGAGATACGGCAGGAGCCGGAAATCCATCGCGCGACTCCCCCACCCGGCCCGGCAGCGCCAGGGCGACGATCGCGCCGGCGGCCGAGAAGGCGGCCAAGACCGCCATCGCGGGCGCGAAGCCGTCCAGGAAGCCGGCGGGCGTCGCGAAGCTCCCGGCCCCGGCGAACACCGCCACCGCGACCGCGATCCCGAAGACGCCGCCGAGCTCGCGCATCATGCTGTTGGCACCGGCCGCCTTGCCCACGTCGTCGTGGGCGACCGAGCCGACCACGGAGTTCTGCGCCGAGGGGATCGCCATCGAGACCCCGGCGCCGGCAATGACCGCCGGAACCACGAACTCCGAGTAGGTCAGGCCCGCATCGGCGATCAGCGCGATCCATGCCATCGCGAATGCCTGGAGCGTCAGCCCGGCGACCATGAACGGGCGTTCGCCGAAGCGGTCGACCAGGCTACCCACCACCGGGGCGATCGTGATGAACGTGATCGTCCACGGGATCAGCCGCAGGCCGGCGTCGAGCGGCCCGTAGCCAAGCGCAGTCTGCAGCATCTGGGCAAAGAAGAACACCGCACCCGACAGCGATGCCAGCGTGAAGAAGATCGCCGCGTTGCCGGCCGAGAACGCGCGCTGGCGGAACAGGCGCATCGGCAGCATCGGCTCCGGCGCACGCAGCTCGCGAGCCACGAACGCCGCGACCAGGGCGGCGCCCGCGACCAGCGCCCCCACGACCTCGAGGCTGTCCCAGCCCGCGGAGTTGCCGCGCACCAGCCCCCAGACGATTCCGAACGCGGCTGCGCTGATCAGCGCCAGGCCGGGCAGGTCGAGCCCGGTGTCGGCGCCGAGGCTCTCGTCGATCCGGGTCAGCACGAACGGGATCGCGGCCAGGCCGATCGGCACGTTCAGCCAAAAGATCCATTCCCAGGCGAGGCCCTCGACGATCGCGCCGCCGACCAGCGGCGCACTGGCGACCGCGATCCCGGTCACGGCGCTGAACATCCCGATCGCCGCGCCCCGGCGCTCGGGCGGGAAGGCCACGCTCAGCAGCGCCAGACCCAGCGTCAGCACGAGCGCGGCGCCGGCGCCCTGGACCGCTCGGGCTGCGATCAGCCAGCCCACGTCCGGCGCCAGCGCACACGCGGCCGACGCCCCGGCGAACAGGCCCAGCCCGGTCGCGTAGAACGTCCGCCGTCCGTAGCGGTCCCCCAGCGCGGCAGCGGTGATCAGCAGTACCGCGAAGCTCAGGTTGTACGCGTTGACCGTCCACTCCAGCTGCTCGACCGACGCGCCGAGGTCGATCCGGATCGTGCTCAGCGCCCCGGCCAGCACCAGCGTGTCCAGGGCCGCCATCAGCGATCCGATGGCCGTGAGCGCGATCACCCACCCTCTGCGCGTCCGCGTGGATCCCGAAGTCATCTGCTCGCCTTCCGTTTCGTAGGCCGGCGTATGTCGCCGCTTGCCCTATCGATCCGAGCGGCGTCCGATATCCATCGAGGCGTGCTCGCCCCGGCGCCGGGCAAGCGCCGCCAGTGCGCGCGGGCACGGCGGCGATGATCGGTCTACCGGCGCGGGCCGGAGGTTGAGCGCTACCAGCGCGATCAGGGTGATAGCCCCGGACACGACCAGCACCGCGGTGCTCAGGCCGTCGGCGGTCGCGGTCCGCAGGGCGTTGCCGCTCAGGCCGTCCGTGTTCGCGTTGGCGACGAGCACGAGCAGGGCGAGGCCTACGGCGGCGCCGATCGATGTGCTGGTCGATGCGATGCTCGAGGCGACGCCCTGCTCATGGTCGGCTACACCGGTGCCGGCCGCGATGAACATGGCTGTGAACACCACCCCGTCGCCGATGCTCAGCAGGACGAGGCCCGGCACCAGGGCGCCGTAGGAGCCGGTCGGCGACATCGCCAGCCCCAGCGCCAGCGCGCCCGCGGCCCCTACCAAGAGCGCCCCAACGAGCGTGGACTTGAGGCCGCAGCGGGTGACCAGCTGCCCGGCGAGCGTGGACGCCGCTACCACCACCGCCGTCGGGACCAGGAAGGCCACACCGGTCGCGAGGGCGTCGTAGCCGTGGACGTCTTGGAAGTACAACGTCAGGAAGTAGAGAACCGATCCGAAGGTGGCCCAGAACAGGAACGCGATCGCGACCGCGGTGGCCAGGTTGCGGTTGGCCAGCAGCCGCGGCGGCAACAGCGGGTCGTGGCTGCGGAACTCGATCACGACGAACCCCGTCAGGGCGACGACGCCGGCCGCCGCGCACGCCATGACCGGGAACGAGACCCAGCCCAGGCTCGGGCCCTCGACGAGCGCGAACACGATCAGCGTGATGCCGAGCGTGGCGCTGAGTGCACCGGGCAGATCGAAGCGTCGCACTTGCGCACGCGGACCGTCGGGCGGGATCAGCGCGAACGCCAGCGCGACCGCCAGAATCGCCAGCGGTACGTTGACGAAGAACACCGCCTCCCAGCCCAGCCCCTGGGTCAGCACGCCGCCCAGCAGCACGCCGATCACGAGCCCCGCGGCACCGGCGCCGCCCCAGACGGCAACCGCCCGGTTGCGCTCGTGCCCCTCGGCAAAGGTCGTGTTGACCAGCGACAGCGTGGACGGGAACACCAGCGCCCCACCAAGTCCCTGCAGCGCGCGCGAGGACAGCAGCACCTCCGGCGTGGGCGCCAACCCGCCCACCAGCGAGGCACCCGCGTAAAAAGACAGCCCGGCCACGAACACGCGCCGGCGGCCCAGCAGGTCGGATGCACGCCCACCCAGCAACAGGAAGCCGGCGGACGCGACGGCGTACGCGCTGATGACCGCCTGCAATGTCTGCGACGTGAAGTCGAGCGCCCGCCCGATTTCCGGCAACGCCACCACAACGATGTACTGGTCCAGCGACACGATCAGCATCGCGAACGCGAGCAGCGCCAGCGTCGCCGCCTTGCGGTCGGTGTTCATCTAAGCTGACGGTAACACAATGTTTTCACCGTCCAAAGAGAACGAGATACCGCTCCTTGGTGAGCCGTTTGCCGTGGAGCTGGCCAACACCCGGTATCGCAGCGATCGCGACGACGTGGACTACCTGGACGACCCCGCGGCCGTCAGGAGGTGGTTCGGCAACGCGCCGGCCGCATCGGCCCTCACGGTCCCGGGCCGGCTCACTCTCGCGAACGCGGAAGCATTGCGCGACATCCGCGACGCAACCCGGTCGCTCATGATCGAGCTGGCCAACGGCAGCACGGCGCTGTCCGAGGCGGCAGCCGGAGACCTGCGGCGGGCGTCGCGGCGCGCCCCCGCGCACCTGGCGCTCGATCTCCGGACGGCCGATCAACCCAGCTGGGAACTCCACCACGACGGCCCGCCGCAGGACGTCTTCGTCGCCTCGGTCGCCAGCCGCTGCATCCTGTTCATCGCCGGTGATGACGCCGGCAACGTGCGGCGCTGCGCTCGCCCGGCGTGTCCGCTGCTCTTCGTCCAGCACCACCGGGCGCGCCGCTTCTGTTCGGAGTACTGCACGCACAGGGTGCGTCAGGCCCGCTACTACCAGGCAACGAAACGCCGTTCGTGACCCGCTGACGACCGCGCTCTGGCGCCCGCTACTTCAGGCGCTGGTAGGCCAGCGCGGCGCTGCTGTTGCCCGAGCTGGCCCCCTGGACGACGAACCGCAGCCGGCCGTCAACCGTTCGCGCCGCGTTGGGCCAGGCGTGGGGACCGGCAGCGATCTCCGTCCGGTCGGCTGAGCTCCAGCCCGCACCCGGCGTGAACTGACGCGAGACCACGGCGCCGTCCAGGGCGCGGATCATTACGACCCAGGCGTCGGTGCCGTCGGTGGTGATCGTCGGCTGGCGGTAACCGACCAGGCTGAGCTCCACCGGACGCACCGTCCCGTCGGCGCCGAAGCGCTGGACGAGGACGTGGTCGGCGTCGACGTCCTCCCCCACCGCCAGCAGGTCGCCGGAGGCGAGCTCCACCGCGGCGGGGGTGGAGGCCATGCCCAGGGGCGCTCCGGCCGCGCTCGCCTTCCAGCTTGCCGGCGGCTCGGTGGCCACGTGGGTGTAGGTCCTGAACGCCGAGGAGGAACGGGCTATGACCCGTGTGCGGCCGTTGCCGGGAACCAGCGATCCGTGGCGGTTGGAGCTGTCGCTGGTGTGGATCACCGTGCGGTCGGTCACGGCCGGCGTGGGTGAGCCAAGGTCGGTGAACCAGCCGGTCACGATCTCGTTGGTGGAGTCGGCCTGCTCGCGCGACCAGACGATCACGCCGCGCGGGCTGCCGTCGGGGGCGCGCTCGAACGCGATGTCGGGCTTGTAGTCGCCGAGCGCCGCGGCCTCGATGGTCTGGGTGGGGCCCACCGTCGGCCCGCTCGCGGAGTCCAGGTTGCTGAGGCGGACCATCTGGAGGCTCCGGCGGGCGGCCGGTTTCGGGCCCGCCCACACCACCCAGGCGTGCTCCTGCCCGGCGGCGTCGCGAGCCACCGCGATCGCGGCGGGCCAGTCACCGGTGCCGGTGCCCGAGAGTAGAAGGCCGTCCGAACGCGCGCCGGTGCTCTGGCGCTGCCATCCGCCGGAGGGGTCGCGCCAGGCGAGCTGCACGCCCTGTGCGTGGCGGCCGTGCACGGTCAGCAGGCGACCCGAGCCGGTAGCGGCCAGCCGCCGGTTGCCGGCGTAGTAGGTCGGCGTGCCCGATCCGAACAGCTCTCCCGCCACCTCGCTGAGGCCGTCGAACACCGCGGGCGTCTCGACGTCGACCAGCAGCTCGGGCGGAGAGCTGTAGCTGCGGGTGCCCCACGTGCTGCCGTCGCTGCTGGTGGAGTCTATGCCCAGCGACACCGCGCCGTCACCGGCGACCACGCCCGGGCCAAGGTCGACCTCGTAGTAGCGGCCGGCCTGCACCGCCCCGAAGCTGGCGAGCTGGACGCCCTCGATCGCGGGTCGGGTGTTCCAGGTGGCGGACTCGGTCCACGAGTTCGAGCTCACCTTGAAGACCCGCCCCCCTACCTTCGAGGCGTCGCGCTGGAACAGTCGCAGGCGCACGCGCCGGACGGGCCGCCCGCTCAGGCCCGCGACCTTGAAGCGCAGGTAGGACTCGCTCTGGGGGCTCGTGTCCACCCGCATCTGGGACGAAGTGCCAAAGCTCGTTGTGGGCCGGCTCGCATCGACCCAGGTATCCGCCTCGGGGCCGAACGGCAGCGTGGTGGTCATGGCCTGGGCCGGGGCAACGACAGCGAGGCTGATGATGCCCGCCGCGAGCCAGATCGAGGCGAGTCGCGTCCTTGCGAGCACGGGTCCAACGTACAGGCGATCTTCTCGCCCGGCCATCGACCGCCGGTACGCGCAAGGCGCGAGCGTGGAATTGGTGGGACGATTACCGAACCCCCGAGTCTGCAATCGGTGTCAAGGAGGAGCGAGCGTGGAATCCCAGGTGCCCGACCCCGTCGACTTCCGCGAGAAGCAGCACAAGCTGTGGGACTCCGCAGCGGTTGGATGGAAGAAGTGGAGCGAGTTCACCGACGACGCCGCCGGGCACGTCAGCGAGCGGCTGGTGGAGCTTGCCGGCGTGCAGCCGGGAAGCCGGGTCCTGGACGTCGCCGCCGGCTATGGCGAGCCGGCGCTGACCGCCGCACGCAAGGCCGGCCCGGACGGCCGCGTCGTGGCCACGGACATCTCCGCCGAGATGCTCACGTACGGTCGTGAACGCGCGCGGGCGACCGGCCTCGGCAATGTCGAGTTCATGGAGTCGGACGCCTCCAGCCTCGATTTTCCGCCAGAGAGCTTCGACGCCGCCGTCTCCCGCTTTGGAATCATCTTCGAGCCCGAAGCGGAGGCTGCCGCGGGGCACATCCGCAGCTTCCTCAAGCCGGGCGCACGGATGGCGATCGCCTCATGGGGCGAGCCCGATCAGGTCCCCTTCATCTCGATCCCGATGAGGACGACGATGGCGCGGCTCGACGTGCCCCCGCCTCCCCCCGGAACGCCCGGGCCACTCTCACGGCCCACCCCCGACGCCATAGGCGGGCTGCTCGAGGGGGGCGGGTTCTCGAATGTCGCCGTGGAGCAGGGCGAGGTGATCTTCGAGTTCGACTCTCCGGAGCATTTCACCGCCTATGTACGGGCGATCGCCGCGCCGATCCGCGCGATGATCGAGCAGCACGCCGGCGCCGCCCAGGAAGAGGCCTGGGACGCGATCACGCAAGCCGCCGCTGATGCGCGGGGTGGCTCGAAGCAGCTGAGCTTCTCGAACATGGTGCTGCTCGCCTCGGGGACCGCCTAGGGCCCTCGTAGCAACTCCGGAGCACGAGCACGGCGAGACTCGCGCGCGCACAGGGCACGAGATGGAGACGCCGGGAATCGAACCCGGGTCCGCGGAAGAGTGAAAGACAGCTTCTACGAGCGTAGCCCGCCCTCTGATCTCGTCCCCCGGTCGCCTGGCGGGCCGGGTAGCGGGGGACCAGCCTCTGTGAAAAGTCCCCCCCACACCAGAGGCGCGTGTGGGGGGCGAGCCCGTTTCTGATCCCGGACATCTCCCCCACGGGCCGAGGGGAGGCCGAGAGCGTCGCTGGCTAGCTGTTGCTAGGCAGCGAGCGCGAATGAGTGATTCTCATCCGCAACTATGGTTTTGGCGGTTGTTTAACGAGGCCTACCGCCGACCTCGACTCGCAACTGCCCCCACGGATCTGCCACGTCGAAGCCTGTCGTCCCCGTAGAAGCACCGATAAGGATACCCACCTGGCGTGATCTCGACCGGACCGGGTATGCGCGCTTCATGTTTCGTCGGGCAGTGGGGCTTTTGGCCGTTCCGTTGATCGCCTTGGCCTGCGCTGGCTGTGGCAAGGTCAAGGGCGTTGAGGAGCAGAGCGGCGCCACCGCCGACCGGGCGGAGAAGGCCGGCAAGCAGGCCGCAGCCGACGCCGGACCCGAGACCAAGCTGCCTCCCGTCAATGTCGCGCTGCTCACGATGAACGGCAAGGACGAGTCGTCGAACCGGCTCACCACCCAGCTCGAGGAGGCGAGCATGAAGGAGCTCGGCTGGGTGCCGTCGCCGTGCGACGGCAAGGGCTCGCCCATGGAGCTGGAGACATGCGGCACCAGCGTGATCGACGAGGGGCCGCTGGACGTGATTCTCTCGAACGGCGTCGATCCGAAGCTCATTCCCCGGACGCTCAGGAAGGCACAGTTCAAGAACATCCCGGTGATCAACATCGGGGCGTCGGTGCCCGACCGGCGCGACAGCTCGATGCTGGCGGCCGACTTCGCACCCGACGACAGGGCACTGGCGGAGAAGGTGGACGACTACCTGATCCGCCGTGTCAAGCGTGTGCCGCAGGCATCGCGGCGGATCGTGGTCCTGAAGTCGACGGGCCCCGGCGCCGAGGTCCGCTTCGACCAGCTCGAGAAGGACATCGAGGGCACGGGGATCAGGATCGTCGGTGAGGGCGAGGTCGACCCCAAGAAGCCCGACGAGGCGAAGAACACGGTCACGAACCTGCTCGAGAAGCACAAGGACCTCAAGGCGGTGTGGGTTGCCGACGGCAGCTCGGTCGAGTTCGCGGGCAAGGCCGTCGACAAGGCGTTCAAGGGGCTCTCGTTCCCGGATCGCCCACTCGTGGTCGGCTTCAACGCCGATCCCAAGGCCGCCGAGGCCATCCGCGACGACGAGGCCGACGCGGTGGCCGACGTGGCCTACGACGCGTCGCTGTGGATCGCCCTCGACCGCGTCGCGGAGCGGATCGGACGCGGCGAGCAGCTGAACTCGGTCTCCGCCGGCGACTACCCGCTCGAGTTCATGGACATCGCCCTGGTGACCCAGGACAACGTGCCGGCCAAGAAGAAGTTCCGTGAGCCCGCGGAGGACCACGTCACCTTCTTCACCGAGAAGTGGAAGATGGAGTTCGGCGCGCCGCTCGTGCCCGGCTGAGCCCGGGCACACAGTGGCCAACCATTTTGAGGAGGAGCGCCCATGGCAGTGAAGGAAAAGGAAAAGGACAAGGCGGAGAAGGAAGACGCCGAGAAGAAGAAGGACCAGCCGGAAACGCAGGACCGGACCGAGGACGAGGGCAACGGCGCCGAAGCGTCGGAGGCCAGCGGCACAAAGTCGATCCCGTCGCTGGGCAGCAAGATCTTCCGGGTCTCCGTGTTCGCGTTCGTGGCCACGTTCCTCACGGCCTTCTTGTTCGCGGATCCGATCCCGAACGGCCTGCGCGTGGAGTTCGACCTGCTGGCGTCGGTCAAACTCGCCCTGATCTGCGCCGTGATCGCGGCCGTGCTCCGGGCCGTGGCCGGGATGCTGCCGATCTTCGCCGACGACTGAGGGCGGGGATTGCGTCAACCCTCAGCCGTGCATGAGGATCCGGTAGCCGTGCTGGAGCGCTGGCGCGCGAGCGGCGCCGGCTACCGCGTGGTGCATCTTTGCGACGAGCGCGCCGTGGTCGAGCTGCGCAGCTGCCTCGGCGAGCCGGAGGAGCGGATCGAGTCCACCGATCCGCGGCTGATCGACTGGCTGCGCCGCCAGCCGGCGGATTAGTCGTCGCCGCCGCGGCCACGGCCGCGCCCACGGCCCTGGCCGCTGCTGCCATCGCCGCCGCTGTCGTCGCTGCCGCTACTGCCCGAGCCGCTGTTGTCGTCGTCGGGCTCGGGCGCTGCGGCCACGCCGTCCTCACCCCCGCGGGCCGGCGGCGGAGCCTGCGCCGGGGGTGGCGCGGCCGGGCTGGTCGCGGCCCGGCGGCGACGCTCGGCGGCGGCGCGACGGCGAGCCCGTGTGCGGCGCGCCCGCGCGCGCCGGGCACGGGGGCTGCTGGCAGCGGGCCGCTCGTCCGCGGCCGCCGTGGTCGACGACGGGGTCAGCTGCTCGCCCGCGGTGATCGGCTCGTCGGACAGGCCGACCTCCTGGTCGACCAGCTTGCTCACGCCGACGCCGGCGCCGCCCGCCAGCAACAGCCCGAGCACCGCCACGGTGACCCACGCGGCCGCGGACATCCTGCTCACCGGCGCTCCTGCCCGGCCCAGCTGAGCACCGCGCGGGCGCCGCCGCCCTGGCGATTGACCAGGATCACGTCGGCGCCCCACTCGCGCGCGAGCTCGGCGGCAATCGGCAGCCCGAGGCCGCTGCCGGTCGGTCCGCGCCGGCCCGCGGATCCGCGGTGGAAGCGCTGGAGCACCAGCTCCTGCTCGCCGTCCTCGAGGCCGGGGCCGCGGTCCAGCACCTCGATCCGGTCGGGGCCGGCCACCACCTCCACGACGGTGCCGGGCGTGGAATAGCGCAGCGCGTTCTCGATCAGCACGTCGACGGCGCCGTCAAGCGCGGCGCGCGAGCAGGTTACGCCGCCGGCGCTTGGCCCGGCGCGCACGTCGAGCGCGATGCCGCGCTCGTCGGCCAGTCCGCGCCAGCGCATGCGCGCGTCCCGCGCCGCCTCGGTCAGGTCGATCCACTCGGGGCTGACGCTGCGCTCGCCGGCGCTGCTGAGCAGCAGCAGCTCCTCCACGATCGCGCTCAGCCGGTCGACCTCCGCCAGGCCGGCGTCGATCTCCGCGCGCACGGCCGGCTCGTTGGTCTCCGCGCGCGCCTCCTCCATCCGGAGCTTGAGCCCGGTGAGCGGCGTACGCAGCTGGTGCGAGGCGTCGGCCACGAACCGGCGCTGGGAGTCCAGCGACTCGGCCAGGCGGTCGGTCATCGTGTTGAAGGCGCGCGCGAGCGAGCGCTGCTCGCGCGAACCCTCTACCTGCGCGCGCTGATCCATGTCGCCCTCGGCGATCCGGCGGGCGGTCGCGTCCAGCCGCCGCAGCGGTCGCGAGATCGCGCGAGCGAGCAGCGCCCCGACCCCCAGCCCGATCAGCAGCACGACCGCCGCCAGCGCGGCCAGGCCCAGCAGTGAGCGGCGCTCGGCGCGATCGATCGCCTCGGCGCTCTGGGTCACGCGCACGGCGCCCGCCGGCCGCCCGGAGCGCAGCACGGGCACCGCCGTGGCCAGGATCCGCTGGTCAAGCGTGCGGCTGTCGCGGGTGTCCTGCACCGCCCGGCCGGTGAGCGCGGCGCGGAACTCGGGCCGGGCGCGATAGGACTCACCGACCGCTTCGACGTCGGTGCTGTCGGCCAGCACGCGCCCGCGCGAATCGACCACGGTCACGCGGCCGCGCACCGATCCGCCGGCGGTGCGTGCCAGCCGGTCGAGCGCGGCCCGGTCGGTCAGCAGGTCGGACGCGGTGGCGGCAACGACGTCGGCCTGTGACCTGGCCTGCGCGCGCACCTCGGTGCCCACGCGATCGTCCACGCCAAGCGCCAGGGGCAGGCCGAGCGCCAGGATCGCCAGCAACAGCACGTAGGCGAACGCCAGCGACAGCCCGCTGCGCAGGCTCACGGAAGCACCTCGCTGCGCATCCGGCCGAGCCGGCTGCTTGCGCTCACGACGCCACCTCCTCGGGCGAGCTCATCCGAAAGCCCACCCCGCGGACCGTGCGCAGGTAGGCGGGCTCGGCCGGGTCGTCGCCCAGCTTGCGCCGGAGCTGGCCCACGTGCACGTCAAGCGTCTTGGTCGAGCCGAACCAGTTGGCGTCCCACACGTCGCTCAGGAGGTCCTCGCGAGAGACCACCCGGCCGGCATCGCGCATCAGCCGCTCCAACAGGTCGTACTCGCGCCGGGTCAGGTCTAGCGCGGCGCCATCGAGCCTGACCTCGCGCCGGTCGGGCACGACCTCGAGGCCGCCAAGGTTCATCGGCTCCAGCCGCTCGGGATCGCGCTGCGCGCGGCGCAGCACGGCCCGGATGCGCGCGATCACCTCGGCCGAGCTGAACGGCTTGACCACGTAGTCGTCCGCGCCAAGCTCCAGGCCCACGACCCGGTCGAGCTCGCTGCCGCGCGCCGTCAGCATGACCACCGGGACATCGTGCTTTCGCTGTAGCTCGCGGCACACGTCGCGGCCGTCGCCGTCCGGCAGGTTCAGGTCCAGCAGCACCAGGTCGGGCTCGATCCGGTCGGCCAGCTCCAGCGCCTCGGTGGCCGTCGCGGCGGTCACCGCCTCGAAGCCCTCACGCGTGAGCGCCTTGGCGAACGGCTGCGAGATCGAGGGCTCGTCCTCCACGAACAAAATCCGGGTGCGCTCGCCCACGCCGTCAATCTAGACCCCGCCACCGCGGCGTGAACAGGGCTTACCGGATGCTTACCCGCCGCTTCGGAGCGCCTTGGGGGACGCCGACCACGCTGGCGGAGCATCCGAATCAAGGAGATCGACATGGGCATCACGAGCAAGCTCGCAGCGGCCATCGTCCTGGTGGCCCTCGGCGCCGTCGGCGCGGTCGCGGTGGCGGGCCCATCCGGCGGCGAAGATCCGGCGCCGGCTGCGGCGACCATCGACACCACGACCGAGGACGGCACGACCGAGCGCACGGACACGACGGAGACCACGGAGACCACGCCCACGATGACCGAGCGCGAGCGTGCCGACCGCCAGCGCCGGCGTGGCCGAGACGGCCGCCGCGGGCGTGGCCGCGGCGGCGACCGCACGGTGCGCTCGCGTGACGACGACGGCGTCCGCGACGCCAACCGCCGCGGCCGCGGCACCGACGACGGTCCCGATCACGACCGCTTCGACGACCACGGCGGCGACCGCCCGGATGGCGTGTCCGACGACGGACCCGGTGACGACCGCGGCGGCGATCGGCGAGACGACGACGTTGACGACCGTGGCGGCAACAGCGGCCACGGCGGCGGGGACAACGGCGGCGATGGCAGCGGCCGCGGGCGCGGCCGGGGCCGCGGTGGCGACGACGACTGAGGTCGATCGTCACCAATGCGTTACCCACGCAACCCGATCGTGCCGCGAAACGCGGCACGATCGGGTCGTGGCTCTGGAAACGCTCTCTAGCGGCTCGCAAACGGAGTCGCTGGACGGCCGGCTGGTTCGCTGGGATGAGGGGGTCCCGCTTGAGGAGCGCATCAGCCGGATCGCGGACCGCCAGCACGGCGTCGTCTCGGCAGCGCAGCTACGCGATTGCGGCCTCAGCGGGAGCGCCGCCCGTGCGCGTACCCACTCCGGTCGTCTGAAACGACTTCACCGCGGGGTCTACGCACCCGCCCACACACGGCTGCCGCCCCTCGGCGAGGTCGCCGCGGCGCTCCTGGCCTGCGGGGCGCGGTCAGCCGGATCCCACCGCACCGCGGCGTGGGCGCGCAGCCTGCGCCGCGAAGCGCGCCGGACGATCGATGTTGTCGCCGGATCTCGTACCGGGCTGCGCCACGGACATGTGGTGGTACACAACGGCAGCCGCCTCCGGCCCGAGGATGTGACGATCGTCGACGGTCTCCCGATGACCTCGGTACCGCGCACCCTGCTCGACTGCGCCCCGGTGCTCGGGCGCCGCGGGACCGAGCGCCTGGTGCGCGAGGCCGAGTATCGGGACGTGCTCGACCTCGATGCCGTGGAGTCCCTGCTTCATCACGTGCCTGGCCACCGGGGCTGCGCGACACTGTGTGCGGCGCTCGGCGACTTCGCCACCGTCGCCGGCCGCAGCGCGTCGCCGCCGGAGGACGAGCTGCTTCATGCCTTCAGGGAGGTCGGGCTTTCCGGGTTCGAGTGCAATCCGCCGGTGGCGCTGGACGATGGCGCCATCGTGTACCCGGACTTCCTGTTCCGAGCGGAACGGCTGGTGGTTGAGGCCGATCCACGCAGCACGCACGACCGGACGTCGACTTACCGCAGCGACCGCAGGCGCGACCGGGCGCTCAAGCGCGCCGCCGAACTCGACACGATGCGCTTCTGCGACGTGGATCTTCGTGACCCTCACGCATGCGCACTCGAGGTGCTCGATCGGCTCGCGAGACTCCGTTTGCGGGCCGCGTAGACGCGCAAACGGAGTCGCGAGCCCTGGGACGCGGTCGGCGCCGCTACTTGACGCCGGACAGCCGCAGGTACGCGCGCAGCGTCCTGCGGTTCTTCGCCGCGGTCCGCGACGCGACGGCGACGTAGCGGACGCGGCGCTTGCGGACCTTGTAGACGAAGCGCTTGCCGCCCTTGGCACGGCGCACGTACAGGCCGCCGCCGATCCGCCGGGCCCGGCCGCGCAGCTTGCGCGCCGGCGCGCCGCGGCTGATGCGCACGCGCTTGCCGCCGCGGGCGCGGCCGATGGTGCCGTGGCCAAGCGCGTTGGAGGCCAGCAGGGCGACGCGGCCCTTGCGGTCGAACACCGCCGACAGTCGTGCCCCCTTGTTGCCCCGGCCGGCCACGCACCAGCGGAACACCCGGCCCTTGCGCCGCGCCGGCTGGCCGGCGCGCTGGAGCACCGATGCCGCGACGTTGCCGAGCCGCTGGCGGCCCATGCCGCGCGCGGTGAAGTGGCCGCGGGCGGAGCGGCAGGCCTGGTTCTTCACACCCTCGGCGCGCTCCCACATCTGGAGGTAGGCCTCCGAGCCGCGCGCCATGTCCTTGACGATCCGGTCGCCGGCCTGGCGGCGCAGGTCCTCGATCCAGTCCGGGTAGAGGCCGTACATCGCCACGCCGTCCTTGTTCACGTCGAACACGCGCTGGCCCGAACGCTGCCTGTCGATCGTCTGCTTGCCGTCCCAGGACTTGAACGGGTACTGGACCGGGTTGGGCCCGTTGCGGGCGTTGCCCTGGGCGCCGAAGCCGTTCATGTCGGCGCCGTAGCCGAACCCGAAGTAGTACTTCTTGCGGTTGGCCTTGGGGGCCTGCTCGCGGTACTTCTGGACGAAGGTCTTGGAGTCGCCGGCGTAGGGGGTGATCACTCCGCCGAGGCCGTAGATCCGCGGCACCACGTCGGGGGTGCTCCAGCTGTGGCTGGACACCGTGCCCGAGTAGCGCTGCGCCTCGAGCAGCGACATCACCGACTTGCGCGCACGCACGCTGAGGTGGTCGGGGTCGATGACCATCCGCTTGGCCATCAGGCGCCGGATCAGGTGCTCGCCGAGGTCGGACAGGCCAAGCGCATTGCAGCTCGAGCCCTTCGGGTACACGGGCGCGACGCCCAGCGGCAGCAGATGCTCGATCGCGTTGCTGACGAGGTCGTTGTGGTCGTGGTCGTAGAGCCCGGTCTGCTGGCGGTCGACCTCGTCCGGCGGGCCGGTGCAGGCCTGCATCTTCCAGTACGACCCGGTGGTGAGCTTGTTGCCGTTGTTCACGATCACGCCCGTCGAGCCGCTGTCGCCGGCCACACCCGCCAGGGCGTTGTCGAACTTGTTGATGATCTCCATCTGGCGCACGCCCAGCCGGTACGCCTCGTCAAGCTCGCGGTCGATGTCAGCCCGGCTGCACTGGGGCACATCGTTGAGCAGCTGGCAGCCGAACGGCTCGGACACCTCGATGCCCATGACCACCGCGAGCTTGCCCTCGTTGATCACCCGCCGCGCCTGGTAGGGGTCGGTCACGATCCGGTACCAGCCCTTGCCCGGGCCACCGTTCTGGGCGTCGATGTAGTCCTCGAGCTCGCGCATCCGGCGAGCCTGCAGGCGCACCGCGTCCATCTCGTCGCAGGAGTTCTGCTTGAACGGATAGACCTGGCAGAGCACCTTGTTCTCCACCAGCAGGTTCACGAACACGCGCTGGCCCGCGCGCCACGAGCGCTCGACCCACTTGTAGTAGGTCTGCTCGTGGGTCAGCGACTTCGCCGCCGGCCAGTCCTTGAACGTGGGCCAGCCAACCGGGTCGTGGGTTCGCAGCGGGTTGCTGTACGAGAGCACGTTCTCAAGTGCCGCCGCGCCGCCACCGCCGACCCCGTGGTCGGGGCAGTCGACCAGTGCCTTCTCGACCCCGTAGCGGCTCCACGGCTTGCCGCAGTGCGCCTTCCCGCCCAGGAACTCGAAGGCCATCATGTGCATGTGGGCATCCAGGAAGCCCGCGGTTTCGGTGTATGGCGTCGAGCCCCGCGACGGCGCGCCGCTGACACCGGTCTCGATCTCGGGGAAACCCGCGCAACCGGATGCCTTCTCCATGCTGAACTGCGAGCCCGGTCCGGGCGCACCCGTGAGCACCAGCCTGCCGGCGCCGTCGACCGACAGGACGCGGTCGCCGAGCGCCAGCCGGAACGAGTTGCCCTGGACAGTCACGGTCCAGTCGGCGTCGGGACCGGAATCGGCGGCAGCCACGACGTTGCCGGACCCGTCACGCGCCAGGTAGTCGCGCGCCCTCCCGTAGAGCATGTAAGAGCCCAGCGCCGTCGCCTTGAGGTAGAACGGCTCGCCACCGGCGACCTGGGGCGAGCTGGCGGCGTAGCCGCCGCCCGATTTGGCCACGACCCTGCCCGCCGAGCTGGAGCGCAGCGAGAAGCAGCCGTTGGCGAGCGCGTAGCGAGCGTCGGGGCCGGCGGTCGGCGCCGCCGACTGGGCCGGCGCGGCCGCGGGCAGACAGAGCAACCCGAGCACGGACACAAGTGCTGCCGCCAGGCGCCTCCCCACCACGCAGTCGATTGAACACCCGCGCGGGGCGCGGCGCAAGCCCCAAGCCACGGGCCGAACCCCCGCCGTCAGGAAATGGGCATGGATGCCATCCGGGCCGAACCCCCGCCGTCAGGAATGCGCATGGATGCCATCCGGGCCGAACCCCCGCCGTCAGGAATGCGCATGGATGCCATCCGGCCGAACCCCCGCCGTTCAGGAAATGGGCATGGATGCCCATTTCCTGGCATCTCATCCCCGCTCTGCAAGAGCGCGGTCGATCTCGCGGCGCTGATCCTTGGCCTTGAGGTCGCGGCGCTTGTCGCCCTGGTCCTTGCCGCGCCCGAGCGCGATCTCGACCTTTGCACGCCCGTCCTTGAAGTAGACGCGCGTGGGCACCAGCGTCAGCCCCTTCTCCTGCACCGAGCCGATCAGCCGGTCGATCTCGTACCTGTGCAGCAACAGCTTGCGCTCGCGCTCGGGCTCGTGCCCGTCGCGCGCCGCCGGGCCGTAGGGCGCGATGTGCATGTTCACCAGGAACACCTCGCCCTTGCGAACGAACGCGTAGGCGTCCTTGATCTGCACGCCGCCCTCGCGCAGCGCCTTGACCTCCGAGCCCATCAGCTGGATGCCCGCCTCGACCTTGTCGGACAGGTGGTAGCGGTAGGAGGCCTGACGGTTGGTCGCCACGTCTCCCGGCGCTGCCTTGCGTTTTCCCTTCTTACCGGCCATCCCTTCCATTGTGGCGATATACGATGGGCGTGTGAGGCGGGGAGCCCTGGGACTGGTGGTGCTGATCACGCTGGTGTGCGCGCCGGCGGCGTCGGCGGCCACGAAGTGCCCGGAGCCGGGTCCCGGGTCGTGGCAGCAGGTGTCACCCGCCGCGGTCGGGATGGATGCGGCGAGGCTGGGCGACGCGCTCGACGACAGCGCTCAGAACCTGAGCCTGTCGGTGCGCGTCTTTCGCAACGGCTGCCTGGTGGGCGCCGACCCGCTGGCGGCCAGCAACCGCGACACCAAGTTCGAGAGCTGGTCGATGGCCAAGTCCGTCACGTCGCTGCTGTTCGGCCGCGCCGTGCAGCTGGGGCTGATCAGCCCCGACGACCCGGTCGGCTCGCTGCTGCCCGCGGCCGACCGCGGCCACGGCGCGATCACCATCCGCCACCTGCTGACGATGACCTCGGGCCTGCACTGGAACGGCCTGCGCGACTACAACGTGTTCACCGGCTTCGACCGCGTGCGCGACGCGCTGACGCTTGGCATCGACCACAGGCCCGGCACCTACTTCGAGTACGCCCAGAGCCCCGTGTCGCTGCTGGCCGAGGCGATTGGGCGCTCCGCGGGCATGGACGCGGGCGCGTTCGCGCAGCGCGAGCTGTTCACCGCGCTGGGGATCGAGCCCGGCAGCTGGAGCTGGACGCGCGACCGCGCCGGCCAGATCGGCGGCTTCTACGGCGTGCAGATGCGTACCGAGGACTACGCCCGGATGGGCGAGCTGATGCGCCGCGGCGGCGTGTGGAAGGGCAAGCGGCTGCTGTCGAAGACCTACATGCGCGACGCGATCACGCCGACCAGGACCAACGGCTGCTACGGCTATCTGATCTGGCTCAACCGCGACGCGCCGTGCGTGGGCCCGACGATCACCGAGCGGCCGGTGGACGACCAACGCGAGTTCCCCGACCTGCCGGAGGACATGTACCGCTTCTCGGGCCTGTTCGGCCAGCTGGTCACCGTTTTCCCGTCGCAGGGCATCGTGGTGGCCCGCAACGGCCAGGACGCCGGCGTGCTGCCGACCGGCGGGAGCTCGTGGGAGCACACGCTCTACCGCAAGGTGCTTGCCGCCGTGACCGACCAGAAGGTGCCCGCCCCCACACCGCAGGCCAACGGCGGGCCGAAGGACAAGCCCAACGCCGACTACGGGTTCCAGACCGCCCTGGCCAACCCCGGCGAGTACTCGAAGGGCGTGTCCCAGGATCCGCTTCCGCCCGCCGGGCCGGCGCGCGCCCGGGCGATGCGGCTGGGACCGCTGACCGTGCGCGCCACGCCGCGCGGCTTCCTGCGCGTACGCGTGGGCTGCCCACCGCGCTGGCCGGCGAAGGTCGACCCGCTCTGCAGCGGAATGCTGAGCATGGAGGGCACCCGCAGGAAGAAGGGGTTCTCCGTCAAGCCCGGGCGCCAGCAGGTGGTGCGCTTCCGCCTGACGACGAAGCGGCTGAAGCGGCTCAAGCGCACCCGGCAGCTGACGCTGAGCTACATCGGCCGGGTGCCCGACCCGACCGGCGGCACCTACACGCGCGCGTACGCGAACGTGCTGGCCGCCAAGCCGCGGCCGAAGAAGAAGCGCCGCTAGGGCGCCGCGAGGTCGACGCGGCCGCGAGCCGCCTCCACGCGCTCGACGACCACCCGCACCGAATCGCCCATCCGCAGGCTCGCGCGATCGGACTCGAGCGCGGTGCCCAGCTCGTTGAGCTCGTACCAGCCGCGCAGGCCGCGGACGCCGAGGAATCCCTCGAACCCCTCGGCCCCGAAGCGGACGAATGCGCCCGAGGCCACCAGGCCGACGACCTCGCCGTCGAACTCCGCGCCGGATCCGATCGTGCGCTCGAGCAGGAACGCCAGGCAGACGTCGTCGGCGGAGCGCTCGATCTTCATCGCCTCGCGCTCACGCGCGCTCGACTCGATCCCCGCCTCGTCCATGTCCGATGCCCGCGGCGCGTGCTGCTCGAGGCCCAGCCCGGCCAGGAGCGCGCGGTGGGCAACCAGGTCGGGGTAGCGCCGGATCGGCGACGTGAAGTGGCAGTAGCGCGCGCTGGCCAGGCCGGCGTGGCCGAGGTTGCGAGGGCCGTAGTAGGCCTGCTTGAGCGAGCGCAGCACGAGCGAGCCGAACGCGGTGGCGCCACGGCCGCTGCGGCGCGCCTCGGCTGCCGCCAGCCGTGACGCCTCGCCCGCCACGTCGGCGGCCTGCTGCGGGCTCATCGGCTCCGGCAGCGGCGGGGTTGGCACGTCCAGCGACGCCAGCTGCTCGATCATGCGCGCCACCTTCAGCGGATCGGGCTTCTCGTGCACGCGGTAGAGCGTGGGCAGCTTGCGGTCGGCCAGGTAGCCCGCCACCTGTTCGTTGGCCAGGATCATCAGGTGCTCGATCAGCTCGTGCGACTCGGTCTGCTCCTCGTGCCCGACGCCGGTCACGTTGCCGTCGCCGTCGAACACGAACGAGGGCTCGAGGCTCCCGACCTCCAGCGCGCCGGCGTCACGGCGGCGGGCGGCCAGCGCCGCCGCCACCTCGCGCGCGGCGGCCAGCGGCGCACCCCACGGCTGCTCGGCCCGGGCGTGGCCGGCGAAGATCGCGTCGACGTCCGCGTAGGTCAGCCGCTTGTCGCTGCGGATGAGCGTCCGCAGGAACCGCACACGGCGGACGTCGGTCCCCGCCATGTCCATCTCGACCGTCACGGCGCGCTTGTCCTCGCCCGGGCGCAGCGAGCACGCGCCGTTGGACAGCGCCTCGGGCAACATCGGCTCCACCGCGCCGGGCACGTACACGCTGGTGCCGCGCCGCTCGGCCTCGGTCTCGATGGCGCCGCCCGGCGCCACGTGGGCGCTCACGTCGGCGATGTGGACCCACACGCGGACCGTGCCGTCGTCCCGGTGGGCTGCGGACACGGCGTCGTCGAAGTCGCGCGCGTCGTCGGGGTCGATCGTGAACGTGGGCAGGTCACGCAGGTCCACGCGCTCCTCGCCGCCGGCAGCCGGCAGCGCGTCGGCCTCCTCCTCGACCCGGCGCGGGAATCGCCGGTACAGGCCACGGTCCAGCATCAGTGCCTCGACCACGTCGCGCGCCACGTCGGGCCGGCCCAGGCGGCGCACCACGCGCGCGCCCTTCTTGCCGCCGCCGACCAGGACGAGGTCGCCCTCCGAGCCTCCACCCCGTGCCACCTCGACGGTCGCGCCGCTGGAGTCGAACAGCGGCTCGGCCACCGGGAACCGCCCCCGGCGGCCCAGCACCGCCACGAGCGGGAACTCCAGGCGAGCGGGGCGCCCGCGCGCCCGCGCGCTCATCGGGGAGGGGTCTTGCCGGCCAGCGTCTCGAGCGCCTTGGGCAGCGCCTCGTCCTTCTCGGTCTCCGGGTCGTCGGTGGCCTTGACCGACGGCCGGATGCCCCTGCCGTTGATGTTCGAGCCCTTCGGCAGGAAGTACTCGCCGACGGTGATGTCCAGCACGCCGCCGTTGGAGAGCGGCAGCACCTGCTGGAACACGCCCTTGCCGAAAGTGCGCGCGCCGACCACGGTGGCGCGCCCCGTGTCCTTCAGCGCCCCGGTCACGATCTCGGACGCCGACGCGCTGCCGCGGTCGACCAGCACCACGACCGGGATGTCGCGCGGAATCGCGTCGCCGGTCGCCTCGAAGTCACGCCGCGGCGACGTGCGGCCCTCGGTGTAGGTGATCAGACCCTTTTCGATGAAGATCGACGCCACGCGCACGCCCTCGTCCAGCAGCCCGCCGCCGTTACCGCGCAGGTCGAGCACCAGCGACTCGGCGCCCTGCTTGCGTACCTTGGAGATCTGGCGCCGCAGCAGCCCGTGTGCGCCCTCGCTGAAGCTCTGGAGCTTGACAACGCCGTACTTCTTGCCGTTGCGGGTCTCGATCTTGCCCTCGGCCACCGGCACCTCGATCCGGCGCCGCTCGAGCCGGTAGTCCTTCGTGGTGCGCTTGTCCGGATCCACGATCTGGAGCTTGACCTTGGTGCCGGCGGGGCCCTTGATCTTCGCCGTGGCCACCGAGCTGGACTGGCCGGCGATCGACCTGCCGTCGACCTCGGTGACGAAGTCGCCCTTCTTGATCCCCGCCTTCTTCGCGGGCGAGCCGTCGAAAACGTTGATCACGCGCAGCCCACGCCGGTCCTGGTCGACGCTCATGCCGACGCCCTCGAACCGGCCACGGACCGACTCCTGGAACTGCTTTGTCTCCTTGGGGGTCAGGTAGGCCGAGAAGCGGTCGTTGAGCCCCTCGACGATTCCCTTCAGCGAGCTCTCCTCGATCTCCCGGTCGCTGACCGGCTTGTAGAAGTTGTCCTTGATGTCGTCGATGATCTCGGCGCGCAGAGCGCGGTCCTCGTCGACGAACGCGTCGCGCACCGGGCCCGGCAGCGCCTCGGGGTGACCGCCCAGCCAGATGCCGCCGAACAGCAGCAGCGCGGCGGACACGACGAGCAGCAGGGTCTTACGAAGGGGGCTCATGTAAAGAGGCCGCGGGGGCGGCCTCGGCTACAGGGTAGAGAGCGCGTCGCGCGGGCAGATCAGACGCGCAGGAAGCGGCGCAGCGTCAGCGCGCTGCCGGCCGCCGAGACGGCCATGCAGGCGATCATCAGGACCACGATCAGCAGCCCGAAGTTGATCGTGTCGGGCGCGGCCAGCAGGTCGAAGCGGGCCTGGAGCGGATCGATGAACGTCTCCTTGGCCACGGTCAGCAGCAGCACCGCGAGGACGCCGCCCATGAAGCCGACGATCACGCCCTCGATCACGAACGGCCAGCGGATGAACCAGTTGGTCGCGCCCACCAGCTTCATCACCTCGACCTCGCGCCGGCGGGCGAAGATCGACAGCCGGATCGTGTTGGCGATCAGCGCGATCGACGCGAATACCAGCAGCGCCGCCAGGCCGGCGGTCAGGATCTTCACGAGCCCGGTGGCGGACAGGATCTTGTCGGTGTCCGACTCCTTGTTGCGGATCTCGTCGAGGCCGGCCAGCGACGCCACGCGGTCGCCCGACGCGTCGCGCGGAGCCAGCTTGTCCACGATCGCGTTGACCTTGTCGGGGTCGTCGGGGACGATCCGGAAGGTGTCGGGCAGCGGGTTGCCGCCAAGCAGCTTCGAGCCCTCCTCGAACGCCTGCGGGTTCTTCTCCTTCGCCTGCTCGAGCCCTTCTGCCTTGGAGATGAACTCGACCGACTTGACGTTCTCGGTTCCCTGCAGCGCGCGGCGGATCTCGTTGCGCTCGGCGGGTGTCGCGTCGGTCTTCACGTAGGCGTCGACCACCACGCGGTTGCGCACCTCGTTGGCGGTGCCGGTGGTGGCCTGGACGATCGGGATGAACACGCCCAGCACCAGCGCCGTGAGCATCACGGTCAGCAGCGCGGCCAGCGCCGGCGCGCTGTTGCGGCCGAGGCCGCGCAGGGCCTCCTGGAGGAAGAACCCGAAGCGCATCAGTTGGGGTGGCCTTCATGCCCGACGCCGAGCTCGCCGCGCAGGCGGATCGCGAACTCGGTCGTGGACTCGTCCGGGCGGTACAGGCCGGAGAGCTCGTCGCGGATGATCCGGCCCTCGCGCAGCTCGATCACGCGGCGGCGCATCTTGTCGACCATCGAGCTGTCGTGGGTGGCCACCACGACGGTCGTGCCCGTGCGGTTGATCCGGTAGATCAGCTGCATGATCCCGATCGACGTCTCGGGGTCGAGGTTGCCGGTCGGCTCGTCCGCTAGCAGCAGCGGCGGGTGGTTCACGAACGCGCGCGCCACGGAGACGCGCTGCTGCTCACCACCGGACAGCTCGTCCGGGTAGTTGTGGAGCTTGGTCGAGAGGCCGACCAGGCGAAGGATGTCCGGCACCTTGCGGCGGATCTCCGAGCGCGGCTCACCGATCACCTGGAGCGCGTACGCGACGTTGTCGTAGATCGTCCGGTTGGGAAGCAGCTTGTAGTCCTGGAAGACCACGCCGATGTTGCGGCGCAGCATCGGCACACGCGCGCGCGGCATGGTGCCGAGCTCCTTGCCCGCGATCCGGATGTGGCCGGCGCTGGCCTCGAGCTCCTTCTGGAGCAGCCGGATGGCGGTTGACTTGCCGCAGCCGGTCGGGCCGACCAGGAACACGAATTCCCCGCGCCCGATCTTCATCGAGGCGTGCTCGAGCCCTACCGAGCCGCCGTCGTAGACCTTGGAGACGTCGTCGAACTCCACAACGGGCACGTCCGCGCGGGGCGGCTTCGGGGCCTGCGTCGCGGCGGTCGGGCGGGCGATATGGGGATGCTTGCGTGTGCCGAGTCCGGCCATCAGGGTGAACATGGATATCGGCTCCCCGCCCCGTCGCGGGCGGGTGCAAATGTTCCTGCACCTTGCAGGGTTTCTTGCACGCAACAAGCGTCAGATGTAGCCGCGCGTCCGCGCCGCGTCCACGACGCGTTCGATGCCCAGCTCGAACGCAGCCACCCGCAACGACACGCGATCAGTCTCCGCGCGCGCCTCCACTTCGCCATAGGCGCGCCGCATCGTCTGCTCGAGGCGGCCGTTGATCGCGGGCTCGTCCCAGCTGAAGTGCTGGAGGTTCTGGACCCATTCCAGATACGACACGACCACGCCGCCGGCGTTGGCCAGCACGTCGGGCACGATCGTCACGCCCTTGTCCACCAGGAGCTCGTCGGCGCCCGGGGTGGTGGGCGCGTTGGCGCCCTCCACGATCAGCTTCGCGGCCACCGAGCCGGCGTTGCCGGAGTGGATCATGCCGCCGAGCGCAGCCGGCACCAGCAGGTCGCAGGGGGTGGCCAGCAGCTCGTCGGGGGTGATCGCCTCGACGCCGGCGAAGTCGGTCACCGCGCCCCCCTCGGCCACGTGGGCGGACAGCGCGTGGGCGTCGATCCCGGCATCCGAGCGGACGGCGCCGTGGGCGTCGGACACGGCCACGACGGTCGCGCCAAGATCCTGCGCGATCCGACCTGCCCACGAGCCGACGTTGCCGAACCCCTGGATCGCGACGCGCGCGGAGGACGGATCGATCCCGGCCCTGGGCGCGGCCGACTTGAACACCTCGATCACGCCCCGGCCGGTTGCCGCCTCGCGGCCGGCCGACCCCTCCAGCGCCAGCGGCTTGCCGGTCACGATCGCGGGCGTGTGGCCGTGCAGCTTGCCGTACTCGTCCATGAACCAGGCCATCACCTGCGCGTTGGTGCCCACGTCCGGGGCCGGGATGTCGCGCCCCGGGCCTAGCACCTTGTCGACCTTGCCGATGAACGATCGCGCGACGCGCTGGAGCTCCTCCTGGGTGAGCTCGTGCGGGTTCACGTCGACCCCGCCCTTGGCGCCGCCGAACGGGATCCCGGCGATGGCCGTCTTCCAGCTCATCAGCTCGGCCAGCGCGCGCACCTCGTCCAAATCGACCTCGGGGTGGAAGCGCACGCCGCCCTTGTAGGGCCCGCGCGCGGCGTTGTGCTGGACGCGGAAGCCGCGGTAGGTGTGGATCCGCCCGTCGGACAGCTTGACCGGGATCTGAACCGTGACCTCGCGGTAGGGCGTGCGCATGACCTCCGCCACGTCGTCGCGCAGCTCCAGCCGCTCGGCCGCGAGACCGAACCAGTGGCGGACGGTCTCGTAGTTGGACATCTCGGGCCGCTCCCCCACGTCCGGCGTCATGGCGGGAGCCTATCCGCGAACGCGCCAGCGAAAGAAGAGACCGTCGTCGCCGCGGTACAGCGACAGGAGCTCGACGCGCACCGGCCGCGGCAGCTGCCGGCCCGCGGCCAGGGTGAGCGCGTCGGCGCCGCCCACGATCATCGGGTCGACCGTCATGAACAGCTCGTCCACGAGCCCGGCGGCCAGGAGGTGCGAGTTGAGCGTCGGCCCGCCCTCGCACAGCACGGACCGGATGCCGTGCTCGGAGCGCAGCCGGGCCAGCAGCAGCGGCAGGTCGGCGCCCGTGCGCAGGTAGGTCACGTCGGCCGTCACCTCGTCAAGCTCGTCCTCGACCCCGGTGGCCACGACCACCGGGGCGCCGTCGGCCTGGAGCAGCGGCAGGTCGGGCGGCAGGTCCATGCTGGCGCTGACGATCACGGTCACGGGATCCGGCGCCAGCCCCTCGTCCTCACGCTTGGCGCGCAGCGCGTCGTCCTTGACCGCGCGCCCGTAGCGCTCTGCGCGCACCGTGCCGGCGCCGACCATGATCGCGTCGGCCTGGGTGCGCAGGTGGCGGAACAGCTCACGGTCGGTGTCCCCGCCCAGCCCGCGCGTGGTGCCGTCCAGCGCCGCCTTGCCGTCCAGCGTGGTCACCATGTTCAGCACCACGTAGGGGCGCCCCTCCGGTGCGCGTGAGCCCAGGTCGAGGTGGGCGATCGCATCGGCGGGCTCGACCTCGCCCGGCCGCGGATATAGGCGCTCGAGCAGCAGCGGACTCAGGGGTTGATCGCGACCATGCGCTCGATCGGCACCCGCGCGCGCTCGGCGATTGCCGGAGCGACCGACACCACCGGTTGGCCGTCGCGGAGCGCATCGCGCAGCTTGGGCAGCGTGATCATCTTCATGTACTGGCACACCGCGCCGCGATTGGCGGGCACGAAGCGCTTACCGGGGTTCTCCCGCTCGAGCGGGTGCAGCATGCCGGTCTCGGTGGCGACGATGAAGGTGTCGGCCTCGGACTCGCGCGCATGCGCGAGCATGCCGCCGGTGGACAGCATGTGCGTGTTCTCGGCGTTCACGTCGCCGGCGGCCACGTACTCCATGACCGACGTCGAGCAGCCACACTCGGGATGGATCAGGAAGTCGGCCCCCGGGTTGGCATCGCGTACGTCGGCGATGTCCGACGGCCGGATGCCGGCATGCACGTGGCACTCGCCCGTCCAAACGTGCATCCGCTTGCCGGTGACCTTCTCGACATAGGCGCCGAGGAACATGTCGGGGCCGAACAGGATCTCGGTGTCGGGACCGTGCTCGGACCAGATGTGCTCCACAACCTGGACCGCGTTCGACGACGTGCAGCAGTAGTCGGTCTCGGCCTTGACCTCGGCCGTGGTGTTCACGTACATGACCACCACGGCGCCCGGATGCCGGGCCTTCCACGCGCGCAGCTCGTCGGCGGTGATCGAGTCGGCCAGCGAACAGCCGGCGCCGAGATCGGGCAGCAGGACGGTCTTGTGCGGCGAAAGGATCGCCGCCGTCTCCGCCATGAAGTGCACGCCGCAGAACGCGATCGTCTCGCCGTCCGCGGCCGCCGCCTGGCGCGAGAGCCCGAGCGAGTCGCCGACGAAGTCGGCCACGTCCTGGACCTCGGGCACCTGGTAGTTGTGGGCCAGGATCACGGCGCCGCGCTCACGGGCGAGGTCACGGACCTCGTCCTGTATCAGCGCGGCGTCCTCGCGGCTGAGAGCTGGTTCGCGGCCAGGCTGAAGCGTGGGAAGCTCGATCGGGCGCATTTGGCGTGTGCTCTCGACGGGGACGCGGTTTTCTACTTATGATCGAAAACCGTGAGACAACAGGATAGCAACAGCCTTCCGACGCACGTGACCGTTGCCGTCGTGCTGCGGGTCGGCGAGGGGCGCCTGCATGCGCTGCTCTGGCAGCGGGCACGCGACCCGTTCGCCGAGGCGTGGTCGCTACCGGGCGGCTACCTGCAGCAAGGCCAGACGCTGGCCGACTCGATCCGCGGGCAGCTGGCGACCAAGGTCGACGTGCGCGAGCTGGCCTGGCTGGAGCAGCTGGAGACGCTGAGCGATCCCGACCGCCACCCTGGCGAGTGGCAGCTGGCCACCGCCTACCTGGGCATCGTGCCGGCCGACGTGGACCCGGCGCTGCCGCCGGACACCCGCTGGCTGGCGGTCGACGAGCTGCCCGCGGCGATGGCGTTCGACCACCGGCCGATCGTGCTGGCCGGCCGCGAGCGCCTGCGGGCAAAGCTGTCCTACACCAACATCGGCTTCGCCCTCGCTCCCCGGACGTTCACGATCTCCGAGCTCCGTGACTCTACTCCGCCGCGCTCGGCCACCGCGTCTCCGCGACCAACCTCCAGCGCGTGCTCGAGCGGCGGGGACTGCTCGAGCCCACCGGCGAGCGGCGCTCGCCGGGCCCCGGCGGCGGCCGCCCGGCGGCCGTCTACCGCTTCCGCTCACGCACGGTGGAGGTCACCGATCCGTTCGCGGTGCTGCGGCCTCCGGGTGCAGCAGGAGGCTGAGGTCGAGCGCCGGCGCCGAGTGCGTCAAGGCACCGACGCTGATGAAGTCCACCCCGGTCTCGGCCACCGCGCGGATCGTGTCGAGCGTGATCGCGCCCGATGCCTCGAGCGTGGCCCGGCCGGCCGCGCGCGCCACCGCCTCGCGCATGTCGTCCAGCCCCATGTTGTCCAGCAGGATCCGGTCCACGCCAGCGGCGAGCGCCAGGTCGAGCTCGTCGAGGCTCTCGACCTCCAGCTCCACGAAGGCCGCGCCTTCGGCGCCGCCCAGCGCCGCCCGCGCCGCGGCCTCGATCCCGCCGGCCAGGGCCACGTGGTTCTCCTTGACCAGGATCGCGTCGTACAGGCCGCCGCGGTGCGAGACGCCGCCGCCGTGCAGGACCGCCCGCTTCTCCAGCGCGCGCAGCCCCGGGGTCGTCTTGCGCGTGTCCAGGATCCGGGCGCCGGTGCCCTCGACCGCCTGGACGTGGCGGGCCGTCGCGGTGGCCACCCCCGACAGCCGGCCAAGGAAGTTCAGCGCGGTTCGCTCCGCGGTCAGGATCGACCCCGCGGCCCCCGCGACCGCGGCCACCTCTCCCCCGTCCCGCCACTGGCCCTCGGGTCCGAGCGGCTCGAACGCCAGCGACGGATCGACCTGACGGAACACCTCGCGCGCGACCTCCAGCCCGGAGACCACGCCCGCGGCCTTCTGGGTGATCACCGCCCGCGCCGTGGCGCCGGCAGGCACGACCGCGGCGACGGTCAGGTCCCCGGCGCCCACGTCCTCGGCCAGCGCTGTGGCGATCAGCTCGTCGATCCGCCGGAATCTAGAGACTTGCTTGCTTGGCCTGGCTGCCCGCGACGGGCGCCGTCAGGCGGGTGCGGCGGCGGCGCGGTCGATTCCGGCGGCGCGATAGGCGTCGGGCTCGTCGAGCGTCTCGTCGCGCAGCAGTGCCTCGGCCAGCTGGTCGAGCTTGTCGCGCTCGCGCTCGAGCAGGTTGCGCACCTCGGTGTGGGCGTCCTCGATGATCCGCCGCACCTCGGCGTCCACCAGCCGCTGGGTGGCCTCGGAGGTCTCGCTGACGCCCGGGAGCAGCGGCCCGTCGCCGTTGGCCGGCTGAACGGCCACGAAGCCGATCTCGTCGCTCATGCCCCAGCGGCCGACCATGCCGCGGGCGATCTGGGTGGCCTGCTGGATGTCCGACTCGGCACCGGTCGTGATGGTCCCGAACGCCAGCTCCTCGGCCACGCGGCCGCCAAGCGCGACCTTGATCTTGCCGCGCAGGTAGCTCTCCTCGTAGTTGAACACGTCGGCGTCGGGGGCGGACATGGTCACGCCCAGCGCCTGGCCGCGCGGGATGATCGAGACCTTGCGGACCGGGTCGGCGCCGGGGGTGAGCATGCCGACGATGGCGTGCCCGCCCTCGTGGTAGGCGATCCGGCGGCGATCGTCCTCCGACTGCACCACGTTGCGCTCCGTGCCGAGCACGATCTTCTCCAGCGCGTCGGTCAAATCGCCCTGGCGTACCGCGGCGTGCTCGCGCTTGGCGGCGATCAGCGCCGCCTCGTTGACCACGTTGGCCAGATCGGCGCCGACCATGCCGGGCGTGGCCGCGGCCAGGGCGTCGAGGTCGACGTCGTCGGCCAGCGGCACCGATCGCGCGTGCACGCGCAGGATCATCGCGCGGCCGACCTTGTCGGGGTTCTGCACCGACACGCGGCGGTCGAAGCGGCCGGCGCGCAGCAGCGCCTTGTCCAGGATCTCGGGCCGATTGGTGGCGGCCAGCACGACGACGCCGTCGCCGGTCTCGAAGCCGTCCATCTCGGTCAGGATCTGGTTGAGGGTCTGCTCGCGCTCGTCGTGACCGCCGCTGGAGAAGCCGCCGCCCGCCGACCGCGACCGGCCGATCGCGTCGAGCTCGTCGATGAAGATGATCGCCGGCGCGGCGTCCTTGGCCTGCTGGAACAGGTCGCGCACGCGCGACGCGCCGATGCCCACGATCGCCTCGATGAACTCCGAGGCCGAGATCGAGAAGAACGGCACGCCGGCCTCGCCGGCGACGGCCTTGGCCAGCAGCGTCTTGCCCGTGCCGGGCTGGCCCGACAGCAGCACGCCACGCGGGATCCGCGCTCCAAGCTTCTGGTACTTCTCGGGCGTCTTCAGGAAGTCGACGATCTCCGACAGCTCCTCCTTGGCCTCGTCGATGCCGGCGACGTCGGTGAAGTTCACGCGCGTGTCCTCGCCGCCCTCCTTGCGGCGGGCCTTCGAGCGCCCGAACTGGCCGATCATGCCCGCCACCGCCCGCCTGCTTGGCGGCGCGGCGCAGGAAGAACACGAGCAGCCCGATGATCAGGAGCGTCGGGCCGAACGAGAACAGGATCGTCTCCAGCAGCGACCGCTCCTGCGGCGGCTTCGCGTTGACGGTCACGTCGTTGTCGGCCAGCTGCTTGGCCAGCTGGTCGGTGTTGGCGAACGTGGGCACCTCGGTCTCGAAGTGCTCGGCGTCGTCGACCTTCTTCTCGTAGTCGCCCGTCAGCGTCTCCCCCTTCGAGGCGATCTCCTTGACGTTGCCCTTCTCGACCTGCTGGATGAAGTCGGGCGTGTACGGGATCCGCTTGCGCTCCTCGGCCGGGGCGAAGATGGCCACGAACAGGTAGTTCAGCGCCAGCAGCGTGACCAGGATGACCGCGAACCTGCGCCAGCTGAACGGCAGCATCGGCGGCTTCTCGGGCGGCTTGCCGCGGCCGTCCGGCGCCGGGTCGACCTTCCAGCTCGGGCCCTGGCGCTTGGGTAGCGGCGGCTTTTCCGGAGCCGGGGCGTTGGTGGCGGGATCGTTTGCCATGACCGCCAACTGTAGGCGGCGCGCTCAGCCGCCAGGCGCGCAAAGTGGCGGGGGCGCGGGATCTGAACTACGTTCGGCCGATGCCACCACCCAAGCAGACGCTTCTTCTGACCCTCGTCATCGCGATCGCCGCCGCGCTGCTCCTGCCATCGCTCGCGTCCGCTCAGGGGAACTGCCGGCCCGCCGGGTCGCCGAAGTGCCAGAACGCCGAGCGCATCATGGACAGGTTCGAGCAGCGCAGGGATGCGGCGCGCGGCATCACGCCCGCGTGCCGTGCCGCACACGAGCGGTACGAGGACGGAGTTGCGGCGCGCAGCAGGGCCAACCTGGGCGTGAAGGGCGCCAAGGCAAAGCTGAAGAGCGCCAAGACCAAGAAGGCGAAGGCCAGGCGCGCGAGGGCGCTGAGGAAGGCCAGGGCCAAGCTCAAGAAGGCGAAGCAGACCGAGGCGTCGCTGCTGGCAGCGCGTGGCACCGGCTGCGCCGGGTCCACGATCCCCTCCTAGGACTCGGAGGAACCCGCCCGCCGGAGGAGCTCGGCCCGCACGAACGGGTCGAGCCCCCCGTCGAGCACCCCCTGCACGTTGCCGACCTCGGTGTCGGTGCGGTGGTCCTTGACCATCGTGTAGGGGTGCAGGACGTACGAGCGGATCTGTGAGCCCCAGGCCACGTCCTGGGCCTCGCCCTTCTCCTTCGCGATCTCCTGGCGGCGGCGCTGCTCCTCCAGCTCGATCAGCTTGGAGGTGAGCATGGCCATTGCGGTGGCCTTGTTGGCCGACTGCGAGCGCTCGTTCTGGCACTGGACTACGGTGCCCGTGGGCTTGTGCGTGATGCGTACGGCGGAGTCGGTCTTGTTCACGTGCTGGCCGCCCGCGCCGGAAGCGCGGTAGGTGTCGATCTGGAGGTCGTCGGGCTCGATCTCAACCTCGGCGCTGGCCTCCACGAACGGCGCAACCTCCACGCCCGCGAACGCGGTGTGGCGGCGGGCGGCGGAGTCGAACGGCGAGATCCGGACCAGCCGGTGCACGCCCTTCTCGGCGCTGTAGAGCCCGTAGGCATTCTCGCCCTTGGCCAGGAACGTGGCCGACTTGATGCCGGCCTCCTCGCCCGCAGACGCCTCCAGCATCTCGGTCTTCATGCCGCGCTGCTCGGCCCAGCGCAGCTCGGCTCGCAGCAGCATCTCGGCCCAGTCCTGCGAGTCGGTGCCGCCGGCGCCCGCGTTGACGGTCACGACCGCGTTGCCGCCGTCGTAGGGGCCGGAGAACAGCCGCGCCTCCTCGAGCGCCTCCAGGCGCGAGTCGACCGAGGCGCGCTGGGTCTCCAGCTCGGCGGCGATCGAGTCGTCCTCGGCCGCCATCTCCTCCAGCTCGCCAAGGTCGTCGACGTCGGACTGGAGCGCCCGGAACTCCTCCAGCCGCCGCTGCAGGCGCGCGTGCTCGGACGACACCGTGGCCGCGTGCTCCTGGTCGTCCCAGAAGCCGGCCTCGCCCATCTCGCGCTCTAGCTCGGCGGCGCGTGCCTCAAGCGAGGGCGGGTCAAAGATAGTCCGCGAGCGAACTCAGGCTCTCGCGGAGGGCGGCGACGCTATGCGACATGAGCGGCGACTCTAGCGATCTTTCGCAGCTCGGCGACCACGTCGCCGGGCTCGAACGCGACATCCTCGTAGGTGAATCGCGCGGGCAGCCAGTGGGCAGCGATCAGCTCGCGGTCGCGCGCCTTGTCGCGGCGGATCGCCGCACGCGAGGAGTGGAACGCGTGCCCGTCGACCTCCACCACGAGTCGGCGCCGTGGCCAGACGAAGTCTCGGCGGCGGCCCTCGACCTTCTCGTTCACCAGCGGCCACTCGATCTCCGCGCGGCGGCTCAGCGGCAGGAACAGGCGCTCGAGGTGCGAGCGCGTGCCGTCCCGCCGCGGCTCGAGCATCGCCAGGAAGTCGAGCAACGGGCGGCGGCCGGGCTGGCGCGGGTGCAGGTCGAGGCAGCGACGGACGGCCGTCGCGTCGAAGCGCCGCAGATCCTGCGCGTGCTCGATCAGCTCGCGCCGATCACGCGGGGTGCGGGCGGCGGCGAGGTCGACGAGCGTCCGGGCCGGGGTAGTGACGCTCATGCCGTCCGCCCGGACCATTTCGGACGAATCCAGAACCGCTCTGCGAGTGAGGATGTGGCGCTGCTTGCGGCCTCGGTCGCCCGTGATGTACACGGTGATCGGGAACAGCGGGCCTCGGCAGAAGCGCCAGAACTGCCCGGCGCTCCGGCCGCCCAGAGCCGCGCCGTCGCCGCATGCCTTCAGCGCCGCCAGCCACCATCCCTCGCGCCGGATTGCGGTGTGCCCGATCGCATAGGCGCCCGCGAACAGGGGCCGCAGACGGTGTTTCGCCACCGCCTGATCCACCGCCTCGGCATCCACGATCGCCAACAGTTCGTCGCGGGCAACCACACCGAACTGCCGATCACCCCGTTCAGCGAGCTGCAAATCCAGTTGGTTGGGTCCTCTCCGGGGCATATACCCGTGAAGGCCCCAACCAACGGAAGTTCGCCCCCTACGGGCTCAGGCGCCGTGGCACTTCTTGTACTTCTTCCCGCTCCCGCAGGGGCACGGGTCGTTGCGGCCGACCCTGTCCTCCTCGGCCACCGTGCGCGTCTCAACGAACTGGACCGGATCCTCCTCGTAGACCTCCTCGCCCTCGACCACGGGCTGGCCCGAGCGGGCGGCGGCCAGGGCGCTCGGCTGGTCCTCCGCGCTACCCCCTGCGTAGCTGAACGCGGCGGTGGAGCTGGTGTTCGTGGACCCGCCCCAGCGCGCGCCCGCGCGCTCCTGCGCCTCGGGCTCGTCGACCTCGATCTCGACGACGAAGATGTAGCGCGCGAACTCCTCCCAGATCGAGTTCATCAGACCCGTGAACATCGCGAAGCCCTCGTTCTTGTAGGCCACCAGCGGCTCGATCTGGGCGAACCCGCGCAGGTGGATGCCCTCGCGCAGGTAGTCCATGTCGTGCAGGTGCTCGCGCCAGCGCTCGTCGATGATCTGGAGCAGCATGAACCGCTCGAGGGCGCGCATGATCTCGCCGCCGAGCTCCTCCTCACGGTCGGAGTAGGCCTCGATGATGTCCTCGCGCAGCTCGGCGATGACCCCGGCGCGGTCCGCGTTGTTGGGGTCCATCTCCTCGAGGTCGATCCCGCACGGGTACATCTGCTCCAGCTGCGTGTAGAGCTCGGGGATGTCCCAGTTCTCGGGGAAGTCGCCCTGCATGTACTCCTCGGCCATCCGCTGGACGACGTCGGAGAGCTGCTCGCGCGCGGTCGCGGACATGTCCTCGCCCTCGAGGATCTTGTCGCGGTATTCGTAGATGATCTCGCGCTGCTGGTTCATCACGTCGTCGTACTCGAGGACGCGCTTGCGGATCAGGAAGTTCTGCTCCTCGACCTTGGACTGGGCGCCCTCGATCTGCTTGGAGAGCATCTTGGCCTCGATCGGCTCCTCCTCGCCCTCCTCGCCGGTGGGCCCGAGCCGGTCGAGGATGCGGTAGATCCGGTCGCCGGCGAACAGGCGCACGAGGTCGTCCTCGGCCGACAGGAAGAAGCGCGACTCGCCGGGGTCGCCCTGGCGGCCGGAGCGGCCGCGCAGCTGGTTGTCGATCCGGCGTGACTCGTGCCGCTCGGTGCCGACGATGTACAGCCCACCCGCTTCAATGACGACCTCGCGGTCGGCCTCGACCTTCTGCTCGAAGCGCGGGAACGCCTCGTCCCAGGCCGTGTCGTAGTCGTCGCCGCCCGGCTCGAGCTTCTTCTCGGCCAGCTCCAGCTCGGTCAGATGCTCGGCGTTGCCGCCGAGCTTGATGTCCACGCCACGGCCGGCCATGTTGGTGGCGATCGTGACGGCGCCGGGGCGGCCCGCCTCGGCGATGATCTGACCCTCGCGCTCGGCGTGCTCGGGCTTGGCGTTCAGGACCGTGTGCCTGATGCCCTTCTCGGCGAGCATCCCCGCCAGCAGCTCGGAGACCTCGACGGAGATGGTGCCAACGAGCACCGGCTGGCCCTTCGCCGTGCGCTCCTCGATCTCGCGGACCACGGCGCCCCACTTGCCGTCCTTGGTCTTGTAGATCTGGTCGTTCTTGTCCTCGCGTTGCATCACGCGGTTGGTGGGGATCTCGACCACCTGGAGCTTGTAGATCTTCATGAACTCGGTGGCCTCGGTCAGGGCCGTGCCGGTCATGCCCGCCAGCTTCTCGTAGCGGCGGAAGTAGTTCTGGTAGGTGATCGTGGCGACCGTCTGGTTCTCCTCCTGGATGGCCACCCCCTCCTTGGCCTCGACGGCCTGATGCAGGCCCTCGGACCAGCGCCGGCCCTCCAGGATGCGGCCGGTGAACTCGTCGATGATCTTGACCTCGCCGTCGATCACCGAGTAGTCCTTGTCGCGCCGGTACAGCGACTCGGCCTTGAGCGCCTGCTGGAGGTGGTTGACGAGGTTGCCGTGCTCGGCCTTGTACATGTTGTCGATGCCGAGGAACTTCTCGGCTTTCTCGACGCCCTGCTCGGTCACGGCGACCGTCTTGTGCTTCTCGTCGGGCTCGAAGTCGAAGTCGGCGACCCAGGCCTTGGACTTGGCCTCGATGCCGTCGGGCTTCTTGCCGGCCTCCATCTTCGGGGCCAGCTCGGCGAACTTGTAGTAGAGGTCGGCGGCCTGCTCGGGCGCGCCGGAGATGATCAGCGGCGTGCGCGCCTCGTCGATCAGGATGTTGTCGACCTCGTCGACGATCGCGTACGAATGGCCGCGCTGGGACTTCTCGGCCATGTCGGTGGCCAGGTTGTCGCGCAGGTAGTCGAAGCCGAATTCGGAGTTGGTCCCGTAGGTCACGTCCGCCTCGTAGGCGGCGCGCTTGGTCTCCCAGTCGTTCTCGTCGGACTGGAGAATCCCGACCGTGACGCCGAGCAGGTCGTAGATCGGCTTCATCCAGAGCGCGTCGCGGCGGGCCAGGTAGTCGTTGACCGTGACCAGGTGCACGCCCCTGCCCTGCACCGGGTTGCCGTCGGCGTCACGCGCGGTGAGCGCGTTCAGGCACACCGGCAGCGTGGATGTCAGCGTCTTGCCCTCGCCGGTCTTCATCTCGGCGATCGAGCCGTCGTGCAGCACCATGCCGCCGATCAGCTGCACGTCGAAGTGACGCTGGCCCAGGGTTCGCTTGGCCGCCTCGCGCGTCAGCGCGAACGACTCGAACAGCAGCTCGTCGAGGCTCTCGCCCGCGAGCGCGCGCTCGCGAAGAGCCTCGTAGCGCTCGCGCAGCTCCTCGTCCGAGTCGAGCTCGACCTCGGGCTCGAAGTCATTGATCTGAGCGACCTTCTTCTCGAACTGCTTGAACTTCTTGCCCTCGCCGAGGCGCAGGGCTTTGTCGAACAGGGGCATCGAGCCTAAGGTAGCCGATGCAAAAACGGCGGGCCCGCCCCGAGCGCTGTCAGCCCCGGGTCAGCCCAGGCCCATCCGCGGCGAGGCCTGCTTGGCCTCCCTGCGGTGCCTTCGCTTTGCCCTGTGCTTCTTGACCTGTCGCGCCAGGTCCTCCGCCGCCTCGTTGAGCGAGTGGACCATGTCGGTCGATGCCTCGCACGCGCGCAGGGTGACGCCCTTCAGGTACAGCGTGACCTCGACGATCTGGGAGTCCTTGATCGCTGGATTGCGCTGTTCTCGGAGCTCGACGTCCATGTACGCGAGGTCCGAGACCTGCCGCGCGACCTTGGCGAACTTCTTGTCCACCCGCCTTCTGAGCTCGTCGTTGACCGGAACGTTGCGTCCCTTGACGTCGATGCGCATGCGGACCCTCCTCAGGGCTTCGCTTGTGGCTTAGGTCGAAGTCGATGCTAGCCGCCGCGACGGCCACTGTGAAGAGCAATCTCACCGGCCGGGCGTCCTTGCATAGGTAACGGCCGCGACTGCTCGGCAGCCGCCGCTGCGCAGCACGCCGGCGCACGCCGCGAGCGTCGCGCCGGTGGTGGCCACGTCGTCCACGAGCACAGCCCGCGGCGGCGGTGTCGCGGCAAGGGCGATATCGCGGGTCGTGTCCGAGAGCCGCTGCTGGCGCCCACGCCCGACCTGGCGCGCGCCGCCGCCGCTGAGGCACTCGCGCAGCTCGAGCCCGGTGCGGGCTGCCATCGCGGCCGCGATCCGCTCCGCCTGGTTGTAGCCGCGCCGGCGCCGGCGCGCGGCGGGCATCGGGACCGGCACGAGCACGGCCCCGGGCGCAAGCAGCCGGCCCGGCGCGCCGGCGGCGACGGCCGCCGCGAGCGGCTCCGCCAGCCCGGCGGCGCCGCGGTACTTCAGCGCGCGCACGAGCGATCGCGCCGGCTCCTCGAACGCGACCGCCGACCACACCGGCACACCCTCGAGCCGCACCGGCTCGGCGCCGAGCCAGCGCAACCGGCTTCGGCAGACCGGGCACAGTGGCTGGCCGCTGCGTGCATCGGCGCCGCAGCCCCAGCAGAACGGCGGCGCGAGCACAGCGGCCAGGCGGTCGAGCATGGCGGGCATGGCGCCAGCGTGGCGCCACGCGCGTAACGCGTGGGCACACCGATGCCACAATCGCGTGCGTGGACGGCTCCGATCTCGTGACGGTGCTGGCGGCCAGCCCCGAGCTGAAGTGGCTGCCCGCTCCACTCGTGCTGGCGCCCCTTGCCGTGATGGTCGCGGCCTACGTTCGCCGCTTCCGGCGCGCGCGCCGCGAAGCCGGCGGGCGTGGCGCCGGCTGGCGCCAGGCGCTGGCGTTCGCCGGCGGGATGCTCGCGCTGCTGGTCGCGCTCGCGTCGCCCGTGGACGCGCTCGGCGAGGAGTACCTGTTCTCGGCCCACATGGTCCAGCACGTGCTGCTCGGCGACATCGCACCCGCGCTGCTGCTGCTCTCGCTCTCGCGCGTGATCCTGCGCCCGGCCACGCGCCGGCTGATGAAGGTCGAGCGCGCGCTCGGCCCGCTGGCCTCGCCGTGGACGGGCATCGCCGTCTGGCTCGGCCTGATGTACCTCTGGCACGTACCGGCGCTGTACGACGCGGCGCTCGAGAACCCGCTGTTGCACGTGGTCGAGCACGCCGCGTTCTTCACCGCCGGCGTGATGGTCTGGTGGCCGCTGATTCAGCCGGTGCCGATGCGCCGGCGGCTGACCGGCCTGCACACGGTCGCCTACATCGGCACAGCCAAGTTCGGCCTGGCCGCGCTCGGCCTCTACCTGACGTGGTCCGGGACCGTTCTCTACGACTACTACGAGAACGTCCCGCGTGTCTGGGGCCTGTCGCCGATCGGCGACCAGAACACAGGCGGGGCGATCATGATGGTCGAGCAGTCGCTGACGTTCGTGATCGCCCTCGTGGTGCTGTTCGCGCGCATGCTCACGCAGTCCGAGATCGACCAGCAGCGCCGCGAACGGCTGGAGGACCAGGCCGGCGCGGCGGCGCCTTGACTAGGGTCTCCCGATGGTCATCACCGTTGTCGGCGAAGGCGACCTCGACGAGCTGCTCCCGCTCATGCGCGCATATTGCGACTTCTACGAGGTCGCGCCGTCCGACGAGGACCTGCTGGCGCTCTCGCGCGCCCTGGTCGCGGAGCCCGAGCGCGAGGGCGTGCAGCTGATCGCACGCCGCGAGGACGGCACGGCGATCGGGTTCGCGACCGTGTTCTGGAGTTGGACCACCATGCGGGCGAGGCGGCTCGCGGTAATGAACGACCTGTTCGTGGCGCCCGAGGGGCGCGGCAGCGGCGCGGCCGACGCGCTGATCGAGGCCTGTGCCGAACGCGCCCGCGAGCACGGCGCCGTGTCACTGGAGTGGTCGACCGCGCTCGACAACGAGCGCGCCCAGAAGGTCTACGACCGCGTCGGCGCCGAACCCTCGCGGTGGCTCAGTTACTCCTTGGAGACCTCCGGTCCTCGCTCCTGAGAGCCAAGCTGCCACCCGGGCAGCGTGACCGGACCGGCTGCGCCGGTCCTACTCGCTCCAGCTGCGCCAGTAGGCCAGCTGGTCCTCGGTCGACTCGTCGATCTGCACGTCGAGCGCCGCGAGCTTGAGCCGCGCGACCTCGTCGTCGAGCTCACGCGGCATGTCGAGCACCCGGGGCTCTAGGTCGCCGCCGTGGAGGGCCAGGTGCTCGGCGGCCAGCGCCTGGAGCGCGAAGCTGACGTCCATGACCGCCGCCGGGTGGCCCTCACCGGCGGCCAGATTGACCACGCGGCCCGAGGCCAGCAGGTGCAGCCGGCGCTCGCCGAGCTCGAACCGCTCGACCAGCGGCAGCACCTTGACCGCCGGGCCGTCGGCGGCGGCCCTCAGCCCCTCGATGTCGATCTCGACGTCGAAATGGCCGGCGTTGGCCAGCACCGCGCCGTCCTTCATCCGCTCGAAGTGCTCGCGGCGCAGGACCGCGCGCGAGCCGGTGACGGTCACGAACAGATCACCGCGCTCGGCCGCCTCCAGCGCGGGCATGACCTCGTATCCCTCCATCCGCGCCTCCAGCGCACGCAGCGGGTTGACCTCGCAGACCACCACCGCGGCGCCCGCGCCGCGGGCACGCTGGGCGATGCCGCGGCCCGCGTAGCCGTATCCGAACAGCACGATCGTGTTGCCGGCCAGCAGCAGGTTGGCGGCCCGCAGGATGCCGTCGAGCGCCGACTGGCCGGTGCCGTAGCGGTCGTTCAGCGTCCGTTCTGACAGCGCCTCGTTCACTGCGAGCACCGGGCAGCCGAGCTGGCCCTGGCGCTCCAGGCGGCGCAGCCGCAGGATGCCGGTGGCGGTCTCCTCGGTGCCCCCGATCAGCTCGTCGAGGCTACCGGCGGCATGGGCGAAGGACAGCAGGTCGGCGCCGTCGTCCAGCGTCACGTTGGGCTTGGACGCGACCACGGTGGCCACGTGCTCGGCGTAGGTGTCCATGTCCTCGCCGCGCGCGGCGTAGACCGATGCCCCCTCAGCCGCCAGCGCGGCGGCCACGTCGTCCTGCGCGGACAGCGGGTTGGCCGAGCATACGGCGGCCTCGGCGCCGCCCGCGCGCAGCGTGCGCACCAGCGACGCCGTCTCCGCGGTCACGTGCAGGCACGCGGCCACGTTCAGCCCCGCGAGCGGCCGCTCGGTCGCAAACCGCTCGCGAATCTGGCCGAGCACGGGCATCTGCCCCTCGGCCCAGGCGATGCGGGCCTCGCCATCGGCGGCGAGGCCCGAATCGGCTATCTGGGAATCAGCCACAGCGCCCCAGCGGGCTCAGGCGGGTGTCTGGCAAGGACGCAGGGAGCGAAGTGTGCTCTAGGCACACGAGTCGACCGAGGACGCCGCCAGACCCACGCCTGTGTCCGCTGGTTAGTACCTGTAGTGATCCGACTTATAGGGGCCCTCGACCTTGACGCCGATGTAGGCGGCCTGGTCCTCGGTCAGCTCCGTGAGCTTCGCGCCCAGGGCACCGAGGTGCAGGCGGGCGACCTTCTCGTCGAGCTCCTTGGACAGCACGCGGACCTCGTTCTTGTCGAACTTGCCCTGGTTGGTCCAGAGGTCGATCTGGGCCAGCGTCTGGTTGGTGAACGAGTTGGACATCACGAACGACGGGTGGCCGGTCGCGTTACCCAGGTTCAGCAGCCGGCCCTCGGAGAGGACGATCACCGACTTGCCCTCCTTGAAGCGCCACTCGTGCACCTGCGGCTTGACCTCGATGCGCTCGATGCCGTCGATCTTGGCCAGGCCGGCGATGTCGATCTCGTTGTCGAAGTGGCCGATGTTGCCGACGATCGCCTGGTGCTTCATGCGGGCGATGTCGGACGCCTTGATGATGTCCTTGTTGCCCGTGGTCGTGATGAAGATGTCGGCGGTCTCGACGACGTCCTCGAGGGTCACCACCTGGTAGCCCTCCATGGCGGCCTGCAGCGCGCAGATCGGGTCGATCTCGGTGATCACGACGCGCGCACCCTGCGCCCGCAGCGACTCGGCCGAGCCCTTGCCCACGTCGCCGTAGCCCAGGATCACGGCGGTCTTGCCGGCGATCATCACGTCGGTCGCGCGGTTGATCCCGTCGATCAGCGAGTGGCGGCAGCCATAGAGGTTGTCGAACTTCGACTTGGTGACCGAGTCGTTCACGTTGATCGCCGGGAACAGCAGGTCACCGGTCTCGGCCAGCTGGTAGAGGCGATGCACGCCGGTGGTGGTCTCCTCGGAGACGCCCACGATCGAATCGGCGATCTTGGTGTAGCGGTCGGGGTGCTCGGCAACCGACTTCTGGAGCAGGCCGAGGAAGATCTCGAACTCCTCGGACTCCGCGTCGGCCGGGTTCGGCACCGCGCCGGCCTTCTCGTACTCGACGCCCTTGTGCACGAGCATCGTGGCGTCGCCGCCATCGTCCAGGATCAGGTTCGCCGTGCCCTCGGGCCAGTTGACGACCTGCTCCGTGCACCACCAGTACTCCTCCAGCGTCTCACCCTTCCAGGCGTAGACGGGGATGCCCTGAGGACTCTCGGGCGTGCCCTCGGGACCGACGGCCACGGCGGCCGCGGCCGCATCGTCGGTCGAGAAGATGTTGCACGAGCACCAGCGAACCTCGGCGCCGAGCGCGGTCAGCGTCTCGATCAGGACAGCGGTCTGAGTGGTCATGTGCAGCGAGCCGGTGATGCGCGCGCCCTTGAGCGGCTGCTCACCGGCGTACTCCTCGCGAGTGGCCATCAGGCCGGGCATCTCGTGCTCGGCCAGCTCGATCTGCTTGCGGCCGGAGGCGGCCAGGTTCAGATCGGCGACCTTGAAGTCCTGCGTGGTGGTGGTGTCGGTGGCGCTCATCGGGTCCTCTCGTCAGGTGGTCGTAGTCAGTTGTTCGCTCGCCTTGGCGAGCAGACGCTCGTGCTTTTCCTGCTCGAAGCGCAGCCAGTCCGAGGCCGGGACGTCGGCCGGACGGCTTGGCGCTGCCTCGAGCCAGGACTCGACCGCCTCGCTGAGCGCACGGTCGTCGTTCAGGCGACGTGCGAAACCGACGTCGCCAAGGCTCAAGTCGTGCTCGGACAGCAGCTCACGCAGCGTGCGCAGGCGTTGCAGCTCCTCGGCGCCGTAGAGGCGGTATCCCGAGGGCGACCGGCGCGGGGCGATCAGGCCCTCGCGCTCGATGTAGCGCAGCATCCGCGACGACCAGCCAGTCGTCTCGGACGCCTCGTTGATCGTGAGGCCGTCCATCGAGGACAAACCTTACCACGAGCGTGTCAAGGTTGGGGAAATCCGGCTCAGAGACGGGCCTTGAAGCCCTCGATGGCGTCCATCGCGGCCGCGTCGACCCCACGCCGATCGGCCAGCGCGACGCTGGCGAGGTCGCCAAGCATGACCAGCGACAGCACCTCGGCGACGGGCGAGTCGCCGCGCGCGGCCACGCGCGCGACCGGCACGCCGAGGCCGTCGAGGAAGCCTGCGTAGAGCTCGATCCGGTGCCTCACGCGCTCGTGAAGGCGAGTCGACTCGAGGAACACCGCGGAGAAGGGCCCGGCCTCGTGCGCGTGCGCCCACCCCTCGATCTCATTGTGGTTGGCCTCGGACAGCTCGCTGTGGAAGGCGGCAACGTTGGAGTTCTCGTTCAGCTGGCCCTTCCAGCGCCGGGCGGGGGCCGCGGTCAGCTCGGCGCCGTGGACCACGGGGATCGTTCCGTCGAGCGCCTCCGCCACACGCGCCGGCTCGTCGTCGCCGGTCAGCTCCTCGAGCAGCGGGACCGCGCCCTCGAGCTCGCCCTGCAGCGACGGGGCAGCGCCGCAGGCGGCGGCGCAGCGGAGCGCCGCCACGGTCATGTAGATCACCGCCGCGCGCGGCTGGAGCCCGGACGGCACACCGATCACGGGCACGCCCTGCTCGCGCGCGCGCTCGGCCAGCGCGCCGCCGGTGGTCAGCACCACGCGCCGCGCCCCCTGCTCGCCGGCGGCCTCGAAGCAGGACAGGGTCTCCTCCGTGCCGCCCGAGTAGCTGGCGCACAGGACAAGGGACTGGTCGCCGACCCACGGATCGAGGCCGTAGCCGCGGACCGTGCGCATCGGGCCCTTCGCGCGCGCGCCGATGGCGGCCGCGGCCAGGTCGCCACCGATGGCCGAGCCGCCCATGCCGCACACCACGAGGCCGCCGGCCAGGTCGGCCTCGGGGAGGTCCGCGGCGTCCACGCGCCAGAGCGCGTCGCCCACCTGGTGCGGCTGCGCGCGGATGTCGTCGAGCATGCTCATTCGGCGGGCACGGTTGCCTCGGGCTCGATCCGGGCATCGGCCGGCACCACGGCACCGGCCGCGACCAGCGCGCGGGCGCCGACGAGCGCGCCCGGCTCGACCTTCGCGCCCTGCTCGACACGGACGCCCTCGGCCAGGACGCAGTCGCGCAGCATGCAGTCGTCGGCCACGACCACGCGGTCGTGGAGCACCGACCGCTCGACCGAGCTGCCGTTGCCCACCGAGCACTGGGCACCCAGCACGGCCTGTGGGCCGATGTGGGCGCCGGCGGTAAGGCAGCCGGGCCCGATCAGCGAGCCGGTCTCGTCGCGTGGCGGCAGGTCGGACGCCGGCGTGCCGGCGAGCAGGTCCCAGGTGGCCTCGACATATCGCTCGGGGGTTCCGATGTCGATCCAGTAGCCGCTTGCCGGGAAGCCGTACAGCCCACGGCCGACCAGCTTCGGGAACACGTCGCGCTCGAACGACACCTTCTGGCCGGGGGGCACGAGCTCCTCGATCACGTCTCGCTCGATCACGTAGGCGCCGGCGTTGATGCGGTTGGTCGGCGCGGGCCCGTCCGACTTCTCCAGGAACTCCTCGACCTCGCCCCCGTGGCCGGTCGGGACCACGCCGTAGCTGGCTGTGTCGTCGACCTCGATCAGCGCCAGCGACGCGCGCGCGCTCTTCTCCGCATGCCAGGCAAGCTGGGCGGTCAGGTCCATGTCGTTGAGCACGTCGCCGTTGAGCACGAACAGCGTGTCGTGCAGCAGCCCCTCGTCGAGCGCCAGGCGAACCGGGCCCGCCGTGCCCAGCGGCTCGTCCTCGACCACGTAGCGCAGGCGCATCCCGCCATACATGTCACCGAGCACCTGGTGCACACCGTCCGACATGAACCCGCACGACAGGATCACCTCGGTGACGCCATGGCCCTTGAGCCAGTCGAGCATGAACGACAGGAACGGCCGCCCGGCCAGCGGCATCACCGGCTTCGGCGTCGTGCGGGTGAGCGGGCGCAGGCGGGTGCCCTCGCCGCCGGCCAGGACCAGGGCCTGCATCGCTAGCGCCCTATGCCCTCGTACAGGTAGCCGGCCGCGCGCAGTCCGTCCCGGTCCAGGAAGTTGCGGCCGTCCACGAGCACGGGGGTGTTCATGGCCTGCTTGACCTCGCCCGCCCAGTCCAGCTCGGCGAACTCGGGCCACTCGGTCACCACCACCGCGGCGTCGGCCCCGGTCAGCGCCTCGATCGCGCTGTCGCACACGCGCGCGCCTCCGAGCTTGCCGTCGGCGTTGGCGCTGGCAACCGGGTCGAACACGCGCACGTGCGCGCCCTCGCCCGCCAGCCGCGCCGCCAGCACCAGGCTGGTGGCCTCGCGCACGTCGTCGGTGTCGGGCTTGAACGCCACGCCGAGCAGCGCGATCTCCTTGCCGACCAGCGTCCCGAGGTGCTTTTGGAGCTTGCCGATCGTGCGTCGCTTCTGGAGCTCGTTGACCTCGATCACGGCCGTAAGCAGCTGGAAGTGGTAGCCCGAGTTGCCGGCCAGCTGCTTGAGCGCGGACACGTCCTTGGGGAAGCACGAGCCGCCGTAGCCGATCCCCGCGCGCAGGAACTTGTTGCCGATCCGGTCGTCCAGGCCCATGCCGCGCGCCACCTCGTTCACGTCCGCGCCGAGCTCCTCGGACACGTTGGCGATCTCGTTGATGAACGAGATCTTCGTGGCCAGGAACGCGTTGGAGGCAAGCTTGATCATCTCGGCGCTGGCGACGTCGGTCTTGACGATGGGCGCGTTGACCGGCTCGTAGAGGGCTGCGACGCGGTCGGCGAAGCCCTCCGACCCGGGCTCGGCGCCCACGACCACGCGGTCGGGCTCCATGAAGTCCTTGACCGCCGAGCCCTCCTTGAGGAACTCGGGGTTGGAGATGTAGCCGAGGTCGGCGCGGCGGCGCGCGATCGAGCGGCCGGTGCCGACCGGGACCGTGCTCTTCATGACGATCGCGTGCTCGGTCGAGTCGCCGAGCTCGGCGATCACGGCCTCCACGCGCGAGAGGTCCGCGTCGCCGGAGTACGTGGGCGGCGTGTCGACACAGCAGAACAGCAGCTGGGCGTTGCCAAGCACGTCGGACATCTCGGTGGTGAAGTGCAGCCGCTCGGTGTTCGCGGCCAGCAGCTCGGGCAGCCCCGGCTCGTGGATCGTGACCTCGCCGCGGGCCAGCGCCTCCACCTTGTCGGGCAGGATGTCGCGCGCGTAGACGTGGTGGCCCAGCTCGGCGAAGCACACAGCCGTGCAGAGTCCGACCCAGCCCACGCCGATCACGCCGATCGGTTCCTTGGGGGCGCTCATGAGAGGCCGAGAGGGTAGACGAACGCTGCTGGTGCAAGAGGCCTGGGCTCACCCGGGGGCTGGATCACGGGCATTGCCATTCAGGGCGATAAGGAGCACCCTGCCTGGCAACGCCCGCGCTCCAGCCCGTCAGCCGTCACGGCCGACAGGGCGGGTGAGGTCCTAAGGCAGGCGCGCGGTGCGCGCGATCGAGAGCATCTGCTCCTTGTTCAGGCTTTGGAGCAGCGTGTTCGAGACCCAGTAGACGGCCTTGGACGTACGCCAGGCCACCAGCTTCACGCGGTCGCCGTCGTAGTGCACCTCGAACGTCCGCTTGCCGTCCCTGACCTTGTCGAAGCCACCCTCGAGCAGGGGCGGGTCCTTCCAGGTGGTGCCCTGCACGCCGTAGTACTCGCCGAGCTTGTCGCGCTTGATGACCATCCGGTAGCTCTTGTGGAACCTCTTTCCGGGCGTGCGGATCTTGTAGTAGCGCGGCGGCCCGGTGAACAGCGAGCGCTTCAGGCGCACCGTCGGGTAGTACACGGGCAGCTGGCCGCCACCGCCCTGCTGGATCACCTGGACGGCCTGGTCCTTGCCCGGGCCGGGCGCCTTCTCGAGCCCGTTGTCGCCGGACGGGCGCTTGGGCCGCTTGGGACCCTTGGACTTGTCGGGCCTGAGCTTGCCCTTGACGCCCTTGGAGTTCTCGACGCCGAGGAACTGCTGCACGAGCTTCTTGACCGTGCGGTCGGTTGCGGTCACGAAGCTCGGCGTCCCGGTGGCCTCGTTGCCCGATGTGATGCCGACCTCACCCTCGAAGTGCACCTCGCGGATCGGCTGCCCGGCGCTGAACACCGCGAGCTTGAGCAGGCTCAGGATTGCGGCCGAGTTCTTGAGCGACGCATCCGAGGTCGTGTACCGGCCGAAGATCCGCTGGAGCTTGGAGCGATTGTCGATCAGGCCCGTGACACCCGCCTGCTGCTTGGTCGCGCGGATGACCTCCTGCTGGCGGACACCGCGCACCAGGTCGGTGTCCTCGTGGCGGAAGCGGGCGTACTCGAGCGCCTGCTGCCCGCACAGGCGCTGGTAGCCCTGCGGCACGTTGATGTAGGCGTACTCGGCGGTGTCGTTGAAGTAGCGGCGGTCGATGTCGACGTAGATGCAGCCGATCGCGTTGACCGCCGCCTCGAAGCCCTTGAAGTCCACGTTGACGACGTGGTTGATCGGCAGGCCGGTCAGGTTCTTGACCGTGCGCAGGGTCAGCGCCGGCCCGCCCTGCTCGTAGGCCTCGTTGATCTTGGCCGTGCCGCGCCCGGGGATCTGCACGCGCAGGTCGCGCGGCAGGCTCATCAGCGCCGTGGCCTGCTTGTCCGGGTCAAGCCGGGCCAGGATGATCGTGTCCGAGCGCGCGCCGGTGCCGGCGCCCCCGTCCTTGGCGTCGTCGGGGCGCCGATCCGAGCCCAGCAGCAGGATCGTCTGCGGCTTGCCCGGATCGACCTCGGCAAGGTCCTGGGCGCCGAGGCGGATGTCCTGGTTCTGCTTGAGGCTCTTGACGACCGTGTCCACCTCGTGGAACGCGGCCACCGAAGTGGCGCCGGCCGTGGCGAAGACCACCAGGAAGCAGCCCAGGATCAGCTTCTTCCAGATGCCCGGGCGCGGAAGGTCGTCGAAGCTCGGGCTCATGCCACCCGCAGCCCGGGCTTGGCGGTGGACATCGCGGGCAGGCTGGTCACGAACTCCACCAGCGTGCGCCGGTACTGGTCGAGCGACTCGATCGAGACCCACTCGTCGGGGCCGTGGTGACCGTCGCCGACGGGCCCGAACTCGACACCGGGTATGCCGGCGTTGAGGAAGGAGATGACGTCGGATGTCCCGTCGCGCCCAACGGCGATGCTGTCCCGCACCGGGGTCGTCTTCGACACGGCCGCGGCCAGCACCTGCACGTGTGGCTCGTCGCGCGCGACGATGATCGGCTCGCGGTGGAACACGTGCACGACCTCGGTGCCCTCGAGCTCGTTCACCGCCGCCAGGATCTCATCCGGGTTCTGGCCTGGCAGGTAGCGGATGTCCAAGTCGATCGCGCACAGGTCGGGAACGCGGTTGACCGCATCGCCGCCGATGATCCGGCCGAGGCTGATCGACGGCCGGTCGAACAGCTCGGACGAGTCGCGCGTGAACGGCATCGACTCGATCGCGCGGAACGTGTCCACCGCCTTCAGCACGGCGTTGTCTCCCAGCCACGGTGTGGACCCGTGCGCCGAGCGGCCGCTGACCTCCAGGCGCAACCCGAGCACGCCCTTGGCCTGGATGCCGATGCGCAGGTTGGTCGGCTCGCCGGTGATGGCGAAGTCGCCCACGTAGCCCTTCTGAACCACGAAGTCCGACGCGCGGTCCTTCTGCTCGTCGGACTCCTCGTCGGCCACGCACACGAAATGGACCTTGACGGCGTCCTGGGACGCCAGCTCACGCACCGCGCACATCATGGCCGCCAGGCCGCCCTTCATGTCGTAGGCGCCACGGCCGATCAGCCGGTCGCCCTCCACGCGCGGGGTGAACTGGTCGCGGTTGCCGGGCACCACGTCGAGGTGGCCGTGCAGGACCACCGTCGGCCCCTCGGCAGCACCAACCGTGGCTGCCAGTACCGGCCTGCCGTTGTGGGTCTCGCCCTTCACCTCCACGTCGCGCGCCTCGAGCCATCCATAGACGAAGCCCGCGGCCGCCTGCATCCCCTCCGGCGTCGACGTGTCGTAGGTGATCAGGCGCTCGGTGAGAGCGCTCTCATCCACTCGCGGCATGGTAGCCGCCGATCACGCGCGCAACGCCCGCGGCGGTGGCCACCAGGTCGGCGACCGGAACCCGCTCGTCCACCGCATGGGCCAGGTGGGCGTTGCCGGGGCCGGCCATGACGGTCGGGATCCCGCGCGCGGCGAACAGGCGCATGTCCGCGCCCCAGGGCACCCCGACCGCGCGCGAAGCCGGGGAACGAGTCGAGCGCGAGCCGGGCGAACGGGTCGTCGGGCGCGGTCCGGGCGGGGGCGAACACGCCGCCGCCGAACCCAAGTTCCACGGGCAGGCCCTCCAGCGCCTGCCGGAGCCCGGCGCGGGCATCGTCGAGGTCCTGGCCGACGCGGACGCCGAGCCGGCCGGAGAACTCGACCCGGTCGGGCACCGAGCTGGCCCACTCGCCGCCGGCCACGCGCCCCACCGAGACCGGGTAGGGCAGCTCGAGCGCCGCCATCAGGTCGTCCTTCACAGCCGTGTTCAGCGCCCGCTCGTGCGCGGCCAGCGCCGCGTGCGCCTGCACGTAGCGGTCGATCGCCGACTCGCCCTCGAGCCGCATCCCGGCGTGCGCGCCGCGACCGTGCACCACGCCCTCGAACGTCAGCGAGCCGGCTTGGGCGCAGACCACGTCGAGGCCGGTCGGCTCGGTGATCAGGCACGCGTCGTAACGGTCGTCGGCCTCGAGCGCCGCGAACGTCCCGAGCCCGCCGTCCTCCTCCGAGGCCACCGCCATCATCACCACCTCGCACGCCGAGCCGGGGCCGGTGGCCGCCATCGCGTGCAGCGCCGCAACCAATCCGCCCTTCATGTCCACCGCGCCGCGCCCGTGCACCATCCCGTCCTCGACCAGGCCTGACCAGGGGCCGCGCGCCCACCGCGCGGCACCGGGCGCGACCACGTCCACGTGGCCGTTGAGGCACAGCCGCGGCCCGTCCGGAACGCCGCCGGGCACGGCAACGGTCAGCCCCCACAGCTCGTCGCGCGGCGCCTCCTCACCCGGGTAGTCGGGGTGCGCCCGGACGGCGCCGAGGTCATGCCGGTGGAGCTCGGGCGCCAGCCCGAGCGCGTCCGCGAGCTCGCCAAGGCGCTCCAGCGCGGCGCGCTCGTCGCCGGTCTGGCTGGGCACGGACACCAGCGCGCCAACGTCGCGCGCCAGGGCGTCGGGATCGATGACCATGCCGGTACCCTGCCGCACTTCATGCCCGACGGGGTCACAGATCGGCTACGCGACGAGGCCGCGCGGCGCGGCCCGCTGAAGGTGGCCGGCTCCTGCCTGGCCTGGGGCGGGCGCTACGCGGCCGGGCGCGCGCGGCTAGGACGCCACCAGCCCGTCTTCGAGTTCGACGGCCGGGCCGTGCCCTACTTCCACCACCGCTACCACTACACATGGATGAACGAGCGCGCCGCCGAGCTGGCGCTGGCGCGCGAGGTCGTGGACGGCGTCCCGGACGCCGACCTGCTGGAGGTTGGCAACGTGCTGGCCCACTACATCCGCGAGGGGCACACGGTCGTCGACCGCTACGAGCAGGCGCCCGCGGTGATCAACGCCGACGTCGTCGACCTGGACCTTCAGCAGCGGTTCGCGTTGATCGTGAGCATCTCGACGCTCGAGCACGTGGGCTTCGACGAGGACGTGGCAGACACGGACAAGCCGGCCCGCGCCGTCGAGCGCCTGCGTGGCCTGCTGGCCCCGGGCGGGCGCCTGTGGGCCACGATCCCGGTGGGCTACAACCCGGAACTGGACCGGCGCCTGCGCGACGACGGGCTCGGGTTCGACCGCGTGCGCGCGCTCCGGCGCGACTCCCATCGCCTGGGGTGGCGCGAGGCCGCGCTGGACGAGGTCTGGGACGCGGAGTACGACCGGCTGCTGTTCGCGGCGTCCGGGCTGCTGATCTGCGAACTGGGCACGTAGGCTTCTCGCATGGCCGCAATGCCCGCACCGCCGTCGTTCTCGGTCGTGGTGCCCGCCTACAACGAGGAGGCGGGCATCGAGAAGTCGGTGCGCGAGATCCGCTCCTGGCTGGAGGCGCGAGGCGGCGACTGGGAGGTGATCGTGGTGGACAACGCCAGCACCGATGCCACGGTCGAGCGACTGACGCCTCTGCTGGACGGTGACCGCGTCCGGCTGCTGCGCAACGAGCGTAACGGCGGCAAGGGCTTCTCGGTGCGCCGGGGCATGCTGGCCGCGCGCGGCAGCCTGCGGCTGTTCTGCGACGTGGACTGCTGGCGGTCGCTGCCGTCGCTGGCCGCGATGGAGGAGCAGGCGGCCACGAGCGATGTGGTGATCGGCTCGCGCCTGGACCGGGAGTCCGACGTTGCGCGCCCACAGCCGCTGCGCCGGCGGATCGGCGGCCGGGTCTTCCTGACGCTCACACGAGCGGTCATGCGCGAACCCGCGCGCGACGTCTTCTGCGGCTTCAAGCTGTGGCGCGCGGAGGTCGCCGACAACGTGTTCTCGCGCTCGCAGATCGACGGCTGGGCGTTCGATGCCGAGGTGCTGGCGCTGACTCGTGGGCTGGGCTACTCCGCAAGCGAGCAGGGGATCCTGTGGGTCAACGGCGAGCAGTCACGGCTGTCGATGTCGCGCACGATCGTGCCCGCCGCGCGGGACCTGATCCGCGCACGCAGAGCCACCCGGCGAACGCTCCGGGCCGGCGGCGATGTCGCCCCGGAACCCCTCTGAACGCCTACCCTTCGCCCGTGCACATCCTCGTCCTGACCGATCGCGATTGGACCCACCCGCAGGGTGGGGGGACCGGGACCAACCTGTACGGCCAGGTGTCGCGCTGGCTCGAGTGGGGGCACCGGGTGACCGTGATCGCCGGCTCGTACGCCGGCGCCGAGCCCTTCGAGGAACTGGGCACGCTGACGATCCACCGCTTCGGCGGCCGCGGCACCGTGTTCCCGCGCGCGATCTGGCGCCAGTCGCGCGGGCTGGTGCCGGACGCGGACGTGGTCCTCGAGGTCATCAACGGGATCACGTTCCTGACGCCGCTGTGGCTGCGCAAGCCGCGCGTGGCGCTCCTGCACCACATTCACCGCGACCACTACGTGCGCGAGCTCGGCCGGCCGGGCGCGGTAGCGGCTCTGCTGCTGGAGACGCTGCCGCTGAAGCTGCTCTACCGCGACACGCGCTTCATGTGCATCTCGTCCGCTGCGGCGGCGGACGTGGTCGGGCACGGCATCCCGCGCGAGAACATCGACGTGAACTACATCGGCGTCGAGCTGGACGCGTTCGAGCCCGGCACGCGCTCGCCCGACCCGACGTTGCTCTACCTCGGCCGGCTCAAGCGTTACAAGCAGCTCGACGTCCTGCTGGACGTGCTCGAGCAGGTGCCCGAGGCCACCCTTGACATGGCCGGGGACGGTGACCAGCGCGAGGCGCTGGAGAGGGAGATCGCCGACCGCGGGCTTGTCGACCGAGTTCGCCTGCACGGCCATGTGGACGAGGAGCGCAAGCTGGAACTGCTGCAGTCCGCGTGGGTCAACCTGAGCGCGTCGTCGGCGGAGGGCTGGTGCCTGACGGTGATGGAGGCGGCGGCGTGCTCGACTCCGAGCGCGGCGCTGGCCGTCGGTGGGCTGACCGAGTCGATCGTCGAAGGCCAGACCGGCATGCTGGCCCAGACCCCGGAGGAGCTGGGCGAGAAGACCGCCCGGCTCGTGCGCGACGGGGAGCTGCGCGAGCGGCTGGGGCGTCAGGCGAAGGAGCGGGCGCAGGAGTTCACCTGGGACCGCACCGCGGCTGCGAACCTGGCGGTGCTCGAGGCTGAGCGCGACCGCGAGCGCGAGCAGACCCGCTCGCTGATCCGCAGCTTTGCGACCTCCGACACCGGCCGCGCCGCCGGCCTGGCAGCGGGCGTGATCGCCGGCAACATGATGGCCCTGATCTTCACCGTGGTCTTCGCCCGCATCCTCGGCGGCGCCGACTACGGCTCGCTGGCCGCGCTCGTGTCCGCGCTGATCATCCTGATGGTGCCCGGGTCGGCGCTGCAGATCGCCGTCGCGCGCGAGACCTCGCGCGCCGTGGCCGAGGGCGACTCTGACGCGGGCGCCTCGGTGCCCGGTTGGCTCAGCAAGCTGGCGCTGGCCACCGTCGTGGTGGCGCTGCTCGCGATCCCGGCGCGGAGACTGATCGGGAGCGCCGTGAACGTGACCGAGCTGTGGGCGGCGGCGGCCGTGCCCGTGAGCGCGATGATGTGGGTGATGCTGTCCGTGGAGCGCGGCGCGCTCCAGGGCTTCCAGCACTACAAGGCGGTCGCGTGGAGCATCGTCGGCGAGGCGCTGCTGCGGCTGGTGACCGCCGCGGCGCTGGTGGCCGCCGGCACCGGCGTCACCGGTGCGTTCATGGGCAGCGGGCTGTCGATGATGCTGATGGCCGCGATCCTGTGGCTGCCGCTGAGGCAGGCGTTGCCCGCCGTCTACGTCAAGGCCACCACCTCGCTACGCAGCCTGATGGCCGGCGCCTGGGCGCCCGTGGTGGGGCTGACGCTGCTGTTTGCGCTGCAGGAGGTGCACATCATCGTGGTCAAACACGAGGCCTCGGCCGGCGACGCCGGCGCCTACGCGGTGGCGGCCGTGGCGGCCAAGGGCATCATCTGGGTCGCCGTCGGCCTCGGCATGTACCTGCTCCCGGAGGCGGCGCGCCGGTCGAGCATGGGGATCGACGCCAGGCCGGTGCTGCTTCGCACCCTTGGCCTGATCGTCGCCGCGGCGGTGCCGCTGCTCGCCCTGTTCACCTTCGCGGCCAAGCCGGTGCTCTCGGCCGTGTTCGGCCCCGGCCTGACCGAGGCCTCGGGCGCGCTGCCGTGGCTGGGCCTGGCCATGACGCTGCTCGCCTGCGCCTACCTGTCGGTGCAGTACCTGCTTGCGCTGGGACGGTGGAACTTCATCTGGGTACTCGGGGTCGCGGCCGCCGTGGAGGTCGGCCTGCTGGTCGCCATCGGCGGCAACCTGACGGCGGTGGCGGTCGGCCTGACCTGCCTGCAGGTGTGCTGCGCGGCGGCGGTGTTCGCGATCTCACTGCGCAGCAGGTCGGGCGACCAGCCCTACCTCACCGCCTGACGCCGGCTGCGCCACAGGTGGCGGGCGGTCGCGCCGACCAGGCCGAGGAGGGTAAACAGGCTGATCATCCAGCCGGCCCGGAAGCCGGCGGGCTCGTAGGTCATCTCGACATCGTGCGCGCCGGGCGGCAATGCGATGCCGCGCATGAAGAAGTTCACGCGCTCGATCGGCGTCTCGCGGCCATCGACGGTGGCCTTCCAGCCGGGCGCGTCGACGTCGTTGACGACCAGCATGCCGCGTCCGCGCGAGGCGGCGCGGATCCGCACGCGCTCGTCGCCGTACGACGTGATCGCGGCCGATCCGGCGCGGGACGACGGCGCGCGCCCGCGCGCCAGCCCGGCCAGCGGCTCCTCGGCGACCAGCCGGCGGCGGCCGTCGAAGCGCGGGCTGGTGACCGCGGCCAGGGCCTGGTCCGCGCCCGCAACGACCTGCTGCGAGCCCACGACCCAGGCGCGCGGCAGAGCACGGGCATTGGCGTAGACGCGCGCGTCGCGGCGGTCGTACACCAACCGCAGCCCGGGCTGGCGCAGCGGCGGGTCGCCGGGCGCCTGGAGCACGTCGGCCACGCCGAGCAGGCTCAGCGCGCGTAGCGAGCGGGCGTTGATCGGCGCCCGCTCATTGTGGATCACGAACCCGTCCAGCTCGCGGATGCTGTGCTGCCACAGCTGGTCGTAGCGCTTCTCGACCGGGAAGTCGTAGCCGCGCGCGTCGAAGAGGCCGTAGCGCATGGCGGTGTTCGGGGTCAGCGGGACCGCTGTTGCCAGCTTGTCGGGCGAGTCGGCGCCGACGAATCGCGCCGGCGCGCGCGACTGCAGGTAGCGGATCGCCGGCGTGACCGGCTGGCGCGCGTGCTCGACCGGAATCGCCGGGTTCTGGCCCATGCCGGCGCGGAACAGGTCGACGGTGACCAGCCCGAAGGCCAGCACCGCGAGCGTGGTGGCGGCGACACGTCCCTTGACGCGCAGCAGCACGAGGGCCAGGACGCAGGCGGCGAAGGCGGTCCACGTCCACACCGAGGAGGCGATGGCGATCGCGCGCGCGTCGGCGCCGGCCGGTATGTCCTTGAGCGCCAGCGCCACCGGCAGCGCCTGGTCGAACACCCGCAGCGGAGCGCGGCCGGCGATCAGCACCGCCGCTCCGGGCAGCACAACCATCGCGGTCGCCGCGGCCACCAGCGCCCGGCGCGCGCGCCGGCCGAGGTCGCGCTCCATCAGCTCCTGCAGCCCCCACGCCGCCAGCAGCGCCACGCACAACAGGAAGACGATCGTCATTCGCGTGTTGTGCACCGAGCCGAAGCCGGGAACGTGCCGGACCAGAGGCGCGATCGGTCGCACACCGAAGACCATGATCACCGAGAAGACCGCCATCCCCGCCGTCGCGAGCCGTTCCAGGTTCGGCCGCGCAAGCACGGCGAACCCGGCCAGCAGCAGCGGTAGCGCGCCCACGTACAGGGCACGGGTCACGATCAGCCCCTCGAACGTCTGCTGGGTGGGCCGGCCGAAGTAGTCGTTCAGGACCAGCGCGATGATGAAGTGGTTCTCGGTTGCCACCGCCTCGGCCGCGGTGCGCCGGCCCAGCTCGGCCGAGCCCAGCACCGCCTCCAGGAAAGGCAGGATCACGATCGCTGCCAGCCCGGCGCCCAGCACCAGTGCCCCGAACCAGCCGGCCAGCGGCCGAACGAGCGGGCGCCACCGGCGCAGGCCGCCGGGGGTGAGCTGGGCCAGCCGGAGGATCATGAACGCCAGCGCGATGAACAGCGTGTGGAACGTGGACTCGGGGTGGCCGCCGAAGAACGCGAACGCCACCAGCGCCGCCAGCCCGGCGACCGAGAGCGTGTCGGGTTTTCGCACCATGCGGTCGGAGAACAGGCACAGCCACGGGATCCACGCCCACACGCTTGTCGTGGGCCACGGGATCCAGACGATGAAGAACAGGCCGAAGCCGAAGATCAGGCCGGCCAGCAGCGCGGCCTCGAACCGGATCGCCATGGCGCGGGCAAGCAGGAACGTGCCGAACGCGGCCAGGAATACCTTGAGGATCGCCATCCAGGCGAGCGAGCGGTACAGGTCCATCACGTACGCCGGCAACGTGAACGGCGAGAAGATCGCGTTCTGGAAGTTGCCCAGGAACACGTGGCCGCCCATCACGTGCGGGTTCCACAACGGCAGCGACCCGGGCAGCGCCGCCTTGTCCTCCTCGAAGAACGGCAGGAACTGCAGCGACTGGTCGAGCGTCTCGTAGTTGGATCCCAGGAACGACGTGCCGGCCGGGCGGCCGGCCTCCCATGGCGCCGCGGAGTAGAGGTAGTCAGACCCCGACAGGGTCTTCCCAGGCGTCAGCGCGGGCGCGAACAGGACCAGCGCCAGCAGCGCGTAGAGTGCGGCGGCGGTAAGAACCGGACGCGCCCGCAGCCATGTCAGAGCAGCCCTCACAGAACCTCTCCGCCGCCGGACACGCGCCGCAGCATACGCACGTCCCCACCCCTCCCGAGACGGCGCTGGAGGCGGTTCGCGACGTCCAGGGCTGGATGACCGAGGCGCAGGCGCGGCGCCTGCACGCACGCGCGTCCGAGCTGGCCCCGGGCGCCACGATCACCGAGATCGGCAGCTACCACGGGCGCAGCGCGATCGTGGTCTCGCTGGCCGCCCACCCGGAGGTCGAGGTGGTGGCGATCGACCCCCACGCGGGCAACGACCGCGGACCGCAGGAGATCCACGGCAGCGCCGACGACGGCGAGGCCGACCACCAGGCGTTCCAGGCCAACCTGCGCGCGGCCGGCGTGGCCGGCCGCGTGCGCCACGTGCGGCGACCGTCCCAGGCCGCGCTCGACGCTGTCGACGGCCCGATCGAGATGCTGTACGTGGACGGCGCGCACCGCTATGTCCCCGCCCGCGACGACATCCGCGACTGGGGCCGGCGCGTGCCCCCGGGCGGCGTGTTGCTGATCCACGACTCGTTCTGCTCGATCGGCGTGACGCTGGCGATCCTGCGCCTGCTCGCCTTCTCCGGGCGGTTCGAGTACGCCGGCCGCTCCGGCTCGCTGGCGGAGTACAGGCGCCGGGACCTGGTCCCGCGCGCACGGGCCGCCAACGCCCTGCGCCAGCTGGCCGAGCTGCCGTGGTTCGCGCGCAACGTGGCGGTCAAGGTCGCGATCGTGCTCAAGGCGCCGTGGGCCGCTCGCCTGCTTGGCCACGATTCGCCCCACTGGCCGTACTGAGCCCGCGCCACAGCGCGACCGCCAACGCCACGAACGCCGCCAGCGCGAGCCAGTGCGCGCCCACCAGGTCGGTGGCGTACTCGCTGTTGAAGCCGCCGAGGTCGACCGGCGGCTCGAGCAGCGCGACGGCCGGCGCCGCCACGCCCACCAGCAGCCCCGCGGCAGCGCTGAGCACCCCTGGGCCGAGCCCGCGCCAGAGCACGAACGCCACGCCGGGGCCGATCAGGACGCCCGCCCGGATCGCGAACAGGAATGCGGCAACCGGCACCAGCACGACACCGGCCGCCAGCGCCCGTCGCAGCGGCCAGCGGGCGACCGGCGGGTCGGGCAGCTGCGCCGGCACGGGCCAGCCCGGGCGCCGGCGGCGGAGGCCGAGCACCACGAGCACCAGCAAAACCGCAACGATCGGCAGCGCCAGCAGGTAGGACCAGGCGGCCACGCGGTTGGGCGCGTAGGCGAAGCGCACGTCGCGGCAGTCGCGTCCCACACGCCAGCCGTTGGCGAAGCCGTCGATCAGGGTCGGCTCGCCAAGCGCGCGGTCGTTGCACCAGGCGCGCCAGCCGCGGCTGTAGCTTTCGCCAAGCACCAGCCACGAAGGGCCGGTCACGGCCACGCGGACGCCGTCGCGGCGGCCGCGGCCCTCGCTGCCGTAGTCGGTCACGCTGCCCGTCGGCCCGGTCGCGGCGACCGGTTCGGGCGCGGGCGAGCGCAGCTCGAGCAGGTCCACGCGCGCCACCTGCGACCGCACCGACACGTCCTGGCGGCCAGCCGGGAGCGTCAGGCGCCCGCAGCCCTCGGCCCGCAGCGGCCGGCCCGCTTCGAAGTCGGCGCGCGCGCCGGTGAAGCGCATGCCGCGCGAAGCGCCGCGGGCCCGAATCGAGATCGCGGCGCACGAGCTGCGGACGCGGTCGCCGCCGGCTGCACGAACCTCGGGCACCCCCGCCCCGCGCAGCTCGGCGATCCCGACCGCGTCGCGGTCCTGGCGCGGGCCGGGCGGGCGCGCGCGCACGACCTGCAGCCGGAAGTCGCGCCCGCGCGCCGGCCTCGGCAGGCGCACGCTGCCGCCGTCCCCGACCGCCAGCACGCCGGTGCGCCCGCCCTCCCAGCTCAGCCGGACCGCGGCCGGCGCCCGGGCGCCGACCGGTGGCCGGCCGAGCGTGAGCCGGCGCACGGTCACGGGTCGCGGCAGCGACCAGGACAGCGACGCACGGGGGCTGCGCAGCGGCGCCACCCAGGCGCTGCCGGCGCGGCCGTCGAACGCCGCGGAGCCGCGGTATCGGGGCCGGCTCTGCCACCGCGCGGAGGACGTCACGCGCACCGGGCCGCGATACCCCGCCAGCCGGTCCAGCGCGGCGTCGGAGGCGCCGGGCGCCACCGACACCCAGGCGGCCAGGTCGTACGAGCGCGTCGCGGGCGGGTCGATCGTGCGCTCGATCGCCGTTTCGCCGTCACCCGGGTCGGACACCAGCGCCGCGTCCAGGTTGCGGGTGATCGGCACGTAGCCGCGGGCGGGATCGGGCCGGCGCGAGCGCCGGTAGGGATCGTCGCCGGTGGTGCGCGAGAACAGGTAGGTCAGCGCGCTGCGGCGCAGGTCGGCGCCGCGCAGCGCCCGCTCGGCCAGCCGCGGCGGGCGCAGCCGGTCGCGCACGCGCACGCCCGGGATCCGGATCTCGGCGATCGCGCCTGGGCCGGCCTGGAGCTGGTTCGGCGCCTTGACCGCCGTCACGCGCACGCGCAGGCCGCGCACGCGCCCGAGGCCGGGCCGCAGCCGGTTCCAGCCGCGATGGAGCGGATACCGCTTGGCGGCGATCTCGACCTCCGTCAGGTCCGTGTTGCTCTCGCGCTTGGGCAGCAGGTCCAGCCGGTCGACGCGGACCGGGCGCCCGAAGTCGATGTCGATGTAGCGGCGTTCGCGCGCCAGGTAGCGGTCGGCGACCCAGTACGTGACCGGGTCACCGTCGAATGCCGCCACGGGCCGGTGCTCGGGGAACTGGGGGAACGTGGGCGAGTACGGCGCCCGAACGGACCTGGCGCCGCGCACCAGCGCAACCGTCTGCGCGTCGCTGCCGCGATCCGGGAACGGGTTCAGGAGCGCCGCGTCGATCGAGAACGGATCGCCGGCCCGGACTGTGGCGCCGTGGTCCTGCCGCGCGCGCGCGGCGGTGAACACACGCCGGCGGTTGCCGTCGCCGATCACCACCGCGCCGCCCGCGCGGGCAGCGCGCCGCACCTCCGCGGGCGTGCGGTCGCCGGCGTAGGCCAGGGCACCGGTACGCGGCAGCGCCCCGAAGGCCGCCATCGCGGCCAGCGTCTCGGCCGACCCGTCGACCGTGGTCTGGCCCGCGACCGGCTCCACGCGCACCAGCCGCCGCGCCGGGTCGCGGCCGTAACGGCGCACCTGTGGCAGGGCGCCGCGCTGGCCGAGGTCGCCTTGGACGCCGCCGAACCGGCGCCGCGGACCGTAGCTAGCCGACGGGCGGCCGAGGCCGGGCTGGCGGCGCAGGTCCTGCGCCACGCCAAGCGGCTCGGCGGAGCCGCTGCGGTCGCGGTCGTCGTCGCTGCCGGTGACCACCGCCCCCACGCTCATCAGGTCCAGCAGCGGCGACAGCTGGCCCGGGACCAGCCGCCGCTGCTGCACGAGGTTGTCGGTCGTGTACAGCAGGTCCGCGGCATGGATGTCGCTGTAGGGCACGGTGCTGCGAGCCGTGACCGGCCGGTCGGTCAGCGCCGCCAGGATCGGGTCCTGGGTGCCGCCCCAGCGGTAGAACGGGAACAGCTGGCCCGGCAGCACCAGCGCCCGCGTTGCGGGCGGCATCCGGTCCACGTCGCGCGCCACCTGTCGCCACGCGCCGGGCACCTGGTCGTATGCCACGCGCCGGTCCAGCATCTTGCCGTCGAAGGCGGGCCAGTTTGCCGCCACCACCAGCGCGACGCCGGCGGCCGCCGTGGCCACCAGCCACGCGCGCCGGCCGCGCAGGCGGCGGTGCAGCTCGGCCGCGGCCAATCCGCCCAGGCCTGCCAGCGCCAGCGCCACCAGCGGGCCGGCCTTGTAAGTGGTGCGCAGGAACTGCAGGCCCTCGACGCGGTAGTAGGCGAACGTGATCGCGCGCCGCAGCGGCACTCCGTCGGGGAAGCCGACGACCATCACGAACAGGCCAACGATCAGCAGCCCGAGCAGGAACGGCGCGTAGCGCCGGCGGCGCGACCACGCGTAGCCGGCCACAGCCAGGCCCGGGATCAGGAAGCTGGCGATCACCGTGGGCGCGTCGTAGAGCAGCGTCTTCGACGTGTCGATCGACGGGAACAGCTTCAACCCGAAGCCGGTGCCAAGGTAGGACAGCCAGTAGCCCGCCAGGCGGAAGCTCTCGCTGAGGCTGCTGGTGCCCCAGATCGCGCCCGGCGATTCGGTGAACGGGAGGAAGTTCACGCCGTAGCCGCCATGCAGCGCCACCGGGACCAGCCACCACAGCGAGGCGCCCACACCCAGCAGCAGCGCGCGCCATGCGAACTGCCACGCGCCGCGCCACGTGACCGTGCCCAGCAGCACCTCGTACAGCAACAGCCCCACCGGGGCCAGCAGCAGCCAGGCGGTCACGGCGGCGTTCACCCCGCCGCCGGTACAGGCCACGAGCAACGCCGCGGCCGCGGGCCAGGTCCACCCGCGCGGCTCGCGCACGCCGCGGTAGACCGCCAGCAGGAGCCACGGCAGCACCGCGTAGCCCAGCAGCGTGACGCTGGTGCGGCCGGCGAACTCGAGCACGTACGGGTTGACGGCCACCAGCACGCCCGCGACCAGGTGGGCGGCGCCGCGCGGGCGGCCGACGAGCACGTCCATCAGCCGCACGGTGCCCCAGCACGCCAGCGCCAGCACGCCGCCAAGCCACAGCCGCTGCACAAGCCACGGCGCCAGGCCCACCACGTCGCCGAGCCAGAAGAACGGCGCCATCGGGAACAGGTAGCCCGCGTACTGGCCCGCCTGCACCTGCCCGAGGCCGCCGGACGAGCTCCATACCGACGCGACGTCGCCCAGGAACGCGGCGGGGTCGACGTGCAGGTCGATCTTCGTGTCGGCCACCGCAGTGCCCGGCCGCTGGGCCAGCGCCAGGACGAACGAGAACGCCGCGAGGCCCAGCGGAAGGCCGCCGGAGCGGAGCTTGGTGCGGAGGTGGCTCAAACGGCGGGTCAGGGTATCTTCCGGCGATGCCCGGCCGAGCCTACGCGGCGGTCGCGGCGGCCATCGTCGCGCTGGCCGCGGTGGCCATCGCCTTCCTCGTGACCACCGAGCGCGACGCGCGCGAGTGCCGCGACGCGGCCCGCGACATCCTGCTCGTGCGCCAGGGCAGGCTCGACGACTCGCGGCTGCGGCCGGCGGTCGCACGCCTTGGCGAGGGCTGCACCGACTCCGACGCCCCGGCGCAGGCGGCCGTGAACCTGATCGGCATGAAGCGGCGCGGCGCCGCGCTGGCGCTGGCGCGCGACGTGGTCAGAGACGAGCCGGAGAACTACCGCACCTGGCTGATCCTGTCGGCCGCGCTTCCGCCCGGCCGCCGGACCGAGATCCAGAGCGCTCGCGCGCGCGCCCGCGAACTCAATCCGGCGCTCCCGCGCTGACCGCGCGCGGGGCGCCAAGCGCGGCGCCCGCCAACACCATCGCCACCAGCGTCAGGGCGGGCATTTCCCAGTCCCAGTCGAGGTTGGCGTGCACGAACCAGGTGGTCAGCGCGGTCACCGGGCCCACCGCAAGTGCGGGCGCGCGGCGGTAAAGCTCGGCCAGCGCCAGCGCGACCCCGGCCAGCAGGGCGGCGAGCGCCCCAAGGCCGACGATTCCCAGCTCGGCCGCGGTCTCGAGCACCAGCGAGTGCGCGTCGCGGGCGTTCTCGGTGACCTTGCGCTCACGCGTCCAGGCGCTGTCGAACGAGCCGCTGCCGATGCCCTTCAGCGGATTGTCGGCGGCCTCGCGCACCGCCACCTTCCAGTACTGGTAGCGGTTGCTGCTCACGTCGCCTAGCCGCCGTGCAGACGCGCCCTCGCTGACGTTCTCGGGCGGCGCCGTCACCGCCGCGGCCGCCATCGGCACCCCGAGGCCGACCACCACCACCGCCACGGCGGCAAGCCGCGTGTGCGGCACTCGCCGGCCGCGTACGCCGGCCCTACCCTCGCGTGCGATCAGGAGGCGGGCGGCCACGGCCGCGGCGGCGCACACGACCACCACCGCCACGAGCATCACAAGCCCCTGCGACTCGGCCTGCGACTGCGATCCCTGCAGTGACTCCACCGACGCCAGCCGGCTGGCCACCGCCGCCAGCACAACCGCCGACCCGCAGGCCAGCAGGCATGCCTTCCATTGCGCCCGCGTGGGCGCCAGCAGCGCGACCAGCACGATGCCCACGGCGGCCGCCGCCAGCGCGCCGCGCGAGAAGCTCAGGTACAGCGCCAGCCCCACCGGCGCCGCCGCGGCGGCGGCCGCCATCCGAAGCGCGCGCGGGCGCTCGTGGTCGCCCGCCAGCCTGGCGCACAGCACCAGGCCGATCGCCGCCAGGGCCCCCATCGCGTTCCAGTACGACAACGGCTGCTCCAGGCGCCCGCCGGCGCTGACCGACGCCTCCAGCTCGATCAGCCCGGGCAGCAGCCTGCCGGCCAGGCCGTAGCCGACCACCACCAGCACACCCGCCGCCAGGGCGGGCTCCACGAGCCTCAGCGCCCGCGGCGTGGCCCACGCCCACAGGCCCAGCGCCAGCACCGGCAGGTACAGCAGGTCGCGCGCCAGGTCGTCGTGCGCCGGCCCGGCCAGCGAGCCCCATGTCGCCGACAGGCCGACCCAGGCGGTCAGAAGCGCCAGTCCTCCGAGCGCCAGGCCGGCCGCCGTCCACGACAGCGCGCGCGGGCGGCCGGCCGCGATGGCGGCCAGCGCCAGCAGCGCCCACGCCACCACCGCGGCGATCGTGCGTGGGGTGTCGAAGAAGCCGCCGGCCTTGAAAGCGAGCGCCGTGGGACCGGCCAGCAGCGCCAGCTGGAGCGGGATGCGCGCGCACGCGGAGGCTCGTCCGGGCCGGGTCGGCGGGCTGTCCGGCACGCCGGGCAAGTCTGCAATATTGCCAATCGTGCGTCCGCGGCTGCTCGCCCTGGCCCTTTTCCTGGGCGCAGCGCTGATTTCCGGGTTCTCCGTCCGGCGCGGGATCGACCCGTTCGACGAGGGGCTGATGCTGTCGGCTGTCGATCGCGTGCTCGCCGGTCAGACTCCGTACGAGGACTTCATCTGGCCCTACGGCCCGGGCCAGCCGTATCTGCTGGCCGCGGCCGCGGAGGCGCTGGACCGGTCGCTGCTGTGGTGGCGGATCCTGCGCGTGGCATGTGACGCCGGCGTGGCGCTGCTGGTGTTCTCGATGCTCCGTGGCCGGGTCCCGCTGTGGCTGGCGCTGGCAGGTTGGCTGTGCGCGGCCTGCGCGATGGCGCAGCCGGTCAGCGCAAACCCCTTCCCGGTCGCGCTGCTTGCCGGGCTCGGCGCGTTCGCGCTGGCCACGGCGCGCTCACCCGTCCGGCGCCCCTGGCTGTGGGCGGGCCTGCTGTGCGGCCTCGCGGCGGCATGGCGGCTGGACTTCGGCCTCTACGCGGCGGGCGCCACCGGCCTGACCCTCCTGCTGCGCGACGGCGCCACCCGCCGCGAGCGCGGCACCGAGGCGCTGCGCTTCGCCGCCACCGCGACCGCGGCCGGCGTGGTGCTGTACGCGCCCTTCCTGGTGTCCACCGGACCGGCGGAGATGTACGACCAGCTCGTGGCCACGGCCGGCCGTGAGCGCGACTACTGGACGCTGCCGTTCCCGCTGGGCTACGACGGCCCGTTCTCGCTCTGGCCGCCTGGAACCGCCGCCGAACGCGGAAAGGACGTCCTGGGCTTCTACGTGCCGCTGCTGGTGCTGGTGGGCACGGCGGTGGTGGCGCTGGCGGCCGTGCGCGAGCGATCGGCATGGCTCGTGGGCAGCGTCGGCCTGGCCGCGGGCGCGGCCGTGTACATGTTCTCGCGCGCCGACGAGTTCCACACCGCCCCGGGCGTGGTGGCGCTGGCGCTGGCACTGCCGGTGTGCGCCTACGCGGGCAGGCGAGCGGGGCGCACCGGCACCGTGGTGGCCGCCGCGGCTGCGGCGGTGCTGGTTCTGCTGACGGCGAACGGCGTGCTCAACCGCGCCTCTGCCCTGCTGCAGCCCGAGCCGTACGAGCGGCTGGAGCTGCCGGTGGCCGACGGCGTCGAGGCGCGCCCGGCCGACGCGCGCGCGCTGCCACGGGTCGTGGCCGAGATCGACCGGCGCGTCCCGCCGGGGGGGCCGATCTACACCACCGGCCTGCGCAGCGACATCGGCGGACTGAACAACCCGCTGCTGTACGTGCTGGCCGACCGCCGCAACGTGCTCGACCGTGACGTCGGCCTGTTCGCCCGCCCGCCCGTCCAGCGCCGGATAGTCGCCACGCTGCGCCGCGAACGTCCAGGTGCGGTGGTGCGCTGGACCGACCCGCTGTCCGTGCGCCGCGAGCCGAACCTGCGCGGGCGCCCGAGCGGCTCGCGCGCGGTCGACGAGTACCTGGCCACCGCCTACCGGCCCGTCCTGCGGGCGGGTTATTACGAGGTACTGGCGCCACGTGGCTGAGAACGGCGACGGACTGGCCCTGATCACGGTGCTGCACGACTCGCGGCCCGAGCTGGGGCGCCTGCTGGACAGCGCGGCGACGCACCTGCCCGCCGCCGAGGTGGTGGTGGTCGACTCGGGATCCGCCGACGACGGCGCGGCGGCGGCGCGGGCTCGGGGCGCGACGGCGATCGACGCCGGCGGCAACGTCGGCTTCGGGCGTGCCACCAACCTGGGCCTCGATCACGTGCGCTCCCCCGTGACGGCCGTGCTCAACCCCGACGTGGAGCTGCTGGACGACTCCCTCGACCTGCTGGCGGCGCAGGCGCGCGCCCAGCCGCGCCGGCTGTGGGCGCCGGCCGTGTTCCTGCCCGACGGCAGCCGCCAGGACAACGTCCACGCCGCGCCAACGGGCCCGGCGTCGCTGCTCCACGCGCTGGTGCCCTCGGCCTTGCTGCCACCGCCGCTGGCGCGCGTGGTCGACCCGTGGCGGTCGGCACGGCCGCGGGCGGTGTCATGGGCCGTGGGCTGCTGCCTGGTTGCAAGCACCGCCACGCTCCGCCGGCTCGGGCCCTTCGACGAGCGGATCTTTCTCTACGGCGAGGACATGGAGCTCGGCCTGCGCGCGGGCGCCCAGGGCATCGAAACCTGGTTCTGGCCGCAGGCGCGGGTGCGCCACGCGCGCGCCCACTCGACCGCGGTCGAGTTCGGCGGCGAGCCGCTGGAGCTGCTCGCACGCCAGCGGCGCGCCGTCGTGCAGGACCGCCTCGGCGCCGGCGCACGCGCACGCGACGACCGGCTCCAGGCGCTCACCTTTGCCACCCGGCTTGGGCTGCTGGCACTCGCGCGCCGCCCGCGCGAGCGCGAGCGCGCGCAGCTGCGCGCCATCAGGCGCCTGCGGGCGGAGCCCGCCGAGCTATAGCGGCTACATCCGGCGGCCGGGCAAGGTGCGCACCGCGGCCAGCCGCGGCCGCTCGCCGGCGGCGCGGCGTGCGGCCTGGATCTCACTGGGCCGGTCCTGCTCCTGTGCCAGCGCGGTGGCCACCTCGCGCTGGAAACCCTCGCGGAACGCTTCGCGGCTGTAGCGAGCGGCGTTGTCGATGCAGGCCTGCGGATCAACCGCGTCGGCATCGAACTCCTGCACGGCGCGGGCCAGCTCGGCCGGACCGCCGGTGTAAAAGCAACCGGTCTGACCGTCCACCACCGTCTCCAGGGCACCGCCACCGGCCTGTGCGATCACGGGCCGGCCGGCCGCCTGGACCTCCACGCCGGCGATGCCGAACTCCTCCACGGCGGTCAGCACCAGCGCGCGGCAGTCCGTGATCAGGCGCGCCGCCTCGGTGTCGCTGACGCGGCCGGCGAACGTGACGCTCGGCCCGGCCATCCGCTTCAGCCGACGGGCATCGGGCCCGTCGCCGACGACCACCAGCGGCAGCGCCAGGTCGGTGAAGGCATGCACGGCGTCGTCGATGCGCTTGTGCGAGACGAGCTCGGAAAGCACCAGGTGGTACTCGCCCGGACCTTGCGCGCGCGCGAACCTGCCCGTGTCCACGGGCGGGTACACCACGCTCGCCTCGCGCCCGAAGTAGTTGCGGATGCGGCGCCTGGTGATGTCGGAGATCGCCACGTAGTGGTCCACCCGCTGCGCCGCGATCCAGTCCCACTCGCGCCACCGGCGCGACAGCGTGCTCAGCGCCGCACGGGCCAGCGGGTTGCGCCGCTCGGCGAGCGTGCGGTGACGCTCGTTCCAGACGTAGCGGAACGGGTTGTAGCAGTAGCAAACGTGCACGGCGTCCTCGTCGCAGATCACGGCGTGGGCCCATGCACTGGAGCTCGACACGACGAGGTCGTAGCCGGCCAGGTCGAACGATTCGATCGCTGCCGGGTACAACGGCAGCAGCGCCCTGAACGTGCGCGCCGTCGGCCGCAGCCGCTGCAGGAAGGATGTGTGCACGCGGCGGCCGCGGAGCACGCCGTCGGTGGCCCGCTCGTCGTAGATGGGCAGGAAGATGTCCGCGTCCGGATACAGATCGCACATCTCGAGGAAGACGCGATCGGCACCTCGAACGCTCACGAAGAAGTCGTGGACGAGCGCTACACGGGGCTGCACCCACGAGAGCCTATCCCTTCACAGTTGGGGCGTGACGGCCCGATACGAGGCGCTAGGGTTCCCGCCCATGCCGTCCCCAAAGCACTTCCTCATGGCCGTCCTGGCCGCCGCGCTCCTGCTGGCCGCGCCCTCGACCGCGCTCGCTCAGAGCGCCGGCGACCAGCAGTACGCAGACCCGCTGTCGGACACGCCCAGCCAGAACGACTCGCGCGACCAGGACTCCGGGTCGCAGGGCAACTCGGGTTCGCAGAGCCCGGGCACCACCGGTTCCGGAACCGCCGGGACCACCCAGGGCCAGTCCGCGCCCACCGACCAGGGGACCACCGCCCAGAACAGCGGCGGGGAGCTGCCCCGCACCGGTAGCGACAGCGCCCTGCTGCTGGCAGCCGGCGCCGTGCTGCTCGGTTCGGGGATGCTGGTGCGCCTGGGCGCGACCGCCCGCCGCGCCTCCTAGGCGGGGGCGCCGGCCACACCGGGGCCGCGCCGCTCGCGCATGTAGAGCGCCAACTCGCGCAGCAGCGGGCGCTCGAGTGCCCACGTGAGCCCGGCGGTGGCCAGGCCGAACACCGCCAGCTCCGCCACGGCGCCCGCGTCCGCGCCCGCGCGCAACGCCAGCGTCGTCGCCGCGGCGCCCAGCACCGGCATGGCGCCGCGCAGTCCGATCGCCACCAGCGAGGTTTCGGGAAACAGCCGCTGGACGTAGTGGCGCCGGACGACCAGCATCGCCACCGAGGTGGCGATCCGCCCCGCCACGAACCCCTCGAAGCCCCACAGCACCAGCCCCGGGATCGCCAGCAGCAGGAAGGCGGCGACCATCGCACCGGACTCCACCGCCTGCACCCTGGTCTGCCCCCGGGCGCGGTAGAAGGCCGACCAGACGTAGCCCACCTGCTGCAGCGCCGCCGCGCCGGCCAGGCCCTGGATCAGGATCACGGCCGGGTCCCACTCGTCGCCGAGCACGTGCTCGACGAGGTCGGGCGCGAACAGCACCAGGCCGGCACAGAAGGGCAGCGCCCAGACCATCGTCACGCGCGCGGACTTCTCGAACATCTCGCGCTGCGTGTCGAGGCGGTCCTGGACCGCGCAGATGGCGGGATAGATCGTGGTGGTCACGATCTGGTCCGCGCGGTCGGCGTACCGCGTCAGCGTCGCCGCCAGCGTGATGTAGCCCGCCGCCGCCAGGCCGTCGTCGAGGTCGAAGGCCAGCAGCTGGCCCTGGAGCACGACCAGCAGCGACAGCGACGTCGCGAAGATCGGCCACGAGAAACCGAGGTAGTGGCGGATGGCATCACGGTCGAAGCGCAATCCGAGCCGGTAGGGCGACAGCCGCAGTGTGGCCGCCACCGACACGGCGTTGCCGGCGAGCGGGCCGATCACCAGTGCCCAGACGCTGTCGGTCAGCGCCGCGAGCGGCACCGTGACCAGGAAAGTCACGGCCGGGATCGAGAACTGCAGCAGGCGAAGGCGCAGGAAGTCCATCCGGCGGAAGAAGATCCACTGCGGCGCCTGCAGCGAGAACGCCACCGGCAGATAGGCGACGGCGAGGGTCAGCGCCACCAGCCGGTCGTCGCCGTAGACCAGCGCCAGCACCGGCGCGATCGCGCACAGCGCGAGCGCGAACAGGACACCGATCGTCAGCTCCAGCGAGAACGCCTTCTGGAACTCCTCCTCCTGGCGCTCCGCCGACTGCTGCACGAAGGCCTCGTCGATGCCGACCCGGCGCAGCTGCACCACCGTCATCGCGGTGGTCGTCACGATGCCGTACAGGCCGATCGCCACCGGTCCGAGCAACGCCGTCACGATCAGCCCCTGCGCCAGCGCAAGCCCCTCGCCGCCCCCGAGGAAGACGGCGTTGAGCACGCCGCCGCGGGCGGTGCGCTCGCGCAGCTCGGCGCGAGGGAAGTGCAGCCGCCGCTGGGACTCGGGCTCGGTCATCGCTCTTGGTAGTTTCGCGGCTCTTGCCCGAGTCCCCGCAGGCGCTGTTCGTGAGCTACTCCTCCGTGCTCGGCGGTGCGGAGCGGATCCTGCTCGACCGGGCGGCGGCGCTGGGCGCTCCCACGGCACTGGCATGCCCGCCGGGCGCGCTGGCCGATTCGGCCCGCGCACGCGGCATGGACGTGGTCGAGCTGGAGCGCAGGCGGCTCGAGCTGCGCGGCTCCGCGCGTGATCGCGCCCAGGCGCCGCTGCGGCTGGCGGCCCAGGCCCGCGAGGTGCGCGCGGCGGTCCGGCGGCTGGCGCCGAGGTGTGTGGTCGGCTGGAGCATGCGCGGGCTGCTGAGCTGCACCGCGGCGCTGTCCACCGTGCGGGCGGCGCCGCCGCTGGTGTTCGCCCACAACGACCTGCTGCCCTCCGCAGGCGTCGCGCGCAGCGTGCGCACCGCCGCCCGCCGCTGCGCCGCCGTGGTCGCGCTCTCGGATGCGATCGCCGCCGACCTCGAGCTGGAGCGCACCACGGTGATCCGTCCCGGGGTGAACCTGCACAGATTCGCGCCCTCGCCGCTGCCCGACGGCAAGCCGATCGTGCTCGTGCTCGGCGCGCTGGTCGGGTGGAAGCGGCCCGGTCTGGCGCTGGAGATCGCCGCCCGCGTGCTGGCCGAGCGGCCCGGGGTCACGTTCCGGCTGGCCGGGGCGCCGCTGGACGATGCCGGGCACGAGCTGATGGCGCGGCTGCGCCGGCGGGCCGAGCAGCCGGACCTGACGGGCCGCGTCGAGCTCGGCGGCCAGGTCAGCGACGCGGCCGCGGCGCTCGCCGGTGCCACGTGTCTGCTGCACTGCGCCGACCGCGAGCCGTTCGGGATGGTGCTGGCGGAGGCGCTTGCCAGCGGACGGCCCGTGGCCGCGCCCGCCGCGGCCGGCCCGCTGGAGATCGTCGACCGCAGCTGCGGGGCGCTGTACCGCCCGGGCGACCCCGACGCCGGCGCACACGCGCTGTCGGAGGTGATCGACCGCGCGCCCGAACTGTCCGCTCCCGCCCGTGCGCGGGCGGAGGAGCGCTTCGACGTGATCGACTCGGGCCGCCGCTTCGCCGAGGTGATCGCCGGCGTGGCGGCGTGACCGCGCCGGTCGCGATCAACGCCCGCGCGGCCGTTCGCGGGCAGATCGGCGGCGTGGAGCGCGTGGCGCGCGAGCTGGCCGTGCACCTGCCGGCGCTGAACCCGAGCCGCTACCGGGTGATCGCCCCGCCCGCCGCGCTGGCCCACACGGCCGGGCACGGCTGGGAGCAGCTGGCCCTGCCCGCCCTTGCACGCGGAAGCCGGGTGATCCTGTCGCCGGCAAACCTGGCCCCGGTCGCCAGCCGCCGCAACGCGGTCTTCATCCACGACGTCGCTCCGTTCCTAGGCGACTGGTACTCGGCGCGGTTCTCCCGCTGGCACCGCGCGCTGTCGCCCGTGATCGCCCGCCGCGCGCGGCTGGTGCTGACCATCTCCAGCCTCTCGCGCGACCAGATCGTGCAGTACCTGGGCGCCGACCCGGCCCGGGTCGTTATCGCCCCGCTGGGCGTCGACGACCGCTTCCGCGACCCCCCGGGGGCCGACGCGGTGCGCGCCCGGTACGGGCTGGAGCGCCCCTACGTGCTTGCCGTTGGCACCGACCTGCCACGCAAGAACCTGGCGCTGCTGGACCGGCTGGCGCCCGCGCTCGGCGACGCGGGCCTGGACGTGGTGCTGGCCGGATCGACCCGCCCGTACATGCCCGCCGGCTCCTACCGGACGCGGTCGCTGGGCTATGTGCCCGAAGACGCGCTACCCGGCCTGTACGCGGGGGCCGCGGTGCTGGCCATGCCGTCGCTGCACGAGGGTCTCGGGCTGCCGGTCCTGGAGGCGATGGCGGCCGGCACACCGGTCGTCAGCTCCGACCGCGGCGCCCTGCCCGAGACGTGCGGGGACGCCGCGCTGGTGGTCGACCCTGACGACGCCGACGCGTTTGCCGCCGCGCTCGTGCGGGCCGCGACCAGCGATCGTGAGCGGCTATCGGCCGCCGGCCGCGTGCGCGCCGCGGGGTTCACCTGGTCGGCGACCGCCAAGCGGGTCGACGGGCTGCTGGACCCGCTGCTGAGCGGCTAGCGGCAGCGGCCGGTGTCGCTCTTGGCGCAGCCCTGCAGCCGCTGCGAGACGCGCCGGAACCTGTCCAGGGCCGGCTGGGGCGTGAAGCTGAACGCATTCGCGCGCTTCTGCAGCCCGGCGAAGTCGAAGTTGCTGGGCTGGGTCTTCTCATAAGAGCTCGCCCACGTGTACCAGTACACCCGATCGATCCGCTGCCGCTTGGCGTTGCGGGCAAGGAGCACGTACGTGTCGTAGAGCTTCTTGGCCATACTCGCCGGCGTGTCCTGCTTCTGGCCGCGGATCGGCTTGGCGCGGCCGCGCGAGGCCGGGAACGCCGTCTCGGTCACCCACACGCGGTTCCCGTAGTCCTTGTAGCGGCGCATCGTCGCGTTGGTGCGCCTGACCGTCTCGAGCACGTTGCCGGGCTTGTTGGAGTACACGTGCACGGCCACCACGTCGAAGCCCTTGCGCATCCCGCCGCTGCGGTACAGCTCACGCAGCCGCGTCCAGGCGGCGCCGAACAGGCCCGCGGTCACCGTGCGCGCCCTGCGATCGGTGCGGTGGATCGTCTTGTTCGACGCACTCAGGAGCCGGGCGTAACCGCGCGGATAGGAGTAGCGGCTCTTCGCCGGCGCATCCCAGAAGCCCTCGAAGTGGGGCTCGTTCCACACCTGCCAGTAGCGGATCGTCTTGCGCGGCAGCGCGGGGTTCTCGCGCCAGAAGCTGCCGCGGCTGCCGTAGCGCCGGATCGAAGCACGCAGAAACGCCTGGTAGGGCTTGGTCAGCGGCGGCGAGGCGCCGTCGCGCGGGAACGCCCGGCCCCAGGTTGGCGCGTACTGCATCACCGGCAGCACGCCGATGCCGTGGCGAGCGGCCGCGGCCACCTGGGCGTCGGTGACGGAAAAGTCGAACGGCCCGTTCGCGGCCGGCTGGATGTCGCGCCAGCTGAAGACGATCCGCAGCGATTCCACGCCCGAGCGCGCCATCAGCGCCATCTGGGCGTCCTGGACGGCGGCCGGATCGCTCTCGATTCCGCCGTCGTAGTTCACCCCGCTGAACGACGCCGGCACCTTGCGCTTGGCGGCGTCGGCCGCCGGAGCGGCCACGGCCAGCGCCGCGACGGTTGCGATGAGGATCTTGGTCACTGAACGCAAGACACGGCAGCGTAGTGAGGGTTGCGGATCGTGCGGATCTGCACTTAGAGTCGGCCAACGCCCTTACCCGGAGGAGAGACCGTGCCCCAGCAGCCCCTTTCGCGCCGCAACTTCGTGACCGCAGCCGGCGCCCTCGGCGCCGCCACCATCTTCGCCCCGCAGGCCCTGGCCAACGGGGGACGGCGCCAGCCGACCCTGCGCGGCGGGCGCTTCCGCCAGGGCGTGCTGTCCGGCGATCCCTCGACGAGCGGCATCACGCTCTGGACCAAGGTCGACGGCGTCGGCGGCAGCGGCAGCGTCGAGCTCGAGGTCGCGCGCGACCGCGGCTTTCGGCGCGTAGTGGCGCGCAGGCTGATCCCCACCTCGCGCGCGATCGACCACGCGGTCAAGGCGCGCGTCGGCGGCCTGAAGGCCCACGAGCAGTACTACTACCGCTTCTCGACGCGCGGCGAGAACAGCCCCGTCGGGCGCTTCCGGACGGCGCTCCCGGCCGACTCGCGCCAGCCGGTCAAGTTCGCCTTCTTCTCCTGCCAGGACTACACGTTCGGCTTCTACAACGCGCACCAGCTCGCTGGCACGCGAGGACGTGGACTTCGTGGTCAACCTCGGCGACTACATCTACGCCGAGGCCTACCACGCCAGGGGCAGCGCCTCCGGCGGCGTGCGCACCGACCCGGTCGGCGAGGCCACCTCGCTGGCCGACTACCGCGCCAAGTACCAGCTCTACCGCGGCGACGCCGGCCTGCGCAAGATGCACGCGCAAGTTCCCGATGATCTCGATCTGGGACGACCACGAGGTGCGTGGACAACTACGCCGGCGGCGCCGGCGCCACCGGCGGCCTGACGCCGGACAAGAAGTTCAGCCTGGCCCGCAAGCGCGCGGGCTACAAGGCCTACTTCGAGAACATGCCCACGTTCGGCGTCGGCAACAGGCGCGGATCGCGGATCTACCGCGCCGCCCGCTACGGCCGCAACGTGGACCTGGTGCTGATGGACCAGCGCCAGTACCGCGCCAACCAGCCCTGCAACGACGAGTTCGTCGGCGCCCCCGTGCGCGGAGCTGAACAACCCGCGGCCCTACCTCGGCACCAGGCAGATGAACTTCATCAAGAGCCGCCTGAGCCGCTCGCCCGCCACCTGGAAGATCATGGCCAACCAGGCGATGATCATGCGCACCGTCTATCCGGGCGGCAACTACATCGGCTTCGACCCGTGGCAGGGCTACCCGCGCGAGCGCACCGAACTGCTCCAGCACATCCGCAACCGCAAGATCGACGGCGTGGTGTTCGTGACCGGCGACATCCACACGTTCATCGCCGGCGACGTCCGGATCGGCGACAACGACCCCAACCCGGTGGCCACCGAGTTCGTCGGCGGGTCGATCACGTCGCAGGGCCTCGGCGAGGGCGGCGGCGGCGTGGTGCCGGGCGCCAACCCGCGCAACCCCAGGACGCCGCAGGGCATCATCGACCTGCTGCGGTCGGCGAACCCGTGGGTCAAGGACGCCGACTTCGACCACCACGGCTACGGCCTGATCGAGGCCAGCTCCGGCGGTCTGCGCTGCACGTTCAAGCGGGTGGCGGGTACCAAGACGCGCAGCCGCGCCAAGCTGCCGACCGCCCAGTTCTCGTACCGGCTGGCGAGGGGCCAGAAGTCGATCCTCTGAACGCCACTGGATGCCAGCCGTTGCGTAAAGAAGTGAATCGTGATTCACTTCTTTACGCATGGCCTACCGCCGCACCCCCCGCGTAGAGGCGCGCAAGGCGGCAGCGCGCGAGCGGATCGCCGCGGCCGCGCACGACCAGGTCGCCGCGGGCGGCTACGCGTCGGCGTCGGTGCACGCGGTCGCCGCGCGCGCGGGCGTGGCCGTGGGAACCGTCTACCGCTACTTCCCCTCCAAGGCCGAGCTGGTTGCCGAGGTCTTTCGCACCGCGGCCGAGCGCGAGCTCGCCGTGGTCGAAGAGGTGACCCGTGACTCGCGCGGGCCCGCGGCCCGGCGCGTGGCCGCCGGCGCGGAGGCCTTCTGCCGGCGCGCGCTGGCCGCGCCCACGCTGGCCTACGCCCAGCTGGCCGAGCCCGTGGACCCCGCCGTCGAGAGCGAGCGCCTGCGCCTACGCCGCGGCTACCGCGACGTGTTCGCCGCCGTGCTGGCCGACGGCGTCGCCTCCGGCGAGCTGAGCGCACACGACACCACCACCGTGGCGGCCGCCCTGGTCGGCGCCCTCGGCGAGGCGCTGGTGGGCCCGCTGGCCGCCGGCACGGACGCCAACCACGACGCCCTCGTGATGACCCTCGTCGACTTCTGCCTCTCCAGCCTGCCTGCGACCGAAGGAGCCTCCGCATGGAGCCCGTGACCGCTCTCTCCCACCCCGACGCCACCCACGACGTGCGCAACCAGGCGCCGCCGATCCAGCCCTACAACGTGTACGAGGCCGACGTGGCGCTGCGCGAGGCGCTGGAGCGCGAGGGCGGCGGCTGGGGCGCCGACCGGTTCGCCGACATCGGCGCGCTTGCCGGCTCGCGCGAGGCGCTCGAGCACTCCGAGCGCTGCGAGCGCAACGAGCCGCTGCTGAAGACCCACGACCGCTATGGCAACAGGATCGACGAGATCCAGCTCGACCCGTCGTGGCACTGGCTGCTACGCGAGGGCATCGAGCGCGGCATCCACTCGCTGCCGTGGGCCGACCCGCGCCCCGGCGCGCACACCGTGCGTGCCGGCCTGATGTTCCTGTGGGACCAGGTCAACGCGGGCGTGATGTGCCCGATCTCGATGACCCACTCGGTCATCCCCGCGCTGCGCGAGGCCCCCGACCTGGCCGAGCACTGGGAACCGAAGCTGGTGTCGACCGAGTACGGCCCCGGCAAGGGCGCGATCGCCGGCATGGCGATGACCGAGAAGCAGGGCGGCTCGGACGTGCGCGCCAACACAACCCGCGCCGAGCAGCAGACCGACGGCAGCTACGCCATCACCGGCCACAAGTGGTTCTGCTCCTACCCGCCGTGCGACGTGTTCCTCACGCTCGCCCAGGCCCCCGCCGGGCTCTCGTGCTTCCTGATCGAGGGCGCCGACCCCGGGTTCCAGGTCCAGCGGCTCAAGGACAAGCTCGGTACCCGCTCGCTGCCCTCGTCCGAGGTCGAGTTCCGCGGCGTGACCGGCCGCCTGGTCGGCGAGGAGGGCCGCGGCGTCCAGACGATCATCCGGATGGTCAACCACACGCGGCTGGACTGCCTGATCGGCTCCGCGTCCGGCATGCGCGTGGGCACCGTGCAGGCCATCCACCACGCACGCCATCGATCCGCCTTCGGCGCCGCGCTGGTGGACCAGCCGGCAATGCAGAACGTGCTGGCCGACCTGGCGCTGGAGTCCGAGGCCGCCACCGCCACCGCATTCCGGATCGCGCGCGGCTACGACGAGGACGACGCCGCCTTCCGGCGCGTGGCCACCGCCGTGTCGAAGTACTGGGTGTGCAAGCGCGCGCCGCTGCACGCGATCGAGGCACTCGAGTGCCTTGGCGGCAACGGCTACGTCGAGGAGTCGGGGATGCCGCGGCTGGTGCGCGACTCGCCGCTGAACTCGATCTGGGAGGGCTCGGGCAACGTGGCGGCGCTCGATGTCCTGCGCGCGCTGGCGCGCGAGACCGACGGCATGCCCGCGTTCCTGGCCGAGGTCGAGCAGGCCGCCGGCGCGGACGCGCGGCTCGACGCCCACGTGGACGGCCTCAAGCGGCGGATCGGCGGCCTGGGCGAGCACGACCCCCAGTTCGCCGCCCGCCGGGTGGTGGAGGACATGGGCCTGGCGCTCCAAGGCTCGCTGCTGGTGCGCCACGCCCCGGCCCCGGTGGCGGATGCCTTCTGCGCGTCACGGCTCGCGCGCCAGGGCGGCCACGCCTGGGGCACGCTGCCGGCTGGAACCGACGCCCGGGCGATCGTGGACCGCGCGCTCGCGGCATGAGCACCCTGACGTACGAGGTGGAGGGCCCGGTCGCGCGGATCACCCTCGACCGGCCCGAGCGCGGCAACGGCATCACGATGGCGATGCCGCGTGAGCTCGCCGCTGCCGTCGAGCATGCCGACCTCGACCCGGCCGTGCATGCGATCGCTTTGGCAGGCAACGGCAAGGGCTTCTGCGGCGGCTACGACCTGGTCGACGCGGCCGAGGGCCAGATGAGCGGCATCGGCGCGCCCGGCTCGCCGCTGGACCCCGTCGTCCAGGCCGCCAACCACGATCCGGGCGCTACCTGGGACCCGATGGTCGACTGGCAGATGATGCGCCGCAACGTGCGCGGCTTCATGTCGCTGCTGCGGGCCGACAAGCCGGTGCTGTGCAAGGTGCACGGGTTCTGCGTGGCCGGCGGCACCGACATGGCGCTGTGCTCGGACCTGCTGGTGATCGCCGCCGACGCCCGCATCGGCTACCCGCCCGCGCGCGTCTGGGGCTCGCCTACCACGTCGATGTGGCTGGGCCGCCTCGGCGCCCAGCGCGCGAAGCGGATGCTGTTCACCGGCGACCTGATCAGCGGCGAGCAGGCGGCGGAGTGGGGCCTGGCGATCGAGGCACCGCCAGCCGGCGAGCTCGATACTCGGTTCGAGGAGCTGCTCCAGCGTGTGGCGAAGCTGCCGGTGAACCAGCTGGTGATGATGAAACTGCTCGTAAACCAGCAGCTGGAGGCCCAGGGGCTCGGCCCCACCCAGGCGATCGGCACGCTGCTGGACGGGATCGCCCGGCACACCCCGGAGGGCTATGCGTTCCAGCAGAAGGCCATGGCCGAGGGCTGGCGGGCCGCGGTCTCAGCCCGCGATGCGGGCTTCGAGTGAGAGCGTGCCAAGAAATCGGCGTCGTGCCGATTTCTTGAACGGCGGCGTGCCAAGAAATCGGCGTCGTGCCGATTTCTTGAACGGCGGCGTGCCAAGGAATCGGCATCGTGGTGATTTCTTGAACGGCGGCGCGCGGGTGTGCAACGCCGCGGCGCGAGTGATACGAAATGCGCGCCTACGCCGGCCCGTACCCGGCCGCCGCCCGCCTGACGCGGTGCTCGCCGCTAGGGCTCGCTGATCACCATCACGTTGCGCTTGGAGCGTTGGACGAGCTCCAGCGCCACGCTGCCGAGCAGCTTCTGGGCGATCGGCCGCCGCGGCGACGAGCCGATCAGGATCATCTCGGCGTCCACCTCGTCGGCGACCTCGAGCACGGTCTGCACCGGCCGGCCGCTGCGGACCAGCACCTGGGCAGGCTCGGCGCCGGCCTCGCGCAGCCTCGCGGCCGCGCGCTCGGCGGCCTCGGTGGCCCCGGCTCGGGTCTCGCTCCTCGGCAGCGACTCGAAGCGCTGGCTCTCGACCTCCTCGACCGACAGCAGCACGACCTCGCCGCCCATCTCCGCGGCCAGCTGGGCGCCCGAGGCCGCCACCCACGGCTCGTCGAACCGTGGCGTCACACACACGAGGATCGTGGTCATCCGGCCAGCTCCTCCGCGTCGATCGATGTTGGCGGGCCCGTGATCAAGCGCTTCACCACCCAGAGCGCGGCACCGAGCGCCAGCAGCAGCGCCGCGCGCAGGAACACCTCGCTGTCGTCGTTGAACTTGTCATACAGCAGGTACAGGGCCACAACCCCGCCAAGCACGGGCACGAGCGTGGGCGCGGTGAAGTGCTCGTGGTCGACCGGGTCGCGGCGCAGCACGAGGACGGTGACGTTCACGATCACGAACACGGCGAGCAACAGGATCACGGTGGTGTCGGCCAGCGACGACAGGTCTCCGGTCAGGATCAGCGCCATGGCCAGGATCGTGGTGAAGAAGATGGCGATGTGCGGCGTCCGCCGCGTTGCCAGCGTGCGGCCGAACGTGCGCGGCACGATGCCCTGGCGCGCCATGCCGTAGACCAGCCGCGAGGCCATGATCATGTTGATCAGCGCGCCGTTGGCGACCGCCAGCAGGGCGATGAACGAGAACAGCTTGGTCGGGATCCCGAGCGGGCCCTCGCGCACGACCTCCAGCAGCGCGCCGTCCGATTCGGCCAGCACGTCGGTGGACACCACCATCGAGGCGGTCAGGGTCACCAGCAGGTAGATGACGCCCGCCACGGCCAGGCCGACGAAGAGCGCGCGCGGGAAGGCGCGCGACGGGTCCCTGGTCTCCTCGGCCACGTTGACGGCGTCCTCGAAGCCGATCAGTGCGTAGAACGCCAGCGAGGCGCCGCCGACCATCACCGCGACCACGCTCTCCCCCTCGCGGAACTCGAAGTTGCGCGAGAAGTCGGCGTCGCCCTGGAACAGCGCGGTCACCCCGATGAGCACGATCAGCAGCAGCCCCGTGACCTCCACCGCGGTCAGCGCCACGTTGACCTTGACCGACTCCGAGATGCCGCGCAGGTTCACAGCGGCCACGACCACGATGAACGCCAGCGCGATGATGTCCAGGTTCACGGTCAGGAACTCCTGGAAGTAGTCGCCCGCGAACGCGCGCGAGAGCGTCGCCGCGGAGGCGATGCCCGAGCACATCACGGCGAACGCGACCATGAACGTGAAGAAGGGCTTGTCGAACGCCCGGTTCACGTACAGGGCCGATCCGGCGGCCATCGGGTACTTGGTAACCAGCTCCGCGTACGCGAACGCGGTCAGCGTCGCGAGCACGAGCGCGGCGGTGAAGGCGGTCCAGACCGCGCCCCCGACCTCGGCGCTGACCTCGCCGACCAGTGCGTAGATGCCGGCGCCAAGCACGTCGCCGATCACGAAAACCAGCAGCAACTTGGCGCCGATCGCGCGCTTCAGGGGAGTTTCGGGCGCGCTGGTTTGGGCATCGGCCATTGGTGGCCCGTACCCATTCAAGGCCGCCGCCACCCATGCCGATGATCCGTAAGGCCTTCTTGCCCCGAAAACCCAGTAGCTGACTTCAAACTTACCAAAAGTAAGCTACAATTCACGTAGTTCTGAACACAGCCGAGACCAGAGAGAAGGAAACACCACGGCTACGAACAACCTCACCCCGGAAGCCACCACGGATTCCATCCAGCTGTTCTTCAACGAGGCGGCTCGTCATCCCCTGCTCACGGCGGAGGAGGAGATCGAGCTGGCGCAGGCGATTGAGAAGGGCGACCTGGCCGCAAAGGATCGCATGATCAACGCGAACCTGCGGCTCGTGATCTCGATCGCGCGCAAGTACCAGGGTCAGGGACTGCCCCTTGGCGACCTCATCCAGGAAGGCATGCTGGGCCTGATCCGTGCCGTCGAGAAGTTCGACTGGCGCAAGGGGTTCAAGTTCTCCACCTACGGCACCCTCTGGGTGCGCCAGGCGATCGGCCGCGGGCTGGCCAACTCCAGCCGCACCGTGCGCCTGCCGGTCCACATCGCCAGCCAGGCGCGCAAGATCCGCGATCGCGAGCGCGAGCTCGGCGCCACGCTGGGGCGCGATCCGACCGAGGAGGAGCTGGCCGACTCGCTCGAGATGAGCGTCGAGGAGATCCACGACATCCGCGCCGCCGACCAGACGCCCACCAGCCTCGACAGGGGCGTTGGCGACTCGGAGGAGACGGCGCTCGGCGATCTGATTCCCGACGACGCCGACGGACCCTCCGAGGAGGCGGCCGAGAACGAGCACGACCGCACGGTCATGCAGGTGGTCTCGCAGCTACCCAGCCCCGAGAAGGACGTCCTGACGCTGCGGTTCGGTCTCGGCAAGTCCGAGGCGGTGGCGCTGCGCGAGACGGGTCGCCGGCTCGGCCTGTCCGCCGAGAACGTGCGCCAGATCGAGGATCGCGCCCTGCGCAAGCTGGCCGACCGCGAAGAGCTGGCCGCGCTGCGCGAAGCGGCGTAGGAGGCGACGACAGTCAGCGCCGGGCGGGACCGCGCGGCTCCTTGCCGACGGGCGTTCCGGGCTCCTTGCCGGCGGCCGTGCCGGGCTCCTTGAGGGCGTCGGCCGCGCGCTTGGCCTTGTCGCCCGCGCTGCCGGGCCCCTTGGCGATGTTGCGCAGCTCCTCGGCATCCTGCTTGAGGGCGTCCGTTCCGCCGCGCTTGTCGATCTGTCGCTTGGCCATCTGGGCCAGCCTGCCTAGCTTCATGGATTCCTTCTCGTCGTGGGTACGGCTACCCCCAGGGTAGGGAGCGCGCGGTCTGCTCTAATGCGCCGCCGTGAATCGGGCGCGCTCGAACAGCCCACGGACGATCGTTGTCGTGGCCGCGGTGGTCGGCCTGGCCCTGGCAGCAGCGCTGGTGGCCTCACGCCTGTTCGGCGACGACGGCGCTGCCGACGCGGCTGACGGCTTCGCGAAGGCCTGGAGCGCAGGCGACGACCGCGCCGCGGCCGGCTTCACCGACGCCCCGGGGCGGGCGGCGGCCGCACTGCGCGAGAACCGTTCCGGGCTGGACGGGGCGAAGGTGACCGTCGACGCGGGTGAGACCGAGCGCGACGGCGATCGCGCGACGGTCACGTACTCGGTCCGGTGGTCGGTGCCGGCGATCGGGCCGTTCGCCTACCGCACCCGCGCGGTGGTGGAGAAGCGAGGTGACGACTGGAAGCTGCGCTGGCGGCCCACGCTCGTCCACCCCGAGCTCGAAAGGGGCGTGCGCCTCGGGACCGTGCGCGAGCCGCGCCGCCGCGGCGCGATCCAGGGCCGCGACGGCAAGCCGTTGATGACCGCGCGCCCCGTCCAGCGGGTCGGCGCGGTGGCGGGCAAGGTGCGCGACCCGCGCGCCACGGCCCGCGGGCTGGCTGCAGCGGTGGACGTGGATGCGCGCCCGCTCGAGCGCGCCATCCGGCGCGGTGGCGAGCAGCAGTTCGTGGAGGCGGTGGCGCTGCGCGAGGACGACTTCGCCCGCGTCGAGGAGGCCGTGAAGGGGGTGCCGGGCGCCACCGTCGTGGCCGGCACCGCCCAGCTGGCGCCGACGCGCTCGTTCGGCCGCGCGCTGCTTGGCGGCGTCGGACCCGTGACCGCCGAGCAGCTCAAGAAGCTGGGCGGGCGCTACGCGACCGGCGACGAGGTGGGGCAGTGGGGCCTGCAGCAGCGCTACGAGCGCCGCCTGTCCCCCACCCCCGACCTGCGGATCGTGCTGCGCGCCGACGGCGTGCCGATCGACACACTCGTGCGACGCGCCGGCCGCGACGGACGACCGCTGCGGACCACGCTCGACGAGCGCACCCAGGCCGCGGCCGAGACCGCGCTTGGAGGGCGCAAGGACGAGGCCGCGCTCGTGGCCATCCAGCCGTCGACGGGCGACATCCTGGCGGTGGCCAACCGGCCGGTGGACTCCACCTACGATCGCGCGCTGGAGGGCAACTACCCGCCCGGGTCCACGTTCAAGGTGGTGAGCACCGCGGCGCTGCTGGCCGATGGGCTGTCGCCGTCCGAGACCGTTGACTGCCCGCGCACGACCACGGTCGACGGGCGCTCGTTCAAGAATTTCGAGGGCGGCGCCGGCGGCGCCCAGCCGTTCGCGCGCGACTTCGCCCAGTCGTGCAACACGGCGTTCGTGTCGCTGGCGCCGCGGCTCAGCGCCGACGCCCTGACCAGGACCGGGCGGATGTTCGGGCTCGGCGAGCGTCCACGGCTGAGGCTGCGCGCCGCAAGGTCACAGGTGCCGCCGGGCCGGACCAAGGTCGAGCGCGCGGCAGCGATGATCGGCCAGCACCGCATCCTCACCAGCCCGCTGGCGATGGCCGGCGTGGCGGGCACCGTTGCCGATGGCCGCTGGCGGTCACCCCGGCTCCTGGCCGGCGACGGCCGGCGTGCGACCGCGCCGCTGCCGGGCGGCCAGGCGGACACGCTGCGCACGCTGATGCGCTCGGTGGTGACGGAGGGCACGGGCACCGCGCTGAGCGCGGTCTCCGGCGAGCCCGCCGGCAAGAGCGGGACCGCCGAGTACGGCGGTGGCGACCCGCCACCCACGCATGCCTGGTTCATCGCCTACCGCGGCGACCTCGCGGTGGCCGTTCTGGTCGAGAACGGCCGCTCGGGCGGCTCCGTGGCGGCACCGGTCGCGGCACGCTTCTTCGGCGCGCTCTAGTCCGCGCGGCAGCCCAGCGAGCTAATCCGCGTAGCGGTGGTGCAGCATCAGGTCGTTGCCGTCGGGATCGGTGAACAACGCCATGTGGCAGACCCCGGTGTCCAGGATGTCGCCCGTGAACTCCACGCCCTTTGCCTCGAGCTCCGCCTTCGTGGCCTCCACGTCGTCCACGTGGATGGCCGGATGGGCGTTCTTCTGCGGCTGGAACTCCATCCCAAAGCGCGCCGGTTCCCAGATCGCGAAGCAGGTCTCGTCCAGCCACACCTCGGCCTCGGACTTGCTGTCGGGGCGGAAGCCGAGCGTGTCGACGTAGAACGCGCGCGAGCGCTCCCAGTCGGTGGACGGGATCCCGACGAAGTCGAGCCCCGGCATCAGCGGCTTCCCACCTTCACGATGTCATAGCGGTTGTCCGGCGACGGCGGCGTGCCGAACCGCGCGTTCACGGTGTACAGGCCCCGCTTGCTCTTGGCCAGCGTGGTCGGCACGTCGAAGGCCGGGTTGGTCAGCTCGCGGACGATGCGGCCCGACCTCAGGTTCTTGGAGAGCCGCACTACCGCGATCTTGTTCAGCCGGTTCTGGACCACGTAGAGCGTGCGGCCCCTCAGCAGCAGGCCGTCGCCGTCGGCCACCGAGGCGCCGCCGAGGTCGATCTCGTCGGTGACCCCGGAGCGCGGATCGATCGTGAAGAGCTTGCCCACGTTGCCCTGCACGGTGATCAGCACCCGACCGCCCTTCGCCGACTCGATGCCGTTGGCGTTGTTGCCGGTCGTGTAGGCGATGTCGCCGGTCAGCGGGATCGTCCTGACCTTTCCGCGCTTGCCGACACGGTAGATCTGCTGGTTGCGCGAGTCGGTGAGGAACGCGCCCCGGCGCGTGAGCACCAGGTCGTTCACGAACGTCTCCTGGCCCGCGGGCGCCAGCTGGAGCTGGGCGATGTCGCGGCCGTCCCTGGCGCCGTAGACGAACGCTTTGCCGGTTGGTCCGCCGGCCACGACGATGCGCTTGGCGCGCTTGTCGACCTTGACGCCGATCGCGGCGCGGCCCTCGCGGCCGGGCACCAGCACGCGGCCGGTGCCCTTCTTCGCGTTGCCCTTCCAGATCGCGCCGGTCGGGATCGACCCGACGAACAGGTCGCTGCCCTTCCCCGCGGCGATGCCCTCGGGCTGGAAGCCGTTCGGCAGCGGAATCGTGGCGGGCGCCTTGCCGCCCCCGCGGCGGTCTTTGTCCCTGCCGGACTTGGCTGCCACGGCGGTGGGCACGAGCAGCGCGGCCATCAATCCGAGAACGACGACGTGGATCCTGCCCAGGGAGAACATGTGCCCCGACCCTACGCGGCGGATGTCACCTCCGGATAACTATCCGGATATCTCGAGAAACGCCTTGGCGCGCTTGATCTCGCGTTCGGCACGGCGGCGCTCCTCGGAGTCCTCGTCGGCGTCGTCGCGCGCGGCTTCGGCGTCCTTGAGCTTGGACTCGAGCTCGCTCCTGTCGAGGTCCTCGGGCTTGATCGCGTCCTCCACGATCAGCAGCGCCGAGTTGTCGACCACCTGCAGGTAGCCCTCACCCTGAGCGTAGCTCTCGTACGAGCCGCTGCCTGGGTTGTCCGAGCCGGACTCGTACAGCTTGAGCTCGCACGGCTCGAGCATCGCCATCAGCGGCGCGTGGTTGGCCAGCACACCGAGCGAGCCGGTGCCGGTGCGGGTGGAGACCATCTCCACCTCGCCCTCGAACACCTGGCCCTCGGGCGTGAGGACCTCGACCGGGAACTGCGAACGCGCCACTAGTCGTCGCCGTTCTCGTCGTCGGAGTCGTCGTCCTTGTCGTCCTTGTCGTCCTTGTCGCTCTTGCCCTCGGACGTGACCTCGTCGATCGAGCCCTTCATGTAGAAGGCGGACTCCGGACGGTCGTCATGCTCGCCTTCGACGATCTCCTTGAACGAACGGACGGTGTCCTCGACCGACACGTACGTGCCGGGCGTGCCGGTGAACGCCTCGGCCACGTGGAACGGCTGGCTGAGGAAGCGCTCGACTCGACGGGCTCGGCCGACGGTCTGCTTGTCCTCGTCGGACAGCTCGTCGATGCCCAGGATCGCGATGATCTCCTGCAGCTCCTTGTAGCGCTGCAGGATCTCCTGGACCCGAGTGGCGACCGCGTAGTGCTCCTCGCCGACGATGTCGGGCTTGAGGATCGTGGACGTGGAGTCCAGCGGGTCGACGGCCGGGTAGATCCCCTTCTCGGAGATCGACCGGCTCAGCGTGGTGGTGGCGTTGAGGTGCGCGAACACCGACGCCGGCGCCGGGTCGGTCAGGTCGTCGGCGGGCACGTAGATGGCCTGCACCGACGTGACCGAGCCCTCACGGGTCGAGGTGATCCGCTCCTGGAGCTGGCCCATCTCGGTCTCCAGCGTCGGCTGGTAGCCCACCTGCGACGGCATCCGGCCCAGCAGCGCGGACACCTCCGAGCCGGCCTGCACGAACCGGAAGATGTTGTCGATGAACAGCAGCACGTCCTGACCCTGCTCGCGGAAGTACTCCGCCATCGTCAGGCCGGACAGCGCGACGCGCATGCGCGCGCCGGGCGGCTCGTTCATCTGGCCGAACACGAGCATGGTCTTGTCGATCACGCCCGAGTCGCGCATCTCGTGCCACAGGTCGTTGCCCTCACGAGAGCGCTCGCCGACGCCGCAGAACGCGGACAGCCCGCCGTGCTCGGCGGCGAGGTTGTGGATCAGCTCCTGGATCAGCACCGTCTTGCCGACGCCGGCGCCGCCGAACAGACCGACCTTGCCGCCCTGGGCGTACGGAGCCAGCAGGTCGACGACCTTGATGCCGGTCTCGAACATCTCGGTGGTCGGCGTGAGGTCCTCGACGTCCGGCGCCGGGCGGTGGATCGGCCAGCGCTCGACATCGGAGCCGACCTCATCGCCCTCGTCGATCGCGTCGCCGAGCAGGTTGAAGATGCGGCCCAGCGTGACGTCGCCGACCGGGACGGTGATCGGGCCGCCCGTGTCGCGGATCTCGGCGCCCCGGTTCAGGCCGTCGGTGGCGTCCATGGCCACCGCACGCACGCGGTCGTCGCCCAGGTGCTGCTGGACCTCGCAGACGAGCTTGACCGTCTTGTTCTCGGGATCCTCGGGATCCGGGAGCTCGGTCTCGATCGCGTTGTAGATCTCGGGCAGGTGCTCGTCGAACACGGCCTCGATGACGACGCCGGTGATCTCCTCGACCCGGCCGACGTTGTTCCCGTCGGTGCTCTTTTCGCTGCTGCGCTCTTCGGTACTGGCTTCCATAGTTGGTCTCTCCTTTAGGACAGGCCTTCAGCGCCTGCAACGACTTCCATGATTTCCTGGGTGATCTCGGCCTGGCGTTGGCGGTTCATCTCCAGCGTGAGGTCGGAGATCAGGTCACCCGCGTTCTCCTGCGCGCTGCGCATGGCGGTCATGCGCGCGCCGTGCTCCGAAGCTGTGGACTCCAGCAGGGCGCGGTAGATCGAGATCTCGATGTAGTCCGGCACCAGCTGCTGGAGGATCTCCTCCGGATCGGGCTCGTAGATCCAGAGGGTCCTGTGCTCGCCCTCGTGGTCGTCCTCGTGCTCGTCGTCCTCGGATTCGCCCTCGAGGATGTCCTCGACGGCCGCCATCGGCAGCAGCACGTCGGAGCTGACGTTCTGGGTCATCGCCGAGACGTAGCCGTTGTAGATCATCTCCACCCGGTCGACCTTGCCGTCCACGTACTGGGCGGCGATGTCCTGGGCGATCTCGCGCGCGTCCGAGAAGGCGGGCCGGTCGGTGAACCCCTGCCACGCGCCCTGGGGATCGCGTCCGCGGAACTGCAGCGACGACACCCCACGCCGGCCGGACGCGTACCAGACGACCTCCTTGCCCTCCTCCTCCAGCTCGAGCGCGCGGCGGTTGCCGGCGCGCAGGATCTGCGAGTTGAAGGCGCCGGCGAGGCCGCGGTCGCCGGTGACCAGCAGCAGGCCGACCTTGTTCTCGGACTCGTGTGCCTCCAGCAGCGGGAGGTTCGGGATCTTCTCGACCGCCTCGACGGTGCGGCGGGTCATACGGCGGATCGCCCGCGCGTACGGGCGCAGGTGCTCGATCCGCTGCTCGGCGCGGCGAAGCCGGGCCGCGGCCACCATCTCCATGGCACGCGTGATCTTCTGGATGTTCTTCACAGAAGAGATCCGGTTCTTGGTGTCGGCCTGGGTGGCCATCGGCTAGGCGGGGGTCGCCGCCTCCTCCTCGGACTCGCTGTCCTCGGACTCGTCCTCGTCGGAGTCGTCGTCGTCCTCGTCGGAGTCATCATCGCCGGTGCCGGCGGTCCGGCCTTCCTTCTGGCGCTCCTCCTCGCTGGTGATGCGGTCGGACTCGCCCTCCTCCAGCGGTGTGCCGTCCTCGTGGAAGTCCGGGCCGAAGTCGTCGATGGCCTCGGCAATCGCATCCCCGAGCTGCTTCTCGATCTCGTCGCCCCACTCGCCCTCGTCGAGCTTGCCCATCAGCTCCGACTCCTCGGAGTGCAGGCGTGAGAGCAGCTGCTCGTGGAACTCGCCGATCCGCTCGACCTTGATCCGGTCGAGGTACGCGCCGGTGCCCGAGTAGATCGCGGCGACCTGGTCGCACACGGCCCACGGCTTGAGCTCGTCCTGGTTCAGGAGCTCGACGAGCCGCTCGCCCCGGTCTAGGGTCGCCTTGGTGTCGGCGTCCAGCTCGGAGCCGAACTGGGCGAACGCCTCGAGCTCGCGGTACTGCGACAGGTCCAGGCGGAGCTTGCCGGCCACCTTCTTCATCGGCGTCAGCTGGGCGTCGCCGCCCACGCGCGACACCGAGATGCCCACGTTGATGGCGGGGCGCACGCCCGAGCGGAACAGGTCGCCCTCGAGGAAGATCTGCCCGTCGGTGATCGAGATCACGTTCGTGGGGATGTAGGCGGACACGTCGCCGGCCTGCGTCTCGATGATCGGCAGCGAGGTCAGCGACCCGGCGCCCAGGTCGTCGTTGAGCTTGACCGCACGCTCCAGCAGGCGGCTGTGCAGGTAGAACACGTCGCCCGGGTACGCCTCGCGCCCCGGCGGGCGGCGCAGCAGCAGCGACATCTGCCGGTAGGCGAACGCGTGCTTGGTCAGGTCGTCGTAGATCGTGAGCGCGTGCTTGCCCTGGTAGAGGAAGTGCTCGCCCATCGCGCAGCCCGCATACGGAGCCATGAACTTGATCGGCGCGGCCTCGTCGGCTGGGGCGGCCACGATGATCGTGTTGTCCATCGCGTTGTTGTCCGCCAGCGTCTCGGCCACCTGGACCACGGTCGACATGCGCTGGCCGATGGCCACGTAGATCGACACGACGTCGCTGTCGCGGTTGTTGATGATCGTGTCGATCGCCACCGCGGTCTTGCCGGTCTGGCGGTCGCCGATGATCAGCTCACGCTGGCCGCGGCCGATCGGGATCATCGAGTCGATCGCCTTGATGCCGGTTTGCAGCGGCTCGGAGACCGACTGGCGCTGCACCACGCCCGGGGCCTTGAACTCGGCCGGCCGGGTCTCGGTCGTGTTGATGTCGCCCTTGCCGTCCAGCGGCTTGCCGAGTGGGTCGACGATCCGGCCCAGCAGCTCCTCGCCGACGGGGATGTCGAGCAGCTGACCGGTGCGCTTGACCGTGTCGCCCTCCTCGATCTTGTCCCAGTCGCCGAACAGCACGGCGCCGACGTTGTCGGACTCGAGGTTCAGCGCGAGGCCGGTGACGTCGTGGGGCAGCTCGAGCATCTCCAGCGACATGCAGTTGTCCAGGCCGTGCACGCGCGAGATGCCGTCGGCGATCGACAGCACGGTGCCCACCTCTGACAGGTCGGCGCTGCCGCCGTCGTCCAGGCCCTCGATGCGCTGCTTGAGGATGCTCGTGATCTCGTCTGGCTTGATCTGCATAGGTCAGTAGGCCTTTCTACGCCGCTCGGGCGACGCTCTTTCTAAGTTGCTCGAGCCGGTTTCGGACGCTGGCGTCCATGACCAGGTTGCCCACCTGGAGGACTATGCCGCCCAGTACGTCGGGATCGACCTCGGTGGAGAGCTCGATCTGCTGCCCGGTCTGATCCTCGATCCGCTTGCCGATGTCCTCGACGAGCGACTCGTCCAGGTCGATGGCCGCGGTCACGGTCACCGGCAGGCGTTTGTTCTCCTTGCGCCACATATCGTCGAACACGCGCCGGATCCGGAACAGCACCGGCATCCGGTGGCGCTCGGCGAGCAGCTCGAGGAAGCGCACGAGGTTCTCGTCCGCGTCCTCCAGCACGCGGCCGATGCCGTCCTTCTTCTCCTGCGAGGAGAAGTACGGGCTGAAGAAGAACACCTGCATCTGCTGATCGCCGGCCAGCGCGTCGCTGAACTCACCGAGCTCGTCGTGCAGGCGGTCGAGGTCGCCCTGGTCCTGGGCGACCTCGAACAGCGAGCGTGCGTAGACGTCGGCGATCTCCTCCATCGGGCGCCCTAGCCGTCCTTCTTCTCGTCACCGGCCAGCCGCGAGAAGTCCACCTCGGACAGCGCCTCCTCGATCAGCCGGCGCTGGTCGCCGTCGTCAAGCGACTTGCGCGTGACCTTCTCCGTGGCGATCACGGTCAGGTCGGCGACCTCCTTGCGGATCTCGTCCAGCGCGCGGCGCGTCTCGGACTCGATGTCCCTGCGGGTGCTCTCCATGAGCTCCTCGCGGTACTTCTTGGCATCGGTCTTGGCGTCGTCCTGGATCGAGTCGGCGGCGCGGCGCGAGCGGGTGACGATGTCGTCGGCCTGCTCGCGGGCCTCCTTCAGCCGGGCGCGGTACTCCTCCAGCAGCTGATCGGCCTCCTCCTTGGTGCGCACCGAGGCGTCGATCGACTCCTCGATCGCCTTGCGCCGCTTGTCCAGGTTCTCCTGGATCCGCGGGTAGGCGAGCCTGCGCAGGATCAGCACGCTGGCGCCGAACGCGATCAGCGTCCAGATCATCAGGCCCACGCTGGGGGTGACCAGGAAGTTGCCCGACCCCTCCTCGGCGGCCAGGACGAACGTGGTGATGGCGCCCGGGTCCAGCATCAGCCGCCCAGGAAGAAGGCGATCAGGCCGAAGATGAAGGCGTAGAACACGATCGCCTCGGTCAGCGCGAAGCCGAGCCACTGGATCGAGGTGATCTCCTCACGCATCTCGGGCTGGCGGGTGACCGACTCGATCACCTTGCCGAAGATGTAGCCCACGCCGATGCCGGGGCCGATCGTGCCCAGGCCGGCGCCGACGCCGAGCGCGATCGACTGCAGGCCCTTCGAGCTGCTGCCCTGGGCGATCAGAAACGTTGCGAGGTCTTCCATTGGTGGTGTGGCTCCTTTCGAGTCAGTGACCCTCGGCCACTGCCTCGCCGAGGTAGATAGAGGTCAAGGTGGCGAAGATGAACGCCTGCAGGCCGGCGATCAGGACCACCTCGAACATGAAGAACGCGATGGCCACCGGCAGCGTGAACACGCCGATGGCGGCCAGGCCGAGGATCACGACCAGCCCGCCGCCCATGAACAGGATCAGCAGGTGGCCGGCAAGCAGGTTGGCGAACAGCCGCACCGACAGCGAGATGATCCGCACGAACTGCGAGATGATCTCGATCGGCAGGATCAGGAACAGCAGCCCGCCGGGCGTGCCGGCCGGGATCCAGCCCTTGATGTAGTTGACCGGGCCCTTCGCCTTGACGCCCTCGTAGTGGTAGATGCCCACAACCATCAGGGTCAGGATCAGCGGAATCGACACGTTGGCCGTGGCCGCGTAGATGGCGAAAGCGGGGATCTCGAGCCCGGCGATGTGGATCGGGTGCTCGGTGTTGGTCGGCAGCGGGATGTAGCCGATCAGGTTCGAGAAGAGGATGAAGAAGAACAGCGTGGCGATGAACGGGAACCACTTCGTGGCCAGCCTGCGGTCGTCGATGTTGGCGCCCACGATCTGGTTGGCGGCGAACTCGTAGGCCGCCTCGACGGCGGTCTGCGTGTTGTTCGGCCGCTGGGCCATGCGCTTGCTGATGTAGACCATGATCGCCGTGGCGAGGCCGGCGGCCAGGAACACGTAGAGCACGGCCTTGTTGATGCTCATGTCGAGCGGGCCGAGCTTGAGCGAGATCCAGGGGTCGAGCTTGAACTCGTTCTGGGGCTGGAACTCCTCGTTGCGGCCCTCGGAGCCGAAGATGCCGAACAGGCCGACGGCCATCGCCGCCACCAGCGCGAACGCGACCCCGACCTTGCCCCTGGTGCCCATCAGAGGTTCTCCTTCGGCGGCAGCGGCCTGCGCGCGGCCTCGTCGAACGGGCGCACGACCATCTGCGCCGCGAAGTAGATCGTGAACAGCGAGATCGCCAGCACGGCGGCGGCAAGGCCGTCCGCGCGGGCGCCGATCAGGCCGATCGCGAGGATCGTGCCGGCGGTCAGCCAGCCGCGACCGAGCATGCTGCCGGCCAGCACGCCGACGCTGGTGCGCGGGTCGTCGCTGGCCTCGGCCTTGGCGTTGGCGTAGTGCTGGACGGCGCGCTGGATCAGCCACACCACGGCGATGGCGGCGTAGCCCAGGAGTGGCAGCGACAGCGCAAGGAAGAACGGCAGCGCAAGCCCTAGGACGATCAGGTCCAGATAGCGAAGGACGGTGAGGCCGAGTCCGGGCGCGGCTGCGGGGTTAGGTGTATTCAGGGCGTGCGTCGTCAAGGGGTTCCCTGGCGGGCGAGAGACTGTATCTGAGGGCAGCCGAATTCGGCTACTTGGTGGCGCCTGTAGCGAGCGCGCCACCTCCCTGCGGGAGGAGCACAGCCGGACGTCGTCCGGCGAGCACCGCACCGAGGCTCTCCGTCACACTACCCGGAGCAGCGCGTCTACTACCCGCTCGTCGAACTGGCGGCCCGATCCGCGCCGCAGCTCGTCGGAAGCCGCCTGTGGGTCCAGCGCCGCCCGGTAGGGGCGGCCGGCGGTCATCGCCTCGTAGGCATCGGCAACGCCGAGGATCGCGGCCTCGAGCGGCAGCTCACCGCTGCGGCCGTCCGGGTAGCCGCCGCCGTCGGGGCGCTCGTGATGGCTGCGAATCCAGTCGCCGATGTCGGCGAAGTCGGTGGTCTCGAGCATCCGCGCGCCGGTCTCGGGGTGCGCGTGGACCCAGTTCCACTCCTCCTGATCGAGCGGGCCCTCCTTGCTCAGCAGCTCGTCGGGCACGCCGACGCGGCCGACGTCGTGCAGCACGCCGGCGATCCGGACGCGCTCGACCGAATCGGGCGGCATCCCCAGCTCGCGCGCGATCAGCTCGGCGTAGCGGCCGACGCGGCGGCAGTGGGTGGCGCTGCCGCTGTCGCGCACGTCCAGCGCCTCCGCCAGCGTCAGCAGGCTGGCCAGCTCGACGGCGACGTCGTCGTGGCCCGCGCGCGATCCGGCGCCGAGGATGCCGGGGACCTCGGCGCTGGAGATAACCGACCGGTTGCGGCCCAGCCGCTTGGCCGCGTACAGGGCCTGATCGCCGGCCTGCAGCAGCGACGAGCCGGTCTGCCCGTGCACCGGATAGCTGACGATGCCGAAGCTGATCGTCAGCGGGGCCGCCGCGGCGTCCGCGAACTGGCTGGCGATAACCGACCGCAGCCGCTCGGCCAGGATGTACGCGCCGTGCTCGTCGGTGTCCGGCGTCAGGATCGCGAACTCCTCGCCGCCGATCCGGGCGGCCGTGTCCCAGCTGCGCTTACCGGCGTCGAGGGTGCGGCCCACCAGCCGCAGGGCGTTGTCGCCGGCCGCGTGCCCGCGCTCGTCGTTGATGCGCTTGAAGCGGTCCAGGTCGCCCACGATCATGCTCAGGCTCTGCTCGGTACGGCGGGCGCGCTCGATCTCGACGTCGAAGACCTCCTCGAAGCCGCGCCGGTTGAGCAGGCCGGTCAGCGGGTCGCGCCGCGCCGCCTCCGTGAGGCCCGCGATCGCCTGGCTGACGCGCTCGCGCAGGGCGGCCACCAGCAGGCCGACGCCCGCGAGCGTCCCCGCGCTGGCCACCCAGGCGCCGAACGCAGCGTCGCCGCGGTCCTGGTCGACCACCTCGGCCGCGAGCAGGGCGCCGGCCAGCGAGATCACCCCGACCGTCACGGGCCGGGGCAGGAACCATGCCGAGTAGAGGATCGGGAGCAGGAACGGCAGCGCGAACAGCCAGCCCTCGCCCCAGTAGTGGGTGGCCGTGCCGGCGGCCACCGTCGCCACCACGGCACCGGCCGCGAACGCCCAGACGGGCAGGCGGCCGGCCAGGACCAGAGCGGTCGCGGCCATGACCCCGGCGGCCAGCGTGGCCGCGGCCAGGCCGACCTCGTCGGCGCCGGGCTGCGCGGGCAGCACGACCACCAGGATCCCCAGCCCGGCGGCCACGAAAGCGAGCCAGGCCGCGCCTTGGGCCATGGCCTCGCGGCTACCCGGCACTGCGCTCCCCGCTTCCGGCGTTTGGCGCCATCGATAGCGCCGTCGGAGACCGGACCGCATGGTGCTTCTCCTGTCCCTGTGCTTGGTGTTCCATCGCCACGATCCGAGTCGCTGGGGGCGGAGTCGCAACCGTGCGAGACAGGCGTGCCTGCCCGAACTACCTTCCTTGAGCAATATAGGAGCGACCCGGCGATCCCGCCACAACCGATGGAGCAGACGACATTCACCCTGGAGCCGCGCCCGCGCGGCTTCCATCTCGTCACCGACGAGGTGATCGCCGGTGCGCCCGAGCTGGGTGACACCGAGGCCGGCCTGCTCCATCTCTGGATCCGCCACACCTCGGCATCGCTGACCGTGAACGAGAACGCCTCGCCCGATGTGCGCCGCGACTTCGAGTCGTGGGCCAACGCGGCCGTGCCCGAGGACGCGCGCTACTGGACCCACACGCTCGAGGGCCCCGACGACATGCCTGCCCACATCAAGGCGTCGCTGATGGGGCCGTCGCTAACGCTCCCGGTCTCCGCCGGGCGCCTGGCGCTGGGCACCTGGCAGGGCATCTACCTGTGCGAGCACCGCGACGACGGCGGGGCGCGCGAGGTCGTCGCGACATTGTCGGCGTAACGCGACTTCCCGCCGCTCCCTATGCGAACATGTGTTCGTATGCGGTGGTCGGAACAGCAACTCGAGGCCGAACGGGAGCACACCCTCCCCGGCTACCGCGAGCCGGCGGCCGTGCGCACGTTCGATGCGCCGGAGGCGCTCGACACGCGTTTCTACGAGGTGCGCGCCAAGTCGGCGCTGAACCGGGTGCCGAAGGCGTCGCGGATGCCGTTCCGGTGGACGGTCAACCCGTACCGGGGCTGCAGCCATGCCTGCGTCTACTGCTTCGCGCGACCGACGCACACGTACCTCGGCTTCGGCGCCGGCCGTGACTTCGAGAAGGAGATCGTGGTCAAGGTCAACGTGCCCGAGGTGCTGCGCGCCGAGCTGGGGCGGCCGTCGTGGCGGCGCGAGCACGTCGCCCTGGGCACGAACACCGACCCCTACCAGTGGGTCGAGGGCCGCTACCGGCTGATGCCGGGAATCTGGGAGGCGCTGGCCGACGCGCGCACGCCGGCGTCGGTGCTCACCAAGTCGCCACTGCTGCTGCGTGACGTCGAGGCGATGCAGCGGGTGCCGCAGATCAGCGCGAACCTGTCGATCCCGACGCTGGACGAGAAGCCGTGGCGCGCCACCGAGCCGCACACGCCGCACCCGCGCAAGCGGATGGAGGCGGTGGCCGAGCTCAACCGGCGGGGCATCCCGACCGGGATCCTGATCGCGCCGCTGATGCCGGGCGTCAACGACTCGCCGGAGCAGGTGGAGCGGATCCTCGAGCTTGCCGGCGAGGCCGGTGCCGTGAGCGTGGGCGGCATCGCGCTGCACCTGCGCGGCGAGGTGCGCGGGATCTTCCTCGACTGGCTGCGCTCGCAGCGGCCGGACCTGGTGCCGCGCTACGAGCGCCTATACGCCCGCGGCGCCTACGTCCCGCGCGCGGAGAGCGAGCGGATCGCGCGGCTGGTCGGGACCGGCCGGCGCTTCCTGCGCACGAGCCCCGGCGCCGAGCCCGCGCCCGCCGCTTCACAACCGGCGCAGCCCTCCCTGTTCTGACGTACTCTCGGCTCGTGGAGCGGGAGCGCCTCGACCGGCGCCAGTTCATCGGCGCCGGAGCGCTGATCCTGGGCGGCATCGCCGTCGACCCGGTGCTGGCGGCCAGGCGCCGCACGCGCCGGCGTGGGCCCCAGCTGGCTCGGCAGGGCACCTTCCCGCAGGGGGTCGCGGCGGGTACGCCCGGCGAGCGCGGGATCTCGCTGTGGACGCGGATGGAGGGCCAGGGCGGCGACTACAAGTTGCGCGTGGAGATCGCCCGCGACCCCGGGTTCCGGAACCTGGTCGCGCGCACCACCAAGACGGTCCGTGCGCGCAAGGACCACTGCCTTGAGACGCGCATGGCCGGCAAGTTCCTGCAGCCCGGGCAGCGCTACTGGTACCGCTTCGAGACGCGCGAGGGCTCGAGCCCGGTGGGCCGGTTCCAGACCACGCCCGCCGCCGACTCGCGCGAGCCGGTGCGGATCGTGTTCTTCTCGTGCCAGGACTGGCAGGCGGGCTACTACGCCGCGCACAGGGCGATCGCGGCCGAGGACGCGGACCTCGTGGTCGGCCTCGGCGACTACATCTACGAGCGCAACTTCTACGAAGGGCCCCGCACGGACAGCCTCGGCGCCAACCGCGACGGCGAGGTGCAGACGCTGGACGAGTACCGCGCGAAGTACCGCCAGTACAAGTCCGACCCCAACCTGCGCGCGATGCACGCGGCGCACTCGTTCGTGGCCATCTGGGACGACCACGAGGTCGAGGACAACTACGCCGGCTCGAACCCCGGCGAGGAGACGCGGCGGGTGCGTGTGCCGTTCCTGAACCGAAAGGCCAACGGATACCGCGCGTTCTACGAGTACATGCCGTTCGAGCCTCTGTACGGCCAGCCGGAGATCGGCAGCGACCTCTACCGGCGCATGCGGCTGGGCGCGAACGTCGAGCTGTTCCTGCTCGACGAGCGCCAGGACCGTGACGACCAGCCGTGCGACGACGCGTTCTTCACCCCGTGCTCCGACGCCGAGAACAAGCCGCTCCGGTTCCTCGGCAACCGCCAGAAGGCATGGCTCAAGCGCAGGCTGCGGGCCTCGGGCGCCAGCTGGAAGCTGATCGGCAACCAGCTGATGATCATGTCGCTGGAGCTGGCGCAGGGCGCGCAGATCACCAAGGACAGCTGGGACGGCTACGGCGTCGAGCGGCGCGAGATCCTGGACTACGTGCGCGCGAAGGGCATCGGCAACGTCAGCTTCCTGACCGGCGACATCCACACCTTCTTCGCCGGCGATGTGGGCGTGAACGGCCGCGGCCCGGACAGCGTGGCCACCGAGTTCGTCGGCGGGTCGATCACGTCGCTGGGCATCCCCGAGCTGGTGCAGGGGGCGGGCGCGCCGCTCACCGCCGAGCAGACCACGCTGCTCACGAACAACCTGCTGCTGACCAACCCGCACATCAAGTACACCCAGCAGACCGCGCGCGGCTACGGCGTTGCCGAGGTCAGCCGCGACCAGATGCTGGTCACGTTCAAGGGCGTGAACGCCCTCGATCAGAGCGCGAGCGCGCGCACGATCGGGCGCTTCCGGGTCGCCAGCGGCTCACAGCGCGTCGAGGTCCTTTGACGCCACGGCGTCGAACTCGCCGGTCTCCATCTCCCGCTCGATCTCCTCGCGCGTGCGCATCTGACGCTCACGGATGCGACGGAACTTGAACAGCTCGAGCACGTAGACGAGGTAGAAGCTGGCGGCCAGGGCCACGAGGCCGAAGGCGATCATCACTATCGACCAGCCGGCCCTGAGCTGGCCGTCGTCCTGCGAGTAGGGCACGAACCGCAGCGCCAGCGCCAGCGCCGCCAGCGAGACCGTCCAGGCGTAGAGGTAGAGCACGGTGCGGCGGGTGGAGAAACCGATGTTGGCGAGCCGGTGGTGGAAGTGCCAGCGGTCGGCGGAGTAGACGGGCCGGCGGTACTTCAGCCGCTTGGCGACCACGAACGTGGCGTCAAGGGCGGGCACGGCCAGGATCACGAGCGGGAAGAACAGGGCGACGACGGCGGCCGTCTTCAGTACCCCCTGGATGGCCACACAGGCCAGCAGGAGGCCGAGCAGGTTCGAGCCCGAGTCGCCCATGAAGACGGACGCCGGGTGGAAGTTGTGGCGCAGGAACCCGATCGACGCGCCCGCCACCACCGCGGCCAGCACGCCCGCGTCGTCGCGGTCCAGCGACAGCGCGATCACCGCGAACGTGACCGCGGCGATCGTGCACACGCCCGCGGCCAGGCCGTCGACGCCGTCGGTGAAGTTGACGACGTTCATCACGGCCACGATCCCGAACAGCGTCAGCGGGATCCCCCAGTTGCCCAGGTCGAGCGGCTCGATGAACGGCAGCGTCAGGTTCTCGACGCGCACGTCGCAGGCCACCACCACACCGGCGGCTGCGAGCTGACCGGCGAGCTTGGGCAAGGCCGCCATGCCGTCGGCCATCGCGTCGTCGGCGGCGCCGATCAGCGCGATCACGACCGCGCCGCCGAGGATGCCCTTCGTCTCGATGCCGAACGGCAGGAACAGCAGCCCGGCAACCACTACCCCGGCCAGGATCGCCAGCCCGCCCAGGCTTGGCGTGGGGAACTCGTGCAGCGAGCGCTCGCGCGGCTGGTCGATCGCGCCGACGCGGTGGGCCAGCCGCGCCGCCAGCGGCGTCACCAAGACCGTCACGGTGCCGGCGACCAGGAACGCCCAGAGCGCGTCGAGGCCGTTCATCCGGGCCCACACTACCCCGGGCTCCGGCCGCGACTCTCGGCTCTGGCGCGGTTTGTAGGCTGCAGACACCCCGTCGGACTCGAGGAGAGAACTGCATGACCACGAATCGCGCGGCCCGCTGGGCCGTCACCCTGTGCGCCGCCGCCGTGGCGGCCGCCTCCTTCGCCCCCGCCGCATCGGCGGCGAAGAAGAAGGACAAGGATCCCACGCTGAAGGTGATGACCCGCAACATCTATCTGGGCGGGAACATCTTCCTGCCCATCGGCGCACCCGACCGTGCGACGTTCGAGAGCAAGACCCAGGAGCTGTGGGACCAGATCCGGTTCACCAACTTCCCGGCGCGCGCGAAGCTGATCGCCAACGAGGTCAAGAAGACCAAGCCGCACCTGATCGGCCTCCAGGAGGTGGCGACCTGGCGCCGCAGCCCGGACGGGGTCAAGGACGGCTCGGCGACGCCGTCGCGGCAGGTGGTCTACGACTTCCGCAAGACGCTCCAGCGCGAGCTCAAGGCCAAGAGGCTGAAGTACCGCGCGGTCGTGGTCCAGCGCGCGGCCGACATCGAGGCGCCCACCCAGCAGTACGACGTGCGCCTGACGATGCACGACGTGATCCTCGTGCGCACGGGCAAGGGCGCGCCCAGGCTGACGCGGAAGAAGTCCGCCCGGTACAAGACCGACATCGGCGTGCCCGTGCAGACCGGCGTGATCACCAGCAAGCGCGCCTGGGGCTGGGTCGAGGGCTCGCTGAAGGGGCGCAAGTTCCGGTTCGTGAACACGCACCTGGAGTCGGCCGCCGAGGAGCCCCGCGTGGGCCAGGCCAAGGAGCTGGTGGCCAGGCGCGGCCCGGCACGTTCGGCCCGCTCGACGATCGTGGTCGGCGACCTGAACTCCGACCGCACCAACGCCACGGACGCGAGCCCGGTGGCCTACAGGACCATCACCCGGGCCGGCTTCAAGGACGCGTGGCTGCAGGCACGCAAGGGCAAGGAGACGCCCTACACGTGCTGCCTGCGCACCCCGACGGCCAACGACAAGCCGCCGTTCCCGGGCGACCACCGGATCGACCACATCCTGATCAAGGGCAAGAAGGTCAGGGGCCTGAAGGCCACCGTGGTCGGCACCGACCGCAAGAACCGCACGTCGACCGGCCTGTGGCCGTCCGACCACGCCGGCTGGGTGGCAAGCCTGCGGCTCTCGAAGTAGGTCGCGGTCAGCCGCCGGCCCGCCCGAGTCGGGCCGGCGGCTGAGAAGCGAGCAGTGCAAGGACGCAGGGCGCGACGTGTCCCGTCAGCGCCCCCGGCGGCTGAGAAGCGAGCAGTGCAAGGACGCAGGGCGCGACGTGTGCTTCAGCACACGAGCAACCGAGGACGCCGCAATGCGACGCTTATCAGCCGCCGGGCAACCGAGGACGCCGCAAGGCGACGCTTATCAGCCGCCGGGAAGTACCCAGAATGCGATGACGGCGTACTGAAGCCCAGCCGCGGCGATTACCAGCAGGTGGAAGATCTCGTGGTAGCCGAACACCGTCGGTGACGGGTCGGGACGGCGCAGGGCGTAGATGACCGCGCCGACGGTGTAGAGCAGGCCACCGCCGGCGACGAGTGCGGTGGCGGTGATGCCGAGGTCGGACATCATCTCGGGCATGACGATCACGGCCACCCAGCCGAGCGCCACGTACGCCGCCGCGGCCAGCCACTTCGGGGCGTCGATCCAGACGAGCTTGAGCAGGATGCCAAGCAGCGCGCCGCCCCAGACCACGGCCGTGATGATCTCGGCCATCGTGCCGTCGATGACGAGGATCGCGAACGGCGTGTACGAGCCGGCTATGAGCAGGAAGATGGCCGAATGGTCGAGCCGCCGCATCCAGCGGCGGGCGGACTCGGTGCGCCAGTTGATCCGGTGGTACAGGGCGCTGGTGCCGAACAGCGTGGCGACACACGCCGAGTAGATGCCCGCGGCGGCCATCGCCTCGCCCGTGGGCGCGGTCAGCACGAGCACGGCGCCGAGCACCAGCGAGACGAAGAACGCCCACTGGTGCGAAACGCCGCGCAGGCGGGGCTTAGTGGGCAGCGGCAGCTTGGTCTTCTCGAACCCACCGGCTGGTTCGACAGCACCGGTCATGTGCCCATGCTACCCCGCCGCGCGCCGCGCGAGGCGCACCAGCAGGAGCCGGACGACGGGCCCGTAGGTGCGGGCCAGCACCGCCTCGACCGGGCCGGGCGCATGGAGGTCGAGCCCCACCGAGCAGCCGCCCGGCTCGCGGTCGACCAGGTGGACCATGTCGACCGGGCCGACGCGCCAGGTCCACGACCGACCCTCCTCCTTGGCCGTTACCACGGCCGGAACGGGGACGACGCCGAGCAGCCGCGCCGCACCGCGCGCGCCCACGCGCACTTCCGGCTCGCCGAGGCCCCAGGCGCCGCGAACGTGCGGCGCCCACTCGTGCCAGCGCGCGGGGCGTGCCAGCAGCGCCCAGGCGGCGGCGGGCTCGGCGGCGGAGTGGGCGCGGTAGCTCAGCACAAGGGGGTTACGTCTCGCGCAGCTGGTCGGCCGACGTGAAGAACCCGCGGTAGCCGAGCGCGGTGGAGATCAGCGCCGACAGGGCGACCGCTCCGAGCAGGATCCACAGCAGCACGAGCTGGAGCCGGACGGCGTCGATCGGCTCCGCGCCGGCCACCAGGCTGCCCACCAGCACGCCGGGAAAGCTGACCAGGCCGGTGGTCTTGGTCTGGTCGAGCAGCGGGATCATCGCCGAGCGCAGGCTACGGGTGACCAGGCCCTTGGTGGCCTGTCCCGCGGTGGCGCCAAGCGCCAGCGTGGCCTCGATCCGGCCCGACTGGTCGGCCACGTCGTCGGCCAGCCGGTTCAGCGCCACCGCTGTGGCGGTCATGGCGTTGCCGATGACCATGCCGCCGACCGGCACCAGGTAGCGCGGCGTGGCGTCGAACACGCCGAGCGCCAGCACCAGGCCAAGTGTGCCGCCAGCCGCCACGCCAAGCGCAAGCAGCACCGGCACCGTCGCGCGCGGCACCGCGGCCGCCCGCTTGCGCGCGGTCGCGGTGCCCACGCCCACCATCACGGCAAGCAGGCCGATCGCCACGAGCACGCTGTCGGAGTCGAAGATCGCCTGGATCACGTAGCCGATCGCGATCAGCTGCACGAACGAGCGCGCGGTCGCCAGCGCCAGGTCGCCCTCGAGCCGCGCCCCGCGCCCGAACGAGACACCGGTAGCCAGCGCCACCAGCACCAGCGACGCGGCCACCTCGCCCCATGTGACCTCGACCCCGGTCATCTCAGCACGCCGCCCTCGAGGCGCACTACCCGCTCCGCAAGGCGCGCAGCCTGGCCGCGGTCGTGGGTGACCAGCACGATCGACACGTCGAGACGCGAGAGCGTCTCCTCGACCCCGTCGCGCGCGTCCTCGTCGAGCGCCGAGGTGGGCTCGTCCAGCAGCAGCACTGCGGGCTCCAGCGCCAGCGCGCGGGCCAGCATCACGCGCTGGCTCTCCCCGACCGACAGCCGCTCGGCGTCGCGGTCGGCGAAGCCGACGTCGAGGCCGGCCTGCGCCAGCGCCGCGTCCACGTCGGCCACCCGGCCGCACAGGGACGGCCCATAGCGCACGTTGTCGGCCACGGTTCCCGGCAGTGGCGCCGGGGTCTGAGGCACCAGGCAGGCCGCGCGCCGGAGCTCGTGCGGGTCCAGCCCGCCGACGTCGCGGCCGCGAAAGCGGACGCTGCCGGCGGTGGGATCGGCCAGCCGGTTGAGCAGTCGCAGCAGCGTGCTCTTGCCGCTGCCCGAGGGGCCGAGCAGCGCGGTCGCGCCCTCGTCAAGCTCCAGGTCGACGCCGTGCAGCACGGCAGCGCCGCCGCGGCGGGCTTCGACTCCCTCCAGCCGGAAGAGGGCGTCGGTCACGTGGCGGGGCTAGACCGCGGCCGGGGCGAACTGCGGGTAAAGCGGGTACTTCTCGGCAAGGGCGCGCGTGCGCTCGGACAGCTCGGAGCGCTCGGACTCGCCGAAGTCGCCGGTCAGCGCCTGGGCGATCACGCGGCCGATCTCGCGGAAGTCGTCGACCTGCAGGCCGCGGGTGGCCAGCGCGGACGTGCCCACGCGCAGGCCCGACGAGACCGCCGGCGGGCGCGGGTCGAACGGCACGGCGTTGCGGTTGACGGTGATGCCGATGTCGTGGAGGCGGTCCTCGGCCTGCTGGCCATCCAGGTCGGACTCGCGCAGGTCCACCAGCACCAGGTGAACGTCGGTGCCGCCGGTGAGCACGTTGACGCCGCCGCCGAGCAGCTCCTCGGCCACCGCCACGGCGCCCTCGACGGTGCGCCGCTGGCGTTCGCGGAAGAGCTCGGACTGGGCGATCTTGAGCGCCACCGCCTTGCCTGCCACCACGTGCATGAGCGGGCCGCCCTGCTGGCCCGGGAACACGGCCGAGCCGAGCTTCTTGGCGTGCTCCTCCTTGGCCATGATCATGCCGCCGCGGGCGCCACCGAGCGTCTTGTGGACGGTGGTCGTGACCACGTCGGCGTAGGGCACCGGGCTGGGGTGCTCTCCCGCCGCGACCAGGCCGGCGAAGTGGGCCATGTCCACCATCAGGTAGGCGCCGATCGAGTCGGCGATCTCGCGAAAGCGCTCGAAGTTCAGCTCGCGCGGGTAGGCCGACCAGCCGGCCAGGACGAGCTTGGGCTTGAACTCCTCGGCCAGCCGCTGGATCCCGTCCATGTCGATGACCGAGTCCTCCTCGCGCACCCCGTAGGCGACGATGTCGTAGAGCCGGCCCGAGAAGTTGATCTTCATGCCGTGGCTGAGGTGGCCGCCGTGGTCGAGCTTCATGCCAAGGATGCCGTCGCCGGGCTGCAGCAGCGCGTGGTAGGCGGCGGCGTTGGCCTGCGCGCCCGCGTGCGGCTGCACGTTCACGTACTCGGCGCCGAACAGCTCCTTCGCGCGGCTGATCGCCAGCTCCTCGGCCACGTCCACGTGCTCGCAGCCGCCGTAATAGCGCCGACCCGGGTAGCCCTCGGCGTACTTGTTGGTCAGCACCGAGCCCTGAGCGTCCAGGATGGCCTGCGGCACGAAGTTCTCGGAGGCGATCATCTCCAGCGTCGCCTCCTGGCGGCGCTCCTCGTCGGAGACCACCTGGGCGATCTCGGGATCGACGTCCGCCAGGTGCTTGGTGAAGTAGTCGGGGGCCAATTCGCTCACGCGATTGACCATACTCAACCCATGGACGGAGAGCACACGCACGACGAGGCGCACACCCACGAGCACGAGCACGACGGCGAGACGCACTCGCACGCGCACACCACGCACGAGCACGATCACGTCGAGCACGAGCACGAGCACACCCATGCGGACGGCACCAGACACAGCCATTCGCACGTACACGAGGAGGGCTTGGAGGACGAGCACGGCCACGAGCACTGATGGCGCCTTCGGCCGGTTGTCACACGTCGGGTCGCAGCGTAGAGTGCGAGGCAACTGCAACTAAGTCGTAGTTGCGGCCGACCACCTGGGAGGTGAGGCGAACTTGACGGTTCCCCATACGGGGCCGGTTGTGCGAGCGCCGGACGTCGCCGACGCCGTCGCGGCCATGCGCGAGCGCGGGTTGCGGCTGTCGTCGGTGCGCCGCCTGATGCTGGACGCGCTCTACGCCAGCGGGGAGCCGATGACCGCGGAGCACCTGGCCGACGTGGTCGGCGGCCAGACCGGCACCGACGTCGCCTCGATCTACCGCAACCTGGAGACCCTCGAGGAGGTCGGGCTCGTACGCCACTTCCACCTCGGCCACTCGCCCGGTCTGTACGTGCTCGCGGGCGCGGGCGTGCACGAGTACCTGGTGTGCGGGTCCTGCCAGCGCATCCACACCGTCGATCCGGACGAGCTTGACACGGTTCGCGGGGTGCTCCGGGCGCGGTTCGGGTGGGAGGCGCACTTCACCCATGACCCGATCGTCGGGCTGTGCCCGGCGTGCGCCCGCGGCGGCCAGGCATGAGCTTCGAGTGGCTGTTCGGCCCCGTCGAGCACGCCGACGAGTGGCTGACGGGGTTCTTCGACGGGGCGCCGCTGGTCGTGGCGCTGCTGATCGCGTTCGTGCTCGGCCTGCGGCACGCGTCCGATCCCGATCACCTTGTCGCGGTCACGTCGCTGATGGCCTCCGAGCAGGCCGACACGCGCGCGGCGGCCAGACTTGGCGCGTGGTGGGGCGTGGGCCACGCCGCCACGCTGATCCTGATCGGAACGCCGCTGATCGTGTTCAAGGCCGAGCTCCCAGCCGCGCTCGAAAGCGGCGCGGAGAAGGCCGTTGGGGTGGTGATCCTGCTGCTGGCGGGCCGGGTGATCTTCAAGTGGGCGCGGGGCGACTACCGCTCGGACCCGCACACGCACCTGCCGCCCGCGAGCCATGCCGCCGGGCGGCGCCACCTGTTCCAGGGCGACTCGACCGAGCACGTCCACCCGACCGTTCGTTCGCCGGCGCAGGCGTTCGCGATCGGCACCCTGCACGGGCTGGCGGGCACGGGGGCGATCGTATTGTTGCTGATCGCCGCGCTGCCCACGCGGACGGAGGCGCTGGCCACGCTGACCGTGTTCGCGCCGATGTCGGTGGTGTCGATGGCCGCCTGCACGAGCGTGTTCGCGTGGGTGCTGACCCGGCCGCGGATCGAGCCGCTCTACCGCACGGTGCTGATCCCGGCGCTGGGAGCGTTCGGGATGCTGTTCGGCCTCTGGTACGTGGGGCTGACCTGAGGTGCCGGCGCGTCTGCGGTTCCGGTGCCAGTTCTGTGGCGCCGTGCCGGACGACGTGACGCACGCGAGCCTGGTCGAACAGGTCCGCGCACAGCTGTTCGGCGAGTACCTGGAGGCGATGCCAGGCGCGTGGCTGACCTGGACCGGCAACGGCGTCTGCGGCCCCGCCCGTTACGCGTGCTTCGACCACCAGAACGAGCTGATGCGGTACGTGCGCAAGCACTACGGCACGGTGGCGTGGAACGCCAAGCGGTCGCGGCCGTTTCCGCGGCACCCCCCGCCGGGCTCGAAGCGCCCCGGCGCGCCGAAGCACGCCGGGACTCCGAGGTGGTGATCAGCCGGCGGCGTTCCAGGTGACGCCGGAGGCCGAGCAGGAGCCGAACGTGAGCTGACCGCCGCTGTAGTTGCTGTCGCCGCGGTTCATGCCCACCGCTCCGGTGGCGCTGGCACCGGTGATCTTGCCCGCGATCTCTGGGTTGCCCTGGTCCGAGGTGCCCTTGTAGCTGAACGAGCCGTCGGGCCCGATCGCCATCGGCGGGATGTTGGCGATCGCATCGATCACGATCCGGCTGTTGCCCGGCGTCGAGCAGAACGTGTTCACGCCCGCCTGGAAGTTCGTGACCTGACCGCCCGCGACGGTGAAGGTGATGGTGCGGTTCTGGGCCGTGGAGCCGCTGTAGTTGCCCGCCTTCGGGCCGCTGACCGACTGCGGCGTGCCGGGCTTGGTCGCGCCCTTCTTCTTGCGCCGCGCGCAGCTGACCTTGCCGCGCTTGCTGACCTTGTGCTTGTAGCCCGCCTTGCACTTCTTCGCGCACACGCTGCTGCGGCCCTTGCGCTTGACCCGGGTCTTGCCCTTGCCGCACTTCTTCTTGGCGCTCGCCTCGGCCCCCGCTCCCGCCGACGGCGTGTCGGCGCCGGCGATGCCGGCCGTCGTGGCCAGCGCGCACACCAGACCAAGAATCACGACAACGTTCAGACGGACGCCAAGGCGCATCAAGATCTCCTTCGCTCGTTTCGGTACCCCTGCAGGCGCCCAATAGAAGGCCGATCGGCCGATATGTCAAATGTTCGCGGCCGTCACCGCCACCTGCCCGTAGGCGATGCCGCCGTCGTTGGGCGGCAGGCGCTCCGGGCGCAGCAACTCCAGGCCGTGGTCCCTGATGCCGGCCGCCGTCCGCTCGAGCAGTAGGCGGTTCTGGAACACGCCGCCGCTCAGCACAACGGTCTCGATGCCGCGGTCGCCGGCGGCCCGGGCCGCGGCGGCGGCCGCCGTGGCGGCGAAGGAGGCGTGGAAGCGGGCGGCCACGGTGGCCCGGTCGGTGCCCGCCGCAAGGTCCGCGACCACCGCGGCCACGAGCTCCCGGCCGTCGAGCGAGGCAGCGTCCTGCCCTGTGCCGACAGTGTCGGCACTATCCAGGACAGCTGCGGTGGCCAGGGCCTCGAGCTCGATCGCCGCCTGGCCCTCGTAGGTGACCTCGGTGCGCACGCCGCAGAGGGCGGCGACGGCGTCGCAGAGGCGTCCGGCGCTCGTGGTGACCGGAGCGAGGTCACTGCGGCACAGCGCCGCCACCTGCGCCCAGCGCTCGGGGTCGACGCCGGGTAGGGGCTCGGGTTCGCCGGCCTCGATCTCCATGAGCCACGCGCACGCCATCCGCCATGGCTCCCTGATCGCGCGCTCGCCGCCGGGCAGGCGGACCGGCCACAGGTGGCCGGCGCGCTCGAACCCCGTGAGGTCGCCGGCCAGCAGCTCGCCGCCCCAGACGGTGCCGTCGGTGCCATAGCCGGTGCCGTCGAAGATCACGCCGAGCGCGGGGCCGGTGCGGCCGTGCTCGGCCAGGCAGGCGGCCAGGTGGGCGTGGTGGTGCTGCACCGCATGGTGGCTGAGCCCGTCGGTGCGCTCGAGCGCCTCCTTGGTCGAGAGGTACTCGGGGTGCATGTCGTGAGCGATCACCTGCGGCTCGACGGCGAACACGCGCTCGAAGTGCTCGACCGCCTCGCGGAACGAGCGCAGGGTCTCCCAGTTCTCGAGGTCGCCGATGTGGTGCGAGGGCCACGCGCGTGAGCCCTTGGCAACGCAAATCGTGCTCTTGAGCTCGCCGCCGTAGGCGGTGACCGGCACGGCGGCGGGCACCGGCAGCGCCAGGCTCCCCGGGACGTACCCGCGCGCGCGGCGCACCATCAGCGGCCCCAGGGCCGTGGACCGCACCACGGAGTCGTCGGTGCGGATGTGGATCGGCCGGTCGTGGGTGACCAGCAGGTCGGCGATCCCGGCCAAGCGCCCGCGGGCGTCGTCGTCGCGGTAGGCGATCGGCTCGTCGGACACGTTGGCGCTGGTCATGACCAGCGGGCCGCCCACCTGGCGCAGCAGCAGGTGGTGCAGCGGCGTGTAGGGAAGCATCACGCCGAGGTCGGGAGCGCCGGGCGCCACCGCCTCGGCCACGCGCGCGCCCCCGCGGCGGCGCGCGATCACGATCGGCCGCTCGCGCCCGGTCAGCAGCTCGCGCTCGGCGTCCGTGAGCTCGACCAGCTCCTCGGCCGCCTCGAGGTCGCGCGCCATCAGCGCGAACGGCTTGTCCTCGCGGTGCTTGCGCGCGCGCAGCGCCGCCGCGGCCGTCTCGTCGCCGGCGCGGCAGGCCAGGTGGTAGCCGCCGAGCCCCTTGACGGCGACGACCTTGCCGCCGTCAAGCGCGGCCGCCACGTCGCCCACCTCCATCGACAGGCTCGGTCCGCAGTCCGGGCAGGCGTTGGGCTGGGCGTGGAAGCGGCGGTCGCCCGGGTCGTCGTACTCGGCCCGGCAGGCGGCGCACATGGCGAACCCGGCCATCGTGGTCAGCGGCCGGTCGTACGGCACGCCCTCGACGATGGTGAACCGCGGCCCGCAGTTCGTGCAGTTGGCGAACGGGTAGCCGCGGCGGCGGTCGGCCGGATCGAGCACCTCGGCCAGGCAGTCGGGACAGGTGGCCGCATCGGGCGACACCAGCGCCTCGGGCTCACCACCCTCGCTGCCCCGGATCTCGAACCCGTTGGCGCCTTCGGGCCGAGCCTCCTCGGCGAGAACCCGTTCCACCACGGCCAGCGGCGGCGCATCGGCGGACAGCCGCGCCACGAAGTCCTCCACCACCGCGCCGTCGCCCTCGGCCTCCACCAGCACGCCGCGGGAGTCGTTGAGCACCCAGCCGCCCACGCCGAGCTCGCCGGCCAGGCGGTAGACGAACGGCCGGTAGCCGACCCCCTGGACTACTCCCTCAACGCGCGCTCGCACGCGCCGGGTCATCGGCGCTCCGCCCTTCCGCGTCCCCGGCCAGCAGGCGCCGCAGCGCGTGCCAGGCCGTGGCCTGGGCCTCCTGGATCCGCGGGATGTGCTCGGACCGCACCACCACCACGAAGTCGGCCAGCCGCTCCCCCGCGATCCGGCCGCCGTCGTAGCCGACCATCGCGATCGTGCCCAGCTCCCGCTTGCGCGCCTCGGCCAGGGCGGCGATCACGTTGGCCGAGTTGCCCGAGGTGGACTGGGCCATCAGCACGTCGCCGGCGCGGCCGTGGGCGATCACCTGGCGGGCGAAGATGGCCTCGGCGCCGATGTCGTTGGCCACGGCGGTGATCACGCCGGTGTCCTCGGTCAGGTCGAGCGCCCGCTCGGGCCGCGAGCCATCGGGCGGGAAGCGCATGTCGGCCACCGCGTCCATGGCGTCGGTTGCCGAGCCGCCGTTGCCCAGGCAAAGCAGGCGGCCGCCGGCGTCCAGGCGCGCGCGCAGCTCGGCCGCCGCGGCGGCCAGGACATCGCGGCCCTCGGCAAGGGTCTGCTCGCGCAGCGCCGTGATCTCCTCACCCTTGGCCACGACCGAGGCGCGCACGTCGGCCAGCACGGCGTCCGTGTCGGTCGTGCCCTCGCCGAGGAACGGGTAGAGGAAGCTGGAAGCGCCGGTGTCGTGCACGTTGCGCGACTCGTGCTCGAAGAACACGTGCACCAGCTCCCAGAGGACGTGGTAGGCCGTCTCGACCAGCTCCTGGGCCTCGAACGGATCGGCCGTGGGCGGCGCGAACTCGATGACCAGGCAACCACGCTCGCGCGCCCGGTCAGCCCCGGCGGGGTCGAATGCCATCAGCATGTCGTCGGGCTCGGCGGTCAGCGCGACCTGGCGCTCCAGGTCGCCGCCCTCGGCGGTCAGCGCCAGCGCGGGCAGCGCGCGCTTGCCGACGATCACGGGATGGACGAACTCGACCGCGACGTGGCGGGCGTCAGAGCGCGCCTGTGGCGTGGATCCCGTGGCCAGCAGGCGGCCGCCGCGCTTGAACCGCTCCGCCATCTGCCGGCACAGCTCCGCGAGGCGCTCGGCGTCGTCGGCGAACCAGCTCACGGGTGTGGCATCGATCCGGCATGGATGCCGGATCGATCGAGGGCATCCGCGTGCTCGCGCCCGAGCGCGTGGTCCACCTCGTGCAGCAGCCAGTGCCGGAAGCGGTCCACCCCGTCGCCCGTCTTGGCAGAGCACTCGATGACCTGCGCGTCCGGGTTGACCGAGCGGATGTTGGCGCGCAGCTTGTCCAGGTCGTAGTCCAGATGCGGCAGCAGGTCGATCTTGTTGACCACCACCAGCTCGCAGGTGCGGAACATCAGCGGGTACTTCAGCGGCTTGTCCTCGCCCTCGGTCACCGAGCAGACCATCGCCTTCGCGTCCTCGCCGACGCGGAACTCCGCCGGGCAGACCAGGTTGCCCACGTTTTCGATCACCAGCAGGTCGATCTCGGCCAGCGGCACGTCGGGCAGCGCGGTGCGCACCATGTTGGCGTCCAGGTGGCACTCGCCGCCGAAGCCGCCGTCGGTGTTCAGCTGAACCACCGGGATGTGCAGCGCCGTCAGCCGGTCGGCGTCCAGCGATCCCTGCACGTCGCCCTCCAGCACGCCCACGCGCACGTCGCCCATGTCGCCGAGCACTGCCTCGAGCAGGGTGGTCTTGCCCGCCCCCGGCGCGCTCATCAGGTTCACCACCGCCACCGAATCGCGATCGAAGTCCGCCCGGTTGGCCGAGGCGATCGTGGTGTTCGCGTCCAGGGCCTCCTCGGCCACCTTCACCTTGGTGCGGTGCATGCCGCCTCCCTCTCCTCGACGTCGATCGACTCCACGAAGAACTCCTCCCCGGCCAGCACCTTCACGTCCGAGCCGCCGCAGCCGGGGCAGCGGAACACGGGCATGTCCAGGGTCCACTCCTGCTGCTCGCACGCGGCGCAGGCCAGCCGTGCCTCCACGTGTGTCATCGCCAGCGTCGCGCCCTCGCACTCGGTCTCGCGGGTGACGATGCCCCAGTAGAACTCCAGCGATCTCGGCACCACCTGGCGCAGCGCGCCCACGGTCAGGTCGACCTGGTTGACCTTGCGGCCGCCGGCGTGGCGCTGGACGGTGTCCAGCACGGCGCTACTGAGACTCAGCTCGTGCACTTCTCAGTTCCTCGACCTGCTCCAGAACCACCTCGATGGCCTTATCCACGGCGCCCGACACCTGCTCGCTGAGGCCCAGGCCCATCTCCTCGACGGTCAGCGGCTCGCACGCCACCACGACCACCTTGCCCGGCCAGCCGCCGACGGCGTTCACGAACCGCAGCACGGTCTGCGGGTCCATCGCGTGCGGGTTGATCATCTCGCCGTCCTCGAAGCCGCCCTCGATCTCCTCCTGGTCGGGCTCCATCACGTACAGCTGGCCGGGTTCGCCGCCCTGGCGGCTCGTGTCCACCAGGATCAGCGCGCCGTAGCCGCGCATGACCTCGTAGGCCAGGTCCAGGCCGCCGGTGCCGAAGTCGAACACCGCAACGCCCTCGGGGAGGTCGCGCTGCTCGAGGCGCTTGACGACCTCGCTGCCGAAGCCGTCGTCCTGGAGCCAGAGGTTGCCGATGCCGGCCACCAGGATCGGGTCTGTGCTCATGCTGGGAGGACCTCCTCGCTGAAGAAGTACAGGAAACGGCTGGTGTCGCGCAGCAGATCCTGGCCGGGGTCGCCATCGACGGTCACGGCGAAGTACAGCCGGCCGTCGACGTCGTGCAGGATCCGCTCGATGGTCGCGGTCCGCCCGCGCACCATCAGGTCGTAGGGGTCGCCGCCGTCGGCGGGGTTGAGTTTGACCTTGCCGCCCTTGACGAACGTGTTGTCGCCAACCGTGACCTGCTCGTCACCGGTCAGAGCCGGCAGCCGCTCGGGTGGCTCGGGCGGCGTCAGCTGCTCGGACGGGCGCATCACGCCGTGCAGCGCCATCACGTCCTCGCCGGTGGTGGCGGCAGCGCGCTCGACCATCTCGCGCACCGCCGGATCCTGCTCGGCGATCGCCTCGCGCTCACCGTCGCTGAGCGTGTGCACGTGCAACAGCAGCGCCTCTTCGATTTCGGTGCCGTCGAACAGGTTTCCCCTGCTGTGAGGCGATATCTCGGGGTGGTCGGGCAGCACGATCGCGGCGCCGACGACGGTGTCGTCCGCCTCCGTGGCCAGCACCGGGAACGTGTTCACGCTACGCAGCTCGGGGGTCTCCAGCGGCGACACGAAGCGGCCGCCGGGCGCCTCCACGACCACGTGGGTGGACAGCAGCGCGCTGCGCAGCGCCTCGGCGCGGTCCACGTCCGCATCCGCCATCTCCGTGGCGTTGTGGACGCAGACGCGCACGCGCTGAAGCCCACGCGGCATCGGTTCGAGTCGCATCCGCACACGGCCGGTCAGGCCTTCGAAGTCGAACGCGATCGGCTCGCCTGGCCCGGGGATCTCGATCCGGCGCTCGATCGCCCGGTGGCGCTCGCCCTGGGACTGCAGGAAGCGCACCTGCGCTCGCGGGGTCACGCCGCTGTCGGCCACCAGCGCGCACTCGAGCCGCAGGTGGTCGTGGGCGGTGGGCAGGCCCTCCGCGTAGCCGGGCGCGTAGACGATCCCGAACGGCGTCGGCGTGGCGTTCTTGGTGGCGTCGGGGGTGTACGGGTAGAGCGCGTAGCCCTCGTACAGCAGCGACTCCACGAGCTCGTCGACGGTCGCGCTCACGCCTCCTCCCCCAGCAGCCTGGCCACGACCATGTCGTAGGTGGGCAGGCCCTCGGCCGCCTTGCGCGCCGCCAGCGCGTCCATCGTCTGATCGCCGAGCCGCACCCACGACCCGTTGGGGTAGTGCGCGGCCATCAGGTCGCGCCACGTCCCGACCGGCAGCTCGTACCGGGCCGAGCGGTCCCACGGCACCTTGGCCACCTGAATCCGGCCGTCCGCGCCGCGGTAGAAGACGCTGCCGGTGAAGTTGAACAGCAGCGGCACATGCCCGTCGGGCAGCGAGTACAGGTACTTGGCCGCGGCGATCTCCATGTCGAACGTGCACGGCACCGGGATCCGGAAGCCGGTGGCGCCCGTGAACGCCGGCAGCAGCACGTCGACCTCGGACCAGAGGAAGTTGTTGGTGGTCTGGGCCCAGCGCTCGGGCGCGCCGAACATCTCGACCAGCCGCTCCTTGGTCTCGGCGTCGTAGGAGCGCTTGGCCGGCTCGAACATGATCTGCACCGACAGCGCGATCGTGAACACCTCGTGCCCGGACTGCTCGCTGACGTGGCCGTCGAAGCGCAGCAGCGGCGCGGCCGAGTTGCGCTCGCCGCGGGCGTCGAGGATGCCGAACTCCAGCGCGGGCGCGGCCACGGGGGAAGGATGAGGCATGGATGCCGAATGCTTCGAGTCGGTTTCGCTCACGTTGCGCGCGCCTCGAGCTCGGCGAAGTAGCCGTCGAGCGCGCCCTCCAGCGCCTCCCCGCCCGAGATGCCCTCCCACGCCATTTTCACGATTCCCACGAGCCGGTAGCACTCGTCGATCGGCGCGATCACGTGCCGGTGCGGTGTGGCCTTGCGGTCCACGATCAGGCCCTCGACGTCGGACTCGAGCGTGGTCAGCACCGGGTTGTCCGCCACCAGCCGGTCCCAGGCCGATAGGTCGAGCTCGGACTCGGTCGGGCCCGCGGGGCTGGGGTACATGGCCACCACACCCGCCGAGATCGAGCTGCGCATGAAGAACGCCAGCCCGATCGGGATCCCGAACGAGGCCCAGCGCTCGTCGTCCAGCACCAGGTCCGCCAGCCACGCCACGCGCGTGCCCACCGGCCGGTACTCGTCGGCGCCGGCGCGCATGGCTATGCACGCCTCGCACGCGCACTCGATCCGGCGCTCGCCGAGGTGCAGCAGGTGGCGGTGGTCTTCGGCGATCGCGCGCCCGCACAGGTCGCATCGCTCGCCCTCGGGCGCGGCCGTGGAGCTCGCGCCAGGCGACGTTGCCAGGCGCCGCAGGCGCGCGACCCCGCTCATGCGCCCTGTGCGATCCGTACGCGGTCCTCACCCTCGCGCAGCAGCGGGACGGGGCCGAGCTGCACCGCGTCGTCATCCACGCCGCGGCCGGCCCGCGGCAGGTCGAAGCGGGCCTCACACGAGGGACAGTGCAAAATCCCGGAGAACACGGTGGCCCCGGCCAGGGGCGC